>NZ_OZ257252.1:4472500-8180307 GCF_965279615.1 Runella sp. | reverse complement strand
TCAACACCTGAGCAGCCATTAAAAAGCCCGCTTTGGTCGAGCAATAGCCACTCCAACCATAGTATTCATGCTTGGCCGCGCCGGAAGAGATATTGACGATTTCGAGCGGAATGGCTTTCTCCACACTTACTGTCAACAGGCCATTTTGCAGGATCATCGGCGCAGTCATGTTCAAAAAAATCGTTTTGGCCAAGTCTGACGGCGGCGTTTGATATGAAGGAACAACTTCTCCCAAACGCCCGGCATTGTTGACCAAGATCAGCTTCTGAGGGGTATTTTCGGCGATAAAAGCAGCCAATTGAGACAACAAATTTTCGCACCCTTCCAAATGACTCAGATCTGCCTGAATGCCTTTAAAATTGGGTACCGTTTCGGTCGCTGCCGTTCTGGCAACGCCAATCACAAGATCGCTCTCACCTCCTTTTAAAAATATTTCTGCCGTTGCCTTTCCAATGCCTCTGCTGCTGCCTGTAATGATGATAAGTCGGTTGATCATACTGTCGTTAATGAGATTACTGAGTGGTTTTAATTATTCAAAGAGTTTCAATAAATCAAACTCTTTGGTTGAAAGTCCTTTGCTCAACTTCATCA
Organism: Runella sp.; assembly: GCF_965279615.1. Classification (NCBI taxonomy): domain Bacteria; kingdom Pseudomonadati; phylum Bacteroidota; class Cytophagia; order Cytophagales; family Spirosomataceae; genus Runella; species Runella sp. The sequence goes on along the minus strand of NZ_OZ257252.1, from coordinate 8,179,716 downwards.
AATCCGCCGCCTCGGGCCCTCGGTTTTTGATTTTTTGGTTGACAAGTTTTTTCAAATACAACGTCAGGCGATTGTCCGGTTCATACGGCTCACCCGAGCCTAAGTTTTCGGGCCACGTTTCGGCCTGTTCCAGATAGAGCTGTGCCTCTTTGTATTTCCTGCGGTTGGTTAATTCAGCGGCATAACGAATATTGGCTTCACGAAACAACGCATGCGCCGCTGATGCCCCTTCATTGGGTAAAATGGTAAGCGATTGCAGTAATTCAATGCAATCTTTGTAGCGTTCCAATTTTAAAAGCAATTGCGCCCGCTGTTGCCCCAAAATATACACTTCATGATCGGGCAAACCGGATTCCGTCGTTTCAGACTTTCCAAGTTTCAAAAACTTGGAAAGTCTTGATTCGTTGACTTTCAATGCTTTTTTTAATTCGCCGTTTTCGGCGTAGAAATTCGCTAAAGCTTTTACCACACGCCAATTTTTTGGTTCTAATTTGTATGCATATTCCAACGCTTGTCGTGCTGTATCTTTTTGATTTTTAAACAGTTCGGCTTTAGCCAAATATAAAGGCGCATAATCAGGAATGAAGTCAGAGCCTACATCTTTAAGAATAAAGCGCTTATCAATGTGATTCAGTGCCCAGTTATGTAAATGATGATAATACCCCACTTTCCAGTTTGAATAAGGTAGAGGCAGAACCCAAATATCCTCATAGCGAAAAGGGAAAACACCTTCCGGCGATTTTTGCAGTGCCTCTTTAACAATTTCTCCCTGTTCAGGGTATCTGTTAAGTTTACCCAAAAATTCTGCTTTCCATAAAAGTACCATCACTTCTTTCGGAGCCATTTCGAGTACCTGAAACGCTTCTTCAAACAATAACTCCTGATTATAGCGCATCGCTATTTCCAGATAGGTCTCATGTGGCAATTCACTTCGGATAAGACGCTGAAACTGCGCTTTGTCTTCTTCTGTTTTTGTAATCAAATAATGCTCAAAACGGGCAAAATGATTTAATGGATCCTGATGCAGTAATTGTTTTATTAATTTCAGCGCGTGCGCATTTTGTCCGCGTTTTCGGGCTATCACAATCTCCAGTTGAAGCGCTTCGGTAGTATGGAGATTTGCCTCAACAGCCTGTTGTACATACATAGCGGCCTTTCCCCAATCTTTTTGACGAATGGCTCTTATCGCCAATTGTGTAAGTGCAGGCGAGCGATACGTCTCATCTAAAGAAGCAACTGCAAAAAAATCAGCCGCATTGCCGGCACTATTCCATATCGTCATTCCCCGAAGATAATTTGCTTTGGGATGATATGCATTAACCATAAGTGCCTGTGCAATAAGAGGAATGCTATGTCCTTGCCCACCTGCTTTGCAGTTCAAGTACAGTTCGGCCAAATCGACCAAGGCATCTATGTGGTATTTATTCTTTTCCAATACCTTTTTGAAATACTGAGCTGCATCTTCATATTTTCGCTGATTCATCAGGTCTTTTCCACGCATGTACAACCCATATTCGGAGTTCCAATCAAAATCTTTGGGAGCTTCCAACGGCCGTAGAGTTGCCGTTGGCTGTCCGTCGGCAATAAATTCCTCTCCTACTTTGATCACCAATTTTTCCGTATCTCCTGTCCAACGAACCGAATCCCGAAGGATCTCCAATGGCTTCAAATCCAACTTTTTATTAATAAGTATTTGATTATCAACACCAATTGTCAATGTATCCTGTACAAACGAAACGGCGCAATAATCCAGTTTGAGCCAGCCATCCCGCACACGCACATTCATGGCTCCCTGCGGCGTGGCGTGCGTAAGGCCGCGCGTGTTTTTGACGGGAAACCAATATTCTGTCCAACTGTCGTGTGCGTAGGGCATGAACGATACGTGTTTGAACGGGCTGTACATACTGCCTTCGGAAGCTTGGTTAAACAATCGCCCCGACTGCAATTCTACGTATTGGCCGTCGTCATCGGTCAGGAGTTTTTCCCAGATCATGCCTTGGCGTGACAATCCCCAAATCCATATTTTCTTACCCAATTTGTCATGATAGGGAGAATACCGGGCAAAACCCATGTTGTCGTTGTGCCAAAAACCGCCGAAGAAATCGGTTTTTTTGCCCAACACATGGTATGATTTGGAACCGCCAAAGTTATTTTTTTCGTAAAAATTCAGGCTATGTCCCAATGAATCGCGCGGCCACGCTCCTACTTCCCCATTGTGTCCGATGTAATTGGTGCCGGGAAAGACAAATTCCAGATTGCCGGCGGCCTTAAAGCCCGCATTCATCCAATGATAATAACTTGTTTCAAAGGGAGTTGCGTTGTACCAATGCGATTTGGTGGTAAAATACGCTTTGTCTTTAGGCAAATTTACTTCTACCATCCAACGCGTTCGCGCCGCCCAATCCCACGCGCCCAAAAAGCAACTTACACTTCCATCGTCGTTGGTTCGGGTAAAATAATCCACGGGCGTCGCAACCGTAGGTGCGTGACCGATATCACCGAAGTTTATCTCAATGCCGCCCGACGTCCACGGGCCGCGCATGGCTACGTCGCGAAATTTGACGACATGATTGAAGTAAATGAACGGGTAATTGGTGGATTTCTCGTACGCGCCCCAGATCTTGCCACCTATTTCGGGCGTGATATAGACTTTAATGTAATCGTTTTCGAGTTCAATAAATTTCCACTCTTTCATGACGGGAGTATTCGTATAGCCGTCGTAGCGAAAATAGGGGTATATCCGCCCGGGTTTGGGCACAGGATCAGGATCTGAAAAGGGATAGGTTTTGAGGGTTTGGGTGGTTTCTCGAATCACCGCGTTCTGCGCTTGTCCGCGCTTGCCGCCCAACCCAATCAAAAGAATAAAAAACAAAAATGTACGTCGCATTCAACCCTCCGGTTTAGGTTTTAATTTATTAAAAACGACCAACATCAACGATTATTCTGCCAAGCCCCCTGCAAACATCTAAGCCAGTTCTTATGAAAAATATTTTCGATATCCTCTTCACTGTAACCTCGCTCATGCAACAGGTTTTGGTATAATTGAAGATCTGAAATCGTATCCAGATCGTAGGGAGATTGTTCACGTCCAAACATACCGTCCAAGTCCGTTCCGAAAGCAACGTGCAGACTGTTACCCGTTAATTGGCAAATATGATCCCAATGGTCAACCAGTTTCGACATGGTTACCCCAAATTCTTTGGGATCAGATTGGCGCTGCAAAAATCCGGGCGCGAGCATCCAGGCGTCCAAAGCACCGCCAATGACGGCACCGCGTTCGGCCAACCGCAAAATTTGCTCATCCGAAAGTTGACGCTGATGCGGCACCAACGTCCGACAATTGTGGTGGCTGGCCCAAATCGTTCCTTTAAATATCGCCAACGCTTCGTCAAAACCCTTGTCCGTCAAATGTGTGGCATCCAAGATCATTCCCAAGCCATCCATTTCACGCAACAGGTCCTTGCCGGCAGGAGTCAATCCGTCGGTAGTGCCTGTTCCGGAAGCATAACGCCCCGAGCCGTACCAAGCAGGGCCAATGGCTCTTAATCCATAACGATAGGCTTTTTCAAGGTACGAAAGATCAATCAATGAATCGGCACCCTCCAGCGAGAGAATGAAACCAACCGGTTTTTTATCATTGGAAATAGCCGTGTTTTCCCAAAGGGCAATATGCTCATTCAATTCAATGGCATTCGATATCTGCGTCATTTCTCCCAAATCGACCATTGCCTGATACCAAGCCACTTGGGCCTGGGTCATGGCCCACGCCTGCGCCGGCGAATACCAACCGTCAAAAGCACTGCCTCGCTGCGTCACTCGGGCCAATTGCGTGGCCACTACTAATCCTACATTGCCGCGCCGGAGGTCAGGAAGTGAAACGGTACCTTTGCCGCGATCACGTTTATCGGTAAGATTTTTTTCAATTTCACGTTCCCGAAGTTCCTGCACGGAGCAGGTATAATCGCGGTTCCATTCCACGGCGTTCATGGCCATGTCCAAGTGCGCATCAATGATAAGCATACAGAAGTTTATTGGTTGTTGAAGGGGTTAATTCGCCAAAGTTAAAAGATATACGCCATTTGCCTCAATTGTTTTCTTCCAACAGGCCGATTGACTTTGAATGTTGAATGGCTTCGTCGGTGTGTTTAAAAAGGCAGGTATGAACATTTTTATCATTAATGGCTTTCAGTATTTTCAAAGTAACGGCTTCCTTCTCGGGATCGATGTTCCTGATATACAACGCAATGACCCTGTCAGGGTATTTGTTGGCGATCAGCGCATAGATCTCGGGGTCTTTCTGAGAATTGTCTCCCAACAGTACAAAACGTTGTTTCGGAAATGCGCTCAGAATCCTTGCCACCCGCATCAATTTTCCTTCGTGTTTTGTTTTTCCCGTTTGCAGCAATTGGTACCATTTTTTGATCGCGTTGAGCAAAAAAGCCCCTTTTGGCAGGTCATTGTGCCTGAAAAATTCGTTCAGATCATCGTACAAATTCCATTCGCTGCTTGATACGTAAAAAAAAGGATTGGGAACGTTGGGTTCGGTATGCGCCAACGCAAGGAGCTGATAATACTTCACCACATCCACAAATGATTTTCTACTGCGCGGATTTTTGGTAAACATTACCCTTAATTTTTTGCCGGTAGTGGACGAATGCGAAACCAGCACAGTATCGTCAATGTCCGAAATAAATCCATACTGCGTAGAATGCGGTACAAAGATCTCGCCCTGACATGTGGCTGTTACTTTTTCTTTAGCACTCAGTAAATTCACCCGTACCTTATGCCAACCGGCCGCTACATCGGTAACGGATTGCCACTCAAACTTAAAAAAACCATCGGATTCGGTAGTAGTATATAATTGCTGCTCACCCCATTGCAATTGTACGCGGACACCCGGAACAGGCTCAACAAAAAACAGCTTCATCAAATGAATAGCATTCCTTAACGTATTGCCGGTATACTTTTTTCGGCTTGCTATTTTATCGGCCAATACATGACCATAGATAATTAAGTTATCTTTATGACCATACCCGTGATATACTTTCACGATTGCGTCAGAATAGTCCGTTTCTTTTTTCATCTTTAAGCAATTTACTAAATTTTGGTTGCGCATCGCAACTTTCTCCGCCCATGACTGATACAAGCGTCTTAAAAGTATTTTTTATCATTAACCCCGGCTCGGGCAATCAAAAAATAGATTGGACCACCGAAATAACCAACTATTTTAAACCTTTAGACCACACCGTTGAGCTATTTCACCTAACGCAAGTATGTACGGTCGATACGATCAAAGAAAAAATCCGTTTGTTTGCGCCGCAACTGGTGGTGGCTGTCGGAGGCGATGGTACGGTAAAGTTAGCGGCGGAATGCATCACACACACTGATATTACATTGGGTATTCTCCCGGCAGGCTCTGCCAATGGACTTGCTACTGAACTCGGCATCAGTAATAACCCCGCGCAGGCATTGGATGTTTTGATAAATGGGATCACCAAAAAAATTCATGCCACGTTGATCAACGGAGAGCTATGTATCCACCTGAGCGATATTGGGTTAAATGCCTACCTTATGAAAAGGTTTGAACGCCAAAAGGTACGTGGCATGTGGGGGTATTTAATGGCTTCCATGAAAGTTTTGTGGCAAAACTCAAAGATGGAAGTGGAAATGCAGATCGATCAAAAAGCCATCAAAATAAATGCTTCGATGATCGTGATCGCCAACGCAACCAAATACGGGACCGGCGCGGTCATCAACCCCATTGGTAAACTGGACGACGAACTGTTTGAAGTTGTGGTGATCAAAAAAATATCGATTCGTGAGCTGTTCAAAATGGTTGTTACCCACGCCCCCTATGATTCAACTAAAACAGAAGTTTTTCAAACCGATGCTTTAAAGATGCGTTCGGCGAAAAAGATTCATTTTCAAGTAGATGGAGAATACTTGGGAAAAGTAAAAGAAGTGAAAGCCATTCTTGTTCCGGAAGCTTTTAAGCTCATTGTTCCTGCGCCGGCAGCTTCTTAATTGGATAAAGGGCAGACGTAAAGCCTGCCCCTACGTTTGTTTTTAATCTTCGGGAAAAGGAATGAACACAAATCCCGCGAAATCTCCCTGAACGACGAACAAACAGCAATACTCATCGGGATTTTTATAATTCTCTCTGAACATTTCTATCGATTCTGCACCGATCAAGCCCCGTTGAACGAATTCATCTAAAAACGACGCTCGGTAAGCCCACTCATTTTCAAGTTCATTTTTAGTTACCAATAATATTCCCAGGTCTATGTCATTCTGAACGGCAACAAAGATGGGGTTTTCCGAAAAACCTCTCCGACGAATTTGGTACGATGCTTCTTTTAACTGATCGGATATTTTCACAAAATCCTGCGATATCAACCCCAAAAGCCGTCTATTGACTTCGGGCGAGTTGGCATCGTCCATCAGCATACTTTCATTACTATTGTTAATCATGGTCTTTAAAGTAGTTAGTTGTCAAAAAACAGCAGTTCGAATCTATACTCACTTCTCACTACCGACTTTCCGGCTCCTAATTTTTACATTCTCGCGGCCAACAACAGACTCAGGTCTTTGTGGCGCATGTTAAATTTCTTGGCGATGATCGGATTGGTGAGCATTCCGCCGTGGCAATAAACCCCCTTACTGAACCAACGATTTGCAAACATCATTTGTTCAATGCCGCCCGTGTTTCCCGCCCGCAGCAGCATCGGCAAAAACACATTACTCAACGCCATGCTCGCCGTGTGGGCCACACGCGAAGCGATATTGGGTACGCAATAATGGATAACATCATGAACACGATAGGTCGGTTCTTTATGGGTAGTGATGCGCGACGTTTCGATGCAACCACCCTGATCGATGGACACGTCAATGATGACCGAATTGGGCTTCATCCGTGATACCATTTCTTCGGTCACGATGCTTGGGCTGAAGCCGTCATTGGGGCGCAACGCACCAATGACCACGTCGGCGCGCTGAATAGCTTCGGCCAACGTATCTGTCTCAATAATAGACGTATAGATATTTTGGCCAATGGCGTATTTGAGGCGTTGCAGACGATAAATATGTTGGTCAAAGATCTTGATCTCGGCACCCAATCCCAAGGCTGTACGAGCGGCGTATTCGGCCACAGTTCCGGCACCTATTATGACTACTTTGGTTGGCGGCACGCCCGTAATACCACCCAGAATGATTCCCCGACCATTATTGGCGCTGCTGAGGTATTCGGCCGCGATCAGCATCACCGTACTTCCCACGATCTCACTCAACGACCGAATGACAGGCAAGCCGCCTACTTTATCTTCGATGTATTCGTAACTGATGCCCGTAATATGTTTCTCGTTCAGAAACTCAAAATAGGAACGTTCTCGCGAGGGCAAATTGAGCGCAGAAATGATCTTTTGACCGTTTTTAAGGTGGCCAAATTCCTGCTCAACCAATGGTTCAATTTTTAGGATCAGGTCTGAGGCAAACACTTCCTGCGGAGAATAGGCGATCTGCGCACCTGCTTCACTGTACTCATGATCAGGGAATTGAGCGCCTTCGCCTGCGCCTTTTTCAATCACTACCTGATGCCCGTTACGCACCAAAATAGCGACCGCTTCGGGCGTGAGGCCAATCCGATTTTCCTGCAATGACACTTCCTTTGGCAATCCTATCAACAGGCGTTGTTGGCCCACTTTTACGGGTGCCAGTGCCTCTTGCGGGTAAAGAGCGGTTTGTTGAGCCAATTCTCCAAAACCTGTCATTTCTGTAAAAGTGTTTAATCGTTAAATGTCAATGTTGTCGGTAACTTCCATTTCTTCTTTCCCGTTCTTTGCAAAGCAATCTTCACAAGCAATTCGGCAATTTTATCGGACAATTCAATCCTGAATCCAACTATCTTCGACTGCATTTTCCAATCTATAACAATCAAAATGATAAATCGTCTCACCGTTTGCGGTAAGAATTTACCTATGATCGAAAATAAGAAACTTTGGACCTTGTAAATCAAATACATAAGATTACACTGCTCAATTACTTGGCCTACTACAACTAAATAACGCCTTTCGTTTTCAACTCTTTGGTCAATTGCTCCATCAGCAGCCGATGTGCTTCAGGATTGGGGTGTCCATCGTGTTGAAGTTGGTATTTTTTGGAAGGAAACGGAAATAAATTTCGATAGTCTATTACGTTAATACCCCTCGCTTTCAGCAAGCCGATCATGGGAGAATCTTTTTTTACAGCATCAGGGTAAATGACGACATAAAATCGGTCGTTTTTAAACTGTTTTTTATACTCCTCCTGTGATTTTTTGATAAGATTCGCCGTCAGTTCGTAATCTTTGGGTCGATAGGCAAAAGGGAAATCCATCGCAAAATGTTGACGGACTTTACTTTTAAACACCATCATCCCAAAACGGTATTTGAGAGGATGCACAAAACGATACACCCCATCCGTCTGCATGGTCGACTCAACGACATCGGGAAAGTAACCGTCGTACATTCCTATCCAACCTGCCGAAGGAATAGCCCGATTGACGTGGTCTTCAATGTAAGTATAAACAGCAAAGCCCTGTTTTTGAGCAATTTGCTTCGTTAAGTCCTGATGCTGCAACCGTGCCAGCATGTGACGCGGCGAATACCCGAAAAAGCCGTAATTGTAAGCTTGGTACCCGACATTGTCTTTTTGAAAATAGTAGGGCATTGTTTCATTATCATTCACCGCATCGCCGTAAGTGAAAGAGCAACCGAAAAACAAAGCGTATTTGTCGCGTTTGGCCGTAGTACTGTCGGCAAAAGGAGTAATGCGCCGTGAAAGCGAATCGACGTGCATCACAATGTCGATCACGGGCTTCCCATTCATGGTTTTCACCCACTTAAAATTATGGCTTGGAATGGGTTTTCTTCCTAAAAATTCATCAAAAGCATAGCTTGAATCATACGCAGGGCCGGCGTACTGTGGTCCCGAAGTCGGTGACGATTTTTGGCCCGCATCATGAATCCAACCCACTACCGTTTCAACGCCATAGATCACAAAAAAGACACTTGCCAGCGAAAGCAAAATATTTTGCACCGTCGGTGGGCTTTGACGAATCCCTACATAAAGACTCACCAATCCTACGGCCCACGCAACGATCCGGAAGCCGATCAGCCGCAGATCATAATCAAACCAAATACCGTCACCGTTGCCTACAAAAAACTCAACGGCAATGACGGCAAGAATAAACAGGATAATAAAGGATATGAAGTAGCCGAGGCGGGCAAAAAGAGGAGTATTCTTCTGAAAAAATCGCATTCGATGAAAGCTGTTCTTAAATGGAGGGTCAAAGGTAAAACTTTTTGCCCAATTTACAGGAATTGCCATTGCACACACTGCCGCGTACTTCAGTAAAGTTATTCACGCAAAGGCGCGGAGACACAAAGATATAACAGTCAATCTCTTTGCCACTCTGCGGCTTTGCGTGATAGTTAAAATAAATACATAAGAAGTACTTATTATAAAAAAAGGCACAGCTTTATCAGTAGCTTTTTGACCAAAATCCCTTCGTTTTCGGGAAAGGTTTCGTTATTTGCAACTCTGATTTAAACCACCTTTCGTTACTAAAAACTTATTATTATGTCTACTCCTCTGCATGTTGGCCTAATTGGATTCGGGTTATCGGGCCGTTATTTTCACGCTCCTTTTTTGAAAGTTAATCCACATTTCAAGTTAACCAAAGTCGTAACGAGAAACAGCACTTCTGTTCATGAATTTGACCCTTCCATTGAGGTGATCGGTAGCGCAGAAGAATTATTGGCAGATGACTCCATCGACCTTGTGTTTGTCTGTACGCCCAACGACCTCCATTTCCCATACGCCAAAGCCGCTTTGGAAGCGGGCAAGCACGTGGTCATTGAAAAACCATTTACCAATACTACCGCCGAAGCCGAGGCGCTTATAGAGTTGGCCGAGCAAAAAAAATTGATCGTTTCGGCCTATCAAAACCGCCGTTGGGATGCCGATTTTCTGACCATAAAAAAACTACTTGACGAAGGGAGCTTGGGCGAAGTAGTTGAATTTGAGGGGCATTTTGACCGTTACCGCCCCGAAGTAGCTCAGGGAACATGGAAAGAAGTAGCTTCCGCGGGAGCCGGGACACTGTATAATTTGGGTTCTCACCTGATCGATCAGGCGTTGGCGCTGTTTGGGACTCCCCAAAAAGTAACCGCTACCGTTAAGATTATTCGCCCGGGCGGAGAAACAGACGATTATTTTGATGTCCGCCTGGATTATGCCGACAAAAGCGTTATTCTCAAAGCCAGTTTGGTGGTTTTTGAAAACAGCCTGCGGTACGTAATTCACGGCACCAAAGGGAGTTTCATTAAACATGGACTTGATATTCAGGAAGATACCTTACGCACAAACGCCCTGCCCAATACGGAACATTGGGGCGAAGAACCTGAAAATCAATGGGGAACGCTGTATACGGAAGCGGGGAAAAAGACGATTCCTTCTTTGCCGGGACATTATACTCCTTTTTATAATAACATCTACGAAGCCATTGCGGAAGGGAAAGAACTGATCGTAAAACCTCAGCAAGCCCGAAACACTACCCGTGTGATGGAGTTGGCCATTGAGAGCAGCCGATTGGGACAAACCTTGGCATTCTGAAAATAAGACTTGCCAAGATCGGACGTCGCCGTTTCGAAACTTGGCAAGTTTATTTATACTATCACTTCTATTTTGGACTTGATCGCCGGTAGTAAACCATTGGCGATCAAGTCCGTACTTCTAATTACAGGTTATCATTGATTACGTTACCCTTGCAGCAAGCGTTGCAAATCGATGATCTCAACAAGTGAACTTCATAAAAAAAGGCCTGCGCAGGCCTTTTGGATTTATTCTGTAAGAGCAATAACTATCAGCCATTATCCGAAAACTCCGGATAAAGCATCATGCCGCCATCCACGTAAAGGGTTTCTCCCGTCACGTAATCCGAATCATCAGAAGCCAGCCAAACGGCCACTTTGGCTACGTCTTCGGGTTGGCCGATGCGGCGATAGGGAATCAGATTCATCAGGTCTTTCATGTTTTTCTCCGACGACCAAACGCTTTTGTTGATAGGTGTCTGAATCGCGCCCGGACTGATAGCGTTGACGCGGATTTTCAGCGGAGCCAGCTCCTGTGCAATCGACTTCATAAACATCAAAACGCCTCCTTTTGAAGCAGCGTAATTAATGTGCCCCGCCCAAGGAATCATGTCGTGTACTGAACTCATGCAAATGATTTTGCCGATGGCGTGGGGGATGGCCTTGCCTTCGGCCTGCGCTACAAAGTGTCGGGCGGCTTCGCGGGCGCACAAAAATTGCCCCGTCAGGTTGGTATTGATGACGTTGTTCCATTGGTCGAGCGTCATTTTCAAAAAAGAAGAATCGTCCTGAATACCGCTGTTGGCGACTAAAATATCCACTTGTCCAAACGTTTCAACCGCTTTCTGAAACATTTTTAACACGTCCGATTCTTTGCCCACGTTGGCTTTGACCGCGATAGCATCGCCGCCTTCCGCTTTGATCTGTTTCACGACTTCCAGGGCTTTTGCCCGACTGCTGTTGTAATTGACAATGACATTGGCGCCTTCCTGTCCGAAGGCAATGGCAATGGCGCGACCGATTCCCGAACTTGAGCCGGTAACGATCGCGGTTTGATGGGCTAATTTCATACGAAAATGGGAAAGTGATTGAGTTGTTGGTCAATTTTAAAGAAATTTGGGCAAAAAGTCGTGCCATTGCGGCTATTTGTTTTCCCGACGGAATGAAAAGAATCTATATTTTTTACGGCATTGGATTAGGCGTTTTGTTAATTGTGCTTAAACTCATTGAATACCAGTTCTTAGTGCGGATGCACATTTTCGAAATCTACGGCGGGCTCATTGCCGCGCTGTTTATGGGCATCGGTATTTGGGCGGGACTCAAACTAACCAAAAAAGCGCCGCCACAGATCATCGTTCAGGCCCCGGCTTCATTCGACGAAAACAAGATCCGGGAATTAGGCATCAGCAAACGCGAACTGGAAGTATTGGAATTGATAACGCAGGGATTGACCAACCAGGAGATAGCGGATAAACTGTTTGTTTCACTCAATACCATCAAAACGCACTCTGCTCGTCTGTTTGAAAAACTGGAAGTGAACAGCCGCACTAAAGCCATCAACAAAGCCAAAGAATTGGGGCTTATGAGGGTAAACTAAAGGATGATTTAGGATTCTTCTGTAAAAATCACCCGAAAGTATGACCTCCTGAACCTTGCTTCTCTCCTACTTTTGTTCAGGTTTCAACAACGGCTCACGCCCTCCTTCACTTCTTTTAACTTTTATTTTTATGCAAAAAACAATTATCCGATTCGGCTTGATTTCGGGCCTTATTTCTTCCGTTTTGTTGGTTTTATTAACCTCAATAGGCAAGGCCATTGGGCTTCAAACCTTTGTTGAGTATGGCATTTGGTTTGGATTTACGTCCATCATTCTCTCCCTGACTCTGGTTTATTTTGGCATTAAATCCTACCGTGACCAACACAGCGAAGGCAAAATTACGTTTGGAAGAGCGTTTCAGATCGGCATTTCAGTGACGGTCATTTCCTGCGTTTGCTATTCACTTACGTGGCTTATTTTTTACTTTAATTTCTTTCCTACCTTCATGGAAGATTACGGAACCTATGAGCTTCAAAAAATGAAAGAGAGTGGCGAAAGTGCTGCCGCTATTGCCAAGCAAGCCGTCGAAATGCGCCAATTGAACGAGCACTACCAAAATCCATTTTACAATTTCGCGGTTACCTTCATGGAGCCTTTCCCGGTAGGTCTGCTCATGACATTTGTTTCGGCGTTAGCACTGAAGAAAAAGTAAATCGAAACTATCACACTGCCAAGTGCATTCCCTGTTACATTTTGCGGTTTTCGCAATCTTCGGTTGTGAGCAACCGAAGGCACCACCTGCATTTTTCAGTTTTACATTTTACGGTTTCCACAAACTTCGGTTGCTTACAACCGAAGACACAGCATACTTATCTCCTTTTACGTTTTTCAGTTTATCATTTTTCAGTTTATCATTTTTCAGTTTATCATTTTGCGGTTTATCATTTTGCGGTTTATCATTTTTCAGTTTATCATTTTGCGGTTTATCATTTTGCGGTTTATCATTTTTCAGTTTATCATTTTTCAGTTTATCATTTTGCGGTTTATCATTTTGCGGTTTATCATTTTGCGGTTTTCGCGATCTTCGGTTGTGAGCAACCGAAGGCACCACCTACGGAATTGCGGTTCAAACCATCATAACATTATCCGCCCCTATTTCTTTGATCGAACGACAGCCCGCAAGCGCCATTGTCAGGTCGAAATCAGCAAGGTAATTGGCAAGCACCTGTTGCACGCCCTCGGTCCCGCCTAACGTGAGACCATAGACATACGGTCGGCCCAAACACACCGCCGTAGCGCCCAACGCCAAGGCTTTAAAAATATCAGCGCCTCCGCGCACACCGCTGTCTATCAGCAACGGTATGCGGCCCTGAACCACATCGGCAATGCGGGGCAGCATATCCATCGTACCCACGGCACCGTCTACCTGACGGCCGCCGTGGTTGGAGATCACCAATCCGTTGATTCCATGATCCAAGGCTTTGAGCGCGTCGTCGGGATGGAGAATTCCTTTGAGCAAAATAGGCAATTTGGTTATTCCACGCAGGTACGTCAAGTTCTCCCACGTCAGCGAAGGGCGGGTATAAATATCAATAAATTTTTTGACGGCCTTGCGCGGATAACCCGATTTGGCATTCTCCGAAAAATTTCCCGGATAATGACGAATCATGCTCCACAAGGTGCGAATGGCCTCCAACGTGACCTTGGGTTTGGGCGCGGGATTTGGGTCAGGATCATCCAATAAGCGTCGAAATACGGGGTCTGAGGTGTATTGTGCAATGCCCAATCCGCGCAAAAAAGGCAAATATGCCAATTCCAGATCTTGGGTTCGCCAACCCAACAGTGTTGTATCCAATGTCACCACAATAGCCTGACAACCTGAGGCTTCAGCCCGTTGTACAAAACTCGCCACCAATTCATCCGACTTACTCCAATACAACTGAAACCACCTTGGTTGATTCTCCATTGCCGCACCACACACTTCCATCGGAACCGACGCCTGATTAGAGAAAATGTACGGAATTCCCGTGGCCGCCGCCGCTTTTGCCACGGCCATATCTGCCTCCGGATGCACCATTTCCAGTACGCCAACGGGCGAAAGCAACAACGGATAAGGATATTTTTTACCAAATAACTCAATACTCGTATCTCGCACAGACACATCGCGCAACATGCGAGGCACGATACGCCAACGCTCAAATGCCCGACGGTTTTGAAGCATCGTATCGCCGTGTCCTGCTCCGCCCACAATATACGCCGCCGCCTGCTTCGACATGGCTTTCAGGGCTTTTTCTTCCAACAAACGGGCATCGACAGGAATGGGAGATATGATTCCCGAAGCTCCTTCAAGGTATATTTTTTTCTGGCGTTCAAAGGCATTCATAAAGTATTGGTTCGAAGTTAATTTCAGGAACAAGATAATAAAAAAAGGTAACCGACCTATGCCGATTACCTCCTATTTGTCAGTATCAAAAATCAATAGGGAATGCCTGCTTTTTTGTAAATAAAATGCATCAACCAAGCCGGGCCGATCATCAGAAATTGCAGGTCTTTGAAAAATGACGGCTTTTTACCCTCTACTTTATGCCCCCAAAATTGCCCTATCCAGGCGATCACAAAAATACCCAATGAAACCTGCCACAACGTCCATCCTTGATTTTCAATTTGTTGTGCTAAAAAAAGACACAGTCCGGCGAAGAGAATCAATCCAATCGATAACGTAACTGACAAGCGTATATAATAGCCGGTTACCAGCGTCAATATCACCATTGCCAAATTAAGTTGTAGCGTATCCGTAACATAAACGGGCAGTTTTACGCTGTAAAGCAAGCCCACTACACTAAAAAAAATAGACGGTACACAGATCCAATGAACCAATTTGTTGGTCGGATTCTGATGGCTTTCTCCGTATTCGTTCAGCCAAGCATCAATGGTTCTCATGTTTTAAGAAGGTTTGGTTTGGTGAAGCGAAACTACAAATAAATCTTCTTATACAAAGACTTGGGCGGTGTTTTCGGCGATGTAAAACCATTTGGCCCCTTCCCGTACCGGATTCGTACCTTTATAAATTCCACATTATATTCATTTTTATTATTATCGTCCATAATTAGTAGCAGTAGTGTCAAGGGTAGTTTTTGTAAGCCCAATTAATTTGACTTGCCCAAGTGCTGTAATACGGCTCTGTTTTATTTTGAAAAACACTTGATATATTGGTACTCAAATCGTTCCCCAGTGTGCGGTTCTTTTGGAATCTTGTGCTGTTTTCGCCATACAGCAGCCATTTTTGTACTTCCGGGTTTTCGTCGTTTTGGATTGTCCAATCGGCTAAAATATCTTCCAAATCCAGCCGGTCTTCTTCTATAGGTTTTTTTTTGACGAAACCGCGCACATATTTATTATTTTTAGCAGTATTGACAAAATCAATAATTGATGCGGATAAGCAGGCACAAAAAAGCCTCACTCATAGAGCGAGGCTTATGTCGTCAACAAATATTCAATGCAGCTTTTCTAAAAACTCGGTAAAGCTATTGGCTATTAAGTACAAATTTTCCCATGTGATATTTCCTTCATCATCTTCATTCCACCATTCATGGTCATAAAAATAAACTTTGCCATAATTTTCGCCTTTCAAGCAAATACAAATTTGATTACCGCCTCCATCTTGCCCTATGGGGTAAATTTCTTCCGGCATATCCATTTTTATATTTGATTGCCAGACCTCATTTAATGTAAGGTGCTTGTAAATTGTTAAGTCATCATCTATTCCAAAAAATATTTCGCATGAGCTATTTTCTTTTTTATCCATTGTCTGAAATTTTTGCAGGACAGGAAATCCTCCATTATATTCATACAAAAATTTTTCATAATCTTCCGGAAAGATAACCCCCTGTTCTGTAGCAAATTCTTCAATCTTGCTGAGAGAAATTTGTTTTAACACGTTTTTTTTTATCATAAATTTAGTCTTCAATGTTAATATCATTTTTTAGGACACCAACGCCCCCAGTGTGTTTTACTGCACTATGTAAATCAAAAGGGACTAAAATCATCGTTTTAGTATCTTCTAAATGATGCCATGTAAGTTTATTTAATTGCCTATACGTTTCATCTATTCCCATAATAGCATCGGCTGCTGAAAAATCAGCCGTTCTATTTCCCGCAGTTTGCACTTCAACTTTTGCTAATTTTCCGTTTATGGTAAGGGTATAAGGCTCAAAACGAGCAAAACCAAATTCATCAAAATCTACTCCGTTGGGGTATTTGGCATGTAAAGCATCTAACCTTGCTTTGATAGATGTTGGTACATTACTATTGTATTTTGCCTGCAAAGGTGGATTGGTATTTACATCAAAGGAATACTTTTTGCCTGCATACATCTGCGAATTTATGGGAAAACGGCCACTTATTTTCCTAACTTTTGATAAATCTACCGTCCAATCCGCCAAAATATCACTTGCCCTTCTTAGAGCGTTTGGCACATCTGCAACAACGGCTAACAGAGCCGCTCCATTTAACGCTAAACTGCCCCCTACCTTACCCGTAGCGTGCCATGCGTAAATGCCCCCCTTGTCAAATTCTCCCGCATCATAATTTACTAATCCTTCTCCCAGTGTGATCGCTATCGTCCGAGCTTTATCCCATTCCATTTTTTGAGCAAAATTGGCTAAATCAGTAGCCGTTTTTGCAGGATCTGAGACTAGTTGGAGCCCCAAACCAACAAGTTGAGCCTTATCCGTAAGTTCTGCTGCGGCCCCATCCAGAGCTCCGCTTATCACCCCCGTACCGTCTCTGACAAAGAACTCCTTGTCAGGCTGCCATACCTCTTCGGGCACCTTGGCCTTACCCAACAGGCTGTTGTAGGTCGTGGCCAGGTTTTTGAGGATGTCCATCAGCTTCATGTTCTGATAAGTAATATCCCCCGCCGAACCGTAGTTTTTGGTGATGCCTTCCACAATCAGCGCACTTTCGGTGATCTTTACCCCGTTGCGGTCCCGGGCCTTTTGCAGGGCCGATTCCAGAGCCGTTTGCGCTGTCTGCCCACAGCAGAACCCTTAGCAAAAAACATAAAAAAGCCCCGATTATGTGGGGCTATATTCTTCAATTAATGCTTTTTTGAAATCTTCATAAATACCGAAGGCTTCTTTTAAAATTTCTTGTAAATCTTCGTAGTTACGAAATTTTGGCATTTTTAGATTCTCCTCTAAGTCAATACCTTCGGCATATTTTATTAGCTTGTATAGCCTCCCAAAAACGCTACCTGTCAGAAATTGGTCTGTCTTTATATCGGTAGCACCTGTAATCAATTCTGTGTTACTGTACTTCAAACATATATGGAAATAAAATTTTACTCCATGTTCTCGTTCTTCTACCTTAAAAAAGTTGTTGTTTTTTATATATTTAACAGTATATCCAAAGTCCTTTATTATTTTGAGAACAGCTTCATTCGTATATTGAAGCCTTTCTTCAAATTGAAACTTATTACTCAACGCTTCATACCTTTTTGTGAAGTTAATTTTTTTGTAGATTTGGTATTCTTTGCTATTCAATTCCATGTTTATTCTGGTCTAAAACGAATTTCGATGTTGTATTTACTACTTTTGGCCAAATCAATATACTCTTGAATTCGGATAAAATTTTGATTGCTTTCTGGAATTTCTAAAATTTGTTTACCTTCCAAAACTTTGCCTTTCAAATCATCTCCATATTTAGGGGCATTGATAGGCTCTCCTGCTGAGTATTTGACTTTCATTTCCTTTAGATAACTTTCAAATGTAGCCAGCTCTATTTCTTCGAGATTAGTTGCTTTTCTCGAAACTATTTCACCTGGTTTTCCATTCGTAGGAGGGGTGTATCCATCTACTCTTTTGCCATTTGCTAAGGTAACCTCATTAAAATCATACCAATCATTATCAATAGCTTTCTTATTAAAAGCATTACCCCTAGCCATGGGTGAATCTTTGAGCCAATAATCACGTTCTTGTTTCCAATCCAAACGTTCTCTTGGTACTTTGCCATCTGATGCTTTCCTACTAAGGTATTTTTGATAATCAGCCTCTAAAATCGCATCTACAAATCTACCAGTATTGTCCAAAAGGGCAGCAATGTCATCCAAACTTTTCTTTAACTGGTTGGGCGCATCTTTAACAATAGCAACTAAAGTAAGACCTCCTGTTACAACTGTTTTTGCTACCATTACCCCCACACGGCCTGTACCATATTTGGCATACTGTCCACCTTTTTCAAAATTTTCATATTGTACAGCATCTTTTGCTATGTCTGCACCTAACTTTTTGACCTTCTCCCAGTCCATCTGTTGGGCAAAAGTGCTGAGTTGATTATAAACTCCTTCGGGATCAGACACCAATGACAAGCCTAATCCGACCAATTCAGGGATTTCTTTAGCTTCCTCCAAGCCCTGATCTAATGCCCCCGAAACCACTCCGGTACCGTCTCTGACAAAAAACTCCTTCCCCGGCAGCCATACCTCTTCGGGCACTTTGGCTTTGTCCAACAGGCTGTTATAAGTGGTGGCCAGATTTTTCAGCATATCCATCAGGTTCATGTCCTGATAAATGATTTCCCCCGCCGAACCGTAGGGTTTGGTAATGCCTTCCACAATCAGCGTACTTTCGGTGATCTTCCCGTTTTTGGCCCGGGCTTTGGTCAATGCGTTGTCTAATGCCTTCTGTGCCTCTTTCCCGCAAGTGGCACATTTAGAGAACGTTTTCCATTGTCCTTTTACGGTGATGTCACCGTTTTGCTCGGTCAGGTAAAATGTACTGCCCTGAATGACCACCGTTTTGTGTTTGATGCCCTGTGCGTCGGTCGTCCACGAACCCACGTAATCCGGCACTTCACAGGCGCGGTAGTAAGTTACCTTCACGGCACCCGGGGGATTGATAATACCGATGATGGCCCCCTTGCCCGTGTCCTTAAATTCATATTGTCCCTCTACCACCTGATACCCGCACTGCCCGTTGACTTCCGCGTAATTCAGGTAGTATACATTTTGCAGGCCCGCTAACACCAATTTGGGGACAGGATAATAAATCGGTGCGGCCGAAGTGCTCCCCATTAAGCGATAACCACTGAAGATATGCTGATCCTCTGTTATGTCTGCGTAGTAAAGCCGCCCGTCCGGGAATTTAAAACCCTGCATTGTGCCGTTGGGGTACAGGCTGCGGTCTTTAAAAAAGACCAGTTCCGCCCCTGCGGGGAAAAGCGGAAGCAATTAAAAAAGCCCCGACTAAGCGGGGCTGTCTCCTTTCACTAAGAGTTCAAAATCTTCAAATCTACCCTCTATCATCCATTTGGGTATGTAATCGGATTCGATAGTTTCTAATTTCATGCCTCGCTCGTAGGCAAAGGCACAGGCAGCGGCGATTTCTAAGGCTAAGTAGCCCTGTGGGTAGGTACTATGATCAAATTCTCTGCCTGGCTCATCGGGGTATGTATATACGGGCTTCGTAAAATACTCCTTCCATTTGACCAACGCTTCATAAACGGCTTTTTCATAACCTGCTTGGTCTTTGTGTAAGATATAATGGTAAATCTCCAAAACCGGTAATAAACAAGATGCTGTTGTTGGTTTTCTCATGTCAAAAACAGTTTTCCAAATAGGTAAAGAGTTGTAGCCCTCTACTTTGATGTATTTTTTGTACTCTTCCCAATCTAAAAAACTATTGATATGGTAGTGGGTGACAGCGGCAGTATCTTTATCAGCT
Organism: Runella sp.; assembly: GCF_965279615.1. NCBI lineage: Bacteria > Pseudomonadati > Bacteroidota > Cytophagia > Cytophagales > Spirosomataceae > Runella > Runella sp. The sequence continues at coordinate 8,159,830 of NZ_OZ257252.1, read as the reverse complement.
TCACCTTTGATGAGGGTTTGGTAAAAATACATCATGGTTTCGCCAATGATATCTTCTTGGTTTTGTTGCTCGGTAAGTGTTACAGGTATATTGGCATAGAAATCTAAGAAGGGTTGATTCCGTAAAATACGAGCCGCTGCAATACCCGCAATGACATGGCCTGTACCTATCTCACTATTTTTAAACTCGCCAATGGTTTCTATTTGCCTATCTGCAATCGCAAACTGTACAGGTTTACCGACATTAAAGCGAATCAAAAAATTGGCATAGTTTAATTGGGAGTAATAACAAAGTAGGTTAAAAGTATCATTGTCATTAGAATAATGATTTGAATAGCCTAAAGAAACTATAGTCTCATGTAAAAAGCCTCCCAAATTGAAATTGGAGTTAAAATTACTTCTAATATATTGAATTTCTTCAATACCCTTTTTTACTCTTCTTCGCCTTCGATCTAAAAGCTCAGTAGTTTTAGATGTTTCCCAAGTTGCGGGTTGGTGAATATTCTTAATATTCATGTTTAAAAAATTGTTGATAATCTCGCTTCTTTCAAATTGCCAGTAACATCGTCAAATGGTTGACGTAAAATAAATGATTTGGCTTTATTTTCGTTGATTGCTCGTGTTAATTTATCCAACAAATCAATCTGATTTGTGGTTAGAACATCTTCGTCTAGCCTCAAATCCTCAATAATGCTCTGAATATACTCTTTTGTACCTTGTTCGTTATTGGTATTATTAGAGCCTCTTCTTCTGCCGCCAATCTCACTGGTGCCACCTTTACACTCTACAATTGCCCACTCAGTGATGTTACCATTGGCATCTTTTTTGGCAAAGATACGGTCAAATTTACCGGATTGCCCTGCCCCCGGCAAGGCATCGGCCAATAATTCATCCACCCGCTGAAAGCCCCCTTTTATAAAATGTGCATCGGCCCCTGTTTCCGCTATTTGCTCGCTAAAACGACCTATTTCGGTAATCTTAGCTTGGCGAGCCGTTTTGTAGTTTTCGCCCGTGGTTTTCAAATCAGCAATCGATTGTCTGGCCTGCTTTCGCAGTTCTACAAAATTGGTAATGCTGCTGTTGATAATCGAGCCGATATTTGTAAAAGGCAAAGGCTTGGGCAAAGTTGTGTTATAAAAAACACCTTTTTCAAGCATTTTCTTCGCTTTGTCTATTTCTCCATTTTTCAATGCCAATTCTAAATCGGTTACAAACGTCTCTTTACTGTCTGACTTGGCAATACCTGCTTTTACATCGGCCATAGTGATACTGCCATCCGAAGGCAAGTTGGCTTTGATGTTAGTTAATGCTGTTAGATTATCGGCATTGCGGCGCAAAATTTTATTTTCGTCAAGTGCTTTAGACGCATCCAAATCAAACTCTCCCTCGTCAAAACGTTTCAAAATGCTTTCATCCACCGTCTCGAAGTCATATCTAAAACGGTCTTTATCGGCTTGGGTCCAGCCCAGATTATCCATTTTATCTCTCAGCCTGTTCCATAAAGCCAAGAAATCAGGGGGGGGGGCAGTTTGGAAGGACACAAAAAAGCCCCGACTATACGGGGCTGCCTAAGCGGGGCTGTCTCCTTTGACCAATAACTCAAAATCTTCAAACCTGCCTTCGATCATCCAATCGCAGAGATAATCACTTTGTAGGTTTTTGAGTTTTAGACCTCTGTCATAAGCAAAGGCACAAGCAGCAATGACGGGAATACACCAATATCCTTCCGGTTCGAAACTTCGATCAAATTCTTCGCCTTGTTCTACGTATTTCTTGGTGTAATACTGCTGCCAGAGTTGAAGTGCCTCATAAACAGCTTCTTCAAATTCCGGCTGCTTGTTGTCTAAAATAAAGAAATAAACTCTAAGTAGGGGTAAATATAAAAACTCGACTTTTTCCTGACGATGCCCAAACAAATACCGCCACATACTGTCGTTGAGAAAAGGGGTATACCGCACATATTTTTTGTATTCTTCCCATTGAGAATGCCCCTGTATCTGCTGAAAAGTAGTCGCAGCGGCCGATACATCTGCCGAATTTTGGGCCAACATCTTAAAGAAAATCAGCATGATCTCGGCGATGATGTCGTCGTGTTGGGCTTTTTCGGTAAACTCAAAAGGAATAGTAGGGTAGAACGTTAACGCCTCTTTATCACGTAAGATGAGGGCAAGCTCAATACCTCTGACCACATTCATAGCTCCTGTTTCGTTGTCATTGGGCGAGAATTTACCGATGGTTTCAATGGTTTTATCAGCTATTTGTAACTTGACAGGCTGACCATCGGCAAGACTGTATTGAAAAAAGGCTTTGCTCAGCTGATTGCAGTAGTATAGATAGTTGTAGGTGTAATTGTTAAATGAATAAACAGTTTCGCCTAAAGTCCTTTTTATGATATTGGTAGTATAGCTTATACTATGTTTATCAAATTGTAAGGCTAATTTACTTATCCATTCCAAATAGTGTTTTTCCACGCCTTCTTTGTAATAAGATAAAGCATTTTGAATATTAGGGTCTGTTTCCCAATCAGAACGCCTATGTCTATTAATTACTTTCATTGATTTTTATGAAGATTAAAGGTTAAATTCTGTTATTTCAGTATTTCCCAGTGTTCCATCATCTGTAAAGGGTTGTTTTAAGCGATACGAACGTACACTACTTGTATTTAGGGCAGATTGCAAGTCTCTTAGATTTGCCCTCTGTGTATCGTTTAACTTTGTTATATTCGCGTTCAAATTAGCAATCACACTCTCAATATAGGGTTTGGTACATTGCTGATGTCCTTGGCGAGATCCCAATTCTGCGGCACCTCCTTTACATTCCACTACGTGCCATGTTACTGCACCTGTTTGTGGGTCGGTGGTCTTGTAAACACGGTCAAATTGCCCCTGTTTCGCCGTTGTATTAGGCAAAGATAAATCGATCTCGTTAGCTTTTCCAAAGTGAATATCGGCCATCAATTCGGCAGATTTCTCGCTGGCATCCCGCATGGCTTTCATCTGTGCTTTATAATCTGCGTCATAAGTCGGCGATTTTACATCCAAATTCTGAGAGGCTTGCCGAGCCGTTTGCCGAGTCGTTACTTGATCTAATACCGCACTATTCGGGCTGCCCTTGAAGGGTACATCTGCTTTTTTAACCGCCACGGTCAATAATCCTCGTTTTTTTAACAAATCTCGCAGTTCATCCACATTGATGGCATCAAACTTGGCTAATTCGGCCAATATATCCTGTTTGTTAGAACTATTAATGATTAGCCCTTTGATGTCATCCATCGATAAGTCGCTTGGCAAAATAGACTTTAAACGGGTCAATGTTTGCAGATTTCCTAAGATACGCCGTAGGTTTTTATTTTCGTCCAGTGCCTTAGAAGCATTAAGGTCTAAATCACCTCCCTCGTCAAAACGTTTCAAAATGCTTTCATCCACCGTCTCGAAGTCATACCTAAAACGGTCTTTATCGGCTTGTGTCCAACTCAGATTATCCATTTTATCTCTCAGCCTATTCCATAAAGCCAAAAAATCAGGGGCTTTTTTGACTATGGCCGCAAACTTGAGCGCCGCGCCACCTGCTGCCAGTTTGACAATGGACACTCCCAAACGACCCGTACCATACAGTTTGTACTCGTTTTTTGGGTTAGTCAAATAATCATACTGTACTGTACTTTTGACCGCTTCTTTGGCAAAGTCTTTGGCTTTTTGCCAACTCATTTGCTGCGCAAACGTGCTGAGTTGGTCATAGGCCCCCTGCGGATCGGAGGCTACTTTCAAGCCCAGACCTACCAATTCGGGGAGGTCTCTTGCCTCCTCAATCGCTTGGTCCACTGCCCCTGAAATCACCCGCGTTTTATCCTGCACAAAGAAATTCTTATCCTCGGCGGGCAGATCTTCCTGTGCTTTCCAAACTGCCTCAGGCACCTTGGCCTTATCCACAAGACTGTTGTAGGTCGTGGCCAGATTTTTCAGGATGTCCATCAGTTTCATCTCTGAATAGGAAATCACTCCCGCATCCCCATACGATTGGTCTTGTTGGGTCACAATCAGCGTACTTTCGGTGATTTTTCCGTTGGTGGCACGGGCTTTCTTTAGGGCATTGTCCAACGCCCCTTGAGCCTCTTTCCCGCAGGTGGCACATTTAGAGAACGTTTTCCATCTTCCTGTGACGGTGATGTCCCCGTTTTGCTCAGTCAGGTAAAATGTACTGCCCTGAATGACCACCGTTTTGTGTTTGATGCCCTGTGCGTCGGTCGTCCACGAACCCACATAATCCGGCACTTCACAGGCGCGGTAGTAAGTTACCTTCACGACACCGGCGGGATTGATCAATTCCATGATCTTGCCTTCCTCCACGGCTTTGAATTCATACTCACTCTCCACCACCTGGTAACCGCACTGCCCGTTGGCTTCCACATAATTCAACTTGTACACTTTTTGCGGCCCCGTTAACGACAACTTCGGGACAGGATAATACTTCGGCGGCCTCGAAGCGTCTCCCATCAGGCGATAGCCACTGAAGGTGTTCCGTCCCTCCACTATGTCTGCGTAGTACAGCCGTCCGTCCGGCAATTTAAACCCCTGCAAGGTGCCGTTGGGATACGGGCTGCGATCTTTAAAAAAGACCAACTCCGCCCCTGCGGGCAGTAGCAGCGGCCCGCCGGAGGAGGTAAGGTAATAATACCCGTTCGGGGCGGCGTTTTTTTGATCGGGATCATCCACGGTCGGCGCGGCCGGCAGCAAGGCCGCGACCGCTTCCCCGGCCAGTGCATCAGCATTGCCGAGGATCTCGTTGAGGGCATCCGTGTTTTCATCGCCGGTCAGGGCGTTGGTGAGCGCCTCAATGACCTCGCTGCATTTGCCCGCCGCCAGATCGGCCGCCATTTGCGGCGTCACGGGGGCCAAGTCAAATCCCTGTGATTGCAGGGTTTGGCGTACGGCCTCCAGTTTGGCATTATCGTCGACGGGCAACAGGCTGATCTTATTGCACAACAGGCTGGACAGCAGGCGTTGCGCGGCTTCCCGTTTGGAAGACACACAGGGTGCCTGCGCGGTAGTGGACTGTGTAGTTTCACCGACGCCCTCACGTCCGTTGGCTCCGCCCCCCCCTGCCTGTCCCGTCGTGGGTTGCAGGGTCAACTGAGTTTCGCAATAACTCCCGTTGGCGAACGTACACCGCCCGTAATACGTCACGGTTTGGGTGGGTTTGGGCACCCTGACGTGCCGAACGGGAGAATCCGAGCGGCGGTCGATCCGGCCGTTGAAACCCGGGGCGGTAAACCATTCCAGGGTAGAGGCCGGATCGGCATTGCAGACCTTATCCACCAGACCCAATTCCTGCGTCGGGTATTGGGTGGTGAGGGGAACGCTGTTGACGGTCAGAAACGAGATCACGCCCAGATCGACCGTGGTGTTCCGCATGAGGGCGTCCACCGATTCACGGGTGCCGGTGTTCAGATACCCCGTCGTGCGCACCGTCCCGTTGCGGTAGTTTCCGCAGTCCCGTTGGCTCTGTGCGGCTTTAGGATCAGTGGAGTACTGCACATAATAAGCATTGGAGGAGCTCTTGTTATTGCTGACGGTGATGTAAACATACCGGTCACAATTGCCGACACCGTTGATAAAATTGGTGATCTTCACCAAAAAGGAGCCTTCCCTGACATAATCGGCTTTTTTAATGATGACCGTGGCCTTGGTTTTATCGGAGGCATCGACCGTCAGGTCATAGCCGGCGGTCAGGGGATTATTCCCCTCTTGGATAAACACCTGTACATAATCACCTTTGCCGAACAGGTCAATGCGAATCGGGTCGCTCAAGTCCGGCAGAAATGTATCAAAGGTGTGATAATTAGCCGTACGAATGGCAAAATCACAGGGATTTTTCGGCAGCGCCGGGGCCTGTTTGGTCACACTGACGATAGTGCTTTTGGGCGCATCGGGGAACAGCGAACAGGTGGCCGTATAGGTAAATTGTTTATTGACGTCGGCATTGGTGTAATTAACGGTGAGTGCACCGGTCGTATTGGCCGTCATGACCGTCCCTTTGGCATCCTTCCACGTCACCGTTCCGGCATTGACCCCGTTGCTGCACCCGCCGGCGGTCATGGTGAGCGCCTTGGACGATTGATCGGCAGGAATCTGAACGGCGTAGTTCGGAGACAACTGAAAGAGCAGGCAGGGTAACAGTTCTATTCGTTGGTTCGAGGGTTGATAGGTAAACGAACTTTTACAGCCCTCGTCGGTATGGATGGAGAACACCCGGGTTGCCTGTGGCTTGGGAATCGTGCGCAGTTTATCGCTCACGGGCGCATCATCCCACTGAAAAGAGAGCGAGGTGGTTACTTTCAGCGTGATCGTGTTATAGGTTTCCGTCGTCAAGGTGAGATCAAACTCCCCCGGCTGGTTACAGACCGTACTCTTTGGCGGAGCTTCTATATACCCTGTCGTGGCCTTACACCCGGTAGCAAGACAGGTTGGGTTGACGGTGAAGCCCTTTGTAACGGAGGAATAAATAACGGTAGTGGGGTCACGATATTCGGTACGAATGCCCCCGTTTCCCCCGTCAATGGCCCCCCAATTGACGGTACCCTCACATCCAACCGCCTGTACAATGATGGTACGGTCTGATTTGTTCAACGCACTTCGGCCGGTGACGGCCAATTGAAAATGACAGCTTACTTTTACGCTTCCGACGTCAACGGTGCATTGTTGGCCGGTTTGGTCTACACAGGAAAGCGTGTACGTTTGAGTAGCATTCGGGGTGAGAAAAAGGGAACTTTCCCGGCCCACAATTTGCCCGGCAGGGTAGCCGTCTTTCCACTGAATATCCCCGCTGCATCCCGAACTCCGCAGCAGCACGGATTGCCCCGGCTCAATCTGCGGCGCGGAAACGCTTGCCGTTACTCCTTTGCACTGACGGTCTACCACGATCTGCACAGACTCCGAGCAGGTCTCCGAGCGGCCGTCGATGGTCAGGGTGCAAAAGGATTGGTAAGTGGTGGTTTGCAGAGGGGTGTGGGTAATGGTACTGCCGGTGTAGACGTTGGAGGGGTTATCGCCGATCTGCCAACGGACACTGCCGGTGGGGCAGGTTTCGACCTTCAGCGTCACGAGTGTACCTTCCACAACCCGTAAGGGCACCGAACTGATGGCAGCCCGGCAAACGGTTCCCAGCTGAAAATCGCCGTCGGCCGCCGTGCTGCTGCGTTGTTCACTGCCGAAGGCGACGATGGAATAGGGATATACCTGATTCCCGGGCAAGCCGGCAATGACGGCAGAATTGGTGGTGGGGTACAGCGTGCGCAACTCTCCGTCAGTATCTTTATAGGTCAGTTTAAAACTCTGATGCAGGCTGTTTTTCTTCCAGGTGATTTTGACACTGCCATCGGTCTGTACGGTGGAAATGACATTCTCCGGTGGCGGTAAGAGGTTGTCAGGGGTGGAAAAAGTGCCTGTGCCATAGGTATCCGCCACTTCACCCGTTTCACTGTAACCCACAATTTTGTAGGTGTATTTCCGTCCCGGTTTGAGGGTTGTAAGGGTCAATTGCGGGCTCGTGACCGTTTGGGTGAGTTCTCCCTCGCCTTCGGCGGCGTAGATAACGGTGTACTTGGCAAACGCCTTATCGCCTGTCCAACCGATTTTCGCCGATTGAGCCTCAATGCCGCTGATGCTAACGTTGGTAATGCGTCCAGTGGGCGTTTCGGCCGGCGGTTCTATCGGCGAAGCGGTCAGTTGTTTGAGGCGGTCAAAAAGGGCTTGATACTTGGCCTTCAGGTCGGCGATGACGGGCACATCCCGCCCCTTGTTGATGGTAGCCTGATGGGCGGTCAATTCGTCGGTCAGTGCCTTGAGGTCTTTCAACAGGGTGGTGACGGTTTCATCGTCCGTGCCCAAGGCATTGAGCTGCGTTTTCAACGCACCGCTTCCCTGCAAAATCGCGGCCGTATACTGCATTATCTGCTGTACCTGCTCAGGGGTTACGGATTGACCTGCCTGTTTTGCCTCGGTAATTTCTTTGGCCACCCCGTTATAGGATTGAAGTGCCTGCTGTAGGGTACCGGCAAAAGCGGCGGGATTGCTTTTTCGGAGCACGGCCTGAATCAGGGACTGCCGCTGCTCCATCAACTCCTCGGCCGAAACGTTGTTTTTGGACTGCACATAACCGCCTGCGTCAATGGCGTATACACAGCCGCCGTGGGTGCCTTCTTCGCCTTTTTTGGCTCGTACGCCTTTGAACTCCATGGGCATCATGGCATTGCCCAGAAACGGCAACCGTACCAATCCTTCGCCCGAAAACCCCGGCCCTTCCCCTATCTTGGTGACAATGAGGGCAAAGTCATAGATGCCCAACACATCGCCGACACTCAGCGAAGTCAGTTCTTCACCCGTAGGCAGGGGAATTATGGGATGTGTCGGCTGACAATCAACAAACGAACCCGCCCGCAGGGCACAATCGGGAATCTTTAACTTCGTTGTCAAGGGAACATTGGTGGAAACCCCTGATGAGGTACCGGAGGTCGGGGCAAATGCGTTTGGGGCGCCCGGTGGCGTCGACGCCTGCACGGGAAAGTTCACATACAGCTCCTGTAATATCGTCACGGGCACAGCCACCATGTCAAGGGTCTGCACGTTGATGAGTTCGGGTTGCAGCAATTCCCCGGGCCACTCGGGAGCGGTTTCGGGAGCCTGCGCTGAAATGTTCCATTCCTGCTCCTCGCTCGGCGCACTCGGCAGCAGTCCGTCGCAGTCGCTGCGCAGGCGAAATAAATACGTGGTTTTATTCTCCAGTCCCGCCACCATATACGTCGTGCCGTAGACCTTCACCGAGGTCCATTCCGTGGCCGTTTCGGCTTTGTACTCCACCACATAGGCCTGAGCCTGCGGCCGGGCTTCCCAAAGCAGGCGTACCCGGTCGGAAGACACGCTTTGCAGCGTAAACGACGAAGGCGGCAGACACGCCTGCCCATAACGAAACCATTGCACCTGACTGTAGCCTTGGTTGGCAAAATTCGTCAATTGATTATTGAGGTCAATAGCCTGTACCTGCACGGCGTAGCGTTGCCCCGCTTCGAGGGGCTGAAACCACCCCGTCATGTCCCCCGTCAAGGAGGTGCCGGGATCGGTTTTGTCCAGCACAGGCGTAACGCAGGTAAGCATCGTTTGCTCATTAGGTTCCTCATTATCCGGTACACGGCACACTTTCAGGCGGTAGACCACCTGCGATTGCGGGGTGGCAAAGTGGCGCGGCGTCCACTGAAACAGCACTTTCTGTAACGCGTTGGCGGGGACGGAGCTGCCGTTGGCCGGCAGATTCAACATAGGCGGCTGAGGCGAGGAGAGTACTAAAAATGTTTGGGCGGTGTTGGAGACGACCTGCCCCGTGGAAGCCTCGAAGGCCTGCACCGAGAAGGTGTAGAAGCCTTCGGGCAGGGAGGCATTGTAGGCTTCCTGCAGGTCGAGGCCTTCGGTTTGCAGGACGGAAGGCGCAAAGTAGTGAGCGGCCAGATCGGTGCCGTTGAGGCGGGCGGGTAGGCCGGGCGTGAGGGAAAAGAAAGCCGGTGGCAGGTAGCCTTCGCGGGTGGCGATGCGGATGCCGGGTCCTTCGAGTTGCCAGCGCAGGTAAACGGAAACGGAAGGTTTGGTGAGGTCTTTGAGTTGGAGCAGGATAAAAAGTCGTTTGTCGGAGGTGAACCACTCGGAGAGACGTTGAGAGGAGGGGCCGCCAAAATACACCGTGGTTTGGACGGGATAGTTGTCGGTCGTTTGGGCAAAGGAATTCAGGCAGAACAGCCCCGAGAGGGCCAAAAGAAACACGAGAGAACGCATACAGCGGAGGTTAAATACGCATCCTGTAAGACGTTGAAGGAGCGAGTCGGTCACGCCGCTGAAAAAAAACTCAGCTGGCAATGACCGCTGACTTTCGCCTTACTCTGCGTATTTTCCTCGATGAATGTAGAGCTACATTCCTGCTAAAGACGTTGGCGGCCGATAAAAGCCACCTGCTAATTGTTTTTCGGCTAGCGCCCTTTTAATTCTGTAAAAATATTCCAGTCAAATGTATTCAAATAATGGCTGTATGAAATTATTCGGAAGCCATATGTTGGGAAAAAGAACTTATGGATTAGGACTTCCGGTAAACTCATAAAGAGCCCAAATAACGTATCGTATTTTCAAAACATAACTCTTCTCATTCTTCCGCGCCGACAAGGGTATAATCATAACTGCCGTCGATGGCATACTCTTCGCAAAGTGCTTCCAAATCAGCGAGGAAATCTTCGTATACATCGGTGAGGAGTTCAAAACCGGTGATTTCCAAATAATCCACGCCATCTTCCTCGACGGTTTCGTAGTCGAAATAATACTCGTCTTCTTCGTTTACGTATTCTTGGCAAAGCGCTTCCAGTTGAACGGCAAAATCCTCAGGGTCTTCGACTTGAATGTAAAAGTCAGTCAAATAGGTGCGGTCTTCATCGTAGAAATTGGACTCTTCGCTGTCGTCTGAAATATCATCGCTGAAATCAAGATTTTCCACGGACTTAACGATCCACGAATCGTGGCCGTTATAGTCTTCATGCATGACATAATCGTATGGAATGTAGCAATAACCGCCATCGCCCCATTTTTCTCCCCACGAATTGCGTACGATAAACATACGATCCGGGTCAGAATAGCCCACACAAAGCATAGCGTGCCAACCGTGCGTTTTCCGAACATTATCGGAAGGTTTTGGCATCAATACGCGGCCTTTATTACGATTGGCGCTGTCGAACGATTCAAAAGTATTAAGTGCAAACGCAATCGGATGACCTTCCGCTAATGTTTGACGCCATAGTTTCAAATCAGTTTTGATGAATTCGGCTTCGACAATGCGAAAATTAGCGCCGTGGTTGTACGAATCTTCGTCCGGCTCTTCCGTGATCCTGTTCTTTTCATTGGGCCAATGGTTTTCGGAACAGGCACCGTATTCTTTAAGCCCCTCAATGGCATTATACATCATAGAACCGTTATCATGCTCCTGTTCTCCTGCGAAATAGCGCGCGTTGTAATAAATAAACAATCGGCTTACATCTGAGGACTCACCAAGCGTACGCTTGGCCAAATATTCGTAAGCACCCGCAAAAGAATTGGCCACGCAGCTATTGCCGACCTGCATTTCTACAGAAGTCATAAACTTACGCAGATCAACTTTTTGGGGAAGCTCAAGACTTTTCTTGGTTTTTTTGTGGGTTACGTCGTCCGGTATTTTGCCAATACGGTAACCACCAATACGTTGAGACATCGAATCAGGAAGGTTAAGGGTTAGGTTGTCAGGTTTTTCAAGTTGCGAATAAAATAAAAAGAGCTGACTCTTACGAATCAGCTCCGAAGTACGCAACAAAAATGCATATTGACTACGATCCAAAAATTATACCTGAAGCATTACAATACTGGTACCGCCTATGTGGCGAATCGTTTTAAATTCGGGTTTGTTTTTATAAAACTCATTTAATCCGTCCCGCACGCCGGTCCAATTGGTATAATCATGCCACAAAATAATCCCTCCTTTTTTTACCAGTTTCAGTGCACGGTCTGTATCACTCAGTACATATTCATACGCATGTGAACCATCGACAAACATCAGATCAATGAAGTTGTAATAAGGAGAAAAATCGAAAGTTGCGGAGTCTCCATACAATTGATTGATGTTCTTTTTTGCAGGGTGATCCAGAAAACGGCCACCCGACTGCTTTTTCCTGACATACGCTTCTTCTCCCTTATCAATTTTCATTTTGGTATTCGCCAATTCTTCGGCCGGCAGATCTAAGGTAAGAATGCGTGCATCAGGGGCATTAAGGGCCATATTGAGTGTTGTACGACCTTCAAAAGTTCCGATCTCAAAAATATGCTTGGGTTGGTATTTCTGTACAATTTGGCAAATAACTTTCAGCTCAAATTCGGTAATATGCCCAAATCCACACTCATTTACACCTTCATAAGCAGCTTTATCGTTATCATTTATCTCCAGTACATCGGTTTTTGGAATGATATAAGGATCTTCGGGAAAACGTTCGGGAGCATATAAATTGTAAATATAATTTAAACGTGCCCGTTCATCCGGATTAAAAATGCCGACGCTCAATGTATAAGCCAAACGACGAAATGTCCCAATGTAAAGTTTAATAAAATCAAGCATAACAGGCTAAAGATATGATGAGGTAATTTTCCCTTTTAAGAATTATCACAAGCAATTAATTCTCAGCCAATTTAGCAACTTAATCGTTACAAATTCTTTAGTGGGCCGGTTTTATCGTACGATAATTAATCGTTTTTTAATCTCCTTTTCCTCCATTCTTATCCGCAACCAAAACGCTCCGGCAGTTGCTTCGGTCTGATAATGATCGTTGTCTCTGCGCAACGGCAGTTGTCGGCCCATGAGATCTATTAATTCAACCTCTGCTTTTTGCCACTGCTGCGGCAACGTTAATTGAAAATGGCCGCCGGTAGGATTGGGATATACTTTTACCTCGTCCACTCCTATTTCCACTCCAAGCGGTTGTAATATCGAAATGCTCAACGCTGAAGAAGTGCGACTGCATCCTTCCTTACTTACACGTACCGAATAGCTGCCGCTTTCGCCCGCTTCGTAAATGATACCCTTTTCTCCCGCAATTTCCGCGCCTTCTTTATACCATTGATACGTCATTCCGGCACCTTCATTGGCTTTCAGTTTTGCCTTGAACGGTGCATAAACGGCACCATTGACTTCGGGTGTCACCGTAGCTTCGGGCAATGGGTGTGCAGTTACTGACACCGCCGGCGATAAGGCCGTAGCATTACAAACCGAGTCTCGTGCAAACAACTGATAACGACCTGTCTGCGTTGCCTGAAGTGACGCTTGAAACGTATTGCCCAAAGATTGTCCGTCGCGATACCATTGATATGACAAATCGGCTCGGGGAGCGCTCACCGTCAGCACCGCCGCCGCGCTGCCTTCACAAAAATCCGTCGAACCTGTAGTAGTGATCAACGGCTGCAAGGCCGCGCGAGGCTGAATCTTCACTTCTGCGGACGTAAATGAAGTACCGCACACCGAATCTTTTACAATGACCCGATACGTGCCCGCCGCCGTTGCGTCAAAAGTTGATTGACGGGTAGTGGCAAGGGTTTGTCCGTCGCGCTGCCACTGATACGACAGATAATTCAGCGAATCGGTATTGGAGGTCAATGCCAGTTTTTGGCCTTCACACAAAAGGGCAACAGGAGATTTCAGTGCAGCGTTGAGGTTTTCGTAACACGGGCGAGATATTTTTGAAAATAAAACCGAGTGGCTGAAATTGTTAAAATTCCCAATGTCATCGTTTTGGTTCAGGTTTATAAATAAGTGCGTAATAAGGTATTCTCCTTTTTTCTCTTTGGAAGGATACACGCCGCCTGCAATCTTTACCTGACGGTTAGGATTTGCAACGGGCAAATTGACCGGCAATTGCCATAGCAACTTTCCCGTTGGCGAATATTTTGAGACTTTAAACGTATTGGTAACATCCAAAGCTGCAAGCTTTAAAAAATTGGCGGCATTGGCATTCTTGGTTGAAATGGTTTCGGTCAACAAGGGTAAACCGTCAGTGTCCTGACTTAGAATGCCATAGGAAGAAGGCCGTTGAACGGACCAAGCCATTTCTCCCTGCGGGTTAATGGCATACAGTTTTTCAAGTGTTGTAAAATACCTCCATCCCTGAGTACTTATCAGATGATGAATGATCGCGCCGGAAAAAAAAGGTGAGCCATCAGGGGCCAACAGAAACAATTTAAAATCACCATAATACGTTGAATAACCCAAGATATTTCCGTTGGGATAAACCGTTACGTTTTCTAAATAAGGAAAGCCGAAAAATTGCCATACCAATTGTCCGGTGCTGTTAAACTTGTTAATTTCAGTATCATGATTTTTATGGTAAAGCAAAAATCCATTGTCAGTAGTGCTTTGAAAACTTACATTGCTCAGGTTATAAAAAGCCGGTAATTTAAGATTCAGCGTTTCCTTTTTTTGGCCTTCCATGTCAAACTTTGACATGATTCCGATAGAGTCTTTCACCGACAAGACAATCAAACGCAACTGTGCATCCTGCCCTACTACCCGAGTTCTGTTAGAGGTTGTATCTACCACTACATTCCATTTTTCCCGACCCGTGCTATCTACCAACACAAGCCGTTTTGTGGAAGATACAACGGTTGAGAAATCGGTTCGGGAACGGGTTTCCCGATTGGCAATGTAAGCTGTTTGATTACTGACGTAAATAGGCTCATCAGAAGTTGTGTATTTGTAAGCGGCATCCTGCCAATTATACAGAAAGGATTGCATGCCATACTTCCAATTCACCTGTCCCCGGTTGTTGATGCTTACGATACTATCGGGCATATTGAACCCATTTTCGTGCACTGAAACAATAAGATTACCGTTGGAGACAGGTTTCAGCAAGCCTATTTTAGCAAAGGCATTTATTCTTTTAAAGTTTGCCTTGATTTCGCTGTTGGGATCATAAATAGCTGTGGTATAATAAAATACCCCCGTTTGCGGATCATTATTGGCTCCATTCTGAATATAGTAACCGCTTTTAAAAGGATAGTAATCCAAATTGGTATTGAGCGCATAATTGCCGTCCATTTTAAAAGTGCTATCCACCAAAATTGTCCGATTTACAACCGTGGTACTGCATTTTGAGATACAAAGACGATACGGATAACTGAACACTATCGAGCCGTTCGGTCTTTGTTGGCTAAAAGGCTTGCCTATCGCCATTTCACCGTTTATGGTGCTGCCAATTGACTTTTCCCACAGGGTTCGGTAGCCTAACTGGGCATGAATGGGTACTGCGAACCCACTCATTATAAAAATGATCAATACTCTTTTCATAGCTGTTCTCTGATTTTAGGGCATCAATCCCAAACTTACTTTAACTCCGAAATTGTAGGGATTGACGCGTAACAGGCCATTGGTCGTGGTTCTGCTGATGAGACTGTACGAGGCCGTTGGTTCTACCGACAGCCATACCCGAGGCGTCAGCAGTTTCTGAATGCCTACCGAAAGGTGTCCCCACAGATACGGCTGACGTCCGGCAAGGTCTACGGCACCTTCGGTTCCAACGCTCACAAAGTACCGTTGCCTTCCATTGGAAACCAATTGGTATTGGCGGTCGGCGCGGAAGCCCACCAAATGCCACTCATTTACTTCCTCGGCCTGCGCTATTTGCTGATTGACCATTGGTTGGGCTGCATTGGAAGGAGTGGTCAGGGTATATTGATTGGTACTTACAGAGTATTGCAACCGTTGGCGCATTTGTGTGTAACTCATTCCAAAACGCCAAGCTGTGCGGTCGCGCATAAATGTCAATTCCGTGCCGATACGCACCCCGGTGCGATGACCGTTCAATGCCTGTTGTTCATGAATTTTATTGATCTGTTCGGTAGCTTCGGGCACCACATACATGCGTTGGTACGTAGCAAGCGGCATTACACTGACCGACCATAATTTAATGGAACCGGCGGCTCTTTTGGGTTGCGCCAATACAGGTACTTCAGGAGTGCCAACAATGCTTGGCAGCTCTTTCATTTCATTAGCGTTCAGCAATTCAGGTTGAAAAGCAGTTGTTTCTTCACCGGTTTTAAGCGTAATTGTTTCCGATATACTTTGAGAATTGATGGAAGGATTTTCTTCTGTTTGCGTCGACTTTTGTTCGGCAAATGCAGGTTTTACCGGCAGTACTTCTTTATGCAAAGCAGGAGACGGAATGGTTGTTTTCGATATTTCGGTTAACTTATTTACTTGTCTTGCCTTAGCATTCGAAGCCAATAACGTTGGCTCTGTGGTTTTTAACGCTTTTGTTTCTACCGAAGTTAAATGATTTGTTTTCGTTTCAATCGTTGCGAATTGACTATGCACCGGTGCATGACAAATACCGGTACAAAAAACGCCGATCAATGCTCCGGTGATGATTTTTGGCCACGTTGCACTACGAGGCGCATTTGATAATGCGCCCTGAATATTTTCCCAAGCCTTGGAGGAAGGTTCAGATTCAAAATCTGCAAACATCTTCCCCAAAAACTCCTTTATTTCGTCGTCCTCCTTCATATTTTTCTACAAGGTTATTGCCCAAAGGCCCATTGCTTTCAATTTTCGTTTCAGTATTTCGCGCGCTCTTGCCAACTGTGATTTGGAAGTCCCTTCGGCAATGCCGAGCATTTGCGCAATTTCAGGATGGGTATAGCCATCAATGTAATATAAGTTTGCCACGATCCGATACCCGTTCGGCATTTCGTTGATAATGGCAAGTACTTCTTCCTGTGTCAGTTTATCATAGACCGTAGGTGACGTACTCCAGTCTTCCAAAACAGCTTCATAATCAACCTGTTCACCTTCCCTACGATGCTGACGATAATAATCGATTGCGGTCCGGACCACTGCCGATTTTACCCAATATTCCACCGATTCAGGATTTTGTAAAGCGCCGATATTTTGGAATATTTTAATAAAAGCTTCCTGAAAAATATCTTCTGCCTCCGCGCCTGTCCGCGCATAGCGACGACAAATACCCATCAAACGCCCTTTATACAGATTGTAAAAGGCAGTTTGGGCGTGTCGTTCATTGCGCTGACAGGCTTTCGCTAATTCTATCTCTTTCTGAGAGGCGGCCAAAAGGGTAAATGTTTAAAGTATAGAAATGTGTAAATAACGAATCAAAAATCAAGCATTTTTCTTGTATTGATATAACCATTTTCCGGTTCCGTCAAAAAGCACAACGTACACGTCACCATTGGTCTTTACTTCAATAATGTATTTTTCGGGACTGTTTTTATTCACTTGCTGTAGCTTTCGGCCTTTATTCCATTGCCATCCGGACCATTGACTGTCAAGGTATTGCTTCGCCGCAGCAGGTACCTCGCCGCTGCTGATAGCTGAGGACTTCGTTACAAAAGAAACACTGCTTCGGTAATCCAGGGTAGCCCACAAGGTTTCCTGCGCGGCATTTTTCCCCCGCGTTTTCCATTGCGCGGTCTTGCCGAATTGCTGCTCCATCACGGTATATTCCCACGTCCAGCCGGGTGCTTGGGCCGTTAGCAGAGAATTGACCGAAGCCGGCGTATCATTTTGGGTTGAGATCTCATAGCTGATCTCTTTTTCCAACGGAGCGATCCATTCCAACACCTGCCCATCGGCGGCCAATAAAACTTCCGTGGTAATGATCGATTTGTTGGTCAACTGATAATTGGTCAGCACGATTTTGGCCGTTTTATCTTCGTACACATACACTGCTACGTTTGAGCCCGGGAATTGATTCTGTCCGAAAAACTGACGAATAGTTGCCGGAATGCGCGCATCGTCTTTTATTTGCTCGGTGGTAGTAAGATATACATCCGTTACGCGCAGTGTCGAAGTGGTGGGGCTATTTGTTTCCAACGCATTGGCGGAATTAAAACGAAGCTTACGAACCTGTCCGTCTTTCAACTTCACTTCTACAAAGTAACCAAGCGTTGTTTGGGCATCGCGCTGAATCACCGAAGCCGATTCAATAAATCCTTCCTGCGCTATGCGATTGGCTTCATCGCGAACTGTTGTCGGCAATTGTTGGGGTTTTCCGACCAACTTATTCTCAAAAAGGATTTCTCCCGTATCATCGATGAACAACAAACTGCGGTAAGATGAAGTTGAAAAATCAGCTTGCCATAGCTCCCCGTTAGCCAAACGGGTCAGATTCACATCCGACATATTTGAATTAAGCGCACGCACTGACTCGATAACGGCTTGGGGAATTTGTGGGTCTCCCGGAACAGTCGCGTCTTTATTGACGACCATATCGCACGCCCACAGGCTTCCTAAAATTCCAATAGAGAGGTACCGTTTCAATGACATTGTGATCGCTTTTAACAATTAACCCTTTTTGTTACGTTCAACACATAACTCGTTTATAAATACATAGACGAAAATAACCTTAATTATGGTTGTCAGGATGATCTAAAAGATTATTTATTTTTGAAAAAACCCCGGTTGCCGTTGTTTAGAACCGTTTTCCTTCATTATTCCCATACAACTCTTTTCATTTACCCACCGTCTCTATTAGTGCAGTTCCGGTTATCTGCCGACAGAATACAGTATAATTACCGTTAAACAATTGAATACCAATTACCACATGAAAAAAACAGCCATTTTAGTCTATTTAGCTTGGGGCATCGTTACAATGGTGTATGCGCAGAAAAAGAAAAGTTATGTATGGGATTCTCACTTTAAAAGTCCGGATTTTATTGGACAACAGGTATTTTTCAGCATGTATTATTCAACACCCGTTGTTTTGCCTGATGGAAAAGTCATCGTCACTACCAATGATCGGTTTGATTATGTCAACGGGAAACCGGCATCCGGAAATACGTTAAGGCTTAACAAGGACGGCAGTTATGATGATACCTTCACCACCTCCTTCCTCCGCATAGGTTTTAACGCTGTTTTCAAAGCCTTTCCGGACGGCAGCGTACTGGGCGTTTTAGGAAAAGGGTTTGACAATACGCTGAAAATAGCCCGTTTCAATCACCTAGCCCTCGACACTGTTTATACCACGGAATTCCCCTATTATGTCGACAATGCAGCCATACAATCCGACGGAAAAATCATTCTGTTCAACTGGATGAGTGGATTATTCCGATTACGAAGTGATGGCACACCTGATTCTACCTTTCTTTTCAAAAAAGAAACAGGCGATACGTACGAGGGTGATTCATACAACAGGTACTCAAGTATAGGCCCGGACGATAAAATCCGGATAGGATTTATCCAAAACAACACCATTAATATCAGATTCTACAGTAAAGAGGGACAACTTGAAAGTAAATTCATCCTTCGCCAACCGGATGGTTCGGCCTTTTCTACCGGCAATAGAGCGATCAGGCAAATATCTTTTTTCCCTGACAGAAAAATTTTTGTAAAGGACAGGGGGGCAAATGCGTATTATATTTTCAGCGCAGACGGAAATTTGGAAAAAAGCAGCCCTTTTCCGGCAGCTGTGGGAGAAGCAAATGAGTACTCAAAGAATATTTTGCTGGCCGACGGTAATTTTATTGAACTCAATACCAAAATCCCTTACAAAATCATTACCGCTACCAATGAAGCACAACCATTGGTAAAAGACAGTTCATTACAGCCTGTATATGGCAGGTATGATTTTACTCCCCTTGCAAATGGTCAATTCCTACTCTCAAACTATGCAACAGACCTTATCTGGATCGACGGTTCAGGGAATGTATTGCAAAGATCAACTGCCCGTCTTGCCCAATCTAACGTGAACGGAATCCGGGCACTTTTAAAAAACGACCAAATTCTGGTGGACGTTCAGAATGATTTTAATGCAGATTTGTATCGACTCCACAAGGACGGCAGTATTGATAGTACAGTTGTTTACGAATCAAAAAAAATCAAACTGCCGGCACAATACACCGACGGTCTTTTCGACACCCTTCGGCTCTACGGCGGTTCCAGCAACATTGCCTTTAGGTACGCGAAAAACAAAGATGTATATGCATTAAATGATGGCTCTGTTCTCCTAAATCGGGAAACCGAGCGCAATAGTATCTTTGAATATTTTTCCGGCACCTATCGAATAAAATCCGACGGCAGTATTGATAACCTGTTTCTGAGAGACAGTGCAACAACACTTCCTTTACCCAACAATCTCTTTTTGGTAAGACAATGGAAACACTACCCTACTGTATATGTTGCAAGATATATCATTAACAATGTAGGGCAGAAAGTAAACCCTCAAAATGCTTTTCAGCAGTTTGTATTGAAGGATAGTTTTGTTTCTTATTGGTTGTTAAAAGATGGCAAAATCATTGTTTTAGAGACAGTGGACAACAAACATGTATTTTCACGCCTTCTCGCCGATGGCACCCCGGATGCTTCTTTCAGTCCTACCGTCTTACCAAATTTGGATCAAAGCAGCGGTTTAAAAGCAGTTCAGAATGACAATAAAATATTGATAGCCATTAACTATAAAAAATTGACTCGACTCACTACTGACGGACTCCCTGATCTCACATTCCAATCGGCAATTGATCCCCCTTACGGCAATTCGTCAATTATCCATTTACAAACCGATCAAAAGATCTTAATTTTTGGGAGGTTTGGTAATGATGGTCAAACCAAATTCGTGAGATTAAATACAAATGGTACTTTGGACAGCACATTTACCATTCCAAAAGAGATCGATCCGGAGCTTATCAGCAGTATCTTCCCTGTTTCAGATCGGGAAATCCTACTGGTATACAAAGGGCGTATAGAGCGCCTGATTCTCAACTGCGCTGCGCTTGAACCAAAAGCAATTGCCTCAAAAACAGCAGCTTGCCTCAACGAAAGCATTAAATTAAGTACTGATGCAGTAGAAGAATTTCAGTATCAGTGGCAAAAAGACGGCAAGGATATCACATTGGATGGCGCAACACCTTCTTTAACCGCCACCGAATCGGGGATTTATAAAATAGTGGCAAAAGATACAGCGTGCGGGACATTAACTTCCAATGCGTTAACCGTCCAATTCGATCCACTGCCCAATGCTACGATTACTCCTCTAATGAACTACAGTCCTGTTTCCACCATGTTACAAGCAAATACGGGGCAGAATTTGAGCTATCAATGGCAAAAGGATGCTGTAGATATTAAAGACGCTGTTGATGTAAATTACGAAGCAAAAACTTCCGGGTATTATGCCGTAAAAGTGAGCAATGGCGGTTGCAGTAAAGTGTCAGAAGCAGTTTATGTCAATATCAGCCTTGTATTGGGAGTAGAGAAGGCAGGCAGGGAAAATACCGTTACTATTTCACCTAACCCCAATCATGGTCTATTTAAACTGGATTTACCCCAAGACCTGAGAAACGGAAAAATCGAATTGTTTGACAGCATGGGCAGGGCTTTACCCTTAAGTCAACATGCCGAAGAGTTTCAAACCACAAATTTGAGTCAGGGAATCTATTTACTCAGAGTAAGTAAGGGGCTGAAAACGGTGACAACCAAAGTTGTAATAAATTAACCATCCTACATCAAAACCTCAACCTTGCGTTGGAGAAGGTTGAGGCTTTGATGTAATCAACTTACAATCAACTTCTTAAAGAATTAATACAGACATATTTTATCGTGCCGTCCAACCGCCGTCCACGGTAAGCATAGACCCCACCATATAGGTGGCCGCATCGCTCGCGAGAAAAATGGCCGCGCCCTGAATCTCCCGAAGCAGCCCCCAGCGCCCCAAGGCAGTAGCTCCCACGACAAACTTTTTAGACTCTTCCGTATCCGCAATCGGCAGGTTCATTTCGGTTAGAAAAGGGCCGGGACAAATGGCATTGACATTGATATTAAAAGGAGCCATTTCCAAGCCAAGCGCTCTGGTCATTTGCACCACTGCGCCTTTGCTCGCTGTGTAGGGCGTGCGGTTGGCCAAGCCCACCAAGCCAAGCGTACTTGCCATGTTGATGATGCTGCCGCGCTTGTTTTGCTTCATGTAAGGAATCACCGCGCGCGAGCAGAGCCATGTTCCATTGACATTCACATCAAGTACCTTTTTAAAATCTTCGGGCGTTACTTCGTCAATGGCTCCGCGAATGTTGATGCCGGCACTGTTGATCAAAATATCGATACGGCCAAAGGCATCCATCGCGGCTTTCGCCATGGCTTCTGTTTGATGCAGGTCGGTGGTATCAGCACTAAATGAAATCGCTTCTGTGCCGAAGGTTTCAGTAATTTCCCGCGCTGCCTGCGCGCCGTCTTCAGCGTTTCGGTTGACGATCATTACTTTAGCACCGGCAGAAGCCAATCCGGCAGCCATAGCCAGTCCAAGTCCTTTCGAGCCTCCGGTTATGATGGCGACTTTTCCGGTAAGATCAAACAGTTTAATTCCCGGCAATGTTTCTTTATCCATGTGGGTTCAATTCTGTGGGATTGTGATGTATTATTTAAGGCCTAATTTTTCTTTACTGTATTTCAACGACTCTAAAATATTATCTTCTTCCATTTTCAGTCGCTCTTCCGGTTTCAATTGCGACACCCGTGGAAGGGCGGAAGGGTATTTATTTTTTCTCACCATTTGAAGTGTTTGCGCAAACTCTCTGCCCGATACATTTTCAAAAGTAGCCCAATAGTCTTGCTTTAAACACGGAATTTCCAGCGGATCACGGGTGATCATTTCCAGATTGAACGTAACGTTTGGGTTATGCTTTTGGCAAACACTTACGAGTTTGGGCAAGTCCAATATTCCTTTTCCCAACGGCACTTCTGACAACAGAAAACCATCCGGATATTCTTCCACGGCCATGTCTTTGATGTGCGTACTAAAAAGATACGGAGCCAATGATTGCACAACGTGCGCCGAGTCTTCCATCAGGGCGATATTATTTCCAAAGTCCAACGTTGCGCCGATCCATTCGCTGTTGATCTGTTTCAACGCCGCTACCAGATCATCCGCCTGCCAATCTTTGTGGTTTTCAACCGCTAATTTGACCTTGTATTTTCGAAGAACAGGTTCGGCCAATTGCAGGGAGACCAACGCACCTTTCCTAAAATCCTGAAAGGCGCCGGCCGAATGAAAAACTTCATAGCGCCGCCCGCCCGAACAAACCGTTCGGAGTATTTCTGCACCCGCTTCCCGAGCATTTTTTACTTCATTTTCAAAGACAGGAACATCTTCCGGTTTTTTGGGCACGCCGATTGAGCCTTCTACGTATAATCCTAATTTCTCCCGTCGATCACGTACTTTTTTGGCGAAGTCAGCACTCCAATCTTTCACCACCACCTGCATACCTCCTGCGCCTATTTCATGACAATGTTCCAGCAGATCAAGAGCGTTTTGAAACCCCGGGTATTTTGCGCTTTCTATCTTCGAATTCCAACGGCTCGCGTAAGAATGCACCACAATTCCCATGCGGGTGGAAGCAGCGAAAGAAGGCAGTTCAGGCAAAGAAAGCGCCGTGAATCCCAAGGCGGCATTTTGTAAAAATCGGCGTCTTTTCATTGAATATTGATTCGTCAAATGTTGAACTTTCCTTTTGCTTCAAACTTCTTATAATTCCCCGCTCACCTCTATATTTTCACTTTTGGCCACTTGCTGTCGGCTTTGTATCCACCATGTATTGATTCAATTCTTTAGCCGTCCAAGGTATTACTCTTCCTTGTGACGTATGCCGTGTTTTACCCACCAACCCTCGGCTAACGGGTCCGGCGTTGTTTCCCCATTCGTTGCGGATATACATCAGAATAGCCATAATGGCACCGTCATCCATCGTAGAATGCGATGGCATAATGGGCAGAATATCAGGCACATCGTACAATTTACCGGCTACATCCAACGGACCTTCCATGCCATGCAACACAATAAGTGCCAAGCGTTTTTCATCACCCAATACCCACGACGATTCGATCAATGGCGGCCCGAAACGACTGAGACCGGCACCATCGCTGCCGTGGCACCCCGCACAGGTCGTGAGATAATGTTGGCGGCCCAAGGCAAACTGTTGCTGTTGTTCATCATTTAATAAACTCTGTTGTGCGGCACTCGCCTGTGCTACATGGCCGGGCCATTCAAACAATGCCGACAGCGTTTGAAGGCGCGTTTTTTGTAACGGTTCCATATCCGTACGCGCAAACAACGGCGGAGCCTCTGAAAGTTGAATGGGTTTTAGTTTTCGATTTTTTCCCTGAATGGCCATCGCGGTAAGGAGCGTTTTTTGTTGCCAACCAAAAGAAGCTTTGTCAACATTTAACATCGTTAGAAGAGCTGACATCTCTTTGGTATCTCGTTTTCGGACGATAGCCGTCGTCAACATTTCCAGAAATATCTCTTTGTCAGGCTGTTGATTTTGCCATTTGGATGATTTCAACAAAGCTTCCAAAAAGATAAATTCGTGGTTATACAAACTGCTCATAACCGCATCGCGCATTAACGGAAAAGTGATATAACGTTCCGAAATATCGGCTAACAATTGCTGCGCCGCACCGGGCTCTAAAACGTAAGCTGACAAAGCTATTTGAAGTACCTGTTCGGGCGCAGCTTTCTCCCAATTTTGGAGTAGAACCCGGTGTAATTTCGTCCGAGCAGCTGCTTCTTTTTTTGCCAAAGGTTCCAATAAACGCAGGGCCGTCGAACTTATAAGCGGGCTTTGATCTGTTAATAATGTAAACAGAAGGTCCGGAGAAGTCGATTGCAGACCATCCAAAGTCCATAAAGCATGAAAACGTCCTAATGGATTTGGCCCGTTCTGCGCTAAATCGGTCAGTAACGCAACACTTTGTTTATCATTTCGCTCCACAAGTAACCTCTGCGCCATATCACGCTGCCAACCATCGGAATGAGATAACAGCGCTACCAACTCAGCGGAAGAAGCTTTCGAAAGTTTCTTTGGTTTAGTTGGGGTCCAATGGGTTGGTACAATCCGCCAAATACGGCCTCGGTTGACGGGTTGCATCAATTTTCGGGTAAGGGTTTGTTCCCGCAAATAGGGCGTTACGTAGGCTCCGTGCTGAATCAATCCACGGTACATGTCGGCCATGTAAAGCGCTCCGTCCGGCCCGACCGTCAACGCCACCGGGCGAAAACGCTCATCGGTAGACGCCAGAAATTCTTTGCCGGGATGAGGGTCGCGCGCCGAGATCATAAACCCCTTTTTTTCGACAACATTACGCTTGACGAGATTTCCCGAAGGCTCACATACAAAGACATTTCCATCGTATTCTTTTGGAAAAACACCCCCTCTCAGTACCGTCGGCGAACAGGCGGCGGTAAATTCCAACAACCGCCCGGAAGCATCCAACGTACCCGGAATATACCCTCTGTTTACCGCCGGGTTGGGGCGAATGGGATACACTCGGCGGTCAATCGTAAAGCCGTGATCGATACCCGTGGTAGGCGTATGGTTTTTGTTACGGGACAGGTAATTGGGTGGCACCAGATCGCCATGCAATTGCGACCAATTGTAGTTGTAATACAGTCGCCCTTCATCGTCGTGGGTCATACCCCATTGTCCCCGAAATTCGGTACTGTCACGTAACCATTTCCCATCCGTGAAGCGATACCGCAGCCGTGATTTGGCATTGTAATACAGGTTATCGGAGTTACGCATCAGGCCGTTATCAGTATGTTCGGGCAAACCGTTACGGGCATACGTGGAATCGATCAATATCTTGGATTCTGCTTTTAGATTTCCATCCAGATCCTGCGCAAACCACAAGGAATTATTGGCCGCTACCAAGGCTCCACCCTTTACCAAAGCGATTGCTCTGGGCATCACCAAATTATCTAAAAAAACGGTACTGTGATCCATTGTCCCGTCGCCGTTTTTATCTTCCAATACTGAAATTCGGCCCACGGGTTTTTCCTCACCGTCGCCATCAATGGTTGGCATAAATCCCCTCATTTCAACTACCCAAAGGCGTCCGTCTTCATCAAATGTAACCACAACCGGCGCTTGAATCATGGGCTCGGAAGCTACCAATTGAATTTTAAAACCCGATTCCAATTGAAAGGTGGCTTTTTCTTCGGCAGGCGTTTTAGCAGGAGCGGGAACATCTTTTCGGTCGGTTGCCAACAGCGCAATACAACTCATTATTCCTATCAGTCCAACGCCGATGAAACCAACAGGATACACGTTGAATATCTCATTTAACGCAGATTTTAGATGAAAACGAGCCATTAGAAAGGTAAATTTTAAGTAGCTGACCTTGCTATTGACTTAACAAGAATAAATTGGATAAATTTTACTGAATTAAATTTCAGAAGTGCGATGTACCGGTAAAATATGAGAAGAACGCGACCAAAAAAGAGCAGCAAGCAGTTATAATGTATGGACGCGAAAAGCATAAAAAAAGAGCCGACTCTTTCGAATCGGCTCCCTACAAAAATCATGTAGATATTATTACCAACGTTTCTTGAAATCGTTGTCACGGCCACCACCGCCGCCGCCATAGCCGCCACGGCTTCCGCCGCCGCCGCCACCGCGGTTACCGCCGCCACCAAAACCGCCGCCACCACCACCACCGGTGCGAGGACGATCTTCACGTGGACGTGCTTCGTTTACAACGAGCACTTTACCCATAAAATCAAAATCATTTAGCTGTGAAATGGCTTGCTTAGCCTCGTCGTCATTAGGCATTTCGACAAAAGCGAAACCCCGGCTCTTACCCGTAAACTTGTCCATGATAATGCGGGCAGAAGATACCTCGCCAAATTCCTCGAATAATTCGCGTAATTCGTCATCGTTCGCCTTGAACGGGACGTTTGCTACATAAATGTTCATTTGTTTGATCAGTAAAAACGTTTGGTATGCTACGGACGGCCTTCGATCTAAACTCCGTCCGACAAATGACAATTCGCAACAATGCGGTCGAGAGAAACAGAGAAACTACCAATAGCGGGACAAAGGTAAAAACTAATTTTCTCATTTTTTATATCCCTTCCAAGGATTTTACAGAAATTTCTCAGAAAAGCGCAACCCAAAAGTCATTTTCTCCGTACATACACTTTGTAAGACTAAGGGAGCTTAGGTTTACGAGGGCATGTATGCCTTTATTATTTGAGGAACGCACACGCGCAAGTCGGGGACAGCAACTGCCGTCCTCGACTTTTTTTGTTATTATTGCGGTAATTTATTGCTTTTCTGTACGTTTTACTCATCTATTCAACCCGTTAGTATTTGCCATGAAACAACCTTTTTTAGTCCTTTTGTTCCTCTTTGCGGCCGTACTTCAGGTCGTAGCCCAACCCAAAAAGTACGAGTGGAAAACCACCACGACCGACGGATACACCTACAAATCCGTCACAAATGACCCGATGCAAGCCCGTTTTTATACCCTTAAGAATGGTTTAACTGTCATTTTAAGTGTCAACAAAAAGGAGCCACGCATCTTCTCATTTATTGCCACCCGCGCAGGTTCGAATACGGACCCAAGAACCAATACGGGCTTGGCTCACTACCTGGAACACATGCTGTTTAAAGGCACCGACAAGTTTGGCTCGCTGGATTGGGCCAAAGAAAAGCCCCTACTTGATCAGGTTGACGCTCTTTACGAGAAATACAACAAGACCACAGACACCACCGAGCGCAAGAAAATATACCGCGAAATTGACCGCGTATCGGGCGAAGCCGCCAAATTTGCCATTGCCAATGAGTACGACAAAATGATGGCTTCTATGGGTTCTCAAAACACCAACGCGTTTACTTCGTATGAAGTAACGGCTTATATGGAAGACCTGCCGGCCAATGCGCTGGACCGTTATTTGGCGGTGCAGGCAGAACGACTTCGGCAGCCCGTTCTACGGATTTTTCACACGGAATTAGAGGCCGTTTACGAAGAAAAAAATCGCTCGCTTGATAATGACCCATGGAAAGTGGAAGAAACACTTTTTGCCGCGCTTTTTCCAAACCATAATTACGGACAACAAACCACCATCGGTACCATTGAACACCTCAAAAATCCGTCGTTGGTGGAAATCCGCAATTATTACAATAAGTATTATGTACCCAACAACATGGCAGTGCTTTTGGTGGGCGATTTTAATGCCGATGAGGTCATCAAAAAAGTAGATGCCGCCTTGGGGTATCTTCAACCCAAACCTGTTGAACAATATAATCCTGCACCCGAAGCACCACTTACTGCCGTTCAGGTAAGAGACGTATATGGACCTACGCCCGAAAATGTACGCCTTGGGTTCCGATTACCTACAAGCATTAATAATTTGAAAACCGGCGCAGTCATTACGATCTGCGACGAATTGATGTCCAACAGTGCTGCCGGTTTGATCGACCTTAATCTAAATAAACAACAGAAAATTTTGGGAGGAAGCTCCACCGTTGAGTTCCTGAAAGATTACTCTGTTTGGACATTATCAGGGCGCCCCAAACAGGGTCAGGGGTTGGAAGAAGTTAAAAACCTGCTGATCGGCGAAGTGCAAAAACTCAAAAAAGGGGAATTTGACGAAACAGTCATTACTTCCATTGTCAGTAACTATAAACGCAATGCGATTCAGCAACTTGAAAATAATTACAGTCGCATCAATCCGTTGTTGGAATCGTTTGTAGCCGCCAAAGGCGAAAATTGGAGCGATGTTGCTCAAAAATTGGACGCGTTGTCGACCGTCACCAAAGCCGATGTGGTTGCCTTTGCCAACGAATATTTCAAAGACAATTATGTAGTGGTTTATAAACACAAAGGACCGGATAAAAATATCGTTAAAGTCGACAAGCCTGAAATCACGCCCGTTGAAGTAAACCGTGAGGCTCAATCACCGTTTTTAAAGAAAGTAAATTCTTTACCGATGGATGAGATCAAACCGGTGTGGTTGGATTATCAGAAAGATTTTCAAAAAAGCAAAGCAGGCAGCGCGGAAGTACTTTATGTAAAAAACACCGAAAACGAATTATTCCGTTTGGGCTATCGCTTTCCGATGGGAACCTACCACAGCAAACTGCTTCCAATCGCCACGCAATACTTACAATTTTTGAGTACCGACAAATACAATGCGGAGCAGATCAGCAAAGAGTTTTATAACCTTGCCTGCACTTATACCATTAATACCGCTGCTGAATATACCACCGTGCGGTTGTCCGGATTACAGGAGAATTTTGAAAAAGGGGCGAAATTACTGGAGCACCTTCTCAAAAACTGCCAAGCCAACGATGAAGCGCTGGAGCAACTCAAAGGAAGATTGATGAAAGCCCGTGCCGATGCCAAGCTCAACAAAGGCGCGATCATGCAGGGATTGATGAGCTATGCGCAATACGGTTCCAAAAATCCCTACAACAATCAATTGAGCAACGAAGAGTTGAAAAATCTGACCTCAGCCCAACTGGTTAGTCTGCTGCACGATCTGTTCAATTATCAGCATCAGATCATTTATTACGGTCCGCAGGTGTTGACGGCTTTTACGGAAAAAATCAAAGCTATCCACCCTCTGGCTCAGCTCAAACCCGTTCCTGCCCGAATTGATTTCAAACAGGTAGAGCAACCTACAACCCAAGTACTTTTTGCAGATTACGATATGGTGCAGGCCGAAATCTCATGGGTTCGTAATACCGATCAGTTCAACCCGGCGCTTGCTCCTACTGTTGAATTGTTCAATAATTATTTCGGTGGCGGCATGGCGTCAATCGTATTCCAGACATTGCGCGAGTCTAAAGCCTTGGCGTATTCAACCTATGCTTATTACGGCGTTCCTCAGAAAAAAGGGATGAAATATACCCTGACAGGCTACATTGGCAGTCAAGCTGATAAATTGAACGAGGCAATTGCGGGAATGAATGAATTACTGAATCAATTACCGGAATCTGAGAAAATGCTCGAAACCGCCAAAATAAGCATCAAGAAAAACTACCAAACCGACCGTGTTTTGCAGGATGGTATCATTTACAATTACCTCAACGCTCAAGACCTTGGATTGGCTACCGACGAGCGCAAATTGATCTATGATCAACTGGACAAACTCTCTTTCAAGGACTTACAAAAATTTGCAAGTACTAACTTAGCCAACAAACCTTACACGTACTGCGTAGTGGCGTCGGAAAAGAAAATAAAACTGGACGATTTGAAAAAGTACGGCGAAGTGAAAAAGCTGTCACTTGAAGAGATTTTCGGGTATTAGATACAATTGCCGGATTCTCAAATCTGGCGGTACATTTGGCATTTTGGGGTGGATTTTCGAATCCGCCCTTTTTTTATGCATAGATGTGTTAGCGGTTGCTCACAACCGCCATTGTTCGCGGTCGGTCGCGGGTTTGAGAACCCGCTTGCACAGCCTGTGACGGTGGTTGCTCACAACCGCCGTTGTTCGCGGTCGGTCGCGGGTTTGAGAACCCGCTTGCACAGCCTGTGACGGTGGTTGCTCACAACCGCCGTTGTTCGCGGTCAGTCGCGGGTTTGAGAACCCGCTTGCACAGCCTGTGACGGTGGTTGCTCACAACCGCCGTTGTTCACCATTCAGTCGCGGGTTGAGAACCCGCTTGCACAGCCTGTGGTGGCGGTTACTCACAGCCGCCATTCTTCGCGGCCGGCCGCGGGTTTGAGAACCCGCTTGCACGGCCCGTGTCAGCGGTTGCTCACAACCGCCGTTTTTCGCGATTGGTCGCGGGTTTGAGAACCCGCTTGCACGGCCCGTGGCGGCGGTTGCTCACAACCGCCATTCTTCGCGGCCGGCCGCGGGTTTGAGAACCCGCTTGCACGGCCCGTGTCAGCGGTTACTCACAACCGCCATTCTTCGCGGCCAGCCGCGGGTTTGAGAACCCGCTTACACCTCGCACTTTCAATGATTCAAAACTCTCAATCCCGCTTTTCTATACTGTTCAACCACTTCCTCGGTTTGCTCATCCGTTACCAACACTTCAACCAGTTGTAAAGGTGCAAAGGTCAAATACTTATTTTTTCCAAGTTTAGTCGAATCACACATCAGATACGTGAGGTTGGCATTTGATGCCATTGCTAAGGTCATTTCCGCTTCTTTTTCGCTCACGGCGCTCAGGCCATTTTCGGGTGAAATGCCGTCTACGCCCAAAAAAGCTTTATCCGCCCGGTAACGTTGAATATGTTCTGTGGCGATAATTCCATGAATTGCCTGACGGCCATTGTCCAGTTCTCCACCAATCAAATTAATGGACACTTCTGTATTAATCAACTCATACACAACAGGCAACGAATTGGTAATAACCTTGATCTTTTTATTTTTAATAAAAGGGCAAAGCCGAAAAACAGTACTTCCACAATCCATAAAAATCACTTCTCCTTCGTTGATCTCGGCCGCTGCCAAGCGACATATATGATCTTTTTTGTCGGCATTGACACTTGATTTTTGCGCAAAACTTGCCGGTTGATTCACCAAGCTCAACTTCATGGCTCCTCCGTGCGTGCGATAGATGAGGCCGTCTGATGCCATCTGGCTCAAATCTCGGCGTATGGTAATTTCCGAAGTATCAATCAATTGCGCCAATTCTTTGACATCCGCCTCGCCTTTTTCTTCAACGATTTTTAAAATGATTTGCTTTCTGCTTTGATAACTCATCGTAATCCATTTATTTTGCTCAAAAATAATCAAATTCAATCAAAAACAATCAAATTAACAGCCATGAATAACCCAAATGTTAAAATCATTGAAGAAAAATTGCTTTCGGACAATTGGTACACACTGAAAAAAATCACTTTTGATTACCGAAATCCTGCCGGACAATGGGCGCAACAATCCCGTGAATCGTATGACCGTGGCAACGGCGCCGTCATTCTGCTCTATAACCGAGAAAGTCAAGCGGTGATTCTCACTCAACAATTTCGCATGCCGACCTACGTCAACGGAAATGATACAGGTATGCTGATCGAAGCCTGCGCGGGATTGCTCGACAAAGATAACGCCGAAGATTGCATTCGACGAGAAACCGAAGAAGAAACGGGTTACCGGATTACCCATGTCCAAAAAATCTTTGAGGCTTACATGTCGCCGGGCTCAGTAACTGAAATTTTGCACTTCTTTGTCGCCGAATACCATAAAGACATGAAAGTCACCGAAGGCGGCGGGGCGGAACATGAACAGGAAAACATTCAAGTACTGGAATTGCCTTACCAACAGGCACTTCACATGATAAAAACAGGAGAGATCAAAGACGGAAAAACGATCATGCTGCTCCAATACGCCAAACTCAACCAACTTCTGTAATGACAACTCCACAAATGATATTGATCGCGGGTCCTTACCGCTCCGGCACCAACGATAATCCTGAACTCATCGAAAAAAATGTTCAGTTAATGACTGAAGCTGCTTTGGAGGTGTATCAATTGGGCCATTTACCCGTGATGGGCGAATGGTTTGCGCTGCCGCTCATTGAAAAGGCCGGCTCCAAACAATTGGGTGATGAAATATTCAACGCTATATTTCATCCCGTAGCCGTTCAGCTCATTGATTTTTGCAGTGCTGTTCTGCGCGTCGGCGGCGCGTCTCAGGGAGCCGACGACATGATCAAAACAGGGCGCGAAAAAGGTAAAATCATTTACCAAACTTTATCAGAAATACCTCGCCTAACCTAAGGCTCCATGACAGGGCGATGGTACAGCGCCAATCCGGCAATGGGCGTTTCCATGATGTGCCCTACTACAACCCCTTTTTCAGCGGCGGCGCGACGCAGAATATCGCTGTAATAAAAGGCAACCGAGCCTGAAAAATGAGCTCTATATTTCTGATGATCAGGGAGTTTACAAACATATTTTGCTAAAAATTCGCCGAAAGCGTCATAGACCAATTTGTACGCAAAAGGATGGCTGCGGTTGTCAAAAAGAAATTTGGAGAAAGTAGCAAAATAGCGGTTTGGGAATGGTTTTTTGTACGCATTTTCCAACACGATCTCACGGTTCAATCCATAGCGTTTGGCAAATTTTGCGGCCAGATCATCCGGTATTTCTTTGTGCAAAAAGGCTGTAACAAGGGTTTTACCCAAGTAACCGCCGCTGCCTTCGTCGCCGAGCCAAAAACCCAGCGAAGGTATTTTGTCTGCAATGTCACGCCCGTCGTAAAGGCAGTTGTTGGAGCCCGTGCCCAAGATACACGCAATGCCCGCTTCGTGTCCACACAATCCGCGCGCTGCTCCCAGCATGTCACTGTCTACTTCAATGGTTTGGGCCGATGGAAAAACCGCCTGCAAACCGCGCCATACAATGGCGCAAGGCTCTTCGCCGGCGCAACCTGTTCCATAAAAATGAATCTCAGACACTTCACCGGTAATGGAAGGAAGTAAATTTTGAGTCAACTCAGCCGCAATTGATTCGGAAGTTTGGTAATAAGGACTCAATCCAATCGTTTTTGCCTGTTGAATTCCTCCCTGAGGATTTATAATACGCCAATCTGTCTTGGTAGCGCCGCTGTCTGCTATTAGAATCATAATTTTCTTGTCATTCCGTAGGAATCTATTTCAATCATCTTTATGGAATGGTTAATGTCTTTCTTCTTTAAGCCGGTTTAAAAATTCTTCGGCAGGTATTGCTTTCATTTTACCTTCTTCAACAAGTCTCAAACCCTTGCTTGATATTTTTCCACGTTTTTTTTTGCGAAGGCGTAAGTTGCGCTTCAAGCGTTGTTTCCTGCTTAACTTTCACAAATTTAAGATTACGAACCAACTGCATAAAAAATTCGTATTGTTGGTCAGACACTTGAATGGTTATTTGACGCATAGCCGTAAGTGTTTCGACAAAGTTAGGTAATTTCGCCTTTTCGTTATTGATTTATGAACACCGTATTGAACAAAAAAGTCCGTTTTGAGGAGCTTAGCCTGATCGATTATCAACAGGCTTGGGATTATCAGGAAAAATTATTGGCAGAAAATGTCGCCATTAAAGCCCAAAACCGCAACTTGCCTACCGATCAACAACTCAGCACGACCAATCATCTCCTTTTCTGCCAACACCCGCACGTCTATACGCTTGGCAAAAGCGGCCATGCAGATAATCTATTGGTAGACGAAATTCAACTTGCTGAAATACAGGCCACTTATTACAAGATCAATCGCGGCGGTGACATCACCTACCACGGCCCGGGCCAATTGGTAGGGTATCCAATCCTGGATTTGGAAAACTTCTTCACCGACATTCACCGCTATATGCGTACGTTGGAAGAAGCGATCATTCTGACCTGTGCCGATTACGGACTTTCAGCCGGGCGCATTGATGGCTTGACAGGTGTTTGGTTGGATTTTGAAACGCAGCAAAACCCGCGTAAGATCTGCGCAATGGGCGTAAAATGCAGTCGTTGGGTCACAATGCACGGTTTCGCTTTCAATGTCAATACTGATTTATCCTATTTTGGGCACATCGTCCCCTGCGGCATCTCTGATAAAGCTGTGACTTCGCTGCAACAGGAACTTGGTAGAGAAATTCCTATGCCCGAAGTGGAAGAAAAGGTAAGGGAGCATTTGATGAAATTGTTTGAAATGGAGCTAAACCTGCAAACAACTCCTTTCTGATATTTTCAATGGCAATACTTCCGGACCGTATAAAGATGCTGTGGTTGTTTTTCATCCACATTTTTTACGTTGTTTTTTAGCTGTTGCCTATTTTACTGCTTTGCGGTTAAAAAAGCTTCGGAGAAGCGTAACCTTTGTAGCTATAATATAATGATATCAGATAATCCAAAAAGCTTCGGAGAAGCGTAACTTTTCCCCCAACCATTACCTTTGCGCTTTATTTGTGCACTGTCCATGATTCACGAAATTCTTAAACATTATTGGGGATACGACCAATTTCGACCTTTACAAGAGGAAATTATTCAATCTGTTTTGGCAAAGCGAGATACATTGGCGCTGCTTCCCACGGGCGGCGGCAAGTCTTTGTGTTTTCAGATTCCTGCTTTGGCGCAGGAAGGCGTCTGCATTGTAGTTACGCCGTTGATCGCCCTCATGAAAGATCAAGTGGAACAGTTACGGCAACGAAAAATCATGGCCGCCGCCATCTATTCGGGCATGAATTGGCACGAGATCGATATTGTACTTGATAATTGCATCCACGGTACTACCAAATTTTTGTACGTTTCGCCGGAGCGCCTTCGCACGGATATTTTTCTGGCACGCGCCAAAATGATGAATATCAACCTCCTCGCCATCGACGAAGCACACTGCATATCGCAATGGGGCTATGATTTTCGACCTTCTTACCTGCAAATTGCCGAATTTCGAAAACTAATTCCCGATGTACCAATCATTGCCCTGACTGCTTCGGCTACCGAACCCGTTAAACTTGACATTTGCGAGAAACTTGAAATGGCGCAGCCTGCCGTTTTTCAGTCAACTTTTTCACGGCCTAACCTGTCTTATTCTGCTTTTTTTGAAGAAAACAAAGATGCTCGATTGGTGCGTATTTTACAAAATGTGCAGGGTTCGGCCATTATTTACGTACGCAACCGTCGCCGCACCAAAGAAGTGGCGGATTGGCTGAATCGGCAGGGACTTCGGGCGGAATTTTACCATGCCGGTATCCCAACCAAGCTACGCGGTGAAAAACAGGAAGCTTGGATTCGCAACCGTGTGCGGGTTATGGTGGCTACCAATGCCTTTGGAATGGGCATTGATAAACCGGACGTACGCGCCGTGATTCACATCGACCTTCCCGACAACCTTGAAGCCTATTACCAAGAAGCCGGACGCGCCGGACGTGATGGCCAAAAAGCCTACGCTGTGGCGTTGTATTCATCCAAAGATCTGAACGAACTCGTGCGCAATGTCGAACAAAAATACCCTCCCATTGAGCTTGTTCGGCGCGTATATCAGGCATTGGCCAATTTTTATCGCGTGCCGGTCGGTGGCGGCGAATTGGAGTATTTTGACTTTGATCTACAGGATTTTACGGGAACATTCGGCCTTCCCGTTTCCGAAACCCACTACGCCATAAAACTGCTTGAAGAAGAAGGGTTTGTACAATTGAGCGAAGCGTACAACAGCAGTTCTAAAATCAATATTATCCTTGACAACCACGCTTTGTATAACTTTCAACTCAAATATCCCCAGTACGACAGTTTCATTAAGTTATTGCTTCGAATATACGGTGGGGAAATTTTTACGCAGTTTGTTCACATCTCCGAAACCGCCATCGGACAGAAGCATTACATCATGGAGCCCGACGTGGTAAAAATGTTGCAAAGCTTAAATGATTTGGGAGTGTTAGTGTATGAAAAACAAAAAGATAAGCCTCAATTAAGTTTTTTGACGCCTCGTCATGATGCTGACACTATGCCCATCAATACCTTGGCGATTCGGGAAAAACATCAGGCAGACTTAGAGCGCATCGAAGCCGTTGCCAATTATGTGCAGCATTCTACCCGCTGCCGCACTCAATTGCTCCAACAGTATTTTGGAGAACATACCGATGAGCGTTGCGGTATTTGTGATAATTGTTTGGCAAAGAAGAAAAAAACGCCCGTTAATCCTGAAAATGGCAAACTGAAAACCGAGATTTTACGGCTGTTAAACTTAAGTCCACTTACACCGCAACAGTTGGTGGCGTCGTTTGGTATCAAAAACGAACAGGCCGCCATTGACACCATTCGGGAACTATTAGAGGATGAAGTGGTTATTTACGAAGGGGAAGGGACATTGCGATTACGTAATTAGCATATTACTATAATCTCTTAAAATTTAGATAAATTTGCAAAAAGCCCGCAACAGAATGAACCGGCAAGATTATATACATGCAGACTCACAGATATTAGATGGCAAACCGGTCATTAAAGGCACCGGATTGTCCATCGAATTTATTCTTGAGCACTTAAGTGACGGTTGGTCAGAACAAATGCTTATTGAAAATTACCCTCGTCTAACGCATGAATCTTTACTGGCGGTGTATGCTTTTATGCTTCAAATGGCCAAAGATGGTTTATTATACCTCCCAACTTATCCTTTGAAGCAGACTTCTTGACGTGGTTGACAGATGAAAATTTCCCAATGTTCAGACTCCTCATTTTTTACCGGAAACTCCTGCTAAAATCTTATTAGAATTAGAAAAAACAGGTTTTATACATTTGAATTTCATTTTACTGTCGTCGACGATGACGGAATAAGACAACGTACCATACCAAAATGAACATAGGTGATAAAGTCAGATTAGTCCATTCCAAAGAGGAAGGCATCGTTACGCGTTTTCTACAAAACGATGTTGTGGAGATTGAAATTGAAGAAGGATTCCGTTTGCCCGTCCTTAAACGTGAGCTGGCGGTAGTGTCTAAATCAGAAGACCAGTTTTTTCGCGGACAAAAAGGCAGTCCGACTGTCGAAAAGTCAGCCGAATCAAGGCCTGTCGGAATCAAGGCTGAAAAAGGTATTTTTATGGCTTTTGTGTCCCTGAATGACCGTGAAATAGCACTGCATTTGGTCAATAACACCGACTGGGATCTCCCCTATTCGCTCACCATGCCCACCGAGCGCCATCAACGCGGCCTTTCGGGAGGCGTGATGAAAGCCAAAAGCAGTGTCAAAGTGCAGGATTTGCTCATCAAAGATTTTGACGATTGGGGTACATTCGTGTTCCACTGCCTGTATTACACCGTAGGTTTTGCCCCGGAGCGCGCGCCGTTTAGCAAACGGGTGAAATTTCGGGCCAATACATTCTTCAAAAACAAACGAAAAGCGCCTTTGCTCGACAAAGATGCCTATCTGTACCAACTCGACGGCGACGAGAAGGAAAAGACCGAAGAACCGTTGAATGCACAGACATTGAAAGAAAAGATGTTTGAGAAAAACGAGCCGGACACTCCGACTCCTACGAAGGTAGAGCGCCCCGCAGCGGTCATTGACCTACACATTGAGAAGCTCACGCGTGATTTTATGGCGTTGAGTAACACGCAAATGATCGAAATTCAAATCAAAGCCTTTGAGCAACAACTTGAAAAAGCCATTGCCAGTGGCATGGACGAGATCACATTCATCCACGGTGTAGGCAACGGCGTTTTACGTACCGAACTTCACCGACGCATGAGCAAACACAAAAACGTGAAGTTTTTTGAAGATGCTCAAAAGGAAAAATTCGGTTACGGTGCCACAAAAGTGAAGATCAAATAAGCCGATAACGGTTAGTTGGCCTGCAATAAGGCGATTGAGTTGTAGAAGCTATCTGCCAAATTGTCATTTTTAATCCCCAATTTTCCGCCGGCACGCTC
This sequence comes from Runella sp., assembly GCF_965279615.1. Taxonomy (NCBI): domain Bacteria; kingdom Pseudomonadati; phylum Bacteroidota; class Cytophagia; order Cytophagales; family Spirosomataceae; genus Runella; species Runella sp. The sequence continues at coordinate 8,122,174 of NZ_OZ257252.1, read as the reverse complement.
ATTGTGTAAGTATACCCGTACAGATTGAATAAGATAAAAGTTACTCAATCGCTTATTTACTAATTCACAAATTTAAAAGACATGGGAAAAATAATTGGAATTGACTTAGGTACTACCAACTCTTGCGTGGCTGTTATGGAAGGTAACGAACCCGTCGTAATCGCAAACAGCGAGGGCGCGCGTACTACCCCTTCTGTGGTTGCCTTTATGGACAATGGTAACGGCGAACGTAAAGTAGGTGCTCCTGCGAAACGTCAAGCCATTACCAATCCTACAAATACAATCTCGTCTATCAAACGTTTCATGGGGAAACGTTTCAACGAAGTAGGCAGTGAAATGAAAACGGTAGCTTATACCGTTGAACAGGGAGCAAACAATACACCACGCGTTCGCATTGGCGAACAACTTTATACTCCGCAGCAAATCTCAGCGCACATTCTGACCAAAATGAAGCAAACCGCTGAAGATTATCTCGGACAAACCGTAACCGAAGCCGTTATTACCGTACCTGCCTACTTCAACGACGCTGAACGTCAGGCGACCAAAGAAGCGGGTATCATTGCGGGTCTGGATGTAAAACGTATTATCAACGAACCTACCGCTGCTGCTTTGGCTTATGGCCTTGACAAACAGGGGAAAGACAGCAAAATTGCCGTTTTTGACTTAGGTGGCGGTACATTTGACGTATCTATCCTTGAATTGGGTGATGGCGTATTTGAAGTAAAATCAACCGATGGTGATACTCACTTAGGGGGTGACGACTTTGACCAAGTGATCATTGACTGGTTGGCTGATGAATTCAAAAAAGATGAAGGCATCGACCTCCGTCAGGACGCTATGGCACTTCAACGTTTGAAAGAAGCTGCCGAGAAAGCCAAAATCGAATTGTCGAGCTCGACGCAGTCGGAGATCAACTTACCTTATATCTTCCCCGTCAACGGTATTCCCAAGCACTTGGTGCGCTCGTTGACCAAAGCGAAGTTTGAGCAATTGGCCGATAAACTGTTCCAACGCATGATGGAACCCTGCAAACGCGCATTGAGCAATTCAGGATTGAAGATTTCGGAAATTGAAGAAGTAATTTTGGTAGGTGGTTCGACCCGTATTCCTCGGGTGCAGGAAGAAGTCGAGAAATTCTTCGGCAGAAAACCATCCAAAAGCGTTAACCCCGACGAAGCCGTAGCGATTGGTGCTGCGATCCAGGGAGGTGTGTTAACGGGTGAAGTGAAAGACGTTTTGTTGCTCGACGTAATTCCGTTGTCATTAGGTATCGAAACCTTGGGCGGTGTGTTCACCAAACTGATCGACGCCAACACCACGATTCCTTCGAAGAAATCAGAAACGTTCTCAACCGCTTCTGACAATCAACCTTCGGTAGAGTTGCATGTGTTGCAGGGAGAACGCCCGATGGCTACCCAAAACCGTACCCTTGGACGTTTCCACTTAGACGGTATTCCACCGGCACCGCGCGGTATTCCACAGGTTGAAGTAACCTTCGACGTAGATGCCAACGGTATCCTGAACGTAACCGCCAAAGATAAAGGCACCGGCAAAGAGCAAAAAATCCGCATCGAAGCATCAAGCGGTTTGTCAGACGCTGACATTCAACGTATGCGTGAAGAAGCGAAAGCCAACGAAGCCGCCGACAAAGCCGCTCGTGAAGAGATCGAGAAAGTAAACTCAGCCGACTCAATGATTTTCAGCACTGAAAAACAATTGAAAGAATACGGCGACAAACTTTCGGCAGGCAGCAAATCAAGCATCGAAGGTGCTTTGGAAGAACTTCGCACCGCCCACAGCACACGCAACGTAGCGGCCATTGACGCGGCCATGACCAAGATCACCGAAGCATGGAACGCCGCTTCACAGGAAATCTACGCAGCCGGACCGGATGCCGCAGGTGCCCAAGGCGGAGCGCAAGACCCTAACGCAGGTCAGCAGCCAAACTCAGGCAAAGAAGAAGGTGAGTTTGTAAACTTTGAAGAAGTGAAGTAAGGAATCTCCGTTTTTAGATTCATATATACAGCAGCCCCGCCGCAAGGTGGGGCTGCTTTTTTTGTTCCATAATTTCAATATCATATCCCTTAATACTGTATTTTTATAGGAATTCCTCTGCTGCCAAGGCGATAAAGCTTCTTATCCACCCCAAAGAAGTAGTTGGAAAACCTATCTATATTCCATTTTCTCTCTACCATACGCCCGTTTGATAAAATAACCAGATTTCTCTTGCAAAGAAAAAATGATTTCTTCATACTTGTATACCTAAATATGAATCGCCTTATTGCAATTCCACCATACGACAAACAACTGACTATCAGATCAAACTACATTTTAAAATTGGTGAAAAATGAGCGACAAAATTTTCGTACGAATTTAGCTTTTGAGTTCGATGAAATTGTTGATTTAAAATATCCATACCTCGGTGATAAAACCAAAAGTCCCTCCCCGACTTTTTATCAAATAGCCAATGAGTTCGAGGCTTTTACTAAAAGTCGCAACATAACATATTAGGCAGGTCACCGCTGACAAATTGCTTGCAGTGAGGAAGCTTTTCAGCTCAACCTAAAAAGGGTGTAAAGGTCGAAAGTGTCTCGTGTTCAAAAAAATAATTCGTTCATATCAGCCCTTTCGGGCGTTTTAAATTTTTATAATTATGAAATGTTTGCTCGAAAATATTAAGACAGCACTTGAAATATTAGCCCTAGTATTAGGTGCATTTTTCTTTTTGTGGAAATTAAGCACTGGATGGCTAATAATAAACCTTAAACTATCAATTGCAACTACTCGTAAGAAAAAACAAGAAGATAGTGGTCTTGACTATTTAGGAGTCGAAATAGTTTTAGAGAAAGGTGATATTGACACACTATACCTAAATGATATTTCAATGAAGGTTGTGTATGATGACAAAATTATTTTTTTGGATTTTCCTGAACTAAGAAAATGTAAAGTCATTACAGGTATCCAAAAAATTGATTGGAATTCTGACAATTTAAAAGAAGAATTAATAACGCTTTCTCCAAATGAAAAAATACAGTTAGGTAAGTTTATCGAAGTTCCATCAAATACTCCAATATTTATTGAAGTAGCAGTTTTAGGTTATCGCAGATTCTGGAAAAATTTCCACTGGAAATCTTCAACAATTTCAATTGGTGAAGGCAAATGAAATAGACTTATTTCTTAATTAGTATTTTAGCATTTATGTCGTAAATAATTGATGATTAATGACAAATACGCACTTAAGTAATCACGCAAAATTAAGCTTGATATTAATTGGGGTATTTTTTATAATAAGCTCTGTAAAGTTGATGGTATATGTCGAGCCATACTCCTTAAAAATACAAAGAATGACTTTTTTTAACTTTGACCAGCTTTTATAATGTGTTTTATTGAGCCATCTGTATTTGCAGAAGCGCCACAAAATTTCAATTGGATTCAAGTGTGGGCTGTAAGTAGGTAAATAAAAAATAGACAAACCTAAATTTTCCCAGTTATCCAACTCATCTTTAACTACTTTCGCATGATGAATAGGGCCATTATCAAGTACAATGACGTAAGGTTTAGTGTGTGATTTTTGAGCAAAATCATCCAGGGAATTCTTAATAAAGGCACCATCCAGATTGGCTTCACTGTGATAAACCGTTAGCTGACCGGACAAACTCATCAGGCCAAATACATTTAAGCGATTTTTCTGTCTGCGGGCAAATCGACGTTGAGTTATTCCTTTTTTTTGCCAGGCGTAAGGTACATAGGGTTGCATCGTAAAGCCGGACTCATCGGCAAAGTAAAGCTCTATATAATCTAATAACCAAAGTGTTAGCAATAATTTCCAGCGTTCATGTTTGTCTGCATATACTATTTTATTTTGGCCTTGATGCGTACAGCGACGGATGCGTCGCCATGAGTAATGATTTTTTTTAAAAAGCGTTTGACCGTATCTGAACTCATAGAGGTATTCAATTCTTTTACTAATTCGGCCTGAATCGCTTTCACATTTTGCGAATGGGTCTCAACTGCCTTGTCTAATTGCTGAATATGACTGGCGTTAGTGACGCTCAAAATCGGGTTACGACCTTGACCTATTTTGCGATTTAGACCAACAATGCCTGCTGTTTCCCAAGCATTTATCCAATTTCCGACGGTATTATGATTGACATCCAGATGGGTAGCAATTTGTTTAATCGTTACACCTGCCTGATTCAATAAAAGAGCACGACATTTTTCTCTAAACTCCACTTTCGGATGATATTTTGCCCCTTCCCGCAAGGTAATTTGTTCAGATTCTATCAGGTCAATATGCTTTTCTTTTCGGCTCATGTCGCCAATATAATAAATCTAAACTAATTTTGCTTGATTACTTATGGTTGAAAATCGCCCATTGTCCTCCGAAGGATGGCTGCGAACATAATGTTTGCAATACGATGAGTGCGCTAAAAGCTATAAGTCCACCAATTCTATGTCATTATCAGTTATAGATAAATCCCTCTTCAAATTTGAGCGTTTGCAAACTACAGGTCGGCACTAACCCGCGTTATATCGCCCCCGCTGTTCGGGATGTTCAGAAAGCCCCCCGAAGCGATGATAAATAGAGTGTTTGTAACACGGTAAGTGCCAATCTATCCCGTTGGGCGGGTTCTTCTGAAAGGAAACGACGAACTTCGAATAAACAGCGTGTTTCCAACAGGGTAAGCGCCCACCCATCCGCTTTATCGCCTTCTCTGGCCCCTTTATTCAGACTTTCAAAAACAATTGCTTCTGCGTAGTTTTGCTGCATAGAAGAATCTAACGCCCCAGCAGGGTAACCGCCTGAGTTGACGGGTCTGACAGGTTGAAATGTATGACAAGTCAAATCAGTAAATCCAATTTAGTTTAAGCCCAGAAGCTTTCTCAATTTATCAGTAGAATACTATTTTATAAAAATGGACAAAAAAATAAAACATTCTTTTAAAGTTATACTTGAAAAATATATTTCGGAGATTCTTGTCATTTTCATTGGTATTTCAATCTCTTTTTTCTTTGATGAATGGAGAGAAAACAGAAGTGATGAAGAAACAGTAAAAAAACATTTAACCGTCTTAAGAACGAATTTAATGCAAGACACTCTAAAATTATCATTTATGATAAATAATGGCAATAAATTCGTGAAGAGTATCAATAAATTGGCTTATTTTAAACATGATTCAGAAATAACAGACAGTATTGATTTTCACATTGACAATGCTGCCAGTTATTTAGCTTTCAAGTCAAATCAAATGGCTTACGAAGAAATCAGACAAACTGCACATACACATTTAATAAAAAATGATTCTTTAAAAACATTATTTTTATCCTATTATACATCAATAATTCCGTATTGTATAGAATGGTGTAAAGTAGATGAAACCCATACAATGACCCAGTTAATCCCGGAAATGAGTATCTATTTCCCCGTTGTACCTGACTCATTAAACCTTGTTTCTTCACAGGAAAAAGCTAACTATTTAAGAACAAAAAAATTGAGAAATCTGCTTTTAGCAAACGCTGCTTACAAAAAAGTGACAATAAATGCATTTGTCTTCACTAAAAAAGCGACTGTAAATCTTCTGAAAAAAGTTGATGATGAGTTGAACACCCCCTAAGTCTCTACTTAAATTTGAAAAGCCCTCGTTGTTTCTCACCTTCCAAATTTTTCTTAACGTAATTATTAATATGCCTTGGAGTCAAACAGGTCGGCCCTCCGATCACCTATTTAAAGCGGTAACCAATGGTATAAATGTACCACAGTAAGTGCTCCAAAAGCTTCTACGCCACAACTTCCAAGTTTCAATAATTGAATCCGCCCGGAACAGAACGAGTGTCTCCGCTCCCACTAACGCACCACCGGCAACCAAACCGTCATTTCGGACGCTCCCCGATTGGCCCAGGCATAATAGGGAACCAATCGCAAAGGCACCGTTTTTTTGCTTTTGGATACAGGGCGATACAGTTGATTTTGCCATTTTTTTTCATTTATCACCACGGCATTCCCTTCCAAACCCATGAACGAACTATTGCCAATGGTAACCGGAACGGTCTTAAAATCAGTATTTGCCGGCAAAGCAATATCAAATACCCGCGTGTTGGCGGGCATATCATTGGATTCGGCGCAATACACAATAGGACCTCTTTTTACCGCTACCTGATTACGGTTTTCTTCTACCAATGGGTTGGATTCCAGTAATTCAACGGGCATTTCGAAGGCCCAAAGTATAACATCTCCTTTTTTCCACGAGCGCTGAAGCGCTACATATCCCTTTTCAACGGTAAAATCAGTCGCTTTGCCGTTAATAAATAATTTTGCTTCAGAACACCAACCCGGAAAACGCAATTTGATTTGGAAAGGATCGGCAGGGGCTTGCTCTACAGTAATTTTTACATTGCCATCCCAAGGGTAATTGCTTTCCTGCTGTAAATGTAACGACTTTCCATTTTTAAGTAAAGTTTGTAACCGACTGCTACCAAACAGGTTACACCAAACAGCGTTGTCGCTCAGGCTGTAGGCGTAATCACTTACTTCGGTAACGGTACGTACGGTGTTGGGCGGGCAGCAATTGGAAATGCGAATGTACGGAAGGCGGCCACCCATCCAACGGAGTTGGTACGGAAAGTCGTTGGAAGCACTCAAAGGATTGGTATAAAAAAAGGCATCACCCGAAAGGCTCACACCCGACAATACACTGTTGTACAAAGCCAATTCCACCACGTCGATGTATTTGGCATCGCCGGTAAGCGTAAACATCCGCCGGTTGAAAAGCACATTGCCAATGTTGGCACAGGTTTCGTTGTGCGCGCTGCCGTTGGGCAATTGATAATCTCGGCCAAACGCCTGATGCGTTTTCTGCACATCGTTGGGCTTGTAGGAAGTCCCATAGGGCGAAACACCGTCAAAAAGGGCACCACAAGCACCCGTAACGTACATTTTTCGTTGGGTGAGGTTATCCCAGATCAAATTCAGCGAGCGCATCAACGAATCTTCGCCCGTTTCGGCATATACATCCGCCACTCCTGCGTACAGGTATGTCCCGCGCACGGCATGTCCCATTACCACCGTTTGCTGTCGAAATGGAATTCGGTCCTGATTATCATCCGTGCCTTCTGTCGTGCCTTTAATGTTGATAAGATAAGTGACCAGGTCAAGGTATTTTTTTTCACGGGTGGTACGGTACAATTCCGTCAGCCCCATGTAATGTGCCGGGCAAAGCGCATTGCGGGCCTGTTCGGGGGTGGCAACTTTGTAAAAACCGATCAGAAAATCGGCCGATTTTTTGGCAATATCAAGCAATGAATTTTTGCCTGTAGCCCGATGATGAACGCAGGCAGCCGTCATTAAATGCCCGAAATTGTAGGCTTCAAAACTGAGCTTGTCTTCGAACAATTTGGTTTTACCCGTTTTCTTTTGCTCGATGATGGCTTTGGTATAAATATAGCCGTCTTCCCGCTGCGCCTTGGCCATAATGGCAATGGCTTTGTCCATAACGGCATCCCATTCAGGGTCTTTAGTGGCCGCGAAAAGGCTCGCCACGGCTTCAAAGGTTTTGTAAAAATCACCGTCATGAAACGATGGGCCTTTGAAATTGCCCTCTTCTACTCCGGCGGCAATTTCAAAGTTACGGAACGAATGACTGATAGTGGGATCAGTATACACCTTCCATAGGTGCGGAACCATTTTTTCTTTGCATACCCTAAAGCGATCAGCCCAAAAACCGCCCGTCCACTGAACGTCCGAAATACCGGGCGAATAGAGTTTGGCAAAAGGGCTGTCAGCAGTATTGACCAATCCATTGTTCTGGGCTGAAAGGTGGGCCAAACAGGTAGCCAATAAGAATACAAAAAGGTGCTTTTTCATGGATATAAATCCGGATGGGACATTCATATACAAAAGCCTTCTTTCCTGTAAATCTCCCTTCGGGTTCTTCGTTGCAGAAAGTCAAAAGACGCGACTCACACCCTTACCGGTGGAGGCATTAAACGAATAATATCGAAATTAAAGAAGCTTTGATCGTAATTGGTCAGGGCTTTTTGTTTATTTGCACGCAATCCTTTGAAGCGTAAAAAACGAAATCGAATTATGAAACATGTATTGATCATTCATGAAGTAGAAGACTATAATGCATGGAAAAATATCTTTGACAAAGCCGCTGCTATGCGCAAAGAAGCCGGTGAAATTTCTTATCAGGTGTTGAAATACGAAAACGAGCCTACTAAAATTGTACATTTCTCAGTATGGACTTCCTTTGAAAACGCCAAAAACTTCTTTGAATCTGAGAAATTGGTTCAAATCCGCAAAGAAGCGGGGGTAAAATCGCCCAACTTTATTTACTTGGAACAACTTGAAGCAGGAATCTTGTAAGCTGTTTAAGGCTCCGCAATAACTACAGTCGTTAAGTAATAACCTCATTGCGCTATTGTTAAGTTAAAGCGTAATCAACCTGCCTAAATTCTTTCCGTTCAGTCATCTTCTCTCTGCAACATTTCACCGATTTCCGGCGTATAAACAAACGAAAACCGGAGTGTTTACCGTTACTTTTTATGAAACCGTTTGATAACTATTTTTTGTTTTTTTTGGGTTTTCATCCCGAAAAGTTTTCCTTTGGCAGAAGTTTAGCGGTAGTTGTCACACGCCCCAAGTACCATTGAGCTTACACACCATTTTTAATAAGTGACTATTAATCATATACTTAACAGTCAATTCCCTTTACACCATTGGGCGAACACCATTTTTAAATGCCTAAACGTCACTATTTTGAGCACCTCGATCTTGTAAGAGTATTTTTCGTATTTATTGTCCTCCTCCATCATTGGATCGCAGAAAATCCTTTTGCCTTATTGCCCTTTGGCAGTACTATTGCTTTTGTCTTGTCAAGTTTTTTGCTGACGGGTCCTTTGTTGAAAAACAAGGAAAATGAATCCACGTATTGGCACACTACCGGTCGTTTTCTGGCACGGCGACTGTTGCGTACTTTGCCGGTCTACTTACTGGTTCTATGTGTTTATCTCATCGTAAATCGTTATAATTTTCGGCAGTATTTGGGCTATTTTCTCACTTTTACACAGAATTATGTCATAGCTTATAATCAAGACTCAATCAACAATCCGGTTGAATATATTCAAACCTGGTCGTTAGCCATTCAGGAGCAATTTTATCTTTTATTACCTCTTTTGCTTTATAGTATACCTGTACGTTATTCCAAGTATTTTTTTATACTGCTGGCCATTGGCGGGCTCGCCGTTCGCCTTCTGTACTTCTATCTGGAATTGCCTTTTACGTATAACCATTTTACCACGGAGTGCTGTATTGACTGTTTTGGCATTGGTGCTTTAATTTCTTATTACCATTACAAAGAGCCTGATAAACTCAAAAGCATTCTGAAAAACAAAAAACTTTTACTCGCTCTTATCGTGCTTTATTTGAGCAGCACTTTGGGTTACTTTAATACCTCAGAAAACGCTTTAGACCACAATTACTTTTCACTTTACAACAATTTGTATCGAATCACCGAAAGAACATTTGTGTCTCTGTTTTCGGTTTGGTTCATTGCCTGGGGCATTTACTTTCCTTCCAAAAAATTAACGCAGATCAGTACAAATCCTATCATCGTTTATTTGAGCAAGATCAGTTACGGCATTTATATTTATCATTTATTGATCGCCTCGGCTATTCTGAAATTTATTCATGTGTTTACGTTTGATGTCAGCCGGTTTGAATGGTGGTTAGTTTGTTTAAATTTTATAGCGACCATTGCCGTATCTGCGGTATCGTACGAGTTGATCGAAAAACCCATTTTAAGGTTAAAAGATAAATACTTTGGCGACCCGGCGAAGGCTATCAAACTAAAAGAACATAATCTTTTGCATTAAGGCAGCGTTCTTTTGCGTAAGTTCCTTTTTCAAAAGTGAGTATAGTCGGTTTCTGCGTAGCTTTATGCTTACAATGTAAAACCTTTACTTACTTTTTGAATTTAGTGACTGTTACTCAGCATTCAACGTATGATCTGCTTACTTCTTTTTGGAAACATCATCCCGTCGCTGACCAACAAGGTGAGTCATTAGCGAGTAAGACCATTGCCTTTCAGGAAAAATTTAACTGTGACTTTGTCAAATTAATGCCTGCCGGAAGCTGGCAGGCGGCCTGTTATGGTGCCATTGACACCTGGGAAGGAGATTTGTTAGGACGAAGAACCATCAAAGCCACTATTATTCAACAACCGAGTGACTGGCTGAATCTTCCCGATTTTAACGAAACCGTACCGGCAATGATGCAACAGATGATCGTCGCCGGCACCCTTGTCTATGAACATATTCCTTCTGAAGTACCTATTCTATGCACCCTGTTTTGTCCCATAACGCAGGCCATTCAATTGGCCGGTTTGGCGGTTTTTACAGACCATATAAAAAAACACCCCGAGATCGTAACAGCGGGTTTAAAGCAAATCACCAAAAATACACTTCTGGCCATTGAAGCCTTCAAAAAAGCAGGCGTAAGTGGCGTATTTTATGCAACGCAACATATGCATGTCGGTGCTTTACCGAAAGAAATTTATGACCGATTTGGTGCAATTTTTGATACTGAATGTTTAAAAGCCTGTGCTGATTTTCGGTTTAATATTTTCCATATTCATAGCGAAAATATCTACTTTTCTTTTGATCAACTCCCTAAGAATTGCATCATCCATTATGAGGATTCAAGTAAAAACCCTACGGCCGATGATTTTTACGCGTTTTCCGGTTTGCCATTATCACTTGGTATTCCGATAAGCATCATGCTTGCTCAGCATTCGGAGAAACAGATCGAACGATTTTTAAGAAAGCATATCCTCAAAAACCCGCGCAGTAAATTTATTTTGGCAGGCTGTGTACTGCCGTTGGATTTTCCCGATGAAAGGCTCAAAAAATGGTTGAATTGCTTAAAAACAATCAAAAATGACGTTAGATTTCCAAGGCCCAACCACAACCGCATTTCAATATTTTGAATATGAACGGCTGCAAAGGCCGGTCTTCAGCCTGTTTACTGACATTGCCCGCAAGTACGCAGACAACATTGCCATTAAAGACGATATACGCCAATTGACGTACAGAGAAGTGCATTTATGGGCGGTTAGGGTTGCGGTAGAGTTAAAATCTTCCATTACGAAAGGAGAACCCATTGGCATTGCACTGCGCAATGATGCCTTTTTTCCCGCAGCCATGCTCGCTTCACTGGCTCTTGGTTGCCCATATGTGCCGCTGGACATCAGCCTGCCTTTAGCTCGCAATGAATTGATCATCGCTCATTCGGGTTTAAAAAAAATAATAACGATGTCGGATATCCCGCCGTTTTCAAAAGAATTGGAGTATATTTTTATTGATTCATTAGCGCCAATTGTTAAACAGTTGTTTGAACCGGAAGCAACTTGTGATGATATTGCTTACATCAATTACACCTCAGGCTCAACCGGTATTCCGAAAGGTGTATTTCAAAATCAACGAAATCTGTTGCACGATGTGATGCAATACACCAATTCCATTCATCTTTCTGCACGAGACCGTTTGACACTGTTTTATTCTCCAAGCGTAAGCGGAGCCATCAGAGATATTTTCGGTTCGTTGCTCAACGGTGCCACCTTGTATATCAAAAACCTCAAAGACACGGGCTTATACGACTTGGCAGCATTTATTGTCCGCGAAAAAATCACCATCTATCATTCAATTCCCAATATTTTCCGAACCTTTCTGCAGTTAAGTAACAACGCTGTTGACTTTTCGTCGGTTAGATTGATCTATCTGGCGGGGGATCGAATTTTCAATACCGATGTAGATTTATACCGACAGTTCTTTTCGAAAGGCTGCTTATTGTACGTTGGGATTGGGGCTACCGAAATCGCTACTATTTATCGGCAATGGTTTATCCGACAGGACACGATCATTTCGCAGGAACGCATACCGCTTGGGTATTCTGTACCTGACCGGGTGATGGCATTGGTTAACCAACACGACGAATCGGTCCCTCAGGGTGAGATCGGTGAAATAATTGTAAGCAGCCCTTATATTTCGTTAGGGTATTGGAATAACCCTCAGCAAACCCGGCAAGCCTTTCTCAGCGACGGTGACATTCGTACTTTCCGTACGGGAGATCTGGGCCGAATAAACGCCGATGGACTCTTAGAATTTATGGGGCGAAAAGACAATCAGGTAAAAATCAACGGGCATCGAGTCGAGCTCAGTGAAGTGGAAGGAACCTTAATGAATCACCCTTTCATCCTTCGTTGTGCCATTTTTTCGGACAGAATCAATGCTTCCGACTCCTTGATTGCCTTTTTTATGGCTGACATTCAAGTGGAAGAACCGGCGCTGAAAGAGTGGCTTTCCGAGTACCTGCCTGCTTATATGATTCCTCAACGGTGCATCCAAACAAATGAGATACCGTTGTTACATAACTTTAAAAATGATTATATATTACTGAAAAAACGGTTTCATGAATATATTCTCAAAGAGCAGATTCAGCAGGAAACGGTGCACCAAAATGCCGACGAAAAAGAGTCAAAATTGTCGAATATGCTCCGAAAAACCTGGATTGAATTCCTGGACGGTAAGTCATTCGATGAAAATATCAGTTGGAAAAATGCCGGAGGTAACTCTTTAAATGCGGTCAATTTTTTAGTGCAACTGGAGGCTGCTTTAGGGACAACGCTTCCTGTCGACTGGCTTCACGGTGGCATGAAGCCTCAGGAAATCTATGCTTATCTAAGGGAGCTTACATTAGAAGACAAAACCGTTCCGGATAAGGTCATCTATTTTTTTCCACCATTGTTGGGATTCACCGAAAATGCCGGAGCGTTCCTGAGAGGCCTGTCAGCACACTGTACCATACGGATTATAAATTATCCTGATTTGGATAACATGCCGTTTGAAGAGCGAAATTGGGAGTTCATTCGTTCATTTATTGCCCGACAAATCTCTGATGATTCTTATCCAAACGTTGGTTTTTTAAGTAATTGCAGCGGAGCTATGGTGATGAACAATTTTCTGGGACATTCTCCTTTAAGTTCCTATTGGTTCGTTGGCGTAATCGACGGACAACTGTATTACAAAAAGAACGAGTTAACGTTTAATTTTAAGCAAAGAGCGATTGATTTTCTAAAAAAAGGAAACTTTATTTCAAGGGCAAATATGTTTCTGATCACCAATCTACCTGTTTATCAAAAATCGATGGATGTACTTTATAAACGTAAATGGGTGAGGATGGGCAAAAAGGAAATTATGCGTTATTTAACAATAAATCACACACCAAGCTACATTGACAGTGATGTGTGGTATTTCGAGTGTGAAATTTCCCCCTATCATAAAAGCAGTGAACGATGGAAGGCTCATTGCAAAAACATCCATAAAGTCACCCTCGAAGGCGACCATCAATTTATGCTGGCGCCATATAACGCTAAAATAGTGCAGGATCATATCATGGCAATTTGTTGAACCAATCAAAACAAATCACTATGCAAACGGCTTTTGAATCCTTAAAACAACTTATCTATTCGATTCAGCCGCTTTCAGATGAGGACTGGGAGGCGTTTGCTATGCTCTGGAAGCCTTTTGCTGCCAAACGAAAACAGGTAATCACCGGCGCCGGCGAGAAAGAAAAATATTTGTATTTCGTCATGGAAGGAGTTCAACGCATATATTATTTTGATGAACAACAGCGCGAAGCCACGTTGGTTTTTACCTATGCGCCTTCATTTGGCGGAATACTTGATGCGTTGATGTTGCAGCACCCGTCGCGGTATTCCTACGAAACACTTACGACTTCCACCTTCTTACGAATATCTCATCACGACCTCCAAGCGCTGATGCAATCACGGCCGGCCATTGAATCACTTATCAGGCAAGGCATCACAGGTGCTCTTTCAGGTATTCTTGAGCGATTGGTGGAATTGCAATGTTTCAATACAGAAGAGCGTTTTCGGCGGCTTTTACAGCGTAGTCCTCATATTTTACAATTGGTACCACATAAGTATTTGGCCAACTATTTGGGAATGGACGCTACCAATTTCAGCAAGCTTATCAATAAAGTGCGAATGGAGTAAATCTTGGTAAATACCAATAATTATTTTTTCGGAACACTCCACCTTTGTGTTCATCAAACAACAACCATGAAAACACAACACAAAGGTCAACTGTTAGACACGCTCGAAAATCGCGTTGAAGGGCATTTACAGCAGGCAATTCGCCAATTTCAAAACATGCCGGAATCTGACTTGCTTCAACCCGCTGTCAACGGCGGCTGGAGTATTGCTCAATGTTTGGAACATCTCAACAGTTATGGGCATTATTATCTGCCGAAAATTCAGGAAGGACTCGCGAAAAAAGCTCATCTAGCCCCCAAAGAAACATTTAAAAGTTCTTGGCTCGGCAATTATTTCATCCAAATGATGGAACCTGAAACGGGGAAAAAGAAATACAAAGCCTTCAAAGGACACATTCCGGATTCAAAATTGGATGCATACGCCGTTGTCGCAGAATTTATTCAGCAACAGGAAACGTTGCTGAATTATCTGCAACAGGCTCGTTCGACAGATATGAACGCCGTTCGCATTCCCATTTCAATCGCCCGTTTTATCACGTTGAAGCTTGGCGATGTGTTTCAATTTATCATCGCGCACAATGAACGACATATTCAGCAAGCCATGCGCAACGTTGAAAATTACAAAAAATCATTTCAGATATAAATCTCGTCCCCAAGTAATTAAGTGAGGTAAACTGCGAAACTATGGATAACACAAGGTTGAAATAACGACAATCTTTGTTCACTATTAGAGAACTTTTGTATATTTAACGCATGTTTAACATCATTGCCCGCAAAACTTTGCTTACGTATTGTCTGTTGTACCCAAATGCTTCCAATGCCTTAAAAGAGTGGTATAACGAAATGATTGTTTGTGAATTCAGCAGTTTTCAAGAATTGAAAGCTGTTTATAAAAATGCAAGTTTAGTAGGTGATGACAGAGTGGTATTCAATATCATGGGGAATCATTACCGATTAGTGGTACGGATTGTTTTTGATTTTAAAGCCATACAAATAAAATGGTTTGGCACCCATTCTGAATATGACCGTATTGATGTAAAAACCGTAAAATACAAACCTTAAATATGGACTTGAAACCAATAAAAAATGAAGAGCATTATGAGCAGCTATTGGAATGGGTAGATGAGCAATTTGACCGAAAACTTCTCATTGACAGCCCGGAAGGCGATACGCTTCAAATTGCTTTATTACTGATAAAAGCGTATGAAGATGCCCATTATCAAATACCCACTCCGGACCCTATAGATGCAATCAAACTTAAAATGGAGGAAAAAGGACTAAAAAGCCGCGATTTGGCAGAATGGATAGGAAGTAAAAGTTATGTATCCGCTTTGTTGAACCGAAAAAAACCATTGACTCTAAAATTGGCTAAATTATTCCATGAACGTCTGGGGATTCCTGCACAAGTGTTATTAAATTGAATTTTCTGTCCTCACTTGCATTAATTATAAGATCAATAGGGAATTGCAAAAAATTCTTTAAAGCCGGCGAGAAGCGCTCTTAAAACTCCTCGCCGACGTTAACTAAAACTTCATTGTCAATGCGATACGCTTGCGCGCCAAGTCCACTTCTACCACTTTGACTGTGACGTGCTGCTGCAATTTGACTACTTCGTTGGGGTCTTTGATAAAACGATTGGCCATTTGAGAAACGTGAACCAAGCCATCCTGTTTTACACCTACATCCACGAAAGCGCCAAAGGCCGTGATGTTGGTGACAATGCCCGGTAATACCATTCCTTCGTGCAGATCTTCAGGTTTGCGTACGCGACTATCGAATTCAAACGCTGCAATAGCTGCGCGCGGGTCGCGGGAAGGTTTTTCCAATTCTTTGAGAATATCCTGTAATGTTAATAAACCAACGGTTTCACCCACGTATTTCTGCGGATTGATCTGACGACGGAGTTCTGCCTTCTTTATCAGTTCGGCCACATTGGTTCCCAAATCTTTGGCCATTTTTTCTACCACGGGATAACTTTCGGGGTGAACGGCACTGTTGTCCAATGGATTGGCAGCGTTCTCAATGCGTAAAAACCCCGCACATTGTTCAAACGCTTTTCCACCCAAACGCGGCACTTTCATCAATTGTTGACGTGATTTAAAATCGCCGTTTTTGGTGCGGTATTCTACAATATTCTTGGCCAATGAAGCTCCTAAACCCGACACATATTGCAGCAAGTGCTTACTCGCCGTATTGAGATTAACGCCTACCGAGTTTACACAACTTTCCACGACCGTATCCAACGCCGTTTTAAGCTTTCCCTGATCCACGTCGTGCTGGTATTGCCCCACGCCGATGGATTTTGGGTCAATTTTCACCAGTTCAGCCAATGGGTCCATCAATCGACGACCAATGGAAACGGCTCCACGCACCGTCACGTCTTTGGTCGGGAACTCTTCACGAGCTACATCAGAAGCCGAATAGATGGATGCGCCCTGTTCGGAGACCATGAAAACGGTTACATCAGGCACTATTCTTTTAATAAAATCTTCCGTTTCTCGGCCTGCCGTTCCGTTTCCGATGGCGATAGCATCAATGTTAAACTTTTGGATGTAATTCTTAATAGTTGCTTCTGCATCCGGTGCTTTGTCGAACGGATAGATAACACTGTCGGCTACCAGATTGCCCTGCGAATCCAAACAAACTACTTTACAACCGGTACGGAACCCCGGGTCAATAGCCAAAACCCGTTTTTGACCCAAGGGCGAAGCCAACAGCAATTGCCGCAGGTTTTCGGTAAAAACCTGAATGGCATACCGATCCGCTTTTTCTTTGGAGTTGTTTGAAAACTCGGTTTCAATGCTCGGCTTCAACAACCGTTTATAAGCATCCGAAACTGTAAGTTCCTGCTGATCTTTACAGCCAGGCAGTCCCTTTACAAACAACCGATCCAGTAAATCAATGGCCATTTCTTCTTCGGGCGAGATATCTACACTTAAAAAACCCTCTTCTTCTCCCCTTCTAAGGGCCAGTAAACGGTGCGAAGGAATCTTGTTGAGCGGCTCGCTGAAATCAAAGTAATCGCGGTATTTTGCGCCTTCTTCCTGTTTATTTTTCTTGACTTTAGAAGAAATTTGGGCCGTACGCTCAAAAGCATAACGTATCTTATTGCGCGCATCCACGTTTTCTGACATCCATTCGGCCATAATATCCCGCGCACCTTGCAGGGCATCGTCAACGGTAGCCACTTGGTCATTTAAATACTGCTCGGCTTTGCGCTCAGGGTTGGCTTCTTTTCCTGAAAAGACAACCTGCGCTAATGGCTCCAATCCTTTTTCAATGGCCATTGTAGCGCGGGTTTTGCGCTTTTGTTTATAAGGCAAATAAATATCTTCCAGCGTTTGAAGCACGTAGGTTTCTTCAATACGCTTTTTTAGTTCAGGTGTGAGTTTACCTTGCTCTTCAATGCTTTTCAAAATGGCCTCACGGCGTTTCACAACTTCCTGAAATTTTTGGTATTGTTCTTTAATGGCGTTGATTTGGACCTCGTCAAGCTGTCCGGTCATTTCTTTCCGATAACGCGCAATGAACGGAACTGTGGCTCCTTCATCAAACAACGTGATCGTGTTGTGAGCCTGACGTTCGCTGACGCCTACAATAGGGGCAATAAATTGAGATGCAGTCATTTACTGGATTGGGATTTCGATAGGGTGATATACAATCAAGAATATCGCCTGAATGATAACAAATAACATATTTTTGGGGCTGCAAATAAGCGAAGGCCAAATGAATGGTGCAAGCATTTCGTCAGTTTAAAAACTAAATTGTTCACCTCTCGTCGTCGGAAGCGCCGCTTGGTGCTTGTACTGTCGCGCTTACAGATTCCTTTTTGTTTAAGCTTCGTTTTGCTGTCACCGATAATTTATGTACTTATTCTCCGTTAATGGTGTTATCTGAGCAGAAAGAGTCCTGAAGAGTGAATAATAGAAGAGATAAAAGATAATTTTCAACGGATAATTTTATAGCGTATGCACTTAGACATCACTCAGCCACACCTCCTCGAAGACTATCTGAAACGTAAGAATTGGCTCAACGAACATGAGCAGGTGCTCATTGTGGAAACGCCCGGCGAAGGCAGCATGAATTATACGTTGCGTGTACGCACTCACGACCGCACACTCATTGTAAAACAGGCACGCGCTTATGTGGAGAAATACCCGCACATCGCCGCGCCCGCCAATCGCGCCATTCTTGAAGGAAAGTTTTACGAAAAAATCCAGCCGTTTGCCAGCATCAATGTGCTGATGCCTCAATTGATCGGCATGGATATGGAAACAAATATCCTGATATTGGAAGACTTGGGCACCGCAAACGATTATACTTTTTTATACCGGCCCGGTCAAAAATTGACCATGACCGAAGCTGAAGCGTTGTCGCATTATCTTTCCATGCTTCATCGGCTCACTTGGCAGGAAACCATCGACGATACCTTTGCCAACCGCGAAATGAGGGCCTTAAACCATAACCACATCTTTCTCTACCCGCTGATGGAAGACAATGGACTGGATCTGGACTCCATCAACAATGGTTTGCAGATGATTTCGATGGCATATAAAGTCGATAATCAATTGAAACAAAAGGTTCGGGAAGTGGGTATGATGTATTTATCGGACGGGCGCTGCTTGGTTCACGGCGATTTTTATCCGGGCAGTTGGCTGAAAACTGCAAACGGCGTTCGGGTCATTGATCCTGAATTTTGTTTTTACGGTTGCCCTGAATTTGATCTTGGAGTATTGACTGCGCATCTGATGATGTCCAAACAAAGCATCGATACCATTGGAAAGGTATATCAATCCTACGGCGATATCAAAAATCCGCAGTTGGCAGATCAATTTACGGGCATTGAGATCATGAGACGCTTGATTGGACTGGAGCAATTACCGTTGTCTCTGAGCCTGTTAGACAAAGAAGAATTGCTCGAAACAGCCTACGAATTGATCATGAATCCATAAAACCACCTTAATACCCCGGCACGATCGTCCCCAGTTCTTTGGCGGCGATGTCGTTGATATTTTTATAGAATTTATATTGGCGCTGGATTTCCATAATTTGGGCGAATTCTTCGTCGGTATTGCCCGTTATTTGTCCGAGCTGATTTAAAAGATCCTTCATCTTAGTGGCCGAATACGCCATTTTAAGGCGAAGGATTTTTTTAAATGCTATCTCGTGCAGCAGTTCCTCGTCGGTCGGAACGGCAATATGGTGTTTTTCTTCCCAATTCTCGCTTAAATGATGTCTGCTGGTACAAAGGTCAATGGAAAAGCGTTGAATATCAGGATCAATATGGGAAAGAAAATAGTCGGTTGAAGGAACTTCACCTAAACTGAATCGTTGACGAAAGATATTTAAGACCAGATCAAACAACTGATTCTCAAATGCCATTTCTCCAATCTCGTGCAGCAAATACCGACAAAGTGAAATTCCCGTTTCAAGTTCTGTTTGCCCGTGTAGGATCAATAGTTTCACAAACGCCTGTTCCTGAAAATACAATCTTTGCTTGAACAGATCGGCAGGTGGCTCGTGCTTTGGAGCTACATTTGGAACGTTGGCGGGCACAGAATCTTCCACCAAAATTCCAAATTCTTCCTCAATAAAATTCTCTGAAAAATGAGATTGGAAAGGCTCCTGCGGGCGCTCACGCTCTCTTGTCCGTTCCTGCGATTTAGACTGCGACGATTTCTCAGCGGCTTTGTCCTGTCGCTGACGCAGGTGTTTATTCCCTTCCGAAATGAGCGTTTGCTCATCCATTTTCATCAAATCAGCCGTGCGTTTGAAGAAAATCTGACGTTTTATCGGGTCAGCGATTTTGGTAATACTTGTAACAATTTCGTTAATAGCTTCGGCGCGTTTGAAGGGATTATCGCCGGCATCCTTCAACAGCATTTCGGTCTTGAACGTAATAAAATCCTTCGTAGCTTGCTGTACGTGCTTTTTGAAGCCCTCCGCTCCCACTTTATACACGTAGCTGTCAGGGTCTTCACCATCGGGCAGCGTCACGAGGCTTACGTTCATGCCTTCTTCCAACACCATATCCAGCCCACGTAAGGCCGCTTTGATACCTGCTGCATCACCGTCGTAAAGAATGGTGATGTTTTGCGTAAAACGCGCAATCAGCTTGATCTGCTCTTCCGTCAACGATGTTCCCGAGGAAGCCGCTACGTTTTGAATACCGGCTTGGTGCAGCGAAATGACATCGGTATAGCCTTCTACCAAATAGCAAACATCTTCCTGCCGAATGGCATTTTTGGCCTGATAAATTCCGTAAAGTATTTTGCTTTTGTGGTAGACGTCGGTTTCGGGCGAATTGATGTATTTAGGTTGGGTTTTGTCCGCAGTTAAAATCCGCGCCCCAAACGCGATCACTTTCCCGGAAACATTATGAATCGGAAAAATAACCCGTCCGCGAAAACGGTCGTAATAACGGGTACTGCGGTTGGCTTGGGCATCGCCTTCTTTATGTAATGCCAATCCTGCTTTTTCCAAAAGTTCAGGATTATACCCTTTTTTGGCTGCTTCTTTGGTCAGCCCGTCCCAATCGGTAAGACTGTAACCGAGGCCAAACGATTTGATGGTTGGGTCATTGAAGCCCCGGTTACGAAAATAACTCAATCCGATAGCCTGCCCTTCTTCGTGCTCCATGAGCAGGCTTTGGTAATATTTCTGGGCAAAATTAAGCACAATGTAAAGACTGTCGCGCTCGTTTTGCCGCAACACTTCCTCGGGTGTTTGCTGCTCTTCTTCGACCTCAATATTGTATTTTTGGGCCAAATGCCGCAACGCTTCACCGTAGCTGACGCCCTCAATATCCATCACAAACTTGATCGAATCGCCCGCCGCTCCGCAACCAAAACACTTGTAGATCTGACGAACGGGATTGACGTTGAACGAAGGCGATTTTTCATTGTGAAACGGACAGCAGGCAGTATAATTAGAGCCTCTTTTTTTCAAGGACACAAAATCTCCCACCACTTCCACAATGTCGGCGGTCTGCTTGATTCGTTCGGCAATTTCGTTACTGATTCGCATACGGCAAAGGTACAGGATTTGAAGGTCGGTTAAACAATTTCCTGCTTTTATCAACCCCGAAAATCCGTAAAATAATTCTCCGAAATAAAGTTTTAATTCCTACCAACCTTTTAATTTCAGAATGCGTCTTTCTACTAACAACGGCTTAGAACTCAAATTGAACCCTTTATTGACATTTTTTCACGGTTCAACCTATTAAAGTGGCAAGCTGTTTTGAACACCATTAGTTTTACACAAAAATTCATGCAGCTATGACAACTTCACTAAAAAAACAAATCGCGGGTTTTATCTTCATCATTAGTGGATTGACCCTTCTTTCACTGCTGGTACTTGCTTAGTATTCAGCATACCCATATTAAAATCCCCCGTCAGGCACATCGCCGGGCGGGGGATTGTTTTGTCAGTGGTTTCTTCTTTCGGGTTCTCAAACCCGAAAGCACTCAATAACCCAAAAGCATTCGAAAAACCGCAGGTAATAAAGTTTTTCAGTTTATCATTTTTCGGTTTATCATTTTTCTGTTCAAACTTAAAACTTACATTTTAGCGTTTGCAACTGTTTTTGACCATACACGCCATACATTTTTATACATGATATTGGCAATGTCTTCTTCTTTATAACCGCGTTTGAGGAGTACATAGATCAGGTTAGGATATTGCGACACATCTTTCAAACCCGTCGGAAGGCTGTCTCCTACCCCATCGAAATCTGAACCAATACCGACGTGCTGAGAGCTGCCCGTCAACTTTACGACGTGGTCGATGTGATTGGCTACGGTTTCAACATCAGCAAACAACACCGGGTTTTCTTTCTGGAATTTTTTCAGCAGTTCCTGTCCTGCGGGATCGGTGTATTTCACTTTGTTTTCGATCAGGATTTTCGTAAACGCCCCTTGCAAGATTTCCGCCTGTTTGCGGTAGTTTTCGTCCAAAAAGCTCGAACCGAAGTTGATCTGAATTACGCCTCCTTTTTTCCCCAGCAGTTTGATCATATCATCCGACATGTTACGCTTAAATGTCGGCGTAAAAAAGCGGCATGAAGAGTGCGAAGCGATCACCGGAACGGTAGAAAGCTCAACCGCCTGGTAAAAAGAATCATCAGAAATGTGCGATACATCCACCATGATGCCCACGCGGTTCATTTCTTTCACTACCTCTTTGCCGTAGGCGCTTAAGCCTTTGTTGGTGAAGGTACTGTCGTACGAAGAATCACAGATCAGATTGTCTTTGGCGTGGGTAAGCGTTACGTAGCTGATACCCTGTTTGCGAAAATAAGCAACATCGGAAAGTTTTTCGAGCGGTGCGCCGTTTTCCATGCCCATCGGAAATGAGATAATGCCTTTTTTGAAATTGGCATCGGCTTGCTGCGGTGTGGTCACGACGCCAAATTTGTCGGGGTGAGCTTTGGCAATTCCTTTCACCATATTGATAAGCGTGTCGGCCAATTGCTTGGCACCGCCCGTTGTTTGATACGATGATGGAATATAAATGGACATGAACGGTGCCGAAAGGCCGCCTTTTTTGGCGCGTTCGTAATCAAAATCACCTTCGGTGGTGCTGATCGGAATGCCCATATACTCGCGCTCCAGTCTGAAGTTTTTGATTTTCAGCCGGTACGGCAAATCCACGTGCCCGTCAGTAAGAATATATTTGTGAGCGAGTTTGTCGGCCAATTGGCGCAGTTCTTCGTCTGATTTTTGCGCTCTAACGCTCAATGAAAGCGCTAAAATGCCTACTAATAAGGTGGTTAATAGTTTCATGATGAATGTAGTTGAGATAATTAAAGTACGTAATAAATTGTTTTTGAATGTGTTTCAGGGATTATAAATCCCTTTTCAGTTAGGTTCAGGATTGCAAATCCTGAACAGCTATTTTATTTCCAATAGATCAAGGTATCCTTTTAAATCCAACGCTCGTTTTTTGATCACTTCTACGCGGTCACTGACCGCCATAGGTTGATACATGGTGCCTTCCATGGTAGCATAAATGGCGTTCTGCGCCTTGAACTCCAAGTCACGGTATTCGATCCATTTGCGCTGGGCGGCCAATAGCGCAGCTTTTTGGTCCGCCTTCAGGTTTGCGCTCAACGCTTTGTAATTTTTATTGAGTTCCGCGTCCCATTTTTTATACGCCGCATCCAAACAGCCGATCATTCCGTGGGTGGAAGGATTTTTGTCCATGCAATTGTCCAAGGCGCTGTCAATCGGGTGTTTTTCAGACTCTTCCTGAGCAAAAGTACATAACGTCGATGTTGCCACTGCAAGAAGTAAAAGGACAGGAAATCTCATTGATCAGGGAATGGGTTTTAATGCAGACCACAAATTAACAAAACTTGGCAGTGATTCCATAACTTTGTCAAAGACCAAGCACACATAATTCAGCGTTCAGGTTGAGCACTACTAAATTTCTCTCATGACCACCGACGATTTTGTCCGACAACAACGAAGTCAACTCATCAAAGCGAAAGCGGCCGAATTGGGTTTTGATTTCTGCGGCATTTCTGCGGCGACCTTTCTGGAAGACGAAGCACCGCGTTTGGAGCATTGGCTTCACCGGCACCAACACGGACAGATGCACTACATGGCCAATCATTTTGACAAACGACTCGATCCGCGAAAGCTGGTCGATGGTGCCAAGTCGGTTATTTCTGTTTTGCTTAATTATTACCCCGACCAACGTCTGCCTGAGGGAGAAAATGACCTTAAACTCTCCAAATACGCCTACGGCACCGATTACCATTTTGTACTGAAAGATAAACTCAAAGAACTTGTTGCGCAATTGCAGGAAGAGATCGGCGAAATAAACGGACGCATTTTTGTAGATTCTGCTCCTGTTATGGATAAAGTATGGGCGGCCAAAAGTGGATTGGGTTGGGTCGGAAAACACAGTAACCTGCTCAACCGCGACATGGGCAGTTTTTTCTTCATCGGCGAGATCATCTGCGACCTTGACCTTTGGCCCGACGGAGCCATCAAAGATTACTGCGGCACCTGTACACGCTGCGTGGATGCCTGTCCTACGGATGCCATTGTAGAACCGTACGTGGTTGATGGCAGTCGTTGTATCAGTTATTTTACGATCGAACTCAAAGAAGCCATTCCCGCAGAAGTAAAAGGCAAATTTGAGAACTGGATCTTTGGCTGCGACATCTGCCAGGATGTCTGCCCGTGGAATCGTTTTGCCAAACCGCACCAAACGCCCGAATTTACTCTTCACCCTGAATTGGCCGAGTTTACCAACAAAGATTGGGAGGAAATTACACAGGAGGTGTTTCAGGAAATCTTCCGTCGCTCTGCCGTAAAACGCACAAAGTTGGAAGGTTTACAGCGGAATGTGGAGTTTGTGAAAGGAGATTAGGAAAATCCCTCCGACCTAAGGTCAGACGGGTATCTAAGCTTCAAAAAGAATTTGTTTACTCCAACTCCGTCAATTCCGGCATTTTAGATTTTCGGGTCAATAAATGAATAATGAGCCAGGCAATCAGGTAGGTACATCCGCAAATGGTAAAGATGATGTTGTACCCGCCGGCCAGGTTTCCGGCAGCTTTATAAGTGTCCAATAAACTTCCGATTAACATAGGGAAGAGAATACCACCCACCGCGCCGGCCATGCCGCCAATGCCTACAATAGAGCTTACAACCTGTTTCGGAAACATGTCGGAAGGCAGCGTAAATACGTTAGTGGCCCACGCCTGATGCAGCGCTACGGCAAAACTGATGAGCGCTACGGCCGTCCACACATTGGTGGCAAATTGGATTAGAATGACCGATAATTCCAAAAAAGCAATCACTAAAATAACTGCCTTGCGGGCTTTGACGGCGGTCCAACCACGCTTGATCAGTTGTGAAGAAAACCAACCGCCACTGATGCTTCCTACAGTGGTTGCGGTATAAATTAACATCAATTCCAAACTCGGTTTTTTGAGGTCCAGGTTGAAGGTAGACGCGAAATAAGAAGGAAGCCAAAAGAGAAAAAACCAATAGATCGGATCAATTAAACCTTTGCCCGTAATGTACGCCCAAGTTTGTGGGAAAGAGAATAATTTAAACCAATTTATGGTTGATTTCTCTCCCGCACCCTGTTCTTCTTTTTCCTGTCCACTCACGATATAATTGTACTCTTCCGTTGTCAGGCGTTTTTGTTGGGCGGGAATATTGTATAGCCAAAGCCAGAAAATCAGCCAGACAAAGCCCAACGCTCCTGTGATCCAAAAGACCTCTTGCCAGCCGTAAGAAGTTAATATCCAAGGCACAAGCAGCAATGCTACAACGACGCCGATACTTGTACCGGCATTGAAAAGCCCGGTCGCTAAGGCCCGTTCTTTTTTCGGAAACCATTCCGCCACCGTTTTTACGGCTGCCGGATAGTTACCTCCTTCTCCCAATCCTAACCCAATGCGTGCCACACCAAAACCAAAAGCACTCCGTGCTAAGGCGTGGAGCATTCCTGCAATGCTCCAAAAAACGATGGTAATGGAGTAGCCTTTTTTAGTTCCTATTTTATCGATCAGCCAGCCAAAAGCCAACAATCCGAGGGCGTAAGCGGCCGTAAAAGCCATCACTATGCGTGCAAAATCGGTTTCTGACCACGTAAATTCCTTTTCCAGAATGGGCTTCAACAAGCCAATGATCTGACGGTCAAGGTAGTTGATGGTGGTGGCAGTAAACAATAAAACCACAATCAGCCAACGGTAATTTTTGATCTTGGGGGCGCTCATCGGCGGGCAAGTTGTTTAGTAAATTGTAAAAAATGCGTTTTAAGTCCTTTCCAATCTTTTTCCTGAATCATTTTTTTATCCAGCAGTTTCCCACCCATTCCAACGCCGTCGGCTCCGGCACTGAAAAATTCAATCATATTTTCCAAACTTACGCCACCCGTTGGCAGCAATTTCAGTTGATTCAAAGGAGCTTTCAATTCTTTGATGTAAGACGACCCCATTTGCGTTGCCGGAAATACCTTTACCATGCTCGCCCCTAACATCCATGCCTTGAATATCTCGGAAGGCGTAAATGCCCCCGGAAAGATCGGCACCTCTTTCCTGACGCAAGCTTTAACTACTTTTTTATCCAAAATAGGAGTAACAATAAACTGTGCTCCTGCCTCTAACGCCTTTTGCAGATCGTCTTTTGTGCAGACAGTTCCCGCGCCGATATTTAATCCTTGTTGCTCATTTTCAACGGCATATCGAATAATTTTCTCGGCCTCAGGTGTATTCATGGTTATCTCAATGGTGGTCAACCCCGCTGCCCGATAAATGGGTAAAATCTGAATTATTTCTTCCAACGATAATCCTCGAATGATGCCGACAATAGGTGCTTTGTTAAATAGCTCCCACGAAAATGGATTTTTACTCATACTAATGTTTGTATAATTTAAAATGAATCAAGGTAATGCAAATGCTACATACTTGCCGCCCGGTTTCAAGTCATAACGGGTACCTCCGCACGCAATGGCAATGTATTGTTTTCCCTTGACAGTATACGTAATGGGTGTGGCAAAACCGCCCGCCGGTAATTTATACTCCCACACCACTTTTCCGGTTTTTGTATCAAAAGCCCGTAATTTTTCGTCGTACGTAGCGGCAATAAAAAGTAATCCGCCCGCCGTCACCACCGGCCCGCCGTGGTTTTCGGTGCCGGTGGTGGGGATTCCTTTCTTGGCTAATTCGGGGTATTCGCCCAACGGCACTTTCCACAAATATTCACCGGTATTCAGATCTACTGCATTGAGCGTGCCCCACGGCGGTTTGATGGCAGGGTAATTGTCAGGGTCGCGAAATTGACTGAAACCTTTGTTTTGAAACTGAGGCGTATACGGAAAATCACTGCCCTTTTTGGTTTCAACCGCCGCTACCCGATGAATATCATCGGCTTTCATCGTGGGTTCTGCATTCAATAAAAAATCAATGATAGCTTCGCGATCTTCATTGGCAATGTGCTGAAAAGAAGGCATTCGGTTACGGCCGGTTTCTATAAGCGTCGCAATTTGCTTTCTTGTGAGTTTCCTGCCAATATCCTTCAAATTTGGATATGCCTGCGTTGCGCCGGCGGTTGAGCTTTTCTTATCAATGGCATGACAAACGGCACAATTGGTGGTAAATAATTTTTCTCCTTTGGTCAATGCAGCCGTATTTTTTTGCACGCCGGTTGCCTGCATTCGCAACAGCCAAAGCATATTATTGGCATTGACGTACAGTACACCGTTCGGATCGGCGGCACTGCCTCCCCATTCAGCCCCGCCACCTATCCCATAATAAAGCGTTTCTTCCGGACTTGGCGGCAGGTTTTTTGGCCCGCCTCTGCTTTTCCCAAAAACCGAAAGCGCATAAGCCGACGATTTGGGTGAAATGGTAGACATATCCGCTTTTGTATAGGATTGATTGGAAAAAGGAGCGGGCTTGGATGGAACGGGCTGCGTGGACCAGGGAGCTTCGCCGGGCAACGCGGCAACTTTAGGAACCGGTACTTCTTTGACCGGAAAAAGCGGCTTGCCGGTATCCCGGTCAAAAACAAAAATCAGTCCGTCTTTGGTGGCCTGTGCTACGGCATCTACTTTTCGGGGGCGACCGTCGGGGCCTTTTTGCGTTACCGTAATTAAGTTCGGCGGACAAGGAATATCTCGGTCCCACAGATCGTGATGAACCGTCTGGAAATGCCAGAGGCGTTTTCCCGTTTCAGCATTTAAGGCAATGACACAATTGGCAAACAGGTTGGCGCCTTTACGATCACCTCCGTAGAAATCGACTGACGGTGAACCTGTTCCCAGAAAAACCGTTCCCCGTTTTTCGTCCACCACCATGCCCGCCCAACAATTGGCTCCTCCCAATTTTTTATAGGAATCTTTCGACCACGTATCGTAGCCATATTCCCCGGGAAGCGGAATAGTGCGGAAAACCCACGCCAATTTGCCGGTTCGCACATCAAACGCCCGAATATGACCGGGAAGCGCATCACCGCCTTCTGAGACCGACGAGCCCATGATGAGTATATTTTTGTAGAGTACACCCGGCGTTGTGGAACGAATATTAAAATTGTTGACATCATAGCCCATCGTTTCTTTATCGCCAAGTCCGGCGTGCAGGTCTGCCAAGCCGTTTTCACCAAAACTCTTGATCATTTCTCCCGTTAAGGCGTTGATTGCCATGAGTTTCGAGCCTACTGAATAGAGGATTCTTTTGTCAATTCCTTCTTCCCAATACACCACTCCTCTGACGGGGTGAAAGCTTGGTTTGACGTTTGGATTGGAAAATGGATCATATTTCCAAATTTGCTTTCCCGTACCGGCATCCACGGCAAATAATTTCAAGCGCGGCGTGGTGCCGTACATGATTCCGTTAACCACAATCGGCTGACATTGAATGTCATTTCCTTTTCCGTCCGGATTGTTATTTTCTTCCGTATCGTACGACCAAGCCAATTGTAATTGACTGACATTCTGTTTATTTATTTGGGTCAATTCCGAATACCGACTCCCCGCGCTGTTGCCGCCGTATTTGGGCCAATCGGTATCTTTATCGGTCTGCAGTTGAAAAGCTGCACCGCAAATCAGCACGATAAAAAAACTACCCAACAGGCATTTCCAATCCTTCATTTTTGTCTTTTTCTTCTTTAAATCCATTTGCCGAGGCCTCATTATTAGGATTCACTACTGCACTGATAATCATAATTTTATCTTAATAATCTTACATTATCAGTGTTCTAATAAATCAATACTATCAGTGCGCAATAAATTTATACTTGATCTTCCAATGCACTTCTTCCTGCGGCTTCACCGACAGTTTAATGTAGGGTTCAGGACATGCCGTTGTATGACACGCCCAATACACCAATTTTTCTAAAGGTTTGTCGCAGGTAATTTGCACACTTGCTCCGGTTTTAAGGTTTTGAATAAGAATATCGTAGTCTTCGGGAGTCGCATCAAAACCCTGCACGCCGCCACTATACACAAACTCACCCGACGCGATCTCTTTCGTGTATGAGATTTCTCGGTTCTCTGCTTTAACAACGGAGCCA
Source organism: Runella sp. (assembly GCF_965279615.1). Classification (NCBI taxonomy): domain Bacteria; kingdom Pseudomonadati; phylum Bacteroidota; class Cytophagia; order Cytophagales; family Spirosomataceae; genus Runella; species Runella sp. The sequence goes on along the minus strand of NZ_OZ257252.1, from coordinate 8,093,068 downwards.
AACCCCTTTCCTTCGGCTTTGATTTCATAGGGAAAAAGCGTTTTAATGTTCGGGCCGGTGGGCTCATTGTCGATCATAAAAAAGTTATGATTATACATTTGGGTTTCAATGAGCTTTTGTCCGGTGTTTTTCAGACTGTGCTCCAACACCAATTCGGGCTTGCCTTTTGTTAATTTTACCGTTTTTCGATACACATATCCGTAGCCGGCGGCGTCCGTAATTTCGTGAATGAACTCAACTTTGTCTTTTGAAGTTTTTACCGTCCATTTCCCGGCATTTTTGATCTGATAAGGTTGCGAAAATGAATAGGGTTTGGTATCAAGTTTGACCATCGTCCCGACGCCGATCTTCAGAAATTCGCCGCCTACTTCGGCTTCGTTGTAGCCCAATGCTACAAACTCTTCTACCGGTCCGGCAATGGCGTCGTGCAGTTTGGGGTCGTAGGGAGCCGGATTCCAGATGCCAAAATAGGAATGGCCTTTGTAGTCCAGTCGCGGCATCACGCCCGACCAATCAAACCGGGTTCCCTGATAGTATCCTTTACCGGCATCGGGCAGGTACAGTTCAGCCTCGATCAGCCCATTTGTAATTTTGGCTGAGGGGAAATCGACAGAAGAGATGAAACCGCCCGTTATTAGTAGTATTGGAAAGACAGATAATAGCTTCTTAATCATGTGAAAAGGCAGGTTGATATTGAGGCCGGTCATTTCCGGTTGTTCTTTTGTAATAACTCCATCTATAGATAAAAGGACTTTGGTAGTGACGGACGGGCCGTCCGTACCACATTACCAGTTATGGATGGAGCCGTCAGGGGCTTTCAATACAGGGTGCGGAAATTTCGTTTTTTCTTTTACTTCCATCACAAATGTGGCTTTTTTAGGGTCAAACTTCACTCCTAATCCGGGACTGTCGTTCAAATACAATTTGCCGTTTTTGAAGTTGATGAAGTCTTCGTTGAAATAGGGCGGTCGTTCGGGTTCGCCGCCGCCCAACTCCATCAGGCAGCGCATGGGACTGCTTGCACCCAACACATGCACCAAAGCCGCCGTCGACAAAGGTCCCGTAAAATGCGGGATCATGCCTACATAATGCGTTTCGCACATGGAGGCTATTTTTTTAAATTCGCTGATGCCGCCCGTATTGGGCAACGTAAAGCGGGTATAATCAATTTGACGATTTTCAATCAATTCGTTGGTATCCCAACGGTCACCGAATTGTTCACCTACCGCAATCGGCACTTTAGTCATGGCGCGCACGGTTTTGTAGACTCCGGGATTTTCCGAACGCACAATGTCTTCGACAAAATAAGGTTCAAGGTTTTCCAATGCTGTGCATATTTTCAATCCATCGGTCATGTCGAAACGGGTATGCAGATCAATGGCCCACTTTCCGCCACCGCCTACGGCAGCGTCAATGCGTTTGCAGAAGTCAATGGTTTTCCTGACGTTATCATAGAAATCAAAAGGCGTTTCGCCATTGCCTCCTGTGGGCCCGATTCGGTATGAGCGCAAACCGGCGGCGATGCAATCCTGTGCTCTACCTTCTTCCGTTGTGGCCTTGGAAGCCCGAAAACCTGTGGCGTAACATTCTATATAATCGCGGGTAGCGCCGCCCAGCAGTTCATAAACGGGTACATTTAAGGCTTTGCCTTTAATATCCCAAAGCGCCATCTCCAAGGCCCCCAATCCGTGCAGTTTTTCGCGCCCCGGCGGATAAAACATGCCGCGATAAAGATACTGCCAAAGATGCTCGATGCGGAAAGGGTCTTCGCCGATCATCATTTGCGCGCACTGCTCGATCATGTCTTTGGAACCGCCTTCGCCAATGCCGATGATGCCGCCATCGGTTTCTATTTCTACAATTCCACGCGTCTGATTAAAGAGCGGTTTGTTGTATCCGGGCGCTGCGTAATAGCGTATCTTGGTGATCTTCAATTTTGAAGCGGCCTGTGCTTCGTACAAAGGAATCCCGGCGGCTAAAGCAGTTGAGCCTAAAACCGCCATTTTTATAAAGTTTCTTCTTTGCATCGTGTAGATAGGTTTTTGTAAAAGGTGAAAAAAACGGCGAAGTGTAATTTGTAACCGATAATCTTACCGCTTTTTTTACTTGGGCAGAAATAAACTCCTATAAGCAGAGGCAAGTCCCGGGGGCAGAGGTAAACCCTGCCCCTCCGGTTTGTCCTATTTCTTTTTTACATAGTTAGGGACGAATAATTGTTCCGTCAAATTTCCTCACCTGCCAATTAGATTTGGTGGTAATGGGATATTTGGCGGCTTCTTTCTCATTGATATCCACACCGATGCCGGGTACTTCATTCACCGACATATAACCGTTTTTCATGGTTGGACAACCCGAAAACACTTCCAACGTTTTTTCGTTGAACGAAACGGCTTCCTGAATCCCGAAATTCCAAACTGCCAAGTCAATGTGCGCGTGCGCCGAATGTCCCACGGGCGACACATCTCCCGGACCATGCCAAGCCGTTTTGATATTGAACCATTCACCAAGTCGCGCTACTTTCATGGCCGGCGTAATACCACCGATCTGTGAAACGTGGATACGAATGTAATCAAACCATTGGTTGACCATCGGCTCTACAAATTCATTGATATTATTGAAGAGTTCTCCCATCGCAATAGGCACGGAAGTGCTGGTTCTCAACTGTTTGAACCATTTCATATTTTCGGGCGAGAACGGGTCTTCGATAAAGAATGGGCGGTACTCTTCCAGTTGTTTTATCATATTAATGGCATCCATCGGTTGCACCCGTTCGTGGATGTCGTGCAGTAATTCTATTTCGTCCCCGCAACCTTTTCGTACTGTTTCAAACAGTTTGGGAATGGATTTCAGATAGGTGCGCTCGTTCATGTAATTGTCGGTTTCGCCCCCAAAGCCCGCTGCCTTAAAATCCGGCTTTTGTTCGGTACTTCCCACGGCACCATATCCGCCCTGTTGGATGCGGATGAATTTAAATCCTCTTTCCATGATGCTTTTCACGCTATCTACCGTTGCTTCCGGGGTATTGCCGTTAGCGTGGGTGTAGCAGGGAATCGCGAAACGAACCTTTCCGCCGAGCAGTTGATACAACGGCATTCCCGCCCTTTTACCTTTTATATCCCAAAGCGCCTGATCTAAACCACTCAGTGCATTGTTCAAAACGGGTCCGTTGCGCCAATACGAACTTACGTACGTTGACTGCCACATATCTTCGATGTTGTCCACATCTTTCCCGGCACAAAACTCATTAAGGTACGTATTGATGGCTACGATCACGGTAGCGGCGCGTTGGGTAAAGGTAGCACAACCCAAACCATACAAGCCCGGTTCGGAAGTTTCGACCTTTACAACGATCAGATTGGAGCCTTGGGGAGCAGTAGCAATTGCCCGGACGCTCGTGATTTTGACAGGCTTCATCGCTTTGGCATACGACGGTGTCTCTTTCTCTTCACGTGCCTGCGCGTTGGGAACGCCGCCGAAAAGTCCAAGGAGCCCTGCCGAACCGCCAAGTCCCAACATTTTCATGGTTTCCCGACGGTTTACATCTATTTTGTTCATGATCAGTGTGATAAGAGTTTAGAAAAATAAAAGGCCTGAACGCCTGAATTTTACTTTTTATCCCACCAAACACAACGACATATTGCTAAAATATAAATAGCCATAGAACAAAGTCCTACGGCTATAATTCTTAACCTAAACTAAATCGTATGAGAAAATCTTTATCTATTGTTGTAAGCAGCGCCCGTTTGGGAATATGATCTTTTTTGTGTGGCTGCTTTCGGATATCATTGTTAAACCTTGTGGCAAAATTCCGGAAAAAATAAATGGCATCAATCACCCTAATTGCGCCATTTTTATGCTGCTTTTTGACGGTGCAAAAGTAGTTTTGGATTCCCGGATAGCACCATTTTGGCTGTTAGGCTTTCTTTACGTTTTTTTTCCTCCCTCCCTTTAGGGGTAACCGTAAATGAGGGATAAGTCGATAGGATATTTCATTTTTGGACTGATGAGTGAATTTTAAACGCCGTACTTTTTTTCTGAAATGCCGGAAAATTTGCCTTTTTTCGATTAAATCCAACTTCACATTTGGATAATATTGCCTCGAATAAACCCCTATAAATGGGTGATTTTTAACAAAATTGAATTGGAGAACTTTGTTGTCGGTAATCGTAAAGGCTTGCCGAGAACAGATTCAAAAACCAAATTCTTCAGTTCATTTATGAAAAAAAATCTATTGTTATTGATGCTTGGGATACTCCTGAGTGTCATTCACGGCCATGCCCAAAATCGCACCGTTACGGGAAAAGTCACGGCCGCCTCCGACGCCAACCCGCTGCCGGGAGTCAATGTCGTCATTAAAGGCTCTTCAACGGGAAGCACCACCAACGCCGACGGGACGTACCAAATTCAGGTTCCCAACAATGCTACGTTGGTCTTCAGTTTTATCGGTTACTCCTCCAAAGAGGTACCTGTAGGTGCGCAAACCACCATCAACATCAGCCTCAGCGACGACGTCAAGCAGTTGACGGAAGTTGTGGTAACGGCCGTAGGGATCGAGCGCAGCAACAAAACACTGGGCTATTCAGTAGAACGCCTTTCGGCCGATAAGCTGGTGCAAAAATCAGAGCCTGATGTGTTGAAGGCCATGCAGGGAAAAATTCCGGGTGTCAACATCAATGGTTCGGGAGGTGCCGCCGGAAGTTCATCGCGCATTACCATTCGGGGTGCCAATTCCTTTTTTGGGAGCAACCAACCCCTTTTTGTGGTGGACGGTATTCCGTACAACAATGATCTAAATGAAAGCGGTAGTTTCCGCGACAACGGAGCTGCATTTTCAAGCCGCATCGCTGACCTTGACCCTAACAATATTGCCTCCATGACCGTCTTGAAAGGTGCAGCGGCAGCAGCTCTGTACGGCACACGCGCAGCCAACGGAGTTATTGTCATCACGACCAAATCAGGTTCTAATAAACTGTCTAAAAAGGGGTTAGAGATCACATACAATACCTCTTACTCGGCCGAAAAAATCGCAAGCTATCCCGATTTTCAGAACAAATACGGTTCCGGTTCGCAGCAGGTATACGCCAATGCCAACGGAACGTGGGGACCTGCGTTCGGTCTCGGGCGTACATACAATGCTGCCGGCGGCTGGGTCAATTCTACTGCCCCCGTTGATTCCATTCCTGTTTGGGTAGGGTACAATACGTATGCCACCAGTTATCCGGCCATTGCTGCCCAATACGGCCTGCGTCCCAACGGAAATGTGGCCTATCAGGCCTACCCTGACAACGTTAAAAATTTCTTCCGCACAGGAAGTGTCTACGAAAATTCCGTGAGCATTACGGGCGGAGGCCCTAAAGCCAGCATTACGTCGGTGATATCACGCACCGACCAAAAAAGTTTTTTCCCGGGTTCGGGTTTTGAGCGTACCAACATCAGCATCGGCGGTAATACCTCGCTCGACAACGGTTTTGTGGTAGGCGCCAATTTAGCGTATACAAATACTGTCCAAAACAGCCCTTTGTTCGGCGGTGACGGAACCTCTCCTCTGGCACGGATGTTCCAACAGCCTCGCAACTGGCCGCTTGACAAACTTCCGTACGAAGATCCTTTTGGCAACGGTGTATTTTTCTTTCCTTTCGGGCAGGCCGACAATCCTTTCTGGTCGGTGAATAACAGCATTTTTACGAGCAAGGTCAATCGTATTGCACTGAATGGAAGCCTATTGTATGACATCACCAATTGGTTGAATGTAACCTATAAAGGTGGGTTCAACTCCTACAACGACAATCGTTTTCAGCGCATTTCGGCGGGTTCTTTGTCGGGAGCGCAAGGCGTGGGAAGTATGCAGTTTGACGCCATCGAATTTCAGGAGCAAGACCACAATTTGTTGTTTAACCTGACCCAAAATCTAACGTCTGATATTAACCTGAGAGCGATCATCGGGGCCAATTATAACCAACGCGGCAGCGACCAGACCAGCGTCAATGGCCTGGGAATTGTGACGCGCGGCATTGATCTTATCACGAATGTAAGCACCGTTACACCCAATACTGGCAATACGGGCACGAGCAAACGCCGATTATACGCCGCTTTTACGGACATGACCTTGGGCTATAAAAATTACTTCTTTTTGAACCTGACGGGCCGCAATGACCATTCTTCGACCCTTCCCGCTTCCAATCGCAGTTATTTTTACTATTCGGGAAGTGCTTCTCTTATTTTGACGGAAGCGTTCAACATTAAATCAAAAGCGTTGACAAGCGCCAAACTGCGGTTAGGTTACGCCAAAGTAGGTCGTGATGCCGACCCTTACCAAACACTTAACACGTTCAGAATCAATTTCGGAGAAAGTTCGGGACAAACGGGATCTACGCGCTACAATGACTATCCGTTCAACGGACAACCCGGCGCTTCGGTAGCTTCTTCTGCCTTTGACCCTAACCTCAAACCTGAATTTACAAAAGAGATTGAAATCGGTACCAACCTTGAATTTTTTGGTGGAAGGGCCATTATTGATTTGACTTACTACAATCGCCTCAGCACCGACATTATCGCGCGCCGTTCGTTGCCGCAGTCTTCCGGGTACAGTTCCTTTGTGACCAACTTTGGTTCTATTCGCAATTCAGGATTAGAGGCAGGAATTACGTTGGTCCCGATCCAACTCGCTAACAGTTTCAAATGGGATATTTTTGCGGCCTATACCCAAAATAAAAACATCGTAGAATCCCTGGCCGATGGCGTGGAAGAAGTGACGTTGCGTAATATTTTCACGGGACAACCTATTCCGGTCGTTCGTCCGGGTGAATACTTCGGTGTACTCAGAGGAACCGCCGTCGCTCGCGACGACAAAGGCAACGCGCTCATTAATCCAAACACCGGGTTGACCATTCCTGATGCACAGCAAAAGATCATCGCCAATCCTAATCCAAAATTTATTCTGGCAGTAACCAACACCTTCAAATACAAAGGCTTTACGCTCAGCGGGGTAGTAGATTATCGTCATGGCGGCGAAATGTATTCCTGGACCAACCAGTTCTTATTGGGTCGCGGCGTAACGCAGGATACCGAAGACCGCGAAGTACCTAAAGTAGTGGCCGGCGTTTTGGGCGATGCCAATACCCTCAAACCACTGTTGGGCGGCGACGGGCAACCGATTCCGAACACGATCCAAGTAATGGAAAACAACCTGTGGTTTCAGGCAGCAGGTGGCTCATTGGCCATCAATGCGCCCAACGAATTTTCGGTATGGGATGCCTCTGTGGTTCGTTTACGCGAGATCACTTTGGGATATTCTTTGCCTAAATCTATGTTGACCAAAACTCCTTTTGGTGGGGTGAGCCTTACGTTGAGTGGTCGTAACCTGTGGTTCTTTGCGCCTCACTTCCCTAAACACACTCATTTCGACCCCGAAGTGAACACATTTGGGAACACCAATACACAGGGTCTTGACTTTTTCTCGGCACCTTCTGTGCGTCGTTACGGAGTAAACCTGAGCGTTACTTTCTAAATAAGTTATCGGTTAAAAGACAATTGTTTTGATTGCTTTTTAACAATGAACATCAACTACCGAAACATCATGAATCGAACAACCACTCTTCTGAAATATGCCCTGCTGACGGTCGCAACGTTGCTGCTGAATGCCTGTAATCTTGACATTAACACCGATCCCAACAACCCTTCGTCCGTCAATACGGGGCAATTGTTGACCAATGCGCAGTTGGACATTGTCAACTCGCTCGGGGCAGGGCCTCCGGGCTTGGCCAATCCGGCGGGCGTATTTGTGCATCAGGTAACCCAACGAAGTACCAACGACCAATACGCCATCACAGGACAGGATTTTTCCGGAACGCAGGCATGGGCCAACATGTACCGCGCCATCCAAAACCTAAATGTATTGATAGATCAGGCCAATGCCAGCCAACAGTTTGCGTACACCGGCGTTGCTCAAATTATGAAAGCCCTGTCATTCAGCTACATGGTGGATGTGTGGGGAGAGGTGCCGTTTACGGAAGCCAGTACGGCGGCCAAAATTCAATTTCCCAAATTTGACAAAGGTCAGGATATTTACCCTCAGCTTTTTTCACTGATCGACGAGGGAATTGCCAATATTGCTAAAACCTCGGCCCTCAGCCCACGCACTGATGATCTGATCTACAGTGGCAATTTGGTTCGTTGGCGGCAATTTGCAAAATCCTTAAAACTGAAATTGTACAACCAGATCCGATTGGTTCAAAATGTAAGTACGCAGGTAAATGCGCTGATCGCGGAAGGTGATCTGATGACGGCAGGCGGTAACTTCTCGCTCAATTACACCACGGCAAGTGCACCCGACAACCGTAACCCTATTTTCAGAGAGGATTATAACATCACCACCTCCGGTCGCGATAATTACATCAGCCCTTATTTCCACGAAATCCTGCTGGGAACCAGTACGTTGAATCCTGTACTTTCGGGCATTCAGGACCCACGCATTCCCTATTACTATTTCAATCAGCTTTCGGCGGCGCGTCCCAATGCTCAAAACCCCGTGGAGTACCGCAATGGTAACTTTGTTTCCATTTACTTCTCTTCGCAAGGGCCCAATCAGGGTTTTGACCAGTCTTCTTCCATGTCGATCGTGGGACTTTACTACTGCGGCGGGCGTTTTGACGATGGCAACGGCGTGACTGCCGCCGGAGTGAGCGGCGCTTCTGCGCGCGGCGATGGCCCGCAACGCATTTTACCCTACCATTCACACTTATTTACGCGGGCTGAATTGGCTCAAACGGGCACAGGAACAGGCAACGCCAAGCAATTATTCACCGATGCCATGAATGCCGCGTTTACCGAAGTAAATGCTGTCGCTACCCGAGGGGCCGCTCCTCTGCTCACGGCGGCCGCTATCAAAGAATACGTGGATGCGGTTTTGGTCAAATACGATGCGGCATCCGACGCCGGCAAATTGGAATTGATCATGACCGAAAAGTGGATATCTAACTTTGGATTCGCATTGGAGTCGTACAATGACATTCGTCGTACCGGTTTCCCCAAAATATTTGACCCTAACGCCGATGCCCTTGCCTTTACCAATGTTAACCGTGGGTATCCGCAATCGTATCCTTATCCTGTTCCGGGTGAGTTGCAGTTGAATCCCAATGCGCCAAAGCAACGTGTAATATCAACCGACAAAGTATTCTGGCAAAAGTAGTTTGCGGGAAATTGTAAATCGTTAATCATTAATTGAAACAACATGAAGAATATCATAAAATCAACCTTTATCCCGGTGCTTCTGGCAATCGTTTTTGGAAGCTGCGAGCAAAAAAGTCCTTTCCCTGAAATCAAAAACGGTGCAAATTTTGTGGCACTGCCGGACCCGCTTCCTGCCTCCGTTACTGCGGCCAATGTCAATACCATTACCGTGGCATTAACGGGTGCGGCTTCGGCTTCAATGAGTTTTACCACCAAAAGCCAGAATGCCGTTGAAATTGAAAAAGTAGATGCCTACGTCAGTCATGTAAGAGGAACTACCGTTACGCCGGCAGCTACAACGGCCGCTCCGCACGGAGTGATGGTCAAATCCATCACAACATTGAATGGCAAAGAGCAACTGCCGGTCAGTGATTTGCTTACCAAAACCGGCGTTACGGCAGCGAATTTGAAAGCCAACGACCGCATACGGGTACGTTTTGTAGCAACCATGAAAGACGGTCGCGTATTTTCATGGCAAAATTCCGGGCCGGGCATTACGGTCAATCCACTTGGAACAACCTTTACACCCTTGCTCGACGTACTCCTACAGTAACTAAGAAAAAGGAATTTATTTGGGCGGGCCGTAGATGTACGGCCCGTTTTTTTTTATAAGAAATGGAAAGTAATTCAGAAATCAACAGTTAAGTGCTTGAGCAGAAATTTTAGGGTATTTGAAATAGTAGATTGTTCTTCAAGTCGCACGGTTCGCGGGTCGGGTTGTGAGCAACGACTGCGGCCGACCGTCCTCCACACAGGAACATACTCGCCGTGCGGAGGGTTGCTCACAACCCGACCCGCGAATCATAGCCGCAACACTTTTCCTGTAAAATCTAAATTTTATCCAAGTACTTAATAATCAACAACATACAATAAAAATATTTTCATTCCCTCCCCGAACTGAACGATTCCCGGAAGCAACTTGTATTATGTACATCAACAATAAATGTAATTACATATATGAATCTGCTTGAGAATTTACAGTGGAGATACGCCACTAAGAAAATGACAGGAGAGAAAATTCCTCAGGAAACGATAGATTATATCCTTGAAGCCATACGTTTGTCGCCCTCTTCATCGGGTTTGCAGCCTTACGAAATTTTGGTCATCACCAATCAGGAATTGAAAGAGAAAATACGCCCCATCGCTTTTGACCAAAGCCAAGTAACTGATGCTTCTCATGTGTTGGTTTTTGCCGCGTGGGATAAATATACCGAGCAACGCATTAATGATGTTTTTGCACGTTCAAACGCCGAGAGAGGTTTACCTGACAGCGCCACCGACGCTTACCGTACACGCTTGATCTCAATGACTACCACTCAAACACCCGAACAAAATTTTGCCCATACGGCCAAACAATCGGCCATTGCATTGAGCGTTGCCATGATCGCGGCAGCAGAGCAAAAAGTAGATGCTACTCCTATGGAAGGATTCAACGCGGCGGAATTAGATAAACTTTTGGGATTGACCGAAAAAGGGCTGAAAAGTACGGCTATATTGCCTTTGGGCTATCGCGATGAAGCAAATGATTGGTTAGCCAAACTTAAAAAAGTAAGAACTCCCAACGAACTGTTGTATACCCACTTAAACTAAAAGTGCTGAATAATTAAGGTGCTTTTTAAGGCAAAAATGCTCCCTGAAAATTTTCAGGGAGCATTTTTTATACCTTTTGAAGGGGGATTTTTAATTCGTTTTTTCTCTTTCGGGCTTATTCCTCTTCCAATACCTCCAACACATCCATCAACTCCCCGAATTCCTTATAGCCGGGCCGAATTTCTTCGCTACCGCGCAGGGCAATCCCTGCAATGTTTACATCATCCAATAAAAAATCCGCATTTTGGGTGGTGATCCCGAATCCCAGCAAAATAGAAAAACGAGAAGCCAAGGTATTCAGGAACGCCGGCCAATCGCCGTCAAAAGACGCATCAGAGGTTGACTCAAGCAAAAAATAGGTTGCGTAAGCCACATTGTTGGTCATGATCTCCTCAATCGTATCGGCATCCTGATCCGCTTCTACTCTGAGAATAAGCGCTTTGCTTGTTTCGCTTTTGAGCCACGGCAATAATTCAGCGTGACTTACCTGAATCACATCGGGTTGGTACTGAATTAATCTTTCCAACAACGTATCTGCTTCTATGGAATCGGTTTCGGCTACGATCTGCACTCCTGATACCCACGAACGAATATCCTGAAAACGTTTAAGCTCAATAAATGCCTCACTTGTTTCGTCAATGGAAAATCCGAGCATTTCAACGCCCATTCCTGCGCAATAACGAGCGTCTGACAAGTTGGTAACGTTACTTATTTTAACAATAGTCTTTAACATAACTTCGATCTTTCAAGGGACAAATATACGTCTGAAACTTGAAAATCACTGCCGAAAATTTCCGTCTATTATCACATTCCCTCACCGACCGTCACTTCGGCACGAAGCGTTGACTTAGCCTTGCCTCTGAATACTCCCGAAACAGGAGTAACCAACAGGGGGTCGGCAGAAGAAGCCAAATAAACGTGGTGATTCATGACAGCCTTCCCGTCTGTAGGGTCAAATCCTCTCCATCCGGCTCCCGGCAAGTAAACTTCCGCCCAAGCGTGCAGATCATGCTCCTGAAGCGCATTTCCGTATAAATAACCACTCACAAAACGGGCTGCAAGGCCTAAAGCCCGGCAACAGGCCACATACAGCTGCGCAAAATCACGGCAGGTTCCTTTACGTCCGATAAGCGTATGCTCGGGCAAAAGCGGAGCTCCCACATCCCGGCGCTCATACATGAAGTTTTGTGCAATGTCGCGGCATAAATCGGTCAAAAAAGCGATGGTTGTCCAACGAGCTCCTGCCGCCGTCTGACGTGCGTACTGTTCTACATACGTGGTCACACCTTCCCGCACAAGATAGGGTTGCAGGAATTTTTTAAGGGACTCAGGATATTGAAACGGAATACGTTCGGTATCAAAGGGAAATAAAACAAAATTAAACAAATTAAAATCATCAGAACGAACCGCCATTGTTACCGAAACGGTCAATTGCGCAGTAGGTTCTCGAAAATAAGCAATGCGTTGGTGATTTCCTTCAGCATCAATATTATCAGCCAGCATAGTGGGCACCGGGTCAATCGTCATTGTGTGACTGACGATCTGTTGGTGCGGGTACGCTTTGGGGAAAAGGTATAACGTATGAGGTTCCAGAAGTACAGGCTCAGAATACGTATAAAACAGTTGGTGGCTGACGTTTAAAATCATGGGAGTGGGTCTTTTCGAATTGACTGAAAATACAACGGCAGGGAGATTCCCTGCCGTTACTTATACTTTTTCGCGTACTTTCTCAAAGACAGGGTCCATCCAATCATTGGGCAAACGCTGGACGGAATTTTGCAGCAACATACTCCACTGCAACGATAAGTGAGCCAGATCATCTTTCTGAAAACGGTGCTCCGTGACGTGGAAACTATCCCGTTCATACATCACTACATCGATCGGATAATCTACATCATTGGCACTTACCCGGGTAGAATCAAAGGATAAAAATCCAACTTTCAACGCCTCTGCCAGTGACGAACCGTACTTTAAACTTCTGAAAAGCAATGGCTTTCCATAATTGGAATTTCCGATCACAAAGAACGGAGATGTTTCGCCTACCTCTACCCAATTTCCTTCCGGATATAATAAGTAAAGTTTATGTTCACTGTCGTCTTCCAGCTGGCCACCCACGATCGCGTGTAGATTAAAGCGCAGCCCCGCCGCATCCAATGCCTCTTTATCTTCATTTGCTACGCGCCGCACTTGTTGCCCAAAGGCATTTACCGCTTTGTATAATTTATTAAAGCTGTGGTCCTGTTCTTCCAGTGCTTCCCGAAAATACGTCACTGCTTTATCGCGCACCGAACGCAGGCCCGAAGTCATGATAAACAACGAATGATTCTCTAACTGATGCACAGAGATTTTTTTGTTGGTACTTACCTCCGTGCCCGAGGTAAGCCGGGTATCAGCAATAGCTACCAGGCCTGAAGCGACTTTAATACCAAGGCAATAAGTCATATTTCTTAAATGTCAAAGAGTAAAAGTAAATACGATATCTTATGAACGACAGACGTATTTTACCAAAATGCGTTACTGAACGGGAAATGGGTTTGTCAAACCTCTATAAATCATTCAACAGATTTTATATCAAAATAGGTTTCAAAAATACTTTTGCTTACCTCATTTCCTCTGATCTGGAATTGGTCAAGGTATTGGTGCAAACCTACCTTAAAAATATCTTCCACTTCCGTAAATTCAATTTCGGAGCGAAGTTTTCCCATCATTTTTTCCGCTTGATTGCTGAAACGATTAGTGATCGGCGTGCCCGAAATTTCGTATAAAGATAACTCTGCCTGACGAATACAATGGGCCATGGCCCGAGGAAAAAGTTTATCCAACATCAAAAATTCAACAATATGCGTAGGAATAAGTGTCTGATATTGTTGACGATACATATTGTAAGCGCTCACTGACTTCAGCACTGCTGTCCACAAAACCAACTCAAGGGTACTTCCTGTCACGTCGGAATCAGGCAGAAGTGTAAAGTAAGAAACGTCCAAAAAGCGGGAAGTTTTGTCTGCACGTTCCATAAAACGCCCCAAGCGTCCAAAGTGCCAGGCTTCGTTGCGCGTAATGGTAGCATCCACTATTCCGTAGTACAATTGTGTACCATTGCGCACCTGTGAATAAAAATCCTGCATGTGGTTAAGATCCCATTCTGACTGCGGTTTTACATCTTTGATCCACAGGTACAATTCATTGAGATTTTCCCACATTTCTTTTGAAATGCTTTCACGGATAGTACGGCCATTTTCACGGGCCAATAACAAACAGCTATAGATTGAGTTGGGGTTTCGTTTATCGAACGTCATGAAATTAATGACGTTTTCGCGGGAAGGCTCGTCATAATGCTGATAAAAAAGAAAATTGTCGGCAGTAGCAATCAAAAGCGGCTCCCATTGTTCATTTACATTGGGAGGTAAATCAAATGCCAAATTAAAATTTACTCCAATAAAGCGTGCATAATTCTCAGCTCGCTCAATGTAGCGATTCATCCAGTAAATGGAATCTGCAACGCGGCTTAACATGGCCATATCTGTAAGGTGGGGGTTGGTTATTGACAATCGCTAAACTAATGCAATAATCCGATATTTGACAATTTTTGACAGGAAATGTTAAGAAATCAGCAGTAACTTAAAGAGATAAAGCAGAATCCGGCAACAGATAAGGCATTATAAATCAAAGCATTTATCGAAAAAACAAACCCTGCAAAAACAGCTTTTGGTTTTTGCAGGGTTTGATAACTTATTTTGTCGAAAATTTATAGACAGTTTTGGTCTTATACACTTCTCCGGGGCGTAAGACCACGGTTGGGAAAGAAGGTTGATTGGGTGAATCGGGAAAATGCTCTGTTTCAAGACAAAAGCCGGAGCGTTTTGTGTAAGTAACGCCGTTTTTACCCGTAATGGAGCCATTCAGGAAATTTTCGGTATAGAACTGAACGCCCGGTTCGGTGGTAAAAGCCTCCAAAACCCGGCCCGATGTTGGCTCATAGACCGTTGCTGCCAACGCCAAAGGATCAGCTCCTTTGTTAATTACCCAGCAATGATCATAGCCACCGCCGAATTTGATCTGCTCATCTTTCGGATCGTCAATGCGAGCACCTATGGCCGTTGATTTCAAAAAGTCAAAAGGAGTTCCTTTTACATCCGCCAATTTTCCGGTTGGGATCAATGTGTTATCGACCGGCACAAACTTATCGGCGTTCAGCGCGATCTCATGTGCCAGTACATCGCGTTTGCCGCCTGTCAGGTTAAAATACGAGTGGTTAGTTAGGTTGATTACGGTTGGCTTGTCGGTCGTTGCTTTGTATTCAATTTCCAACTCGTTATCCTCGGTCAACTTATAGGTTACTTCTGCGGTCAGTGTACCGGGAAAACCTTCATCGCCGTCTTTGCTGGTATGCGTCAACTTCAGCGTCTTTTGGTCATCCAGAATTTCGGCTTTCCAAATTACTTTGTCAAATCCTACAAGTCCGCCGTGCAGGCTGTTAGGCCCATTATTGGCCGCCAACGTATAGGTTTTCCCATCAAGGGTAAATTTCGCCTTGCCGATGCGGTTACCATATCGCCCTACTAAGGCTCCGAAAAAAGGGCTGGCTTTTAAATAGCCGCTTAATGAATCATAGCCTAATACCATGTCTTCAAAGGTGCCGTTTTTGTCGGCAGCGGTCCAATGGGTAATAAGACCTCCGTAATTGGTGATTTTAATTTCCGTTCCTTTTTTATTCCGAAACGTGAAATGATCGGCCGTTTGGCCATCGGGCAATTGCCCGAAAGTAGTTTTTGTAATCGTGCTCATAGTATCGGCAGAGGTGGATTCGGCTTTTTGATTGGAGCCACCACAGGATAAAAATAAATACGCAATTGTGCAGAATGAAAACATTGATACAGCAAGAGGACGCATAGAAAGTTAGATTTAGTAGAACCTTACAAAAAGCAGTCAGGCTTTTCTTTCCTACTCACGGGTTCGGCATAATCTCTTTCCGGGGCTTCTATGTTCCGCTTTTGGGCCGTGTAGAATTAGACGTTCCGGGCCGATTTCCTCTTTGTTTAAAAGGCTTTTTCTTACGTTGGGGATTTACTTCTTTTGCAGCTCCGGGCTGACCATAAATGGGTCCCGCACCTAAAGACGCCGGCAGCGACATTTTAGGAATTTCTTTCCCGATCATTCGCTCAATAGCCACAAATTTACGTTGATCTTTATCATTGATAAAGGTAATCGCAGTACCGGTGGTTTCGGCTCTGGCCGTACGTCCGATCCGGTGAATATAGTCTTCGGGGTCGTGAGGAACATTATAATTCACGACCAAACTGATTCCCTCCACATCTATCCCGCGAGAAAGTATATCGGTTCCAATCAAAATGGGGAGTGCTTTATTTTTGAATTCACGAAGAATCCCTTCGCGTTCTTTCTGGTCTAAATCAGAGTGAAATGCCTTGGCAACCAATTTATTACGACGCAGTTCCTCGTCCAATTTTTTAACATTCTCTTTGGTAGAGGCAAAAATAATGACACTGCCGAAATCTCCTTCTTTCAGAATATTTTTGAGCAACGCTATTTTTTGTTCGTCATACACCAGATAAGCAAGTTGCAAAATACCTTCGGCGGGTTTAGCCACCGCAATACTGATCTGTTCAGGTTTATGCAAAATGGTATTGGCCAACGTTCTGATCTTAGGCGGCATGGTTGCCGAGAAGAGCAATGTTTGTCGTTTTTGGGGTAAATAGCTGATTATCCGAATAATATCATCGTAGAAACCCATATCCAGCATACGGTCGGCCTCGTCCAGAATAAGGTGCTGAAGATTGCCGAAGTTGATTTCACCCATTTGCAACAGCGCGATCAAACGCCCGGGTGTAGCAATGATCACCTCACTTCCTTCGGCCAGTGCTTTTCGCTGCTGACTCCAGGCGGCACCGTCGCCGCCGCCGTAAATAGCAATGGAACTCACGCCAGTAAAATAGCCCAATCCTTCAATCTGTTGGTCGATCTGAATCGCCAATTCACGCGTTGGAGCGAGAATAAGGGTATTGAGATGGCGATTACCGGAGGAGGCGTCAATGATCTTGTTTAGAACGGGCAACAAATACGCTGCCGTTTTGCCGGTACCCGTTTGGGCGCAGGCAATCAAATCTTTATTATTTAAAATAACCGGAATAGCTTGAGCCTGAATGGGGGTTGGCTGATTAAATCCCATCGAGTGCAGACCATCTAAAAGTTCTTCGTCAAAATCAAAATCGTCAAAAGTCAAGGGGTAAAGCGTTAGGGTGAACGAAAAAGAGAAAATTTACCATATAATAAAAAGATGCCATTCCGAAGTTTACAAATTTTTAACTTTAAAACCAACAATTGGTTGTGCCAGCAGTTAGCGTAATAGCAACGTATCAAAATTGTGTGGCTTGGTTGCGAAGTTAGTGCTTATTCCTCAATAAAGGCTTTGTTTTTCGCGAATTTAGCACATTTCTTCCAGTTTTAAAAACCAATTTTAACCAAACACCCGCTTTTTCCCTTGCATTAGGTTCATAAAAAAAATTAAAAATTATCACCTGACAATAATCATATTTTACATTTAATAGACTTATATTGCTGACGATTTAGTAATGCATTTACCCCAAAGACTCATATGATCATACTTAAAACGGCTAATAATATCGTAGTTAATTAACTCAACTTATGGAAATTACCTTAGGACTTAGGCCATCGAAAAACTGGATGGCACAAGTAGCTGAGCAATTTGGCACAGTCCCCCAATCACCTTATGGGTTTAATTATTCAAAAGGTAATTTTTTCTTCAAGCTAAACTCTCTCATCATTGAGCCTGATAAAGTCGCCGTCGTTTTGGGTGACATTTGTTGGGATGCTCCACTCAACACACTGAAAGAATCGATTCAAACCAATGATTACTGGATTTTAACCTTTACTCTTTCTGAAGAGGCTCATACATACTATCTGATCAATAATAAAACAAAACACGAAATCAAGGCGTATAAATCGAGCCTTTTTTATAGCTCTAAAATGACCGTGAACACGGTTTGGCCCGTCAAAAAACGGTCACGCTTTGTTTCCATCAGCTTTCACCGGGATTGGCTTTGTGAAAAACTTGGCATAAACACAGATAATGAGAACGAAGCGCCGTTTATCAGTATGTTGATGTCAGAAAGCGGGGTTTATTTTCAGGGAATTTCCCTTTTTGAACGAATTTTTTCTTTCGATAAGCTTTTTGAGGATACGCGTGATTTGAGTTGGTCGCTTTCGGTGGAAGCTCAATGTTATGAATTGATCGTCGACTTTATTAACCAGATCGCCCCTCCTCTGTCTGAGGTTACGGAAGGAAAATTCAGTCAAAGCGACATTAAACAAGTGATGGAGGTGGAAAGTCGTTACTTTTTGGCGACGAATATGCTTCCTCCATTGGAGTTTTTAGCCGGTGAAGCAAACATGAGTTTGTCAAAATTCAAGAAATGTTTCCGGCAGATCTACGGCTCTGCTCCCTATGAATACCATCTAAACAGTAAGCTTGATATTGCCAAAAATCTGCTTTTACAAAATAGATGGACAGTAGCAGAAATTGCAACCCAACTCGGCTATACCAGCATTGCCAGTTTTAATAAAGTATTCAAAAAGAAATACAACATGAGTCCCACCACACTGATTAATGAGCATCTTCCCCAAATGGCGTTTACTGTAAAAAAAACGAATAAAGCGTAAAGTACTACCGGCTCGAAAAACCGGCTTCCTCTTTAAAAGCCTTGCGATTTACCGCGAAGTAAAACGCCCCGGCAAGTTTACAAAAGTTAAAATAGTACTGAATTTTGGCAATCGGTGGGGAGAAATACCCAAAAAAGGGATATAAATTTGTATTCTAAACCCTTACTTTCCATGCCTTTTCGTCTATTGAAATACAATCGCAATTCATTGTTTATTGCGTTATTAGTTGGCCTTTTGACATACTCCTTCCAACCCTTACTGGCTCAGGGAAGATTGGAAGATTACCAACGTTCCGAAACACTTAAAAATCGGCTCAGAGACAAAGTGTACAATTCTCCCGCGTTGGTCAATTGGTCAACGAGCAGCCAATGGGCGTGGTATGTTGTTCAAACAGCACGCGGCAAAGAATTTATCGCCGTCAGCCCATCCTCAAAGCTCCGTCAGCCCGCATTTGATCACGAACGGCTGGCACAACAACTTTCAGAAGCTGCCAAAAAGAAAATAGAGCCTTATGCCTTGCCTTTCAGCACTTTCACTTACAGCAAAGATGACAAAGACATTGAATTCAGCGCGGAAGGATTTGTGTGGACGTACGGGCTGACATCCACTAATTTACGCAAAAAAGAACTTATTCGACCCGAAGATCGGCGTTATTGGGGCGCCCGTGACAATGGCCAAAACGATAAGCCTGTCTTCTCACCCGACAGCACCTTAACGGCTTACATCAAGAATTATAATTTGTATGTCCGTTCTGAAAAGACAAAAAAAGAAACTCAAATGAGTTTTGACGGCTCCGAAGGCGACTATTATTCGGGTTATGTACAGTGGTCTCCCGATTCTAAAAAACTGGTTTCCGCCAAAATACGCCCCAATCAAAAACACCTGATCTATTTTGTACGCTCGTCACCCGAAGACCAACTCCAACCCAAACTCGAAAGTCGTGAGTACCTCAAACCGGGCGATGCGTTACCCGTGCTTCAACCTCAGCTTTTTTTGGTCGAAGAGCGCAAACAGATCTCCATTGATGACGCTTTATTCAATCATCAATACAGCCTCTCACGCATAGATTGGCGTAAAGACAGTCGCGCGTTTACGTTTGAGTACAACCAACGCGGTCATCAGGCATACCGTGTTTTGGAAGTAAATGCCGCCAACGGAGCCATTCGGGCGCTTATTGATGAGCAAAGCAAAACATTCATTGATTACAGCGGAAAACGCTATCGCTACGACGTTGCCGACGGAAAAGAGATCATCTGGGCGTCGGAACGTGACGGTTGGAACCACCTTTATTTGTATGACGGGCTGACGGGGAAAGTCAAAAAACAAATTACCAAAGGTGAGTGGCTTGTACGTAATGTGGTGAATGTCAATGAAGAAAAAAGGACGATCACTTTTGCCGCCGCCGGTATGAATGCCCAACAGGACCCGTACTTTGTTCATTATTACCAAATCAATTTCGACGGTTCGGGGCTAACGCCGCTCACTTCCGACAATGCCAACCATACAGCGTATTTCTCGCCCGACAAGCAGTATTTCGTGGATACTTATTCTCGGGTAGACATGCCGCAAACGACGGTTTTACGCTCGGCCACCGATGGTTCGGTCGTGATGGAATTGGAAAAAGCCGACATTTCCGAATGGCAGAAAGCAGGCTGGCGCGCACCGGAAATCTTTACGGCAAAAGGTCGTGACGGCAAAACCGACATTTGGGGCATCATCGTTCGTCCCACCAACTTCGACCCTGCCAAAAAGTACCCCGTCATCGAGAATATTTACGCGGGGCCGCACAGTTCGTTTACGCCCAAATCATTTATGACCTACAACCGTTCTATGTTTGAATTGGCCGAATTGGGCTTTATCGTTGTTCAACTCGACGGAATGGGCACTTCCAACCGCTCCAAAGCCTTCCATGATGTATGCTGGCAAAACCTGAAAGACGCCGGTTTTCCCGACCGTATTTTGTGGATGCAGGAAGCCGCTCGCAAATATCCTTCTTTTGACATCAGCCGTGTTGGCATCTATGGCACCTCGGCAGGCGGGCAAAGTTCAACAGGAGGACTATTGTTGTACCCTGATTTTTACAAAGTAGGCGTATCATCGTGCGGCTGCCACGACAACCGCATGGACAAGATATGGTGGAACGAACAATGGATGGGCTATCCCATTGGCCCCCATTATGCTGAATGCTCCAACGTGACTCACGCCGAAAAACTTCGGGGGAAATTATTGCTGATCTTGGGCGAGGTAGA
This sequence comes from Runella sp., assembly GCF_965279615.1. Classification (NCBI taxonomy): domain Bacteria; kingdom Pseudomonadati; phylum Bacteroidota; class Cytophagia; order Cytophagales; family Spirosomataceae; genus Runella; species Runella sp. The sequence goes on along the minus strand of NZ_OZ257252.1, from coordinate 8,072,306 downwards.
CGATAATGTGGACCCTGCTTCTACCATGCAATTGGTCAACGCGCTCATCAAAGCCAACAAAGATTTCGACTTTCTGATGGTTCCCAACATGGCCCACTCTACCGGCGGCGAATACGGCGAACGCAAGCGTCGGGATTTCTTTGTGCGTCATTTGTTAAATGTTGAACCTCCGGCCTGGACGCTGCCATTGACGACGACGGGAGGTGGGAAATAGAAATAATAGTACACAAACTTTTCCACTAAAAATGACTGAAATTGACATTTTAACAAAACAAACAGAGGGCGCTTATGAGTGGACAAATAAGCTTATCAGAAGCATTGCTTTTGATAAATGGGAAACAATTCCTGCCGTTGTTGAGTCAAGTATAAGTTGGCAGGTTGGGCATTTGATCATGAGCCACTATTTTCATTCAGTTATGGTTATCGTAGGGCATCAACCGGACATTATTCAAAAGATTCCGCTTAAAGAATATGATGGACTTTTTACGAATGCTCTGCCCGAAAACGCCACCGGAAAAACCAACCCGCAAGACCTGTTAAATCACTTGGCAGTTGTTCAACAAAAATCTATAAACATAATCAGCGCCTTAACTCCTTCTCAATTGGAAGAAAAGTTAGTAGCCACTCCAACCCCGCATCCAATTGCAAAAACAAAGTTCGAAGCAATAGACTGGAATATAAAACACACCATGTATCATTGCGGACAAATAGGAATGTTGAAACGGATCATTGATGAACGATATGATTTTGGGCTAAGAAAATCCGATTGAAACAATGTACTTTTTCAAGAACAGGGCACAAAATCCACTCCCTAAACCATTAATTTACACTATTTTACAAGAAATTTCGAAAATATGGACAAAACCAAAATGGCCATTGAAGTATTTGACAAATATGCTCTCCAATACCAGGAAAAGTTCATGGACTTGGAGTTGTACAATGATACATTTGATGTTTTTTGTCAATATATACCCACCGAAAATGCCACTGTTTTAGATGTTGCCTGTGGGCCGGGGAATATTACGGCCTATTTGTTAAGAAAGCGACCTGATTTTAAGATACTGGGCATTGATCTGGCTCAAAACATGCTGAACCTTGCCCAGATCAATAATCCTACCGCTGAGTTTCAGTTAATGGATTGCCGGGATATTGCCTTGATCGGTAAAAAATACAATGCCATTATGTGCGGGTTTTGTTTACCCTATTTATCAAGAGAGGAAGCTGCAAAATTGATCGTTGACGCTTATCGATTATTAGAACACGAGGGCGTGCTTTATTTAAGCACAATGGAAGACGATTACAGTAAATCAGGCTTGAAAAAATCAAGTTCCGGCAGTGAAATATATATGCATTATCACCCGGGAGATGAATTGGTGGATGCGCTCAATGAAATCGGTTTTAAAATTATTGATCTGCAACGTAAAGATTTCCCAACCAACGATGGCTCGAAAACCACCGATCTGGTGATAATAGCGCAGAAATAAAATTACTCCCTTTAAATTGTTATTGATTATAAGAAAAGCCAATTGTACCTACCAATTGCCCGGCACGGTACAGTTTTACCTCATCAGGGTAGCCATCCGAGCGGTAGCTATAAGTGTAAGTAATGCTATCCCTGCGACTTTCGGAATCAATAACCCGTTGAGTCACCATGTTATTGATATTCGTTGCATCAAAATCAACTACTTCCGGCAGCAAAAAATCACCCGTTGTTCGGAAAGGGTTAGGCTTCGTGTCATACGTAAAATACTGATTCTTCCATTTTCGAGATAATGCTCCGTAACGCTGTAAAATCACATTTCCAATTTGATCTCGACGATAGAGCGTATACTCGGCCAGTCTATCCCATTGGTTATTCTTTTCTTCCCAAATCAATGCCCCCGCAGCATTAAAACCTAAACGAGTTTCCACGATTCCTTTTGGTTGGTTCCAATCCGTAAATACGGTATTTGTAGTTTTTAAGACTTTGAAAGCTGTATCGCTCAAAGAAACATACCCGATCTTGCGGCTCAGACTCAGCTCATTGGTTTTAGGAATACCGTATACGTAAGCATTGGGCGCTTCATTATTAAGTTGCGATGTAATATGCACTATTCCAATGGTGTCATAATTATAGGTATGTTTCTTATAAACGTGTAAACCATCTGCGTAATAGTCAGTTCGTTCTATAAGTCGGCCTTGGGTAGTATATTCATAAGACCGCAATAGTTTGCCGTTAGAAGTAACTTTTGTTAATCGTACATTAGGGTCAGGTGAGTTGGCCGGCCCAAAAGGAAATTGACGAATAGGTTCGTTTTTCCCGAAAACAGGCCGATACGTAAAGATAGAATCCGGCAATAACGGGTCAGAAGTTTCGACGGCGATTTCGGGGGTAAAGATGGGCGGGATGATTCGCGGTTTTGTTTCCGTATTGCAACCTAAAAGTGCAAACAAACCGAGCGAAAGAATGAAGTAACAAAGTTTAAGCATGGTCATTTATCAGAAATGGTGTTAATACCTTTTTTACTATTACTCAAAAGCTTCCGCTTTCTAAACAAATCTAAAAAGTATTTTGCTTATTAACAAATGTGAACTATTAATAATCAGGCATTTATATCAATAAGTACAAAAAGCGATTCGGGGCAATTGTTAATCTTTAAGATGTGTTTGATATCCATCAACACCTATAACTGCTTCTCAACGGTACGCTTTACCGATACCTTTTACGGTTTCATGGATTTGTTGATTGATTGTCATCTTGTCGGAAATGAAAATCAGGAATGCGACAACATCGGGCCTGCCATCAGTGGTGAATTTCATACTCGAACCTTACCTTAACATTTATTGAGAAATTATTCCAAAACCCGTCAGCTAAAACCCATACGCTGACGGGTTTTCTTATTAATCAAGTCTACCCGAAATCAAGAAGAATTATCGGCAAATCCGGCGGCGATTTTCTGTGAAAGAAACGAGATTATCGCTATTTTTGAACACGGCAAAAATCGGAAAAATAAAAAAAATTGCGCTGAGAAACGGAGATTCCTTAGGAGGGGCAAATGGTTGGCAAACGTGTATTTTTAACGATAGATATGAAAAAGCTTGAAATAATACTCCTCTTGGCAGGGCTCTTCTCCTGCGGTATTGGCAACCTCAAAGGCCAACCCAAAGGCGACTATCCGATTCAGCCGGTGCCGTTTACGTCGGTGAAAGTAAATGACCAATTTTGGGCACCGCGCATCAAACGCAATCACGAAGTCACGATTCCCATCGCGCTGGAGCAATGCTATACTACGGGACGAGTCAACAACTTTTTGTTTGCCGCCAAGCTCAAAACAGGCAAGTTCTGCACCGAATACCCTTTTGATGATACCGATATTTACAAGATCATTGAAGGAGCAAGTTTTTCTCTGCAAACATTTCCCGACAAAAACCTGGAAGCACGCATTGATACACTCATTCGCTACGTGGGCAAAGCGCAGGAACCCGACGGTTATCTATATACCACCCGCACCATTGACCCGTTGCATCCGCACCCGTGGTCGGGTTTGAAACGTTGGGAAAAAGAGTCAGATCTGAGTCATGAACTGTACAACAGCGGGCATCTGATCGAGGCCGCCGTAGCGCATTATCAGGCTACCGGCAAAAAATCATTACTGAACATTGCCATCAAAAATGCAGACTTGCTTTGCAAAGAATTTGGCCCCGGCAAGTTAGATTACGCCCCGGGGCATCAGATCGTGGAGATGGCACTGGTAAAATTGTACCGAACTACCAATCAGAAAAAATACCTTGACCTGGCCAAATTCTTTCTGGACGTGCGCGGCAAAGGCAAAGAATACAGCCAAGACCACAAAAAAGTCACGGAACAAACAGAGGCCGTCGGGCACGCCGTCCGCGCTACTTATATGTACGCCGGGATGGCTGATGTGGCTGCCATCACGGGCGATAAAGCCTACCTCAACGCCATTGATAAAATCTGGGAAGACATCATCGACGACAAGTTTTACCTGACGGGCGGCATTGGCGCGGCGGGCGGTCATGAAGGATTTGGGGCGGCTTACGAGCTGCCCAACATGTCGGCCTACAACGAAACCTGTGCTTCAATTGGCAATATTTACTGGAATTACCGCCTGTTCCTGCTTCACGGCGATGCCCGTTTCTACGATGTATTGGAACGCACGCTGTATAACGGCATGGTGTCGGGCGTATCGCTCAGCGGCGACCGTTTCTTTTATCCCAATCCGTTGGAATCGTTGGGGCAACACTCGCGCAGCGCGTGGTTTGGGTGCGCCTGTTGTCCGAGCAATGTGTGTCGATTCATTCCTTCGGTGCCGGGTTATGTCTATGCGCAACAAAATGACCGCGTATTTGCCAACTTATTCATTAACAGCACTGCCGAGATCTTAATCAACGGAACGGCCCTGCAAATTGCGCAAAATACCCAATATCCTTGGGCCGGGAAAGTAGACTTTACGCTCAATCCGGACAAGCGTAAGCATTTTGAAATGGCAATTCGGATACCGGGATGGGCACAAAATCAACCCTTGCCGAGTGGTTTATATACCTTCACAAAGAAAGATGATACGCCTTTTACTATTAGTGTGAATGGAAAACCCGCCGAATATCACCTTGAAAATGACTACGCTGTGCTTAAAAGGGAGTGGAAAAAAGGGGACGTGATCAGTTTGGACTTACCCATGCCTGTTCGTCAAATTGCCGCCAACGACAAAGTGGCTGCTGACCAAAGCAAAATTGCGATCCAGCGCGGACCTATTGTTTACTGCGCCGAATGGCCCGACTTTGCGGAAGGGCACGTTCTTAATCTGGTTCTGAATCCCGAAACGCCGCTAACGGCTTCGTATCGTCCCGATTTTTTAGATGGTGTTACGGTCATTAAGGGAGAAGCTCAACAGTCTAAACGGACATTGGATAATCAGATCAACGTCTCTAAAACCGCTTTTGAAGCGATTCCCTACTACGCGTGGGCCAATCGCGGCCCCGGTGAAATGGCCGTTTGGTTTGGTACAAAACCTGCGGCATCCCGCCCGCTTCCCGCGCCTACCATTGCCTCAAAAAGCACCTTGACGGCTTCTCATATGACTAAAACGCTCATGGCGCTTAACGATCAGGCAGAGCCCAAAAACTCCAACGACCACGACAATATTTACTACCATTGGTGGCCCATGAAAGATACACTGCAATGGGTACAATACACGTTTGACCGGCCCACCACCATTTCTTCCACCAAAGTTTATTGGTTTGACGACGGCCCTTGGGGCGGTTGCCGCGTGCCCGCTTCTTGGAAGTTAGTATACCAAAATAAGGCAGGCGAGTGGAAATCCGTTGAACCCAAAGGTGCCTTTGGCATAGCTAAAGACCAATACAATGAATTATCTTTTGAACCCGTAGAAGCCAAAGCGTTGAAAATGGAAGTAATGTTGCCAAAAGAATATGCCGGCGGTATCATTGAGTGGTCAGTAAAGTAATAAGCGACGGGCGTTTTTCTTTGTACTTTTTTCGAAAAAAGTATTATTTTGCCGCCTTACACAACCTATGATGAACATACTGAATTTTTCTACGCCTTCCTCACGCAATGCGTACGTGCAGGATTGGCGCAGCAAATACCACCAACACATCGCTGATTATGAGCGAGCACAGACTTCTTTTGTCCCTCATCTGCTGCCTGAATTTGCCACCAAATTTGACGTTTTTCAGGTGTTGGACACGCTTCAAAAGCGATTGGGGAGGGATACATTGATGCGGGCACTCAATCCGGAGGAAACAATTCCTTCGCCCTTAATTTCCCACACTGACAGTCAATGGCTTAAAAAATCCAACATGGCCGGCGTGAATGTTCGCACCATCGGCAGTTTTTGGAATGTCGTTGGATATGCACTCACCCTACCTACATTTCATGATTCTATACACTTGCTCCCGATTTGGGAGCCGGGAGTCGTTGGCAGTTTATACGGAAAAGTGAGTTGGAATATTAACGGCGAGTTTTACAGTTGGCAACTTCAACGGGCCGTTCCATGGTTGGATACTGTTGAAAAACAACTCAAAGCAGTCGTAAATGTACTTCATGCTTTGGGTAAAACGGTGGGCTTGGATGTCATTCCGCACACCGACCGTTTTTCAGAAATTGCCTTGATTCACCCTCGGCTTTTTGAATGGGTACGTCGGGAAGGACCTCAACTCGTTGACCATTCCGAACATATTTGGCAACAGGTTGAAGAGGTCATTTGGCAACATTTGCATCACCACGGCGCCGCCGACGGCAGTTGGTTGGATTTCGACAAAAATATCCTTTTTGACCCGTCAACACCTATTATAAGCGATAAAAGACGTCAGGAAATTATCTTTGGATTTGACCAACAGCAGCGCCTTCATCGACGCATTGCGCTCATGCAAACGCTGTTGGCACATGATTTTGAAACTTTGCCCATGACAATGGCGCCTCCCTACCGCGGCCTTCATATCAATCCTGACGTGTTCATCGTCGACGAGCGGGGGGCGCCTTGGTATCAATACGAATTTGATCATCCGCAAGCCATGTCGCGGGTATTCGGGCCGCTGACGCGCTATCGTTTTTACCACTCCAAAAACGATAATCAACAGTGGGAACTGGATTTTGGACGACCCAACGTAGCGGCCTGGCAGTATTTTACCCGAAAATACCTCGAATGCCAACAGCAGTTCAATTTTGATTTTATGCGCGGCGACATGGCCCACGTCCAAATGCGCCCCGACGGTGTTCCTACTCAAACGGATGCTTTCTACGATCCGCTCTGTGCCGTTAAAAAATACGTTCAGCAGCACAGCGCGCCTTACTTTGCCTTCTACGCCGAAACCTTCATTGCGCCACCCAATGTCATGGGTTATGGCGACGAGTTTGACCATTTAGAAGCCATCGAAGCCGATGCAACCTTAGGCGACCTCCAAGCGTCGGTCATTGATTCACAGGAATTTAACGAACGATTTACGTTATATGACCAATTGCTCCGGACTCGTACTTTTGCCCCAAGCTTTACCATCATTACGGCCGACAAAGACGATCCTCGATTTGACGAGTTTTATAGAACGGGCAACATCGTACGCTATTTTGTCGGGCTGTTTCTGACAGACATGCCGAGTTATTACAGTCTTGGGTTTGAAGTTCGAAACCTCCATTTCGAACGGGCCAAAAACGAAGAATATACTAAGTTATACGTTTTCCAAATCCACGACGATGCCGAAACCGACAAAGTAACCCACGGACCGTTTGAATGGGGAGAAAACATGGAGCAATTCCAACAACTCACCCAACTTCGTTTGTTTGCCGAAAGTATTTGGGAAGAAATAGCAGACCGCGAAATTCGTTGGCTGCTCCCACCCGATACGAACGGTCGTACGCTCATCGCCTGGACGCAGGCAACAAATCCAACATATTTTTTTGTGGCTAATTTGAGCCACGAATTCGAGGCTGCTTTAACTGTAATTGATGTCAGCAAGTATGATTTGGTGTTTCAGACTTCACCGGCATCGCAGGCACACATTGCACCATGCAGCGGTCAGGTATATAAAATCAGAACGTAATTTCCAACCAAAAGCGTTTAGGAAACGTCATTCGGTTAACAATGACAATCCTAAATGCTTTTAGCCATGATCAGAATAAGCGCCCTTTTTGTTGTTTTACTCCTCGCAGCAAGCTGCAATCAAAAAAGTATAATTGCTGATAATGAATTGAATAACTCCCAAAACGTCATCAATACCCGCGTAAGCTTCGATAAATTACCGGGAAAATGGACATTTACGGGCTACTTGAAAGACACTACAGTGCCTTCCAACGGCGAAGCCACGCTCGAATTTACGACGACCGAAACCGCCAATAAATTGCAGGTGGGCGGGCGGTCATTCATCAATCTTTACAGTACCACTTTCACGTACAACGAGGCAAATTCCACCATTCAACTCGTTGAGCCCATTGGAATGACCAAAATGGCCGGCTCTCCCGACCTGATGAAAGCCGAGACAAATTTTCTGAACAACCTGAAAAACGTCACTAAATTCTCTGTCGACGGTGCCGTCTTAAAACTCTATGTGGGCGAGCCGGCTGTGGAAATTATGAGTTTTACGAAGTAACCGCAGAAACGATTTATTCAGGGCAGTTGATTTGCGTTCGAATAAGATTCCCCGCATCGTCAACTGTAACACGCCAACAAAATCCGCTCGGCGATTTTAAAATAATTCCTCTGCTCGGATTGTCGACATACACATCGCCGTCAGTGACTTGTAATTTCGATTTAGGATTTCTTACGCCAATCCCGACATTTCCGTATGCGTCTATTCGCATCCTTTCCAGAGAAAAGTTACCATACAGATCATTGCCGGTCATAAATTTTATAACGCCAAAAGGATTTTGTGCACTGCCCGAACGTAAGATCAGCCCATTGTCCCGCGAATAGATTTGCCCAAAACCGGCAAAAGCACCATTTGCATAGTCATATTCCTTAGCATGATGGGACAGAAATGTTGATGTCGAAGCTCCACCACTACCCGACGATAATTCAATAGAAACAAGAGAGGAAGGAATCGTAGCTTCATTTCTTAATTTTAAATAGGTTCTGGGATCACCCGTTGGAGAAGATGCCGTTAACCCGTTATTGCCTTTCATTAACAGAAAGTTATTGATCCCTTCTGACGACTGTCCCAATACGGCGTATGCTGTCAGTGTAAAAAAAAGTGTGCAGAATAGAAGTGGCTTTTTCATGGAGACAAGGTTTTTCTTTGTGCAATTACATTTTTAAGGAAAGTGATAACAGGTGCAATTATAATAAATGATATTACCAAATAAGGATATTTATATCGAAGGTTTCCCTGCGAGCCAACGTACGTCATCATAAATCCTAAAAAAGTGAAACCATTAACGACCCAAACAATTAGCGGAGCAGTAGGACGTTGTCGCCAATAAAAAACCAATTGATATCCCCACACGCCCAACAACAGCAAATAGTATCCAAATTGAAGCGTGTGAATCGTTAAGAAGGCAATGCAATAGGCAAGTGGCTGTTGCCAAAATTGCCGCTTTGCCCGAGGTTGTCGAGCATCTTTGATAAATCGTTCAAAATTCCAGTTCGGATTTCCCAGCAGCGGGCTGATGGCAATATCATCATTTACAAACGTGGTTTTGATCTTTAGCGGCCAAAATGAAAGCCATTTTGCCGGGTGACCCACGATCCATTTTACAGCACGGTTTTGAATGTAATCTCCTTTCTCATAAAACGTTTTTTTTGACAGATAGACCGAATCGTTTTTGAGAATGGAGTCGTTGTAGATGCCCGTTGCACCGTCAAAACCGCTCATGAGTAAATTGATGGGTCCTGTCGTAGTGGAATAGACAAACTGCCCCGTTTGAGATTTACTGTACATTCCCATTGGCAATACAAACAGCAATACTCCCAAACCGATTCCTATTAATTGTTTATAATCATTTCGTTGATTAAACTTCCAATTCCATAACCATACCAACCCGTATATCAGCAATAGCGCTACGATCAACGGTCGACATCCCAAAGCAAAACCTGCCATTAATCCGGATAAAAAACCCCATTTAAAATTGGGTTTTTGAAAATAGAACCAACTGCTGAGCAAAGTACAGGTAGTAAAAGTCAGTTCGCTCAAATTCAAAACCACCAAGCCCAAACTGTTCAAATAAAGCACATACATCCACGCCGCTGTCAGGGCGCTTTGTTCACCAAAAAATTTAAGGGTAAGGCGATAAACTAAATACAATTGCAGCAAATTAATGCCTGCATTCAGCAAATGTACCGTAACGGTCGCATTGTATATTCGCAGAAATAAGGCTCCCAGATTGACGTGAAACAAACTGGCCAGCCAAGGGTCATAGATCGTTTCGGGATACGGAAACCACGTACGCATTTGGGCCGCTCGACTTGCCCACGTAAAATAAACCAATGAATCGCTTCGAAGCGGATACTGTCGAAAAATCGCAAAACCAACACAAATGACCGCATACAGTCCAAACAACCACCAAAAGGACTTAGTCGATTTAGTTGCAGAATTCATCAGATTCCCAGGCAATTAGTAGTTCGATAAAAAATCGTGGTGCAGGTAAGGTGCGATACGATAGGCGCCATACCGTAAAAATCGATCCATCGAAAACCTTGGCTTTGCATAAAACCTTTCACCTCAGCATAGCTTTCACGTTCTGAATTATCCAAGATCAAGACGCCATCGGGAGTCAGTGAGTCTACAGAAAAACGCATACATTCTACTCTTTTTCGACCATCCACTACGATGATATGGTAGTTATTACCGGTTATTTGAACGGCTTTCACGTATTTCTCACCCAATTCTCGGTACATTACTTTGGCATTGGCCGGGAGTTGTTGAGACACTTCCTTTACCCATGCTTCGTCATGCTCTACCGCCTGTACTGATTTTACATGAGTTGAATACCAACGGGTAGAATTGCCTGAGCCATATTCAAAAACAGTAAAATGGTTTTTCAAACGCGGTCCAATAAACGCAATAAAAGGATAAGTGCACCAAGGAAGCGGTTTTCCGGCGGCATCTACCGAACGCTTTGTATGAAAACTTCTGAACCAACCGTTGTTCTTTAATTCACTCTCCAAATATAATTGCACACTTCCCCCCAATTTCAAAGCATTCAGCAATTGCCAAACCTGTTTTTTCAATGCCTTAATCATTGTATGATCGTCTATCAATTTTTAATAAATAAATCACTTAAACCGCGCCAGAACAGTATCCAGTAAACCGTTTATCTCCTCTGACACTCGCCATTTCCACACATAGAACCCCAACAAACTACAAACTACCGCTGTACGAATGACAATCCATGTCATAGCCATCAGAGGAGTTTGGGTATGTGAAGGCATCAAGTACGAAAGCAAAAAAACACCACTAAATACCACCAAAACCTGTATACTTTGTGCCGAATAGGGCGAAATACCGAAACGATATTTTATATATCCCATTCTCAAGGCAGAATAGACCAACGTTGTAAAGGAAGTAGCTATCGCCGCCCCGATGAATCCATACGATGAGATCAGCCAAAGGTTAAGAAAAAAGCCCAAAAGTGCCGTAAAAATGATGATCCATGTGGCCATTTTGTAATGTTTTGAGTACAAAATAATTTCGGTATTGAGTCCAGCCGCCATGTCAAACAACTTGGTAATCAGCAGAAAAAGCACCACATACTTCCCTTCGCCGTATACGTTGCTTTTGGGAAGCAGGTAAAATATATCGTCAATATTCACCCATATCAACAGAAACACCAAGCCACCACTCAATAACAAATGCAGCGCCGTTTTCCGGTTCATTTTTTCCAATTGTGCAAAATCGTCATTACGTAAATGTTGGGTCAGGATCGGAATGGAAATTTGAGCCAACGCTTTTCTCGGAATTTCAATGACACTTGCCATGTAAGAAGCGACAATAAAAATTCCCGCATTGACCAGATCGCGTTCACCGGCTAACATGGTTCGGTCAATAAATAGGATAATATTTACCCCTAATGCCCCTAAAACGGTGAAAGTACCATAACCCAACATTTGTTTCAGCAGGGATGTTGTAAGAATCCTGCGGTCGGGCCAACGCCAATATCCTTTTCCCAATACAATGATATAGCCTATGAACAAAACCACCGCAAATCCGTAGGCGGCAATAATGAGATAAAGCATCCAATCAAAATTGATCCAACCTATGCCAAATATAATCACCAACAACACATTGGCCACGCGCAGATACACCTCTCGAATAAACATCGGAACGGCAATACGCGAGTTATTTCGACAATAGGCATCCAACACTGTAATGTAGATCCAAAACACCGTCAGTGGAATCACTAAGAAATGGTAATCAACCAATAAAGCGGAATTTTTGGAAAAATAGCCTACGATCAACGGAGTAAACAACCAATATACCAGTCCGAAAAGAACAACGCCGACCAAAGGCAGCATCAGCAAAAAACTCAAAATACCTCCGTGCTTTTCTTCGTCGTTTCGGAAAAGGCTGAAATAACGATCTACAATAAAGGGAGTTCCTAAATGCGCAAACGAAGCAAACAAAAGACTGTTCTCAAAAAGAATGCGTGACAATGCATACTGCTCCACCGATAAAAATTCGGTGGAAACATACATCTGATTGATAACACCCACCAACACGCCTAAATAGGAGCCTAGACTGGCTTTGAGGCTTTGACGTACAACAATACCCACGGGCGTTAGTTTCGGTTAAATAAAATCGTTAGTTATTGAATTTTTCCACTAAAACAGCAGCGATCCGCTCTGCGGCGTTGCCGTCCCACAGAGGGGGAATAATGCCTTTTTTGGTACGCCCTTCGAGGGTTTCGAGCACTTTTTCATGAACCGTTTCGGGGTTGAGGTCTGCCAATAATTGGTTGGTTCCCAGTTCTACCGTTACGGGGCGTTCGGTGCTGTCGCGGAAGGTCAGGCACGGCACTTGCAGGTACGTGGTTTCTTCCTGAATTCCGCCTGAATCGGTTACGACCAACGCTGAGTTTTCCATCAAATGCAGGAATTCAAGATAGCCCTGCGGTTCGGTCAAAATCAAGCCTTGGATGGCGTCCAATTTTGCTTTTAAACCAAATTTTTCAATGTTATTCTTCGTCCGAGGATGAATCGGGAACAGGACTTTTTTGTAAGGAGTTGTATTTTCAATGATTTGCAAAATACTCGTTAGCCCTTCGGCGGTGTCCACATTGGCGGGTCGGTGCATGGTCATCAACACAAAATCACCCTTTGACACGCCCAACGAAGGCATAATATCCAGCATGCTCGCCTTTTGGCGATAGTGCACCAGTGAGTCTATCATGCAATTGCCCACCATAAACACTTTTTCGTCAGGCACCCCTTCGTGTTTGAGATTATCAATGCCGGCCTGTTCGGTCACAAACAAATAATCTGAAATACTATCCGTCAAAATACGGTTGATCTCTTCGGGCATCCGACGGTCACCGCTGCGTAATCCCGCCTCTACGTGAGCAATCGGAATGTGCATTTTGGTAGCTACCAACGCACAGGCAATGGTGGATGTCACATCTCCTACTACCAACACCAGATCGGGCTGCTCAACCTCCATTACCTTCTCAAACTCCAACATGATCTTGGCCGTCTGTTGGGTATGCGATCCGCCGCCGATTCCCAAAAAGTAATCAGGTTTGGGCAATTCCAATTGGTTAAAAAATACGTCCGACATCTTGGCGTCATAATGCTGCCCCGTGTGAACGATTTTTGATTCGATCTCACTTTTTTTCTGAAAAGCACGGTGCAGCGGCGCTACTTTCATAAAATTAGGCCGTGCGCCTACAATGTTAAGAATCTTCATTTCTTCGTTACAAATTCAAATACGTTGCGATACCCTTCGATAACGGTCTGTATGTTTATCTCATTTTTAATGATCGCCAATGAATGTTCTCCAAATGCCAGGAGGCGTTCAGGATCAGCCAGTATCAAGTCTAAAACCCGTGCTAAATCGCCGGCATCTCCGTTCTTGAAATAATAGCCGTTAAGCCCTTCCCGTACCAGTCGCTTTTCGGTGCCGTCGGCCACGGAGCATACGATGGGCTTGGCAAAACACATGGCATCGTTGATTGACAAACCGCCCATGCCACCAAGCACATACACCGCTGATTCGTGCAGGTATTGGCCCAGATCCTCCGAGTTATACACGCCTCCCACAAAACGCACGGCATCTGCCAGTCCTGCCTCAGCGGCTTGCGCCTTTAGTTTTTCCAATTCCGGACCAAACCCTACCACCACCAATTCAATGTCGGAATACGTCGATTGTAATTTCTTCACCGCTTCAATGATCAGATCGACCCGTTTCCATTGCACCAAACGCCCCACATGAATCAGGCGATGCGGATTGGGGGGTAATAAAGCAGGGCGTTTTTTAACCTTTTCAAACGCGGCCAACAGTTCATCGGTATCGGGCGAATTGGAAATGACAAATATCTTCTCCGGCGGTACGCCATAACTGCCGATGATCTCGTGGGCTTCGTCAATGTAATTAATGTGGGCATCGGCCAAGGGTAAATTCAGGCGGCGCAGAAAAGAGGCGATCCAGAAAAGAATAAACCCTATCCATGTTTTGTTGGTATCCTGAAAATTTTCGGAAAGAAATTGGGGTGAAAAATAGAATTCCTGCACCCTTCCCCAAATGGCATAATTGAATGGAATATCGCGCGCAATGAGCTTAGCTCCCAAGCCACGTAACTTCCAATAAAAGAAAGGGTTAAGCGTCAGATATAAAAAATAAGGCCACGTTGTAATGATGACAATATCAGGTTGAAACGCTTTGAGCGTTGGCAACAGATCCTTAAAAAAAGGTTTGCCGTACCAAGCGCGGTATTCTTCCAACTCAATGACTTGAAACAGTGTATTGTCTGTTTCTTCTTTTACCGCTGCCCCCGTTGCTTTTCCTTTTTGAGCGGGCTTTATCATCAAAACTTCGTACCCTGTCCCCGCTACGATCTTGTTCAGAATCAGCTTAAAGTAATGAGGCAAGGCAGGCATTACAAAACAAACACGCATTGTCAAAAATTAGTCATGAGTGGTCATGTTGGGTCCAGTGCATCACGTCAGGAATGACCAATTATTTCCCGGCATTTCCCCGCAACGGTTGACCGAATGGCCGCAAATGTACAAATTTCTAGTTAGGCTTCAGCGTCCATGTTCGGTCGGCTACGCTCTTAATTTTATCCTTGGAAAAATAAACGGGAAAATAACCGTCTTTGGCCCATAGTTCAAACAGGTCGGAATAATGCGGATCGTCGGGATTGGCCGATTGACCGGGGTTATTGATCCCCAAGGTTTTATCCCAGTTTTCGGTATCCACTAAAATCCGAAACGAAGCGCCGTGTTCCTGATTGAGGTTATTGCCGGTATTGCCCACCACTTCCCCGTAGCCACCGCGCGGCAAAGGCCCAAGATTGATCTTCGCCTTTTGATCGGCGCTCACCAAATCACTCAAAATGTGCGTAAGCGTAATGTGTTTATTTTTAGCCTGCCCGTACTGCCACTGATCCATATTGTTTCCCAAACGCGCGGTCAACTCCAAAATTGCTTTATCTAAAGCGTTCACCAACAATTTATTACGCATCTTGATCGGATCAGACCCGAATTCAGGTCGAGGCGTAACCGTCCAATCCACCAACCGTTTGGTTGGCAGCGTTTTAAAGTAGGTCTGAATGGTTTCCGGAACGGTCAATTGGTAGATGCTTTTTCGGAATTCGGTTTCCCACTGCACATAAACGGCGGCGGCAATGGAATTAGGCTTCAACTGGTAATCCCATTCCTGCAACAGGCTTTGGGCTTTGGCTACTTCTTTGCTCTCTTTTTTTGCATTCGGCTCCAAGGCTTTCAGCAAAAGCGGGACCAATGTCCGGGCCGTTCCTGATAAGTAATCGGTTTGCAAGGTCGCAAAATCCTGCAATGACATTCGTTTGCCGGCGGTCAGCACTTCTTCAATGCGATGGGCCCGAACGGGATTAGCCCACGTCCAGCCAATGGCATTACGATTCGGAAAGTCAACGGGTGTCATGTTATTATTGGCGGTTGCTACATAACCTTCCGCAGGATCAAATTTGTTTGGCAAAAGCTGAATCGGCAAATAACCCGCCCACTCATAGCGCCCATCGCCGGGAACGGGCACAAGCCCCGTCCAGTTTTTACGAATGGGTGAAATACCCACCGCCTGCCAACCGATGTGGCCGTTTTTGTCGGCATAGATCATGTTCTCACCGGGAATACGGCTGAAACTGCATGCCGTTCTGAACTCTTCCCATGTACGAGCCTGATTCATGCGCAAACTCGCCAAATAAGGCGCACAGCCCACTTCCTGCCAACCGGCCCGTACCGCGTAAAGTTTATTTTTTGCTGCGTCTTCAAACACCACCGGCCCGTGGCGAGTGTATTTAAGCGTCACAATTTCGGGCTGTTGTCCCGCTATTTTTACCGTGTCCCTGATTATTTTAAGGGCTTCCCATTTTCCTTGGTATTTGTACTGATCCGCATTTTGAGGATTGGTTTCGTAGACATACAGGTCTTCGTTGTCGGTTTCAAAAATGGTCAAACCCCACGAAGCCACTTCGTTATGACCTACCGAAACGCCCGGCAATGACGGCTCTCCCGCTCCCACTACATTCCATCCCGGCGCGTGTAAATGCACCCAGTACCGCAGCGACGGCACCGATTGTGCGCGGTGTGGATCATTGGCGAGCATCGGATAACCGCTTTGCGAAAGCTTTCCATCAATGATCCAGTTGTTGGAACCTACATTGAGTTTTTCTTCCTCGTACCAACTGTCAAAATCAAAGGCAGGCGTCAAACTTGCTTTTTTGTCGTCTTTGGTAAATTTTAAAGGAGCGCGAAACGCTTCGTAGAGTTCCAAAATATTCTGAAAGATCTCTTCACCGTTCACGAGCTTATCCAACGTCAAATCGGGCTCGTTGGCTGTTTTGGCGGGGTGAAACCACTGTAATTCACGCAATTTATCCGCTCCCACCAACGACACAATCCGGGCATTGTTGAGTTCCTCCTTCACATTGCTCAACAATCCCTGATGCCGACTGATAACGATCTCGGGTGTCCAATAGTCCGGCAAGGTGTTCAGAACCTTAAACTCAAACGGAAGCTTTTCGGGCGATGCCCGCATCTCACGAATGTACGCATTGATCCCTTCTACAAACGCATTGATAATGAGCGTACTCCGAGGGTGATAATGCGCCAGTTCGGCCGTAAGATTTCCCCTGAATTTAAACAATCGACTGCCGATGTCGCGTTTCAATTCTTTTTTACCGAGCAATTCCGCCGTGGTTCCGGTAGCTTGCCGGCGCCAAATTTCCAACTGAAACAGGCGATCAGAAGCCGCCACGTAGCCCTGCGCCATGAACAGATCATGGTCATTTTGGGCATAAATGTGCGAAATTCCCCATCGGTCACGAATGACCTCTACGGGTTGTTGAAGACCTTTAATGGTGAGATTTTGGCAGGATGAATCCGCGCAAAGTACAGATACTCCAACCGCAAGAAGCAGTAAAAATCGTTTCAAGGGTATAGTCAGGTTAATGAAGTCTAATTTTAACGAAATTTGGAGGATTTCTCAAGAAAGAGGGATAAAATACCTGTTTCACGCGACTATTCTAATCAGTGTTACTATCTTGACCCACTTATAACATCAAGCCTGCGCTCATTTACAAGCATGTAAATCAAACGCTATAAAGAAAATCAAAAATCCATTGAAAGTCCTTAAAAGTAGAAAGAGAAAGGAAGTTATTTTAGCATCTGTTTAAAGAAAAAACTCAAAAACCAGACACAATCCACTGTAAATCAAAACCTTACAAAACAAATTTTGAAAAATTTGCTTTTTATAACGGAAGCATTTATTTTGCAAAAAAGCGCATAAAACAAAAGCTCTGATCATTGGAGACCATTATGAAAAGACTATCCGGCAAAGCAATATCACAAACAAAATAAAGAAAATGCAGGAAAGAAATCTCTCAGAATTAACAGACCAAGAATTAGTACAGGAAGCAAAAAAAAGAAAATCAGTTTCCATAATTAATGCTCTATTAATTGGCTTCCTTATAGGAATTGTACTTTACAGCGTCATAAAAAACAGTTTAGGTTTTTTCACGCTAATCCCTTTGTTTTTTGCATACAAATTGATCAATAATTCAAAATATAACAATCAAGAGTTAGAAAATCTTTTAAAAGAGCGAAATTTAAAATAAGAAATGGCGGAAAATTGTCAAAACTATAATGGAATCATTACAGGTTTTTTTGCAGTAAGCGCGAGCAAAAAAAGCAATTTTAAAATCCGAAATTTCTAAACGTATCAATAATTTAAATTTCATAAATAATCAATCGGTCAAATGCAGAAGAATATTTACGAAGGATTGACAAATGAAAAATTGACAAAAAGAGAGGCTTACTAAAAGGCATTTTGGCCGGCTTTGGAATTATTTTCATAGTAGCTATCACTATTGTAATTTACCTTGCAGTTAACTATTAGCAAAAAAAACAAAAAATGGAATTCAGTCCCTTCAATACTATTGTCAAACTCTGCCTCCAAGGTATGGACTTTGAAGAAAAAGGCCAACCTGAAGAAGCCGGCAGAATATTCGTTCAAGCCTGGAACGAAGCGACAAACGAATTTGAAAAATTTCTTGCTGCTTATTATATGGCTCGACATCAAATAAATGTTCCGGACAGATTAAGCCGGTTTCAAATGGCTTTACAGCTTGCATTAAAAATAAATAACGACTCGGTTAAGGGAGCTTTTGCTTCTCTATATATTAACATCGCAAAATGTTATGAGGCCTTAAACGACTTTGACAAGGCAAACGAAAATTATGAATTGGCAAATTCATGCACTGACAAACCGTCTGACAAGGGACCTTTTTATCATGGCTCGAAGGCGGATCTGGAGGTTGGTGATTTTCTCACAGCAGGGTACGGGTCTAATTACAAGTCAGAACTCACAATGAATCATATTTATTTCACAGCCTTACTCAATGGGGCCGGACTTGCAGCAGCATTAGCAAAAGGTGATGGACGTGAACGTGTTTATATTGTTGAACCCACAGGGGAATTTGAAAATGACCCGAACCTTACAAACAAAAAATTCCCGGGTAACCCTACACGCTCATATCGTACCCAAACGCCCCTAAAAATTATTGGCGAAATACCGGATTGGGTAAAACAAATGCCCGAAGAAATCCAAAAATTGCGGGAAAAGTTGGCGAATAATAAAGGAGAAATTATTAACTAAATAGTCGACAGACCTTTTATGCCTAGGTTCATCATCAGTAATTTCATATGAACAACTCCAATACACACAATCAGCGTATCGCAAAAATGACCTTTTCTTCTGTCTATCCTATGTATCTGACAAAAGTAGAAAAGAAAGGCAGAACAAAAGAAGAATTACATCAGGTCATTGAGTGGCTCACAGGCTTCGATAACACGAGACTGGAGGAACTGATAACAGAAAAAGTAACTTTTGAAACATTTTTCGAATATGCTTCGCTAAACCCCAATGCGTACTTAATTACCGGAGTAATCTGTGGATATCGTATAGAAGAAATCGAAAATCCTTTGACGCAACAGGTTCGGTATTTGGATAAGTTGGTAGATGAGTTGGCGAAGGGCCGAAAGATGGAGAAGATTTTGCGAGTTGCGTGAGCGACCGACGAACAATTTGTAATTTTTTACCTATGACATAATGGTAAAAGACACAGGTCTGATGATCATCAGCTAGTTTATTTCATTTCTTCCGTAAAGTCATATTTGCGTATTTGTCCAAATTCACCCTTTACATTGTCTATTTTACACCCTTTAGAAGTAACATTTAGGCAATACCTTTGCAGCATAAAATAACAGCTTTGCAATTTTAGGGCATAAAACTCAGCGAAAGGCTCATTTTTAGAAATTGCCGTTGCAAGAGCAACATGAGCATTTTAGGGCCGCATTTGGCAGGAAAGAAACAGTAAACTATTATAAAACTTAGAGCTATGACCACAAATCAACTGATCGTAAAAATGGTATTTGACAGATGGAACACCCTGCTTAAAAATGGTGATACTATCCTCAATGCAATTACCGATGAACAATTGCAAAAAGAAATTGCCCCAAATAAGAACCGAGGAATCTACCTGTTGGGGCATCTGATTGCCGTGCACGATGATATGCTTCCTTTATTGAATCTAGGCGATAAAGAGCATCCCGAGCTTTTTGAAATATTTGTAAAATCTCCTGACAAATCAGTCGAGGTAATTCCTTCTCCTCAAGAATTGAGAGCCTTATGGAAAAATCAACTCGAAAACTTAACCCAAAAATTGGCGAGCCTTTCGGTGGATGAATGGTTTGAAAAACACACTTCGGTTTCTGCTGAAGATTTCATTAAAGAGCCTCATCGAAATAAACTTAATATCATTATTACCAGAACAACCCATTTGGCTTATCATGTGGGTCAATTGATATTACTGAAATAAATACCGAATGAAAAGCCGTATCCAGTAATAAGGGAATTTATGGAGCAAAGTTTATTTCCTGCTTCTTAGGTACATTGGCTAAAATAGTTTGATGCATTTCGCAGTTGTTTGACCCCATCCGGGGTCAGATGTTTGTAGAAAAGAGCAGCATTACTACAAATATCTGACCCCGGATGGGGTCAAACAATTAATGCAAAGTATTTTTAATGGACTACTTATATGTAATGGGATTGATCTATTTTAAAAAAAGAAAGAATGAATAATTACGAAACATTTTATCAATTGCATCACAAGGAAACCCCGTTGATTCTTGCCAATGCCTGGAATGTAAAGAGTGCTCAAATAATAGAACAAAATGGGTATGATGCCATTGGCACATCAAGTGGGGCTATTTCAAACTCATTAGGATATGAAGATGGGGAGAAAATGCCTTTTAAAGAGTTATTTTATATAATACAAAGGATAAATAACTGCATTCAAATCCCACTATCGGTTGATTTAGAAAGAGGATATACCGATAATTTATCCGACTTAACTGACAATATTGAGCGGCTCATTGAAGCCGGTGTGGTGGGCATAAATTTAGAAGATGCTCAGGGCGAAGAGATTTATTTAAAAAAAATCAGCAACATAAAAAATCATCTGGAAAAACGTAATCATAAGCTTTTTATCAATGCCCGAACTGATGTTTTTTTGCAAAAATTGGATTCTCCACTTGAACTTACCATCAAAAGAGCAAAATTATACAAGGAAGCCGGCGCTGATGGCTTGTTTGTAACTGCTGTTGCTGACCCCACAATTATTAAAGAAATTGCAGCTTCTACCACACTTCCCTTAAATGTCGTTGGCTCGCCCAAACTTTCTTCTTTTAAGGCGCTGGCTGACTGTGGGGTAAAAAGAATCAGTATGGCGGTGTTTTTATACAAGGCAACTTACAATCAGTTAGAACAACTCACTAAGAAGGTCAAAGAAAATCAATCTTTTGAATCACTGTTTTAGTTTATACTGTATTGAATTGTCAACGAAACGTTTATAGGGAATGGCCTGATTAATTACCGAAAACGCATTATCAATTCAACGCTTCTTTATTGTATTTAGCCCTGTACTCCAACGGCGACATTCCGGTAATTTTTCTGAATACTTCACGAAACGCTTTCACATCCGAATAACCCACTTCATACATTACTTCATTGATTGTTTTGCGGCTGTTTTCAAACGATTTTTTGGCTGATTCAATTTTCACCCGTTGCGTATATTCAACCGGCGTATTTCCGGTCGCTTTAATAAATCTTCTATCGAAATTTCTCCTTCCCGCCGAGAATTTGGAAGACAGATCTTCAATTGAAATTTTTTCATGCAGTTTGCTTTCAATATAGGCTTGTGCCTTAACTACCATTTCATCCCCGTGCAATTTTTGCCCTGTAAAAATCGAAAATTCAGATTGGCTGTTTCTATCCATTTCAATCTGGAAAACTTTGGAACAATAAATAGCGGTTTGCCTGTCATAGTATTTCTCAATCAGGTAAATGATCAGGTTTAAAAATGAATACGCACCGCCATTCGTATAAATACCTTTTTCGTAAGTAATCAGTTTATCAGTTTGTAAATTCACTTTCGGGAACATCGTTCTGAAATTATCGGCAGCAGACCAGTGGGTAGAACAACTTTTCCCATCCAACAAACCGCTCGAAGCAAGCAGAAATGCACCGGTGCAAATAGCGGCAATTTCGGCCCCGTCTTTATATTGTTTCGCAATCCAATCACTCAGTACGCTGTTTTCCTTTAAGGCCTTCTCATAATTATGATTCAATGATGGGATAATGATGAGATTTGTCTTTGTGATGGCTGAAATATCAGTGTGCGGTTTTACGGCAAACAAGCCGTCATAGAAATCGACCTGCTTTGAAACACCGGCCAATTGAATGTTGAACAGCTGCTTATTCCCATTTTGCTCCCAATAATCATTGGCCTGCGTAAAAATTTTGTATGCCCCTACAATGCTGCTTAGGTTGTTACCTTGACCGTCGGGGACTATAATTGTCAGATGTTTCATAAAGTAAAATTTTGACAAAGTTAAAAGCAATGTCTGTCCAAATCAACCCATCATAAAGTCCATTTTACACCCATATCAAGGACAGTTCGGACAATATCTTTGTATCTTTAACTACTGAACAAAAGAAATAGATCATGACAAACGAAAAAGCCCCGACAACTGAGGAAGTTGCTGCACGATTCAATGACCTTGCCCAAAAAGAAATGTGGTTTGAAATCCAGGATGAGCTTTTTGCAGATAATGTAAAGAGTATAGAACCCACAAATTCTCCCTATTTCAGGAATGCGGAAGGTAAATCAAGTGTTCGTAAAAAAGGAGAGAATTGGGTGAAACGGGTAGAGGCGGCTCATCGGCTTTTTACAACCGAACCTGTGGTGAGCGGCAATCATTTTGCCGTTGGCAGAGAGTTGGATATTACGGTTCAGGGGTTGGGAAGGCTACAAATAAATGAGATAATGCTATATGAAGTAAAGGACGGTCAGATCATAGCAGAGCAATTTTTTTATTAAGAACTCTTTTCTTAACGTTGCTTTAGCCTTAGAGGTGCCGGCCAAATCAACGTCAATTCTAAAATCGAACAAAACAGCTTATGAAAATTAAACCCGTTGAGTTTATTGCTCTATCGGCCTGTATCATGATGTTAACGGCATTGGGAATCGATATTATGCTTCCTGCCTTTGGTAAACTCAGAGAGCACTTTGGACTCAGCCCTGAGTCAACGGCCACTGCACAAATTATTTCTTTCTTTTTCATGGGTCAGGTCGCTCAACTGATCTTTGGTATACTTTCTGACCGTTTCGGGCGACTGGCAATTTTACGGATCGGATTTCCCCTCTACATCATTGGTGGCGTAGCGGCCGCCTTTGCCCCAAGCCTTGAGCTTATGTTGGCCGCGCGTTTTTTGGCCGGTATGGGAGCATCCGCCGTTTTTATGACCACCATCGCCGGGGTTCGCGATCGTTTTGTTGGCGACCAAATGGCCCGTACCATGTCTCTCATCTTCACAATTTTCCTGTTCACTCCGGTGATTGCGCCTTTTTTAGGAATGGCTATTCTGTCTTTTTCAACGTGGCAAGCGGTATTTCTTACTCCGCCTTTGTTTGCGGTCATCGTTTTTATCTGGTCACTCCGATTGGAAGAGTCCCTTCCACAGGAAAAGCGTCTCTCTCTTAACGGCAAAAGTATCGGACAGTCGATCCGTAAAGTGATTACTAACCGGACCTTTCTTCGTTACACCGGGATCACTACCCTGCTTTTCACGGCACTAAGTTCGTATGTCGCCAGTTCCGAACATATTATTGGGGAGATATACGGCAAGCCGGAATTGTTTGCATGGGTCTTTGCCGGTATCGGACTGCTGATGTCACTTTGTACCTTTATTAATTCCTACTTTTCGTCAAGGTTTGGGGCCGGGGTAACCATAAGATGGCTTTTGGTCGTGTATACTACCGTGGCCGGTCTCTTGCTGTTGTTTACTTTTTATTCCGGTGACCCACCAAATATGTCGGTATTTTTTAGTGGAATTGCACTGCTAATGGCTATAAATCTGGCGGTAGAGCCAAACAGCAGTGCCTTGGCGCTGGAATTTATGGGCGAAAAAGCCGGTATTGCTTCATCGGTATACGGTACATTCTTTTTTTTTATTGGCTCAACGCTCGGCTCCTTCATTAGTTTATCAATGACCAAAAGTGTTTTTCCGCTTGTCTTGAGTTTTTTTATCATTGGACTGGCTGCTTTACTGCTGGTATTCAGCGATCATCACCTGCCCGGTAGAAAAAACGGCTAGAGGCTTATGCTGCTTTTTTTCAATAGACAATAAAGGTGTCGGATCGTATTGTCCAAATCAGCCTGTTATAATGTCTATTTTACACCCTCTCAATTACCTATTAAGACACTAATTTTGTCTTGATGTAATGAATATCAACTTAAAAAAACAGTTAAGGCCATGAATAATCAAGATTTTACTACGGTCTTTTTAGTAGACCAAACACCGGAAGAAGTATTCAAAAGCATTAACCGCGTCTCCGCATGGTGGACCGACGATCTTGAAGGCAATTCGCAACACGTAAATGATGAATTTACGGTTCATTTTGGAGAAATTCATGTTTCAACGCAAAAAGTAGTGGAGGTTATTCCCGACAAAAAAGTTGTATGGCTTGTGACCGACAGCAACCTTAATTTTATCAAAGACAAACAGGAATGGACAAACACTAAAATCAGTTTTGACATCTCTACCCACGATAATAAAACTCAACTTCACTTTACTCATTTCGGATTGAATCCCGAGGTTGAGTGCTACAATAGCTGTTCAAAAGGATGGGATTATTATTTGAAAGGAAGTTTGTTCAAGTTATTAACAGAAGGAAAGGGAACGCCCGGCTTATAAAAAATAAGACGGCCTGATTCTCTTCGGAATTCAGGCCGTCTTTCAATCAACAAAACAGCTATTGATAGTAAGTAAATCTACTCCTGATAAAGCATTACCTGCGGCGTGGTTCCCGGTTCTACGGCGTAAAACTCCGAGCCGGAAAGCCATCCAAACTGAGAGGTGCCCCTCGTTATAGGGCGCAATTTTTGAGCAGTTAAATCGTAAAGCCAAACATGCGGCTGTCCTGACAAGGTAGAAGAAAATAAAAGCTGATTGCCCGAAGGTGACAACATAGGCCATTGAATGGAACCTTTGGCGGGCGTCACAAACAAAGTTTTGGTAACAGCATCCTTTTCAGGGTCGTATTGAACAATTTCCTGCGCTTCCTGCGCAGAAGTTGCGTATCGGTGCACTAACAACGAACGGCTGTCGCTTGTCCAAACCATATCGTACGGTTTTTCTAAGGTTGTGCGCTTGTCAATTTTTGTATCGGTATCATAGATCAACACGTTTCCTATACGGTTATAATCCGTATAGGCAATTTTTTTACCATCGGGCGAAAGCGCAGCCTGCCATACATTGGCAGCAGTCGGCAGCGTAAATTCACTGAATGAACCTTTGGTCACGTCATAAATTACATAGTTGCGACGTTGGCTTGTAGGAGCTTCAAAAATAATCTGCCCGCCGTTTCCGATCCAATTTCTGAAAAAGATCGTTGATGGATACGTGAGTTTCTGCGTTTTGCCGGTAGCAAGTTGAGTTAACGTAATATCTTTTGAATCCTGCGACTGAGTCAGGGAATAAGTGCCCGCCGGTGAAAGGTAAAAGCTGACAGTATTGGTTGTTTGCAGCAACTGTTTTACGGGCTTCAGTTGATTGGGAATCACTAAAATAGGCGTACTTAACGCTGACCAATAATCGCCTTTGCTCCCTTTTACGGCCACAAAATACTGCTTATCCGACTGTAGACCGGTAAGTTCAATGGTTTTTTGTTCCGTAGTTTGAATCAATTTCAAATTTGACGGACTGCCTTCTGCCAACCACACTTCCGTTTTGTCAAAATCCACAGGCTGCGGACCGGTAGTACCCATAAATACACTTCCGATGGATTGAATACTTACTTTTTCATTGTCATAACTTGCAACTGCACTCATAAGTAACGGCTCCTCCGGAGAAGGCTCAGGCGCCTTTTTACAACCGATGATTCCAATTAAACTAAAGAATAAAACTGCAAAAAAGGTGGAGGTGTTTTTCATAACAGACAAAGAATAATGGCTTTCTCAGTAAGACGTTTTTATGGCGCTAAGGGTTGTACAGCTAGCGTTCTATTTTATCAGCTTTTAAACTTGCTATGATCTGTTTTACCAATGCTTCGTTTATTTTGGCGTAGCTTTCCTGCGTCCAACCGGCCACGTGAGGCGTAAGAATTACGCGGGGTGACGTGCGCAGGTAATCGAACGATTTTTGTTGCTCGGGTGTCAGAGTGGCTAACTTCTCATTTTCCAACACATCCAAACAAGCCCCACGCAGTTTACCGCTTTCCAATCCTTTCACAACGGCTTCGAGCTGTACAATTTCGCCGCGCGCAATATTGAGCAGAAAAAAAGGTCGGGCCACGTTGGCGATAAAATCGTCATTGACCATCAACTTGGTTTCGGGAGTGAGAGGTACGTGCAGGCTGATAACATCCGCTTCCGCCATGATTTCTTCCATCGACGATTCCTGCGCGTATTCGTCTCCATAATTGATCAAATATTTATCATACGCCAATACTCGGCAGCCAAATCCACTCAATCGTCGGGCAGTGGCACTTCCGTTAAAACCGTATCCGACCAATCCAACTGTTTTGCCCATCAGTTCGATTCCCCGGTTTCCTTCGCGGTTCCAAATTCCCTGACGGACCTCGCGATCAGCTTTTATAATGTTTGCAAACAATCCCAGCAACATTCCTACCACGTGTTCTGCCACAGCGTCGCGGTTTCCTTCATTGGCCGCAAATACCTGAATATTTTGTTGATGAACGGCCTCCAGATCAATCAGATCCAATCCGGCTCCTGCCCGGGCCACAAAACGCAAACGGGGTGCCAGTTGAAGCATTTCTTCATCAACTGCGGTTTTACTTCTAATAATAAGTCCTTCGTAATCACCAATATGGGATAAAATATGGGAACGTTTGAAAGCAGGCTCGTAACGATACTCCAATCCTGCCCGATCAAGCATCGGGAACAGCGAGGGATGCATTTCGTCAACAATTAAAATCTTCACGACAGTGTCAGTTAGTAATCGGCACAAAAATAGTGCGGTTTATTCGTTAAATTGCAGCCTGAACAGTAAAACGATTTTATTGATTTTGGAGGTTAAGGTGGTAAAAACAGTGAATATTGCTTTCTTATTCCCTTCCCTTTTCCTCAAAATCTTATTTTTTATCCATGAATCATGAGCGAATTAAACCTTGATAAACCTGTTATTGGAATAACAATGGGAGACTACAACGGTATAGGACCGGAAGTCATCTTAAAAACATTGCAAAATAATCAATTAAATCGCATCTGTACTCCTGTCATTTACGGTTCTATGCGCATTCTGAATCGCTATCGAAGCCAACTGCCGGAGATGAAAGACTGGAATTTATTCGGACTTCAGAAAATCGATCAGGTAAATCCCAAAGTAACCAATGTCATTACGTGTTGGCCTAATTCGGATGAAGACATTCAGCCCGGTAAAGTGACTCCGGAAGCCGGAAAAGGCGCTTTTGAAAGCCTGAAACGGGCGATGGAAGATCTGAAAGCGGGCAAATTGGACGCATTGGTTACAGCTCCCATCAATAAGAATAACATCCAGAACGACGAATTCAAATTTCCGGGTCATACCGAATACCTGGCTGAAGCTTTTGACATCAAAGAGCCACTCATGTTTATGGTCAGTGATATTCTGCGTGTTGGGGTAGTGACGGGACATATTCCGCTTTCGGAGGTATCAGCCACTATTACCAAAGAAAAGATCATTGTAAAACTTCAGGCAATGTTGAAATCTCTGCGTGGCGATTTTGGCATCCGCAAACCTCGTATTGCCGTGCTTGGACTCAATCCGCACGCGGGTGAGAACGGGCTATTGGGTAAAGAAGAAGAAGAGATCATTACACCGGCCCTAAAAGAACTTCGTAATAAAGGACAGCTCATCTACGGCCCTTATCCGGCCGATGGCTTTTTTGCCGCCCAAACCTATCGTAAATTTGACGCGGTATTGGCCATGTACCACGACCAAGGTCTTTCGCCTTTCAAAACCATTGCCTTCAGCGATGGGGTTAATTTTACGGCTGGACTTCCCATCGTTCGTACTTCCCCCGATCATGGCACTGCCTACGACATTGCCGGCAAAAATCAAGCCGATGAAACGTCTATGCGCCAAGCCATCTATACCGCCTGCGACGTAGTTAAGCATCGCAAAGACCAGGCAGAACTTGAGAAAAATGCACTGAAAAAGAATCCTGTAGTAGAGAAGATGACTTCGCAGGAAGAGAAATAGATAGAAGCGAGGAGATAGGAATATTTTAGATAATTTTCAATCAATAACCTATGCAGAAATCCAAAGGTTTTCGTGATTTAATTGTTTGGCAAAAAGCCCATCAACTGGTATTGGAAGTATATACACTCACTGAAGCATTCCCCAAAGAAGAATTTTTCGTTTTAACTTCACAAATTCGTCGCAGTACTATATCCATCGCAGCGAATATCGTGGAAGGATACAGAAAACGTACAAAACCTGATGAAGTAAAATACATGAATATTGCCCAAGGTTCATTAGATGAAACCTTTTATTATTTCATTTTAGCTCAGGATTTAGGGTATGCAAATACTGCCGAACTTCAGGAAAAAATAGAAGAAATTGCAAAAATGCTCCACGCTTATTCCGCCTCTATCCAAAACTCTTAAACTTACTACATTCGATTTTGTCTATCTTTCTGTAGCTCATTACTAAAAACTCACTCCCGGCTACTGACTCCTGATAACTATCTTAAAATATGCTGAAATCAATGACCGGCTATGGAAAGGCCACCTTCGAATCAGAAACCATCTCGGTGACTGCCGAAGTAAAATCTCTGAATTCCAAATTCTTAGACATTTATTGCCGTATTCCGCGCAACTATTCAGAGCGCGAAATAGAAATCCGTAACCTCATTACACAAGCCCTCGAACGCGGCAAAGTTGAGTTTAATCTGACCGTTACACCGGTAGGACAAGGCGGCTCCGGCACGATTGTGAACCGAGCCTTGGTAAAAGCCTACTACCGCGATCTGCACCAAACCGCCGAAGATCTGGGGTTTGCTCCCGTGCCTACTGACGTGCTTCGGATGGCGCTTATGATGCCCAATACTTATTTGACCGATGCTGTCAATGAAGACCAACAGGCCGCTGATCTGGTACTGATCCAAAAAACAGTTCATGAGGCCCTCAAAAAATGCACGGAATTTCGGGTTCAGGAAGGGCTTGCCCTCGACAAAGCATTCAAAGACGCCATAAAAAAAATAACCGATCTGCTGGCTGAAGTGGAAGAATTGGACAAAAGCCGTATTCCGGGCGTTCGGGAACGACTGCGCAAGAACGTGCGCGATCTGCTCAATGATGAAGCATTTGACCAAAATCGGTTTGAACAGGAACTGGTGTATTTTATCGAAAAATTTGATATTTCGGAAGAGAAAGTTCGCCTTAAAAATCACTTGACGTACTTTATCGAAACCCTTCAAAGCAAAGAAAGCAACGGCAAAAAACTCAATTTTATCGCTCAGGAAATTGGCCGTGAAGTAAATACCATCGGCTCCAAAGCTAACGATTCAGCTATTCAGCATTTGGTAGTGCAGATGAAAGATGAATTGGAAAAGATCAAAGAGCAAACGGCGAATATTATTTAAAAAGTATTAAGCGAACAGTGTGAATTGAAATCGCTCCATTTTACTTTAACCGTTCTCCTTTTTCCTTACTTTTATTTTACGTGCATTTATGCAAAAGATTGTCATTACAGGGGCAACGTCCGGCATTGGTCGGGCGTTGGCGCTGGAATTTTCCAAACGTGGCTACGCCGTTGGAATCGCCGGGCGCCGTACCGAGCGACTGATTGAAATTCAACAACAACTTCCTCATTGCGTCTACGAAACCATTGACGTTACCGACGCAAATGCCGGACTGGAAGGCTTAAAACGTCTGGTGAAAAAACTCGGCGGCATGGATGCGCTCATCATCAACGCGGGTGTCGGTACGCTTGACCCTGATTTTGAAGAAACCGACACGATCATTTCCGTAAATGTCAGAGCTTTTGCCCACCAATCGCAATGGGCATTGGCCTACTTCAAAGAAAATCGCTTAGCGGGGCGCATCGTGGGAATATCCTCCGTGGCTACCCATATTGCTACGGCAGGCTCCGAATTATATTCTGCTTCCAAAGCGTTTGTTACACGGTATTGGCAAGGATTGCGACAGGCCGCAGCATTGACAGGCTTAGGAATTTCGGTCACGGAAATTCGTCCCGGTTATGTAAAGTCAGAAATGACGGCGGGCCAAAAAGGGATGTTTTGGCTTTCCCCAACTGAAAAAGCGGCCCAACAAATTGCGAATGCCACCGAACGCAGAGCACGCGTTGCTTACATTACCAAACGTTGGCGGCTGATTGGTGCCTTGCTCTCCATCCTTCCCGATGCGTTGGTCGATATGTTGATTTTGAATTCGCTTAGAGGGCCGGCTCCTACTAAATCTACTTCTTAGCTTCCAGTTTTTTCTTTACTACATCGACGGGATATTTGAGCGCCAGTTCTCGAATTTCGTAACTGAAAGTTTCAAAGGTTTCGCGCCAAAGTTGCGCCTCTTCGGTTGTATAAGGATAAAATCCGTGCGCATTGGCCACACCTTTTCCACCTTCCTTTACAATGCCATCGATCAACGCCGGCACTTCCGCGCTTGTACTCAAGGTTGGAAAAAGGTCTTTCATTACGGTATGATAGGCCGGCACGCCCGTCAGGTCCATCCAGCGAAAAGGGCCGGCCAAGGTCATCCAGTAGCCGGCATTGTTGCGACAGGCGCGGTCTACATCTTCAACCGTTGCGTAGCCGTTCTCAACCAAGTTGAAGGCTTCGCGGTACAGGGCGTACATGAGGCGGTTGGTAATAAATCCGCGAATGTCTTTTCGTACCAATGTAGGTTCTTTACCCCAGGCATGTGAAAGTTCATAGAGCCATTCACCTTTGGAAACATCGCTCAATTCACCGCATATCACCTCCAAAAAACGTGTTGTATGGGACGGTTCTGCCCAATGCAGCCCAAAAAAGCGCTCCGGATGCTGAATTTCTTTTTGTAAAATACTGATGGGAATGGCCGATGTATTGCTCGTTATTACGGCATCAATTGAAACTACGGCTTCGATTTTTTCGTATACCGATTTCTTGATGGAAAGATTTTCCAGTGTACATTCGATCACCAACCGGCAATCTGCCAGCGCGTTATAGTCTTCAGTTACCAACAGTGATTCAAAAAAATGTTCCGGTAATTGTGAAGTCAATCTTTCTTCCTGTGATTTGCGCAGATGTTCGTAAATACGCGGATGTGCTGTTGGAACATCAATGGGAAGCGGTGCTACGGCTATCACCCGATGCCCTGCCAGTAATAAACATGTGGTTATGCTGCAGCCCATCAAGCCAAGTCCGACGACACCCACAGAAAATTGGTTAGTATTCATTACAAATGTTGCGCTTCTCCGAAGCTTATTGGTATTTGTTGGCCGTTGATGGTGTTTTTCACCACCAATTTCTACAAAGGTTGCGCTTCTCCGAAGCTTATTGGTATTTGTTGGCCGTTGATGGTGTTTTCACCGCCAATTTCTACAAAGGTTGCGCTTCTCCGAAGCTTATTGGTATTTGTTGGCCGTTGATGGTGTTTTTCACCGCCGACCTTTTCCAGCCATTATCGATATTACCCATAATCAATATCTAAACTACTTCTGTGTAAACTCCTCTAAAATTGGTTGATATTCCTTCAAAAATACTTTGAATTCCTGTTCCAGTTTTGGCAAATCTTCCGCTAATGTGCTGGTATCGTTGGTTTTTAGCTTGCCTTCTCCGATTCGGGCGATTTCGGCCACTCTCGATACGCCAATCGTTCCGGCACTGCCTTTCAGGGTGTGCAGGTTGCTTTTTACTGTCTTAATGTCATTGTCGGTAAATGCCGTTAGGGCTTCGCTGACCAATTCCGTGGCTTCGACAACAAAATCTTCAAAAATAGAACTTACCAATTCCATTCCACCCAATTGGCGCAATTGGCCTACGATCTCCAGATCAATGATTGGCAATTGAATATCCTGCGCAATTTCTTTTTGTTTCTTTTGCAAAACAATACCTTCCTGAAATGTTTTGCCGGCATCTATGATCTCTTTCACTTTTTGGATCAATACCTGCGCTCGAATCGGCTTGGGTACGTAGTCGTCCATACCTTGGCTCAGAAAACGCTCCCGGTCTTCTTTCATTGAATAAGCTGTCATAGCCACCACCGTAGGCAATTTGGTGCCAAACAATTCACGCAGGCGTTGGGTGGTTTCGATACCGTCCATATCGGGCATTTGAATGTCCATAAATATGGCATCGTAATACGGACCCGCAGAGGAAAAATTGGCATCCACCAACTGAATCGCCAACTTGCCGCTTTCAGCTGTTTCTACCACACAACCCGCTTTCTTAAGTATTTCGCTGGCCACTTTGCGGTTAACAAAGTTGTCATCCACCAACAAAAGCTTCGGGTGATATTTACTGAAGAAATTCTCAAATTTGATTTCCTGATTATCCGCTTTTTGCTGCGTAGGGCTGATCATCGTTTCTTTGGTCTCAAAGGTAAACCAAAACGTACTTCCTGTATCCACGTTTGATTCCACTCCGATCTCACCCTTCATAAGGCGGCACAATTCTTTCGAAATGGCAAGCCCCAATCCCGTTCCGCCAAATGTCTTGCGTGAAGACGTATCTACCTGACTAAACGCATTAAACAGCAGATTTAAATTTTCAGTTGAAATCCCGATGCCTGAGTCCTGCACTTCCACTTTTATTTTATGAAATTTGCCCTTCGTCCATACCGACGACACTTTCAATTTTACTGAGCCGTTCTCCGTAAATTTAATGGCATTGGACGTCAAATTGGAAAGGATTTGCAACAAACGGGTTTGGTCGGCAATGATGAATTGAGGAAGGTTCTCACCAAAATGAAAACTCAACGTATTGTTCTTATTACGAGCCGTTTGCGCAAACAATGAAGTCAACTTCTCAAAAATTTCCTCCAACGCCACCGGCGCTTCGTTAAGTGCCATTTTGCCC
The DNA here is from genome assembly GCF_965279615.1 of Runella sp. Taxonomy (NCBI): domain Bacteria; kingdom Pseudomonadati; phylum Bacteroidota; class Cytophagia; order Cytophagales; family Spirosomataceae; genus Runella; species Runella sp. The sequence goes on along the minus strand of NZ_OZ257252.1, from coordinate 8,039,524 downwards.
GCTTCGATTTTCGATAAGTCCAGAATATCGTTCAAAATATTGAGCAATGTTCCCGACGAGCGACGCATGGTCAGTATATAATCTTTTTGCTCCGGATTCAACGGGGTTTCGTTCAACAGGTCGATCATACCGATGATGCCGTTCATAGGCGTCCGAATTTCGTGGCTCATATTAGCCAAGAATCGTTCCTTCACTTTCAGCGAGCGTTCAGCTTCTTCTTTGGCTTTGACGAGTTCCTCCTGATTGCGTTTCAACTCCGTAATATCCCGCGCCAAGGCCGCTACAATCGGTTCCCCTTCTTCGTCGCGCAGGAGCAACATGTTAAACATGAATTGGCGGATGGTGCCGTCTTTTATGCGGAGTTCAGCCTCAAAATTTCGCAGGCTTTTATCCCGACGCAGTCGCACCAGTGCCGCGTGAATGCGGTGCTGATCCACGAAATAATCCGTGATATTGGTTCCCATAGCCTGTTCAACCGTATAACCCGTTCGTTTGAGCACGGAGGGGCTTATCATTGTAATTTTACCACTGCGATCAGTACGAACATAAATGTCCTGAAGATTGACGAAAATCCCCCGAAACTTCTCTTCACTTTGTTGCATCGAAAGTTCGGCTAACTTACGCGGCGTAATGTCCCGCGCCACACCCGATACTTCTTCAATAATACCCTCTTTAGGTTGAATGGGGTTTAAACTAAATTCCAGCCACATATCGCCTTCTCCGTTACGGGTTTCGATTTTCATCTCAAATCCCTGAGGGTTACCCCGAAACGCCTGCCGATAACGGTCTTCCATCTGGCGTCGGTTCTCGGTCGTCATCAATTGCCATCCTAACCGCTCGGTTGTGGTATTGATAGTGGGAGTCGTGCGCAGGTGCTGCTGCAAAAACGTCGAATAATTTTTATTGAACGAAGTCAATTGCAATGCCTTATTGACGGACCAGATCAAGTAGGCGCTGCTGTCAAAAATAGCGTTCAACCTTGCCGTTTGTCGGTTCAGATCCGCCTCATTTTGCTTTCGGGCAATAGCTAACGCCACTTGTCCTGAAATAAATTCCAGCATTTCGAGATTGCGCGGCCGGTACTGATTGGGATTGGTATACGATTTTACCCCAATGATGCCTGTCACCCGATCACCAATGCGCAACGGTACGCAGAGCAATACTTTCGGTATTTTTCCGTACATGTAAAGGCCCTGCTTTTCAGCCAACTCCATGATGTCTTTTTCGTACAAAAAGAGCGGTTTATTGGCTCGTATGGCGTATTCCGTCAGGCCGTTTCCAATTTTACGTTTGGTAAATCGGACATTCCCCTTAAAATATTCATCCACATAATAAGGGAAATACATGTAGCTTTTGGTAGGATCATACAAAGCAATGAAGAAGTTACGGGCGTCGATCACTTTCCCCAATTCTTCGTGAACCCGGGTGTAAAATTCGTCCAGGTCCTGCGTTTTGATCATCCAATTGGCAATACTGTAATAAAGACTTTGCGAGCGTTCGGCCCGCACTCGGCTCGTGGCGTCGTGCAAAATACAGCGAAAAGCAGTAGGTCTATTGTTTTCGTACCGGCATGTCACGCTGCCGGTCAGGTAGATCTTTTTACGTTGCTTGCTCCAGAAAACAGTTTCAAAATCGGGCACCTTCTCCCCTTCTTCCACCCGTTTCAGTAATTGCAGCGTTGCGTCCGCTGCCTCGGGCCAAAGTACGTCTCTTAAGGTAAGTGACATAAGCTCTTCAGCCTCATACCCAAGCCGTTCGCGCCACGCCCGATTGACGAACAGAAACCTCCCATCCAACGAAACCAACTGGATCAGATCGCTTGTATTGTCGATCAGATCCTGCAATTGAGCGTTTGATTTATTAAGGGCTGTAGCCACTCTCAACTTATTGGTAGCATCTTCACCGATCAGCGTAAAGTCAATAACAACTGCTGATTTTTTATTGATGATCAATGAGTTGACTTGAACATTACGTAAGTTCTTATTTTTAGCTACCAACAATATCTCCCGAAATTCCGCCAATTTTCCCCGTTCCAGCGACTCGTTCAAAAAGGCTTTTATCTCGTAACGTTGCTCAATCGCTACCAGATCTTCAAAAAAATTGAATCGTTGTAATTCCTCCGGGCTCCAGCCCAGCATTCGGATCGTATACGCATTGGCATACAGAATGGCGCCGTCTTGGGCCACCGTCAGGCCAAAGAGGTTAAGTTGTTCAATAATAGGGTTTGGTTGGGTAATCAAAGGGGTTTCCACAGTTATTTCAGTTTTGGATCACATAGATAGGTACTGCATTATACTTCAGGAACATCAAATACTCATCATGAATTCAACAAGATTTTCTTCCGATTCAAGGTGTATCTTTTTGCGTAAACGATACCGTTTCAATTCTACACTCCGGTACGTAATATTGAGTAGTTGAGAAATTTCTTTTGACGAAAGGTTCATCCGTAAATAAGCCGCCAACGTCAAATCTCCTTTCGACAATTCAGGATAGTATTCAATAAGTTTCTTAAAGAACTGTTCATGTACCTGATTGAAATTTTGTTCAAACAGGTGTCGATCGTTGCCCATTGCAATGCGCGTTTCGATCAATTTTGATAATTGCTGAAAATCAATGGGGCGATGATGCTGTTGAATGTCATGCACTTTTTCCTGAATATCCTGAAATAGTTCATTCTTTTTGATCAATTCCATGGTTGAGTTGGCCAACTCTTCCGATTTTCTTACAAGATCCTGTTCCAACTGCTCATTGCGAATTCGAATGATTTCCTGCCGGTTCCGTTTCTCCTGCTCTTTCAGTTCCTGCGCTTTTTGACGCATAAGCTCTTGGTTTTGCGCAATCAGACGGTGTAAATGTATCTGATAAAAACCATAAATCAGTAAACAGAAAAGCGAAAAATAGAATAGTTTACTCCAAATATTCCAGTACCGGGGAGGAAGGATATGAATAGTCAGCGTTGCTTCGCGCCGGCTTGTGTTTGTTCTTAAATGAAGTGTATACTTCCCGGGCGAAAGATTATTGAACTCTTTAAAGGAACTTTCGGTAAAATCTGACCAAGTATCTGAATAGTTTTCCAGCCAGTAACTATATTTCACAACAGAAGCAAAATCGGTAGAACTGAACCCAATAGTCAGATTATTCTGATCATAGTTCAACTTCACCGCTTTGGCCGCTTTATTTGATAAATAGGTTTGGGCCAGTTCGGGGAATTTTTCAACCGAATAGCTTCTGATGAGTGGAATACCTTTATTTTGAGTAATGAACGCAGGAGAACGGAGAAAAGCAAAGCCATTTTCGCGACATAATATCCGGGAGGTTGAGTCAAATGATACGATAGTTTCGTAGTCATCTACCAAAAAATTATTTTGAAGAGGAATTTCCTGCCATTGAGAAGGTGTCCGACGGATTCTCAAAGCCCCTGATAGGAAGTGAAGGCGGGTAAGACAAAGTTAGGATTTGAGTAAAGACAAAAGTTAGAATCACGCAAAGATGCGGAGGAGCAAAGGGAATAAATTGCTGCTTGGTGCCTTTGCGTGATTCGTTTTAGCCAAAACTAACGTACTTTCGTGCCATAATCGCTTAAACAAGCCTCTGGCTTGCCCCCGAAAGCATGAAAGTAAGAGCAAAAAAACACTTAGGGCAGCATTTTTTGCGCGACTTAGACGCGTCGAAACGCATTGCTGATCTGTTGTCAGGACACGGCAACTATGATACTGTATTAGAGATAGGCCCGGGCATGGGCGTACTGACGCAATTCATATTGCCCAAAGCTGAATACACTACTTACGTCATTGAAATTGACCGCGAATCGGTCGCTTACCTGAAAGTGCATTTTCCCACACTCGAAGGTCACATCATTGAAGGCGATTTTCTGCGCATGAATTTAAAGGAATGGATAGAGTCTGTGAAGGAGAACAGGTTGGTGGAGACACCAACCACGGAAAAAGACTCAAGGTCGGTGTCTCCACCGACCACGGAGGCCGAACCTCAGCCTTCTCGCCCCTCTTTCGCCATCATCGGCAATTACCCCTACAACATTTCGTCGCAAATCCTGTTTAAAGCCTTAGAATACAAAGATTTTGTTCCGGAAATTGTGGGTATGTTCCAGAAAGAGGTTGCGATGCGCATTGCTTCGCCGCCGGGCAAAAAGGATTACGGAATTTTGAGCGTGTTGTTGCAAGCTTATTATGACATTGAATACTCCTTTTCCGTTCCGCCGGAAGCGTTTGACCCGCCGCCGAAAGTCACGTCGGGGGTGATTCGTCTGAAACGAAACGCCGTAACGCAGTTGGAATGTGACGAAAAGAAATTTGTGCAGGTCGTGAAAGCAGGGTTTAATCAACGCCGTAAAACCTTGCGAAACGCACTGAAACCCTTGGGTATTTTGTTTGATCATCCTTTGTTGGACAAACGGGCCGAGCAATTGAGCGTGGCACAATTTGTGCTTTTGACACAATTGGCAACCACCGGGGCGCAGGAAGCAATTGACCTGACCTAATACCCATACCTTGACCATTGATGAGCAATGACTTTCGAGTTGACCAAAGAATACCTTGAGGAGATTGAAAAAGCCGTTGAAGCGCGTGATGAAATTCAATTGCGCACGGCTATGGAAGAATTGTACCCGGCAGACATAAGCAGTATTCTGTACGAACTTGATACCGAACCTGCTCATTATCTGTTCAGTTTATTGGATACGGAAATTGGGGCCGAGATATTGGCAAACATCGACGAAGCCGACCGTCGTCGATTTTTATCGGATTTCAGCTCATCAGAAATAGCCCGTTATATTGAGGTTTTTGACTCCGACGACGCCGTGGATCTGCTCAAAGAGCAACCTATTCAGGTTCGGGAAGAGGTCATTGGGTTGTTGCAGGACCGCGAGCAGGCGCGCTTTATCATTGACCTTCTCCCCTACGACGAAGATGTAGCGGGAGGTTTAATGCAAAAAGAGTTGGTCAAAGCCAACGTAAATTGGACGGTCAACGAGTGCATCGAAGAAATCCGAAAACAAGCCGAAGATGTTGAAAAAGTGTACGCCGTTTACGTCGTAGACGACGATCAAACGCTCGTAGGACTTATCTCACTAAAAAACCTGGTGTTGGCGCGTAAAAACACCAAGATCGGCAATATATACGACGAAGACATTCACTATGTCGAAACGTTCCGCCCGATCGAAGAAGTGACGGAGATCATGCAGCGCTATGACTTGGAAGCCATTCCCGTCGTCAACGTGCAGAAACGCCTGCTTGGGCGCATTACTATTGATGATATTTTGGACGTGGTGACCGAAAAGGCCGAAGAAGACATTCAGGCGATTTCGGGTATTACGGGTGAGGTGGAAGAAGATGACAATCTCTGGGAACAGGTCAAAGCCCGTTTGCCGTGGCTGATTGTGGGAGTAATTGGCAGCTTGATGGCCGCTACAGTTATTCGTTTTTTTGAAGGAGAATTAACCAAAGTCGCAGCACTGGCGCTGTTCATTCCCATCATGGGTTCTACGGGCGGTAATGTGGGTATCCAAACCGCTTCGCTCATTGTGCAGGCGCTCGCCGACAAAACGGGTTTGGAAATAAGTTGGAAAGACCGTTTGTTGAAGATCGTGGCCATCGCCTCTCTCAACGGCGTGATTATCGGCATTTTAGCGGGCGTTTATGTGCTCATCTTCAGCGAAACACAACTCTTTTGGGTAGTAAGCCTGTCGTTGTTAGCGGTCGTGTTATTGGCTTCTTTTATGGGAACCATCACGCCACTCATTCTCAATCGGTTCGGTATCAATCCTGCCGTGGCATCGGGTCCTTTTATCACTACTGCCAATGACTTGGTTGGCATTGGCACTTACTTCCTCATTGCCCATTTTTTATTGAATATATAAAGAGAATACTTCTTTAAGGAGCCGGGCACGGGTTTTATGCCGACATGGAAAATTACTGCAACTGAAAAAAATTTGTAATTTTGCAGGCATCAACAAAAAAGGCGAATTAGTGTAGGATATAATTTCTTTCAAAGATCAATAATTGGCGAACCCGCAAAGCGGTTTGCTATACTATTCACTTTTAAAAAAGAAATTATGCTTACGGCACAAAATCTGTCCTATATACATCCTAACAAAGATTTATTGTTTGAAAACATAAATCTAACGATCACGGGTCTGCAAAAAATTGCCCTGATCGGCAACAACGGCATAGGAAAATCAACCCTGCTTAAAATCATGGCAGGAGTTTTACAACCTTCAAATGGCTTCATAATCACCGATTCAACGCCTTATTACGTACCGCAGCTTTTCGGGCAGTTCAATGACCTTACCATTGCACAGGCGCTCAGGATCGAAGATAAATTAAGGGCATTAAAAGCAATTCTTGACGGTAACGTAACAGAAGACAATCTGGTACTGCTCAATGATGATTGGAACATCGAAGAACGTTGTCATGAAGCATTGACCTATTGGAAACCGGGCGAATTCGACCTGAATCGAAAAATGGCAACCCTAAGCGGAGGTCAAAAAACCAAGGTTTTTCTGGCCGGGATTTCCATTCACCAACCTAAAATAATCCTGTTGGATGAACCCGGCAATCATTTGGATACTTTGGGGCGCCAAATATTATATGACTTTATTCTCTCAACTTCCGCCACATTGGTGCTGGTGAGTCACGACAGAGCCTTGCTCAATATGCTTGACTCTCTATATGAATTAAGCAAAAACGGAATAACCGTATACGGCGGTAATTATGATTTTTATGCCGAGCAGAAACAAATCGAAAGCAACGCTTTGAATCAAGACCTGAGAAGCAAAGAAAAAGCGCTGCGAAAAGCGAAAGAAATAGAGCGGGAAACGGTAGAAAGGCAACAAAAATTGGATGCCCGGGGCAAGAAAAAACAGGAGAAAGCCGGACTTCCGACCATCTCTATGAAAACGTTCAAGAACAATGCCGAGAAAAGCACTGCCCGTACCAAAGATGTCCATGCCGAAAAAGTAGGCGCTATTTCACAGCAACTGAGTCAGTTGAGGAAAGAACTGCCGGATGCGGATAAAATAAAATTTGGCTTTGACAATTCATCCCTGCACAAAGGGAAAGTATTGGTCGAAGCAAAAAATATCAACTTTGGGTATCAACAACGACTGCTATGGAAACAGTCGTTGGACCTACTGATCACAAGCGGTGAGCGAATCGGTGTTAAAGGATTCAACGGCTCCGGCAAAACTACGTTACTGAAACTCATTTTGGGTGAAATTGAACCCCAATCGGGCACCATCCAACGAGCCGATAGGAAGGCGGTGTATATTGATCAGGATTATTCTTTGATCAATAATGCACTCACCGTGTATGAACAGGCCCAACAATTTAATTCAGCCAATTTGCCCGAACATGAGATCAAGATCCGTTTAAACAGGTTTTTGTTCACAAAAGGTTATTGGGATAAGTCCTGCAATGGTTTGAGCGGCGGGGAAAAAATGCGGTTAATGCTTTGTTGCCTGACAATAAGCAATCAGTCGCCGGATGTTATTATTTTAGACGAACCAACCAACAACCTGGACATTCAAAACATAGAAATTTTAACCGCTGCCATCAATGAATACAAAGGAACACTCATCGTTGTGTCGCACGACAGCTATTTTTTGGAACAGATCAACATTGAACGGACAATTGATTTACCGTAAGAATGGCTACTGATATGAACGCTCAAATTGAGCCGGCAATTAAACAACTGATCCAGGAAGAAATCGGAACCTGTACCATCATTCCGGCCGCAGGTGGTGCCACATCGGCAACGCTTTACAGGCTGATTTCTTCTGAAAAAGGAGTTTATTACCTGAAAATCAACCATGACCCGGACGCTACCGAAAGCTTAAACGACGATAAAACCATCTATGAATGGCTGTCCGGGAAAATAGAGGTTCCTAAAGTCATTTTCTACAAAAAAACAGCTACCTATGAAGCTCTCTGTGTGACGGAAATCGAAGGAATAACATTAGAAGCAATGATCGGGACGGTAGCCGAAGAGGAAATCATCCAACTCTATGCCCAAACGTTGAAAAAGCTGCATTCCATGCCCATTGAAGATTGTACTGTTCAACGAAATCTTGCGGGCAAACTGAATACTGTAAAGTACAGAATAGAACAGGATTTGATAGCAGCCGACGAGTTTGAAGAAGGCTACCAATACTTGTCACCGAAAGAATTGTTTGAGCGACTTCTCCGGAAAATACCCGACAACTACGAACCGGTGTTTACACATGGAGACTATTGCTTTGATAATTTGCTCATTAAACAAGGGAAGTTAAGCGGACTTATTGACATTGGCCGGGGCGGTATTGCCGATAAATATCAGGACATTGCCCTTGCCATAAGAAGTATCCGGCATGAGTTGGGGGATGAATATATTGGCTTATTTTGTAAAGAATATGGGTTGGAAAATCTAAATAAAGAAAAGGTCTTTTTTTACACCTTATTGGATGAATTTTTCTAAAATGAAACTGATCGACAAACTCGCATGGATAGAAATAAAGAATAAATCTATCCTCTCCACCAAATCATTTGGGAAGGACAAATATTATATACCGGGTGGAAAAAGAGAAAACAACGAAACCGACGAACAGGCGTTGTGCCGTGAAATAAAAGAAGAACTTAGTGTAGACTTAACAAAGGAAACATTAAAACCGGTTGGCGTATTTCAGGCGCAGGCGCATGGACATGCCGCAGGTATAATGGTAAAAATGACCTGTTACATGGCTGAATATTCAGGCCAACTGAGCGCTGAATCAGAAATTGAAGAAATTAAATGGCTTAACTATTCAGACAAAGACAAAATTTCGGAAGTGGATAAATTGATTTTTGATTACTTACATGCAAATGAATTATTAGACTAACAGTATTTTCAGTAATTAAAAGTAAAAAACCAATAGTATGAATGAACCTAACTACTTGGAAATCAATAAACAGTCTTGGAATAATCGGGTAGAACATCATTTCAAATCAGACTTTTATGACGTTGAAGGATTCTTATTGGGCAATACTTCTTTAAATGAAATTGAACTTACTCTTCTTGGTGATATAAGAGGCAAAAGTATTTTGCATTTGCAATGTCATTTTGGGCAAGATACTATTTCATTGGCCAGATCAGGCGCAAAAGTGACCGGCGTAGATTTAGCGGATAAAGCAATAGATACTGCCAATAAACTTGCCGAAATGGCAAAAACTGAGGCTGCTTTTATTTGTAGTGATATTTATGATCTGCCAAATCATTTAACTGACCAATTCGATATTGTTTTTACAAGTTATGGCACAATCGGTTGGCTGCCTGACCTAGACAAATGGGCAAACGTTGTTTCCACTTTTTTGAAACCCAACGGAAAATTCATTTTCGTGGAGTTTCATCCTGTCGTTTGGATGTTTGACCATGGTTTTGAAAAAATAGAGTATAACTATTTTAATTCAGGCCCAATCATTGAAACAACAAACGGAACCTACGCCGACAAAGAAGCCGAAATAACGCAGCAGGAAATCAGTTGGAATCACAGCATGAGTGAAGTAATAAACAGTCTGCTAAAAAATGGATTAGAAATCAATTCATTGGACGAATTTGATTATTCTCCTTATAATTGCTTTAACAGGACAATTGAAGTTGAACCTAAAAAATACAGAATAGAACATTTAGACAATAAAATCCCGATGGTTTATGCTATTGAGGCAACAAAGAAAACCAACCATAATAACCTATAAATGAGGATAATAAACTATATCATTCCCCTTCTTTTTGGTACAACATTTGCGTTTGCCCAAACACCTAAGTCAGTACAAGCCAACACTCCTAAGCCATTTGTGCTCGGGGTGATTGACGAGCTCCAATCGGAACAATTGGCCGAGAAAAGAGTTCTCAACATTTATCTTCCGGAAGGCTACAACAAAAACGATACGCTGAAATACCCGGTCATTTATTTATTGGACGGTTCAGCAGATGAGGACTTTATCCACGTAGTGGGTCTTATCCAATTCAATAATTTTTCCTGGATCAATCGCGTTCCGAAATCAATCGTTGTTGGCATTGCCAATGTTGACAGACGCCGTGACTTTACGTACCCAACCACGATGGAAGGCGATAAAAAACGTAACAAAACCGCCGGAAAATCGGAAAAATTCATTGCTTTTCTGGAGAAAGAATTACAGCCTTACATTGACCATAATTACAAAACTACCAACTCAAAAACCATCATTGGGCAATCATTGGGAGGACTTTTGGCAACCGAAATCTTACTGAAAAAACCTACTCTGTTCAACAAATACATCATTATCAGCCCAAGTTTATGGTGGGATAATGCCTCATTGCTCAAGCAACCTTCTGCCTTATTGGAAGCCGCTTTTAACGCAAAGACCGACATTTATATCGGCGTTGGCAAAGAAGGGCTCACGCCAAGTGACATACCCCACGTCATGGAAGTGGATGCGAACCTATTGGCCGAACGACTCCGAACCGCTAAAAGCAAAAACGTAACCATTCACTTTGATTATTTGCCTCAGGAAGATCACGCTACCATTATTCATCAGGCCATTTTTAATGCATTAAGACTGCTCTATCCCTCGACTTCCGACAAAAAATAAATTCAAAAAAACGCTGCAACACACCCTGCGCTCCATCTTCCTTGGTTTGGATACAAGGATACGGGATTCGGTTACTTTTTTTCCTGCGAGCTTCCTGACCTTTGCATTGTCAAAAGGAAGTTACATTAAAACAGTTAACCATGAACACGTTAAAAAAAATCGCTTTAGGCAGTCAGGGACTTGTGGTGCCCGTAGTGGGGCTTGGCTGTATGGGCATGACCAAGATCGCGGGAGCAGATATTTACGGAAAAGCCGATGAAGCCGAATCCATTACCACCATTCATCGTTCGTTGGAATTAGGCGGCAATTTCTTAGATACCGCCGATCTTTATGGCCCGCTGGCAAACGAGCGGCTCATTGCAAAAGCCATCAAAGGCAACCGTAACAAATACATCATCGCGACCAAATTTGGCTATGAAGTAGATGACAATGAGCAGCTTACCTGGCAAATAAACGGCAAAAAAGAGTACGTAAAGAAAGCCGTAGAACGCTCACTGAAAAACCTGGGCACCGACTATATTGATCTTTATTATTTGCACCGATTAGACCCAAATACCCCGATAGAGGAAACGGTTTCGGCAATGGCCGAATTAGTCAAAGAGGGTAAAGTTGGGTACATCGGGCTTTCGGAAGTATCGTCGGCAACGATCAGAAAAGCGCACCAAATTCATCCTTTAACGGCGGTTCAGACCGAATATTCATTGTTTGAACGCAGCGTGGAAGAAGTCGGTATTTTGGATACGCTCCAAGAACTCGGGATCGGCTTTGTAGCGTATTCACCGTTAGGAAGAGGTTTTCTTTCGGGCGATAGTGAAATTAAAAGCCCGGACGATTTTGCCGAAAATGATTTCCGCAGATCAATCCCCCGTTTTCAGGGCGAACAATTTTATAAGAACATTGAGTTAGTAAATGAAATAAAAAAATTGGCCGATGAAAAAGAAATTACGGCTTCTCAATTAGCCATCCGTTGGGTCATTGAGAAAGGCTTTGTGCCCATTCCCGGTACCAAACGTGTCAAGTATATTGAGCAAAACATCGCCGCTGCCGATAGTATGTTCACGACCGAAGAATTGGAGCGATTGGAAGCAATTGTTCCTTTGGGCACCTCCACCGGCGCCCGCTATGATGCAGTGAATATGACCATCATTGACCAATAAAAACATCCTTAACCGTTGAAAGAAGTTGCCTCATAGGTAGCTTTTTCCAACGGTTATTTCTAATTTACATCCATGAAAAAAGAAATAAATCAACCTTACCTCATCAATTCCATTTCTGAATTACACCGATTATTGGAATTGCCCAAACCGACGCATACGTCGGTAAGTGTTATTGATTTCAACAAAATAAAGTGCTTTGCTGACGTAAGCCTCCAACGGGTCATTTATAATTTTTATTCCATCTGCATCAAAAAGGATTTCAAAGGCAAGATGAAATATGGACAGAATTACTACGATTTTGACGAAGGCATCATGACCTTTTTCTCTCCCGGGCAAGTGATTTCCACTGAACTTACCGATGATATGGCCCTTTCGGGATGGTGGCTCGTGATTCACCCCGATTTTATCCAAAATTATCCGTTGGCCAAGACCATCAAAGAGTATGGTTTTTTCTCCTACGCGGTCAATGAAGCATTGCACCTTTCCGAAAAGGAAGAAGCAATGATCGCTTCCATCATGCAGAATATTGAGCAGGAATACCTTTCCGTCATTGATACGTTCAGTCAGGATGTCATTGTATCGCACATTGAGTTAATGCTCAATTATGCCAATCGGTATTATAATCGGCAGTTTATTACTCGCAAACATGCCAACAATGATCTTTTAGTAAAAATGGAAACATTGTTAACGGATTATTTTAACAATGAAAAATCGGGACTTCCAACGGTTCAATACCTTTCGGATCAGCTTAACATTTCTCCCAATTATTTAAGTGACATGCTGCGTTTGCTGACCGGTCAAAGCGCCCAACAGCATATTCATAATAAACTGATCGAGAAAGCGAAAGAGATTTTAACGACCACTACTTTGTCGGTGAGTGAAATAGCGTATACGCTTGGGTTTGAATATCCACAATCGTTCAGCAAACTTTTCAAAAGCAAGACCCAATTTTCACCGCTTGAATTCAGGAATTCTTTCAATTAATTAACCTAAGTTGCTACGTATCAAGTTCAAAGAATTTACAAGCAATAAAAGCATGGTCAATCGCTTTCAATATATCCTCTAAAATGACGTAAATTGCACTTGTGCTTTCTTTGAATATAAGACCTTGTTGTTTTGTGTGCAATTCAAAATTACTTGGGCTCTTTTATTTTTAATTTAAAGGTGAATAGCCGGCAACTTAAGTTACTGTTACCAATGAGATTTACTTCTATACTTTTTTTAACGCTTCTGGCGATCAGCAACAGTAAAGGTATCGCGCAAAGTGCATCGCCAAACCAAAACACATCCAATAAGCGGGGAATTATTACCGGTGCCGACCAAACTGAAAAATATTTGCCTTATATAAAAGGAAAACGGATTGGCCTGATTGCAAATCAGAGTTCCATTATCGGCAACAAAAGCAGCGTGGACAGTTTAGTGAGCCTTGGCATTAACATTGTAAAAGTGTTTGGACCTGAGCATGGGTTTAGAGGCAACGCCAGTAACGGAGCTGTGGTGGGCGATGAGAAAGATGCTAAAACCGGCATTCCAATCATCTCTTTATATGGCAAAAACCAGAAACCAACCAAAGAACAGCTGGCAGATATCGACCTTATGGTCTTTGATATTCAGGATGTGGGCTGCCGCTACTATACCAATATCAATACGCTTGAGTATGTGATGGAAGCCTGTGCAGAAAACAACAAAGAACTGCTGATTCTTGACAGACCTAATCCTAACGCATATGTAGTAGACGGACCGGTAATGACGGATGATAAATTTAAATCGGCCATCGGGATCCATTATACGCCTATGACCCATGGCATGACGATAGGAGAATTTGCACAATACCTTAACGGCGAAGGATATCTTAAAGAGCCATGCAAAATAACGATTATAAAAGTTGCCAATTACAATCATCAAATGCCTTATGTATTGCCGATACATCCCTCACCGAATTTGAATACGCAGCAAGCTGTGATGCTTTTCCCAAGTTTATGTATGTTTGAAGGGACAGCCATCAATGAAGGCCGGGGAACGTATATGCCATTTACTATTTTGGGAGCGCCCGCATTGAAGGGCAAGTATTCATTTTCATACAAACCCGTAAGTATTCCCGGAATGAGTGAGCGGCCAAATCAAAAAGACTCTGTTTGCTATGGTCTCGATCTTCGTACCTATGATATAAGCAATTTACGCAAGAGCCGCCGGATCAACCTGACATGGCTCATCGAACTCTACAATGCCTATCCCGATAAAGCCCATTTCTTTGGTCAGGAAAGGGCCAATACAGGTGTGTCTCCCTTTGACTTGCGTATCGGCACAGACCAGCTTAGAAAGCAGATCATAGCGGGAGTACCTGAAGCTGAAATCAGAAAAAGCTGGGAGCCGGGATTGCAAAAGTTTAAGGTTATACGGGCAAAGTATCTTCTATATCCGGATTAATCAGTCAGTCATTTTTATAAGAGAAGTATGAGTCTAACGGTCGGCCCTCCCGACCGTTAACTTCAAGTACCCTACATACAGTTTATGCTCAATCACTTTCAGCATCTGCTTTTCTTAAAATAGGAGTTGATGCGGGGCCATCGACGACGCGCTACGGCGTATATTTTTCCGTCGGTGAGTTTGATCTGTTTGGGAAAAATGCTTTCTACAAAATGCAGATTGATGAGGTACCGTTTATGAATGCGCAGAAATTGACAGTGAGGCAAGCACGGCTCCAATTGCTCCAAACACTTCGATACCAGTAATCTTCGTCCGTCGTTCAGGCAGATGCAGGAATAGTTTCCGTCGCCTGTAATGCATATAACTTTTTCAAAATCAACATATTGCCCTGCCTCAAAAGTAGATAAACTGAAAAGAATCATGATCGTCAAATTTAGAAGCTTACCTTTTGCACCTTATTCTTTCGTTCTTCCCGCTTGAGTTGTTACGTCATTTTTGGCCGAAACAACCGTTTTCAATTCATTGATTTGAGCCTGTTGCTGCACGATCATTTCACGTTGCTCATCGATCAGTTCTTTGAGCGCTTTGATGGATTCAACAAGCATCGGGTCAAAATCGCCGTAAGTAGCTGATAAATACCCGTCGGCATGTTGTTGTACGGTGGTCGGAAAAACGTCTCTTAATTCCTGCGCAATGAAGCCGAATTGCAGTTCTTTTCCTTTCTTTTCGTCTTTCCAACGATAATTTGCACCTTTCAACTGAAGCACTTTTTCCAGCATTTCCCGGCTGTTGAGATAGGTAATATCTTTTTTCAATCGACGGTCAGAAGGGGAATCCCAATTGCCGCCGCCCAGTGTTTTATATGCATTTCCTTCCACTTCCAAGCGATAGCTTAACGTCGGCAATCGGCCAATGCCCAAATTACCCGGCCCGGAAAGGGTCATATTAACCGCCGGTGTAGTACCCGCCGAAGTGGTGGTGATAAAATCCATCGCAGCCCCTGTACTGGCAGCATTCCAGTTGGCAGAAGCCCTCATTTCAATGCGCGCTTTCCCATTGGTAAAAGCAGTTCCGTCGTACCCCCGCGCACCGAATCGCGCCAAAACATCATTCGACAGGGTTGACGTTGGTGTACTTACAGTTCCGTTGGCCGAAACGCCAAAGAAAGTAGGCGCATCACCAAATCGTTTGACGGCAATGGCATCGTCACTCGTGGCCAGTACTTCCAGCGCGTATTCGGGAGTGGTGGTATTGATTCCTATTTTGCTGTTCACACTCACCACTCCGCTCTCCGTGATGGTCATCCGTTTTAAAGGTGTATCGGCATTGGTGGGAGTAGTATAAAAATTCATTTCGGTACCGTTTTCAGCACTTGCCCACGTTTCGGTGGCCCTCATTTCGATCCGGGCTCCTTCTTCAAAGTAAGAACCATTGAATCCGTGTCCTTCAAAACGGGCTAAGATCTGGTCATTGGTTGAGGCCGTTGGCGCATTGACGGTACCGCTCGCGTGGCTTCCGTAAATGTGCGAGTTGAACGTATTGGCGTTTCCATAGGTTCGGACGCCCATACCGCCGTTGCCCGCCACTTCAAAATCAGATTGTGGAATGTCCGTCCCAACTCCTACCCTTCCATTGTCGGTAATGATCATTCGGTCAATGGGAGTTGTAGTTCCGTTTTCAGTCGTTGCAAACACCAGCTTAGCACCGTTTTGCGTCGTCGTCCAGTTCTGAGCAGCCTCAAATCGTATCGTACTTCTGGCACCCGAAAAAGCCGTTCCGTTGTAGCCCGCAGCCTGTAAGCTAAACAGATCGTTACCGCTTGTGACGGCCGTCGGGGCAGCGATGGTGCCATTTTGTCTTTTGGATAAAATATTAGGCGGATTGATACCCTGCAAAATAATATTTTCTCCCGCTCCGCTTTGTTTCGTTTCTATCTGATTGGGAGTGAGCAAAATACTTTGCGCCAAACCGGCGGCTCCAATGAAGGTTAAAACAGCAATAAAGAATAATTTTTGCATGATCTTAAAAGTTAAGGTAAAATATAGAAAGTGATGCGTCTCGAAATGAGACAAAGAGCTACCTACAAGGCCTTTTAGGGAAAGGCCTCGCCACCGATAAAAAACAATTCATAGGGGAAAGCACTAGATATTTTTCATCACTATTGAAGACTATCAGTCTTTTTTACCATAGAATACAATTGTCTTTTGCGGGTCAGGGTCAACCAGTCTGACACTCAACACCCCATTAACCAATGTAACCAATTTAGTAGTACCCTGATAACCTTCAACGCCCAATTCGACGGACTTTTTCAGCGTGAGCGCCTCCAGCGTACTGACTCCGTTGGTCACTTTTCCGGCCTTGTCCGTCACGGTGGCCGTAACGGTAAAAGTGGCCTGCTCATCTGTTATTTTTTTGACCGATATTTTAGCGGTTGCCGTTTGTCCCGCCGCGTTGGTAGCGGGAAGGTTGATGGTCGTAGTGGTTCCTATTGTATACGACGTGCCTGTATATTCGCCTGCAATTTGGTCGGCCAACGGAGGCTCGGGATCTTCTTTTTTACAGGAAGTCACTCCTGAAATAAGGACAAGCAAAGCAACACAGATCCACCAATTAAGCCTGGGTAAAGTTTTCATAATACAAGTGTTAAAAAGTTTTCCTAAAACCGTTGGCATACAATGCATTAACGACACAAAACTAGCAGTGTCCGCTTCTGAAAGCAATCCTGTAAAAAGAGGATTTTCAAAAAATCATGTTTTTGAATGATTTTATTAAATGGTTTTAATTCAGAACTTTACCGTTGTATCTTGAGGTTCCTAAACTCAATTCAGTTACCTATGAAACCCCTCTGCCTCGTCCTACTGCTGCTGATCGTATGTGTGCCCGGCTGGCCGCAGCAAGCAGAAATAGATGAACTTCATAAGCAATTAAAAACCGAAACCATTGATACTTCCAGAATTCATTTACTCGGCGATTTGGCCCGCATTTTAATTCAGCATGCTGATTCTATTGAAGCCAAAAAATTGCTGGAAGAGGGACTGGAGCTTAGTAAAAAACAAAATTATGCCTACGGGTTTGGGCATATCTACAATGGCTTCGGAAATTATTATGCCGAAATCTCACAAAATGATCTGGCGGAAAAATACTATCAGCTTGCGTACGACAATTTCAAAAAAAGCACGAAAGATCATGCCATGTTAGGTGCTGCGTCTGCCTTGGGTAATTTGGGTATTCTTGCCCAAGCCAAAGGAGATATTGAGAAAAGCATCAGGCTACATTTACAGGGGCTGGATATATGGCAGGCATCAACCGTTCCTGAACGATACACGGCAGTAGGCAATATTTACAGTAATGTGGCCTCTATGTACAGCAAACAGGGGCAGTTTGAAAAAGCCGTTTATTATGATAAAAAAGGCATTGAAATCCGTAATAAATTCGGCAAAAGAGACTCTGATATGAGCGTTGCTTATCTCTTTTTAGCCGACGATTTCAATAAAAACAAACAACAGGACAGCGCAAAAAAATACTTAGCGATTGCCCAAACATTGGTCGATGAACTTAAAACTCCGGCCCTTTACATGCGTTTTCATGCTGTATCTGCCCGTATAGATTTTGACGCAAAAACCTTTGATAAATCATTGGAACACAGCAAACAGATGCTGAACTTTGCCAAAGACGTGCAGAATATGACTACTGAAATGAATGCTCATTTATTGTTGGCAAAAAACTATCAGGCCCTCAATCAGCCGCAAAAAGCCATTTCACATTTGAACGAGGTCATTCGAATTTCATACACTAATCGGAATATCAATCAACGAAAAAATGCGATGTTGGAATTGTCGAACGTTTACCGGCAATTAAACAACCCGGCCCAAGCCTATCAATACCTCACTCAATACAATACGCTCAAAGACAGTTTGAACGAAGAGGAAGGAAAACTGAAACTCAATGAAATAGACAGTAAGTATCAGGCCGCGCAGAAAGAAAAACAAATACTAGTGCTTGAACAGGAGAAACAACGGCAGAATACCCTCATTTACAGCCTGATCGCGGGTCTTACAGCCATCAGTTTGATTGGGGTTCTGCTCTATCGGAATATCAATATCCGAAAAGAAATAGCCGAAAAAGAAGTAAAACAATTGCAGCAGGAACGCCAATTGATCGCCACTAATTCTATTTTGAAAGGACAGGAAGAAGAGCGCAGCCGTGTAGCACGCGACCTGCACGATGGCCTCGGCGGGCTTCTGTCCGGCATAAAACTAACGCTTAACACCATGAGAGGAAATATAATTTTGCCCGAATCAGGCGCGTTGGCTTTCGGTCGGGCGTTGACTCAGCTCGACAATGCCATCAGCGAAATGCGTCGCGTAGCGCACAGTATGATGCCCGAAGCACTCGTTAAATTTGGCCTGACCGAAGCCCTTCAGGATTTCTGTGACGGCATCAATGAATCGAGACAATTGAAAGTAAGTTTACAAACATTTGGCTTAGAGACTCCCATTGAGTCATCCACCGAAGTGGTGTTGTATCGAATTGTACAGGAATTGCTGAACAATATCATTAAACATGCACACGCCACCGAAGCCTATGTCCAGATCACCCGCGATCACAACCACCTCAGCCTTACCGTCGAAGACGACGGAAAAGGATTTGATATGACCCAATTGAATCAAAAGAAAGGTGCAGGCATGAACAACATCGAAACCCGCGTGGCGTATCTTAACGGAAAAATGGACATTCAGTCCCAACCCAACGAGGGCACTTCGGTGCATATCGAAGTCGAAGTATAGAACCTAACCGGAGCGCAAAATGAATCATAGGATATTTATCGTTGATGACCACCCATTGGTCGTAGAAGGGCTTAAATCGGTATTAGCTGATTGCGAAGGAATCAGCGTTGCAGGAACCGCTTCCAATGCTTTTGAGGCGATGGAGTTTTTAAAAAACAATGACGTTGACGTTGCCTTTTTGGATATTAACCTGCCCGATGTAAGCGGAATAGATCTGTGTCTTAAAATAAAAGAGCGCTACCCAAATGTTAAATGCCTGGCATTGAGCACTTTCAATCAACGAAGTTATATCTCCCGTATGATCCGGAACGGTGCGGTAGGGTATTTGATCAAAAACTCTACCAAAGAAGAAATCCTTACCGCCATCCATCAGGTACAGGCAGGCGGTTATTATATGAATGTAAGCCTGAACGAAACCCCTTCGGCGGATAAACCCAAGCCTCTGCCCTTTCTGACGCGGCGCGAAAAAGAAGTACTTACCCTTATTGCCGAAGGCCTCACCAACCCTCAAATTGCCGACAAAATTTTTGTCAGCGTGACGACGGTAAACACGCACCGTAAAAATCTCCTGATGAAATTTGAAGTTACCAATACGGCTAACCTTATTAAACTGGCAGCTCAGCATCAATTGATCTAATGTGCTTTAACAGTTTACTTTTCAATGCAAGAAAAGGTAACGAAATTTACGTATAGATAAAAAAGATCGGGTTATGACCAAGCACATATTATTTTTTCAGGGAGCGGGCGACGAAGGCTATGAAGCTGATAAAGAATTAGTGGATTCGCTACAAAAAAACTTAGGGAAAGAATATGATATAGATTATCCTAAAATAAACTCTGATGAATCTTTACCTGATTTTGGGTGGATCAAACAAATAGAAAACAAAGTTGCTGCGCTCGAAAGCGATATTATTTTGGTGGGACATTCTTTAGGTGCGTCAATGTTATTGAAATATCTTTCCGAAAATCCGGTAACCCAAAGGGTTAAAGGCGTTTTTCTTATAGCTACCCCATTTTGGGAAGGAAATGAAGATTGGAAAACAGGTTTAAAACTTCAAGATGATTTTGCTTACAAGGTGCCCGACGAAATTCCGTTTTTTTTCTATCACTGTAAAGATGATGAAGAGGCACCTTTTTCACACCTGAACCGGTACAAACAAAAACTTACTCAAGCAACTTTTCGCGAAATCAACAATGGCGGACATCAACTGAATAACGATTTAACTCCGGTAGCTAATGACATAAAATCACGATACATTGTGTGAATGTAGCCGGCCTTTTAAACAAAGCACATTCGGATTTTATGGAAAAAACTTTATGTTTAATATGTCGTTGGAAAAATTCGGTTATTTAACAGGTCGCAGTCTGACAACTTTTAAACGGGACTTCTTTAAAACATTCAAAACAACACCGCAAAGATGGCTAACGCAAAAACGGTTGGAATAGGCCCATTATAATCTTGCAGAAAAGAGCAGCAAACCCGTAGAAATTTATTTGGAAACAGGTTTTGAAAACCTATCGCACTTTTCATTTGCTTTCAAAAAGCAATTTGGGTATTCACCAACGGAAGTATCGGGACAAAAAGCCGCCCGCTAACAAGGTATCGGCATAATGGCACCTTGTATCCGACGGCCAAAATGCTGCCGGGCTGTAGTTTATAAATTCAGCTTTTAGTTATAAATTTAGTCCCGATAGCTATCGGGGGGCCGAACGAACAGTTGTCAATTCTTCACCTGCACAAAACGCTGTGTATTTGACTTACCAATAGTAACCGTATTTAATTTGATGCTCATATTACAGTTGACAACTAAATCAAAAAGACATGAGACGCAGAAACTTTGTACTGACCACGCTTGCAGCAATGCCAATAACAGCTTTTGCTAAAATTAAATCGATGTTAAGTTCAAGAACTGACAAAGGATTTAAAGTCGCTTCCGGTGAGGCAAGATTTGGCATTCACTATAGAATGAAAGGGGTTACTTCAAATACACTCGACATCAAAATATCCGGTAAGGATACCGAAAATGATCTGGCTGTTTTTGAGCAGACCGGCTTAACTCCAAAAGGCGGGCCGCCTTTACACGTTCATCCAAATCAAGACGAATGGTTTTATGTTGTTGAGGGTGAATATTTATTTCAGGTTGGAGAGGATAACTATTCTATGAAACCCGGCGACACAATTTTTCTTCCCAGAAAAGTAAAACACGCCTTTGTTCAACTTACGGAAAAAGGAAAAATGATCGTTTCCTATCTCCCTGCCGGCAAAATGGAGGGCTTTTTTGCGGTTACTGACAAGTGGACTTCCCCTCCAACAAAAGAAGAGATAGCAAAAGTATTTGCCGATCATGATATGCAGGTTGTAGGCCCACCCTTAAAGGTCAGCTGACAATTTCAACATAGCATGAGGAATAGACTGATAAATAAAATTAAATAACTATGAAATTTATATCGCTTCAACCATTTGTTCCATCAGGAAAGGACTTTGAAAAGTCGAAGCAGTTATTTGTAGCGTTAGGGTTTAAGATAAGCTGGGAAGATTCAGACTATGTTGGCTTTGAAAGAGACGGTTGCAAATTTATTCTACAAAGATTTGACAATCTCGAATTTGCGCAAAACTTTATGCTGACCGTAAACATTGATAATGCAGCGCAATTCAGAAGTTACGTTATGGACAAAAATTTACCGGAGAAATTCGGCATTCGCATCGGAGAAGTAACGCAGCAACCTTACGGCAAAGAAGTGAATATCATTGATATTGCAGGTGTTTGCTGGCATTTTGTTGAATAATGATCATAGATAAAATAAAACTGCGGGTCAACAAGCATACTTGCAAAATGGAATTATTGCCAAAAACAGACGACTGCCATACTATTCCAACTAAAAATCGATCAAGATAAACCGTAGGCCGTGGAGACATGGCCTGCCAAATTCGTTTTTTTACAGTTTAGCAGATTTTTCTATTTTTGTCGTTTCCTAAACGGTATCATCACCTCGGCCAATTTACCAATGCCTAAATTCTTTCAGTCTGCGTTTTTTTCACGCCACACTTACCTTTATATCATTCTTTGCTTATTTTTATTTGCCTGTCCCAAAGATCCGGCAGAGCCTACCAAAAGCAGTGCCAATTCGATCACTTCCTTTTCCTTTGAGGGATTGACTCCCGCCATTCGTGCAATCATCGACAACAATCAACAGTTAATCACGGCTTCTTTACCAATAGGCACAGATAGCCGTAGGTTAATCCCGTCCATTGTTATCTCCGAAAAGGCTACGATTTCTCCCGCTTCGGGAGTGGCACAGGATTTTTCCAAACCAATAACCTACACCGTTACTGCCGAAGATGGCAGCACTAAAAGCTTTGAGGTACGGGTAACCGTTGCCAAAAGTTCCGCAAAGCAAATGCTCACTTTTGTATTCAATTCATTAACTCCCGCGATTATAGCCTCCATTGACACTATCAACCATAACATCATTGCCGAACTTCCTTACTCAACCAACCCAAGTGCCCTTGCTCCTACCATTTCTATTTCTTTGGGCGCAGTAATTTCTCCCGCTTCGGGAGCCGTACAGGATTTCAGCAAACCGATAATGTACACTATTACCGCCGAAGACGGTACCAAGCAGACGTATACAGCCGCCATTTCAAAGGCTAGACCTACCAAAGACGACATTGCAAAACTCTCAAATCAGTGGGAAAATATCCTTCCTATGCGGCTCGACCTTCGTGAAGTTACTGCAAACGGGGCTTTTTGGGGAATAATATCAAGTCCCGGTTATTACCTAAGTACGTATCAGAATGGAAAAGAGTATGTATTCAACAAACCCGGTTCAAAAATCCCTACCCAAAAAATGGGGAACATCGTTGAATTGGACAATACTGTTTGGGTTAATTCAACCGCCGGTCTAATTGCCATCACGGCTGGAGATACCACGCTTTTAAATTCAAAAAACAGCGATATAGCCTTTGAAAACGCCGGCTTTCTTAAAGTACTTGACAATAGTCTTTATTGCTCCGTCAATGCTTCGCTTTACAAACTTGTACAAGGCAAATGGCAAAAAGTACTGACCGTCAGCGATGGCACCATTCTCAACTTTACTCAGTATAAAGGTGTTTTCTACCTCAATACCACTGCATTTTTGTATAAGTACGATGGCACGTTTGAGAAGTTCACTAAACCTGTTACAACCGGTAGTATAAGCAGTCATATTGATATCAGCGCTACCGGTACGGTATGGATCAGCGATTGGAGTAATCTCACCAAATTTAAAAATGGTGTATTCCAACGATTTTCGAGTGAAAATACTGCCGGTTTTCCGCCCTCAGGAATGCAGAATTTTGTCATAGACAATAACGAAATGGTTTGGATGGCTTGGGGCAAACATGGTATCGTTGTATTTGAGGGCGATAAGATCGTCCATAATTTTTTGAAAACTAATTCGTCGCTTCTAACAGATAACTTCGGTTACATTGTACTAAAAAACAATATTGTATACGTCGGATTTTACAGTACAAATTCAAATCTTGCGGTAGCGAAATTGAAATTAAATTAGCGCATTTTCCCGTTTTTGAAATGAATGATTTATAGTAAATTTACGCAGCCTTTACCAAAGTAAACCATAAATTACCGGCCAAATTTATCACCTTAATGTCTCCCGTCAGCCTTATTATTATTTTATTTACCGGCCTTACATCGTACAAAGGCTTCAAAGATTATCCCTTCTTCCACAAATACAGTTTTGAAATTGAACGAGTGACGGTATTTAAAGAATACCGCCGCCTCATTACATCTGGTTTTTTACACGTAGACTGGCGGCATTATATTTTCAATATGTATTCGCTTTATGCCTTCACCGGTACTGTTGAAATTATCATGGGCAGCGCAAAGTTTCTTGCCATCTATTTCGCAAGTCTTATCGGAGGCAATCTTTTGGCACTCTATATTCATCGACACGATTCGACATATGTGGCCGTAGGAGCATCCGGGGCAGTTTGCGGGGTTATTTTTGCGAGTATCGGTCTTTTTCCATACATCAATATTACCCCTCTTTTCTTCCCATTTTCATTTCCCGCCTGGATATATGGTATTGTATATGTTCTTTATTGCATCTATGGCATTAAGTCGTTGAATGACAATATTGGCCACGATGCTCACTTAGCAGGCACCTTGGTTGGGCTTTTGACTACTGTTGGATTGTATCCTTCTGTTTTGCAAACCAACTACTGGGCATTGGGAGCTATTGCTTTGCCTGCAATTATTTTTATTATTTTGATCTTGAAAAGGCCCGATTGGATCTATATTCAGGGATTTTCATTTAATGTAAAGAATTATCGAAACATTGACGACCGTTATCACGATCAAAAATATGAAAATCAAAAAAAATTAGATAAGATTTTGGACAAGATCAATTCAAAAGGAATAGATAGCCTTTCAAAAAAAGAAAAGGAAATACTGCACAATCAATCAAGGGACTAATGCCCAAAAACGCATAACCGTCGAAAAACTCACGAACTCGCTTCAGCATTCATCAACAGACAAAACAAAATATGACCAAACCATCTCACTTAGCGTTATTTCTATGTATTACCTGCAAGACATTTTGCCAATCAACAGCGGCATTACGGCAAAAAATACAGCAAATCGTTTCGACAAAACATGCGGTTGTCGGCGTTGCCATTATGGGGAATAACGGTAAGGATACGCTGTCCATCAATGGGAATGGACATTTTCCAATGCAAAGTGTCTTTAAATTGCATATTGCGTTGGCGATATTATCCCAAATTGACAAAGGGAAATTTTCGTTTGATCAAAAAATAAAAATTGAGAAGCAAGACCTCCTACCCGATCTTTACAGCCCGATCAGAGAAAAATACCCTCAGGGAACCACGCTGACAATGGCTGAGATTTTAACTCCTACGGTTGCTGAAAGTGATAATGTTGGGTGTGAGAAATTATTAAAACTTATTGGCGGCCCCCAAGCGGTGGAAGATTATTTCAGAAAGAATAACTTTAAAAATATATCCATAAAAATCAATGAAGAAGTGATGCAGGCTAATTGGGAGCTGCAATTTCAAAATTGGACAACGCCCAAAGCAGCTAACGAAGTATTAACGTCTTTTTATTACAACAGAAAAAAGTTATTATCCACAAAAAGCCATAGCTTTATTTGGGACGTAATGAAAAAAACGGAAACAGGCAAAGACCGATTAAAAGGGCAATTGCCTAAAAATACCGTTGTAGCGCATAAAACAGGTTCTTCCGGAGTTAATAAAGAAGGATTAACGGCCGCAGTGAACGATATCGGGATTGTCTTCTTACCCAACGGGCAACACTTCTTTATCAGTGTTTTTGTGACAGCCTCAAAAGAAAATGCGGCGACCAACGAAAAGATAATTGCAGATATATCAAGAGCAGCGTGGGACTATTTTACAAACAAGCCTAACTAAAATGAAAGAAACACCTACATTGTACGAATGGGCGGGAGACAGGCAAACCTTTGAAACATTGTTTGCCCGATTTTATGGCAAAGTTTTGAAAGACGACCTGCTGGGAGAAGTATTTAAAAATATGTCGCCTGACCACATCCAACACGTTGCTCATTTTGTAGCCGAAGTTTTTGGCGGAGAAAAGCTTTACACGACCGAAGACGGAGGAAGCCACGCAAAAATGGTGGGGAAGCACATAGGAAAAATGCTGACCGAAGAAAAACGGCAACGATGGGTTCAGTTACTGCTGCAAACAGCCGATGAAGTAGGGCTGAAGGACGATCCCGAATTTCGTTCCGCGTTTGTAGGCTACCTGGAATGGGGCACTCGCATTGCCGTCATTAATTCCCAATTGACCGAAAACCCCATGCAAACCAATGAACCAATGCCCAAATGGGGGTGGGGCGAAACCGGCGGCCCTTATATTCCAAACTGAAAACTAATTATTGGTCGGTGTCTCCATATACCTAAAGTTTTAAGTTTTTAAAGCAAAAATTTACGCCTATAGTAATCGTAAGTAGGTGTAGACACAAACCAAGGTGAAAGTATAAGCATTCATATTGAAGTCAGCGCTACCAACAAAGGCATCAACTGTAAAAAAATAGAGAAAGAAACCGACAATAATCATTTTAAACGTTGACTTTTATGTTGTCGTTACAGTCGGGATTAGCCCTATCTTTATGTTGAAAAATAACCGATACTCGGTGATCAACTTATAAAACTCACTTAACAGCTTACTGAAAATGGAAAATACATTCAAAGAAACGTTCACTATTCATGGCGAAAACCTCCTCAAAAAAGTAGAAGAGTTGATTGAGGAAGGCAACATCAGAAAAATAATTATTCATGATAAGTCCGGCCATGAACTTATGACCTTTCCCCTTACTTTCGGAGTAGTAGGGGCAGTTTTTGCGCCTGTTCTCGCCGCAATCGGAGCAGTAGCTGCTTTGATCGGTGAATGTGCCATTACGGTAGAAAGAGAAGAGCCAACGTCGGAGTCGAAAACTGAGCTATAAAATATCGCCTTTTACAGGAGTATTTTGAAATTCCTGAAAAAACAAATTCACCCCTGACATAGGGCTGTCATAGTGCTGTTTTACCTTTGTGAAGGTTAGAAATCAATCACTTAACAAAGCATCAAAATGGCACAATCACACGTATTACGGGGTCTGGCAACTATCAGCTTTTATGCCACTGACCATCAGGCCGCAAAAAAATGGTACACCGAATTCTTAGGCATTGAACCTTACTTCAATATGCCCGGTTATGCCGAGTTTCGGATTGGCGATTTTCAGCATGAATTGGGTATCATTGACAGTGCTTTTGCCCCCGCAGACGCCGGCAAAGGCCCTGCCGGTGCCATCGCTTATTGGCACGTTGATAATTTACAAACGACCCTTGATCGACTGATTTCCTTGGGAGCAACACTTTATCAAGCCATTACTGACCATAGCGGCGGGAAGGGAAGTTTTGTGACGGCATCGGTGGTTGACCCTTTCGGCAATATTTTGGGCATCATGACCAATGTACATTATCTTGAAACTCTACACCAAAAAAGATCATAGGTAAGGCTCTGTAACTTAAAATGAACAAAAACAATTATTTATCAGCACTGCTTTTCTTACTGATAACAAGCTGTCTGTCAACTAAAAAACCTACTGAAAATAGGTTGAATGACCTAACTTATGAAACAAAGTCAGATACGTTTAACCTGTTTGATCAGGCACGCCGGCGCAGCATTCCGTTGGCGATTTATAAACCAAAAACAGCTAAGAAAATTTCCAAGACGAAAGTTGTCATTTTCAGTCACGGCTATGGTCAAAACAAAGGCGGAGACAATGTGGCATACTCGTATTTGACCGACTATTTGGCCTCAAAAGGTTACTTTGTCGCAAGCATTCAGCATGAGCTTTCAACGGACGGACTACTGCCATTGACCGGCATTCCGCAAGTGGTACGACGTCCCTTCTGGGATCGCGGCGCGGATAACATTTTGTTTGTCATTAACGATTTGAAAAGAACAAATCCTGAATTGGACTTCAAACACATTACGCTCATCGGCCATTCTAACGGCGGCGACATGACGGCTTTATTTCCGCAAAAATATCCGGATATCGTCGATAAAATCATCACATTGGACAACCGAAGAATGGCGCTGCCAAAGGCAAAAAAGCCGAAAGTGTATTCTTTACGTTCAAGCGATCAAGCGGCTGACGAAGGCGTTTTACCAACTGACGAAGAGATGAAAAAGTTTGGAATAGCCATCATAAAACTCCCAAACACCATTCACAACAACATGGACGACAGTGCAAACGAAGCACAACGGCAGGAAATCAGGAAATATATAATGGCATTTTTGAACAATTGAAAGCAAAGTTTGTTCGTAAAAAAACAATAATAAAGGCATCAAGGTTAGGCTTCTCCGAAGCCTAAATACCTCAGCTATAAACCATTTCTACAAAGGTTAAGCCTCTCCGAGGCAGTTAGACGACCACATTATGACCATTTCGTGACTATAACCTGACCATACCCTCCCCCTTTCTATCCTACTCGATACCCCAAACTTTGCTTAATTACTTTCAATGAAAAAGTACTGTTGAGGGTACCTATATTTTCGATCTTCGAGAGTTTGTTACGTACAAAACCGTGGTATTCGTCCAAACTTCCCATATTTATCTTCAACAAAAAATCCACTTGTCCCGCCATGTGGTAGCATTCCTGTACTTCTTCCAACTTCTGAATTTCCTTTTCAAAACTTTCAATGAATGCTTTGTCGTGGTAGCGCATCGATACCTGACAAAAGATCGTGATGGGTTGGCCTAACAATTCTTTGTCCAGAATCGCTACGTATTGTTTGATAAAACCGAGGTTTTCCAATCGCTTAATTCGCTCATAGACAGGCGACAGCGTCAGGCCCAGTGTGGCGGCCAATTCTTTGGTGGTGAGCTTGGCGTCGGCCTGTAAAAGGCGCAGCAGTTTTTTATCAATGTCGTCGAGTTGTTCCATTGCCGAAAATTTTTCTTTCTATCCTATCTTCTTTTAATACCATTCAATAAAATTAACTTCATTATTGTATTATAACCACAAAATTAACTGATTTTATGGCATTATTTTACTAATTCTAACGGCTTATTTACTTTTGTGCAGCGAATTACACTTCATTCCTTTACCCAAAATCAGTTACTCAACACCATTGACCATGAAGCACGAAACCATTTTAGTGATCGGTGCCAACGGGCAGATCGGCACGGCACTTTTACCACGCCTGCAAAGCATGTACGGATTTGGGAATGTCATTGCCACCGACGTACGTCGAACGGGAAACGAGGAAGCTATTTTTGAGATAGTCGATGCGACCAATGCCTCTGCGTTGGCTGAAATCGTTCAACGTCACCGTGTTACCCAGATATATCACTTAGCCGCCATACTTTCGGCCAAGGGAGAAGCCGACCCGCTGTGGGCATGGAATCTCAACATGCAAACGTTGCTCAATGTGTTGGAAGTAGCCCGAACGTGTAACCTCAGCAAGGTTTTTGTCCCAAGTTCCATTGCCGCTTTCGGCGAACACGCCCCTAAATACGAAACACCCCAATCTTCCGTCTTAGATCCCGCTACGGTCTATGGCATCAGCAAAGTAGCCGCTGAAAACTGGTCGGTCTATTACCACAAACGCTACGGGTTGGATGTTCGCTCTTTGCGTTATCCGGGCGTTATAAGTTACCAATCCATGCCCGGCGGCGGTACCACCGACTACGCCGTAGCTATTTACCACGAGGCTGTCCAAGGCCATGATTTCGATTGTTTTTTGTCCGCCGATACGCTTTTGCCCATGATCTACATGGACGATGCCCTCCGCGCCACGCTTGAATTAATGGAAGCCCCCGCCGAAAATATTACCGTACGTACCTCTTACAATCTGGCAGGAATGAGCTTTACACCTGCCGAACTGGCGACTTCTATTCGGCGCTATTATCCTGATTTTAACGTAACATATACGCCTGATTTTCGACAAGCCATCGCCGATTCATGGCCCAAAAGCATTGATGATTCGGTCGCGCGAAAAGAATGGGGCTGGAAACCGGCATTTGATCTCCCCAAAATGACGGCTGAAATGATCTCACACCTCACCGAACTGTACCACGTAACCATCTGAAACCATGTACGGAACTGTCAAAGAAGAACTTCAAAAAGAACTGGCTGCTATCAAAGAAGCCGGCTTATACAAATCTGAACGCATCATTGTCTCTCCCCAATCGTCGGTAATTGCCGTGCAGGATGGGCGCGAGGTGTTGAATTTTTGCGCCAATAATTACTTAGGACTTTCGTCGCACCCTGAAGTGGTCAAAGCCGCGCACGAAGCCCTTGAAACGCACGGTTACGGCATGTCGTCGGTGCGGTTTATTTGCGGAACGCAGGATATTCACAAAGAATTGGAACGTCAAACGGCCGAGTTTGTCGGTGCCGAAGACTGTATTTTGTACGCCGCCGCTTTCGACGCCAACGGTGGGGTATTTGAGCCTTTATTGGGCGAAGAAGATGCCATTATTTCCGACGAGCTTAACCACGCCTCCATCATCGACGGCATTCGTTTGTGCAAAGCCAAACGTTTTCGCTACAAAAACAACGACATGGCCGATTTGGAAGCCCAACTTCAGGCTGCCGCTTCGTGCCGTCGTAAGTTGATCGTGACCGACGGTGTATTTTCAATGGACGGCACCATTGCCCAATTGGATAAGATCTGTGATCTGGCTGACCAATACGGCGCGATGGTGATGGTCGACGAATGCCACGCCAGCGGTTTTATGGGCAAAACCGGTCGCGGAACGCCCGAGCACAAAAACGTTTTGGGACGCATCGACATCATTACCGGCACGTACGGAAAAGCCCTCGGCGGGGCGTCGGGTGGGTTTACGGCGGCGCGCAAAGAGATCGTGGAAATGCTCCGCCAACGTTCGCGCCCTTACTTGTTTTCCAATACTTTAGCTCCTTCCATTGTAGGCGCTTCGCTCAAAGTATTGGAATTACTGCGTAATTCTACCGCTTTGCGCGATAAACTCGAAACAAACACGCGCTATTTCCGCGAAGCCATGACCGCTGCCGGATTTGACATTTTGCCGGGCGAACATCCCATTGTGCCTATTATGCTTTACGATGCGCCATTGGCACAGGAATTTGCCAAGCAATTGTTGGAAGAAGGCATTTATGTGATCGGGTTCTTCTATCCTGTTGTTCCCAAAGGCAAAGCACGCATTCGGGTGCAGATCTCGGCCGGACACGAGCCGGAGCACCTTCAACAAGCGGTAGCTGCTTTTACAAAAGTTGGGCAAAAGTTGGGTGTTATTCCCGCAGCCGAAACCATAGAAAATTAATTCCTTTCCCGTTTTCTTAACCATGACGACGCCGGGCTACTTTTGTAGCTCGGCTTTTTTCTTTGACCTTTTGATAACTTTCTTTTGACACCAAATACCCGGTTTTCCTTTTCTTGGTAACTTGACAAAGAATATCCTATCAGCCAACGATTATGAGAAAGTATCTCTTATTTATTATCATCATTATTTCTTCCTGTTCTAAACCTATCAACATTCCCGGCGATACTAATGATGTTATCTATTTAGGAAGCGGAGAGAAAATTTATGCAATTGATGCCCAAACCGGAACGCAACGGTGGGTTACAGAAAGCAAAAATGCCACCTTTTCATCGGTCAGTGTAGAAGATGATCTGTTATTTACGCAAACTTCTCAGAAATGTATTGCTTTAAGTACTAAAACGGGTGAACAAAAATGGGAGTATTCATCCCGAGCCATTGGTTCATCAGGTGTTCCTCCATTGGTTCAGAAAAATGTAGTGTATACGGCGGCAGGATTCATATTTATAGCAACAGGCATTACAGCTTTAGATGCCAAAACCGGAAAAGAAATCTGGTCTTATTCTATAGGGCAGGCAGCAGGCAGTTCTACGCCTATCGTCGTCAATGGAACTTTATATGTTTGTATGGATCGTTCTTTATTTGCGTTTAATGCCACAACAGGAGAAAAAAAATGGCAGTATGTTACAACTATCAATGAACTGGGCACTCATACTTCTCCGGTCGTTGGGAATGGAGTTGTTTATTTTGGGAGCGGTACAAAAAAAGTCATCGCGCTGGATGCGGAAAGTGGAGACAAACGGTGGGAGTTTTCAATCGGAAATGCTGAACCCGGCTCTCCCACATTAGCAAACGGGATTTTATATTTTGGTACTGATACAAAAAAAATATATGCATTAGACGCTAAAACGGGTTTACTGAAATGGCAATTTGAAACCTCAGGTTCTGTGGGAACGCCAACGGTAGCGAATGATTTAGTGTATTTCAGCAGTATTGATAGAATAAATAACAAAGACCACAGGTTTTATGCATTGAACAGCCAAACCGGCACAATCCAATGGGAATTTGAAACAAATGGTGAAATAGGAGGATGTGTAGTTGCTAACGGCATAGTTTATTTTGGAAGCAACGATAAAAAACTTTATGCCTTTAGTGCTTTATATGGCACTAAATATTGGGAGTTTCCAACTGAAGATGCAGTAGTTAATTTTCCTTGTGTAGTAAGTAAATCAGGTAAAGTATTCAATTTTTCTTCAAACAGGGCACAATCATTTTAACTCCCGAAAGAAGCATCAATACCGTATGAAACTATCAATTTTGTTATTACTTTGCTTATTGCCGGTGTTCTGCACATTTTCCCAATCCAAACCCAAAGCCAACTACCCCTATTTGTTGTATTTACCCAAAGATTACGCTTCAACCACCAAAAACTACCCGGTCATAATCTACCTCCACGGCAGCTCGCATCGGGGAACGGATCTGAACAAACTGAAAAGTTACGGCCTACCTTATGTCATTGACAAAGGGCGGGAGTTTGAGTTTATTATCGTCTCGCCCCAATGCCCGAACGGTAAATTATGGTACACCGATAATTGGTTTGAACCCCTATACGCTGAACTGAAAACGAAGTACCGCATTGACCCTTCACGCGTGTATCTGACGGGCATCAGTATGGGCGGTGGCGGGGTATTTGAAGTGGCTAAAGATCACCCCGATACCTTTGCGGCATTGGTTCCGCTGTGTGCGTGGCAGAGCAATACCTCCCGTATTTGCCGGTTAAAAAATACTCCCATCTGGACCTTCCACGGCACGGCCGACGAGGTAGTGCCGATCTCAGAAACGGATGAAAAAGTCAGGACATTGCAAAAATGCAACGCCACTATTACCTACACCCAACTGGAAAATGACGGTCACGGTATTCAGTGGCTGTACGAAAAACAGGATAAATACGACATTTATCAATGGATGCTGAAGTATAAAAAATAATGGGTCGTTATCCTTCTTTCCGCTCCTGCTTTTCAATTCTGAATTTCATTTGAAAAACGTTATTGCTGCGGTTGCTTTCCAAATACGTGTGGTTGGGGTCTACTTCTATTTCCAAAAAATAATCGCCCGTTTTTAAGTTTTTAGGGAGCGTAATGAATTGCCCTTCATAGAGCATTCCATAGGTATCAAAGCCGCCAACGCTGATGCCCTGTTTATCATAGTCACAGGTGGCATAATTGCCCATTCCAAAATTGAGCATCGTCTCACCATAATTTTTACCGTCAATGGCGCACAATCCATCTTTATTATAACAGCTACCCGTCGTATACAGGCAATAACTCACCTTTTTACCTTTTGCCACTATACTACTTTTAGTACCCTCTTTTTTTAACAACCTGAATTCCACCCAATTGTCTACATGATAGTGATTGTGGCCCGGCAGGTTTTCGATGTACATCGTTCCTGCCGACAGGTCTCTGCTCACAATTTCTTCGTCATTTTTCGAATAAATTCTTTGCTTGATCTTTAACCTGCTCATGCTGCCATCGGGGCAGACCAAACAAGTATCCACTTTTTGGTCACCGCATATCCATTCGTTGGTTCCTACTATTTCCAATGGTCCTACGCCGATATTGGCAATAGAGGCCGCAAATCGTAATTGTCCCGGATATACTTTGTGGTTCCAGGGATATTCCTGAATCTGATTCTGCGTAAACAGCGGTACAATGACCATGTCGGGCAGTAATTCACAGTTTGCTTCACCGTTTGGGCAACGACATGTTGCATTATTTTTAATTGACGCCGGTTTGTTACTGAAAATCAATTGCACAGAATCAAGCCTTCCCACAATGTCTTTTTTCAGATCTTCGACCAATACAGTCCAAACGCCATTGGGATTTTGCCCGTTGTTGATAAAATCCAAACGACCATCAGGAACAAAATCGCCCGTAAAAGGAGCTTTTCCGTCACTGATCCGGCCATTTTTCCCAAATTGAGAGAAGCGAGTCTGTATATAATGTTTACCCGCCTCTTTTCCATTGCGATTGGTCAACCAAATACTTGTGCCGTCGGGGGCTTCAAGGGTAATTTTCAGGTCGCTTACTCTTTCGTGGTGCAAGGTGAGCAGTACAGCTTCCAAACCAAAGGTACTGTCAACCTTCGTTGGCAATCCGATGATAGTCAATTTAAAACTTTGCCGAGCATATATTCCGGCATAATCATTCAGGTTTCCACCTTTGCCGGTAAATGTTTGTGAATGGGCAAAACCGCCCAAAAAAGAGAGAAAAAAAGCAACTAAAGTCTTCACACGATGAGTTTTCCGTTAAGCTCGCAAAATACAGCTATTTTGTGAACTCCGGCGTTCTCAATCCATATCGGGCGTTGAGCTTTATTTTTCAGCGACCTATCCCAAAAATTCATTCTTATAATACGATTTTAGCCTTTACTTTGCAGTCCACAATTTTATCCGTAATGATTGCAGTAATACAACGCGTAAGCGAGGCTTCCGTTACCATTGAAGGTCACGTAAAGGGGCAGATTCAACAGGGTTTTTTAGTGCTTTTAGGTGTCACTCATACCGATACCAACGAAGATTTGGAATGGCTGGCTAAGAAGATCATCGGGCTGCGGGTCTTCTCCGACGCCGATGGAAAAATGAACCTTGACCTTAAATCAGTAGAAGGGAATATCTTGCTTATCAGTCAGTTTACACTTTATGCAAATACAAAAAAGGGCAATCGTCCGTCGTTTATCGAAGCAGCTCGCCCCGAGGTAGCCATTCCTTTGTATGAGCAAATGATCCAACGACTTTCGGCGGAATTGGGGCAACCCATTCAAACGGGCGAATTTGGTGCCGATATGAAAGTCTCTCTGCTCAACGATGGACCGGTAACGATTATCATCGACTCTAAAAATAAGGTATAATTATTATACAAGTGCCCGAAGTTTCGTAAGATTGTTGTAATTTCATCCTTTCGTTTTCTTTGTCATACACTTGGTTATCAGAATATTCAAAGACTGCCATTTTTTACCTGACAAATACAATTCCTTCTAACTTATGTCTTTATTTCAACGTTTATTTTCCGGAAAAACGCATCGAATTTTTAAATGGTTGGCAACTGATATGCATTCCCATTTATTGCCCGGAATCGACGATGGAAGCCCCGATATGCCTACGACGATGGAATATCTCACGCAATTGCAGGAAATTGGGTATCAAAAAGTAATTACTACGCCGCACGTCATGCGGGAATTATATCCCAACAAAGCGGCCGACATAAAGGCGCTTGCCGCCAAAGTAAATGAAGAAGCGGTTGCGGCAGGGCTGACAATAAAGTTGGAAGCATCGGCCGAATACATGTTGGACGATGGCTTTGATACACTTTTGGAAAATGACCAACTGATTCCCATTGCCAATCGATACATACTCATCGAAATGTCGTACGTAGCCCCGACGCTTAATTACGAAAATACGATCTTTAAAATTCAAGCCCAGGGATTCATTCCCATTCTGGCGCACCCTGAGCGCTATAACTACTTGTCCATGAGCGATTTTGAACGCATCAAGTCGCTTGGCTGTCTGCTACAGGTCAATTTGCTTTCTCTGACCGGGTATTATGGAAAACATACCCAAGCCATTGGACAACAGTTGATCCAACAAAAACACGCCTCGTTTTTGGGGAGCGATATGCATCATAATCGACACTTGGAAGCTATCAAGGAAATTTCTTCTTCCGGCAAACTGGTACGTCTGATCGAAAACACGGAGTGGCAAAATTCGAAGCTTTAAACAAAAGTTTCAATGCTGAAACAATAGCAGAAGGATTGAGGTATTTCTTAGGCAAAGTGCCCCGGCCCCTAATTAATTTTGTTCAATAATCAGGGCCGGAGCTAAGATTAATTTGTATTTTTAACTACCAGGTCTTTAAAGGCTTTGCCCAGTTCATCCATATCATGTCCAAATTCGGTTTTGAACATTTTCCATTTTTCTTTGCCGTCTACTTTATAATCATCCATCCTCATTTTCATGTCGATGTTCTTTTGTTTCAGCACAGCTACTTTCTTTGTATAATCAGCTTTCGCGTCTTCTTTTTCATTTTCTATTTTTGTATTAAATTCCGCAATGGCCAAGTCATTTGCCGCAATTTTAGCCGCCGTTTCTTTCCTGTAATTTTCAACATCCGCCAAGTACTCCCTGTTTGCTTTGTCTAAATCTACATTTGCTTCTTTGACATTATTTTGCGCATTTTTTACCTTTTGAGCAGGCGTCATGCAGCTTGTTAAAATTGTACCCGCCAGCATAGTGAATACGGCCAATGTTAAGATGTTTTTTTTCATTTTAATTGCTTTTAAAAAAGTACCCTTTAATTTACTTCGCGGGTATATCGAAGCTTTCTTTAAGTTTCCTTGTCAGGTCGAAATTAGTTTTTCGAAAAATACTCTCTCACAAATGCATATTGCTGATTTTCCGTCATTTTATCAGCCGGAAGCATTTCGATTTTTATCTTATCAAAATGATGATCTGCCTTCAATAAATTAAACAGCTCGGCTTTTGCATTTGTTGGTCCAAAAAGTAATACATCTTCATACTCTCTGATCGCGTCACTCAGCTTTTTATAGTATTCAGATTGATGCTGCTGTTCTTTATTGTGCATCAGGTTTTCGCTGTTACTCAATGTCGTATCTTTTTTTGACTCAACGGTAACCGTCTGAAGTGACTCGTCGGTAAACTCCATTAAATGAGCGGTTTCGGAATCCATCCAAATGCCTATTTTTTTTAATATTACCATAGTTTGTACTAATTTTATAAAGGTGTGTCAAAACACTAACCGAAAATCTTTGTTAAAAAGTGAGAAGTATTATTCATACTTTTACAATTATGCAGACTTGATTAATTACACAAAAGTGAGCTTTTTAGCTTCAGCAAGCATTACATAATTACTTAAAAGAGTTACATCATTCACACATTATTTCCATCGGGACCTCGTTGTCTCTTCTCAGGCAGGAATACATAATATCAGCAAAAGTATGGCATTATTGACGCTCATCAGACATGGACAATCTACCTATAATTTAGAAAATCGTTTTACGGGAAATACGGATGTTGAACTTACTCCTTTGGGGAAAGAAGAAGCCAAGCGTGCCGGCGAAAAACTAAAGAATATTACATTTACTACGGCCTATACATCCATGTTGAAACGGGCTCAGGAAACATTGCAAATTGTTTTGGAAGAATTGAAGCAAACGACCATTCCCGTTATCAAAATTGCGGCTTTTGATGAACGGCGGTACGGAAGTTTGCAGGGGCTGAATAAAGCGGAAACAGCCTTAAAATACGGCGATGCACAGGTGGAGATCTGGCGGAGAAGCTACGATGTATGTCCGCCCGATGGCGAAAGTTTAAAAGATACTTTTAACCGAACGGTGCCTTATTATAAACAGGAAATTGAACCCAAATTAAAAGCCGGGGAAACTATTTTGATTGTGGCTCATGGCAACAGTCTTCGGTCTTTGATGATGTATCTGGAAAATATCAGCCCTGAGGCTATCGCAGAGGTAAACATCGCGACGGGTTCTCCGAGGCTTTATACTTTTGATAATGAGCTGAAATTGATGAGCGTAAACTATTTATAGCCTTCCTACCTTTTACTCACAAACCGATTCCCTTTGATATAAAACCGATAAGGCAGATCGGCGCCCTGTGTGATTCCGATTCGCGTAGTGGTCACTACCTCAAAATCGGTATGCTTTGGCGGAATAATAAAGAGCGAGGCATCATCCAACAGCGAAGTTCCATTGTGACCGGCGAGGGTAATTCCCATTGCCTGCACCAACTTTGCGGGACCGTTGCAAAGTTCTCGAATCGTAAAATTGCCGTGTCCTTTTCTTGCCGCACGGCGTTTTTCCATCAATCCAATGCCTTCGGTGGGTTCTAAGGCACGGATCAGCACAGCCTCGCCTTTCCCTTCTTCGGCACTGACAATGTTGACACAGTGGTACATCCCATAGATCAGATACACATAGACCGAACCGGCAGGGCCAAACATGGCGGCGTTGCGCGTTGTTTGTTTTCGATAGGCGTGGCAAGCCGGATCGTCGGTAAGGTATGCTTCCGTCTCTACGATGATGCCGGCCGTGCGGCCTTCAGGGCTATCGTGCACGAGTTCGCTGCCCAAAAGCCGATTTGCCAATGTCAGCGTATCGTATTTTTGATAAAAATGAAGGTCTAATCGTTGCATGACTATCGTTAATGAATGGCTTTTGGTTGCAAATTTTACGTTTTTTTTACAACTAACCTTCCAATAATTCTATTTTTAACTTTACTAAATCCTCCGTGTTGTTTTCTTTTTTTGTTAAATTTGACATTCGCTCTTATGAATCAACGGATGCGCAACTTTATTTTTTTGGCCTTTGCTTTGGTTTGGCTGTGTGTGGAGACGCAGGCCCAGCGCATCTATGGAGGGCAAATCGACCGCCAAATTCAGGGTCAGACTCCGGAAGCATACTCCTATCGCATTGGTTGCACCTTTTTTGCTGATAAAGCAGGCTATGATGCACTTCCCAACAGGCTCCGTTTTGGTATTTATCGAAAAAAAGACAATGCATTCATTCAGGAATTCTTTGCGGACAAAAATAGTGACATAAGCGGCAGTAAATCAGCATTTTCCTGTAATAAAAGCAGCAAAACAGATTATCTCTTTGTCCGTTACAATCAAAATCTCATCCTTAAACCCACTGTTTTTTCCGACCCTGACGGCTATTACATCATTAATGATCCTGTGGGCAATCGGAATCCTACCAACAACGTTGCCTCTTCCCAAATTGTACTTTATCATTGGTTTTCGCCCCAGTACCTCTGGGAATATTTTGATGCTTCCGAACCCGGAAAAATCACTCCACAATGGGCACCCGATTCCTACAACTACTTCTGTACCAACGTCGAAGCAAATTTCAGTTTACAGATTCAGGCCGTCCCACTTGTAAGCACGCTCAATCGAACCAATTACACCCTTATGGTGCAAAATACAGCGCCACTCATGGGCGGTTTAAACGGGACTGCACCTTATCGAAGTGTGGATTGGAAAGCAGGGTATTCAGAGAGCCAAATGTTGCCGGGCGGCAATTTTCTGGTACCTGTTACGTATTTTATCAGTCCACAGGGATTAGCCGATCTGCAAATTTCCGCCAGACCGCTCAAAGCAGGCGTATACTCGATTGGCTTTATAGTTAAACACAGCCGCAATGGCGTGCCGTTGAGTGAGATTTACCGTGAGTATCAAATTCAGGTAGATGATTGCCCCCCGCCGCCACCCGCCAACATTCGCGTCAGTCAGGTGAATAAGCCTGCCGTCATTGCTTCGGCCAGAGTATGTGATGGCAAGTCGGTTCAACTCAATGCCGGCGCCAATCAGCCCAACATTACGTACGAATGGTCTAAAGATGGGAAAGTGATTGCGGGCCAAAAAGACTCCACATTGGTGGTAAAAGAAGAAGGTACCTATTCGGTTCAATTAACCAAAAAGGAGTCGTGTTTCCCGAGTACATCACCTCCGGCGTTCATCACGATTGTACCCAACCCCAAAGTTTTAATCGAATCATCCGTTCCAAGCGGCCTGTTATGTCCCGGCGGCTCGTTAAAATTATCAACACTTACGTCAGAACCTTTTGTTAAATACCAATGGCGTCGCGACACTGTGGCCATTGCCTCCGCCACGGATTCAACCTATAAGGTAACGCAGGTAGGTAACTATACCGTTGAAGTAATAGACCAAAACGGTTGCAAAGGTGAGTCTAAGACTTTTCTCATCAAAGCCGACAGCAGCGTCAAAGTGATCATGCAGGCCCTCCCTGTTAAGTGCAGCAATGATACAAGTTTGGTAAAGTTGGAAGGTACGCCGGTGGGAGGAAAATTTAGTGGAAATGGGGTAACTGCCAACAAATTC
Source organism: Runella sp. (assembly GCF_965279615.1). Classification (NCBI taxonomy): domain Bacteria; kingdom Pseudomonadati; phylum Bacteroidota; class Cytophagia; order Cytophagales; family Spirosomataceae; genus Runella; species Runella sp. The sequence continues at coordinate 7,999,778 of NZ_OZ257252.1, read as the reverse complement.
TCCCCCAAATCGGCAGGTGCAGGAACACATAAAATTGCCTACCTGCTCGACGACCCCAAGGCCTGCGTGGTGGGAACTGCCGAGCAAACAGCCACCGTTCTTTCTTCCCCTGCCCTTGAGTTGGGGCCCGACCAATTCATTTCTTCCATTGGTGGTGTTCAGCTTAATCAAAACAATGTATTAGCAAACGATTTTAACTTTCAATGGACGCCCCCCATTGGTTTGTCTTCTTCTACCGTTTCAAGTCCTTACGCCGACCCTGATCAAACAACCACTTATCAATTGACCGTCAGCGGCACAAATGGATGTATAAGCAAAGACACCATCACGATTGGTATTGTGCATGGAGTATACATTCCTGATGCTTTCACACCCAACGGAGACGGAGTCAATGATCTATGGGAACCTAAAGGGCTGGAAGAGTTTCCCGATGTTGAAATTCAGGTGTTTGACCGCTGGGGCCATGCCATTTATTCTTTCTCTAAAAATAACAGAAAACCCTTTGACGGCCTATACAACGGTACTTCACTGCCATCCGGCAATTATGTTTACCAAATTCTTACTCAACCCGAAGGCCATACCTATCGCGGCAGCTTACTGCTTTTGAGGTGATTGTCGGGGATAAGCGTTAAATGTTCAATGCTGAATGTTAAGTGTAAATGTATTACGCCAACAAGTCTATAATATCTTCTTTCGTCAACGATTTTACAAAGCTTTCTTCCGTAGTGATCAGTTCGTTAAAGAGCTTTTGTTTACTGCGTTGAAGATCCAGTATTTTCTCTTCAACGGAGTTTTTTGTAATGAATTTATAGGTAAAAACGGTTCGTTGCTGTCCGATTCGGTGCGCGCGGTCAATGGCCTGCGCTTCAATGGCGGGATTCCACCAAGGATCTAAAATAAAGACATAGTCGGCAGCAGTCAAATTCAGACCAAGGCCACCGGCACGGAGCGAGATAAGAAATATCTTGATTTCGTCGTTTTCCTGAAAAAGTTCTACCTGCTCTTGGCGGTCGGTGGTTGAGCCGTCCAAGTAGGCATAACGAATTTTCCGCTCGTCCAAATAGCGTCGCAGAATAGTAAGGTGTCGAATAAATTGACTGAATATCAACACCTTATGGTCTCCTGCCAACAATTCTTCCAGTTTTGCCTGTATCTCTTCCAATTTCCCTGATTCGCCTTCGTATTCGTCATCGATCATACGCGGGTGATTGGCCAATTGCCGTAATTTGGTCAATCCCTGCAACACCACGATCTGTGATTTGGCAATGCCTTCTTCTTCAATTTGTTCCAAAATAAAGTTGCGATAATACGACTTGGTTTCTTCGTAGCGCTGCTCCTGTTCCTCTGCCATGTCGCAATAATGAATACTTTCTACCTTGGGCGGCAAATCTAAAGCTACCTGCGACTTATGACGACGCAGCAAAAAGGGTTTGATCAGTGCAAACAGTTTTTGAGAACGTTTTTCGTCGTTATGCTTCTCAATTGGTATCTGAAAATGTGACCTGAAATACGATTGACTTCCCAACAAGCCGGGATTAACGAATGACATTTGCGCCCACAAATCCATCGTTGTATTTTCGAGCGGCGTACCTGTCAGGATCAATCGATGTCGGGCTTCCAGTTGCATTACTGCTTTCGTAATATGCGAAGACGGATTCTTAATGGCCTGTGACTCATCCAAAATGATGTAATGAAACGGATATGATCTCAGCATATCAATGTCAATGCGCACAATGCCATACGAGGTCAAGATCAAATCATATCCGTCAAACTGCCGGGGATTTTTATCGCGGTAGGTGCCGGTATAGATCAAAACGCGCAATTCGGGTGTAAAGCGCCGCGCTTCCAGTTGCCAATTGTACAACAAAGACGTCGGCATCACCAGCAACGAAGGGCGATTTGCACCTTTTTCTTTTTGGTATTGAAGCATTGCCAATGTCGTAACGGTTTTTCCCAGCCCCATATCATCGGCCAAACAACCGCCAAAACGGTAATTACTCAGAAAATTGATCCAATCATACCCTGCTTTTTGGTAAGGTCGTAACGTACCCGTGAACCCTTTTGGCAAAGGATTTTCATCGATCTCTTTAAAATCCCGCAGTTGCTCCAGTTTTCGGCTCATAATGACCTTGGCCAGGCTATCTTCTGCGAATTCCTGAACAAGCGCCAAATGGTGTTTACGCAACAAAAACTGCTGACTGTCAGGGTCGTATTCTGCAAACGCAAACAATTCAGAATAAGTAGTTAACCATGCTTCGGGGATGATGGCTATTTCGCCATTGGGTAAAGTAAATTCTCTTTTGCGAGCCAGAATTAGGTTCTTTAGCTTGATAAACGGGATTTCAAACTCTCCGAAACGCACCTTGGCATAAATATCGAACCAGTCCCGCCCTTCTTCAAACGAAATATCAATCGACGAATAACCCAGAAAATACTGCTTGCCGTTTTCGGTATTTTGACGAACCTGAACTCCTGCCTCCTTTAACGTAAAATGATTGATTCTCAACCACTCAAAGGCTTCACTTTTAGAGAGCTTTTTACGCCCCTGCTGCATTTCAAGGCCTAGTCCTTTGAGCAATAAAACCTTTGCTTTTTCGATCCTTAAATCCCTTCTGACCTTGTGAAAAATGTAAGAATCGCCGTTCTTCTCTAAACTTACATTGGCATTAGCGGCAAAATTGTCAAACTTAAACGTGAAATTTCCGTAACGAAACGACAATTCCAACACCACCTGCGACGAATCTTCCGTTGTCATTGCGTTGTCTTCTTCCGTTGTTTCAAAAAGCGTTGGGTTATTGGCAGCCGTTGAAGTTAACTCCGTCAAATTCAGAATGGGAAGCAACTCGGCGGTCTCGTATTTTATGTCAAATCCTTCGGCATACACTTCGTAGGAAGCAACCAAAGGCACCACAAATCGTTGAAAGTACTGCTCTTCAACCGTACGTGGAATAATGATCTGAGGTTTGGTCAAAAACGGCCGAATTTTTTTACCATCCACATGACGGTCAAAATGATACAGTTTGTCTTGTATTAACAGCCAAGCGGGTTCATCACAAACCAATAAGGCATTTTGATTTCGAATGTGAAGGCGCTCGCCGTTGTATTTTATATTAGGATAATAATGCGTATTTTCTTCGTTTCGTTTAAAATGGAAATAGACCTTGGCACGTTCGGGCATCCACTGAATCTGCGTCCAGGCAGGATTTCCGTCGGAGCCCATTACGTATAAATCCTTGCTTTTCAGTCGCTCCAGAATTTCTATTTTCCATTTTTCGATGTAGCCCGCAATGGCCTCCTGTATCAGTTTATCTCCTTTTTGGGGATCATATACTTTCAGAAAAAAATCAAGCGCACGAAGCTTTTTGGGATTGAATTTTTTCAGAATGGTGTCCTGCTGTATTGCCTCGATGGCTTTGACCAATTCAAAATCATTTTCATCCAGTCCCTTCGAAAATTCAGCCACATTTTTGGTCGAAACGATCTGATTCAGCAAGGTTAATTCACCTTTACTATTGACTTGGACTACATATGAACCGAATAAATACCCCAAATATTCATGTTGAAAAAGCGAATAAACGATCGAAAAAGGTTGGGTAGTAGCGACTTTCATACTAAAAAAACAGCGTAGCAAAGAGAGACAAAAATCCGAAACGGCCGTTCGGAAAGTGGAGCCACTTTTCGAACGTTTACAAATATACGCGCAGGCTACCTAACAACCAAATATGAATCTAACTAAAAATAAGAAAGCGGCTATTGCCGCTTTCCCAATAATATCATAGGTTTATTGTGAGAAAAGTCTTGAATTGCTTCTCTGATAAAGTACAAATGTCTCAATTTCTTTCCCCAAATAATTATACCCTTTTTTCCTTAATTTGTTCTGATTTAACATTTTGGCCATATTTGTGCATCAATACACGACAATCAAGCATGAAAACCGAGTACGAGAATATTACGCCCGACAAAGGCAGTTCTTTTAAATTATTGCATTGGCGCTCGCACGAAGACCGTTTTTTTTGGCATCAACATCCCGAGTATGAGATTGTATACATTCATAAAGGCTCCGGCAAACGACACATCGGCCAACACCTTTCGCATTTTGAAGAGGGGGCATTGATGTTTATCGGCCCCAACGTTCCGCACCTTAATTTTGGCTACGGCGCCGACAACGAACACGAGGAAATCGTTATCCAATTACGAGATGACTTTCTGGGAGAATTATTTCTGCAAAGCCCCGAACTCCACGACGTCAAGCGCCTTTTTGAGTTGTCGAAACAAGGGCTTAATTTCCACGGGAAGACCCGACAGCACGTTGCGGCTCAAATGCTGAGAATGCCGTCGCTCAATCACTTTGACCGCCTGATCCAATTGTTGCTTATTTTACAGGAATTGGCCGTTACAAAAGACTATACGGTTTTAAAAACAAACGGGATTTCTTACGAGCACAGCCATCGCGAAGAAGCCCGCATTCGTCAGATCTACGCCTTTGTCGAAAAAAATTATCAAAAAGAGATTGATTTACAGACCATCGCCAATTTGGCTAACCTGACGATTCCTTCGTTTTGTCGTTATTTTAAAAAAATTACGCAAATGACCTTTACTGATTTTGTCAATGAATATCGGGTAAAGCAGGCCTGTAAGATGTTTACCCAAAACCAGTCGGTAACGGATGTGTGTTATGCCAACGGTTTCAACAACCTGTCGCATTTTACCAAAACGTTTAAGTCAGTAACGGGGAAAACCCCAAGAGAATATAAGAAGGAATTGGTGTAGAAAATTGTAGAGACGCCGCATCAGCGTCTCTACAGAATAGAATCATTATTTCAATTTCGCTACCGCTTCTTTGATACGGCGACAGGCTTCAATCAGATTTTCGTCGGAAGCTGCCGTTGAGATACGCATGCAGTTAGGAGCACCAAAACCGGAACCTGCCACCGTTGCCACGTACGACTCGTTGAGCAACCAAGTACAGAAATCATCGGAATCTTTGATAACTGTTGTGCCGTCTGACTTACCGAAATAATAGCTGATATCAGGAAATGCGTAAAAAGCGCCTTCGGGCATGTTTACTTTAAAACCGGGAATCTCTTTCAGCAAGCCCACTACCAGATTTCTACGACGCTCGTACGCTTCGCACATTTCTTTTGCACAGTCTTTCGGTCCTGAAATCGCGGCCAAAGCGGCGCGTTGAGAGATCGAGCCTGTTCCGGAAGTTACCTGTCCCTGCAATTTTTCCACGCCGTCGGCGATCCATTTAGCGGCACCAATGTACCCGATCCGCCAGCCGGTCATGGCATATCCCTTAGCCACTCCATTGACCGTAATAACACGGTCGTGGATTTCGGGGATAGAACCGATGCTGAAATGGCCATTTGGCGTAAAATTGATATATTCATATATTTCGTCGGCCAACACATACACGTTTTCATGTTTTTCAACGATGGCAGCCAACGCGCGTAATTCGGTTTCTGAATACACCGAACCGGTAGGGTTGTTGGGAGAAGCAAACATGACAATGCGCGTACGCTCGGTCATGGCTTCTGCCAGTTGTTCAGGTGTTACTTTAAAATCGTTTTCAAAGCTGCCTTCAACAATTACGGATTTCCCTTCAGCCAGCTTAACCATTTCGGAATAGCTTACCCAGTACGGCGACAAAATAATTACTTCGTCACCGGGATTCACCAACACTTGGATCACATTTGCCAACGAATGCTTAGCGCCTGTCGAAACCACAATATTTTCGGCTTTCCAATTAAGATTATTCTCGTTCTTGAACTTATCAGCGATCGCTTTGCGCAGATCAGCATAGCCGGCAACGGGCGAATACCCGTGGTAGCCTTCGTCAATGGCCTGCTTGGCAGCTTCGCAAATGTGCTTAGGTGTCTTGAAATCGGGCTCACCGACGCTCAAGCTAATCACTTTATGGCCTTGGGCGGCCAATTCACGCGCTTTTTTTGTCATTCCCAGCGTAGAGGATTCTTCAAGCGCATTAATACGGTCGGCCAACGAACCGGCCGTTTCGACAACAGCAGTCATATTTGGTTGTTTAAAAAATTCGCCGCAAAATTACGATTCCGTACAAAAACTTCCTACTTTTATTTAAAATTTATCAAATCAACCCCATGTCTGTTGCATATTTGCAAACACCGTTGGGTATTGCTTACATGGAAGGCGATACGCACGGCATTCAGGTTCTGAGCATCAAAGATGGCAACGTACCTCTCTCCAACGATCCCATTCCTGAAGATCTGGCACCTGCCATCCGTCAATTATCTGATTACTTTAAAGGATTACGAACAACGTTCGATTTTCCGCTCAATCCGCAGGGAACTGATTTTCAAAAAAGAGTGTGGGAAGAATTACTTAACGTGCCCTTCGGACGTACAATGTCGTACCTGGAGCTCTCCCGCCGTTTGGGCGACGAAAAAGCCATTCGCGCCGTGGCCGCCGCAAATGGTAAAAATCCTGTTTGGCTGGTCATTCCGTGCCATCGTATCATTGGCTCAGACGGCTCGCTTACGGGCTACGCAGGTGGACTTTGGCGCAAAAAATGGCTGATCGAATTTGAAAAAGGAGGATTGCAGGGAAGCCTGTTTTAGAGTCCGATGTAGTAATCATAACCACGTTCGGCCCAATAATCGCTTGGCTTTTCATTATCAAAATAAATACTGCCAATTCGTTTGAGGCTTTTCACACCATATTTCACGGGAATGATCAGTCGTAAAGGGTAGCCGTGTTGCATCGGCAGGGGTTTTCCGTTCATTTCGTAGGCCAAGATGGTTTGCGGATGCAGCGCACTTTCCATGTCAATGCCTACATAGTAATCAAAATCGGGCGTGCTCATCCCTACGTAGTTCATCAGGAGTTCTTTTTCCAAGCCAAAATGGTTGGCAAAATCAGCGAAGCGCACTCCTCCCCACCAACTGACCTGACTCCATCCTTCAATGCATTTGAAATTATAGACCACTTCGGTTTTAGGCAATTTCATTAACTCTTCCAGCTTGACCGAAACCGTTTTACCGACTGCTTTTTGAATTTCCAGTGTCCATTTTTTAGGCTCAAAGAGTTCGGTATCCAATCCTACATCACCGTTTACGCGCACTTTTTTGGCAGCATCACTTTTGGCATATTCTTTTACCAATCTTGCCGAATTGAAGGTAGTTTTAAACAATTTTTCGTTGATCTCCAATCCTTTACGCAACGGCTCAGGTATACCACCCAAAATGCCTCCATCCAGCGGCTGCGTATACAACCAACGCCAGCCCGCAAACCCAATGCCCGTCAGGGCAAAAAACTTCACAAACGACAGCCAGCTTCGCCGGGTATATTTCTTTATTTCCCGGTCCTGTATTTTTATTTCTTTCATGGCTTTTAGGATTTGTCTTTTTCACGCACAATTTCAAAACCTGCGACCATTCCCCGAAAGTTGTTCCAACCCGCCCGAATGACCTGTACCAAATGAATAAAGAAGAACAAAACGTAACCCACCGTCAGGATAAAATGCTCGGCACGAGCAGCTTCGTATCCTCCGCAAAGTGCGGTGAGCCAACCTACCTGAATGGGTTTATAGATCGCAAAGCCCGTAATCACGCTGCCCACTCCCATCACAATGATGGCGCTGTAAGCTACGCGTTGGGCGGCGTTGTATTTGGTTTGCGAAGGCAGCTCTTTTCGAATTCCCAGATCGTGCAAAACCACTTGCCAACTTTCCTTCAACGCGCCTTTTTGGGGAACCAAATAACGCCATTCTCCCGAAATGAAAGTATAAAGAACATACAACAATCCATTGAGCATAAACAGCCACATAAACACGAAATGATACGCCATGCCATCTCCCAAACGATAAGGTATATTAAACCATTTATAAAATCCTTCGGGATAAAATTTAAACAGCATAAAATTACCAACCTGAAGCGCATAAACATCATTGGCCCAGTAGATCAGCGTTCCACTCCAGATCATGATGGTCAATACCGGAAAGTTGATCCAGTGCATCCAACGAGCGGCTAACGGATGCTTGTAGATAATTTTGGTCGCCATGACTTTAAAAGAGGATGATTTAGAAACAAAAAACGGCTGATGAACTGAACCACCAACCGCCTTCTGCCTGACTTTAATTTTGTTATGGCATCACCACTGTATCAATCACGTGAATCACGCCATTGCTTTGGTAAACGTCTTTGATGGTCACTGTTGACATTCCACCTTTTTCGTCAGTCAAGACCAACTTATTGCCTTTCATCATGGCTTTAAGTGTACCGCCCTGTACCGTTTTCAACGTAGCAGTACCGTTGCCGTCTTTGATCGCTTTGGCAATTGTTTTGCTATCCATTTTACCTGCCACTACGTGGTAAGTCAGGATTTTAGTAAGTGTAGCTTTGCTTTCAGGTTTTACCAATGTTTCAACCGTTCCTTTTGGCAATTTGTCAAAAGCTTCGTTGGTTGGAGCAAATACGGTGAATGGACCGGCACCTTGCAACGTTTCAACCAACCCGGCGGCTTTCACGGCTGCTACCAAGGTAGTGTGGTCTTTGGAATTAACGGCATTTTCGATGATGTTTTTAGAAGGATACATGGGAGCGCCACCTACTTCTACCGTTTTTTCCATTTTACCTTGGGCAAAAGATGCGTTAATAAACAACGCTGAGACGAATAACATTACGACTTTTTTCATGATTGTTTTGAATAAGAATTTGTATTTACAATTGGTTAGTATGTGTAACTTGAATTACAAACAGACTTACGGGATTCTACTTTTGATTAGATTTAGCCGAGTTGTTTTTTTTCTATAATCTTTGACAATTATTTTACAAATCGTTACAAAACAGCCACTTACAAAAACAATTATTTTCAACAATCAAAAAAGAAGAATGGCAACTTTCTCAAATTCATTGGGTTTTCCTTAAAATTTTATGGTTTGGCCACGAAAAATCAGTTGAAATTCAAACATAACTACCTCGCCTGAACCAACTGCCGGTCGTTTCCGACATATATTATTTTTGGTATATAAAAGATCGGCTTCATCAATTCATTTATAGTAAAAAATCTTAGGTTCATATAGACAAAATAAGGGTCTGCATAAAAATATGGTAAGAAGCCTTTATTTAGCTAAATTTATTAATCAGGGGTTTATATTCATTAATTACAACAATCAGCAATGGATGAATATCCACATTGTGCTTTTTATACACTCGCTTTTAAACTTAAATTATGCTCCTGATTGTTACCACCAATGACTGAGGCAAGCGAAGATATCTTCACTTCAATTGAAAATCAGAGCAGATGTAAAGCCGTAGAAACCATTAACCAATGACCGCTCATTCATTATTCTTTTGGGTGCTGATTACGACATTAAGTAGCTTATTGCCGGTAGTTAATGCTTCAAATCCATTAGAGAAACAACCTCATACTGCACAACACGACACAACTCGCATTCGAATATACTGTGAGTTGGCACAACACTTTCGGTTTCAGGGTAAACCCGACAGCAGTTTGCTATATGTACAAAAAGGGCTGCAACTGGCGAGAAAAAATGGGATCACTACCTACCATTCCGAGCTATATAGACATTGGGGGCTGTATTTTCGCTCCAAAGGCCAATTTGACAAAGCTGCCGGTATTTTGCGAAAATCCTGGAATTGGGGGTGGAAACACCACCAAAATACCAACATTGGAAAGACCGGCTATGCTTTGGCTGTGATCTATTCGGGAAAATCAATAGCGACCGGCCTGAGGGCAAATCATATCGCAACGATCCGGCAGATTTACGAAAATTTGAGATTCGCCAATCACTACAACGCCAAAGAAAATCTCACCTCCAACTACACATTATTAGCTTTCCTCTACCAAAACTACGGCAACGATTCGTTGGGCTATGCCTATTTAGAAAAGGGGCAAGCTCTTTTTAAAAAGAGTTTAAACAATAAGCAGGATAGTTTATCTTCATTGGTCAATAATATAGAATTAAACCTATTTCATAAACGCCCAACCGCAATCGAGGCTGATTTTCAGGAAATAATGCAATTTAAGGGCAAAGACGAAATGGCATTCAGCTACAATAGTCGATTAGCTGAGTTAGTCTTAACATACTTAAAATTCAAAGATTTTTCTCATTCATTTACGTTGGCCCAATTAATAACAAATAACCCGGCGATATTGGCCTCTGTAAATGATGAGAGCAAAATGATGGCTTATTGCGGTCTTACAGAAATATATCTGCACCAACACAAGTACAAAGAAGCCCAAAAAGCGCACGAGCAAACGCTTTACTATGCCAAAAATGGGGCAAGGCTGTGGATAAAAAAAAGGATTTTAATAAACCAAGAGAAAATCTTAGAATCTCAGGGGCGGTTTAGGGAAGCCTTGGCGCTTACAAAACAGATACAGTCTATTCAGGACAGTTTGTCCTCTGCCAAATATGGTTTTGAATTAACGGCAAGTCAGGAACGTTTCGAAAGTGAGCTCAAGGAAGAATCACTCACTCAAAAGATAAAGATACAGGAACTCGAAAATCAAAGTAAATCACAAAGCCTGCGGGAAGCTCGTGAAATACAGACGGCAACTTTTCTGATCATATTTATTTTAGCGATTGTTGTTGTCATCATTGCGCTGCAAATCAGGAAAATAAAAACACAAGCTAGTGAATTAAAGAGCCTTAATGATAATAAAGACCGCATTCTCGGTATTATCGGGCATGATCTGAGAACGCCCGTTATTAACCTGCAATTGAGTTTAACCGATATCATACAGCACCCCCCGAAGAACTCAGGTATGCTGTTGGAAAATCTAGCCAAGCAGGTGCCTAAGGTGAACAACTTGCTTTCCTCCCTTGATAATCTGCTTTATTGGTCCATTTCTCAACGTGACAAAATAACGATCCATAAACGCCCGGTAGCTATTGCAACCGGCGTAGAAGATGTGCTGGAATGGTTGGAGTTAAGCATCGAAGTGAAAGGTATCCATATCTACAAGCATATTGACGAGAATTCTATGGTCACGGTCGACGAAAATCACTTTCGCATTATTCTTAGAAATCTGCTCCAGAACTCACTCAAATTTACACCGGCCGGAGGAAATATTACACTTGCTACCCAAAGTATAAATAACACCGTTCAATTAATTATTCAGGATACCGGTGCCGGTTTTTCCAAAACACTTAAAGAATCACCGCAACGCGGAACACAGTTGGGCCTCAAACTGGTAAAAGACCTAATGGAAGCCAATCAAAGCACTGTAGAAATTGAAAGTCAGGAAGGAAGCGGTACAACAGTTAGGCTTATTTTTCCGACAATGAACGCCAATGGCTCAAGTGCAAAATTTGTGGAGCAACTTTGATTAAGCATATAACTGAGTTAGTCGGTACAGGCAGAATTCCACATTTCGTACCCCTCTGAATTGGCTTCTAAACGCTTTGATTTTGACGTTGAAGGATGAAGGTCAGCATTAGCCTTGAAAAAAGCGCAGTAGAAAGCCTATATATACTAAGGTATTTATTCAGTCAACCGTAAGTTTGTGGGACGGCTATTACTCAAAGATAAAAATTATTTATATCAGGTTTGCCATATTTCCAGTCCATGGTAAGCATCTTACTAAGTACCTCAATTATATCCTCAAAAGTGGAAGGTTTTGTGATATAAAAGTGAGCCCCCAGACTGAAAGCGCGATCAATGTCTGCTTTTCGTAAGGAAGTGGAATAAATCACAACAGGGATATCTTTCAGTTTAGGATCTTGCTTAATTTCTTCAAGAAACTCCATCCCATTTTTTTTAGACATATTTATGTCTAAAAAAAGAACATCAGGCAATTCTGATTGATGAAGTATATCCATTAAGTCAATACAATCAATAGAAGCTGTAAATTGGGTACGCTCCGATATTTCCTGTAAAGCTTCCTTAAATAAATGCAGATCTTCTTTATCGTCGTCAACAAGCCAAAAGGTCAATGGGGTTCTCATATCTCAGTAATCATTTCTACGACACTGTAATTATCCAACAAAAATAAAGTATCTGACGTCCAAAGTAACCGTTTTACAAAAAATCTTTACCTATAAGTAACTGTTTTGTTGGCAAGATTAAAATCTATAAAACAATACCTAAACCGTCCTCAAATCATTGCTTCTCTATCCGATAACTTTGGAAAAATTAACAAAAATGTTGCGGTGGCAAGGTTTTTTAGACGCGTATGATGTGCGACTTTACTGTACCATTTCTGTTCAAATTTAACCAATAAAACATGAAAAAGCATTTCATTTTTTCGTTGATCGGGATAACTCTTTCGATCTTTTCCGGATTTGGTCAAAATAACGGGCGCGTAGCAAATTTTTCATATGGCAATTATGATTCTCCGGATTTTGAATCGTATTCTTTTTGGGTAGGCAGTAATAAAAGATCTTCCATTGATTATACATACAGAACAAAAACAGGAGACATTAAGCATTTAAAGTTAAAATACGCGGGCATTGATGTGTCTGATGGTCAAAAAGCATTTAAAATCATCTTTCCCAACGGATTACTTTTATACATTACTCTATCCGCCGAAGAGACACTGATGGTCAAGAGTGCTGACGGGTCTTATTCTAAGCATTTTAAATGGCTTTATGAAGGTCCCATTAATGGAGTCGGTACTTGGTGTGAACCATGTACTCAAGATGGAAAAGAATCCGTTAAACTACTCAAGATGTATTATTTCAAATAAAATGCCATCAAAATAAAGCACTTTTTACAGGCAATTGGCCTACACACATCGGTTGGTCAGTCAGACTATTTTTGCAGGAACAAAAAGGAGTCGCATAATCCATGACAGTTTATATGCCTTTTAGTCCGCCAAGTGTTATAGAAATTTGATTTTCAGCATTTTACCGTTTACTAAATTGTTGCTTCTTGCTTTTGGTTTTTTTTCGAAATAGTATAAATTAGGTGCCGACCTATTTGCTCCTTTCAAAAAAGAGGACGTATCACATTGCCCTACACCCCTAAAATATACCATGAATCACAACGACGATACAATCAACGCCTTGGGGCTTATTATCACATTTTTGGGTAAAATCAACTCTGACCAGTGTCTTAATAAAGCTTACAATCAGGTCATTTTGAGAGAGGTAGCCAAAATCACCAAAGGCAATATCAACGAACTTATGACAGAAGTTGACAACTTACACGCTCAATATGTATTTGATTCCGAAAAGGTATTTTCCAGCATTGTAAAATCCATTGAAAATCCGGATGAGTTGGAATCCCGGTGGGAAAATCTTTTTTAAAATACCCTTAAAATGGCTACTTCTTCTTTGTATTCAAGAAGCAAAGTTCAGGAACTGACGTTTTAAGTTGCCAAGGAAAAGTTTTCGAGTTTTACAGGAAAGGTATTGGTCTAACAGTATGATGGCCGGTTGGGTTGCGAGCAGCCGCCGACCGCCGCACAGGAAACAGATCAAATGTGCAGAGGGTTGCTCACAACCCGACCGAACGTCCGTTAACCGGAAAACGCTGGTTTTTGTGCTTCTATAAGTCCTCACATTCGCCCCTTTTCCAAAACACATTATAAGGCGTAAATAGTTTTGTAAACCGAGGCCTGTTGCTTTAAAAACTGTCATCTATATACGGCTAAGTTAAAGAGTAACCGCACAATAAGTATCAATAATTTTCTCAAAGGTAAAAAGGCAGGTTTAGGACAATCTCCGGAGTACATCCTATATATAATAAAAAAATGAACCTGCGCAGTAAAACTACCCAGGTTCATACCCACTTTACCCTAACTTTAAATTTCTCATAAAAATACACTTTTGTAGACAAAAAACAAGTTTTTATCGACAAAATTAATAGATTTTTAATTCTTGTTATATAATAAATCTGTCATCTTTATGCTTGTGTATCATAAAAATGACAGATCATATAAGCCCAATAAATAAAAATCTTCAAAATCACGCTCATTGAGCATTAATAGCTGTAACGTACCATTCCCGGGGTCATTGCACAAAGAAGCGGGTCACTCACTTTTGTTTCCTGAGTGATCAATCGCCCTTTTGCATCATATGCCTTTTCGATCAATGCGATCTGTTTGCGGGTATCAGGCATGTGCTCACCAATTTGACGACGATTACCTGCAAAGGTGTGCTCGAAAATTCGAAGCATATTGTCTTTATCACCATACCAGGTTTCACGAGTCAATACATTATTTTTATACTCATACGTTGTCCGGCGATAAAGCTTATTGAAATCATCGTAATAATTCTGCCCTATTTTTTTTCCATCCTTAAATTCATAAGCGATTCGGCCGGTCAATACTTTTTGTTCCGGATTATGCCGATTAAAGTACGTCCGTTCCTCTTTCAGTACTCCTCCTGCATACTCATATTCCGATTCATCATAAGGTGCCCAACCGGTGCCATAAATACCATATCGTATTTTTCGCGTCAACTCTCCATTTCCGTTATAGGTATACTCAACATAAGCTCCCTGCTCAAGTGTTCCGGAAGCCAATCGGTTCATATAATTGACACGTACCAACTTTCCGGCAGCATTGTAAACATAATGCTCTTCACTGTAAGGTTTATCACAATCAACAGCGCTGCAATAGGAAATTTTAACCCATGAAGCTTCGTCATTGTAAGCCCTGAGCGCGGGTTCAATACTAAACTCAGCAGAATCATTTGATTGACAGGAAAAAAGCCACAGAAGAGCTAAGACCGGCAGATGTATAATTTTTCGCATGGGAATAAGAGATAGAGTTTATTCCCAGACTCTTTTTGTGAAGAAATGGTTGGAATTACTCCGCAAATTTTAACTTAATCTTCCACTTCCAGAATTCCTCCTTTGAGATGAAAGATATTTTTAGTCTGAAATTCTTCGGCACGGCAATAATCTTTGGCTGCTACACGAGAGCGAGTGCCATTGGTGCAGACTACGATGAGGGTTTGGTAAGGAAGCAATTCCGGGCGGCGCTCCCGAATATCGCCCAAAGGAATATTGATACCGCCAATGTTAAACTCTTCAAACTCCCAAGGCTCTCGTACATCCACTACAATGCTGCCGGGCTGCTTAGCCATCGTTTCAGCTTCTGAAAGCGATATGTCTTGATAGGTATTCAATTTGTTTTCGTTTTTCATTTTAACGCTGCCGCTTCATCCATTGCACGGTTGTTTCGACGATCTCAACGTTAAAATGACGGTTGGCATACGCTTTATACTTGCCTGATTTTTGCAATTGCGTAGCTTCATTAAAGGAAGACAACTGAATAAAATTGTGATCCGTTTCTTTTAATAATTTATAGGTACCTTGATCGGGACGCACTTCATTCACAATCCGGGCAATGTTCTGAGCCGACTCATGGTCAATGGCTTTGCCGTCAAACTCCCCGTACATGGCTAACGTCGGTACTGCCGTCTGTGCCCAGGCTTGGACAAGATTGTATTTTTGCAATTCCGAAAAATACGTTGACTGACGGCCGAAAAAGGTGCCTCGATAAAACGAAAGCGGATTTTCTTTAGAAGTCAATATTGCCTCATAGTCAGGCTCCTGAAGGAGTTCTGTTGGCGTCTTACCCTGCACCAACCATTCATACAGCAAGGGCGTCAACATACGGGTATTGACCTCTATTGATTGCAGAGATTCGTTGTACAGCATGGGTTGTTTGCGAAAAACGTCAAGCATATGCTCAAACCAGGGCTTTATCACAGCACCATACACCATAATTCCCAACGGTTTGGAACCGGATTGAGCTACTAACAGAGGCGCCATTGTTCCGCCCATCGAATGACCGAATAAAAAAACGCGGCTACTGTCAACAAATGAAAGTTCTTTGAACGACGAAAAGGCAGTACGAAAAGCCGCCATTTCTTCCTCAAAGTTCAGTCTGCTGCAATCTTTGGTCCCGGCACTCTCCCCTACTCCGGGCTTTTCAATTCTAAAAACGGCGTACCCGGCTTTTACCCATCCATCAACCAATTTTTTAACGGGAGAAAGTGAATCGTTCGCAAAATCAATAGAATTGCATTCCAGCCCCTGAATATAAAATACCGCAGGAAAACGGGTTTTTCCTGCCGGTTTATGAACGATGGAACGTAAATAACCGCGTTGATAAGGAACCTCACCGTAAATAACTTCTCCTTTGGTAGATTCTTTAGGGCCGGCTACTACAAATCCAACAGCGCGGCTTTTTTTTCTGTTTCGAATGTAGGTAATTGAAATCGGCTCCTGCTCAAACAACATTTTCTCTAAATTACGAAAATCAAACAGGTACAATGAATCAGTATCGTTAACGGAAACCAAAATATCGCCTGACTGAATACCCAATTGGGCTGCCGTAAAACCGGGCACAACATTTTTTACTAAGATTCCACGGCTGTCAGGTAAATGCTGCAAACTCATCAGGGAGTCGGTTGCTTCTGTATAAGCAATTCCCAAACTTCCTTTATGCCGAAGATGTTGCGCATTAGCGGCAAACACGCCAAAAAGAATCGTTAAAAATGTAAAGCCAATTTTAAAATGCATCGAATTTTAAAGTTAATTGTTGACTGCCCGGTATTTTTTGCCCCGACAATAAACAAATAAAATGACATTTTATTTACTACAAAGGTCGTGCCTGAAAGGTGATTTCGGAGAGCAGGCCCACTGCATTGAAACGCAATATTGCTTTTTGAGCCGCTGATTTTTGGGTAATGTCATTACAATGCACGCCTTTTTCTAAAAAGTAAACGTAGAATTTTTGGTCGCGGGAAGCTAATTGCTGAATATCCGGACGACCTAATGCATATCCTACCTCGTCGATGTGCTTCCCCAAAAATTCATTCTGAACCTTCACAAATTCTTTTTCAAGCCCTTTTCTGACGTCTTTACATCCCCCACGGTCACTTCTCCATTTCACTAAATCTAAATTTCCAATTTTTTCAGGGGCGGAAGAACAGGAAGTAATGGTAAAAAGGAGAAAAAAAGATAGGGCAGTATAATAGCTGTTTTTGTTCATAATAATCAAATTCTAACGATAAAGGTAGGCCTAAAGGCTTTCCTGATACAGTACCTGCACCAATACCTGACCCACGGCTTTGAGCGTATTGGCATCAATATTACGCATATCATCTTCGTGCGTGTGCCAATCATCAAAGAAGGTTTTTTGGGGATTATTAAGTTGAAGATGAATAATATCCACCATTGGAATTTTGGCGGTTTCGTTCACGGGCAAATGATCATCGGTAATGGCGGCACCGTCTTGCTCTACAAAGTAAGAACTGTAACCTAATTGGCTCGCCGTATTCCAGATCATGCGGGTGATCTCATTGGCATATTGGTTCGAAAAAGCTTCTTTTGGAAAAGTAGCACCTTTTGCCCCTACCATATCGAGCAAAACGCCAAAATATGCCGAATAACCGGCAATGTGCTTGTTGGACGCCCAGTACTGAGACCCGAGGCAAAAGCCCGTAAATTTATCTTTGGCGACGGCAGAATTCCCTCCGTCTTCTACATCAAAAAAGATCAGATCTACGCCGACGCTCGGTTTTTGGGCCGCCTGTTGAATTGTGCGCGCCAATTCAAGCAATACTCCTACCCCACTCGCACCGTCATTCGCGCCGTCGATGGCACCGGTTTTGTTGACGGGATCTTCATCAGCCACGGGACGGCTGTCCCAATGCGATGCCAACATGATTCGTTTGGTGGCTTGCGGATTAATACTCCCGATGATATTCCGAGCGTTCAGCTTACGTCCGTCATAATGAGTGGCGGTAAATTTTTGTTCTGTCACGGTACAACCCAGGCGCTTTAACTCTGCCACGAGGTAGTCGCCGCAAAGCGTATGAGCGGTAGAATTGGGCACGCGCGGCCCGAACTTAACCTGCTTTTCCACATAGGTGTAAGCAGAATCTCCACTAAAAGAGGGGGCTTTCACCATAGTTGCAGCAGTTTCACCGGTGGTTGTTTGTTCGGAAGAAGATTGGTTGGAATTACAGCTGACCAAAACAAAGATCAGCGCTGAAAAGTACAATCCTTTTTGGATTTTCTCCATAAAAATGCGTTTTTTAATTCAAAGCATTACGAAATTCCGATGCTTTTACATTGACTTTTTTATTCAGCATCAAATGTAAGCAAGAACCGCTAATCAATGAACGAAACCCAAAAGATTGGTTACCTGAAATACAATTTATATTTCAAGGCCGGCTTTTCAATAATATGCCAGGAAAACCATGCCAGCGGCAAAACCAGAATAAATGCAAGTAATATCTGTTGCAGAGGGGACATTTCGTTTCCCCAAAACGAAACGATCGTTTGTTGAATGGGGTAGGCATATATGTAAATACCGTAGGAATAATCGCCTCTGTCGCCAAAATGATTGAGCGGGCCTTTTATAAAGGCCAGATACATTACTATATACGAAAGACTGAAATAACGAACCCACATAATGGTTGCCAATGGAAGATATCCCGCATCCGCAATCAGATACGTCAACATCCAAGCCCCCAAAGCGGCCAGCGCCCACCAACCATTCAGCACAATTACATGTCGATAAACATAGAAAAGCATCCCTAACACAAAATAAATCCCGAAATCAATCAAATGGAAAATATTCAAATGTATAATCGGCAAAATTCGGTTGCTCTGAAGGGTTTCAAAGAAAAAACAATAACCAATAAAAAAAGCACAAAAGGCCAAAAGAAACCATTGCCACTTTGACCGAAACAAAAAGACGACAACAACCACAAGAAAATACATGGTAAACTCATAGGCCAAGGTCCAAAGTGAACCGTTGGCTCCGGAATGATTGTTATGCTCAAAAACACCGGGAAGCGTTACGTGTGTATGAGGATACAGTTTAAGATTATCAAAAAAAAGATATGTCTTAAGGTTAAGGAGATAATCAGCCAACGGAAGGGTCGTTGTAATGCTCCCTATAATAAAAGCCGTAAATATAAGTGCAACCAAAAGCCCGGGAAAAACCCTCAGCACACGTTTCATAAGATAAGAGAATGAAGAGACGCTGTTTATTCTGCTGTGTATCACACAATAACCACTAATAACAAAAAATATACATACCGCAATGTGGCCGGAGGGGAAAAGCCCCAAACTCCACTGTTCGATGATATCCTGACGACCATTAAGAGGATATACGTGTCCAATAATTACCAGCGATGCCGCAAGAAACCTTATAAAGTGAAAATTATTTGATTGCATTCTAACTTATTAAATATTACAATAAAAGGTTATACAATAAACGACTGCCGGCTAAAAGAGGACACAAATTAAACTCCATAAGGACTTATTCGCGAGCCCATGTACTAAAAAATCAAAAATATGCCTATTTGACCCTTTTTTTAGGCTTTGCCAATATACCTACTATTCATTGAAATATAAATTATAAATATATCAGGCATAAAATATTAATTTAAGACAACCATTTACGCCGTCCTTTTGAGGCATACTTTAAGGCATATTAAGAAAGACGGAAGAAAACTCACAGAGGTTGTCTGTGTAGTTGAAATGATCAAAAAAAAGCATCTGACTGCCCTTGTTAAGGCAGTCAGATGCTTTTTAGTTTTGCCGGAAAATACCGGCTACTTGGCTCTTGAGATTATATTATTTGATTTTATCATAAATCAAGTCCGCAATAGCCTTCATCCCTTTGTCGTTGGGATGCTTCGCAACTCCCGGGTCTGCAAATAAACCATAAGCGTAATTACTGTCATCTTTTCCAATTTCAATCAAATTCACCCAATCATATCCATTTTCATCCGCTACTTCTTTGAATACGGCGTTTGTATTGGGAAAACCTTGCCAAAAAACACTGGTAATTACCACCCTTGCAGAAGATTTCTGCTTAATCATATTTATAAACCTGATAAGAATTTCCTTGTAAGCTTTGTTTGCTTTTCCATCCTGCATTGGTATTTCCCAATCTTTCACATTTTCGCCAAAACGCAAGACAATCAAATCGGTTTCCTCAAAGGTAGACTGCCAAACGCTTTTTTGGAAATCAAAATCATAATTGTAGAAGTCGTTCTCAATGCGGGCTGTAGGAAATATTTTTACTTTGGTATCACTATAGTTAGCCTGAAGGTATCGTTCCAGTGTCGACTTGTAGTCTTTATCGGGTGCAGAGGCCGCCATTCCCCAATTCCCCGTCCACCCGATTGGTTCATAAGGTCCATGCTGTGTAAAACTGTTACCGATAAGCAGCACCTGCTTATAAAAAATTTGGTAGGTATGCTTCTGAATCTCGGAAGTAGACGTACCAAGCCTTGTTCGAACCGAAAGGACCCCTGATTTTTTCAGGGCTGCTTCGCTCCCTGTTCTCCAGACAGTATCAGAGTCCCACATATACTCAAAAGTCAATTGCGACAATGTATTGGCACTCTGAATATTTAACCCGACAGGTATATCAAATGAGATCACCGTTCCGAAGGGATATTGTCCACTTTGCAGGCTAATAAGAGGAACAGGCAGAACAAGTGGATTAGGCGGTAATACAAAATCTTTTCCAACTATTTTTATCGTAAGAGGTATACATTTAGTATTGCTGCAATCTACAGTTTGAGCAGATGCGTTGAGGTGTAACAGTAAAAACCAACCTACTATGCCTATCTTCACGAAGTGAACCATGTTTATGCTCAGATTACGTATCATATATTTAACTCCGAAATAGCCCCACAAAAAACATGCCAAATCATAAATATCCCTTATAATCTCTATTTTCTCAGGCAAGCCCCCAAGCTTTCCCTATGATAATAAATGACTTACAATCTATCCACGAGCAAATCATGTTTTGATACAGAACTAATTGGGATACTACTGTTTGATTATTTTAATTACTTTTTCGACAGTATCAGCTATCAGTACTTGAAGTAAATAGATATTTGGAGAAATTCCAACGGATGTCATATCTATATAGGCAACATTGTCCGTGATCGTTATTTCTTTGCTACTCAGAAGGGTTGTTTGCCCCGTTAAAGAAACCAATTTAAACCGGACAACATTTATATCCAACAAATCAGGAAGTTTGAGATTACACACTTCACTACAGGGATTTGGGTAGACCTGCCAATCGGTTAAAGGCTGAGCCGTTTGTATCTTAAACCGAATCGTTGTCGCGCTCACTTGCAACGAATCATTAAAAGCAGTTGCTTCCAACGTATAGGTCCCCGCAATAGGCGTGAATCCAGTTGTTTCATCAAACAGCGCAAACGGAAAACGTTGGGCTATCGTGATCTTTTGGTAAGGTCCAGTCAATTTGAGCTGTACTTTTTTGACGGGAGCTTCGCAATTTGCGTAAATCGTGATTTTATCCGGGACTGAGGATTGCAGCAATATATCTCCATTTGACAATGGCCTGATAAGCCGACGCTCCCCGGCTTTTCCGGCCTGAATCAACTCAAAATTGATGGTTGCATAACGCACGTCAATTTTAAAAACAGCATTGGTTGCTGTTTCATCATCATCAATAGCTCTGATAGTTACCGTATAGGTTCCTGCCTGTAGGGCTACCCCCGAAATTTCATTGTTTCGAAACGACAGCCAAGAAGGCAAATTAGGTGCTTCTATCCTATCTATATAGCCATTAGTATCATAAAAAAGTGAATCAGGTACTTTATAGGAGAATTTCTGAGTTGAAAACAGTTGCACATTCGGCAATGGATAGCGTAAAACGGGCGGTGAGTTTTGAGTTCCCTGTACATCAACTCTTATCACAAACGGAATTTCTACCGAGTCTCCTCCATTGTCATATGCACGAATACCTACCCGATAGTTACCTAATACAGTGGGAGTTCCCTGTAACTCAGTCCCTGTAAATGTAAGCCAAGAGGGTAAACCGGCCGCTCCTACTTTGATGATCTGGCCGTCGGGATCGCTGAAAAGATTTGGTGATATCTTAAACCGAAAGGCTTTATTTCGGGCAATGACCTTTTCGGGTAACTGTTGTTTTGCAATAGGAGGTTTATTGATGACCTTTACTTTAAAGGAAGTTTCAACAAACGCACTGTCGTCGTCATACGCACGAAGCGTTACGGTAAAGGTGCCCTGTTCCTGCGGATAGGCCGAAAACTCTTTGGATGTATAGGTCATCCAAGGTCGAAGGCCGCTTGCCTGTATTCGCACAATAACCCCATCAGGGTCATCGAAATGATCAGGTTGGAATTGATAGAACACCAATTGCTGTAAGTTAGCTTCAAAATCAGGGACAGGTCGCTTGACCACCGGTTTTATGTTGATGTTGGTTACTTTAAGATTAAAACTCATCGTCACCGTTGCTCCCTCGTCGTCAGTGGCCCGCAGAGTTATTTTATTATCTCCCAAAATATCAGGCACATTTCCCGACAGCACTCCGTTTGTCAACCCAAGCCATTGGGGCTTTTCAATGGCCTCTATTTTGACAATATCACCATCAGGATCTGTGAATGCATCTTTTGGCAAGGTATAGTTAAAAGGTTTTCGGGGTTTGCTTCCACGCTCGGCAATTTGATTGGTAACAATAGGCAAAACATTACTGCTGAGAGGTTTCCAATAATCTTCCAATAAAATGTCCTCTTTCAACTCAATATGAACAGGTCGAGGATTGGACCCCACTTTTTCCAGCCATCTTTTTTCCACATTTTTCATGGTGGAGTCAAGCGCCTCGGTAAGGGTGTAGGAAATGGTTTCCGAAGGTTTAATATCATTCAAGGGAGTACTTACCCAACGGTTGGCCATCTCCCGAATCATTTGCATAGCTCCGACCTCGGGCGAAGAAGCCACTAAAGTAACCACCTTGCTCCCATGCTCAAAACATTCATTAAATTGACGAGCCAACAAGTCAGACGGGGTTTGGGAAGTAAAAAACACTTCGTTGAGTATCCATTGATTAGGGCTGTTTGAACGTATAACATCCGTGACCCAGCGGTGATTATAATATGGATCATTATGTACTTTGGTTCCATCTGCTTTTTGGTCCAAACTTTTAAAAGCATAAGAGACTAACATGGCCGAAAAATCGGCCGTTACCGCTCCATATTCATTGACTATTCTGTATTGAGGGTTTATTTGCTTTATACCGGCAATCGTTTGGTCAATGTAATTTTTAAGCTGTGAATGAGAGAATATGTACCAATCTTTACCAGATTTGGTCTGATAGGCAGGATATGGATTATAGGCCGTGCGGGGAGGAAACAGCGTCTGAAAGGAGGTGTATTTGGTGCCCCAATGATAATTAAGTTTATTGATCCGTTTATACCGTTTTTCGGCCCATACCCTGAATGAATCCAGCGAAGAATCAGAGTAATCAAAGCCGGCAAGGTATTGTTTGCTGCCTTCAAAATTGGTTTCATGTGGGTACCCCAATTCCTGCGTCGATAAGTTACCAAAGGAAATATACAGAATTTTGCCTTGGTTTTGATACGTATTGTATCGCTGACAAACCTCTCTGATGAAGTTTTGGGACTTAGCAATGGTAGGTTGATGAGAAAAACTGAAACAGGTTCGATTATAGACTCCCGACATAGGTCGCCCCAAATCATCCTTCATGGTTTCTTTGGACGTCCAAAAGCCGTCCAACCGGTAGGAAAGCCGACCTACAATGATCCGTAATGCTATTTTTGCGTTTGTTTTTGCAATGTATTCGATCTGACGGTCATACTGACGCCAATCCGGGGGAGATGTATTGTCTTTATAAACTTCATCCCATTGTATGGTAATGGCCACAAGGTTGCAACCGTTATTGATCGAAGCTTCAATAAGATCCATCCCCGCCTCCGGCCTCGGATCCAGGTTTAACAATTGCAGACCAACGTACCTTTGAGAGTCAGTATTCTGCGCAAATACCGCAGTCATAAAGCAAAAACACCCTAAAAATACGATTGCTCTCCGCCATTTTGTATCGTTACACACGATACCTGATCTCCAACTCCACATGCTGTTTTTATTGTTTTAAAAGTTTAAATACCTCCCAGGAGGAATCATCTTTTTGTAATTTAAGAAAATAAAATCCAGGAGGAAGAGCCAAGTCCGTTAAATTTACGGAAAGAAGTTGGTTAGTCATGGAAGTGGCATTAAGCATAACAGGCAAGGTTTGTCCTGCTGTATTTACCAGTTGTATCTTTTGAACAGTGACCTTGTCAGGCAGTTTGACATTAACAAACTGATTGCAGGGATTGGGATATAAAGCCCAATCCGCCAATGGTATCGGTTGTTTAGTGACCGGGTCAGTAGCTATTATTTGAAAACGATAGGTTATGGAAGAGATCAACTCCTTTTGAAAATACGCATTTCCTTTTAACTGATACGAACCAACGACCGTTGGAAAGCCGCCATCGCCCTTAAAAAGTGAAAATGGAGAACTTTCAGATTGCGCCTTTTTCGCGTGGGTTCCCGAAAGTTGAAGTTCAAATTCATCAAAAACCGCGTCGCAGGAAGCGTAAATATTGAGCAGCGGCGGCAAGTCAGACGACGCCAGCAATTCTGCGTTTTGCAGCCGTTTGATCAAAAATCGCTCACCGGGCTTACCTGCCTGAATCAAATCAAACGATACCACCGGATAACTGACTGTAATGGTAAAAGTGGTTTGTACCACCGCATCTTCGTCATCGTAGGCACGTACTGTAACGAGATAAACGCCTACTGTATCTGCCAAGCCCCTTATTTCTTTCCTGCCGAACTGCGCCCATCCCGGCAGTCCTGTGACTTCCAATCGACTGATGAATCCATCAGGATCGGCAAAAGTATTCTCGGGTATCGTATAGGTAAATGGCTGTTTATATACTCCTTTGGCAGGAGGAATGGCTTGCTGTACCATCGGTACCCGGTTGGTTCGACCGGTAGTATCTACGATAATGGTAAAGTTCGTTTCGATGCTTGCGCCGTCATCATCTGTTGCCCGGAGGACCATTGTAAAGCTTCCTGTTTGGGTAGGAGTACCCGAAAATACATTATTTTTAAAGGTCAGCCAGGAAGGCAATCCACTGACCTCAACGTTTTCGATGACTCCATCAACATCGTTAAATACTTCCGCTTTCAGTCGGTAGGTGAAATTGGTATTTACCTTACTGAATTTAGTCGGCATCATATGCTGTACCAAAGGAGGCTGGTTGATCGACCCCTGAAGTGTATCGGTCAATAAATCCTCAACCATTCTTATATTGACAGGTTTTCGGTTTGACTCGTGCCCCGATCGGTTGATCCATTCTCCATACACCCCACCGCTGTAATACCCGAACTCTACCACCCGGGAAAGCATATAGCTCATCTGATCCGCAGGACTGACCTCTGTAAAAGGTTTTTTCAACCACTTCTCGGCCGTTTCCCGAATGATAGGGCGTACTAAGTCAAGGGATTCCTGAGTGGCAATGACCATACTGACCCAATTCGCACCGTGCTCAAAATTTTCATCAATTTGTTTGACAATCAGATCAGGGCTTTGCCCCTGTTTCAGTACAGGGAACACCTCATTTAATACCCACTGTCCGGGAAGTACATTGCTGCGTAACAAATCAGTGGAAAATCGGTGGTCATATTGCAGGTCGTCGTTAATTTTGACGCCGTCTGTCGTACGGTTCAGATCTCTGAAGGCCAACGTGCCGCAAAAAACGCTGATCTGGTCAAAAACGGAACCGAAATCGGTCATGACCCGGTAGGTGCTGTTTACTTCCTTAATGGTTTGGGTCGTTTGTTCCACAAATTGTTTGAAAACCGCATGACGGAAAACATACCAATCACGGCCAGATTGTCTCCAAAAAACCTGTTCGCGATACTTTAAGGAAACGGGCGGAGTTACTTCCTCAAAACTGTGGTATTCCGTTTCCCAAAAAATATTAAGGCGGGCAATTTTTTTGTACTTGCGTGTTAACCAGATCCGAAATTCGTTCTGCATCGCCGGCGAGTAATCGAATACTGTAGGATAATTCCAGCCCTCCGGGGCATTTTCATGATAATATGCTGCCTCCTGCGTAGGCGTTGTCGAAACCGATACCCACGAAATGATGCCCTGTTGCTGTAAATTATTATACCGTTGACACACTTCTTTGATAAATGCACGGGCTTTTTCGACCGAAGGTCGGTGAGCATAGCTGAAATAAGTGGCACTGTAGCCCGAAACCAGTGCCTGCCCCTGCTGATCGCGCTGTCGGTATTCATTTTCCCAAAAGCCCTGAATTCGGCTCACATGTCTACCTACTAAAATACGAATGGCGATTTTTACGCCCAGCTTTTGGGCTAGGTTGATCTGAGTGTCATATTTTCGCCAATCGGCCTGAGAGGTGGATGTGGTATAGACCTGATCCCAATAAATGGTTAAATGAACAGCATTACAGCCCGCTTTAACTCCTTCTTCAAGTAAATCAAGATCAACATCCAACGAACGGTTGGTATTTAACATCAAAACCGCCAAATACCTCTGTTCGGCATTAGCGGAAGTCGGGTGGGCAAATAATAGCGAAGCAATCCAAAAAGCCCACAAATATCCATGCTGCAACTGCTTCATTTAGTTTAAGTTAAAGAATCTTCAAAGGCAATAAAAAGAAAAAGTCAGCAGCTGGGCAACTTCCGGTCAATTGCGCAACTGCTAACCCTGCTATACTACTTCTTACTGTAATTAGATTGTTTTCTTACCCGTTATACGGAACGTATAGGTATAAGCCGCACCCGTGCTGTCTTTGTCGTTGGATACGTCTTCAATGGTGATCGCATTTTTACCAATGGTACCGATTTTAACGCCTGTATCCAGCATATCAAATTCACCCGAAGAGCCTTCGATTTTCTTTAATTCAATGCCGGTAAAAGCTGAATTGTTCTTCTGGGTCTGACCGTTTGACAATTTTGCCGTTTCCGTGAAAGTCACCGTCACCATATTCGAAGAAGTTTTAGCAACATCCAATACCGCATTTACTTCATAGCCTATACCCGTGCTGGTGGTTCCTTTCAGCGGGTAATTGGTTGTTTCGGCATACTCTGATGAGGCAGAAGCATATTTGATAGCTTCGGTAAGTTTATCCACCGTATAACTTCCAATGACTTGCTCGGCGGGTTCGGGTTCGGGCTCAGCTTTTGAACAACCTGCTAACATAGCAGTTGTAACAAATAAGGCGGCGTAGATGTATTTTTTCATTTCTCAAAAGTTTGTAGAGTGGTTTTCCGTATTAATAAACGTAACAAAGTATAAAATTAGTCAATTATTAGCAAATAAAATCACCCGAAAACGGTTATTTTTCTATGTCGGAGTCCAAGAAACGTCTGATTTTGAACAACTATACTGCCCCACTTTCTCATTCCCACGACTCACATCAGTCACTGCCAATAATCATATTGTGCATAGCGCGCTGCCTCATCGGCCACTTCTTTTCCCAAAAGTTTGCTGACCACATAATAAGACATATCAATTCCGGCCGATACGCCGGCCGAGAGAATTACATTGCCGTTATCTACATACCGAACACCTTCCACTACCTCAATGGCCGGAGAAATAGCTCGCAAAGCATCCAATGCCTTGAAATGGGTAGTTGCTTTTAGGCCTTCCAAAAGACCGGCATTTCCCAAGATCAATGCGCCTGTACAAACAGAAAGCAGTAATTCAACGTTGGAAGCATGCTTTTTTACCCATTCCAATACCACCGAATTGTCCATCTCACGGCGACTCCCAAAAGGTATACCTTCCGGCGAATAGCCACCGCCACCGGGAATAAGCAGAATCTCCGGTTGGGGGCAATTGTCCAACAAATAATCAGGAATAACCGTAAGTCCGTTGCGTGCCACAACGGGAGATTTTTCAGCCACAGTGTAGACATGAAAAGGCTTTTCGGAAAAGGTTCGCAATCCTGTTACGCTGAAAACCTCATAAGGGCCGGCAAAATCAAGTACTTCTACTTCATCAAATAAGAATATAGCTACATTACGAGTCATTGTTGGCGTATGGTTTTATTTGAAAATAGAATTATACTGACTTTCAATTTCTTGGTTCATCCTGTCGCATTTTATCAGCCTTGACCGTAGCCCTTCTGCCAAAGGTAATTAAAACAACACCTGTCAAGACAACGCCTGAAGCAATCAATGAACGGGTACTTAGCTTTTCATTGACAAAAATCCATCCCAAGATCATAGCAACGACAGGATTAACGTAGGCATAGGTTGCCGTCAGCGTAGGCGGTGCATGATGGAGTAACCAAACGTAGGCTGAATAACCGACAAAAGAACCCATTACGATTAAATACGCAACAGCTATGTACGTTTGTTCGGTCATATTTTTCAACGCTGAAAATCCATGAGGCTCCAGAAACAAGCTCATTATCAATGAAAAAACGCCTCCTCCGAGCATTTGAATAGCGGTGGTTTGCATTTGGGGAGGCATGTCTAAATAAGGAGACTGCAAAGAGCCCCACGCCCACGTGACCGAACCCACAAAGACAAAAAAGGCGGGCAATAAGGGAATTTCGCGTTGAGCCAAACCCTGAGTGGGATTTAATAAAATATACATCCCAACCAATCCAATTCCTAAACCAACCACCGTGAGCCACGACGGTTTTTGCTTGGCAAAAAAGTAATAATCCAATCCTACCATCCAGCCCGGCAGCGTAGCGACAAGCAGGGCCACAAGGCCCGTAGGCATAAAACCAATGGCATAGGCCACCGCGCAATTGCCCACTCCGCTTAGCAGCATCCCTATCCAAGCCGCCGAAAGCCATTGTTTGAATGTCGGAATGGAATAACCTCTCAGAAGAGTAAATATAAAAAAGAGGATTCCTCCCAGTAAAAATCGAATGGAATTGGTCAATAACGGCGGAAGAACTTCTATAGCATAGCGCACTCCCAAAAAAGTCGATCCCCAAATCACATATACAATGACCAGATTGACCCAGAGTTTAACAGAAGATGATTGTTGCATCGCGTAAAATTACCGGAAAGGGCCGAACCAATTGTTATTTTTCAGGAATATTGCGCACAGGCATTCGACTATGCTAGCTGTTTTTCATTCCAATAACGGCCAACATTCGCCCCGTTTGCCCTTTTTCCAATCGGTAGGAGAAATAATCGGCGTTGTGTGTAATGGTTGAATAAGGGGATATTTCTATCTGTGCCGCCGGAATCCCAAAATTTTCTAACTGGGCAGCATTGGCCCGTTTCAGATCCACTAAAAACTTTTTAGTGACCGCGTCAAACCGTTTGAATGTGTCGGGGAATTGCTCCGCTACCTCCTCTCCCACTTCAAAAGCGCATTCATCAATGCAGGTTCCCACGTAGGCATAACAATCGCCGGGAGCCGTGCCGTATTCCCCATGCATGGTTTCGAGGGTTTTATAGACCAGTTGCGACACCGTACCGCGCCAGCCGGCATGAACCGCACCAACCACTCCGCAACGCGCATCATAGATAAGTACGGGCGTACAATCGGCAACGGTAACGCCAACCATGATCTCAGGGACGTTGGTCACAAGGGCATCAAACCCTTCGGCTCTTCCGGGTTCGGTTACCAGTTGGATCGTGTCACCATGTACTTGATAAGAAGAGGCTAAGGTATTTTCGGAAACGCCCAGTTTTTCAAAGAAAAGTCGACGATTCTCGCGAACATTTTCGGGTTCATCGTTGGTATTTATCCCTAGGTTGAGGGAAGAAAAAGGGGCAACGCTCACCCCGCCATGTCGCTTACTTTCAGCGGCAACGAGGTTGGGAAAGCGTTGAAAAATAGTAGGAGAATGAAAACTTGATTGATTAGTTTCCTGCATTTTTTTGAATCTCTCTAATTTTTGCCTCTATAAATTCTTTATGCTTTTTGAATTCATTAGTTGTAATTGTTTGGATTTCAGCTTCAGTTAATAATTCAAGAAAGGCCTTTTTGTATTTACCAACTAAATAAATATTAGATTTAAAATAAACGTCAATCCGGGTTTCATAAACAAGTTCTTTAGTTTCAATTTGTTTAAAATCACTAAAAGAGCAAACAAATGACAAACTATCTATATTATTGCTTATCATCAATTTAATGTCTTTAATTCCTCCATTTGGCTCTGTTATAACAAGGCCTTGTATATCAACATCATA
Source organism: Runella sp. (assembly GCF_965279615.1). Lineage (NCBI taxonomy): Bacteria > Pseudomonadati > Bacteroidota > Cytophagia > Cytophagales > Spirosomataceae > Runella > Runella sp. Next base: position 7,969,809 of record NZ_OZ257252.1, on the reverse strand, counting down.
AGCAACTTGAAATAAATTTTCATTTAAAATTACCGCATAATTTATACTCCTATAAAATCGCCTAAATTTTTCACAGGCAATCATTAGCTCATTGAAAAGAATTTTCAATGAATGACTATATACTCCCCGTATTTCACCTCGGTTTTTAATACTTTTTATTTGCTCTATTTCACCCTTTAATTTTCTCTCAAGCAACGCCAATTCCTTATCTAAGTCATCAGGTTCTTCAACGCTTTCACCTTTTGCACCTCGAATCATTGTTTCCAATGAACGTACTGTATTCTGTGCAATATATTCAAAAAATGGCTCAAGAATTCCGGCATCAGCCTGTTGCAGTACTGAATAGTATGAAGCTTTATCCTCTGTTTTAATAATAATCGGAGGAAATCCATTTTGCATTAAAATCAGATTCATCAAAATCCGGGCAATACGACCATTTCCATCATCAAATGGGTGGATTCTAATAAATCTATAATGAAATTCTGCTGCTAATACGATAGGATTGAGATCATTATCTGCTTGTTTATTTCTAAGCCATACTATTAAATCGTACATTTTAGAAGGAGTTTCCTCAGGAGTAGCAAAACGAAAGATTTCGCCGGTTTTAGTCAATACATGGTTGGGAGTATTTTTATAACTACCCACTTGTATAAGTTTTTTCGTACGCTCACCTAATGAAGTAATAGCCTCAACTTCATAAGGCTCTTTTAATAAAAGTTTATGAAGTTGGCGAATAAAATTTTCAGTAACAGGAACTTCCTGATGAACCAATTCTTCAACCCACTTAATTGCTTCATTATGTCCGGTTATTTCAAAATGGTCTTTTAATGGCTTCCCCTGAGCTGTAATTCCAAATAAAATAAGCGCCTTCGTTTCGCCATAGGTAAGACTGTTTCCTTCGATTTTGTTAGAATGATAATTCCAATCCAATCGAAATTTATCCATTATTACCGCCTCTTTCTCTTTATTAATTGGACGTAGTTTATCCAATTCGGCTTTCAATTCGATGGCTTTTTTTAAGAATTCCATTTCCGGTTTTGATAGAACTGACAAGCAATTTCAAACGTTTTACACGCCCCAGCTTCCCGGGTCTTCACGCCATTTGTTCAGCGTAGTCAATTGACCTGATTCAATATAATCTAATTTAAGCGCTTCTTTAAGCAGACTGTCATAATCTGTTAAAGTTACCAATTGTACATTTTTCTGCTTGAAGTTTTCGTCAGCAAGCGAAAAGCCGTACGTGAAAATGGAGATCATTCCCAGCACATCGGCCCCTGCTTCGCGCAGCACATCAACCACTTTAAGTGAGCTTCCTCCCGTCGAGATCAAATCTTCCAATACTACTACTTTTTGACCTGCCAACACACGACCTTCTATTTGATTGCCCATGCCGTGTTTTTTGGGTTCGGGACGCACATAAGCATAAGGTAAATGCAATACATCGGCTACCAATGCCCCTTGGGCAATACCTGCGGTAGCAACACCTGCGATCAGTTCGGCCGCCGGAAAATTGCTTTTGATAGCACCCGCAAGTGAATTTTTGATATAGGTACGAACTTCAGGAAAAGATAATGAAAGACGATTATCACAATAAATGGGAGATTTCCAACCTGAACTCCACTGAAAAGGCTGCTCGGGGCGAAGTTGAATGGCTTCTATATTTAACAAATAAGCGGCGATTTGACGAGCTACATCCGGACGATTGGCGGCTACAGTTGTTTGCATGAACGATCTATGAATGGTTTTAAGTCCGCAAAACTACGCATAAAAAAAGAATGGTTGGAACTGCCAACCATTCTTTTAAACAACAGGAAAGTAAATTTAATACGTTAATGACTCACCATTACGGCCATTTTGGCGTGATTTACTACATCTTCCGCAATGCTTCCATAGATAAAATGCTGAAAACCCTTGCGTCCGTGCGTATACATCACAATAATATCTGCGTCCGCTTTTTCGGCGTACTTTAAGATCGCTTTTTCAATGGAATCGGCTTCGATAATTTCAAAGTGGTAAAAACTATACCCTAATTCAAAAACCCATTTTCCGACTCTCTCCCGTAATACATCCGCATCAAACAGCTTTGTACCATTGTCAACGTACACAAAATGAGGTTTTATTTTTGCCGTATCCAACAGCGTCGAAGAGGTTTTAAAAAATTCTTCGTTTTCAAAGTCAACAGCAAAAACAACATTTTGAAACTCACTTATCGGCGATTTTACCACCAATACAGGGCAGGAAGTTTTTCGTACAACGTGCTCGGCATTAGAACCTTTTGTCCACTCCTTCCAACCGCTTGCACCCGTAGATCCCATCACGACCAAATCGACTTTTTGTTTAGCTACCGAATCGGCCAGCGATTCTTCCGGTCTCACTACTTTCAATCGGAATTCGACATTCCGGCAGGTTGGCCTGTCAATCATATCTTTAAGTCTGTCTTTTGATTCTTGGGTCAGATAACGATAGTAATCTTCTTTATCTTCATAAAAATCATTGTCGATCATTGTATATTCCAACGTAGGAAAAATCAAGCGTTTGAGCAAAATAACAGTGGCATCGTGTTTTTGGGCAATCGCTACGGCCACCTCAAGTGCATACTCAGAAACATCGCTTAAATCAATAGGAACAAGAATATTTTTCATGGTTTGAATGGAGATGTTGGTTCATACCGAAATTTCCTTCCTTTCCACGTTTTAAAATATGATTATCGGCAGCTATGTTTGCTGATTAATGTCACTAAATAAACAATTAATCAAAGGTGAAGTCGTTAGGAGAGATACATTTTGGGTTTTGATTTTTTCCCATACAAGCACCTTCTTATTTTTTCAATCAAACCATCTTACATATTACTTATGGCAAATATTCTTTGGGCAGATGATGAAATAGATCTATTAAAACCACATATTTTATTTCTTACGGGCAAAGGCTATACCATTACTCCCGTCAACAGTGGCTCTGATGCACTTGATAAAGTAGAACACGAACGATTCGATGTCGTTTTTTTGGACGAAAATATGCCGGGTCTTTCGGGCCTTGAAACCTTGGCCCAAATAAAACAAATGCGTCCCAACCTTCCCGTGGTCATGATCACCAAAAGCGAAGAGGAACGTATCATGGAAGAGGCCATCGGTTCACGGATCGCCGACTACCTCATTAAGCCGCTTAATCCCAATCAGATCCTTCTTTCGGTCAAAAAAATCCTGGATAATAAGCGTTTGGTCAGCGAAAAGACCAACATCAGCTACATGCAGGAATTTCGGCAGTTGGCCATGCAATACCAAGACCGCATCGGCCATGCCGAGTGGGTTGAACTCTATAAAAAGTTGATATACTGGGAACTGGAACTTGAGAACACGCAGGACAAAAGCATGGAAGAGATTCTTTCCACCCAGAAAGAAGAAGCCAATAACAACTTCTGCAAGTTTGTATTGGACAACTACGAAGATTGGCTCAATGATCCCAATGCCGATAAACCTGTCTTATCTCACCAACTCATGAAGCGTAAAGTGTTCCCGCTCATGAAGCAGACCGAGCCGTTGTTTTTCATTTTGATCGATAATTTACGCTACGATCAATGGAAGGTGGTTGAACCCTTGTTGACCGAGTTTTTTACGGTCGAAGAAGAATCCTCTTACTATTCCATTTTGCCTACTACCACCGGCTTTGCCCGTAACTCGATCTTTGCGGGAATCATGCCCAGCGAGATTGAAAAGCAATACCCTAACTGGTGGGTAAACGATGAAAACACGCCCGAAGGGGAAGAAGGGCTTAACAAACACGAAGAGGACCTGTTGCGGAAACAATTTGAACGCAACCGAATGCAGGTGCGGTTTTCGTACAATAAGATCATTAATCAAAACCACGGAAAGGCGCTTGTTGATAACCTTCCCAACCTTTGGAAAAATCACCTGAACGTTATCGTTTTTAACTTTGTGGACATGCTCTCGCACGCCCGCACCGACATGATGATGATTAAGGAGTTAGCTCCTGATGAGGCCGCTTATCGCTCCATCACGCGGTCATGGTTTCAGCACTCTCCAATCATGGACTTTCTGCAACGCATCGCTGAGAAAAAAGGACGCATCATCATCACCACCGACCACGGCATGACGCGCGTTAAAAAACCCGTCAAGATCGTAGGCTACCGCGAAACCAATACTAACTTACGTTACAAGCAAGGGAAAAATTTAGGCTTTGACGACAACAATCATATTTATGTTTGTCGCCGCCCGGAACGTTTGTTTTTACCCAAACTCAATGTTTCAACCGCGTATGTTTTCACCTTGGGCGATTACTTTTTCGCCTATCCCAATAACTTCAACCAATACGTAAATATGTATCGCGACACGTTCCAGCACGGCGGTGTTTCGATTGAAGAAATGATTGTGCCGTTCGTGTTCCTTAAAGCCAGGTAAGTAACTATTCTTTCCAACACCATCAATGCGCAATGTTTGTAAGGACATTGCGCATTGATTTTAACTAATGGGTTCAAAAGCCCCGGAGAATGTAACTTCCACTAAGGTTTGGCTTTTCCGATTTTCACACACTATCAGACATAATCTTTTGTCATTTTTTTACTCTGTTCACCCTCAATCAATATTCCGGTACCTAAACCGGGTTTTCATGTGCATACTCCGTTTTGCACAAAGGTCACTCTACTGTTAAGTCTTTTCCCAAATATCTAAATGAATAAAGGAATTAAATGCTCGAATTTTATTCAGCAAAGTTCTCTTCTATAAGCTATTTAAGCAAAAAATCCACTATAAATCGATCCAACAGCTATAGCTCAAAGCTAACAGGTATCTGCAAAAGGATATACTTTTTTGATACTAATTGAGTCAGTGCACGTCTAAAGGAAAATTTAGATGTGTATAACCAATGAATGAAAATGGTATTTTAGAAGTTAAAACGACAAAAAAAGGCAAAAATGAAAGAGCTGTAGGGTTAGATTTAGTACGTGCGATTGCCATTTTATTGGTCGTTATTCACCATGGCTTTTTTATCTTCCCCGTTAATTTTATACCCCTTCCGGATGGTGTTGATATATTTTTTGTTTTGAGCGGCTTCCTGATCGGTGGTATTTTGATCAGGAATTTAGAGAAGCGAAAACAGTTTTCTATAACCGACTTAAAGCTGTTTTGGCTCAGACGTTGGTTCCGTACACTTCCTGCTTATTGGTTTATGTTGTCGCTTAATCTGGCGCTTTATTTCTTATTTAATCTCCAAAATCAGCCCATAAAAAGCGTCTTGAAACAAGTGCTTTTGGTAGATAAGTTATGGCAATACGCCCTCTTTATTCAAAATTTTTTCAGTATCCTGTCTTCGAGTTTTTTTTCAGAATCCTGGAGTTTGTCCGTCGAAGAATGGTTTTACTTATTCTTTCCTGTTGTTCTGTTCATTGCTTTAAAAAAAGGGCTTTCATCATCGGGAGCAATGTCATTATCTATCCTGATAATCATACTCTTACCGTTGGCTTTCCGGTTTCTTTTTTCCGATTTTACTGAAAAAGGGAATTGGCTATTAACAAGAATGGTCGTTATTATGCGCTTGGATGCCATTGGCTTCGGCATATCAGCGGCTTATATCAAAGCCTATCATCCCGGACTATGGTATAAAATGGGGGCTTCAAAACTCCCGATGCTCATCGGTATTCTCGTCTTTTACCTGAGTATTTATGTCATTTACACCGGTAGTGTCTACGCCCACTCCGTCGCTTTTGTAAATCTCTTCTTTTATCCGGTCACCGCTGTTTCTGTCATGCTCATGTTACCTGCGCTCAGCAAAATAACGATAAAGAATACCCTATTGAAGAAAGGAATAACTTTTATCAGCCTTATTTCTTATTCAATGTACCTGATTAATTTATCCGTTATTATAAAGATCATCAAGCATTTCGCTCCTGCCTCTATGACAGACACGGGCAAATTTATTGCGTATGTACTCTATTGGGTAAGTACGATCGGTTTCGCTACTCTTATGTATCATTACATTGAGTTGCCATTTTTGAAACTAAGAGACAGGTACTTCAGGGATACTTGATTTGCCTTTATCCTTTTCTTTAATTCTGGCCTGATTTATTGGTGTCAAAAAAAATAATCAAAACTCCACCCGATAATTCACTACCGGCACCATGCCCAATTGAAATTGCTGCACAACCTGACGCTGAAGAACGTCGTAATAACTGTACGCTTCGTTTTTGGTACCTGACAGATTCTGAATATCAATTGACCATGTACGTGTAAAGTGCGGTTTATTGCGTTTCCAAAAAATGCGTACGTCGGGGCGGAAGTAGTCTTTCAGTTTAATGGTATACAACTCGGTGGCTTTATAGACCGTTTGCCCCGAACTTCGTGAAGCATCCGGATCAATCGGTGAGTCGCGGTAGCCGCCCAGCCACAAGATACGCAGATTGACACCAAACGTACGGTTGGGGCGACGATGAAACTCTTTTCCTCCCGCCAAACTAAACGTATGATTTCCATTAAAACGTGTACTGCGCTCTATGCCATCCTGCCCTTTGTAGGTAGAATTATACAATGAACCCGTAATGAGTGCGTAGAAATTATTTTGCAAAAATCGTTGATACGTTACTTCAATGCCGTAGTTGCGGCCTGTTCCTTTGTTTACGAGTTCGGCATCGGTAAATCCTTCCAACAGATTCAACGCCGAGAAAGCAGGCAATACGCGATAACTCACCACCGGGTCATATTTGGCAATTGGAACATTGTACAAAGATTGATAATACACCTCAACCTTAAAAGAACCCAAAAGCGAAAGGTTCTGCTCAAAACCCGCTACAAAATGATGGGCTTTGGTAAAACCTAAACGAACATTGGGAAATACTTCATTTCGTTGATCCGAATTTTTAAGCGACAGATACGTTTGCGGCAACTGCAATTGGCTATGCAATCCGTAAGAAAAACTGAAGGCGGTGCGTTTGGTAGCGCTGAAACGCAATGACGCCCGTGGTTCGAGCGAGTTGGTTTGATTATACGTATACGACAAAAAATGAATGCCCGCCTGCAAGAGCAATCGTGGTGCCAAGCGGCCCGTGACCGACGCATAAGGCTGAATGATCATCCCTTCCGTACTGCCCAACGAAATGCCTCGGTTCTTTATGTTCACCGAATCTTTTTGGTAGGTAAGTATGATTCCTTCCTGTAATTGCCAGTTGGCATTTAACTTATGCGTCAAATTAGAACTGAGCGAATAGCGCGTTTTTTTGAAGGCATCCAATTGAACAAAAAAGCGGGTAAAGTTTGCTTTTGACAGCACATACCCTTCGCGGCGTGTTTCCAGCCCCGATACCGCCAATACTGTTCGCAGGGTGGAATTACGGCCCAGTTTCAATTGATGCGTAACGCCCAAAGCGCCCATGCGGTTTTTAAATTCAATGTCAAAGCCGTCTTTTTCAAATTTCCACAGTGAGGTATCGCGTTCTGCTTTAAAAACATTGCTGCTTACACCTCCCATCCCGAAAACCGTGAAATGCCCGGCTTTTTGCGTCGGGAAAGAAAGGTTGAATGAAATATCCTGAAAACGAATGTCTTCACCACCGAATTTTACACCCATCACCGCCAATAATCCCGTAAACGAATAACGGTAATTGACCAAGTATGACGACTTATTTTTGCGCGAAATCGGCCCTTCGGCCGACAAATCAATGCCTATTAAGCCCGCCTGTCCCGTAAATTCATGTTTTTGGTCGTTGCCTTTTCGTAAATGTACATCCATCACTCCGCCCAACACATTGCCATATTGAGAAGGAAAAGCACCCGTCATAAAGTCGGCACGCTCCATAAGTTGAGCGCTCAGAATGTTAGTCCCTCCGCCCGATTGGGTCGGACGGTCGCTGAATGTACCTGCATTGCTCAGGTGGTTGGGATTGACGATCTCAACGCCTTCCAGACGCCACTGTGTACCGGTAGGCGAATTTCCCCGAATGACCAAATTATTGGCTTGGTCGTTGGCAGCTACTACGCCCGGAAACGAAGTAGCTAAACGGGCCGGGTCAAAGAACGTAGCGGCATAGCGCAACGTCTGTTCAATGGTAATACTCTGAAGGCTTGTTTGCGACACCGGGCGCGCCGTCCGTACAATAGTTTCGGGAAGTTCTTTGATGGATTCCTTTAATGCTAAGTTAACGATCTTCTCTTTGCCCGCCTCTACCAGAATCTCGGGAAAAATACGCGTTTCATAATTGATGTGAGACGTTTGAATGGTATATCTTCCAAGTGGCACGTCGGCAAAACGAAAAATGCCGTTAGAGTCGGTCACGGTAATTGTTTGGGCCGTAAGCATGACCGTTACTCCTTTCAGCGGTCGGTTGTTATCAACGTCCGTTACCACACCTCTTACCGTTTGCGTGAGCGTTGTTTGTCCAAAAACAGCGTGGGTAAAAAACAAGAAAAAGCTCAAAATCAGGAGGTTGCTCTGCTTAACAAAAATCATAAAAGGAGTAGATGTATATTTCATCAAGATACTTACGTTGTTTAAGGCAAAAATGTAAACTTAGCATTAAAGAATTTAGTTATCAATCAAAGTCCGAAACGATGAATCTCAAAACCACCGAAGCAAAGCTGTACTACGCCCTGTACGATTTTTTCGAAGCGGAAGGGTTTCGATTGTTGATGGACAAAAAACAATTTCGCAAAAATACACCGGCGGGCTTCACAAACATTATTTTTTCGGTATCAGAATACGAAAAAGAAAATGATGCATGGGTGGAGGTCCATATCGGGTGCCGCAATGAGCAGGTAGAACAGATCGCTCAACAATTTTTAAACTCCAATTCGGTCGATTTTCGTTCGGACGCCAATACCCTCATTATCTCAACCGGTAAATATAATAACGTAAACTATTTCCGCTACAAAATCCAAAACGATGAAGATTTGGCAGATGCCTGCGAATCCATCCGAGAATTCATGCAGTCGTCGGGATTTAGCTTTTTATCCACCATTAACAGCGTGTCTGATATAGACAGTTTACTAAATCTTTTGCCTCATAAACCATCCAAATTCTTATATAATCAGGTCCATCGCTGTTATAAAGGCATCGTGGCTGCCAAGCTTAACAACAGTCCTCAACTTGAGCGCCTTACCGAAACGTATCGTCGTTACTTGGCAAAATTCGGCAATGAGGCCGAACGGCATAATTATGAACGTCTTGTTGCCTACCTGAATTATTACGGAAAAAACTGACAGAAGAATCTGTCTTACACTTTTCCTGACCAAAGTCACTTTCGCAGACTGACTATCCTCATACGTTGACGAACGCCTCGGGCGCACTTTTGGGGAAATACAAATACCCATTGTATGCCGCAATCCGTTTTATCAACCGTTAAAGTAAGCTGCTATCACTGCGGCGCCGACTGTGAAGATACCGTTATAATGCATGACGACAAGCCTTTTTGTTGTGAAGGCTGCAAGCTTGTGTATGAATTATTACAGGAAAACGAACTTTGCAGCTATTACGATTTCACCAAAAACCCCGGTGTTTCTCCCGATAAAAACTATTACGCCGGCAAATACGCTTACTTAGATCTTCCCGAAGTGCGTCAACGTATCATCCAATTTACGGATGGTCGCCAAACGCACATCAATTGGTACCTTCCTCAAATGCATTGCAGTTCGTGCGTCTATCTGCTCGAAAACCTCCACCGTTTGCAGGAAGGGGTTATTTCAGCCATTGTCAATTTCCCGGAAAAGCGCGTACGAGTCATTATCGACGACAAAAAAATAAAACTGAGCCAACTGGCCGAGTTGCTTACGTACATAGGCTACGAACCCTACATCAGTCTTCAGGACGTTGAATCCGATCAAAGCCCCAAAACCAATCGTACCCGTTTGTACAAGATCGGGATTTCAGGTTTTGCATTTGGTAATGTAATGATGATGAGTTTTCCCGATTATTTCGGATTGGGAGCTACTCAATCAGATCAGCATTTACAAACCATGTTCAGTCTCTTTAGTGTGGTATTGGCATTGCCGGTTTTCTTTTATGGAGCCTCAGATTTCTTCGTATCGGCGTGGAAATCCATTCGCAAACGCCATCTCAACATCGACGCGCCCATTGCTTTAGCCATTTTGGTCACGTTTGTGCGCAGCTTGTACGAGATCGGTACGCAAACGGGCGTTGGCTATTTAGACTCCATGACGGGTATTGTGTTTTTTATGCTGTTGGGACGTTATTTTCAGGACAAAACCTATTCCGTCATTTCTTTTGACCGCGATTATAAATCGTATTTCCCGGTAGCGGTAACAAAATTAGGAGAAAGCGAAAAGGAGAAAGGAAAAAGTGAGAAAGAATCAAAGACGAAAATCGCCGGTAAAGATTCAGTCCACCACTCATTGATCACAAACCTCCAAGTTTTAGTTACAGATTTACAACCCGGCGATCATATTTTGATTCGTAACAAAGAATTGATCCCGACAGATGCACGTCTGGTGAGCGAACGGGCCATGATTGATTACAGCTTTGTATCGGGAGAATCAGATCCTGTTGAGAAAACCCGTAACGAACTCATTTACGCGGGTGGGCGTCAGATCGGTGGCGCGATTGAGCTGGAAGTGACCAAACGCGTTTCACAAAGTTATTTGACCCAACTTTGGAATAAAGATGCTTTTACGCAGAACAATCACAAAAAACAACGCGACTTGGTAGAACAGATCAACCGCTATTTTACATGGGCGCTTTTGGTTATAGGTATTTCAGGACTAAGTTATTGGGCGTTGGCGGGAGACCTGCCGCGCGGCATCAATGCCATCACGACCATTTTGATCGTAGCCTGCCCATGTGCGTTACTGCTTTCCGATACGTTTACGAACGGGAATATTTTGGGAATGTTCGGGAAACATAAATTTTACCTCAAAAACGCAAAAGTAATCGAAAGCTTATCCGAGATTGACACGGTCGTTTTTGATAAAACAGGAACGCTTACCCTTTCGGATACGGGTCATATGCAATTTGTAGGAATGCCGCTTACACCTTTTCAACAACGCCTTGTACGCACAATGTGTGAACAGTCTTCGCATCCTTTGAGTCGGCTTATTGCCAAATCGTTGGGGATGATTCCCAAGGAAGCCGCACTCACCGATTTTCAGGAAATAGAAGGGAAAGGGATTATGGCACATCTTGGCGACAATTGCATCCTGAAATTGGGCTCCGCCGCTTTTGTTGGACTCTCGGAAGCGCCTGTGATTAGTTCCAACGCCCATAGCCGAGTCTATTTTTCGTTCGGAGGTCAGCAGGTAGGTTATTATGAGATTCACAGTCAATACCGCGAAAATCTCAGGGAAACCCTTCAGGCACTTAAAAATAAAAATTACCAAACATTTCTTTTATCGGGCGATAAACCGACGGATGTCGAATTGTTGGGAAATTTATTTAAGAATAAAACCCATTTATATTTTAATCAAAAGCCCGAAGATAAGTTGGCATTTATTCAACAACTGCAACGAAAAGGGCGCAAAGTGTTGATGGTCGGCGACGGTCTAAACGACGCCGGAGCCTTAGTTCAAAGCGATGTAGGCATCGCTGTTTCCGACAATGTCAACAATTTCTCCCCTGCCTGTGACGGTATTCTGGAAGGAAGCCACCTTTCGTATTTACCCCAATATGTCAGGCTAGCCAAAGCAGGCAGACGCATTGTTGTTCAGAGTTTTATCATTTCGGTAGTGTATAATATTATCGGGCTGAGCTTTGCCTTAACGGGCACATTGGCACCTGTTATTGCGGCGATTCTGATGCCGGCAAGTTCAATTTCTATCGTCTTGTATACCACTCTTGCAAGCCGAATTGCCACGGCACGGGCACTTTAACGCAACAACCGAACAGCGGCTAAATTGATAAGTGAATTGACCAGAAATGCCAGAAAAAACGACATCGCTACCGAAAATTCCTGAAGGAGAAACGCCTGTAAAAACAGGAACGTCGTAAACCCAACGAGCCCGATCATGATACCTCTCAAGATGGTGATGGTGGCATTACTGCCCTGTAAATAGTGCGTAAAAATGGCCAAAATGGAAGTAATGATCGGAAAAGGAGTCAGGATACCGCTCCACGTAGGCCCCAGTGCTTTGGCAAGAGTGGTAATGGCCAATACAAAAAGGGTTGCCACCAACATCCGGAAAGGGATATCATATTTGGGAGGTTTCGCCCGTTGGCGGGGCGTTGTTTCAATCGCCGGAACAGGATAAAAGCGCAACGCTGCCACAATGCTGAAAATAGCTACGCCATAAATACTCCACAATGACAGATGGAGCATATCAAGCAAAAGCGCTGTTACCACAAACATCGTGTAAGAGATCAGAAGTGTCGGCAACCAGTTGAGATACTTTGAAACCAAGGCATAACAGTAACAAAAACCAACCAACGACACCACGCCCGTCAGGATACCGGGAATAGCGTGTATTCCGAAGGCAGTTCCCTGTTCCAGAATAAAAAATACCAGAATCGGCCCGGCCACCCACGGCATACTGCCAATAATTCCCCCGACACTATTGCCCCATTTTCGACTCACGAGGGTGATCATCCCAATAACCATCGGCATCATGGTCAATTTAAAAAACAATATATTCATCTAACATCTATTCAATACCGGCAAAGGTACGCAGAGAATGCGCACAACGTCACGCTAACATTCTTTTTGTGCTTAAAATATGCCCTGATACGCAGCAAATGCATTTTTCCTCCTAAAGGATCAAATGAGTATCTCAACTTCTCTGCACATCGACAAACCTGACCAAAGTCACTTTCAACCCTGATTTCGCTCATCTTTATTGGAATCCCTCAAGGCTACTTTTGAGCAAGCCGTTCGGAAATGATACTTCTCACGTATGCCCGGCCAACGAAAAATTCAACCTCTATGAGCGCACTCATTCTCCTTCTCTCCGTCAGCCTGCTCGTCGCGATCGGATTTCTAACCGCCTTTGTGTGGTCGGTTCGAAAAGGCCAATACGACGACGATTACACGCCCTCCGTTCGAATTCTGTTCGACGACAAAGAAAATAATTCATCTCCTCAATCATAAACTCCTCAATTAAAAAGTATGGAACCAATTTCCAAAACGACCGCCACTGTTGAAATGGAAGAGTTCACCTACGATAATGTCATTGTACGGAACTTCGCCATTGCCTCTATCGTGTTTGGGATCGTCGGCATGTTGGTAGGTGTGCTAATTGCTTTTCAGTTAGCGTTTCCTGCCCTCAATTTTGACACCTCGTACACTACCTTTGGCAGATTACGACCATTGCACACCAACGCCGTCATTTTTGCCTTTGTGGGCAACGGCTTTTTCATGGGGCTTTATTATTCTGCCCCCCGCATTCTGAGAACTCCCATGTGGAGCCCCGTATTGAGCAAGATCAGCTTTTGGGGCTGGCAATTGATCATCGTAGCTGCCGCCATTACGCTTCCTCTCGGTCTTACTACCGGCAAAGAATACGCCGAACTGGAATGGCCGCTTGACATTGCCATCGCAATAGTTTGGGTAGCGGGATTGATCAATTTGATCATGACGATGGTCAACCGCCGTGTTCAGCATATTTATGCGGCCATATGGTTTTATTTGGCCTCTTTCGTGACCGTTGCCATGCTTCACGTGGTCAACAGCGTTGAGTTGCCTATTTCTTTGACCAAAAGTTATTCATGGTACGCCGGGGTGCAGGATGCGCTGGTTCAATGGTGGTATGGTCACAATGCCGTGGCATTTTTCCTGACCACTCCTTATTTGGGTTTAATGTATTATTTCCTGCCCAAAGCCGCCAATCGCCCCATTTATTCGTACCGCCTTTCGATCGTTCACTTCTGGTCGTTGATCTTTTTGTATATCTGGGCCGGTCCTCACCACTTATTGTATACCTCATTGCCTGATTGGGCGCAGTCGCTTGGAACGGTATTTTCCATTATGCTGATCGCGCCGTCTTGGGGAGGAATGATCAACGGGCTTTTTACCCTTCGCGGTGCGTGGGACAAAGTTCGGGAAGATGTTGTGTTAAAATTCATGGTGGTAGCCGTTACTGCCTACGGTATGGCGACGTTTGAAGGACCCATGCTTTCCCTCAAAAACGTGAACGCCATTGCCCACTATACCGACTGGATCGTTGCTCACGTACACGTAGGTGCCTTAGGGTGGAATGGTTTTATGACATTTGCCATCATGTACTGGTTGTTTCCACGTCTCTACGGACGGCCTTTGTATTCACTTAAACTCGCCAATTTTCACTTCTGGATCGGTACGTTGGGAATTATCTTCTACGCTGTTCCGATGTATTGGGCAGGTTGGACGCAGTCGTCGATGTGGAAAGAATTTACGGAAGAAGGTTTCTTAAAATACCCTAATTTCCTCGAAACCGTCACTCAGCTTGTTCCCTTTTATATATTACGCGGTTTTGGCGGTACTTTATACTTAGTCGGTTTCATTGTAGGGTCTTACAACCTTGCTATGACTGCCCTAAAAGGCAAACTTATCAAAAGCGAGAAAGCACGTTCCGCTTCATTGGCTTCCATCTGGCACCAACCCGCCAATGAGTTCTGGCACAGCCGTATTTTTGAACGTAAACCTGTATTACTCACCGTTATCGCGTTGGTGGCGGTCATCATTGGTGGCGTGATCGAATTGGTGCCTACTTTCATGGTAGAATCCAACGTTCCGACCATTGAAAGTGTAAAACCGTATTCACCGCTTGAATTGCAGGGACGCGACATTTACGTTCGTGAAGGATGTTATACCTGTCACTCTCAGATGGTTCGACCCTTCCGCAGTGAAACCGAACGCTACGGTGAATACTCAAAAGCGGGTGAATTTGTGTACGATCACCCTTTCCAATGGGGCTCAAAACGTACCGGCCCTGATCTGCACCGGGTAGGAGCAAAATACCCCGATTCGTGGCACTTCAATCACATGGAAGACCCCACCAGTATGTCACCGGGTTCTATCATGCCTAAATATCCCTGGTTGATTGAAAATGAGCTTGATCTGACCACCACCCCGGCGAAGATCAGCGCCATGCGTACGTTAGGCGTGCCTTACGAAGAAGGCTACGAAGACAAAGCTACGGAAGACGCGCGGGCACAAGCCAATCAAATTACGGCGGGCCTCAAAAAAGACGGTATCAAGACGAAGTCTGACAAAGAGATCATTGCGCTGATCGCTTACCTGCAACGGCTCGGAACCGACATCAAAGCCGCTCCATAAACAGGACTTCGGTTGATGCCCTCCATTGGGTTGTGAGCAACCCAACCGGCGGTTTTGAGAATCGCAGCGGCGCACCGCCCGCCTGCACGACACGTGAAGCAGGTTTTTCAAAACCTGCCCCGAGGTTGCTCACAACCTCGTTTTCAAAACTAAAGAGGTTGTGAGCAACCTCATTAACAAAATAGTTTACAACAATGAAATTCAGAAACTATCTCCAAACAATCGACGGAGTGGCCATCTATCCGCTCATTGGGCTGCTCATTTTTACCGGGATATTTATAGGTTTGATTTGGTACATTATCCGTATGGACAAACAAACCATCCAAAAGATGAGCAATATGCCGCTTGAAGACGGCACCGTTAAGAATATTATTTCAACGATCCTGCTCCTGTTTGTGACTTCCGGCGCTTTTGCCCAGACCGAAGCTCCCAAAGCCGGCAATAAAGAATTGGTAACCTACCTCATTCTGATGATCCTGTTGTTGGTCATTGTTGCGGTAGTGGCGGTATTGGTTCAGGTATTATTGCTGCTGCAAAAAATATCATCCAAAACCCAACCCGCCGACAGCGCAGTTTCGGAAGACTTGCGCGGCGACAAAGCACCGTTGTTCAGTGCGCGTTGGTGGCAGCGTTGGACCGGCTTCGGCGTTCAGCTTCAGGACGAGCAGCGTATCCTGATCACAGGCCATGATTATGACGGCATTCACGAGCTCGACAACCGTATGCCGCCCTGGTTGGCTTTTCTTTTTCAGGGAACCATTGTATTTGCCATTATTTATCTGATCATCTATCACATTGCCGGCGTAGGTGATCTGCCAATGGCCGAACTGGAAAAAGAAACATTGATTGTCGAAGCTAAAAAAGCGGCTTTTCTGGAAAAAGCGGCCGCGAAGATCAACGAAAACACTATTTCTCTGCTCTCAGATGCCAAAACAATTGATGAAGGAAAAGCCATTTTTGCCGCCAATTGCGCCGCTTGTCACGCCGCCGACGGTGGAGGTGCGGTAGGTCCCAACCTCACAGACGAATATTGGCTGCACGGCGGCGGCATTAAAAATGTCTTCAAAACCATCAAATACGGTGTTCCTCAAAAAGGGATGATCTCGTGGGAAAAGCAATTGAATCCGCTCAAAATGCAGCAGGTGGCAAGTTACATTCTTTCAATAAAAGGGTCCAAAACCGCCAATCCCAAAGCTCCGCAGGGGGATGTTTACGCCGAAACGCCGGCAAAATCAGATAGCACCGTTGCGCTCAAATAATACCCCGGGCAGAAGAATGCGGATACTCGCACCTTCTGCCTACCCATTCACTTTTGACATTCTCTCAACATGCAACCCCTTGATACACACCCCGATATTGATGAGTCATTTCGTGATAATTTTGCGGCGGTAGACAATACTACCGGCAAAAGAAACTGGTTTTTTCCACAAAAACCGACGGGCAAATGGCATACTCGTCGCGTGTGGTTTACAATCTTTCAACTCAGCGTTATGTTTGGCCTGCCTTTTATCAAGGTAAATGGTCAGCCTTTATTTCTCTTCAATATCTTAGAGCGTAAATTTATCATCTTCGGACTTTTTATCGGCCCTCAGGACTACTGGTTGTTTGGGTTGATGATGATCTCTTTCTTCGTTTTTATTGTCTTATTTACCACGGTATTTGGTCGGGTTTGGTGCGGATGGGCGTGCCCGCAAACGGTTTTTATGGAAATGGTTTTTCGTAAAATAGAATACCTGATCGAAGGCGATTGGAAAGCGCAACGTGCCTTAGAAAAAGCGCCGTTCAGCGGTGACAAAGTCATTAAACGTATTTTGAAATATGGGACTTTCTTAACGGTCTCTTTTCTGATTTCCAATCTGCTCCTAAGCTACTTTGTTGGTATCGACGAACTTGAAAAAATTATCATTGAGCCTATCTCTGAACACTTAACGCTGTTTCTGGGTATCTGGGCTTTTACGATTATTTTCTTTTTGAATTTCGCATGGCTGCGCGATCAGGCCTGTACCGTCGTGTGTCCGTATGGGCGGTTGCAGGGTGTATTGTTGGACAAAAATTCGGTTGTCATTGCCTACGATTACAAACGCGGCGAACCGCGCGAGAAATTGCATAAAGGCAAAGCACGCACCGCCGGTGATTGCATCAGTTGTTATCAGTGCGTCAACGTGTGCCCCACGGGCATTGACATTCGCAACGGCACTCAAATGGAATGCGTCAATTGCACTGCCTGCATTGATGCCTGCGACAATATCATGGACAAAGTGGGGCTGCCCAAAGGACTGATCCGCTTTGATTCCGAAAACAACATTGCAAGCGGCAAAAGCAAATTGATCACAACTCGGACCATTGCCTACGCGGTTGTTTTGACGGCTTTGTGGGTAGCTTTAGGATACGCCATTTTGACCAGAGATGACACCGAAACAACCATGTTGCGCGTGCCGGGCTCACGTTACATCGAAAATCCCGACGGCACCGTCAGTAATTTATATACTTTCAAACTGTTCAATAAAACCAACCACCCAATCAATCCCGAAATGCGACTTCTCTTTCCAAAAGGAACGTTGAAATTTGCGGGAATTCCAAATTTACACTTAGAAGGAGCAGGCATGGTGGAAGGATCGGTATTTATTACGATTCCCAAAACAGCAATTTCCAATCGTCGAACGGAGGTCAAATTGGCAGTGTACGCCAACAATGAAAAGTTGGAAGAGTTTAAAACCACGTTCATTGCTCCCGAAGAATAATGGTTCAGTAAATATAGTAAACAATGCCTTTACAGGCCCATAAAGGCATCCAACATCAAAAGCTCTTCTGGGTCAGGAGCAACAACTCGCAATGAAAATCTCTTGGGGTACCGGCATTGGGGCATTGTATGGCTCTTTTGTCCTGATGATATTGGTGATGGTGGGCATGAGCGTAGTCCAAAAAATTGATCTGGTGACGGATAAATACTACGAAGAAGAAATTCAGTATCAGGGTAAAATTGATAAAGTTAAAAACACCGGACAATTGGCCACTCCGCTTACGTGGGAAGTAGCCGAAACGGGCATTGAAGTCAACTATCCGGCCGATTTGAAAAACATCAGCGGCGTCATTTATTTCTATTGTCCTTCTGACAATCGTAAAGATTTCAAAGTGAAGATACAACCCAATTCGCAATTCAGTCAGCATATTCCAACGCAAACTGTTCGGGCAGGTCGTTACCGAATTCAATTCGATTGGCAGGCAAACGGCGTAGGTTATTGGAACGAAGGAATCCTTAATTTGTAAAAAATCATGCTGTACCTCGCATTTTCAATGGGCCTGATGAGCAGTCTTCACTGCGTGGGGATGTGCGGTCCCATTGCTTTGGCGTTGCCGATACATCACCGTTCAACGTTGGGAAAAATGCTCAGCATTCTGACCTACAATGCAGGGCGGGCTTTCACGTACAGCTTATTGGGAATGGTGTTGGGTTTAGTGGGTAGTGCTTTAGATTTTGGAGGTTTACAACGTGGGCTTTCCATCGGCACAGGGGTTATTTTGCTCGGCACCGTCGCCTATTCATCTCATTGGATTGAACAACTTGCAACTCCCCTGCCCTTCCAAAAAGGCGTGCAATGGGTCAAAAAAAAGCTTGGAGTTTTGCTTTCACATCGAAGTTTACCCGCGTTATTTCTGCTTGGTATGCTCAATGGTCTGCTGCCTTGCGGATTGGTATATATGGCTCTCATAAGTTCTATCGCAATGGGTAGCCCTTGGGAAAGTGGGCTATTCATGGTACTGTTTGGCGCAGGAACGATCCCTGCCATGAGTGCCGTGGCTTTTGTAAAAACATTTATCTCTCCTAACGTAAGAAACCAAGTCCGCCGACTCATGCCGGTCTTTGTAGCGGCAGTGGCTATTCTCCTCATTGTGCGTGGTTTCCAGTTTTCAGAAACGCCATTGACCCCAAAAGCAAATCACCAAATTCCACTTTGTCACGGTCGATAAATCATTGTGAGAAGTATAGTTATCCCACAGGTTTTTAACTGTTCCTGACTATTATCATATTTTACTCGGCCAAAGAAATCCATTTTTGATAAAGTAACTTTTCAGTATTGATCATGGATACTCATTTCTTACAAAAATATAATGTTCCGGGGCCTCGTTATACCAGCTATCCAACGGTACCTTATTGGGATAAAACTCCCGTGACAGAAGCGCGTTGGAAAGATTTGGTTAAAGATACCTTTGAGGTAAGCAACGCAAATGAAGGCATCAGCCTTTACATTCATTTGCCCTTCTGCGAAAGCCTTTGCACCTATTGTGGTTGCAATACCCGGATCACGGTCAATCATAAAGTAGAGCATCCTTACATTGATGCTTTGTTGAAAGAATGGCAACTATATACTGACTTTTTACCCGCCCGGCCTCAACTCCGCGAAATCCATTTAGGAGGCGGAACCCCGACTTTTTTCAGCCCCGAAAACTTAAAAAGACTTATCAACGGCTTACTTGATAAAGCCACTATTCACCCCCAATATGAGTTTGGTTTTGAAGCCCATCCCGCCAATACCACCGACGAGCATTTACAGGTACTTTATGACGCAGGTTTTCGGCGTATCAGCATTGGTGTACAGGACTTTAATCCTCAGGTCTTAGAACTTATCAATCGTCCGCAAACCTATCAACAGGTTAAACATCTCACCGAAAAAGCAAGAGAGATCGGCTATACTTCCGTCAATTATGACCTGGTGTACGGATTGCCTCAGCAACGCGTGTGTAGTGTGGCACAAACCATCAGTCAGGTGCTCCAATTGCGGCCCGATCGCATTGCTCTTTACAGTTATGCACACATTCCGTGGGTAAAACCGGGTCAACGAAAATTTACGGAAGAAGACCTGCCCGATGCCGCCAAAAAATTGGCCATTTACGATACCTGCCGGGGAGTTTTGGAAATGGCAGGTTATGTCAATATCGGCATGGATCATTTCGCCTTACCAACCGATGGCCTTTCTGAAGCAGTTCTGAAAAAACACCTTCACCGTAACTTTATGGGATATACTACCGGCCAAACCCATTTATTGGTCGGGCTTGGAGTATCAGCCATCAGCGATTGTTGGTGGGGCTATGCCCAAAATGAAAAAACCGTGGAGAAATACTACGAGCGGCTGGCTTCCAACGAAATTCCTTTGTTCAAAGGGCATATACTTACGCGTGAAGATTTGATTCTGAGACGCCATATCCAACGGTTGATGTGTCAATTCGAAACTACATGGCACGATCCCAAAGATCAATGTAAAGAATTATATGACGCCCTTGCAAGATTGGAGGAACCCGAAAAAGATGAATTGATCATCATCGAACCATACCATTTAGCCGTAACTGAAAAAGGGCGAAATTTCATACGAAACATCAGCATGGCTTTTGATGCCCGGCTTTGGAATGACCTCCCTCAAACGGCTATTTTCAGTCAGGTATTTTAAAAAACTATCCCACGATACGAATGTAGGTGGCTTTTTCTTTTTAACCACAAACATGTAACTATCAATACGTTAGCCAACCGGATACCTATTGTTATATATACCTGTTCATTTAACGCTTGCAAAAATCACAATAACCTCCGTATTTGGTATGTTAGAAGTATTTATTCAGCAAACCCAAGCGATGAGAAGACACGTCGAAATGTTAAATGCACTTTTTAAAAGTGCAACAGAGGGAATTATTGTGGTTGATTCATGGGGAGAAATTCAATTGGTAAACCCAAAGGCCCAGGAATTATTCGGTTACGAAGAAGGTGAACTGCTCGGCAAAAAAATTGAAACTCTAATTCCCCAACGTTATGCAAAAAAGCACGTTGATCACCGCATGAATTATGCCCAACAACCCAAAGCACGAAACATGGGGGGCAATTTTGATTTGCAAGCCAAGCGAAAAGATAATTCCGAGTTTCCGGTCGAAGTAAGTCTGAGTCCTTTCAGTACCAGTGACGGCGATTATATCGTCAGCTTCATTATTGATATTTCACTGCGCAAAAAACAGGAATTAGCCTTATTGGAAGCACACCACCAGATCCAAAACCTGAATACAGATCTGGAAGAACGTGTTCAGCAACGTACGCGCGAATTGGCCGAAGCGATGGACGAACTGGAGCAATCAAAACAGGAAGTAATGCGAGCCCTTGAAAAAGAGCGTCAACTCAACGACATGAAAACAAAGTTTGTGACCATTGCTTCGCACGAATTTCGTACGCCTTTGGCCACTATTTTGTCCTCTGCTTCTTTGATCGGGCGTTATATTTTCAGCGAAGAAAATGATAAACGTCAAAAACACGTACAACGCATCAAGTCAACGGTAAACAATTTGACTGAAATTCTCAACGACTTTTTATCGCTCGGAAAATTGGAAGAAGGGCAAATACGCAATGTGCCCGTTGTGTTCAATCTTCCGGAGTTCTGCAAAGAGTTGGTGGATGAATTGCGTTCCGTTTGCAAAGAAAATCAACAGCTTCATTATTTCCATGAAGGCATTGCGGAGGTAACCATTGACCGACATTTACTAAAAAATATCCTCATAAATCTTATTTCCAACGCCGCTAAATATTCAGAAAAAGATATATTTTTAAGAACAAAACGGAATGAATCGAAGATAATGATTGAAGTGCAGGATCAGGGTATCGGTATTCCTGAACAAGACCAGCCTCATGTGTTTGATCGTTTTTTTCGGGCGCATAATTCAGGTACGATTCAGGGAACAGGCTTGGGTCTTAATATTGTGTATAAATACGTTCAATTGATGCAAGGAGAAATCAAATTGGAAAGTAAACTGAATACCGGCACCCGTGTGTATCTTGAACTCCCCACCTAATAGCTGATGAAAACTATTCTTTTAATAGAAGACAATCCCGATATGCGGGACAATACGACCGAGATCCTTGAGTTGGCTCATTATAATGTACTCACGGCCGAAAATGGCAAACAGGGAATCAAATTGGCGCAGGAAACCGCCCCTGACCTCATCATCTGCGACATTATGATGCCTGAACTGGACGGATATGGAGTACTGCATTTACTTACGAAAGAACCTGCCACAGCGAGCATTCCTTTTATATTTTTAACCGCAAAAGCTGAAAAAAATGACTACCGAAAAGGAATGACGTTGGGTGCCGACGATTACCTGACCAAACCATACGATGATGTGGAGCTGTTGAGTGCCGTCGAAACCCGTTTGCGGAAAAACAATCTTTTAAAAGTTGAATATTCTCGTACAGAAGATGGCCTGAATCAATTTTTGAATGAAGTAAAATCGTTTGAATCACTTAAAAAACTGTCAGAAAACAAGAAAACGAAGCTATTCAAAAAACGGGAGATTATTTATTCGGAAGGAAATTATCCAAACGCCGTTTATTTTCTAAAAAGCGGCAAAATAAAGAACCTGAAAACCAACGAATTCGGTAAAGAGTACATCATCGAACTGCATAAACCGGGCGATTTTTTCGGTTATTTGGATCTATTGGAAAATGCTCCGTATCAAGATTCGGCAGTAACGCTTCAAGACAGTGAAATAGTCATTATTCCCAAAGATGAGTTTAACTCTTTGTTGTACAACAATCGGGATGTAGCCACCAAATTCATCAAAATCCTTTCCAATGAAGTCCGTGAGCGTGAAGAGCGCCTGCTGAAATTAGCCTATAATTCCGTACGCAAACGCGTGGCCGAATCACTCATTATGTTGGCCAATCGCTATCAGGAAGATAAGACCAAGCAGTTTGCCATTTCCATCACCCGCGAAGATCTTGCCAGTATTGTAGGGACTGCCACCGAAACTGTCATTCGTACCTTATCGGACTTTAAAGAAGAATCACTCATCGAAATGAAAGGCAGCCTTATTACTGTGTTGGACTATGATAAATTAGCCCGAATGCGAAATTAAAATACCTATAAACAACGTCGGCAAGGACTGCGCGTCTGCGGCTCAAAACCTTGCCGACGTTATCTTTCTCACCAATATTATTTCTACCCCAGCGCATCAACTTCGAGCACTGCCTGCTCCCAACCTTCGGTCGCTTTGTCTATTTTTTGCTTAGTATCCGCATATTGACGATTAATTTCAGCCAATTTGGTTGGATTACTATAAACCGTTTCGTCGGCCAATTTAGCTTCTAATTCTGCCTTACGTTTCTCCAATTCATCAATCTCTTTTTCCAGTTGATTCACTTTATTTTGGAGTTGTTTAAGCACTTGGCTATTTGAGTTCCCATTTCGCAGCGGAGTGGATTGAGTAACGGCAGCATTTTTCGAGCTTACCGCATTCATAGAGGCCAAAGTGGTCATTACAGCTTCTTTTCCTTTCGTCTCTTCCTCTTCACCTCTTTCTTCCTGCCACCATTCGTATTCCTGGTATGTACCCGGATATTCTTTTACTTCCCGATTTTCGATATACCAAATTTTGCTCGCAATCGCTTCTACAAAGAAACGGTCGTGAGAAACCACCACAAACGACCCCTCGTATTGACGCAACGCCTGAATCAGGATATTGACCGACTGCATATCCAAGTGGTTGGTAGGTTCATCAAGCAGCAGAAAGTTTGCTTCTGATACGAGTACTTTTGCCAATGCTACACGCGATTTTTCTCCTCCCGAAAGCACTTTGATCTTCTTAAATACGTCTTCTCCCGTAAACAGAAAACATCCCAAAATGGTACGACATTCGGTTTCACTCTTGCTCGGGTTGGCATATTTAAGCTCTTCCAAAATCGTATGCTCTACGTTCAACGACTCCAATTGGTGCTGCGCATAAAAGGTAAACAGCACATTATGGCCCAAACGTCGCTCGCCTTCAACGGGTTCAGTACCGGCAATCACCCGTAAAAGTGTTGATTTCCCTTTTCCGTTAGCTCCGATGAGGGCAATTTTGTCGCCCCGTTCCATTGCAATGCTGGTATCTCTCAGGATTTCTTTTTCACCGTAAGCTTTTGATACATCTTCGAGTTGAAGCACATGGCGGCCCGGCTGGGTCGTGAATTGGAACCGAAAGTGTACTTTCGCATTTTCATCCACCACCGCCTCTACCCGATCCATTCTGTCCAACATTTTGGCGCGGCTTTGGGCTTGCTTGGCTTTGGTAGCTTTAGCCTTAAAACGCTCAATAAACCGTTCGGTTTGACGGATTTTGGCCTGTTGGTTTTCGTAAGCGCCTTTTTGTATTTCGTTACGAAGGGATTTTTCTTCGATATAGTACGAATAATTGCCGCCGTAATAATTCAATTTCTGATTGCTCACTTCCACCATCGTATCGCAGACGTTATCCAAAAATTCACGGTCGTGAGAAACCACGATCACGGCATTTTCATAACTCTGAACGTATTTTTCAACCCACTTAATGGAAGGTAGATCCAAGTGGTTGGTTGGCTCATCGAGCATTAAAAGTGAGGGCTTTTGGAGTAGGAGTTTCGCCAACATTACCCGCATTCGCCATCCTCCTGAAAACTGCCGCAACGGTTTTTGCAGATCTAACGTAGAAAAACCAAGCCCTTCCAAAATCTCTTCGGCTTTTGATTGGATGGTATATCCGTCCAATGCTTCAAATTCTTCCTGTATGCGTGAGAGTCGGTCGACCAGTTTATCTTGGTAATTGACCTCCATTTCGTGAATAACGGCGTCCATTTGTCGTTGAAGTTCGTTTTCACGTTCGAAGGCCTGCATTGCTACCGACAGAATTGAGTCGTCGCTTTGGTAGGAAAGCAAATCCTGGTTCAAAAATCCGATGGTACAACCGCCTGATTTTGAAATATGTCCGGCGTCAGCCTGATAGTTTCCAACAATTAAATGCAATAAAGTAGACTTGCCCGTTCCGTTCAGGCCGATAAGGCCAATTTTATCTTTGGGCTTAATGTGAAGTGATGCGTTTTCATATAACGCTCGGTCGCCGAGGTAATACGATAAGTTTGTTATTGAAATCATGCCGCAAAGTTAGTGTATTTTTTGCCTCTTTGCCCGACAAGTTCACACCGAATGAGAGTGATTCTTTCCAAAATCATCTTCTATTTCCCCAAAAATGGCACGAGTGAAATGTTAAAAACCCTGTTTTTAAGAAAAGAAGGGCTTTAAGGACTGAAATACAATTAGGTTGGTAACCATTCGTTAACAGAATCCAAAGAAGTATCAGAGATTTTATATCTTTGTCTGTTAAGTATTATCGAATGCTGTTTCCGACTCCTCAAAATAAGGTTAAGTCATCGCCGTTGCGCAACTATACTGCGTTGGTGGTGAAAAATAACCCCGATATTCTGCATCAATTTACCATTCGTTGGTCGTTTTGGCTGTTCAATACACCACTGCATGTAAAGCATCAAAATGCAGCGGAAGTATACACTTTTATTCTAACCGACGCTGCGACCCAAACAGAAGCCTACGGCATTTTTCATTTGTTTATCCAAAATCAGGAGGGAGTCAGTCCGTATCAGGCGTCGTTTGGTTCGTTTGAGATCGCTGAGCGGGTCAGTCATTCTGAATTTGCCGAGTGGCTGATCGGGATTGAAGAATTTGCAAAAACATTGGGAATTTCCGGTCTGCATATCAAACATTATCCTACCTGCTATAATCCATCGCGAAGTACTTTTATACGACGAGGGCTCCTGAGGCGGGGTTTTGAGCTGCGCCAAAGCACAGAAAATCAATTCATTGCCGTTACTAACAGAAGTTTTGACGACAGCCTGCATACTTCCGAACGTCGCCGTTTGCGCAAATGCCTGCGTGCAGGTTTTCGCTTTGAAGAATGGCTGAATCCGCCCCCGAAAGAAGTATATGCCTTTATTGAACAAAATCGGCAACTGCTGGGCTATTCACTTTCATTCAGCTTTGAGCAATTACAACTGTGGCTGAACATATTTCCTGAATACTTTCGCGTTTTTTGCGTAAAAGACGGTGATACGTTGGCTTCCCTTTCCATCACGGTGCGCGTTGGAGAATCTACTTTATATAATTTTTGCCCTGCCGACAATTTAGACTATCGTACTTATAGCCCTGCAGTCTTGCTCAATAAAGGCTTATACAGCGAATGTCAATACAAAGGAATATCTATCTTGGATTTAGGGGTTTCGGTCAATGAAACGGGTGCCTCCAAACCCAGTTTGAAGCGGTTTAAAGAGAATTTAGGCGCAAAGAATTGTGAAAAATATTTTTTTTATAAGAAGTTGTGAAACCTATAAGGTCTGATTATCGACGATGTCAGACCTTATAGGTTTGGTTTGGATTTGGGCAAAAATTACTTAGCAGCAACTTTCCCCCAAGTATCTTTCAATCCCACGGTACGGTTAAATACCAATTGCTCATCGGTACTGTCTGCATCCAAACAGAAGTATCCTTTGCGCATAAATTGGAACTTCGCTCCTACCGCCGCTTCTTTCAGGGCAGGTTCGGCATAGGCCGTAATGATCTGCAATGAATTAGGGTTGAAATGATCTTTAAAATCGCCTTCGGCGGTTGCCAGATCTTCAACGCTGAAAAGCCGGTCATATTCCCGAATTTCGACCGGAAGTGCTTCATTTACAGATACCCAATGCAGCGTTCCTTTTACGTTGATGCCGGAAGTATCACTGCCGCTTTTGCTGTTTTCAATGTACGTGCAATGCAATTCTACCACATTTCCTTCTTCATCTTTCACAAAGCCATCGCACTTGATAATGTAGGCGCTTTTGAGGCGCACCATTTGGCCGGGCGCTAAACGGAAGTATTTCTTGGGTGCCACTTCCATAAAATCCTCTCGCTCAACATAAATCTCACGCCCGAAAGGTATTTCGCGCGTACCGCCGGTTGGGTCTTCGGGGTTATTTTCGCTGTGACAAATCTCGACCTGACCTTCCGGAAAATTGGTAATAATCACTTTGAGCGGATCGAGCACCACCATGCGGCGTTCGGCTACTTTGTTGAGGTGCTCGCGAACGCAAAACTCCAACAAGCTGACATCAATCAAATTATCACGACGTGCTACCCCGATACGGTCACAAAACTCACGAATAGATTCCGGCGTATATCCACGACGACGCAATCCTGAAATGGTCGGCATGCGCGGATCATCCCAACCTTTTACGTGCCCTTCATTGACCAATTGAAGGAGTTTTCGCTTGCTCATCACCGTATAAGTCAGGTTCAGGCGCGCAAACTCATATTGTTTTGACGGAAATATCTCTAAATTTTCAATGCACCAATCGTACAGATCGCGGTGAGGCACAAATTCCAATGTACAAATGGAATGCGTGATCTTTTCAATAGAATCCGACTGGCCGTGGGCAAAATCGTACATGGGATAAATGCACCATTTGTCGCCGGTACGGTGGTGATGCGCAAATTTGATACGATAAATGACGGGGTCGCGCATGATCATGTTGGGCGCGGCCATGTCAATTTTGGCACGAAGTGTATGGCTACCTTCAGGAAATTCACCGTTTTTCATGCTGATAAACAACGCTTCATTCTCTTCCGGCGTACGGTTGCGGTATGGGCTGTTGGTGCCCGGCTCGGTAGGTGTGCCTTTTTGGGTCGCCATTTGTTCCGAGGTAGAATCATCTACGTACGCTAAGCCTTTTCTGATAAGTAACAGCGCAAATTCATATAAATGATCGAAATAATCAGAAGCATAAAATTCATTTACCCACTGAAAACCCAGCCATTTCACATCATTCTTGATAGAGTCTACGTATTCGGTATCTTCCGTAACGGGATTCGTATCGTCAAAACGCAGGTTGGTTCCTCCGCCGTATTTCTGAGCAACGCCAAAATTGAGACATATCGACTTGGCATGGCCAATGTGTAAATAACCGTTTGGCTCAGGCGGAAAGCGCGTTAGTACTCTGCCTCCGTGCTTACCGGTACGGAGGTCTTCCTCGATGATTTGTTCGATGAAGTTAAGTGATTTCTCTTCGGTGGATTCTTTGCTAATTTCACTCATGTGCTCTTGGGACTGGTAGTAATTCGCAAAAGTAGTATAATTCGTTCTCATCAAAGTGGCTTCAGCGGGGAAAAATAGGAGAAAATACCTAATTTTGCCTACTTTTTTAAACCTATGTTGATTCAAAGAATGAATAATACCCTCAAATTCGCCATTTACATTGTTGTTTTTAGTCTTATTTGGTTAGTTGGAGAAAAATTACTCGGTTATCAAAATACGATCATTGACTGGCTTCCTTTTACAAGCCTGCTCTGGCTGATACTGATTGGTATATTTTACATCATTTTTCTGCGCACCGCTCGTCGGGAAAATGCAAATGTAGACTATAAAACAAATGTCAGGTCATTATTCCTTCTAAGTATCTATTGGCTTCTTGCTTTTGGGCTTCTGAAATGGCTTTATTATCAATTCGTCAATCCTGATTATTTCAATGACGTTATCATCAGAGGACGTGAATGGCTTACGTTAAGTGCCACTTCGGAAGAAAACTTCGAAAATGCGACTCAGATGATGGAAGATTTTCTGCAATTACCTGTTTATTTGGGCACTACTACGGCAATTCAATTTATTTTTTGCCTCATTTATACCTTCTTATTTCCTGCTTTTTCCAAAAAGAAATAATTAAAAAAACTATTTTTAAGTGTAAACTCCCTGATTATTAGCTTTTTTCCGCTGAAAGTACCGAGCTTTTAAAACTATTTTTAGAAGAACGCAGTTTATACATAAGTTGAAAACGAAACTTACCCAAGGGCTTTGGTACCACGCCCAACGGTCGAGAGGGTGTTGCAGACAAACTTTCTGACGACTCCTCGGCGCGCTCGTATATACAACGCTGCAACATATTAACATATTGGAATGAGCAATCAACGAGTGGCTGTTTTTCGGAAAGCCAATTTCAATGCTGCGCATCGACTCAACAATCCGGCTTGGACGGAAGAGGAAAATTCGCGCATTTTTGGGAAATGTAATTTGCCGAATTACCACGGACACAACTATGAACTGATTGTCCGGGTAACGGGAGAAGTAGACCCGCAAACCGGCTACGTTGTGGATTTAAAATGGCTGAACGATTTGATCGAACGGTATGTTCTCGAAAAGTTCGACCACAAAAACCTGAATCTTGACACCGAAGAATTCAAAAATCTGAATCCCAGTGCCGAGAATATTGCAATCGTGATTTACAACATCCTGCGTGGGCATTTGGAGGCCACTTTTGATTTGAAAATAAGACTATATGAAACCGAACGAAACTTCGTGGAATACCCCGCGTGAAGAGGCTGATTTCGTTGATCTGACCATTGATGAGTGGGGCAATGACCACGGGCTGAGTGCTTATGACACGCCAATGCGTGAAGACGCTTTTGAACTGAGCGATGTAGAAAAAGTAGCTAAGATTGAGCATCATTTCCGTGAAATAATGGAAACGCTGGGGCTCGACCTAACCGACGATAGCCTCAAAGGAACGCCCCACCGTGTAGCAAAAATGTACGTACGGGAGATTTTCAGTGGGCTAAACCCCAAAAATAAGCCCAAAGCCACTCTCTTTGACAATAAATATAAGTACAACGAAATGCTGGTGGAGAAAGACATCAGTTTTTACTCCAATTGCGAGCACCACTTTGTGCCTATTTTTGGTAAAGCGCACGTTGCGTACATCTCCAGCGGCAAGGTAATCGGGCTTTCGAAGCTGAATCGCATTGTACAATACTTTGCCAAACGCCCCCAAGTGCAGGAGCGTCTGACGGTTCAGATCGGCAAAGAATTACAGCAAATTCTACAAACTGAGGATGTAGCCGTTGTCATGGATGCCAAGCATTTATGTGTGGCTTCGCGCGGAGTACAGGATGATTCAAGTACTACTGTAACCGCTTTTTACGGCGGCAAATTCAAGGACGAAGCAACAAAGAATGAATTTTTGAAGTATTTGTAAATTACTGAAAAGACTGAATTCTCAGGTAATAAAATAAGAAATCATTCCACTCCCATTAGGGTCAGAGCAGCGCGGGCTTTATTGTCCACGCTGTTTTTGTATTCATGCTTTGGATAATTCAGGGCTTGTTTGAAGTAATAAACCGCTTTGATTTTGTTGCCTTTTTCCTGATAAATATAGCCCAGTTGCAATGACGAAGTAGCGCCAAAATAAAGACTTTGTGACTGACTCAGCACAATGGCGCGTTCGTAATGGACAATGGAAGAATCAGCCTGATTCCGGCGCTGAAAAATCCTGCCCCAACGGTATTGAAATTCGGCTTTATCATACAGGTTCGTAAAAAACGGCTCCTGATATGGTTTCAACACCAAGGCCGCTTCGGACAAATAGCCGCCATCAAACGCCAAACGAGCTTTCATCAGGGTCTTTTGCTGACCCGAAACTTCTTTTTTTCGAAAGCTTTTGGCAAATTTTTCCGCAAATTTATCGGCTTCTACGTAGGTCGTACCAACCGTCAGCACGCGTTCCAAATAAGGCATGGCAATCGTTTCTTCTCCGTCTAACCAATGACTTAGAAAAAGTTTCAACTGTGTATCTTTCAGATAATTTTGTCCTTTATACTGAGCCAGAAAAGTTTTCAAATGTGCACGCGCTTCGTCGTATTGGCCTTTTTGGAGTAATATTTCCCCTTTCAAATAGTCCAAAAAAGGAAATGCTAAGTATTCAGTGCCGGTTGGACGTTGATTGAGCAGTTTTAGCGCTTGCTCGCCTCGTCCATCTTTCATCGAAATTGTGGTTCCAAAAAAATGCAGCAGTAAATTATCCTCTTCCTCGGCCACAAATGTCAAGAGAGCGGCGTTTTGCGGTTCAGAATAGCTGAGAATGTAAGCATGAAGCAACAACTCCACAAGCTTGGCTTCGGGCTCAAAAAGTTTATCTTTTTGGATAACGGCCTTGATCTCTCGCATTCCCTGTGGAATATTGCCGCGCAATCCGAGCAATTTTGTAACCCACTGATAATTTTGCGGAGCCGACCCGATCAATACGTGTAGCATCCCCAGCGACTTATACGTTGGAATAAAATCAGGGTATTTTTTAGCGTTTTCTTCCAACAACCGATATGCTTTGATAATATCCCAACAAGCGCTTACTTCCTTGCCAAACTTTAGTTTGATGAACGCCCAATGCAGACGAATTTCAGCTTCATAAAATCGCTGATAAGGAGAATTTGTCGGTAAATCATTCAGCCATTCGAGTCGTTTGTCTTGATTAGGTGCCAGTTGCTCAAAAAGCCGTTTTTCGTCACTCACCAACAAAGTGACCATGTCGGCGTAATCTTCCACATAAACGGCAAATGCCTTTTGCGAGCCTACATTTTTTTCTTTTTGCAATAACGCCTTTGCTGAATTGACTTTTAATTTAAAAACCTCGGCGTAAGCCTGTTGAAGATTGGGCGTGATTTGATATGGATTAGCTTGCCCGAAAACAGAAAAGGAAAATACGGAAGTAAAAAGAGATAAATAAGCAATGTCTCGGTATAACTTTCTCACAATTTAAAACCTTCTTTTTGAAGTAATTGCGCCAACGAAAACCGGTATTCTTCCAACAGGATGACATTCTTATCCCAGGTCGAAATAATGCCATCCTGTCCTGCTCGGGCCACGATTTGCTGCTGGATGCCCGAAAAGAACCAGATCACTTCCCGAACGCCAAAATCTAATAATTTTTTGGTTTTAATTCCGTAATAATCTACTTCCGAAATACCAAAATCAGCCGTATCGGCCTGTATATCAACTTCAATCACGGCCAAAGGCGGTATTTCAAAGTATTTATTCTTAAACGTATGATTTTGCAATGCAGCTTTATCATAAATCACAATGTCTGAAGAGATATTACTGCGCTTTTTAAGATGAAAACCTACCTCATTGGTAACGATAAAATATTTATTTCTATCAATGGTGTCAAACAGAAAATTCATCAAAACACCAATAATGATCGCTTGGGTATCACTTTCACCCATAATTTCTTCTACTGTTTTAAATTGATTCAATACGTCTTTGTAGCCCCGATAGTACATGGGTTTTCCATCGTATTCCTCATAAATCAATGATTTGGGAATTTCGTGTTTGGCAAACTTGGTTCGGATGCGTTTACGTTTGGAGTTGACTGCAACCATATCAGTTACTGTTTTTCTAAAATCAAAGATAGGAAAAATAAACCCCTACTCTACTTCTTCGATGACACATTTCTTCTGCTGAAACAGGAAGCTGTCGCCTTTTTGTTTTCCCATAAGCGATGCCCCTAACGGCGATTGTGGCGACACCACAATGACTTTTGTCCCGGCAATGTCAATCAATCCAACGCTAACCGCTACAAAAAAATAACCCGCCGTAGTTTTGACCAACGTGCCTAATCCTACGCGCTGAAAGTGAAATAACGGGTCAATTCGGTCAAGAACAGACCGCTCCTGGCGGATTTGGTCGTATAACTGCGCGTGACGGTCGCGCTCAATCTGCGCCATAGCACGTCCGGTTTCGTACTTGTCGCCTGCGCTGCTTTTGGTTTCTTCATTGGCCGAGCTTTGGGCAGATTGCATTGCATCAAGAGCGCCCTGCATTCGAGTGTCCAAGTGGGCTTTCAGCCGTTCTACTAAGGTTACTTTCATATATTGAGGCATCAGATGCCGGATAATGGAAATAAAATAGCAGACTTTTGATAAAAGAATCTTCTCGGCCCCTATTTTGTTGTCCGTTATCCAAAATATCCACAATTATTACAAACGGTGATTAATAATTTGATCATACATACCCGCAAAAGCCGACTGTTTCACTCCTTCCGAAGAAAGAAAATCGTGCGGAAAGCCCAGTTCAATTTTGCTGAGTTCATTCAGTCGGCTCATCATTTCTTCGGGAATGCCTGAATCAAGGCTTTTTAAAGAATCCTGCAATTGCTCCACGCGCCGGGCACCGATGACGGGCATCACGTTGGGAACCCGTTGACGAACCCAATTGATGGCTACCTGTGTGGGTGTTACATTTAATTCCTGCGCAATATCCACCACAGCCTGCGCAATATCTTGGCTACGGTCATTGCGACGAAGACTGTTTTCGGGTACACGCCCGCCTTCTCCTCGCAGGTATTTGCCCGTAAGCGCACCGCCACCGATCACCCCCCAAGGCGTTACGGCCATATCAAGGGCTTTAGCCATCGGCAAGAGATCACGTTCTGCGCCCCGTTGCAGCAATGAATATTCAATTTGCAAGGCCGCAAATTGGCTCCAACCGCGCAATTCCGCCAGCATATTTGCCCGCGAAATAACCCACGCCGGCGTGTCCGAAATTCCGATGTAATGCACTTTGCCGCTGCGTACCAAATCATCCAGCCCCCGCATTACTTCCTCTACAGGTGTCGTAAAATCCCACATATGTACCCAAAACAGGTCAATATAATCGGTTTTCAGGCGTCGGAGGCTTTCGTTCAGCGAGCGAACCATATTTTTGCGATGATTCCCCGCATAATTGGGGTCACCATCGCGGTCCATCAGTGTATATTTGGTGGCAAGCACAAAATGATCACGATCTGACGCGATGAAATCTCCCAAAAACTGTTCTGAGGTTCCTTCAGTGTAGCGGTTGGCCGTATCTATAAAATTCCCGCCTGCGTTGGCATACATGTCAAAAATTTTCTTACTTTCATGTTTGTCGGCCCCCCACCCCCATTCTGTCCCGAAGGTCATGGTGCCAAGACAAATTTCTGATACACGAAGGCCTGATTTTCCCAATAATTTGAATTTCATAGTAATGAAGTTTGTTTGGTAAATAATGCAAGGGCGTTGTCGGACGTTACAGTTTAAAAACTACTGATCGACAACTGCTTATTTTACCTGCTAACTGCGCTTTTGCTCAAAATTACGGATAAAACTCGGTTTATTATGTGTTTTCACAATTCGTTAACAGCCACCGTTGCCGAAGTAGAGCAACGATTTGAAGCCACTCTCGAAGCAGAGAAGGCTGATTTTCAGCCCGTATATCACGGAAATGGGTTTGAATTTCCGACTTGGCCGGTCATTACCGCGCAGGCTCCAAAAAGTCTTCAATTTTTCCGGTGGGGTCTCGTGCCGCGTTGGGTCAAGAGTAAGGAAGAGGCGGAAGAAATGAGAGCCAATACGCTCAATGCCAAAGCGGAAACGCTCAGCGAAAAGCCGTCGTTCAAGTATGCGCTTCAGCAATCTCAACGTTGTCTTGTTCCGTCCACCGGTTTTTTTGAATGGCAGACCGTTGGGAAACATAAGTATCCGTACCATATTGGATTACGCAATCAACCGATATTTGCCATGGCCGGGCTGTGGGAAAGTTGGCATAATCCCGCTTATCCGGACGATGTTTGGAATACCTTCAGCATCATCACAACGGAAGCCAACCCATTGATGGCTCGTATTCACAACACCAAACAGCGCATGCCGTTGATCTTATTGCCGGGCAGTGAATCCATTTGGCTTCAAAAAGAGTTGGATGATTCTGCATTAAAGGAAATTGCGCGTCCTTTGGACGACAGTCTAATGGAAGCATTTACAATAGGTCGACTGATCAGTAACCGTACTGCGGATTCAAATGTACCTGAAGTGGCTAAGCCGCACCTCTATCCTGAATTATCACAACAACAATTGTCTCTTTTTTAGCGTTTTTTAGAAAGGGCAACTATATTTTCCTCTAAAAAACATTGATTTAACCTAAACAACTCTCATTTTTATGCTACGGAAACTCTTTCTTTGGGCCTGTATTTGCGGGTTGTGTGTGGGGCTTTCTTCCTGTTTTCGTTCCTGGCGAAAAAATGAACGTGACCTGCGCAAACATTACGCAAACAAGTCTATTAAGCCCACGTATTATACCATTCAAAATGATAGTCTACGTTTGTTTGTTGCCACCACAGGAGCCGATACCTTACCTCCGTTATTGCTGATCCACGGTGCTCCGGGAGCATGGTATGGCTATCTCAATATGGTGGACGACAGCATATTACAAAGCAAATATCACATTATTGCCGTTGATAGATTGGGATATAATCATTCCAAGTTTCGGAAGAAAAGCTACGTTACCTCCATTGACTTACAGGCCCGGGCCGCGGCACTGGCTCTGTCATTGAATCATTCTCGCCAAAAAGGGGTGTTGCTTGGGCGCTCATTCGGGGCACCTATCGCCGCAAAGGTTGCTATTCTCAATCCGAATCGTTTCAACAAATTGGTCATGTTGGCCCCGGCCATTGATCCCGCCAAAGAAAAATTTTGGTGGTTTTCCAAGCCTGCCAAATGGTGGGTAGTGCGGGTATGGTTGCCACACCGAATCAATGTCGCATCCTTTGAAAAATTTGCCCATTCCAAAGAATTGGAAAAACTGGCATTGGAATGGCCGTTACTGCAAGTTCCCACTACAGTAGTACAGGGCGGAAAAGATTGGATCGTAGACCCTTCCAACCTTGATTTTGCCCGATTAAAATTGGCCGAAAAGCAAGCTCAATTTATCTTTTTGCCTGAAGCAGGACATTTAATTTCGCATTCACACCCCGATCTGGTACGTGAATTGGTAATTACTCCTTTTCAACGCACCGTAGCTGCCCCTGCCACTACAGGTGCTCAGGGCGGAAGCCACGAAGGTCACAAATAAAGTTATACGTATCTTGAAACAGGTAAGAATGGTTAGGATTACCAAGAGGAAGATTATTGGAAGCTAAGCTCCATTTTACCACTCATGGCCAAACCTGACCATTTTCATGATTATTTCAAGACTATTTGTTGTAACTTACCACCTTCAAATAATCCTGCTTTTTACTTTATGAAACGGTCATTTTACCTGTCCATTTTTCTTTCTATTGTATTTTTGGCAATCAGTGCCTCTTTCACTACCATCACAAAGCCGGAATATGCCAAAAAGAGCATTATTACGGCCTCCGACCAAACCTCCAAATATCTTCCCTATCTCAAGGGAAAGCGGATCGGAATGCTGGTAAATCAAACATCGATCATTGGTCAGAAACATTGCGTAGATAGCCTTTTTAAGTTGGGCGTTCAAATCAAAAAGATCTTTGGGCCCGAACACGGCTTCAGAGGCAACGCCAGTAACGGTGCTAAAGTTGACGATGCGCTTGATCCTGCTACGGGCATCCCCGTAATTTCATTATACGGCAAAAACAGAAAACCTACCAAAGAGCACTTAGCCGACGTCGATCTGATGATCTTTGACGTACAGGACGTTGGCGCGCGATTTTATACCTACATCAATACCTTGTCACACGTGATGGAAGCGTGTGCGGAAAACGACAAAGAATTGCTCATTTTGGACCGTCCTAATCCCAATGGCTTTGTTGTAGACGGGCCTGTATTGGAAATGCACCTGAAATCAGGCATTGGGATGTTTCCCATTCCTATTACGCACGGGCTGACCATCGGCGAATTTGCCCAAATGATCAACGGTGAAGGATGGCTCCCCAATAAATTGCAATGCAAGTTGAAGATCATTAAGGTGGCCAACTATACGCATGATATGCCTTACACCCTGCCGGTGCCGCCTTCACCCAATTTGAATACGCAGCAATCGATCATGTTGTATCCAAGCATTTGCCCTTTTGAAGGAACGATCCTGAGTCAGGGACGCGGCACATACATGCCCTTTACAGTTTTGGGTGCTCCTGCATTGAAAGGGAAATACGAATTTTCATTTAAGCCGGTCAGTCTCAAAGGCATGAGCGAAACGCCTTTGCATCAGGACACTGAATGCTATGGCTTAGACCTTCGCAACTATGATACTTCTATTTTTCTGAAAACCAAAAAATTGAACCTGAAATGGCTTGTGGAAATGTATGCCGCTTACCCTATAAAAGAGAAGTTTTTTGATATGAGTCAAAGCAAGCAAATGGGGAATTTTGACAAACTGGCCGGTACAGAAAACTTAAAACAGCAGATCATTGCCGGAAAAAGTGAAGAAGAAATTCGTAAAAGCTGGGAGCCGGGCTTGGGCAATTTCAAAACGATGCGCAAAAAATATTTACTGTACCCTTAAAAAAATTGTCCCTCGCAGCTACACAAACCCCTAAGGTAGCGCGAGGGAAGTTTTTTATCATAGGTTAAGTTGCAGTTGAAACAACTATGCAAAGTTATGCAAACTTCTTATTTTAATGCAACTTTTTTTGCATTTTTTTGCAAACTATTTTAAGAATCGTTTCCAATGTATACTTTTGGTATTTTCGGGAACTATTTGCACTTAACCTATGATAAAAGAAGAACGTCAGCGGCTCATTATTGAGAAGCTAAATCGCGACCAAAAAATTAACTTAGTGGAGTTGAGCCAACTGCTGAACGTATCCTACGACAGCATCCGGCGTGACGTTATTGAGTTGGAGGACAAAGGCTTACTGAAGAAAGTGCACGGAGGTGCCGTAGCCAATTCTTACCTATCCTTTAAAACAACACAGGGATTTGGCATCGACAATCAGGAAGTACTTCACCTGACCCGAAAGGCGCAAAAACTCTTTGAAAATCACCAAACGATCCTGATGGATGGTGGCACGACCAATTTTCACATCGCAGAGCAATTCCCCAAAAGCCTTGAACTGACCGTTATTACCAACAGTCTGCCGCTTGCCATTGTGCTGAATGAGCATCCAAAGATCGAAACCATCCTTTTGGGAGGCACTTATCACAAGCGTTATCAAATCACGGTGGGAAACGAAGCCATGCGGCAATTGGAGCATCTTCGAGTAGACTTATACCTAATGGGTTTCAACGGGTTAGATCCTCATGTGGGCATTACGCTTCGCAATTATGAAGAATCGGTTTTGAAACAAAAAATGGCACAATCCGCTAAAAAAGTAGCGATTTGTGCCATTACTGAAAAGATCCATACTATCGAGACCTACAAGGTCTGTGGCCTACACGAAATCGACTTTCTGGTGACCGGCTTGAAACCTTCCGATCCATTGCTGAACGATTTTCGCAGAGATGGAATTGAAATTATCTAAACCTTGCAAAAGATTGCAAGGTTTAGAGTAAATCCATTGATCAGGGAATGCCCAAGTCAGGGTTATTCTTCCGCTTCTTCCTCGCTGAGTTTTTGCACGAGCATTTTGTCGATACGACTCTTGTCCATATCAACAATTTCGAAGCGATAATCCTGCCATGTGAAATGCTCGCCGGTATCAGGAATATCTCTGAAAATGTGCAGCGCAAAGCCCCCAAGCGTATTGAAGCCCGTTAATTCTTTTTTCTTGTGGACAGTAATATCAAAATGATTGATAAAATCTTCCCACGGGAGTTGAGCATCTACAAGGAAACTGCCGTCTTCCCGTTCTACAATGCTATAATTAAACTCATCAGTTTCCGACAAATCACCCACCAAAGCGTCTAAAATATCATTCAGCGTCGCAATTCCGAGCATCGCACCGTATTCATCCACAATGATCCCAAAGTGTACGCGGCTCACTTTGAACTTTTCCAGCGCTTGGTAGGCTTTGTTGTTTTCAGGAATATAAAGCGGCTCCCGAGCCAATGAATCCAGTCGGGTAAGTTGTTCGTCTAAATCACCACCGAGCAGATCTTTTACGTATATCAATCCGACAATATTATCCACACCGTCGTTACAAAGTGGATAAACGGAATGTTTGGATTCCATGATTCGGGCTTTGTTGTCTTCCGGCTCATCGGCCGAATCCAGCCACGTTACTTCCTGCCGATTGGTCATGAGTGAAGTGATCTTCCGGTCGCCCAGATGAAACACGTTCTCCACAATTTCCTGTTCGATTTCATCGATCACACCGCCTGTGGTGCCTTCCTGAATGATGGTCTTGATCTCTTCTTCCGTGATGGCTTGGTTTTGCGGCGTGATCCGCAATATTTTCATGATCAAATCGCTGGATTTGGCCAATAACCAAATGAAGGGGGCGGTGATGTTGGAAAGCCAATTCATGGGTGTAGCCATAAACTTGGCAATTCCTTCAGGATTGGACATTCCTATTCGCTTGGGAACAAGTTCTCCCAAAACCAAGGACAAGTAGGTCACAAACAATACAACGCCGCCTACGGCAATAGAATGCGCATAGGGCTTGAGTAATTCGAACTGTTCGACGTACGCCTGAAAATCGGTCGTAATGCGTTCACCACTGAATACCCCGTTCAGGATGCCAATGAGGGTGATGCCGATCTGTACGGTAGAAAGAAAGCGATTAGGAGAGTTTGCTAATTCGAGTGCGTGTTTGGCCTGACGGTCACCGTTACGAGCCGCAGTTTCCAATTTAGACTTTCGCGAGGAGACCAGCGCGATTTCCGACATGGAGAAAATACCGTTGATGAGAACGAGTAGAACGATAACAAATAGTTCCACGTATGGGGATGGTTGGTACAATTGCAAAATTATCAAAAGTATTTGCTATCCAAAACAAACCCATTTGCTAATTTTGTCAAGATTTACGCCCCATACTCCCATGATTATATTTATCAAAGACCGTCCGGTTCGAATTTTAAGCGAAAAAGCAGCTCAGGGGCTCTCCAACAGTGGTAATTTTGACAAAATCATTGATGCTCACCTCGAAATGTTGAAGGCAACAAGTCTAAAAGGGCATTTACTCATTTTGAACGCCACACCGATCACTGCCGAAAAACTTTTTCATTTTTTAAATACTTCCGATCTCCCGGAACTGCAATCCATTTATTTGGTGCCCAAGGACCGCGAAGCTGTTGAGAAGCGATTGAAAAAAATGTATACCATCATCAAAGCTGCCGGCGGAATTGTGACCAAAGACAACAAAATGCTGATGATGTTTCGTCGAGGCGTGTGGGATCTGCCCAAAGGAAAACTTGACGCCGGAGAAAAATCAAAAAAAGCCGCGCTTCGGGAAGTGGAAGAAGAGACCGGCGTAAAAGCAGAACTCGTCGAAAAAACCTGCACCACCTGGCACACTTATACGCAAAACAACCAACTTATCCTGAAAAGAACCAAATGGTATTGGATGCGCTGCGTAGACGATTCCAAATTGGCTCCCCAACACGATGAAGGCATTGACCAATTGGCGTGGATGAGTGAACCGGAAGCCCGCAA
Organism: Runella sp.; assembly: GCF_965279615.1. Lineage (NCBI taxonomy): Bacteria > Pseudomonadati > Bacteroidota > Cytophagia > Cytophagales > Spirosomataceae > Runella > Runella sp. The sequence continues at coordinate 7,929,695 of NZ_OZ257252.1, read as the reverse complement.
AGCACTGGTCAATTCATTTAGCTCCATTCGCTACGTGGTAGACTGCTTTCTGGGACAGGAAGTGGATGTGGATTAAGTCGGGAACTGAAAACGGGGTTGCCCGCGCAATGCAAAACCGCGATAATGTAAATCGGAGCGCCGATGCGCCTGAAAAACAGCAGGTTGGAAACATCCGGCTGTTTTTTTTTATATTTGTGGTAACATATTGGTAACGCTTATGACAATTACTACAAGTATTTTAAAACGTAACTTGATACCGTACGTTATTTATCGGGCCAATCGAATTGCTACGAATTATATGACGAATATGAAGGACAACAACTTAACGGCTGACAAAAGGGGTTTGGCAAAAAGTGGGTTTAGTGTTTAAATGAAACTTTGTGCTTCGTATCAAGTTCAATGCCGGCAGACTGTTTAGTGCTTCCCAATCCGCTTCTTAGCCGAGCGTCAAACCGTCAGCAAAGGCGATCCAAACTCACGCTACCAAACAAACCAACCTTTCAACTACAACAATGCGACTTTTGGCTACATCGGTTTTTTGTTTACTGTCGAACTTTGCAGTGACAAACTATCAGAAAAATGAATTTACAAAACAACACTATTTTAGTAACGGGCGGAACAGGTGGTTTCGGATTTGAGTTTGCATCCAAATTGATTGCGTTAGGCAACACTGTAATCATTACAGGCAGAAATGCCGAAAAATTGGCGGAAGTAAAAAGCAAACTTCCGCCTGTGCATATTATCCGGAGTGATGTAAGCAAAGCCGATGACATTGCTAATCTGTACAATCAGGTTACGCAACAATTTCCCGACCTGAATATCTTGATTAATAACGCCGGTGAAATGCGAAAAATCAGTCTGCATCAGCAACACGCCCTTACCGACATTACTCGTGAGGTTGAAATCAACTTGATGGGTCCAATCCGTATGGTGCAACAATTTTTGCCACATCTTAAAAAACAAAAAAACGCTGCTATCCTAAATGTGACATCGGGCATTGCGTTGATGGCTTTTCCTATTTCTCCAATTTATAGTGCAAGCAAAGCAGGACTGCGTGCCTACACTCAGACATTAAGGGTTCAACTTAAAAATACCGACATTAAAGTGATAGAATTAGTTGCCCCCGGAAGTTCTACTCCGCTAAACGATAAATTTAAAAATGAGGACGGTTTTAGCACCGGTGCCTTAATGGCTCCTGAAAAAATTGTAGAGACTGCCATCAAAGGAATGAAAAATGATAAGGACGAGATCTATCCCGGACCGGCAAAATTAATGCGGGTATTGAGCCGAATTGCTCCAAAATTTTTAATTAAGCAAGCAGGCAAAATGGGTGCTTCTTATATGTACGGAAAATAATTACTGCAACTTTAAAAATTTCTAAAAATGAAAATACTTAGCATCATACTTATTTTAGCATCTGCATTTCTAAGTATCAAGCACGGTTGGGATGCTTTTCAACCTGCCACCGCCGAACAGGCAAAAATGATGGCAAACCTTGGCATCACCAAATCTGTAATGCCCTATTTTGGTGTATTTTCCATCATTGTAGGATTGATGTTGTTCTTTCCTCAAACATTTTTTTTAAGTAACGTACTCAATGCGATTACTATCGTATTGATAATGGCGTTGTCGTTAAAAGCAGGAGATTATAAAATGGCATTGATAGAAATTCCTTTTTTGGCCATGCCACTGATTTTGATATGGTTGAAGTATCCGTTTAAATTTTAAAAAAATAACTTTGTATAATGGCAAATACACCACCCTACAGAATAAAATCCATTATCGAAGGGCATCGGATGATGGGGCTTGAAAAACCTCATCATCCGCTTATCAGCATTGTGGATGTATCTCAATTTAAAAATCATTCAGACATCAATGCGGTAATCTTTGATTTTTATGCTGTTTCGTTAAAGCGGGGCTGTAACAACTTGTTGTACGGACAACAGAAATATGATTTTGATGAAGGTTTGATGGCATTTATGTCACCAGGGCAAATATTGCGCGGCGAAGAAGGTGGAATACCTCCCAAGCTTCGAGGTTGGATGTTATTCATCCATCCCGATTTTTTGTGGAATACGCCACTTGCAAAAAAAATAAAACAGTACGAATACTTTGGTTATGCAACCAATGAAGCATTGTTTCTATCGGACAAAGAAGAAACACAAATAAACGGCATCATTGAAAATATAAGAGAAGAATATAAGGCCAATATTGACAAATTCAGTCAAGATGTAATCATTGCACAGTTAGAACTTTTGTTCACTTACGCACAAAGGTTTTACGAACGCCAATTTATCACCCGAAAAATTACCAACCATAAAATAGTAGAACGATTGGAAGCTGTTTTGACCGACTATTTCAATCATGAAAATTTACTTTCCAAAGGATTACCCAGCGTTCAATTTGTAGCCGACACACTCAATATGTCCAGTAAATATTTAGGCAGTTTATTGAAGCAATTAACAGGACAAACCACGCAACAACACATCCACGAAAAGCTGATTGAGAAAGCGAAAGAAAGGCTATCTACCACCGAATTATCGGTAAGTGAAATTTCTTATGAATTAGGTTTCGAACATTCCCAATCATTCAACAAATTATTTAAGACAAAAACCAAACAAAGTCCACTGGAATTTAGAGCGTCATTTAACTGACCGACAAAGCCCCACCTTCACAAAGTCAAAAAACGTTATACTTGCTAAGAATGACAGAAGAAATTACAGTACGTCCGGCAACCCAAGCCAATTTTTGGAAGTCGTCGAACTAAATCATGGTGCCGCTAAAGATTGTTTTGAATGATTCAGCAGATGTTGTTACAACCAAACTCATTAAAAGGCGCTATCATCAAATAAACACAATATCCGTGATCAACTCATACCCAAATGAGTCATTGAGCGATTGAATGAGTTTGCGTTTGGCGATCACCAACTCGTTGGCCAACGGAGCCGAATCCAGTCGTAAGAACAGAATCTTATCTTTTACATAAATATCAGAAGTACGGGAGGCGATCTCTTTTCCCACCAATTTTTCCCAGTAAACTTTCACCGAAGACTCATCAAACTGCGGGCGAAGACGATACATCTCCAGCATTTTGTTGATGGCCTCTCCCACAGTAGTTGCCCCCGGACGCCGAGCTGCGTTCTCTTTTTTAAAACGATAAACCATAATTTTGGGTAAAGTTTCCTACACAAAGCTACGATAAGGCGCAGAAATTTGGGTTACGCTAACGAGTTTTTTCTGAATTATTTTGGATTAAGCCCGTTGCGCCGTAATATTGCACCATCAAGTCAGTTGCTTCTCATACGCACAGCGATTGATTTATAAAGAAGGGGGGAGAGAATAGGCTCCGCGAACCTCTGGCAACCTGTTTCCAAATACACGAGATAAGGTGCTAATTCCTACCTAAGCGGTCGCAAAAACGACCCTCAGGGGATATAAATCGAAACATTCATGTTAAGATTCCCGGAAAAACGAATGCGCTTTCAGCGCTGAATACACGCTGTCACCTTTTTATTAAGGTGAGCCGGGCAAGTGCTATCCCTTTGATTTTGAAAATGAAAAGCAACAAAACCACTTTTAATTGTTTTTTACCCTTGGCCATTCATCTATTCAAATATCCTTATACGTTTCCATTGGAACTGGGCGGCGAATTATCGGGCTTTCAGTTGGCATACACTACTCATGGTACGCTCAATGCCGACGGCAGTAATGTTTTGTGGATCTGTCACGCCCTGACGGGAAGTTCTGACCCAACCGATTGGTGGGATGGTCTGGTCGGCCCGGGATTGTACTATGATCCCAAGCATTGGTTCATTGTCTGCGTAAATGTACTCGGCTCACATTACGGTTCTACCAATGCTTTGAGTATCAATGCCAAAACAAAGGAGCCTTACTACCGCACTTTTCCGGACATCTCTATTCGTGATAATATTTACGCGTTTGAATTGCTCCGCGAAGAGTTAGGGATTCAACGCATTCATACCTTAGTGGGAGGTTCGTTAGGCGGGCAACAAGCCTTGGAATGGGCTATCATCAAACCCGATTTGATCGAAAATCTGGTCTTGGTTGCCACAAACGCCCTTCACTCTCCGTGGGGAATTGCATTCAATGAATCTCAACGAATGGCCATCAAAGCCGACCCAACCTGGCAGGAAGCTCGCCCCGATGCGGGCATCGAAGGGATGAAAGTAGCGCGTTCGATTGCGCTGCTATCCTACCGCAATTACGATACCTACGACTTTACTCAAGCCCGTGACAGCAACGAACAAACCGATAATTTCCGTTCTGCAACGTATCAGCAATACCAAGGCGATAAATTAGCCAATCGATTCAATGCGTTTTCGTACTGGACGCTGTCGCGCACCATGGATCTGCACAATGTAGGCCGCAACCGCCCGAGCGTTACGTATGCCCTTTCACAAGTACGGGCGCATACATTGGTGGTTGGTATCAGTTCAGATATTTTATTTCAACCAAGTGAGCAGAAATTTTTGGCAAGACACATTCCCGACGCTGAATACCAAGAAATTGATTCCCTATATGGGCACGACGGCTTTCTGATCGAATACAAACAGTTGAAACAGATATTACAGGCTTGGTCGGCAAAAGCGGTTCCGCAGGGACGTTAGCCGTTTTCGCTCATTAACTTTCTTTATAACAATGCTCAAAAAAGTCCTTCTTGCCGTATTATTTGTATTGATCGTGCTCGGTATTTTTTATCGGGAACTGATCAGTTATGGGTTTATACAGGCCAAAGGACAACTTCATATTTTGTTCAACACTCGCCCGGTGGCTGAAGTTTTAAAAGACCCTACTCTCCCCGACTCACTCAAACAACGGCTGAAATTAATCGGCGAGATCAAACAGTTTGCGGTAGATTCGCTCGGATTGGATTCTTCCGGAAGTTATACCGAATTTTATGATCAGGGAGGAAAACCTATTTTATGGGTACTTACCGCTTGCGAAAAATTCAAAATGGCGCCCAAAGAATGGAGTTTCCCCATCATTGGCACCTTTGCCTACAAAGGTTTTTTTGATACAACACGGGCTCACATCGAAGAGAAAATTCTCAAAGACACGGGTTATGACACCCAAATCAATGAAGTGTCGGCGTGGAGTACACTGGGCTTTTTCAAAGATCCTGTTTTGTCTTCCATGCTATACCGAGGCGAAGGAAGCTTAGCCAATCTTATCATCCATGAAATGACGCACGGTACATTGTTCGTCAAAGATAATTTAGAGCTAAACGAAAATTTGGCCAGCTTCGTCGGGGACTATGGTGCGGTTCGTTTTATGAATGCCAAATACGGCAAAAATGCCCCTCAACTCGAACGGTATGAGTTTCGCAAGCAATACAATGACGCGCTGAGTCAACACATTGTACGCGGTGCCAACCAATTGGACAGTCTCTACAAAAGTTTTATTCCAACGCTTCCTGCCTCCAAAAAAGACAGTTTGAAATTAGCCCGAGTTCGGCAAATTGTAACCAATTCCGATACACTTTTGGGAGGCTTAATTGGCAAAAAGTATCCGTGGCGCGGCAAAAAACTCCCCAATAACGCGTTTTTTATTGGGTACCTTACATACCATTCCCAACAAAATCAGTTCAATAAAGAGTTTACCGAAAAGTTTAAAGGAAACTTCCGTAACTATCTTTCGTACTTAAAAACGAAATACCCAACCTCGTTTTAAGGGCAATTTTGAACTTCTAAGCGCGTTTTATTGTAAAAATGGAGTGCATACGACTTGGTGTACCTAATTCGCCCGTTAAAAACCTTTGAACGTTTTTAATCGTACGTTTAGAAGAAGACCTCAGCGTAGTAATTGCCGTGCTAACAAAAACAATTAATTTATGCTTCGACACAGTGTCATAGCCATATTGGTTTTGCTTATTTTTCCAGCCTTTCATGCCAAAGACTCTTATCGCCGTGTGCCTCAGACAAGTTTTGGCGCAGGCGAGCATTTTGAATACAGAGTTCACTACGGAATTTTCAACGCGGCAGATGCGGTAGTAGATGTAAGCCCGCAAATTCATTACGTTAACGGCCGTCCCTGTTTTAAAGTCAACATTGTCGGTACAACGTTGGGCGCGTTCAGTTGGTTTGCCAAGGTGCGTGATGAATGGCAATCCTGGATGGATACTTCGGCCATTGTATCACAAAAATTTTACCGTAATATTCAGGAAAACAATTACCGCAAAGTAGAAACCACCGTATTCAACCATGCTACCGACGACGCCGTTGTGACCGATGAAAACGGCACTAAAAAGTTTGACGTTCCCGATCATATACAGGACGCCATCAGTGGCTATTTCTATTTAAGAACGCTGGATTTTACAAAGTTGCAACCAAACGACGTGGTAGATGTACCTACGTTTCTGGAATCTTCGGTTTATAAATTAAAAGTAAAATACCGGGGAAAAGATAACGTCAAAACGAAATTCGGGAAGATAAAAGCGTTGAAGCTAACGCCTATTATGCCTGATAATCAATTATTTAAAGGAGAAAACTCAATTCGTATCTGGGTTTCCGACGACGCCAACAAGGTTCCCATTAAGGTCGAAGTTGACCTTTGGGTCGGGTCGATGGTCATGGAGGTTCGTTCCTTCCGAGGTGCCCGTAACAACTTCAACTGGTACTGATTCGTCTTCGGCTTCCATTGTCCACCAAAAAGATTCTTCATCATTGCTTTGCTTTTCGTTCCACTCCTTGAACGAATCGTTGAATGTTTTCAGGTTGATGCACATGGTGTTATTATTCATTTAATCCTATAAAACATAGAAGACCATAAAAGTTCTCTCTATAATTTCTTATATGAACTTATATTCCTTATATGGGTAAAGAATAATTAAAAAGGAGGCTCTTCAGAAGGATTGGGCGGCGGAAAATTCATGGCTCCCAAATCATTGGCTTTACTGCGGAATGTCCCACCTGCGGCAGGCGGAGATGTTTCAAAAGAAGCAGGAATAGTGCCGGTGTTCAGAGGAGCATTATTACCGGGATTCGCAGAATAGTAACCGTCCAGATCGGTAAATTTTGTGTATTTACCAATAAAACGTAATTGAATGGTATCGAGTGAACCACTACGGTTTTTAGCAACGATCACTTCACCGATGCCTTGAGTCGAATTACCGGCTTCGTCTTGCGTAAATCCGTAATAATCAGGTCGATATAAAAACAATACCATGTCGGCATCTTGCTCAATAGAACCTGATTCCCTCAAATCGGACAATTGTGGCCGCTTATCGCCGCCACGGGTTTCAACCGCACGACTCAACTGCGACAACGCAATCACCGGTACATTCAATTCTTTGGCTAAATTCTTGAGTGCCCGCGAAATAGACGCAATTTCCTGTTCGCGGTTTCCTCCGCCTTTTCCCCCATCTCCCTGCATCAACTGCAAGTAGTCGATCACGACCATTTTGATATCGTGCTGTTGTTTGAGGCGGCGGCATTTGGCGCGCAATTCCAGGATAGAAAGCGCGGGAGTATCATCTATAAAAATGGGTGCACGCATCAAACGGTCAATGCGTTGGTGCAATTGCGTCCATTCGTGCGGAGCAAGATTTCCTTTTTTAAGTTTTTCGCTGTCAAGTTCAGCCTCCGCCGAGATCATCCTGTTGACCAACTGTACAGACGACATTTCCAACGAGAAAATCGCAACCGCATGATTGAAATCTACGGCTGCATTGCGCAAAGACGAAACTACAAAAGCCGTTTTTCCCATTGCAGGGCGAGCTGCCAAGATAATTAATTCGGTTGGTTGCCATCCCGATGTCAATCGGTCTAAATTTGTAAATCCGGATGCAATGCCCGTCAATCCATCTTTTTGTTCGCGCCGACGTTCGAGTTCTTTGAGGGCCTCGTTCATGAGCGTACCCATGTCGGCGTAGTTCTTCCGAATATTGGATTCCGAAATTTTAAAAAGCGACTGCTCTACCGTATCAAGGAGATTGAAAACATCAATAGTATCTTCAAAAGCGTCCTGTAAAATCTTGGATGCTACCGTGATCATCTCACGCTTCATGGCCGACTGCGCCACTACCCGGGCGTGGTATTCGATGTTGGCCGCAGAGTTGATCTTGGTCGTAAGCGATGTAACGTACTGTGCTCCTCCTACCACTTCAAGTGTACCGAGTTGACGCAATTGGGTCGTAACCGTCAATAAGTCAATGGGTTCTGAATTAGTAAAAAGGGTGATAATCGCAGTGTATATTTTTTGATGAGCTTCTTTGTAGAAACTCTCAGACTTTAAAATATCAATAACCGCATTGAGTGCGTCTTTCTCAATCATTAAAGCGCCCAACACTGCTTCTTCCAACTCAGTAGCCTGCGGAGGTAACTTACCCATACCTGCACCGCTTTCCAACCAACGATTGCTGGTATTGGCACGCGGGTTAGCCGCAGGCAGGTTTTTTCGAAGGAAGTTATGCGATTTATCAGTGTCCATAAGGCAAAATCTACTACAATGATAAGCCAATTTTTACGATTCTGAAAGTGCTTTTAGAAACAAAAATTTGGATTTTTCTTTAACTCATTGACAGCAAATGTTCTACAAAACAGATTCTGCCTTCGGAATTCCTGCAAATATTGTTTCTATCCGGGCCTGTACCAATGTATAATTTAACGCCGCGCAGGTCTTTCCGGGCTCGCGAATAAACAAAGCATTTTTGCCATTTTGGTAATTCCCCGAATATGGCATGTATGAGTCAAAGTTGTTTAACCGGCCAAACAATAATATACCGTACGTACCAACGGCATTGGCCAAATGCGCAGGACCGCTGTCAATACCAATAAAAAATTGTGCCCGGCGAATGATCTCGGCTGTTTGCAAAATAGAAAATTGGCCGCAAAGATTCAAATAATGTGAATTTGTGGTGTTTATAACATTTTTAAGACCGATTTCAGCCACATAATATCCTTTTTCCAGCATCAACCAATTCACCAATTTATGCCAGTTTTCCACTGACCAATCTTTGGTAGGATAATTGGAACTGCAATGAATCACGATCAGTTTTTCAGGAAGCCCTAATGTATCTACCTGTGCACGGTCTGCATCATCAATGTATACGCGGGGAGCATCGTCAACGATAGGTAATTCGGCGCATTGCTGGAAGATAGTAAGCAGATTTCCTTTCTCAAAATAGTTAAAAACAGTAATATCTTTTTGAGCAGCCACTTGATTTTTGTGTACATGTTCACTGATCGGATCACGATTACTCTGCCAAAACTCCAGGTTATGTACTCTATCAAAAACGCCTGATTCACACACCAATTTTCGCCGTAACACTGAAGGTTGCGCCCACACTTTATCTATTTCGGGATGTCTTTCCACCAATTCTTTGAACACAGGCCGAACAATCCACACAATATACGCATTGGGGGTGAGCGCTCGCACCTGACGGGCAATCGGCTCCGCAGCTACAATGTCTCCAAAATGTTCAGTACGAAGGATGGCTACCAATTTTTTTCGGCCCATAAACGAAATTTTAAGGGCAAAAAAACGTGCAATTGTCCCCCATGCCCGCACGTACTCACCCAATATATAGGTGTATTTACGATAACGATGAAGCCATAAGGCCTTGAAGGCAGAAAAATTCATAGAGAGTTAAGGCTTACTTCTGCGTTGTGTAAGGTAAGTGTCAACGCAAAATTAGGTTAAAAACGCATTTTTCGGTGCTGTTAGTATCTGTTTTGTTCGTTCCCTTTATTATTCGGAGTCTTTTAGGATACATTTTTAGCGAAAATCATACCACACCTCCAACAATGTTGTCTATTTTTGGGACGGTTCTTATCATTAATCAGCGATTCAAACTTTAGTTTACATTGATGGCAAATAAATTCTTTCTTCAGGCCGGCGCTGTTTTGGGCGTGTTAGGTGTTGCTTTAGGGGCTTTTGGAGCGCATGCGCTCAAACCCACTCTCGAAGCTTCCGGACGCATGGATACGTTTGAAACGGCCGTAAAATACCAGTTTTACCACGCTCTTGCCCTCGTATTGATCAGCATTCTACTCCAAAACGCGGCCATTACTTCCGCGAAATGGTATAATTGGGCAGGCTACTCATTTTTGGGCGGTGTTATTGTATTTTCAGGCTCATTGTATACCATCTGCTTTACAGGCATTAAAGCATTTGGAGCAGTCGCTCCCATTGGCGGCACGTTGATGATCGCAGGTTGGGTTTTGCTGTTTTTAGGCGCAATGAAACAGTAATAATTTTTCTAAAAGTTTCAATAAAAACGGGTAGGGAGAATGTCTCCCTACCCGTTTTTATTGAATTCAACCAAGTCGTCTATCCACCTAATGCAGTCATGTATTGCTGCAACAGGGTCTCGTATTTCTTGGCTTGTGCTTCCTGTTTGCCTTCACGACACGCGTTGGAAAGCGTTTGCAGGATGTACAATTGAATATTGGTGTCCTGATTTACACCGTGTTGCTGGTTATATTTAAGAATTTCTTCCGCACGATGACTCATCACTTCCGCAATTTCGAGCGCCTTTTTAGTTTCACCCAACGTAAATAGGTAGTTCACATAATTGGCCGTGATCTGGTCGTACGGAATGGTTTTATCCGGCATTTTGGTCAGGATAAAATTAAGTGCCTCTTTGGCCTTCGCCGTTTTTCCTTCACGAATCAACTGATCCACCAAACGCATAAAGGCAATGCGAGCCGAGAATGCCGGCGAACCTTTGTACGTTCCGTCGTAATAAGAATGAACGTTATCCAACTCTCTCCAGAATGTTTTCTTCATAAGGTTGTTGGCCATGATATCGGTGTTTACGTAACCATCTGACGCACCGGGAACACGAACGGGTAACAAACGATAGGCATACCCTTCCAACTGCATGAATTCTTTTAAATTCAGGTAGTTATCATTGGTCAATGTTCCTGAGAAATAAATAGGACGTTTCCAATCGTTGGTGGCAATAATGTCCAACATGATCAGATCCGATTTGTAAAGATCACGTTTGCCCATGGTCCACTGCATGGTGTCCTTCACGAATGTCGACAACTCAGGCTTCAGAATGTTCATCTTGCGAACTTCGTCCGGGTTGATGCCCAACACCAATACCGAAGATGGCAAAATGCTGGTCATTTCGCCGCTGGTCAACGGAACCTGAATGGCTGCATTGTTTTGTTTTACCAACGCCATGTATTCTTTGAGGTTAATACCGTTTTTGACGGCAGGCATCTCGTAAAAAGGCACAATGTCATTTTTACCCGCCGCGAAGTTTTCGTAGTCCAACGAGATCGGCAAAGGATCCGACTCGTACGTTTTGCGCTTCATTTGCCCAATGTACCAATCTGTACCCAACAAACTCAGGTTACATACCCGAACATCGGTACGGAAACCTTCCACTTCCTGTACGTACCAAAGCGGGAAAGTATCGTTATCACCACCCGTAAACAGGATCGCATTGGGAGCGCAGGAATTCAGTAAGTTTTTGGCAAAATCAACGGAGTGATAACGGTGACTGCGGTCGTGATTATCCCACCCTTTGGCGCCCATCAGAAGCGGTGCCGACAAACCGATAACGGTTGCCAAACCTGCACGTACAGGGGCTGATGGAAGGAGTTTGGTCAGAAAATCATAAATGAACATGACCCCCAAACCGATCCAGAACGCAAAAATATAGAACGAACCTACGTAGATATAATCCCGTTCGCGCGGCTCGACCGGCGGTGAGTTGAGGTACACTACCAACGCAATTCCCATCATCATGAACAGTAATCCGGTAACCAACAGATCCTGCTTACGACGAAATGCCTGCCCCACAATACCTAAAAGCCCCAATAAAAAAGGAATCATGTAGAAATTATCACGGGCACGGTTGTTTGCCATTACGTCCGGAAGTCCTTTGCTTGTATCCCAGGGACGCAATCCGCCGGCCCCTTCTTCATCGCTTTCACGCCCGACAAAATTCCACAGGAAATAACGCCAGTACATGTGGCCGAGTTGGTGCGAGAAGAAAAACGAAAGGTTATCGCCCATGCTTGGTTTTTGCCCTTCGGCCAATCCCAATTTATCACGGTACAATTGCGGGTGATTCATTTGGTTGCTGTGCACACGAGGGAAAAGCATTTGCTGGTTTTTCTCGTACACATATTCCGGACGATAATCGGCAATGATGTACTTACCGTTTGCTTTACGGTAAATAGGTTCACCGCGTTCCGAATTGACCGGACGAGCCGTAAATACCGGTCCGAATAACAACGGACGACTTCCGTATTGCTCGCGTTTCAGGTACGAAACGTAGCTGATCACATCGCTTGGATCGTTTTCGTTGATCGGAGGATTAAAGTTTGAACGAACCAATACTAAGAAATAAGAAGCGTACCCGATCAATACAAAGGCAAAAGAAAGCAATGCCGTATTCCACACTTCTTTTTCTTTTTTGGCGGTATAGCGAATTCCCCATACCAAAGCGCCGATAAACGCTACAATAAAGAAAACGATACCAACTGAATAAGGCGCACCTAACGTGTTAACGAAGAAAATCTCAAATTTTCCTGCCGTTGAAGGAAGCCACACAATGACGCCGGAGTTAATAATAACCAACACGATCAATCCACCCACAAAGGCAGCGATGCCGCCCCACATCGTAGGTGTTTTGTATTTTTTGAAATAATAAACCAAAGCCAAGGCAGGAATGGTCACCAAGTTCAATAAGTGGACCCCGATGGAAAGACCTACCAAATAAAAGGTAAAAATGAGCCAACGGTTGGCCGCGGCATCGTCTTCGATACGTTCCCATTTCAGAACGGCCCAAATAACGATGGCGGTAAAGAACGATGAAAGACCGTAAACCTCAGCTTCCACTGCTGAAAACCAAAATGAATCAGAATAAGTATACGCCAATGCTCCCACAAGTCCCGAGCCTACTACGGCAACGGTATCTCCCAAGCTGAGGTCTCCGTCTTTTTTATCCAACAGTTTCCGAGCCAACAACGTAATGCTCCAGAACAGGAATAAAATGGTAAATGCACTCGACATAACGGAAACCAAATTGACCCAATAGGCTACTTGGGTAACATCACCCATTGCCAACATGGAAAACAACCGTCCGATGAGTAAGAAAAGAGGAGCGCCGGGAGGGTGAGGTACTTGTAGCTTGTAAGAGCAGGCAATAAATTCGCCGCAATCCCAAAAACTGGCCGTACGTTCAACAGTGAGCAGGTAAGTGACCAGCGCTACTGCAAAAACAAGCCAGCCGGTTAGGGTGTTAATTCGATTAAATTTAGACATATAGTGAATATTGGATGTTAGGTTTTGGAGGGGAATTGCCGAAAAAAAAATATTCTTTTCCCCTTAATTATCCAAAGGCGAGCCAAAAATAGCAAATTCAGCCTAAAGGCTACGAACCTGCCTTCTTAAAAGTTGTTAAATGAAGCGTTATTGTCGAATTACGGTCAGAAGTTCACTGATCATCATAGCGGTTGCCCCCCAAACTTTATGGCCCTGAATATCATAGAATGGCGCTTCAACGGTAATGCCCCGTACATCAAGCTCGGTAAACCCCACAATGCTTTCGTCCATGAGTTCTTCCAGATTTACTTCCAATACGGCTTCTACTTCGCGGGGATCAGGATAAAAATCAGGCTTATACATTAATTTTCCTACCACGGGCAACACATAAAAATTACTGGGAGGAATGAACAATTCGGTGAGTTGACCCAATACCTGCACATCCGCCGCTTTTATACCGATCTCTTCCTGGGCTTCGCGCAGGGCTGTTCTGATGAGGTTTTCGTCGGTTTTCTCGTAACGTCCGCCCGGAAACGCCATTTGACCGGCGTGTACACCATCGTATTTAGGGCGCAAAATGAGGGGGGCAAAGATTTGGTCACGGTAGGGGTAAAACAGAATCAATACCGCCGAGCGTCGCGTTTTTTCGTTGGGCTGAACTTTGAGTTTCAATCGTGTTGCAGATGCCATCTTAACATGTGCTTCCGGCCCCGGCAAAGGTTGTCGGAGTTGGGTATCAAGCGTACTGATAAAATCGTTAAAAGGCATTGGCCGGTTTAGAAAGATAAAGAATCTGTTAACTCTAATTAGGCTAAAGTAATAGATAGTTCATAAACTAACCATTTTTGGAAAAACAATTTATCAAGCGTACTGTTTTTCGGAAAAATCAAAAACAATATACCAAAACGGATAGGGTTATTTTCCGTACCGATTTATCAACTGTTCGGCAACGAATGTACCGTCCAAGGCTGCCGACATGATCCCGCCCGCATAGCCGGCTCCTTCACCGCATGGATACAGGCGATTGGTTTGCACATGCTCGGCCGTTTCGCGATGACGCGGAATACGTACCGGCGACGAAGTGCGACTTTCTACGCCTATTAATTGACCGTTATTGGAAACATACCCATTCATTTTTCGGCCAAAATCCTGCAAGCCCTGCCGAAGCGGCTCGGCAATATGATCGGGCAGGTATTCACGCAAGTCCATCGACAAAAGCCCGGGCTGATAAGACGTATCCAATAATTCAGGAGAAGTTTTTCCTTTCACAAAATCCAACACGCGTTGCGCAGGTGCTGTTTGCCTGCCTCCTGAAACAGCACACGCTTTTTGTTCAATTGCTTTTTGCAGTTCCAACCCGGCCAGTGCTCCCAATGATTGATAAGGCTTTAGATCAATTTCTTCGATACTGACCACCATGCCCGAATTGGCAAAACGGGAATCACGACGAGAAGGTGACATACCATTGACCACCAATTCTCCCGGAGCGGTAGCCGCCGGCACAATGAAACCTCCCGGGCACATGCAAAAGGAAAAAACACCGCGTTGCACATTTTTATGGTGCGATTGTGTCACCAAACTATACGAAGCCGCCGGCAAATAAGCCCCGCGATCAGGACGATGGTATTGCAGAGAATCGATCAATTGTTGGTCATGTTCAATGCGTACACCAACGGCAAAAGGCTTGCTTTCGATCAGTACATTTTTGGCTTGACATAATTCAAAAATATCCCTTGCTGAATGTCCCGTTGCCAATATAACGCCAATGCCAACGAACTCACGCCCATCGGCCGTCACAACACCTTTTATTTCAGACTGTTGGTTAGTAAAAATAAAATCGGTGACTTTGGTTTCAAAATGCACTTCTCCGCCCGCATTGAGAATACTTTCGCGCATATCAGCAATGAGCGGCGGAAGTTTGTTGGTTCCGATGTGCGGATGCGCATCGTACAATATTTCTTCGGCGGCTCCGTGCGCCACCATAATTTCCAAGATTCGTCGTACGTCACCGCGTTTGTTGGAACGCGTATATAGTTTTCCATCCGAATAGGTTCCTGCACCGCCTTCGCCAAAGCAATAGTTGGAATCCGGATCTACAATATGGTCTTTGTTGATTGCGGCCAAGTCCCGCCGACGGGCGCGAACATCTTTTCCTCTTTCCAACACTATAGGTTTGTAGCCTAACTCCACCAATCGCAGCGCCGCAAACATTCCCGCCGGGCCGCAACCTACAATGACAACCGCAGGTTTTTGTGACACATCGGGGTATTCTTTTTGGTAAGAAATAACGGGCGGCGGCAGCTCATCCGCGTAAATATCAGCCTGTACATTTACTTTGATCTGACGCGAACGCGCATCAATAGATTGCCTGATTTTACGAACCGTCAGCGCGTCAGTAGCCTGAAGGCGAAGGGTTTGGACAATATATTGCTGAAAAGCCGTTTCGTCCAATGCCGTTTCGGGCGGCAGTGTTAATTGAAGTGTTTGGTGCATCGGAATGTGAAAGGGAGTTAACCTTTAATGGATGCAAAGGTACAGAAAAGGAACATCAGGCAGTAAATCCAACGCCGAAATCTATGAAAAACGCTTTATTGCTATTTCCGAAACAAATGCACTACCTCAATCATAATCAATATAATAATACCCCATTCCAACCGTGTACTTTCGCGATTTTGCATGAGATCGGTAAACAATGCTGATGTTTTACCGATAAACGTCAATAAGAAATGGCGGGCGGTTTGGTATATTCTGCCCGATTTTTTTTCATGTCAATTGCTTCGGCTATCCGGGAGGCTTCAACTTTCATGGTGCAGCAGCAATTTTAGGCCAAATTCAGCATTAAATGTGCTACTGTTCGCCAAAATCACCGTCAGGGGAGTGTAGACCTGTTGGAACTTCTCCTTCGACTTTTATGAAAACGATAATTACAAAACAATCCGGGCTCCGGCCATTTTCCTGTACATTTGAATACGCTTGAATTTCAGTCGCCCTACTTTGTATTTTTGAAGCCATTCATCGTCTTCTTTCAAAAAAAGACTTTCCTTCAACGCAGCACTGTTAAGTGCATTTTGGGCAATGGTTTTGTTGTAAATACTTCTAAAATAATAGTGATTGAATAAACGGTTAAATTCGGTAAAATAAATATCGGCAGTTCGTTTATCACCTTTGATTATAATCATATTTTCGTCATTCAATGTGGTTGAATTTTCACTGAAATTGGCTGATCCTGTAATCACAATTGGATTTTCGCCCAGAGGGTTGCTGAGCAAAAATTTGGAATGGACGTAGATGACGTGGCCGTTCAGACCCGCAATTCCCTGGTTGGTTTCTTTACTCCATCGGTTTAAATCGTCTTTGAGATAACTTCCAAAAGCCTGATAAACATTTTGGTCTATTTTTAATGGTACAAACTCATCCGGTTTTTCGGGGTTAGCCTTGTCTTCTTTCTCCAACAACATAAACACAATCGGAGAACTACTGTTATGGTCCAGTAACTTGCTCTTAAACAGCGTGTTTATACCAAAAGCAAGTGTAATGCAGGCAACATCCAAAGAGTCATCCAAGAGCTGAGCGTACATGTCCAGCATTTTTTGTTTGGTACGTGGACTGAACACAGGAATTATACCATTGGGAATTGTTGCTACTTCATCGGCAGTCAGGTCTTTTTGGAGCGCATCTATGGCTTTTTTAAAGTCTTTTCCGGAGGGGTCGTTGTGTAATAACTCCCAATATTGACGGTATTTCAGCGCAATTGCGCCGTCAATAACCCAATGGCCAACATTGGTGTGTCCAAAAATACCACCTTCCGAAATGTTAGTAGAGCCTGTCCAGACGGCTTTGGCCACGTTGTTACTATCAACAAAAACGGCAAATTTATTGTGTTGAATGTAGTTAGGAGATGCCTCCCTGAGTTTTACACGCGCTGCCGGAAAGTTCACTCCCCCGGGTCCGAGAAGTGTTCTCAGGTTGGCTTCACGCGGAAAGCTCTCGTGAAATTTGCCTTTTTTGTCAGTGTACTCATTCACTTTTGCATCAATAATAAGTTGTACGTCCACACCTCTGTCAAGAGCATCTTTAAAAAGTTGGACGGCTTCTTTGTAGTGGAATTCGTAGAAACACCCCAGTATCTTATCACCGGCATTGGCTTGCTCCAGAAACGTTTTTAACCCTTTCAACAAATCACGGCTTAACCAATCGAACGCTTTTTGTCTTTTACCGGCCGGTAATTTGTCGGGAGCAAGGTTGTCAAATTCGCGTTTATAAGCTTGACTGCTCATGACACCACGATTGAAAAAAATGTGGTGGTGGGCAGTAGCATCAAACAAATCTTCCGTTTTTACTTTTATAGCGATGGGGGCAGCTGTTCTATCCAAATTCTTTGGGCTTCCTTTGAAAGGGTAGAAAAAGTAAGTGTATTCGTGTTTTTCTTTGGTTGTAAAATCATCCCACACAAAACTTTGTATAGGTTGCTCAAAAGTACTCACTATTATATCAGTTGTAGGATTAGGAATGAGGGATTCAAAAACCTTAAACCCACGCATAAAATACCGTTCGTTTTCAGAATGATCTTCTCTTTCAACACCGAACCCCAGCAATCCATGAACTTGAGCAGGGTCAAAATCAATGGCAAATGATACCGTATTCACTCCTGTTACGGCATAAACCGTAAATCCGTTTTGTGTATTGGACTTAAATCTCATGGTTAAAACTGATAAAGGGTATAAAGCTGTGTTAATTAATATAGGTTTATGCTAATAACCGACGGTGCAAAAAGCTTTGCTATCATTCGTTAAATGCTCAAATAATTGGACAACTCTATATTATTTTTTACATATAAAGAAGGATTCTTGCCCGTAAATTCCGTGAAATCTTTAATGAAATGGGACTGATCGTAGTAACCGCATCGGTAAACCAGATCTTGCCAATCATCTATTTCCCACCGTTTTTGCGCCAGTTCATTGCACAAAAATCCAACGCGACGAATCCGAGCATAATACTTTGGGCTTACACCCACTTTCAGCAGGAATTTTCGTTCAAACTGCCGCCGACACACAAAAAGCTCGCTCATCAAATCGTTAATATTGACAATTCCGCGTTGATCAACGATCAAATTGGCCGCGTAGTCGGTGCGGTCAGGTTCGGATTTTTTCCGTAAAAGCTGAAGATTCAGAAACTGTTCAAGTAGCGTAACCCGTTCAGTAAGAGAATTAGCTTCTTCTATTTTGTCAGACCATTCGTCCAATTGCCGGCCAAGCACATCGCGGAGGTTGGTACGTTCGTCCGAAAACTCGTACATCGGCAGGCCAAATAAGGTATTTAAACCCGCAGGCCGAAATACGATACCCATCATGCCTATTTTCCCGGAAAGTTGCAATTGATAGCTCTTGGTTGCCTGTCCCGTCAGGAAATTCTTGGGGACCAACCCGCCATTTAGTTTTTGTGAAGTAACCCGATAGGGTGTTCCGTAGTTAAACACCATTGAAGCAAACCCGCTGGGCGGGGATTCGATAGACAACGCGCCGGACAGTAGTTTACTGCACTCCCATACGAAAAAACACTCTACTAACGACTGCAAATGAACAGGTGGTGAAAACTTTCGGTAAATCATGATTTACAATGCTTTACCGAAAGTTAAGATTTTCTACAGCCAACCCAAAGAGTTCAAATGTGAAATTATTAAACGGCCATAAAATCTTATGCACCGGTCAACTGGGCTACAAAATTATCGTGGTTCCAGTTAATGGTAAGATCGGTTATCTTATCATTTTCATCAAAACGAAACACAAAGATGTGTTCGCTGTTGAATTTCAATCCTTTGCTTGGCAAGCCCAAAAACGCCTTTTCCTGCGTTCCGAAAATGGCCACCTTGCAAATGACAGCATTATCTTCCGAATACATACTGTCAACGGTGTTATCCAAATTAGGAAAACAGTCGATGAGCAGGCTCCAAACGGTTTTCCCAAATTCTTTAAATAATCCTTTGCCACCTTCACCCAAAGGCTGAAACCAAACGGTAGCATCGGGCGTAGCGAGGTTGATCATGCGCTCGGTATCCAGCTCCTGATAAGCCGAAAAAAATTCAACACAAGTTCCTTTACGGGTAAGATCGGTAAGTGATTCAGTGGTTTTTAAAGTTTCCATGTTTGTGGTACGGACGACCCGTCCGCAGGGATGTGAAATTAAATGATTTAATAAATTAATGCCTTTTAGATAAGGCCTTATTTCGGATAATTAGGATGTACTTTTACTTTACGAATTTGGCGTAAATGCCTGTCTACGTGCCCCCATTGAAAAATCAATACCTGATGCATATTGCGGGGATTGGGCGTATTGGTGAACTCAAAATGCGCCCGCATGTCCACCTTCGAAGTTTCAATAAATGTAAGATTTACGGCATGATTTCGCAAAAAGAAGGTCAGATTGTTTTTACCCTCAATAAAACCCGTTGGTTTTGTAATGTCAGAGGCGTTATGTTTGGTATCTTCCATAATAAACTCGTTATAGTAGCTATCGGGTTTGCTCGAGGCATTGAGTTCAGGCTGAGGTGTGTTGCGCGTTCCAATGCTGATTTCTCGATTCCAGATAAGCTCCCACAACGCCAAATGCTCTACGATCTCGCCAATTGACCATCTATCCGAAGATTCATGGAAAGCCCACTGCGCAGGCGTTAGATCCTCAGTTTCTTTGACAAGTTCATCACGGGAACGTTTCATGTTGTCGAGGGTATATTTTCGGTCGGCCTCAGTCCAGAGTTTTGGCGGAGCCGTTTCCTGCGCCTTTGAAAAGTAAACGGTTGAAAGCAACAGGGCAAAAAGCAATAATTTTTTCATGGTTGTAATTGTTTTTGTTTGACGATGCAAAACTACTGCGCGGCTCTCTGCCTTAATTGTAAAAAAGCGACATTCTAAACTTATTGGGCTTTTACAAATACCTCACATTGCTTATCTGAAGGACGGTGAAGCTGCTATGTATACAAAAAGTATCTTTTTCATCATTTGCATCTATTTAAATTGATGATTCAAAATTGCATTGCCGTTTCAGGAAGTAATTGTAGAAATGCGACATTTCTATCGTATGGAGCGGGCATCCATCTATAGCACGCTATCACAGTAATAGGTGATTTTATTCGTATAACCAAGGCTAAATGTGACATTCCAATGATAATGTCGTCCTGATCATATACAGTAATGATTTATCAGTACATTCATCATGGAAGGATATAAACCCGAATACTATCGTTACCTACCTCATTTTCAGCCAAGCGGTGTTACCTTTTTCATTACAGGCCGATTGTACGGAAGTCTTCCGCCGGAAGCATTGGAGCGCTTAAAAGAAGAAAAAGAAGCTGCTTATCGCCGAATTCTAAGCGAAAGCAAAGACGAAGTGCAGCGAAAAGAAGAAATCAGCAAGCTGCACAAAAGACACTTTGCACAGTGGGATAATTATTTGGACACCAATCTCAAAGAGCCGCAATGGCTTAAGAACCCACAAGTGGTTTCTATTTTGAAAGAATCATTTCATTATTGGAACCGAAAGTCATATGATCTCGTCGCTTTTACGATTATGCCTAATCATTTTCACTTGATCATTGACACGACCGACGAATCTCTTTTTACGAAACCTCTGTATCGAATCATGCAAAGCATTAAAAGCTACACAGCCAAAGAAGCTAATAAAGTACTCAATCGCACAGGAACGTTTTGGCAGGAAGAAAGCTATGATCATGTGGTAAGAAACGGTCAGGAGCTCAACAATATCATTGGATATATTTTAGAAAACCCTGTAAAAGCAGGCTTAGCCCAAAATTGGCAAGCATACCCTCATTCTTTCATTAATGAAAACTATTGGTAATGGTAATGTGGTACGGACGGGTCGTCCGTTACGTTATATAAACCAAGCGCTTTTTTATTTTTATTAAACTACCGGCCAACTTTCTGTTTCCCGCTCTCGAATAAATTCTTTCTTTATTTTCAAAAAAACGGACGGGCCGGCGAAACGTCGCACCGCCGTACCACAATTATACTTTCAGGGCAGTTTCGTGTTTGATCTCGCTCATAACAAAGATGCTGTGTGTGTTGCCGATACTATCTAAAGCGCCCAGTTTTTCCATTAAAAATCGTTGATATTCAGGCATATCGTTTACTACCACTTTCAACATAAAGTCGTACTCTCCGGAGATGTTGTAACATTCCATTACCTCATCAAAGGTCATCACAGCCGATACAAATTTCTCACCGTTGGCACGACTGTGTTCCTTTAAAGAAACATTACAAAAAGCCACCAGATTTTTACCAATACCTTCCCTATTGACCAGTGCCACGTATTTCTTTATGATGCCCTCTCGCTCAAGTTTTCGGACACGTTCGTATACCGGCGTATAGGAAAGATTAAGCTGCGAAGCGAGTTCTTTGGTAGTTAACAGGGCATTTTTTTGAAGATACCGTAAAATGCCTCGATCGGTAATGTCTAATTTTAACATACAACAGATGGGGAATTAGTTGCGCATTTTTAGATAAAATATCTTACAAATAAAGAAGTTTTGACTAATATTATCTAAAAAGATCTCTGTTCTTTTTTACAGAATCGTCCGTTTTTTATAAAATCCCCATTAAGGGTATTATTTTCTACACTCATTTTTGGGCAATCATACTTTCTTACTTCAATTTTATCCAAGCATAACACATTGAATATCAATACACTGCACTAGCTCATTCAATTTTCGAAATTCATCAGGCATGTATTTTTATGCTATTTATGTAACACCAAACAGTTTATAAATATCATGAAAGCAATAACATCCTGTTTAATCGCGGCTTACGTCATTTTGCTGTCGATTTCTAGTGTGGAGGTAGCTTCTGCCCAACAGTCAACGAAGAAAAAAGCAACGACAACCAAAAAAGCCAAATTAAAGAAATCCCAAAAAGGAGCTTTGATCGGAGTGGGTGCCGGTGCAGTCATTGGCGGTATTATCGGAAAAAATAATAAAAATACGGCCATTGGTGCCATCATAGGAGCTACAGTGGGCGGTGCTGCGGGTGCAGTCATTGGAAACCACATGGACAAACAAGCCGAAAAGCTTCGTGAAGACTTAGGCAGTGTAGCCCGCGTAGAACGGGTAGGTGAAGGTGTTAAACTTACCTTCGACAATGCCCTTCTTTTTGACTTCGGTTCTTTTTTACTCCGCAGTGAAACCCAGGAAAGTCTGCGCAATATGGCTCAGACACTTAAAAAAGACCAACAAACGCATTTATTGGTTGAAGGTCATACCGACAACGTAGGGTCTGCTGAATTTAACCGAGAACTTTCTGATAAACGCGCCCAAGCCGTGTCCAATTTTCTGGTAGCTGAAGGGGTTTCGACAGAACGTTTTAAAGTGATCGGACAAGGTGAAGCCAATCCTATTGCGACCAACAGTACTGAGGTTGGACGTCAGCAAAATCGTAGGGTAGAAATAGGCCTTTATGCCAGCGATGAAATGAAAAAATCAGCTCAAAACGGAGCTATCAGTTTAAAACAATAACGACAGATCAGGCCTTCGGAAACTTAGCCTTTGCGAAGGCCTAATTACTGCATTTTCAATACAATATTTAATAACATTACTCTTACTCACTAAAATAATAAAGTCATGAAAATCAAATCCATTATAGTTGCCTCTTGCCTTTTTATCGGTCTGATTCAAACGGTAAAAGCCCAAGATGAAATCGTGTCACGTACCGGTATCAGAGGTGGTCTGAATATCTCTAACTTATATGTAAAAGACGTCACTGATCGCAGTCCGCGCTACGGATTTCACGCGGGATTATTTACGCAGGTGCCGCTTATCAAAGGCCTGCTGTATTTACAACCCGAGGTTGGTTATTCCACAAAAGGGCTGACTGCCCGTTATAATTTATTGAATAACAGCTTCAAAGGCGAGAATACGTTCAAACTCGATTATGCTGAAATCCCGGTATTGGCAACGGTTAAAGTGGGCAATTTTGTAGATATCCACGGTGGGGTCTACGGCGCATTTTTGGTGAATGCCTCCACAGAAAGTAAAAGCGACATAGGCTTTGCCGCAACGACGCTTAACCGCGACAATTTCAACAATTTTGATTACGGTCTTTCCGCAGGTTTAAGTATTTATTTCGGTAAGTTTTTGATAGGTACTCGTTATAACTACGGTCTCCGTCAGGTAGCCAACAGTACTGCTTCGGAACTATTCTTAGGAAGTGCAAAAAATTCAGCCGCACAGATATCATTAGGTGTTACGTTCTAATACGCAAAGATACTTATTACGGCACTACCCCGGTTGTTTATAACAACCGGGGTTTTTTATGTACTTCACATCTCGGATAATTTATCTATTTCATCAGTTCTTCATTTAGGTAAAAGTATATTCTGTTTTAGTCAGGAGGTCATTTTTCATATATTATCTATTTTTTTATCTGTAACTCCATTTATTATCTAAGAAATACCATAGTCGTTACTTTTGTCTTAATTTTGTACTTTACTTATATAGACAAAAGACACGGTATGCCTTTTCGGGCTTTTCTAATCGTATTGATTGCAATGAATGCATTTGGGCAGGAATTTCCCGTCAGCGAACGCTCCCGTGAGGTAACGGCAAGGGTAGCAGAGCCGCTGAAAAACGCATTTACAACCAATGGCCTTGTTTGGGGAAGTCCGGTTTTTCTCCGAATCTTCAAGGATACAAAACGTCTGGAAACTTGGGTAAAAAAAGAGGAACAATTTGTGCTTTTTAAATCCTATCCGATCTGTCATTTTTCAGGTCAGCCAGGCCCTAAAACAAAGGAAGGAGACTTACAGGCGCCGGAAGGTTTTTACGAGGTCAAGCCTTCCCAAATGAATCCTAACAGCGATTATCATCTGTCATTCAACTTGGGGTATCCCAACGTTTTTGACTTGGCCCAAAATTATACAGGAAGCTATTTAATGGTGCATGGAAAATGTGTCTCTGTTGGTTGTTATGCCATGACCGACGAGCGTATTGAGGAAATTTATACGCTGATCCAGAGTGCGTTCGAACATGGCCAGGCTTCGGTGGCAGTACATGCGTTTCCGTTTGAAATGACGGCGCAAAATCTGTCTCAGTATCACGAACATCCGTACGCAGAGTTTTGGAAAAATTTAAGTGAAGGTTATACCCTTTTTGAAAAAACCGCACTTCCGCCCCGCGTGAACGTGAAAGATAAAAAGTATGTTTTTGAGTGAAACTGCTCCAAAAGAGCAAAATATTTTATAGTAACATGCAAAACCCGAACATTCAGGAAATCCTAAAATCTCGTATCCTCGTACTTGACGGCGCGATGGGTTCGATGATCCAGCGTTATAAATTGACCGACGCCGATTATCGCGGCGAGCGGTTTAAAGACTTTCCGCACGAAGTACAGGGCAACAACGACCTATTGTCGCTCACGCGCCCCGATGTAATTCAGGAAATTCACGAAGCTTACCTCGAAGCAGGCGCCGACATTATTGAAACCAATACTTTCAGCGGCACATCTATTGCTATGGCCGACTACCACATGGAAGATCTGGTCTATGAACTCAACTACGAATCGGCGCGTTTGGCGCGGGAGGCTTGCGCCAAGTACACGGCCATGAATCCCGACAAACCACGCTTTGTGGCAGGTTCCATCGGCCCTACCAACCGTACCCTTTCACTCTCGCCCGATGTAAATGACCCGGGTTATCGTGCCGTTACGTTTGATGAGTTGGTGGAAGCCTATACCGAACAAGTGCGGGGGTTAGTTGATGGCGGAACGGATGTGCTTTTGATCGAAACAATTTTTGATACACTCAACGCCAAAGCAGCGCTGTTTGCGGTCGATCTCTTCTTCAAAAACACCGGAAAATCACCGTTGCCTGTTATGATTTCGGGGACAATCACCGATGCTTCCGGCCGGACGCTTTCCGGACAAACGACCGAAGCCTTCCTGACCTCGATCTCCCATATTCCATTGCTGTCGGTAGGTCTGAACTGCGCCCTGGGAGCTGACTTGATGCGTCCGTATGTGCAAACGTTGGCCCAAAAAGCACCTTTCATGACTTCGGCGCACCCTAATGCGGGCTTACCCAACGAAATGGGTGAGTACGACCAAAGCCCTGAAGAAATGGCGGCGATTGTCGAAGGATTTTTAAAAGATAATTTTCTAAACATCATCGGTGGTTGCTGCGGTACCACGCCCGCGCACATCAAGGCCATTGCTCAAGTGACCGCCAACTATCAACCGCGTGATGTTCCGGAAGCTGACCATGTTCAGAAACTGTCTGGTCTAGAGCCGTTTAACATTACCGAAAATATCAATTTCGTCAACGTTGGTGAGCGTTGTAACGTAACAGGTTCTAAGAAATTTGCCCGTTTGATTCGGGAAGGAAATTACGATGCTGCTCTTGCCGTGGCGCGTGAGCAAGTTGAAAATGGGGCACAAATCATTGATATTAACCTTGATGAGGGAATGATCGATGGTGTACAGGCCATGAATAAATTCTGTAACCTGCTCATGGCCGAGCCGGATATTGCCCGCGTACCGTTCATGGTAGACTCGTCAAAATGGGAGGTCATTGAATCCGGTTTGAAATGTTTGCAGGGTAAAGCCATTGTTAACTCCATTTCGCTGAAAGAGGGCGAAGAAAAATTCATTGAGTCTGCCCAAAAAGTAAAACGCTATGGCGCGGCGGTAGTCGTGATGGCCTTTGACGAGCAGGGACAAGCAGACAATTATGAGCGCAGAATTGAAATTTGCGAACGGGCTTATTGGATTTTGGTTAACAAAGTCGACTTCCCACCTCAAGACATTATTTTCGACCCCAATATCCTGACCGTTGGAACGGGTATTGAAGAACATAACAACTACGCGGTAGACTTTATCAATGCTACGCGCTGGATCAAAGAGCATTTACCTTATGCCAAAGTAAGCGGGGGCGTATCGAATGTATCGTTTTCGTTTCGAGGTAATGAACCTGTACGCGAGGCGATTCATACCGTGTTTTTGTACTATGCCATCAAAGCGGGTATGGACATGGGAATCGTGAACGCAGGCCAATTAGGCGTATATGATGATCTGCCTAAAGAGCTGTTGGAACACTGTGAAGACCTTATTTTAAATCGCCGCCCCGATGCCGCCGAACGCATGGTAACTTTTGCCGAAACGTTTAAATCAAAAGGCAAAGAAGTGGTAGTGGACAATGTTTGGCGCGAACAGACCGTTTCGAAACGTTTGGAACACGCACTCATCAAAGGCTTGACCGAATTTATTGATCAAGACGTTGAAGAAGCGCGTCAATCGTCTGATAAGCCATTGCACGTCATCGAAGGGCCGCTCATGGACGGGATGAATGTGGTGGGCGATCTGTTTGGCGAAGGCAAAATGTTTTTACCGCAGGTCGTAAAATCGGCACGGGTGATGAAAAAAGCCGTTGCTTACCTTTTGCCTTTCATTGAAGAAGAAAAGAAAGCCTTTCCGTCGGAAACAGAGGCTTCTATTTCTAAAATTTTGTTGGCAACTGTAAAAGGTGACGTGCACGACATCGGTAAAAACATCGTGGGCGTAGTATTGGGATGTAACAACTATGAGATCATTGACCTCGGCGTAATGGTGCCGACCGATAAGATCCTGGCTGCCGCCAAAGAACATAACGTAGATATCATCGGACTGTCAGGCCTAATCACGCCTTCGCTTGATGAAATGGTGGGTGTGGCGAAAGAAATGGAGCGTCAGGGCTTTAAAGTGCCATTGCTGATTGGCGGCGCCACTACTTCACGCATTCATACCGCCGTAAAAATTGACCCACATTATTCAGGGCCAGTCATTCACGTTTTAGACGCCAGCCGCGCGGTACCTGTGGCGGGAAAATTAACCCAAAACGAAACCACTTTTGCCGATACGTTGGCCGATATTAAGAAAGAATACGCCAAACTTCGTGAAGACCACGCCAAACGCCAACAGGTTAAAGAAGCGTTAAGTATCGAAGCCGCCCGTGCCAACAAAACGAAGATAGATTGGACGTCGTTCACGCCAACCAAACCTAAGTTTTTGGGCAACAAATACTTCTACGACTATCCGCTTGAGGAAATTGCCAAATACATTGACTGGACCCCTTTCTTCCAAACATGGCAGTTACACGGGAAGTATCCAAAAATATTTGACGATGCAGTTGTGGGTGCAGAAGCCACAAAACTCTACAACGATGCCAAGGCAATGTTGGCCGAGATCATCAAAAATAAATCACTGAAGGCCAACGCCGTCATTGGATTTTATCCTGCCAACTCCGTAGGCGATGACATTGTGTTGCACGATTTTGAAGAAGTGGAAGTAGGTTTTGCCGGACAGGGACAGCAAAAACGCACCGAATACCGCGTTTCAACGGTAGAACATTCAAGCTCTTCGGGATTTGCAATCTCGAAGAAAACGGAAGCGGATTTTCAATCCGCCCAAACCGTCCTGCATCACCTGCGCCAGCAAAACCAAAAAGCGGCCAATTTGCCGAATTTGTGCCTATCAGATTATATTATGCCGTTATCGGGTTCTAAACCCGAGTCAGTAAACGGTGGGATTACAAACCCCACCGAGCGGTCACAAACCGACTATATCGGTGCGTTCGCGGTCACAACAGGCATTGGAATTGAAACATTATTGGAAAAATACGAAGCCGACCACGACGACTACAACAGCATTATGCTCAAAGCCGTCGCCGACCGTTTGGCTGAGGCATTTACCGAACTCATGCACGAACGCGTACGCAAAGAATATTGGGGATATGTGAAAGACGAAACACTTTCCAATGAGGAATTGATCTCTGAAAAATACCAAGGTATTCGCCCCGCTCCCGGCTATCCTGCCTGCCCTGAACATACGGAGAAACGTACATTATTTGATCTGCTCGATGCCGAAGCACAAATAGGAATTCATTTGACGGAAAGTTTTGCCATGTATCCGGCGAGTTCGGTTAGTGGTTGGTATTTTGCCCATCCGGATTCGCGGTATTTTGCCCTTGGCAAAATTGCCAAAGATCAAGTACAGGATTACGCCGCCCGCAAAGGCATGACGCTCGAAGAAGCCGAAAAATGGCTTTCGCCCGTATTGAATTATGATTAGTAAAATCAACGCCACAAACAAAAAATGCACAGGGCAGGTCCTGTGCGTTTTTGTTTGTGGCCGGGTTGACGAATCTATAATTTTATAGTACCGTATTCTCCTTCTTCGTATTCTTTTCCCGTAACGAGTGCTTTGGCCATATTGAACAAAACAACCATTTTACTGGAAGAACTGTCCCAATATTCTGCCGAGTGTGGATCAACTTTAATCAATAATAATTCAGGATCGTCCTTTCCTTCCGGAAACCATACTTTGATCATCGGATTCCACAATTCGTCTATTTTTTTAGGATCATGCACGATTTTGGCCGCACCCATCACGCATACATACGTATTGTCGTCGGGTTGTGAGTAACACACACAGACATCGGGATTGTCTTCGATTTCATCAATTTTCTCTGATGATTCTTTCGAAAAAAACCAGATATTCCCGTCCTTATCCACATCGGATGTCCCCATTGGACGGCTGTGAATGTGTCCGTCTGCGCTGTGGGTACACAGCATCGCAACGCGGATATCTTTCACCATTTCTCTAAAATCTTCTTTGGTTTTGGCGGGGCCTTTTGAATTTTCCATGACTTTTCTGTTTGAATAATTAAACATTTACATCATCTTGCCAAAATAAGCATGCCATTGCATTTAGAGGCTGTTAGTCCCCAAAAACCGGCTAAATTTGGGCAAACCTTTCCACCCAAAATGACTTTTTATCAACAACAATTTATTGCTATCCGAGCCAAAGTGTTCCCTAAAGACTACTTATGCACACAAGTCATTCGGGCTAAACAATTCATTGACAGCCACTTTAATGACCCGATCGCATTACAGGACATGGCCAAAGAAGCCTATGTTTCTAAGTTTCATTTCTTACGGCTTTTCAAACTCATTTACGGAAAAACGCCCCACCAATACCTGACCGAAGTTCGTATTGAACAGGCCAAACTGTTTCTGCAAACCGATCTCAGCATTGCCGAGATTTGCTTTGCAGTAGGATTTGACAGCGTTAGCTCATTCAAAGGGCTTTTCAAACGATATACCGGCGTCACTCCCACCGCCTACCGAACCAAGCTTTCGTCTCAATCTCTCATTTCGCAGTCACCGCTACGATTCCTGCCTTTTTTCCTTTCGTTGAAAAAAAGCAATTTTCAAGACGCCCAACCCAACGGTAATTCTGACCTTTGTGTTTCTACTAACTAAACACAGCACAATGAAGATTCGACTTACAAGTCTTATGGTTGACGATCAGGAAAAAGCCCTTCGATTTTATACAGAAGTGTTGGGTTTTGTCAAAAAAACGGAAATCCCGATGGGAGAGCACAAGTGGCTGACGGTGGTATCGAGTGAAGAACAAAACGGGGTGGAATTGGTCCTCGAACCGGTTAGTTTTCCACCCGCCCAAACGTTTCAAAAAGCACTTTATGAAGCAGGAATTCCGCTCACAGCTTTCAACGTAGACGACATTGAAAAAGAGTACGAACGATTGGAAAAAGCAGGCGTCGTTTTCAGCATGAAACCCACCCGCATGGGCGGCGCAATGTTGGCCGTTTTTGACGATACCTGCGGTAATAATATTCAGATCTTTCAGGTGTAGCAGGTAGAGGTGGAACACTTTTTTAGGAATACTTGGAAAGTTTAAAAGACTTTCCAAGTCTGAAGAGGTTAACACCATATATCATTTCATTATGCTGATCCGAGAAGCAAAGTCGAGGGATTTACCGGTCATTCTGGACATCATGAACGAGGCTATTCTTAATACTACTTCCATGTATGCCTATGATGCTCATACCAATGCAACGCTGCATCAATGGTTCATCAAAAAGCGGCTGGATAAGATGCCGATCTTTGTGTGCGAGGTTGACCATAAAGCCGTGGCGTACAGCTCCTTCGATACCTTTAGAATATGCGACGCGTACAAATTCAGCGTCGAAAATGCCATTTACGTCCATAAAGATTTTCGCGGCCGGGGAATCGGGAAGCAATTATTGAATACGTTGATCGACCGTGCAAAAAAAGATGGCTACCATACGATGATCGCGGGAATCGATTCCTCTAATCAGGGAAGTTATCATTTCCACGAACAACTTGGGTTTACTGAAATGGGGCGTTTTCGTGAAGTGGGGTATAAGTTCGGCCGATGGCTTGATTTGGTTTTTATGCAGTTGATGCTGGCATAACAAAAACAGAACGCTGATGTTTAAGATTGTTATGAATCATAAATTACTCTTAAAAATCATGAACATCAGCGTTCAATTAACCTCAAACCGCACTTTGCACCCGCATTCGCTCTACTACTTCTATAATATGCTGAAGGGCAAAATCAATTTCTTCTTTGGTGGTAAAACGGCCTAAACTAAACCGCAGTGAAGCATACGCCTGATCGTCGGTAAGGCCCAAAATCTTCAGAATATACGAAGGTAACACCGACGCCGAAGTACAGGCCGAGCCGGTCGATACGGCAATGTCTTTCAGGCTCAAAAGGAGATTTTCGCCGTCTACGTGTTCAAAACAAATATTGGTCAAATGCGCCAAACGATGCTGCATATGTCCGTTGACAAATGTGTGAGGAATATTTGCTAAAATACCCTTTTCCAAACAGTCGCGCAGTAACGCGAGACGTGCGGTTTCACCGGTCATTTCTTTTTGGGCGATTTCACAGGCTTTTCCCAATCCCACAATTCCCGGCACATTGAGCGTACCCGAGCGGCGGCCGCGCTCATGCCCTCCCCCGTCCATCTGCGCGATGATATCTATTCCCTGTCGCACCGCCAACGCTCCGATGCCTTTGGGGCCGTACAATTTATGCGCCGACAAACTCAGCAGATCAATTCCTTCCTCTGCCATATCAATCGGCAATTTCCCAACGGCCTGCGTCGCATCAGTATGAAATAAAGCCCCGCCATTGTGTGCGATAGTTGCCAATTCACGGATCGGCTGAATGACGCCGATTTCGTTGTTAGCGTACATCACTGACACCAAAATCGTATCAGGTCGCATAACATCCGCCACCTGTTGCGGCGTGATAAGTCCATCAGTAGCAGGAATTAAATAAGTTACTTCAGCACCCAATTGCTCCAAATGATGGCAGGTATCCAATACCGCTTTGTGTTCTGTAGCAAGCGTAATAATATGTTTTCCTTTGTACGAATATCTCTCAAATACTCCTTTGATTGCCAAGTTATTAGCCTCCGTTGCTCCGCTCGTAAAAGCCACTTCTTTGGGGTTGGCACGGAGCAATTTTGCCACTTGTTTGCGCGCCGTTGCCACCGCTTCTTCGGCAGTCCAACCATAAAGGTGCGTGCGACTGGCCGCATTTCCAAAGTTTTCGGTAAACCACGGCAACATCACTTCCAACACGCGTGGGTCAACGGGCGTAGTGGCATTGTAATCCAAATAAACAGGCAAACGCATGAAGAATCGTTATTTTTTTACGAAAATAACGACAAAGACCTAAAAATCAAAAGAACGCCGTGAGGTGGTTAATTTATGATTGGCCGGCTATCTTTGCCCGCATTCCCAAACAATGAAAACTGTCACCCTTATTCTGCTGTATCTTTCGCTGCCCCTTTTCATTTTTTGGTGGGGTTGGTTTGATTGGTGGGTAGCACTGCCGCCAACGATTGCGTCAGTTTATTTTTACGGTATTTTTTGGCGTTCTTCGTACAATGCTATCTTCACCGGGTTTTCAAAAAAAGAGCTGATCATTCCTCTTGCCTGTCTGTTTCTTGCTTTTATTTGGACGTATCTCGCCGGTGTGGGCGAATTTCGACCTCAGCATTTTGATTATTACAAGCACAACCTGATTTTCAATAATTTAGTACGCTACGACTGGCCCGTTCGTTATGCCGACGGCTCTTACTTCTGCTATTATCATGCATATTATTTACCGCCGGCATTGCTTGCGCGTTGGGTCGGAGGCCTGCCTTATGTGCACTATTTTATTTTCGGTTGGACTTGGACGGGACTTGGGTTGTTATTTATCCTTTTGCATAAATTAAATGGTTGGAAATTGGTCGGATTATTTTTGTTTTTCAACAGTCCCGAAGCCATTTTACTCATCTATGACGCGTTCAAAGCGCCTGATTCTTTGGCTTTTCTCAACGATGTTTGGTACAATGACCATACCATTGAGTTGGTTCAATCACCGGGCGGACTTTTGTTTCACAGTTTTATAGAGTCGTTTATTGCCACGCCGCAACATGCCCTTCCCGCATGGTTGACTACCGGGACGCTGCTAATATTTTGGCAAAAAGAATCAAAGCCTACCCTACTCTTTTTACCTTTTGTTCTATTTGTTGTTCTACTCTATTGGTCGCCGTTGGTTGCAGTCGGCTTTCTTCCGTTGGCGATCTATTTCTTTTTTGTCAAAAAAACGGCTGATTATTCCACCGGTAACTATCCGCGTTTTGTCTTTTACACGTTGTTGATCGCTATTCCTGCCTTGGTATTTTATGCGGGTCATGTTTCTCTTAATGAGGCTCATGGCTGGTGGTGGATATTTTTCAAAACGCCCAAAGGCGTTGTTTTTTTACTTGTGTTTATCCTCTTGGAAATCGGGATTTGGGGAGCAATTATTGGGATTTTTTATAAAAATAAAGCGATCTCAAAACAGAACTTTGGGTTGTTGCTTTGTGCATTGTCTGTACTTTTGGGATTGGCCCTTTATCGTTACGGACATTTCAACGATTTGTCACGCCGTGCCTGTTTACCGGCGCTGCTCGTTATTTGTTGGGGCATCAGTACCCTTTCTTTTAAAAAGCCTTTGCTCTTTGCCACACTTATTCTCTGTACCTTATTACCACTCAAACAGCACCTTCGATGGTTCTATAAACGTCCTTATTCCGCCATTGCGGACAAAAAAATAACGGATTTCACCCCCTATCCTATTCATTATTTGCGTCAATACCATCAAGGTTCTTTTGATCCGGTAACGCAGTATTTAGGAAAAGCCGATGCGTGGTATCTGCGGTATTTTGCTCCTGACATTTCACCGACGCCAAAACAGGTAACCCGTGCTTTTTACTATTGGAAATCCTCCTTTCAACTCACTGAATATGAGAAACAAGTGCTTAAACGCTATGCTATTCAGCGGTTATACATCAAATTTTTTGACGTAGACTGGGATGCTTCAACGCGCCGGGCAGTACCAAAAGCAGCCATTCGTTTTGTCGAGAATCCGCTGTTAGAGGTTACCCCTACGGTATTTGTTACCAATCGCACGCTCGAAAAACTCTCGTGGGGTGGTGTGGATGAATTGGCAGAAAATATAACCAACAAGATCAACGATCTCATCCCACGAATCAACCCTGACTCGCTTTCTGTGCCGAAGGAAATCCAAATCGACTGCGATTGGTCTGTGGCGACCCGTGCCAAGTATTTTCGGTTATTGGTGCAACTAAAAAAGAAATTGCCTACTGCCACGCGCCTTTCTGCCACCATTCGTCTTCATCAGATCAAGTTTTACCGAACTACCGGCGTACCGCCCGTGGAGCGCGGAATGTTGATGTATTATAACATGGACGACTGGAAAAATCCCAAGACGGAAAACTCCATTTTAGACCTGACCGTTGCGGGGCGCTACGCCGATTATGTTTCGGCTTATCCGTTGCCCTTGGATCTGGTACTTCCTGTGTTTCGATGGGCGGTCGTGTACCGTAACGGGCGCTTTTTACGATTCGTCAACCACCTTACACACAAGCAATTATTGACAAATCGAAACTTTAAGAAATCGAAACTTCCCAACGCATACATTGCCCGACAAAACGGTACTTTTTTCGGTATTCCTGTACATCGCGGCGACCTGTTCCGGGTGGAAGAAAGTACCGTTGACAACCTAAAAATAAGTACCCAAACCTTAGTCCAAGAAATTCAAAATACAAAAGTTACCTTTGCGTTATATCACTTGGATTCCCTAAATCTCAGCTATTATGCCCTTCCAATTACCAACGTTTTCCTCCCCCAAAGGAACGAAATTCAAGACCCGATTCAACAACTATTTAAAGCCTTCCGCTAAAACAATTGCCGTGCTTTTACTGTTGGCATGTGCCGGCGGCCCCGCTGATCTAAACGAATTTACGAGCTATTTTCTCCCCGAAAGTGCCATCACATTGGCCGGCGACGGACGCTATCATTATACCCAACAATTTCTGTATCTGGACGAATACAGCGATTCGCTTCGCCTCGACGAAAATACCAACGCCGAAGCTTGGGCCACTTATGCAGGCGTTTCCAATGAAACCGCCTACAACTATCTTTACTCCGACAAAACGGACAATACGCTTACCAATCGCCTGTTGCTGAAAGGCAACAAAGCCGCAATTGCATACCTGCAATTGGCAAAAACAGCCGACAATGCTTATCGACCTGCCACTTATTCATGGGAAGAAGGCAGCAAGGATTCGTTGGTTTTGGTAGAATCTTACGAAAAAGCAAAACAAAGTGCCCGCACCGCTACCGATGGCTTTTTGAAGGAACGCTACGGCTTTCAGGCGGTAAAATTGGCCATGATGCTCCAACAACCCGACGCCTGTGTTAAATTATACGACGAACTGATCAAGCCACTTAAAACCAAAACATTCATCAGCGATTGGGCCTTCGCCCGTCGCGCGGGAGCAAGTATGGCAATGGGCGATACAGCCAAATCCATTTACGAATTTGCACAAGTATTTGAACGTTGTCCTTCACGCCGCCGCGAGGCCGATCTGAGTTTGCGCATGAAAGGCATTACGTTTCAGGAAAAAGCCTTAAGCTATTGTCAGAATGACACCGAAAAAGCTGCTGTATACGCGCTCTGCGCCATTCAACCGTTTGAAGAAGGTTTACCTTTTCTAAAAAAAACGGTAGAGCTGAATCCCAAAAACAGCCTTATTGAACTTATTGCTGCACGTGAGATCAACAAAACCGAATATTATTCATTGGGCGAAATTCCTTATACCGAAGATACACTGGCTTTTGAAGCGCACCGCAAAGATTCTCCTTCATATTTCGAAGAATTAAAATCATTTACGGTCGACTGTGCCGAAAACAAAAACCTCAACAATCCTGCATTTTGGTACACGGCTGCCTCGTATTTGGCGTACGTGAACAAAGAATATGATCAAGCCGGCGAATATCTGACCAAAGCGCAGGCCCAATCTACACAAAACGAGTTCCTAAAGCAGCAAATGGTTACTCAGCAAATGTTGCTTTTGATTGCTAAACAGGAGGCCATTACGCCCGAATTTGAAATGCAGGCCATCAGTATGTTGGAGCAATTCAATGGTTCCGACAATTTCCGTTTGGTCAACGCCTATACACGCGCTTGCGGCTTGCTCGCTAAAATGTACCGAGGTCAACCAATTGATGAAAAAAAATCGGGCGGTTTTCTTTCGGGTTGCAGCAAAAAATCAGGCGATGTATCCTCTGCGAATTTGGCTAAAGCATTTTTGTTGGAATCAGCATCCAGTTGGCAATCTCGCCCTCAAAACGGCGATGCATATGTGCCCGTTTTTGCGACCAATAACGACCGATACGCCGTCGAAGACAGCGCATCCACGGAGACCATTGAGCAAGTAATTCAATACTTGCAAGGGCCTTCCCTCACCGATTTTGACAAACGTTTGATAAAATTATCGGGCGTAGATGCAAACTACCTGTATGTAGTGCTGGGGCGTAAATACCTAAATGAACATCAATACGCCAAATCCGCCGCTGCTTTCGAAAAAGTAAATCCTACTGCCTGGACTGCCGAAACCTCCGTTTTTCCGACCTACTTCAACGAAAACCCCTTTCACCTTTCTCCCAATAACGGCGAAAATCCAACCCATACGCTCACCCCCGCCACGTTTGCGAAACGCATGGCTGAGTTGGAAAGCCAAATGAACAAAGGGGATGCTAAGGCAGCCTATCTATTGGGCTGTGGGGCTTACAACATCGGGTATTGGGGCAACAGTTGGATTCTTTCTCGCCGCCAGTGGAGCAGTACGGAATACCAATACATGTACCCGCCACAAGATCTCTCAGGTCAGGACTATTATGTAATGACCAAAGCGCGTACCTATTTTGAGAAAGCCATGCAATCCAAAGACACAGAATTGGCCGCCAAGGCAGCCTTTGGAGCGGCGCTCTGTGAGCAAAGTGCTTTTTTTATCTACCAAGCTGCTGAAGGTCGCGATTTGGGCTACGGCGAAGACGAACAAACCGCCTTCCAAAAACGCATGAATACGGAAGAAAAGAAACGCCTCGGCAAGTACTTTGCCCTGTTGCGCAGCAAGTACGCCAACACCCAATACACCAAAGAGGTGTTGGAAGAATGCAGTATATACCGCGATTTTGTGGGAGGCGAATAAATTTCTATTTGCCTTATCAACTGTAAAACAGTACAGTTACCTTCAAAACGCGATTATTACGAATAAAATCGCATATTTTTTTTACAAAAAAAGTTGCGTTATAAAAAGCACTTTCCTACCTTTGCAGTCCCAAATCAATAGGGAAAGCGACTGACACGGTGATGTAGCTCAGTCGGTAGAGCAAAGGACTGAAAATCCTTGTGTCGGCGGTTCGATTCCGTCCATCACCACTTAACCCGCCTAGAAGCAATTCTATGCGGGTTTTTGCTTTTAGCTACCATATTTGATACCGATTTTGGCATGGTAAAAGGCGAAAAATACTACTATAAAAAGTGCAAGTTTCGTAATGGGAAACGTGCTTTTGTAGATTTTTGGGCTTTTGATCTTGAAACCAACTCTTTAAAGAAGAAACGGGTTTTTTGTCCTGCAAACATCACAGGGAAAGCAAGGGAACTTTGGGGCAAGCAAACCAGCGACTACATAAACGGTTTACTTGAAAAAGGGTTGCACTTCCCCAAACAACAAAGCGAAGAACCTGCACCGGAATTAGTTATTTCCCAGCGACTACCGGAAGTAACCATTGTGGAAGCCATTGAAAAAGCATTGCCTATAAAGTTGGCAGAATTGCGCGGTGCTTCAAAAGATAGCTACGATTCAACTGTCAATAAGTTCAAACGTTATCTTGCCTCTAAAGGGCTGGAAAAGGCCAAAGTCAAAACGTTTGATTATAGTAATGTCATTGAGTACCGAGCGCACCTGATTAACGACTTAGGGAATGTTAACCGGACCGCCAACAACAATATCATAAATTTGGGGGCATTGTTTGAAATTATCAAAACCCTTAAATTTATTGATGTTGACCCGTTTGAGAAAGTAAAGGGGCTACCCGAACAAGATACCGAAATTCACGAAGTTTTCACGAAAGAGCATCAAACCATCCTTGAAGATTGGATGATTCAGAATGATCCTATTTTATACCTGTTCACTCGTTTTCAGTATCACGCCTTTATACGTCCAAAAGAAATAAAAGCCTTGCAGGTGAAAGATATTAATTTGGAGCGTAGAACTATCGTTGTCTCGTCAGGTATCGCCAAAAACAAAAAGAACGGCATTGTGCCGATAAATCAAACGCTCTATCAGGACTATTTAAGCATCTTGGCTACCTACCAAAATAAAGCCCTGCCCAATAATCTCATTTTTGGTAAACTATTGACCTTGTTTGTTAAAGAGCCTCTATCCGAAAATTACGCTTACAATCGACATTGCAGGGCTTTAGAAGCGTGCCATTTAACTGAATACGAATACACTTTATATAGCTGGAAACATACGGGCGCGTGTCGAGCGATTGAGGCAGGTGTGAACGTTAGAAAGTTACAGGGATTGCTACGCCATTCAAGCCTTGAAGAAACAGACAGATATTTACGGTCGCTGGGTATATCCCTGCAAAATGAAAAGCTAAATGAAACATGGTAGTAGCGATAAATCAATGATAAAATGATTACTTTAGCTGGATATATTATTCCATTGATAAAATGTCCAGAAAAGTTAAAACTGCAATAGAATCATTTGAGGATTTGCGTTCTCAAATCAGCAAAGTATCCGATTGGGGAAGTTATAATATATGGGAGACTCAACTAAACGAACATTATAGGCAGTATTTTGGGGTTGACACTCCTATTATAAATAATTTAAAAAATTTAACTTATAGTTTTACCTCTGGCGACTATTTTGATAGTAGAAAGTTTTCTCAAAAGGCGAATCATTTATTAGACACTTCAATATCCCTCCTAAAAACTCATGGTGTAGCGCCTAAGCTTAATTTTATACATAAAATTAACAATGAATGGCTGATTGCAATTATTACAGTTATTATACCGATATTAATAGGAATAGGCTTTAATTTTGGAATCAAGTATCAAAGCTATGATTATGCAGTTGAAAAAATGAAAATTCAAAAATCTTATGATTCTTTGTTGGTAGAACATAAGAATTTAAAGCTCTTGTTATCAAATATAATTTCTGATTCTACTAGTCATAAGCATATTTTGGGAA
Organism: Runella sp.; assembly: GCF_965279615.1. NCBI lineage: Bacteria > Pseudomonadati > Bacteroidota > Cytophagia > Cytophagales > Spirosomataceae > Runella > Runella sp. The sequence continues at coordinate 7,890,977 of NZ_OZ257252.1, read as the reverse complement.
TAAAATAATTTTAAGTACCTATTATTGAATAATTTAAACTATTGAAGGAAAAATGAAAGTATTTATAAGCTGGTCAGGAGATAGAAGTAGGCTTGTAGCTGAACTTTTAAATAATTGGCTACAACGTGTTCTTCAAAACATAAACCCCTGGCTATCTACAAAAGATATTGATCGAGGCTCATTATGGTATACTTCTATTGCTGGTCAACTTGCAGAGACAAATAATGGTATTGTTTGTTTAACAAAATCAAATATTAATAAGCCATGGATACTTTTCGAAGCAGGAGCATTAGCTAAAGGATTACCTTCAAATCGGGTTTTTACATTTTTAATAGATCTAGATGCATCAGATGTATTTGACCCGCTAGCTCAATTTAATCACACGATTCCTACCAAACAAAGTGTTTATCAATTAGTAAGTTCAATTAATCGTGGTTTGGTACTTAATAATCAGGGACTAAAGGATGAAGTGTTACAAGAAGTTTTTGATACGTTTTGGCCTAAATTTGAGGAGCAATTCAGAAAAATATTAGAGGATACAAATGAAGAGGGTAGTGTTACAGTTGAGAAGCCTAGTGGTGATGAAGTTCTAAATGAAATTTTAACCTCTGTAAGAGCTATGGACAGACGTCTTCGTAAAATTGAAGATAAAAGCTACAGCGCTGCAACTAGTAATACAGTATATGAAGACTTAGATAAAACTCTTGATCTTCCTATTGAGGTTCTTGATTTAAGACAGGTGATAATAAAATTTTTGAAATCAGTGGGAGTAAGTACCATTAGGCAAGTAGTCAATTTAGATATTGGTACTTATCATTCATTGTCTAAATCCGGAAAAGATGAAATTTTGGGTGCATTGCAAAACATTGGCATTACTCCACATTGGGTTAGCTTATTTACGTAATTTATAGAAATACTAATCACATAAAAGCCCGTACAAGTTGTACGGACTTTTATTTTCATTTATGGAAAAACTTACAACAAATACTATCCTGTACAGCGTACATTAGGCAGTACACCACCGTTATTATTTTTAAGCGTATTGAAAGCACCCAACAAACCGCCTTCATAGCCGTTTTGGTTGTAAATATCGGCCAGCGAGTAAGACAGTAAATCCGTTCTTTGGGGCGTTTGTACGGGCTTATCCCAATCGCCCGTACTTTGCAGACGGTTACGGGTTTGCTTAAATACTTCCCAGCCCTGACCGCCTCCGCTATTGTCGGGGGTATGGAAAGCAAAACTTAACAGGTTTGCGCCCTGTTGGATACTTACGCGGTGACGGTCTGCCAGTTGGTCAGCGTTTGCACCATCGGCGTTAGTCCATTCAACCGCCCAAAATTTACCGGTTCTTATTTTCCAGTCCTGACAAAGTGCGGCGTTAAATTCGGGACTGTCAAAAATTCGCGGATTGTTCTTAATAAACTTGATGGATGGATGGTTGGCGATATTTTCAAAGTCAAATGAACCAACACCCCTATGGCTTCCAATGAAAAAACTACCTGCGTCGTATCCCATTCGCCAGCCGTTAAACTCATTGCAAATGGCATGAAATTTTTCCTTTAATTGCGAGGACTCATAGCGCAAATAATCCAGATTTTGCATTTGATTCAAACCACCGCTTTTTTCCGTTTCGATGGGTGAAAAATCACCCTGCCAAATGTAATTATAAACAAATTCCTGTGTATGGTGACACGTTGGCAAACAAACGGGTATCATTTGCGCGTCCTGAAACGGTCTAAACTCGCTTTGTAGTTTATTGTGCCAGTTATAAACTTCGTTCCATTTGGTAGAAGCAAAAGAGAGTTGATAGGTTGCACCCGTTAAACGGTTTCCGTTCCGGTCCTGCATCATATCTGCCTGTGTAAATACACTACCCAATATTTTGCCCGTAATTTGTATATCCGGTTTTAAAACAATATAAAGGCCATTGTCAGCGGCTACATTGGCAAATTCTATATAGGGCGCAAAATCGTAGTTGCTTTTGCCTTTAAAGGTTTCGGAAATAGGAACAACCAATTGAATGGTATCTAATCCCTCTGCTTTTGTCAATCGGCAACGATTCGCCCAATTATCCGTGTCAATCACCATCAGCATTTTATACACCCGTAACGGGTCAAAATACATCTGTTTAACGCGGTATTTTTTACCCGCCGTTCTTGCGCCTGTGTCGGTGGTAACTTTCGACTTTTGATAGTAATACCAAATCAGGTACACTACTAGAGCAACTCCCAACGCGATAAAGAAAACCCGATTCCTGCTTACAAATCGGGTTAGTTTTTTTAGTGGCTTTGCCATTTTTTCAGAGAATTAATAGTTAATTAATTGACAAACTGCCATCCTACTACGTTGTCGTCCGTATTATCGCTTGAGCTGATTACAAAGGACGCTCCTGCTGTTCGAGCCGAAACCCGATAGGAGGCGACCTTTGCGCCGGATTGACTCGTAATCATAACGATACTGTTTGCAGTTACGGCGGTCGTATTAACCGTCGCTGTACCGCCCGCTAACGCAACTATGCCGGCCGCTGGTGCTGCTCCAGCTGTATTTATGTTCAGCTTGTCGGCTTGGACGGTCTTAACAAAAGCATTTTTCCAACGTGCATAACTTTCACCCAAATTCAAATCGTCGGTCGTTTCGGGACTAAAACGGCCATCCGTGAAAACAAAACCTTTGTTCGTCGTTCCAATCCGTATAACTCCTGCAATTGCATAACCGATTTTACCCAATAGCGTACCATCACTTTTAGTAATCTTCAACATATCATAATCACTCACATCTGATATGATTGAAAAGGGGTTTATGCTAAAAAAACGCATTGCACCAATGAGTTTTTTAGTTATTCGCGTATACCAGCCGCTTTGTTCATTTATAACGACGGGATGCTCTACAAAGCCGCCAATTGTATTGTTGATGGTAAGAATATTATTCTGTATAAAGACGTTAGGGCGGTCGCTCATCGTTTGCAAATCGTCGCCGTTTTGGATTAGAACGTCCATAGGTACTAAGCGGGTTGTATAGCTTGCGGCGGTCGGTACATAATAGCGTCCCATTTGCTTAACCCTTGCTTGTGTTGCGCTGATATAATCCCAAATCTGTAAACGTCGGTCCGGGTCTACCTGCAACATACCGCCTACGTGAATGTCCGTTAAAACGAGTCCTGAAATGACCGTTATAATGCCCGTTCCTGAATCATAACTAAAATTTACGTTGGCAACTTCCGGTGTACGTTCCTGATAAAAGTGTACATGGTTGTCCTGTATTGAAAGATTCGCAGGTTGATACGCGCCCGTTGTTTTGCGGAGAATAATAGCCGAATAGGTGCTTAAATTCTGGAAATAGTTATCATTAAGAATGAGACCGGTACCGAAACGGTCGGCACGAACGGCGCAACCGTCAAAATAGTTGTGACTGATAATATCACCTACCGACGTTTCTAAAACATCAATACCAACCGGTCCTTTCACGCCGTAGAGGTGATTGCCTCGTATGAGATTGTTGCCGCCTCTGGTAACAATGGGCGTTACTACGTTGATAAGATAGGTATTGTTAATAAACGCATCTCCCTGAATGTCAATAAAGTTAGGAGATGGTGTTGCGTCTACATAGTTACGTACGTAACAACCATCAATGGTAACATCGTAAGTATGCAACTCTGTCTTTATGAATTGGCTGATTTCTGAGGCCCGGACTTTGTTGAACTTCACAGAAATAGACGTATCAGCCACGTAGAAAGCGTTTCGATTTGCAATGCTGTTGGCTTTTCCATAGATCATCAAACTTTCAAAATCCACGTTTTCACAGTCTGCCAAACGAAAAAGGTACTTATCAGCAGTAGCGGCCAGTCCGTCACCAATGTAAAATGTACCGTTCCGAATCGTAAACTGTCCCGCTTTGCGTCCCCCGATAGTGGGCAAGGTTAATTCCTGACTTATTTTGTAGCAACGACCTCTTAGGTCGATCACAGGGAATCCTAATTCTGCCGAATAATTGGCGCTTACTTGGTCGAGTTTTGCATAGTATTTAGCAAACGCAACCAAATAATTTTGAAAGCCTACCCCGTCCTCATTAACCCCATCACCTTTGGGGCCAAACACTTCAGGATATAAATACGTATCAATAACCCGTTTCAGTCGTTGCCCGTTGTTCGTTACAACTGTCAATACATCATCCCCCGGTGTTGTGGTATCTGCCGCGTCAAGTTTGTAATTACCTTCTTTCAAATCGTCTTTCAGGTAGACAGCTTGATAGTTGGTCAGCACGGAATTGGGAACTGCTTTCATTTCCGCGAGGCTGTAACCCTTTCCGGCACTATCGCCTTTTAATGTTGACACTTTCCACCAGTTAGAATTATCATGGATTTCATACTCTCTGTCAGGGTCAAACGGAATACCTGTATTGCTCAATTTCTCCCATAATGTACCGGTCGTTGTGTTTATCCAAAAATCTCCCTGTGAATAGATAGATTGATCCGGGCCGGGATTAGTTGTACCATAATAAAACTTTGGTGCCGGTGTTCCTGCCGGACCTTGTACCCCTTGCGGTCCGGCTGCGCCCGTTTCTCCTTTTGCTCCCTTCAAAGGATTTACAACGGGTTCCATTTCAGGTTCTTTGTTGTTGGGAGTAGTTTGCACTACTTCTTTTTTTTGCTTAGACGCAAAAAAAACTATCAGAATAATGACAGAAAAAACAAAAAAAAATGTCTTGTTCATGTTGATGAAGTTTGAAGGATAAAACAATAGGTAGCGGCTTAGGCCGCTACCATTGACCAATTAACCCACCGCTTCGGAAACCATCCGAAAATCTTTAAAGGCTACGATTGTTTCAATCAATGAGGTTGCCGTTTTAATCACCTGCTCACATAGGGCGCGGGTTCTTGGTGTCAACTCCATGTCCATTTCGTCGGCCACTAAATGCGTAAGCGTTTCGCGCTGGTCGCTCGTCAGGTTCCTGAATCCATCCCAAACGCCTTCTAAATTATCAAAGGCGGGTTTGATAACAGGAATCACCCGAAACACTACGGGAATGTCTTTCAGGTTTACTTTTCCATCCTGCATGATCTGGAAAATTGCGGCAATGAAACGCGCCAGAAAGCGCATAAATTCGGTTACTTCGTAGTTCATTGAATTGTAGGTTTTTGAGGTGAAATGTAGGTTTTTCGCATCTCTGCGTATTTCTTAGGGTCGATTGGTATTGCGTCGCTGTACCAGTCATAAGCGCCAATAAGCAGGTAGTACGGCCTGATTTTTTCCATCACGCCATCGGTTTTACCTGCTACCCTGTTGACGCTGTTGGCATTGCTGGTATTTCCTTCGATAGTGACTACATACGCGGGATAGGCTTGCTTTAATACACCTACATGGTAGCGGCTGAACTTCATCAGTACGACCATTCCCGCCCGTAATTCCTTTACACTTTCAGCGGTGGTTTTGGCTCCCAGCTTTACCCCTTTTTCCCGTTTCCAGGAAAGGGCTACGGCGGGGCTGGTATTCTTCGGTTTGAGTCCCGCCAGTAAATGCCAGCTATACACAGCGCAACCGCAATACGGGGCTTTCCAGCGGTTCAAATCCTTTGCTACCGTTGCGCGGTAAAAGTCAAAAAGCGGATCATCATTATTGCGGGTTCTCTCTATCGTTCCTACGTCTCTTTGTGCAATGTCTACAATCACCTGCTTTTGGGCTACTGCATCAAAATTCCCAAAAACAGCAACGCATAGATAAGCATACGTACAGAACGTTTTAAGAGAGAAAGCGTACATCGTTGAAAGGGTGTTAGGTTATTGAAATCGTTGTCAAAGCCAAATTCGGGACGAATAAAAGCAGTAGCGTAAAACCATTCTTTGCGGTCGGTAACGAGCGTAAAGAGTTCAAAAAACATCTTGCCGATGAGAAATACCAGCAATGTAATTCCCGCCTTTTCGATAGCCAGCGCGCCCAATGGTGTGATAGTATCGGCTAACTTAGCCGGCACAACTACGCACGCTTTGAATAAGAAAAAAAGTAAGGTGAATTTTACAATCAGGTCGGTCAAAAGATTGTCTCTGAACTTTCGGAAAAGGATTTTAAAATCTTCCTTCCAGCTTGATTTCGGCACGGGTTTAAACGTATTGTATTGGCTTTCAACCGTTTCAACCATGTACTTTTTAAAGCTTTCGGCGGTTACGTTGTACTCCGCTTCCAGTTCTTCAAACCCGATTTCGTTTTTTATGTAACGGTCTAAAATCTTCCGTTTTAAGGGATAGTCGAGGGTTTCAAAAGTTCTCATTTGCGGTGATAATAGAAGTAGACAATGATTAAAACAAAAATCAATAGGTAGGCAGTAGTTTGCGATACAACGGGTACATTACCCGCATAGCGTTTAATCATCGCTCCTACATCGCCAATGGTGAAATATCCCTTATTATCCGTATCAAACGCCTTATTTCCCGAATAGCCTGATGATCCTGAACGAAACAGAACGGTACTGTCGGGTAAGCCGGCTTTTGCGGGTAAAAAGACAATCATGTACAGGTCTGTGAGCGAGTTAACTTTTTCCCCTGCCTTCCAAAAGGCTAAGTACTTATCAACATAGTCCAGTTGTTGCACCCGCGACATAGCGGCTAACACGGCCTGTGTTGTCTTGAGTGTAGCGGCGGTGTTTTCTCGAAAACCGATTAATCCCGTGGCTCCGTTGCCGTGGTTGCCTGTGTTAAAGTTGATGGTGCTTTCAAAGCGCATAACTATCATCAGCCAGTCAGGACGAAAACCGTATTTAGCAGAAATTGCCCTTACTTTATCGGTAAAGGCAGTACGTATTGAGGCGGGTATGTTGACTTCGTAAATCATGGGATAACGGAGGTAATTAAACGTTCTTCAATACAGATATTCACAGGAATACCCAACCACCAAGAGACTTCTAAAATCAGGAATTTAAATGTTTGCATTTCGGCATTGACGGTGGTTAAACTGCCTACTAAAGCGGTCGAAATCAATTCGCCTTTTTTGTAGACCTTTACCACATTGTCAAAAAGCGGATTCCATTGGCCGTTGGCATTCTTTTCTACCGCAAAGCCAGTTACATCGTCCGCTTTTGCGTAGAATTTTCCCGTTACACGACTTGCTTTATTAGCGCGTCGAAACAGCAGGAAAAGCAGAATCAAGATAGAAACCGTTGCGAAAATTGCCTGATTCTTATTCATGGTGTTAGACGTAATTGGTGATACGGATAGCGGACTTAAGTACGTACCCTTTGGCCTCAAACAAATCAAACCAGCCGTACTTGTAGGTTACCACTACATAGCGGTACATTTTACCATCACTGTGTTTGAAATCGCGTTCCGACAAATAACGGCCTACGGTTTGCCCTGCGGTGTAACTTCTTTCCACCTTGCTGCTGTCATTGTAGTTTAACACGTTGACATTTGTAGCGGCCTGTACGTAGCGGGGTTTGTCAGGATCAACGGGAATCGGATTAGTGCCGCCGCCATTGGAATTAACCAATGACATCCATTTTTCAAAATCACCCTGTAACTCATCACGCAAACGGTCTAACAATTCTTCTCCAAACTGCTTTTGGTAGGCATTGCGCACGGCATTTAAGTCTTTGATTTGAACGGCTAAAGCAAACAATTTTTCTTCGTCCGTTCCATCTACATCAATCAGCGGGAAACCCAATAAAGCACCTTTTGGGTTACACGCCTGACGAATCAAAAATGCTATCTGTGCGTTGGCATCCCCTGCAATTGCATCGTATGCTTTCTGACGCTGATACAGCCTGATTGCACGGCTTAACATATAAACCATGATAACCACGAAAGCAAATATCAAAACATCGCGGCGCGTAAGTGAGAGAGAATTGTTAGAGGCCATTGCTTAGAGTAGGGTAAAGTTTACATAAAATCCCCAGCGATTTCCATAGCTAATGAAGCCATGTCCATCATAGAGGGCTTTTTCTTTTTGCCTGAAAGCGATTTGATTTTTCCGATTGTGTTCTCACTGAACAACTTGCGGAACATTTGCGGATTTTCAGACATAAAGGCGGTCAAATGGTCGAGGGCTACCGTAGCTTCTTCCTTCGGCATGGTCTTTGACATCGTTTCGAGAAAGTTGGTAATAGCGGCCTCTACATTTGCTGATTGTGTTACGGGGGCATTGTTGGTTTCCATTGTACTACGGGTTTTTGGTGAATAATTGGTTTAAAATGATTGGGTTTAACTAAAGAATTTCTTGGCATTAGCGGCCATTCCCGCCACGTTACCAAAGTCGTTTTTGAGGCGTGACAATGCAGTTTCGTCGTTGCTGTCGTCTTCGTCGGTTAGTTCGTCGATTGCTAATGCGACTTGTTCTATACGAGCCTCTATTTTGTCGAGCCGTTTGTCAAACTGTTCAATCAATACCCCATAGCGGGCATTGTCGGCAACCAGCTTTAACATAAAATCGCTTTGAGAGTTGCCACCCGAAAAGCCTTGATTTCCTGACATTGTAGTAGCGGTTTTGGTGAAAGAGAAATTATAACAGCCACGGTCTAAACGTTCGGTTTTGTGTACACATAGCTTGTATTTTCCATCCGAAAGCATCCCGTAAAACTTTTCAAACTCTGCTGTTCCGTCACCGCCATCGCCCGTAAAATCGGCTACTTTTTTGTCTTTGGAATCGTAAAGCGTCCAATATTTGTGATTAGGATATGCGCGTATAAAATCAGAAGGGTGCATAGTTCTAAAGGAGATAGATAGGCCGCTCCCGTTTAGGTTAGCGGCCTATGGTTAGCGTTTGCCTCTTACTTTGGATGCTCCGGCGGTGCGTTTCTGAATCGCCTGTTTTTGCTTGTCGGCTTGCAGTTTTTTGCCGTTTTCGGCTTGCACTTCTTTGAGGCGTTTTTCGTAGCGCGCCCATACAGCGGGGCTTGATGACGCTTTAGGGCGTTTTGGCAATGATTTGAGTTTGACAGCCATTTTTAGTATCGAATTTTGAGATTAAAGTATCGTTTTATGATAGGTCAGGAATAAAAAATATATGTACTCCTACCCTTTCTTTTCAGCGGCTACGCGTTCCTAGCGGCGCTTTCTGCGTTTTTTACCGCCTCCGTAGTTGTTATACAACCAGATCAACCCCAGAATAATACCCAATACAATCAGGATCGTAAGGGCGGGGTTTTGGGTTGCAAAGTCCTGTGCCTGTTCCCAAAGCGTTTTTGAGGTTGGAGTACCTGAACCGCCTGTACCGCCATCGCCACCCGTTGCGGCATTTGCTCCGCTGGAAAGTGTACCCGCCATCCAAGCATCCAAGTTGGTGCTGGTAATGATGTTCTTATTCGTCGGTACGGTGGTTATGTTCGTACCTTTTACGCTAAAGAGCGTTACCGTACCATCCCATAGACGGAGAAACGCGACGTTCGTCGGGGCGTTGTCGAGGGTGATGTAACCGTCTACATCCAACAAACCATCGTCGGCGGTTTCCATCAGGTTTGAGTAGTTTACAACTTCGGCAAGTTGTACTCCTGTTGCACCTGTACGGATTTGGTTAACAATGGAAGAACGGGAAAGAAACAGGTTTTTGTTGTCTGTACCTGCGTTTCCGTCGTGGTCGTGACGGACAAAAAGAAACTCACGACCGCTTGCGGCTTTACCCAAGTACACAACGCCCGTTCCGTTAAGTCCGGGAGTTGCACCTACGTTAAATCTGAGTGAATTTGCCATTTTGAAAAAAAATATAGAGTTTGTTGAAAAAGTGAAATTTGCGCGTCTGTACGGATAATGGTCTACTTCTTATTGCCTTTGAATACGAAGTAAGCCAGCACCAAAAATGCCACTACCCAGCCCAAACCTGAAAAAGTACTTGAGGTTTGTGTACCACTACCCGTTCCCGTGGTAACAGGCGTGTAAGGATCGTAGGTAGTACTGTTGTTTTTGATACCCGTTGGAAAAAGCACCTGCAAGACGTTTATAGCACCGCCTAAAATCTTATCGAAAAGCCCTTTATTTCCGCTACTGCCGGTAGGGTAATAAATGTCATTTTCGTAGATACCCAATGCTTCCGGGTCTTGGTAGCGTGTACCGTCGTCATTGAATCGGCCTATGATTTCGCCACGGCCATTTAATGCTAAAATCATAGTTGGGGTAAAGTTATAATTTGCGTATAGTCAACAGGGAAACCCAGCCCAAACGCCCGTACCTGCCCTTTAAAGTTGATTTTAACGGACTTAGAGGCGTTTTTAAGTTCGGGGAATATGTTAATCAAATTGACAATCGGAATAAACCAATCCGCGTAAACGGTCGTTTCTCCCAGCGCCGCAATGGTCTGCGATTTGAGAGCGTAGGCAGTACCCAAATAGTTAGCGTTGTAACCCGCTTGCAGGTTCAAGCCTGAAATGGTGATGCTTTCAGGATTGGCATTCAATACCCGTATCGGTAAAGTAAAATATACCGACGCATCACGTAAAGCAAAATTGCGCGGCAAACCCAGCGAGAAACTAAGGTTTGAAGCGGCAACGGCTTTACGCCAGTAAAACCAAACTACGGCCAATAGAATAACCACCACGGCCACGGTATAAAATCGTTTATTCATCGCATAATCAGGATTATAAGCACCAACACAAAGACCAATGCTACCCACGTCCAGACATTAGACGTTTTTGTTCCCGTCGAGGGCGTAACGGGTGTATTCGGATTGGACGGGCTGGGTGATCCGTTCGTAGGCGGGTTATAATTGGGGTAATTTTCCTGCGGGGTTACAATCGGCGAATTGGGATTAACCGCCCGTTGACGGTCGTTTTGTACCCGCGTGAACAGCATTTCATACGTGTACTCTTTTGCCAGCGTCACATACGTACTATAAATTGACTCCGTAAAGAATATTGGCAGAAAATAGTCTGGACGAACCGCTATGTTCCAAAACAAAATCAATTCATAGGCATCATAAGGCGCGTCTGTCTCACTCACCCTGCGTAGCTTCATCAGGATATTAACCACCCGTTCAATCGTTGGTGTAACATCATTGGGATTCAATTGCGCCCAATTGTCTACGTTTTGAAACACCTGCAAAATCTCTTTCCACGTTGCATTATCGTTGGGTATTTCGCGGATGCTGATTTTGCTCGTATTGTTGTCTACCGAAAAATACTGACTGTATTTCAGGTAAATAGCATTCGTTGAAATTACCCCAATATTGGAATTGGGATAAATATTTTGGGGTAAACCGCCTAGTGTTACGTTTGCCATGTTAATTTTTCCGTTTGCGTTTAACTGCCTTATACACGGCTATCATTGCCAGAATAAATACCAAAACCCACAAAAGCGTTGTATAACTTGTGCTATCACCGCCCTCTTTATTCCCGTTTTCCAGGGCTTCGGGTACATTGGTTTCAGGAAAGGAAATCGGCGTACCGTCTTTCTGGAAAAAATACACATCGCTCTTTAAGGCGTTAATAGGTATATAGCCCATTACATTAGCTATTTTCCAGTTTCCCAAAAAGGTTTTACGAGTCCAAAGACAGGCTACACATTCCACTTCCAAGAATTGCACATCGTTTTTGGTGATAAGTTGACCGGTACTTTTTCCGATCTGGTCAGCTTTCACCCAAGCGCGGTAAGTGTTTTGTTTAAGCTGTACACGCTGAATAATCCAGTCTTCGGAAATTACGGGTTCACCGTAAATCTTTATACCGTCTCGCAAGGCAAAAATGGTTGTGTCTTTTTGTATGTCCATCAGCGGGAAAAATAAATAATGAGTACCAGAACAATTGCCAGCCATACGATAGGGCTGGTTGCTATCTCTTTAATTTTCAACTGCGTAAGATTACTTTTCGCAGTCTCGTACAGTTGCGCGGCGGCGGTCGCTTTTGCCTTTATCTTTTCGACTTCGGCAATAGCGGCGTTGATTTTTTCGGTACGACTTTTCTTAGTAAGGGCATCGTAGACATAGGCCAAACCCGCCACGACATACCCGTAAATATTCGTACTTGCAATGCCAACGGTTTGTGCTATACCGATTACGTTTTTTTGGATTTCTTCCTTTTTCAGGACAATTCCGTACAGGTTAGCGGCACGTTCCATTTCAAGCAGATAAATGTTTACGGTGTTCACGCTTTCGGTGACAATGAAATTTAACAGTCGCTTACGTTCTTCATTGGTTGCGGTTTGTGCATCCTGATAAAGTGCCTGTAATTGTTCGACTTTATAAATGACTGCCATTGGCGTTACTTTTTCTCAAATTTCGATATGTTTTGTTAAATTTGGAGACTGACAGGATAGGTGTGGAAAGTATTCGAAAGTAGTAGTAACCGCTGAAAAGAAAATGAATAGCTTTTGGTCAAAAACGGACATCGTTGAGTCTTATGGTTGTAAACAACTCAAACAATTTGAGCGTAGAGTTCCTAAAGAAGTGTTGGAAAAAATAGGATGGAAAAAGGGAAACCAATTTTTTACGCCTAATCAACTGCGAATTTTATTTGAAGCTATTGGAAAACCCTTAGAAAAAGCCGAAATCCGTTGATTTTCGCGGCTTTTTACCGCTTTTTTTACCACTGATATTGCCGATTTTTGGAAAGTTCGGGCAAAGTAAGTGACTAAGTGACTATTTCTTATTTAATAGTCACTTGACAGTCACTTTATAGTCACTTCAAATTACCGAAGTGACTATATAGTATACTCTGAAAATCAGCATTTTAAAGTCTTATAGTTACTTTAGTAACTTAGTATTACATAAAATTTAACTAAAAACAGCTAAGTATCTGACACTCAGAACAAAGGCCACATTTTCTTTTCAGCGGATAAAAAGTAACTTCAAATGATAGCAAGTGACTTCATTGATAGTATTGAAGTGACTAAAATTTATATATTTGCAGAGTTATCAAAACCGTGAATCTGTATTCATAATGTAATTTGTACAAATTAGAGAATAGATGAAAAAACCATTTTCATTACCAAAGGAATCTGATTTTTTACTAGTGGTAGGCTTACCTTCAACAGTTACAATCTTCACTCTTCTGTATTTTCATATTGATAGCCTTGATGCGCTCGTAAGTTTTGTTAAACAATACTCTACTACTATAACAATAATATTATTAGTTTCTGCTAGTGGATTACTAACACTTTTTGGGGTTATTTCAAAAATTGCACAGTACCTTGATAATAAAAATTTAAATAAAACTGAGCCTAATAACCCAGTAGAGACATTTAACCAAGAGACAGTAGACAAAATAATAGGCGAATCTATTGCTTTAAATAGAATAGTAGTTAGTGGACTTAATGAAGATCAACTCAGCGAGATTAAAAGCTCTATTTCGGAAGAACTTATAAAAAGATTTAAATCGTTAGGCGAACAAGAAGCTATTAATAAACTAATTTTTAACGATTTAAATAATACCTTAGCCGAGAATAAAAACTCTATTGAAAGATTAGGGAGAAATTCAAATGTAAACTTGATTATTGGTTTTGTTTGGTCTTTCGTCAGTATATCATTAATTATCAGCTTACTAATAAACGGGAAAGTGTTTACATCATTTTTAGATTACTTAATGTATTATATTCCTAGAATATCAGGGGTTATATTTTTTCAAATATTTTCCTTCTTTTTTTTAAGATTATATAAAAGCAACTTAGAAGATATAAAATATTTTCAAAATGAGTTAACAAATTTAAATTCTAAAGCAAATGCCCTTAGGATTGCGCATCTTTTAAATAGAACAGAAGTTTTGGATGAAGGATTGAAGGTGCTTTTTTCTACAGAACGAAACTTTAGAATATTAAAAGAAGAAACAATGCTAACAATAGAGAAGGCAAAAATTGAGAACGAAATGGATTCTAAATTGATTTCTTATTACAAAGAATTCATAGACAAGCATTTCTCAAAAGAAGAAAAAAAGGTTGAATAGTATATAAAAGAAAGCAACTGTCATTATTCGATAATAGCAGTTGCTTTCTTTTATATTTTATACCAAACAATTTCTAATCAGTTGATAACAGTTCTTTTATCCTTGCATCACGACTTTGAAACACATATAACATAAGGCTGTTATCGGGTTCATCATCGTGTAACATACCTGCTAAATTCAGAGCCAATAATATTGCATCGGCATAGTCGTGAACTTCCTGAATCCTTTGGTTTAGTTTGGTCTTATCCTGACCGTGGCTGCTTGGTAGTGTGTCCATAATAGATTTTTGGTAATGGTTTAGGCCGTTAAGAGGATATATTTTCAAGTAATATATACTCTTACCTAAACGGTTTGGAAATCCTGTTTCTTATTTCCTAACATTTCAATTCGGTTCACATTAACAGTTAAGTTAAAATGACTTCTTTATCTTTTTGATGGTAGCATCAATTACGTGACGTAATACTGTTCCCTTCGTGTTTCGGTCGAGTAAGATAAGTTGCCGATTCTTTACGGAAAATAAAGCAAAACCGGTAAGGCCATAAGTTGCCAATAATTGTTCTAATTCGTTACCTAAACGATTTTGTTCTTCGGTTGTGAGTTGTGGTGTCATTATGCTATTTGTTAAGTAAGGTGAAGAAATGATAATTTGATGTTGTTAAAGTTTTCAAAACAGTCTTTTCGATATGGAGTACATATTACCAAATCAGGAAATTTTACCGACGTAGGAACAGAACTATAAGGCCGTGTAACTTCAAATTCCGAAAGCGTTACAAAATGCTTTAAATCGTTTATTTCAATAAAACTTTCAAGAATCATTAATTCGCATTTTAACGGCATTGTTTGGAGCGCAACAAAAAAAGGAGTTCTATGCAGAGGCCAATAAAAATCCTTTCCCTTAGTTAATTCAAACGCCTTTTTTCGCCTGTAATATTCGTCACTGCCTGTTATTATTATTATGCTATTCATTGTTTTAGTTGATTTTGAGGTTCTGCAATTTGTTTTGATTTCAACTGTTGTTCGTACTCTTTTAACAATTCTTGAACTAATTCAGGCTTTTCCTTCATTAGCCAGTTCAGAAAGGCTTCACGCTTAAAAAGTGAATCCATTGCAGTAGCAAGGATTGAAAAAAAATTTGGCAGATTTTCCATTTCATTGCTCAATGTGAAACCATCGTTTTAAATTCTTGTGCTTTAGCTTCCACTTCAAACTTTTTATAATAGTGTTGTTTCAGTTCTGTTACTTCAATGTCACCTGTTATTATCTTCTTTAAAAAAACCTGTAACACACATGAAAAAAAACCACCATCCAGTATGATTTTTCTGTCAATTCCTTCGACTTTTTGACTAATAGTTATCTCTAAATCTTGCTCTTCCATTCGTTTAAAGTGCTTGTTTTAATTTTTAGTTTTTTAATTTGAAGGGCATAGCATTTTAAATTCCCTCTATCAGGGTCACTTTTTTTTGCCGCTCCCATTTTCTTTAATTCCTCCCCTATTTTCTTCGGGCCTAAACGTTCTTTTGTAAAAGCCGATAAATAGTTGATTACGTCGGTTGTACACATAAGTTCAATATCAGTATCATTAGGACTGGGTACACTGAAATGAGTATGTAACATTTCCAGTTCAGGCGATGAATAGCGGAAATTTTCCATTTGTTCACCAAAATATTCGGCTAATTCTGCCTTTGTCCACCAATACTGAAAGCCTGATTTAAAAAGTATGAAGGCATCTAACCAAACACCATCCATATCAATCAATTGGGCTTCTTTTATGTCGATGGATTGAACCGCAAACGGCAAATAGCGGCGGTTTTCATCCTCACTTAGAAAGTCTTCACCGTTGATAGATGCAACGAAGTTTCCTAAACGTTGGATGTTTTCGGCAAACTTGGCATGAGGTCTACGTATTGAGTTTTTGCCCTGTGTAATTAGGGTTTTCATTGTCTCGTTATCCTTCTTTATCAGATTACGTAATTGGTCGTCAAGGTTGATAATGAACTTTTCCCCCAGCATGATAAAAATGTCTTTATTATCCAAATTCAAGTTGATTTTACCTGTATAGAGGTATTCAGCCAGTTCAGTCGGACAAAGCATATTTAACCACGTTGTCTTAAAGGCTCCCTGTGATCCTGTCAAAACGATACACGTTTGGTTTTGGCAGTCGTTGGCTTTAGGGTCATTGAATTTGATTTCATCAACAAACACTTGTGCAACACTTGCCACCAGCCAACGGGTAAGGGATAATCTAAACGTTTCGGGATTTTCAACCGTCACGGTTGCGGCCAGTGCATCAATGTAGCTTGTGCCTTTATGATGTTTGTGGTTTTCGTACCATTTCAAAAAATACGCTTTGATTGGATGGTACTTTGGGGTGAAATCAGATTTAAGGATGGAAAAGACTTTTTCGGGGCTAGGGGCTTCGTTATATTCTTTGTCTAAGAATCGAACCATACTGTTTAGAGCATAGTCAGTCATTGGCACAAAGCCACGTTCGGGGGCTTTTTTTTCTGCATATTCAATAAGGTTTAAAATGATATTGTAGCGAAATTCAAAATGCTTTTTCAGCCACGCTTCGTAGCGTTGCTGTTTGGTCTTTGGTTCTGCCATGAGGGTACAGATTGTAAGAAGTCGTTAAAATCGTGGTAGTTAGGGTAGAGATTTTGTGAAGCGTTTATTAAAATTTGGTCTTCACAGAGATATTTCTCCAGCTTTTCAAATGCTTCAAACCCTGCTACATCATTGTCTAAATAGGATTCTACCACCGTGTATTTGTGAAGTTCTTCAATGACCTTCATTGAAAGCATAGCTGTACTATTCAGGATGATAGCTGAACAATAAGGCTTAGTAAGTTCGTGATAGGTCAGATAAGAAAGGAAATCGGTAAACCCTTCAAATAGCAGTACCGTCTCGTTATCGTTGGTATGATAAGTTGTAATGGTTTTCTTTTCACCTACAAAACATTTGAATACATTTCCATTGCGGGTAAGACATCTCATTTCATAACCGCCTTTGTCATTGCAAAAGCCTATTCCATAGAAATGCCCTTTTTCCGTAGAATAGTGTACCTCATTAACCCATTCCTTAGCAATATTTACATTAACACTCCTATTTTGAAAGTAATATATCAAATTTTGAGATGACAAGGGTAAAATTTTTTTGATAACGCCGTAGGGTGTTTCCGGTTCACGTTGCTTCAATTGTGCTGGTTCGTTCATTACTTCAAAACCTGTAAACGCTAATAATCGGGTTACAGCGGTTACAAAATCAACCTTGTCAAGTTCCCGAACCAAACGGATTGAATCCCCTTTTCTGTCTGTGCTAAAATCTGTAAAACAGTTCTTTGCGGGATTAACGTTGAACGATGGTGTATTTTCTTCGGGATTGAACGGGCTATAATATACATATTCGCCACCTGATATTTTAACGTGTTGGTGGCCTTTCGAGGCTAGCCATTCCACAATTGGAACGTCTTTAGCTTTCTGTTTTTGTTGGTTTGTAATACTCATTTGCTTCTATTCGGGTTATTAGTGATCCTAATATTCTGGCCTCATCTTCATTAATAATTAGACATACACCTTTATCTCTATCGGCGTGAAAAAAACGACTTCCATCTGTTTTTCCACCTTTTGAAATCGGTGCTTCTAAGAGTGTACGGAATAAGTACGTTAAAGCCTGTGATTCATCATCATTAAGGGTTACAATTCTCATTTTACTAACAGTCTGATTTTGTGAAGAATAATAAGCTTATCATCAGTTGGGAGAGCATTATTTAGCACTCCCTTTACACCGTTTACAACCTTTTTTAATTGGTCGTTTTCTTCCTGCAATTGTCGTAATTTCTCGCCGTATGCGTGTACTACGCTGGCTTCTGTACTGCTCATAATGACATTCCAAAAAGTTGAGGGATTGGCAAACCAAATTCTTTGATTTCTTTCATACGGTCGAGGTCGAGAAAGAAGCCACATTTATGATTAAAACCGATAGCATGAAACTCGTGCATATATCCAATGTCGTAGGTTGTATTTGGGTATCGGTCTTTTTTTAGAGACTTTCTAACATTTACTTCTGTTAAGTCCCAACGTTGGCAAAGTCCAGCTAAAAGGCTCTTTTTCTGAACCGGGTTCAAATCCTCATTAAAAACCTGTTGCAACGTTCGCATTTTGATTGCAGTAGGCATTGGTTGTGTTTTCATAAAATTTTACCGTTTAGTAATTCATTATTTGAATTTGACAGTCAAAATACGTATTTTGATATTGCAATATTAAAATATTATATATTAACTATCAAATTTCGATATATATTTTTTCTAAAATGAATGATCTACACTTAGGACAACGGGTAAAGAAGGTAATCGAACGCTCTAGCGACACTATAAAAGAAGCAGCTATAAAGCTGGGAGAAAGCGAACCAAATATTTATAAAAAGTTCAAAATGAAGGATTTAAGCACCGAATTTATAAGGCGCGTTGCTAATCAATATCGTGTTCCATTTAGTTCCTTTTTTACTGAAAGCCAATATAATAGCACGTCACAATTAAACGACTCTAATATGACTCAGAGCCAGAAACTAAACAATTTTGATATGACAGAAAATCAAATATTGAAAGAGCGTCTAAAAGCAAGTGAAGAAAAAATTGTATTGCTATCCGAACAAATCGAATTATATAAGAAGCTGATTAAATGATACCTTATTTGATACCAAAACTAAGATACCATAGATACCAAAACGTAACAAATTGTATATCAGTAGCTTTAAAAGCGGTTATCGTGCTGTCCGTCCATCACCACAAAACCTTGAAAAACCCCGAAAACAGCCTGTTTTTGGGGTTTTTCGCGTTTGCAACAAATTTCGGAATGGTTAAAAGGGATCAGTCGGAAAAGTTGGGGGGCAGCTAAAAATGTAGTTGTTTTGCATTGAACCAATATTGACTGCCTTGCAAGAATCTTACTTATCCTTAGTTCGTTTTCTATTACCTGAGGGGCTCCTCGACTATTTCGAACTTTCTAAAATCGTTGAAGGCCTGACGGGTCTTCACATCTATCTGCAAGAAAAGAATCTGCCACCCGGCGAATACAAAGATCAGAAATTAGAGTCCAAAGGTTTTCTGCCTGAGCTATATATTCAAGATTTTCCCATTCGTAATCAGCGTGTTACACTTTGTATTAAACGCCGTCGTTGGGAAGTGAAGGACACGGGCGAGATTATCAGCAGGGACTGGGATATAGTGCAACAGGGAACTCGAATGACCAAAGAGTTCGCTGCTTTTTTAAAAGCAATGTATTGATAATCATCCTGTCAGTTGTTCACAGTTGGGCAAATATTTCCATTTGGATGGTAAGCAACTTCAAGAGCAGTACAAAAACCATATCAGCGATTATCAGGATTGGAAGCAACGTGAACATGCCGCCGACTGGCTTTTGTATGCTGAAAATATCGGTTCGCATCTAAGCATTGATGAGACCTCACTTTCCAATGGGGAACTGTATACGATTGTCACCAATAAGGCGGCCAAAGGTCGTAAAGGTTGTTTGGTAGGGAACACAGGCCTCGTCCGTCATTGAGGTTTTGAACAAGATTCCAAAGCGTATTCGGGTCAAAGTTCGAGAAGTGACACTGGACATGGCGGCCAACATGGGGCTGATTGTCAACCGGTGTTTTCCAAAGGCATCGAAGGTTATTGACCGGTTTCACGTCCAAAAATTAGCCTATGAGGCGGTTCAGGCGGTCAGAGTCAAATACAGATGGGAGGCACTTGATCAGGAAAATCAGGCGATTGAAACTGCAAAGCAAAGTAACTTGCCTTATCAACCTGAAATTCTTGTTAACGGTGATACAGTCAAACAGTTGCTGGTTAGGAGCAGGTATTTGTTATTCAAACATCATGATAAGTGGAGCGCTTCACAAGTTCAACGTTCAAGATTGCTTTTTGAGCGTTACCCGATTATCGAACGAGCCTACCGATTGGCAACCGAGTTAGGAACCATTTTTCGAGCTTGTACATCCAAAGAGCAGGCCTTCAAAAAATTGGCGCTTTGGTACAATGAAGTCGAAGAGTGCGGCCTTGATTCTTTTAAAACCGTCGCAAGGTCTATTCAAACACATTATTTGGACATCCTAAACTTCTTCAATAACAGAAGTACCAATGCTTCGGCAGAGTCTTTTAATGCCAAAATCAAAGCATTTAGGGCGTCTTCCAGAGGTGTTCGGGATATTGCATTCTTCCTCTTCAGACTGACAAAATTATATGCTTAGCTCCCCCAAAAATTCAGCTTGATCCACAACATAATGTATCAATACATTTCAACTAGGGTATAATGTACAAGAATCCGTCCGGCAATGCCGGACGGATTCTTGTACTAGAAAGGCATATTTATTTTTTGCGTACTGTGGAGAAACTAAATGAAGACAACTCAACAAGGTTCCCCGCAGAATTGATTTTATAGCGGGGAGAGCCTTTTCTAACGTTGAGTAATTGTAATTCAAATATACCGACTTGGCAAATCCAATCGACAAGTCCCATAATAATGTTATCCAACGGTAGGTATTTGGCATAAAAAAATCCGCAGGGCAGCGCCTTACGGATTTAAGAGTTCACTCAACGTTATGAGAAAATGACAGTATTAACTGTATTTTCTTCGGTAAGATGGTCGTTTTTATTTATAGTGTCCAATTCTGTCATCAAATAGTTATCAAACGGCACTTGTCATCCCTTGATCGTACCAAGTCAAGATTGATACCTGACCGAATAGAAGTGAAGTAATTGATTAGGTCTTCCAAAAATGGTTTTTTTATAAAAAAATACCCCGCAAGAATGTAGTTCTGCAGGGCTAAGCACTCCAAACGTTGAGTATCGTATCGCAAATATACTAATTGGGTAAAATATACCGAAAAAAATCCTTGAAATTATTGCCAATTAATACTTATTGTTTTAAAAACTGATATTTGTCAGGTTTTTTACTGTAAAAGTTTTTATAGATTTGCCCCTCTTTTCCGAGCAAGAAATCAAGATTTTATTTTTTATAACGTTGAGTATATCTTGCAACCCTGCATTGCGCTGCTTTGCAGGGTTCTTTGTACTTGGCCTTCTAACCGTTACTTCTAATACCCCTTCTTATATGATGCCGGGAAGACTCCTATAGTATTCTCAAACGCAACAATATATTCCAATGACCGCGTTGTGCCGGTTGGATTTTCAGTAAATCTATAAAACTCTTCGTCTTGAACCCTTGCGCTTTAGCGGAACTGTACCTTAAAGGCAGGAGTTTACAGACAGGTTCGTTGTATTTAGCCCGGAAAATGAATAGGAATAAAAACTTTTACGGTTTCGCCAAAAAATAATTAGTCGTATTTTCGAAAACAGCACCTTGCTCAACTAATAAGCCTTTACATTTTTGTACTCCCATTGTATTTGCTAGCAGTATGGTATGTCCTGACTTTATAGTTACATTTTGCGTCTCATCAGGTATCGCGCCGCACGACCAAACTGTTGGGTCTGTCCAATTGCCGCTTTTTAAGGTGTAAATAGCAGTAGCAGCGTTTAGCGTAATTGTATTTGAGAGTTGTTGAGAAGTTAATACGGCGCTGTATTTTAAAAAACGACCGTCTCCGGCAGATGAATATGCACACCCATGATTTTCGTCTGTAAACGATGAACTCATCAAGTTTTGAAAGCCTGAGATTCCTAAGGAATAAGGAGTCCAATTCACTCCTCCATCCGTTGTTTTAAACGTTGTATTCACTCCTCCATTATTAAAATCATTACAGGTAATCCAGCCGGTAGAAGTATTAAAGAATTTTACATCGACATGCTCAAACCCTTCTCCCACAAGAGTGGTGATCCATGTGTTGCCTCCATCGGTGGTTCCGGAACACCTTCCCTCATGATTCACGGCCCAGCCTGTTTGATCATTAACGAAATATACATCTGTATACCATGGTGTGGCTGATGTGCCGGAGGCTTGCAATACCCAACTTGTTCCACCATTGGTTGTCTTTAAAATGGTATTGTTTTCTCCTACTACCCATCCTGTTTGTTCATTTACGAAAAAACAGGCAAATAGATTTTTTGTTGTTCCTGAATTTTGAGTGGTCCAATTTACTCCACCGTCTGATGTCTTAACGATTTTTCCACCCCATGCAACAGCCCATCCGGTTTGTGCATTTACAAAATGAATGCCGGTCAGATCCGGACTGTCGGGAGCGGTATAGGTTGCCCATGTTGTTCCGCCATCCGTTGTTTTTTTGATCTTACCATCGCGATTAACGATCCATCCGGTCTGTGAATTGATAAAGTAAACATCTACGAAGGTACTTGTACCGCCATCAATCAAAGCAGAGACCCAGGTATCTCCCCCATCTGTCGTTTTGGCTACGACTCCTCCTTTCTGATAAGAAGAACCAACGGCATATCCGATTTGACTGTCCGGAAAATGCATTTCCCAGTACTGTGGCGAGATGCCCAGACTATTGCCTGTGTGTGCAACGGGCATCGAACGGGTAGCCCATGGATTAGGGTTATTGGAAACGGTAGTTGCGGTCAATTGATAATTTCCCAACACAGAAGTCTGATACACACTTTGCGTAGCACCTGAAATGGGAGAACCGTTAAGTGTCCATTGCAAGGTTGAATTGGCCGGAATATTGGAGCCCGTTAAAGTAACGGATTGTCCATTGCATATAATCGTGGTATTAGTTGTAATTGTAGGTGTTTGGCTTATTGCCTTCAGTAGGGAGCATACCAATAGAAGAAAGAAAAACAATGTAAAATTTTTCATACGTTGAGGGGTGGATGATAACTCAAAACAGGGGTCGCAAATATATAGATTTTGCAATTACTAACTATCTACACTCTTATTAACTTTATCGGTAAATTATACATTGAAGAGAAGACCCGCTTTTGGTAGTAAAGAAGACAATGATGTCGGAAAAAACCTTAATTTTTCATATTCTGAATTGATTTTTCCACTGATCAACAGTATAAAGGAGCAGCAGAAAGACTTGAGAGGTTGGAAAAAGAAGTAAGTGAGCCCGGGAGTTAAAAATGCAGGTAGAGGTGCCGGCCAAGACGATAAATTCAAAACAGTAACTAATTATGATACAGGTAACACTCACATTGGAAGAAAGTAAGCAGTCACTCGCACTGCTTAACTATTTGGAAGTATTGGATTTTGTGAAAGTAGAGTATACCACCACAGCCATCACTACGGACTTAGGTGAGGAAGATATAATTATCGACGATACAAAACACGGGTATGCCCTTGGCAATGCCTCGGCTGACTGATTATCAATCAATGCAGCCTCAAATACTAAAGTTAACACTCGAACGATTAAAGGAATTATGAGATTCCTGTCTTATGTAGGCAGTGAGAATACTACGCTGTAATATTTGTACGGTGCAATTGGCTAAAATGTTGTGAAACAAGCGGACGGGAGCATAAAACCGTACTCTAAGGAGGGTAGACCTTAACGTCGAAGGTATCTTAGTTAAAAATACCACCGCTTCTCTGCTAATTGCTTACGGCCATGACAATGTATAAAAAGTTACAGGAACAAAGGGAGGAACTGTATGCCCAACGGACAGCTGCTCAACGAAAGAATCAGGCAGTTGAAGCCAAAAAAATATTGTCGGAAATAAGGCGCATTAATCGTCGGCTGAGGTTAATTTATAAGGCCGGGCTTACAAAAGAATGACCCAATTATCTTTTTGGATGATTCTTTCCAAGACAGACTGTTATTGGTTGGTAATCAAAGGCTTTTGCCTGTTTTTTTGCTTGAAAGAATCCCGAACATTAGCTGTCCGGGATCTCCTCATTACCTAACCCATAAATACTGTCTGACACAAAGTAAAGACGCCAATATCGTGCCAAAAAAAGAGCTTCGCCGTTGGGATATTCAATAACTCCGCATTAATCTCACCTTTTGAAGAAAAAGCCCGTATTTTAAAAGATATTTTTTGTGTTTTAAATTAAAAACTGATTAATTGTGCCGATAAACAACGAGATTTTGTCGACAAAGCACTAAATTTGTTAAGCAATCGGGAGATTCAGCCAACAGAAGCGAAGCGACGTGCCAGCATACTTTTTTCAAGATTAAAATATTAGAATTTCATAACCCTATTTATCTCTTCAGCCTTTACCCAATCTAATCAACCTTCAATGAAAACTTTAGAAAACTTGGTACGCGCCTTTACAGGAGGCCTGCTATTGCTCTGCTTACTTTTAACGAGCCCTCTTATTGTCCCCTATTTATTTCTAAAACTCTTTCATTTTAGGAAAGAGTTGGAATTGGGTACGAAAGTTATTTTTTGAAAGTCAGGAGATTATGAAAGTAACTCAGCTGTGAGGAAGATGGGGCTTATATCATGAAGTTTAACAATCTGCCACTCCGGTGACAAAACCGCTTTTTCTTAGCCAATTCGCATTAAATCCGGCATTTTCCGGCGAGAAATTTTTTTGTGTCGGTAGCAAGAACTTTTTAATTGTGGAAATCGTAGATACAATTCTACTTTTCAACAGGGGCTCAGGAAAAGAATTTTGTAATTATAGTACACTGATTGGCGATACAAATGATATATAAGCAGGCACTGATCAATAACCGGCCCAAAACGTTGACCGAAGTTGTTGCCAATTTGGTGGAGTACTGGGGATATACGCAAAATCTTAAACATGACATTGATTCTCTCTTAAATGAATTTACCGATTGGTATGCAAATACCCCCCCTACCGAAGATATAAAATCGCTTGCAGTGGCTTTTGCAGACTTTCTCGAATGCTGCCGGCAATCAATGGAATTTCCCTGCGATAAAGCTTATGAATAATTACGGTATCTATTTAGAAGCATTGGTACTCAAAAACAACCCCACAGAAAATGTATCCTGCGGGGTAAGACTGGATTAACGTTGAGTAAAATAGATAGGCTAAGGTACAAATTCAATAAATGCTCCCGACAAGTCCCATAAGAATGTGATTCTGCGGTAAGTCTGTATAATAAATTTGCGTAAATAATTTGGTAAAAAAAAAGTTTTGTTATTTATTGAGGAAAAATTAGAATTTAATTCATAACGTTGAGTATAGTTTGTAACCCCGCCGGTGCTGCCGAGCGGGGTTCTTTTTTATTGATGGGCTGGCAAATAAGTGCATTTGATCGGCAACAACTTTGAATTGAGTAAAGCGCAAATTAAGCGGCTCATCAGCTCTGTGCACTTTTGTATTTCCCATTGGAGAGGTTACTTATTGCCGTTCGAATTAACTATCCAAACACTTATTTACTTCGTTGTTAAATTGTATATCATCCAATTCACCCTTATCGTGCATCTCGTTAAGTAGTTTCAGCCATGCAGAGCGGGTATGGGTTATTTCATCGTTGGCCGCATGAATCTTGTATTGGCGTTCGGCTTCGAGAAAGGCTGCATGCTGTCCGTTTGAGTTGATAATTTTAAGACCGTTTATTGCTTTGAGCGTTTCACGTTCCCGATTTTCACGCATTGGCTTGTGAAGGCCATCGGTTTCAGCGCGAGTGATGTAGCGGGGAGGATGCTTCCATTCTCCAAAAATCAGGCATATCACCCAAGCGATAAAAATCAAAGCTAAAAGCATGTATGTGTTATTTAGCAGTTTACAACGTAAAAATACCAAAAAAATCAGTAGTAATTTAGCTCTGCTTCCGAATTATCAACAAGCTTTGGGGCTTGTTTTTTTTCGTTTTGATTAACACCTACACGTCGTCGGATTTATGTTCATTGAGAGGATTGGTAGGAGAATTAACTGCTATGGTTTATTTTTTGTACGCTATTTATACCTATTTAATCGGTAAATGTGTCCTTTCGGCCGATTTCGATAGCCTCTTTGAGCCTCCTGACCGTTATTTGCATAGCCGACAATCTATCCACGATGGACTGTAGGTTAAAAATGAACAAATAGTATATACACCGTATCTGCTTTGCAGATGCGGTGTTTTTATATCATTCTCATTATAGTACCAAAAATGGGGGTGGATTGATTCTTAAAAAACAAGCCTGAAAAGATTTTGTATATTGCTTGCTCTTTAGCTCTGCTTATGGATGAACTCGATAATTATTTGCCTTCGGATACTATTTGTCCCATTACCGGTTTACCGATTGTGCCTGTTTTGCCTAAGGATGCGCTGTATGGCCTAAGCTATGTCATTCCGGATATTAACCGTAATTGTCTTATCCGGATCAGTACCGGCGTACTGATTGACCCGGAAATCATGGGAGTGCTGCGGCGATTTAAAAAGCAGTTCGGTATAAATTTACTGATGAACAAAACGGTGGAAATTGTGATTACAACGGAAAACTATCTGGCGTTCGTGGCACAATTGTCGGCGAATTGATTTTTATGGTCAGTCGAGCGGTGGCTAACCTTATAAAAGAAACATCTCCGGTTTGATTAGCTCCAAGTATATGCTTTGAGCCATTTTTATTCATTCCGACCAAAATACCCATCTCCAAAAACAGCTTTTTTAAGACTTTGATTATTTAATCTACTTAGTATTTATAACCGGATTTCGTCTATTGAATGGCGGCGATAGTCTCGAACACATAAATGTGTTAAAGCTTACGCCTAATTTTAAGGTTTATAATTTATTTAGGTTAAGATAATTTTTACACCGCCTTTGCCATGCAGCGGCGGTGTTTTTTATAGCAGCTGTGTTCTTCCCTAGCCCCTGTTATAGATACTGCTTCTCTGAAATAAATAAGATACAATATGTAAGGCAGAAATTCATGAAATCAAAAAAGCCGCACAATACCATTGTGCGGCTTTTGATAGCACTTTACCCTACTTCGAATATTGATATTTAACATACGAATATTTTTGTTTTGCAGTTGCGTCAGATGAATTTATTTTACAAATAAACGTCGGAAGAATGAGTTTCAACTTTGACCGGGTGCTGTTTTCTTTATTTAAAGGCTGATGGCAACCTTACTCACAGGATGGTAAAGGATAGTTTCGTTCCAATTTAGTGCAATTATTGTACTATATCAGGAATTATTTTACCTTTACAGTACTCTCATTATCTATCTGCTTAAACAATTACCTGTCAAACTCTTCTCCTTTTTACGATAGGAAAATCGGGGAAGAGTTTGATTTTATTTTGTTCTCAGATGCCGTATTCAAAAACAAACACCGCCCCGGCAAAGCTGAAGCGGTGTAAAAATCATTATCTATCTACTTAAATTAATTAAGCAACTTCAAATTTA
This sequence comes from Runella sp., assembly GCF_965279615.1. Taxonomy (NCBI): domain Bacteria; kingdom Pseudomonadati; phylum Bacteroidota; class Cytophagia; order Cytophagales; family Spirosomataceae; genus Runella; species Runella sp. Next base: position 7,863,916 of record NZ_OZ257252.1, on the reverse strand, counting down.
GCTAACAGAGCGGTAATTGCAATAAAAGAAGGATATACGGAAATAGTCTCGGGAGGGATAGTAGTGTCCGGCGGGGGATATGCTCTTTATATTATTGTGCTTAACTATACTCTTTGAATCCTTTTTGACTTATTTCTGCAATTTTATATATTCGGGAATTGAATACTTGATTAATACACGGCCTCTGCGCTTGTGGGGGCGGTGTTTTATCGGCTACGTAGTGATATTTCAATTGAGTAGTAAAGAAAATGTAAAAAAGAAACTATGAATCGCACCATCACAACAGAAAATCTGGATTATCTAAATGAGTATCTGCTTGATTTGACCGATGCAGAGTCGGACGTAACCGGCTTCAACACAAAAGAGCTGATTTTAACCGCGAGAGAGCTGATCAATTTTTGGAAAGCCTACGAAGGGAAAAGCCCTTCGCTTGATTATCAAAAATTAGACATGGCACTCTCAGGCAGTTTTAAAAATGCCTTTATTAATTACAAAGATATTTATAGAAGCCTGATTGCGGAATACCCGGCGGCGGTCAAGCGCCAAAAAATAAAAGACCTTATGAGTATGCGCATCGGAGACATGACCGGTTACCAGTTCGAGGAGCTGTTAAAGCAATTGGGGCTGATTTCAGGGTATTAAATTCAATTCGCCTTCGAACGGCGCTTTAAAAAAGGCATAACTTCCGGCAGCATAGCATCCATACTATCTTACATAATTTGTAATTTGCTATAAATCAATTAAATAGGTATTGTGCTATGCTATGTTCCTTACCGGTTATGTTGCGCGGTCAATATACAGTTGACCGGTGAAATAGAATATAAAAATTTATAAGAGATTAACGACCGTTAAATAATAATTAACAGGTATCTCTCTTTTTTAAATATAAAAATATGTAGTTTTATTTTGATTATTACGGCTTATGTCGTTAATTTTCATAACGTTGAGTATTGCTTAAACCCGCACGGTTCTACCGTGCGGGTTTCTTGCTTTTGTGTAATTAGTTAAAATTCAATAGATTATGAGGTGTTTTTACTGTTGTCAGTCAAAATCCGTACTATGGATCAGTAGATAAATAGGTTTATCCGTCATTAAGTCAATCCGGCCGATAAAAAGGTAGAATTCACGTTTTTGAAATAAAGCAAATACTATTGCTTTATTTCAAAAATTTCCATCATTGTACGGTCTAATTTTTCAAGGCGTTTAGAAAGATTACGGCTAAAATTGCCGTCACTTTGCAGAAGAGAGTTCTCGATGATTGCTGTATCAAAAGGGCCGGATTCGAGCATATCACTGACCGTTACCTGGTATTTTTCAAATAATATATCGATCCTGAATCGTGCTTTTGCAATGGTTGAGGCAGGTGGATCAATGAGCCAACCGCTCAAAACTTCATGTTCTTGAAGAGTATCAAAACACACGTATTTCTTAGCCTCTAATTGTTCCCTGACTGTTTGTGCGATAATGGGTTCGTCCATGTCTTTAACATCAAATCTCTCAGTCCAGAAAATAGCATTGTTCCGTGCTACAAAACGCCCGTGCGAAAAGGTTTGGGCGTAAGTAATGAGCGGGAATAAGAGAAAAAATAAAGATCGGATGAGCATTTTAAAATTGCCGGGATTTCTTTTAAAAGAACGCTTTTCTTTACTAATACTTGCAGCTCTTCAACGTCAGGCAGTCGGAAATTGTGTCGGTTCTCATTAAATCAATAGTCGATTGTTTGAATTTCGCAGGTAACAGTGTGAAAAACGATACGTCTTGGCGACTTGCCTACAGTACATTTGTTACTTCATTTTTAACATTTAAAAGTATGGAAGAGACCCGATTTTATGTAGGCATGTGGGTAACCAAAGATGGATATATCCGCCACGAGTTATTGCCCAACGGACGTTATGACGAAGCTCGCGGAAACCGCCAAAGCGCTTATCAGGGAAAGTATAGTATCACAGAGAACCATATTGACTACGTAGATGATACGGGTTTTACGGCAGACGGAGATTTTAAGAACGGTATTCTGTATCACGCCGGAATGGTATTATACAAAGAGGAGTAAACGAATTATATTTCTGTTTTTTATAGCTCTAAAAAAAGCAAAGAAAAGGTAAGACCGAGTGAATACAATAAAAGCCGAACCACTGAAATTTGAAGCGGTTGTCGGACTACAGGTAAGTTTGACCATGTATACTTTCCCGGTTTTATACTTCCAAATAATTCGGGGTCTTTCCACGCTAAAAACCAATCAAAAATCATAACACTGAAAGCGGCAATACAGGCTGAGCGGATCAAATTAATGCTTAGATAAAGCACGGAAAATTCGGTGCTGATGAATTTTAAGGCAAAAGTAAGCGTAAGAATAATAAGAATAATGGGCGGCAGCAGCGCGATAAGGTGGTTTTCTTCGGTATTTTCCCAAGCCGATACCGAAGTTTGTGCAGATGGAAAGTCTTTTTTAAACTCCAGGAACTTTTGATTTAAAGATTCCAGCAAAAAATCCCTGAACGATTCGGCGTGAATGCCATAAAGTATTTCGATGCTTTCAAAGGTAATCAGACCGTCGTTGTATTCTCTGTACAGTTGATTTTTAAGATCATTGGGAAGGTCTTTGAAGTTTTTCATGACATTTAATGGTTTGGAAACGCAAAACAATTGGTATGAAAGTGTATGGGTTGGTATTAAAAAGACGATTATTGAACACAAAGGGTTGTCATACAGCAGTCATTTTATCGTGGTAATGAGAAAGAAGCAGCGCAGCCAATGAGCTTTATTATTCCATTTAAGAGAATTTCTCAATGCGACTGCCGAAATGATTGTTCTGAAAGCTGCTTCATGCTAAATCACGGGAGTTTTGTAATTTGCGATGGAATGGCAATTTTGAAGAAGATCTCCGGCACATGAAAAATACGGTCACCGAACGTGATAATTTAGTCAAGCAGATTCGTCGTATTAATCAATACGATGCGGTTCGGCGTTTTTTTAAGTTATTGAAAGAAATGATCGACAGTCTGGACTTGCCGCCCAATTCGGGGCAGATCGCGTTTACGATCAGCGAAAAACACCCTCGCATTACGGCCAATCTCAATAATCATACAACCTTACAGATTTCGGGAAAAAAAGAGAATGTAAGTTTTGGGTTATTGTTTAAAAAAGAACTTTTGAACAAAGCTCCGCTAAAAGCCGGTAATATTATTTTTGAAGATAAAAGCACTTCGGATTATAGTTTGGGATGGATCAAATACAGCGATAAACATTTGCTGCAAAACGAAAGCATTGTGCAATACTGGATCGATTCATTGCAGGAATTGAAACAAATGGCTGCCTCTACCAATCATCGGGAGTTGCACAATAACGCCATTTATCAGGCAGCGGAAGATGATGCCTTTAATTCGGAAGTACTTGGGTTGGCTGAAAAAAGATATGCGTCAGCAGATGGCAAACTGACTGTTCTCGATCCTGAATCAGAATACAAAATACCTATTCAAAAGCCTCAGATTCCGCTGAATTACATTCTTTACGGCCCGCCGGGAACGGGCAAAACGTACGAGATTCAGCAACTTTGCCAACCGTATGCTCATACCTTCGTAACGTTTCATCAATCCTTTAGTTATGAGGAGTTTGTGGAAGGAATTAGGCCTGAAACCATTGGCGACAAAATCAGCTATCGAGTACGGAAAGGCATTTTTTATGAGGCTTGTTTAAACGCGATTCGAAAGGCAGATTACCAAAGTTTTGACGGCTGCATCACCGATACCAAAGAAAACCGCAAAGCGAGATTTGAACGCGCCGAGCCTGTGTTTATCGTCATTGATGAAATCAACCGCGCCAATATTTCCAAAGTATTGGGTGAACTCATTACCCTCGTAGAACCATCTAAACGGTTGGGTGCCGAAAATGAATTATGGCTAACGTTGCCCTATTCGCAGGAACGCTTTGGGGTACCTCCCAATCTTTATATTCTGGGAACAATGAATTCGGCCGACCGCTCCATTGCCTTGTTGGACACGGCCCTGCGTCGACGCTTTTATTTTGCTGAGCGCCCGCCCAATGAAACAATGCTCGAAGGGAAGGCTATCGAGACGACTGATTTAGGAAAATTGTTGAGAACGCTGAACGAGCGTATTGAATTTCTGCACGACCGAGATCACGTTATCGGACATGCTTATCTGTTGAACATCAATACCTTTGAACAGCTTTGTGAAGTGATGCGCGATCAGATCATTCCCTTATTGCAGGAATATTTTTACGATGATTGGCGCAAGATTCAATTGGTTTTGGCCGATAATGACCGTTGGGGTAAACCCACAGATCGTAAATTGATTCAGGTAAAAAAACAATATACGTCCTCCCTCGAACGAGAGCTTTTTGGTGAAGATCTCGAAAATGCCGAAAATATAATTACGTATAAACTAAATCCTGCCTTGGCGGAAGGGCGTTTTGAGGAACTTCCGAAGGATATTTTCAAATGGATCTATGACAGAAATAACTGATTGTTATTGGTTGGTAAAACAAGCGCGTGAATGTTTTTAAAAGGATAACTGTTAAAAAAACAGATACATTTTTGGCATATATAATGAACCTTAAAATACTGTCTTTTGGCATTGCCAAAGAAATTATCGGCCAACTCGAATTATCGGCCCAATTACCTGAAACGACTACCGTAGCTGATCTGAAACAGTTTTTGACGCAGCAATTTCCTGATTTTCAGAAATTAACCTCATTGCGGGTTGCGGTCAATACAGAATATGCCGACGATGCTGCGCTGCTTCATCCCAACGACGAGATCGTACTCATTCCTCCCGTCAGCGGAGGGTAACATGTTTATCTCCAACAGCATATACAATTTATTAACTACTTATCGCTACTCTGTGAAACTCATCGAATGTCCACGGGATGCCATGCAAGGGCTGACCGATTTTGTTCCAACGGATACAAAGATCAATTATTTAAATCGCCTGTTGCAAGTGGGTTTCGACACACTTGACTTTGGCAGTTTTGTATCACCCAAGGCCATTCCACAAATGCGTGACACGGCAGAAGTGGTTGAAAAACTGGATTTGTCTGCTACAAAAACCAAATTATTGGCCATCGTTGCTAATGTACGAGGCGCCAAGGATGCGGCTGTTTTTGAGCAGATTACGTATTTAGGGTTTCCTCTGTCGGTATCAGAAACATTTCAACTCAAAAATACCAACAAGACCATTGAACAGGCATTTGGAGAAGTAGGGGAAATTCAAAATCGCTGTTTAACGTCCAATAAACAATTGGTTGTTTATCTTTCAATGGGTTTTGGCAACCATTACGGCGACCCTTACAGCCCTGAAATTGTGGAGCAGTTTACGGAGCGATTGGTGGGAATGGGCATCAAGATCATCGCGCCTTCGGATACCATTGGAAGCAGTACCACCGACGACATTAAGACATTGTACGGACATTTGCTCAAAAAATTTCCCGACGTAGAATTTGGGGCGCATCTTCACGCAAAGTCAAGCCACGTTGCCAAGAAAGTGAGAGCAGCTTACAAAACAGGCGTACAGCGCATAGACTGCGCCGTGCGGGGTTTTGGCGGTTGCCCGTTGGCAGAAGATAAATTGGTGGGAAACTTAGCTACTGAATTGGTGGTTAGTGAGTTAAATCAATTAGATGCCCAACTCACCATTGACGAATTGCAATTGGCCCAAGCCATGTTGGCATCTCAATATGTTTTTGGGTAAAATAATTTTATGAACCTTGCGCCATAAAATGGTCATGTAGTGTCATTATTTTGGCCTCTTCTTCACCATTAATGACAATCATGACTATCTCCTGACTAGTTAATAACCACTTTCTGACTGATCTTCGCTCTCTTATAAAGCGGTACGGTGCTGCATGGTTCACCAAACATAAGTGTTTGAGCAACAGGCTGTAACTTGCGCGTTATTTCTACATATGCGGCGGTTGGAACAGGATGTTTGCTGCACCCTTTCACCACAACGCGAGCATCACGATATTCTTCCGGATTGATTTGATTGATAGCATCAAAATAAAGTTTTTCTTCCAGATCGTTCAAATCGCCAAAAACAACCGTGTTTGCATGAGGCCCCAAATGCAAAGCGAGCAGCATATACGCCCACGTAGGAATAATGGCATCTTCCGTGCAGGTCACAGCTACATTTTTGCCTTCGTATTGCGACCAATCGTGGTTCTTTAAAAATTCACGGAAGTCTTTCTCTTTCAGGATCATTCCCATGAAGAGATTGTCTTTTAAATCGTACAGTATGCGCTCTCCGTGGTGATAATAATCTTCCAGATCTAACGTAATGAGGCCGCTTTTGGCAACGCGGTTAATGATTTCTTCCATTTTGTTGAATAGTATGCTTTGCGTTTAAGGCAACACAGATTTCGGATTGAAAGTTTTTCAATGTGCCCTATAAACTGCAAATTTGTTATTCTGCAAGGAATCCAAAAATTACCGGTAAAAAGCATTTTTCAGGTGCTTTCATGCATGAAATAGAGGCTAACAGCGCTACAAATGCTACCTTTGCAGCGTAAAAGTTTGGAAGAATGAATTTTAGTGAAGTCTTAGATAAACATTCTATTTTTAACGTTGTTGCCCAATGTTCTAAAGAACTTGGCGTAGACGCCTATGTAATAGGAGGTTACGTACGTGATCTGATTTTAAAGCGTCCCTCCAAAGACATTGATATTGTATCTGTCGGAAGCGGAATAGAGTTGGCCGAGGGAGTGGCAAAAAAATTGGGCGTGCATGTTAACGTATTTAAGAACTTCGGAACGGCTCAATGCAAAGTAGGTGAGTTGGAGATTGAGTTTGTGGGCGCAAGGCGCGAATCCTATCGAACAGAATCCCGCAAGCCAATTGTGGAAGATGGCACTCTTCATGACGACCAAAATCGTCGAGACTTTACCATCAATGCTATGGGTATCAGTCTTAATGCCGAAAACTATGGTGATTTGATAGATCCTTTCAATGGCATTGGCGATCTGCGAAAAAAACTCATTCGGACGCCGTTGGATGCTGAAATTACCTTTTCTGACGACCCGCTTCGCATGATGCGGGCCGTGCGTTTTGCTTCTCAATTGAATTTTGACATTGAACCGGACACATTTGATGGCTTGGTAAAAATGGCTGAGCGCATTGATATTATTTCAAAAGAACGAATCAACGACGAACTCAACAAGATTATCCTCTCAGCAGTGCCTTCGTATGGCTTTAAATTATTGCATCAGGCAACTATTTTAAAGCGCATCTTTCCCGAATTTGTAGAACTGCAAGGAGCTGAGTACCAAGATGGAAAGGGACATAAGGATAATTTTTATCACACTTTACAGGTACTGGATAATATTTCCAAAAATACGGATGATCTGTGGTTGCGTTGGGCGGCGATCATGCACGATATTGCAAAGCCCGCGACCAAGCGCTTTGATAAAAAGGTTGGTTGGACTTTCCACGGGCACGAGGATCTGGGCGCACGTATCACGCCACGTATTTTTCGACAGATGAAGTTGCCGATGAACGAAAACATGCGATTTGTGCAAAAACTCGTTCGACTCCATTTGCGCCCCATTGCTTTGTCAAAAGAAACAATTACGGATTCCGCATTGCGACGATTACTTTTTGATGCCGGGGCTGATTTGGAGGCGTTAATGACCCTTTGTCGTGCCGATATTACTTCCAAAAACCCCGAAAAAGTCAAAAAGCATTTAGCGAATTTTGATAAAGTAGAGCAAAAACTCTACGACCTCGAAGCTCGCGATCAGATCCGAAATTTCCAACCGGTCATTACGGGCGAAGTCATCATGGAAGCTTTTGGTCTGAAACCTTCTGCCGAAGTTGGTATCATTAAAACCGCCGTTCGCGAAGCTATTTTGGACGGTCTTATTCCCAACGTATATGAACCTGCCTTTGCGTTTATGTTGGAAGAAGGTAAAAAAATGGGCTTGACGGCGGTGAATCCATAATTCCAATGACCGTTTCTATAGACGTTGAACTCCTCTGGAGTTCTTAATTTGTGAAGGTATTTTTCTTTTGATAGACGTTGAACTCCTCTGGAGTTCTTAATTTGTGAAGAGTATTTTTTTTATAAATGTTGAACTCCTCTGGAGTTCTTAATTTGTGAAGAGTATTTTTCTTTTGATAGACGTTGAACTCCTCTGGAGTTCTTAATTTGTGAAGAGACGTTGAATTCTTCTGGAATTCTTAACTGCTAAATGTGACATTCCTGCTTCATAACGTCATAACCTTAAAACGTTGAATAACGACACCGGAGGTGTCAAACGTTTATAGAACTTGTGGGTAATGAACGACGACACCATCGGTGTCGCACAAAAATGTTTTATGGCGAACACCTATTCCAAAATTTATTTACAAATTGTTTTTGCAGTCAAAGGGCGACAATCGCTTATTCACTCTTCATGGGAAGAAAGATTGTACCGCTATTTAACGGGCGTTGTACAAACGAAAGGACAAAAAATGCTTTCAATCAATGGAGTAGCCAATCACATTCATTTATTGATTGGCGTAAAGCCGGATTGTTGTGTCTCAGATTTAGTACGAGAGATAAAGAAATCATCAACGCAGTTTATCAATGAAAACCGTTTTGCACAGAGTCAATTTGCCTGGCAGGTAGGTTTTGGCGTATTTTCATACCATGAATCAATGCTTGATAAGGTGATTCGGTATATAGAAAATCAAAAAGAGCATCACAAAAAACACACTTTTAAGGAAGAATATATTGCTTTCCTTAAAGCGTTTAACATTGACTACGAAGAAAAATATCTATTTGATTGGCTCGAAGATTAATACCGATTACTTCGATTTCATCATTGGCATTTCGTCAATTCCCAAGGTTGTTAAAGTTGGATTTAAGACATGAGGGGTAATGGTTACTTTAAATACTTTGTGTCCCGCCACGTCGAAGTCGCACGTGTATTTTCCTTTGGCCTGCAAGCTTCTGTAGACCGCTGAGTAATTGACTTTGAGCGGCCAACCATTGAGCGCTAATTGCGCTGAAATATTTTCAATGGTCTTTTTCAGATTAGAAAAATAGGTAATGAACGGTTCACGTTGGCGTAAATTGCTGAGCGAACCGATATAAGTGATACGTACTTCGTAAATGGTTTGTTGGAGCATTGACCGTATTTTTTGGCAAAAAATTCACCGAGAATAATTTTTGTCAATTTTATGAAAAATTATTCTATTATTTTTCAGGGCATAAACTTTTTTTACCGTTGTGGCGTTTTTACCTTAGTTGCGTTTAAAAGAAAAAAAGCCGCTGATATGTTCAGCGGCTTTCGTTTTTTATAAACTTCAAAAAGGCAGAGATTTTCTCTGTATTCTAATTCACATCTTTGCCTTCCTCCAATTTCTTTATCATTGTTGCCACACTGTTTTTGTTTAACTCATTAGGGGCCTGGGGCAGGGCTGCTTTCATAAGATCAAGGGCTTTTTTATACTCACCATTGGCTGAATACGCGCGAGCCAAACCAACATTCGTTGTAAATTGATTCGGGTTTTTGTCGTAATTGGCTTTAAAAACATCAAAGGCTTCCTTGTTGCGTTTAGCTGCCAAAAGAGTACGGGCATATTGGTGCAACTCATTCATATTGCCAAACGGGATGGCTTCTTTCATAAGTACGTCTGCTTCGGCGGTTTTATTCATTTTCAACAAAACCCCCGCTTTTGCGCTTAATGTTTGAAAATTCTTTTGCCCGATAAAAGGCGCTGAAATCCCCTGATCTGCCCACGCAAGGGCTTTCTCCAAGGCTACATTGTTTTGAACGCAGTAATTGGCGGCTTGTACAAATGATTGCCACGCAAAACCGGGCGTAGTGCGAAGTTCATTTTCGAAGCATGCGATCTGAGCAGCGTGAATATCCGTTTCTACTTTGAACGGTATCCGGCGTTTTTCCCATTGTAACGCGATGGTCGCACCGGTTTCAGTTTGGTCTGTAAATTCATATTTCAGCCACTCGACATTTTTGTCCAAGGCTTGATTTTTGACCGTTACGCGCAATGCATCCTCGGCAGGCTCATAATAAAAACTTCCCCACGAAGTATGGTTTTTGGAAAAAATGATCGTCGTTTCCTGCTCGCCAAGAATCATATGAATACCATACGTACCCGCTGCCAAGTCTTTTCCTTCGACCTTTACGGGATGAGAGAAGGTAATAGTGGTGTTTTCATTTGCGCCTGCCCGCCAGGGAGCCGCTTTGCTGGTACCGAAACCCAAGTCAATCAAGCCATAATGCGCAACGGGAGTCCCCCAAATTTTGCCTTCCCGGCCTTTCACGCCCGGACGGTCGTAATTGATGGTGATTTTAGTCAGGCCGATCTGTTCTGATACAGAAGCTTTTTTGTTTCCGCCGCCCGGCGCGGTTGTGAGTTGTCCTTGAGAAAAAGCCTGTAATGTGAGTAATAATAAACACGCGAAAAAAGTAGATTTTAGTTTCATGGTTAAAGTTGTTTGAAGATTACTGCGAAGTACTTCAAAAAAAACCATGAATAAATCCCCCTTTTCGCGTGATTTATTGGGCATTAACCGGTAAATATCAGTCTTTTGCCAAAAATAAATCGGTTAGAGCCAATCCCAGCCCTGACGATATTCGCGGGATAATAGCGCGTTTGCTTCACCATCGTGACGGAATTTCTCTTTTTTAGCATTCCAGTGCAATTCGCGCCCCAGACGCCAGGAAATAAGCCCTAAATGCATAGGAAGCGTCATTTGACGGGCATATTCAAGGTTAGATTCGGGCTGAGTGCGTGTTTTGACCGCGTTGACAAAATTTTGCTGATGGCCCGGCGAACGCGGAATACTGAGCGGAACGGTCTCAACATCTTTCATGACTATTCCGCCGATGTTAATTTCGCGGGTATTATAATCACACACGAGTGTTCCTTTATCTCCTTCAAAATAAGCGCCAATGGCCGGATTGGCACCACTTGGCACGTTTGGAGGAGGCGTAGAAGTCCAGTAAATTTTCAGGTTTTCGAATTGGTAATCTACGTCGATCCATTTAGGGGTGTTGCCAATGCCTTCGGACACTTCACCTCTGGCACTGACGGTCGTTAGATTCTGCGGATTGAGCGACCACCATACGACGTCGGCAATGTGGCACCAAAAATCCTGATAAACTCCGCCCGAATAATCCAGAAAATAACGATAGTTAAAATGACAGCGTTCCGGCGTATATTTTGAATAAGGCGCAGGACCGAGCCAATAATCCCAATTGAGCGTAGTAGGCGGTTCTTGATAGTTGGCCGGCCCTAAGATCGGCGGTGGTCCTGTTTTCCATAATCGCACGGTATGCACATTGCCGATAACGCCGGAACGAATGATTTCAACGACGCGGTGATAATTGTCGCCGGCGTGGATTTGGGTTCCCAATTGAAAGATACGATCATGACGTTTGAGCGATTTAAGCATTTTTTGACCTTCCCGTACACTGTATGCCAACGGCTTTTCGCCATACACATCTTTGCCGGCTTCAAATGCCAGAATCGCGACCTGAGCGTGCCAATGGTCAGGTGTAGCGCAGGTGATGGCATCAATGTCTTTGCGTTCCAGAATCCGACGAAAATCGCTGTAAACTTGGACTTTAGAATCAGGTTGCAAACCTACCAGCGTCTTTTGCGCAGTGGCTAAGCGCGTTTCGTCCAGATCACATAGCGCTGCTACTTCTACATCCGGCAATCCGGCAAACCATTTCAAATGTTGAGTCCCCATTCCTCCCAAACCGATGTGGGCTACGCGGAGACGGTCACTTGGAGCAACTTTACGCGTAAAACCTGAGAGAAAAGGAAGGCTGAGGGCAGCAGCACTGCTTTGTTTTATAAAACGGCGACGGTTGAGGAGATGAGTCATAAAGTTAGTCAAGGGTTTTCTGCTTTCAAAAGCGTGAATTACAGCTATTCTTACTATGGAAAGAATTGAATATATAGAAAAACGGGCTGTGAACTAGTGGGTTTAACGAATAACAACAAACCCGGAATGCCCCCTTTTTAATTTACTGTCTACTTCCTAACTTGCGTTTACAATAAATAGAAACAAAAACAGTAAGAGATGTCACAGAAATTCTCACCGATTATTAAACCCGCTGAATTAACAGCGTTAACGCAGGAAAATAAACCGATCATTATTGACGCTCGGGCAGGTGCCGGGGCTAAAGAAAGGTATGCCGTAAAGCATTTGGCAGGAGCAATGTTTGTTGATTTGGAAAAGCAATTGGCCAATGTACCAACTGACGCGTCTAACGGAGGGCGACATCCTTTGCCTGATCTTACTGATTTTGCACACGTCTTAAAACAACTCGGTATCGGGCCGGAGAGTCATGTAATCGTGTATGATGACAAAAGCGGGGCCAATGCCGCCGCCCGTTTTTGGTGGATGCTGAAAGCCATCGGGCATTCCAACGTGCAAGTGCTTGATGGTGGAATGGATGCAGCCGTTGCTGCCGGTTTTCCCGTTAGTTCAGAAGAAGAAACGCCGACAGAACCTGCAAAAACGTACGATAGCCTTCAATGGCTGTTGCCAATGGCCGATATCTATGAAGTGGAAAAAGTGGCGCAAGACAAAGACTATTTAGTTATTGACGTACGTGACAAAGACCGTTTTGATGGTAAAGTCGAACCTATTGACCTCATTGCCGGTCATATTCCGGGAGCTGCTAATATTCCGCTTACAAGTAATTTGGACGCCAACGGCTTTTATCTCTCACCGGCCGAATTAAGAGAAAAATATGAAGAAGCACTGAGTGGGAAAGATGCCGACCATGTCATTGTACATTGCGGTTCGGGCGTAACGGCCTGCCATACATTGCTTGCGATGGATTATGCAGAGATGGAGATTCCCAAACTGTATGTAGGTTCTTGGAGTGAATGGTCAAGAAATGACCTGCCAATGGTGACATTAGATAAGTAAGAGTAGCTCATTATCAAACCTTATAGGTCTCGCTATTATCGTTAACGAGACCTATAAGGTTTAGCTTTACTCCCAAATCACCTCGATTACTTCATTTTTCAGATCAACCGTCGTGTGAGTTTCGCCTTCCTGCCGTTGAAGGATTACCTGACCGTCACGCACACGTACAACTTCTTGCGTTAGAACGTGCATTGAATTCTTTTTATGAAAAAGAGAAACCATTTCTCCCGCGCCGGGAAGTTTGAGGGTGTAGGTAGTACCGGTTGCTTTTACTTCGTGCGCATACATTGTTCCGGATTCGGCGGGATTTTGCAACAGCGCCAATGCTCGTGAAGCCAAAGGTACGCCGTATCCTATAAAATTATTCCCATAAGGATACAAATGGGCTGATTTTTCAATGAGGCTGATGAGTTGTTTGTTGGTCAACGTTGGATTGGCCTGCATCATGCAAGCTGCAAACCCCGTAATGACGGGAGCCGACAAAGACGTCCCATATAGCGAAAAACAGGAAACATTTGGCTTCAGGTAAGGTAAAAATTCGGGACCAATGCTACTGTAACCAATGCGATTCCAATATCGTTGATTAGTGGCTCCCACGGCCAAAACTCCCTGAGCATCAGCGGGAGTGGAGATGATGCGCCAACTTGGATCGTCGCCTTCATTGCCTGCCGATACGATCACCAAAATCCCCTTCTTATCGGCGGCTAATTGCGCTGCCCGGCTGATAACGCTGGTTTTACCGTCCATCTGATTGATTTGATAATTATCATTAGGGTCGGTAAAACCTTGGGCATATCCCAATGAGGTATTTATCAGGCGTACGCCGAGGCTATCCATCCATTCCATCGCGGCTACCCAATTGTCTTCTTCGCCGCGAAACTCGCGGGTGCCATGGTCGGTGCGGGCCAGATAGAATTGTGATTCAGTAGCTAATCCATTGCTTTCGGTGCGGCTGGTGCCGGAAATGGCGCCCATTACTTCTGTACCGTGAAAATCGGAGAATGTCTCGGCAGTTGTGTAAAATTTATCAGAATACGTTAACGGTGGGTTAACATAGTCGCGCTTGTCCAAGATGGCTTTGCGGTCAAAAATGTGTTTCAAGAGGCCATTGGAAGGCGCTTCCAGAAAACCGGCGTCTATCACACCAATGGTTACGCCTTTGCCATTCAGACCTGCTTTCTTAAATTCGTCGGCCTGTACCTGCGTCATGACGGGCGCCATCGCGGACCGGCGATTGGGTTGGGTTTTGGCAATGTAAAACTGCCCGTTGATGGGTTGTACGTTGCTGACAAAAGAGAGCGATTGAACATTTTTTAACTGTTCAGGCGTAAGCCGGGCTGAAACCGCATTGAACCATTTAGATACAGTGAGCGGCTGACATTCAACGGCTTGCAGTTGGTTTAGGTATTCTTTTTTAACAGGCAGGTCTGTTTCGTCAAAGGAAGTAAGTCCTTGTTGGAAGCGATTTTGAAGCGTTTGGGGTGAAACAGCGGGCGCATCGTTCCCATTTTTATCTTTCAAAAAAATCCAGTACTTTGTCTGCGCCAAACAGCTAAATGAAAAAGACAGCATCACCAACGCCGCTATCGTCGTTCCAATTTTTTTCATCCTGAGTAAGTTAAGAAAACGTATGATTCCCTAAAATTGCTAAAAAATCACACAAAGTTCACAAAAATTTCATAAAAGAATACAAATGTTTTCGACAAATACCTACGCTTCGCGCCGCAACAAACTCAAAAGCCAAGTTTCCGATGGTTTATTGTTATTTTTAGGAAATGAAGAATCGGGAATGAATTATACCGATAACACGTATCATTTTCGTCAAGACAGCACCTTCCTTTACTATTTTGGACTCGACAAAGCGGGCTTGGCGGCCATCATTGACGTTGAATCAGGGGAGGAATGGATCGTGGGGGATGAAATTACAATGGACGATGTGATCTGGGCCGGCCCTCAACCCACATTGGAAGAGCAGGCTGCACGGGTGGGAGTTGTCAAAATACTCCCGAAATCAGAACTCGGAGCTAAAATAAAAGACAGTCTGAGCACGGGCCGTACGGTGCATTTTTTACCTCCGTACCGACCTGAGCATACGATCAAATTGAATGAATGGACCGACCGGTCTTTAGCCGAAATTTCTCAAAAGGCGTCATTGGAATTCATTATGGCGGTGATTAATCAACGTTCTTACAAAACAGACGAAGAGATCATTGAAATGGACAGAGCGGTCAATATTTCGGGGCAAATGCACATCAATGCCATTCGGGCTACACATGCCGGCAAGTATGAATACGAGATTGCGGGCACTGTTCACGGTACGGCGCGGAGCGGCGGTGGAGATTTGGCGTATCCGATCATTCTATCGGTAGATGGGCAAACGCTTCACAATCATTACCACGGCAATCGCCTCGAAAGCGGTCGATTGGTATTGGGCGATTTTGGTGCCGAAACGGCAACGCACTACGCGGGCGACATTACCCGGACGTGGCCCGTTGACAAAACATTTACCCACCGGCAAAAGGAAATTTATCAGATCGTGTTGGATGCCAACATGAACGTGATCAATGCTTTACGTCCCGGTATAAAATACCTTGATTGTCATTTGATCTCTTGGCGGACCGTAACGGAAGGTTTAAAAAATATGGGATTACTTGAAGGAGAAACCGACGAAATGGTCGCCTTGGGTGTGCCGGCCCTGTTTATGCCACACGGTGTCGGACACATGATCGGGATGGATGTTCACGATATGGAAAATTTGGGCGAAAATTATATAGGCTACCGTGAAGGCTTAGAACGGAGTAAGCTGTTGGGATTGAAGTCGTTACGATTGGCCAAAGAACTGGAGGCGGGTTTTGTGCTGACCATTGAGCCCGGTATTTATTTTATTCCCGAATTGATTCAGTTATGGGAAGGCCAAGGGAAGTTTCAGGAGTACATCAAGTACGATAAACTCAAAGAATATTACGACTTTGGCGGCGTGCGTATTGAAGATAACTACCTCATTACGACCGACGGAGCTAAACTCATCGGTGATCCGATTCCCAAAACCATCGCTGAAATAGAGGCATTACGTATCTAAAGTAATTAAGAAATTTCTTACCTGTTAACTGTCATGTAAAGTCGCAAAGATGCTAAGATATTGCTATCATACATTTCATCTCTGCGGCTTTGCGTGAATAATTGTGTCGTATTACTTACTGTTTTAAAATGCGCTACGAAGCAATAGATTCTCAATTAGTTACAACCAATCGCCAACGACTTTATAAGCTCTTAAAGCCCAAAAGTCTGGTGGTGTTGAATGCCAATGATCCCATGCCGACCAATGCTGACGGCACGATGGGTTTTAAGCAAAATTCAGATTTATTTTATCTTTCAGGAGTTGATCAGGAAGAAACCATTTTAGTGTTGTTTCCCGACCATCCCGATCCCAAATTTCGGGAAGCTCTGTTTTTGCGGGAAACAAGTGAGCTTATTGCCATATGGGAAGGTGAAAAACTGACCAAAGCGCAGGCAACTAAAGTCTCCGGTATTCAGCGTATTTATTGGATGAACCAGTTTGAATTGATATTCAGTCAGTTGGTCTTTGAAGCTGACTATGTGTACCTCAATACCAACGAACACGCTCGGGGCCCCGGACAGGTACAAACGCGGGATGCGCGCTACATTCGCGATTTTAAAGACAGATATCCTTTGCATCGCTTGGAACGATTGGCCCCGCTGACTTATTACCTTCGGGCGGTCAAACAGCCGCAAGAAATAGATCTACTCAAAAAAGCCATTGATATTACCAACGACGGATTTCTGAGGGTGCTGAATTTTGTTAAACCGGACGTGTGGGAATACGAGATCGAAGCTGAATTTATTCATGAATTTACCCGAAAACGTTCCAAAGGTTTTGCTTATGGCCCTATCATTGCTTCGGGAAAAAATGCGTGCGTGTTGCATTACATCGAAAACGATCGACAATGCAAAGACGGCGATATTTTGCTCCTTGATGTAGCGGCCGAATACGCCAATTACAACGCCGACCTAACACGCTCCATACCCGTCAACGGTCGTTTTACGCCGCGCCAACGGGAAGTATATGATGCAGTATTGCGCGTAATGAAAGCGGCTCGCAGTCTGTTGGTTACCGGGACGTTGCTGGATGATTATCAGGCAGAAGTAGCCAAAATAATGGAAAGTGAATTGCTTGGATTGGGACTTTTAACCAAGCAGGATATTGAAAAACAAGACCCCGATTGGCCTGCTTATAAGAAGTATTTTATGCATGGCACATCGCATTTGCTGGGGTTGGACGTCCACGATGTGGGTAGCCGTTACCGCGCTTTTGCCCCCGGTATGGTTTTTACATGCGAACCGGGTATTTACATTAGAGAAGAAGGTTTGGGGATTCGCCTCGAAAACAACATTTTGATTACCGCCGACGGAAATATTGACCTCATGGCTCATATTCCCATTGAAGCGGAAGAAATTGAAGAAATTATGAACAGATAGCCGGTAAAGTTCTTATTTTTAGTGATTTATATTGAACTACGAATGGGTAATTTTTTTACGGAAGATGTTATAAAATTGCTTATCGCCGCGGGCTTGGGTGCGTTGATTGGCGTAGAACGCGAATACCACAGCAAATCGGCCGGTTTACGCACTATGATGCTGATCGGCATTGGTTCTACATTGTTTACAATAATTTCGTCTAAGATGGGAACCGATGCAAGTCGTATTGCGGCGAACATCGTGACGGGCATAGGATTCATCGGCGGTGGGATCATCTTTCGTGAGAATAATCGCGTGGTGGGTATTACAACCGCCGCAACAGTTTGGGCTACTGCGGCGTTGGGTATGTGTGTAGGAATTGGCGCCTACGAAATCGCAACGGTATCATCGGGTATTGTTTTGTTGGTATTGTATGCGCTGTTGCCTGTCCAAGGTCTTATCAAACGCCGCAATCAGCTTCGCAATTACCGTATTGTGCGTAAGTTTCAGCAAAAAACTTTAAAAAATTACGAGATACTTTTCAGGGAATTGGGGTTGGATGCCAAACGAGGTGTGCAGAGTCGGATAGGAGATACCATTACAGGAACATGGATAATTCAGGGTTCTGAACGACAGCATGAAAAGTTGACCCGAATATTATTGAACGATCAGGAAGTACTGGAGTTTGATTTCTAGCCGTAACACCGTTAAATAAATTGTTATCGGTATGGTTTTTACTCCTGCCTGTTTTTTTTGTATTTTACCCTGAAGTAATTTCTCGTTACTGAGCCTTCCGAATGAATATTTAAGAACGGCCGGAATAACACACCATTTCAGGATAACTGACCCATTAAATATGCAGCCAATAATAGAGTCCGGTATGATTAAACTATTTCTATGATTATGACCTCCGAAAAACGTAGTGCATTAGTAATTGGGGCTACAGGTTTGGTAGGAGCGAAGGTAGTGGCAAAACTATTGTCTTCTGAGAAATACACTCATGTCAAAGTCCTGGTACGTAAGCCTTTCGAAAGCGATCATGCTAAACTGGAAAGTATTATTTTTGATTTTGATCATCCCGATCCGTTGCTCGCTCAGGCCGATGACGTATTCTGTTGTTTGGGAACAACCATGAAAAAGGCCGGCTCCAAAGACGCTTTTTATCGCGTGGATTATACCTACCCTTACGAGATCGCAAAACTGGCCCTGGCCAACGGAGCAAAGCGTTTTTCCATTATTACAGCCATGGGCGCGGATCGCAGTTCTCTATTTTACTACAATCGGGTGAAGGGTGAAATCGAAGAATCGTTGAAAAAAATGGGGTACGAAACGTTACTTATCTTCCGACCTTCGCTGTTGGTGGGAAAGCGTGCAGATACGCGTTTTGGAGAGGTGGCCGGAGAATGGCTGATGAAGGTTTTTCAATTTATCATTCCCGCCAAATACCGATCCATTGAAGCAGATAAAGTGGCCGAAGCGATGGTTTCCATTACCTCAAGTAACGTAAAAGGGACGCTCGTATACGAGTCTGATCTGATGCAGGAATTCTGATTTAAACATGTATTAACCCTCTTTATATCCGTGTCGTCTGCCATTACTATTCGCCAAGCTGCTGAAAGTGACGTTATTACCATTTACGATTTCATTTGTGAATTGGAAGAAGAACGTTTGGATTTTACGGCTTTTCAGGGAATCTTCAACCGAAACCTGCAAAATCCCGACTGTCATTATTTTTTGGCATTCGATGATACTGTCTGCGTTGGATATGCGAGTGTTCATGCGCAGTGGCTGTTGCACCATTGCGGGAAAGTTGGTGAAATTCAGGAAATGTTTGTCGTGGCGAATTATCGTTCTAAAGGCGTAGGAGGTTTATTAATGCAGGAATTGATGAACGTGGCCGAACGTGAGAATTTCAAAATTCTGGAAGTGACGGCCAATAAAAAGCGCGTGGAGACACATCGCTTTTATGAACGTAAAGGCTTGGAACCGACACATTTTAAGTTTGTAAAAAAGTATGGATAATTTGCCGGGTCTCTGCATCTTTACGTTAAAACGCAAGTAGATAAATGAGACTGTTGCCGATCATCCTTTTCCTTCCCTTATGGACAATTGCCCAACTGAAACCATCGTTTGTTGAGAATCGCATTTTGCGCGTTGAGCATTTTAAAATGGGCGATTCTTCCGTTCATTCTTACCAACCGCTTCCTTTATTTTCTTATGTATTGAATGATAAATACGCTACCACCGAGCGTACTGTTTTTCAATCCGATAACGAAAAATTGACGTTTGTTTTAGAGAATAAACTGAGTGTAACGTATGAAGCTCGCCCATCAGACGGGCCTGCTCCTGTGATTATTACGTTTATCAATACCTCTGCCGATACCCTTCGCCTTCGAAACGTGGTTCCGTTTGGTGAATCCGATTCGCACGTTTATGTAACTGGACTGGGAAATCACCCGTTGTCGCGGGCGCATTTATTTCGGCCCGGTTTTGCGCCGGTCAATGTTATTTTGCCCGATAATGCGTGGGAGTTGGGATTTTCGGCGGTGCAAACAACCCCTCCTCAATCCTTCGAACCGTCGAGCCGCCCTCTAAGGGAGGAAGTTAGTGGAGTCTGTGCATTAATGCGGCGTGTAAAATGGGAAAATGCTACGCGTCGACGTTTTGAAACCATCCTGCCACCCAAAGGAACCGTAACATACCATCTTTGGCTGGAAACCTACACGGGCAATTGGCAGGAAGGAATGCGTGAAGTATTCCAAAAAAGAAAGTTGTATGATCTCCCGCAATTTGACAATGCTCTTTTTGAACGTCCTGATCTGCAATGGATTCGTAAAAGCTATGTTGTTCATTTAATGATGGCTTGGGACCAACGCTTTACGCTTGGTGCCGGTTGGGGAAAGGGAATCCATGAGTTTGTTAAACGCGGCAAATCCCTCTATGGCGGCGATGACGTGATTGGCATTTGGCCGACGTGGCCCACGCTTGGATTGGATCAGAGGAACCAATTTGATCTGTTCAAAGACTTGCCAGGCGGTTTGCCTAATCTCAAAAAGATGGGGAGTACGTTGCGTTTGCAGGGCACAAAATTGTTTTTGTGTTATAATCCGTGGGACGAATCCACTCGCGATGCCAACAACCCCAAAGCACATTTAAAAGGACTTTCGGATCTCATTGCGGCCACAGCTGCCGATGGTGTGGTGTTGGATACGCGCGGCAGCAGCAGTAAAGAATTGCAGGAAGCCGCTGACCAAATGAAAAAAGGGGTGGTAATGTATAGTGAAGGAATGGCCATTCCCAAAGATATGCCCGGCATCGTGGCCGGACGGGTACACAACGCATTGTATTATCCGCCAATGCTTAATCTCAATAAATTTATCAAGCCCGAATTTGCCATTTTTCGCGTCGCCGAGCAATTTAAAGAGCGTATTCGACGAGAATATGCGACGAGTTTTTTCAATGGATACGGCACCGAAATCAATGTATTTCAGGCCGGTACGCCCGATTGGGCCGAGGAAGACTATCGCTTTTTAGGACAGACGACGCGCATTTTACGGGAAAACAGTTCGGTGTTTTTGAATAATAACTATACGCCACTCATTCCCACAACCCGCGATGGTATTTTTGTAAACAAATGGCAGGATTCTACCAAAACACTTTATACCATTTTCAGTCTGATTCCCGAAGGCTTTAATGGACCGTTGTTTGAGGTAAAGCCTCGGAAAGGGTACCATTTCGTCGATTTATGGAATCACCGCGAACTAACACCAATCTTTCAGGGTGGCAAGTGGTATGTCGAAGTCGAAACAGAATCTTTTCATAAAAAATATTTAGGGACAAATAATGAAGGTGCAGTGGGGTGCGTAGCAGAAATGCCTAATGTAATTGAAGGCATAGAAGATATGATTCCAATTTGGGTTAACCAAAAAGGCAGTCTTCGTTGCTTTATTGACAATCCAAGTTATGAAACTAAGTTTATTGAAAAAAAGGCGCTTGGTAGTGATTCACCACATGGATTTAATAATACCACCTATTGGGCAATTTTTCCGGATTCATTGCATAAGTTTTTTGGCCGTTTTCCTCACAAAGTGATCATTCAATTTTTTGACACTCATAAAGTGATGTTAGATGAAATGGTTGTTGAAATAGACATAAACAAACCGAGAAAGTTGTATCAGGCAGAAAGATCTGCTTACATAAACAAAAGTTTAGAAAAAGAATTTAAAGAACATTATAACCCATTAGATCATCCGCAAAATAACGAAGTCTTAATTTCTAAAGGCCACTATCGTCACACTACTACCCACGGTGATGTGTTTTTGCCCTATCCTGAAAAGGACACAACAACGGATCGAATAAGTGGATTTTTAATGGATAAAAACTTAGTGACCAACAATGATTTCAAGAAGTTTTTGACTACCTCAAAATACAAACCTAAAGATCCCGCCAACTTTTTAAAACATTGGAAAAACGGACAAATTCCTAAAGGGGAAGAAATGAAACCTGTGGTTTATATTTCACTCGAAGATGCTCGTGCCTATGCCGGATGGGCGGGAAAGCGCTTGCCCACGGAGCGTGAATGGCAATATGCAGCAGAAAAAGATTCTTTGGTAAAAACGTCGGCAAGGTTCCAAACCTTGCCGACGTTAAACCTGCCGACGTTGAATGATTTACAAGGTGTTGTTTGGCAACTAACCAACGATGAATACCAAGTCGGTCAATATCGCTATATCATGCTGAAAGGCGGAAGTTATTTCAAGCCTTTGTCGAGTTGGTGGTACGTGCAGGGCGGCGCTCAACCGCTTACGCATCAACAGATTTTACTGCGAGTATCAGAAGGATTTGAGCGCAATGCTACGGTGGGTTTTCGGTGCGTAAGGGATTAATTCTTTTTCATTTCAGCGCGACGCATCGGCATAGCATCAATGAGACCAAAGAGTTGCTCGGGTTTGACGGGTTTGCCGCTGGTGAGTTTGATTTCGCCATCTTTGCCGATCAGCCACATACAAAAATGATTTGGCGCGTATTTAAATCGCTCTTTTAGATGAAGGCTGTCTTCTGTCGACAAATCAGATTCGATGCAGTCAATGACGTATAAATCGCGTTCCGATAAGTCTTTCCCCACCTCGTTGAGCCACTTTTTTTGAAGTTTATATTCAGCCTCTGATACCTTAGGACAGTAGACTACGATAACCCGATTTTTCCCAATTATCCTTTCCAATTTATTCTCCAAAGGATCTTGGAAGAAGAACAAAAGACTGTAAATGGCAAGGGTGAATAAGTGCATTCCGGTGATTTTTAGAGATGAATTGATTATTTTCTATCCCTCAATTCGTATGCCAAAATTGAGTTTTCGACAATTTCATCCATTACCAACGGAAAACTTATTTTCAGGGACATAGAATTCGGGGTTTTATGTCTTTATACTTATAAATAAACCGATAAACTGATATGTTTAAACAATTTCTTTCCGCTATGCTTCTTTTTGCCGCCGCTCTGACGGCTTCTGCGCAGGATACCCGCTTGTACGAAACACGAATTTACTATACCGAGCCCGGTCGGTTGGAGGCATTATTGACTCGTTTTCGTGATCATACGACAAAAATATTTGAAAGCCACGGCATGACAAATGTGGGCTACTGGGTGCCGTTGCATGAGGAAAACAAACTTATTTATGTGCTTTCGTATCCCGACCGCGCCGCCCGTGATGCTTCGTGGAAAGCCTTTGGCTCCGATCCTGTGTGGAAAAAGGCCCAAAGTGAGTCGGAAGCAAGTGGTAAAATTGTGTCGAAAGTGGAAAGCATTTTCATGAAAGCGACCGATTTTTCGCCAAAGATCAAATCGTCTGAAAGCAAAAAAGAGCGGGTGTTTGAGCTACGTACCTATACTACTACTGCCGGAAAATTGCCCGATCTGTTGACCCGTTTCAGAGAACATACCGTAAAATTGTTCAAAAAACATGGCATGACCAATGTAGCCTATTGGACTGTGGACGGCAAAGACGATACATTGATCTATATCTTGGCACATCCGAGCGAAGAAGCCGGTAAAAAAGCATTTGAAGATTTTCGTGCTGATCCTGTGTGGGTAAAAGCCCGCGATGAATCGGAGAAAAATGGAAAACTCACAACCAAAGTGGAATCTGTGTACATGAAAGCAACAGATTTCTCAACTATAAAGTAAACGTGCCGTTGGGTCCTCAGACCCAACGCTTCGGTTTCTCAAAACCGAAAGTGCGCAAGGTTTTGAGAAACCTGTGCGACAGTTTTGAGAAACTGTCTGCACACTTTGATACTAAAATCCCTCCTTACATGAAAAAAGTACTTGTTGTTTTGGCATTTGGTATAGCTCTTGCGAGTTGTAACAATTCTCAAACATCGGATAATCAATCTGCGGTTTCGGATTCGACAGCGGTAGATACTGTTGTTGTTCCCCAAAAAGATTCGCTGAGTGTATATTTGCCCGATATTAAGGCATCATTACCCGAAGCGCAAACGGTGGAAGTCAAAGACGATCCTGTATTTTTTAAAACGAAATCGTATAAGGCAATTCCATTGCAGACCGTTTTGGATCAATTTCTGCCTGCTTACAAGAGCTTGGATATCAAGCAGACACAGATCGTATTTGAATGCGAAGACGGCTACAACCCTTCAATGTCGTTGGAAAAAGTATTGAGCAAGAAGTCTTATCTGGCAATTTCTGACGTGGAAGCTCCCAAAGGGCAGGAATGGATAAATCCTAAAAAGGGTGATCATGAAATGAAAATAGCGCCATTCTACGTAGTATACACCGACGTTCCGGCCAAAGATGTGACCTATAAATGGCCTTATAACTTGGTCAAGATCAGCTTATCGGCTGCGTCGAAAGAGTTGGCGGTGTTGTTCCCCAAAGAAGATGATACACAGGTAAAAGGATTTGAATTGTTCAAGGTCAATTGTTTGACGTGCCATTCGCTTAATAAAGTAGGCGGCAAGATGGGCCCGGAACTCAATTACCCCAAAAGCGTGACGGAATATTGGCAGATCGATCAGATCAAACAATTTGTAAAAGCGCCGACTTCTTTTCGAAATGAATGCAAAATGCCCGCCGTTACGCACTTATCGGACAAAGAATTGGATGAGATCGTCAATTATTTGAAATACATGGCAAAGCATAAAGTATAACACTGTTAAAGCCCAATCCAAGCTTCAGGCAACAGATTCTGCGTATTAAATCGCTCCGTAGAAAACCATTTTTGCGGGGCGATTACTATTTTGTCAGGACGCGGATTAAGCCAAGCGCCCCACCAACTGAATGTACTGTTGGCAATGATATGATGCCGGCAATGAGCCATCAGCCATAGATCTTCATGGGCTGAATTGCCTTCCGAGAAATGCATTGGAAACGGGGCAATTAACTGATCTTTAACCCATTCGATGTCGTCCGAAAAAATAAAAAAGTGAGGGTTTGGCACTTGATGAGTAATATGCTTAATCGCCCGTTGGTAATAATCCATTTCGAGCGGCTTTAGATACCGATTAGCTTTGGAGGTTTTTGCATAATCGCCGCGCCGAATATGAATACTCACTGACGAACAACCGGCTACCTTTTCTTTGAAGCGTTGAGAATGAGAAGAAAGTGGAAGTTTCAAGCTGAATTCTTGACGAATGAGTGATGAAATAGCCTTAAAATACTTTTCCGATTGCCAATAACCGTCCAAATAATGGCTGCTTTTAATGGACAAAACCGGTGAGTAAAAATGAAAATACGGTTCTTTAAAATAACGAGCGGGTTTGATGCCGAGCTTTCGACCCATTCGTTGTAAAAAATGATGAGGACTTCCTGCCAGTGTTTGAATTTCTTCTTTTGTGGCCTGTTCCGCTTGAATAGTAAAGGCACTCAACGCAAAATTTCTGCTTGTCCAATCGGATGTTTGGGCAAGCAATGATGTGTCCAATTTCAATTTCGTTTGATTTATGATCGCCAGATGTCGCCCTAAGGCATATTGGAAAAGTTGGTTGCCCAACCCACCGCTAAGTTTTACGATGATCATAGAATACAACCGGAAGGAGAGGAAAACTTTGAAATAATAAAGCACAAATGTAAGCGGCAGGCGCGAATTATGACAAATGTCAGCTATTTAAAATAATTCTAAATAGTTTTTGGTTTTTGAGTTTTAGCCTCTACATTTGTGCCATTATTTATAATAAGTCTAATTAATAATTACGATTTTCCTATGAAAAGTATCTATTACATCATTGCCACCCTCCTGTTGTTGGCAGCGTTTTTTTCGTGCCAAAATAATTCAGGCAGTAGCCAAACCGGCGAAACTGCCGGAGCGGGTGACAAAAAGATCGGCGTCCTGTTAGTAAACCACGGCTCAAGATCAGAAACGTGGAGAAATGAATTATTACGTTTAGAGAAAAACGTTACCGATTCTATTTTACACTCAGGCGATGTAAAGGGTCTGAAAACGGCTTTTATGGAATACACCGAGCCGTCTATCGCTACGCGACTGAAAGAGTTTGATAAAGAAGGATTTACGGATATCGTCATCATTCCTGTTTTTCTTACCGTAAGCCCGCATACGTTTGAAGATATTCCGACGATCATAGGTCAGAAAGAAGATCCTGAGTCGAAGGAAATGCTGAAACTGGAAAAAATTGAACGCTATACGCCCAAAGCCAAAACGCACGTTACGCCTACCCTTGATTTTACCAATGTGTTGAAAAACAATGTATTGAAGCGAGTAACCGCGCTTTCCAAAGAGCCTGAGAAAGAAGGCTTGGTGCTGATCGGATACGGCGATGAAAAATACGAGAAAGAATGGATCGACCTGTTTAACAACGTGGCAGAGTTTGTAAAAGAAAAAGTAGGCATTGACCAACATACCTACGGCTGGTGCGGGCACATTGCTCACTATAGTTCCGATAAAACAAGCGAAGCGATCAACGCTGTGTTGGCCAAAAAAGAAAAAGCGGTTGTGATTCCGGTCTTGGTAGCGCACGATGAAATGTTCCAGATCAAGATCATCGGCGGTGGTATCGAAAAAGTAAAAGACAGCAAATCCAAAGTGTCTTACAAACCCGATTCTATTTTGCCGGATACAGACATTGAGAAGTGGGTTACGGATGTAGCCAAAGAATATGTTGACAAAGCCAAGGCTGAAAAGTAATGGATTGGTCAAAGAAAAAGATAAGACGCCTCAACATTGCCACTCACCGAGATTTGGGCTATTTCTTCTCAGCGCTGATTATAATTTATTGTGTTTCAGGGATCGCGCTCAACCACGTTGATGATTGGAATGCTGATTTTATTATCACCAAAAAAGAAATAAAGCTCAATAAGGCGTACACTAAAAGCGACATTACGGAGCAGCAGATCAGGAAATTTAACGCGATGGTAGGAGAAGAGAACTATAAATTGTTCGATTTTCCTACTTCCGATCAGGTTAAAATATACTATAAAGATGCCTCGTTGCACCTGAATTTTTCTACGAAAACAGGCTTGTACGAAAGTGTGAATAAACGACATGTTTTTTATGAATTCAACGTCATTCACCGCAACAGTCTCAAACAGTGGAAATGGGCGTCAGACATTTTTGCGGTGTTATTGATCCTGATCACGGTGACCGGGTTGTTTATTCTCAAAGGTAAAAACGGACTTGGGGGCAGAGGTAAATGGTTGATCATCGCCGGAATTGTTCCACCTGTTATTGCCATCATTCTGGTGTATTTAAAGTGAAATGTATGAAAAAGAACCTATGGAGTCTGCTTTTGTGCCTGTTTGCCTTTACCCCTGCCTTTGGGCAAACCGGTAAAGTAGAGGGTGTCGTTAAAGCAAATTCAAAAGAATTGCCCGGGGCTTCTGTTCGGCTTAAAGATACCAAGTACGGCCAAATTACAGCCAATGACGGAACCTTTACGTTAGAAGCACCGCAGGGGAAATATACGTTGATTGTTCATTTTATCGGACATCAGGCGCTTGAAAAAAACATTGAGTTACGGGCGGGAGAAGTGGTGAAATTGGGAGCGTTGACGCTGGACGAGCAAATAGCCGGTCTGGCGGAAGTGGTTGTTACGGGCCAATTTGAGGCGCAATCGGTACGAAATTCTGTCTATCAGGTTCGAACCATCACCAATCAGCAGATCCAATTACGAGGTGCTACCAGCGTTCAAAGCGTTTTGAATACCGAGCTTGGAATGCGGTTTTCGAATGATTTGACACTGGGTACTACCGATGTGCAACTGATGGGAATGTCAGGCCAAAATGTAAAAGTATTATTGGATGGCGTGCCGTTGGTTGATCGAGGCTCTACCCGGGAAAGTATCGGCCAGATCGACATTAACATCATAGACCGCATTGAAATAGTGGAAGGGCCGATGTCGGTTTCGTATGGAAGTGATGCCCTTGCCGGGGTTATTAATATCATCACCAAAAAGGGTGAATCAAATGGCCTTTGGACGCTTACCGCGCGCATGCAGGAAGAAACGGCAGGTTCAGAGTACCAAGCCTTCAACGGAAAAGGTACTCACAATGAATACGTTGGAGTAGCGTGGCAGAAGAAAGGATTGCAGGTGTCCGGCAATTTTACGAGAAATTTCTTTGGCGGATGGCAGGGCAGTTTTACCGGACGCAAAAAAGAATGGATGCCCAAGGAACAGTACCTCGCTACCGGAGGTATCACCTACCGTACTGAAAAATGGAACGCTTGGTACCGCTTCAACGGTACGTATGAGAACCTGAAAAGCTTGGGAGATACCTATATCAGTAACCAAACCAATAACCTTTCGGCTACCGATCTGTATTTTATTACCAAACGTGCTTTTCACCAATTTCAAAGTGAATACCGTTGGAATCAAAAGAACAGTTTTACGGCGGTAGCCTCTTATACTGACTACAGCAGAGCGACTCAAACCACTGACATAGACCTTGTTCGAGATAGACGTACCCTTTCGCTTACGGGTTCTCAGGACAAATCTATTTTCCAAACCACCTTTGCACGCTTTACGGGTCAACATAAATTCAGTTCGAAGGTTTCGCTCCAACACGGTTTGGAATTGAATTTCAACAGCAGTTCGGGAGAACGAATTTTGGGAACGCCTTCCATCAATGAGTTTGCTTATTTTGCTTCTACCGAACTGAAAGTGACACCTCGGATAAACCTGCGTCCCGGATTGAGATTTATCCGAAACTCAGTGTATAACGCGCCTCCGGTCATCCCATCCATCAACACCAAATTTGTCTTGGGAAAAGGATTGGACTTGCGTATGGCCTATGCACGAGGATTCAGATCACCGGCTTTGCGTGAATTGTATTTTACCTTCTTTGACAGTAACCACTCCATCAGAGGAAATACCAACCTAAAGGCTGAAAATTCAAACAGTTTCAATGCTTTCCTTTCTTGGCAAGCCATTGAAAAGACTTCTATGCGCCTGAATTCTACCTTGGGAGGATTTTATAACCAATTCCAAAATCTTATCTCTATCGGGACCGACCCTACGAATCCTCAGGTGTCTACGTACCTCAATGTGGATAGTTATAAGACGACAGGGCTTACCTGGAACAATACGCTTTATTGGGGCAATATTCAGGGCAGTTTGGGCTTCTCGCGCATTGGGCGCTATAACAGCTTTTCGAGCAGTGAATCTTTGCCGGTCTTTATTTGGTCAAATGAGGTAACGACAAATCTGCGCTACACGGTACCTAAAATAGCAACGACACTGAGTCTGTTTTACAAGTATACGGGCAAGCAGCCAAGCTACCAATCTATTTCTACCGCCAACGGACAACAGGTTCGTCTGGCCGAAACCGCAGCCTTTACTACTGCTGACTTGACCGTTAACAAGGTCTTTTTCAAGAATTATACGTTGGTAGGCGGCATTAAGAACGTGTTTAACATTACCCGCGTAAACAATTCAGCCATTGATACCGGAGCCGCCCATAGCTCAACGGGAGCCATTCCGATGTCGTACGGACGATCTTTTTTTCTGGGGCTAACAGCCCAATTGACCACACACTAAGGTGTTTTTTACTAAAAAATGTAAACTGTTATTAAAATGAAACGAGTATCCACCGGAATTTTATTTGCATTTGGTATGCTGGCCTTTTCAGCCTGTAAAGAAGAAATTGCCCTGCCGGATAATTTAGCTGCTTTCACCACTGCCACGCAGGGAATTGACGCTGAAGAAGCTACTGTTCAGATTGCTTTGAGCAGAGCCACAGACGTAGCGATTCCTATTACGATACAATTGACGCCTACGTTGGTTACGTACGACAAAGAATTTGTGACCGAGCCGGCCGCGACCAACAATATTGTGACGGCTACTGTCCCGGCCGGACAATCGAGTGTTTCAATAAAAGTAAAGAAAAAAGCAAACGTTTTCCTGAACGGTGATGAAAGCCTCACGATGAAAATCACGTCTATAGGTACTCCTGTTTTGGCAGGGGTGAATACAGAAACAAAATTGAGCTTTGCCGCGATCACTTCGACCGGAAGCAAACTGACGGGAGAGGGAAAAACGACCGAGTCAAATTATACGAATAACGTATACTTTGATCTAAGCGCCAATGCGACTACGCTTTCTGCGAGAAAGAGCTGGAATTTAGGCTTTTACCACGGAGGTCAGTACCGCGTTATCTTAAATCCCGGGTATCAGTCTTCGGCAGCACCTACGACAAAAACAGACATTGGCACTGTAACCTTGGCAGATACTGCTTCTGTACCTGAGCTAAACTTTGCGCCCGGCGGTGATGGCACGTTGGCTTTAGCTGATTATTGGGATGGCGATCTTACCAAAACTGTTTTTGCAGAAGTGTCGGCTACCGACGCTCAAAACAAAGTTTATTTGGTAAGTTTTGAAGGCAGCAAAACAAAAGACAAGTGGTTTAAAGTAAAGGTAAACCGTAACGGAGAAGGTTATAAAGTGCAGTTTGCAAGAATTGGCGAGACAGCCATCAAAACCGTAGATATTGCAAAAAATGCCGATTTCAATTTCAGCTTCCTTTCGTTGGAAACAGGCGCAACCGTAACTGCCGAGCCTCGCAAGATCAATTGGGATATCCAATGGGGATACAGTACGTCAAACGCCGGTACGACTCCGCCAACTCCTTATTGGTTTCAGGATTTTATCCTGTTGAACTACGCCGCAGGGGCCGAAGCGGCAGAAGTGTTGGAAAGCACCGTAACGTATGATGCGTACGCCGAAGCTAACATCGCTACTTCGACTTTCTTAAAAACAAGAGATGCGATCGGCAGCAAATGGCGCGTAACCAGCGGTGCTACGCTAGGTATCAGGCGTGATCGTTTTTACGTGATCAAAGATCCATCAGGCAATGTCTATAAACTTAAATTTGTAAGCATGGGCTTGGCAAGCGACGGCGGCGAGCGCGGTAAACCGGTGATCGAATACAAATTGGTTAAGAAAAAATAACCACAAAAAAGTTAATAAAAAAAGCCGTACGGTGTACGGCTTTTTGTGTATTAGTTAGTGTGGGTGGTTTCCGATAGTGCAGGCGGTTTCTCAAAACCGCCGTCGGGGGTTGCTCACAACCCAATGTGACGGATTGCTGAGTGTTTAAATAATTGTTTACATGAGGTTGTGAGCAACCTCAACGCAGGTTTTGAGAAACCTGCTTCACCTAATGTGCCGGCGGTTTTGAGAAACCGCCGGTGGAGTTGTGAGAAATTCAAAGCAGCATATCAAATACGTTCATTGACTTTTGATACACTCTCATTTAAGTTTTGTATCAGCAAATGATATTGTTCTGTACTTTTCTCCCAAGTATAAATTCTCTTTACTGCCGTTTGACCCTTTTGTCCCAAGTGTTTACAGTTCAGCGGATGATTCAAAAGCCACTGCAATTTTTTCATAAATTCCATCTGATTTGTAAAACATAACCCACCCTCCAACTCTGAAACAGCCCCCACATCCCGACATAGAAAGGGCACTCCGACCGCCATCGCATCCAAAAGCACCAACGGCTGCACTTCCGTGTAGGTAGCGGAAACAAATACATCGGCAGCATCATAGGCGGCTTGAATTTCTTCCATGGTAAGCTGTTCAAGCAAATAAACAGTTTTGTTTAAGCGATTACCAACGGCTTGTTCCAAGTTCTGAGAATACGCGTTAAAATGGCTTCCTATAAACACTAAAATCGTATTCTCAGGAGATAACTTTATAAATAATTTAATAAGCTCACGCTGACCTTTTTCCCGACTGTAGTTCCCCACACAGAGAAGTATTTTAGCATTTGGAATTCCAAAATTCTCCTTAAAATCAAACGCTGTCGGTTGAGAGAATGCAGGATTGGCTCCGTTGGGAATAATAGAAAAATTGCTGATTCCAAGACGTTTTGCTTCCATCACATCCCACATTCGTTGTTTGTCATGCTTTTCACTTAAAAATACGTAGTGGTCAAAAAGGGTTAATTTCTGAGAAAAATGCCATGCTTTAGGGCGATCAAGCAACCACCGAAGCCACCCTTTCAGTCCCGGATAACGAAGGTGAATGGTGGTTCCGTGGCTAATAAGGATATTCTTACCTTTGATTTGGTCAAGAACAGGAATCGCCAATTCCGAAATCCACGTTTCCCAACAATGGAAGAAGAGGACTTCAAAATTTGATTCGATCAAAAAACGTTGGTACGCTTTAATAGTTCTGCGTTGGGTATACTTGGTAAAACGATTATAGTGAATGGGAAACGTTATGATTTCAAAAGGTGCATTACGAGGTTGGTCGGAAGGTTGTGTTACTATCGTTATTTCATATCCCAAACGGTGCAATCCGAGGGCCTGTTGATAGGCTGCTTGGGCAATGCCGTGTGTTTCGGGATAAAAGCCAAAAGCGGCGATCAGAATTTTTGTAGCCAAAATATGTTAAAGAAAAAGTTCTTTAACATAGACTGAAAAACGGTTGAAAAGTGACGTGAAAATGGAACGCTGATGTTTACACTGTATTTATCTTTAACTATCACGCAAAGCCGCAGAGGTGCAAAGAAGTTGACTGTCATGTATTTATATCTTTGCACCTCTGCGGCTTTGCGTGCATAATTCAGACCCAAAAATCTTAAAAATCAGCGTTCGGAAATGAAGCTATGAAATATGATTTTTCCAATATTTCAACTCCTCTTCAATGAAATGATTGACTAAGTCAAAATACATCTTTTCGATGGCGTCAGGTTGCAGACCTGCGGTAATCGCCCACTCACGACGTTGCAGCAACATGGCCTTAAATCGTTCGGGTGCTTTTACGCCTGCTTCCGATGTTTTGAAAGGAGCGGCGGCTTTGACGTATTCAAACCGCTTGCCTAAAAGTTGGATAACCTGCAGGTCAATGGCATCAATTTCAGTACGAATATCCTGCATATTTTGGCATTCATTGGGTTGTTTCATAGGAATAACGTTAAAATAAAAAATCCCCCTTCACGCGTGGCAAAGAGGGATCTATGAATTTGTGACTGAATCGACTATAATTTATACCTCATTTTGACCACTTCGCGCTCGTTCAGGAAGCGCCATTTGCCGCGTGGAAGCTCTTTTTTGGTAAGACCTCCGTAAACGGTGCGATCAAGTTTAAGCACTTCGTATCCTAAACTTTCAAAAATACGACGTACGATACGGTTACGACCGCTATGAATCTCAATGCCAACGACCATCGCATCGGGCGTCACAATGGCCAGATCATCGGGTTTGATGGGGCCGTCTTCCAAGTCAAATCCTGCTTTGATCTTTTCAAAATCTTCGTTCGTGATGGGCTTATCCAACTCTACCTGATATATCTTTTGAATTTCGTTGGAAGGGTGCATCAGCTTTTCGGCCAATTCGCCGTCGTTGGTCAACAGCAAAAGCCCGGTGGTGTTTCGGTCCAAGCGACCTACAGGATACACACGTTCTTTACAGGCACCTGCAATCAGTTCCATCACGGTATGACGGCCTTCCGGATCGTCGGTGGTAGTGATGTAATCTTTAGGTTTGTTAACGAGGATATAGACCATTTTTTCGGGATTCAGGATACGGTTGCCGTATTTTACGATGTCACCCGGATTGACCTGATAGCCCATTTCAGTGATTACTTTGCTGTTGATGGTGATTTGACCCGATTCGATCAATCCATCGGCTTCACGGCGCGAACAAAGTCCGGCGTTGGCAATGTATTTGTTGAGGCGTATTTGACCATCGTCGTGTTTAGGCTGGTTTTTCTTCGCATAACGCTCTTCTGCCTGTTTGAAATCATAACGGGGAGCTTCCTTGAATTCACCTACACGACGTTGTTCTGCATCACGTGCTTGTTTCTCGTTGTCGTCCGTTTTCTCGTTGGTACGAGGACGTTTATCAGTTCTGTCAGAAGAGCGTTTTTCACGGTCAAACGAACGTGTATTATCACGATCTGTTTTTTCGAATGGTTTTTTGAAAGCAGTTCTTTCGCCGCGTTCCGGACGATCTCCACGCACGGGGCGGTCGTCACGTTTTTCGAATGGCTTATCGAAGCTGCGTTTTTCGCGGTCAAAAGGTCTTTCGCTGCGGTCATCCCGTCTTTCAAACGGTTTGTCGAAATTACGTTTTTCGCGATCAAATGGTTTTTTATCGTCTCCTGAGCCTCTTTCAAACGGTTTATCAAAATTCCGCTCGCCGCGAGGTTTGAAATCATCTTTTCTTTCGAATGGTTTTTTGAAAGCGGGTCTTTCGCCACGTTCCGGACGGTCACCACGTTTTTCAAACGGCTTGTCGAAACTGCGCTTCTCACGGTCAAAAGGTTTGTCACCACGTTTTTCGAATGGCTTGTCAAAGCTTCTTTCACCGCGAGGCTTGAAATCACCTTTGTTTTCGAAAGGTTTATCAAATGGTTTTTTAAATGCAGGTCTTTCGCCGCGCTCGGGGCGGTCGCTGCGTTTTTCGAATGGCTTATCGAAGCTGCGTTTCTCACGATCAAACGGTTTGTCACCACGTTTCTCAAATGGCTTGTCAAAACTTCTTTCGCTGCGCGGTTTGAATTCGCCTTTTTTGTCGAAGGGCTTGTCAAATGATTTTTTGAAAGCGGGCTTATCGCTGCTGCGTTTTTCACGGTCAAAAGGTTTGTCGAAGCTCTTTTCGCTTCTGCCGCGAGGGGCTTTTTTGTCGAATGGCTTGTCAGCCGAGGAAGTTGCGTCCTTTTTGTACTTGTTGTAAAAAGGCGTAGCGCCCGGTGTTTTGCTGTCTTTTTTCATTGGGCTTGCAGTATCACTACTGTAAATAATAAATTATGTAAACGATTATTTGGTAAATTCTGATTTTGACGAAATCGCCTGATAATCAGCTATGCAAAGTTACAAAATTTTGAGGGAAGATGTTTTTTTAGGATAAATATATCTCAAAAAAATGATTTTGGACGTTTAATCAAAAATCCATCCAATCCCGATAACTTTTATATTCTTGTGATGCTAGATCGTGCACCTGTTAAACCGCTTTGGACGCCCACACGTTCCTTCATGGAACAATCCAATCTCAAAAAGTTTCAAAACTGGCTATTTGTTAAAAAGGGATTGTACTTCAAAAACTATCACGACTTATGGGATTGGTCGGTTACTGATTTAGACGACTTTTGGGAAAGTGTTTGGCAGTTCTGCGAAGTTAAGTCGCACAGCATGTATTTTGAGGTGCTGATCGGTGGGAATAAAGATTTTATCGGAACACAATGGTTCAGAGGAGCTACGGTTAATTACGCCGAACATATTTTTCGTCATAAAACCCCTGCCCGCCCGGCCATTCTGTTTCAGAATGAGCGAGAACCGCTGCGTGAACTTTCCTGGCGGGAGTTGGAAAAACAGGTAGGTGCGGTGGCGGCGTATCTTCGTCATTCAGGCGTTGGAGTTGGCGATAGAGTGGTGGCTGTTTTGCCCAATGGCCCGCAGGCAGTGGTGGCTTTTTTGGCGACCAATTCGCTTGGCGCTGTTTGGTCGAGTTGTTCACCCGATTTTGGCACGTCCGGCATTCTGGACCGCTTTCAACAAATCGAACCAAAAGTATTGATTGCCGCCGATGGATATACGTATAATGGAAAGGCATTTGATAAACTGCCTGCCCTAAGGCAGCTCATCGGACAGTTGCCTACGCTCAAACGAACCGTTTTGGTGCCCTACCTGAACGCTGATGCGCAATTGCCCAAAACGGACAACTGGAAAGAGGTCCTGAAAACGCCTTTTACGTCGCTTGAGTTTACGTCCGTTCCATTTGACCACCCTTTGTGGGTCGTGTATTCTTCGGGCACGACGGGTAAGCCAAAGGCCATTACGCATAGCGTAGGCGGGTGTTTGTTGGAACACCTGAAAGCCCTTGTCATTCATCAAAACGTCAAGGCCGGCGACCGCTATTTCTGGTATTCAACCACGGGCTGGATGATGTGGAATTATTCCGTTGCGTCTATGCTGGCCGGCGCTACGTTGGTGATTTATGAAGGAGCCGTTCAGTTTCCTACTATGAACGTGTTGTGGGATCTGGCCGAAAAAGCTAAAATCAATCATTTTGGTGGTGGTGCGGCTTTCTATTTGGCTTGCATGAAAGACAATGTAAGTTTGCAAGGCTATAAATTCAACCACCTCCAAAGTATTGGCTCTACGGGCTCGCCTTTGCCTGCCGAAGGATTTGAATGGATATACCGGAATGTTAAGAAAGATGTCTGGCTGATTTCGCTCAGTGGCGGAACGGATATTTGCAGCGCCTTTGTGGGTGGTTGCCCTATGTTACCTGTTTATTCGGGCGAAATTCAGTGCCGTTTGCTGGGCTGCAAGTTGGAGGCATATGACGAAGCGGGCAATTCTGTTCGCAATGAACTTGGCGAAATGGTTATTACTCAACCAATGCCTTCCATGCCCATTTATTTTTGGAACGACAAAGACAATCAACGCTATCGGGCCAGTTACTTTGAAAATTATCCCGGCGTTTGGCGGCACGGCGATTGGATAAAGATCAATGAACGAGACAGCGTGATCATTTACGGGCGCTCGGATGCCACCCTCAACCGCGACGGCGTACGCATCGGCACCGGGGAGGTGTATAGTGCCGTCGAAAGCGTAGACGAAGTGACTGACAGTTTGATCGTTTGTTTGGAGCAGGGAGGAGGAAAATACTTTATGCCTTTGTTTGTGGTGCTTTCCAAAGGCCATGAATTGACGGACGAACTAAAGAAAAAGATCAGCCTGCAACTCCGCAGTCAATACAGCCCGCGCCACGTACCTGATGCTATTTATGAACTCCCCGAAGTGCCTTATACCATCAGCGGCAAGAAAATGGAAGCACCCGTCAAAAAGATATTAATGGGTACAGACCCCGCCAAAGCTGCCAGCCGCGATACAATGCGTAATCCTAAAGCATTGGATTTCTTCGTGCAGTTTGCCCACGTAAAAGTGTAAAATAGAACATTTTTGAGTATACCGATCATATGCCTCGCAGTTGTTTGACCCCATCCGGGGTCAAACTTGTTATTCGGATATTACGCTGTTGGATTTACTTTACTGAGAATTTTTCGGTCGATATAAAATGTACCGAACGGAATAAAGCAAGCCAACAGCACTTTCCAGGTAGTGGTTTTGAATTGCCATTTTTGCTCAATGCCTACACTGAGCGTGTTGAAGATGAAAAGCAGAAACAAGATACCGTGTACGGGGCCGATCACCTTGACCAAAACGGGATTGCCGTAAAAATGTTTAGCCGGTACGGCAATGCCTATCAAAACAAGTAGTGAAATTCCTTCAAGCAGACCGATGATCCTTAGGCGACCAACGGAGGTGTTGAGTAAATTTTTCATAGTTAAATGGCTCTGAAATAAGGTCGATTGGCGAAAGGGGAGAAAGGCCAGGGAACGGCAATGAAGATGATAAACAACGCAATTGAGAACCAAACCAGCATTGTCTTGAACTTCTCGCGGTCGGTTGGTTTACGTTTTGCCATTGCTGAACCGATGGTGATAATGACCACCGAAGTAAACATCAGTAAGATATGAACAATGGCGAAAAAAGCCATGTCAGTAATGTGAATGGCCTCTTTCGAATGACTGAAAAAATACGAAATGATAGGGCTGGTAAAGTACAGCGTAAAACCAAGCATAAGCTGAATGTGCGAAATAGTGGCAGTCCAATGACGAACAGCGTTATCAGTCTTTGTAAAATTTCCGCCCGAACTGTAGCCTTTATAGGCACGAAATATACCATACAGGAGGCCGGTCAATACAAGCCAACGGAACAATGAATGGAAAAAGAGAAGAAATGAATACATAGATAGATCGCCTTTTTGATGGTACAAAGGTCGGGGTAAGAAAAATAAGTGAGTAGGACAGATAACGTGAGTTTTAGGATTTTTCAATCATTCGTTGAAATTGAACAGGCGTCACACCTTCCTTCTTTTTGAAAAAACGACTGAAATACGAAGGGTCGGCAAAACCCACTTCCATTGCCACTTCCTGAATGGAATAGCTGCTTTGATACAGTAACACCTTCGCTTCCAAAATAATGGCTTCATCGATCCAGTCCGTGGGGGATTTTCCCGTAATAGCTTTGACAGATTTATTCAGGTGATTGGGCGTAATATGCAGCAACGAAGCGTAATCCGTGACCAGGTGCTTGATTTTGATCTCTGAAAAGAGCGCTTCCTTAAAACGATAGGTAATGTTGACGGCCCGGGACTGCGAGCTGTGAAAAACGGGCTTATAGACTCGATTCAACTCACAAAGCAGGGCAATAAAATAGGAAAGAATGATATCCGAATTTTTCAGGCCATTGGCCGAGTATTCGATAAATAATCTTTGAAAAAGAGGTAACGCAAACTCGGAGGCGAGGGGGTCTAAAGTGATACGAGGATTGCCCCAAACCCGTAAAAACTCGAAATCTTTAAGCAAATCATTTTTACCGAATTTCCCGATGATAACATCGTTGTGGAAATTGCACAGATAGCCCTTGTTGATGTCAAAATTACTGAAGGAAAATACCTGCCCCGCCGGCACCACCAGACATTCATCCTTGAAAATTTTATAGGTTTCGCTCCCAATAGTCATAATAGCTTCGCCTTCGGTGAGATAAATAAGGGTGTGGCCGGTAGCGCGCGTGGGCGGAATGGGCAGCTTCATCAGCCGAAGCATGTCTTCTACTTTTACGATAAAAAACTTTCCGTAATCGGTTTTCAGCAATGCGTCCAATTGCTGTTGAGAAGTCATGTACTTCTTCCGAAATGATTCGGTATCGTAGGTCTTTATGGACGTTTTTGACACAAGGCGATTCGTTAATAATTCACAAAAATAAGGTTTTTCAGGCAGTTCAACTACCAAATAATGCTTGGGCTGAGATTGGGTAAAATTGTATTTTTTTTGTATTTTTGAAGTATGAAAGTTATCTCCATTCTGGTTCCTGAAAGCGCCGTTTTGGCCAGTATAGCCGACCCTCGCTATATGTTTACGGCGGTCAATGATTTTCTTCAAAACGATGGAAAGCCGCCATTGTTTAAGGTTCAATTGGTCGGGCTCAGCAAAGAAGTCAAGCTGAGTGACGGTATGTTTTCGGTACATACGGATTTGCTTTTGGACGAGGTGGAGTACAGCGATCTTGTCATTGTGCCGGCCTTGAGCGGGAACCTGAAAAACGGTATTCGCATCAATGCCGAAATGTTGCCTTGGATCGTGGAGCAGTATGAAAATGGAGCCGAAGTAGCATCGCTGTGCATCGGAGCTTTTTTGCTTGCATCTACGGGTCTTTTGGATGGCAAAGCCTGCTCAACACATTGGCTGTATGTCAATGAATTTAAGACTATGTTTCCCGAAGTAAATGTGGTGGACGATAAGATCATCACAGAGCAAAACGGTATTTATTCCAGTGGTGGCGCTAATTCTTATTGGAATCTTCTGTTGCATATTGTAGAAAAATACACCGACCGCCGAACCGCCATTTTGGCTTCCAAGTTTTTTGCGATTGACATCGGTCGGAACAGCCAGTCTGATTTTGTGTTGTTTCAGGGACAAAAAGACCATGAAGACAAA
This sequence comes from Runella sp., assembly GCF_965279615.1. Lineage (NCBI taxonomy): Bacteria > Pseudomonadati > Bacteroidota > Cytophagia > Cytophagales > Spirosomataceae > Runella > Runella sp. Next base: position 7,824,552 of record NZ_OZ257252.1, on the reverse strand, counting down.
GAGGTGAAGAAAGTGCAGGAATTCATCGAGAAAAACTTTATGGATAAACTGTCGGTGGAGCAATTATCGGATATGTTCGGCATGGGGCGTCGAAGCTTTGAACGTCGTTTTAAGAAATCAACCTGCAATACGGTGGTAGAATACATTCAGCGCGTTAAGATCGAAGCCGCCAAGCGTCAGTTGGAAATAGGCCGAAAAACGGTCAATGAAGTGATGTACGATGTTGGATACATTGATAATAAGGCCTTTAGAGACGTCTTCAAAAAGATAACAGGAATGTCACCCATCGACTACCGCAATAAATACAATAAAGAAGCCTTCGTGTACAAGTTTTGAGTGTATAGAACGCTGATTGTGATGATTTTTATGAAAAAATTATGTTTTGAGCATAACCAATCATAAAAATCATCACAATCAGTGTTCCAACTTTTCTTCCTAAATAATACACTGAATTTTCATGAAATATTGCAATTGTAAATAATTGTCACTAAAATTGTAAGTGAAATAATAATTAGTAAAACAATTATAGTTAAGCTAATATACGCTCATGGAAACACTCATCACAGATTTTGAGACTTCTTCAACAAATACCGCTGATTTTTTGCCGCTCAACGGCACCGACTATATAGAATTATACGTAGGAAATGCCCGACAGGCGGCGCACTATTTCCAAACGGCTTTTGGATTCCAGCCGCTGGCGCACGCAGGACTCGAAACAGGGCTTCACGACCGTGAATCGTACGTAGTTGTACAGGATAAAATACGACTGGTACTTACCTCTCCCTTAGTAGGCGATACATACATTGGGAAGCACATTGACACCCACGGTGACGGAGTAAAGGTAGTGGCGCTCTGGGTAGACGATGCCGCTTATTCTTTTGAACAAACCGTCAGTCGTGGCGCAAAGCCTTACTTTGAGCCTGTAATGGAGGAAGATACCTTCGGGAAAGTGGTGCGTTCGGGCATTCATGCTTACGGTGATACGGTACACGTTTTTGTGGAGCGCAAAGAGTACAAAGGGCTCTTCCTACCCGGTTTTAAACCTTGGAATCCTGCTTATCGCCCGTCAGATACAGGGCTGAAATTTGTTGACCATATGGTGGGAAACGTGGGTTGGAACGAAATGTTGCCTTGGGTTAATTTTTACGCCAACGTCATGGGATTCAATCAGTTGGTTTCTTTTGACGACAAGGATATTTCTACCGATTATACCGCCCTGATGAGCAAGGTAATGAGCAATGGAAACGGCCGGATCAAATTTCCCATTAACGAACCCGCCGAAGGCAAGAAAAAATCGCAGGTGGAAGAATATTTGGATTTTTACGGCGGGCCGGGAATCCAGCACATTGCTGTGGCAACGGACGATATTATTCATACTGTTACAGAGTTGCAAAATCGCGGCGTTGAGTTTTTACAAGTGCCGGGCACTTACTACGATGACTTATTGAGCAGAGTAGGACATATCGACGAAGACTTGGCACCATTGCGTGCGTTGGGCATTTTGGTCGACCGTGATGAGGAAGGGTATTTGCTGCAAATTTTCACCAAACCCATTATGCCGCGCCCTACGTTGTTTTTCGAAATTATTCAGCGCAAAGGCGCTAAATCGTTTGGGAAAGGAAACTTTAAAGCATTGTTTGAAGCCATCGAACGGGAGCAGGAGTTGCGCGGAACATTGTAGTCGGAGATCATACGTTCAATTACTTTAGCCATGAACCAATCCTATCAAAAATATACCGTCGCTGACCAACGAATGTGGCGGATGTTGTTCGAACGTCAGATGGCGCAACTACCTGCGATCGCAAGTCGTGCCTATTTGGAAGGAATTGACAAAGTAGGTTTTGTTGCCAATCATATTCCTGATTTCGACACTGAAACCAATTCTCGCCTGCGCACCCTGACGGGCTGGGCCGTGGAAGTCGTTCCCGGGCTGATTCCTCAGCAGGATTTTTTTGAATTTCTTTCCAATCGCAAATTTCCCGCTTCTACGTGGCTGCGCCAACCCGATCAATTGGAATATTTGGAAGAACCCGACATGTTTCACGATACGTTTGGGCACGTACCGCTGCTGACGAATCAGGCCTTTTGTGATTTTATCGGCGATTTGAGCCGCGTTGCGTTGCGATTTATTGACGTGCACGAGGCCATTGCCCAAATCGGACGTTTGTATTGGTACACCGTAGAATTCGGACTTATTAAAGAGGATGGGCAAACCAAAATTTACGGAGGAGGAATATTGTCGTCGGCGGGAGAGAGCGTGTATTGTTTGAGTGATGCAATTCCCAAATTTCCGTTTGATGTTCGTACACTTTTAAACACTCCGTACCACATTGATCGCTATCAGGATCATTATTTTGTGATTGATTCGTACGAGCAATTGTACCGCTCCGTCCCTGATATTGAGGAGATTCTATCGGAAACGTACTTGGTGGCAGGATAAAATATGAAGATTTTTGGCAAAATATTTGTTTAAAACTGCACTGAACCACTATATTTGCGGCTCAATAAACGAAACGGTCTATCAATTGTCAGTTTATTGTTCAGCCTCCCGGAGAGATGGGTGAGTGGCTGAAACCAGCAGTTTGCTAAACTGCCGTACTCGCAAGGGTACCGAGGGTTCGAATCCCTCTCCCTCCGCTTGCCTGCAAAGGCAGGAATCGGGATGTAGCGTAGTCCGGTCATCGCGCCTGGTTTGGGACCAGGAGGTCGCAAGTTCGAATCTTGCCATCCCGACTTAAAAGAGAAAGCCGCTGAATCATATGACTCAGCGGCTTTCTCTTTTAAGAAGAAATACAAAAAGATAATTCGGCATATCTTGGATCAAATCCAAAAGTTGTGGAGAGCGTGGATTTTTTTAGGTTTGTGCGTTTAATCAAACCAATCTGTTTTGGAAAGTTTTCTGCCTATCATTCAGTTTCTGTTGCCCGAGTTCATTTTAGAGAATTTCGAATTGACGACCATTGACCGCCAAGATGATATTTTCCACCTTCATCTAACGGAGAAAAATACCGACGATCAAGACCTTGAGCGGAAGAATTTGTTATCGAAAGGGTTCTTTCCTACCATTACAGTCCAAGATTTCCCCATCCGCGGGCATAAGGTCTTTTTGCACATTAAGCGCCGCAGATGGCTCACTACCCAAACAGGCAAAGTAGTTTACCGAGACTGGACAGAAGTAGGCAAAGGGACGCGAATGACAAGTGAATTTGCACGGTACGCCGCGCGGGCTTTTTTAAAAGAAATCAGTCGATACCAATCCGAATAGCGTCAGCACTATTGGAGGTTTCTATGGCGTCAATGGGCGAGCTTTGCTGCGTCACTATCGTGATTTTCAGAGTGGTTTTAAGAATTGGAATCAAAAAAGTCATGCTGAAAAATGGCTTCTATACCCTCAAAATTTGGGTGTCCACTTATCGATCGATGAGACAAGTCTCTGCAATGGAGAGTTTTATACAATCCTGACCAATAAATCAGCGAAGGGCTGCAAAGGCAGTATTGTAGCGATTGTAGCAGGGACAAAAGCGGAAGAAATAATCAAAGTTCTGCATAAAATCCCTGAACGTCATCGTAAAAAAGTAAAAGAGATAACCTTGGATATGGCCGGTAACATGGGACAAATTGCAAAGCGATGTTTCCCCCGGGCAGTTCGTGTGATTGACCGCTTCCATGTTCAAAAGCTGGCTGTCGAGGCTCTTCCGGAAGTGCGGATCAAACACAGGTGGGATGCCTTAGATGCTGAAAATGAAGCCATAGAGCAAGCTAAAGTTACACAAACTGAGTATGAGCCGGAAGTATTGTCCAATGGTGACACAGTTAAACAGCTATTAGCCCACAGTAGGTATGTGCTCTACAAAAAAGTCTCCGATTGGACAGAAAGTCAGAAGCAAAGAGCGGAGTTGCTTTTTGATCGTTATCCTGACTTGAAAAAAGCGTATGAGCTAACGATGGCTTTGGGACATATTTTTGAGCATACCAATGATAAACTGTATGGATTGGCACGACTGGCCAAATGGCATGATCGGATCGCTGAAGCGAAAGGTACGACAATCAGGATTTAAAGCCTTCAATACGGTGGCGCGTTCCATCCAAAATCATTACGAAACAATTCTAAACCGCGGCGGCGTACCGCTACTTTGATAACCGAAGTACGAATGCTTCGGCCGAATCTTTTAATGCCAAGATTAAAGCGTTCAGAAGTCAGTTCAGAGGGGTAAGAAACGTAGAATTCTTCCTGTATCGTTTAACTCAATTATAGGCTTAATCCAAGTTGCTCCACAACTTTTGGATTTGATCCCTAAGTTGCTCCACAAATTTTGTACTTGATCCAAATTCAGCTTGATCCACAACACCGCCTTCCCGAAACACGAAAAACCCGTTTCCATGCTGTTTGCAGCATAAAAACGGGTTTTTGTAAACCATTGTAAAATAAAACGGGTGACGAAGAAGAGACTCGAACTCTTACAGGCTAACGCCCACTACCCCCTCAAAGTAGCGTGTCTACCAATTCCACCACTTCGCCATTTCCTTTGTTTGGGGTTGCAAAAGTAGTCGTATGAAAATTAATTCGCAAGTATTAGGTCAAAGAAATTAACTTTTCTATCGCCTGCTTAATGTTCTCTCGTACTTCAATAATGCTTGCTTCCATCATGTAACAAGGCGCCGTAATGATTTTCAACTCTTCGTCTATTGCCACCTGCCGTACCGACGCCATTTCAGCAACCTGACCAATGGATTGCATCCCTGCAGAAATGGCCGCGATGTCGTATGGTGAAGCTTCATTTATTGTGCCTACACTCAAATGTGCGTGAAATTCTGTACCTTCCAATGCTTTTGCAATGGTAGTAGGGCTCATACACAAGCCGGCAATGGGTTTTCCTTGGCGTACTAACTCTATGATAAGTGTTTTGACTGACTCCAAAATAGGCCCTTCCGGGCCTTGAAATGCCCATTTGGTAATATTTTTAGCAGTTCCAAATCCACCGGGCATCACTAAACCATCCAATTCTGCAGCTTCAACGTCGGCAATGTCCCTGATCGTGCCACGAGTAATGCGCGCCGACTCAATCAGTATATTACGGGTTTCGGGCATTTCCTGCCCTGTGATGTGGTTTAGTACATGGTGCTGATTTACGTTGGGAGCAAAACAAACCGCTTCAGCACCAATCTCGGCAATTGCTAAAAGCGTAAATACTGATTCATGAATCTCAGAACCGTCAAAAACGCCATTTCCGTGCAATAAAACGCCTATTTTCTTCATAGTTAGTAAAGGAATATATCATTATTTTTCAAGTTCAAAGGTAAAATTAAGAATTCAAATGAAGAATAGTAACTGCTGAAAATACAAAATAGCTTTGAAAATTATATCCCTAATGCCAACGCCTGCATGGTGAGTAAGCTGCAATCAGGCAGTAAGCCTCTCAAAAAAACGAGTTGGATATTTTCGCAAAAAATTTATAAATGAATAGTCGTAAAAAGATAGTTAGTTGTAATGATTTCATAACTTTTGTGATAAATTGATCGGTTTGGAATGAAGGATAGTAAAGGTATCATTATCCCACGCGACTAAGCAAGCGGCATGACGTGCAGCAAGGGGCTTTTGCTACTGAAACGTAGAACACTTACAGGAGTTGTTTACTTATAAAATGCCCCTATTTTGCAATAATACAGCTTTTTTATTATGGACACCTCTACATTGATTCCAATTACCTTACGTGCCTATCAAAACCTGAAATACCTTTTGATATGCCTATTTGTCGGAGTACTGCTGCTTTGGTCAATGACCTTCTATTATGATTATCAAAGCGACCTTTCGATACTGCCGCAGTTCAGGATAATCAATGACTTCGGAGTATCTTTTTTCTACAGTTCTTTATTTGAAATTATCTCTTTCCTTATTTTTTTGAAAATAGCGCAGGAGTACCTGCGCCTTTTCCAAATGACCCACATCACGCTTACCTTCAAAGATGTTTCGCTGTATGAACTCTATTTTTTGCCTTGTATACTCATCTCCATTGTCATTTTTATACCCATCACTAATGCGCTGAGATATATCGCGCTCTCCTTCCCTGACTATTCGTGGGATGTCTATTTCCCGACCTATTTTTTTCAGCTGAGCATGGTTGAAAGTTATCTTCCTCTTTTCATCCTGTACGGTTATATTTACCTGAACGTCAATCTGTTTTTGGATTACAAAGAATGGCGAAAACAGCAGATATTTCTTCCGGATTCCCCTATTCCTACGCTCCGCTCCTACCCTAAAGCCATTGAAGCATGGGATGATCAGGGGGAAACCATTGTATCATTACAGGATATTATTTATTTTGAAGTTGAATCAAAAAACTATTTTGCCTATACCAAAGGGCGGACGTATAATATCCGTAAGAATCTCTCTGAACTGGAAAACGAGCTGAATCCTCAGCATTTTTTCCGAGTCAATCGGGCCGTCATTTTGAATCTCAGCTTTCTGAAAAATTACGCATTTTGGGAAAACGACAAATACATTGTCAGGCTTAATGACAGCAAAACGGAATTTGTCATGCAACGCTCAAGAGTAAAAGAACTGAAAGAACGCCTCTCGGGTAATTTTCCTGAATAAAAGGTTCTGTTGCTTACCAACTTCTAAATAATTGGATAGGGCATTTTTAAGTATTTGTAAAAACTTGCCGTAAATTCGTCCCGATTTTTTTCTACAAACTACACCTTACACAATGCACTATTTTAAACTAACATTGGCAATTTTGTGTACATCCACCCTTTTTGCCCAAACAAAAAAAACAACATCTACTACAGAATCGTTGGCTCGCCCTAAGCTTGTAGTAGGCGTGGTGGTAGACCAAATGCGTTACGATTATTGGTATCGTTATTATAATAAATACAGCGAAGGAGGCTTCAAACGCATGCTGCGCGAAGGCTTTAACTGCCGAAACCACCATTATCATTATGCGCTTACCGTGACCGCCGCCGGCCACGCTTCTGTTTATACCGGCTCAACACCGGCCATCCACGGGATCGTGGGCAACGACTGGTATGACCGCAAACTCGGCAAAGGCATGTATTGTGTAGCCGACAGCACGGTTCAATCTGTGGGCACAACCACTACTGCCGGTAAAATGTCGCCAAAGAATCTATTGGTCAGCACCATTACTGATCAGCTCCGCATCGGAACCAATTATCAGGGAAAAACAATTGGCGTAGCCATTAAAGATCGCGGGGCCATTCTTCCGGCCGGTCATACCGCCAACGGTGCGTATTGGTTTGACAGCAAAACCGGCAACTGGATCACAAGTACATTTTACATGAACGATCTGCCGCAGTGGGTTAAAGATTATAACGCCAAAAAGCGTCCGTCGGAGTTGATGAAGCAAAACTGGACTACGCTTCTTCCGCTTGACCAATACACCGAAAGTACCGCTGACGACCAACCTTACGAGGCAAAATTGGCAGGTGCTAAAAAATCGGTTTTCCCGTATGACTTGGCCGGCATAGCGGGCGATGCGTTCGGAATTTTGGCAAGTACTCCTCACGGAAACACCATCACGAAAGAGATTGCGCTTGAAGCCCTCAAACATGAGAACTTGGGCAAAGGTCCCGCAACTGATTTTTTAGCCATCAGCTTTTCTACCCCTGATTATGTAGGTCACGCATTTGGCCCTAATTCGGTAGAAGAAGAAGATATTTACCTGCGCCTTGACCGCGATTTTGCCGAAATCATGACCGCGCTCGACAACCAGGTAGGAAAAGGCAATTACCTGTTTTTTATCTCGGCCGATCACGCCGTGATGGATGTCGTAGACCTGTGGAAACAGCATCGTTTGCCGGCGGGCCGTCTTAACATTGGCCAAATGGTCACTGCGGCAAAAACGGCATTGAAAGAGAAATTCGGTGATGGAGATTATATTACTATCTCTGAAAATTATCAGTTATACCTCAATCATGCGACACTCGAAGCGAAAAAAATAGAAGTGGAAGATGTTTGCAAAGTGATTCGTAAAACACTTATTGATTATGACGGAATTGCCGATGTACTCAATCTCCATGATCTGGGTAATGCCAATATCAATGATTATTTGCTTACATTATATAAAAACGGTAATCACGCCAAGCGCAGCGGCGACATTCAGTTGGTGATGGAACCGGGATGGATGTCGGGCACCGTAACGGCTACTCATGGTGCACCGTACAATTATGACACCCACATTCCATTGTTGTTTTACGGATGGGGAATTACGCCCGGAGAAACGTTTAGCCGCACTGCCGTAGCTGATACTGCCCCTACCGTAGCTGCGCTGCTTAAAATTTTAGAGCCCAGCGGAAACATCGGCAAAGTAATTGAGGACGTTATGAAAAAATAAAACTTCTGACTATCAAAGACATCAATTCTCTATCAAATAGGTTACTGAATTTAGTTGCAGGATATTTTGTTAAAAATTTGACAACAAAAGAATTTTTCTTATCTTTCGAATAAGACCTTACCCAATATATTCAGGATATGCAACCAGAATTCGAGGAAAGACAACCGGATTGGCGGGACTCAGTGCAACGATTTGAGGTAATGCTAAAGAGCCATGAACGCCAATTTTTTGATTTAGATACCTATGAACACATCGTGGAGCATTACATTGGAGAAGGGAATTGGGAACGTGCCCTGCAAGCCTGTGAGTTTGGTCTTGAGCACTTCCCCTACTCGCTCGAATTAATGCTCGACAAGGCTCACCTTCTCGCTCAGAATCAACGGTTTGATGAGTCTATCAGCTTACTCGAAAGAGCGGCACTCTTTAATCCTCACGACTTAGATGTTCTGTTCATGCAGGGAGGGGTTTACAACATGATGGGCGAATATGAGCAGTCGGTAGAGGTGTATGAAAAGATGCTCAATTTCATTGAAGAGGACGAAAAAGACGATATTCTGTTTCAGATCGGGCAAGCTTACCAAAACGGCGGCAAGTACGAAGAAGCCATCGAATACTATAAAAAAGCACTCGAACAAAATCTTGAAAACGAGAATGCGCTTTATGAACTCGCTTTTTGTCTGGAGATCACCGGGCAAATGGAAAACAGCATCGACTATTACAATGAGCTGATCGACCGTGACCCTTATTCTTCCAATGCCTGGTACAATCTCGGCATTGTGTACAGTAAGCTTGGACGGTATGACGAAGCATTGCATGCGTATGATTATGCAACCGTTATCAAAGAGGATTTTGCATCAGCTTATTTCAACATGGCCAATGCCTACATGAATCTGGAACGGTATACCGAAGCCAAAGACGCTTATATACTCACGCTCAAGCACGAGAGCCCGTCGGCAGATCTTTATTGCCACATGGGAGCGAGTTATGAAAAGCTGAAGGATTTCGGAAAAGCGCTCGAAAATTACCGTGAAGCACTCAAGCTTGATAAAGAATGGGATGAAGCATGGTATGGCGTAGCGGTATGTTTGGCGGTAGAAGAAAAATGGATCGAATCACTTAATTGTATTCAGAAGGCCATTAAACTCAACGAGCATATTGCCGACTACTGGCTGATGTTGGCTGACTTAGAATACAAAATAGGTAATTTCATTTCCAGCAACGAAGCTTTTGAGAAAGCCGCCGAACTTGAACCTGATTTTGAAGATGTGTGGCTCAAATGGTCATTGGTATTATTTGATCAGGGCCAGTTTGACCGGGCTTACGAAATCATTCAGCAAGGCATCGACGATATTCCTGACAACGCAAGTTTGTATTATAGAGCCACTGCCTACCTTTTACACGCAGGCGATTATCGCGAAGCGATTCTGAATCTTGAAGTAGCACTTGCCTTGGATTATGAGGCTCACGAGCAGTTATATGATTTCTTTCCTGAATTGGAAAAGCAAAAAGCATTGTTCAAATTGATCGAACAGTACAAAAAATAGAAAAGGGGCTTAGGCCCCTTTCTTATTTCAGTTCCAACACCCACGCCGTCATGGCAGGGATTTTTAAGGATGCAAGTGAAGGAACCGCTTCTTCTGTTAACACATTTTTGGCCGATGTAAAACCCTGCATTCGCTCGGCAAAACGAGCCGTTTCCAAGGTGGTAGCATCCGGATTTGTATTCATTATGACCATGATAGTTTTTTGTGCATTGTAACGAAAATATACGTAAAAGCCATTTTGAGGAACAAACTGCGTGAATTTTCCGCTGTGCAACGCGGGGGTATTCTTACGGTAATTTGCCAGTTTTTTCACAAAATCAAACGCTTCATTCTCACGCGCGCTACGCCCCGAGGCCAAGAATTTATTTTCGTTATCTGATTTCCAACCTCCTGCAAAATCTTTTCGCACTTCGGCATCGGTCGGGTTTTTGAAGTTTTTCATCAATACCTCGGTTCCGTAATAAAAATGCGGAATGCCGCGCGTGGTCAGCAACCATGCTACACCTAACTTATATTTATTAAAATCTTCGCCAATGACCGAAAAGAAACGGTCAGTATCATGGTTTTCCAGAAAGGTCACCATTTTGGAAGGGTCCTGATACAGAAAATCCTGCGATAACGCCTGATACACGCGATTGATTCCGCTGTCCCATCCAAACGATTCTTTCAGACCGTCGTTAATGGCCGCAAAACTTGGGAAATCACACGTGCCGGGCTGATTACATTGAAAAGGAAATTTTACGTTGTTTCGTACAAAATAAGACAATGAAGCAGGATTGGTCACCCAAGTCTCTCCAAAGATCAACAGATTGGGATATTCATCCAACAACGCCTGATTGCAGCGATTCATGAAAGGCATGTCGTTGTACTTATACGTATCAATGCGCCAACCATCTACGCCAAACTCTTCGGTACTCCAAAGAGCGTGTTGAATAAGATAGGTTGCAAAGAAAGGGCTGCGCTGATTTACATCGGGCAAAAAGGGCGTAAACCAACCGTCTGTCAGGTATTTACGGTCAATTTCGGCACCGTTCGGATCAGGAATGGCCTGTTCTTTATGCGTTGTTCCGGTATACGAAGGCCAAGTATTGAACCAATCTTTGGTCGGTGGATCTAGAAACATCCAATGATCTTCCGAAACGTGATTGTAAACCGCATCCTGAATAAGTTTCATGCCGCGCCGATGAAGGGCAGCAGAGAGTTGTTTATAGCCTTCATTTCCGCCAAAACGACGGTCAATTTTGTAGTGATCGCTGAAATGATACCCATGATAAGCGGCCTGCGAATTGCCGTGTAGTTCTTTTTTGAGTGTAGTGTTATTCTCAATGACGGGCGTATTCCAAAGCGTCGTTACCCCCAACTCCTGTAAATAATCCAAGTGAGTGATGATTCCCTGAAAATCGCCGCCGTGGCGTAGAAAAGGGACATTCTTATCCGCTTTTGTATCCAACATATCCGCAAACGAGTCGTTAGATTCATCGCCGTTGGCGAAGCGGTCGGGCATGAGCAGATAAACAAAATCAGAAGAATTGACGGTAACAGGTTTGTGGTGTTTTGTTCCCAACACATACTTTTGGGTAGTTTTCGCGTCTCCGTCCGCAAACACCAGAGTCATTGTACCGGCTTTTGCCGTTTTTGCAATACTCAAGTCTACAAACAGGTAATTTGGGTTTTCAACTTTGTGCGTTTTGACAATTTGAATGCCCGGATAACTTACGCTTACCGTGGCTCTGCTGATATTTTTGCCATAGACCAGTAGTTGCACGTTAGGATTTTTCATTCCGACCCACCAGTTAGAGGGATGGATTTTCTGAATTTCGAGAGATTGAGCGATCAAAACAGTTTTCGCCAAAGCCAGTACAAGGCTTAACGTCAAGCATTTAGTAAATTTCATCATAGGAATAATTATTTTAATTCTCAAAAATAAGCAAAAAATCTACCTAACCATGCGCAGACGCACATCGTAACGGAAAGGCTACGGGAAGCTCTTAGGAAAGCGGATAAACCGTCGTTGAAAATTGTTGACGGTATTCGCTGGGGCTTTGGTGCGTAAGTTTGCGGAAGGTTCGGTTAAAATGGGACAGATTATTGAACCCGCACTCGTAGGCTACCTCCGCCACATTGACATTTTGCAAAAGCATGACCCGCGCATGGTTAATGCGGTAGTCATTGACAAACTCGGTGAATGTTTGATTGGTTATTTTTTTGAAGTAACGACAAAAAGCGGGTAAACTTAAATTGACGGTTTCGGCCACATCATTTGGGTCAATTTCTGTTTGAAAATGCGTTTCTACAAATGCATAGATCTGCCGTAATCGTTCGGTTTCTTTGGGCGGTACATCGGGACTTTTATCTTCTGAATGCAGCAGTTGATAATCGGTTGCCAACGCCATTTCCTGCAATATCCAAAGCAAGCTCATCATACGTTCAAAGCCCGTTTGATGCAGCATTTGTTGGATTTTTTCGCCCACTTTCCGTTTCGTTTCCGCGCCGAAAGCCAGCCCTCTTTTTGACTTTTGAAAAAGCAATTGGATGGATTCCATCTCTACATTTTTCAGAAATTCTTTTCCCAGAAAATCTTCGCGCATTTGTATTACAAATTCCTCAAAGTCACTGCTTTGCCCGTAAGCAAAATTAAGATGAGGGATATTTGGCCCGATAAAAACCAACTCACCCGCTTCATAGCGCGATAAATGCTGGCCGATCTGGCGGCGCCCCTTGCCGGCAGGAATATAAACGATCTCATATTCAGGATGATGGTGCCAATATACGCGACAACTTTCTTCATCAGTTGCGTGGTACAATCGGAAAGAATTTCCGACGGTAGGCTCAATTTTTTCAAATTCTAAACGGGCCATTTTGCATATTTTAACACATAATTACAAAAAAAAGTCAATGAAGTACCGGAAGTGGCAAACAAAATCGTAGCGTCGGACTTAAAATTGGCCGTAAATTTGTATCCTATTAACTCATTCATCGATTCGGATGTTTTTGCGTTTCAACGACATCCCACTTTTTTACACTTATGTCTCAACTTGCAGTAATATTTGACATGGACGGCGTCATTGCCGATACCAACCCCACCCACAACATAGCCTGGCGTAAATTTTTAGACCGTTATAAAATTGTTCCTACGGAAGACGATCTGCAAAATCACATGTACGGCAAGCATAACAGCTACATTCTCAATTACTTTCTGAAACGGGAATTACTGACCGAGGAGCTTTTGCGGCTACAATTTGAAAAGGAAGCGTTGTTCAGAGAATTATACACAAGTATCGTTCAACCGCTGCCGGGACTCTTGGCGTTTTTGGCAGATCTAAATAAAAACGGCGTAAAAACAGGCATTGCTACATCAGCACCGGTTGAAAATCTGGAAATGATGGTAGCGCAAATTCCGTTTTTGAACGAAGTAATGAGTTCCATGCTTTCTGAAAAAGATGTCAGCAATCATAAACCGCACCCTGAAGTATACCTTAAAAGTGCCGAGCGTTTGGGCGTTTTACCTTCGCAATGTGTGGTGTTTGAAGACTCTGTTTCGGGGGTCAATGCAGGGTTGGCCGCAGGTATGAGAGTAGTGGGCGTAACCACATCCCATACTTCCGATGAACTGCCTCCGTGCAGCGCCTACATCAGCGATTATACCACTCTATCGTTCAAATTCATTCAGCAGCTAATGAATCAGCACGTTAGCATTAACTCTTGATAATCAAAACAATGCACATTGACCATTTGGCTATTTGGTGCCATGACCTTGAACGAATGCGGTCTTTTTACGAGCTGTATTTTGGCGCGGTTTCCAATGAAAAATACATAAACGAAAAGAAAAAATTTGAGTCCTATTTTCTATCGTTTGAAGAAGGTCCTCGGTTGGAGATCATGCAGATGGTCAACATACCGGCGCACGCAAACGATGTTTATGCGCAGTTTACGGGGCTTACTCATTTTGCCGTTTCGGTGGGAAGTGAAGAAAGCGTAGACCAACTCACCGAGCTTTTACGAAGTGACGGCTACGAAGTGGTCGGAGAACCGCGTCGAACGGGGGATGGCTACTACGAAAGTGTGGTTTTTGACCCCGAACAAAACAGAATTGAAATTACTGCTTAATAAAATGACTACCCACTTAAAAACCTATTTTACCCACAGCAGGAGTTTGGCCATTGGAGCCATTTTTGCCTCGGTGGGCTTTCTGTTTGGCAACTGGGTAACGTGGATTCCGTACGTAAAACAAAAGTTTGCGTTGGACGATGCCGAACTGGGATTGCTGTTGTTAAGTCTGCCCTTTGCCAGCACGCTCACCAATCCACTTTCAACGGTCATTATCAACCGATTCGGTATGCGGGCTACTACCATTTGGGGGCTGGCAGCAATGGCCGTTGCGTATTCGTTACCCGTCAATGTTCCTTACCTTTGGATGACCTCGGCGGGATTGGGGCTCATGGGAATCGGCATTGCTTTCACCAACGTAGCCATGAATACCTGCGTTACGTCCATTGAGCGTCAGGACGGCATTTACATCATGTCAACCTCACACGGTATGTTCAGTGCGGGCGGAATGTTGGGTTCGGCATTGGCCAGCGTATTGATGGGTCTGAAAATCTCTCCTGCATTGCATATTGCGGGGGTATCTGTTTTTGTACTTTCGGTAGCTATCATTGCCCGTCCCATTGTCATGAGTATTCATGAAGAAAAACGAACGAACGAAGAAGGTGCAAAATTTGCGTGGCCCAATCGGGTGTTGATGGGAATGATCGCTATTTCTCTTTGTACCAACATTACCGAAGGAACCATGTCTGATTGGACAGCGGTATACATGCGTGACGTGGTCAAATCAAACGACTTTTTTATCGGCTGGGGATTTGCCTGCTACGCCCTCTTCATGGCTTCGGGACGGTTCATCGGCGATTCTCTTATTCCACGATACGGCAGTCGTAAAGTACTGGTTGCGGGTGGAATGTTGGCAGCCGTTGGAATTATGATCGCGGTACTTTTGCCCCATACATTTACTGCCATTCTTGGTTTTGGAATGGTAGGTGCCGGTGTTTCTTGTGGCGCACCCATTTTGTACGGCAGTGCCGCACGGGTGCCGGGCATGGCCAAAGGGGCCGGCCTTGCTACCATGAATACCTTCAGCTTGGCCGGTTTTTTGGCCGGCCCTGCCATCATCGGTTTGGTTTCCAACGCACTCAGTCTTTCGTTTGCGATAGGTTTAGTCGCAATTTTAGCGCTTATTTGGTCTTTTCTATCAAGCCGAGCAAATTTGTATTAACCCCACTGAAAGCAGAAAGGTTTGACAAGCTTTTCTGCTTTCGCTACTTTTGGTCCTTCAAATGACATAAATTCAGAAAGGCCCATTTTGCTCACTACCCAATCTCTCTCGTTATCGCTCCCTGTTTGGCGTATTTTATACGATTCTCTTCCTATTCCCGCTACCAAGCAATTATTGATTCTTGAACTGCGCGATAAAAACCAACTTAAATGGTGTGTTTTTGATTGCGAAACATGCTCACTGCTTTGGGAAAAAACATTTTCGGAAACAACCTGGTGGACCGGCGCCATAGGGTTTTACTCAGGCATACTTTTACTTCACGAATATTCCGGAAGCGACCAACCTGCTC
The DNA here is from genome assembly GCF_965279615.1 of Runella sp. Classification (NCBI taxonomy): domain Bacteria; kingdom Pseudomonadati; phylum Bacteroidota; class Cytophagia; order Cytophagales; family Spirosomataceae; genus Runella; species Runella sp. The sequence goes on along the minus strand of NZ_OZ257252.1, from coordinate 7,809,039 downwards.
CCAAAAAACTTTTTGCCATAAATGCTTTGACAGGAGAAGTGAATTGGGTAGTGGAAGGCAGTAAATTTGAACAAACGGACGGTATAAATCTTCAAACGTCCCGTCTGCGCCCGGAGAGCGCTCCCATCATAGAACAAAGGTTGCTTTCGACGGGGTTAACGGCTGATTTCCCCGTAGTTGTCACCAAAATTCCCGTTGCACAATGGCAATCTCCCTTGGTTTACGATGAGCCAAACCAATATTATTCTGTAATATGTCGATTTATTGAGAAAATAACGGGAAATACGCCCGAAAAAGCGATAAATTATGGTGAAATTTCTGGACATGTATTATTTTTTTACTACTTTTACTCCGCTAACGCTATTACTTTATCCCGGTCTCTATTGGTAGTAAATTCGACGAAGACAGTTCTACTTCACGACACGATTCATTCGGAGGTGGAGAGCGCAGCTTTCGGCGAATATTTGTATGATAATCACCATGTTGTTTTTTTAAGAAAAGTTGACGAAATTACTGTAATAAAATTGCCCAGACCATGATAAAGCGCGCCGGATTTTGCCTTGTAGTGTTAGGATTATTGTGGGGAAAAGCTGCCTTTGCAACCCCTTACCGCTCTTCTTTGACTGATACCACCCGTACTGAGACCAAAAACGGTCAATCATATATTCTTCATAAAGTAGAATCAGGACAAACGTTGTACGCCGTGATGCGGAAGTACCAAACAACGATCAAAGCGTTGAAAGATGCCAACCCCGGAATGAAAGATAATCTGATCACGGGGCAAGTTGTGCGTGTACCTTCTGCGGCCCGTTCTTCTACCCCAAAAAAAGAACCTGAAAAAGATAAGCTTGTACTGGATTATGAGCTGAAACCTAAAACGGAACCTACTGTCGTTGTAAAAGAGGAAGAAAAGCCGAAAGCAGAGCCTCCAAAAGAAGAAGAGCCGAAACCGGCAGAAGCGGTTGCTGAGAAAAAACCGGAAGATCTAAACAACACAAAGCCGGCCGTAATTCCGGCTAAAACAGGAATTCATAAAGTAGAAGGCGGGCAATCGCTCTATGGGATTGCCGTCAAATACGGAGTTTTGATGGCAGACATTCGACGTTGGAATGGCCTGACTTCCGACCAATTACGATCAGGGCAGGAATTAATTGTGGCTGATCAGGCTTACCAAGACTACCTAAAGAAAAACAAAATGGATTCGGTTAAATTGGCCGATGCTAAAAAATCGAACGCCGAAAAGACTCCCGTTCCCATTCCTCGTCCCGAAGACCCCACCAATTCCAATCTGCCGGAGCCAAAAATCGCCAATACCGGCAAGCGCATTTTGGAAACGGGTGTAGCGGAAGTATTGGACGGCATGGACAGCAATAATAAATACCTGGCACTGCACCGTACGGCTCCCGTTGGCTCATTGATCCAAGTCAAAAACATGAACAACAGCCAAAGCATCTGGGTAAAAGTGATCGGCAAATTGCCCGATATCAGTGCTAACAATCGCATTATCATTAAACTTTCGGCTCGGGCGCAGGAAAAACTTTCGCCCGGTGGCCGTCAATTTATTGCCGAAATCAGTTATTTAGCCCAATGATGTTTGCCAAAAAGGCGCTGTTTATCATTAACCCAAAGTCAGGCACCCGATCAGACCAACAACGTAAACGCATTCAATTTTTAATTGAAGAACACGCTTCGAGGTTTTTTAAGGTAGAAACTGTCTTTACCTCCCATCCTCATCATGCAACTCAGGAAGCACACCGAGCCATTCGGCAAGGGTTTGATTATGTGGTTGCAGCAGGAGGGGACGGAACCGTCAATGAAATTGCGAAAACATTGATCAATTCGCCCGTAACGCTGGGAATCCTTCCGCTTGGCTCAGGAAATGGGCTTGCGCGTCATTTGGGCATTTCAATGGCCATTGAGAAAGCGCTTCGACAGCTTTGTGCGCAAAAAACAATGGAAATCGACGCCTGTTTCCTCAACCAAATGCCTTTTTTTTGCACGGCCGGCGTTGGCTTTGATGCGTACGTTGCGGCTCAATTTGCTACCTACAGCAGCCGTGGATTGCAACGCTACGCTCAAGTATCCTTCCAATCTTTCTTCCGTTATAAAGCAAAAGATTATTTATTAGAGCTTGACGGTCAGGAAATTCAATTGCCCGCTTTTGCCGTTACTTTCGCTAATGCCTCACAATACGGAAATAATGCTTACGTAGCTCCGCAGGCTAAAATTGATGATGGTTTGATAGATGTTTGCCTGTTATCTCCTTTTCCCAAACCTTTAGCCCCCATTATTGCCGCAAGGCTTTTTCAGGGCACTCTTCCCCAATCTTCTTACGTCCATACGTATAAAGTCAGAAAAGCAAAAATCAGCGCATCTGAGAAATTGCTGATTCATTTTGATGGGGAGCCTTTACAGTTGGAAACTAATGAGTTGACTATTACGATCCAACCGAAGTGTCTGAAAGTTTTAGTGTAAAACGCAGAATGCCGGATTGAGTACCTCTACGCATTTATTTTAACCGGCACGCAAAGCCGCCAAGATGCTAAGGCAATGTCTCTTATGTATTTATATCTCTGCGCCTTTGCGTGAATAATTATATCGTATTACTTAACTGTGCTTTTTCCCGCCAATGTTTACTCAAATATCTTCAACAAACCGGCCACTGTTTTGTCTGACAGCTCAAACATCCATCCCGGAAAAATGCCTAATGCAAACGCCATAAGAACCAACGGGATCAGCATCCATTTTTCTAAATTATTCAAGTCTGACAAAAACGGTATTTCTTTGGCATTTTTGGCCCAAGGTTTTCCAAAAAACATCCGCTGAAACGTCCACAGAAAATAGGCGGCCGCCAGAATAATTCCCAATGTTCCTAAAGCAGACAACCACGTAGGTAATCTGTCAGACTGAAAACCGCCCATCAACGTAAACAATTCACCAATAAATCCTGAGAAGCCCGGCAAACCCAGCGAAGCAAAGAAAGTAATACCCGTAATAATGGTGTATAAAGGCATGAATGAGATCAGCCCGCGATAATTATCAATGAGTCGATTGTGGGTACGGTCATACAATACCCCTACCAACAAAAACAACAACGACGAAAGTATCCCGTGACTCACCATTTGGTATACAGCCCCGTTGATTCCTTCGGCGGTTAGCGAAGCAATGCCCAATACCACAAAACCCATGTGCGATACCGATGAATAGGCGATCATCTTTTTCAAATCGTTCTGAGCCAAGGCATTAAAGCCCCCATACACAATTGAAATAACACCCAATGCCGCTAACGTAAAGGCATATTCGTTGGCTGCATCCGGAAAAATCGGGTACGCAATTCGTAACAAACCGTATCCCCCGATCTTCAACAAAACGCCTGCCAACACAACCGACACCGGCGTTGGAGCTTCAACGTGCGCATCGGGTAACCACGTATGCAACGGTACGATGGGTAACTTAATGGCAAAACCAATAAAAAGCAACCAAAAAGCCAACATGCGTGAAGGCATTCCTATAAGTGTAGTCTCACCGCTTACACTAAGGATGCTGTCAGGCAAATAATTACGTCCATCGGTCATCAGTCGCAGATCAAAGGTATGAACCAACGTTTTGGTCAATTCCGATTCATAGGGGTCAATAACTGATAAGTAAAGACCAATCATCACGATCAGAATTAACAACGAGCCAACCAGTGTATACAGGAAAAATTTGATGGAAGCATATTCGCGACGCGGCCCTCCCCACAATCCGATCAGGAAATACATGGGCAAAAGCATGAATTCAAAAAACAGAAAAAACAAAAAGAAATCCAACGCTAAAAAGCAGCCCACGATGCTCGTTGTAAGCAAAAGATATAGGGAATAATAGGCTTTTTCGCGTTTCACAATGGAGAACGAAGAAAAAACACCCACCATCATGACGATAGACGTTAAGATAAGCAAGGGCAAACTAATGCCGTCAACGCCTAAAATATAATCAATGGAAACCGTTCCCAAACTTCCCAACGACAGGGTTATCCAATCGGCTTTATCCACCATTTGAAAGCCCACAGTTTCGGTAGAAAAAAAGTAATAAATTACCGCCGTGACCGGTATTTGACAGGCACAGAAAAAGACGGCAATCCATTTGAACAGATGTTTCTGAGAATTGGGCAGTAATGCAATAACTACTGATCCAACCAACGGATGAAATGTAAGGAATGAGAGCAGATAAGGAATCATAATGTTACGTTAGCCATTACCCAAAATCGGCATTTGTTGCCGATAGCTTAGAAAAACAAAAAAATTAATACTAAAACACCCAAAAGCATCACTACAAAATAGGATTGAACACTGCCGTTCTGTAAGTTACGGATACGATTTCCCAAAAAGCCGGCCAGCCAAGCCAAGCCGTTCACAATGCCATCCACCACTAATCGGTCAAATCTACCTATTGCATGAGCACCGATCACGGTAAGATACGCAATCCAATTCACGATTACATCAATGATTCGCCGGTCTGCCCAATGACTCCAACGCGCCATTGATTGCAAAGGAGCAATTAGGAATACGTGTCGGTCGGTTACTTCTGAATGCTCATGCAGCCATTTTACGCTGCCGGTGATTTTTCCGAACAATGCTGTAAAAAGCGATTCAATGGAAGTGTGTAATCGTTTCAGTACCGTAATTGCGGCGGGAGTTTGAGTCGCCATCGTTGAGAAATAGCCTCCCACCAAGCCAATTGCCACAACTGCTATTGATAGCAATGCCACCATTGCATGTGAACTTTCGGTTGAATTAACGCTGAATACCTGAAAAAACCATCCATGCGCCGCATCCAATGGGTTAAAGGAAAACCATACAAAAAAAGACAAAATTGCCAATAATATAATGGGAATTTTCATGAAAGTATCGGCATCCTGAATGCTGTGTTCCTGATGCGTTCCTCCTTTAGTCCCACCTAAAAACACCTGTTTCCACTGTCTGATCACGTAAAAAGCGGTTAGTCCCGCTGATAGTAATCCTGCAACAGGAATAATCAAAGCGATGCTGTCGTATTGATTTGCCCACAAAAATGCGCCAATCAATATAGCATCTTTCGAAAGAAATCCTGAAAAAAGCGGTAAGCCCGCCAGTGCAGCCGCACAAATCGTATATGCCCAAAACGTAACGGGCATGGCCTTTCGAAGTCCTCCCATCTGCCGCGTATCCTGTGTATGAACGGCATGGATGATTACCCCCGCGCATAAAAACAACCCTGCTTTGAAAAAAGCATGGGTCAATAAATGAAACAACGCTGCTTCTTTGGCCCCAACGCCCATTCCCATCACCATTAAACCCAGTTGAGAAACCGTAGAATAAGCCAAAAGCTTTTTAATATCTGTTTGAAAAATAGCCTTATAAGCGCCAATCACCATCGTAATTGTCCCAATAATCGTGACCACTATTAATGCATCGGGCGTCAAAAAGGGATGAATTCTTCCGAGCAAAAAAATGCCGGCAGCCACCATAGTTGCGGCATGGATAAGCGCAGATACCGGCGTTGGTCCTTCCATCGCATCCGGCAACCAGGCAGAAAGCGGAAATTGGGCCGATTTGCCAATGGCTCCGCAGAATAACAACACACCTATGGCGGTAGAAAGCGCGGGAGAAGGCAGCGTAAATAGATTTGATAAAGTAGAAAATTCTGTCGCTCCCAATTGCCAAAAAAGAAGTAAAATACCTATTAAAAATCCCGCATCACCAATACGATTGAGCAAAAACGCTTTTTTGGCAGCCCATACGGCACGGGGTCGTTCGTACCAAAACCCAATAAGTAAATAAGACGACAGGCCAACCAATTCCCAAAATACGTACATTAACAATAAGTTTCCCGCCAGAACAATGCCCAACATCGAAAACACAAAAAGCTGCAAAAAAGCAAAATACCGCCAGCGAGCGGGATCATCGTGCATGTAACTTATTGAAAACAATTGAACCAAAACCGCCACAAAATGCACCACTACCAGCATCAGAAGCGTTTGATTATCCAATAAAAAGGAAAGTATCATTGGCTTTCCTTTGATAAAAAACCAATTGACCGAATATATCTGTGATTGGTCGAAGGATTGATTTGCTATAAACAAAGAAATACCCAGTCCGATAAAGGTAAGGGTCGTTCCAATATATCCGGCCGAATTATTGACCCGCTTTTGTAAAGAGAACAGGCCAATAAAACCAATAAAAGGGAAGACAAGTACAAAAATCAAATAAAGAGACATCAGGGTTGAGGCGGGACCTTTTCGGCAAATATCAGGCAAATCGGGTGTTTTTACAAAAAAGGACCAAAGGTTTACTTCATGCTATAAGAATTTCTTTACTCCGTTGCTCTTTTAATTCCCTCAACAATGAGCTCCGGATCGCTCCAGGGCACAAAATGATTCATATTTTCTTTCCAGATCGTAGTCACTTTTACGTGGGGAAGTTGACGTTTGATAAACTTTGCGTTATCGGGTGCCACCAATACATCCTTGCCGCCCTGCACCACTACCACCGGGCAGCGAATTTTATGCCAAAGCGGGCTCATTTTTTTCAGTTCACTTTCTAAAGGCAACAATTCATCGTTACTGCTCCTGAAAAATGAGGGTATTGCCCACCGCAAAGGGGTATATTTCAACGGATAACGGTACCAGTTAGATGGCTCCAATGAAGGGTCGACCGAACCGGCCACGATGACCAAGGCTTTGATATATTGCGGGTATTGAATGGCCGCTTCCACAATGATGGGGCCGCCGTACGAATGCCCCACTAAAATAACGGGCTGAGATTGGCGTTTAAGGATAGGCAATAACGCTTCCGCTTGATTTTGAAGTTCATCTTCAGCACCTTCTGCCTGCGATTCTCCAAAACCGGGTCTGTCTACCGTCATTAAATGGTAATGGGCCAATAAAAAGGTGTCTTTCAAAAAAGCTTTGAAATTATCCCAAGACCCCGGCGATCCGTGGACAAACAGCAATGGTTGTTGCAACGAATCTCCAATGTCAACGTAATGTAATTGCCGACCCAGTGCCTGATAGAAATGTCGCTTGGGCTGATAACGACTGTTGGCAAAATAATTGTGCATGTCTTTATCGTTCATTCTGCTCGTAAAACAGGAAGAAGCAACGGCCGCTAACACATATAAAGAACATATGATAATGAGTATTTTTCGGTATTTCATGGGTATATTTGGAAGAGTTATCTATGGATTAACCAATTATAGATTTTTTTAGTTAAGAATTAAATAAAAGAAATTGTATTCTCGTATGTATTCCGATGATTTACTATGGAAAACACATACTATCAACTTTACTGATCAGCCTAATGCTTTTGGAAGCATTGGGGCAAAGAGTGCCATTGGATAGTATCTCGAAAGTTCAAATCGATGCCCCTACGGCCAAAGACACGGCCTTTGGGCTTCGGGCTAAAAAAGTAGTTCCCAAAACCATTTACAATTTTCTGTTTCGCGATATCTATAACAGTACCAACGCCGGAACTACGGTCAGTGAAATCGAAGAAAATCCGCATAAAGCATTTGAAGGGCGTTGGATTCGTAAAGTGTTCGTCCACAGCTCGGACGTATTTGGCTATAGTGTTTATGACACCCTGCGTGGTCCTAACAACTGGCTTGACCGTGTCGGCAATCAATTTCACCGCAGTACCCGAGAGTGGGTTATCAGAGATAATTACCTGTTTTTTGAAGAAGGCGACGTCATTGACCCCGAAAAAATCAAGGACAATGAACGTTATTTACGACAACAAGGCATTTTTCACGATGCCCGAATCCTGATCGTGCCTTATAAAAATGCCAAAGACGCGGTCGATGTACACGTTTATACCCAAGACGTGTGGTCGCTGCTTCCGGACGGTTCCGCTTCCGGACTCAATAATTTTTCGTTTGGGTTGGAACAACGGAATTTTCAGGGAATGGGCCATTTGTTTAAAAATTCCATCGCATACAATGGCAATGACCCACGTCAAAAACTCGAATATGCAGGGCGATACGTTATTCCTTCTTATAAAAGAACGTTCATCACCGGGCAGGGAATTTTAAATCTGCAACGAGATCAAAAACAACTTGGGTTTAAAATATTCCGGCCTTTTCTGACCCCTCAAATGAAATATGCCGGCTCCATTGAGATCAGCTACAACAATTTACGCCTTTACGAATTTACGCGCGATTCTCTCTCGGGGCTTTCTGTTCGTAATTATTTCTGGTCTCAATACACATTATTTGATGCTTGGATCGGACGATCATTCAAAGTGTTTTTTGGCGATGATAAACTCCGCGAACGTGCCCGATTCGTGATAGCGTTACGACACACTCGTCAAACTTTTTATAACCGAGGGCGAGCGGTGACCGATAGCACCAACCAGCTTTTTCAAAATACTCGCCCTACCCTGTTCAGTTTTGGATTTTCCAATCGACGTTATAAACGGGATTTGCTCATTTACGGTTTTGGCCGCACAGAAGACGTTCCTTTGGGTGAAATGGCAGCGCTTATTTACGGAAGTGACCCCGCCGAATTGGGCGAACGAAAATACATCGGTGTGAAATTTTCTAAAGCCCGTTACATGAAAGCCGGCTATTTATATAGCTTGATCAATCTCGGAACCTATGTAAAAAAGGGCTCTACCGAACAGGGAGTTTTCAGTACTGAAAACAATTATTTTTCTCCTTTACATACTATTGGAAAACGTTGGTATGCCCGGCATTTTCTAAACGTAAAATTCGGGTGGGGGTTCAATCGGTTTCAGAATGAATATTTTAACCTAAGCGGAAACGAAGGAATTCAGGGAATCAGCAGTGATGAAATGCGGGGTACCCGTAAATTGGTCATTGGGGTAGAAAGTGTCCTTTTCAGTCCTATCAATTTCTTAGGATTCCGGATGGCCCCTTTTGTATTTTCAACTTTTGGTTGGGCTTCCTTCAAAGGTCAACGGCTGTTAGACACCAGCCCTTTTCGCAGTTATGGTATCGGTTTTAGGTTCCGAAACGAAAATCTTACCTTTAATACTTTTCAGATACGACTTAGTTATTATTCCGGCATCCCCAATATTGGCCAACCATTAAGAGTCGGTTTTGAGGGAGTTACTCCCCTTCGATTACGGGATTTTGATATTTCTGCACCGGAAATCATTCCTTTCAGATAATTTTTTTTAATAAATGTATTGACATATAATGTAATTACATTTATATTTGCATCGTCAAATTTGATGAATGCATTATGTCTATTGAAACCGACATCAAACAAAGTAAGTTCAGAAACGCTTACCACAAAATGGCACTCAACTTGATCTATACGACGAGTTGGTTGTCCAACAGTCAGGCGTGCCTCTTAAGACCATTTGATCTGACAACGCAACAGTACAATGTATTGCGGATTTTAAGAGGCCAATACCCCGATCCGGTCAGAGTTAATGACATTATTGAGCGAATGCTTGACAAAATGTCAAATGCATCACGTTTAGTGGACAAACTCTTGGCAAAAGAATTGGTGAAACGCACTGAGTGCCCACACGATCGCCGCGCCGTTGACGTGGTCATTACGGAGGCCGGTCTCCAAGTTCTTGCTGAAATAGATACAATTCAGGGAGAATGGGAACAAAAACTCCAAAACGTTACGGAAGAAGAAGCAACCCTTCTGAGTGATATTTTGGATAAACTAAGAGGTTCAGTATAACTTCAAAAATAGTTATACCTCTTTAAGCATTGTAAATAAAACTATACAAAATCCATCAAAAAAGTCTTTTAATTTAATTTTTAAATCGTTTAAAATCCCACAAGTAAAATGAAAACAATCAAAATGATTGCAAGTGTGTTGGTAGCCGGTATGATGATGATCAACTCTGCTATTGCAACCGAAAAAACAGCCTCTAAAAAAGCGGTTTCTTTCAAAGTTGATGCTTCTAAAAGCGCAGTAAAATGGCACGCCAAAAAAGTAACCGGCGAACACTTCGGAACGATCAATTTAGCCAATGGCGTATTGACCGTAGATGGCACTAAAATCACCGGCGGTTCTTTCGAGATCGATATGACAAGTATCAAATGTGATGATATTACAGATGCAGGTTATAATGCAAAATTGGTTGGACACCTTAAGTCGGAAGATTTCTTCTCAGTAGAGAAAAATCCAAAAGCTATCTTCAAAATCACCAAAGCAGAAGGATCAGGGGCTAATTACACACTTACCGGCGATCTTACCATCAAAGGAATTACGCAAAGTGTTTCTTTCCCTGCCACTGTTAAAGCTGATGCAAAAGGAGTAACTGCCACTTCAAAAATTACACTTGACCGTACAAAATGGGATATCCGTTACGGTTCAAAATCATTCATTCCTAACATCGGTGACAAAGCCATCTATGATGATTTTGATCTTGATGTAACGCTGACAGCCGTAAAATAAGCGCTGTCAAAGTCTTTAAATTATGCTTACAAAACCCCGTCCAAAAAAGTCGGGGTTTTGTTTATTTCAGACGTACTATTTTTTCAGAATATGCGTTATTTAAGCAAGCATGCAATTCCGCTAGACCGCAAACTGCACACTTCATGAAAAGCCTATTCTGCCTATTAACAGCCCTTTCAACTTTTTGCTACACTCAAGCCCAAACTTCCCAACCGGAGGAAGAGGAAGAAGATGCATTTGTATGCCATTATTTTGGCTACAAACAGCTTCAAACACCCAAAGAAATTTGCAATTACCTGAGCTTTCGCTCCAATCAACACGCCGAAGAAGTGGTCGATCAAATACTTCGTCAGGTAGGTTTACTGCGTAATTTCGTGGTGGTAGAATGCCCCAATACCGAAAACTGCTTCGCCACGGTGGTGGATGGGCAACGGTATATTGTTTATGACGGAGCATTTATGAAGCGCGTCGAAAATGTGACACATACTGACTGGTCGGCCATCAGTATCGTGGCACACGAGATCGGTCACCATTTGCAGGGCCATACCATCGATGGAAAGGGAAGCCGTCCACAAAAAGAATTGGAAGCAGACCGATTCTCCGGTTTTGTGATGCAGCGCCTTGGTGCATCGCTTGACGAAGCGCTGGTTGCCATTAAAACCCTCGGCGACGACAAACCCACGTATTCTCACCCCGCAAAAGTAGCGCGTGTGGAAGCCATCCGTCAGGGTTGGGTTGATGCGGCAGGTATGCTCTCAACAACGGCAGGCCGTCCTTCCACTTCAAGCGGTTCTCAAGTTGCTAATCGTACTGCTCAGTCTACCGTACCAACCGTTACTCCTTCCCGACCGGTAGTGGTTACTCCAAAGGAAGAAGAGCCGGAAGATGACAATGTAGGATGCGTTGCGGGCAACTGCGACAATGGTCTTGGCATCTATATGCATGAAAGCGGTGAACGCTACGAAGGTGATTTCAGATATGGCAAGCGCCACGGAACAGGTGTTCAATATTATCCTGACGGAATGATGAAATACAAAGGCGATTTCCGTACCGATCAACGCACCGGATACGGAGCCTATTATTTCCCGAACGGCGATAAATACGTAGGCTTGTTTCAAAACAACCTTCCGCACGGAAAAGGCACTTATTACTACGCTGACGGTGACCGATTTGTGGGAATTTATGAAAACGGCAAACGAAACGGACAAGGCGCATTTTACCACCGTGACGGCCGGCGTGAAGCAGGAATATACTCTGCCGATGCGCGTGTAAAATAGGGAACTCCCCTATTGTGTTACTTGACCTCATTCTATGGATTTTGGGAAATTAGAAGATATTTCAAAGGTTGATTTCACCTTACCGCCTGACCATCCTTTTACCGGTCAAGTGCTTGCTCATTTCAAGGCTTCACCTCCCAAATCACCGACTTGTTTTATTGGCCCTCCCATTTGGGCCAATAAAGAATGGGTCGGAAAAATATATCCCACAACTGCCAAAGAAAAGGACTTCTTATTTCATTATACACGCCAGTTCAATTCCATTGAGCTCAACGTCACCCATTATCAGATTCCAAGCGAAGCCACTATCCAACGTTGGAAAGAAGCGGCGGCTCCCGGGTTTCGTTTTTGCCCTAAATGGCCTCAAACCATCAGTCATGAATACCAATTGAAGGGCGTTGATCACCTGAGTCATGAGTTTACGACTGCTGTTTTGGGTTTAGGTGAGCACTTAGGAACCACCTTTTTACAACTGGGTCCTGCTTTTGATACCTATCAATTTAAAACATTAGAGCATTTTCTAAAACAACTTCCTCTTGATTTTCCCATTGCCGTTGAATTTCGTCATCCGGATTGGTTTTCCAACAATGCTATTTGGCAAAAAACCGTTGAAATGCTTTATGAGTTGGGAGTTGGAACCGTAATGTCCGATGTGGCAGGTCGGCGCGATGTGCTGCACATGAGCCTTACCACCCCAACTGTTACGTTACGTTTTGTTGGTCACGAACTCCATCCAACGGATTATACCCGCGTAGATGCCTGGGTGCAACGCTTAAAAACCTGGTACCAACAGGGAGTTCAAACCGCTTATATTTTTGTCCACTGCGGAGAAAACATCAATGCTCCGGAACTTACCAAATACTGGATCGAACAACTCAATAAGCATTGCGGGCTATCGCTACAACCTCCCCGCATCCAGCCCAAAGTGGTGCAGGGTTCGCTGTTTTAGTCATTAAAATCAGTGGTGTAACTATTCAGATACTCAGGCTTCTACTTATTTTATTTTAAAAAAACGGTCAATCAACGCAACCGTAGGCAATCTATGCCCGTAAATGAATGTAGGAACATATTTCTTTACTTACACTAACTTTTATTGAACATGAAACAGACAACCATGAAAAGAGGACAGTTCTTACGTGAATTAGGCCTGAGCGGGAGTGCGTTAATGGCTTTTTACTGCATGGGAACTACCCTGACCGCCTGCTCTACAGGCAGTGACGATCCAACACCCGGTACAGGCACCAACACAGGAACGACTTCCGGTCTTACAGGAAATGCTGATTTAAGTAAAGGAGCGATCAGTTTTACCCTTGATCTAACCAACAGCAATTACTCAAAACTTAAGACCATCGGCGAATATCTGATCGTAGGAACTGTAATTGTAGCCAATGCCAAAGGCACTATTGTTGCTTTAACTAAAGTATGCACACATGAAGGCTCACCGGTTCAGTACCGATCTGCTCAAAATGATTTCTATTGCAATAACCACTTTTCAGAATACAGCACAACCGGAGCCGTAGAAGTAGGCCCTGCCACCAAAGCTCTGACTACCTATACCGCCAAATTAAGTACCGACGGCAATATCTTGACCGTAACTGCGTAATTTTCGCTCGTAAAAGCTATCCTTATTCTTCAATTAGCCAAGTAACCTAAATTTTAAAGTATGAAAGCACTTGCTCCGGTAGTTATAACGTTGTTGCTGGCGAGTTCATTGAACGTAAACGCGCAGGAAGATCTAACGAAAATGCTCGAACAAAACGAGACCAAAACAACAGATTATACGACCGCTACTTTCAAAGGAACCCGCATCATCAACGGTCACTCTGTCGAAACGGTCAAGAAAAACCACATGGATTTTATCATTCATCACCGTTTTGACCGCCTTAATTCAGGAGCATATAATCTTTTCGGTCTTGATTATTCTACTGTTCGGTTAGGTTTTGAATACGGCCTAACCGACAATGTCACGATTGGAATAGGTCGTAGCAGTGTTCAGAAAACCTTTGACTTTTTTGCTAAAGCAAAATTACTTCGTCAATCTACCGGAGCAGGAAATGTTCCTTTCACAGTAACGGGATTTGTAAGTTCGGTCATTGAAACACAGGACAAAACGCTTTCAACCCAAGACAAAACGTCCTATTGTACTCAACTCTTGATCGCCCGTAAATTCAGCGACCGTTTGTCCCTGCAACTTAATCCGACGTTTTTGTACCGTAACCGAGTAGCAACGGCGGCTCAGGAAAGAGCCCTTTTTGCGTTGGGATTTGGCGGACGAATGAAATTGAACAAACGTCTTTCCTTAAACGCTGAATATTATTGGGCTTTTCGTGAAAAAGATTTGGAAAATACCATCGGCGATAAGTACGGAAACTCACTCGCCCTTGGCGTAGATATTGAAACGGGCGGGCACGTTTTCCAACTTCATTTCACCAATTCATCAGGAATGGTTGAAAAACAGTTTATCGGCGATACCTCAGGCAGTTGGAGCAAAGGCGATATTCGTTGGGGTTTCAATGTTTCGAGAACTTTCAGTTTTGACAAACGCGCTAAAGGAATGATGAAATAATTTATTCCATTCAGTTTACACTCATTTGGGTTAAATTTAAAATGCCATGAAAACACTCTTTTTAGTCATTTCGACAGCCTTATTTATTCAGGTAAAGGCTCAAAATCTGTATTCAACGAGCAATGGTGAAACGAGTTTTTTTTCGGAAACACCCGTTGAAAACATTACCGCCATCAACAAATTCGGGCAGGCGATCCTGAACACCTCTACCAACGAGGTTGTGGTACAGATGAACATGAAACAGTTTGATTTTCCAAACAAGCTCATGCAGGAGCACTTCAACGAAAATTACATCGAGTCGGCTAAATATCCCAAGGCAGTTTTCAAAGGTAAGATCAACGAAAAAATAGATTTTTCCGCCAACGGCACCTACGATATTTCGGCCACCGGCGATTTTACCCTGCACGGCGTGACCAAATCGCGTACGTTAAAAGGCAAAGTCACCGTTTCTCAGGGAGCAATCGCCATTGCAACCGACTTTGAAGTAGCCCTGACCGATCACAACATTGATGTGCCTAAAGTGGTATTTATGAAAATTGCGCAAACAATTCAGGTAAAAAATAAATACAACCTGGCCCCGTACGTAAGTAAAAAATAGTAACGCCTCGGTGTTTGCAATTCTTGAAAGTACAGTATAGTTTTGGCCTTCTATTCTTTGATGAGTGGTAGTATTCTACTGCTCATTTTTTTGTTTCTCTCAATCATCATTTTTCCACTATTATGCAAAAAGTAAAGTTTTCACTCGTTTTAGCAGCTGTAACGCTGATGTTGACTTGTGGCTTCGTACAGAAAAAAGGCAAATGGCAAACCCTTTTCAACGGCAAAGATTTCAGCGGCTGGCATGCTTTCAACAAACAGGGGCAACCACTCTCCGACAAATGGCAAATTGAAAACGGCGCCATCGTTTTGACGGGAAGTGGCGGCGGTGATTTGGTCACTGATGCTGAATTTGAAAATTTCGAATTGGAAATGGAGTGGAAGATCTCCGAAAAAGGAAACAGCGGCGTAATGTGGGGCGTTGTAGAAGACAAAAAATATTGCTGCCCTTACAGCACCGGCCCTGAAATGCAGGTGCTCGATGATGAAAGACACCCTGATGCAAAGGCGGGTAAAAACGGTAACCACAAAGCCGGCTCCCTGTATGACATGATTCCTCCGGCCGATTTTGGTGCCGTAAAACCTGCGGGCGAATGGAATAAAGCTAAAATGAAAATTGACAAAGGACAAGGCACTTTCTGGCTGAACGGCAAACAAACCGTTACTTTCCCGACAAAAGGGCCTGAATGGGATGCGTTGGTAGCCAACAGTAAATTCAAAACGTGGGATGGTTTCGCGAAATTCGCAAAAGGTAAAATTGCGCTTCAAGACCACGGCAATAAAGTGTGGTTCCGCAACATTCGCGTTCGCGAACTTTAGAAATCAGTGATCGTTTGTAGTTTATCGTTCAGGCAAACACCTTAAACAATAAACTACAAATGATACCCTTTTTTGTTATCCCAACATCACTTCTTCAGAAGCTCCGGTCATGGAGAAACCTCCGTCGTGAAAGAGGTTTTGCATGGTTACCATGCGTGTATAATCCGAAAACATCATCACTACGTAATTGGCGCAATCGTCGGCAGAAGCATTTCCGAGGGGTGCCATTTTTTCGGCAAATTCATAAAATTTGTCAAACCCGCCAATGCCCGAACCGGCCGTAGTTTTGGTCGGTGATTGCGAAACGGTATTTACCCGAACGTTTTTCGCTTTTCCATAACGATACCCGTAGCTGCGGGCAATCGACTCCAAAATGGCTTTGGCTTCGGCCATATCGGTATAAAACGGAAAGGTGCGTTGAGCAGCCATGTACGTCAAAGCCACTACGCTTCCCCACTCGTTGATCGCATCCATTTTCTCGGCCACTTGTAAAAACTTATGGAATGACAACGCCGACACATCAATGCTTTTGAGGAACCAATCATAATTCAGATCGCCGTAAGGGCGTCCCTTACGAATATTGGGCGACATACCGATGGAATGCAGTACGAAATCCACTTTACCTCCCAATATTTCCATTGACTTGGTATAGAGATTTTCGATTTCTTCCACCGAAGTAGCATCTGCAGAGATGATTTCAGCCTCGCAGGCATCCGCCAATTTTTTAATTTCGCCCATACGCATCGCAATAGGCGCATTGGTAAGCGTAAAAGTTGCGCCTTCGGCTTTCGCTTTCATTGCCACTTTCCACGCAATTGAGTTCTCGTCAAGCGCACCCGAAATGATGCCGCGTTTCCCTTGTAAAATTCCGTTTGCCATTTTTTGTTTTAAATAAAGTTAGGGGTTAAGAAGTTAAAAGTTAGGGTTACTTCTCTTAGTCCTTCACTCCTTTTCCTTAACCATTACAGAGCGGCAAAGTAACAAATTTTTAGGCAAATAGTCGTTAATTTTGTACTCTATAATAGTATACACTTCCCTTTTATATACATTCGTAAACCAACCGATAACCATTTATCTTTTCCATGAAAATGCTTCTTATCGTCTATTTGTTTGTGGGCCTTTTCGCTTGTCAAACTCAGGAAGAAAACAGTACGGCGGATGCTTCTTATATGGTTGAAAATCCCTCACCACGAGCAAAAGAGGCCGCGCCGATCCCTGAAGAACCGATGGCTCCCCCGCCCCCACAGCCGGAAATACCGCAACAGATTACTACTCCACCCAATCAGTCGGCAGCGAAACCTATTGAACGCCAAATCATTAGAAATGCCAATGTCAGCTTTCAGGTGGAAGAGGTCAATAAATCATCCAAAAAAATAGAAGCGACTGTAAATCAACTGGGTGGATTCATTTCTTCGTCGGAAGAAACCCGCACTGCTGATCAATTGAGACATAGCTTAACAGCTCGCGTCCCGGCGGCGAAACTGGATACTTTTCTGACGTTACTACTGAAAGAATCTATTTATACCGAAAGCAAAACCATTACTTCCGAAGACGTCACCAAACGGTATGTAGACCTCGAAGCGCGCATAAAAGCCAAAAAAGTAACCGAAGAAAAATACCTTGAACTCCTGAAAAAAGCACGTAATGTCGATGAAGTATTAAAAGTAGAAGCGCAATTAGGTCAAATTCGGGAAGACAGAGAAACGCGGGAAGCCGAGCTGCGTGAGTTGAAAAATGACGTTGCCATGAGTACCGTTCAGGCATTTCTGTATCAAAAGACCGAAAGCGCCAATGAACCTTCTTCTCCTTTTTACGTAAAGATTTGGGACAGTTTTACGGAAGGTTTTACACTGCTCAGCGGCACTTTCCTCGCCTTTTTTTACATATTGCCTCTATTGGCGGCTTTCAGCTTGATTGTTTGGTTATTCAGACGTTGGTGGAGAAAACGCAAAAAACAGGCTTAACCGCTTTTACTCAGGAATATATCCTCTATCAATCAGTTCCTGAACAGGATCGGTCAAGAGATAGGTTGTGCCATTTTGCAGCAAATACGTCTGATCGGCAATGTCCAACACTTCCCGGTAAAGATGATCTGTAATGAGAATTCCTTTTTGAGTTTTTTGCGCAACGATCAATTCTTTCAACAACTCGACATAAATGGGTGAAAGGCGCGAAAAAGGTTCGTCCAGCAAAATGAATTGAACGGGCGAATAAAGAATCAATAATGTCTCCCAAAATCTCCTTTCTCCACCCGACAATTCGCCAAAACGTTTATTTTTAATCCCTTGCCATTTTTCATTTAATGAAGCGTCAACCAAAGCACCATAGCGTTCAAACGCTTTCTGCACCTGCATGGAAGGAGGCGTAAGCGGATGCTGCGGCAAATAACGAACAAGGTTTTGCTCCCGGTAAGGATACTCAACAAAGCGCTTATCCCAACGGACTGATTTATAAACCGGTTTCAGCGTGCCAAAGATTATTTGAAGCAGGCTTGATTTCCCGCAGCCGTTTCTTCCCAAAATAGCCGTTACTTCTCCAAAAGGCATTTTAAGGTAGATACTTTGCAGAATTTTTCGTTCACCAAATGCAAGTTCGATGCTATCGGCCTCTAAACATCCTGAAAACGTCATAGCGAAAAGAGAAATTTAATCAATGCCAATGCGCCAAAAAACAGGAGCATATCCATCAAAAAAGCGCCAACAAAAAGGCGAGAAACAGCGTACCCCAAATTTTGATAAAAAAGATAGGTATGCTTGGAAAACGCCTGCATAAGGTACCAAATGACGGCATAAGAAGCCAATTTGAGCCAAAAGAGCGGCGCAAACATAAGCCATACTTCATTGTTTATGGGCGCACCGGCCACGAGCCATCCTCCCCAGGCAACAGCGTTGCTGAAAATCCAAAACTGACGGTAAAAAAGCCAAGCACAGGAAAGCATAAAATGAAGATTTTCGGCAAGCTACCAAGCAGTCTGACATGTTTGAAGTACGTTAAGAAAATTTAACGATTTCTACCCTCAGAATTCGTGTAAACATATACCCTTTTGTAAACCGATACCGCCATTTAACATAAACCCCTCTCTCTACCCCACCAAAACCGTATTTTTGTTTGTTGTGAAAACAACCAAAACAAGGTTAAAATCGTATATGGCTTAAAAGAGAGTAAACCTTTGTTTGATTCTTTCTTTACCCATTCAATCTCAACATCACTTATTTACCCAATCGTTTATGTGGCAGTTCATTAAATATGTTTTTGCAACCATCGTAGGTTTGTTCATCTTTTCGTTACTGGGATTCTTTTTATTCATCGGATTAGCGGCGGCGCTCGGTTCTTCGGAAGAAAAAACCACCGTTGAAAAAAATTCTGTTCTCAAACTTAATTTGAATAACTCCATTCAAGAGGTTTCCGTCGATAATCCATTTGCCGAATTTTCCGGTGGACAAGGAAACGTTATTGGCTTGTTGGATATTAAATCCGCCCTTGCCAACGCAAAATTAGATCCTAATATCAAAGGAGTCTATTTAGATGTTCAATACCCAATGGTTGGTTGGGCGTCTGCCGAAGAGATCCGCGATGCGATCATTGATTTCAAAAAATCGAAGAAGTTTGTGTACGCCTACGGCGAGGTTATGACTGAAAAGGCGTATTACTTAGCTTCCGTAGCCGACAAAATCTACCTCAACCCTGCGGGCGGAATGGAATGGAACGGCCTCAGTGCTGAATATGATTTCTATAAAGGAACGCTTGATAAACTGGAAGTAAAACCGTTGATCTTTCGGGTAGGTGAATACAAAAGCGCCGTAGAGCCTTTCTTCCGTGAAAACATGAGCGATGCGAGCAAACTGCAAAATCAGGTTTTGATCAACACCGTATTTGATCATGCCGTTGAGAATATCTCTAAATCCCGTAATATTTCTGTCGCTCAACTCAAAAATCTGGCCGACTCACTGGCGATCGATTCGCCGCAGGATGCGCTCAAGTATAAACTCGTGACGCATGTGGGTTACTTTGATGAAGTTGAAACTTCTCTGAAAAACGAGCTTAAATTGAAAGAGGATGATAAGATCAAATTTGTCACCCTTGGCAAATATACCAAAGCGGATAAGCTCGTAAAAGAAGGCCCCTCAGACAAACGGATTGCGGTGATCATTGGAGAAGGTGCCATCATGTCGGGCAAAAGTAACGACGGAAATATCGGCTCCGAAACCATCATGGAAGAACTTCGCAAAGCGCGTAAAGACAAGAAAGTAAAAGCCGTAGTACTCCGGATCAATTCGCCCGGCGGCAGCGCTCTGGCTTCTGATGTAATGTGGCGCGAAGTACAGTTGACCCGTAAAGAAAAGCCCGTGATCGCTTCCATGTCAGATGTAGCGGCTTCCGGCGGTTATTACATGGCCATGGGTTGTGACAAGATCGTGGCTCAGCCCAACACCATCACAGGTTCCATTGGCGTCTTTAGTGTACTGTTTAACTTCGAAAAAACGTTCCGCAATAAATTGGGCATCACCTTCGACCGCGTCAATACCAATGCGCACTCCGATTGGCCTTCTGTAACGCGTGATATGACTCCTTTTGAGAACGATCGCCTCCAAAAAAGTACCGAGAACATTTACGCCATATTTACGCGCAAAGCCGCTGAAGGCCGAAAAATGCCGCTTGCCAAGCTACAGGCATTGGCCTCAGGCCGCGTGTGGTCGGGCAAAGAAGCCAAAGCCAATGGATTGATCGACGAATTTGGCGGGTTAGACAAAGCTATTCAAGTCGCAGCTCAAGCCGCTAAATTGAAAGAAGGCGACTACCGAGTGAAATATCCTGCGGAAAAAAACATGATCGAGCAGATTTTCTCTAAACTCACCGGCGACGCTGAAGAGCAACTAATGCAACAAAAACTGGGTGATTTTGCTCCTTATCTAAAAGTACTTAAAAAATTACAACAGATGGAAGGCGCTCAGGCCCGCTTGCCGTATGACATTGTGATAAAATAATTGAAATAATTTTACCCATAAAAAAGCCTCCGATACCATTTTTATCGGAGGCTTTTTTATGCCCATTCAATAAAAAAAAGTCCCGTATAAGCGGGACTTTTTGGAGCGAAAGACGGGGTTCGAACCCGCGACCTCGACCTTGGCAAGGTCGCGCTCTACCAGCTGAGCTACTTTCGCGTTTTAGCGTTATTGGCAAGCCTTTGCTTCAAACGGGTTGCAAACATATTAAACACACCTTTTTTTTCCAAATAATTGTTTGAAAAAAATTAACCAAAAGAGGTGTATTCTTTTCAGAAATAATTACAGAAATGAAACTGCAATTCGAACTATTCCAATATTCGGCATTTTCATTTTTCCAAAACAGACCTAGCTTCCACAACATTCATTCTCCTAACAATCAAATAATTAAAGCGCATTACTTAAAGCAGAACAAAATTAAAGGCCTTTAATATCCTTCTCTCCGAATTGCAGTTTTTGGTGGTATAAGAAAAAGGAATATAGTCTGTAAAACGCAGCTTTTTTTCGGCCACAATCTGTATCGAAGTTGTACCCGGTTGTACCCGAACATGAGTATACAGACAGACTTTAGAAGGATTTTTCAGATAGAAAGCCCTTGAAAATCGAGGACCTTATCAGACCTCCCGGACAAGTTCTGAAACGAGTTTTTCTTTCCGGATCTCATCAGAAAGAATCAAGAAGCAGTATGCCTGTTTATCTCCAATCTGCCATTTTCTTTCCTTCTTCTTCAATCCGGAGAATCTAAGGTTTTTATACACTGCTAAATCTTAAAAGGGAAAAACACCGTAGGTTATAATAGCAGTTTCAAAAACGACAAAGCATCATCTATTAGTAGTGAAAACTGCATTTTTTCAAAATTTTTCCAATTGTAAACTATTCAGCAATGCAAAATTCACACAGCGCATCCATGAAATCCAGCGGAAGACGCACCTTTATTCGTAATGCAGGATTATCCACCGTTGCGGGGGCGGTCTTTCTGGCCGGTTGCAACAATGACGATGACATGACACCGTCGACAAGTACCGTTGATCTGGGTTCAGGTGACGTAGGAATTTTAAATTATGCCTATGCACTCGAACAATTAGAAGCAGCTTTTTACACTCAGGTCGTTGCTACTCCTTATACAGGAATAACCGATGCTGAGAAAACGTTGTTGACAGAAATCCGTGACCACGAAATTATTCACCGCGACTTTTTCAAAACCGCTTTGGGAGCAAATGCCATTGCAGGATTGGAAGTTAATTTCTCCGCCATCGATTTCACCAGTCGTGCAAGTGTGTTAGGAACCGCCAAGATATTTGAAGATACCGGCGTACAAGCCTATAACGGAGCGGGAAAATTGATCAAAGACGCCAATTATTTATTATTGGCAGGTAAAATTGTTTCTGTTGAAGCGCGCCACGCAGCAGCTATTCGTGATTTGCTCTCGCCTAATACCGCATTATTTGCCGGCGATGACATTATTGACAGCAATGGACTTGACAAAGCAGTAAAACCGGCCGACATCCTTGCCGCCGTTCAGCCTTTCGTAAAAACAACCATCAGTGGTGCAAATCTTCCAACTTCTTAATTCTAAAAAAAACAGACATGAATATCTTCAATATAATTTCAGAAATCGAGAAAGTAGACGCAGACGTCTACGAAAGACTTGCCCATATTTCACGCCGCAGTATGTTTAATACCATAGGCAAGAAAGTTTCCGCATTTGCGATCCCGACTTTAGTGGCTACCTCTCTCAGCAAGGCATATGCCACTACCCCGGGGGCTATTGATGTGCTCAATTATGCATTGACGTTGGAATACCTCGAAAATGAGTTTTATATAGCCGGTAACAATGCCAGTGGTTTGATTCCTGCGGCTGAAAAGCCAATCTTTACCCAGATCGGGAAGCATGAAACTCAACACGTAGCATTCTTATTGGCAGCTTTAGGCACAAAAGCAGTGGCAAAGCCTAAATTTGATTTTACCTATAAAGGAGCGTTTGCCGATGTTTTGAGTAACTATAAAACATTTGCCATCGTTTCGCATGCATTGGAAGATACCGGTGTAAGGGCTTACAAAGGTCAGGCAGGAAACCTGATGACCGCCGAAGACAAACCTTTACTGGAATACGCTTTACAAATTCACTCCGTTGAAGCGCGTCACGCCTCTGTGGTAAGACGATTGCTTAATACCAAAGGATTTGTAGCAGGTGCCAAAGGTTGGATCACCTTGAACCAAGGCAGTCCGGCAGCAGTATATGCCGGTGAAGATAACACTACCCAAGGCGGTGTAAATCTTGAAGGACTGGCCGGTAAATCAAAAGAAGCGGTTACAGAAGCTTTTGATGAGCCTTTGACCAAAGAAGCAGTATTAGCGATTGCCACTCCTTTTTTAGGATAGGATCGGTTCGTATACGCTGAATAAATTTGGCGAGCCCCTTATGTTATTTCTCAAGGGAAATGGCATAAGGGGCTCTTATTTTTTACTATAACAACTGATTTACCTGACTCCACTGTTCGCTGACTATTGACCGGCGGTAACCTTTACATCCCGGAACATGAACGGATTATCACTGATTCTCAACGCTTTCCCGCTGACAGTCGTTATATTCCTGAGAATGACCTCTTTCGTTTTGACATAGGGAAATTTTTCACGGTAGGAATCGTTCGTCATTTCCGAATTGAAATTTGAGAAAATAGCAGGCCCTTGGTAATTTTCCGGATGTCGGGAATCGTCAATACGAAGATTTTCAATGGTGATTCGTTCCGGCATATAGCATGTGTAGCCAAAATCATGCTGACCTGAATAGGATCCGCTGATCAGAGAAGCATTGATTGGTTTGCCGTCTGCCGGCACGAAGACACAGTTGCGGATCACCACCTCTCCCTGCCATGTACTGCCGTAGTCGGGGCGCAGGTTGACGATGCTCCTGCCGCGAATGGTGGAATTCTCTACCAGTAAGACACCGCTGCCAATGGCATTGATTCCCATGTGCCCGAGGGTCGAGTTGCGGATGGTGGCATTGGCAACGCCTTGGTGGGCATCAAACCGCGAGAGGGTACAATGATCATAAAGAAGATTTTTACAGAAGTTAGAACCCAGAATGCCCCAGTAGGTATTGTCGTTGATGTCATTGGTTTGGCTGCAATTCACGAAGGATATGTTAAGCGCACGGTTGACAGAAAGGTCGTAAGTGCCCATGGAGACAGGCTTATCTGCCGCACCAATGGTGCTATAGGTTCGGTGGCCGGTCAGAATAGTGTTTTTTACTGTTACATAGGCGCATTCACCGATGTTGATGAAGCCTCCATAGGGCGCACCGTGGTCTTCTTCGCCCTTTATGTGGTGCTGTAGCCCTTCCAGCAGCACATTGGACCGTCTGATGGCGATGTTTCGGTTATAATAAGTATACTTTGATTCAGCTTTATTGGCAATGGTGGTGAAACGTCCCCCGGTGATCTTCAGCGGAGTTTGGTCAATGGGCAGTGCAGTGATGTCTGTAATTTGGTCGAAATCCCAGATGATCGGGGCGTTCATATCTACGTTACCGTTTTTGTCAACAACAAAGATATCGGTCTGCGAAGAACCATTGTTTTGGTTAAGCCCAAAGCGAATGTATTGCTTTACGTTAGCATTTGTAACCGTGATGAGACAGGGACCGGGCAAAGACACATCAATTTTTTTCTGATTTCTCTTGAGTGAAGGCAGCATTTCCGGTTTAAACGATTTGAGGTCTGAACCTACCATGAAAACAGAAGCATTGCGATTTTGCACCTCGGTGTCGTCAATAATGAAGGAGGCCGTGCCGAAGTCAGTTTCAGTTCGAATGACCGCGGTGCGCTCCTTGCCTCCAATGTAATAAGTAGCGCCCTCGTCTGCTTTCACCAAAAGGCTGTGCAGGTTGGCAAAGGCATGGGTCGCAGCGATCGCGTCTATATCATCGGTTTTACCATCGCCTTTAGCGCCGAATTCACTGTAACGAACCAATCCGGCGGCTTTAAATTTAACGACATCCTTTGGAGCTACGTTCACCTGCAATTCTCCGTTTTCATGGGCGGATACTTGGGTTTTCCCCTTTTCGGATGTGATCACTACCTTTTCAAGGGGCTCTTTATTCTGTCCCTGTGTTACAATTGCACTAATTAAAAAGAGAAACGTCAGGAGCGTATGCTTTATCATAAGAGTTAGCTTGGTATTCATTAATTGCAGAAAAGTTGGTGAGATTGTCGGAATATTACTTGGTGGGTAAAGTTACATAAAAACCGGATATGGCTGGCTAACTTGGTTTGTGCGGAGCTCAATGATCAGCCGGCTAATGAAAGATTTTATCTTTCGAGTTTTGGGGATGTGTATTTATTCTCTATTAATTAGCTTCAGGGCAAAGTTTAGCTCTGTATCCACGCCATGCAGTATATCTTCAATGGCAGGCTCAACCCGGTAATCCGGAATTACTCCCCTCCCTTTTGTATAGGTTACTGCATTAACCGTTTTGGTTAAAGGCACTCCAATACTGATATGAGTGTTTGGCAACGTTAATTTTGTAAAAGACCTTGAAGTGGGGCCTTCCATTGCTCCACCGGTTTCTTCGCCAACAAACACTGCTCTCTGATGTGATTTCAGAAAACTACAGACTACTGCAGCCATTGATCCCGAAGCACCGTTTGCCAACACAATTAATTGACCGGTGAAATGATTCTCCTTGGGTTGCTGCTCCAGCAAAAGGGGCATCCGGTGACGATAGTATTCTTTCCTGATCCGGTAATTACCGGTAGCGTTTTTATAAAAAATGGAATCGGCTAAATATAGCTCTTTCCCATTTTCTAAATAGTTACTTACCGGGGGTAGGCCGACATATTTTTTCTCAATATAATCAAGATGTCGATAGGGCTTTTTAAGCAAGTAAGCAATAAGTTCCTCACCCGTATTGTCTCCTCCTTCATTATTTCTCAGATCTAAAATCAGATAAGGTGTTTTTTTGAGCTTGAGCTCATTAAAAACAGTCGAATAAAGCGAATCGAAATTTTGCTTAAACGCTCGTCGATGCCATCCCAGAAAAGAACTGATCTTTAAATACGCCACTTCTTCTTTCAAATACTTAAACGTAAGAGGTGTATCAAGAACCCTTCGCTCATTATAAAATTTTCTATATTCTTCCCTCGTCAGACCATCAACCACCACCGTTCGTTTGATTGAAGGTTCGTCAAGCGGAATATACTCCAAACGGAAAGAAGTAACTTCTTCAACAAATAAAGGATAATTTAAATCAAATA
Source organism: Runella sp. (assembly GCF_965279615.1). Classification (NCBI taxonomy): domain Bacteria; kingdom Pseudomonadati; phylum Bacteroidota; class Cytophagia; order Cytophagales; family Spirosomataceae; genus Runella; species Runella sp. The sequence continues at coordinate 7,783,126 of NZ_OZ257252.1, read as the reverse complement.
AATTACCCTCTTGGGTAGTCGAGTAATCTTCTAAGTGCTTGACATCAAATGTTTGGATATAGCCATCAGAAGGAATAGACGGCAATAACAGATTTAGTATCTCTTCCATTGGCCGGCCGTTGATCGAAATAAGCTCGGACCCTAATTTAATGGGAGATGGGTTAAAAGCACTCTTTAAAATATAAAATCGGCGATTGATTATCTTGAAGGTAAATGGAAAAATCTTAACCTTGTTGAAATAGTGGTGAGTGAAATAGTTCGGCGAAAGTTTAGGAATCAGATGTTCATCGTTTATGCGGGCACAGGAAAGTGCAATAATTCTATAAAATTCCTTTTCACCCATTGGTCTGTTTAGTAAGTCAAATTGTTTGTCCAGGTAAGCATTGACAGTAATCGAATCAGAATAGCGGTATAGGCTGGGATATGTAGTTTCCAGGGTCTTTCTAAAGATCGAAAAGTCTTCCTGTAAAGCCTTAGGTAAATATTGTTTAGGGCTGGCAGAGCCCACGGCCGCCTTGTTTTGTGCCGGCGTATTTATTGACAAAACCAGTAGTATAAGTAGGCAGTAAAATTTCATGGCAGTTGAGTTGGGAATAATTTAAAGTGGAAACTTTCAGGCTTTCACAAGGTTACAGGAAGTTTTAAAAAATATTTCGGAAGTGAAAGTTCATTAAGTGTCCGCCTTAAGGAGACGGCTCCGGAAATAAGTTTGGTAAGTTTCAAATGGTTGTATTTTACTTCCATCAAGTTTGCCACAACATTTGCTTCATTGACCACATATCCCGCATCAATTGCACCATTGGGAATTGAAACTGCGTTAAATTGCAGGAACAGCATAGCGAAATCGAACCGACAGGAAATACATTTCACCGGCTCTCGTTTTTGTTAAATTGCGTTTCCTGATTAATGTAACCGATACAAAGTGGAAACCTTCAAAAAACAATCTATTTATCATATCATTGGTGGCATTGCCTTCCTCTTTTTGCCATTGATTTTATCACCCCGCCCACCGGAGGAGATCGGCCCTTTCTTTTCCCGCCCAACCTTGCGTGATCTGATCGCTCACGGTTTGATGCTGCTGTTTTTTTATTACAATTACTATGTGCTGATCCAACGCCTCTATTTCCGGAAAAAGTACCTGAACTACACCCTTATCATTATCCTTGGCTTTGTGCTGATCATTGTGCTGCCGTCGGTTTTGACCGGCTACAATATGTTGGACACGAAGGAATTCCCTCAAATGACTCCTAAGAATATCCATTCCGGTCATTTCATGCCTCCCAAACCCTCCGGCTCTCCTTTTTTACAGGAAATCCGCCACCATATCTACCTTTTCGCGGTAGTCATTCTTTTTTCTATTCTCTTGCAGGTCAATAATCGCCTGCTTCGCATTGACAAAGAAAGAATCGCCGCTGAACTGGCCCATTTAAAGGCGCAGATCCACCCGCATTTTTTATTTAATACGCTCAACAGTATCTACGCACTGACCATCCGGAAAGACGATAAAGCCCCGGACAGCATTGTAAAACTGTCAGAATTTATGCGCTATCTTCTCAAGGATGCCAACGAAAGCGAGGTAGCACTGGAGAAAGAAATTGACTACATCACCAATTATATTGATTTGCAGGTTTCGCGTTTAAGAGATTCGGTGAGGTTAAATTACCAATTGGAAGGTAAACCAAAAGGCAAAAAAATAGCCCCGCTGCTGCTGTTTTCATTCATTGAAAACGCCTTCAAACACGGCGTGAACCCCGATGAAAATTCGGAGATCAAGATCAGTATTCACATTGACGGTGACTTAGTTCAACTATCGGTAAGAAACAAAACGGTTAAAATGCGCGGACGGGAATCTTCCACTAATATCGGACTGGCAAATACCAAAGAGCGTTTGCAGCTTTATTACCCCAACAGACATACGTTAGACATTGAGCGTACCCCTGATTATTTTAACGTACAACTCTCTATTCAGCTGACATGATAAAAGCAATTGCCCTGGATGATGAACGGCCGGCTCTGGAGGTAGTGGAAGCATTTTGCGACCGTATTGACTTTGTTGAACTGAAAAAAACATTCTCCAAAACCGGTGAAGCCCGTTTGTACCTGGAAGAGAACCCGGTAGACCTGCTCTTTTTGGACATTAATATGCCGTCGGTCTCGGGCATTGATTTTTATAAAAGCATTCCCCACCCGGCTATGGTGATCTTTACCACCGCCTACTCGGAATATGCCGTGGAAAGTTATGAGGTAAAGGCTATGGACTATCTGCTGAAGCCCTTTACCTACGAGCGGTTTTTGCAAGCGGTCACCAAAGCACAGGAGCACTATAAGCTCCTCAGCCAATCGGCAGATCAAAATGACAAATTTCTTTATTTCAGGGTGGACTACGGTCTGATTAAAATCGCCGCCTCCGATATTCTGTTTATTGAAGGTCTGGATAATTATTTAAAGATCCACCTTGTCGACCAAAAACCGATCATTGTACGCCTGACCATGAAGGCCATGCTTGAAAAATTGCCTGAGCACCTTTTTGTCCGGGTGCACCGATCCTACATTGTATCATTGAAAAAAATTATCTCCCTACGAAACAGGATCATCCGGATAGCCGATGAAGAAATACCGCTCGGCAATAGCTACGAAGATGAATTCAAGGCTATTTTCGGCCCTTTTTGAGCGCATTATTTTTCGTTCATTTTTACCCCTTTTACCTCATTAGCCACAACATTGGGTGGATTCACCACATTTTTTTTCGGTTTTCCGGAACCGGTGCGTTATACCGTCTATACATCCAATCATTTGTCTCATTCTCACATTAACATCTCTGAATCCATGAATTTCAAAATGAAATTTTCAACCCTCTGTGTCATCCTGTCGGTTGCGTTCATTGTCTCGTGCAGCAAAAATGAGGATACGCCAAGTACCACCTCGGCTACCATCACGGCCCTTTCCTGCGGGACAGCCACTTTTTCCGCTACCTCAACTTCCGGCACGGCTTATACCGGCACAGCAACGATTCCCTATACCGGTGGCAACGGAATAGCCTATTCGGCGGGCAGTGCCATCGCGTCGACCGGTGTCACCGGACTGACGGCGACCCTTCAGGCCGGCACGCTGGCCTCGGGAGCGGGCAATTTGGCCTATTCAATCACCGGTACCCCTGCGTCGGACGGAACGGCCGCCTTTGCCATTTCGTTCGGCGGAGTGAGTTGCAGTCTGGCCCTAACGGTTGCCAAAACATCCACCGGGACAACGGATTGCAGCACGGCCACGACGACCGTTGCCAAGGTCGTGTGCGCGGTAGAAGCTTTCAAGGCAACGCTGTCTGCCACCCAACTTTCTACCGTTCAACTTACTCTAACAAAGGCAAATGCCATTAAATGGTCAAACCTGCCGGGCGGGGTCAGTATCCGAAACGGTATCGAATTCAGTACGCTGAATGCCACCCAGCTGGCTGCGGCAAAAGCGATCATCAGGGCCGCCTCGGGCACCACTGCCAACGAAGGGTATGATGAGTTTTCGCAAATCAATGCCGCCGATGATGTTTTGGGTACCAAGGCCGGCAGCGGCTATTCCTCCGGAAAATACATTATTGCGTTTTTGGGTACGCCAAGCGTGACCGGAACCTGGATGCTGCAATTCGGTGGTCACCACTATGCCCAAAATATCACCTATAATGCCGGAGCCGTTGTCAGTGCAACGCCTTCTCATCAGGGAATAGAACCCAAAACGTGGACGAGTGGAACGACCACCTATGCTCCCATGGCGGTGGAACACGATGCCATGGCGGCCATGTTGGCTTCCCTCTCGGCTGCCCAGCTCTCCATTGCCAAACTTTCCACTACTTTCAGCGATGTTGCTTTGGGACCGAATAAAGACGGACAATTCCCGGCAACCAAGCTTGGGTTAGCGGTAAGTACGTTGAGCGACGCTCAAAAGCTATTGGTACTGGCAGCCATGAAACCTTGGACGCAGGATGTGGATGATGCGACGGGAACGGCTCTGCTCAAGATCTATGAAACCGAGCTGAGCGGTACGTACATTGCCTATTCCGGCAACGCAACGCTGACCAACAATGCCGACTACGTCCGTATTGACGGCCCCGGTGTTTGGGTAGAATTCGTGTGTCAATCGGGAGTTGTGTATCAGAACGAGATCCATTACCACTCGGTCTACCGTGATCACACCCGAGATTACAACGGATTATAATTCTATTAACTCCATGAACAGCTTTCATAACAGCATCAGTTGCCTAAAGCGGCGACTGATGTTCATTACCCTTCTCGGCAGCTTTTTAACGGCACATTCCGCGCTTGCTCATCCGATGCCTAATTCCATCGTGTTGCTGGATGTGCGTCCGGATAAAGTATTTGCCGAATTGCAACTCCCCTTAAATGAGTTGGAGCTCGCTTTCGGCCACCAAGTCAACCAAAATCCCGGAAAACTGGTCGAACGTTTGGGACCTGAGTTAAAAAAATACATTATTGCTCACATTCGTCCTGTCACCGGTAACGGTATTGCCTGGACTGTTACGGTTGATCAGCTGGAAGTTCAGCAGGTTCAGCAAAGCCCCGGTGGTCCCTATTATGAACTGATGGTGGAACTTTGGATGATACCGCCCAAGGGAACCACTACCCGTGATTTTACCTTGAATTATGATGTCATTCTGCATCAGGTCGCGACACATTTTGCCTTGATTTCCGTTCGCCGGGATTGGGAAGCGGGTTTATACGGAGAGAATCCCGTTCAACTGGGGGTCATCGATTGGGATATACGAAATAATGTCATTCATCCGCTGAACGTATCGCTCAAAGGCGGTGGGGAGTGGAATGGTTTTAAGCAGACCGTACTTTTGGGAATGCACCATATTGCGGAAGGGACCGACCATTTATTGTTCCTGTTGGTGCTTTTACTGCCCGCTCCTTTGTTGGTCAATCGAAAACGCTGGGGTACCTATGGGGGTATCCGTTACAGCTCGGTTCGGTTGCTGAAAATAGTAACCTCTTTTACCATTGGTCACTCCATTACGTTGATCGTCGGCGCTTTGGGATGGTTCTCTTTTCCGGGACAAGCGGTCGAGATCATCATTGCCTTCTCCATTATTATCTCCGCCATTCACGCCCTTTGGCCGATCTTTTCCGGAAAAGAAGCGTACGTGGCTGCCGGCTTTGGCTTGGTGCACGGTATGGCCTTCGCCGGTACATTGCTCAACCTGAATCTGGATACTTTCCATTTGGGAATCAGTATTCTGGGTTTCAATGCCGGCATTGAAGTCATGCAACTGGTCGTCATTCTGTTTATTTTCCCCTGGCTGCTGATCTTAAGCCGTCAATCAGCCTATCAATTCATTCGGGTACCGGGTGCCGTTTTATCGGCGGTTGCGGCCATGGGATGGATGCTGGAAAGAATAACGTCAAGCCCCAATTCAATCACCTTCCTTACCAACCGATTGGTGGCTTATGCTCCATGGCTTGTTGTTTTTCCGGCGATAGCCGCAGTGCTTAGTATGTTAAAAAAAAGGGCGGCGAAGACTCAAATTATCTGACCGGCATTACATAATTGATTTTCATTTTTTACCGGCAACCTAACTGCTTATTCTCTATGAGGGCCTTTTTCTTATTACTTTCGTTTTCCCCGGCAGGAATGGTTTGTATAAAAATCAGGAATACAGTTACCAATTAAGGTTGACATATTTCAGGCCAGGCTCCGATTTCCTGCCAAAACAAGACCGTTTAAATTAGAAAAGAGGCCAAGATACCCTTTTAAAGGGGTATCTTGGCCTTGGGCTGTCCGATTCAAACATGAGCTTTAAGAAGAATATTCGCCAAACGCTGATGTATTTTTGAAAGCATATACGAACGGCGCAACAGAAAAAACGCCGTCGAATTTTATCGGTTCACGCTTCAGGCACTTGTTTTTGGATGATCGTATACGTTACTTTTTTATCATTTAGCCAACTTCAATACAAGAACTGAATAGGCCGGAAGGGTGAGTGTTACTACTCCTTTTTCCAACTTAGTATCCGCAAAATCTTTTACATTCACTTTATTAGGTTGGTCAAATGTATTGTGATCGCTGATAGTTGCTGAAGCAAGAATCCGGCCGGATATTTTTGAAAATTCTTCTCCCCTCAAATTAATACTTACCTGGTGTGGTTTACGATAATCAATGTTGGTCAGCGAAATATTCAAAGCTCCCGAAGCATCTTTAGAAGCCGATACCGAAACCGCCGGCAGTGATTTTCCCTGAAACTCATACGTCGGTGATTCAATGTTCAGGGGGACAAGTTTAGCCTCCTGATGCACATTGTACATCTTCATCACGTGATAGGTTGGCGTAAGCAGCATTTTCTCTTCATTGGTCAAAATGACCGATTGCAAAACATTTACGATCTGAGCCAGATTGGCGCCGCGAACACGATCTGCATGATTATTAAAAATATTGAGTGTCATTCCTGCGATCATGGCATCGCGCATGGTATTTTGCTGATATAGAAATCCCGGATTGGTGCCCGGTTCTACATTATACCATCCGCCCCATTCATCTACGATCAAAGCAATCCGTTTTTCGGGATCGTATTTATCCATGATCGTGCTATGCCCCTTAACAAATTCTTCCATCAGATAGGCTTCTGACATCGTTTTAAAATAGTGTGCTTCCGAGAATCCAACCGAAGGGCCTTTTTCCGTCCAACTCAAAACCGAATAATGATGCAGGGCTACACCGGCGAGCATTTTATGAGGAATGTTTTTCATTAAGGTCTCCGTCCAGACGTAATCTCCGTCACTTGCTCCTGATGCGATCCGGTAAAGTTTTGAGGTATTGTCCCAATCCGTCATGAAGGTGGCATACTGACGATAAATGTTGGCATAGTACTCAGCCGTCATGTTGCCTCCGCAGCCCCATGCTTCGTTACCTACGCCCCACATTTTTACACTCCACGGCTTTTCACGACCATTTTGTTTACGAAGTTCCGACATCGGACTTCCGCCGGGATGATTTACATAAGTTACCCAGTCGGTCAAATCTTTAACACTTCCGCTGCCTACATTGCCGGCTAAATAAGGTTCGGCACCGATACGCTCGCAAAGGTCCAGAAAATCGTGGGTACCAAAGCTGTTATCTTCCGTGACACCTCCCCACCAAACATTGACCATTTTAGGCCGGTTTGCTTTAGGACCGATACCATCCTTCCACTGATACGTGTCGGCAAAGCAACCGCCCGGCCAACGAAGATTAGGTACTTTGAGGTCTCTCAGCGCTTGGATGATATCATTTCTGACCCCGGCGGTATTGGGTATTTTAGGATTCCCTTCGCCTACGTATATCCCCCCGTAGATACATTTCCCGAGATGCTCCGCAAAGTGCCCATAAATATGCTTATTGATAGTGGTTTTCGCCAAATCTGTATTTAGGGTAATTTTGGTTTGAGCTAAGGTGCTTGAAAAGATAGCCCCCATACAGATCAAAAGAATGATTTTTTTCATAAGGATCAATGTTTTTCGAATTAGCGTCTTTGGTCGTTTTATACGTTTCGTCGGGAAAAATCGAATACTCACGGATAGGTGTTTATTTGGCCGTCCCGATCACTTTATAAAAAGCAGGTTTAGGCTGATTATCTCTGTCAAACAATAATGGGTAATTGGTTCTGCCCCTGATCGGCCAACCGTTCAACCAACTGTTCCCATCGTTTACACCCCAAAACGTCACGCGGGTTACCTTATCTTTGTGTTTGAGAAATAACTTGAAAAGAGCTTCGTAATCAGCCGCCAGCTGCTGTTGAACGTTGTCGGGCAAACCTGTGGTGTAGGGGTTTGATTCGGCATTATTCGCCATGCGTTGACCAACATCGGCGCCTTGAAAATTGCGGGGCAGCACCTCAATATCCAATTCTGTAAACATTACTTTTAACCCCAGCGCCGAGTATTGCAGGATGCTTTCTTCAATATCCTTGAATGGCACTTTCCCTACGTGCCAATGCCCCTGAATCCCAACGCCGTCGATGCGGGTGCCGGCGGCCTGTATTTTCTTAATGAGGTTGATACAGCCCGCCCGTTTGGCCGGCTGCTCATTGTTATAATCATTGTAGTACAGTTCTACGTTGGGGGCTGCTTGTTGCGTTAGTCGAAAGGCTTCGGCAATGTACCCTTCCCCGAGGTAATCCAGAAACACCGTTTTTCGCAAGGTACCGTCTTCATTCAATGCCTCATTCACCACGTCCCACGAAAACACGCTGTCTTTATAGCGGCCGGCAACGGTTTTGATGTGGTTTGTAAAAAAAGTCTGAATCGAATCTTTGCTGTGAATCCCACGAATGAAGGACGGCAATTGACTGTGCCAAATCAGCGTATGCCCGTTGATTTTGATGTTGTACTTTTTACCGAATTCAACCAGTTTGTCGGGCACAACAAAATCATAGGTATCCCAGTTAGGGTGAATCAGTGCCGATTTCATGACATTTTCGGGAGTGGCCATATTGAACTGACTCACAATGAATGCGGTCATCTTGGGATCGCGCTCTTCGATTTGCCCGTTATTCAAGGCCGTCCCGATGCCAAAATCTTTTTTAAAGGTATCTTTTAACGACGGAATAGATTGGGAAAACCCGGAGACAGCTCCCGTCATCAGAATGGCCGTACTTACAGCCCTAACGTTTTTCTTCGAAATCATGGGATTAGTGTGTTAATTATGAATAAAGAAGCACCATTTAATTGGTTATTTTTTGTGCAATCAAATGGTGCAGTTTCCTTACTGTTTGGCAAGCTTCATCTCACCACGCTCACTTTTTACAACCAGCTCTTTTTCAGAAACCAATTCGCCGGTATAACTCATTTTACGGTCGTTGAAAGAGATACTGTACGAAATTTTCTTACCATCCACTTTGCCCTCTTCCAAGGCTGCCTCACCAAATTGAGTTTTCCACGTTCCCGTTAACTTGTCACCTTCTACTTTAAAGGTATAGGTTACTTCAAAAGTGCCGTTTGGAGTTTCACGGCTGCCTTTCCAGTTGCCATCAATGGGGTTTTGAGCAAATGCCGCTAAAGTGGCAATGGATAAAAACAGAGAAAAAAATAACTTTTTCATTGTAAAAAATTGGGATTTTTGGTTTAACATTTATTTAAAAAGTAACTGCGAAAACTCGAATAAATCATGCCGCCAAACAGGCCACGAATGCCCGCCTGAGTACTCGCTATATTTGTATTTAATGCCCATTTCGTCAAACTTTTTCATCATGATTTGGCAATTTTGGTGGGCAATATCTTCCTTGCCTCCCATCGAAATCCAAAGATTTTTCAGATTACCGTTGATGGTTGACGCATTATTTTTCATGAATTCGTACTGAGGGTCAGAGAGTTTGGGGTTATTGGCCCACCAACCCGAACTGAACACGCCCAATGACGAGAACATAGCGGTATTTTTAATACCCGCATACAACGTTTGCAAACCACCCATTGAAAGACCCGCCAAAGCTCGGTTTTTGGCATCGGTTTCCACTCGAAAATTGCTTTCCACGAATGGAATGGCGGCATTTTTGAGTTCGTTTTCAAACGCTCTGAGTTGTGGTTCGCCAAAGCCGGCCACTCCGCCGCCATTACCATAAAAATTACCATCGAGCATAGCAATTACCATCGGCTTGGCTTTTTGTTCGGCTATAAGATTATCCAAAATCAAATCCGTGCGACCTTGCGTAGCCCACCCGCGTTGGTCTTCTCCACCGCCGTGTAAAAGGTACAAAACGGGATATTTTTCGGACGACTTGTCGTAGCCCGGCGGCGTATAGACGTACATTTCGCGCCAGCTGTTGGTGGCTTTGGACAAATACTTTTTGATACGAATATCGCCGTGCGGAACGTCCTTCAACGCATAAAAGCCACCTTCTTTGTACGGAATTTCGATGCCGCTTGCCTGACGACCCATGCCGTAGAACGTTTCGCTTGCCGGGTCAACAACGGCTACGCCGTCGATGATCAATGAGTAGTAATGAAACCCTCGGCTGACGACGTCGGTGGTAACATTCCAGAAACCACTCGTGTCTTTGACCATGTCGTATTTTTTACCCAGATCCACCTGAACTTTTTGAGCATCAGGAGCTTTTACTTTGAAAACCACTCTGTTGTCAGGTAAAATCTGGGGATATTTTACGTTACGAATGTTCGTAGAGGCTGGAGTCCCAAGCACCGTGTATTGCTCCAGCGAACCCGTATCGACGGGTTTAAACAAAAACTGTGAAAACATGTACAAACCGTTTTTCCAAACTTTAAAATCGTGTCCGCCCGCTTCCAAGTAATAAATATGCGGAACGTCGTTTTGATACAGATAATCGTGGGTGCGTTTGCTGAATCCGATGAGTCCGTCGGCATCACCGCACGAAATAAAGAGCAGTTTCAATTTCTTCTTAGCAGCTTCTATATCCGGCACCAATTCCTGCGGCACTTTGGTATTGGGAGCTGATGAAAATCCGCCTACCCACGAGAATTTATCCAAATTGCCCAACCCAAAATTGAGCGACTGCCCGCCCCCCATCGAAAGACCGGCGATGGCACGGTTGTCTTTGTCGGTGAGCGTTGGGTATTTTTTTTCGATAAATGGAATGAGGTCGTTCAACAGGTCTTTTTCAAAGGTGGCAAAAGCCTGAACTTTGTCGGTAGCCATGATATTGCCCGTGGCACGGTCGTCTTTCATGGCACGGCCATTGGGCATGACCACGATCATGGGTTGTATTTTGCCTTCTGCGTAGAGATTGTCCAAAATGTTTTGGGGACTTGCGCCTTTGAACCATTCTTTTTCATCCCCACCGATGCCGTGCAACAAATAAAACACGGGATATTTTTTCTTTTTGTCAAAACCGGGCGGCGTGTAAACCAACGTTTTACGCATCGTTCCCACCGTTTTGGAATCGTACTGCACCGTATCTATTTTGCCTTTGGGTATGCCCATTTTTTCCTGTTCATAGCCTTTTGGCATTTCTTTTTCCATTTTTTGCGCAAAAGCCATACAACTGCACAAAAGAAGGAACACAACGATTGAATTTTTCATCATTCTGAGGTTAAAAGGACTTTAAATGATTATTTGAAAAGCAAAGGAGCCATGGCGAGCAAGCTGCGTCTCCACGTCAGAAACTCATGACCGGTTTTGTCAGATACGTAAGACACGGCGTTGAATCCGGACTCTTTCAATTTGGTTGTCGCCTCCAAAATCCTTTCTGGTTTTTCTTTACTGCCGGCACTCAAAAAAATCAGTTTGACTTTCGATTTGTCTTTGATGTCTTCGGGCGCATACATGCCGCCGCTTAACAAACCATAATAGGCAAAAACGTCCGGTTTATTGAGGGTGATGGTTTTGGTTTCCATACCGCCCATACTCAGGCCGGCCATCGCTCTGTGCGATGGTTTGGCAATCGTTCTGAAATTGGCATCCACGTAAGGAACGAGTTCGTCGATCAAAACGGTTTGGAAAGGTTCAATTTTGAAATCCTTCATTCTGCCCCATTTCACTTCATTGGTCATGCCATAGGTATTTACAATAATAAACGGCTTGACTTTCCCTTCGGCAATCAGATTATCCATGATCAAATTTGCGTGGCCTTGGTTCATCCATGCGGTTTCGTCTTCGCCCCAACCGTGTTGCAGGTAAAGGACCGGATACTTTTCCTTTGTGTTTTTTTCATAACCGGGTGGGGTATACACAAAGGCTCTGCGTGAGGTATTGGTACTTGGCGATGGAAACAGCACTTGCTGCACATTACCGTGCGGTACGTTTTTCAGCGCATAAAAATCTCGGTCGTGGGCGGGAATTTCAATACCGCTTTCCCAACGGGTAGAGCCATAGAAGTTTAACGTACCGGGGTCGTTGAATTTACCACCATCAATGTTCACATTGTAATAGTGAAAACCTTCGTCCATCGGGCCCTCGGTGGTGCCCACCCATGTTCCATCATCGGCTTTTTTGAGTTTTGTACCGCCTCTGCCTCCTAAGCCCAAACTCACCCGTACGCTGTCGGCAGCGGGGGCTACTATTTTGAAGCGTGCATACCCTTGCGAATTGACCATGGGGTATTCCTGTCCGGGCTGATTAAAGGTTGAAGGTTTGAAATCTTCTACTACGGAAGTTGGTGATTGAGCGAAGCAAATACTGCCGGATAAAGCAGTAATGAAAGCGATTTTTGTGAGTGTCTTTTTCATGTTTATGGGATTGAATAATGTTGAAAAACTATTTAAAAATCTCTTGGAGAGACGTTGCCAAAAACAATTTACAGTTCATCCACGTATGTCCGCCCGATACAATCAGTGGCTTTACATTGATTTTCTTTTCATTGAACATCGCAAGATTTTGCTTCACGCTTTCGTACAGAAAATCTTCGGTTCCTACGCTGACGGTGAACAGTTTCAGTTGTTTATTTATTTTTTCGGCATCGGGTGTCCAATCGGTAAAGTTCTTTTTGAATTCGTCGGTGGCGGTGTACGGGGCATACGAGCAGATGTAGGCAAATTTATCGGTATTGGTTAAACCAATGTTTAAAGTCTGACCGCCTCCTACAGAAAATCCTGCTACAGCGCGGCCTTTGCTGTTGGTTTGTACGGGATAATTAGCTTCTATAAATGGAATGATGTCGTTCACTACGTCTTTGGTAAAATCGGGCATTGGAGCCGGACGAACGTTTCCGTAGGGCATTACAATGATCATGGGTTTGGCTTTGCCTTGTGCAATGAGATTATCGGCAATGAAGTTGGCCCGCCCTACTTTGGTCCAGGTTTCTTCCGTATCTGAGCCCCCGTGAATGAGGTACAAAACAGGATATTTGGTTTTGCCGGAAGCGTCGAAATTCGGTGGTGTGTAAACCAATAACTGTCGGGTTGTATTCAAGGTTTGAGAGTTATAATACCGGTAAGTAACCTTGCCATGCGGTACGTTTTGAAGGCTGTGAACCAAAGGTTTGTCACCTTTTACGTCCACGATGCTCCGCTTGAATCGTTCATTGGCAAAAATGAAGGTGTTACTTGGGTCGGCTACTCCCACCCCGTCAACGGTAAAACTGTACGGATAAATATCGGGCGTGACGGGAGGCACCGTGACCGTCCAAATTCCCGAGGTATCTTTTGAAAGCGAAACAGGTTCTTTCAAAAATTCTCCGGAAAGTTTTACTTCACGCGCTGTTTTGGAAAAATACGTAAACGTGATGCTGTTGTCAGCATGTACGTTGGGTGAACTGATGACCGGCGGGCGCTGCTGAGCCAACGCACTTATGTGAACCAAGAGCAAGGACAGGGAGAAAAAGAAGTATTTGTTCATGTGGTTCAGATGGTTTAGTTGAACAAAACGGGCAACGTTTCGTTAAGATACTTCTTCACATTCATCCACGTATGGCCGCCGTCGGTGACGTAACTTTTGAAGTTTACTTTCTTGGCTTTCAGGTAATCTTCAAACTCAACAGTGCCTTTGTAAAGAAAATCATCCGTCCCGATGCCCGACCAAAGCAGCTTGAAATCTTTGTTGGTTTTAGCGGGGTTCGTCGTGATATTGGTAAAGCTTTTATCCATCTCGGCAGGGGCAATGTAGGAGGCATAACTGCACACGTACGCAAATTTGTCTACGTTGTTAAAGGCCGTACGGAGCGTTTGCCCACCCCCGCGCGAGAAGCCGCCAATGGCGCGGTTATCGCGGTTATTGAGGGTACGGTAATTTTTCTCGATATATGGAATGACATGAGACACAAGGTCTGTCTCAAACAGTTTCATTCGGCGGAGGGCATCGTCCCCATCGCGGCTCATCACATCGGCTGGTTTGTCTTTGCCTGTTTGTTCGGCAATTTTCGCCAACGGATTTCCGTAAGGCATCACCACAATCATGGGTTTGGCCGTACCTGCGGCAATCATGTTATCGAGCATCAGGTTTACTTTTCCCACTTTCCAGAAGGTCTCTTCGGTATCGGTCGTACCGCTGATGAGGTAATAGACGGGGTATTTTTTAACGGTTTCTTTGGTGTATCCCGGCGGGGTATAAACCACCACCGTTCCCATTGACCCTTCTACCGAAGGATAGTATTCGTAGGTAACAGAACCGTGGGGCACGTTTTTCAACGCATAAATGGCCGGTGCATCCGCAGGGATTTCGACCAAACTGGCCTTAAAACGTTCGTTCGGAAAAAAGGCGACATTGGCCGGGTCCATTACCGTAACGCCGTCGACTTTAAAGCTATACGGGTAAATGTCGGGTTTGATGGGGCCGACGGTAACCGACCAAACGCCTTCTGCATTTTTGGTTAAAGGTACGTCCGCTTGCCCAAACTGGCTTCCACCCAATAGCACCGTTTTTGCATTAGGAGCTAAGTATGAAAATGTTACGGTTTTGTCAGAATTTACTTTGGGGGAAATCACAAAGGGACCTCGCGGTGGCTGGGCCAATCCTGCAAATGGGACAAGAATCAGCAAAAGAAGTCTTATCTGTTTAAAGAATACATGGGTTTTCATCGTACATCCGGTTAGTGAAGGGTTATTGATTTTTTAAAAGGTTATTTTGCAGTAATTACATCCAATTCGGCATAACCGGAGGCAGATCGTTCCTGTGTATTTTTCAATGCGATAAACTTGATATATCGGGCGGTGACAGGGGCAAAGGTTTTGATTTGCCAAAAAGGGCTGTTTTTAATGTTTGAAAATTCACCTTCACTAACGACTTTCCATTGGGTATTATCCTGCGAAACTTCAAATCGGTAATGGGTAATGATGCTTGCCTCTTCCCACCAATTTTGGGCAGGAAGGTATCGAAAGCCCTCCAATTGCTCGGTTTTACCCAAATCTATCACCAACGCTGCCGGCATGGGTTGGCTTCTTTTTTGATGCCATGAAGTACCGGGATTGCCGTCAAGCAGTTTAGTGGCCCCTGCTTCTTCGGTACTTATTACTTTCCAGTTTTTGCGAGAAATATCAAATTTTTCCTCACTTGCGATGCTGCTTTGTTTTGTAAAGGGGTTGTACGAAATGGCCTTCACTTCTACTTTATCATCCGTAGTTTTTATCGGCGACGTGTATTTAGCCGATTGGGCAGTAGGATTGCTTCCGTCCACGGTGTAGTAAATTTCTGACTCCGAATCTCCTGAAACAAAACTGACCAACCCCTCTTTATCTCGGATGATGGAGGGAGGTGTGAGAATGATAGGGGCCTTATATACTTCGATATTGGAAATGAGCGGACTGCTTTTAGCCTCCAGCACGTTGAATCGCAGTTTTGTTGCTTCCACTGTCGGAAACCGGAGGATTCGTTTATACCCAATGGTCGTCTGTTTGGCAATTTGTACCCAGTTTCCCTTGACCAGCGCCTCCAAACTGAACGATTTTACCCGTTGTCCCAATTGGATAGGCTCCTGCACTAAAAAACGGTTAAATGAAGTAGGCTTTCCAAAGTCCAATGTCAACGAGGCCGCTGTAATGTTCTCATCGGTCGCCCAATAGGTATTGGCATCAGAATCAATTACTTTTTCTGCCCCAAATCGCGTGCTTTTTCCCCGTGTCTCATTGGCTGAAACCACCGCCTTTTTGGCAAGATTTAGGGCAAATGCTTCTTTCAATGCTTTGGTAAGTCCCTGAACAGCTTTTTCATCTTTTTCATGAATCAGACCGTTGGGCATAATGGGGAAATTGAGCAGCAGCGTACCGTTTCTGCCGACCGAATGGTAATAAATATCCAGCAATTGGGGTAACGTTTTTACTTTTCTGTCTTCTCGTTCGTGATAGAACCATTCAGGACGAATGGACGTATTTACTTCACCGGGCACCCAGGCATTTCCATTTTCTACGCCATGCCTGAGCATATCTTCGGGCACATCACCCGTGGCATTCAACAGACTCCAGTTGGTTTCTCCCACGTAGCCGGATTCGGTTCCTACCCAACGCAGATCAGCCCGGTCTCCGCCATCGTTCCAGATAACAATGTTGGGTTGCAGTTTACGAACCAGTTTGTAGGTATTGGCCCAGTCGTAATAGGTTTTAGCGTCAATTTTTCGGGTTTCATTGGCACCGCCATAATACCCGGAACCACCGTTGGCACCGTCGAACCATACTTCGAAAACTTCGCCGTAATTCGTAAGTAATTCCGTAAGCTGATTTCTGAAATAAGTGATGTATTCGGGTTTGCCATAATCGGGATGATTTCGGTCCCACGGCGACAGATACACCCCGAATTTCAGCCCGAATTCTTTACAGGCATCGGACATTTCCCGGACTATATCGCCTTTGCCATTTTTCCAGGGCGATTTTTCCACCGAGTAATCGGTGTATTTTGACGGCCATAAACAAAATCCGCTGTGGTGTTTGGCGGTAATAATGACGCCTTTCATGCCTGCTTCTTTGCAGATTCTTGCCCACTGTCGGCAATCCAGTTTCTCAGGGTTAAAAATCTTTGGGTCTTCATTCCCCAAACCCCAAGCCATGTCGGTGTAGGTATTCACGGAAAAATGCACAAAAGCATAGTATTCCATTTGCTGCCAACGCAATTGGTTTTCCGTGGGTAATGGCCCAACAGGCTTTGGCGGTTCATTCTGAGCAAAAGCAAAAAAGAATGAAATGCAAAAAAATAACAGAACAAAAAGCCTTTTTTTCATACGTGTACCCAATGTTTGAATTTTTATTTTGCCCATTCTTCCCCTTCGGGCGTTCGTCTCCATTCAAAGTATTTATCCAATACTTTCATGGCATCTTCACTTGGGACAGAACCCATAAATGCTTTTTGCTGAAAGTACATGACCCCGGGCTTTTTGGGAGAAAAAGCCTCCCATTTTGGTAAATTTTCACCATTAGGATTGCCGTTTTTTGCAAAATTTGTCCAATAATTCATGATTATTTCAGACAGTTCCCCATCGGTTGAAGTACGGTTTTGGTCGGCGGGATTGAGGTTACCAAACACAAAACCTACATCCTGACCATGAGGTGAACCGTAGCCAAACTTGGCAGAACCGACCGGGTACTCAGGGTGTTGGTCTAAATAGTAATAGAAAACCTTGTCTTTTGATTTTTGGGATTGAAGATTGGCCCACGCCCAGGTTTGCCAGCCAAAGGCAGCGTCACGCGCTAAGTCTCGTGCTGTTTTGGGGACTGTATTTTCGGCAACGGGATATGCTTTTATCAGTTTTTCGGCAAAAGGCCCGTACCGCTTATTAGCTCCCTCAATATAGTCTTTAGGGGTTTTGGGAGGCATAAAACTTGCTCCTTCGTCGGAGTTATACCCGATTAAAACAGGAGTAGAATTATACTTACCTTTTTGGTACAGCATGTATTGGTCGCCGGGGATGACGTATCCATCGACAATGGGCCAACCTCCCGGATTACCAAAACCCGATGGGAGTTTGTCGGCAGGCAGGGAGCGTAATTCAGCCAACGATTTTGCCCCTGCTTTTTCCATAAACTCAACTCCTTGTTTTTCGGCCAAGGCCGGAAGCTTCATGTTTTCGCCGGGGTAAGTAGTTAGTCGGTGCGGGCCAAACGACCCGCCGCTTTGCGAAATCGCTCCCTGAAAAAGCCCTTTGGCAAGAGGCGAAGCACACAGCATGCTCACGGCAATTCCTCCGGCCGATTCGCCGAAGATGGTTACTTTGTCAGGGTTGCCCCCAAAAGCTTTGATATTTCTCTTGACCCATTGTAAGCCCGCGATCATGTCCAGCAATCCATAATTTCCCGACGTTTTTTGTGGGGTTTCAGCACTCAATTCCGGATGAGCCAAAAAGCCCATTTGATTGACCCGATAGGCAATACTGACCAGTATTACGCCTTTTTTAGCCAATTTTTCGCCATTCGTTACCGGCTCGGAGGTAGCGCCAAAGCTAAAGCCGCCACCGTAAATCCAAACCATGACCGGAAGGTTTTCATTAGCCGTTTTGGCGGGCGACCAGATGTTCAGATACAAACAATCTTCGCTTTTTCCTGAAAGTGGATTTCCGCCCTGATAGGGGGCAGGGGCAAATTGAGTGGCGTTTTTAACCCCTTCCCATTTGGCCGCCGGTTGAGGTGCTTTCCAGCGTAACTCGCCCACGGGCGGGGCGGCAAAAGGAACCCCTTTATAAACGGAAAGGCCATTTTCGGTAGCGCCTTGCAGTAAGCCCTCCTGCACTTTTACGGGGGCGGGCGGAGCAATGCTGCTTTCGTCGATGTCGATTTTCTTGCCTTGTGAAGCCAATAGGGCCGCTGCGTACCGTTTGCCAAAGATGCGAATGCCTTCACTGCTGAAATGCAGTTTGTCAGGAACCGCCGGTAACCCTTTGGAAGAAACGACGATTGCTTGCGGAATGACTTGGGGCAACGTGGCAATGATACTATTCATACTTGCACATTTGCCGCCTTGGTCGGCATTGACCAATTCTCCCGCCAACAATGGAATAGAATTGGGCGCTAACTGTAAATCAGCCAGTAAGTCATCATAGATTTTTTTGACTTTCATCGGCCATTGTTTATCCCCCGTATTCGACTCGCCCTGATGCAGTAAAATGCCTTTGATAACGCCTTCTTTCTGAGCTAATTTGGCCATTTCAACCAGTCGTTCGTACGGGTTTCCACCGTATTGATTGGCCATGTTGATCATCCACGGTCTTTCTTTGGCCGAGGTATCAAGGTACATTTTGTAGTCTTTTTTATCAAAAATCTCAATTTTACTTCCTGCCACAGCTACATGCACGAAACCTATTTTGACGTTTTGAGGCAGATTCGCTACCAACGTTCTTCCAAAATAATCGGCGGGAGAAAGACGGGTATTGCAGCGACAAAGCGGTGGTTTGGCCGTGTACCAGTTGCCTTTTGTCCGCCCCAATTCAGGACAATCTACCGCCGCCAGCAAGCGCAGTCGGTTGTCCACGGTCGTATCTTGTGGCTCGATTCTGGCCGGACCTTCCATGTTAGACTGCCCGATGCAAAGATAAATATGGAAGTTGGGGTCTTGGGCTTTGGCGCTCAAGAGTCCAACGAAGTAAAGGGTCAAAAACAAAAGTAAGCGTTTCATTAGTAGTAAGTTATAGGGTTTTCAACCACAAAGGACTCAAAGGATGGCACGATGAACACGAAGGTTACTTTGAGAAACTTTGTGTCTGCTTAGTGAACTTTGCGGTTAGAAAATAAACGTTTTATCACTTTTTTTGAGAAATCGTGTCCTCAATGCGGAAATAATCAAAATCGGCAAAACCGCCTGTGGTTTGGGTGGCATAGTTGAAAAGTCCGAAACGATAGCCCATGAAATGCGGTATGGTATAAGGCATTTTCAGTGGCTCGCCGATTTTGGCCCAAGCTTTCCCGTCGAGGCTGTAATAGAAATGGGCAATGTCGGCGCGGTTTCTGAAATTACATTCGGCTTTGAAATAGACGGTGGTTTGGGCAAGCGGAATTTGCTCAATTTCAATGGGTCTGCCCGTATTGGCACTCACCATAACGATTGATTTGCTGCCTTTTTCAACTCTGACCCCCACTAAACCGTAGTTTTTCTGCAATAATCCCATGCCGGCAAAATCGCCTTCTTTCATGTTGGAAATATCCAACGCCGTCGAACCCGCAGATTCAGGGCCGATGGTACGCTGGGTCAAGGTGTTTCGGGCCAACACAAACGAGGTATCCAACCGACCCGTTTTCAGTCGTAAAAAGCCTTTTCTATCAGAAACCGACCAAAGCGCATTATCAGGATTATGATTCCATTGCCAAACCAACGGCAAAGCAGCCTCCCCTTTTTTGCGCGTAAAATCATCGGAAGCCACGATGCCTGGAATCAGGGATTTGTTGGCGGGCAAATCAAGTGTTTCGGGGACTTTGCCGTTTTCGCCCAACACCGGCCAGCCGTCTTCCCATTTGACAGGAACCAAATACGGAATGCGCCCCACACCGCCAAAATCGCGGAACAAATAGGCGTACCATTTGCCATTAGGTGTATCAATCAATCCGCCTTGCGCCACGCCCAAATCCTGCAATGCCACGCGTCCTTCCCACGGCCCCGTAATTTTATCGGCGCGATGAATCAAGACGGTACGCATTCCGCCACGTGGCCACGAAATGTTAAAAAGATAGTACTTGCCGTTGACTTTGAATAACTGTGAACCTTCCGCCGGAAGTCCCCCGCCGGTGCCCGAGGGCGTACTTGCATTTTCGATAAGAACCTGTTCGGTCGTGCCTTCTTTTACACCCGTCACCTCCGCATTGAGTTCTACGATTTTGAGTTTGCCCGCGCCATAAATCAGGTAATTGCGACCGTCATCGTCAAAAAACAGCGTGTGGTCATGGTAAGAGGGTTTGAACGTTGCTACTTTCCAAAGCCCTTTTTCGATGTCTTTGGTGGTATAGATGTACGTTTTACCGGTGGTTTGGGCAAAGGTTGTTACGTAATATGTACCCTTATGATAGCGAAAACTGCTCGCCCACGAACCGCGTCCGTAGGTGCTTTTGCCATTGGTCAACGTAAGCGCATCGACAGTAGCCAAGGTATCGTAGGCGTAGCTGACCAACTGCCAATTGACCAGATCCTTCGATTTCATGATCGGCAGGCCCGGACTCATGTGCATGGTGGTACTGCTCATGTAGTACGTGTTTCCCACCCGAATCATGGCCATGTCGGGTACGTCGGCAAAAATGATGGGGTTGTGAGCTGTTTGGGCAATTGCCTGAACTGTCATCACTATTCCGATCACCGCTATAAAAGCACAATGGAAGCAACGTTTTATCATCGGTTTGAAAGGCTGTCGGTGTTAAATTGACACAATTTATTTTACGCTTTATCTCTTGATTTTTCTATACTTATTTTACCAATCTGATTTGATAAAAACGAGGGGTCGGCCTGCCGTTTTCGGATACTATTTTAAGGCTAATCACCTCATTGTCATCAACTTTCAAGACAATCGCTTTGTCTTTCATCGCGCTAATTTCTGCCGCTCGTTCATTGATAAACAAGCCCACATCTTCCGTTTTCAGATTCCCCGAAAAATGGATTTCCAGCGATTTTCCTATCAGGTCTTTGTTCTGTAATTGATACGAAATATAGGAGCGGGTATTTCGCCAGAATCGGCCGTCATCATCGTAGCCGGCATCGCTTTTTTCACCTTTATAGAGATGGTCCACTTCGGGCTGCTGTTCACCGCAATTCACCTTATCAACCGTTCGGGCTTCCAACGCAAGGGCTTCAGTTTCCTGCTGCCGTTGGGTTGCTTTTTGGGCATCGAAACCCGCCTGCGTAAACGTTTGAAAATACATTTGATAACGGGCATCGTGTACTTCATAAAAAGGTTGCAGCGTCAGTGAATCGAGTCGGAATGTCAGGTTTCCGACCGACGTTAGTTTTGAGAGATACGAATCGGCATTGCCAATCAACGCATACGCTTTATCAATGGGGTAAAGTTTTCCTTTTGTTTCATGTCCCATGCGACTATCGTCAGCAAAGAGACCGGTTAAATCTGCAGTAGAAGTCTTGGCCGCCAGCACAATCGGGCCATGCACAAATGCCGCCCAGTTGGATTGGTCGGGCAGGTATTCCAGATGAGTAGAGGTGGTAAAACGCACTGATAGCTTATCGCCCGTTTTCCATTTTTGCTGAATACTGATGTAATTGGAAGGATGAGTGTTCGTCGGGTGCGGTTTTCCATTGACTAGCACCTCCACGTTGTCGGCCCATTTCGGGTAGCGAATATTCAACGTAAAAGCCTGAGATTTAGCCAATTTCAATACCAATTCAGACTGATTTTTATACGGAAACTCTGTTGTTTGAATCAACTGAATGTTTTTGTCTTTCCAGTTTAAGGCCGAAGGAATGAACAGATTGACAAACAGATCATTGGCCGTATGACTGTAGATCAATTCGCCGTACTTCGTGTGATTTTCCAGTCCGGAGCCTACGCAACACCACATGCTCGTTTCGGGTTGTGAATAGACCCGATAATGATTGGGTCGAATAGGAGTGAAATAGACAAATCCGCCTTTTTGAGGATGCTGACTCGACAGAATATGATTGTAGAGAGTGCGTTCATAAAAGTCCAGATAGCTTGGGTCATTTTTGTCCAAAAACAGAGCTTTGCTCAGGCGAAGCATGTTGAACGAATTGCAGGTTTCGGGTCCTTGGTTCGATTTAAGCAGCGTGCTGAAATCGTTCGTAGGGTTAAAATGTTCCCGTACGCTGTTTCCGCCAAAGGCCACGCTGCGTGTTTGCGAAACATTTTGCCAAAAATAACGCGCCGCCTCCGACCAATCTGCGTTGCCCGTGAGCATGGATATTTTCTCAAAACCGATGACCTTCGGAATCTGCGTATTGGCGTGAAGACCGGTGAGTTTATCCTGTTTTTGCAGTAACGGATTCAGAATAGCGCGATGCGAAATCCGTTGCGCCGTTTCGAGGTATTTTTTATCCTTCGTCAGGATATACAAATCGGCAAAGGCTTCGTTCATGCCACCGTGTTCGGTGCGGAGGATCTGCTGAATTTGGTCATCGGAAAGCGGCCGGATGAGTTCGACAAACCAATCGCCCAAGCCTATCAAAACATGTTTCGCCTGTTGATCACCGGCGTATTCATAGGCATCCCGCAAGCCGGCAAACAGCTTGTGGATGTTGTACAGCGGCACCCAGGTGTTGTTTAACCCAAAACTGCTGCCATCAATATCTCCTTTGTGGATCCGTTCCCAAAACACCTTTCCCTGCGGAATGCCGCCCACGTATCCATTGCCGTTTTTGGCCTGACATTGAGCCAGTTGGTCGACCATATAGTCGAGCCGTTTTTTCAGTTCGGCATTACCAGTAGAAGCATACATCATGGCCAGCGCCGATAGGTAATGCCCTCCAATGTGTCCGTCCAATCCCGAGCTTTCCCAGTTGCCATAGCGATCGGCTTTCAACGGCAAGCCCGCGTCAATGAGGTAAGGAGCCAAGAGTTTGTCAGGGTTCAGCGACAGAATATACCTGAGGTCAACATCCTGCGCATTCTTAAAGGCACCGCCCGTAACCTTTACCTCCTGCAACGAGAAGGATTGCATTTGCCCCAACGCCGAGAAGCTGAGCAGGAAAGTCGCTATAGTATGTAAATAAGTCAGTTTCAAAACGGAGAGTGTTTTTATTTCAACATTGAGTCGTTTCCGCTGTATTTCAAATACTTAAATGTTGCTATATTATCGCTTTTTTCACCGTTTGCAGTAGCATACATAGCATACACATTGCCAATAAATCCACCTGATACTTTGGTAGATAAGTGCTTACCATCTAAGTTTTCGGCAATGATTTTGTAATTTTTACCGCTTTCAGAAATTTCAAAATCAACTTTATCGGCTTTTGAAGTTATTTTTAAACTCAATTTGCCATTTCCTACAGGTAGCGTATTTATCAATTCTACCTCTTTTTTGCGATGCACACTTTTGTATAATTCCACTTGTGTTTTACCATCTTTGATGGATTTTGCCAAAAAGTAAAAATGGCTTTCGTCTTGATAAATCACCAAACCCGCCTTTTCTTTTTCAGTTTTTGGAGTAAAATTCAACTCTGTTTCAGCTACTGAATACATGTGCTGCTGGCGTTTGGCCACAAAAGATGGATTGCCCAACTCTGAGATAGTTTCAGGCTTGAGTGTAAGCGTTAGACCATTTTTAGAAGTTTTAAATGAACTACTATCAACAGTTCGCAAGTGCATTAGCGAAAGGTCGAGTCCTTTGTCGAACTTTATGGTATAAGCAAAATTGCCGTTTTGTGGCAAAGCACCTTTTTGTTTTACTTCTTTGATGTTGGTTTGGTATTTGTACTCGATGGCTTTTTCGCCGTGTTCAATCATTGGCCAATCGTTTACCCAAGTGAGCGGAGCAATGAACATTTCACGACCGGTATTGTAATAATCACCTTCGTAAGGGCGAACAGCTAAGAAAATTGAATACCAATTGCCATCGGGACCTTCAATAAACTGAGCGTGTCCCGCCGAAGTGATCGGGTTAGGTCGGTCGGCCGGCAAACCTCGTTGGGTCAATACTGGGTTTCCTTCATATGGCACATAAGGCCCCCAAATATCTTTGCTACGCAAAGCCACTTGTGAGTGATTGACCGAAGTTCCGCCTTCGGCACAATACAGTATGTACCAATCGTTGCGTTTCAAAATGTGTGGACCTTCAATCCAAACCGGTTTTTTGGTAATATCCACACCACCGTTTATCAATTGCTTTTTTTCTCCGATAGTTTTTAAGTTTTTGTAATCAAACTCATACATCTGAACTGTGCGATGACCCGGGTAAAGTGGTTTATTATCAGGAGCATCGCTGTTATAAACCACATAAGCTTTATCGGTGGCTTCGTCAAAATAAATGGAAGGGTCAATACCTCTTACTTGGGGCATTTTTACGGGATTGCTGTAAGGGCCGGCAGGATTGGTGGCAGTCACCACAAAGTTGCCGTCATGGTCAATATCAGTGCAAGTTACGTAGTATATGCCTTTGTAATAAGTAATGGCAGGAGCAAAAAGCCCACGGCTCATCCGCTCGCCCATGAATTCCATTTGTGAAGGACGGTTGATGACATTTCCGATTTGTTTCCAGTTTTTCAGATCACGGCTGTGCATGATCGGCAAACCCGGGAAATACGAAAAAGTAGAATGTACGGAATAATAATCAGCTCCCACTTTGACAATGCTCGGGTCGGGATAAAAACCGGTCAGGATGGGGTTAGTCAATGTAACGGATTGGGCTGAAACAGTGTGGCTTAATGCAAAACATAAGGCCGCAAGCAAAACAGAGAAACTATTTTTGAACATTTTTACAGGGAGGTTAAAATCAATTTTCACAAGTTATATTACTGAGCTACAAGTGTATACACTTTTCCGGCTTGGGTTGGTATATCGTACAGTTGCGTTTCTTTCAGGTTGGGAGCAGTTAAGTTGGCAGTGGGTGAAATGATTGCCTTCGGCGTTTCTTCCACGGTATAAAACGGATTAGGATTTTGACCCGCTGCTTTTTTCAGCGTTCCTCCGCTACTCAATTTCAGGCCATTCGCTGCGCGTAGACGAAGATTGCCACCCAAGGTAGATTTCACTGCGACCTTGGTCAGTTTTCCGTTTTTCCACTCCATATTCACTACCTCAAAACCACCAATGGCCCGCAGTCCGGTGATACTGCCCGATTGCCATACATCCGGCAGGGCAGGCAATAAATGAACTGCCCCGTCGGCACTTTGCATGAGCATTTCGGTAATACCCGATGTACACCCAAAATTTCCGTCGATTTGAAACGGTGGGTGCGCATCAAACAGATTGTTATAGGTTCCCCCTCCTTCTTTGGTGACGCCCAATGGCGTAAGTTGGTTTTGAATCAGGCTATAGGCATGATTTCCATCCTGCAAACGGGCCCACCAGTTGACCTTCCACCCCATACTCCAGCCGGTAGATACATCTCCGCGATGAATCAGCGTGGTGCGGGACGCATTGAACAGTTCGGGTGTGCGATAGGGTGAAATTTGAACGGCAGGGAACAGCCCATACAAATGCGAAACGTGACGGTGATGATCATTAGGGTCGTCTACGTCATCCAGCCATTCCTGTAATTGGCCGTGTTGTCCCACGTGCATCGGAGCCAAGCGACCACGTAATTGCCTGAGTGTATCGACAAAAGCAACATCTTTTTTCAGGATTCCGGCAGCCCGGATAGCAGTACTAAAAGCGTCAAAAACGATTTGATTGTCCATCGTTGTTCCGGCATCCAACGACGAACCGGCATGGGCTTTCGGCGCGTTTTCGGGTGAGCTGCCCGGGTTGATGACCAGCCAATGATATTTTGGATGTTCAACTAAAAAATCAGCATAAAACGCAGCGGCTCCTTTCAGGATCGGATAAATTTCAGTCAAAAACGCCTTATCACCGCTGTACAGATAATGTTCCCAAAGGTGTTGGGCGGTCCAGCCACCTCCCCCCGTCCACATACCCCAAAAGGCTCCGTCGATAGCGCCCGTCGCCCGCCAAATATCGGTATTGTGGTGCGCCATCCAGCCTTTTGCTCCGTACATGACCCTTGCCGTTTCCTGCCCTGTCTCCGAGAGCTCTTTCACCATTTTCAAAAACGGTTCATGCAATTCAGCCAGATTGGTTTTCTCAGCCGGCCAGTAGTTCATTTGCGCATTGATATTGATAGTGTACTTACTGTCCCACGGTGGATTCATTTTATTATTCCAAATCCCCTGCAAATTGGCCGGTTGACTTTCGGGCTGAGACGAAGAAATCAGCAAATAGCGCCCAAATTGGTAATAAAGCGTCACCATGTGCGGGTCGTTGGCAGTACGGAAGTTTTTCAGGCGCTCATCAGTGGGAAGTTTCGCCGCTTCGGTGGTTCCGAGGTCAAATTGAACGCGGTTGAAGTATTTCTTATAAGCAGTTATATGTGAGGGTAAAATGGCAGCAAAAGATTTCGGATACGCTTTGTTCAGGTACGCGGTTGCTCGTGCGTTTTCATCACCGCTGATATCTTTGTAATTATTGAAATTGGTGGCAATGGAAATATAAAGGGTTGCGGTTGTAGCTCCTTTTACCGTAATGGAAGTGTCGTTGGCAGCCACGGTTCCGCCTTCGATTTTAATACGGGCAATGCTCCTGAAATTGACCATTCCCTTTACCCCTTCGTGGTCAGAAGTAGTACCCGAAAGGGCGAGTTCGTTAGAAGCCGTTGTGTTGATGTTTCTTTTTTTATGCTGTGTGGCGTATGAAGCCACAAACGAAAGACTGTTGGGTTTGTCGGCCGTCAGATGCATCACAATCACCCGGTCGGGAAAAGACGCTAAAATCTCCCGCGTGTATTTTACTCCGTTGACGGTATAAGCGGTTTTGGCAACCGCCCGTTCAATATCCAATTCCCGGTAATACTCGCTGTATTTTTCGTGACCTTCAAAAGTAAGGTTCAGATTACCAACGGGTTGAAACATTTGCCCGTGTGATTTTTTGGTAATGATCGCTTTGTTGGCCAACCGCTCGGCGTCTTTTTGTTTTCCGTCAAAGATCAATTGGCGAATTTCGGGCAAGGCGGCCAACGCTTCCGGATTATCGTTGCGGTTAGGACTGCCGCTCCAAACAGTGTGTTCATTCAATTGAATCGTTTCTTTTTCTACATTCCCATACACCATGGCCCCCAGTCTTCCATTGCCAATGGGCAGGGCATTTTCCCAAGTATTGCCCGCAGGTTTAGTGTACCAAAGTTTCAGGTTTTTACTATCCTGAGAAAAGCTCAGGAATGAGGTAATCAATAAGCAGAATGTAAAAAACGATTTCATTAATGACAGGTTTAGCATCTATTGGATTAATGTTGACTACTTCTTTGTCAACGATAGGAATTTATTTTCTAAAAGCTTGAATAGGGAACTTCTACGATGGCTTTAATTACTCCATTTTCAGGGTTCAGCCAGTTTTCAAATTCATTTTTTACATCATCAAAATCTACCCTGTGCGTTATGTAGGCAGTCGGACGTATCTCTTTTCTTTTTATACAATTCACTACATGTTCAAAATCCTGCTTTGTGGCATTCCGACTGCTCATTAAGGTGCCTTCCCGTTTATGAAACTCAGGGTGATTAAACGAAATATCTCCTTTTTGCAGCCCGATCAATACATACCTCCCGCCGTGCGACATATAGCGAAACGCATTGTTGATCGCTTTCAAGCTACCGGTGGCATCTATTACCACCGAAGGCATATCTCCATTGGTCACTTCGCTGAGTTGTTCGACAACATTTGCCGAAAGTGCATTGATGGTATGTGGAATCCGTAGCTTCTCTCGGCAAAATCGGAGGCGTTGCTCATTGATATCCAAGGCAATGACAGCTCCACCGGCGATTCGGGCTAATTCCATCGTTCCTAAGCCAATTGGCCCGGCTCCGATGACCAGTACATATTCGCCCTTCATAATTGCCGCCCGACGAACTCCGTGCGCACCGATGGCTAATGGTTCTACCAAGGCCAATTCATCAAAACTTAACCCCATCCCGTGGATCAGGGAAGAAGAAGGTACCGATAAAAATTCAACCATTCCTCCATCCACATGGACACCGCACACTTGTAATTGGGTACAGCAATTGGTTTTCCCCATACGACACGCTACACAATTTCCGCAATGGAAATAAGGGATAAAGGTCACGGCCTCTCCTTCTACAAATCCCGGCGCAGCATCAAACTCGACTAATATCCCTGAAAGCTCGTGCCCTAAAATCCGTGGATAATTGAAAAAAGGCTGAGTTCCTTCATATGCGTGTAAATCCGTTCCGCAAATACCGATACGCTTAATTTTTATAATGGCCTGCCCTTCTCTCAGTTGAGGTTTTTCGCCCGTTGCATATTCAAACTTTCCGGGTTCAGTACACACCAATGTTCTCATCTTATTTATGTGCTTTTTTATATGCTTATATGCTTCAAAAAATGCAGAATCGGCCTAATAAGGCAGTCAGGAATGTGTACATATGACACATTTATTTACATTAAAAAAGACAGTGCTGACAACACTATCGCGTTTGTTGGTCTGGAAAAGAATAAATTCAAAAACAGATTTTTATTCGACAACGAGTGCAAAATACATTCACTCTGACCAAAGATAACAGTAAATGCTTCAATGGAAGCAAATAAATTATATTTATTTTATAAATTATACAAAAAAAAGAGTTGACACCAAAAATCATTAAAACACACAATATAGGAGAGTCGATTATTTTAGGGTATTGATACATTAAAAGATGTAAGAGGAAAAATACCTCTTACATCTCTGACAATCTATCTCACTATTATTTACCTTATCAATAACCGGGATTTTGCGGGAATTTAGGTCCTTCCACCGTACGGTCTATTTGTGTCTGAGGAATTGGTCTCAACATATGAAAATCTTTGATATAGGGAGCGGCCTCGTTATTCCAGGCTTTTATCCGTCTTACTAATGTTTTGGTACGAACTAAGTCGTGGTATCTCATCCACTCACCAAACAATTCTCTGCTTCGCTCATCCAGAATAAAATCAACGGTAACATCGTCGGCGCTGATCGTCATCGCAGTAGCGGCCGCCGCATTTTGTGCCGCGGTATTGGTCTTACGATAAGCAGCTCTTTGGCGAATGACGTTGAGAAGTTCGGCTGCTTTTGCCTTGTTTCCCGCCATCAGGTATGCTTCTGCCCCTACTAAGTACACTTCAGAAAAACGGGTGATCACTACAGGGCGAGTGGAAGGATCATTGAAATTGCTGCCACGACTCGGATCCATGTGTTTCTTAATGGCAGGATATAAGTTGGCATTCCACGTGCTTGGAGGCGCAACGATTCCTTTGAAAGGTCTCGTTCCAACGAACTGCGGAGCACCTACCACTTCATAATCGGTTATCCATACAGCAGTATCAACCCCAACCTGCGTCGTATATCCAATACCGCGTTTGTTATTGGCCGCCGTTGGCGTATTCGTTACGGCAGTATTGGAGATATATACTGTGTAGAACGTATTGGCAAATCGTGAATCTACATCTCTTTTCACAAAAGCCTGATCCAGAAAATAATTTTTGCCGGTACTTTCTCCGGATGTTTGTTTTACACTGTTGGGGCGAATACGGGCGTATGGGCGGCCATAGTATGAATCACGAATCATCCCTGACGTTCCGGAATTTACCAAAACACCCGAGGCGTTTACAAATGAGTTAATCCCGCTGTTGTTTGGGTAGTTCCAATTGGTAAACCAAGGCGTCAGGTTTTGAGCGTCACCGCCACTGGCTCCACCTCCTACGCTATAATACCCAAACTTAGCATCGTTTGAGTGATCGCTCACAAACATTGTTTCTTTTCCATTGTCGTTTGCAGGTACGAAAGCATCGCCAAAGTCCTGCCAGAGGTCTAAACCATATGTTCCTTTAGCTGCAATAAGATCACTCGAAATTTTAGCGGCTTCGGCAAAATCTGCCTGCGAATTTGTCAGCCAACCACGGGTCAGATAGGCTTTTGCCAAGAAAAATAAAGCTACAGGTTTGGTCGCAGCCTTTCCTAAGAATGGAGCGGTCGGTTTATCGGGTAAAGCGGCGGCTGCTTCGGTTAGGTCTTGAATAATCAACTTATATACCTCTGTTGCCGGATCTCTTTTGGCACTTTGTGATGGAACCGTAATAAATTCAGTGCTTAATGGAACATCGCCCCAGGTTTGTACCAAATAGAAATACCAGAAAGCCCTCAAAAACTTAGCTTGTGCTAAGTACTGGTTTTTTGTTGCTACGGGCAGGTCAATACTCTGACCGTACTGCAATACACCGTTGAGGGTATTTATTGCCACAAACGATGTTCCCCAAGCAGAGCCGAAATTGCTGCTATTCAACCCATTAAACGTATGTACGGGACCGCCGCCGCTACTGGCCCCCTGAATAAACTCGTCAGTGCCGGCCTGCATTTCAGAAGAAAACCCTTCGGTTCCCCATTGGTTTCGGATTAAATTATATACCCCGGCAATACCGCCCAATACACCTGAGGGGCTATTAAAATACGACGGTACAATCTGCGATTGCGGATGCTCTTCCAGTATTTTTCCGCATCCTACACAGAAAAATAAAGTGAAGGCAATGATTGAAATATGTATCTTTTTCATCTTGAATTAAAATTTAAGATTTAAACCTAATGTAAATTGACGAACCGGAGGGTTGTTTAAGTTTACCGTCACGAAACGGTTAAAGTTTCCTCCCTGAATGGTGTTACCATAGCCATTTCCTTCCGGATCAACCGCCAACTTGGCTTTTACCAATGGTGAATAAATAATAAAAGGGTTGGTCGCATTCAGGTAAATACGCGCCGAGGAAACACCAATTTTGTTAAGTATTTTACCACTGACTGTATAACCTACGTTGATACTTCTCATTTTAATGAAAGAACCATCCTGATAAGAAGTAGTAGAAGTAAAGTTTCGTACGCCGCCGCCTGCATCAGGTCTTGGGAAAGCATTGGTCGGGTTTTCCGGGGTCCAATAATCCATTACCAATTGGTTTGAACGTCCTTGGTTTAGGAAACCAAAACCGGAACCGCCCCCTGAAGTACCCGACAAGTACGGAACCACCACTTTCATTCCCATCCGGGCGAATGTCACGATGGATATGTCGAATCCTTTGTAACTGATTCTATTGGTTAAACCACCTTCCCACTTGGGTTGGAAATTGCCGATGATCTTACGGTCGTTTGCATCAATGACCCCGTTATTGTCAACATCTTCCACTCTGATCTCACCGGGAAGTTGCACCGGCGATGTTTGTTTTTTCAACGCACCGTTATCCGCGTCCGACTGCTGCCAGATACCGATCTTATTATAGTCATAAATGACAGTAAGCGGTTGGCCTACAAACCAGAAGTTTCCTTTGTTATCTAACTCAGTCGGCGTTGTAAGCTGCGTAATTTTTTCACGGTTAAAGAAATAGGTTACGTCAGCACTCCAGTTAAAGCCTCCTTTATTTCTGAAAATATCAAAGGTCAACGATGATTCAAACCCTTTTCCTTCGGTTCTTCCTAAGTTTTTCAAGGTAGAGTTGGCACCGTTACTTTCCGGAAGGTTTACCGAAAGCAAAATGTCTTTCGTTTTCTGGAAATACACATCAAATGTGCCGGTGATACGGTTGTTAAACAAACCTATTTCTAACCCAACATCTGTCTGAGACGTAGATTGCCAACCCAAATTACTTGCCGGAAGGCTGGTAACGGTATAGGCAAGTGCCTGCCCGGCAGTCGTAGTACCGAAATTATAATACCCTGTTGAGAGCGCTCCCAATGTGGCATAAGCCCCTACGTTGCGGTTACCCGAAATTCCCCAACCGCCTCTTAGTTTCAAATTTGACAAAAAGGTCAGGTTTTTCATAAACGGCTCGTCAATGAGGTTCCAGCTTAACCCGATGGCAGGATAGTTGAAGTATTGATTAGCAGGCGATAAGGTAGACGAACCATCTCTACGGAATGTTGCCGTCAGGATGTATTTATCATTGAACGTATAGTTCAATCGAGCCATGTAGGAAAGCAGACCGGTTTCTGAAAAGGAATTACCGAAGTCTGTAGGGGCAACCGGCGTCCCGGAAGCCAGCGCAAAATTGGCTGTTTTAATGTAATCAGCCGGAACCCCCTTTACCGTAAATCGGCTGCCCAGTGAGTGATTTTTTGTATATTCATAGAGCGCGGTGAAGCCCAGTCTATGTTTTCCAATGGTTTTATCATAATACAACAAGTGCTGCATGTTTATATCCCAATATTCAGTATTTCTGATTTCAGCGCTGGATACACTTTGGTCAACCCCTGTATTGACAAATGTATTTGGAGGGCCGTAGCCATTGAAACCGGTCTGGCTATAGTTCAGACCCGCATTGAAACGGTATCTGAGGCCGTCCAGAATAGAAACTTCTGCGTACAAACTGTTGAATGTTCTGATCGAACGCTCATTGGAAAGAATATCTTTTCCACGAGTGATGAGTGTGAGTGGGCTCACGGCCTGCGCTTCAATGGTTCCTCGCTTAGGGTTCAGGAGTACCGTGCCATCATCATTGTATGGCTTGATGAGCGGAGACAAGCGAATCAACTCAGTCGGAACACCGCCACCTGCAGGGTCATTTTTGCGAGTAAGCGTATTGATTGTATTCAAACCGACTTTAACACGTTTCCCGATTTTTTGGTCTATGGTGGCACGGATGGTAAAGCGGTCAAAGTTTTGGTTTGGCATAATACCCGTTTCATTAAAATAGCCAAGACCCAAACCGTACTGCGTATTTTCCACTCCACCCTGTAATCCGAGCTGATGGCTTGTGTTAAAGCCCTGTCTGTACAATAGATCCTGCCAATCGGTAGAAACTCCCGCGGCAAGATTTGCCTTTTCTTCATCGGTCAGCGGGTATGCCGTTGTACCGGCCCCCTGGGTGTTCAATGCTGCCGATTGCTCTTTGAATTTTGCATACTGCGCTCCATTCATGACATTATATTTACCCATGATGCTCGTTACACCGTGGTAGCCATCATATGTCAATACGGGTTTACCAACTTTACCTCTTTTGGTTGTAATCAGGATGACACCACCCGCACCTCTTGAACCATAAATGGCCGTTGCCGATGCGTCTTTCAAAATTTCAAGGTTCGCAATGTCGTCCGGGTTTATATCATTCAGCCCACCAAACGGAATTCCATCTACTACCACAAGCGGGCCATCCAGACCATCGCCATTACCCGTCGTAAGGGAGCGGTTGCCACGGATACGAATGGTTGCCTGACTACCCGGCGTTGAGCCGTTACTTACGATGGATACCCCTGCGGCACGTCCTTTGAGTTGGTTAAGAAGGTTGGGTGCCGGCACTTCTTTCAACGTAGCCTCGTTAACTGATACAACGGCACCGGTCACATCTCTTTTGCGCTGTGTTCCGTAACCTACTACCACTACTTCGTTGAGCGTTTTGTTATCTGCTTCCAAGCGAATATCTATGACCTTTTGAGCACCAACAGCTACTTCTTTGGTAACATACCCAACGTACGAGAACACAAGCACAACTCCGTTGGCATCCGTGAGCGTTAGTTTGTAATTACCGTTGGCATCCGAACTCGTTCCACGAACCGTACCTTTCACCTGAACATTTACTCCGGGCAGCCCTTGTCCGTCTTCGCTCGTTACTTTTCCGGTAATATCAATTTCTTTTATCTCGGATATGCTTGCTTTTTCGGAGGAGTTCTGCTGAGGAGCTTGCGCCGGGGGGAGGCTTCTTTTAATTAAAATTTGTTGCCCTACTACTTCGTAGGTTAAGTTAAGTGGTGTCAAAATGTGATCTAACACACCAAAAAGCTCTTCATTGTTAGCCTGATAGGTGATTTTTCGCTTTGATTGAACAATTTCCCGACTGAACATAAATTGGACGTTCGCCAGTTTTTCAAGGCGCTTGATAATTACTTCAGCATCCTGATTGTTAGCCGAAAAACTGACTCGGCGATTAAGAATTTCTTGGGCTCTGCTGTCAATAGCAAAGCTTATGTTGGCTAGGGTTAGTGCAAGCAAAATTTGCAGGCCTGATATTCTCATAATCCTGATCCAAACAGTGTGATTAATAAAGAAGTAATGCATACATTTGTTCGTTTTGTTGTTTTTGTGGAAAAAATGACAAAAAATCTCCTTTCCCTTGCTAAAAGGGGCAAATGTGTATTAGTGACACATTTAGGAATGTAACAAGCGATAGTGTTGGGAGCACTATCGCTTTTCCTTTTTAAAAAGCGATAGATTCTACATCATAAGGACTGAATTGGTTAAAGGTTGAATAAACAATTAATGGCAACCGCGACTGTGGACAATCACTTGATTGTCAATGATTTCAAAATCAGATTCAATGGTAAGACAAATAAGTCGGATTTTTTCCGGCAAAGGCATATCATTCAATTGCCCGGTAAAGGTGCAGGATTGCAACAGTTCCCGGTCGTACTGAATCGGTAAATGATAAACAGATGCCAGCTGATCAAATATGTCAGCAACAGGGACATAGTCGTACGTAAACTCTCTGTTGGCAACTGTTGCTACACTTTCGTCCGCTATTTTATTTTCCTCTTTAAGAAATGTATCGGTTTTAGTTTCAAGACTCAATTGTTGTTTATGAATAAGCAGTACCGATTTTTCCGGTGACGAAACAGAGGTAACTACTACCTTACCCGTTTTTACATTCACAAAAACAGTTTCTTCATCAGTGAATGAGCGTACTTGAAAACTGGTTCCTAACACCTTGGCTGTAAGAGCGTTTGTATATACAAAAAATGGCTTGGCAGCATCTTTGGCCACCTCAAAAAACGCCTCTCCCTCAAGAAAGACCTCTCTTAATTCGGCAGTTGTTTCTTTACGAAAACGTAAGCGGCTCCCGGCCGACAGTACTACTGACGAGTTATCCGGCAATAGCACAACCTTTGGCTCATTCATTGTATTATTAACTACTTCCCATTGGTCCGCTTCCAGTTGTTTTTCTTCTTTTCGGTTCGTCAGCCTATTAGGTTTATTGACGGAGAATACCTCAAATTGCCAACAGATAAAAAGACCTATAATCACTACAGCCGCCGCTACCGCCCCACTCCACCAATTCCTGCTCCATAAAGGTTTTACTTCCGCCGCCGGAACATCCGGCATCAGTTCAAGCATTTTTCGGGCTTTTTCCGCAATTTCCCAATCAGGGAGTTCCTGCTTATTTCCCTCAATAACCAAAAAGGCTGCTACCGCTTGCTCATAAATATTTTCTTTCTCAGGATGCTGTATCAGCCATTGCTGCCAGTACAACCGATCTGCCGGACGCCTCTCTCTCATCCAAATTTGAAAAGATTCGTCTTCCAGAAAATCATTGATTGAAAGGTTATCAAGTGGCAGACTCATTGGTACTTTCCTAATGTTTTATAGATAATATGAAAATACTGCTTCAGGATACCCTAGTTGAAGCCAATTTTTTTTAAGAAAAATACCAATTATCGACAATTGATGCATTATCCCACATACGAGTCCGAAGTTTTACAAGGGCTTTCTGCAGGAAATTAGATACCGATTGCCGGTTAACATGCATTGTTTCAGCAATTTCAGTGACCGACAGGTTTTCGTAGTACCGCAAATAAAGCGCTTCCCGTTCGCGGGCGGGCAGTGTCAATAATTGACGGTTAAGTTCATTGATTTGTAAAATGGTTGTCTCCCGGCGAATCATTAGTGTCTCGGCATCTATGTCTTCGGGAAAAGAGCTGTCCCAATCAATTTCCGAAGAAACAAAGTGTTTTTCGTTGCGCCGAAATTGAAAGATAAGGTGTCTTAATGATTTTAATAAATAGTGCTTTACAGAGCACGTATCGTTTATTTGGAGTCGATTCTGCCAAAGCTGTAGGAAGATTTCCTGAATACAGTCCTCTACGGTTGCCTCGTCAACCATAAATTTTAGGCCATAATGTCTTAGTGAACGATAGTAACGTTCGGCCAAAAAGCCTAATGCCTGCTTATCACCCGAGCGATATGCTTTCCATAATACTTCATCCTGGACTTGTAAAGCCATAAAATCCGACAGTAATATAATCAAATAAAGAATTATTGTGATTGCTCTAACAAAAGTAATAAAGTTTAGGTATCTTATGGTATTTTTAACAATAAGTTCAAAAAAAATTTTTTTACACCTGCATCATGCCAAATAAAAGAGGTACACAGAACGAATTATGCCGGCCGGCCATGTCTCTCTTCTTTGTAAAGTGCGTAAACTCAGCAAAGTTTTGCTTCATCTTGAGTAATGAAAATTAGTTACCAAAGTTTTGATAAAATATTATCAGGATTATAGTAAAAAATACCATAAGGGTTCTTTTGATAAAAACTACTTCCTGAAATCTAACATTTCTAACCTTTACACGAATGTATTCCCCTAATCAAAAGTTATCCGTTGCCGAGAAAATCGGATACAGTTTGGGTGATCTGGCCGCCAACCTGATCTTTCAAACCCTTATGACTTTTTTGGCGTATTTCTACACTGACGTTTACAGGATACCTGCCGGAACAGCGGGTATCATTATTTTTGTGGGAGGCTTATCGGGGGCATTCTTCAACATCCTGATGGGCATTATTGCCGACCGAACGCATACCCGATGGGGAAAATTTCGTCCCTGGCTGCTTTGGACCTCCCTCCCTTTTGGGGTTATTTCCCTCTTAGCCTTTTCTACGCCTGATTTCAGCGATAGTGGGAAAGTTGTGTATGCATTTGTCACTTACTTCTTATTGGTCATTGTCTATTCGGCCAACAACTTACCCTATTCAGCCTTGAGCGGGGTAATTACGGGCGACATGAAAGAGCGAAACAGTCTTTCCTCCTATCGGTTTGTAGCAGTGATGATTGCTCAGTTTATTATTCAATCATTGCTCCTGCCCCTGGCGCTGTCGTTGGGCCACGGCAACAAAGCCGTCGGGTTTGAGAAAGTAATGCTCTTTTTCGCCATCGTGGGTGTTATTTGTTTCTGCATCACCTTCCTTACCACCAAAGAGCGTATAGTGCCTCCCGTTGAAGAAAAAAATACGATCAGGCAGGACCTGACAGATCTGAGCAAAAATAAACCGTGGGTGATCATGCTGATTGTCACGATACTGGTGTTTGTCACGTTAGCCCTAAAGGGCGGAATGTATATTTTTTATTTTAAGTATTACCTTGATCCCTCCGCACAAAGCGATTATTTAGAAAGTATCGGTTTTAATCGCTTCATCCTGGGACTCAATGAAACCGTCACCAGCTTAGGTTTAGGCAAATTTGAATGGCCGGAAGATGCTCCCACCTCCGCCAACAGTCTTTTTAACGCAGGGGGTATCCTCTTCATGATTGTGGGGATTCTGTTTTCAAAACCGCTGGCCGACCGCTTCGGTAAACGAAACATCTTCGGGATTTTCCTTGCACTCTCGGCGGTATGTTTGGTGATGTTTCATTTTTATCCGAAAGACAACATAGGCATTGTATTCATCACCCAAATCGTGCATGGATTTACCTATGGCATAACAATCCCCCTGCTTTGGGCCATGATCGCTGACGTGGCCGATTACTCCGAATGGAAAAATAATCGACGTGCTACCGCCATCATTTTTTCGGCTATGATCTTTGGGTTAAAAGCAGGACTAAGCATCGGCGGTTCATTGGGGGCCTCAATCCTGTCAATGTATGGCTATGTTGCCGAACAGGCAGAACAATCAGCGGAAGCCGTAGAAGGAATTAAAATGTCCGTGAGTATCTACCCGGGATTCATTTTTTTAGCGGGTGCGGCCTTACTGTTTTGGTATAAAATTGATAAAGCAATGGAAGTTCGGCTCGAAACCGAATTAAAAGAGAAACGTAACTGATTTTTTTAATCAAAATTTTCTGAATATGCCTGAAGAAAGCACAGTACATATTGACTTCAAACAACTTAATGAAAGGGCTGTTTCTCAGCCGCTGGTCAATCATTTGTTTACGGCCGATCCCTCGGCGCACGTTTTTGAAGACAGAATTTATATTTACCCTTCGCACGATATTGATGCGGGAATCCCGTTCAATGACAACGGAGATCATTTCGGAATGGAAGACTACCATGTGTTTTCGATGGACCGCATTGGCGGCGAAGTGATCGACCACGGAACAGCCTTACATGTCAAGGATGTTTTTTGGGCCGAACGGCAACTGTGGGCTCCCGATGCCGCGTGTAAAGCAGGTAATTATTATCTTTATTTTCCCGCCAAAAATGCCGAAGGAATATTCCAAATAGGAGTAGCGGTGGCAACTGCTCCCACCGGGCCATTTACAGCAGAGGTACTGCCTATACAAGGCAGCTACAGCATTGATCCCGCTGTATTTGAAGACATTGACGGGAATTTTTATCTGTATTTCGGGGGAATATGGGGCGGCCAACTGCAAAAATATCGCCATAATGTCTACGATGAACAATTCAAAGAACCTGAAGTTTATGAAACCGCACTTTGTCCCAAAGTGGCTAAACTGACGGAAGACATGCTCCAATTTGCGGAAAGCCCACGCGACGTCCACATTCTGGACGAGAACGGTGAATTGCTCTTGGCCGGTGATAATGAACGGCGTTTTTTTGAGGCATCCTGGTTGCACCGGTACAACGGCAAATACTATTTTTCTTATTCGACGGGCGACACGCATTTTATTTGCTATGCCGTCGGCGACCATCCCTATGGGCCGTTCCTCTATCAGGGGCGTATTCTGAATCCTGTGGTAGGATGGACAACGCATCACTCCATCTGTGAAGTCAGTGGAAAATGGTATCTTTTTTATCATGACTCCAGTCTTTCAGAAGGGATTACGCATTTGCGAAGTATCAAAGTCACCGAGCTGATCCATAATGCCGACGGAACGATTCAAACCATTGACCCTTATTTGTAACCGGCAAATCAGGGTTTGTTTTAAGTTGATTTTCAAACATCATAAACATAATACGAATGAAATTTTTTATTGATACTGCCAATCTGAGTGAAATTAAAGAAGCAAATGATTTAGGGATATTGGACGGCGTTACCACCAATCCTTCCTTAATGGCCAAAGAGGGAATTACCGGAAAACAAAATATTCTTGATCATTACAAAGCGATCTGCGAAATTGTAGACGGACCCATATCGGCGGAAGTCATTGCCACGACCTTTAACGAAATGGTCACCGAAGGAGAAGAACTTGCGGCATTGCACGAAAATATCGTGGTGAAAGTGCCGATCATTAAAGACGGGGTGAAGGCTATAAAATACTTTACCCAAAAAGGAATCAGGACCAACTGCACCTTGATATTTTCGGCCGGGCAGGCATTACTGGCGGCCAAAGCAGGAGCTACCTATGTATCGCCCTTTATCGGCCGCCTTGATGACATTTCAGTAGACGGAATGGACTTGATTCGGCAAATTCGACTCATTTACGATAACTACGATTTTACGACTCAAATACTCGCAGCATCCATCAGACACCCTATTCACATTTTGAAATGTGCAGAAATCGGTTCAGATGTAATGACCGGGCCGTTGAGTGCCATTACTGCGCTCTTGAAACACCCCTTGACCGATTCAGGGCTCGCTAAATTTTTAAGTGATTTCAATAAGGGAAATCTATAAAATTTCAGAAATTGATACAATTTCTAAAGATAAAACTCAAAATAAGCTATGATCATTGAAAGACGCGAATTTTTGACCAAATTAACACTGGCCGGCGCGGCTGCCTTTGTTTCCAACAGCCCCCTTTTGGCTTCTGTCACCCCTAAAAAAGATAAGTTGGGGATTGCACTTGTCGGCTTAGGCTATTACAGTACGGATCTGTTGGCTCCGGCATTGCAACTGACCGAGAAATGTTATCTGGCCGGAATCGTTACAGGTACGCCAACGAAAGCCGAAACATGGAAAAAGAAGTACAATATTCCGGAGAAGAATATCTATAATTATCAAAATTTCGACAGTATAAAAGACAATCCCGACATTGATATTGTCTATGTCGTACTGCCTCCTTCGATGCATCGTGAATTTGTAGTTCGGGCAGCTAAAGCGGGCAAGCACGTATTTTGTGAAAAGCCGATGGCGCCTACTGTTGCAGATTGCGAAGCGATGATTAGCGCATGTAAAAGCAATAATGTGAAACTGGCCATTGGGTACCGTTGCCAACACGATCCGAACATCCAGGCAGTCATACAGGTGGCAAAGGATCAAAAATTCGGTAAAGTAAAAATGATTACCAGTGCCGCCGGTTATGTTGACGGTCGGACCAACCATTGGAAACAGAATAAAAAATTGGGAGGCGGTGTCATGGGTGACATGGGGGTTTATGCGCTGCAGGGAGCAAGGCTGGCGACGGGCGAGGAACCGATCAGTGTCATTGCCCAGGCATCCACCACACGCCCGGAGATTTACAAAGAAGTAGAAGAAACAATGATGTTTATGCTTGAATTCCCGAGCGGAGCGCGTGCGGCATGTCATACCAGTTTCGGGATCAATATGAACCATCTGCAGGTTAACTACGAAAAAGGATGGCTGAAATTAGAGCCCCAGTCCGGTTACTCCGGCAATAAAGGCAGCATGTCTGACGGTACTGTCATCAATTTCCCGATCAAAAGTCAGCAGGCGAAGCAGATGGATGAAGATTGTACGGCTCTCATGAACAATACAGCTTTGATTGCTCCCGGCGAGGAAGGACTTCGTGACATCCGAGTGGTGGAGGCCATTTATAAATCGGTGGCGACCGGTAAAAGTGTTAAAATTTAACCTTATTCTTAAATTCTGAAGAAAGTCATCCAAAAACCAATGACATCATGACATGTACAACCTTAAAAAAAGGGAATCAACGGCTCACTTTTCTCCTCTTTATGCTGATATCTACCGTATCAGTGGCTCAACTTACGCTTAAAGAAGCTTACAAGGATGCTTTTAAGATGGGCGTGTCGGTCAATGATGCCATTGTTTCGGGAAACGACAACGCATCTCAACAAATTGTTGTCAAACAATTTAATACCATCACCCTTGAAAATTCTATGAAAGCGGGGCTTATTAATCCCAAGCCCGGAGAGTTCCGCTTTGAAGCGGCAGACGCCTTTGTTGAATTCGGAAAAAAAAATAATATGTTCATTGTAGGGCACACGCTCGTTTGGCACAATCAAACCCCGGCTTGGTTTTTTCAAGATGAAAATGGCAAACCCAAATCGAAAGAGGCTGTAGCAGAGCGCTTGCATGAGCATATCAAAACGGTAGCAGGGAGATATGCAGGTAAAGTACAGGCATGGGATGTGGTCAATGAAGTCATTGACGATGACGGCAGTTACCGACCGACGACGTGGGTCAAAGGCATTGGCAGCGGCGAAGAATTGGTAAAGTTGGCGTTCAGGTATGCTGCCCAATACGCTCCCAATACCGAATTGTATTATAACGATTTCAACGCTTGGCGGCCATCGAAACGGGATGGCATTGTCAGGATGATCAAAATGCTGCAAAAGGAAGGTATTCGCATTGACGGGGTCGGTATCCAAGGGCATTGGGGGTTGAACTATCCCAAAACCGAGTACATCGAAGCAGCCATTGATGCGTTTGCAGCATTGGGAGTAAAGGTGATGATCACGGAATTGGACGTAGACGTATTACCGCTTACCAAAGAAGGGCAGATCATCGGTCAGGGGATGAGTGAGAAACAGTTCCAAAACGAAGAGTTTAAAACTTTTTTGGACCCTTACCCTAACGGATTACCCGATGCGATGCAAAAAGTACTCGCTGACAGATATGCACATTTCTTTGAGATCTTTTACCGTAAAAGAGATAAAATTGACCGAGTAACCATGTGGGGTGTTCATGACGGGATGTCATGGAAAAACGACTACCCAATTCCGAATCGCACCAATTATCCGTTGCTTTGGAATCGAAGCAAACAATCGAAACCGGCATTCGATGCTGTTTTGAAAGTTCCCCGAAAATGAAAATATATTGCAAAAGAACTTGATAAAGAGTAAATAGACTTATACAATAAGCGGAAAATTTAATTCCCTATTTTATCTTTACCCGATATTTCCAACGGATGATAACGGAGTGCAATTTCATTCCTGACGTATTGGAAAACAGTGAGCGTAAGCCGGGGTTCTATTTTCAACGCATTAAATTTACTATTCTTGAACTTTTCTGACGAGATAATTGAAGATCTCTCCATAGACTGCGTTATTTTCGGATTCAAAGACGCTCAACTTCATGTGCTTTTGGTAAAACACGGTATCGGTCCTACGCTCGGGCAATGGGCACTGCCCGGAAGTTGGATTAAGTACAATGAAAGTATTGACGAGGCCGCCGAACGGATTTTGTCTTCCCAAACCTCAGTCGGCAATATTTATTTGGAGCAGTTTAAGGCGTTTGGAGATTTAAAACGTTTTCCGGCTCGAAGAGTTATTACCATTGCCTATTATGCATTGGTCAATATTGAAAAATTCGAACTGCACCCGGGCCCTACCGAAGCGGATGTTACATGGTTCAAAATCCAGGATACTCCTCAAATGGCTTTTGACCATACCGTTATTTTTGAAAAATGTCTTGCTTTCTTAAAACATAAGATTCAGCACGAACCTATCGGTTTCAATCTGTTGCCCCCTAAATTTACGCTTTTGCAACTGTTGGAGTTATATGAAGCTATTTTGGGTCAGAAACTGGACAAATCAAACTTTAGAAAGAAGTTTCTTAAAATGAACCTTTTAATTGACACAAAAGAACGTCAGCAGGAAGTGTCTCA
Source organism: Runella sp. (assembly GCF_965279615.1). Taxonomy (NCBI): domain Bacteria; kingdom Pseudomonadati; phylum Bacteroidota; class Cytophagia; order Cytophagales; family Spirosomataceae; genus Runella; species Runella sp. The sequence goes on along the minus strand of NZ_OZ257252.1, from coordinate 7,740,471 downwards.
TCGTGCAGCGACTCTCTATCGTTTCGACGAAAGCGTATATAATAAATTATTGGAAAGCGGATTTACGTTTGAAATTTAACTCCTTATTGCTGCAAAAAAATGTTGTAGCTATGTTGTACCAATGAAAAACGGGCTGCACAATTACTTGTACAACCCGTTGATAATCAGTACCGGGGACGGGAATCGAACCCGTACGAGCGTTTCGGCTCACAGGATTTTCGTACCTGCTACGACTTTCGCCGCTTCCAAAATCCGATTTAAATCGGATTAGAATTTGTGGTCTGGACTTTCTCTTAATCTTATCCCGAACTTGTTTCGGGACTTAGATTTCGCCTGTTAAGTCTCTACACCTTTCCCGCTGTTTCCGGGACTTGGCTCGGGATTATCATACATTGCTGTGAAGACTTCCCCGATTTTAAGCGATTCTACATCAAACGTTTCCGTCTGTGCACTCAAATTTTTGATGTTTTTTTCACGATAATTTTTCAGAAGATCGTCAAAAAATCAATGAACTAAGTCCTGCGTGTCTACCAGTTCCACCACCCCGGCGGGCGGTGATTTACTTACGGATAAAAAAAGCACCGTTTTCGGCGGTGCTTGGAGCGAAAGACGGGGTTCGAACCCGCGACCTCGACCTTGGCAAGGTCGCGCTCTACCAGCTGAGCTACTTTCGCGTATGTGTTTACCGTGATTTGGTGGTGCAAAAGTAGAATTTTTGAGTATATGATGCAAGTGTTTATAAGAAAAAAATCAGGCTAATTTATATAGAGAATCGCTCTTTTAGCCTTGTTTATATGATTATCAGAATGTTACGAATCTCATAAAAAACATAATATTCCAAAAAAAACATTTAGACATACACTTGCCAATAGGTTTAGCCACATGGTATTTTTAAAATTCGCATTACGTTCGTCCTGCCATACTTTCCAAGTCCACCATCCAAAAAATGCCAGCAATGGAAACAGCAGGATCACCAAAAGCAATAACGGCAATGTAAAACCGAAATAACCCAAGTACCCGCCTCCAGACAACAGCAACCAAAAGCAGGCATTGATAAACGTTCCTTTAATTCCCAACAATCGACTCATGGTCATATCGCCTCGTTTGGCATCTTCTTCGTGCTGATATACTTGTGTGAGTGGGTATATCGCCAGTAAATTTGATGTACACACCAACGCAGGCATCCATTGAGAAACAAGCGGCTCAAAGCTCGTCAATTGATTAATAGCCTGATATACGGCCATATATGTAAGAGCGCCTTGGAAGATCGTAACAATGCCCCAACTCAAAATCGGGTATTTTTTCAATCGAATCAACGGATGGCTGTAGGCTTTTGAGATCAATCCATAAATGAGTAAATAGAGAGCAAATAATTTTCCCACAAATAACCATCCCAACACCAACGCAATACTATCAAGTGCCCAAGCTACATAGAACAACTCTTTGCTTACGGGTGGAGGTGTCTCCAATAACCCAATGCTTCCTTCGTCTTTATCATAATAGCTGTTGTAAGCATTGCTTGCCGGAAACAGCAAAAAATGCAGGATCAGAAAAACCCACCACGCCTTTGCTGTATCCGGATGCAGCGACTGGCTCAATGCAAATAAGAAAATCGGTAATAAGAAAAAGGAAAAAGGAATTCGAAGATGAAGGAGAATGTTTTTCATGCAGTGTTGGAAAAATAGACACTAAAAGTACTCATTCCGGCACAAAATCACACTTAGTTGGATTGCGTATTTTAAAACCAAAGGGACGCTTTTTAAATCGATATACAATACTGACGCCCGAAAATGTATATCTGTCTGTTTTGTCGGGGTTTCCTGCAAAACTGATCCCATCCAAATAATCTGAAAAAGTAATCCGAAAACCTGCTTCGACCGCAAGCGTCCATTGCGGATGAAATCGATATTTAACCCCTACCCCAAATGGAACTACCGCTTGAATTGGCTTGTATACAGCGCTTCGGTCGATGGCGGCACCCTGCACAAATTGCGGCTTCTCAATAATCATATTTTCCAGATCAGGCTTAGGCTTGGTAAGGGCAAATCCAAACCCTGCAAATAAAAACGGTGAGAACGATGGCGTAAAATGATGCCGCAAGCGTGGTTGTGACAGCGGCCAAAGATGCCATTCCACTTGAGTGGACAGTTCTGTAAGCGGTGTTGTAGTGGTAAAATTTCGGAAGGCACGGTCGGGGTAATGACTGTCTCGCCCCGACAATCTGCCGTTTAGTAAAGTAGCTTTGATGGCAAAATAATCAGAAAAATTATAGCGACCTACCAGTCCAAACGAAGGCTTAGGTTCTTTGGAAAGGATATCTGATTTATTTAAATCGCCCAAATAGCCGGCACTCCCCACGAATAATCCGGCTTCAAAACGTTCCTGTGCTGTGGCAATGAACGAGTTAATCAACAATAGTAATACATAACGAGAGTACAAATATCGCATTGGCAAATCTTTATGAGATATTTTATGGCTATAAAAAAAGCCGAGTAGGTTAAAAATCTCCTACTCGGCTTAGAAAACGTTATAGTGTTTTTAGTTATTGCCGAAACGCTTCCACTTCTACCCGGCGATTGATTTTACGGCCTGCTTCATTGGTATTGTCAGCCGCAGGTACACTTTCGCCCAAACCTTGGATAACAATACGGGTAGCAGTAACACCTTTCAGTAACAAATACTCTAAACATGCCTTCGCTCTGGCTTCTGAAAGTTTCTCGTTGTAAGCTTGTGAGCCTCTGCTATCGGCATGGCCCGACAAACGAAGCATGTAGGTTGGATTCTTGGCAAGTACCTCTACCAAGCCGTCAAGCACAACTTTGTATTTGTCCTGAATCACTGAACTGTTGGTGGCAAACAAAATAGATTCCACTTTAAAGTCAACGACCAATTTGGCCGGGTCAATGGCCACTTTTTGTTTCTTAGCCAATTCCGCTTCCAAACGTGCTTTCTTCTCGGCAGCTTTAACAACTACCTGCAACGCTTTGGCATCTACGCAACCTTCAAACTCAGGTTTACCTGCTATCTCAGGGCAACGGTCTTTAGAATCTTCTACGCCATCGCCATCCGTATCAGGACAACCATTGAATTGGGAAACTCCCGCTACCGTTGGACAAGCATCGTCTTTATCGGCAATGCCGTCATTATCTCCATCAGGGCATCCTTTTAATTCAGTTTTACCGGCTACGCTCGGGCACTCATCGTCCTTATCCGGGATACCGTCGCCATCTGTATCGGGGCAACCACCGAATTGGGCCAATCCTGCAACATCCGGACACGCATCATCTTTATCGGCAATGCCGTCTTTGTCTTTATCCGGACATCCTTTCAGGTTTGCCAAGCCTGCAGCGTCGGGACAGGCATCATCCTTATCAGCAATACCGTCTTTATCGCGGTCAGGGCAGCCCTGCAGTGATGCAAGACCTGCTTCATTCGGACAGGCATCGTCTTTATCGCGAATTCCATCGCCGTCCGTATCGGGGCAACCTTTCATTGATGCCAATCCTGCCACATCCGGACATTCGTCATCTTTATCAGCTACGCCATCGTTATCCTTATCAGGACACCCATTCATTTTAACCGAACCCGGTTCATTCGGACAAGCATCTTTTTCGTCAGGAATTCCATCACGGTCTTTATCTTTCTTATCAAAACGATACGTAATGGAAAGCGTGGACAGTTTATATCGGTCATCGCGGCTGGGATTAGCACCTTGACTGATTCCGTCCAAATAATCAGAAAAAGCCAAGCGAAAGCCGGCTTCTGCTCCCAATACCCAATTTTCCGTTAAGTCATAACGTATTCCAATTCCAAAAGGAATGACCAAATTTGATTTGGAATAGCTGGCTGCCTGATCCGCAATAGCTCCCTGTCGGAAGTTGGCCGGAGTAGAAGCGGTGCCGGTAAAATCAGGTTTGGGATTAGTAAATCCAACGCCCGCCCCGGTAAACAGGTAAGGGGAAAGCTTACGTTTAAATTTAACCTGAAATGTAGTGGAATCGTATTTGAAGCGATTTTTGCCTAAAAAATCATATTCTACAATGGCAGATAAATCCGTTAGAGGCGAACGCGTTTTGAACCCTCGAACTTTACGATCTTCAAAATTGGCATCATTTCCCGACAATGTACCAAATGTTAAAGCACCGCGTAAAGCCCAGTTACGGCTAATGTGATAACGCCCCAATAAGCCTCCGCTCAATGTAGGTTCCTGCGAAAAAAAGTCAGATTTATTTAGGTCACCAAGATACCCGGACCAGCCTACTCCTCCCCCTAACTCCCATCGTTTGTAAACTTGTTGACTATAAGCCGAGCTGACAGCCAATAACATGACCATAAGCGCAAATCGTACAGTTAGCTTCATAGAAATATGTCGAATTAAATAAAAAAAGTAGCTTAATGGCTTTGTATTATGGGTAGAATTCAGGCTTAAAGCTAATAGAACGAGGCTGAATTACCAAACGTCGCCGGGATAAATACTCAAGCAATGACTTCCCGAAAGTTTTGAACCACCGGGCGGCCCCGCTTCCGGAAGTTACCCACGCTGCAACCAACGCAGCAGTAATCTGACCCCATAAGCAGTAGCCGATTTCATGGTACCAAATTCAGAATCACCAAAAGCAGTTCCGGCAATATCCAAATGAGCCCAGTGCGGATGCTCTTCTACGAATACCTCTAAGAATTTTGCAGCAACAATTGCGCCGGCCACGGGTTTACCATGAAAATTTTTAACATCTGCTATATCCGATGTAACGTCGTCCTTGTAATCATCCCACAAGGGCAAACGCCATAGTTTCTCGCCTGTTTTTTGACCGCAATCGTATAACTCCTGTGCAAGTTGCTCATTATTTGTAAACAATCCTGCGGCGGAATAGCCCAATGTAGCAACACAACTACCCGTTAAAGTAGCCAAATCGACAATGACATCCGGTGTATAATTTCGTACCATATAACTAAGCGCATCGGCCAGAATAACCCGGCCTTCAGCATCTGTATCAATCACTTCAATGGTCTTACCTGAATAACTCCCAATGACATCGCCGGGCTTGGTGGCCAGTCCATCAATGCTGTTTTCGGTAGCAGGAATGATCCCGATCAGGTGAACGGGCAATTTTAATTTAGCCGCGACCTCAATCGTTCCCAATACTGCCGCCGCGCCGCCCATATCTGACTTCATGTAATGCATGTTAGTCGACTGTTTCAGGGAGATTCCTCCGGTATCGAACGTAACACCTTTGCCAACCAATCCGATCTTCTCAGTAGCAACCGGATGTTTGTATTCTAACTGTATAAATCTCGGAGGGTTTTTACTGCCGAAACTAACGGCTAAAAGCGCTTGCAAACCTTCTTTTTCGCATTGCTTTTCGTCCCAAACTGTGACCGAATATCCATATTTTTCGCCTGACTCAATGGCCCACTCTGCCAAACTTTGAGGGGATTTCTTATTGGAAGGCGCATTCATCAAATCCATGATCCGGATTTGAGTCCATGCCGTTGCTTCTCCTTTTTGTACTTGTTGCTCAGCCGATGCTATCGCTTCTTCTGCAACGACAATCTGCAATTTCGCATCTCTTTCAAAAACAGTAGCGCCTTCTTTCTTTTTGGTTTTGTACAGATCCAAATCATAATCCCCTAAATAACACCCGTTTACAATTACTTCGATCCATTCATTTTCAATACCACCGGTGGTTAATTCCAAAGCAATATTATCGGGCAAATTTCTTTTTTGTTTGAAAAAAAATGAACGAAGTATTTTAATAAAATCTGCTTCTTTGGGTGCTTTACCTAATCCAATCAGATATATTTTCCGTCCATTTTCATAGTGCGTTACTACTTGTTTAGCTTCTCCCTTAAAATCCTGCTTAAGGAAGGGAGCATTTGCAAAAATATCCAGCTGATCGCTAAGATTCTCACTTTGACGAAATAAGTAAATAATCGCTTCCGGTTCGGATTGAAGCGTACTGACAATTTGGATTTTCATATAACTAACTGTAAATCATTTTTAATTAATGGCGAGCACCGTAACGTCGGCGAGGTTTTGAACGGCAGGCGCCGAGCCCTCGCCGACGTTTGTTTATACCGATGTTTGTTTTCATTTCTAACTATAACGGTCATTCCGCCACGGATAAGCGGTATTTGAATACCCGCGTTCTTCCCAAAAACCACGTTTATTTTTAGAAAGGAACTCAATTCGTTTGATCCATTTGGAGCCTTTCCATGCATACAACTGAGGGGTAATCATTCGTACCGGCCCGCCATGCTCTTTGGGCAACGGTTCACCATAAACCGTATGAGCCAAGAGTACATCCGGCTTCAGAGCTTCTTCCAGCGATACGTTGGTAGTATACGTATCATAGCCATAACACATGAGGTGCGTGGCCGTTTCTTTTGGTTGAACCAGTGCCGCTATATCTAACAACCGAACCCCAACCCACGACATATCCAGTTTAGACCAAGTCGTAACACAATGAAAATCAGAGGTATCTTCCGTTTGGGGCAACGCCATGAAATCATCCCATTTTAAAATCACCGGATTTTCCACTTCACCATCAACATATAATCGCCAACGATCTAAAGTTACATTGGGCTGATACCCCAAATCCAATACCGGCCATTTGATCGTTTGAGTTTGTCCCACAGGTATTTGCGGCATACCGTGGCGGTTTATTTCTCCGTGTCCCTGTGGCCGCTCATCGGCCATAGAGGGAGTATTTTGCATTTTATTTTCGAACCGAGCTTTCAGCTTCATTCGAGCTTCAATGATTTTGTCAAGTTTACTGCTTTCTTCCATGATTTTATACTATTTGTTAGTAGAAAACATCCCGAAAAGAATCCCTATTGGAAATAGTTTCCCTCCTTTCAGATAACGCTTCAAACCAATAAAAGTTCTAAAATACTAGGCAGTTGAAGAAATACGGCTGGAGTTCAGAACCCCAAAATCCCAGGCATGGAGAGGATCGTAGAGAAGGTGGCCCTGATTTATTTTTAAAGGACTCGGGATGTTATTATGGTATAATTGGCCGGTTCCCAATCCCTGCGGCAGTGGGTTATCGAATTCAGCCGTAAATTGTGCAATGGCATTAAGCCCAACATTTGACTCCAGTGCGGATGTGATCCACCAATCAATATCAAGCCGTTGAGCGGTTTCTATCCATTCTCTTGTTAGCTCAAATCCTCCGAGCAATGTAGGTTTAAGGATAATGTATTTGGGTTTTAACTGCTTCAACAGGCGCCTTTTTTCTGCATAATCAAAGGCTCCGATCAGTTCTTCATCCAAGGCAATAGGCACCGGCGATACCTCGCACAATTCAGCCATTAATTCCAACTGTTTTGGTTGAATGGGCTGCTCTATCGAATGAAGTTCGTATTCCGCTAATCTATTCAACTTAGTATGAACCGTTTCAGCATTAAATGCCCCGTTGGCATCAACACGTAAGGTAATTTCCTGAGCTGAGAAATGTCGACGAATATACGCTAAAATAGCGCATTCTTCTTCAAAATTAATGGCACCGATCTTCAGTTTTATGGTCTTAAATCCATCGGCGATCTTCTCTTCCACCTGATGAAGCATTGCTTCATGGCTGCCCATCCACACAAGCCCGTTGATCGGGATATTTTTATGTTGGTTTACAAAATCGTTATCAAAAAGTATTCTTTTGCCACCATTGAGATAATCAAGCATGGCTGACTCAAATCCAAAACGAATTGAAGGCCACTGATTACCAATCAATTGCTCAAGTATAATGGATATATTCCAGCTATAAATTTCAAGATCAAGTTTGTTAAATTCCCGGCAAATGGCCTGTAAATTATCTTCAAAATCAGGACGATCATCAATACTTAACCCACTAAGCGGCCCGCATTCTCCTATTCCGATGAGTGTAGGATTTTCGTCATCATAAATTTTGATCAACCAAGACGTTTTTTCAGTCAAGATACCCCTTGAAGTACCGGCGGCAAACCGAAAATTCAGTTTATAAGGCTGATAGTGAACTTGTAAGGGCATTCGAAAGACATTGTTTGGGGTAAGCAGGTTCACAAAATAGAGAAAAATACCTTACTTTGCCAAAGTCATTTTACGAAAATGTTAAGAAAATTATCAAACGTACTGAGATGGTCACTTTGGCCGCTCAGTATACTCTATGGCATCGTTACTTATATACGTAATTATTTGTATAACAATGGTTTAAAAAAAATATACCAATCCGATATTTATATCATAAATATCGGCAATTTGACTGTTGGTGGCACGGGCAAAACGCCTCATATTGAATATTTACAACAATTGCTGAGCCTGAATTGGAAAATAGCCATTTTGAGCAGAGGGTATGGCAGAAAAACCAAGGGTTATCGAGAAGTCGGTCCACATTCGATTGCCGAAGAAGTTGGCGATGAGCCTTTACAGTTTTACAAAAAATTTGGACACCAAACGCCGGTCATTGTTTGTGAAAAAAGAGTGGAAGGGGTTCGGCGAATTGAAAAGGAGAAGCCAAACACGCAACTCATTCTACTTGATGATGCCTTTCAACACCGCGCGGTAGGTCCTCATTTAAATCTTTTGCTGACTGACTTTGGGCGCTTATTTTACAACGATTATGTTCTTCCTATGGGCTTGCTTCGAGAATTCAGAAACGGAGCCAAACGAGCGAATGCTGTTATTGTCAGTAAATGCCCGGGAAGGCTTTCCGAGGCTGAAAAAATAGAAATAATAAGTCAGATCCGGTGCTATACGCTTCCGCATACTCCGGTTTTTTTTTCGACCTTTACGTATGGCACATCACTGCCGTATTTTGAAAATATCCCATTATTAACCGTAGGTCAGGAAGTTTACTTGGTTTCGGGCATCGCCCAACCTAAGCTGTTTGAAGGCGCAGCATCGACAGTTTTTAAAGTAATGGGACATTCTGCCTTGGGAGATCACCACAATTTTGATGAAGAACAGGTACGCTCCTTTGTCAGGCTCTCAAATCAATATCCTGTTTTAACGACGGAGAAAGATTGGGTGAAGCTTCGACCGCTGTTGGAAAAGCTATCTTTTACCGAGGCTCGTTTTTTCTATTGGCCCATTCAGGTCGCATTTGACGTTCCAACTTTTGATCAATTTATCCTTAACGAAGTAAAGAAACAGTTCCGCGTTTGACAAACGTTCTGCCCACTTTGTCAGTCACGTTGATGCGGTAAAGATAAGCACCGGGAGGTGCCGGACTTCCATTGATGGCTCCGTTCCAATTACGCACATTTATACTGTTATGAAAAATGACTGAACCCCAACGATCATAGATCAGTATTTGAGGGTCACCGTCCACCTCTCCTTTCACTTCAAACAGGTCATTTACTCCATCACCGTTTGGGGTAAAAACATCCGGAACAAACAAGTGCCCCAACGGATTGCATAAGCTTGGCGGAGGTTCTGCACAAATACGATTGGAAATAATCAAGGCATCCTGGGTATTTATTTCCAAACGGTAGCATGTTTCCTTACCGCATTGCCCTTCATTATCAGGCCTGAACCATTGAGTAACGGTAGGGTTCCACCACACCGTATCGTTACGTTTTACCGTCATCGTTTTTACTTCGGAAGGATGCAGATAAGGCTGTATACTAACCACATTTGCGTCCGATTCCCGAGTTATCCTGATAAAACTGCTGCAAACCACATTTGATTCCAGCGTAGCTGCGCAACTGTCACGGGGTTTGATCTTATAACAGAATATTTTATTGGTGTCAACCAACACTCTTACTTTCTCATCGGCATTCTTTACAATTGTCCCGAGGGTTTTAAAGACGCCTGCGCCTTCCTGGCGATATACTTCCAATTCAAGCAGATTCGGATTTGAAATGGTTAACTCTCCCGTGGTGGCATCAAGGATCTCCAGTTTTGAGATCGTAGCAGGCTTACTATTTGATTCAAGTGAAATTGTTTTGCTGCTTTTTTTAACACAGTTACTGACTCGGTGGCGGCCCTGTACCGTAATTGTTTTAGAAGAATTATCCTGATAACGGTATTGCGCAAACAAATTAAACTTGTTTATAATGGTAACATTACCATCTCCCCATTCTATCACGTATTCTTCGTATTCCGTTATTGCATGATTAGTAATGCTCAAAGCAGCGGTACCGTTTGAACATATCAACACCCTAAACTCGGGAGGCGTCGGGTTCTGAACAGTTACTACTTTGCACGCCCGTTGGAGTTGTCCTGTAGAACTTTCCGAAAGTTTCATTACGACATATAACCCCGATTTGGTATATGTAAAGCTAGAATCTGTTGTAGTCTTGTAAGTGTCCGGGCTCCCTCCTTTGTAGTCAAATATGTACCTATTTTTAACGGATACGATCTGTTTATTAGAAATTCCTACCTGTAGCGGGGCACAACCTACTTCATTGACCAAGCCAAATTCTCCGCTGAGTGTACCTGGAGGAAGACTATTGCACTGATTATCATTTATTTGCTGACCAAAAGAAGAAGAGACAATGAACCACCCTCCCAAAAACAGCAAAATACGTTTTATTGGTGAAGTGAGTTGCTGTTGCTGAAAAAGTAAAAGTATGATACGATATAAACTATACCAAAACTGCATTTATACGCCTTTTATGTAAACATAATGAAATAGCGGGACAAAAATTGTACCCGCTATCCAAAAATAAAAATAAAGGCCCGAATTAATTACGAATCATAACTTAATCCATACTGCTTTAAAACATCGGCGGGAACGCCATCCCAAGCATTTGGTCGGTTTCCAACGTATCCCAGATACTTAAATCCAACCTCCGTTGTGAAATAACCGGTAGCGGTAAGATTGCGCATTAAATTAAAAAAAGCCACTCCCTGACTCATGCCCGGTTTTGCTTTTTCAGGGTATGCGATCTGGTCCAACATTTCAATTTGTTGGGGCTTGGCGCAAGTCACAAATGTTTTACCGAATTGTTTAGTACAGGTAGTATCCAACCATTTTAACCCTCCGCGCATAGGTGTTTGGTGTTGAGGCATATCTTTTACGATAAACTCAATGAATTCGGCTACTTTCGCTTCCGTTGCGCCGCCAAATTGACCGTCGGCCGGAATAATATAATCAGCCAATACGCGAATTGTCTGAAGTTCATGAGGTGTAAAAAAAACATCCGCCGCCGTTTTGGCATCTCTGGCCAATTCAGCCGCGCTTTTTCCATTCTTAAAATCAGATAATGAAGGCGGTACCGCTTTTTTAGGAACATCTGCGTGAGCTTCCGCTCCCACGATCGTCGCTGTAATTGTTCCCAGCGACAGGGCTTTTAAGGTGTCTCTGCGTTTCATATTGATTATAAATTCGCTTTTTTACGTTGGTCAATAATGTACTCGGAAGCACGCATTGAAAGCGCCAAAATTGTCCATGTTGGGTTCTTATCAGCCTGCGACACAAACGTACCTGCATCCACCACGAACACATTATCAGCATCGTGCAATTGGCTGTTACGGTTGGTCACCGATTTGGATGGATCGTCGCCCATCCGCGTTGTGCCCACTTCGTGGATGATTCGGCCGGGAGCCGCCAATCCGTAGTTTGTTTCGGGACCGGGCTTAGTACCGTTGGCAATTCCGCCCATCGCCGTGATTATTTCTTCAAACGTATCCTGCATGTGTTTGGCCTGCTTGATCTCGTGCTCCGACCAAGTGTATTGAAAACGCAGAACAGGAATACCGTATTTATCCACCACATTCGGGTCAATTTCACAGAAGTTATCCTCGCGCGCAATGGCCTCTCCACGGCCCGCCATGCCAAAGTTTGTACCGTAGAAATGGCGATAATCTTCTTTCAATGAAAGTCCGTATCCACCCGCCGGTTTGATCACGCCGTCTTTATTAGGATACTTTCCGTTCATATTTTCCATGCCAAAACCAAAACCGTAGCCCGGCATGCCCATACCGCCGCCGTATTCAATGTGATAACCGCGCGGGAAATCCAATTTTTTACCGTTCAGCCACCAAGGAGTATACACGTGCATTCCCCCTACTCCATCTTCGTTGTAACGCTTGCGGTCTACCAAGTGCGGCAGGAAAGCACTGCGGCTTGCGCCCGTCGAATCGTGCAGGTATTTACCCAATACACCACTCGAATTTCCCAACCCTTTGGTATGGCGTGACGACTTTGAATTCATCAACAAACGCGCTGATTCACAAGCACTTGCTGCCAACACAACTATTTTGGCTTTAACGGTATATTCCTGAAGATTGTTTTTATCAACGTACGAAACTCCCGTAGCTTTACCGTCCTGATTGGTAATTACTTCCCGCGCCATGGCGTTGGTAAACACTTTCACATTACCTGTTTTTACGGCAGGTTTTACCAATACCGAAGAAGACGAGAAATCGGCATACGCCTGACAGCCACGGCTGCATTGTGAACAATAAAAGCAAGATCCGCGCTCATTATTGATGGGTTTTGTCAAGATCGAAAGGCGTGAAGGAATAACGGGAATGCCCGTTTTTTTACCCGCCTTCTTCAACATCAACTCATGTAAACGCGGTTTTGGCGGCGGCAAAAAGAGTCCGTCGGGTTCGTTCTCAATATTTTCAATACTTCCGAAAACGCCGACCAATTTGTCAACTTTATCATAATAAGGCTTAACATCTTCGTAGCCGATAGGCCAGTTGTCGCCAAGACCGTCCACATTTTTACGTTTAAAGTCTAACGGCCCAAACCGCAGCGAAATCCGTCCCCAGTGGTTTGTACGGCCTCCCAACATACGCGAACGAAACCAGTCAAACTGCGTACCGCTTTTACGGGTATAAGGTTCTCCATCAATCTCCCAACCACCCCAGGCAGCATCAAAATCACCAAAAGGACGGTGATTTCCGGCACCGCGACGAGGAGATTCCCAAGGATTTTTAAGTTGAGTGATGTACTTAGGGTCTGCGGGGTCGTACCAAGGTCCCGCCTCAATCAGTGCGACCTTAGCGCCTGCTTCTGCCAATACTTTGGCAGCCATCCCGCCTCCCGCACCCGAGCCTACGATGCAAACATCATAAACGATAGGTTGTTCTTTGATTTGAAAACTCATAAGTATATTAGTGAAATTGATAACCGGGAAAAGGTTTTTAAAATTTTTGCTAAAGTATTATAAAGAATCAGTTTTCTAACAAATACTGTATAATCGTTTGCCTTTACTACCATTCCACCATTTTTTTTCTACGCCAATTACCATCCGATGCTCCTTATTGCTAATCCTGTCGGTTGCATCACGGAAAAAACGGGCACAATCATTGCAACAAAGACTGAACCGATAAATAAAAAGTTTAGGCGAGTTTTAATAAAGAAAAATCAATCCAAAAGACCGGATTTACTCAATTGTCCAGAAAATAAAAGCCCATTTTTTATAGCAAACGCACTTTGTATAGCAAAGCGAACAAATCGTAAGAGTATTATCCAAGCATTTTTTCAATAAATTTGCGGCAACAAAATTGAATTATGCCTTTGCCACAAACTGCACCTACTTACCAAACCAAGCACGTATATTATTGGCTGATCGCCATTTTGATAGTTGCTGCGAGTCTGCGTCTCTACAATTTGGATGCTCATGGAATCTTTTTTGACGAAAAAGCGACGATGATGGTAAGTCAGGGCATGGTGCAAAACGGTGGCAACCAACACGATGTATTTAATCCGCAGAAATACGTTTTTACCAATCAGGAATTTTGGCAACCGCAGACGCTGCCTGAGTATTTGGAAGCGATGCGCCGCAGCGATATTGGCAACAGCCCTGTTTACTATCTCATGCTGCACCCTTGGCTCAACCTCATGGGCGTATCTGATTTTACCGCTCGTCTATTTTCTGTCCTTTTCAGTATTTTGACGGTGTGGTTGATCTTTATCTTCGTCAATCATTTTTTTAAATCATCGAGATTAGCACTTACTGCGGCAGCATTGGCCGCGATAGAGCCTTTTTTCGTTGCGTATTCGCAACAGGCACGCAATTATTCCCTCACTTTTTTCCTGACATTGTTAGCCACTTATTGTTTTCTGCGCGCCCTCGAAGCCGAAGATAAACGTCGGCCTTCCCTGCGTTGGTTTTTCTTTTACGGTTTGGTAGCCGGGCTGAGTTTTCTTTCTCATTTTCTGGCCGCAACGGTTTGTTTAGCGCATGGAATTTATGCCGTTGTTACGGTTCGGCGTCTGCGTACATGGGTGGCTTTGATCGGGGCCGGCGCATTGGCAATTTCAGGGTTGGCGGCCTGGATCATTTGGGGAGGCGGAGACTGGACGCTGCGATCACTCAACCATCAGCAGGCAGTCTATTTGGAATGTGCATTCAAACGGCCTTATAATAATCCGTATGGTGTTATTTTGCCCGCTACCTTCAAAAATGTATTTGAAAAAAGCCTTCCTATCTTTACCGACCTATGGATATATTCGAATGGTCTGGTAGGAACGTTGGAAGGAAAAAAAAATACCATCGTTGCACTTGTCATTGGTCTCGGACTTATTTTTGCTTTTCGTTATTCTCAAAAAAACCGAGAAAAATCAACGATCATCAGCATTGGAGCGGCCGTTATGCTGGGAGGCAGCGCGCTTTTTTACAGCAATCATAAGATAGGTTTTGTGGTGGTTTCGGTAGCTATTCTGATGCTTTTTCTTGCGTTCAATAAGACAACCTTCAAAAACAAAAATCTGATATGGTTTTTAATTATCATTGCCATTGTTCCCTCGGCTTTTCTGATTTTCAACGCCGCTCGCAGCGGGCATACGTATGGTTTGACGCAACGTTATTCAGGCTTTTCATTTCCGTTCGTGATCATTTTAGCAAGTATTGCGTTTTGGCAATTGTTCGAAAGTAAGGGTTGGATCAAATACTTGATAATAACCGTATTACTGCTTCAATCAACACTTATAGCTCGTACTGTCAAAAGTGTTTATGACGATGTTTCCTTAAAATACAATTACCGAATTACACCACGCTTGCCGAATCCGCATTATACCGCTGCCCAAAAAGCCCTGAAAAGCTACGAAAAGGGGGATACTGTGCTGATTGGCGCTCCGCGCAACGTCTATGACAACCCTATGGATCGTGCCTTTATGGACCATTCCGTGACCGATGCGCAATATTTTAACTTGTATTTACCAAAAGACGGTATCTTTGTGCAACGGTTAGACACGGTAAATGTGGATAAGATTTCCCTGAAAAAAGCCTCCGGGCAGTTAGTTGAATTAACAGACTTGAAAGGAAAACGATACTAATGGTTGAAACACAAACGATCAGCACCGACTATAAAAAACTAAGCGGCGAACTCCGACTGAAGGTTTTAAGTCTCTATAAAAAAGCCAACGCAGGACATATTGGATGCTCTTTGAGTTGCATTGATCTATTGATCGCGGCATTGATCCAACAAAAACGTCCGCAGGATTCTTTTTTGCTTTCCAAAGGCCACGCCGCTGCGGCGTTGTATGTAGCACTCAATCATTTGGGCGAAATTTCTGACGAAGTCCTGGACACTTTTTATCAGGATGGAACCACCCTCCCTGCCCACCCTGCGCCTAACCAACATGCCGGAATTCCGTTTGCCACGGGTTCATTAGGACACGGATTGCCGATTGCTACGGGTATTGCGCATGCCGGAAAACTTTCGGAGGAAGATTCCATTTCGTTCGTTTTAATGTCGGATGGAGAAACCAACGAAGGAACTACATGGGAAGCAGCGCATTACGCCATTCAGAATAGGTTGGACAACCTTATCGTATTGATCGACAAAAATGGTCTTCAGGGTTTTGGCAATACAACAGACGTACTGGGCGATACTGCTACCGCTGCCAAATGGCGCGCTATCGGTTTTGATGTTTTTGAGGCCGAAGGCCACAATCCATCTGAATTGGTTGAACTTATTGAAACACTCAAAAGTCGCACTAACGGGCTACCCAAAGTTATCATTGCTCATACCGTAAAAGGAAAAGGTGTTTCATACATGGAAAACCGTATGGAATGGCACTACCTTCCCATGAGCGATGACCAGTACGAAACGGCAAAAGCCGATGTAATAAATATCTACTTTTCTTAGCTTTTGTTTAATTTTGGCCAAAACCCGATTTTATTGATATTATAATGACGGATCGACAACGAATCGAACAATTAGAGCTTTTGATCGCTGAATTTGCAATCAAGCAAGATGAGCATACGGCTATTTTGGAAGAACACTCGGCCAAACTGGAACGTATATCTCTACAAATCAAGCGTTTAGAAGAAGCAATAAAGATTTGTTTAAAAGGTATTCAACAGAATAGTGATGATATTCAGTTTCTGCTTCGGAAACAGGCAGAATTTGAGGCAAAACTTAATGATCTCAATAGTAAAATAGATGGTTTGGGCTTGCGCATGGACAATTTGGAAGTAAAAATGGATAAAATTGAACAGCGCATGGATAAAATTGAACAGCGCATGGATAAAATTGAGCAGCGTATAGATAATGTTGAAACCAAATTAGATGTAATTATCAACATCCTTCAAAATAGAAATTAACAACCTTGGGTGTTCATTTTACAAACCCCAAAATCTCATCCGTTTTGATTTATCAGGAAAAAATACTTCAGCTCAAAGGGCCTATATTTGTGTTTGGGGCCAGCGGTTTTATCGGAGCCAATCTTTTTAAAGATATTTTTAAAGTTCGTCAGGATGTGTATGCCCTTACGCACGACGCCACCAAAGCCTGGCGCTTAAAACTGCTGGATATTCCTTTTGAGAATATTGTCCACTGCGATATTTTGTCAAATAACTCGGTCGAACAGATATTTGAAAAATACAAGCCGCGCACCATTTTCAATTTGGCCGCTTACGGCGCTTACAGCAAGCAGAAGAATATCAATCTTACGTACGAGACCAACGTCATCGGTACAGTCAACCTTTTAGAGAATTGCACTGAAGAAACGGTTTATATTCATGCCGGCAGCAGTTCTGAATATGGCTTTAATTGTTCGGCTCCTAAAGAAACTGATCCTGTTAAGCCTAACAGTCATTATGCTGTTTCAAAAGTATCGGCAGCCTATCTGATCGAGTTTTACGCTAAAGTTCACCAACGCAAAGCGCTCAATCTTCGCCTTTATTCTATCTATGGCGCTTGGGAAGAGCCTGATCGTTTGATTCCCCGCCTGATCGAGGAGGCCCGAAAAGGCAAATACCCTCCGCTCGTTTCGCCCGACATCAGCCGCGATTTTGTCTATGCCGATGATTGCGTAGAAGCATTTTTGGATGCGGCCTTAAAAGTAAATATGGCTATTTCCGGAAAGTCATACAACATCGCAACGGGTGAAAAAACCACCATGCGCGAATTGGTCGAAACATCGCGTCAGACCTTTGGTCAGACGGATACACCCGTTTGGGGTAGTATGGCTAATCGCGGGTGGGATCTGTCCGACTGGTACGGCGATCCTTCCGAAGCGCAGAAAGACTTGGGTTGGAAAGCCCGCACAACACTCAGCGACGGACTTCGACTGACCAAAGAATGGCAGGAAACCAATCGCTATGAAGACCGGCTTTTACCGGCATTTGCCAATCCGAAACTGAATCCTGTCATTACGGCCATCATTGCGTGTTATAAAGATGCTCAGGCGATTCCTTTTATGTACGAGCGTCTGGTCAAAACCTTCAATGAACTTAAAGTCAGGTACGAAATTATCTTTGTCAACGATGCTTCTCCCGATAATCAGGACGAAGTGATCAATGCCATTTGCCAACGAGATTCCAACGTGATCGGCATTACGCACTCGCGCAATTTCGGTTCACAATCGGCCTTTTTGAGTGGGATGGAAATTTCAACGGGCGACGCCGTCGTGCTGATGGACGGTGACTTGCAGGACCCGCCGGAGGTGATTCCAAACTTTTACGAAAAATGGTCGAATGGCTTTGATGTCGTGTACGGTGTTCGCGTGCAGCGTGAAATGAAGCCCCATATTCACTTCTTTTACAAGGCTTTCTACAAAGTTTTTCAAAACTTAAGCTATATCCCCATTCCCCGCGACGCCGGCGATTTTTCCATGATCGACCGCAAAGTGGTGAAGGAATTGGTGGCATTGCCTGAAACCGAGCAATTCCTGCGCGGCCTTCGGGCGTGGGTTGGTTTTAAACAAACAGGCGTAGATTACGTTCGTCCGGAACGGATGTTCGGCGTATCTACCAACAATTGGCGGAAAAATATCTGGTGGGCAAAGAAGGCTATTTTCTCCTTCAGCTTTGCTCCGCTCGAACTGATGAGTTATGCCGGATTTATTCTTACGGCCTGTTCAATTCTGGGTATTTTCTACCAAATTTTGGCGAAATACATTTTCGCGCCCGATACCCCTCAGGGTTTTACGACCGTTATTATTCTGATCACTCTTTTTGGAGGACTGACATTGCTGGGTATCTCATTTTTAGGCGAATACATTAGCAAAATCTTTGAGGAAACGAAAAAAAGGCCTAAGTTTATCCGTACAAAAATTCAAAAAGGCGAAAAGGTTTTTCGTACCTCCGATGAGATCATGACTTTGGTAAAACAAAGAAAGAAATAAAAATTATGCGCAAAGAATTTTCAGCCGCTATTGAAAAATTAGCACTCGCCGATGAGTCTATTGTATTCATTACCGGCGATCTTGGATATAATGCCCTCGAAAATTTACAGGACAAACTGGGAAAACGCTTCATCAATGCCGGCGTAGCTGAGCAAAACATGGTAGGCGTTGCCGCCGGTATGGCTTATAAAGGCTATAAAGTTTTCTGTTACAGCATCGCTCCTTTTGTGGTATACCGGTGTTTAGAGCAATTTCGCAACGATGCTTGCCTCCACAATCTGCCCGTATTTTTGGTAGGCAACGGCGGCGGCTATGGCTACGGTATCATGGGCAGTACTCACCACGCCATCGAAGATTTGGCCTGTTTGAGCAGTTTGCAGAATGTAAAAACGTGGATTCCTGCATTCAGCGACGAAGTCGAACCCGTGTTAACGCAAATTGTCAAGGAAAAACGCCCGGCTTATATGCGACTTGGCGTAGGTCCTCTCACGCCCGAAGGGGCAACGCTTTCCGGTTCCCTGAAAAAAGTAATCAGCGCTCCCAATCCTTCAACCGCAATTGTAGCTTTGGGGCCTATTGCGGCCAATGTTTTAAAAGCACTTCACGAAGATGATCTAAAGAATGAGTGCAGCTTGTATACCGCACTTACCCTTCCCCTTCAACTTACCAACGAAACCATTGAAGAGTTACGGCAGGTCGAGAATATTTTGGTGGTGGAAGAACACGTAAGCATTGGTGGGCTGGGTCAACAACTTTCGCTGAAATTACTGGAGGCGGGTATTCACCCTCAACGTTTTCAATCACTTGCCGCGCTGGGTTATCCTAATGGACGATATGGAAGCCAAACGTATCACCAAACACAATCGGGATTGGATGTAAAGAACATTGTTAACGTCCTTCGCTCCTTTTCTTTGGCAGCGCTGCCGCACTCTAATCATCCTGTTTCTTGATGAACAAACGATCATTGGCATCCTTACTGGTTACGTTTGCCCTGATATTTGTGTATTATCAGCTTTGGAATCGCTATGCCATCAATATTCCAAAATGGGATGACCATGCGTTCAAAGCAACAATTCTGGATTTCGAAAAAGCGGACAGCTTCGGCGGGAAAGTCTATGAGATATATCGTCAGCACAATGAGCATCGCGTTGGATTGACGCGATTAATTGCCATTATTGATTATAAAATTTTCGGCCAAATCAATTACGAACACCTGATGTTTTTCGGAAATTTGGCCCTGCTCGTGATCTGGTGGCTGTTGACACGCTTCTTCAAACCTTTGCCCGGAGCCGTTTGGTATGCTTTACCGATTGCCACATTCTGGTTTTCGCTGGCTTTTTGGGAAAATACGTTTTGGGGAATGGCCGCCGTTCAAAATATGTGGGTAGTTGCTTGGGCAGTACTGACTTTCTGGCGATTGAGTCGAAGGGACGGATATTGGTGGTCGGCGTTACCAATGGCATTTATGGGCGTATTTACCAGCGGCAACGGCCTATTTATCCTTCCGCTTGCCTTGGGCGTCCTCTTGCTTCAAAAACGGTGGAAAACCGCCGGTATTTGGGCCGCATTCAGCCTTTTCAGCATTGCACTCTACTTTTGGGATTACAAGAGCCCGCCTACCGACCTAAGCGCTTCGGGCAGTATAACGTCGTTTATTCGGGGGTTTCTACTTTTTTGCGGTTCTCTGTTTGAAGGTCTGCCCTTTGGGAATTTTCCTTTTCAAATGCCGCTTTGGTTTGGTGCTTTATCCATCTTTGTGAGTTTAAGTATGCTCCTGTACATTTTGCGGAGTTATTGGAAGCATCATTTTGTCCTGAACGAATTTGACTATTTTTACTTAGGCGGTGTAGCATTTGCATTGGCGACGGCTTTCATGGTTACTTATTCACGAACGGGTTTAGGCTCCGATATCATGCTCATGAGTCGTTATAAGCTCTATTCCGCTTTGTTGATAAGCTTTAATATCGCTTACCTAACCCGCCTTGTCAGTCCACGGTTTCGTGAAGTTTTGACGGTTACGTTTGTAGTGGGAGCCGCTTTTTTATACGCCTGCAACCAGCATTACCATTTGTATGATGCCATTCAATTGCGTAAATATTTGGTAACCGGCAGTTTTAACTGGCGCAATGACGCCACTCCTGCCAATACTATTTATCATCCTCCAAAATTGTTTTTAGCGAATATCGCCCTTCTGAAAGACAGTGTCATGGTTGGTGGCAAACCTTGTTCAGACAATGACACGCTGTTGGAATTAAAACAACCCGAATATCGACTATACGATCTCCGCGATGGAGGTCTGTACGTGCTGTTATCAAATGAAAAGCATCAATACATCTTTCCAACCTGGCAGGCGCGTAAGCATTCGCTCCGAAATTTTGTAAACTACAACCGCTTTTTTATCAAAGGTTCAACAGCCCGCATTGAGGCCGCAGAGGTAATCCCGGGCACATATCACGTGCGCTGGCTGCATTATGATCGGAAAGGAAAATTGTATTTGGAAAACGCCGCCTGTGATGTCATGACATTTAGGGACGTTAAAAAAGAAGTCATAAAAACAAACTGGTAATACGTTAAAGAGTGATTGGCTAAAGGGAGATTTCCTTTACCGGGAGCAAGATAGATTATGTCGGCAAAAAATCAGAACAGTTATTTAATACAGCTTGATGGGTTACGATTTATTGCCGTAGCCTTAGTTCTTTGGGATCACTGGATGCCCGAACCGCACCGGTTACCCTTCGGAAAATTAGGCGTAAATCTATTTTTTGTATTGAGTGGATTTTTAATTACACGCATTTTGCTCACAAGCAAAGACAAAAATTATACTAAAACGGGCGGACTGGGTGACTATTTGAAGAAATTTTACATTCGCCGTACTCTCCGTATTTTCCCTATTTATTACCTTTCACTGATCGTGCTGTGGTTATTGCACGACCCATCTGTCCGTGGCAAAGTGTGGTGGCAGTTTTTGTACGCTTCCAATATTTATATTGTTGTCAAACAAACGTGGTTGGGCGTTACCGATCATTTCTGGTCATTGGCCGTTGAAGAACAGTTCTATATTTTCTTCCCTGTCCTGATTTTCTTTATTCCGCGCCGCTTTGTCATTCCGTTTTTTGTAGTGCTCATCGGACTCAGTGTACTGTTGCGTGCTTATTTTTTGTGGTCGGGGCAGCCTTGGTATGTATCGTACGTAACCATGCCTGCCGCGTTGGATGCTTTTGGTTTTGGGGCTTTAATGGCTTATGCTCAACTTTATAAACCGGCCGTTTTTCAAAAACTGTTTACCAATCGCCTTTATTTGTGGCTGAGTTTGGCCGCATTAGCAGTCGTCTTTGTATTAACCGGTCAGGCAACGAAAGCCGGCATTTCGCAGGACAACAATGTATATGTCAATGTTTGGGAACGCTTTTTTGCGTCCATTTTCTTTATGTTTTTGATCGGGGGCGCCATCATCGGTTACCGTGGGTGGTTCAAATGGTTTTTAGAAAACCCTGTCAGTAACTACCTGGGCAAAATCAGTTACGGCCTATATGTTTATCATAACTTCGTTTATAATCATTACCACTCCCCCGCTACGCATCCCGTAGTACGATTATTCAATAAGTTAGGGCGGAATATTGAAGGTTTTCAGGACATGCACCAATTGCGCGTTTTGATATTATTCGCGCTGACCGTTGTGGTAGCTACTGCATCGTGGTACCTGATCGAGAAGCCCATCAATAACCTGAAAGACAAATATGCGCCCTAGAATTACGATAAAATGATTGCCATTAAATAAACCTTACGGGTTCAAAGTAGGCTAAACGCCAATTTTTGAGTAGTTTTGCCGAGTTTTTAACAACTGGAATTGAAGACTTCCATAAACAGATAACAACAATTAACAATTCTCCTAATGAGTTTATATTTTTCGATTGTAATGCCTGCATATAATGAAGAAGAATGTATTGAGCAGGTAGTAACTATGTGGACGTCCTTCCTAAAAAATACTTTCCCCGGCAAAGAAACCAAACTTATTGTTATCAACGATGGCTCTAAAGACGGTACTAAAGCAATATTAGACCGCATTTCTCCCGGCATTGACAATTTACTGGTAGTACATCAACCCAACGGCGGGCACGGTAATGCCGCTGTAAACGGCTATAAAAAAGCCGCCGAACTTAATGCTGAATGGGTATTCCAAACCGATAGTGACGACCAATTTGTGACCGAAGATGTGATGAAATTGTGGGAGAAACGCAATGAGTCCAATTTCATCATGGGGTATCGCCAAATACGTTACGATGCGCCTGCCCGATTGGTCATTACGCGAATTCTGAAGTATACTATTTTCTTTGCTTACGGTACGTTCATCAACGACGCAAACATTCCGTTCCGCCTTATTAAGGGAAGTTACCTAAAGAAACTATTAGCTCAACTTCCTAATCCTGAGCCTTTTGCTCCCAATATTTTTCTGGCAGTAATGGCTAAAAAGGCAGGGCAAAACACATTTGATATTCCTATCACGCACAAAGAACGCCTGACCGGAACCGTTTCTATTTTGCGTTGGAAACTGCTGAAAGTGTGTATTCAAAGTTTTAAAGAATTGCTTCGTTTTCGCTTGGAATTAAACGGAAAAGTAAAAGCAATCAAGGCAGCTTAAAGGCGTCAGTAATTCATAGTCAACGATTTACACAATCTATGAATTACTGACTATGATCTAACCTATGAAAAGAAGAGGGCTAATTGTTGGTATTGCTCTGATCATGTTGCTGGCCGGATGGTGGGGCTTTCAGCGTTGGCAAATGTATTCGGCATCCGTTTGGAAGTTACTACCCGAAAACGCCTTTTTCCTGATTCAAAGTCAGCGCCTACAGGACAGCACCTACAAAGTTCAGAAGGGAGGCATCGAAATGCGTGAAGTGCCGCTCTTAAACCTTGCATCTCGACAGGCAGATTTGTTTCGGCTTTTGAGCGATGATAAGGCTCGGGTCGATAAAGTTCTGAAAGGTCAGACCATGACCTATGTACTCCAAAAAGCCTCGGGCGGGCGATTCACCTACCTTGTTTTTTTGCCGTTGGAAGCCTTCCAAAGTTATGCATGGTTGGAAGCACCTACCTCTAAGAACGTTCGGGTTACGTCCCATATTCACAGCGGCCAAAAAATATACGACGTCACAAATTCTCATTCAGAGCCTTTGTTTGCTTACACGTTCTTCAATAATTTTTTGGTTTCCTGCGTTTCAGGTGATGTTTTGGAAGATTGGGTCCGATTTGCCCAAAGTCCGCTCAGAACAACCAATACCAGCCGCTTTGAAAGCATCAAACAGGAAGGAAGCGAACTAAGTATTTATCTGGACAATTTAGTGCTTTCGGAGGCCATTCGGCGGGAAGCTTCTGCCAGTCCTGACGCGGGTTTGTTGTATTTTCTATCCTTTTTGCCAAGTACTGAAGGATTGCATTTGGATAAATTTTTCTCAACAAAAAATTCTACCCTTACTTCAAAAGGCAAAAAAATAAAATTGGAAGGGTATGTTGAGGCATTAAATGACCAAAAAGCAAGTCCTCTCAAAAATACTTTTTTTATCCCAAATACCACCGCGATAATGTATCGGTTGGGTTTTGATAATTCAGACAATTTTGTCAAAAAATTACGCCCTCAGTTAGAACAGCTTTCAACCGATTCCGTAAATCAATCCCGTAAGCAACTTCTTAGCTTACTTGGTAATGCTCGACTGGATACTTTCTACAAAAGTTTCAATAAGGAACTGATGCTATGCCAGTTGGAGCCTAACAATTCGCTCACCAAAGGGCAGATCATCTTGCAGCAGGTCCAACCTAAGAATGGTTTGGAGTCTTTTTTCAGACGTTTATCGGTTCTTTTTAATAAAAATACAGGTCTACCATTTGAGCCTTTTCAGGGAGGCTATGTGTATACCATCAATTGGCACGAATTGCCGGCGGTTCTTTTCGGCGGGCTTTTTAAGGGCTTTCCCAAATGTTATGTGGCATTCCACAAAAATTTTGTAGTGTATGCCAATGATTCACAGGTACTTAAAGATTATCTTATTGATCTGGAATACCAACGGACGTGGGCCAATTCAGCACTGTATAATACATTTTTAGAAAAAACCCTCGGCGCTTCCAATTTCACCTTTATCATCAATCCGCGCAAAAGCAAAGATTACATGGGCACGGGATTCATGAATTATTTATTCAATAATCTCAATTATGATATTACCGAAAAATTGCCTTTTGACCAATTGGTTTTTCAATCTGCCTACAAAAACGGAAAGGCGTATTCGTCACTCACGCTTGGCCGGTTAAACAAAGCCTCGAGCGCCAAAACCCTCAATAAAGTATTTCTTCAACAGGAAAAACCCTTTGAACCTGCCCCGGTGGGAGGAATTTATCTCGTGCGCAATTACCCAAGCAGCCTTGACAAGATCATCGTTGTTACACCTTCCCGCGAATTGTTAAATCCTTTCGTTGAAGAAAATAAACGAAAGATCACTCAATTGGATGCCCCGATCGTCGGCGATATTTACTCCGTCGATTTTTTGAGTATCGGACGTTTGCAATACGTATTTGCTACGCAGAAAAGCCTCTATGTCATTGATGAAGATGACCGACAACGCTATTTGGTTTTGCCACCGATCCACCTTCCTGCCGGCCGTACCATTCGCAGTTTTCAGCGCCTGGAAAGTGGCATTGAAGGTAGTTTCCGCTTTTTAGTGATTGATACAGAAGGGTTTTTGTATCTGTGGAACAGCCCCAATCAGTCGCCGGTCGTGCTGAATCGTTCACGCCCGTTTGTAGATCTCTTGCTCCCGATCAATGAAGTGGAATATTTAGGAAAACGCCATTTCTTATTTACCCAGGCAACAGGCGAGATAGGTTTGATCAGCGAGTCGGGCGTGATTCCATCACCGTACAAATTGGAATTAAAGACCAATTTTATGGGACCGTTCTTTGGAATATTTACTCCCGAAAACGCAACGACCAATTTGATCGGCGTCAGCAAGTACGGCGAACTTTTTGAAGTAACCTTGGGTGGAAAAATCATGCGGAAAGTTCAGTTGTTCCGCTCAGATCCTACTTCCTTCTTCCGCGCTCGTGCCGCCACCAATAACCGCGATTGGATATTGTTCAGAGAATCTGAAACACAATTTGCCATCTTGGATAAAAAAGGCAAAGAACTGTTTTCCGCGCAAGGGCTCATTCCTTACCGAAACGATGTGCAATATCATTTCTTAGGCTCGGAAGTTAAGTTCTTAAGCGTAAAATCGGGTAACTTTACAACCCTCTATGATCTAAACGGTAATCAGATCGGCGACAAGCCCATTCCAAGCGATATTCCGATTCGAATAAATTTGGTTGAAGGGTATAATAAGCTGCTGATCCACAGTTATGCCAACAAAAAATTACAAACCTGGTCGTTGAAAATCAGGTAAAAGTGGAAGGGTTAAAGTGCAAGGATAGCTTTCCTTTTTCAGATAGATGAAAAAAATCATTAAATACTTCTGTCTCGCTTTGTTTTCGCTTCTTTGGGTCATTGGCTGCAATCCGACTCTGAGCCGCGAGGCATTGGAGTTGGGCCTAACCAAAGACTCTTATCGCTACGGTGACCTGTACCGACTTTCCAATTTAGCGCAGTTTAAACAACTGACCCAAGCCTGTCCTAAAAAATTCGCCGGCAACACCCCAAAAAACAACATCGCTCTTTACATCATCGGTGACAGTTTCAGCGAAAAACAGCGGATTGATAAGAATGATTTTGGCGTTGAAAGTTACCTCCGTACGCATTGGGCCGATTCATTGGAGACGCCATTGGACACCGCCAAACGAAATATATTGATCCTCGAAACGGTAGAAAGGCATTTCCGCGAGCATTTTGCAGAACCTGTAAGAACGTTAAAAATACGTTCGTCTTCTGTCCAAAATCAGCAAACAGCTTCGGGCGATGAATCCAAGAGCTGGGAAAAAATACTTAAAGACAGCGAACAGGCACTTACTGATTTTCTATTCTCCGATAATTTTTTCCTGCAATTAAAAGAATGGAAAGCGGCGCTTAATTTGTATTGGTTTGGCCGCCATAATGATCAGGTTGCCCTTTCGCCTGATGGTAAAAACATTCTTTTTTGTTGGGATACTGACTCTACCCGCATTACTTCCTGCTTTAATCCTCTGCCTGATAACGAGCTTTCCAAACTCATAAAAGGCGTTAATGAGGCAAAAGACCATTATCGTTCTCTGGGTTTTGATGAAGTGTATTTGGCCATTATTCCCAACAAAACAACCGTCGTAGCCCGCGAAATGGGCACCTATAACCATTTGGTAGAACGTGTGCAAAATCATTCGGCGCTTCAGGTTCCTATTATCAATGTTTGGTCGCTTTTCAACCAACATGCCGACGAAGTATACGCTCGCAGCGATACGCACTGGAGTTGCTACGGGCAGGGAATTTGGGTAGAAAAAGTGAATGAGATACTGAAATAAGTAAAATAGACTTTCCAAGTTTTCAACCTAGTTAATTAAACTCAAACTTGGCAAGTCTAAGCTTAATTAAGTCTTTCTTTTCCTTCAATCTTTCGGTAGGGTTTTCTGAAAAACGAACGAACTGTTTCGTTAAATTCATCTTTATAATACACAAGGGTAGAATGGCCTGAGTTGGGTAAAATCCACAGATAAGATTTTGGAATGGCTTTCGCGATCAACAGCGTATGTTCGGGTAAAATTACGTCATGATCTCCGCCAATGACCAACGTTGGGCATTGAACAGCGCGCAATTGTTTGAGCGTGATATGAGGTTGAAAGATCATCAAACCCAACAACTTGGATTGATTTTTCACTTCGGCGGTGACCGGTTTTTTCTTTGAATCGTTGTACCCATCCACGATCCATTGGTAGGTAAAAGGATCCAAAGCGGTCGTGTCCGGCCAAAGATTTGTTCCTGTGATTGCCAATTTTCTCACTTTCTTCGGATGCCGCATCGCCAATAAAACGCCGTTTATTCCTCCGTCGCTCCATCCGATCACATCACAGGAATCAAGTTTCAACGCAGTAAGCAACGCATTCATATCATCAGCCATCATTTCATAACTTAACGAATCACCGGCATCAATGGATTTACCCTGCGCCCGGCTGTCAGGTACGATGACTTTGTATGATTTGGAAAAATAATCAATTTGGTTGGCAAAATCGCGGATAGACCCGCCATTGCCGTGGATCATCAGTAAAGGTTTCCCTTTTCCATACACTTCATAATACATTTTAAATCCTCTGATGTCGGCATAACGCCCGACGGATTTATTATTGCCAAAAGCAGGTGTTTTGCCAACCTGTCCTTTAGCATACATTGAGAAACAACACAAAACCACAATGAAACAGTACGCAAATATCTTCATAGAAACATCTATTATAAGTTACCTTTTAAGGCGGGGTTAGTTCAAAAGCGATCAGCACATTACCCGCCATTTCTCCAAACATGCCATAGCCGGAATTGACAAACAACATATTCCCGGCGGCCACGGGCGAAGGCCCGTCGATCGCCCCTCCCACTCCTTTGATTCCGTTGCTGCTCTCATACTCCTTTGCTGTATCGTATTGCCACACAATCGTTCCTTTTTGAGTATCATACGCACGAATGGTTCCCTCCAACGAACCGGCAAAAACCAACCCCGGAACAACCAACGGTGCCGCCGAATTGGACACAATACACCCTTTTTTGCCGGCACAGGAGGGGGTGGGTTGATACCAAGCCACTTTACCGTCTGCCAAATCAAGCGCATATATTCCGGGCGTAGCTTTAAGCGATTTATCTCGCGGGTCAATGGCGTAGATGTTGTCGGAGTTGGCCGCGTATACGTATTTTCCGTCTGTGGCCATTCCCCAATGAATACCGCCGAGAAAACCTCCTTTCCCGATGCGGGTTTGCCATAAAATTTTACCGGTCGCCGGATCGAGTGCATGTACTACTCCTGATTTCTGACCGGCAACCAGCATATCTTTTCCTCCGTAGTTAACCAACAAAGGAGCCATTCCGAAATCAAAGTCAGGCCCTGACTTTTCGGGACAGTTGGGTTCTCCCGGACACGCCAGGTTCCATGCATCGTTAGGCGTCGCCTGAAAACTCCATGCTAATTTTCCCGTTTTTAACTCAATGGCCTGAATGGCATCGCTTGTGGTGGAAGGCGGATCTGTATAATTTTCTCCCGTTCCGATGTAAACGAATCCGCGTTTTTCGTCAATGGTGGGACTGCACCAAACGGGCGCACCCGAGGGGCCGTAAAATGGCTCACCGTTTTTCTTTTTCCCCTGAACAGTAGCCGCTTGGGAAACAACCCGGTGCCGCCAAAGAAAATCTCCGGTATTCACATTCAAAGCTACCACTTCGCCCGAAGAGGTACAACAGGCATAATTGGGGTCTTTCGTAGAATTGATCTCTCCTGAAGTCAGCGGAATAATTATTCTATCCTGATGCACCACCACCGAACCCGTAACCGCCGACAGCGGATGCTCACCGGCGCGTTTTTTCCACATCAATTTACCCGTTTTGGCATCAAGCGCATATACATTCGTGGCAAAATCAGCAAAATAGATACCAAGTCCTTTCCGCGAGTTATACACATAGATCGCTCCCCGAATGGCGGCATCTCCCTTAAACTGCCAACCGATCTTACCCGTTTTTTGATGAATGGCATATACCTCTCCAAATTGACTGCCTACGATCAGCCATTCTCCCACAACGGCAGGCTTACTTCTGACAATAGTAGCTTCAGGAAAGGCAAATGTCCATTTTACTTTAAGATTAGCCACATTGTCGGGCGTGATTTGAGTAGTGGCTGTAAAGCCAGTTCCGGCCGGATTTCCTCCCCAACCCGAAAAATAAGCAACATTTTTGGGCAATGAGAAAGTCGTAAATGCCTCTTTCGGCAAATTCGTTTCCTGAAAGGTTCGGTCGGTCAGCCATTGAGCAATGGCCTTGCATTGGTCGTCCGAAAGTGTTTCAGCCTGCTGCCGCATTTTACCCGTTTTGAGGGCCGAATAAATGGCGCGGGGTGTCATACCGGATAAAAGCAATTTACTTGGTGCTTTGGAACCAACCACATCCGTATGACAACCTTGACACGTAGCCAAATAAGTTTTCTCACCCAACTGCTTGGTTAAATCGTTGGGTTTTTGGGTTATTCCGTAACTTACTTTGAGCAAAAACAAAGTTACAAAAGAGAAACGAACTGCTTTTTTCATTGACCGGGTATCGGGTTAAGGTATTTCTTGAAACAACAACTGCGTCTTGGTAAGTTATTCTCCAAAATCTGCCGGTAATCGTTTGAATCTAAGATTACGAACACGTCCGTTGGAAACTTTTAACCCGATAATGGTATTGCTTGCATCCCGCACCATTTCGATGGATTGAAAAAACCACCACGGTACCTGCAGCTTATTTTTTGATAACGGTTTCAATGTAGTTTCGCCATGATGAATATGTACCAACTTCAATTGATCACTGTCAATTTTGATCGTATAAAATGTCTCCAATTCAGGACTGTAATACTTTCCTGCATATTCTTTTAGTTCTTCAGCAGTAAGAGAAAAAGGAGCAACTCGATGTGCGGTTTTATTCCCGTTTTGATGCAGGGTGAGTTTGTCTACTTTCCCATCTTTTGAGCGGTGAAACGTTACCTGCGCGTCTACTATCTTCAGAAAAAAGGTAGAATCGGAGTACGGGAAAACTTCCGCAGGCCCCTGTCCGGTAGCCTGTGTTATAAAACGATTCCCTTCGCGTTTGAACGACAGTACAAATCCCGGAACCAATTCATAATCACCCACATAGGCATCCAAAAGCGCAGGGTCTATTTTTTGCTCCTTAAATCGACTTGCCGCTTCCGGCGCTTTTACCGGCGATGCTTCTTTGATAAGACCTCCCATATACACCTGAGCCACATCAAACGCTTTACCCACCGGATTGAATTCTGCCGCATTACTGAACACAATGAATCCATAGTCTTCTTTTGGAAAATAGCACACATACGACCGAAAGCCTGCATCTCCACCGCTATGTCCGTAATACGCAAGTCCTTTGTATTTGCCGTGATCCAACGCAAAAGCATACGAAATGGTATCGCCTTTATTCAACCGCCCGCGCTCCAACATTTGCTTCATAGTAGCCTGATCTCCTACCGTTTGCGTCCGGAAGTTACCGATCCAATGCGCCATATCCTCCACCGTGGTAAACAAACTGGTCGCTCCGGCATTGGCATAACTCAATACATCCTTTTTGTAGGGTTGAGCACTCAGATCGGATGTTTTATAGAAAGAGTACGCACGCCCTTTCACTATGCGTTGATGGTCATCATAAAACAACGTGCTTTCCATTTTCAATGGCTCGAAAATATTCTTTTTCATCCAATCAGGAAAAGGTTGCTTACTTACCCGCGCCACAATCTCCGCAAGCAGCGTATAACCTGTATTACTATACGTGTATTCCGCACCCGGCAAAAAATTCAATTCGCGCTGACGTTTCACCACGTTCAGAATATTCTCTTTGGTAATAACATCTTCCATTTGCCAACCCGCCATTACCAGTAAATTCCATTGATCACGCAGTCCGCTCGTGTGGTGCAGGAGGTGCCGAATAGTGATTTTATGGCCAAAATCGGCCAACTCAGGAATGTATTTCCGGACTTCATCGTCCAACGACAATTTGCCCTGCTGTGCCAACAGCGTAATAGCATAAGCCGTAAACTGCTTAGAAACAGAGGCTACGTGAAAAATCGTTTTAGGCGTAATGGGCGCGCCCGTCTCCACATCGGCTTCGCCAAATCCTTTCGCATAGATAAGTTTCCCCTGATATACCACTCCTACTGCCGCTCCGGGCGTACCCGGCTTATTCCAAGCCGCAAAAATGGAATCAATTTTAGCCGCAGTTTTTGCTGACTGTGACTGTGCTGACAAAAAGAAGGTGCAATGGCACAAAAGCAATAACAAAACGATAAAGTTTTTCATGGCGTATGGAAGGAAAAGGGTTAAATAGAAAAGCACATTTGCAATTTATTGAAAATTTCGGAGAAAGTTTTCAATGGCTTTTTTGCCTGTTAAAAGTCATTAATAAGACAATGTAAGTATTCCTTTTTTATACAAGCCTTAATTAGTTATTGGAAGTATCCTGTCAACAATCGAATACAAACCAACAGAGGTGATTTCTTAATCTTTGATCGTCAAGTACAAGTTCACGAATAGCGTCCGGAAGTTGGCTCCGTTGCCGGTGGCATTCTTTTCGCCCCATTGTATCCTTCTCATTTTCTTCAACGGATTCCATTACAGCTCTGATTGCGTAGGCCGCTGCCCCAAGTTCATGTGCTGCAACGTGCGCCACCGCCACTGCCTGTCCGGCAGCCAATGCAGCAAACCCGGCAGCATCAGGCATTCCTTTTGCCGCAGCATTAGCCGCAAAAGCAGCCTTGTGGGCTTCTTTCATTGTTATCTCTCCTTTTACCCATGCCCGTGTCAATGCTATTGCCTGCCTTGGTCGCTTGTCGCCGGAATTGACTTGCTCAAACAGGTGCAGTACGTGCTCTGCACAATCAGCAGCCCATAATGCAAGTAAATGATGAGTCGAATCGGTTAACGTTCCACCACGTCTTATAGTTATAAATCTTGGGTCTCTTTCTTTCGGTAATATCATTGTCCGGTCAGTTATTTTATTGCCTTGAATCAGCCTGTAAAGAAAGCTACTTTCGTTATCAGCTATCAAAGTTGAACAATAAAAGCAAAGCAAGAAGGAGTATATACTATTTTCAAGCAACTTGCCCCATAATATTCAGTGTGTCGTTTTTGATTGTATTAACCGTTTCGGTAAAAATAGCGCTATATGAAACATTTATTATTGATCGCAACTATACTCTTTTTGCTGTGTTGCAAGGGAGAGCAACCAATTACTCCTGCTACGATTACGTCCCTTGAATATGGAATGGAATTCGGTTTTTCAGGCGCCAGGGTCAAAATTATAGTGTATCCTGAAAAACAAATAGCTGTGCCTGATATGCGTCCCGGCCAAACATGTGAAATTGCCGTTTCCCCCACAGAATGGAATGAATTAACTTCACTTTTTGACGAAGCAGCGTTCAAAAAAGTGAAGGTTGGCGAAGAGCGTATCTGTCCGGATGCAGGTTCTGAATGGATCATTGCCCGTTCATCACAGCGTGAAATTCAGGCGGTTTGGGGTGGCTGTACGGGTGGAGACTCCAAGCCTATCCAACCTCTGGTCAATGCTTTACAAAAACGCAGGCAGCTTATGCTATCGACTTGTATGTAATGTATCTCTTTTTAATTAATTGTTGAATTTTAGGGATACTTACATACGCGCACGCGCATTATACACGTACGCGTATGGAGAGCAGAAACAGCCGCAAAAAAGAGGGCAGAAAAAGGGGCAGAAATGCCCTTTTTTCGTTGTTTTGGTACTTGTGCTTTGGAGTCAATCAGCAAAATAATGGGCAGAAATTAAGGTTGATTGCTTTTATAAAATCAATTCATACTACTTCCGTTTCATACTACTTCCGTTCATCAAGCCTTTTATTAAATATTTCCTTAATTCCATTTAAAACCTCTTTCAATTCATATTCCGCACTTGATTCTCCCTTCGTATATAGCAACCGGAGTTCTAATTTCGTAGTTGTTAATATATCCACTAATTTATCAACGGGTACTAAAAGTATAAAACGAAGCACAGTCAACACCTCATCAGGGAAAATAGGTGAAGTACCTGTAGCTGATATTTTTGCTACATTTTCATCCATTCTCGTATAATCATAGTTTGTTTTACGATGGTCCCATTCAACACTTAAATCTTTACCAAAAGGTTTCAAGTACGCATTAACTTTATACATTGATTCTAAAGCATCACCGTCATTACATATTTTTACTTCAATTCTGATTCTTGCTACTTTGTCTCTAACTATATCTTCTACCCTATTATGGTCCAACAAAGTATCCCAACTATGAATAGATAACTTAGGCCGAACCGTTCTTCCATAAAGCTGCCTGATTTCGTATTCTTCCATTGGTAAAGATTCAAAATTAAATCGCTTATAGAATTTATTTGTTCTACTAATATGAGGGGCTTCGAAACTACTAGGAATTTTCACAATATAAATAGTATGCTCAATACTCCCGTTTTGACGTAAAGGATGTATTTCTACATTAGGGATGCGGCGTTGTATTGATGAGTTTATAACATGCTCAAGCCATTCTTTTGAATATTCATTCCCATCTACAAAGTTAATATCAGCAGCTTTATGGTTAAATTCTTTAATACCATAAATAATTATTCCTCCATCCGAGTTGGCAAAAGCAGATACATCTTTTGAGATTTCATTTTTACATGAATCAGTTTTTCCTAATGATGCTGCACTTTTAAACTCTAGATAAATTGATTCTTCTACCTCATTATCTATTATTATTTTAATATCTTCAAAAGTGTAACTCTCTTTTTCATAAAAACTTCTCATAATATCATCTTTTAAAAATAATTAATCTATATAATTTATTGCCTTGAAATATTCATTACTTGAATATACCTGCGCTCTTCTATTGGACTTCTCGTAAGCGCCAATAATTCCAATTTCATTAGTTACAAGTATTGCATTTGCTAAAACAGTGTCAAATATTATTTCATTATCAATCATTGAGTTCCATCTTTTACTTTTATCATTCGTCAATATTTTTTGATTATCTTGAGTTAATCCACTTGCAATACCTAAGTAAAATTTTCTAATAAACTCAATTGAAGGTTTTATTGTCTCCTTAAAAATATCAAAAGCATTTACTGGCAATTGACAATCAATCGAGGTCTTATCAATAACTTCATCTAAAGCCTGAAAATAGGCTCTAGTAATAAAGTCATCAAATTCTACACCATTTAATAACTTAAAATATTTCTCCCTAAGTAGTATATCATTTCTTAAACTATTTATTAAGTCTGGGATTGATTCAATATTGAAGTTATCAAGCAATTCTACTCCCATTTCACTAATAATAATTTTTCTATAACTTTCAAACAGCTCTTGTATTTCATCAAAACACCCAGAAAGTGAATCCAAGATGCTTTTTTGTTTTAATTCGTGTAATGCTTTAATAAGTAATATTATATCCTTCTGAAAATTAGTATCAGCTATTCCATAACCTTGACCCCAAAATTGATAAATAGCATCTAATTTAAAAGGAATAGTAAAAATCTGAACTTTAAACTGATGATTCTGACTCTTCAAACTACAATGCAAATATTGTGCTCTTATAGCTTTCTTACAAGAATAAAAGTCTCTTCCTTTTTCGTCTTTTAGGTGCTTCAATAACTCGCAAGACACATGTACACTCAAATAAGGCAAAAAGCCATGTTCGAATTCTAATTTTTTTAATTTTAAAATCGCCAATTCTACCTCATTATAATTTTTATTCCTTACAAATTCTCTATAAAAATTTGTATCAAATACTACCTTTATCATACATTATTCTAAAATAAATATTAATAACTTTGAAGTGAAACTAAAAATTCAAGTCAAGTTTAAAGTTGGTATTTATAAAAACACCGTCTTCTATTTCTGCATCTATTCCTAATATATCCTTTGTTTCTTGGTCAAAGAAATCAGCTCTAGGGATAATTTTTACTTTTTCAATTAAATTTCGGGTACACCAATCAGTAGCCTTTAAATCAGTCATCAAAAAATAAAAAGTTGTAGTTACTGGGTATCCATCGAATTCGCCATCTACTTGATTAAGCAAGATAAGTTCGCTAAATTCACCCTTTGTATTATTAAATACCTCTCTAAAGCTATCTTCTTTGCTAAGTTCTTCAATTTTGTTTTTTTTAAAAAAACAAATTTTGCAACTTCCATAGCCAATCTCTTTTAAATCATACTTTGTATTATGCAATAAATAAAGAATACTAAGCATAATCTTATTTGATTGACTCTTAAACTTAGCTTCAGAAAATACCAAAGCGTTTCTTCTCATTGTGTCCGTTATAGCGTCTAAAATTTCAGACTGTTTATAGATTGGCGGATAATTAAGAAATTTTATTAAGTATAAAATTCCATTTATAAAACCTGCTTTATTTTTTGTAGAATCTAGTGCTATTAAATCAATTAAGTATTCATCACTATTTATAGAGTTTTTAATATATACTTTTATATACTTTCGAAACTCTTCTTTACTAAATTTAAATGTGTCTTTAAAATATTGGTTATCAACTTTTTTTAACTGATATTCAATCAATTTTACTATATAAATTGGAAATGGGTTGTTAACAGAAAATTTAGGATTATCTTTCTTATAAGTAAAATGGTATTTAAATAAAAAATAAGACAGCTCTAAAGCTTCATGAGTCAATCCTCTGTCTCTTACATCATTATGCGCTACAAAATGTGATATTTCAATAAAAATACTGTTGTCTCCCGCAAATGCGCGTAGTTTCATCAATAAATTATCAATATCATTTTCATCAAAATCTCCAAGTTCGATTTTTGATATAACTTTTTGCAATTTAATTCTTTCACCTTCTTCTATTTTTTTCATGTCTATCTACTTTAAATTTCTCCAAGTTTAAGTAATCTGCTATATAGAATAGTATCAAATAAAGAAGTTTAGGGCAGAAAATATAGTTACTTTTTTAGGTACAAAATCAGCAAAATGCCAACAAAAAACCCTCAAATTAGCCTAATTTGAGGGTTTTTGTAGGACCTAACGGGCTCGAACCGATGACCTCTGCCCTGTCAAGGCAGCGCTCTGAACCAACTGAGCTAAGATCCTGTTTTTGCGCTGCTAAAGTGAGGATACCTCCTTTAACAGGAGCGCAAATATACTAACTTTAGGAAGTAGTCAAAGGAGTACGGTAAATTTTTTGCGAAGGAATTCGGCGTAAAATCAACAGCCCGATCACAAAAATCACCGCTAAAAACAAAATACTGTTTCGCATTCCGGAAAACTGAGTGATCACCCCAAAAATGGTCGTCCCTAAAAACGTCGAGAATTTATCACACACGTCATAAAAGCTGAAATAAGATGCTGTATCAGGGGTATTTTCGGGTAAAAATTTTGCATACGTTGAGCGTGAAAGCGACTGAACACCTCCCATTACAAACCCGATCCCGGCCGCCAAGCCATAAAATTGAGCTTCGGTATTGACAAAATAGGCCGCGACACATACCCCGATCCAAATCACTAAAATAGCGGAAATAGTGCTCGTATTTCCCCATTTCCCGGAAAGCAGTGCCGCACAATACGCTCCTACAATCGCCAAGATCTGCAACAATAAAATGGTCACGATCAGGGCATTGTCGGGTAAATGCAACTCGTTGCTTCCAAAGATCGTTCCGATGTACATAACGGTTTGTACACCCATATTGTAAAAAAAGAACGCCACCAAAAAACGCTTGGTAATGGGCAGATGATTCAGTTCTCCCAATACTTTTCTGAGTTCGCGAAAGCCGTTCCATATCCACCCGCCCTCTCTTTTTGCGCCCGAAGCAGTGCCATTCGGCAAGTAATAAAAGGGAATTTGGGCAAAACCGATCCACCATATAGCCACGGTTACAAAAGAAATTCGGCAGGCAGTTCCTGAGTCAATGCCTCCGTACCATTCCGGCTTGATCAACATGGTAAGGTTGAAAACCAACAGCAATACGCTCCCCAAATATCCCATCGTAAATCCACGGGCTGATAATTTATCGTAGCGATCTTCCGTGGCAATCTCTGGTAAGTAAGCATTATAAAACACAATACTTCCGGACCATCCGATCAGCGAAATGGAAAAGGCAAGTACACCTAATACAAGATTTTCGCGGTCAAAGAAATAAAGCAGCAAACACGACAATGACCCCAGATAAACGAAAAACTGCATAAAGCGTTTTTTGCTTCCGCTAAAGTCCGCGATGGCCCCTAAAATGGGATTCACCAGAGCAATAAACAGGAAAGCAAAAGAAACCGCAAATGAAAACAAGGCTGAGTTGTTGACGGTCATTCCTAAGAAATCCACATCGGGTCCGCCCTGCGCATTGACTGCGGTATTGCTGAAATAAATGGGAAAAATGGCCGAAACAATGACAAGTGAATGTACAGAATTGGCCCAATCGTACATACACCAGGCGTTGAGAATGGAGGGTTTATTCTTTTGCATGATTTCAAACGTTGGTTTTTAGTTAACAAGGCAAAAGGTTGCCCTATCTGACTCAACATTGCTTAAACTGAGCATCCGTTAAGCGTTTTGAATGTATAAAATTGCCGGTTCTTACGCCTTATCAGCCGTTCCCGATTTTTTTGTAAAATAATAAACAGGAACACCCACTGCCACGATCAATAGTCCCATGCCGGTATCGAATCGGGTATTGGCGTCGCTTAATAAGATCAAACAAATCCCTAAGGTAACTACAATATAAAAAATAGGGACAAAGGGATAGCCAACGGCTTTATACGGCCGCTCAGTATTGGGTTCACGACGGCGTAATACAAAAATCCCGGCAATGGTAACCATGTAAAAAATCAATGAGCCAAAGGTACAGTAATTAAGCAATTGGTTATAACTCCCTGACAAACAAAGCAATGAAGCCCATATACACTGTACCCAAAGCGCCTTGCCGGGGACCGATTTTTCATTCAATGTAGAAGCTTGCTTCAGAAACAGTCCATCCTGAGCCATGGCATAATACAAACGTGCTCCCGCCAGAATAAGCCCATTGATACACCCAAACGTTGAGATCATGATCAATACCGCCATAATTCCCACCGAAGAACTTCCGAAAATGACCGACATGGCGGCGGTAGCAACACGGTCTGTAGGATATTCGGCAAACTGTATACCCTGCGCCATTACGTCGGCACCTGTACTTGAACCCTTTAAGGGTAAGATGGCTAAATAAGCGATATTGGCTAAAATATAAAGTATTGTCACAATGAGCGTCCCTAAAAAAAGGCTAAGTGGAATATTTTTCTTAGGATTTTTGATCTCAGCAGCAATAAACGTCACATTGTTCCAGGCATCGGAAGAGAAAAGTGACCCGATCATCGCGACCCCTAATGCAGTGATAAGCGCCATTCCCGAAAGCACAGTTATCTCTCCAGTTTCCTTGGAAACGCGGCTCGCATCCCATGCGTTCTCAAAATTTTGCCCTAAAACCCCACTTTGAAGTCCATAACCTATGCCGATTAAGATCAACCCAAACAACGCCACTAATTTTGTGGAAGTAAAGATATTCTGAATGAGCTTTCCGGCGTTCACTCCTCTTGTATTAATATAGGTAAGAAGAATAATACAGGCAATTGCGTAGAAAGTACCTCCATACACATTGATCGGTCCCAGATTAAACAGGACATTCTCGGCATTTTGAAAATTGAGTTTGGGAAAGAAAACCGCCGAATACTTGGTAAATGCAACGGCAACGGCGGCAATGGTGCCGGTCTGAATTACGGTAAATACGGTCCAACCATAAACAAAACTGGTAAGCGGCCCGAAAGCGCGCTGAATATAAATGTATTGGCCGCCTGCTTTGGGCATCATCCCGGCAAGCTCGCCATAGCTTAATGCCGCCGCCACCGTGACGACCCCGGTCAGTACCCAAGCTACCAACAGCCAACCGGTAGAACCTAAAATACGCGCCATATCGGCACTGACAATAAAAATCCCCGAGCCTATCATTGCCCCGGAAACGAGCATTGTGGCATCAAGTAAGCCAAGTGATTGTTTAAAATGTGTAGTCGAAGGATTGGACATAGGGTGCGAAAAGGTTAGGTTAAATGACAAATATAAATGAACCGTTAAGTAAAATAAAGCAATATTTTTTCGATACTATTAATATGTTCACTATTTTTGACCACGATTTTAATGGATTCAGACTTTCTCAGAAATAATATGCCTTTTTATTTGGCAGTATTTCATCATTAATACCTACTTTAAATCTAGACTCCGCACAAGTGACTTTACGCATCCGTTTTTTTTATCTTTGCATTTTTTGTTTTTCTTTTATAGAGGGAATTTATGCCCAAACACCATCTAAGGTGGATCAATTAAGTGATTCTCAAGTCAAAGCATTTTACGAAAGAGCCAAAGCCAGCGGTATGTCTGAAATGCAAATTGAGCAGGCGGCGTTGGCACAGGGATTTACGCTCTCCGATATTTCTTTGATGAGAAAGCGTATTTCAGATATGCAAACCAACGGGAATAAGCAGGATTCAGACACTAGTGACAGTATAAAAGTGGGCCGGCAGCAAATCGGCAAATTAAGTAAACGTGCGATTGAAAAAGATTCCATCAAACCTCCCAAAAAAGAGCCACTCAAAATATTTGGCAGTGATCTGTTCAATACTGAAGGGCTTACATTTGAGCCAAGTCTTAGAATTGCCACTCCCAAAAATTATCAATTAGGTCCCGATGACGAACTGCTGGTCGAAATATACGGCGATGCCAAAGGTTCTTATCGCCTGAAAGTGAGTCCTGAAGGCACAGTTAAAGTCCTGAACCTTGCTCCTATCTATGTGAGCGGTCTATCAATCGAAGACGCTCGTGACAAAATTGTCAGTCGTTTGAAACAATCCTACTCCGGCCTGAACTCAAGTGGTTCATTTGCCTCTATCAATTTGGGGAGCATACGGAGTATAAAAGTAATGGTTACCGGGGAAGTGGTAAAGCCGGGGGTTTATACCGTTTCTTCACTCGCTACGGCTTTTAATGCCCTTTATCTGTGTGGTGGGCCCAATAAAAACGGTTCATTCAGAACCATCAACGTTATTAGGAATAATAAAATCGTGCGTACCATTGATATCTACGATTTTCTGCTTCGGGCCAATCAGGCCGACAATATCATTTTACAGGATCAGGACATTATTCAAGTCCCCTTTTATATTACGCGCGTTGAGCTGGATGGAGAGATCAAACGTCCTGCCATTTATGAGCTTAAAAAAGGCGAAACGCTTCAACAGTTGGTAGAATTAGGCGGTGGATTCAATGAGCAGGCCTATCAGTCTTCCATTACGCTGCGTCGTAATACCGAGAAAGCCCGTAAAGTTGTAACAGTAAGGAAGAATGAGTTCTTAACTTTTTTACCACAAAGCGGAGATGCCATTGTAGTAGGCAAGATATTAAGTCGGTTTGATAATCGGGTTCAAATCAACGGAGCTGTTTTTCGACCCGGTGAATATGCATTGGGTGATAATCTTAAGACGCTGAAAGATCTTGTAAATCAATCAGAAGGAGTGCGCGAAGATGCTTTTCTGAACAGAGTGCTCATTCACCGCGAAAAACCCAATCGTGAACCTGAAGTAATTGCCGTTGCATTGGGTAAAGTATTAAATAATGAATTACCCGATATTGAATTGAAAGCGCAGGACAGTGTAATTGTTGCCTCCATTAAAGAGCTGCGGCAGGAATATTTTGTAACCATTGTGGGGGAAATCAATAATCCGTCAGATTTTGCTTATGCAGACGGGATGACCGTCTCCGATTTAATTACACAGGCAGGTGGTCTAACCGAAGGTGCCATTGATAGCCGAATTGAGATTGCACGCCGTATCAAAGACAGCAACCTTGCTGATGTTTCTGACAATGTAACCATTCAGATCCTTACCTTAAAAATAAACAGGGATTTATCCTTATCTGCCGGGGATCAGCAACTTCAGCTTCAACCGTTTGATATTGTTTATATTCGAAAATCAACACGCTATGATAAGCAACGAAGCGTAGTGATCATGGGAGAAGTAAATTATCCCGGTACATATGCCATCCAAAATAACAGCGAACGAATCACTCAGCTTTTGGAACGTGCAGGTGGTCCAAAATTGAACGGGTATCTTCCTAATGCTATATTTAGAAGAGCAGGGGAACGAATTGCGCTTGATATTCAACAGGTTGTAGCAAACCCATCTCTTGAAAGCAATATTATTCTGGAAGAGGGTGATACCATATATATTCCTGAACGTTCGGAATTGGTTCGTATCGAAGGTGCTGTTCTTAATCCCTCTATTGTAAATTTCTCAAAAGGATTTAGCTATTCAGATTATTTGTCACAGGCAGGAGGCTACGGTGATCGCGCCAGAAAAAGCCAAGTTTACATTACGTATGCTAATGGTTATACAGAACGTACCCGTAAATTTTTGTTTTTTAATATACGACCCAAGGTACAACCCGGCAGTGTCATAACAGTACCTTATAAGCCTAAGGATGATCGGCGTTCCGATCTCACCGGCCCCGTGATCATGTCTTTCTTCGGAACCGTAGTTATTGCCCTCGCCACTTTGTTAAGAAATTAATAAAATTTGTGACCAAAATCAAAATTGAAAGTCACTATTAATAATCATTGATTTCTAAAATCAATTTATGCAAGATTCAACGCCAAATAGAACCCCTGTTATTAAAAGAGATGAAATTGAGATCAATATTCATGATATAATCTCATTCTTTAGAAGCAACATTCGCAGGATTATACTTTGGGGAGCAGGTTTTGGAGTTTTGGGAGCCATTTATGCTTTTACTGCCCAAAATGAGTTTGAATCAAAAGCCGTTGTTTTACCCGAAATTGCTTCAAGCAGTGCATTAGGGAAGATGGGAGGTCTGGGTGCATTGGCAGGGTTGGCCGGAATAGATATTTCCCAGATGAGCAGTACAGAAGCCATACGGCCCGATCTTTATCCCAGTATTACCCAAAGCCTGCCGTTTGCCTTATTTATGCTTGAGCAAAAAGTTTATGTCTCAAACTTACAAAAAACGATTGCTTTACATACCTATTTTGAGATACTGGAGGAAAGTTGGTTAAACAAGTTCCTCGGTTCAAAGGAGAAAGACAAACCTAAATTAGATCCCCGCCAATTTAGCCAAGCGGTAGAAATCACTAAAAAACAGGAAATATGGGTTAAGCAGATTCAGCAACGAGTTATGACCTCCTTTGATAGAAAAACAGGCATCATTACGATTAATACCAAAATGCCCGACCCGGTCGTAGCTGCCACAGTAGCTCGTTTATCTGTTGAATATATAAAAGAGTACGTCACTAACTATCGAACAGATAAAGCACGAAAACAGCTCGTGTTCCTACAAAAGCAAGTCAATGAAGCTAAATCAAGGTATCAAAATAGTGAGGCCGCTCTGGCAGGCTATCGCGATCGTAACAGCTTTTTGGTTATGAACTCTGCAAAAGTGGCCGAACAACGTTTACAATCAGAGTTTATGTTGGCCCAAAATGTATATAATGGGCTGGTACAGCAATATGAACAGGCTAAGATACGGGTGGAAGAAGAAACACCTGTTTTTAAAATGTTGGAACCTCCTAAAATTCCTTTGAAAAAGAGTGAACCGAGAAGAGGCGTAATTGTTGCAGTGTTTAGTATTATAGGTTTTTTTCTGAGTATTTTGATAAAAGTTGTCCAACAACTTACAGGTTCAATAAAAAAACAGTAATCAGGGCAAGAATCATCACATAAATGTTTGTCTTTGTGAAGTTTGAACTAAAATAACACTTAATATTTATTACTTCTGCAAACAGATCTCTTTGTTTCAGAAAATATATTAAAGTCGATTTATAGAAATAAGTTATTCACACAACGCATGGATATAGTTGAGAAAAAAAAAGTAAATTTATTTATCGTTGGGGCGGCTAAATGCGGTACTACATCATTATATAATTACCTAAGCGAGCATCCATCAGTCTTTATGAGTCCGGTAAAGGAGCCGCATTTCTTTTCTGAAGTATATCAGGAAAAACCCATTAAAATAATAAAAGAGAAGAGATACCATTCAGTGGTAATCAATGATTTAGATCAATACAATAGCCTATTTGATGATTGCATAAATGAGTCAGTTATAGGAGAAGCAAGTACTTCTTATTTATGGGATACAAATGCCGCTCAACGAATTTATAATTATAATCCTGGCGCTAGGATTATAATTATGTTAAGAAACCCTATAGAACGCGCTTTTTCTCATTATGTAATGCAAAAGTTTACAGGCATGGAAAATTTAAGCTTTTATGATGCATTACAAAAAGATATTTCAACAAGCAATAAAAAATGGGGGGTTGATAATATTTATATTGATTTAGGAATGTACCAAAAACAAGTAGAGAAATATACAAGCATTTTTCCTAAAAAAAATATAAAACTTGTTTCATTCCAAAAGTTCAAAATGTATACTAAAGATGAGTTTGATAATATTTGTGATTTTTTAGGAATTGAAAGGGGGTTCGTTACTCAATTTACAGTTTACAATGAAAGTAAAAAAGACAAAAATT
Source organism: Runella sp. (assembly GCF_965279615.1). Lineage (NCBI taxonomy): Bacteria > Pseudomonadati > Bacteroidota > Cytophagia > Cytophagales > Spirosomataceae > Runella > Runella sp. The sequence goes on along the minus strand of NZ_OZ257252.1, from coordinate 7,696,721 downwards.
TGCTAATCACCAGTATTAAGTCGTTTTTAAGAAATAAAATCAGTTATGACTGGATTCCTGATTCAATAAAAGTAAAAATTAAAAAAAATATAACTAACAAAAATAACGAAAATATAGATAAGGCTGCTTTCAAACTACTGAGTGAAGTTTATGCATCTGAGATCAGGTATTTATCAAGTGAAGGGCTCATTTTTTAAAAACATTGGCGCGTATGAAAATTTCTTATGCATTTTTTTTTCAAAAAGCTCTTCAAATTCAGTCAAATAAGAGGTCTTTTTCAGCATTAACTACAGGCGTTGCAGGGATTTTATCTAAGGCGTCCAGTTTATTAGTACAGATAATTACAATACCATTATTAACAAGCTATTTAGGCAAAGAACAGTTTGGAATTTTATTAACATTTATTTCTGTTACTTTATTTTTGGGAGTAAGCGATTTAGGATTAGGCATAAATCTCCAAAATAAATTACCGGTTTTGGAAGCCAACCAACAAAACGATGAAGCTCGTGATTTAATTTCTGCATCGTTCTTAATCATGTCTGTTTTTTGCGTATTTATAATTATAATTTTTCTGGGATTATATTATTTTATAGATTTTTTTGATTTTTTAAAATTTCGAAAGGACGCTACAAATTATACAATTGTACCAATTATTGTTGTTTGTTTTTCATTAACAATGCCTTTTTTATTAATTAACAAAGCGTATGCTGCTAAATTCAAAGGCTATATTAATGAAGTATTCAGTTCTATATCATTTATTTTAATACTATTTTTATTATGGTGTGCCGTAAATTACAAATGGGAGATAATTTTCATTGCTTTAATTTATCAGGGAATACCTTTAATAATGGCTATCATAAGTTTTATTTATTTTTTCGCATTATATAAAGAATTAAGCATAAATTTTAAAAATGTATCTAAAAAGTTTTTTGCAAATACATTTCGAGAGAGCGTAAAGTATTTGCTTATTCCTTTCTCAATAATGCTTATCAATGCTCCGGACAGTTTTTTTATTGCCAAATTTATTGGAGTTGAAGAAGTAGTTACATACAATATAGTTTTGAGGTTTGTATACTTATTTACATTCCCAGTCATTTTATTAGTAAACCCTTATTTATATAGTTACAATGATGCTTTTGCTAAAAATGATATTTTATGGATCAAAAAAATGAATAAAAACATCATATTGACTCTTTCCGGAATTTGTATTCTTTTTTTTACAATATTATTTTTCTTTGGTATTGATATAATTAGGCTATGGGTTGGTAAAGCCACAATTATAAGCCATGAACTATTGTTAGTAGCCGGTATGTATATTATATTTACTATTTTCAATTCTTTTTTTTCTATAATTGCCAACACTTCTCCTTATTTATCATTGTTCATTCGAATACTTCCTTTTTCAGCCATAACATCTCTTATTTTCAAATTCATACTATTACAATTTTATCCTACCATTGAATCAATTTTTCTTGGAACGATGATTTCAATGATTTGTATCTTTTTTATACCGCTTAGTATTCGAATTAAAATACAGCTATATGGTTAATCATCTTTCAATTGAAAAAGGCAATGAGCATTTAATACAGTGTCCATCATGTAAAAGTGAAGACATTTTAAAGATTGGAAAAGTTCCGGAGGCTTTTTATTTTGGCACGAACATATTTCAGGTGCCAATTAATAGCGGTTACCTTTGTAAATGTAATCATTGTTCTTTATATTTTAAGAATCCTTTATTACAAAAAGATTACATTGATTATCTATACTCCATTCAACCGGAAACTCTATGGTTGTATAAAGAAGAAAGAGTAGACTTTGAGCTTTTAGTTAACTATATTACCAGCAAAAAACCAAATAGTAGTATTGGCAAAATACTTGATATTGGTTGTTTTGACGGTGCATTCTTAATTAAGCTAAAGAATCGCTTAAACAATAGTTCTAACGAGTATTACGGAATTGAACCTTCAGAAAAGGCTGCTACAGTAGCTAAAGAACATGGAATTAAAATTATTGGCAAATTCATAAGTGATTTAAAAGAGTACAACAGTTATTTTGACACAATTGTATTAATAGATGTTTTTGAACACATAACCGATACTGTAGAGTTATTTCAAGCTTTAAATGATGCACTGCTTCCCAATGGAAATATTATAATTTTAACCGGATGGGTTGACAGTATCCCTTTTAAAGAATATCAAAATGAATACTACTATGTTTCTATGCCTGAACATATTTTATTTTTAAGCAATGCACATGCTGAATTTTTATCACAGAAATTCAGTTTCAGTGTTTCTTCCAAAAAACTATTTAGCCATATTGAGCTTCAAAAAAGCAAATTATATAGCATCAAGATTTTGATTAAAAATTCAATATTTTTATTTTTAAATTCAATCCCTGCTATTTTCTTTATTTCAAAAAAGAATAAATTCATAAGAAAATTACTTCAACTGCGTGGGTATGGACTTATTGATAAAAAGCAGAGGCCTGATCATATAATGATTGATTTTGTCAAAATAGGCAAAAAGCAATCAGCTTCAAATTCTTAAAAGCCTTATTTATTTTAAAAATTTACAAAAAAATCAAGCAAACTACTAAAACAAAAATAGTAATTTCATGTTAAATTATTTATTTCAGACAATAGTGTTTTATAGATTTCAAGATATTTTTTTATGAAAAACAAAATCAAATATTTTTTAAGGTCAATTAAGAATTATACTACTTCAAAGGTTTGCCCTTATTGTGGAAGTACTGTTTATTCAATTATTGATAGGAAATATTTAATAACAACCCTTAATGAATGCAAGAATTGCAAACTCTATTATCGACACCCTACCGATACTATATCTTTTAACAAAAAATTCTATCAAGACGATTATGAGCAGAAAGATGGTGTAACAACTGATTTACCTTCAGATAAAGAACTAGAAGTATTATTAGAACAAAATTTTGTAGGTATCGAAAAAGATTCATCATCAAAAATAGAAATAATAAATAGTTTTTTCCCTAAAAGCCCAATAAATATAGTTGACTTTGGAGCTAATTGGGGATATACGAGCTATCAATTCAAAAAAAAAGGTTGGAATGTGCAATCATATGAAATTTCTGTACCGCGTGCGCAATTTGGAAATAAATTGGGACTTGATATATTTACCTCTGTTTCAGAATTAAAAGCTCCTGTAGATGTATTTTTCAGTTCCCATGTAATTGAGCATTTACCTGACATTAAGAGCATGTTTCTTTTAGCTAAACAACTGGTAAAGTCAGACGGCTTATTTATTTGCTATTGCCCAAATGGCTCTAATGAATTCAAAGAAAAAGAGCCTGAGAACTTTCATAGGCTATGGGGAGAAGTTCATCCTAACTATTTGAATGTAGTTTTTTTTAAGAATGTATTTAAAGATGTTCCTTATTTAATTGGAAGCAATTCTTCATCTATTGAAGAAATTAAAAAATGGGATATGAAGAGCCAAAACATTCTTGATGTTTCGGGAATTGAACTTTTTATTTACGCTCAAATCAACAATTATTCTTTTTAATGAAACTTATTATCTCGCAAGGCCTTACTAAAATTCATTTAATTGAAACAAGCATCGCTTTAAAGAGGCAAGGCGAAGTTAAAATAAAATACTTAACGGGTTGGGTACCTCGATATATTCCCGCTAAAGTTGTAAATTTTATTGGGAATATGGTTGGTAGGCCACAACTTTCAAAGCGTTTACTTGTACGAACTCCTAAAGAATTATCAAGCAATGAAATAATAACCAATGCACTACCTGAATTCTTATATTGGGGGCTATTGCCTTTCCGGCATATTTCTTTTTTTTTCAAAGATCAACTGGAGTCGTTTTGTTGGCGATTTTGGGGGTATTGCACCATAAATCATTTAACTGATGCAGATATTTTTCACGTACGAAGCGGTGCCGGACAAGGGGGAGCTATTCAAAAAGCTAAAAAGAATGGCATAAAGGTAATTGTTGATCACAGTATTGCACATCCTAAAGCCATCCGATTAAGCCTCCAGCAAGAGTACAAAAAGTTCAATAAAAAAGCCTTGGTTTCAGAAAATCATCAGTTTTGGAAATTAGTGCTCAAAGATTGTCAGGAAGCCGATTATGTTTTAGTAAATTCAGACTATGTGAAAGAAACATTCCTTTTAGAGAATTTCCCATCTTCAAAAATTAAAGTTATTTATTGGGGTGTTCGGAAGGATTTTTTTAAGCTTAAAAAAGATTATACAATAAAGGATAAAATAATTAAATTACTGTTTACCGGTACGTTCGATTTACGAAAGGGAGCAGCTACACTTGTTGATGCTCTTAATATATTAACATCAAGAGGATTGATTTTTCTATTAGATGTAGTGGGGCCTTATGCTGAAGAAGCAACTTCTGTCCTAAAAAATTTACGCCATCCCAAAAATGTTATTTTGCACGGTGCACTTCTACAGGATGATATAAAATCCTTTTTGACCAATGCAGACATCTATGTATTCCCTACTTTTGCTGAGGGTTCAGCTCGCTCTGCAATGGAAGCAATGGCGGCAGGATTGCCTGTCATTACAACTAATAATTGTGGTGTACCTATTATTGATGGTGACAATGGGCTACTTATCCCCATTGATGCTCCTGAAATTTTGGCTAACAAGATTGAAAGCCTGGCCTTGGATTCACATTTGCGTGAGAAATTGGGTACAAATGCTGCTAAGACTATTCAGGACAATTATACATGGGAACACTATGCCAAAAATTTAAAACAATTCTACCAAGAAGTAATAAATGAAAAAATACTTTGATATGGAAACATATACTCCTAAAGTTTCGATTATTACTGCTGTGTTTAATGGTTTTCCATTTCTTGAAAAAACAATTAAGAGTATTCTTTCACAAAGTTATTCCTCAATAGAGTACATTATCATTGATGGTAACTCATCAGACGGTACGCTGGATATTATAAAGAAATACAGTTCTCAACTAACCTATTGGGTAAGTGAGCCTGATAAAGGCATTTACGATGCCTGGAATAAAGGCCTTGCTAAAGCCGGGGGAGATTGGATTGCATTCGTTGGTGCCGGCGATATTTTGCATCAGCAGGCAATTGAAACTTATATAAATGAATTGGCGCTAAGTCGAAAAAAAGTAAATTATATTTCATCCGTTGTCGAAGTTGTGGATTCTCAATATCGACCCAGACAAAGTATTGGTTCAGCGTGGGAGTGGTTAAAAATGAAAAAATTCATGAATATTGCTCACGTAGGCTCTTTGCATTCTAAAGAATTATTTTTGCAGTATGGACTATTTGACATTTCATATAAAATTGCCGGTGATTATGCATTTTTTCTAAAAATAGGATGCAGATTAAATGCTCTTTTTATTGAGAAAACATTGGCACAAATGGTGGACGGGGGCGCAAGTACGGATCAAAGAGTTTTTGCAGAAGTTTTAAAAGCAAAAATCATTAACAAAATTGCGCCAAAATATATTTTATATTTTCAGTATTACATTCAACTTATTCGGTATAGTGTTAAGTCTATTGTTTACAAAACGACAGGAATTGCCATTCAACTAAAAAAATAAATGTTACACCCAATTACCGGCATACTGGTTAGTATTATTTCCTTTGTTATTGGCATTGGTATACTTTATTTTTATTACACAAAAAAAATTACAGTCATTGAAGCAGTTGTATTTGCTTTTGCGACTGAGACATTTAATATTGAATTTATTGGCCCTACCATTGGCCCATCTTTCTTTGTTTCTTATGCTTTTTTTTTCGAAGCAATATATCTTTTTTTGATAAAAAAAATAACTTTTTCCAAAGAATTTATTATTCTTTTAATACTTCCTTTGATTGCAAGTTTATTTGGTTTGCTTTGGCATATGTACAATCCTCAAATTTTTGCTGCTCCCTATACTAACAGTATACAATTTTACACCAAACCTATTTATTTTTATATAAAGAATTACTTGCCTTTTTTTAGTATGGGGTATAAGATTTATCTTGACCGATCTAATCTGAGCTTTGCACTTTTTAATCGCGTCATTACCAGAGTTGCAATAGCATCATGCGTGATAGGTTTATTACAGATATTATTTGTGAAATTTATTGATGAACCCAACCTTTCAAGGCTTATAGGGTCCCTCCCACGTTACAGGAATGCCAGCAATGAAATGTGGTCTATTCCAAGAGTTTCTGCGTTATTTAATGAACCCAAAAATTTTTCAGCGTTTATTGGAATTGCTCTTCCCATTATTTTTTTTGAAAAGCGATATACCTCATTCATATTTGTCCTAACTGTTGCTGTTTTGAGTTTATCTCAAACCTTTTGGGTTATTTTTATATCTGCCGTTTTTGTTTTCTTTATTTTCAAAAATTTATTCAGTATTCGAAAAATCATTTTAAGCTGTATTTCGTTGATTATTGCTTTTTTTTTGATCATATCTTCTGCAAAATCATTACTTGTTGAGAGTTATTTAAATAACAGAGAAAACCTATTATTATATTTAATAGCAGAACGTGCTGTTTCAAGATTGGAAGTTGATGATATTACTCAAGACAATGAATTCTTAGGAATGCCTTTACAAAGAGACATGGAGTATCCGATCTATAAATTTATTTCAGATTACCCAATATTATTGCTTACCGGTTATGGCCCCGGCAATTTTTCGTTTGTTGACCCTAACTACTTTTCAGGGATTATGGGAGATTATATTTATAATGAAAGGGCAGAAAAATTTATTACTTACAATGTAAACATGCGTTGGTACTATTGGATAGTTGAAACAGGCATTATTTCTTTTCTTATCTATTTTATGGCTCTGACTAAGGCAAATTCAAAGGTTAAATTTCAAAATCAATATTATTCATTTTTATGGCTTGCGTTTTTTTTTACAAATATTGATGCTTTCATTATCATGTATTATCTTTTAATCAGATACGAGGAATGAAAGTATTACATATAATAGAGGGATTAGATAAACGATTGGGAGGGTTGCCTTACAGTGTTTCAAATATTATTCGGGTAGAAAAAGAATTAGGATACTGCAGTTTTGTCCTCTCTATAGAGGAACATTCCTATGAGTTGGATACTGTAGAATTCAATGAGGAAAATTTATTTTTATTCTCTTCTTCTTTTCCTAAAAGATTTTATCGAAGTAAAAACGCAATTGAATGGCTTAAAAAAAATATTTCTAATTTTGAATTGTTAGTATTCCACAGTACTTGGAATGTTTTATGTCTTGAAAGTTCTATGGTAGCCCGAAAGGCCGGTGTACCTTATATTGTATGGCCTCATGGATCTTTAGATCCGTTTGATCTGCAAAAAAAGCAGCTTTTCAAAAAAATACTTGGCCCGCTTATTGTCAAACCCTATCTGGAACATTCAAAATTTATCTGTTGCACTTCTGACAAAGAAGCGCAAATGCTTGTAACCTATAGCGCATCCTGTCAAATTCACTCTATTCCTTTGCCCGTTTTCAGCATTTCTCCGTCCAGCCCCTCCAGTTTAAGTGTGTCATTTAGAGAAAAATATCAGTATAGTGACGATGATTTTGTATTTTTATTTTTATCTCGAATCAATTACAAAAAAGGGTTGGAGGATTTACTAAACGCCATTTCTCTTCTGCCTGACCTCTATAAGCAAAAAGTTAAATTGGCAATTGCGGGTACAGGGGAACCTCTGTATGTTGAGAAAATTAAAGAACTTGTAGTTAAATTAAAGCTTCAGGAAGTTGTTTCATTTTTAGGGCAACTATCCGGGTATGATAAAATAGCTGCTTTTTACGGATCCGATACTTTTGTGCTAACCTCTCAAAACGAGAATTTCGGCATTGTCATTGTAGAAGCTATGCAGGCAGGGTTACCTGCCTTAGTTTCAAATAATGTGTATATTTGCAGTTCAATAGAGGCTCACAAGGCTGGTTGGGTGTGCGAATTGAATGAAATTTCCATAGTACATGCCCTAACAACCATCATTGAAAGTGTTCCACTTATGATTGATTTTCAAAAGAATGCATTTCAGCTTGGTCAATCATTTAGTGTTCCACAATTAAAAGTAAAATATAAAAATTTGTATGAGTCTGCTGTTAAATCGTCTAATTAGAGCGCTGGAATTGATACGGGTCAAAGGTGTCTCCAAGTACTTTTTAAAGTCTAAAGTCTTTTCTATTTCCTCTACTAAACTTGTTGAGAGTATTGCCAAATATACCCCTGACTTTAACAGTATTCTGGATATCGGCGCAAATCATGGACAGTTTCTGTTTGCAGCCAGAACTCGCTTCCCCAATGCTGTTATTCATTCCTTTGAGCCATTACCGGAACTGTTTGATAACCTTCAAAAAAAGACCGCCGGCTTGGAAGGTATCTATATCAATAATACAGCCCTCTCAAATGTAGAAGAAGAAATTGCTTTTTATGAAAGCGAGTATTCTCATATAAGTTCTGCATTAAAGGTAAGCGACAATAATACTAATCCTAAATACAAAGAAAGCAAAACCAAAGAAATAAAGGTTGCCTGTACTACCCTGAATACCTACGTAGGTTCTATTTCTTTAAAACGGCCAACTCTATTGAAGATAGACGCTCAAGGGCTTGAAAAGACTATCTTGGAGGGCGCTAATAAAGTACTGGGAAAAATAGATTATATTGTTCTTGAACTGGCATTTGAAAAGTTATATGATTCTCAACCTATTTTTGAAGAAATTCATGATTTATTATCAAAACAGGGATTTGCCCTTGTTGCCCCTATGGATTTTCATACCGGGAGTGATAATAAAATAATAGAAATGGATGCGCTTTACAAACGAATCACCCATGGATAAACTTTTAGTAACCGGCGGCTCAGGTTTTATCGGCACAAACCTCATAGACTATTACCTTGGCAAGAACTTTGAGGTTTACAATTTGGATATCAAAAAGAATATGAATCCAAAGCATGATTCATTATGGCTTCAGGTTGATCTATTGGATTTAAATAGTCTAAGGAAAATTATCGCGGAGATCAATCCCGATTATGTCATTCATCTTGCAGCACGAACAGATTTGGGCGGCACCCACTTAGATGATTACAGAGTAAATTTTGATGGAACCGAAAATTTAATCAAAGCACTCCGTTACTCAAAGAATGTAAAGAAAGCAGTGTTTGCCTCAACGATGTATGTCTGCAAAGTGGGCTACCAACCTGTTCACAATGAAGATTATTGCCCGCATACCATCTATGGTGAGAGTAAAGTAGTGATGGAAAAAATGATACGCAGCAATAATCTTCCCTTTGAATGGTCAATTGTAAGACCAACTTCAATCTGGGGTCCTTGGTTTGGAGAGCCTTATCGAAGGTTTTTTGATATTGTATTAAATCAAAATTACCTGGATATCGGGAAACATTCCTGTACCAAGACCTATGGTTACGTTGAAAATACTATATTTCAAATTGACGCCATTTTAAACAATAAAAGTACGCTTCAAAAAACCTACTACTTAGGTGATTATGAACCTATATTTATAAGTGATTGGGCATACGAGATTGCTGAGATTGCGAAAGTCAGAAAACCTTATAAGGTTTCGTATGGATTAATGAAAGGGCTTGCGATGACCGGTGATTTCATTAAATTAGTGTATAAAAATTTCCCAATGACTCGGTTCAGATTAAATAATATGACCACTGATAACATATTCGATCTTACTCCTACCCGAGAAATTGTTGGAGAATTACCGTTTATACGCATAGATGGTATTAGGAAAACAATTCAGTGGATTAAAAATTATAATTAACACCCTGCCTTATAACTTGTTATTTTTTATTCTGATAAAGAAATAGAGCACAAAAAGTACAAGATTCTTTATTATTTACTCGCATAATATTCATGATTAGCTTATGTAGAAGTAGGGATTAAATAACTAAATCAATTCTAACTATTCTGATGTGCACTAATTTATCCGGCTTTCTACTATGACCTACTTTAATATCGTTACTATACTTGGAGTAAAATTTGTTAATGGAAGTGTGGACAAAGTTTTTGATTATTTAAATGAAAATGGAGGTCTTTTAACTGCACCGGCAGCTCCTTCTATGCTATCTTTAACAACTGATCATGTATATTATAATGCCTTGAAAAATTCAGACGTTGTCATTCCTGACAGTGGATTTATGGTTCTTTCATGGAACCTCATTTCCAAGGAAAAAATTGAAAAGATTTCAGGTTTAAAGTTTATTAATTATTTTATCAGTCATTTAAACAAACTTAGATTTAATTCCCTTTTTTTGGTTAATCCGACAGAGTTGGATACAATGATTAATAAACAATTCTTTATTCAAAGAGGATTGGCCATTCCATCAGATAATTTATATACTGCTCCTTTTTACAATGGAAATATTGAAGATGATATCTTGTTATCAAAAATAGAAGCTAAAAAACCGTTCTGGGTTCTAATTAATATAGGAGGGGGGACTCAAGAGCAATTGGGACATTATCTACGCCGAAATTTGAGCTATCGTCCGGCAATAATTTGCACAGGAGCCGCTATTGCATTTAAAACAGGGCGCCAGACTCATATTCCGAAATGGGTAGATAAATTATATTTAGGATGGCTTGCCCGTTGTATTTCTAATCCTAAAGTATATATACCAAGATACATGAAAGGATTTAAATTACTGCATCTTATTTTAAAATACGGCTCTAAACCCATCAATTGATCTGGATTTGATAATAATACTTTTTCAATCTAAGAACACTACACTAAATCATACTAAAAAGGGTGATAGCCGATAAAGCCATCACCCTTTTTAGTATGATACTGCAATTAGAGGGTTATTTCTTCGCCTCTAACTCTTTAATTTTTTTATCCAATTCAATGATATGCAGTGTTAGTTCCTCTATTTTCTCCATAAACATTTTACTTACCTTAGCAACATCAATACCTTCTTTGGTTATTTCATCAGCCGAAGGCACATTTGGCAAATGCTTATGAGCTTTGGTATACTTTTCAACTTCGTCCAAAGGCATCAGCTTATAGCTTGGCTCAAAAACATAATCCGCCCAGTTTGCTCCATCCGTTCTGAGTGCAACTTTAAGTTTCTCGGTCAAAATACCATCCTGAACGATTAGACGATATCCGGCCGGAGTTGGCATTGGCGTACCTGCATCAAAATCACCAACCGCTAAATAACCGGTTGTTTTTGAATTAACTTTTACCCAGTTAGTACTAAAGTCTCCTTTAATTAAAGGATTGGCTGTATTACTATTAGCAATGTATAATTTATTACTACCCGTTTCATTAAACCCAGCTTGGGTTCCGATAGCAATATTACCACTACCTGTTGTAGTTTCTAAAGCCCTTGCTCCAATGGCAACGTTATTGCTGCCATTACCGGTATATAAAGCTCTTCTACCTAAAGCAATATTTCCACTTCCTGTGGTATTTGTAAAAAGGGCAAAAGCACCTAGACCAAAGTTTTCAGAACCTGACGTATTTACCTTTAAAGCCCCTGCTCCAAATGCGATATTATCAATACCACTTGTATTTTGATAAAGCGCTTCTGATCCAAAAGCTGTATTGTTAACACCGGTTGATTGATATAAAGCGGCATAACCAAATCCTGTATTGTTCCCCCCGGTATTATTGGCTCCGGCATAGTAACCTAAAAAAGTATTCTGTCCCGGCTCAATTCTACCTGAAGGTGCGCCATTAACCTTAAATTTCAATGCAAAGTTATTGGTAGTACCGATAAAATCAGTAGCGTCCACGGCGTTTCCCTGCTTATCCCAAGCCCCTACTGAACTTGCTTCTCCTGTACGTGCACTGGAAGGTTGCCAAGCAGTACCATCAAAAGTGTAAGTACCTACTACCTGATCTGTTTGGAAAATAATCAAACCCGCCGCAGGATTTTTGATGGCATCGCGTTGTGCTTGGCTCATCCGAGGTAACAATAGACCTTTCGAGTTAGAATTCAAGTCTAACAGGGCAGAAGGATCAGGCTTTGTAGTGCCAATCCCTACGTTGTCTGCTTTCTGTGCCAAAACAGCCCCGCAACTAAAGGCCAAAGCAAGAGTAAGAATTTTTTTCATGTTTAAATATAGTTTTGTTTTCGTTTCTATTTCACACATCGAAAATAAGGGATAAAATCAGAACCAAAAAATGGTTTACTCTAAAATTATCTAACGGTAGCATTTTGTGCCGATGTGCAGCGTTAGATATTGGTATTCTCTTTCTATTTTTGCAAATGAAATTTTCATTCCCAATGATACGCTCACAGAATCGGCAGTTTCTACCTTATATTATTTCATTATGTGCTATATACTTATGTGGAATGGGTTGGGGAGGAGTTGTTTTTGGGCAATGCCCTTTTCCATCTCAATTTGGTCCTCAATGGGTTGACGGAAGTTTTAGTATAGCAGGTACCGAAGTAGGTACTCAATGTACAGGTCGTGCAGTACAGGTTACCACCCCTGCCAATGTAACAAAGGCCCGCTATATCTACGACTACAAAAGTAAAGCGGATACTTCTAAGGCAACTCCCCAGACTTCTTTTACCTATACTCAACCCGGTTCATATGCCATTGTTCAAATGGGAGTTATTAATGGAAAACCTTCATTATGGTGCAACTCAGTACAGGTATATTCTTCCTCCAAGCCTACTTTTACTTTATCGGATGGATGTGGAAATTCAACCAAATTAATGATCAATACTACAGGGCTCGCATTCGGGCAATATCTTATAGATTGGGGAGATGGTAAGCCTGCCCAGCTTTTCGCCCCGGGCCAACCCTCTCCTACTTACACCTATACAGGTCCGGGTGCTTACCAAATTAAAGTAACAGGTGAAGGTACCTTGGCTTTGGCAGGTTGTAAAGCCGTAAGCGACCCTCAAACGTTTGAAGTACTGCAAGATCCGGTTTCCATTACAAATGCAGTTACTACAGTAGTAGATAATATATATGGAAAGATAACTATAACACTCCCCAATACTGTTAAAACAAAAAATTATTCTTTCAATAGGAATGGCTCAGAAATACTACGAATAAGTAACACTTTAATAGATTCTACGACAAATACCTCTCAGGGGTCAGTTTGCTACCAAGTGTCCTATACCGATATTTGTGACCGTAGACCCACCAATCAACCTACTGTCTGCACTATTTATTTAGAAGTAGACGGAGAAACATTGAAGTGGACTTCACAATCGCCTTTTATTTCAGCAGTAGCTACTTATACTATTGAAAAAATTGGCGACAACGGACAAGTTTTGGCTACTTATCCAAATAATAATGCAGCAGAATGGCCTATAGATATCAATGATAATGACCCCACAGTAATATATCGCGTTCGGGCCACTTCTACCGATGGACAAAGCAGTATTTCCAATACCATTGTCTATGCGCGCGTCCCTAAGTTATTTGTCCCTGATACTTTTTCACCTAATAACGATTCAGTCAACGACACATTTGAAATAAAAGGACAAGCCATAACCATAGGGCAAATAACCATTTATGATCGTTGGGGAAATGTCCTCTATTCTACCGATAGTTGGACAAAAGCATGGGATGGCAGCGACGCCAATGGGCGAAAAGTCACCCAAGGCGCTTATACGTATAGAATAGATTATACCGATGTTCAAAACAAATCATATTCCAAACTTGGTACTGTTTATTTGGTTAGGTAGCTCGTAAAGGGAATCGTTAAACTTAAGGTGCTGCATGATCGAACAAATTTCAGCTATTGTATCGGGTGGAAATTAAGCATTTCAAACATACCGTTAGATAATTTATGGTTCTTTTTGTTGTTGGTAATTCAAAAAAAGTCTTAGCTTTACTCATCGAAACATCAAAAGCACTATATAATCTTTTTTGTATGAAAAAGCAATTACTTATATTATCAGGAATTATCTGCGCCCATGCCGGTCATGCACAATTCTTCTCCTCGGCTGAAGTATATATCGGTTCCGGAGCAGTAGTTGCTATAAACAGTGAAGTCATTAACCATGGCAGCCTGAAGTCAGAAGGTACGCTTCATCTTCGTAAAGGAATGGCCAACCAAGGTGAAATGGCACTGAATGGACAAGTAGTTTTAGATGGCGAAGGAACTCAATTGCTTCAAAGCAAGAATGCAATAAACGTAGGTTCACTCCTTTTATCGCAGGCAGGCAAGGTAAATTTACAAGCTCCATTGATTGTACAAAATCAACTCAGTTTTGGTAAAGGGATCATAGAAAACAATGAAATGTTTCCACTTGGCTTAGCAGACAACGCTCAAATTACAGGAGCTTCCAATCGCTCACACGTAAAAGGATTTGTTCAAAAATCAGGCGACGATGCATTTAGTTTCCCCGTTGGAGATGGGAGCGAATTACATTCATTTGCCATTTCCAAACCAACAACTTCAGATAACATTTTAGTAGGCTTCGTAGCTCAAAGTCCACGTCGGCTTTCAACTAAACAGGCAGATGAGGTAGAAGAAATAACCGGAGGCACTTATTGGTCTGTTCAGAACAGCAATAACTATAGTAATCTGCAGGTTAGTGTCGCCGCGGAGCAAGCCAACAGTCAAATCCTTCAATTACGTGACAATCAATGGAATATAACTGCCGGAAGTGTTGAGAACAGTGTTGTTTCAGGGCAGGCAGTATTGACTGGAGCGTCCTATTTTACAGTTGGCACGCAAATTGCGGAAGTATCTGAAAAGGCAGAAGTAAGTGTCTATCCAAATCCAAGCAACGGCGCATTCGATATTCGTCTGAAAGGATTTGCACCTAACGAAAACATTTCAGTTGACATTACAGATTTGAACGGACGATCATTGGTAAGACAGGAAGGAAAAGTAAAAGATTTTACAACCAAATATTCACTTGGTGACAGAGCCACGAATGGCAGTTATTTTTTACGAGTTCTTCGTACTGAGAAAAATCAAAGCTTTATCCAAAACCTGCTGATTACTAAGTAAATTCTCTTGGCTGTCTAAGAATATATCAGCAAATAAGCAAGCCCAAGAGCAACTCTTGGGCTTGCTTATTTGCTGATAGGGCATTTAGCCTTGTATTTTCTCCAAACGATTCGCATCTTCTTTTTTGTAAGCATCGTTTTTAATATATGCGATAATGAAGCACCGTTACTCTGTTTTATTTTTACCAATCCATTTGTTGATAGATTTTATCTGTCTCAATGCCTCGTTTTGGTTATCTTATCAATTTATACTTAAGGGAGCAAGCATAAACGTTCACCCTGAATATATATTACTACAAGGATTATATAATCTAATTTGGCTTTTGATGATTTTATTTATCAAGCCGTATCGGTATTCCCGTGTTCGCTTCCATGTTTTTAATCTGATTGAGCAATATGCTACGCTGGTTACTATCCATGCCGCACTCTTTGCTATTTGTTGGATACTTTTGAAAGACCAAAATTATTCTCGGCTGCAACTGCTCTATTTTTATCTCATTTTCTTTGTGGGCGGCAGCCTATGGCGAGTATTTGGCGTAGTTACTTTAAAAATATATAGGGCTACCGGGCACAATACCCGCAACTATGTCATTGTAGGCCACGGAAAATTATCTATTGCCATTAAGCAATTTTATGAAAATCATCCCGAAATGGGGTATCAGTTCTATGGATTTTTTGATAGTCTTACACAAGATAATCGCCTTTATTTGAGGGGGGATTATGAACGTCTGGACACATTGCTTTCGTCCGGGAAAATAGATTGTGTATATTGCTGTGTACCTTACATAAAAAGCGATGAGCTTGATAAGTTGGTTAATAAATCATCTACAAAAGATTATCAGGTAAAGTTAGTAATTGATTTTGTAAGTTTTCTTGGCCGAAAGTCCGTTATTGAGTATCACGATATGATGCCCATCATAAGTCTTTCCAATCAAATGTGGGAAGATGTTAAAATAAAGTGGCTTAAGCGAGTTTTTGATGTTAGTTTTTCTTTATCAGTATTACTTTTTGGTTCTCCTATATTTTTGATGGTTGCAATTATCACAAAGTTTACATCAAAAGGTCCCATCTTTTTTTCTCAGGCACGAACGGGTAAGTTGGGGAGGCGATTTATGATATATAAATTTAGGAGCATGCATGTAGGGGCATGGCAAGGGCACGCCAATGATGATTTTGATGCTCGAATCACTCCTTGGGGAAAATTTATGCGAAAAACACGTTTAGATGAAATTCCACAATTTTATAATGTTTTGAAAGGAGATATGTCAATTGTGGGTCCTCGCCCTTTGGCTGACTATGATGTGAAGACTTTAATGGAAGTAGCTTCTGAGGAATTTAAGCAAATTTTATTAGTCAAGCCCGGTATTACTTCAATTGGTCAGGTAAAATTTGGCTACGCAAGAACAGCAGATGAGATGAAAAAACGCTTACGTTATGACTTGATTTACCTAAAAAAAATATCTTTCTTTTTTGACTTATGGCTTATTATTCACACAGTAGTTGATATGGCAAAAGGAAAAGGCAAATAAGCGTCGACGTTGGGACTATTGCTCAATACATAACCTTGATTTAATAAATTGACAACCTTTTACTGTCTTTATTTTATTAGGATTTTCGCGTGGGTTACTTGGGCAGAAAAGGCCTGTTTTTCAGACAGAAGCAATATCTCAGCAGGGCTTTACGGGTAGTTTTTTTAGGGTAGCTTGATTTCAATTCTTTTCATTAATCACTGCTGAAAAAAAATTTCTCAGTTTAAAAATGTGGTTGGAAAACTAAGCATTGCTACCGATTTGGGAGGGATGTTTAGAAATCAATTTTTTTTTGCCGGCATTCAAAAAACATGGTAATAATTTTGTTTTAACTCCTCATTTTGTATCGAAATACTATTTTTTGGCTAATCCACTGCCCAAGCCGGTATGAATTTGAGGCATTTTTAATAAACAAATAATAAGTCAGTATGTTTCTTGCAACACCAATCACTGCAAATGACAGTAAATTTTCAGGTTTCTTTATAGACAACTTCAAATACAGTTTTTGGGTCTTGCTTTGGTTATTTAATTCGGGTACAATAAAATCAAAACCAAATTGATTGGAAAGAAAAAGCAATCCAACGTGCAGAGCAAATTGAACATTACGCTCTTCTGCATATTTAATAATCGCTTTAAAATCTATTGAGTTGCTCGTTTTGAGAATTGTAAATGCGTCGGGTATCCATCGAATAGAAGGTATCCCTCCAATAGTGCCATGAATTATGGTATGAAAAAGCTGAAAAGAATCTGATAAAATAAAAGTTTGATCGCTCCCCGTCAAGGCAAATGTCTGTCGAAATTCCGATTTTTTTAAAACGCATTCATCCGTATAATATTGAAAAAAGAATGCGTGCCAATGTAAGTCTATATCTATGCCTCCTTCATCAAAACAATGCACTGCATGTATGAGATGTTTGTATTTGAACTCAATCGGGTCAGGGTTATTACCGAATTTTTTTAATATTTCAATGGCAGGCTCTAACTCTTCCCAAGGCACTAATATATCAACGTCGCCCATGGGTCTTACACCAATATCTTTATAATAATGCAATGACATGGGAATTCCTTTGAGCAGCATAGTAGAAATTCCCGCCTCATTACAGGTCTGAATTACCTTTTGGGCTCTGTGCAATAATTTTTGGTTCCGCATCCAAGTGTTTCGGTAAGCATCTCGTAAAGCAGGTAAGAGTGGGTCTTGCGTATGTTCTAAATTTCTGTATATTAATGGAAGTATTCTCTGAGAATCGCCGTCTATATTTATAAAAACTGTATATTTTGCCTCTTCTTTGGTTACGTTTTCAAGTTGCCAGTGTCTTTTCCAAAGCATCCAATAGTGATGTGCTTCCGGCGGCGCAAATAATGCAGCTTTTAAAAGCCAAATTTGATCTTCACGGATTCCAAGCATTTTTTTTGCTTCTACGATAGTCATACTCGTTGTTTAAGGGACAATATAACCAAGATACTTTTTGAGAGACGTTTTTTTTTGATTTTATTTGTTGGCAATTCTTAACTTTCAATGTTATCCGTTAAATGATATTCGAATAACTTTTTCCAAATTAACTGATAACCCACCAAATGGGCTACAACTGAGTGAAAAAATATTTATTAGTATTTACCCTGCTCCTTCTCGGATTTGTGTTTTTTTCGTTTGGTGCATTTTCGCAGGATTCGACGAAAAAGAATTATATCCAACAACAAGTATCAATTTCAGGATACGGTACAACTGCCAATATGCCATTTTGGATGCGCGCCAATCAATATGCTACAGCACCAATATCATCCGGGATTACAATTCAGGCAAGCAAAAAAGACCTTATTAACTTACCTAATAAAACTCATTGGCGAGTTGGGTATGGAATTGATATTTTGGCTAATATTTCTGCCAAAAACCAACTGATTTTACCGGAGTTATATGGGCAATTAAGGTATAAGAAGTGGGAGCTGTATGTAGGTCGAAAACGTGAAATTTTCGGTTTATGTGATACCCTGCTTGGCACCGGCTCTTATATTTGGTCCGGCAATGCTCTGCCAATGCCAAAAATTCAACTTAGCGTTGTTGATTATATACCACTTAAGTTTACCAATAACTCTATTGCTTTAAAAGGAACCTACGCACATGGTTGGTTTGGTGCAAGCGACTATGCTTATAGATACTATCTGCATCAGAAATCCTTTTATGCTCGTATAGGTAAGCTTTCATCACGACTGAAACTTTACGGTGGCCTTAATCATCAGGTACAGTGGGGTGGCAAAACGTATGATAATATCGGGACAGTTAATAACCAAACCCTTCCAAGCAGTTTTAATGATTATCTATTAGTGATAACAGGGTCTTTATTAGGTAAGAGGGGAGGAGCAAATGCTTTTGACTCCACAAACAGAGTGGGAAACCATTTGGGTTCTCTTGATATTGGAGCAGAATTTGAATTTCGTCGAATGAGCCTTTTCGTATATCGACAAAACTTATATGAAGATGGCTCTTTAGCAAGATCACAAAATACAAATATTGGGGATGGGCTTCAGGGGGTTTCTTTAAATATTCTCTATCCTGAACGAACAAAAGGGAAAATCAGCCTAAAAAAAGCGTTGTTTGAATTACTGGTCACTACAAGTCAAGGTGGAAAAATATTCGATATAGATCAGGGAATTTTGGGCCGTGACAACTACTTCAATCACCAACAATATTACGACGGTTGGTCTTATAAACGAAAAATTATCGGTACTCCTTTCATTACCAATTACAAAGACACAAAAGTTCAGGAACCCTTTAACAGCAACGAAATTGCCAGTAATAATAGGGTCATTGTCTATCATTTAGGTTTTGAAGGCTACTATGGAGAAAATCTGCATTTTCTGAGCAAACTTTCTTACAGTTTGAATTATGGCACATACGGTTTTCCTTATCCAACGGTTCCTAAGCAATTCTCGGGTTTATTTCAAGTAGATGGCCAACTCAATTTGTGGGATGGCCTTGAATGGACTGCTGCCGTTGCTTTAGATCAAGGAGAGCTTTATAAAAATACATTTGGCGGAAAAATAGGCATTCGAAAGTCTTGGTCAGGTAAAAAGTAGTATTCTCTTTCTATGAAAATTTCTGTGGAAGACCAAATGAACAATGAGGTAACATTACTTCATTTACCTCAACGCATTGTTTCACTCGTGCCTTCACAAACCGAATTATTATTTGATCTGGGGCTGGAGTCGGAAATTGTTGGAATTACGAATTATTGTATTCATCCTGCCGATAAAGTAAAATATAAAACCAGAATCGGGGGAACAAAGAACATTGTTATTGAGGCAATTAAAACACTGAAGCCGGATCTGATTATCGGTAATAAAGAAGAAAATCAGCAGGAAAGCATCGAAAATCTAAAAAAGCATTTTCCCGTATGGATGTCAGATATCTTCTGCCTTGATGATGCTGTTGATATGATTTTGACAGTTGGTGTCCTCGTTGGAAAAACATCAGAGGCTGAGACTATTGCTTCAAGTATTCAAGCATCCTTTTCCGGACTTCAGTCTGTTACTACTCAATTTAAAACCGCAGCCTACTTCATTTGGCGTAAACCGTATATGGTTGCTGCTTCTCATACGTTTATCGACGATATGCTTTACAGGGCGGGCTTTCAAAATGTTTTCAGCACATGGGATCGTTATCCTGAAATAACTGCTGCACAGCTGAAAGAAGCTCAGCCTGAGTACATTTTTTTATCTTCCGAGCCTTACCCATTTAAAGAGAAGCACATCACCGAATTTCAGGATATATGCCCCAAGGCTCGCATTTCGGTGGTAGATGGAGAACTCTTCAGTTGGTATGGGAGTAGATTGCAGCATTCCGCTGCTTACTTTTCAAAGCTTGTTCAATTAGGTTAAAATCATTCAGCTCTCTATTTTGTACAAGTTATTCTCAATTAAGTTATTATTATTGCAAGAACTAACTGTACCAAGTTAGTTACCCAATCCTAACTTCTTAACTCTTACTCTTTATGCTCTTATTGTACGTCCTGCTGGGCATTTTAGCACTTATCCTTTTAGTAGCTTATTTTCATTTGGATACCTTTATTTCCTTTGTGATTGTCAGTATCGGGCTTGGCTTGGCGTGTGGCATGAGCGTCACCGCGATCAGTCAATCCCTCGAAAAAGGCATTGGAGGCACTCTTGGATCATTGGTAATTATTATCGGTTTTGGCTCCATGCTTGGAAAGCTCGTGGCCGATAGTGGCGCCGCTCAACGGATCACCACCACCCTGATGAATATTTTTGGATTAAAATACCTGCCTTGGGGATTGGCATTGGCCGGCTTTATCATTGGCCTTCCGCTGTTTTACAATGCAGGGTTTGTGATTGTCATTCCTCTTATTTTTACCATTGCGGCATCTACCCGATTACCCATGTTGTATGTAGCAGTTCCTATGCTGTCGGCATTATCGGTAGCGCACGGTTATTTGCCTCCACACCCCTCTCCTACGGCCATTGCGGCGCAGTTCCATGCCAATGTGGGTCAAACGCTTTTTTATGGCATGATCGTAGCGATTCCGGCCATTATACTTGCCGGGCCCGTTTTTGCAACAACACTCAAAAAATACAACCCAAAACCTGATGCGTCTTTGTTTCAAAACAAGCAATTCAGCGAGTCAGAAATGCCGAGTCTGGGTGTCAGTTTGGGTGTATCCCTGTTACCGTTGTTCTTATTGACCTTAATGCCTTGGTTGAAGGGATATTTTGCGGAAGACAGCATTCTCTATAAAACCTTTGCCTTTTTGGGAGACCCTTCTATCTCAATGCTCTTTTCTGTACTTGTTGCCATCTATTTTTTGGGGATAAAACGCGGCAGGACCACCAAAAACGTCATGAAATCGCTTGAAGAAGCTTTCAAGGGTGTTTCTATTATTTTGTTGATCGTGGCAGGTGCAGGAGGATTTAAACAAATATTGACCGACGGCGGGGTCAGCAAATACATTGGCGAATTGTTAGCAGGAGTTGATGTATCACCACTTATTTTAGGATGGGCAATTGCCGGGGTGATTCGGATCTGTGTGGGGTCAGCAACAGTAGCAGGCCTGACAGCGGTAGGTATCATAGCACCCTTGGTTCAAAGTCAGGGAGTAAAACCTGAATTGATGGTATTAGCCATTGGCTCAGGTAGCTTAATCTGTTCACACCTTAACGACGGAGGATTTTGGTTGTTTAAAGAATATTTCAACCTTTCCATTAAAGAAACGTTACAAACCTGGACGGTCATGGAAACCATCGTGTCAATCGTAGGTTTAGCAGGAGTTTTGATACTGGACCGGTTTGTGTGACAATAAAAGTGCCCCGGTTTTCATTAACTTGTGTACCACATAGAATACAAATAAAAAAGCCTCGCAATTGCGAGGCTTTTTCGTTGGCGGACAAGGACTCGAACCCTGAATAAAAGAACCAAAATCTTCTGTGTTACCATTACACCATCCACCAATTCTGTTTTGGTGGTGCAAAAGTAGCCCTTTATCGGTTACGTGTCAAGTCGTTTTCAAAAAAAGTCGGAACAAAAAACAACAACTTTACCTTTGGAATTGATAATCAGGGAGTTTATAGCAAATAAAAAATTAAACTTTTTTAGTCTGTTTTACACTCCTGCCGTATTTACCTCAGAGGCTATTTTTTTTACCAAGCCCTGTAACACCTTTCCCGGACCGCATTCTACAAATTCTGTAGCACCGTCAGCCACCATAGCACGTACCGATTGTGTCCAACGAACGGGTGCAGTAAGTTGTGCGATCAAATTTTCTTTGATGGTTTCTATCTCCGTCGCCGCCTGTGCATTTACGTTTTGGTAAATAGGGCAACGCGGCGTTGAGAAGGCGGTAGATGCAATGGCAGCAGCTAATTCTTCGCGGGCAGGCTCCATAAGCGGCGAATGGAATGCTCCTCCAACCGGCAATGGCAATACACGTTTAGCACCGGCTTCTTTCAATTTCTCGCCGGCTAAGCGTACGCCTTCGTGCGTACCTGAAATAACCACTTGACCGGGACAGTTAAAATTGGCCGCTACTACAACCTCGCCTTCGATTGACGCGCAAATCTCTTCGATTTTAGCATCGTCCAAGCCTAATACCGCCGCCATCGTTGAAGGGCTTATGACACAGGCGCGTTGCATGGCATCCGCACGTTTGGCTACCAAACGTAACGCATCTTCAAACGCTAAGGCTCCTGCGGCTACCAATGCCGAAAATTCGCCCAATGAATGGCCTGCGACCATGTCAGGCTGGAAATTTTCAATCGTGGAGGCTAAAATAACCGAATGCAGGAAGATGGCAGGTTGAGTTACATCCGTTTGTTTGAGTTCTTCGTCAGTACCTTCAAACATTACTTTTGTTATTTCAAAACCCAAAATTTCATTCGCTTTATCAAACAGCGCACGAGCTTGGGCATTATTTTCGTATAAATCTTTGCCCATACCGCTGAATTGGGAGCCCTGGCCGGGGAAAACGTATGCTTTCATTAAGTTGGTCATTGAGTGAATTATGAATTAATGACTGCAAACTTACTCACTCACTCCATCACAAACAATTTTTTCTCTTCAGGTGTCGGGATACGACATGCCTCTGTTTTGCCAAAGAGACGATACCTGTTTTTGGCAATAAGATCGTAAAAGAAATCACGAATAAAACGGGGTACAAATCGAAAAACAGCCAACCAAGCCCATCCTTTCAGATAACGTGCGATCTCCAGCGCAGCGGCCGATTTCTCGTATAATTTCCCGTCTCTCAGTAAAAGTACAGAGTCAAAATCACTCGTTTGACGATTACTTTCTTTTAATATTCGCTGTCCGAACGATGATTGAAGCGAGGCAAATCGAAAACGATGTGCAGGATCGTGGTCAATGACGAAGTTGATGGTGGAATTGCAAAAATTGCAAACACCGTCAAAAAGGATTACATCTGACATGGCTAATGAATGATTACGGCGTGGCCCTTTGATTACTCATAACACACCCGAAATCCTACCGTAGGCTTTTTAGAAGCAGGTGCTAAGCCATAACGAAACGTTAGGGGTTTGGGTTCGTCGCCAAAAGAACGCCCTCTTACTACTCTTCCACTGCCCTGAGCAGGGCCGGCGGGGTTATTGGGGGGGCTACCGGCGTAATATCCTTTGTCGTACCAGTCGGCGCACCATTCGGCGGCATTGCCGCCAATATCAAAAATCCCTTGTTTATTGGCTTTTTTAGTCCCTACGGGCTTCGTACCACCTCCATCGGTGTTGCCCATATACCAACCCGTTTCTTCCGTAGCAGCGGCATTTTTATTAGCTCCTCCGCACGCTGCGTATTCCCATTCGGCTTCGGTTAAAAGGCGTATTTTCTTTCCTTCCTGTTTTGAAAGCCATTCGCAATAAGCTACAGCTTCATTCCAGGATACTCCTACAATAGGATGTTCCTCTTGCCATCCCCAACTGGGCACCGGCGGCATTGCTCCTCCTGTGGCCTTCGTAAATGCTTTATATTGGGCTACCGTTACTTCATGCTTTGCTACATAAAAGTCTTTTATCGTTACAGCATGTACCGGACGTTCATCAATAGCCCCTTTGTCATCGCCCATCGAAAATGTGCCGCCTTTTACCAACACAAAATCAGGCACTTTAGTAGCGGTTTCCGATTTTAAGGGTGTAGCATTGGAATTTGTGTTCTTTTTAGTGATCGGCGTGGGATCAGGGGTTACTGTAGTATTATTTTTTTTCAGCGCTTTCTCCGTTTTTTGAAGTTGGCTCTTACAATAAGGCTCTTCATTTCGGATGCGCAGCGCCCGTTGGTAATTTTCTTTGGCACATTGATAATCCTGCTTATTAAAACACGCATCTGCCCGTTTTTTATAATCATCAAACGTTACTTTTTGGGCAAAACCAACGCTCACCAAAAGTATACAGCTCAAAAGAAGGAGTAAACGAGTCATTTTTGCTTTTGCCGATTAAATAAATTTCACTCAAAAACGTGATCTATTGTTGAGCGCGTTGCTGTTGAAGCTGTTGGAGTTGCAGGTCAAGTTGTTGTTTTTCCTGAACCAACTGGCTGTATTTGGCCGTAAGTTGTTTCCATTCATCGTCCTGTATCGTTCGGGCATTTCCCAGATCTTTTACAAAAGCCTCATAACTTTTCAACACCGCACTAAACAGCGGTTTGTTATAATGCAATTGAAGTTGGGTAATAAACCCAAATATGGTTTGCAATTGACCCGCCGAAAGGTTTTGTGATTTGGTAAGCCCTCGGATATAGTCGTCTAAACGGCCGGTTTCGACCAGGAAATTTTTAATCTCCGTTTCGGTCGACTGGTTTCGTTCAAGCGCCAGTTCAGGAATTTTACGCAAATTGAGGTAAATTGAAATGCCCAACAAAGCAACAACTCCTGCGTAACAAACCCAGAAGTATAAGATGCGGGAACTTCGTATTTCACTATTGAGGGATTTCATATTTTTTAAAAAAGTGGGATTTCAGAAGCAGAAAGTCATAAATGAGAAAATTAATTGTATTTCATGAACAACTGCTTTACACTCTTAACCTTTATTCATTCAACTTTTATTTGGTTGGAGCAACGGGCGGAGGTGGTGGAGGTTGGGAAGAGATGATCATGATCTGCTGACGAATGAGCTGATTCGACTGCGTCAATTGCTCAATTTGGTCTTTATACGCCTGCTTTTTTGTCACAAGGTCTTTTTGATTGGTTACCGCTTCTTCGTTTACTTTGATCAACGAATAATAATTCCGGATCACTCGTCTAAAAACCGTATCCAACGACGTAGCCGCCGCAGGACGTTTTTGCATTTCGCTCAACCGCCCTTGCAAATTACCTTTTGTTTGTGCCAAAATACTTTGATCTGTTCCTTTGATCGCCAATTTGAATGAACGATAAAGTGTATCCAGCAACTGAGCGTCGGTCGTAAACTGCGCTTCTGTTTGGGAAGAAAGCGCCGTTTTTCCCGCCGAGCGCGGCTTTAGGAAACGATAGCTTATGGCTGTCAACAATACAAAAAACAGCAAACTAACCAGAAGATATTTTAAGAAAGGACTCATGCTTTAGTCAATAGTTGGCAATTTACAGGCACTGAAAACTCTTTGTTAAACGATTTACTAACGATATTGCTCACGGCCTCGGTAGCCGCCGTCGCTGTCGCCCTTGTAAACGTATTCCAATCCGCTCAATTCGTTAAAGATGGCATTTAGATTATCCAGAAAATCCTTGATCAATGTAAACGTAGGAACCACATCGTTGTGATTGTATTGGATCTTGACCAACAAGTTAAGCTTTGCTTCAAACGATGCCTGAGTTACCCCAAATCGTTGCCCAAAATAGTTGTACATGTATTCTTTGTTGCGCTGAGGTAAACACCGCAAGGTGCCCATAAATACCCGGGCAAAGCGCGCAAAATACTCCACAAAATACGCAGGCGATGATTCATTGAGGATCAACCGATACTGGTCGTAGGAATCAGCAATGTGCAAAATTACCTTCTGGGCCAATATCCCTACATTTTTTGACCAATCATCCTGCGCTTTTAGATAGACGTTCTGCACGGTGGTTTCGGCATTTTTGTCAATCTGCCCGATCAAGGCGTCAAAATGGTCATAATACCACATCAATGTTGGATGTGAGCCGATATTCATGCACGGCGGCACATATTCCCACTCCGACAGCAAATTAAATTGTTGGTTTACTTTTTTAAGCTTTCCTACCACTAAATGATGAATACCGGAGGTGTTGTGCCTGATATGCTCCGCCGTAGCCACCGCCAATCGAATTGACGGCATCCAATAAGGCAACCGCAAAGGGGATTCTCTGGGATCAGGTTCGCCAAACGGCACCACACCGGTAGGGTCTATAATAAGTAATACATAAAACTCCGTGCTGCGCTCATTGAGCAATTCGTTCTGAATGCTTGATAAAGAACACGTTAGTGAGGGCTGGCCGGCATACGCAGGAAATTCAATGCGGACACCGCCGGGGGTTACAGCTCTGCAAAACGGAAGCGTGAGCTCATTACCGTTTTGACTCAGTTGACAAACCTTGCCGTCGTCGGAAGGCAAGAGGCCATACGTATGCGCGTTTAAGTGCGTACGGGCAACATCGCACATTGCGTCGATTGCTGCCAAATCACTGCCCAACAGGTGATCTTTCGTGATCTTCATCCCGTCCACCCAGTTGATCGGTAAATGCTTAGAAGTTGGAGTTGCCATACGTACGTTTAATCAGTATAACTACGTGCATTGATCGGTGTGCTCGTGGTTACGTTGTTTTGTATAAATGTTTTTTCAGGATCAAGGTATTTTTTAAACAATCCCCAAAACGAGGACGTGTAAAAAACCCAACCAACGGCCCGCCCCGTTTGAACATCTTCAAACAGAATAGGATTGTTGGGGTCAACTTTGGTGTTGTATAAATTCATCATATAATGGAGCCATTCGCCCAAGGTTCGGTCTTTGGGCGCTTCAAACTCGTGTCCTTCCCACGTAGGGTCATTGGGTTTTTTACTGATTCTGACTTTTACCCGCATAGTATTACGCAATTCTATCCCCGGCACTCTTGACGTGACCGGATAATACCACTTTTTATATACATTGGGCGGAATGGCTGTCCAAAAATCATACGATTTTATAAATAAATAGGGCAATAAATACCGTAAAGCCCCCAACGAAAGATACGGGCTCAACATTCCTGTTTGTTTGGAAATGAGAGAGTAAGAAAGAATAAACCCTGCCATTCCGAAAAACATGAGCGAGACACACAACCAAAATCCCGGCGCAAACTCTTTGCGCAAAAGCCAAGACGAAAAGGTTTTGTAGGCCGTCAGTAAAAAGACAACTCCTAAGATCAATGCTCCCGTTTCAAATACAATAAAGCCCAATGAAAGCGATGATATTTGACTGACAATAGCGCCTAATGCAGTAAACAACGCAAAAACGATGAGCGCATGCATCAACAATTTTTTGGAAAAAATGGCTGTTGATTTCAGATAAGCAACAATTCCTAAATTGGCTATTCCAAAGACAATGTTTCCAATTAAAAGTGTAAGTATTGTTGACGACATTCCTGCTATTGATTGATTCTTTAAAACTTAATTTACACTGACAAACCTAAACGTTGATGATGAGTCATTGGCGCATTTTTCACTAAAAATACTCATAAAACCGTAGTAAATCCTAATAGAGCACCCTGACCCTGTGGATTTAATTGAAATCCTTCCGTTGATCTTGGGGTCAATAATTCCAAGCGCCAATCCAGCTCAATCGGAATCAGTAAGCTCGCCAGAAAATCAACGATTTCTCTACTTTTACCGTTAGGTACATACTCTTTCATTTTGAATGCGTCCAACGGTCCTATCGTAACTTTCAAACAAAGCGGTTGATCGCCCAACGAAGGAGTTGCAATAACGGTATCTACTCCCAACGACGCTTCTCCCAAAGGCATGAACGATGTTTCTACGGGCAACCATTGAAATAGGGATTCGTAAGTAAGTTCAACGGGTTCGCCCAACATTTGCTCAAAACAATCCTGCATCCAAACCAAATTACCGGCCGCTTTGTGGGCAATGGTTGTTATTTGAAACAACGAGGCCTCTTGGTTGTCGGTCAGTGCCAAATCTGCACTTTCAGGCCAAAAAATGGCCAAAAACTCCTTCAAAAATCCCTTATCCTGACCCGCTAACGCTTGTTTTTCAAACTGCTCGATCCGTACCCGCTGATGCGTGATGGCATTGTCGAACGGTAAAAAAAACTGTCGGGCTTCGTCTTCCTGCTGTTCTTCTTCGGCGCGGATCTCATCCCATTGCTCATCTGTTTTGTTACGCCCCGTGGGGCGGTGGAAAAGGCGTTCGGGCAATGTATCGTACAATCCATCGCGGGGTGTATTGACCCGATACCAGGAAGTACCGCTCAGTTCGTTGAAAACTTCTTCTATATCTGCAACATCCCGTTCGTAAAAATACGCCGACGAACGTTCGGGATAAATAACGATTTCTTCTTTCCGACAAAACCCACTCTCAATCAATTCATCAACGATTGCTTCCACCCGCAGACGTCTGACGGGTAGTTGATCCAGCACTATTTTGAGTTCTTCGGTCGGCATTTATCAGTGGGGTTGTCTTAGAAAAATACGGTTTATCTCTACTTTGGTAAATGTGAATACCGGGCAGACGCAAGGCCTGCCCCTACGATGAGGTGCCGTTTACCAATATTCGAATGGGCAGTATCCCTGATGATTGTTCTTCCAAAAGATGCTTGATTCGTAAACTATACTCAGACCATTGTTCAGGCGGCAGCGGCTTTGCCGGATTAGGAATCAGATTAATGTCCAACGTCCGTTGTAAGCCTTGGTATTGAGAGGCTCCCATGGTGAATCCTTTAGTTATCTCTACCCGTTTTAACTTATCTCCCAGTTCTGCAAAACAAACGGCTTTGTAATCTTCCATCGTTACAGCACGCCCGCGAGTAAGAATCGCTTTTTTAAAAACAGGCAAGTTATCGTCTCCCTGAAGCGGTCGTTGGCCTCCTTTTGTGGTGGTGAGCAACATCGTTACTTCATCCGTAAAGGCAATATTGCTACGGTCACGCATCAATCTGGTGCCAAAAGCGAGGTTGTTTGCCGCATCAGCTTTGGTCGTCCAATAGCGCACATTGAGCCGTCCGCTTTTTTCGCCGGTTTTGGCGCTGATGAACCAATTTTGGAAATTATCTTTCTTAATGATATTACTGATCCGTTCCAGTCGTTTGCGAATTTCCTCTACATCACTTTCTATTTCACCCCTCCCCAGCGCCATAAACATGGCTCCTTCGTCACGAAGCAGGTCTACCAAATACGACAATATTTCGGAAGCATCCCGTTCGTCAAAGCGAGCAACACCTCCCTGACGCAACAAATATTGATTGTTATTGTCCCGATTAAATTGCTGCACATTGGCCAACTTTATCCCCGCCGGAGTCTCTACCTCAATCATATCGAGAAAGAAATCGGTCTCTTCGGTACGAATAGGAAATACATTGAATAATGATCTTAATTCCTGAAAATTAGTAACCGCCCGGCGATTCATCACCGGAAAGGCGTTCACATCCAAGTACATCCGCGAAAGTATCTCAGGCGACAATCCTCCCGGAAACTTGATCTTTATCCAAAATAATTCCTGTACAAAATACCGTTGAAGTTCATCAGGGCGCAAAAAGGTGCTGATGGCCTCGGGATATTTTTTCTTTTGATTTTGGATCGGGATCTCCTGTCCCGTTTGTCTATTACGGCTGCTGATGCTCAATACATGGGCATCATATTGGCGTTGGATGGTGCGTTCGATCCGAGCCGAAGCCCCCAATTCATTGGAAAGACCATCAAAAGGCTTTTTATTGACCAATCCATGCGAAACCTGAAGTTCTTCCGTATCGGTAAACATCCGGACATCCAATAAACGACTGAGGTGAGTACTGCGCGAAGGGTCATTACGCCAATCAAAAAAGAGCGAAAGATCATCAAGTGTTTCCAGATCTTCATTTAACGATAGTCCGATCCAGACTTCATCCGACGGCAACGCCTGATCCATAAAGAACTCACGCGGCGCTCCTCCCATGCCCATTTCCCGAATACGACTTTGGATGATCACCGTATTCAATCGCAAATTATGCAACGTGTATTGACCCACCGACGAGAAGAAGAACTCTTTGCCCGCCATAGCGCAATTAAATGTATGCTCGGGTAATACATCGAAGAAAGGATCAAGGATACCCACTTTCATCATGGCGTGAGCGGGCTGCGGCCCCGTAAGCACCTCGGGAGTAAGCAAATGCGCCAACCGCTGAACTACCCGGCTACGCGAATTATCCAGTTCGTGATGCACATTTTCAAGGCCTGTCGCAAACGCTCCCAACAGCATTCCCACCAGAGGGTCGAAACTCTCAATGGCCAGATCGCTTTCGTCATAATGCCACAAACGCGCAATTTCCCGAATCATTTCGCTTCGGATGTGCTCACGCGTTTTATATCGTTTGGGTTCCATTTTTTCAGTTTACCGGTAAATATCTATCCTACAAGTTCCCATAAAGCATTGCCCATATATCTTCAAAATTCATTCTTACCCAAGCTCCTTTATCATCCAAATCACTGTAGTTAAGGTCTATGCGTGGAGTATATGGATTATCATCATAGTCGATCCCTTTAGTGCCCGCATCAAATTCATCACTGTATTTTGAGAAATATTTACGCACCGATGCCGGCATTGGCGGAAGGCTCTGAGTAGAGGTGGCCGTTTTTAGTTGATACATATATTCATACATTTCCCTTCCTCCGGGTTCAATACTCCAATCTACCCAATCCAATTTACCCATTTGGATCATAGGGCGATTTTGACGCGTTGAAATCAGGTCTTTCAATTCATCAATTTTACTCACGATCCTGCTGACCATTGGTCCTATATAAAGATTGTTATACAGTGAAAAAACGCCCGAAGCACCCAAGAGGGTGCCTCCCGCGCTGGCAATCGTCGCCGAAAAGCTCACACCCGACAATGCCGTATCCATTGTCGTTTTTCCGCCCCCT
Source organism: Runella sp. (assembly GCF_965279615.1). Classification (NCBI taxonomy): domain Bacteria; kingdom Pseudomonadati; phylum Bacteroidota; class Cytophagia; order Cytophagales; family Spirosomataceae; genus Runella; species Runella sp. The sequence goes on along the minus strand of NZ_OZ257252.1, from coordinate 7,665,716 downwards.
AAAAATGATTTTGCGCCATCGCCTATCTGCCAGATGGCTATGAGTTTATTGAGTATTTCCAACGAACGTAAAACCTTACCTATTCTTTTGTTTTGTAATTCAACCATAAATGAATTAGGGTTTTTCCAACCGTGCATGGTAGCCTGCGTTCGTAAAGTAGTTCCCAGATAACTGATTTCTCTCATGGTTGTTGAGGCATCTGCAACCCAACTTTGAGCTACCAGTAACGAATCCAAAATCGTGGCATATTCAAACGCAAGTTGTTTTAAATGGCTTTCATTGCTTTTCCTGAAATCTGAACGCTGCATTTCTTTCATTTCAGGGAGTGCCGCCTGCGACTTTCTGATAAACTTTTGAGTATCATCGTAGGTTTGGCGAATGTTTGCCAGTACTTCACTTTCCTTTATTTTATCGGACTCCTCCATTGCCTGATCAACTCTATCCGTCCATGCCCCAAGCCATTCGAGTTCTTCATCACTGACAGCATCGCCGGGATTTGATTTAAGCAGCGGTGCAATACGCGTCTCAGCCTCCACAAGAGTTTTTGCAACAATGAGTGGAATAGCTTTAAAATTCTTGGTATACTCAGTCGCCTCGGACAGCAATAAATCACGCTTTTCCCTATAAAAAGCGATTACTGATCGGTTTGTTTCATCAGCAGGGCCATCACCAAAAAACTGTCCCATCTCATTTATATATTGTTTGCCTGAAGATTATGAATACCTCACCAATCGAAACTTCATATCTTTCAATCGCTCCTGCGTCTGAACGAGCGTGCTTGCTATAATGATCTGAATATAACGGCAAATACGCGGGCTTCCGCCTTCTACTTTTTCTTCTACATCCGTTATGTCAATGTCTACTTTATTGATTATAATTCGTTGTTCAAACTTTTTCAGGTACTCTTCTACTGAACGTTTAATTTGATCTTTACTGGGTGTATCTCTTAGCTGACGAAAATCATAGCCGTGAATAATACACCCGTAATTATGGTCAAAATGAAATTCTTTCGGTTTAGAAGCAAGGTAAAGTGAGATATTTTGCGCAATAGACTCTTCCACCGAAATCTTTTCGGTGAATTGACGCTTCATCAATGAGCCAAAAGACGGCGGAACAGGATAATATTCGTCGGCCATAGTACAGGATCAGTTAATTTCTACCATTGCGCCTTTCAACGTTGCTTTAGGGCCACCTTTGAGATCAAGGTTGGCTCCCGCTTCAACTTTGGCATCAGCGGTGGCTTTTATCGTAATGTTTTTTCCATCCAGGTTTAAGTCGGTTCCTGCTGAAATTGACATTTTTTTGCCTGAACCCACTTTTACTTCTTCTTCTGAATTCACATCAACGGATTTTTTCCCTTTGATATTCACTACATCAGAACCTGTCATATTGATTTTGGAGGCGTTCATATTAATGGTACCCGCACTGATATTGACAGTACCTTCGCTTTTGATATTGATATGAGAGCCTCCGTCAAGCGACAATTCGATCTTGTTTTTATTTTCTTTATTAAAGATCTGAATTTTCTCTTTGCCATCAGTATCATCAATGATAATATGATTCCCGCCTCTGGTAATAATTCCTTTGATATGATTATCCGCTTTGAAGAGTTCATCGCCGGGTTTGCGTGGTCCGGGATCATTCGCATACATACTTCCACAAACGTAAGGCAGGTCAGGATTCCCAAATTCAAAATCCACCATTACCATATCGTGTACTTCAGGAATAAAATAGCTTTTTGAGAGACTTGTCATCATACTCGACACTCGGATGAAAGGCGTCGTTTCGCCTTCCGGTTGCCATCCGAACTGCACTTTTACCCGGCCCAATTTCAACGGATCATCGGTTGATCTTACCTGCGCAATGTGCGGCCGGGCTACCGGAGTCACAATCCTATAATCTACAGGAGGAAAAGTACTGTCTTGCGGTACAGCCTCAAAATTGGCCTGATACACCCCGCGCGCATCCACAAAATGATTGAGTCGGGTCACCACAAATGTCCCGTAATCAATGGTATCTGTCCGCACGCCATCTATAAATACAGGCTCGGTGATGGCCACCAGCCCGCCTATTTTCATTTCCATTTCGGGACTGCGTCCCGTAAACACGGCCAATTTGTTGGCCTGTTCGCTTCTTTTAAGTTTTACGGCTGTTTTCAGACTATTTTCATCGGCATGGTCGGTGAAATTAATATTGACCAATGGGTCAGTAAAAACCTCTTTTGACCGATCAAAGGTCATTTGAGAGAAGGAGCTCAGCCCCTCTACCTGCTCACTTGCTGAATCTGCCTCGAATAACTTAAATGCTTCATAATTAAAATAAGAAGCCTTAAAATTGAGCGGCGTCACACGCAGGCCGTATTCCATGTCAAACAGGTTCGTACCGTGCGTCAATGCAACCGTAGGGGAAGTTTGTCGGGCGCCTTTTCCAAAAATAAAGTCACGCCCATCGTAAAACATCCATTCGCCAAACTCTTCAGCCAGTCGTTGCAGAAAATGGAAGTTATCTTCTTCATACTGAGTCACGTACGGTATAGGAGCAGCATGTTCAGGTGAAAAGACGGCTGAAAAATCAAATGGGGTAAGCACGTCATTCACAATATCGCCTAATGCTTTTTGGGTAAATGTACGTGTAGTTACGCCGGCCGATAATTGAATGGTGGGGCTCAGCCCTGAGATCAAATAGGTGCTGGATTGACTTTGCCCTTTGACCAATCGCACCGAAGTAACGATTCCCGAAAAAATCTGAGTTTGTTCCGTTACACCCAATCGACCTTGTCGAAGCGTGATCGCGGCCTTCTTTCCCACAAATTTATCCGCCAATTCCCTTAGTTTTATAGATCGGTTGGCGAGCATATCCGGCGATACACTGATTTCAAAATCGTGGTGACTTTCAAACCGTTGACCAATTCTTAGGTGATTGACGCGCCGAATGGTTTCACCGTTGATGGTGATTTCAGTGCTGGCAGTAAAAGTGTTGGTGAGGGCCATGATGTAACATGTAACTTGCTGAAACTTAAAAAAAACAGATAATCGCTAAAAAAAGGCAATTGTGCCACATTGACGAAACTTGAAGTCGCGCAATGTGGCACAAGCCGGGGCCTGAGATTACTCTCTCTTCAATGTTAATTTTTGCCCGTTGACATCCAGGTCCCGTGAGCAAATGGTAAAAGTCTGTGTACCGGTACCCGCTCCCGCAAGGTTAAATGTTTCGCTGAAGTTCACTACGGAAGCATCATTGAATTTAATGGTACGGAGTTCTTCGCCTTTTTGGTTTACGAATTTGATTTCGCCGTTGATGTCATCTTTATGTTGAAGTGTCATCAATTCTATGATCTTAGCGTTGGCGTTACGGGTTTCGATGGTTACGTCGATATTGCCTCCAAATACTTCAGAAGTAGTTTCGTTGGTATGAGGATTTACGTGTTGATGAAACGAGTATGAGCAATGTAATACTTCGAAATCAGTACCGTCGATTTTGATTGTTGCCTTGTGTGCCATTGTAGTAAGTGTTTTGAATTTAAATGTTTAAATTGAAAAATGATTGATTAATTTCTTTATTATCAAAAATGTATTTGCTTTATTGACATTACAAAGGTATTGACCGATTATCAAGGATTTTATCGTGGAATTACGTGATTTTAAAATCGGGTAATTTTACCTGCATCCGCCAATTATACGTTCATGAATGAAGGCAGTACAACTACTCAGACTGTTTGTATTGTGTAAAAGTGAAAAATTGAGTGATCAAAAAGTTATTGTCCTTTGTATAATCTCTGAAACAGAATGATTCCTATGATCGAGATTACCAATATAACTTTCTGAATTATACCAACGATTTGGTGCTTGTGTGCGTCAATAAATGCAACGGTCGTGTGGTTTTGATTGTCGATTTGCCGTTGTGCTTTCAGAAAGTTTTCGATCAGAAAAGCAAACAACATGATGGATAAAAAATAGAACAACACACACATCACTACCAAAACTATTCTGACGATCAATACTTTGGAACGCGCGTCAATGGGTTTACCCGTATCCAGCCCTTCAAAACTGCCATGCACATGGTAATAATACAAACTTCCAACGATCAACGGCAGGACAAACAGGGCAACGAATGAAATAAGAGCGCCAATACCATAAAACCGATAATCAAGCAGTCGCTCATTCATGCGTTTTCAGACGGTTTTGAAGTTTTGAATTAAGAGTTGTAAGGCTCTTTTATTGATGGCCCAGGAATCAAAATCCTGCACTTTTGCAAAACCGAACATCTCTACATAGAACCAATTATCTGAGTTGTGTGCCAGGTAAAAAGTAAGGTTGTATTGGGTAGTATTCCGATACGTAAAATTGATACTGTCTGCCACGGTATTGAATCCTTCAAAGACCGACGCATTCTGAAAACGAATGCTGTTGAAATCAAGTCCTTTGTCAAAATAGGGTTTTAAATATTCCCAAAGCACCATTTCCGACGTTGGGTATCGTTTCATACTTACTGCGTTGATGGTCAGTGCGCCTGATACCTGATTTTTAAACGTTTTGGTAAAGCAGGCCCGCATTTCATCCATTGTATCGTTGTGATGATGGACTTCGTGCCAGGACGTGGGTAAGTACGTGGCAAAATCGACCGGATAGCGTTTGGTGACCAATTTCAATCGTTCTGCCAATTGATACTCAGGTGTGTATAAAGGCCGGAAAGTAGACAGAATGTAATAGAACAGGTCAGCATTTTGGTAATAATAATTTTGATTGCAGGCCATATTCATTGTTACCACAAACGCGCCGTTGTCCATCCATACTTTATAGCCCGTCCGCCGTGTTATCCATGTCTGTCCATCCGGAAACCGCTTCGAAAGCAGCAGATCCGGTTTGTCGGTATCATTATCGATCAGGCGCTGCTGTATAATTTCTTCCCCGCCTGTCGTAGCTAAATAGCTGTAATAGTCCGTCAGCGAAATTTCGTGTTGAATGGCGCCGGCTTGGACAATGATCTCAAGCATTTGGTTTTCAGGCCTATCTCTAAAATACCCCAGATCTACAAACGGAACGGCCGGCACGGGAGGATTGGGATCCGACTTAAACAGAAACAAAAAATCAGGGATGAGAACAGTACATTTCAGCAGGTTATAATGATGGTCATTATTGGTCCACTCCTGAAATCTGACACCACGAATGGCCGCTGCATTAAGCTCCGTTGGAAAATATACATCCATTGCTGTTTCTGTTTTAACCTCCGATCAATACCGTTGGAAACCCTTTTATAATTGTTCCCGGTGTTAACGGAACACCGACCCCCGGCGTACCGCCGCCACCTCCACCGCCGCCGGAAGGAGCAGCTTTTTTCCCAATACTGAGATCAAGTCCCAGTTTAGCGCCGATCACGGCTTCAATGTCAATCATTCCGGCCAAGTGATAGCGGTCATCAGCGGCATCATGGTAAGCGCCTGCATTGGCCGCCGCTCCCACCGATCCTACCGATCCCCCCAGCGTACTTCCTACGTTGAAAGTGTAATCAGTGAAAGGGATGTTATACACGCCGGTAGAATCCATTTGTCCTTCAGCTACACTTGCCTGGAGACTTCCACCTATGCCCACCCCGGTTCTTCTACCGTCAGTGCCTAAGAGTATATCACCGCCGGCCTGAGCATTAAAGAGTCCGCCTTGGCCTCCGACCTTATTTCCCTGTGCATCCGTAACACTTCCCTGAGCGGTTACTACTGAACCTTGGGCGCTTGCCCCGATAGAGCCTTTTCCAATGTGCCCTTCTACCGTACCGGTGAGGCCATCTGCCGAACCGGCAACCGTTGCTCCGCCCACGGTGGTTTTGCCTTCAATGTGTTCTCCCGAACCCTTGGCAATTCCCTGAGCGCCATCTTTATTACTATATCCCGAGACTTGCCCCCATAGAAAACCCGCATCGCCATCGCCAACCACAGCCCCTTTTTTATCAAAGCTTCCCGGTACACCGGGTGCGGGCGGGCCAGTGACAGCCGGCATTCCCACCCCTGATACTCCTGCCACTCCACAGCCTGTCGGATCATTTTCGCGAGCGGCAAAGGCGCCATTGATCTTTACGGTCATGGAGGCTTTCATCACGTTACCCATGATATGGGGCTTGGGGCCGTCAAATCCGGGACAAATGAGCGGGTCTCCTACTCGCACCGCAAGCATCCCACCAATTTTTACCGTTGTGGCGCCCATAGGTCCCAATGTTCCTCCATGCCCCGCAGGGTCTCCAACGCGTGCTGCAGGCTGTCCCATTTGAAATCAGTGTTTGTTTGGGGATGATTCCGTGATCTTATGAAAAGGCTCAATCACGAAATATTTTTTATTGTTTCAGTTCAGAATCCCAGTCGCCTTTGGTACCTGTCATGTTGATGGCAAATACTTTGGCGGGAAAAAACGGTTTCAGATCCATGTTCACGATAACGTGCGTAGGCTTCTGCGGGTGGCGTTTTACTTCCAGATTACGATAATCTTCGATGATCTTGCCAGGTCCGCGAATCTCCGCTAAGAACTTGGATATCTGCTTTTTGATGTCTTCTAACATCTTGTTGTCGATGTTTTCGAACGTGCGACGGTTCAGGAAATCCTGCATGATCTTACCGATCCAGTCAAACACACGCACTACGCTGTACGTTTGCAAACCGACATTGTCGCCGTCAAAAAGCGTTTTGGCCGATTGAGGCACCACCCGCCCCCATTCATAGATCAATGGAATCAACCCTCTGTTTTCGAGTTGCGCCACTTCATTCTTACGCATGGTGAAGCGCGTACCGCTGGCCATTTTCAATTTTCCGTTGGCTAAACCGGCCGAAGGTTGGGCAATGTTTCCACCCCAAAGCAAGCCCGCCAGTGCCATTGATGGCGGTACAAATAAATGTTCGTCTTCGCCGATGTCGGTATTGGCTTCGCGACCTACCACCCAGTTGCAGGGCATCATCACATGCGATTTGTAGGCATCTGACCCGGTCAGTTTATCGCGGTCAAACATCGCTTCAACGTCTTCAGCGCTGTCGAGGTGGCGATAATCGGTGATCATCATCACTTTGTTTTGATAGGCGAGTTCGGCCCATTTATCGACGATGATGTTTTTCTTTAACCAACCCGGTACAACGATCAATGAGTAATTGTTGGTCAAGTCAAAACGGTCATAATTATCGCGGAGTTCTTTGGCCAATTGCTCAAAAATACCGGTCGGATTACTAAAACCATCCGTATCGGTGGTCATGTCATTGCCGGCATCGAAAAGCACTAAGTTCTTTACTTTTTCTTCGGCCGTATTTTCAAAGAACAGCGCCAATGAGCGGTACGAACGTTCGAGTTCTTCGGTTTGCGCCAGGCAGTTTCTGAGGTTGGCTTTGAGGGTTTCACCGGCCGAAGCGGCTTTTTGTTCGGCATCAGCGATCATATCCGCCACGTTGTCGTGCGATGTGAGCAGCTCAGCAAAGGACTCAAGGCGCTTTTTAAGTTTTTTACGGTCTGCTTTATTATCTTCTTCCTCCAAAAACATCGCCTTACGCGCCTTTTTGGTCGGATCCATATTTTCAGTTCCATCAACAATGGTTTTGATGAATTCAAAGCCACCGTATTTGGCCAATTGCTGTACCGTCTGGGTTAAGGGACGGGGAGCTGTTTTTTCTTTGACGAGTTCTTTTGATTGAGGTACTTTTTCTTCTTGTGCCATGGAGCATATCTTTTACAAAAGTGGATCAATTTGGTAGGGGTATGTAACGTATGATTTTATAAGTTACATCCTAAAAAGTAAATGTTATTCGCCATCGGCGTCAGCGTCTTCCAATTCCTGGATCATCGCGTTGAGTGCTTCTACAAACGCCGCTTTTCCTGCGGGGTCAGCCAATAATTTCTGGAAAGGCTTGTTGGTCATCAGGCGTTTGATCATCGTTTGAAAATCATCTTCTTTGCCTTTCAGTTCCTGTAAGAAGCCGCTTTGTTCGATCATTCCTTTGACCGTAAAGGCGCTTACGCTGGTAAAATTCAGCGTTTCATTTACTTCCTGCCCATCTTCTGTGGTATGACTTACATCAACCTGCGGTTGAAAATGGTCAAATGCATCCTGGAGTTTTTGAATGCCTTCCACGGGTGCTTGGCTCATAGAATCAGCGGTAAATTTGCTGATGATGGCCGTTTTGTTGTCGTGAAGAAGCTTGATTGCTTCGCTGGTTCCTTCGTCGATTACGACGCCGCCCAACTGGGGTTTTTCGATTGCCATGGTTAAGGTTAATTAGGTTATGCTTTATTGACATTACAAAGGTATATACTCAACTTCAAGGATTTTATCGTGGAATTACGTGATTCTAAAATCGAGTAATTTTACGTGCATTTGTTGGTTCTACGTTCTTGGAATAGGGCGATAAAACCACCAAGTGCCACTGACCGAAATTCCGTCACCATTCTGAAAGTACAGAGTATTTTGCTGTACACGACGCGATCCATTGACATTGCATTCATATACGTCAATGACCCCATCGGCCCAAACTGCTTCTACAATTGCGGAATGATGCGGGCGGGTCTGATACGAACCATCTGACTCAGAATAGCGATAATTTCGCAATTGAATGATGTCGCCCGGCGCTAAATTGGCCAATGTTGTGGGCGTTCCCCATACATAATCGGCATTGGCGGTTACTCCGCTTGCGCCCATTATGCTGTTGGAGGTACGAGCGCCGGATTCCCGCAGCGTCGTTTCGACCATTGTCCAACATTCTCCGTTTCCGATTTGTATTCCTACCCGACTTGATATCCAAGCAACAATTGTCTGATTTACCGGCATGACTGTATAGTTAAAATTAGTTTAAAATTTTTTTTCGCTTGCCTTTAATACAGAACAAAGGTACCGGCTGAACTTCAAGGATTTTATAGTGGAAACACCTGATTTTAAAATAGGGTAATACTACGCGACAACGGTAAACTTACGTTCCTGATTTTTTTATCACCAATTACCTTTCAATTGCACAAAGCCCTGCACTCCGCTCAAATCCGCGACAGGTCCTATTTCTGTAGTAAGGTAAATGTTCCCGTCTATTTTTTTCTCTATGAATAATTCAGGTTGAACGTTCTGAAAATTCATTACCGTTGCAACCCTGAAATTGCCGTTATCGTACAATTGAACACCCGCCCGTAAATTAGAACCGATTTTTTCAAGTGCATCCAACCCTTTGTCCTGAAGACCGCCCCCACCGCCGGTAGCACCCCTTGCCAGATTCATTATGTCAAACCGGGTGCTGAGGCTTAGAAAAGGTGACAGATTAGTATACCTACTTAAATGCAGACTTGGCACCAAACTCGGCAGCAGATCAGCGTTTAAATGGCGCATCATGGCGGAAAGTGAATAAAAATTGGTCGTGCCATCCACAATACCGCGTGAATCAACATGCACATCGCAGTTACGTTCATTTATCTGAAAATGGATGGATGAACCTACCCCCACCTGTCGATACCCAATTCCATCCGTCACCAGTGCCATGACACAACCTGACACTGTTTGTCGATCATCGCGTCTGAAATTAGCGCTTGCCTCCAATGTAGTTATCAACCCTTTATAGTCAGGGCAGATAAACTTCATGCCAAAATCGGGACCAATTTCATATACTTCTTTTGTTCCCCCTTTTTCTTTCACTTTGTAGTGATAATTGCTGAGATAAATGCCCGCTTTTTTTAGCTCGGCTTCAATTCTTGCAATCAATTCATCTTTTTGCGCATCTGTTAAATCTTTTTCTTTGCTGAAGACTGCCATTTGAAAAAGTATTTAGAGGTGGATAATCTTTTAAAACTATACTCGCTGAAAAAAATGACCGGGTGGTATAATTAAGGTTCTTTCACCCATTCAAATTCACCGTTTTCGCCCACTTTGAGCGTGACCACACTGCCCTTGCCGATCTCTCCCGACACGATCATCCGCGACAACGGCCGACGAATCCGGTTGCGAATCACTCCCCGAATCGGCCTCGCTCCGTATTTGGGCGTAAAACCCTCCAATGCCAGCGCCTTGCGCGCTTCCGTTTCAATGTGCAGTGTAATGCCCTGCTTCTCCAGCAATACAATCAATGGTTTTAACTGAATATTAAAAATATTGACCACCGCCGTTTCCGTGATCGGACTGAAGGGAATGATCTCCGTCAAACGCCCCAAAAACTCGGGACGAAAATTCTTGGCCATCAGATCCATAATGTCGTTGGAAGCCGGAATTTTCCCCTGTCCGAACTGCTGCGTGATCCATTCGGAACCAATGTTGGAGGTAAACAGAATAATGGCGTTGGAAAAATCACCTTCCCGCCCAAGGCGGTCGTGAAGCATTCCTTCATCCAAAATCTGTAAGAACAGGTCAAAGACCGAAGGGTGCGCTTTTTCGATCTCGTCAAACAACACAATGGCAAACGGCTGCTGCTTGATCTTGGTCACCAACAGGCCGCCTTCTTCGTAACCCACATACCCCGGAGGTGCCCCGTACAGCACCGCCGCCGAATGTTCCTCTTTGAATTCCGACATATCGAAACGAATTAACGCTTTTTCGTCGTTGAACAGAAAATCCGCCATCGTTTTGGCCAATTCTGTTTTTCCCGTGCCCGTGGGACCCGAAAAGAAAAACGAACCGATGGGTTGGCCCGCCCGGCTCAAGCCCGAGCGGTTTTCCAAAATGGCATCCGAGATCACTTTGATGGCGTGGTCCTGGCCCACCACCCGTTTCTTGAGATGGTCATCCAATTGCAGCAGTTTCTCCCGCTCCTTGGATTGGATTTTCCCCAACGGAATCCCTGTTTTGTGCGCTACCACGGCCGCAACATCGTGCTTTTCGACTGTTTCTTTTTTCTGCCCGCCCAATGTTTCCAATTGCACCAATAAATCCGTCAGGTAATCGGCGACGGCTTCGGGCAATTCCATTTGGTCGAGTTCGGGTTGTTCTTCGAGCTGTCCCAACAGGATCGGACTCAGTCGGTGTTGCAACTGACGATCAAACCAGCGTAGTTCCTGCGTGTATAAGATCGGATCACCGTCGGCGTGCGATTCGCGTAAGTGGGAAAGTTCACTGCGTAAAAAATCAATTTCGCGCTGCGTGGTTTCGGACATGAGTTTCATGGCCGCCATGGTGCGGTCAATGAGGTCAATGGCCGCATCGGGCAGGCGGCGGTCTTTAATATATCTTCTTGCCAAACGTACGGTTTCGTGAATGGTACCGGCCCCGACCTTGATCTGATGATGGTTTTCAAAAAGGGGCACGACTTTGCCCACCATTCGGCCGGCGGTGGTTTCGTCGGGCTCTTCAACCTTGACGAGTTCAAAACGGCGGCTGAAGGCTTCGTCGGGTTCCATGAATTTACGAAACTCGTCGAGGGTGGTGGCGCCGATAACGGTCAGTTCGCCGCGGGCGAGTTCGGGTTTGAGCAGATTGACGAGTCCCATGGCACCGCTTTGGGGATCCATCAGCACGTGAATTTCGTCGATAAACAGCAGGGCCCGTTCGTGCTGTTTGACTTCGGCAATAATATTTTTGAGGCGGTCTTCAATTTCACCTTTGTAAGAGGCCCCCGCGATGAGCGCACCCATATCGAGTTGAAACAGCGAAGCTTTTTGCAAATGTCCCGGGACCTGTTCGGCCACGATGAGTTGGGCGAGTCCTTCAACGAGGGCGGTTTTACCCACGCCGGGTTCGCCGACGATGATGACATTGGGTTTGGTGCGTCGACCGAGGATCTCGACCATCATGCGGGTTTCTTTGTCGCGACCGATGATGGGATCGAGTTTGCCTTCACGCGCTATCGCCGTTTTATCTACGCAGTATTTTAATAAGGCCTGAGCAGAGGCATTGCCTCCAACGGAAGTAGGAGTTGCCCCTTTGGCAGCAGTTGTTCCATTGGAAGAAGGACTCACAGCGCTTTGTATGCCCGCCGCAGCCATTGCTTTTTCCAGAATATCGGTTTCTGTAAGCGGAAACGATTTGAGTTGGTCTTTTTGAAATCCCACTCCGGGGCGCGCAATAGCGGCCAAAGCAGCCAATGGCGACACCTCATCCTCTCCCAATTTCATACGGATCACATCGGAAACCTCAAACACAGCCTGCACCTGTGCATCGCCGCGAATGGCATCGCCCGATCGCGCCGATTTAGGATATTTTTCAACCCGAATATCAGCCCAATCACGTAAATAATGAATATCTACGTCCCACGCAGCCAGTACGCTTGATAAGCCTACATCGTTGTGTAACAATCCTTTGAGCAAATGCCCGGGCGAAAAAGTGCCGTGTTGGTTCTCTTTGGCTATGGATTGTGCGATCTGAATGGCACGTTTTAAATCACCGCTAAATACAAGGGTAGACAACATATCAGGGGTCTTAAAAATAGTGTATCAAACTTAACCAAAGGTGCAGGTAATAGCAAGGTGTTTTGAGTTAACGGTAGTTGATTTTGAGTTAACGGCCATTCGTACCCATGAGAAAGTTCCTGATCAATAGCTATGAAATGCGTTATTTACTATAAAACGGTCATCGGTTAGCCTTGCAGCCTGATTGATGCTGAAAATTGCATCACCAATTGTTCAAAAGACCTTCAAAAGATTCTATACAATTAAAATTATCCTGCCTTTTTCCCTCCTGCCAATACAATCCTTAAACGGTTTTGAGCAGATAAATGTCCGTCCAAATCTCTCGGAATTCAAGTGAATCTTATCAAACGGTAGCGAATTTTTGATTTTATACTAATCCAATAATATATCTTTGACTAAAAACTTACATTTGCTCCCGGCAAGCGAGCAGCCCAAGTACGAAGGTTTAAGCCGTCCGGAAAAATAGTTCTGACAGGCCCTTCAAATACAAACGTTGAAATTCCTCCCCCACCAAATTGAGTATTCATACCTGCACTTATAGGTACTCCCCAAACTTCGGCCAATCCATGCAAAAGCCTATAGCCCTTTTCTCCACGTCCTACGCTGCACCCCATTAATTGCACACTTCCATAGGGCGAAAAAATAGGGCGCAGTTCGGCAAAGACATTTTTTACAATTTCAAAGCTCTTTGTAAAAAATAAACCTCTGACATCAGAATAATGTCCCCCCCTTGTACCTGAAGATAAAACCTGAACACCGGGTGAGCCGTGGCCATGTAATCGCAATAGAAGTACATTTTTCAGTTCAGCAGTATTTCTAATTCTATTTAAGGCGTTTCGTGCGCCTCTTGACATTCCATAATTCACAAGCGGCTCACCTCCCTCCTCTCTTATATCATCACCTTCCTTTTCTATATCTCTATATACGCCGTGTATATCTATTTGTTCAGTAGCATCTACCGAATCAATAATTTGACCATGCCGCTGATTAAGACGTTGCCAAGTTTGTCCGTCAATGAATCCGGTCGGGTTTAACCCCCGAAGCCTCTGGAAGTGTTGTACAAATTCTTTTGTTTTATTCCCAAAGGTTCCATCTACCACTATCCCACCTTCACTGCGCAAGGCACGATTGAGCAATAGTTGAGTTACAGCTACTATGGGCAAATTGTCTCCTTTTTTTAGATAGATCATGTTCAGTCAGGAAACTATCGGTGATGAAACAGCACTTTAGTCAGCGGTTCTTCTTTCACTTCCATAAGGTCGCTGATGAGCCATCCGGAGTTCCCGTTTTCACGCGTAAAATCTTCCAGTTTCATGACCCAACCTTTGATTCCCGTCAAAAAAACGGTAACGCGTTCACACTCATTGAATTTAATAAGGCGGCTGTCTACCGCGAAGATAAAGGCACTCAACGCATCGAATCGAAAAGTAGAATCGGCATAACTGCGGAGCGGAACACCGGCGTGCAGTTCATTGGAAAAACTCAGGAAATTGGTTTCGTGCGCATTGGGCAAAATAGTACGCTGTTCTATTTTTTGTTCCAATTGTTCCATAAACGGGTCTGAAGCACCCTGCAAAACCCACTGATGCTTCTCATTAGTTACTTTACGACGAAACAACAGATCGGCTAAACTATGATTTCCAAAATACTCTACATTACAGGAGGTAATGCAATAGATCTGATCGTCAAATTTATTTAAATGCAGCGGATGCTTTTCATTACAAACCAGTTGCAGGAAGCGTTTAAGCTTTTCTCGGTCGGGGCTTTTTTGCCAGCGAGTATCTTCAGAATTTACCAATTGTTCCAAATAGGCAACGCGTACACTCGCTGTTTTGAGTGAGTCCGGAGCTTTTTGGCCATTGGGAAGGCGGACCGCGTTGAAACGATCAAAAAAATCATCCAATTGTTTCACTTCCCGAACGTGCGAATCGGGCGATTTTATACGCTTCACCGCCGATTGCGTCCACGCCGTTGAGGTGGTCACTCCAATAAACAAAAGTATAAAAACACGGAGCATGGGCAGTTAAGTATAAAGTATAGACGCAGACTTGACTTCCTCAAAACATTCGTACTTTTTCGCAAAATTCGGCACTAATTGATGGGCTTTGCCGCTTTTTTGGTTTCAGTTACTTTAATATTCCCAAATTTGATGATCCACCGGTTTTGCTTGTAAAAATCCTCATCCATCAGGTTTTGCAGCGAAACATCTATATCCTTGGTGGTCTTGTCTTGGTAAATGATGTTTCCTTTTTCGTCTTTCCCCTTAAATTCCTGTGAAAAAGTAGCGGTTGTATAATAGCCACCATCAGCCCCTTTGCGGTAATCGCCGACATACGTAGCATCATAAAAGTTAATTTCCACCTGTTGGTATTGCAGTGCTTTCAACCTTCGGAAATAATCACCAACGGTACGGGAAATGACAGGGGTTCCTTTTTTACCCGACGAAACCTGCACCAATGATCCGGGCTGGAACAATTTTATGGCTTCTTTGATGGCTTTATCCCGATTTTCGTCTGATTGGGTCTTGTCTGATATAATCTGAATGTACTCCTGTAGGCGCAGCACCTGTTGTTCAGTTCGTTTTTTAAATTCACCATCCAGTTCGTCACGGCTTGGGTCTTTTATTTCTCCTTCATACGCCGGCTGCGAGCCGGTAGTTGGGGGCTTAGTAGGTTGAGGCTGTTGGGCGCAGGCAATTCTACCGAAGAACAGCAACCCCAAAATTACACTAAGCAGGTATATACATTTCATTGATTGTCATTTGTTTGTACTGCCCAACAACTCGGGGTTGATGGTTGTCTCTGCCTCTCCTACTGATTCGTAGGTTCTGAAATTGCGCAAATTGATTTTGAGTTTCAGGCCTGTATTCATCATTTCAAAGGTGCCTTCCATCAAAAACTCTTCGTTGGGGACGGCCTTCAAAGGGTCCCATTCTTCGGCATTTATCCATTTTAACTTTTTGAGAGCCAATGAATTCGCCAACTCGCTTTGTACTTTATAAGCATTAGCTCCTTCACTTTTACCATCTTTTCCCATAAAAGGCTCAGCCACCAGACGTTTTGCCGTAGCCGGCAATTTACTTTTTAGGTTATCCACCAATCCATTCAGCGCCGAGGACAACGACATCAGATCATTTTTTTCGTTGGCAACCTTATTTTCCCATTCTTCGGTGGTAGCAAAATTGGCGATCGTGGCAGGGTTCTGTACTTTTTCAACTCCTTTAATGAACAATTGCTTACTGTCCCATTTACCGTTAGGCTGTCGGTAGCGGTCAAAAGTAATCTTAATTTGAAGTACATTTTCCTGCGTGACCGTAACGCCGGAGAAATCTTTGCTTTTTGACTTTCCGGTAAATTTTTTGGGCACGTAAACATCTATATAAGAAACTCCTTTATCGGAAAACAATATGGGCGAAAATCGCGCTTTATCTAATTGAAAGTCAACCTGATAACTATCATACCACAATGCCAGATTGTTGAGGTAGCTTTCTGATTCGAAAGCCTCCGGGAATTTGCCTGATCTGATCAATTCCGCAGGGACAATGTCGTTGGTGAGACTTACTTTATCTCCCTTTTTGAAACAGGTCCGGATCAACTCTTTCTGGTAATTGCTTTTGGCCTCGTTGTCTTCGTATTGGTCACCCATGTAGCGCAAATTGAAGAAGAACTTATTGTCCAACAACTCCCCTACCTTGGCGGTCAAATTGAGCGTTTCCTCCGCACTTGGAATCGATACAGTTTGTTTTGCAGATATCAAAACGGGCGCTTCCACTTCCATTTTATCCAATAATTTTCCCTGCGTATTTTCCAGTCGAAGCGTAAACTTGGCCAAATTTCCTTTCAGCAATTTGGGCGATACACCCAATTTCAATTCGTCACCGGCCGTTTTATTGGATTCTAAAAGAACCATCTTTTTGGAAGCAGGCACTGACAGCCCGAAATTAGAAGGTGCCTGTACGATCCTGACGATTAAATCTTTGGATGGCTCGTCTGATTCGTTGATCACGTTATATTTCAGCGTTGGTTGTGAAAGTAACGTAATAAATCCTTCGCGTGTACCTTCCCATTTGGTCGATCCTTTGTCAAAATGAACCAAAGGTGTCGTGGGTTCCTGAACGGGCACCGATAGTTTTTCGCTGAAATTATAGGTACCGCTGCCTTCCTGTACACTTACACCAACAGTAGCCGTGGCGGCGGTAAAAGTAGAAGGAACAAAAAATTCACATGGAATCGTCACGGTTTCTCCCGCCAAAATAGTTGTTACACCACTATTGACCGGTGTTAGGATCTGATCATTCAACGTGAGCGAAACGCGCGGTTTTGACAATGTTCCCCGACCTTCGTTTTTGAGCATCAGTTTGACCGCTTTCACGCGGCGGCCTTTTTCCAATATCAATTTAGAATCGTTGGAAGCAACCAGCCCTACCATTTTCAGCAGTGGTGCCGGAGGGCTGAACGTTCCGAAATTGACGGGTATCTCATCCCACACCGTGCCCGATTCACTTTCCAGTTTCAAGACCAATGCTACTTTGCCATCTGTGAGCAGGTTATTGGTACGAATTGTCAGTTGGGCCGTTCGGCTGCTTCCTCCCCGAACATCACCCACCGCCGTCAATGGCTCAAATTCAATGCCTTTGACCGGTGCAGAAGCTGAAATTCTGATTTTCCCATTCTCAAAACGTCCTTCGCCATCGTTTCGAACGGGAATCTTGAGGGTTAGCGTTTGTCCGCCTTCTACTGATTCGGCGCTTTTTTCCAATTTATCTTTCTCAAACAATGGTTTTGCCTGCGGAATAGTCGCCAATTGATGACTTGCCAACCATTCAGGGTCAATTTTTTGCAGGAATTCAATCGCTCGGTCGGTTGGTTCGTCGCGGTAAGATTTCTCTAAGAGTTGCTTGGCGTCCTCTTTTTTTCCCTGTAAAAAATAAATAATACCAAGTTCACGATTTGGGAAATAAGCGGCCACGCCATTACGCGTAGCGATGCTTTTTTTGTCGGAACCGGAGCCTTGCAAGGCTGCCTTTAAGTATTCAATGGCTTCGGGCCAGTTTTTCGATTGGCTCAGGCTCTCTCCTTTCTTGTAATATGTTACGTAGCTCTGCCCGCTTGCCACCATTGAGACAAAGAATAACAGTATTCCAAAAAGGGCTTTTAATGAATTCATTTCAAAAAATAGCTTCTACCAAGTGAACAACCAAGTCTATTGAAAAATAGCTTTGTGTATATTGATTCGTTATTCCGGCTGTTGTTTGCGGAAGTTTTATTTGCTGGTATCCCGCATGGATTTTAAAGCGGTCAAAAAAGAGCGTGGCTCCGCCGCTGAACCCTTTGGCTTTGCTGCTCGTGCCATCTTCGTTCAGGTGCGTTTGGATTCGATACCCTCCCATCAAACGCAATTCTACCTTTTCGGCATTGACGAGCAAAAATTCCAACCCGCTTCTTAGTTGATAATGATTTTCGGTACTGATCACGGGCGGCCGGGGCGTTTGAATTATCAATGGAATTCCTCTGCTCGGGTCCAAACTATTGTATTGGTTATATTCGTAAAAAGTCTGCGCAATTGCATGGTTTTTATAGGGCAACCATTCGGCATCTGCGGCAAGCATCAGCAATGGAAAAAAGGGAATACGGTATGAAAGCCCTGCCCCGATCGTAAACGGCATTTTATATTTTTGTTCGTAACTCCGAAGCTCACGAGCATCCAGCGACGCATCGGTTACGGTGCCGCTGTATGTAAAATTATTGCGAAGATTAAAAGGAGTCGTCAAGCGAACGCCCATGCGTAACGGAACATTTGCCTCATAAAAATCAGCCATAAGGCCTGTGACAAAATTGACGCCACTGATGCCATACTTGCCTTCTCCGGTGCGATTCAGGGAGCTTTGGGCGGAAGTATAATTCAGTTTGTTACCAATACCAAACCAATAATTGGCCGTAACGCCTACTCCAACATATCTATTCAGTTGATATGCTGCGCTCAACGATAGGTTACTGATATTCAGATTGTTTTTTATCGTTTCAGTTGCGTCAGCCACTGTTCGGTTAATGGTGTATTTGTTAGCGTCCGTAACACTTTGGTAGGCTACTCCCAACACCAGATTACGATCAAGGTCTCCAATACGATAATGTCTTTTACCCGACAATCGGGAGGCAGAAAAAGGCATCACAGCCCCGATAAAAGTAGCTCCAAAATTGGAAGTAGTTGCAGAACGAGTTGCATCAATAGGCACTTGCAGCATATTATTTCTGCCGGAAACTAATAGATGCGGTCCTATGCCTTCGGCCATTTCATCGTCGTAATTGAGCATTGCAATTCCTGCCGGATTCCAATACATCGCAGTGGCATCGTCGGCAACGCCAATAAAAGCTCCCCCCATAGCCATTGCCCGACTGCCTACTCCTATTGCATTAAGGTTAAGATTCTGGGCCATGCCTGCATAAGACAAAAATACCGTCAGCATCAAACTGAGGTAATTTTTATCTCCGAATCGTATCACTGAAAAGCCCATTGGTAAGTACTTGGTAAATTTGTTTATTACATAGGGTAATTGAATACAGAATCATTTTGGAATCAATGTATATTCATTGACCGTATTTCCTGTTTTATCACTAACATATAATCTGTTTATTTTCAGCTCATTATCTGATATTTTATCAATAAAGAATTGAATTCCTTCTTTGGCACAATCTACCCCTTCGCTACAGGTAGGCTCGGGGCTTAAGTCAAACAGTACAAGTCGAATATTTTGGTCAACGCGCCATTTGCCCGTAAAATCAAATCGATCTCCTCCCTGTCCGATATCCGTAAATTGTAAAGCATCACGGCTGCTCAGGTCCAATAAAAAACCGTCGTAACTGAACAGGTTTCCTCCTTGTCCTCTCTCATACACTTTCACGCGTCCGCCGCCACCCTGCGGAATATGCACCGCTTCCTTCATTATCCACGCACGATCCATTTGGGTGCTGACATCCTTTTTTTTGCAACCAAACAATCCGATCAGCAGCGCGAAAATCAATCCCTGTATTTTCATGGTTGACATCAATCTTTCCTGATTTTAAACGTATACCGACTTTTATTGCGAACTACTTCCAATACATACTGTCCCGAAGGAAGACTGTTTATATCCCAATAGTGTTGTAAGGTACGGAAAGAATAACGCTTTACCTCACTTCCATTCAAGTCAAATAAGCGTAATTCCGTTAAATTACTAAGCGGTAAATTATCCCTGAGCTCAATGGTCAATTTATCTGACATCGGATTGGGGAAAACACGAACTGCCGGACGACCCAGGCTATCTTCCTCCACGGCCACCACGCGTTTGAGCGCGATCTTTGCACTTTGCACACCGCTCAACGTACCGGCTCCACAGGCACCCGTTACTCCCTGAAAACTGAACGTGGTTTCATTCTCGATACGAAAACTCAGGGTCGTATCGCCGGCGTTGCGTACGGTGCGCGTTCCACCGCTGAAAGTAAGTGTGAATGGCCCACTGCCCTGCACCCGTACCCGAACATTGAGATTATCACCTGCTTTTCGAAACACTACCGATGTATCTCCCCGCGGGCTCAGCATCTGCGCCGAGGCCCGTTGCAGCACCGTTAATGCACTACTTTGACCACGAACAGTTGCGGAAATTTCTACTAAAATACGATAATTAGTCCCGGAAGGGGTTGCATCGGGAATGCGAACTGACAACGGACTACCCGATCCACTCCCTAAACTGTTTCCAATTTTCTGTCCGGAGGCATCCGTCAAAAAAACGTTGAATGTTCCTACGCCATTACTCGGTTCTTTGCCAAATGTCACACTTACATTTGAGCCGGGGCATACCGAACCGGGATTAATGGTTACGTTCGTCACACCCGTAACGGGTTGAGTAGAAACTGATATAGCTATTTTTCCGGTCGCTTCGCACCCGGCAGTTGTTACCTTTACCGAATATTCTCCGCTCATTGTCACGGCGGCATTGGCAATTGTCGGATTTTGTTGTGCAGACGTAAAACCGTTCGGTCCTGTCCAAACGTATGTTCCTCCGCCTTCGGCAAAAAGTTTGATCGTTTCGTTTACAATGTACGATGACTTTTCTGCCCGAGCGTTAGGTACCGGAATTGGATTGACCGTCACTTTTACACTGTCGCGGGCCGTTCCGCACGAACTCATTGCCGTAACGATGTACGTACCCGAAACGGGCGATGTGAGCGACGGTCCGCGCGTTGTATTGGAATACCCACCGGGTCCTTGCCAATTATAGGAAGTGAATCCATCCGTAGCTCCTAAGGTCACGTTCGTACCGGCACAAACACTGAGCGGTTTTGTTGTGTTGGCAGTAGCCGCAATGGTGGGCGTAGAAGTAACCGTTACTTTGATCTCTTCACGGGCACTTTCACAACCGTTTGATGTTTGAGTAACGTAAAAACTTGTTGTACCGGCTACCGTGGTGGTAGGCGTAGGCGGAGTCGTAGCGGCAGTTCCACCCGTAGCGGTTGTGTACCATTTCAGATTTATTCCGGTGGCAGAAAGAGGAGCAGCGGTTGCGCCTGTGCATATTGTTATCGGCGGCGAAACTATCGGCTTTACTGAAGGTGCTTCCAGAATGAGCGTGTCAACACTGGGTTCTGACAACAGTAACCCGCCCGGTACACCGGAGGCCGCGGCTTCAACATATACTATATAAGTCCACTTGGCAGTGCCACGTCCTTTAGGAATGGTTGCCGTTATGGAATTGGTTGCTCCCGCAGATCCTCCACTCGATGTACCAAGAACGACGGATTCCGGATTTGCGGATGACAGTAATTTATATTTAACAAAAAAAGCGGACCAAATCGAATTTGTAGGTGGTGGTGTCGCATCAAATGTCACCGTAAATGTTCGATCTCCGGTTCCATCAATGTCCAAACTGCAAAACTTTTTTTTATTCAAACGAACATTCTTTATTTCCGGTTTGACGGGAATATTCCCGTTGGCGTCCAATACCTGAGCATAGGCATCTGCCGTACAGGGACTGTTTTTGTTTCGTTCGTCTTTCCACAAAAAGAATAAGGCATTGCTGTTCAAAACCACCATTCGGCCACCGGTTTTACTTCCGGAAGCATTGCTCACAAATTTCCCGTTATCTCCCCATTCCCGCACGCCTTCCCCTGAAGTGTTATCAAATCGAATTACCTGTCCGTAGAGTTCTCCGTTATCACGGTTCTCTCCCATGAGTAAATACTTTTCAGGACTGTCGGAGATCTTGATTCCTTCAAACGTTGGGTCGCCGCCGTGGTTTCTGGTTGTTATTTGTGTTTCGGCACTCGCGGTTGCACTGCCCAAAAAACGACGAATTACCTGACGGTTTCCCTTTGTATAAATAATGTTGAAATTGAGCGTGAATGCCCCTCCTGTCGTTTTGACAAGGCCGATTTGGTCAGCCGAGCCAATGTCCACATTTCCGACAACCGACCCCAACGCAGGATTAAAACGATGTGCTTTAAGGGTTTTGGACAATCCGGTTCCGGAAGCGGTATATACACATAAAGGATTGTTGTCGTCCAAACTTGGCTGTACACCCAAATTTTGAACATCGCTGAATGATCCTAAATATTGGGCATTACCGCCCCATTCTTTGGTAATTGATGTACCGCCAAGGGGATATTTGTACTTTCTAACCGCAACAGTGGTGGCTCGGTCGATAAAGGAAACAAAAATTCGATCACCCTGTGCGTACACTTTAGGATTGATCTGATCACCGCCATCTCCTTCTATGTAATAGGCGGTGGGGGCAGTGCGGTTGGATGCATCCAAGATGGCTATTCTTAGATCCGTCAGCGTTACAAGGCTACCTCCGCCCCCTCTGTTGGCATCGGAAGGGTTGTTTTTTTGGTGCCATGTTACGACTACTTTATTGCCGCCATCTCTGATAAACGTGGCATCAAACGGTAAATTCGGGGCACTTGTATCGTAGTTATACCCTAAATTCAATCCTCTGTTTTGATTACTATTGTTTGGAATTTTTGTTGAGCCATCTGCAAACGAAATGATCTGGTATTGCAAATAGGTTGTTAAACCTCCTTGAATGGTGACGTTGGATGTAATAGTAAAAATCGCAAAAACATCGTCTGAACCGGAAGCTCTCAGTAGTTTCATTCCGGCAAAACCTTCTTTTTGACAATTACTGAACGTGTAACGAAATATTTCTTTTTTGGCAAATGCAATGGTCCCATCCGCTCGGTAGCGTTGGGCATACATTATGGAAGCATCACTGACACTCTCGGCCCAGGTAACGACTACACTGCCATCGTCGCCCGCCACTGCGCCATATGCAAATGTGTGCATAAAGCCTGCACTGACGCGCGTATTTTGGTTCAATTCAGTACTCCATTGCGCCCAACAGCCAATCCGCACTCCCATCAATAAAAGTAAAAGCCATCTTCTCATTATTTTTATACGATCATGCCTTTGGCACAAGAGCAATTGCAATTTACACAAAACCGAAATCAAGCAGTGGGTTTACCGGCTACTTTCTTATCAAACGGTCAAAAGGTATATTTTTTCAGAATGTATATCCCCGATTTTTTATCAGTCTTTCCTGATTTTAAACGTGTATCGACTTTTATTACGCATTACTTCCAACACATAATAGCCTGAAGGAAGACTGCTTAGATCCCAATAATGCTGTAAGGTACGGAAAGAAAAATGCTTTACCTCACTGCCTTTTATGTCAAATAACCGTAATTCCGTTACGTTTGTAAGTGGTAAATTATCCCTGAGTTCAATGGTCAGTTTGTCCACCACCGGATTGGGAAATACCCGAACCGCCGGGAGGCTCAAGCTATCCACTTCAACGGCCACCACGCGTTTGAGCGCGATCTTTGCGCTTTGTACTCCACTCAACGTACCGGCTCCACAGGCACCCGTTACTCCCTGAAAACTGAACGTGGTTTCATTTTCGATGCGAAAACTCAGGGTCGTATCGCCGGCGTTGCGTACGGTGCGCGTTCCACCGCTGAAAGTAAGTGTGAATGGCCCACTGCCCTGCACCCGTACCCGAACATTCAGATTATCGCCCGCT
The DNA here is from genome assembly GCF_965279615.1 of Runella sp. Classification (NCBI taxonomy): domain Bacteria; kingdom Pseudomonadati; phylum Bacteroidota; class Cytophagia; order Cytophagales; family Spirosomataceae; genus Runella; species Runella sp. The sequence goes on along the minus strand of NZ_OZ257252.1, from coordinate 7,642,331 downwards.
TTGCGAAACACCACCGACGTATCTCCGCGCGGACTCAGCATCTGCGCCGACGCCCGTTGCAGCACCGTTAAAGCACCGCTTTGCCCACTGACTGTTGCGGAGGCTTCTACCTGTAATTTATACCCCGCACCCACCGTTGTTGCATCAGGAATACGCACTTTAAGGGGGCTGCTACTGCCGGTAGCCAAACTGCTTCCAACTTTTTGCCCGCTTGCATTGAGCAAAAACACATTGAAAGTGCCGGCTCCATCTGAAGGTTGAATGGTAAAATTAACCGTTACTTCGGTATTGGGGCACGCCGTGGCCGCACTCAACGTAACATTCGTCACGCCTGTTACAGGCTTGGTAGCCACCGTAATGGTGAGTGAATTCTTTGCCTGACAGCCATTGGCTGATACCGTGACGGTATAACTGCCGCTCATGGCAACCGTGGCATTGGCGATGGTGGGATTTTGCTGCGTTGAAGTAAATCCATTCGGCCCGGTCCATGCATAGGTATAGCCTGTTCCGGCAGGTGCCTTTAACTGAATGGTTTCTCCCACAACATAGCCGGTACGATTGGTGGAATCAGTGGCTTTGGGAAGGACATTGATCGTAAGCTGAACGCTGTCTTTGGCGGTGCCGCAGGAACCCGTTCCCGTTACTGAATAATAGCCCGACGCAGGGGAACTCACTGCCGGATTCTTGGTGGTATTGGTAAAACCCGAAGGGCCTTTCCAGCTATAGGCAGTAAAACCGTCGGAGGCCGAAAGCGTGACAGCCGTGCCACTGCATACGGCCAAAGGCTTGGCACCGTTGGCATTGGCTGTAATGGTCGGATTAGATGTTACCGTAAAAATATCGCTGTTTTCAATGCTGTTAGCCACGGGCGTACTGCTTTTTACCCGAATACGAAATTTGCCGTTGGGCAAGCCCACCGGAAGTACAATCGAAATCGGACTTAAGGTAGCGCCCGTAAAATTGGTCAACACCACGGATGTGCCCGCTTCATTCATGATGTCGGCGGTAAAGATATTTCCTACCGGAAACGTGCCGGTGGTAGTAAAACTGATGCGTAAGGTATCTTTAACACAAATCGACGTGCGGTTGAGGGTCGGTTTGGAAATAGTGACTGTTATGGGCGGATTCCCGTTAACATCCAATACCTGCGTATATACATCTTTGGTACAGGAACCACTTTGATTGCGTTCATCTTCCCAAACGGCGATGTACGGATTGGCGGCCCCCGGATTGGCAGCTAATTTGAGGTTATGCCGAAATTTCGAATCAGTGCGGTTACAGATCGGCTTTCCGGTATTACCCCAATCGCGCGTGACTTGGAACGCATTATCAATGCTCACGGATTGTCCGAACAGTTGAAAATTAAACACACCGGTCATAAAATATTTCTTGGCACCCATAAACGCATCCTCTACAAGAAGACCTGACAGAGAACAACCTCCTCCATTATACCCTCTGGCAATTACTTCGATCTCGTTGGTTTTTGAGGTTGTTCCGTCAAAAATTCGCATTACCTGCGCATTATCCGCCTGATTGAGGTATAAAAAACAGGTCAGTCCGGAAATACCGGCTGCCACATTTACCTGATTGAGCGCCGACGATTTGAAGATATTCGTCACCCCGATCAATGTTCCATTGCTGTGGCGAAAACGGTGCGCGCGTACATCTGTCCCCGATCCGATCTGGCCGCTGTTACGGGCATAAACGACCAGTTCATCCGTAGCAGGTTGAACAATCGCATTCTGAATATGGATTACCTGCTCAATATCCCCGGAGTTATCAATCCGATTTTTATGAGTTTGGGTCAATGTACTGCCGCTGAGTGTATATCTTTTAACATGAAGCTGTCGATTCAGGTCTGAATGGGCCACAAAAATCACAATTCCGCTGCTCCAAGCCGAACCGAAAACGCGTGGTCTGATCTGATCTCCCGCTTCGTTTTCTAAGGCAACTTCGGTGGTGGGAGCGGTAGCGATATTGCTCAAATTGATCAGAGAGAGCTTAATGTCTGAGCTTCCACCGGCAATTTTAGAAGTAGAGACCACCGCCAATCTCCCTCCGCTTGGTATAAATGAAGCACTCCATTCCAGGTCACCGCTATTATATGCCGCCAACTGGTGGCCGATGCCTCCGTTTGCTGAAATTTGCGGCGCTCCGTTGCTTACCGTTACTGATTGATAATATAATTCGGTATTTGACCCTCTGACGACTTTATACACTATAATGGATTGACCCGCACTTTCAGCGGGAAATAAACCCACGCTTTTTATTCCATCCGCACAGGTAGGAGAACTGAGCCCGGTGACCGAAAAAAGAAGCCTTCCCCGTTTTCCTGCCGCCGGGGTGTATTGGGATTGTCCTGTAGCATTGTAACGTTGGACATACATGGCCGACGCATTCGCTTCACGTTCAACCCACGCAATGACGTAGCCTCCCGCACCATCTGTTGCTATTCCATAAAGTGTTGAGCTATAAACAGTACTTGCATCGCTGGAGACGCGCGTATTTTGTGTCAAATCACCACTCCATTGCGCCCAACTACCGATCCTTAATCCCATTAATAACACTAAAAGCCATCCTCTCATTATCATCATAGTATCATTTCTGCCTCTAAATGGTTCCCTGCAATTTACGCAAAATCACGCCTAAGCCATTGTTGTAAAATTGCTTTCTTAGAAAACGGTTCAAAAAAATTGGAATGGCTGCCGGTAAGCGTGCTACCCCCCGGGCGTTTTTGATAAAGCCGTATCTTTTTTGGCTTTACCGAACGCCGTTGAATTCGGTGTAATCACCTTTGAAGTGGGTTTGGCAGTTGTATCGACCACTGCCGCAGAAGTCGCTGCTTTGAGTTTGGCGGATAAATGCGGCACTTTTACAATGGGAAGGGAAGACGTCGACCGAGGTTTAAATTCAATTGGTTTTGAGGTATCCGACTGTATTATCGCCTCCTGTTCCAATGTTGGTGACGGTGCGGTTTCGGAAAGCGTTGGCGTTGGCTTTTTTTTCTGAAGAAAATAGGCTCCTAATGAAATAGCACTTATCAATACCAATATTCCCAAATACCAAAGTCCCCGATTGCTTTTGGGAGTTTCGGCCGGCGTGGAAGAAGCAACCGGCTCCGATTCGGCTATTGTCTTTTTAAATTTAACGGTATTATCGGACGAAGCAGCCATTGCCTGCATAGGCTCGATCCATTCTTTTGCCGCTTTAGATGGCTCATTATCTGCTACCTGAACCAAATAGCCGGAGTAATTATCACGCGTATTTCCGTCGCAAAGATTCAGTAACAGTTGAAGTTTTTTGTCGTTGGTCTCTTCGCTTTCCAGAATTTGACAAAGAGCATCATCATTCACATTTTCGAGCACCCCGTCTGTGCATTGAAAGAAATAATCCCGGGGCTTCACATCGGTCAGCGTATGAATTTCCATCTGCGTGTCTTTGTGCGATCCCTGAATCGCGCGCATGATAACGTTGCGTTCGGGGTGATTTTGCGCCTGTTCCGCCGAGATCAGGCCCGATTTCAACAGGAAATTGACTTTCGAATGGTCTTCACTTTTATAGACGATCGTTCCATTTCGAATTTGATAGATCCGACTGTCGCCAATGTGCCCGACATGCACCGCATCTTCCCCAAAAGCAACCAATGTAAAAGTGGTCGCCATGCCTTTGAGCAGGTGTTGAACGGCCAGCATTTCGTCAAATTGTTTTTGAACATGCGTAAGTGCCTCATCAATTACCTCTTCCGAAAAATCAGCGCTTGTATGATTGTTGAGGTATTCAGCAAAGCCCGACACGGCAATGTGGCTGGCCAATTCTCCCTTTTGGGCTCCTCCGACACCATCACAAACGATAAAAAAGCGATTTTGAACAGTAGCGGCACCAACTTCGGGATACACCGAATCCTCGTTGTTTTCGCGCTGTCCCTGAAATGTGAATCCCAAAGGCGGGTAGATACTATACGGCATCGTATACTTGGCTAGGTAAATACAAATAGCGGATCAAAAGCATATCTTTTACCAAATAATGGTTTTGGAATAATCAGTTCCCTGCACGTTTCGGGCGGCATCTCTGGCGCTGCTTGCCGCTTTGGTCGTTTGCAAAACCACCTTTGTTCGTCCCATTTGAATGGTATCGTTGTCTTCCAGATAGATCAGGTCTTCCGGCTCTAGTTTTATCTTACGCATGGCGTCTTTAGCACCCATCACAAACGTCCCGTTTCGACTTCCGGCTTCCGCGATCAGGTATTGAAACTGTCCGAATTTATCACGGGTCACTTCAATTACCGCATGCCGACGACTCATCATGGCATCGTTTGTTTCGATCAGAATGTCTGCCGTTGGCAACGAACTTTTTCTGCCGATAACGTTTGGACCAATGCGCAAAGGGTGCGTTTGGGCGGCGGCATTTTCATCGTGAACCACTAAAAACCCTACGGTACCGGTTTGTTGAAAAATATCATTTTGCGCTTTATTATCCTCCGGATTGGGTTGAGCAAACAAAGGGTTGCTTCCTCCTGCCGATTTTGTGATATGTTGAAACCCGGTAGGAGGCGATAAAGGAGGCATAAATTCGTTGGTCGGAGGAGAGGCCGGCGCACCTGCTTCCTGCGTAACGACAAAGACACACTTTTCGGGTCTTTGCTGTACACAATTCAGCTTGGCCGGACTGCCGGGCAATAATTTGACCGGCGACTGTCCTTTTTTGGTGTGCTGGCACTCCTTGCAACGAAAAACGTACTCAAACATATTTTACCAATCGATGTATAAAAACCTGTGTTTTCCCACTAAAGGGGCTTTTTTAGGTGTTCGTAAATAAATCATCCAACGAGTCCAAATGATAGCTATCCGTGGGAGGCACCAAACCGGCAGTTTGTTCCAAATGTCCCTGATGGTCATCATGGTGGTGGGGCTGTGCATGTTCCACATGCGCTACCTCTACATGGCCACGGTGCCCGGAAAGGGCATCTTCCAAAGAACTGTCAGGCATGGGCTGGTCGCCTTCCACGTAGGGTTGTACCAAAGATACATAGTCGTTTCTGATTTCCGGCGTCATGCCCGTCCATTCTTCAGAAGTATACGTATTGTACCATTGGCCATGCCATTCAAAGATACCACCCGGACCTACCTGTGCCCGTGCCGTATCAAAGGCTTCTTTAAAAGGCACTTCCTGATTTACTTCCGCTACTTCCAAAATGGGAGCAGCTGTGCCGGATTGTTCCGCAACGGGTTGTGGCAGCGGAGGAACGATGTAAGAGGTATCGGCGGGCTTATCTAAATTGGCGGCATTGATCACGTCGGTGGCGATTCCGCTCGAAGTTTCCATTACTTCGGCTACTTCTTCGGAAGGCTCCTGATTCATGGCCCACCAAGACACAAAAGCAATATTTCCGACCATCACGATTCCTGCACCCGCCATCTCTGTCGGCGACATTTTATCGGGACTGAATATTTTGGGTAACTCACGGGCAGGTGCCGGACCTGACTGTGGTTGGGGTTGAGGCTGCGGTTTAGGAGGCTGTGGCTTGGGTTGTTCCTGTTTGTGAGTACCCAGCATTCCGGTTTCATCCAACATGTCTATAATTGTTCTTTAAGCTGTGAATAAATCATCATCTGTTGCTAAATCTGTTTCTATGGTCACGGAAGCATCATGCGAACCGTAATCCAATATATGATGCAAATGTGCATCTTCGGTAGGAACAGCGCTTGGAGTCTCTGTCACCTGTGCCATAATAGGATGCCCGTCAAGGCCCAACGGCACGGCGGTTTCCAATGCACTATCGCCGTTTGTATCCAAATCCACCACTTCCGTTTCTCCCAAGCTTGACAATGAATTGGCAGTTGAGGAAGCAGTATCTGAATTCATAGGAACCTGAAGCGGATTTTCCAGGATCTCGGCTTTGTCTTCCAAAACTTCCCCTTCGTCAGATATTGGGAATGCCGTTTCGAGTTTTCCGTCGTTGTTTTTATCCACGTACATATACCCTGAAATCCCTTCTCCCGGCTCGTCTTTGATCACAATATCGGCAAATCCGTCGTGATTTTTATCCGCCATTGTGGTTTCTTCCACGCCGTCATTGTCCGTATCCAATTTAACAACGTCAGGGCTGTCTTCCACAACCGCAGCAGGCTCTTCCACTTCAACGGGATTAACGATCGGCTCAATTCGGTTAGTGAATTCCGTTTGCATATCCTTGGGCATCACATTCCACTCTTCGATGGAATACGTGCTGTACCATTGACCTTTGTATTCAAAAAGTCCACCGGGGCCCACTTGATCGCGCGCTTCGATAAACGCATCTTTGAATTCTGAGTCGTCGCTCACTTCCGCGATTTTGATCTCATCCGGCAATACGGGTGTTGCTACCGGCTCCGGTTCGGGGGCAGGTTTAGGTTTGGGCGCTCCTCCCGATGGCTTGGGGGCAGGGGGTGGCGGGGGTGGAAGCGAAGGAGTTTCAACGGGAGCCACCGGCGATTCTATAAATTCTTCTTTGGGCAACTCGGGCACAATCGAATCTGTCGGTGCCTGTACCGCCGGTTTTACCGGTTCGGGTGCTTCTTCTCCTTCAAACACCGTCCATGAGATAAATCCCACGCTTCCTACCGCTACCGCTCCAATCGCCAACGCTCCGGCTACTTTAGAATAGTCTTTTTTAGGTTTTGGGGCAACAGGTGCCGGTGTAGCAGCAGGCGGCGGCGGAGTGGCCGCTAAAGGAGGCATATTGGGAGGAGAAAGCGGCGGCGTTTTTTGAGCAGGCTCATTAGGCCCGCCGAAAAACTGGGTGTGTTCATTAAGACTCATTTATTTTCAGCGTTTAAAGGTTCATGATTTTACCCAAATTGCTTTGCACTGTACGCACAGGCGCTGCTTTTTGTGGTATTCGTAAGGAAAGCCGTACAATGACCGATTGCATTTGGGACATACGTACTGGATTTTAAAGTCATTTTCAATGTCAGTGACCAGATTTTGCGTCTTGGCCGATTTGTTCTTGCTCAACAATTCACGGGCGGCCAATCCAACGGCGCTGCCGACCGCAGTACCAACACCGGGGACCGGCACAAAAAAAGTTCCTAACAATGCCGGCGCAATAATGACGCAGGCCGTAAAAAACGTATCCATTCCGTTGTTACCCCGAGCCTGTTGGAGCAATAACTGGTAACTGTCCCATACATTCTGCAACTTCCCGAATTCAAGCGAATAATCGTTGGGATCTTCGCGGGTAGTGCGGGCTGCATCAAGAATCTGTTGAAGACTCAATCGCTGATCTGCCACCAGAATAATATCATTGTGGCTGATGCTTTTGCGTTTGATACGAAATCCGTTCACAAATGTCCCATTGGTAGAGCCCATATCTTCCAGTACTACCGTATTTTTGGAAGGGTCGATCACGGCCCGGGCATGTTGTCCCGACACTCCCCGTGAGTTAAGTACCACTTGTCCCGGCAACGGTTGTTGTCCTCTTCCGATCAGGATTACTTGCATTAGAGTTGTTTCGTTATTCGTTGTAACACAGCATCTTGCTTACTGAGTGCTAATTTACAAAACTATAAATATGCGCCCTAGACATTTTTATCGAACGGTAAAAGATTCTTTAGCCTCATTCTTTATATTATGAATAAAAGAAGTGGAAAAAGTCGTTTGATGCTCGTTGTTCTTTCCGCTCTCTGTTTCAGCGCTTTTTATGAGTGCAAACGCATTAGTTCACTTATATATGGAATAGCTATTACGTCCGTGACGGATCAAACTTACAAACGATAATGCCGGCGTTGGTTTTCGATGGGTAAAGGGCTAATGCGCACATATTCTCACCGTTTGATAAAAATAGTTAGGCATTTCAACCAAAACCGTTGTATTTTGGCTATCATAATCGAAATTGGATGTTTTGCGTCTTATGACTTACGAGCAATTTAAACAACGTTATCGCTACGACCCCTCCAACGATATTCTGGGAGAAGGGGCTTTCGGGAAGGTCTTTCGGGCAGTTGATACCGAAAGCGGCTCGACCGTAGCTATCAAAGTGGCGCCCGTCAATATGTCTAACGAAAGCCATTCGCTCAAACATGAGTTTGAGACCGTTGGCAAAGTAGACCCACACCTTCATATTGCCCTATACGATGAATGTTACCGCTTTTCGGTCGAATGGGCGGGATTGCATGACTTTGCCGTATTGGAATATTATCCTATGGGCAGTCTGGATAAAATCATCAAAAATCAAAAACTGACCGATACCGAAAAGCACGACCTGGCCGTCGGTATTTTGGAAGGCCTGCGTCATTTACATAATACGGGCGCGCAGGGCGTAGTACATCGCGACCTTAAACCACGTAACGTATTGATTCAGAAATGGCGCGGCAAGTACGTTCCCAAGATCACCGATTTTGGTCTGAGCAAATTTTCGGATTCGATCTCCAATAGCGTGATCTCGCAAAGTTTCAAAGGCGGCACGCTCAATTATGCTTCTCCCGAACAGATCAAAGGCGAGCAAATTCGTCGCAATACCGACCTGTGGTCTTTTGGGGTCATACTACACGAGATCATGACGGGTGAAGTGCCTTATAAAATTGACGACAGTTCAGAAAGTACATTGCGGCAAGTGTACGAGCGAATGAACAAACAAACGCTGCCGGAGTCGTTTAAAGAAGTTAAAGAACCGTACGCGTCCATCATCAAAAAATGCCTGATGGTCAATCCCAATCAGCGCTACCGGACCGCCGAGGAAATTTTACAGGATATTCGCAAAGCACCCGCTCCTCCTCCTCCCCCGCCGCCGCCGCCGGTAGTTGAAGAAAAATCACATTTAAAGGATAGAACGGAAATCTTTGAGGATAGCCCTTTTGCGGGTATGGGAAGCAGTTCAGGCTCTTTTGAGTCTTTTGGCTCCTCGTCTTCCTCCGATTTAAAACCGTTGAAAGAAGAGTCTAATCCTCAAAAAAATGACGTAAAAGAAGGTGATGGTTACGTTCGTTCCGACCCAAAACCGAAGAAACCATCCAACAATACCACACTGCTTATTTTAGCAGGAGTAGCGGTATTAGTGATTATTTCAGCTTCAGTCATTTATTTTGGTGGAAATAAAAAAGAAGATGTAACGTTTCAAAAAACCGACTCTACCGAGCTAAATGCTCAAAAGGCCGTTGTTACTTTAGATACCGTGGCACTTGCCCATCAGGCAGATTCGCTTTTCAATATACCTGATTATCAGGAATATGCCCGTCTGTCGCTCAAAGACCCTGCCCTCAAACAACGCGCGCTCACCAAATTGCTTAACAAAGCGCAGGAGGCCGATAAATTTGGGCTGGAATACGCGGAAGACCGCGATTATATGAGTTCGGTCTGCCGGGCTATTCTTATCATTGACCCTAAAGAACCCAAGGCGTTGAGTCGTTTGGAAAAAATCGCAAAGTATTAAGCTGCTTCAATGTTGATCACTGAATTATTACAAAAATACCAAGTTTCATTTGCGCCCGTTGTGCCGTTTGATTGGGAGAAAGATGGTTTTTTAGTTTTGGACTTTACCGAGCAAAACACTGAATTAGAATATGTTGACCTACAAAGCAGTCAATTATTTTCAGAATATGTGTTTGAAAAACTGCATCAGGCAAATGTTTCGGTAGGTGTAGGTGGGTACAACGAACACCGCATGATCTATCGCCGCAGTGCGCATTTTCAACAAACCGACGAGCCGCGCTGTATTCATCTTGGTGTTGATATTTGGGCGTTGGCCGGCACACCCATTTTTGCCCCTTTGGAAGGGCGGGTTCACAGTTTTGCCAACAATGCCAACTTCGGCGATTATGGCCCGACCATTATTTTGGAGCATCAACTGGAAAACCGGCTTTTTTACTCCTTATATGGACATTTAAGTGCCGAGTCATTGGAAGGCTTATATGAAGGAAAATCCATTGAAAAAGGGCAGCAAATCGCCGGGATCGGCCACTTTCCCATCAACGGTGACTGGCCACCACACCTGCATTTTCAACTCATGACCGATATGCTTGGCTTAAAAGGAGACTTTCCGGGCGTATGTACGTTGCGCGAACGTGAGCGATTTCTGCAACTTTGTCCCAATCCAAACCTGATTTTGGGCATTCCGGGGCTTTGAATCTGTCATTCGTTCCCATTGCTTCATTTCTTATTTACGTGAAATAAACAGCCGGTCGGGTTGTGAGCAACCTTCCGCACGAGATACACTTTCCGGTGCGGAAGGTTGCTCACAACCCGACCGGCTGACAACCCTTTTTCGATTATCCATTCTCCACTTTTCCATTTTCCGCTGTAACGTTTAGCCCTTGCCGGCAAAAGAGTTACCTTTGCAGTAATTCATGGCGTTCATTACGCTGAATTATGGTTCACAATCAGTAAAACTTACTAAAAAGTCAGTACAACATGGGAAATCGCCGTTTGCGAATGGGTCAATACAATCGACTTCAAGTCGTGAAACGCCTGGATTTTGGAATTTATTTGGACGGATACGAAGACGAGATTTTGGTTCCGACCCGATATGTACCCGAAGGCGTTGAAATCGGTGATTATCTGGATGTTTTTGTGTACCGTGATTCCGAAGATCGCGCCATTGCCACAACGCTTGAACCGGCCGGTACGGTGGGAGAATTTGCCTACCTGACGGTCAATGCCGTTACATCGGCGGGGGTTTTTATGGATTGGGGTTTGCCCAAAGATTTATTCGTTCCGTTTAAGCAACAGCGCGACAACATGCTCGTCGGCAAATCGTTTCTGGTGTTTATTCACTTAGATTCTCAAACCGACCGAATTATGGCTTCGGCCAAAATTGACCGTTTTCTGGAAGAAGATATTTCTGAATTGAAGGAAGGAATGGAGGTTGAACTTCTTCCTTTTGAATACACCGATCTGGGCATCAAAGCACTTATCAATCAACGGTATTTGGGCGTTTTGTACCACGGCGAGGTCTTTAAAAACATTGATCTTGGCAAGCCGACAAAAGGGTATATTAAAAAGATCCGAGAAGATCAAAAGATAGACCTATCGTTGGTAGAGCAATCCTACAACCGCATTGCCGACAGCAAAACCGTTTTGTACGAAAAATTGGTCGAGGCAGAAAACGGTATGCTGCCCTTCACTGATAAGTCTGATCCGGCAGTGATTCACAGCACGTTTGGAATGTCAAAAAAAGACTTCAAAAAGGCCATCGGCGGCCTGTTAAAAGAAGGAAAAATAAAGTTACAGGAAAACGGTATTTATAAAATTTGAGTTTTTCGTATTGGTGATGCAATAAAAAAAAGCGCGATCAGAGATCACGCTTTTTTGGCACATAGGTCTATTGTTTACCCCAATAGATGTCTTATTTCGAATAGAAATGTCTGCGTTAATAGGTAGCCCTATTCACAAAGACTCTAAATGAGACAAAAGGGTTGGAATACCCCTGAAAATATTTTTTAGTTGCGCATATCTTCCATTAGTTTTTGCAAAATACCCACTACTCTTTCGGTCTGCTCACGGCTCGGGGTAGTGTCCCAGTTTCCTACAATTCCATTGCCGCCTAAATAAATGCCATCTTTTCGGGAGATAATACTCGCGCCTTTGGTATTGAGTTTATAAGTAACTTCCGGCTGTGGAATCAGGCAGGAAAGCTGGCCCGAAACGGGCGTTAAATGCTCGTCATTGAAAATCGCTTTAGCCCCTAATCCCATGCAGTTGACCACACATTTTTCGGGCAAAGCATCAATATCTTCCATCCGTTTGATCTCGTGGATTTTCACCTTTCCACCAAATAACAGAAAATCGGTCATGTGTTTGTGAAGGTAGGTTGGAATATTGATCATTAAGTTTGAACGTCGAGATACATAATCGGCCTTGAAAGGGTGTTCTTTTTTGGTCAACATTATCCGTTCCGGCACCAATCCTGCCGGATCTTCAAAAACTTCGGTTGCGGAATGTGCTCCGGGCGGCTCGTTGAAAACATTGTATTCATCTACCCATGAGATAATATCATTCAGTCCCAATTGAAATTGAAACGCCCGAAACGACAAGCGGGTGGCCTTTTCCCACCAAGACTTAAATTCAGGAGTGGCTTTTAAAGGGTCACATACTCTGGAAGACGGCGACCATGTTCCCGTTGCCAAACTGCTTGTTATATTGGGCGCAAGGTCTTTGGCATAAATGGTCACTTCAATGCCTTTTTCCTGTAAGAGCCGCGCGGTGGTAAGTCCAATAGTACCTGCTCCAATGACGGCTACGCGTTTCACTCCCGTTTTCAAGACTTCTTCCCGCGCCAACATCCCCGAACCCCACGACAGCGACCAACCGCTGCCACCATGTCCATAATTGTGCACGAGGGTTTTGTTGCCCATTTGCTCAGATTCCAACCGCGGCCCAATGGTTCGAAAAGGCCGTAAGCCTACGGTTTCTCTCACAATCCTGTCCATTGAAAGGCGCAGTTTTGGGATACGATAATAGCCCATATTGATCTGGAAATGCTTATCTGCATATCCTTTTGCAGTAGTAGCACAAGCAGCAACCGTACTGCCTACAGCCGCCCAACCACCCGCAATTGCGGCCTGTTGGATAAATCTACGACGATTCATAATGGAAGGATTAGAATGTTGAATGAAATATATTTTGCCGAGCGGCCTTCCGGCAATCTATGAATAACTTTTACCAAATCTACTTTTAAAAAGGACTGGCGCAAAATATAATTTTGCCTATTTTACAGTAAGTAAGCCATAAGAATTAGTTTGCATTATTTTGTTTGACGGCAGCGGCCGGCCGTCCCGGATGGGGCGGTCGGCCGCTGCCGTCAAACAACCCGCCAATAATTTAAACTAATTTTGAACAGGTACTATAAAATATTAAATTTCAAGACTCTACTATTCAGCAACACAAAACCTTTAAATTATGCAAAAGTTATTCTGTTTCATTGGGATCATTGCCCTCTTCATTTTGTATTCTCCTCAAACACATGCCCAAACTGTTGAATTTTTCGGTAATCCTTCCTCTGCTATTTCATCGGGAGCAATTGTTCCGGAAGGAAAAAAGATGTTTTGGTCCAGCGGAATTGTCGCCGACGCAGCCGACAGCAGCGCCCAAGTAGGTACTTATGGGCGTTTTGGCAATACCAAAACACAGGCATTAAGCATCCTGAAAAAATTGCAGGCGGCTTTGAATAAGCAAAAACTATCCTTTAAAGACGTATTGTTCCTGCGGGTATATATTGCACCCGATATGTTTCAAAACAACAAATTTGATTTTCAAGGGTGGTTCGATGCATATGCTCAATACTTTGGAACGAAAGAAAATCCCATAAAACCCTGTCGTTCAACAATTGGCGTAGCAGCATTGGTCCAACCCGACAAATGTATTGAGATCGAGCTTGTAGCGGTTTATTAACGCTATTCCATGAAAAATAATGGGTTTTAATACGTGACCAATTCGGTACATATTTAGTCCAAGCAATAGAACAAAACCTACTGTTATTTCATGGAACTGAATCTTGCTTCAATCAAAGACCAAATCATTTTGGCCATTACGCAATATGGGGGTAAAATTTTACTGGCCATTGCCGTATTTATCGTTGGGCGTTTGCTCATCGGTCGCATTAGCCGCTTCATTAGTAACCGAATGAATAGCAGTCATATCGACCGCGATGTGCAGCCTTTTCTTAAATCATTGGTTACGGTTGGCCTGACTGTAATGCTTTTATTAAGCTGCGCAGGGATTTTAGGCATTCAAACTACCTCTTTTGTTGCCATTTTGGGAGCTGCGGGCTTGGCCGTTGGATTGGCCTTGCAGGGCAGTTTAGCCAACTTTGCAGGCGGTGTGCTGTTACTGGTTTTTAAACCTTTCCGCGTAGGCGATTTAATTACCGCTCAAGGTTTTACGGGCCACGTAGAAGCTATTCGCATTTTTGACACGGTATTGGTTACGGTAGATAATAAAACAGTTACGCTGCCCAATGGGCCTTTATCAACAGGGCCGATCACCAATATTTCGACGAAAGGTGACATTCGGGTAGATATGGTTTTCGCGGCAGGCAGTCAAAACGGAGTTGATAAGATCCGTGCCAGTATTGAAGAAGTAATTGCAGCCTGTTCATATGCCAATGACACCAAGCACGATGTATTGGTTACTAAACTCACCGAAAATGCCATCTTTTTTGATGTGCGGGTATGGACAAAAGCCACTACGTATTGGGAAACGTACTATTTTGTTCATGAACACATTAGTAAACAATTTACCCAAGACAAGGTTGAGGCACCTTTGGTGCAATACACCGTTAAACAGGGTTAAAAACAAAAGAGCCGCTTTCGAAAGCGGCTCTTTGTTATAGGTATTATTCTTTTCCTGCCTCTATCTTAGTCTTCTTCAACTCTTCTTTTTGATCATCACGAAGCGTAGGGTATTTGATGCCTAATTGCTCTAAATACGTTTTGTACTTGGTGGGATCGTAGTAATATTTAGAGAGTTCAGGTTTGAATTTCTCCATAATCGTGCGGTTTAAGTAAATAGCCGGCACTTCTTTGGGCGAGATCAACGGTTCGTATTTCATCTCTTTTGTCTGCTCATTCTTGTAATACGCCCATGCTTCTTTGATGATTTCGGGATTTAAAAGCATATCAATCAAGGTCATCGCCTCTGCTTTTGCCCCATACACCACGCCTTTGTGCGCAATGGGGGTTGCCATCGAAATCGCATTGGCCCAGTGGTGACCGGGCAGTCCCGGAATATTGGACGGATAACGTAACACTACCGTTGGCAACGACCAGGAAATATCGGCAATGTCATCCGAGCCACCGCCCAAAGACATACCTTGGCCACCCATCATGCGCGTAGGTGAGTCTGCCGGCAAGCCAATCGTATCAATTTTCATAGCCAACCCTTCTACTTTAGGGGCCTGCAATTCTTTTTGAGATGCTTTTGCCAACATTTGGTCTTCTTCCGACCACGTTGGCAGACCTACTTTCTTAATATTTTGGTACATGGCTTCAGCAATGGGTTTACTGAAATGCCCGGGCCAAGCGGATCCCAAAATTTCGTACGAAAATTTCGTATCCGTCATTAAGGCCGCCCCTTCGGCGATTTTGACCCCGATATCAAACAATTTTTTGATTTTAGGGTAAGAGCGTTCACGGAAATAATACCAAACAGCGGCTTTGGAAGGCACAACATTGGGTTGGTCGCCTCCATCCGGAATGACGTAGTGCGAACGTTGAGTTAATTCCAAGTGCTCGCGACGAAAATTCCAACCTACGTTCATTAACTCTACGGCGTCCAACGCACTGCGACCGCGCCAAGGTGCACCTGCCGCGTGAGCAGCGGCCCCTTCAAAATTGAAGCGTACCGAAACCAATCCGTTATTACCGGCATCGCCGTACGAAACTCCTAAATTATTGGCTACGTGCGTAAAAATACACGCATCCACGTCTTTAAAGTAACCATCACGGACAAAAAAGGCCTTAGCACCTACCAATTCCTCGGCTACTCCCGGCCAAAGGACTAAGGTTCCGGGAATTTTTTCCCGCTCCATAATTTCTTTCACCGCCAACGCCGAGATAATATTTAATGCCTGACCGGAATTATGGCCTTCGCCGTGGCCCGGAGCACCCACTACGATAGGATCCTGGTAGGCAACGCCCGGTTTTTGCGAGGCTTTGGGAATACAATCCACGTCAGAACCAATGGCGATAACGGGCTTACCGCTCCCCCATTTGGCCAACCACGCCGTCGGCATATTGGAAATGCCTTTTTCAATGGTAAAGCCATTTTTTTCCAACAAATCAGTCAGATACTTAAAGCTTTCGACCTCCTGAAAGCCCAGCTCGGAAAAACTGAACAGCATATCGTTGATCTGTTGCCCCATTACAGCGCGTTTTTCAACGCCGGCAACAGCATCTTGCTTGAGTTTTTCGAGACGTGCCTGTTCAGGAGTAATTTTGGGAGCTTTTTTGGATTGTGCCCAGCTCAATGTACTAATGGCTGCAACGAGCAGCGCGGTGTAGAGCGTTTTTTTCATAGTTTGGGTTAAGAAAAAGTGTAATTTACCCAAAAATAGAAAAAAACGCTTAAAATCGGTTTACATCGACGAAAGTAAATTTATAGTAGAATTATAAAATCAATTCCTGCATTGCTTCACCGCAATCAATACACTTATACATTCTTATTCCAATATTTATCTATCTATAACATACAGCAAGTCCATAAAAAGACAAAGCACAGCGGATTTCGCTGTGCCTGTACTACTATACTCAACGTTATGAAAAATCTTTATGCCCGAAAGGCAGTTTCTCGTTTATCTATCTTGAAACCAACCTGTATGGGAGTACTTATTGTAAATATCTCAACTTATTTTATCTATAAAAAGTATCATTATTTTTAGTCCCGCAACGCTATTGTGTTCTTCCTCTCAAGACTACAATTTTAATTTATGCCCGTTCTCCGACTTCTAAGCAACGTTTGAACTATTTACTCGTTATAAATTCGCTTATTTGCCATATTTTTTACAAATATAAGTCAAAACTTATATATTATTTATTTCTATCAAATGAATGAGCATTTTATTGGCATGAAAACTGTAAAAAATTTAATGGATTCTTAAAATATGAGAAAAGCCCGTTATTTTTGGACTGCGATATTCGTGCCCGGTATACTTAGCCTAACAGATGAAAAATACATTTTCTGCCCTCATCGTTGAGGACAATCCGCTTGCATCGGCAGAATTGACCGATTATTTGGCAAAAACGAATATGTTTGAGCCGCCTACTGTTTATACGACCGTAGCGGACTCTTTCAATTATCTTAACCACCAAACGGTAGATATACTTTTTTTAGATTTGGATCTACCTGATCTGCCGGGTCTCGAATTATTGAAGTTACTTCAAAAGCGTCCTCCGGTAATAATCACTTCTCTACACATTGACTTGGCCGTCGACTGCTTCGACTTTGATGTTGCTGATTTTCTTACTAAACCTTACTCGTATACTCGCTTATTGCGAGGCATTCACCGAGCTATTCGAAAACAAAACTCACTTGTATCACTTCCCGAACCAACCCCTTTAAAAAAGCATATATTTCTTCAAACAGGGCGTTCTTCGGCGCGTTTCGAATTAAAGGATATTTTATACATTGAGGCCTACGGCGTTTATGTAAAAGTAATGACTGCCTCGGGAGTAGTGGTTGTCAATCAGATGCTGTCAAACATAGAAGAAAATCTTCCGGAAACTTCATTTTTAAGAATACATCGCTCTTTCGTAGTAAACCTTGATCATCTTAAACGCATTGAACCTAACGACTTATGGGTTGGAAGCCATCAAATCCCGATCGGGCTCTCTTATAAAGAGAAAGTACGTCAAAAGCTGAAGAATGACGGAATAATACCTTAGTTTTGCAATTTGGGCAATGTAAAATAAAATGTACTGCCCACTCCCTCTCGGCTGACAGCCCAGAATTCCCCCCCAAGTTTTTGGATAAACTCACGACTTATCCATAATCCCAGACCGCTTCCTTTTTCGCCTTGCGTACCGAGTGTGCTTGAGCGGTAGGTGCCTGATAAAACCCTTTCCAGTTCTGTCAACTGAATTCCTGTTCCGGTATCCTGTATGGAAATTATTATTTCATCTGGCTTTTCATCAGCTTCAATTGTAACAGTACCTGAAATGAATGAAAACTTAATGGCATTACTCAGTAAGTTTCGTACTATTAGTTGCAGGTGATTTTCATCGCTTAACCCGATCGTTCTGCCGTCAATATTATTATATACCAGAAGTTGTTTTGCGTTTATTTCATCCTGCAAAAACAGGATTGTTTCCTCTACCACTTCTCTGAGCGGGATTTCTACAATGATACTTTTATAGCCACTTAGCTGCATATTTGCCCAATTCAGCAAATTACTGAGCAGTTGACTTACGTCCTTGGTTTTAAGCTGTATTTCACTGATCGTACTTTTAGATTGCTCTACCGAAAGTTTGCCTTCATTTAACAATTTTATGGTGGCTTGTAAATTATATAAAGGAGAGCTAAGGTCATGGCTTATCACAGCAAACAGATGGTTTTTAAATTGATCTAATTCCTGTAAATCAAGTGTTTGTTTCGATAACTGCTCATTTCGTTGCAATAACAAGGCTTGGTATTGCCGGAAAATAGACTTGGTGAAGTAAATGCAGGCGCATATAAAAAAATAACAAACTGTAAAATTCGTGACATTGGAATAATAATTCCGGAATGTCCATTCGTAAGATATATCTTTTATAACCAGCAATATTATCCAATAAACAGTCCCATTAAATACAATCGCAGCAATTTGACGATAACCCTCAAAAAACACTACTCCCACAGCTAAAAGGCCTACTATTGCAGTTTGTGTCTCATCTACTTCGCCCAGTCTTCGATTAACACCTGCTACAACCATTATAATAACATGAGCTAGCAGAAAAGCATACACAAAGCCAATAATGTAGTGATGTGTTTTAAACAACAGGTAAAGCGGTAGATTGACCAGCCATAAAACGGCAATCATTATGATGGTTATGAAACCATACCCCCAAATGCTGTCAAGTATAGCTAGGGAAAGCTCAAGCAATACGCAGCAAATATTCAATACATTGCACAAACGAATACGTTGTTCATCTAAGACTGATAGTCCGGAATGGATGCCCGTATTAAGAAGAATCTGCCAATACGATCGAGCTATAACAGTGAGTTTCACGAGAAAGGATAAATATCCTAAAATGATTGAGTGTAAAGGGATATATCTGCTATTTGACGTATTGTTCTTTGATTGGTCACAAATTTAAGAAAGAAAAATATTTACTCATTAGGTACAACCCTCTTTCTGCAAATTGGTTTTTGCTGCTTTTTAACATTCATTAAGACCGTTAATTTCATTTTAAAGGATAGCAAGAGCACATTCTACCGGCAGCAATCTCTTAAAATCCTTTTATCAAGAAGCATATACTGAAGCGAATCTTAGTACCTGTTTCACCTTGCAATGAAAAGATGCCTTTCAATACTACGTATAACAAAAGAAGATGATATTTTTCTGATTTACTCCTATACCTCCCCGCAAGAATTTTTTATATTGACCGGATAATCAGGTCAAAGCCTATCTTATAAAAAAATTAGAAGTTGAAAAGAGAAAGACTGAATGGAAAACTTCTGAATTACTTGAGATGTGACACACTTGATAGAAGTGTGCCGGCATGCTTTCTGTTAAGTTTCTATGGAATTAGAAAAGAGAAAGAAAAAATTAAAGCAGGGTAAAATGATATGACAAAAATACATTGAGTATTTTTACAATACACAGAATACTAATGAACAAGACCTTTTTTTAAGTAAAACATGCAAAAAAATATATAAATAAAAAAAAAGGCAATTTACTATTTGAAATGACTTTAAATTGCAAAGCTTTTCAGACCTTTATAGCATTCAATAACACTGTTATCTGTTTGTATAATATTACTAATTACATATATAGTACGCGATATGGAACACAAACTTGTCCCTTTAATAGTTGAAGACGATCCACTTGCTCAAAAAAGTTTAAGCTATCTTCTTACCAAAACCAATATGTTTGAAGAAGCTGTTGTATGTGGCACTGTTACTGAAGCTTTTGAATATCTCAATAGAAAAACAGCCGATATTATATTTTTAGATATTGAACTGCCTGATTTATCAGGGTTAGAGTTATTAAAACTTTTTCCGGCTCATGCGCCGGTAGTGGTTACTTCTTCTCACGTAGAGATGGCGGTTGAGTGTTTTGATTTTGATGTTGTTGATTTTCTTACTAAACCTTTTTCATATACCCGTCTGTTACGTTCTATCCAACGTGCTACCAAAAAATTACCTGATCAACAAGTCATTCCCGAGAAAGCGCCCGTCAAAAACTACATATTTCTGCCCACAGGTCGCTCAACGGTACGATTTAATTACAGTGATATCTTATACATTGAAGCCTATGGAGTATATGTCAAAATCGTCACTCCTGACGGCACAGTAGTAGTCAACCAAATGTTGTCAAATATTGAAGAAGTGCTTCCCCAAGATCCTTTTTTAAGAATACACCGTTCTTTTTTGGTAAATCTCAACCATATCAACCGTATTGCTACCAATGAAGTAAGGGTCAGCACGTTTTTTCTGCCCATCGGAATGTCATATAAAGAAAAAGTAGCGCAAAAATTAAAAAGCAGCGGATTGTTAAACGAATAAACTACGCTCCTCTTTCTTTTATACTATTCTACTTCCTCTCAGTTAAACTATCCGATTCACTTAGCACGATTTTTACTTCTTCATTATAAAAAACCTTTCATTGCTTTTATAAGATATACGGTTGTTCTTAGCAGCATGTATCAGGTAAGTCTGTGTTCTTTTTCCTTTCATTCTAAACATATTATGAAAATCTATCCCCTTTTTTCAGCTTTAACAGCGTGTTTTTTACTGTTTTTTTCTCCCCTTA
Organism: Runella sp.; assembly: GCF_965279615.1. Taxonomy (NCBI): domain Bacteria; kingdom Pseudomonadati; phylum Bacteroidota; class Cytophagia; order Cytophagales; family Spirosomataceae; genus Runella; species Runella sp. The sequence continues at coordinate 7,621,912 of NZ_OZ257252.1, read as the reverse complement.
GCTTTTGTCAAACTAATTTTGTAAATGGTGATTTACTACCCGATGCTCCTGAATTGGCAGCGCGTGGAAAATACAGTGTTGGAGTTCAAATGTTAAAGCTGGTTAATAATAACCAATTGAATATCCTCGCTAAAAATGGCAAAGATTCTCTCTATGATCGACCTCTGACCGTTGAAATTTGGTATCCTGCCGTCATTCCATCAAACAAACAGCAACTTGTAGAATATGACGAAGTATTGGGCTCAAGCAATGACCCAAAAAGACCATTGAAACCTTTCAAATTCATGGGACGTGCTTTACGCGACGCCCAAGCCGACAAAGCCGACGGCCCTTATCCGTTACTTATTGTTTCTCATGGGTATCCGGGTTCTCGATTTTTACTGACTTATCTAACTGAAAATTTAGCGTCTAAAGGTTACATTGTTGTAGCCATTGATCATACAGAGTCTACATTTAGAGATGCTGCAAATTTTGCAAGCACATTACTCAATCGGTCGTTAGACGATTTATTTGTTTTAAACGAAATGTCCAAATTGGGTCAAAAAGAAGGCAAAACCTTTCTTTCCGGTTTAGTTAATGCGGATAATACAGCACTAATCGGCTATTCAATGGGAGGTTATGGCGCACTCAATGCCGCCGGAGCCGGTTATAGCGCTCAAGCAGTAAAGTTCTTTGGACAAATCTCAGGAGGCAGCAAAGCATTGGAAAAACGGATGTCAGGAAACGAAGCATTTAATGCCTCATTGGATAAACGGATTAAAGCAGTAGTCGCTTTTGCGCCTTGGGGAATGGAACGGGGCGTATGGGATGCAGAGGGATTAAAGGGGTTGAGTATCCCTACCTTCTTCGTGGCAGGCAGCCAAGATGATGTTTCAGGATATGAAAAAGGCATAAAAGCTATTTATAACAGCGCTGTCAACGCCGACCGCTATATGTTGACTTATATGAATGCTCGCCACAATGTAGCCCCAAATCCTCCTCCTACCGAAGCACTCGCTGCCGGGTTGCCGCTTGATGAATACCTGCGTTATGCAGAACCCGCTTGGAGTGAGCGCCGTATCAATAATATCAACCAGCATTTTGTAACGGCTTTTTTGGGAAGCCTTCTGAAAGGGCTGGACTATAAAAAATACCTGGAACTCAAAGAAAACTCAAACGAAGCTACGTGGGCCGGATTCAAACCCCGTACATCCGTTGGTCTGGAATTAAGACACACAAAGCCTTAGATATATTTGACTGAGTTTTAGGTCTTACAGGAAAAATATTGCTCCGACGGTCTCGAACAATCCGCCGGTTGCGCCGGTCGGGTTGTGAACAACCCTTCGCACGGCTTAATGTGTAGAGTGCATAGGGTTGCTCACAACCCGACTGACCGCCGATAGTCGAAACAACTATTTCAAATACCCTACTTAAAGAATAATTTCAGGAGGGATAAAACAGAAAAAGGGCAGTTTGATAAACAAACTGCCCTTTTTCATGAATTCTATATTTTACTCAGCGTTTACTTCTATCGCTGACGTTTCTCTTTCGCCGGTTTGCTTGGTTCCTGATCTTTCTTCTTACCGGTACGGAAACCTGCCGGATAAGTAGAACGCAGATCGCTCATTGGCAGAATTCTAACTTCTACACGACGGTTACGAGTCATACCTTCTACTGATTTGTTATCAGCAAGCGGACGAAGTTCTCCGTAGTATTCAACAGTGATACGGCTTGGATCTTGCAGACCGTTACGGATCAGGTAACGTTTAGCAGCTTCTACACGACGTTTTGAAAGTTGAACATTATAGTTGTCAGAAGCACGGGCATCGGTATGGCCTACAATAATGGCACGGCAATTAGGTCTCAGGTTGAGCAAATCAACTACCTGGCGAAGAATTTGCTGCGAAGGATCTTTTACGATGGCCTTGTCAGTATCAAACTCAATATTTCCAAACATTGCCTCACACTCTTCTTTCGGCAAGTTACGGGCAATGATATCTTTAATGTATTTGTCAAGATCCATGGCTACCCCACCTCCGGATACGATACTGTTTGCCGGTGTACTTGGTTCTTTGTCGAAAAGATCCGCTACACCGTCACCGTCTGAGTCAGTAAACAAACGAGGATCAACGGGTTTCGGCATGTTGGCCTTCGCAATTGAATCCGCTTCTTTCATATTAGGATTGTATGGAGGCGGAATCAAAGCCAATGGGTTGGTATAACGTAAGTGATAACGGCCTTTGGCAGGGTCATGAACCCAATTTCCTTTAGCGTCTTTCTTAGCCATAACAGCACTTTTACCCATTTTATAGGTAACGGATATGCCAATGCTTCCCCATTTATCCTGTTTAGAATCTCCTTTTCTAAATGTCCAGATGTCCTGTCTGGCGTATTGTTCGCCACCGCCACCGCCATAGGTAACGTCTAATTTTTCTGTATTTACGTGATTTAAAGTAAAGTCTATTCCAATATCTATACGAGGTGAAGCTTCAAAGTGAATGGCTGAGCCAATTGGGACTACTATTTCGCGGGTGTAAGTAGAACCGTCACGTTCCCATTCTCCGGCTGTTTTGGAACTCTTGTTGGTATTACTGCGAATAAGTTCTGTTCCTTTATTGGTGCCTAAGCGGTAAACTCTTGAATTATACCACATATAGCCATATCCTACATAAACATCCCATTTCCAACGTTTAAGTTTATCATACCCAAACAAGATAGGCTTAAGGTTGGCATGTGCATTGAGTGAAGTTTGGAGAAATCCTTTTACCTCAAAATGAGCGTTATAGATTCGTTGTTTTGAACCATTGAGGTTTCCTGTCCAAAAATTAAGGCTTGCTCCGAAGATTGGTGACACCTGCTTGTGCAGTGCCAGACCCAGACCACCGGTAATATGTTCTTCCGGCCCCAGCTTAAAGTCGTGCTGACGTAAGTCGCCATAAAATTGCGTAAGAGCGGGAGTAATTGTCAGCGCCCATGTATTCAATTTGTTGGGACCTTCATAGCCGGCGCTTTTAGGGGCGGGAGCTTGAGCATTTATTTTCGTCAATGCAAACGATACAAAGAATAGAGTGGACAGAAAGTTGACTTTTTTCATGGGCAATGAATGATTGTTATTTACTACAAAAAGGTAATACCAACATTTTTAAAATAATAGTGTATCAAGTCTTATAAGCCGGATTCTGTTCCCTGACTTTCATCAGGACTCTTATCATTTATCTGGTTCAAACGTCACCGTCTGAATCTAGCAACCTACCCATGCCGATATCCCGTTGAAGAGAATTGGAGCGAGTAACTCCAAGATCGGCACTTATTTGGTCTTTCAGCCCGTAAGGTTTACCATGCCTCGCTTGTCACCAATTGAGCGGTGGGCTCTTACCCCACCCTTTCGCCCTTACCCCGACTTCGAAAAATATCCGAAACGAGGCGGTTTGCTTTCTGTTGCACTTGCTGTCAAATCGCCGTCGCCAACGACTTGCCTTCCTGTTAGGAAGTACGGTACTCTATGCTGTCCGGACTTTCCTCCCCAAAATAAATTTGGAACGATAAGACGGACCCGATTACACTATTGGGCACAAATCTATGAAGAGTTGTGCTCTTTAAAAATCAAATAAACAGAAAAAAATCGTAAAAACCATAAACAGGCATTCAATTTTTTGACTTAGAGCAGGCCATCAATTTTAACTTCAATGCGCCCTTTTGCCACAACCAACGCCACCAATGAGGTAGGGGTCAGATAAACCTGATCAGGGGTCAGCGTATCCAAACGTCCTCCCAAATCTATTCCTTTGGCTACTTTACGATTACTAAGTTGTTGACGAATAGCTTTTTGGGCTTCGTCGATTTGTGTGCCTATCGGAAACACAAATTGTTGTTCGATTTGCTTGGCAAAACGCCCCTGTAACAACCAATTTGCGGTTTGAACAAGCACGTTTCGGGTACTCAAATCATAGTCTACATTTTTTAAAGAAAGTAAACGAGTGGCAGCATCGTAGTAAGGAACTCCTTTCAAATAGATGACCCCGTTTATACTGCCCTTCAAACCTGCTTTAATGACCAACTTGTCGTTTTGACCATAAATAGCGACTTCGGTCACTTCTACTTTGTATTTACCTTCCTTGAAATCGAAGGTTTTTCCTATAAATTGAGCGGCTGCCAACCGAGAGGCTTCCTCGTAAGGTACTACTCCGATCAGGCCAATTTGAAAACCTTGCGGCACATCGTTGGTAATGATAAGATTAGGCACATCAACGACCGGCTTCGTAACGGGCTTTTCTCCGATCAATGTTTGTGTAAAACCTCTGATCCCTAATGTAGCTCTGATTTTACCGTTTTGAACTTCAAAAGGGGTTGCTAAAATATCGGTTGGAGTAATGATCAACCATGTTCGGTATTCTTCCGAGATCATGCGCGGTTCACGAATCAGGTTCCAGGCCTGAATCACGTATGGTTTTATAATGAAATTCTTACGAACGTTATCATCAATGGATTTGGATATTGTACCTAAGTTCTCCGATATCTTACGACTTACCAACCCTGTGATGGGAATATCTATTCCGGCTACCTTGATGCCGGGTTTTGTCACCCAATCAAAACCCGCCGAGACCGTTTTTGTATTTACCTGCCAGTCAGGATCAATGCCGAAACGGGTCATAAATTTGAGGTTAATTTGAAATTCCGTGCTTTGGCTACCTGCTATTTCAATGCCTAACGGTGCTATTTTATACGCTTTCTCAGCCCATATTTTTAGCGGTACGGTATAAAACAGCAGTGAATCTCTGGCCTCAGCAATAATAGGTGACCTTTTCCATACTTTGATCTTGAAATTATCCTGATTGTCGTCGTTAAAACTATTGTCTTCGTAAATTACTCCCTGTACCTGAGCATTCAGGTGCTTTGTTACTTCAGCAATCGACAGCTCTATGGGTACGTGTACTACTGACTTATGTTTTTCACTTTGGATTTCCATGTTTGTATGTTGATAAGCCTCAGCAGGGGCTTTGGGCTGGGTAGTCATGGGCGCTTTACAGCCAATGAGTAAACCGGAAAGACCAAAAAATAAACTATAAACTAATGAAGGAAAAGAGTCTAAAAAAGTGTGCCGGAGAGCTAAAAGTTTAACACAAACTTTGTTTAAATGCATGGGGATATTTCAAAATGAATATAAGGACTCGCAAAGTTATCAAAACAAGCTACAAGTCCTCTAATTTACGTTTAAAAAGTCCTTTTTCCTATTTTTTCAAAGGCCATTGGTAACGGAACTTTTTGTTGGTCGGCGCCCCGAAATAATTAACCTCCAAGTAATCCAGTCGCTTTTTGTGAATGTCCAGTCGTTTTTTAAAATCTTCGGTATTTTTAAGATGTTGGGCTGTCCATCCCACTTCGGCCAACGCAATAGCGCGTGGAAAAGCCATGTACTCTACATAGTCGGAGGTTGGCATGTATTCGGTCCATACATTTCCCTGAACGCCGAGAATATGCTTGGCTTCATCAGGTGTCAGATTGGAGGACGTAGGATTGTAAGCATAGGACTCTTCCAAGGGGGTTAATCCGCCAATCGCAATGGGCTGGGTCTTGGCATCCACTTGATAGTGGTCCAAATAGCAAAAATTTTCGGGTGTCATGATGGCATCGTGGTGTTGTTTGGCCGCTAATACTCCCCCTTCTGTTCCTCGCCAACTCATAATGGTGGCGTTGGGAGAAATTCCTCCTTCCAATATCTCATCCCACCCGATCATTTTTCGCCCCTTAGACGTGATAAATTTATCAATACGACGGATGAAATAACTCTGTAAATCATGCGCATCTTTGAGCCCTTCTTTTTTGATCAGTTCTTGACAAAAAAGACTTTCTTCCCACTGATTTTTGGGGCATTCATCGCCGCCGATGTGAATGTATTGGCTGGGAAAAAGATCAATAACTTCCGTTAAAATTTCTTCCAGAAAACGAAATGTTTCTTCTTTGGGCGCAAATACATCATCGTAAACGCCCCATTTTGTGCCTACTTTATATATTTTGTCGGGGTTATTGCCATACTGCGGATACGCTGCCAAAGCCGCTGAAGCGTGGCCGGGCATTTCAATTTCGGGGATTACGGTTACAAAATGCTCTCGTGCGTAATTGACAACTTCTTTAATTTCTTCCTGCGTATAAAAACCGCCGTAGGGTTTGCCATCGTATTTCTGATCGTTATAATGCCCCAACATGGTTTCTTTCCGTTGCGAACCGACTTGCGTTAATTTGGGGTATTTTTTTATTTCGATCCGCCATCCCTGATCATCGGTCAGGTGCCAATGGAAGGTATTCATTTTGTGCAGGGCGATCAGATCAATGTATTTTTTGATAAAGGCAACCGGATAAAAATGCCGCCCAACGTCAAGCATTAACCCGCGATAGGCATAACGCGGTCGATCTTCAATGTAGCAACAGGGAACGCTCCATTTTATATTTTCTGCCCTTACAGAGCCGTAGATCTCCGTCGGCATTAACTGCAACAATGACTGTAATCCGTAAAAGAAACCTTTGGGTTGTTCGGCGGTAATGATGATTCGTTTAGGCGTAACTTCCAGAAAATATCCTTCCTCACCCAATTTATGGTCTTTGCTCATCACAAAATTGATTCCGTCTTTTACCCGAAAATTGCCGGCAAAAACTTTCGTATCTTTTCCGGTAACTCTTCCGATCCGATTGGCCAATTCTTCGGCCAAACGACGCAGCATAGGGTCTGTACCTGCAACGGCTATGATCGGATCAGGAGGAAGAATAAATGAACCTTCTTTCGGTTCCAGAAGTAAAGGCTTGGGAATGATCGGATAAAGACTTTGACTGAAAACGGGACAAATGGCCCAAAGAAGTAACAAAAACAATGAAAAGGCACGTTTTTTCATAGATTCGGTAAGGATTTTAATCAAAAATGAATAGCTGTTCTACCTATAATCCTTACGCTAATCGGCTTCCGTTGGGCACCCAACGTTCCGGTTGTGACAAGACCACTTCTCCGTCGGGTAATATAAATCCTGTAACCAATACTTCAGAGATAAAATCAGCGACCTGTTTGGCGGGAAAATTGGTTACACAAATGACCTGTCGGTTGAGAAGTTCCGCTTTAGAATACAACTTGGTTACCTGCGCAGAGCTTCGTTTTATGCCTATTTCCTCACCTAAGTCTACCCATAATTTGCAGGCCGGTTTTCGGGCTTTTGGAAAATCTTCTACCTGAACGATGGTTCCTGCGCGCAACTCCACTTTTTCGAAATCCTGCCAACTGATGCTCATTTTATTATCGGAAAAAGAAAGTTAAAAGAACACAAACGTTTTTTATGCATTCTTCACATAACTGCCGAGCCACTTGATATAGCTGCGGTGTTTTTTGAATACTTTTTCAACGTTCTCATCTTTAAAATAGCCTTCCAACTCAATAAAAAACCAGAAATTAAAATCTTCGCTTCCTTTGTAAGGACGGCTTTCGATTTTAGTAAGGTTGATATTCAAGCGTTTAAAGTCCTGCAAAAAGCCGGCGAGGATACCCGGTTTATCGGTATCAGGCAGTCGGGCAATGATGGTGGTTTTATCGTTCTCGCTGGGTTGGTTGACAAAATCCTTGGCTAAGATAAAGAAACGGGTTCTGTTGTTGCCGTTGTCTTCAATATTATCAAACAAAACCGGCAAGCTGAACAACCGGGCAGCAATGACGGAGCAAATAGCGGCGCTTTCGGGGTCTTCTGCCGCAAGTTTGGCCGCTTTGGAGGTAGATTCAACCTGAATTTCTTCGGGCTGGGTTTGTTCAAAATATTTATTCAAAAATCCTCGGCATTGACGAAAAGCAATGTCTTTGGAATAAATACGCTTGATCTTGGAAGGGTTTTCGGCTTCTGTTGCCAACGCAAAATGAACAGGAATCTTCAATTCAGCGGCAATGTTGATGCTGGTTTCATTGAGTAGGTCTACGGTTTCGTACACGATTCCTTCCTGATTGTTTTCGATGGGAATGACGCCGAATTTTGCCCGTCCTGTGTCTACTGCCTCAAAAACGGATTTGATGGTCGGTAAGGTCATGTATTCACTCATGGCTCCAAAACGGCTTTCGGCGGCCTGATGCGTAAAGCTGCCTTCCGGGCCTAAATAAGCGATTCGTTCAGGAAGTTCGATATTACGGGCCGCGGCAAATATTTCCAGATAAATTGCCTCAATGGCATCAGAAGTAAGCGGCCCTTTGTTGTGGGATTTTACACGGTCTAAGATGGCTTTTTCACGTTCAGGGCGATAAATGACCGTTTTTGTAGCTCGTTTTAATTCACCAACTTTATGAACCCACTCCATTCGACGATTCAGAAGTGTCAATAATTGGTTATCTAATGCATCTATTTCTTGGCGAATCTGTTCTAAAGTCATGGTTTAGGAGTCAAAAAATGAAGGGTTGAGTCTGTTTCCTCACCCCTTCAGGTCAATAGGTAATAACACTGAATTTTATAACTGATCTTCGTCTTCTTTAGGAGCCGGCGGAATGGTCAATCCCGCAAAAAGAGAGTCCATTTTTGCCGCATATTCGGCGGTATCATCCAAATAAAAATGAACTTCAGGAACAATGCGCAACTGATGGCGTACACGTTGCCCCAACAATTGCCGTATTTGTTTACTGCGCTCCTGAATCTGCTCCAAAACAAGTCCTTTGTTCTTCACCGCCAGGAAACTCAAATATACTCTTGCGACACTTAAGTCCGGCGACATTCTAACGATAGTGACAGTTATAAACGCATTGTCGAACCAAGTTCGACCTTCTTTTTGAAAAATATCGCTCAGATCTTTTTGTATTTGTCTGGCAACTTTCTGTTGTCTTTTGGATTCCATAGTCAATTTATCTTTTACGATTGGCCGCTGTTTGTATTTACTTCTATTTCAGGTTCTGCCAATATTTATTAAGACAGGCACAAAGGTACGAAATTCTATTTATCTAATTTGGTACGGTTTTTGTTATTAGCCTTGTCAATGCTGTAAAAACACAATGTTTGGCAAAATGTCTAGACCTAATTTATACGAAACAGTACTGCTTTTTGTCGGTTTAATTGGCATAGCTCAAGCTCAAAATGTCAATTTTGAATCGTCAAACTTGCCCGTTGTTATCATTAATACACAAGGGAAAACGATCTCTGAGCAAGCTCCGATAAACGCAGGTATAGGATTGATTAACAATGGATTAAACAAAAGAAATTACTATCGAAATCCTACTAAGAACTACCAACCCGACGCCTTCAATGATTTTAACGGGTCTATCGGAATTATCTGCACAGGCATTACCTCCCAGTTTTTCCCTAAAAAATCCTATAGCTTCGAGATCCATACTAATTCCAATCAGATCAGCAAAGCTTCTTTGTTGGGAATGCCTGCCGAAAGCAATTGGATTTTAATGGCAAGTTATACCGACAAAACACTATTACGGGATGCCATGGCCTTCTACCTTTCAAACCAATCCGGACGGTACGCACCTCGAACAAAATACGTCGAACTCGTGATAGACGGTGATTATAAAGGGGTATATATTTTAATGGAGAAAATCAAACCAAGCCCCGACAGGATCACTATTTCCACGCTGAAACCTACCGCCAATTCCGGAGATTCTTTAACGGGTGGGTATATTTTAAAAGTCGATAAAAAAGAAGATACGACCTACGCTTCCTGGCAATCGCCTTATCTTGCCAATCATAACATAAGTGTTACAGTAGCCGTAGAATACCCTCAAAAAAGCGTGCTTACTACGGCTCAATTTAATTACATCAAAACTACTTTTACCGCTTTCGAGAACGCGCTCAAATCGCCCCAATTCAAAGATTCGACCAACGGCTATGCCAAACATATTGACGTCAGTTCTTTCATTGACTATTTCTTATTGACCGAATTGACCTACAGTATTGATGCCTACAGGTCAGAAGTTTTCATGCACAAAGATCTGAACAGTCGCAATCCCAAACTAAAAATGGGCGCACCTTGGGGGTATGAACATGCCTTCGGCAATGCTGCCTCGTGTCGGGGTTGGGAGACCAACCACTGGGCTTATAATTCAGTATCAGAATTTTGTCCAAACGAAGCAAGCCAAGTTCCTTTTTGGTGGGCACGTTTACTGGAAGACCGCAATTTTTGTATCAAAGTGCGTGATCGTTGGCAGCAATTACGCAACTCTCAATGGTTAACGAATACCATTACTGCCTTTGTTGACCAAACTACGAGTACGTTAAACGAATCTCAAACCCGTAATTTTCAACGATGGCCCATTCTTGGACAATGGGTATGGCCTAATTATTATTACGGTGACACGTATCAGGAAGAAGTTGATTGGTTTAAAAATTGGACGAAAGAACGTTTAAAATGGCTGGATAATAATATACCCCGCGTTGGAGTTCTGGCTCGGGAACTTGATTGTGCCGCAATGGCAAAGCCAACCGCCGACACAACGCAGGCGTTGTGTCAAGGCCAGGTAAGTATTCCGCTGGTTGCTACCGGTACCGCTTTAAAGTGGTACAGTACTGCGTCAGATACAGTTGGTACGGGCATCGCGCCTACGCCGGCAACGTCAATTGCTGATACACTTCATTTTTATGTATCACAAACGATTGACGGCTGCGAGAGTAAGCGTACTGTAATCGAGGTAATAGTGAAACCCAAACCGGCTAAACCATTGGTAGATTCTACCCTTAATTACACGCAAGGACAAATAGCTTCTCCACTCACCGCCAATGGGTTGAATTTGGCATGGTATACTTCGCTGTCTGATAAAAACGGCATAGTGAATACTCCAACGCCACCCACGGCTACCGCAGGCGTATTCATTTACTATGTTTCCCAAAAAGTAAACGGATGCGAAAGTGACAGAGCAAAAATTGAGGTAACGGTTAAATCACCTCTTGGCACCACTGTCTGTTTGGATATAAAAGTCTTGTTGGAAGGGCCGTTGGCAGGAACGGCAATGACCACTTTGTTGAATAAACAAGGATTGCTTCCGGGGCAAATTCCAACAAATAAAACGGCCATTCATACGCCGGCGGGTCAGCCTTACAATTACAGTCCCATCAATTATTATGGAAAAGAGACCGTTTCAGCTTATGACGCCGACATTGTGGATTGGGTGCTGGTTTCGTTACGAACCGCTCCGCAGCTTGCGACGTCTACCGTTTATCGAACAGCAGCACTGCTTAAAAAAGACGGAACCGTTCGTATACTTACAGGCTGTATTAATATCAATCCTGCGCTGAAATATTATGTGGTCGTTGAGCATCGAAATCATATCGGAGCCCTATCGCATGAGGCTATTTCAGTTGTAAGCAATAAGCTGACGTATGATTTTACCACACAACAATCTTACGTGCCAACAGGAGTCCCTGCCTACGGACAAACTAAAATAGGTTCGGTCTATTGCTTATTTGCCTCCGATGGTGCCAAATCTTCGTTTTCGGAAATCAACGCCAATGATGCTACCGTTTGGAAAACCGACAATGGAAAGTTTGGCTCTTATAAATCTTCCGATTTTAACATGGACGGCGAAATAAATGCTCTTGATGGCTCCATTTGGCGCAAAAACAACGGAAAATTCTCAGGAGTGAGTTATTAAAAGGAACTGTTTGTACTACCCAAAACCATAATTTTACATATTCCGTCGATACTGTCCGCCTACTTTGTACAACGCCCCTGAGATTTGACCCAGTGTACACACTTTGGTGGCTTCCATGAGGCTTTCAAAAAGGTTCTCTCCCCGCAACGCCATCTCCTGCAATTGGGAAAGTGCCAAATTGGCGCTTTGCGTATTTTGTTCCTGAAAGGCTTGGCGAGCCCTTACCGCGTATTGCTTTTCATCATCGGTGGAGCGAATCACTTCGGCGGGAAGTACCGTGGGCGAGCCTTTCTCATCCAAAAAGGTATTTACCCCAACGATGGGCAATGCGCCTGTATGTTTTTGCATTTCATAATACATCGACTCTTCCTGAATCTTACTGCGCTGGTACATTCGCTCCATCGCCCCCAATACGCCTCCCCGCTCGTTAATACTCAAAAACTCCTGATATACTGCTTCTTCGACCAAATCGGTCAGTTCTTCGGCAATGAATGAGCCTTGCAATGGGTTTTCATTTTTGGTTAACCCAAATTCCCGATTGATGATCAACTGAATCGCCACGGCGCGGCGTACGCTTTCTTCGGTTGGCGTAGTAATGGCTTCGTCGTAGGCGTTGGTATGCAGGGAATTACAATTGTCATAAATCGCTAACAGTGCCTGCAATGTTGTTCGAATGTCATTGAAAGCGATCTCCTGCGCGTGCAGACTCCGGCCTGAGGTTTGGATATGGTACTTTAATTTTTGACTGCGGTCGTTGCCTTTGTATTTAAATTTAATGGCTTTGGCCCAAATTCGCCGGGCGACTCTTCCCAACACGGTATATTCAGGGTCCATTCCGTTGGAGAAGAAAAAGGAAAGATTGGGGGCAAAATCATCAATGTGCATTCCTCGGCTGAGGTAATATTCCACAAACGTAAAGCCGTTGGATAAGGTAAAAGCCAGTTGAGAAATTGGATTAGCACCTGCTTCGGCAATATGATAGCCGGAAATAGAAACCGAATAAAAATTACGCACTTGGTTATCAATGAAATACTGCTGAATATCACCCATGAGCTTGAGCGCAAACTCAGTCGAAAATATGCAGGTATTCTGAGCCTGGTCTTCTTTCAAGATATCAGCCTGTACCGTTCCCCGCACTTGACGCAGCGTTTGGGCCTTGATCTTTTGATAGACTTCGGGAGCTAAAAGTTGATCTCCCGTAATTCCGAGCAGCATAAGTCCAAGACCGTTATTGCCTTCCGGCACCTCACCCCTATATTCCCTCTCCTGTGAGCGAGGGGACTTAAATGCTGCCAAGCGTTTTTCCCGCTCCTCCTTACTCCAAGCTGACAGAATATACTTTTCACATTGCTGGTCAATGGCCGCATTTAGAAAGAAGCCCAACACAATCGGTGCCGGACCGTTGATGGTCATGGAAACAGAAGTCGAAGGATCACAGAGATCAAACCCACTGTATAGTTTTTTGGCATCGTCAAGGGTGCATACATTGACGCCGGAATTACCCACTTTTCCGAATATATCCGGGCGCAGGTCGGGGTCTTCTCCATAGAGTGTCACCGAATCAAATGCCGTTGAGAGGCGTTTGGCAGGCATTTCTTTGGATAAATAATGAAAGCGTCGATTGGTCCGCTCGGGGCCGCCTTCTCCCGCAAACATTCGTGTAGGGTCTTCACCTTCCCGTTTGAGCGGAAAAACGCCTGCCGTATAGGGAAATTCTCCCGGTACATTTTCGGTCAGTTGCCACCGCAAAATATCGCCCCAATCATTGTACTTCGGCAGGGCTATCTTGGGGATTTTTAGATGAGACAATGTTTCTGTCCACAGATCCTGCTCAATGATCTTATCCCTGACCTTAAATTGATATTTTTCAGCCCGGTATTTTTGTACCGTTTCAGTCCATTTTTGCAGTAATTGTTTGCAGTCATACTGCAACTTGGCTTCCAACTCGCTATAGACCGTTTTGAGCGCTTCAACAGTATCGCTATTGGTTGTTTTCGGCAAAGCTTTCAGCGTTCCGTCCAATTGATACAGTTGTCGGGCAATGGCCGTTTGCTCATTGACAAATTGGTCGTAAGTTCGTGAATTTTCGACAATTTCGGCCAGATACCGCACGCGATCGGGAGAAATTATACCGGCAGCCAACGGCGCTCTCTGACGGAGGGAGTGTTGTTCCCATTGGGAAAACAATTTTCCATTCACCCATTGGCTTTCGCTGCTATCATCCTGTTTTTTAGTCTTTTGGTCCAGCAATGCCATGATTTTCACGTACAGAGCGTTCATTCCTACATCGTTGAACTGACTCGCCATTGTTCCGAAAATGGGTAATTCCTCATCTGATGTTTCCCAAAGACCATGATTGCGTCGGTATTGCTTTCTGACGTCGCGAAGCGCGTCCAATGAACCTCGCTTGTCGAATTTATTGATGGCGATCACGTCGGCAAAATCGAGCATATCAATTTTTTCCAATTGCGTAGCCGCCCCGTATTCCGCAGTCATCACATAAAGCGACAGGTCTGAATGTTCGGTGATTTCCGTATCCGATTGCCCAATCCCCGAAGTTTCTACGATAATCAGGTCAAAATGAGCTTCTTTGCATATATCAATGGCATCCTGAACATATTTACTCAACGCCAAATTGGATTGACGCGTGGCGAGTGAGCGCATATATACGCGCCCCTTTGAGAGTTCGGGATGAATGGCATTCATTCGAATACGGTCGCCCAAAAGCGCGCCGCCCGTTTTACGTTTGGAAGGGTCGATCGAAATGATCGCCAGGGTTTTATCGTCAAAATCTATCAAAAAACGACGCACCAACTCATCAACCAACGAAGATTTTCCCGCACCTCCCGTACCCGTAATCCCCAAAACAGGAGTTAGCGAAGTGCCATTTGCTACGAGTTGAACGTTGTTTTGGGCGTATATTTCCGGAAAATTTTCTGCCAGTGAAATTCGCCGTGCAACGGTCTGTACATTTGTCAGCAATTGGGTTTGTATCCAATCATTATCGTCCTCTTCTTCGGAAATATCTATTTTTTTATCCAATGGAAAGTCACATTGTTGAACCAGATCATTGATCATTCCCTGCAAACCCATCGAACGCCCATCGTCGGGGGAATACAGGCGTGCGATTCCATACGCATGCAACTCAGCCATTTCAGAAGGTAAAATAGTACCCCCGCCGCCGCCAAAAATTTTTATATCTCCCGCTCCACGCTCCTGAAGCAAGTCATACATGTACTTAAAATATTCGACGTGCCCGCCCTGATAGCTTGTTATTGCAATACCCTGCACATCTTCCTGTATGGCACAATCCACAATTTCCTGCACCGAGCGGTTGTGCCCGAGGTGAATGACTTCCACCCCGGATGCCTGCATGATGCGACGCATGATGTTGATGGCGGCATCATGCCCGTCAAACAGGCTGGCGGCGGTCACAATTCTAACGTGATTTTTGGGTTGATACGGTTTGATTGGGCTACTTTCCATGTTCTTTTTGCAGAAGAAATTCTGCGGCTAAGATACAGAAAGTATCGGCATCCAAAATCAGCGGCCTGTCAGTTGTTGAATCTTTCCCGTTTGGTAATTAAGTAAATACAGTTCTCCCGCTTCATCCTGCCCAAACGACGACAACGAACCCGTTAATTGAGTAAGTAATTTGTTGGATGCCTGCTTAGAGGTTTCGTTGTATTGCAACGCCCAAATATTACCGCTTACGTAATCACCGTAGATGTATTGTCCTTTCAAAGAAGGCAATTTGGCTCCACGATACACATAGCCTCCCGTAATGGATTTTCCTTCGGTAGTACCATAGTCAAAGACCGGTTCCATCAATCCTGTGCGGTTACAGTTACTGCCGGGATTGTAGCATTCATCTCCTTCAGTAATACGCCAGCCATAATTGCCGCCCCGTTCCAAAATATCTATTTCTTCCCGCGTATTTTGTCCCACATCGGCAATCCAAAACCGATCTGTTTCACGGTCTGCCGTTACTCTCCAGGGATTCCGTAATCCATAAGCGTAGATTTCGGGGCGAGCATTTGCCGTAGTTTTAAAAGGATTGTCGGCAGGAATGGCGTAGTTTAGGCCATTTTCTTTACTGTTTACGTCAATACGCAGGATTTTTCCAAGCAATACGCCTAAATTCTGGGCATTGTTTTGAGGGTCGCCTCCGGAACCGCCATCACCCGTAGCGATGTACAGAAAGCCGTCTTTTCCAAACAAAAGCGCCCCGCCATTGTGATTGGAATACGGTTGATTAAAGGTTAACAAAATCTCTTCGGAAGTGGCATTCGCTACCGTTTTATCGGACTGAAAACGGGAGATGACCGTTTGAAGTTGACCGTTTTGCTGTCTTGTATAATTGACAAATAATTGGCCATTCGTACTGAAATTGGGGTGAAAGGCAATTCCCAACAGGCCCGTTTCTCCGCCGGAAGATACGCGCCCGGTGATGTCCAAAAAGGTTGTTACCTGCGAAACGTTAGCTGTATTATTGAAAACTTTTACGAGCCCGCGCTGTTCCACTAAAAACAATCTATTGCTCCCATCACCTGCGGAAGTAAGTCCAACGGGACTGCCGAAAGTAAGCGCAGGGAAGGCATCTGTTACGGTCCAAACGATGGCGGAATCAACGTCTATGGGATCGGCATCTTCGGTTTTATTATTGCAGGAAATCGCGGCAACCACCAATCCGATACTTACCATTACACCGGTTATTACGCTGTTCTTTTTCATAACTCAATGATGATTAATGTGTGGAATTCTGTAAACAATAAAATGATATACCAATATGTTTAAAAAACTATACCACCCTTTAAACGAAAATTATGCCCATTTTCACATTTTTAATTTCTCATTTACCGATTTTGTTCAAATTGAAGGATTAAACAATTTCAGATATGACCGATGTACTCATTATTGGCGGAGGATTAGCGGGGCTTGTGAGTAGCATCGAATTAGCTCATAGAGGTTTCATGGTGGTTGTCGTAGAACGTAAAATATACCCTTTCCACAGGGTTTGCGGGGAGTATGTATCCAATGAAGTACGCCCTTATTTAGAAAAACTAGGGCTGAAAATAGCGGATCTGGGAGTGAAAGAAATTCAGCGTTTTCAGTTTACCTCTCCTTCAGGCCGCGCCTTGGAGACCGATCTTGATCTGGGAGGATTTGGCATCAGTCGTTACGCGTTGGATTTTGCCTTGTTTGAATTGGCAAAAAAAGCAGGTGTTGAATTTGTGATGGGAGAAACCGTCGAAAATGTTGAATATACCGAGGAAGAATGTCGGGCTACCACCACAAACCATCTTCGTTTGTCAGCGCGCATAGTGTTGGGAACTTTCGGAAAAAACTCCCGCATGGACAAATCACTGGACCGTGACTTTACGCATAAGAAATCGTCTTATGTGGGTGTAAAATACCACATTCGTACTCAATTTCCCCAAGACCTGATCGCTTTGCATAATTTTCAAGACGGTTATTGCGGTATTTCGGCCATTGAAGAGGATAAATATTGTCTCTGCTATCTTACTACGCGCAATAATGTTCGGAAGCACGGCTCCATTGCCAACATGGAACAAGCCGTTTTATGGAAAAATCCGCACCTTAAGCGCCTGTTCAACGAATCTGAGTTTTTATACGAGCGCCCCGAGGTTATCAATGAGTTTTCGTTTGAGCCAAAACAATTGGTCGAAAATCACATTTTGATGGTGGGCGATGCGGCCGGACTCATTACCCCGCTTTGTGGCAACGGAATGGCGATGGCCATTCACGGCGGTAAAATCGCGGCAGAACTAACGGCCCGGTTTTTAAACGGATCCATCAGTCGCCGGGAATTGGAAAACCGGTACAAAAAAGCGTGGAAACGACAATTTTCAACCCGCCTGTGGATCGGCCGCAACGTTCAACGGCTTTTTGGCGATGCGTGGCTGTCGGAAGCAGCATTGTCTTTTTTTGGGCTGTCAACTCCCCTTTTACGATTCGTTATTAAAAGTACTCACGGCAAAACAATTACATAATGGAAAAAGAACCGGTCATTTCAATCAAAGGGCTACAGAAAGCATACAGCAAAGAACTCATTTTAAAAGGAGTTGATCTGGACGTATACGCGGGTGAAATCATCGGTTATATCGGCCCAAACGGTGCCGGCAAAAGCACTACCATTAAGATACTCATCGGTATGATCCCTGACTTTGTCGGGGAAGTAAAAGTGCTTGGGTATGACATCAAAGAAGATGCCATTGAGGTCAAAAAACGCATCGGTTATGTGCCCGAAAATGCCTTATTGTATGAAGTACTGACGCCGATGGAATATTTGCAGTTTGTCGGCAGGCTTTATAAAATGGACGACGAGGTCATTGAACGGCGCGCGGCCGAATTATTGACCATTGTTGGACTCAAAACCCACGCCGACGTTCGCATGAATACGTTCTCGAAAGGAATGCGCCAAAAAGTATTATTGATTTCCAGCCTGATCCATAACCCCGATATTATCTTTTTGGACGAGCCGCTTTCGGGCTTAGATGCCAACGCCGTGATTTTGGTCAAGGAAATCTTAGCACAGCTCAAAGCAGCCGGCAAAACTATTTTTTACAGTTCGCACATTATGGATGTGGTTGAAAAGATCTCAGATCGCATTGTCATCATCAACCAAGGTACCATCATTGCAAACGGCACTTTTGAAGAACTCAAAGAAAAAGCCCACAGTGGCACGCTCGAACATATATTTCAGGACCTTACCGGCGACTCCGGAACGGATACCCGTGCCCACGATTTTTTACAGGCTTTACGATAAAATGGCGTTCATTTTCTATTCCGTTCAAATTTTATGACCAAAGGTGTACTGCGAATTCTTGATTTCTTTCAAGGCTTCTTCACGTGGCTCGGTGCCGATTATCCGCTTCTGCGGAGTATTGTGGAAATCAAATTCAGGATGCAAAACCGTCGCCAAGTCGCGGCATTTTCACACTACAATCAAGGCAAACCGAAAAAGGACGCCAACAATTCTTTTTGGTTACTGTGTGGCATGATGATGCTCTTCGGGCTGTTCATGGGCACCTTTATATTTATTGTTGATTCACCTTATTATGCCCTTTGCATTCCGTTTGGCTACGTCATGGTAATGTCGGTGCTGCTGTTGGTCACTGATTTTTCTGCCTTTTTATTGGACACCGCCGACAACTTTGTTATTCTTCCGCGCCCCGTAGACAGCCGCACTGTTTTATTGGCCCGTCTGGTACATATCAGCGCTTATGTGCTGCTTCTGAGTTTCAGTATTGCCTTTTTTACGTTGGCATTTACTTGGTTCAGGTTTGGAGTTGCGGCATTTGCGGTCAGCATTTTTCTCGTTATACTCACTGCCGTTCTTTCCGTCTTCTTTACCACCCTGCTTTATATGCTGCTGATGCGTTTTACCACCGAAGAGCGCCTCAAAGACATTATCAGCTATTTTCAGATCGGTTTTACGATGGTTATTACGATAGGTTACCAATTTATAGGGCGCTTATTTAACGTGTTTGACGGCGAATCAATCGCCGTTGTTGTACCAATTTGGCATTATGCATTGCCCCCAATGTGGATGAGCGGTGCTGTCGAATGGGTTGTTAACCGAACACCCGGTACTGCCCCTTTTATCTTTATCGCTTTTATCGCCCCATTGATCTGTCTATGGGTTTTAAATCGTTTTTTGGCACCCACCTTCAATAAACACCTTGCCGCAATGGGAACAGCCGACGGCGGCGGCAGCGAACGAATCATTGTTCAGCAACGCAAAGGTTTTGTTGATTGGTTGGCAAACCGCGTTACGCAAAGCGCGTTGGAAAAAGCGGTTTTTGAATTGACCTGGAAAATCACCTCACGCGACAGACGATTCAAACTCCGCACTTATCCAAGTTTAGGATCGGTTTTACCCATGTTTTTTGCTTTTGGACGAGATCTTTTCAGGCCTGAAAAATGGGCGGAGATCAGCGACTCTCATACGTATCTCCTGATTATTTACATGGCTTACATCATTCTTGCAACTTTTAGCCAACAAACCCGCTTCAGCGAAGATTTCAAAGCCGCCGGTGTTTACTTCTCCACCCCCACCGACAGTCCGCGCGAAGTGTTATTGGGGAATATAAAGGCTGTCATTTTGAAGTTTTACACGCCTTTTTATCTGTTTGTCAGCGCGTTTATTTTGTTTTTATGGGGTTTTCAAGTATTGGATGATCTGATATTATGCTATCTGGTATCTATATGTATACTCCTAACGGAAGTCATTCTTCATTCAAATTTCAAATTGCCTTTTGCCACAAGTCCTGCCGAACAGAAAGAAGGAGGACAAACCTATCTTTTGATCGTGATCCTGTTATTTCTACCCATTTGTGGGGTGGCACATTGGGGGCTTACGTATATTCCATATGCAGTGCCGACTGCCTGTTTTTTGGCGGCGGGAATGATTTATGCGCTTTATCGACGATTTGAGAAAATAACGTGGACGCAATTTGATCTATAATTTGAATTCTATTCCTTAAAAGAGGTAAATTTGTCATTTATTATCTTTTAATCACAAAAGCGTACAAGAATGTTTCTAAAGCACCTATCTTGGTTTACATTGTTTAGTGTTCCTCTCTTAGCTCAGGAAAAACTCGAAAATTACACGCAAAAAATCTCAGGCAGCAACGTTACGTATGATTTGGTCGCCATCAAAGGAGGTGAGTTTACGATGGGAAGTCCTGCCAAGGAAAAGGGACGAAAAGAAGACGAAGGCCCCCAACATACGGTAAAAATCGAGCCATTTTGGATGGGCAAATACGAAGTCCAGTGGGATCTATACGATTTGTTTACCACTAAAAATATTGAAATCGAGATGGCAAAACGCCATCCGGACCCCGAAAACAGCCTCGCTAAAACCGACGGAAGTACCCGCCCCAGCGCAGCTTACGTAGATATGTCGTTTGGAATGGGTCGTTCAGGATACCCCGCCATCAACATGACTCAATACGCGGCCATTTATTTTTGCAAATGGCTTTACGAAAAAACGGGCGTTTTCTACCGTTTGCCTACCGAAGCGGAATGGGAATATGCCTGCCGGGCAGGCACCACCACCGCTTATTCATTCGGTGACGATCCTAAATTGCTCGACGAATATGGTTGGTACAAAGGCAACAGCAATAACGGCTACAAAAAACTCGGCACCAAAAAGCCAAATCCCTGGGGCCTTTATGACATGCACGGCAACGTAATGGAATGGACCCTTGATCAATACGTGAAGGATTATTACACAAAAAGATCCAAAGGAGAAGTAAATGAAGCGTTTCCAAAAGTGACAGAACTTTATCCTACATCTGTACGCGGTGGTTCTTGGGACGACGACGCATCTGCATGCCGCAGTGCAAATCGAATTCCGTCGATAGCTGACTGGAAGATCATTGATCCGCAAAGCCCCAAAAGTGAGTGGTGGATGACGAGTGCTTCTTTTGTAGGATTTCGAATCGTAAGACCCGTCAAGACGCCCACGAAAGAAGAGATCGCAGCCTACTACAATCCTCCTCTGATCGAAGATTATTAGGCCTGAAAGCATGGTCCGTTGTCATTCGTGTCATTGTTTAAAAGGCAGTAAAAATAAAAAATCAATTGAGTATCAATAGTTTTCCGGCTCTTTTGACTTTTACTTTAACTATCCTTGTTGTACATATAAAATTCCTAAATCAATTAATAGTAATCCACAGTTCAAAATCCATATTTCAAACCTACATTCTAATGGAAACTAATCGCCGAGAGTTCCTCAAAACTTCCAGCCTTTTTACAGGTGGCGCTTTATTGAGCAGCTTGCCTTTCTCATCGTATGGCTACCATAATTCTGCCG
The DNA here is from genome assembly GCF_965279615.1 of Runella sp. NCBI lineage: Bacteria > Pseudomonadati > Bacteroidota > Cytophagia > Cytophagales > Spirosomataceae > Runella > Runella sp. The sequence continues at coordinate 7,600,493 of NZ_OZ257252.1, read as the reverse complement.
ACGACGTCATCAAGATCGCCCTTATCGGTTGCGGCGGTCGCGGGTCAGGCGCCGCCGCACAAGCGTTGAGCACGACGCAAAATGTAAAATTGGTAGCGATGGCCGATGCTTTCTCTGATCGTCTGGAAGATGCTTACACGGCTCTTACCAAACGTAAATACAAAGACGGAGCAGGGGCAGAGATTGACATAAAATCAAAAGTTGACGTTCCGGCAGAACGTAAGTTTGTTGGTTTCGATGCTTACAAACAAGCCATGGCGTTTGCAGATGTAGTGATCTTGGCTACGCCTCCCGGCTTCCGCCCTATGCACTTTGAAGAAGCGGTAAAGCAAAACAAACATATCTTCATGGAAAAACCGGTGGCAACGGATGGTCCGGGCGTGCGTTTGGTGCTTGCCGCTGCCGAAGAAGCCAAACGCAAAAAACTTAACGTAGTGGTAGGCTTGCAACGTCACTATCAACGCAACTACCGCGAAGCCATGAACCGGATCCACGACGGAAAAATCGGCGATATCGTTGGCGGAAGTGTGTATTGGGTATCAGGCGGTGTGTGGAACCACCCTCGCAAACCGGGGCAGACAGAGATGGAATACCAAATGCGTAACTGGTATTATTTCAACTGGCTGTGCGGGGATCATATCAATGAGCAACACATTCACAACATCGACGTTGCCAACTGGGTAAAACAAGGCTATCCGGTATCTGCGCAGGGCACAGGCGGTCGTCAGGTGCGTACGGGCAAAGAGTTCGGGGAGATTTTTGATCACCATATTGTTGACTTCACGTATGGTGATGGAACGCTTATCAACAGCCAATGCCGTCACTATGAAGGAACATACAGCAAAGTGGATGAGCAATTCTTAGGTACTAAAGGACGTATTGACAGCTTCAACGGCAACAACACAGTTCTTAAATCATACAAGGGAAATAAAGTTATCTACGCCCACGAAGGCAAAGGTGACCGCAACCCATACCAAGTAGAGCACGACGAACTGTTTGCGGCCATTGCCAAAGGCGAATACAAATTTGCCGATGCTGAAAACGGTGCCAAAAGTACTTTGACTTCCATCATGGGACGGATGGCCACTTATTCGGGCAAAACCGTTAAATGGGAAGAAGCACTTAATTCCGGTATCAGCCTATTCCCCGAAAAATTAGCGTGGGATGCATTGCCGAAATTGCTTCCGGGCTCCGATGGCTATTATCCGGTAGCCGTTCCGGGCAAGACCATTGTGGTTTAGTTCTTTCGGATTCTCACATAAAAAAAGAGTTCATAGTCACCTATGAACTCTTTTTTATGACTCGGCCTCTATTCTCCTTTTAAGATTTTGAGTGTCCTGTTGGGATATTCGGGATGATGTACCTGTATAAAGTACATTCCTCTAGTCAATGAATGAGAACCGATACCGATCGTTGCCCGTTGGCCTTCCCAAAGCACATCCGTAATCGGAGTCCTCTGTCCTGAAATATTCAGCAGTGAAAATGAAGTTGTGGACGGCTCATAATCAAGAGGCAATGTCATTTTGAACGAATCTTTAAAAGGATTGGGATAAGGTGCCCATAAAACCTCTTCTCCTCCAAACCCTTCGCCTCCCCCGCTTCCATTGGTGATCTCGAATTCGATCTTTGATTCAACCACTACCTTCCCGCTTTTGAGTCCCTTCGCCGTTAAAACATAGTTACCGCCTGTTGAACCAAAACCTCCATTGTCATCGTATAATGCATAAGGAGCACTTAGATCCGTAAACGTGGCATCAACAGGTCCTGACATCTCAAATTGAATACGGTCGACAGGCGCATTTACTTCCGCAAAAATATTGACAAACGAAGGTATTTGACTCAGTTGTATCTTATCTTTATCACGCAGGGTCTGTACAAATTTACGCGAGGCCGACCCACCTGCTTTGTAGAGGCTAAACACCAATGAAGCCGTGGCAGACTCTGTTACTTTTAAAATAAAATACGCTTCTACTGCTGCTCCCTGATTATCAATTGCTCTTACCATAATGGTATACGACCCCGCTACCGTAGGCGTACCGACTATTATGCCACTCTGATAGGATAATCCGGTAGGTAACCCTCTTACAATGATTCCCGACAAAAACCCATCAGGCTCATAAAAAGTACTGACAGGAACCGTAAAATTGTAAGGTTCATCTACTTTAGTCGTTTGGTCAGCGATAGCAGCTACAACAGTAGGCGGAATATTACCGTTTGGTAAACGTACCGTAAGGGCAAAGGTAGTTTCTGCAAATACACCCACAGGGTCATACCCGCGAACCGTCACTTTATATTCCCCGCCAACGGACGGATTCCCAAAAATAGCGCCTTTGGTACTGCTCAAGCCGGCCGGTAAATTTAACACTTCGATACGGATCTCACCGCCTTCAGGATCTTTGAAAGATTTTGCAGGTACAGTATACGTAAAACTCGTTCCCACAACTGCCGATTGACCCGGAATGGCATCTGCCACGACCGGCGGTAAATTGGCCGATGTTGCTTTGACAATAAGACGAAAGCTTGTTTCAACCCAGCTTCCACCGTTATCGGTTCCTCTCAGCACTACCACAAATTCACCGGCAGCGGTCGGAGTTCCGGCCAATTTTCCTTGGTTCAATGTTATTCCGGCCGGAGCATTCTTAACCGTAATACTCGCGATCGTACCATCGGCATCTTTAAATAGATCCGTCGGAAGGGTATAACTATACGCCTGTTGGACTACAGCAGCCTGATCAGGAATGATAGCCGCCACGGTAGGTGCCTGATTATTAACAGTTACTTTCAACACAAACTGCGTTTTAACAGAGGCATTTTCATTATCGAAAGCTTCAACTGAAACAGTCGAGGTTCCTGCCTGCGTAGGTGTACCGCTAATTTTCCAACCATCCGCTTTCAATCCATTGGGCAGCCCTTTTATATCAATGTGGTCAATTTTTCCGTCTTTGTCCTGAAAAGTTGCCGTTGGAATTGTATAACTGAACGCTTTCCCCACCGTTGCCTGCTGATCAGCAATCTGACTGACAAGTACGGGAGGCTGATTAACGCGTTTGTCAATAACAACAAAATTAAATACCACTTTTCCAATGCCGGTTGCTCCCGTTATAATGGTCGAGTTATAGGCTTCAAGCACCATCTCATAATTGCCGACCTTTAACGTAACCCCATCATTATCACCATATAATCCATAAGGTGCTGTCGTTTCGATTTGGGTTTTATTGATCGCCCCCGACAATTTAAAAACAACCGCTTTGGCTGATCCATCAGGTACGGCAAAGAGGTTTATGGGATAATTTAAATCAGCTATATTAAGCGTATCATTGTTTTTCAGCGTACGAATTAAGCTCCGCTTCTGAAAATCGCCCGCTTTGTAAAGATCCAAACGGGTTAATTTTTGAGGTGTCACCGTTAAGTTGAATGTTGTCGTCGTAGAGGCATCGTACATATCTGTTGCTTTTACCTTCACTTCGTACGTACCCAAATTCGTGGTATTTCCTTTGATCGTATTTTTATCCAAAAACAACCCCGTAGGCAAGCCGCTTACTTCATAGAATTCGATGGTTCCGTCCGGGTCCTGAAACGCATCCTGAGGAATAACATACGAAGCGTCAAATCCGGAAACCAGTGTATAATTTTGCAGTGGATTTTTTACAATAGGTGATTGGTTATTTTCAGGTTCTCCCAAAAGGTCTTCGATCAGCTTTACTTCTACCGGACCGCTTGCTTTCTTTTCGTCCCAACGGCTATTGTAGCCCGGATGAAAATATCCCCCGGTTTTGACCAATTCCGAAAGCTTGACAACCATCTTTTGAACGGGAACAATTTTCGTCATGGGTTTATTCAACCAATTGGCCGCAACAAATTTTATTCCCTGTGTGTAAAAACCAATATCATCGACGCTCGTACAAACAATATTCACCAATTTACATCCCCGCTCAAAGTGCTCATTAAGCATCAGTTGTAATCCATAAGAGGAGAGATTTGGCTCACGAAATGCCTCATTCATGAGCCATTTTCCTTCAGCCATATTGCTTCTCAACACATCAGCACTGAAAAAGTGAGAGTAGTATTGAGAGTCATTTATCTTAGTTCCATCCGTGGAACGCGCCAGATCTTTAAAGGCAAATGTGGCCCTGCGAAAACTTAATCCATCATGCACCGAGCCAAAATCATTGATCACCTTGTAGGAATTATCTACTCCTTTGGCCGTTCTGCTTACACCATCCAAAAAGTTTTTCAAAACAGTGTGACGATACACATACCAATCAATGTATCGCATATTTTCAGGATGTGGATAATCAGACGTCACCGGCTGTATGTCATCAATGCTGCTATAATCTGAACGCCATGTCGCATTGATGGTTTTAATATCTGTATAACGCTGCTTTAACCATGCCCGGTAGCCGGTTATCATGCTTGGGGCATAGTCGAACATAGACAAATACGACGTTCCACCGATACCGCCGGATTTGGTGCTTCCTTCGTAGTGATAGCCGGCCTCCTGGGTTGGAGTAGTAGTAGCGGCAATGCACAAAATGTTTCCGTCACGTTGATATGCTGCATAACGTTCGCAGACTTCTTTCACAAAAGCCAGGGATTTCTGAACGGCAGATTCGTGAGCCATGCTAAAGAACTCATTGGTAGGATTGCCCTGTTGGTCTTTAGATGTTTCACTCTCGCTCCAATACCCTTCATTACGATTACAGCATCTTGCTAAATGGATGCGGATGAAGATTTTAAGTCCTAATTCTTTGCTCAGCTTTATTTGATTATCAAACTGGGTCCAGTTGGCAGGGCTGGAGGGCGAGTTGTATACCACATCCCAGCGTACTGTAACCATTGATGCATTACAGCCCTGTTTAGCTCCTTCACGAAGGATGTCCAAACCATACTGATCTCCCTCATTAGTATTGAGGAGGGCAACACATAAATACCTTTGATCGTCTTCAGCTACAAAAAGGGGGTTAGGTTCAAAATAATTAGTTGGCAGAATAGGTCGAGGTCCAGCATAGGCTCCCAGGGTCACCGACCATACCAATAGACACAGAAGTCGCGCTAAACGTTTAATCATTAGAAAAATAGTTAGAATAACGGGGTAATCATTTAGGGACAAAAACCGTGCGAAAAATCATTAAAAAACTATGAAAAAGCTATCCCTAAACGACCTCTCATCTTAACTCTCTGATAATCTGCACTATAACCGATTTTTAAAAACCTTAATGGATAAGTTTGGGAACGATTGGAATAAATGAACGCATCTCCTGAAAAAACAGCCGGCATAATTTTTGCCATCGCCATATCACCTCAAAAACCGCCTAAAAAAGGTTATAGAGCACTTTTTATTTGAATCACAACAGTTTTTGACGTAGGAGTCATACTTCGGTCGGCAAAACTGTTGATCGGAACTAAAGCGTTCGTTTCCGGGAAATAGGTGGCTACACATTTTTCGGGTATCAAGTAAGGTAAAATGATGAATTTAGTAGCAACTCGCTCTATTCCACCGAAATAATTATACAAATTTACAATCATTCCCGGTTTCCACTCTCCTTTTAGTATATCTTTTTCATTCATCAATACTACTCGACGTTCATTATATATACCACGATACCGATCATTAAGGCCATAAATGGTCGTATTGAATTGATCATGGCTCCGAATGGTCATCATTAAATACTCATTTTCGGCCAATTTCAGAGGAGAATAGCTATTAATTGTAAAGGTTGCTTTCCCGCTTTTTGTTTTAAAATTGCCCTCACGAGCCCCATTTGGCAAATAAAACCCTCCCGGTTTACGAACGCGTTCGTTATAATTTTCAAACCCGGGAATAGTTTTCTCAATGGCATTTCTAATGTTATCGTAATGCACTAAAAAACTATCCCAATCAATTGCAGATTCATTCCCTAATGTGGCTTTTGCCAATCGGTACACAATGTCAGGCTCACTCAGCAAAAATTCAGAAACAGGTTTCAATTTTCCTTTGGATTGATGGACAACGCCCATTGAGTTTTCAACACTGACAAATTGGGCTTCTCCCTGTTGCTCATCTGCATCGGTCCGCCCCAAACAAGGTAAGATCAATGCTTCCTCGCCTGTTACTAAATGGCTCCGGTTCAATTTGGTCGAAACATGCGCCGTTAGAGCACAGTTACGCAGTGCTTTTGCGGTATAAACCGTATCGGGGGTTGCCGAAAGAAAGTTTCCACCCATTGCAAAAAATACTCCTACTTTGCCTTCATGCATGGCTTTGATAGCCTCTACGGTATTGTATCCGTGCTTTCGGGGCGGCTTAAAACCAAATTGTTTTTCCAAGCTGTCCAAAAAAGCTTTAGGCGGCATTTCCCAAATCCCCATTGTCCGGTCTCCCTGCACGTTACTGTGTCCGCGTACGGGACAAGTACCCGCGCCGGGTTTTCCGATTGACCCTTTCACCAATAAAAGATTAACAACCTCACGAATGGTATCAACCGAATTTTTATGCTGTGTCAGGCCCATTGCCCAACACGCAATAATTTTTTTTGAATGAATGATCAATGTTGCCGCTTCCTGTACTTGAGCAACGGTTAAGCCACAATCATCGGCGAGTTGTTCAATCGTATATTTTTCTAAATCTTTAAGGAGTTCCTGAATTCCCGTTGTTTTTTCTTCAATAAATTTCCAATCAAAAACCTCGCCGGTTTTTAGTTCTGCCTCATGCATTAATTTTATAAATGCCTTAAAGAGAGGTATATCCCCATTGATACGTATCGGCAAGAATACATCCGAGAGGTTCGTTTTTGCTCCCAACAGCCCTCCCAAGGTCTGAGGATTACTGAAAGCTACCAACCCTGTTTCGTGCAATGGATTGATGGAAAGTATTTTAGCGCCGTTTTTTTTGGCCTTTTCTAACGCGGTGAGCATACGCGGGTGGTTGGTTCCGGGATTTTGACCGGCAATGATGATCAGATCGGCCAAATACAGGTCCTCCAATTTGACCGATCCTTTCCCGATCCCCAGCGTTTCGCTCAACGCCACTCCGCTCGACTCATGACACATGTTGGAGCAATCCGGAAGATTATTCGTTCCAAATTCCCGCACAAAAAGCTGATATAAAAAGGCTGCTTCGTTGCTCGTACGGCCCGAGGTATAAAATATTGCTTCATCAGGTGACGGAAGTCGGTTGAGGTGGCCGGCAATTAACGCAAAGGCATCCTCCCAAGCAATCGGTGCATAATGATCTGCCCCTTTTGGTTTGAACATGGGTTGTGCAATACGCCCCTGTTGGCTCAATTCAAAATCGCTCCATGTTCCCAATTCTGAAATAGAATGTTCAGCAAAAAACTCAGGAAGAAGGCGCTTAGTTGTGGCTTCTTCGGCCACGGCTTTGGCGCCGTTCTCGCAGTATTCGGCAATACGTGAACGTTCGTCATCGGGATCGGGCCAAGCACAGCTTGGGCAATCAAAACCGTCTTTTTGGTTCAGATTAAATAATGCCTTTGCTCCTCTCCCCACATTCATGGCTCCAAAAACGTGTTGAAAAGAACTAACGACGGCCGGCAAACCAACGGCTACTTCTTTTGGCTCGCCTGTTTTCAGCCCCGTTAGGGTTTCGGGCGTAAGTTCTGTGGGTAACGCTGTTTTCTTTTTCATCTTTTTACCAAAAATAAATGGTGACAGGAACTGTGCCCTGTCACCATTGTAAACGTCTTCTTAATTACGAATGTTTCAGCTATTTGCCCGCCATTGCGATTAAGTTATCCAACGGAACCTTCCAAGCTTATTTCCAGCAGTTTTTGGGCTTCTACCGCAAATTCCATCGGAAGCTGATTCAATACTTCTTTGGCATATCCGTTGACGATCAACGCCACCGCCTGTTCGGTTGGGATACCGCGTTGGTTGCAGTAAAACAACTGATCTTCCCCGATTTTTGACGTTGTAGCTTCGTGCTCAACGGTAGAGCTGGTGTTGTTTACTTCAATATATGGGAAGGTGTGCGCACCACAGGTATCACCCAACAGCAATGAATCGCATTGCGAGAAGTTACGGGCGTTTTCAGCACGCTTAAATACCTGAACCAAACCACGGTACGAATTTTGGCTTTTACCCGCCGAAATTCCTTTCGAAACAATACGGCTCTTGGTATTTTTGCCAATATGAATCATTTTGGTTCCCGTATCGGCCTGTTGCATGTTGTTGGTCAACGCCACCGAATAAAACTCCCCGATGGAGTTATCTCCTTTCAAAATAACCGAAGGATATTTCCAGGTAATGGCCGAACCCGTCTCTACCTGCGTCCACGAAATTTTTGAATTTGCGCCTTCGCAGATACCTCGCTTGGTTACAAAATTATAAATTCCACCTTTCCCTTCCTTATCACCGGGATACCAGTTTTGTACCGTGCTGTATTTTACTTCGGCGCGCTCATGAGCAACGATCTCGACCACTGCGGCGTGCAATTGGTTTTCGTCACGCATGGGAGCCGTACAGCCTTCCAAATAACTTACATACGAGCCTTCATCGGCGACGATCAGTGTACGCTCAAATTGACCCGTTCCTGAAGCATTGATTCGGAAATAAGTCGAAAGTTCCATCGGGCAACGAACGCCTTTAGGAATATAACAAAACGAACCGTCAGAAAAAACGGCAGCGTTGAGGGCCGAAAAATAGTTATCTTTGGCAGGCACAACAGAACCCATGTACTTACGTACCAATTCAGGATGGTCCTGAATGGCTTCGCTCATGGAGCAAAAAATGATGCCTTGTTTTTTGAGTTCTGTTTTAAACGTTGTTGCCACCGAAATAGAGTCAATGACCGCATCAACGGCTACACCCGACAATCGTTTTTGTTCATTTAATGAAATCCCCAAACGCTCAAAAGTTCGTCTTAATTCAGGATCTATCTCATCCAACGAGCCAACTTCTATTTTTTGCTTGGGAGCAGAATAATATTTAATTACTTGATAATCAATAGGTGTATAGTGAACATTCGGCCACGTTGGCTCGGTCATTCCTTGCCATAGACGAAATGCTTTCAAACGCCATTCAGTCATCCATTCAGGCTCCTGTTTTTTTGCCGAAATCCATCTGACGGTATCTTCAGTTAAACCGGGCGCTGCTTCATCGGCTTCGATGTCAGTTACGAAACCATATTTATATTCAGAATTGGTAATTTCTTCCAGGATATCTACCTCTTTGCTCATCGCGTTGTGTGCAGTTAATTCAATATTTTAACAACAAATGCGTACTTTCTGTTCTTATCGGGGTACAAATATCTTAAAAAAATCTAATATAAAGGTAAGAGAGTGGAGTGGAATAACACTTGATGAGCCTTTTACTTTTAAGTCTATAGGGTTTTGTTTGACCCCGGATGGGGTCAGACGTTTGTAGATAATAGCTTGATTTCTACAAACAGGTGACCCCAGCCGGGGTCAAACAATCGGCATATAACTCAGTTCAACTTTAACTGCTTTAAAACTCGGCACTTATTTTAATCTTTTGTCTTCCTCATTATCAGCACTATAATTTATTTTCTGCGTACTTTTCCCAAAACTCCTTGAATACGTCAGTTTGATGACTCGGTAAAAAGCCGTTTCGTCTCGCCAATTGGAGACGGTATTGATATTAAAAACGATGGGAGTCATGCCGCTGATATGGGTATGAACGCTGAACGATTTCAGGACGTCGGGCAGCGATAACTGAATCGTGCCTTTGTCATTTTTCAATTTTTTGGCAATGCCCAAATTCATGATACCAAAGCCTTTGATCGAATTGGTTCCTTCAAAAAAAGGAAAGTTTCGCCAACCGGAAAGCTCTATTTCAACGTTGCCGGGCAGTTGCAGACTTTGAGTGAAGTTAATGTTTTGAAATACAAAGGTTTTTTCGGTGGGTGTGAGACTATAAGAAACTTTGTAATCACGCAATGAAGTTGTACTGCCTACCGACAATTTCCACCAACTGAAAATTCGGCCCGAATAATTCAAAAAAAGGTTAATGCTTTTCTGAAAGTCCAGGTTTTGGGGCGACGAAATTCCAATATCCTTTGTCGCGTTGGAAGTGATTTGATAGCGCAGGATCGGATGCAGATCATATTGAAAAGAAAGCCCGGCGGTCAAGCCTTTTGTGGTAAAATCGGTCTTTAATACATCCGTAACGGTAGGTTTCAGCAATGGATTGCCCGAAAAAACAAAGGTTGGATCGTTATAAAACAAATTTGAGATCAAATCCGTATACGCAGGGCGACTGATACGACGGCTGTAATTAATGCTGAAATTTGACTTATCGTTAAGCGTATGAGTATAAAGGAGCGATGGAAAAAGGTTGGCAATGACGAACGCATCTTTGTATATGTTGATATCGCGCTGCCAATATTCGTAACGTACACCCACATGAAGGTTTGACTTTGGGGACACTAAAAACTTGAATTGCGAATAAGCCGCCGCTATTCGTTCCTGACTGTAAATGGAGCTTTGCGAGCGCGGATCGATTTGCCAAACATCGTTGACCTTTCGTTCTACCTTGCTGTCATTCACACTGTTAGAATAACTGCCCTTTATCCCAAATTCGGCACTTATCTTAGTGTTTAGTTGGATGTTATAATCTGTTTTAAATACACCTACCTGTATTTTCGAAACGCTTTCTCCCCGATTGCCAAAGGTAAAAATAGGGTTTTCCGGCACGATCTCGTTTTCTTCCCTATCAAAATAATTGGAATTGATGAGCGTAGGGCTGTTGTTGGAATAATTTATATAGCTTACATCGGCGCTCAACTGTGATCTTGCACTCGTTTTCTGCTTAAAATAGACCGATGAGATCGTATTTTGTTTTGTATTCAATCCGTCTGAAAAAGCGGTCATTTTTATAAAATCAGCGTTTTTCAGTTCATAGGTACCGCCGTTGTTCACCAAATTATGTGATCTTCCAAAAGAAAATAAAAATTCGCCGCCAATGGTCGTTTTGCGATTTGGTTGATAGTCTATGTTCACATTGACGTTATGCGTATTCTGAAACCGTCGCGACATTCCGTAAAATGTATTAAACGTTTCGCCCAACATAAAGGAAGCTCCGGCGGTACCTTCCCCCATAAATCCTGACCTGCTTACGTCGTGCAAAAAAGAATAAGACGTATAAAGATTCACTTTTTTAAAGCCCTGAGAAATCCCTAAAGAGGTAACCCCTTTTTCTCGAAAACCATAACCCGCAGTGGCTGAAAAATTGACTTTTGTTCCTTCATTTTCATTCTTTTTGAACACAATATTGATAATTCCCGCCCCGCCGTCAGCGTCGTATTGGGCGGTTGGAGAGGTAATGAGTTCTATTTTTTCAATGTTATCCGCCACCGTATTTTCAAGCAGCGTCATTAATTCTTCCATCGACATCGGCACTTTTCGGCCATTAAAAAGAATCGTCACGCCGCTTTGTCCGTTCAGGCTGAACTGATTATTCCGTCGGTCAGAAATGACACCCGGCAACCTTTCCAACACTTGCAGCGCATTGCTTCCTTTGGTCATGAGGCTGCTTTGAATATTGATCACTTTACCGACCGGCGTATTTTGAATCAATTCTTTTTTGGCCGAAACTACCACTTCGTTGAGGGAATTATTTTCCTCCAAAAGGCGCAGATCAGGCAGTTGAATGGACGGGTTCGTTGCCGTTAGTGTAAACGATCCGGACTGAAAGGTTTTATAACCGATACTTCTGACTTGCAGATAAAACGTTCCTTCCTTTGAATAATTAAGCAAAAATATTCCTTTTTCGTCGGTAGTAGTGCCTGCCGCAATGACGGAGTCTTGAGCAGTATAAAGTATCACATTGGCAAAGGGAAGCGGCTCGCCTTTGGTTGCAATTACTTTTCCGGTAATTTGGGCAAAGCTTTCCGATGCCGTAAATAGTGCCAAAAGAAACAGTATCCTCATTTTTTTGATTTTTTATTCAAATCAAATGAAGGATAACCATTGAAACTGAACGGATTGACAAGTTGCTGCTTCTAATTGACCATTGGCAGAAAACAGTATTTTTTTCCATTCATCAATTATTTTTAACACTACGTCAATCGCATATAAATCAAAAAGAAGGTCGGTGGTAATTTTCCCTGCTAAAATGGTGTGAGTACTATGCAAAAATGGTTTTTCAAATATAAACTTTACCATATCCCTTTCTGGATCGCCTATCATCTGCTTTGGATGATGATCAATATCGGCAATTTGAACGGTATGTTTCATTATCTTTTTGGGGGAAATCTGCCTATTAAATTTTATGGATACATTGTGTTTCAAGCCGCCGGCGCTTACTTCAATCTGTACTATCTGATTCCTAAGTTTTTGTACGTAGGCAAATACAAAACCTACATCGTCTTGGTCATTGCGACGGTTTTGGTAAGTTCGGCGTTCATTGTATGCGGTTATTACCTGAATGCTTATTTTTCAGACCTTACTTTTTTTCAATTGTTCAACAAACGCCCCGATCAATATTTTGTGCTGTTCACTACCGCTGCTTTGCCTTCTACGGCGGGCAGCATGACCTTGGCAATGAGCGTAAAACTGGCGAAAAACTGGCTCAATACGGAAAAGAAACGATTGACGTTGGAAAAAGATAATTTGGAGACAGAACTCAAATACCTCAAATCGCAGATAAATCCGCATTTTTTGTTCAATACCATCAATTCCATTTTCGTACTGATCCATAAAAATCCTGACTTGGCGTCGGAGTCGTTGGCTTCTTTTTCAGAAATGCTTAGGTATCAGCTCTATGAATGCAACGATCAGGAAATACCGCTTAGCAAGGAATTGCATTTTCTGGAAAATTTTATTGAATTGGAAACCCTTCGGCTCTACGAGAATCAAACCGAGCTGACCTTTGAGATCAATCATGCTTCGGCGCAAGACACTAACATTGCGCCGTTCATGTTGCTTCCTTTCGTAGAAAATGCCTTTAAGCATGTCTCAAAAGGTAAAACACAGAAGAATTTTATAAAGATGTATCTTACGGTAAAAAACAAAAGAACGCTTGAAATGAGCGTCGAAAACAGCAAAAATACCGAAAGCACGGCGGAAGCATCGGGCATCGGACTAAAAAATGTGGAACGTCGTCTGAATTTAATTTATCCCGACAAACATCGTTTAACGATTACGCCCAACTCAAAAACCTTTAAAATAGACCTGACCATTGATCTGAAATGAAATTAAAATGCGTGATCGTTGATGATGAACCATTGGCCAGCGAAGGTTTGGCCCAGTACATATCCGTGATCGATTACATGGACTTGGCAGCCATTGCTCAAAATCCTATAGAGCTCAACAAAGTACTTGAAAATGAACCTATTGACCTTATTTTTTTAGACATTCAAATGCCGTATATGACGGGCTTGGATTTCCTGAAAATCAAGACCAACCTTCCGATGGTCATCATCACAACGGCGTACCCGAATTATGCGTTGGAAGGATTTCAGTTTGACGTGGTTGATTATTTGCTGAAACCTATTACGTTCAATCGCTTTTTCAAAGCCGCTAACAAAGCCAAAGAGTTGCATCTGTTGAAAAATCAAAAGTCAGGAAATACAACCCAAGTTTCGGAACCCGATTATTTATTCATCAAATGTGAAAACAAGTACGAAAAAATACTGATCGACGAACTGTTATTTGTTCAAGCCCTGCAAAATTACGTGATCATTCATACCGTCAGAGGTAAATACATGACACTTTTGCCCCTAAAAACCGTTGAAGAATACCTCGACCCGAGTAAGTTTTTGAGGGTGCATAAGTCGTATCTGGTTGCTGTTTCAAAGATAGAAAGTGTCGATAACACAGAACTCGCCATCCAAACTCATCAAATTCCCATCAGTCGAAATCTTCGTGAGCAAGTGATCGAGGTTGTTGTTAAAAGTAAGTTGTTGAGTAAATGACCAGTGTTTGCTCCAAAAACCAATTTACATTATTTTGTTTGACGGCAGCGGCCGACCGCCCCATCCGGGGTCAAACAGCCTGCAAATAATTTCGACTAACTCTGAACAAATAAAGCCGACACTAAAGTGCATCGAAGATTTTTTATTAAAATTTTTCATTAAAAAAGCGACATCGCCTTTCTCTCTAATATTCAGGCAACTAACTCTGAATTTATTACCCACAAAACAGAACCCCTCGGCTGCTTCAACTGATTTTCTTTTTGCCCAATTCCAACCCTCTTTCCAACCGTCGCGTCACTTGCTTGAATTCGCGTCCTTGAATTCGCCATTATTAATCTTAAAAACAAGTAAACAGCAATGAAATCAATGCAAGTAAAAGGCTCAGCCAACGGAATGTGGCAACAAGTGGTAAGTCGCTCAAGATCAACTACTAAAAAAGTAATGTGGGGAGTTGGCGCCGTATTAACGTTAGGAATGGTAAGCTGCGACAAAACGGATGACGGCATCGGTCCGAACTTCAGTTATGTTGGCGATTTTAACAAAGGCACCGAAAATTGGGAGGCTGGAATTACGGATTATGGCACTGAGCAGGAATCCATCATGGAGTTTAGTTCAAAGATCGCGGCACTCCCCACCGACTCGCTCAAAAAAGGATTTATGCTCACGAGCAGCAACCGCAGCGACGACGCTTTTATGTACATGAAAAGAAAGCTGACGGGCTTAGAGCCTAACCAAACGTACACCATTAATTTTGAGGTACAATTGGCATCGCAATACCCCGAGACCGGCGTCGGAATCGGTGGTTCTCCCGGTGGTTCGGTATTTTTGAAAGCCGGTGCGGCCGGTACTGAACCTCAAAAAGTCAAAGACAGCACCAATGTCAATCACTGGGTATTGAATTGGGACAAAGGTTCTCAAAACAATTCAGGGAAAAACGCGATTTTGCTGGGTAATATCGGAATTGAAGGCAGCGACTACAAATACCGGATCATCAAACGCAACAATGACAAAACACCGTTTTCTGCCAAAACCAACGATAAAGGCGAATTGTGGATCTTGGTAGGGACAGATTCAGGGTTTGAAGGGGTAACCACGCTTTATTATACCCAAGTCAAAGTGGTATTGCTGAAAGCGACAGGTACCATTTAATTCGGAGATTTCAGGTTTTATTTCCACTAACAAACCCGCCAACGCGCATGCGTTGGCGGGTTTGTCATTTCAGGAAAAAAAGATAAAAGTGCCGGATACATTAAACCGGGTCGCAAATGAGCTTTCATAAACATCAAACCGCTAAACCTCTGTACTCTATGAAAATTGTGAAGTTCATTATTTGTGTTTTCCTTATTTGTCAGTCCCGGTCTTTTGCACAATCCGGTTTTCCCACGCTGGGCAAAATTATTCGGAATGATCCTCAGCTGGATGCTCTGATTGCACCGGATGCCAAATTGGAGGTATTGGCTTCCGGATTTACGTGGGCTGAGGGTCCGGTATGGATAAAGGAAGGAGGCTATTTGTTGTTTTCCGACGTTCCCCAAAATACTGTTTTCAAATGGAATGCTAAAGAAGGATTAACGTCGTTTTTGAAGCCTTCCGGTTTTACAGGTGTGGGCACTTACGGAGATGAACCGGGATCAAATGGCCTCACACTGAACCGACAGGGACATTTGGTTTCTGCCGAACACGGTGATCGCCGTATTTCGGTCATGCCGCTGTCGGGCGTTGGAAAACGTACCGTGGCCGATAATTATCAGGGAAAACGTTTTAACAGTCCAAACGACGTGGTACAGCACTCGAGCGGAGCTTATTATTTTACCGATCCGCCGTATGGAATGCCTAAAAAACACGAAGATCCCACCCGCGAAATTGATTGGTTTGGAGTATACCGTGCAGGAACCGACGGTAAAGTTACCTTATTGACCAAAGACATGACCCGCCCGAACGGCCTTGCTTTTTCGCCCGATGAAAAAATACTGTATGTAGCCCAATCCGATCCTGACAAAGCCATTATTATGGCATTCCCGGTACAGGCAGACGGTTCGGTTGGTCAGGGGAAAGTATTTTTTGACGCTACCTCAATGGTTAAACAAGGATTGCCGGGATTGCCTGACGGTCTCAAAGTTGATAGCAACGGAAACGTATGGAGTAGCGGGCCGGGCGGTATTTTGGTATTTTCTCCGGCCGGTAAACTGCTGGGAAGAATTGAGACCGGCGAAGCCACCGCCAATTGCGGTTGGGGTGACGACGGCTCGACACTTTACATCACGGCCGATATGTATTTATGTCGAATTAAGACCAAAGCAAAAGGGGCCGGATGGTAGAAAAAGCGACTAAAATAAGATTCGGAAAAAAGGAGAGCATGTCTCTCCTTTTTTTATTTAATAACTTGACTTTATGCTTGAAAATTAATTAAATCCCCCGAACTTTGCAGTAATTATATCTAAGTATAACCCTTCAATAACAGGTCTAAAAAAAGTTACACTTTACCATTTATAATTACCAAAGTAGATGTCAGAGAATAGAAAATTTTTTGTGTATGGATTGTTTGTGCTGGTAGGAACTATTTATCTGATACGCCTTCTGTATCTCCAAGTGCTTGATAATACGTACGAAACCGCCAGCAACTCTATTCGGGCGGTGCCTGATGTACCGATGCGCGGACAAGTGTATGACCGCTACGGTAATCTGATCGTTCATAATACATTGGTATATGATATATACGTAACTCCCAGTAAAATCAGAGTTGTAGATACCCTTGCGCTTTGCAATGCCCTGAGTATTACGCCTACTGCTTTTGACAGTTTAATGAAAATAGCCAAAGCGTATTCACGTTATCGTCCTTCGCTTTTTTTGCGCCAATTATCTAAACAGGATTTTGCCCGCGTTCAGGACGTATTGGTTGATTACCCGGGCTTTGAATACGTCAAAAGTTCGGTTCGTACGTACTCTGCTCCTGTTCTTGCCCATGCGCTCGGTTACGTAAGTGAAATTTCTCAAAAACAATTGGATGCCCAGGAATACCCTTACTATCGTCAGGGTGATCTGGTGGGGCAAAGCGGACTGGAAAAATACTACGAAGAATACCTGCGCGGGCAGCGAGGGGTCCATTACGTGATGCAGGATGTACACGGCGTATCTAAAGGTGCTTGGAAAGGCGGTGAATTGGATACCATCGCTCAGGCAGGGCAAAACCTATATACCAGCATTGATCTGGAAATTCAGCAATATGCCGATAGCCTCATGCAGGGCAAAGCCGGTGCCGTGATTGCCATTGAGCCCTCAACCGGTGAAGTGTTGGCCATTACTTCCGCACCAAGCTACGATCCTGCTTTGTTTGCTACGCGCGATTTTTCTAAAAATTACGCCAAATTAGCCCTTAATCCCTACCGCCCATTGCTTAACCGCGCCGTGATGGGCAACTATCGTCCCGGCTCCACCTTCAAAACGGTGCAGGCCTTGGTAGCCATGCAGGAAGGAGCCATTACCCCGGGAAGCATATTCAGTCACGCAGGCGCACCAATGAAGTGCCACAATCACGGTGGCCTGACGGGCGTTAACAGTGCCATTCAGTGGTCTTGTAATCCTTATTTTTATCACGTATTCCGGCGGATGATTTACGCTAACACTGAACGGAATACCTATAAAGCGTCGGCTATTGGCCTTAAAAAATGGCATGACTATACTGAGAAGTTTGGATTTGGTCACAAACTCGGCATTGACCTTCCCAGCGAAGCTATCGGAAAATTGCCCAACGTTGCTTTTTATGACAAATGGTACGGTGAAAATCGCTGGAAGTTTTCCAACATTTATTCACTCAGTATCGGTGAGGGCGAATTGTTGATCACTCCGTTGAAACTTGCCAACTTGGCGGCTACCATCGCCAATCGCGGTTGGTACATTGCTCCGCACTTGGTCAAAGGCGTTGGTAAAAACAATAATCCATTACCTGAGTTCAAGGAAAGACACGAAACGGGCGTCGACCGACGTTATTTTGACCCTGTTGTCAACGGAATGGAAATGGCGGTTGTGCGCGGTACGGTGTCACGCGGGGCGTTGATCCCTGATATTGTGATGTGCGGCAAAACCGGTACTTCGCAAAACAAAGTCGGTAAAGACCACTCTATTTTTATTGCTTTTGCGCCCAAAGAAAACCCTAAAATTGCCATTGCGGTATTGGTCGAAAATGCGGGTTTCGGTGGGTTTTATGCCGCTCCCGTTGCCTCTTTGGTCATCGAAAAATACCTCAAAAGGCACGTAGATCGCAAAGCATACGAACAGGAGTGGAAGAATAAGAATCTGATGCAGAACGTCATCATTCCGAAGTCGCAGCAACCTAAGCCCAAAGAAAAGCCGGCTCCTCCAAAACCCGAAGCAACCATTGTAAAACAGGAAAGAACACCTAACAAACTAACAGAAGCTCCCTAGTTCCTGCTTATCCGAGTATCTTTTGTCCGTTTTATTATTTGACGGATAACGATTTTACAAACAACCGGTAACGGATAAACGTATCCCTTCAAGAAAATGGCTCGTAACGAACATATTACCCAAAATATAGATTGGCTTACCGTATTGATTTATGCCGCCTGTGTCACGATAGGGCTTTTCAACGTCTATGCCGCAGTGTACAATCCGGAAGATCAAACCAAATTGTTTGACCTTTCCAACAGTGCCGGTCGGCAGTTGATGTTTATCAGTTCATCCGTTTTACTGATTATCGCGATTCTGGTCATTGACCATAAATTCTGGGAAGCGCTTGCTCCCATCATTTATGGATTTTCTATTTTTTTGCTTTTGGCCGTTTTGGTGGTTGGAAGTGAGATCAAAGGTTCTCATTCCTGGATAAAAATGGGATCGTTTTCGCTGCAACCTGCAGAATTTGCCAAAATTGGTACAGCATTGATGATTTCCAAATTCATTACCCAACCCAATGTCAACCTTAATAAATTTAAAGACCAGCTCTGGGTGGCAGGTATCATTATCGTGCCGATGCTGCTGATTGTGGTCTCAAAAGAAACCGGCTGCGCCCTGGTGTTTTCTTCTTTTATGATTGTATTGTATAGAGAAGGAATTCAGGGCATTTATCCGGCCATGCTGCTTATCGCCATTGTATTATTCATCCTTTCTCTGTTTTTTCCCATTTTGTATATTTGTTTGGGCCTAACTGCATTGGCAGCTATTGTTTACCGCTTCATTATTCCCCGTTATGACCGTAATAATAAGACGCTTATCAATTTGTCTTTGGTCTTCGGTATTATGATGCTGTTTGTGTCAAGTGTTGACTTTTTTACCAAACATGTGCTCCAACCACACCAACGAAAACGTATTGACGTACTGATTGACCCCAAAGCCGACCCAACCGGAAAAGGCTGGAACGTTATACAGTCAAAAATCGCCATAGGTTCCGGACGTTTGTGGGGAAAGGGGTTTCTGGACGGCACTCAAACCAAATTCAACTTCGTTCCCGAACAACATTCCGATTTCATTTTCTGTACCATTGGCGAAGAGCACGGCTTTGTGGGAAGTGCCGCTGTCGTGTTGCTGATTTTAGGGTTAATGTGTCGACTCATCTTTTTGGCCGAACGACAGCGAACGCGATTTGCCCGGGCTTACGGATACTGTGTAGCGGGCATTTTGTTTTTCCACTTTTTGGTCAACATTGGCATGACGATCGGCTTGATGGTCGTTATTGGAATTCCGTTGCCGTTCTTCAGCTACGGTGGGTCTTCGATGTGGGCTTTTACTATTTTGCTTTTTATTTTCCTTAAATTAGACGCCCAAAGGCCGTTTACATTGTCCAGAACCTAAGGCAACGTGAAGGGTTAAGTGAAATTTACCCTTCTCCGCTATGGCATTCATTACCCACAAAAAAATTCCGTTCCGTATCAATGCCGCTTTACGCAGTTATTTGGAAAATTATAACCGTGAAGTCACTTTGCCCATTGATTACCGTTATTTGTTACGGTACGACAACGCCATTCCATTGTATGACAAAAGAGGCAATGACACCCTCTGGGAGACGGTATTCTATGCTCACAGCGAAATAGACGAGATCTATTACGCCCTCAAAACCATCTATGCCGACCTGAAAGCCGACGGCGATCTGTCGGTCATGAAGCACTTGTATGTCGACCGGGTTGATGTTTGTTCTTATGGAAATTCCAAGCCTTTCCGGATTCGTATTGTGAATAAAGTCAACGACAACTTTGACTACTTTTACGTTAAAAATGCCGATGCCTCCCGTATCTATGGACTTGAATTAGAGCACATCCTGTCACCCAACCGCATCAGTTATTTGACCGGCGATGAAACCTTAATTGAAGAGCATATTGCAGGAATTCCCGGCGATATGTTTATCAAAAACTACTTATATGAACCCAATCTGAACACCGTTCGGTTTTGCAAAGAATTTGTAAAATTCAACGAGCGTTGTTTTGTAAGGCTATTGGGCGATATGCATTCCAGCAATTTTGTGGTCGATATTACGCCCGATTTTGAAGAGATCTATTACCGCATTCGCTCCATTGATTTTGACCAACAATCGTACGAAGGCAAAAAAGCCGTTTATCTTCCTCAATATTTCAAACAAAATAATGCCATCATTGAAGTAGGTATGAAGTACTTAACGTCGGAAAGTGTAGCACAATACCAAAAAGAAGAACGATCGCTGATCTCGGGGCGTATCAGAGTAGAACGAACACGTATCCAAGACTTGATGAATGTCATGATGGAAGACACTATTTCATTGCCCGAAAATTTGGAGCGATTGAAGCGCGAACTGGCGCAGCATTACAACAACAATAATTTTTTAAAATGCCGCAGCATGGGCGAAGTTGTGATGAGAAGTCTTGAATTGGTATCGGTGCATTAATTACTTGAACATAAATTGTAGGATATTTGACATAAACAGACGGTTGGGTTGTGAGCAACCCTCCGCACGGAGAGTGTACTCCTGTGCAAAGGGTTGCTCACAACCCGACACACTTCTCCAAATACACTTACTGTAAAAGGCCGGCAGAGCGGGTCACGGTACAATTCAGATATCCAGTTATTAGCAGAGTTACCACTGAGGCCATAGACCCAATAATACGAGCTGTTGTATTACCGGTGATCGGGAGTTTCCGAGTCACTTCAGATGCACCATAAGGTGCAGTGGTGGCGGTGGATGAAAAAGTTTGAGTGCCGGTCAAATCTGTCCGGGCAGCTCCATTATTACTTCCTTCAATGCGGTACGTAACCCCGTTGCTGAGGTTAAAACTCCGGGTCATTTCAATTCCGTCCAACACAGTAGCCTGAGAAAATAAAACCTGAAGATCTCCTTATTGGCAACCGCCACTGCGGTATTCCGGTAGCCGTTTTGAGTTCCTGCTGTTCCGCCCAATAAAAGAGAAAAACTCCTTCCGCCAGTTGTCAGTTCAGAAGTAATGGTATGGTAGTAATTACCATTGTATCATCTACATCGTATTCAATGACACAGCCAATTATTTTGACTATTTGGTATAATATTTAAAATGGAACATTAATTATATTCAACAAGGCATTTCGATATACAGAAAGGTATTTTTCTCATTTAAAACACGCCTAAAATGAATGCCAAAATGCACAACTATAACCCTTTACGACATTGTTTTTTCGGTGCATTATAACTTCATACTTTCACTGTTTGCCACATTGCCACACGGTAGTATAATTGAAGACCAACTGAATGAAGCGCCTTAAATTATTGGTTAAACCGGCATTTAAGCCACTATCAGTCACTGCTAAAATCTTGCGAAAAGCCGGCATTTTTAAGGCCGAAGCGGGCCTTCAGTGCCTTGTTCAGCAAAAAAGGGATAGAAAATAAAGGAATACAGGCTTAATCAGAAGTATTATTTTGCAAAAAAAATAAAAAATTTCATTTTTTTAATTGGCGTAAATTTTCCCCTTTACAGGAATTTTCCGCCAATATTCTACCATATAGGTATATAATAAAACACCATAGGTATCTTTTTATAATTATTCCGAATTTTGATAAAATGGTATTTTTTTTACGCAATCAGCTTCATTTAGAATCTACATTTCTATTAATTATTTTGCATGAAATATCCTATCGTAAAGCATACCATATAACTATGGCTTCGCTTTTACTGATTGGTACAATTTTCAACTTAGCTGTTTTTATAATTGCCATAGTTTATACTAAGAATTGGGAGGCAAAACCTTTTATTTGGAGAAAGCCGAAAAAACGGTTTATACACTCAATACTTATGTAGAAAGCCAAAAACCTTTTGAACCTCTGAGAAAAGTTACTTTAATGAGAAAATGATCAAGAAAATCAATTATTTGGTGGTCAGCACCGGCAATGTGAGTAAGCAGGTGATTGATTATGTTAGTGAACTGCCCTTTTTTTCAACCCCAACGACTTGCCGCAGTTTTGGCGAAATAGGTGAATTAGTAAAAAATACTCAGTTTGATGTAGTTATCCTGGATGCTTCGCTTGAAGGATTCAAGGAGCTTATTTTTCCTTTTAACAATGGTTATTTGTTCGAGATCATTGTGATATCATCGGACGAAAGAGATGCTTTGAAAGCGTTTGAACTGGGCGCAACCGGCTATTTATTAAAGCCACTCAACGCCGAACGTTTTTCAGCGGTTTATTATAAAGCCATAAAAGCCAACATCGCCAAAAACAGCATTTCTTTAGAGCACAAACTAATCATTAAATCGGGTAGACGTATGGAAATAGTGGCGTTTGACCGTATTATCTATATTGAAGCGTATGGAATGTATTCCAAGATTTTTCTGGAAGAAGGAAAAGTACTGGTCGTGAATGCCATCCTTGCCGGCGTAGAACAACAACTGCCGGCCAATAGGTTTGTACGCATTCACCGTTCTTACATCGTCAATTCCGATAAAATTACCGGTTTTGATAAACGAAAAATTTATCTGGACGAAAAAGCGATTGAAGTTGGCGGCGCGTATCGATCCAATTTCAAGCCTTTGTTCACTATTCTCGACAAAGAGTAGTTGACAGGAAACAGGAACAGCTTTGGCGGTAGTGATACGATTTATCATTACCGCCAAAGTTGTTTTATTACTCTTTAACTTCTTTATTTCTGCCCAAAGACTTTTTGCAAAACATCATTGACTCGCGCAACAGGGTCTTTCCGAATCTTACGTTCTTCCTGCGCTACCAACACAAACAATCCATCAATCGCTTTTTGGGTAGCGTATTGTTTCAGGTCCGGATTTACTTTCTGCACCAACGGAAGTTTGTTGTACGTATTCACCAGATCCGCATAGTATTTGGTTGCATTGTTAAGTTTCAGCGTACTGTCTACCACGGGAAAGAATTGATTGTACAATTCCTGATTTGTAGATTTGCGCAGGTATTGCGTAGCTGCGGTAGAATCTCCCCGTAAGATTCCTACGGCGTCCTGAATGGTCATCGAAGTAATGGCTTTCACAAAGACCGGTTTGGATTTCTTGGCAGCATCTTCGGCGGCACGATTGAGCGATAGGATAAATTTATCTACCTCACCGCCTAAACCTATTTGCCGTAACTTAGTCTCTACTCGTTGAACATCAGGAGGAAAAGCCAACTTGATCAGGTTATTTTTGAAATAACCATCCAACGCCGATGCCTGCGACGCACCGTTGGAAATACCGACTTTCAGGGCTTCTTTTAACCCCTGTACAATTTCATCGTTGCTTAAATTACCAACTGACTGATTGTTTAAGACTTGCCCTGCCTTTTCCAAAGTCCGCCAAGGCCTTTTTTCTGAGTTTCCTGCGCTAACGCATTAATGGCAAAAAGGAAGGTAAATACGTAAATGAAGGGTGTTTTCATGATGTGATAAACGATTGAAAATAAAACCGGTAAGCCACTTTTTGTTTTAATTTGCCCGAGTGACCATCAGACATTCACTACGTTAGCAAGTGGTGAAACTTATTAAAAATGATCTTTAAAACCAGAACCGTAAATGACAATTTCGGGTTTCTAAAAGCGAAAAAAAACATCTTAGTAAATTCCGTCTGCATTGGCAGTGTACCTTTAGACTAACTCTCTGCCAAATAGTAATCGTATACAGGCAGGATAAAAATAATTTTAACTATCATACCGCCGGCATTCCAACTGTAATCAAGTTATAAGCGTCTGTAGAGAACAAAACCTTATTCGCGTTCACTCATGAAAAAATCAACCGTTTTATTATTATTGTTATTTGTCAGTTTCATATCCTGCAATAAGGGTATAGACAATGAATTGACAGGAACCTGGAAATTACTGTCTTATTGTAAACCAACCGGAAGCAGCACTTGTACTCAAGTCACTGTTCCGACCGACAAAGGCGTTTTTATTTCTTTTTCCACTAGGAATGAGTTCAATGAATATTATCAAAATACCAAGCCGGTGGATTACAGTTTTTTGGGTTGCGGCGGCGGCAGCTATGAAATGGAAGATAAACATATCAGAATCAGAGCGCTGTGTATGTCTTCGAGCAATGGTCAGTTATTTCAACTTGTTTCCGTTACGTCACAACGTTTGGTTTTAAATCCGTTTGGATCAGGTGAATATGTTTTTGAAAAGCAATAAACACAATAGCTATGAAAATGATCAAATTGTTCATTATCATTATATTACCTGTATTCATAGGCTGTCAATCAGATTCCATTAAAGGCAACTGTTCTGCTGTACATCTAACGACTGAATTGACCACACTCACAAGCATTGAGCTTTTCAGCGTTCAGGAAGTAAAAGTCGCAGGAAACACGCTTACGATACAATTCGCCTACGGCGGAGGCTGCGACCCCGACCACAAATTTGAGCTTTATTTACAGCCTTTGCCTTCTACTTCCCTATCGGCGTTTGAAGGGCGAGTGGTTTTCACCACAAAAGACCCCTGCAAACGCTTGGACACCAAAGAGTTCTGTTTTGATCTGACGGAGTTAAAAAGCAAATACCCCTCCGGCAGTATCAACATTCGAGGTTTTAAGGAACCTGTTGTATTTTAATCTTTCCCCCAATTACCATTCACCATCCGCCATATTACTAAGGGATTTTCCGCTTTGAGTTCGTCAGGCAGTAAATGATTTGGAAAATTTTGAAAGGCCAACGGCCGCACAAAACGCTTCATGGCATGAGGGCCAACGGAACCAAAACGACCATCGGTACTGGCAGGATAAGGACCACCATGTTGCATGGCCGCGCAAACCTCTACGCCCGTAGGAACACCGTTCAAGATCAAACGTCCGCACAAAAGGCTGATCGAAGATAATAGATCGACGGCCTTAGACAAATCCTGCTCCGTTCCGATAACAGTACACGTCAATTGGCCTTCCAAATGGTCAATCACTTCCTGCATTTCTCCGGCATTTTTGCACTTAACGATCAACGAAAAAGGACCAAAAACCTCCTGATGAAGTGCCGGATTGGCCACAAACTGCGCCGCCGTCACGGAAGCGACGGAAGGAATACCGTCTTCTTCACCATACGCAAGCGAAGTCTCGGCTTCTACCGCCACGCTCTCCTGCGTCAAGACGTCCGTCCGTTTGGTCCTGAATGCTTTGGCAATGCCCGAATGAAGCATGGCCGCAGGTTGAATTTGGCGAATCTCAGCCGCCAATGCATTGCTGAATGTGTCTAACCCTTGACCTTCAATTCCGATAATGAGTCCCGGCTTGGTACAAAATTGACCCATACTTCCCGTGATAGAACCTGCATATAATTTGGCGTATTTATCCGCTTCTTTCTCAAGCGCATCTTCCAGCAAAAAAACCGGATTTGTGCTACCCATCTCGGCAAAAACAGGAATAGGAACCGGGCGTTGAGCAGCCAGATCAAACAACGCTTTTCCTCCCGCAAAAGAACCCGTAAAGCCTACTGCTGCCGTTTTGGGGTGCAACACCAAGGCCTTTCCCACTTCAAAACCGGCCCCGTGTACATGCTCAAAAAGTCCTTCGGGCATTCCTGTTTTGGTAATTGCTTTCTTCACGGCATTTGCCACCATTTCGGAGGTTTCGGGATGAGCAGGGTGCGCTTTTACCACTACCGGACACCCGGCCCCCCACGCCGCTGCGGGGTCAACCCCCGCCGTAGAGTAAGCAAAGGGAAAATTGCTCGCCCCAAATACCACCACCGGCCCGATAGGCACCAACATATTCCGAATATCGGGTTTAGGCAAAGGTTGGCGTTCGGGAAGTGCCGTATCAATTGTAGCCTCTATCCACGAACCTTCGGCTACGACATCTGCAATGTTGCGAAGTTGAAAACAGGTACGGCCGCGCTCGCCCGTCAGACGTGCCGCAGGCAGGTGGGTTTCGCGCATGGCCACCTCAATCACTGCCTCCCCCAAGGCCTCAATTTCGTCGGCGACGGCACGTATGAATGCCGCTTTGTCTTTACCGGATGTATGACGATACTGTAAAAAAGCAGCATAAGCACGCTGCATAGCTTGGTCGATCTGCGTAGTGTTTGCGTCTTGAAACATTTTAGTGATTTTTAGTGAAATTTAGGTTTCCACAAGCTTTGTTTTCAGTCCTCCCCATTCCTTGTCATTGAGTTGCCCCACTAAAAACAGATCAATTTCGATCTGCCCAACGCGAAAAGCCTGCATACTTTTCAAATTTGTTTCCAACAATTGCTTTACAGATTTAAAAGCATCTACCTGTGCACGTTCGTCATCGCCGTACCATTCTTCTTCCGCCAAAAGCGGCTTCCAGAATTTCTCGGGCGAAATCTCCTCCGATTTTACCGAAGGAGGATACCCCAAAAAGAACTCTATGTCACTGACTGTCAACGCTCCTTTTACTTTTGCCTTAAAACTGAACCACTCAATAGGTTCGTCCGATTCGCTTGGATAAAATAAATCTTTCACCAAATTAGTGACTTCTGCGGGGAACTCCGTCTTAATGCCGGAATCAGTTGAATCGGAAGTTTGAAGATTGTCCGGTTGATTGTTTTCCATTATGAAAATATCTCTAAATTTGATTCAAACTTAAAAACTTTTCAAGACAATGTTAGAGCAATTAATGGGTCTTATTCAAGATCACTCACAAGATGCTATTGTAAATAACCCTGCAATACCTAATCAACACAATAACGATGCAATGCAAACCATCCTGAGTTCAGTAACGGGAGGCTTGCAAAACCAAGCTCAACAAGGGAATCTTAGCGGTTTGATGGGTCTCCTGTCAGGCAGTAACGGTACAGGAAGCAGCTTAATGAACAATCCAATTGTTGCAGGAATTGCTCAAAACGCTATCGGAAGTTTAATGCAAAAATTTGGGCTTTCAAACAACGCTGCGGCAAACGTTATTGCTCAGGTTTTACCGGGAGTACTGACTTCAATGATCTCAAAAACCAGCAATCCAAACGATAACAGCATGGATTTTGGCAGTATCATGGGTTCATTGCTGGGCGGTCAACAAACACAACAGGCTCAACAGCAGGGTGGATTTGACTTTAACCAGATCGGTTATGCAATGGCCGACGGAAAATTGGACATGAACGATGTAATGCGCATTGGCGGAAGCTTAATGGGCGGCGGCGGAAGCAATAACTCCGGCGGTGGTGGCCTAGGAGGCTTATTGGGCGGTCTTTTCGGAAAATAATTCTGCCAGTACACTTCGATCTAAAACGGGAAGGCAATGATTGCCTTCCCGTTTTTTTATTTGCGCAAATTTAAACTCTCCCACCAAATTTATCTTTGAAGTGCCGGATAAGGACGCAGGAATATTCAAAAAAATGGGTAAAGAAATTATTCTTGACTGCTTTAATAGCCAAACATAATTTATCCAACTTATTGATTAACGTATGCCGCGCTACTGCCTTGCTCTCGACCTCAAAGACGAGCCTACACTCATTGCTGAATACGAAAAATACCATGAAAAAATCCGTCCGGAAATTGCCGAAAGCATCACCGGTTCGGGCATTACCCAAATGGAGATTTACCGAATCGGCAATCGGCTTTTTATGATCATGGAAACCACGGATGATTTTTCATTTGAGGAAAAAGCCGCTGCCGATGCCGCCAGTCCAAAAGTTCAGGAATGGGAAAATCTCATGTGGCATTATCAACAGCCGCTTCCTATGGCGAAAGAAGGCGAGAAGTGGGTGATAATGAAAAATATATTTAAATTGGTATAAGGGTTTTTGTAACTGAAAAATGATAAATAATAAATGTAAAAGTAAATCCCAAACCAATGTAGGGGCAGGCCTTGCGTCTGCCCACGGCGAGGCAAAGAAATAATAAATGTAAAAGTAAATCCCAAACCAATGTAGGGGCAGGCCTTGCGTCTGCCCACGGCGAGGCAAAGAAATAATAAATGTAAAAGTAAATCCCAAACCAATGTAGGGGCAGGCCTTGCGTCTGCCCACGGCGAAGCAAAGAAATAATAAATGTAAAAGGAAATCCCAAACCAACGTAGGGGCAGGCCTTGCGTCTGCCCACGGCGAGGCAAAGAAATAATAAATGTAAAAGGAAATCCCAAACCAACGTAGGGGCAGGCCTTGCGTCTGCCCACGGCGAAGCAAAGAAATAATAAATGTAAAAGGAAATCCCAAACCAATGTAGGGGCAGGCCTTGCGTCTGCCCAATGACGATGTCCAAATACGTCGAATTAGGCAAACGCAAGGCTTGCCCCTACGGTTTGGTTAATTATTATCGCGGAAAAATGATCCATTTTCGGTCGCTAAAAAGGCATCAAACGAAATTTCTTCCTGTTTGATAAAACCTTGCTGCGGCAGCGTACCGGCCGCTACCATTTCCACAACGGCCGCAATCGACGCAGCCGTTGTCCAGGAAATAGCTCGCCAATGCTGCCCGTCAATCAGGCGCGGATGATAAGCCCGATAAAGTTCTTCGCGCGCAAGGCCATCGGCTTGCCAGCCTTCTACTACGGCATATACATATACCACATCTTCTTTTACGGGAGGCTTGGCCGCCGTTAAAATCTCTTCAATTTGTTCCCGGCGGTTTTTCAGAATCAATTCATACAACAAAAACCGCATCAACTTGGCGTGTCCGGGATAGCGAATCGTTTTGTAATTGAGCGTGTCGACTTTGCCGAGATAGGTTTCACACATGGTTCCCAAGCCGCCCGAGGTGCTGAATGCCTCAAATTCCTGCCCTTCAATATTAATTACTTCAATGCCGTCCAGCGACGACACCATTTTGCGCTCGCCGTTGTGAATTACCTCAGCATCATTGATATATTCATTGATCACGCCGGCAGGCGACCACGTAAATGAATACCCTAACAATCCATTGGGATAACACGGCAACGCACCAACGCGGAGTTCAATATCACGAATTTTATCGAATCGTTTAGCCAAGTCAGCTCCTACAATTCCGATCAGCCCCGGCGCCAAGCCGCACTGCGGCGCCATTACGCCACGGTGTGTTTCGGCCATTTGTCGAATAGCGGCCGTTGTAGGTACATCTTCGGTCAGGTCAAAATAATGGATACCTAATTTGTACGCGGCGTTAGCAATAGGCAAATTAAGATTATAAGGCATACAGGACACCACAGCGTCGAAATCGGCAAGTGTTGTTTCGATAAATAATTCATCCGTTACGTCCCCTTCGATCATTTCAAAAGGAAAGGATTTTGTAGGCCGGCGTTTATCCAAACCTTTTACGCTGAATTGTTTGTTAAGCAGGGTAGCCACCAATGAGCCAACCTTACCCAAACCAATCACTAATACATTTTGCATGGCAGTTTATCGATTTTTGGATGGAATATAAAATGATAGTAAAATCAAAGAAAGCGTCTTTGTCACACGAAGAGAATCCACGATAAAAAAGGAACTTCAGCCAAACGGCCGGTGACAATACTGAAAGTTAGGGCACAAAGGAGCAGGCACTACGGAGGTAGGCCAAGCGGGCAAGGGATTTTTTGAGGTCGGGATTCATGACAAAGCAAATGTAAAAATCCTTTGTTGTTTGGGCAAGGAGTTGTTAAAAAAACAAAACAGAGCACTCTGACGATTTTGTATTATGCATAAATAACCGGTCATAAATAACTCATAAACAGCGCCTTTTCGGTCTAAATATTCCAATAGAACGACACACAATCAGGCATTAAATTTAAACGCTTTCAATGATTTTCGTTAATTTGCAGACTATGAATACCAAACGCTGGACATACCGACAAACCCTAACGCCAAATCAACAAGCCCAAGCCGACGCCCTTGCAACTTCCATAAACGTAAATCCGTTTTTGGGGCGCTTGCTGGTGCAAAGAGGTATTACAACGTTTGACGCAGCCAAAGCTTTTTTTCGCCCATCACTTGACCACCTCCATGATCCTTTTCTGATGAAAAACATGGATAAAGCCGTGGCAAGATTACTCCAAGCGTTTGAAAACAAAGAAAAGATCATCATTTACGGCGATTATGACGTTGACGGCGCTACTTCTGTGGCTGTATTTTATGGTTTTTTAAAAAAACATTATTCGCGCATTGAGTATTATATTCCTGACCGATACATTGAAGGTTACGGCGTTTCGTCGCAGGGAATTGATTATGCCGAAGCTAACGGCTTTACGCTGATCGTAACGCTTGACTGCGGTATCAAATCAGCGGATAAAGTAGCCGAAGCTAAGCAAAGAGGTATTGATTTTATCATTTGTGATCACCACCGTCCCGATGCCAATCTGCCGCCCGCAATAGCCGTTTTGGACCCTAAGCAGGAAGACTGCCCATATCCTTACAAAGAATTAACGGGATGTGGTGTAGGCTTTAAATTATTGCAGGCATTGTGTCAACAGGGTTTTGCGGACGAAACCGACCTCATGGAGCAGCTTGATCTGTTGGTGGTAAGTATTGCCGCTGACATTGTGCATATCACGGGCGAAAACCGCATTTTTGCCGCCTACGGGCTCAAAAAGATCAACGAACGTAAACGCGTTGGCTTAAATGCTTTGATCGAGATTGCAGGTTTTCGTAATGCCCTTGACATTACCAATGTTGTCTTTGGGCTTGCACCGCGAATCAACGCCGCCGGCAGAATTGCCCACGCCAAAGAAGCTGTTCGGCTGTTACTTTCGCCTAACAAAGTGGATGCAGAGTCTTTTGCGCAGGAGATCAACAAACATAACAGTGACCGCCGCACGTTTGACACAAGCATCACTGACGAAGCACTCAACATGATTCGTGAGGATGAATGGATGATGGGCGCTAACAGCACCGTGTTGTACAAAGAAGATTGGCACAAAGGTGTTGTGGGTATCGTGGCCAGTCGATGTATTGAGCATTTTTATCGCCCGACTGTCATTCTTACCAATTCACACGGCAAAGCGGCCGGTTCGGCACGTTCGGTGCCGGGTTTTGACGTGTACGAAGCCATTGAAGCCTGTTCTGATCTATTGGAGCAATTTGGGGGTCATACATTTGCCGCAGGGCTTTCTCTATCGGTAGACAACGTTCCGGCATTTCGGGTACGGTTTGACGAGATCGTTAAAACGCGGATTTTACCTGAACAACTTACTCCGCTCGTTGACATTGATATGGATCTGGAATTGAACGCCATCAACGGCAAGTTTTATAATATTATCAAGCAAATGGCGCCGTTTGGCCCCGAAAACATGACACCGGTGTTTGCAAGTCATCAGGTACGCATGAGCGGTACACCAACCATCATGAAGGAAAAACATCTCAAAATAGAAGTGTTTCAGCCCTCTGCGCAGGGAGCCATTAAGTTTACGGCGATTGGATTCGGCATGGCAGATTTTTACCCCAAACTCATCAGCGGAAAGCCTTTTTCCATTGCCTATACAATCGAAGAAAATACGTTTCGTGACAAAACGACGTTACAGTTGTATTTGAAGGATATTAGATTTGAGTAACGGCACTTTTTTCACACAGGAATCCTCGTCGACAAAAAATCCACAACCGATTGCTCTCCGTAATAAACAACCTGTCGAAATAGTAAAACCAGTTGGATAGAATAAGCCCAAAATGATTTTAAGAACAGAAAATTTAATAAAAAAATACGGCTCTCGCCTTGTTAATGACAACGTAAGCTACCAAGTGGGTCAGGGTGAAATTGTTGGATTATTGGGACCCAATGGTGCCGGAAAAACGACTTCGTTTTACATGGCTACGGGATTGGTCAAGCCCAACAGCGGCCACGTTTACATTGACGATAAAGACATCACCGATCTTCCCATGTACAAACGCGCCCGCTTGGGAGTGGGCTATTTGGCGCAGGAAGCGTCCATATTCAGAACGCTGACCGTGGAAGAAAACATCATTGCCGTACTTCAAATGACCACTCTTTCAAAGGCCGATCAAAAAGCAAAATGCGAAGAACTCTTGGATGAATTTAACCTGCATCATGTGCGCAAAAACAAAGGTATGGTACTTTCGGGAGGCGAACGACGCCGTACCGAAATAGCCCGTTGTTTGGCGGTTGATCCTAAATTTATTCTGTTGGATGAGCCTTTTGCCGGCGTAGATCCGATTGCGGTAGAAGATATTCAAACGATTGTGGCCCGATTGAAATTTCGGAATATCGGTATTTTGATCACGGACCATAATGTATCGGAAACACTGTCTATCACCGACCGAGCCTATTTATTGTTTGAAGGAAAAATTCTGAAACAAGGCACACCCGAAGAACTCGCCGCTGACCCTCAGGTGCGCCGTTTGTATCTGGGGCAAAGTTTTGAGTTGAAACGTAAGGTAGTATAACCGCTTGCCTTGCGCTGCAACCATCTATCCATTAAAATTCTTTCGTTTGGGCGAGCTTTTTACTTTTGCCACCCATAAACTTCTTAACCACTACTACAATGGAAACACAAACTACTACAGCCCGTACTGCCCTCAAATTTGGTCTGATCGCCGGTGTTGCTTACATTATTTTTACTACTATTTTATACGTTTCCGGGCAAGCGGCCAACTCTTCACTCGCATGGATCAGCGTCATCATTCCAATTACAACGATGGTACTGGCAATGAAGGAATTTCGAACATCAAATGGAGGTTTCCTGAGCTATGGGCAAGGGCTTGGAATCGGGACCTTGATGTCAGCGATCTCGGGATTTATTTCGGCAACCTATTCTTACATTTACAATGAGTTCATCGACCCCACTTTACGTCAACAAATTCTTGATAAAGTACGCGAAGATCTTGAAAATCGCGGCATGGACGATGCACAGATCGAGCAGGCCGTTGAAATGAGTCAGAAATTTTCCACTCCGGGGCTTACCTTTGTTTTTGGTATTTTAGGGGCTATTGTCATCGGTTTTATCATTGCGCTTATCATATCTGCCATTATGAAAAAAGACAAACCTTTTGAATTGGAGTAACCAATCATTCGCCCTTTAAAACTCTGCATCTTCGGCTATGCTCGCTATTTTTCGTAAAGAAATCAACTCATTTTTCAGTTCGCTGACTGCCTATATTGTCATGGCTGTGTTTCTTACTGCCGTGGGTTTACTGATGTGGGTTTTTCCCGATACCAATATTCTCAATTATGGCTATGCTGATTTGGGAACATTTTTCAACCTTACTCCTTTCGTATTGCTGTTTTTGATTCCTGCTATCACGATGCGGGCATTGGCTGAAGAAGTGCGAAACGGAACCATTGAACTGTTGCTGACCAAACCACTCAGTACGTGGGGGTTGATTCTGGGGAAATTTTGGGCGAGTTTGGCACTTACGCTTTTAACATTGTTGCCTACGCTACTTTATTATTACAGCATTTATCAACTCGGCAATCCCGTCGGCAACGTAGATTCGGCCCAAATTTTTGGTTCTTACATTGGCTTAACCCTATTGAGCGCCGTATTTGTATCGGTAGGCTTGTGGACTTCTTCCTTGAGCGACAACCAAATTGTCGCTTTTGTGTTGGGGGTATTCATTTCTTTTTTATTGTTCTCGGGCATTGGCGCCATTGCCAAATTAGACTTTTGGGGCTCGCTTGCTTATCCCATAGCATGGATTTCGCTTGATGAACAATACGCCGATCTGGGACGTGGATTGATAGATTCCCGAAATGTAATTTATCTTTTCAGCGTAACCCTGCTATTTTTGTGGCTGACCCGGAGTCGAGTAGCGGCACGACGAAAATAACGTCAAAATAAAATTCAAACAAAGGGTTAAAAGCAAGGGAAAGAGGCTTTAAATATCTTCAACCCGGCCTTTGACCCTTTATTTTTGGCATTAACTCTTAACCTAACATGTGGCAAATTTGGATTGATACAGGCGGGACCTTTACCGACTGTTTGGCAATGAGTCCTTCGGGCGTTTTGAAACGTACCAAAGTACTGAGCAGTAGCTTTCTGAGAGGCCAACTCCTTGAAAAAACCGCTCCCAAAACATACAAAATAGCCACACATTGGGGATTTGCAAACGCATTGATTTTGGGCTATGATTTTCGGATCATTGGAGAACAGGTGTTTGGTAAAGTTGTAAAAATCGACAATGATATACTGGAGTTAGACAGAGAAATTCAGGCTGAAAATCTTCGTTTTCCGCTTGATTTTGAAGTAACCACGCACGAAGAAGCACCTGTACTCGCTACGCGTATTGTAACCGAAACACCTCTGAATCAACCTTTCCCTTCACTATCAATGCGACTTGGCACCACTAAAGGCACCAACGCACTCCTCGAACGCAAAGGCGCTAAGGTAACGCTTTACGTGACCGAAGGCTTTAAGGATATGGTGAGAATCGGGACTCAGCAACGACCCAATTTGTTTCAGTTAGCCATTCCTGAGCCTATGTTGCTGTACGATGAAGTCATTGAAATACCCGAACGCTTGGCTGCAAAGGGAGAACTCATTGCCCCTTTTGTTACTTCACAAATAGCTTTACCAAAGTCAACCAATCATTCTGTAGCCATTTCATTTCTGCACAGTTATTTAAATCCTGCGCACGAGCAGCAACTTGGGCACGTTCTTGTGGAGCAAAATTTCCCATCCATCAGCAGTTCTTCGGAACTTTATGCCGGTATAAATTACCTGAAACGGACTCAAACAGCTTTGGTAAATGCTTATTTGCAACCCATTTTAGCCACCTATCTCACTAATATCAAACAAGCATTGGGCCAGGAAGCGGTGCACGTTATGACGAGTGCCGGAGGGTTGGTCAGCGCTGAAAGCTTCCGGGCAAAAGACAGCCTTTTGAGTGGCCCGGCAGGTGGTATGGTGGGAGCCGCCGCTATTGCACAACAACTTGGTTTTGAACGCTGTTTAACTTTCGACATGGGCGGAACCAGTACCGACACCGCCCGTTTTGACGGTAAATTGGACTTGGAATTCGTCACCAAAATTGAAGGCATTGAACTGCACAACCCTACACTTGCCATCGAAACTGTGGCGGCCGGCGGAGGATCAATTTGCTCTTTTGACGGACAAAAGCTCCGCGTTGGGCCTGAAAGTGCCGGCGCGAATCCGGGTCCTGCCTGCTACGGCGCGGGAGGGCCATTAACCATCACCGATGTCAATTTGTTGTTGGGAAAACTGGATACGTCGCGTTTTGGCATTCCGGTCAGAATCGAAAAAGCGCAGGAAGCATTGACCGCCATTCAACAAATCATTTTTGTCCAAACAAAACAGCAACTTACTGAAGATGAATTGCTTCGTGGATTTGAACAAATAGCCAACGAGAAAATGGCAGAAGCCATTCGGCGCATTTCGGTTGCCAAAGGATTTGATCCCAAAGAATATCCGTTGCTTACCTTCGGCGGAGCAGGTGGTTTGCACGGCTGTCAATTGGCCGAAATACTGAACATCTCCACGGTGATTTTGCCGTATGATGCCGGTTTATTGAGCGCCTATGGCATGGGACAGGCGCGGGTTGAGAGAATCGTGAGTCAACAGATTCTCAAGCCGCTGGATACATTGACAGAACATTTGGACGAACTCATTGCTCAACTTTCCCATAAAGCCGGTGAAACGCTGTTAAATGAAGGAATTGAGGCCGTTGAAGTGAGTGCAGTTTTGCTTTATTTACGTTTTAAAGGGCAGGAAAACGCGTTGGAAATCAGCTACCAACACACCGAAACGCTGACCCAACAATTTCGCGGTAAATACCAACAATTGTTCGGTTATTGTCCTGCTTCGCTTTCCATTGAAGTGGAAAGTATCAAGGTGATCGTTGGAGAGAAAAGAATAGCGAGCAAATCTTCCGTTGCTTATCAGACTGAGCATGAAGCAATTCCATTTAAATACATTAGCCTTCATCATTCAGAAAACCTCACTTATCCGGTATACGATTGGGAGCAGCTCTCAACAGGTGATTTTCTCAATGGGCCTGCGGTGTTGCTGAATCCAACATCAACATCTTTCATTTCGGAAGGTTGGCAGGCAGTGGTCACGCCCGCGCGTGATGTAGTCGTTCAAAATCGCTTACCGGAACTTAAAAACGCCACGCAAACCAGTGCAAATCAAGCCATTGAACTGGAACTTTTCACCAATCGTTTTATGTCCATTGCTGTGGAAATGGGCGCACAATTACAGCGAACGGCGTTCTCAGTCAACGTCAAAGAGCGACTTGATTTCTCGTGTGCGTTATTGGATGCCGATGCTGAATTGTTGGTCAACGCACCCCATATTCCCGTGCATTTGGGCAGCTTGGGTGTTTGTGCGCGTTTAGTTCGTGAAAAAATCCCCATTGGCCCGGGCGACGTTATTATTACTAATCATCCTAAATACGGCGGTTCGCATTTGCCGGATGTTACGATACTGTCAGGCGTTTTTACACCTGACAACCATCAATTGATAGGGTATGTCATCAATCGGGCCCACCATGCCGAAATTGGCGGCCGTACGCCCGGCTCCATGCCACCCGACGCAACCACGCTCGATGAAGAAGGTGTCGTTATTTTGCCAACGTATTTGGTAAAAAACGGCGAAATGCAGTGGGAAGCTATTGAATATCTTTTTACGCGATCCTCCTACCCTACCCGCGCGCTCACCGAAAATATTGCCGACATCAACGCGGCCTTGGCTTCATTACGCTCGGGAGAAACGGCTCTGCAACTACTTGTCGCACAGCACGGTTTGGCCAAAGTGCATCTTTACATGAAGTTGCTGAAAAACAGCGCCTTTGAAGCATTGCAACAGGCGTTGGTTCCTTACCAAAACCAATCATTTACCGCCACTGAATCGCTCGACGACGGATATTTGATCCAAGTCAGCATCACACCGCATTCGGAAGGCGGTGCCACTTTCGATTTTACAGGTACATCCGCCTGCCATCCGCACAACCTTAATGCCAATATTTCCATCATATACAGCGCGATTTTGTATGTTTTACGGCTGTTGGTCAACAAGAATATTCCGTTGAATGAAGGGCTTATGCAGGGAGTTGATGTCATTTTACCTGATAACAGTTTTCTACATCCCCATTTCAGCGACGACCCAACGCAGTGTCCTGCCGTAGTTGGCGGAAATACAGAAGTAAGCCAACGGTTGGTTGACACCTTGCTGAAAGCCTTTAAATTAGCGGCTTGCAGTCAAGGAACGATGAATAATTTTCTGTTTGGCAACGGTCAATTTGGTTATTATGAAACCATTTGCGGCGGAACGGGCGCAAGCGCGGGAGCAAACGGGCGCTCAGCCGTCCATCAACACATGACCAATACACGCATTACCGACCCGGAAGAATTGGAACGACGCTATCCTGTACGGTTGAATCAAATTGCCCTTCGCAAAGGCTCGGGCGGCAAAGGAAAATGGCAGGGTGGCGATGGCGTCGTGCGCGAAATCACTTTTTTAGAACCTCTCCGCGTGACGCTTATTACGCAACATCGACAAGTCGCTCCCTACGGTTTAGCGGGTGGACAGGACGGGCAGACAGGAATCCAAGCCTTAACGCGGCAAAATGGCACCACTGAAGCACTGGCCGGTGTTTGCAGCGTAGAAGTTGACGCAGGTGATTCGTTAAGAATAGAAACTCCCGGCGGCGGCGGCTACGGAAACCTCATGTAAAGTACTACGTTTTTCGGAAAAAGTGCTAAATTTACACGGTATTAACAATCCGTAACGTGTCTCTTAACCAAGATAATATTCGCCTCGTTTTTGGGCTTAAATTAAAACAACTTCGTCTTGACAAATCACTATCTCTTAGCGATTTGTCACAACTCACAGGATTATCCATTTCTTACATCAACGAAATTGAAAAAGGGAAAAAATATCCCAAATCTGATAAAATTATGGCCCTTTCGCGGGCATTGGATGTAGAATACGACTCGCTGGTTTCGATCAAACTCAGCAAAAAACTGGAACCTATTTCGGAACTGCTGCAATCAAATATCTTAACCGAACTTCCGCTTGACCTTTTCGGAATCGATCCTGCCGACTTGCTGGAAATGCTTTCCGACGCGCCCACCAAATTAAGCGCGTTTATTGGAACACTTATCGAAATTGCGCGTAATTATAATATGTCGGTCGAGCAATTTTACTTTTCGGCCCTGCGGACCTATCAGGAAATGTACGACAACTATTTCGAGGACCTGGAACAGGAAGCCGAGCTTTTTCTGAAGCATTATGCCGTACCTGAAGAATTGATCTTGGACGACAAATATTTGGCTGATCTATTGGTCAAAAACTATCCTTACGAAATTCGATTTATTGACGAAAAGAAGTATCCTGAACTCATCGGGATTCGTTCAATGTTGGTTTCGCGCGGCGATAAACTGCGGTTATTGGTCAGTCCTCAATTGGACGCCAATCAGCGGGCTTTCATTTATGGCCGTGAATTGGGGTATCAATTCATGAAGCTTAAGAACCGACTGAATACCACGCATTTGGTTGAAGCAGAGTCATTTGAACAGTTGCTCAACAACTACAAAGCGTCTTATTTTTCCAGCGCGATCATCATCAAAGGAGAAGTATTGGCGCGGAGGTTATCTGCCTTTTTTGAACAACCTCATTTTGACGGAGGAGCGTTGGTCAATATGATCAACTACTTCCACAGCACACCTGAATCTTTCTGCTATCGTCTGAGCAACATTCTCCCTAAATACTTTGGGATCAGTCAATTATTCTTTCTCCGGTTTAATAATTACGCCGGACAAAATCGTTTTGATCTGACCAAAGAAATGCACATTGCCCGTAAGCACAATCCGCACACCGTGCGCGATGAGCACTATTGCCGACGTTGGGTCTCGCTGACGATTTTGCAGGAATTGGCTGAATTACAGTCGCGGGGAGAATATGAGCAGATATTGTGCCGCACGCAGGTTTCGCATTATATGGATACGCAGGATCAATATTTTGTGGTTTCGTTTGCCAAGCCCATGTCACCCACACCCAACCTCAACGTGAGCGTTTCAATGGGCATTCGGTTGGATGAAAATGTACTTTCAAAGATCAAATTTTTGAGCAAC
Source organism: Runella sp. (assembly GCF_965279615.1). NCBI lineage: Bacteria > Pseudomonadati > Bacteroidota > Cytophagia > Cytophagales > Spirosomataceae > Runella > Runella sp. Next base: position 7,561,310 of record NZ_OZ257252.1, on the reverse strand, counting down.
GGCGAAATCTCCAAACGCGAAGTGAACGAGACCTGCGAACGATGTCCTTCCTTTGATTGCAAAGAACGCATGGCCGCTCCCACCGTACTTCAGCGCAAACGTAAAAACGAAGCCATCCAAAAAGCAATGAAAATGCTGAGCAGCGAGGTATAACCGGTAGGGGCAGGCCTCGCGTCTGCCCGGTATTGCAAATTTGTTGCAGTGATTGGGCAGACGCGAGGCCTGCCCCTACGTTTACGGTTGGGCGATACCCCCGTCGATCATTTCCAATTTTCGGTCGGCTAAGTTGGCGAGGTGCTCGTTGTGGGTCACAATGACAAACGTTTGTCCCAATTCGTTTCGAAGACGAAAAAACAATTGATGAAGGTCCTCGGCATTACGGGAGTCTAAGTTTCCGCTGGGTTCATCGGCAAAAATAATGGCGGGATTATTGACCAAGGCCCGGGCCACAGCCACGCGTTGTTGCTCACCACCCGACAATTGCGAAGGCAAATTCCCCAAACGATCTTTCAGTCCCAACATTTCCAACAGTTCAACGCCTCGTTTTTTTACTTCTGTCTCCTCTTTTTTGGCATCAATAAATGCCGGCATGCACACATTTTCAAGAGCAGTGAATTCGGGAAGCAAGTGGTGAAACTGAAATACAAAACCTATGGTACGATTGCGAAAAGCGGCTAATTCTTTCTCTTTGAGGGCAAAAACGTCGGTATCATTGATAAAAACCTGCCCGGCATCGGGTCGGTCGAGGGTACCTAAAATGTGCAAAAGGGTGCTTTTCCCCGCCCCGGAAGCTCCTACAATCGTGACAAGTTCTCCTTTGTTAATTTCTAAATCAATGCCTTTCAAAACGGAAAGATTCCCGTATTTACGAACAATTTGGCGAGCTTTCAGCATTCTGAGCGGGTTGAAGTTGGAACGACAAAGATTGGAAAACTTCGTAACTTAGGCAACAGAAAACGGCAGTTAGCCTGTTTTTAAGAGGTTTCTCGGAAGAGTAAATAGAATTTGTTTTAATCAAAGTGTCAAATACTCATTACAGGCAATACATTTGGGCCTTCAATCCTACTGATTTACGCAAAGAAACATAACCATGAACATTTCAAATAATAAGATTCTCATTACGGGCGGAGCGTCGGGCATTGGCTTAGGACTTGTGGAGCGATTTGTAAAAGAGAACAATACCGTCATCATTTGCGGAAGACGAGTATCCGCCTTGCAGGAAGTAATTGAGAAGTTTCCTGCCGTCATTACTAAGCAATGTGATCTATCGTCTGCCGAAGAAAGAGAAGCTCTTTTCCATTGGATTGCCGAAAATCATAACGACTTAAGTGTATTAATAAACAACGCCGGCATTCAGAATTGGATGACGGTATCAGACAGCAATTTTTTTCAGCGGGCCAAGGATGAGATCGCCATTAATATCGAAGCTCCGTTGCATTTGACCTCGCTTTTCAGCCAACTAACATCATTGGAAACGGTCATAAACGTCACTTCCGGTTTGTCTTTTGTTCCACTCACCAAAGTACCGGTGTATTCCGCAACAAAAGCGTTTTTTCATTCCTTTACACTTTCATTGCAGCACTTGATGAAATCAAAAAACATTGAAGTCATTGAGCTGATTCCACCGGCCTTGAATACCGATCTCGGAGGCAAAGGATTACATGATCATGCTCCTCCCGTGAGTGCTTTTATTGATGCTGTTTTTGAACAATTAAATCAAGGCAAAACGGAAATCACATTTGGTTTCAGCGAAGCAATGACAAAGGCCGGACCTGAAGATATACAAAAGGCTTTTGTCCGAATGAATCCCGAATAAGAAAGAGCTTATTATTTTATAAATCAGGCAATTAAGAGCCATTTTGCATGACTTTATCAATTCAAAAAAATAAGTTATCTCACATCAAATCACCGAATCTTTTTCACTTATATCGGTGTTTACTTTGTATGGGTTTGTTTCAAAAATCCACCTTACAACTACTTTATGGCTAAAGTCAAAACCGCATATTTCTGTCAAAGTTGTGGTCATCAATCACCTAAATGGCTCGGTCGTTGCCCTTCTTGTGGCGAATGGAACACATTGGTAGAAGAAGTTCTCGAAAAAGAAGATAAAAAAGGGCCCATAGGGCAGTGGAAATCAGTGAGTTTGGCGGCTAAGCCCAAAGCCATTGTCGAAATCAAGTACGAAGAAGAACCTCGCATTGTTACGATTGATGCCGAGCTTAACCGCGTACTCGGTGGCGGTATTGTGTTGGGTTCGTTGGTACTCATTGGTGGGGAACCCGGCATCGGGAAATCCACGCTGATGCTGCAAATCGCTCTTACGCTTACGCAACGTGTGCTGTACGTATCGGGTGAAGAAAGTGAGCAACAGATCAAAATGCGCGCCGAGCGTCTTAATTCCAAAAATCATAATTGCTTTATTTTAACGGAGACTTCAACCGACAATATTTTTCGTCAAATCGAAGAGTTTGAACCTGATGTAGTGATCATCGATTCCATCCAAACCATGCAATCCTCGCTCATAGAATCGGGCGCCGGGAGTGTATCGCAGGTGCGCCAATGTGCCTCTGAATTGATGAAATATGCCAAAGAGAGCGGCGTACCTGTATTCATGATCGGTCATATCACCAAAGACGGCAGCTTGGCAGGGCCAAAAACGCTTGAACACATGGTAGATACCGTACTTCAATTTGAAGGCGACCGTCACACCACGTACCGAATCTTGCGCACTACCAAAAACCGTTTTGGAAGTACTTCTGAATTAGGAATTTACGAAATGCTCGGCACAGGCCTTCGTCAGGTGACCAATCCTTCGGAAATTTTGATCTCGCAGCGTGAAGAACAATTAAGCGGCATTACGATTGGCTCCATGTTGGAAGGGAACCGCCCGTTGATGATTGAAATCCAATCTTTGGTAAGTGTTGCCAACTACGGAACGCCTCAACGCAGCAGCACCGGTTTTGACAACAAACGCCTTCAAATGCTGTTGGCCGTGTTGGAAAAACGCGGCGGTTTCCGCTTAGGAACCCAAGATGTATTTTTGAACGTTGCGGGCGGCCTGCGCGTAGAAGACCCTGCCATCGACTTGGCGGTGGTCACTTCTATTGCTTCCTCCTTTGAAGATTCCTTTATCCCTCCTTCGGTTTGTTTTGCGGGGGAAGTGGGTTTAGGCGGCGAAGTACGGGCTGTAAACCGCATCGAAAGCCGCATTGCCGAGGCTGAGAAATTGGGCTTCAAAAAAGTCTTTATTTCCAAATACAATACCAAAGGCCTGATCTTTAAAAGCTATGACATCCAGATCGTACCCGTAGCAAAGCTGGATGAGGTATTTGGGGAGTTGCTGCGGTAGGGTTTTGCTAATTGGGGTGATCTTTCGGATTTTAAATAGCAGCGGCCCTGTGCCCTGTGCTCCCCTGTGCTCTTTCGGATTTTAAATCCGAAAGCAGTCTGAATCGGGATTTCAAATCCCGATTAGAACATATCCCGATTAGCAAAAAATCAACAAACCCTCCTCACTTCCATCCCAAGCAACGACCCTAATTTTTCAATTTTAGAACTGATATGCCCTATCCCAATCGCACAATGATGCGCGGGGCCATGACTGTTCCAGTCATTGACAAATTTGCGTGCACCGATGGAAAATTTATAACGGCTGTTGGTGTTGCCAATTTCCAGAATCGGTCCCGGAACCGACTCTGCTTCCGCAACTAATAACATCAATCCGCCACCTCTTTTTTCAACTACTGAAAGCAAGGTGACGGGACCGTTTTTCACGCTCATTTCTACCGAAACACCTTTACCCACTTTCCCGTGGTATACTTTCAGAGGACGAACTTTGGTTTTACCTTCCGCGATGGCAATGTGCCCCGGGCCATCGTGTCCCATCAACACAACATCGCCCGTAAAATCCATGGCGTAATATTCTGTAAATGAACCACCTGCGCCAAAGCTATCCATGATTTTCATGGCTTGGGCGTTTTTGATCTCGTATTCTCCCGCCACAGGAACACCGTTGGCAGTCAATAATGAATTCCCCAAAATAATCGTCGCAATCGCTTCTTCATTCTCAGGATTCCCCGTTCCTTTGTAGTAATATGCCATTGAGCCAAGCTTGTGTTTCGTAACCAATCTATCCAACGCTACCGAAGTGATCGCCGCTTTTTCCAGTTCTTCCAATGAACAATCCGCCTGAACATCAAAGGATTCGTAGAATAATTGTAATCGTTCGGCGCTTTCTTTCGGACTTACTTCTTTTCGTAATTCGGCTAATTCTTCCACTTCGAGCAATTCAATATGACCACCAAAATGAGCGTATTGTTGCGTCAGATCAGAATAGATATCAAGCATACCGCTGTAATAATGCCCCATGCAACCCATGCGATTGTACGCCATCGTATTGGCTACTTTGGCGGCTTGTACCCATTCGCTGATTTCATTCCAAGCTGCGGGGTCCTTGTGCAGCATTCCCGTAATTTGGTGAAAAGTAATTCCTACCCGATTGAATACATTAGCGATCTCGGGTACAGGGCAAGCCGAACAATGTGCCAACCATTCCCCCGTCATTTTGGTACGGTCGGTCATGGCATTGAATAATTTATAATCAATGGCTGCTTCGGGCGAAAGATTTAAAATAATGACAGGAACTTTGGCGCGCTGCACTACGGGTAATACGGTAGAAGACAAAGCATACGTAGTCACGTACAGAAAGATCACATCCACATCTTCCGTTTTTAATTTTTTACCTGCTTCAAATGCTTTATCAGGCGTATCTACCAGTCCGACATTCACGATATACGGATGCACTTCCGCCAACTTTTCTTCCACAACGCTCAAATATCCTTCCAGACGTTCTTTTAATCCTTCAAATTGTGGCCAATAAGTATCCAGGCCGATTCCGAACAATCCAATTTTAAGCGTGTTTAGATTTGTCGTATCATTGGGTTCATTTCTCATTTTATGATTTATCAAATTATGTAATAATACATTTTAACTTTGGCAGCAATTCATACAATTGACAACTTTAATTGTACAATTTACCAAAAGTATGGTACAATAACTTGCAGAAGAATGCCTGTTTTGATTCTTTCTTTGCACTTTTTGATATGAAACTATTCAGAAACTATTTTAGCCTCGAATCACCATCCGTCGACGGGAATTTAGGCATTACTATTCTGAACGCGGGGCATAACATTCACCCTGCCAACCTTCCTTATCCTGACATTCAACATCCTGATTCTTATTATTTTGAATGGGAGAAAGGCCGTAGTCTGAAAGAATATCAGATCATTTATATCTCCAAGGGAGAAGGCATTTTTGAAGTCGGCGGGCTGCCTCCTCAATCCATCGAAGCAGGCACGATCATTTTATTATATCCCAACGTATGGCATCGTTATCGCCCCAAAGAAAACACAGGCTGGGAAGAATATTGGGTGGGGTTTTTGGGTACATATGCGCACTATCTGTTGGAACAGGAATGTTTTAACCCTCAGAATCCTATTATCAAAGTAGGCTTTAATGCCCAATTTTTGGAAACCTTCTCCAAACTCATTGAAGTGGTTGAAGTACGTGAAGATTCCTTTCAAAAACTATCCTCTTTTCTGCTTATTCAACTGTTGGGCATTGTGTACGCATCGGTCTTATTATCGAACCGGAAGATGTCGAGGAAAGAAGAAATCATTAACCAAATCAGAAATGAAATTCATGCGAATTGGAACAAGGGCATTGATTTTGAAGCACTGGCAAAGCGTTTTAACCTAAGTTATGTCTGGTTTAGAAAAACGTTCAAAGAGGTACTCGGCACTTCCCCCAATCAATATCATCTTACTTTAAAACTTCGAAAAGCGGAGCAACTCATTCGGGAAACCAGCTTAACCTTGGCCGAAATAGCGTACCAATCCGGCTTTGAGTCGGAATTTTATTTCTCAAGAATTTTCAAAAAGAAAATGAATTACAACGCTTCGGAATTACGAAAAAAGAAGTAATTGACTACCAACGCATCCGAAACCCTACCCCGTGAATCCCTTCAATTTTAATGCTTGGATCATCGCACAAATATTTCCGTAAACGCGACATAAATACATCAAGGCTACGACCCATAAAATAGTCATCATCGCCCCAAATGGCTTTGAGCAGGTCTTCCCGTTTAATGATCTGATTAGGTCGTTCGGTCAAATAACGCAATACTTCCGCCTCGCGAAAGGTCAGATCCTGGGTTTTTCCGTTGATTTGAAGGTGTAATTTCTCAAAATCAAATGAATAATTTCCTACGTTTATCACTCCGGGGGTTTGAGTTTTCGCATCAGAGGTTTGATTTTTTTGACTTCTGCGAAGGAAAATCTCTATTTTGAGCACCAATTCTTCCATGCTGAAAGGCTTGGTGAGGTAATCATCCGCGCCGAGACGAAGGCCATGAATTTTGTCTTCCTGCAAAGAGCGCGCTGTCAAAAAAAGAATGGGAACCTGCGTATCCTGCTGCCGAATTTTCTGTGCCAACGTAAACCCGTCAAGGTGCGGCAACATGACATCCAACACGCACAGATCAAAGGGTTGTTCTCTCTGAAAGGCTTCCAATGCCTGTAATCCATCCGTACAATGGACGATGTCATAATGGTGAAGTTCGAGATTATCTTTGGTCACAAAACCCAAATTCGGGTCATCTTCAACATATAAAATACGAGGCATTTTCAGGAAAACTGTTATCTGTTAAGTGGAACTACTGCTACTGTCTACCAAGAATCAGAGGAGACTCTGCTCCTATTTTTTTAAAGGAATGGAGATTTTAAACTCACTTCCTTTACCAACTTCACTGGTGAGTTGGAGCTTCCAGTGATGAGCCTTGGCAATTTGATGTACATAACTCAGACCGATTCCAAATCCTTTTACATTGTGAACATTTCCGGTAGGGACTCTATAAAACTTTTTAAAGACCTTACTACGGTGTTCCGGTGCAATTCCTATGCCATTGTCTTTAACTGACACCACTAATGCTCCATTTTCATTGGACGTTTCCAACAAAATAACGGGATTTTGCGGTGTGTATTTAAACGCATTGTCAATTAAATTGCTGATAGCATTGGAAAAATGCATTCGGTCGGCATGAATATAAGGCTCTGTTGCATTAAGCCGAACGGTGAGATCATTTTCGTATTTGTGAGCTAATGAAGTAATGATTTGATGCACATCCAACCATTCGATGTTGAGCGGCAATTTATTTTTTTCTGCCTTGGCCATGTTCAGCACCGTCTCTACCTGCGTTTGCAGGCGGAGCGCTTCTTCCTTCACAATTTCCGTGTATTTTTTCAGGCGTTCCGGCTGATCTTTGATGGCGGGCGTATTGAGTACATCGGCCGCGATACGAATGGTAGCAATGGGCGTTTGTAACTCATGGGTCATGTTATTGATAAAATCGCGTTGCACCTCGGTGAGTTGCTTTTGTCGCAAGATCACAAACAGCGCGTACCCAAAAAATCCTACCGCTATCATTACCAATAGTGACGACCAAATCCAACCCTTCAGGTCGCTGATAACGGCATCATTTTGACTGGGAAAACGTACGCCGAAATAATAGGGATATTTATTTGACTTGAGCCAATTGGCCGTTTGCGTGGGGGTTTTTCGTTCATCACGGGTGCTTAGGGCTACGCCGTAAAACATTTTATTGCTGGCACAATCATAAATTCCGACTTCAAAATCGGTGATAAGGTTGTGTTTGAGGAAACTGTTTTTTAAGTAATGTTCCAAAATTCCGGGGTCTACCATGGAATTGGTATTGACCAGAAAATAGTTAGCGGAAAGTTGCTCTACGGGGTTATTGTGAAGCATCACCGCATTGAGCCGAGCCAACTCTTCTGCCACTTCCTGCAACGATACATGTACCTGCTGATTGAACTGTCGCTCGCGCATTGCCAAGGCTTTTCTTACCCAATATATCTGAGTCACAATGACGCCGAAAATGGACAAAGTGGATAAAATTACGAGAAGACGAATCGTAGTTCTTGACATAAATGCAGGCGCACGCTTTTAATAATAAATGCCTGTTGGCAATATTAACCAAAAAACACATACGAATTTAGGTCGTATGCAGATTCTTATCAAGCGATTAACAATCCATTAACAAAAGTTGAGGTTTCATTAACACCCTCGTAGAATCCAATCTCCTACTTTTGAACTGTCAAATGACACAAAAAAATTATTAACCGTTTTAAGACTCATTAACATGAAAAAAGTAACTCTTCTTTCCTTTATTTTATTTTTTGCGGCATCGGTCGTATTTGCAAGTGCGGTGGCAGCTGCATTCAAATGGGTAGAAACCGAACATAATTTCGGGCAAATCACTCAAGGTAAACCCGTTACGGCGGAGTTTAAATTTACCAATCAAGGGCAAGCGCCTCTTGTCATCAACAAAGCCTACGGCTCGTGCGGATGTACGGGAGTAGAATATCCCAAAGAGCCAATTATGCCAGGCGCATCAGGCATAATTAAAGCGACGTTCAACGCCGCCAATGTCGGAACTTTCAACAAAACCGTTACGGTCGAATCAAACGCTGAAAGCGGATTGGTAACGTTGAATATTCACGGAGAAGTAGTCAAATAACAACGTATTTGCAAAGAGTATCAAACAGCCATGAAACAAAAAGACGCATTTTTACAGTGCGTCTTTTTTGGTTAGTTATCCACAAGAAGAGCATAGTTTTATTCTACGTAGTCTAAGTCTTTGTGAAACGTTTCTTCCATCAAAAAGAGAGACAGATAGGCAATCGCAAAGCAAAGCAGTGCCACCAGACCTCCCGCTGAAATAGCTCCCATGTCGGGTTTAAGGTATTGATAAAGCGGCAATGTAAGTAAGGTTGTAGCCCGTACGAAATTGGCTACGGTGGAAGTGGCCGTTGCCCGTAAATTCGTTCCGAAACTTTCAGCCGTTACCGTCAAAAACATGGCAATGTAGCCAATGGAAAAACCTAAATAGGCACATACCAAGTAGAATGTGTCCGCTTCGGTAATACCGCCAAACAGGTAATATATAACGCCGATTAAGGTCATAGTAGTCATAATTCCGATAGCCATTCGGCGCGATTTAAGCCATTGACTCAATACCCCGCTGAACATATCACCGACGACCGTTCCCACAAAAACATACATCACACACCTTCCGGTGACAATTTCTTCCGTAATGCCCAGTGCTTTGGCGAATTCATTGCTGAACGTGGCTAACACCCCGATCACAAAATACGTGGGCACTCCTACGCCAATGCAGCGCATGTATTTCCAAAAACGGGTACTGTCTGAAAAAAAGGCACGCATACTGCCTCGTTGCGTACTTTTGGCTTTGGCCTGTTCAAACATTCCTGATTCATAGACGCGTACACGCAACAGCAACAAAGCCAATCCCAAACCGCCTCCTGCAAAGTACGTAGTGCGCCAATCAAACCAGGAATTGGTCAAAAATGCCACAACTGCTCCCAAAAGCCCCACGCTCGCCACAATTGAAGAACCATATCCGCGCAAATGTTTGGGTAATATTTCGGCCACCAACGTTAAACCGGCCCCTAATTCTCCCGCCAATCCTACACCGGCCATAAAACGCAGAAAACCGTATAACGTGGGCGTTTGCACATAGCCACAGAGAATATTGGCCAGCGAGTACATAATGATGGAGCCGAACAACACCGAAAGGCGACCGCGTTTATCGGCCAAAATTCCCCACAAAATTCCTCCTATAAGCAATCCGGCCTGCTGCCAGTTGTAGATCGAAGCACCCACGCTCGATACTTCTTCGGGACTTAGCCCCAGACTTTTCAGACTTGGTACACGTACAATGTTGAATACGATTAAGTCATACACATCTACGAAATAGCCCAAAGCAGATACAATGACAGGTAAACTCAGCAAACGGCTTAAAGTGGTAGGTTCGGCAGCACTGTTTTTCATAAAATTCTCAGCGGAAAGGGTCGTCAGGAACGCAATTACGGAAAAAGGCGTTTTTGGAAAAAGCGATACAGGATAGATTTTATACTTTAAAGTACAAATCATCAAAAAATCCCCGTCATTGCGTTATAAAGTTAAAATTCTTCCGAAATGTTGGAAACAATCGTCATCGGCACTCTCTTTTTAGGTGCATTGGGCTACGTCGGCAACCGTCTGCGCAACGAGTTGAGTCCCAAGAAACCGGGCTGCGGCAAAGGCTGCGGATGTGAGAAATAAGGGTAAAGTTTAAGGGATAAAGGGTAAAGTTGGGGCTTTTTTTGCAAGTTTGCGCATCAAACACCAATCTGACAATGACCTCAATCGCCGTAATAGGCGGTGGCAGTTGGGCCACTGCGATCATCAAAATCCTTTCTGAAAACAACGTATCGATCCGTTGGTGGCTACGCGACCGTGCCGCCGTCGAGCACATCCGAAAGCATCATTACAATCCCGATTACCTCCGCGACGTACGATTAAGCCCCCGAAAAGTAAAGACATTCACCAAGATCACCGACGCGCTCAACGGCGCAGAATACGTTATTTTAGTCATTCCTGCCGCCTTTGTGCAGGAACCCTTACAAGGATTGACGCCTAAACACTTCGCCGGCAAACGGGTTGTTTCGGCCATTAAAGGCATGATTCCCGAGAAAAACTGTTTGGTAACGGATTGGGTAGAAGACCATTTTGAGGTTCCGTTGAGCCAACTGTGCGTTATTGCCGGGCCGTGCCATGCTGAAGAAGTAGCGTTGGAAAAACAGTCTTACCTGACCATTGCGTCGACCGATGCCGCCTGCGCCGCTGATTTTTCTCAATTAATGAGTTGCCGATTTGTGACGGCAAACCCGCTGGCCGATCTTTACGGAGTGGAATACGCCGCCGTGATGAAAAATATAGTGGCATTAACCTGCGGAATCAGTCATGGACTGGGCTATGGCGATAATTTTCAGGCCGTAATGGTTTCGAATGCCATGCAGGAAATCCGGCGTTTTGTGGATGCCGTTGACCCGCGTGAGCGCGACCTGAGCGCCTCAGCGTATCTGGGAGACCTGCTCGTGACGGCCTATTCTCAGTTCAGCCGCAATCGCACCTTTGGGAATATGATCGGCCGTGGTTACAGCGTACAATCGGCGCAAATGGAGATGAAAATGATCGCAGAAGGCTATTACGCCGTCAACAGTATTTTTGAAATGAATAAAAAATACGGGGTTGATATGCCCATTACGGAGGCTGCCTACAAGATCCTATATGAACGTCAGCCTCCGGCCGTAGAAATCGGGTTGCTCAAAATGAAGCTTCGGTAAAGATGATCAGGATTAAAAGAACAAATTCTGACAACGGCGATTTTCAGGAACTTGTGAAAGCGTTAGACCTTGAGCTAAAGCTACGAGACGGAGAAGAGCATGTATTTTATGCAGAATTGAATAAAACCGACAGATTACAGTATGCGGTTGTGGCTTACGACCAAGAAGAAGCAGTTGGCTGCGGTGCTGTCAGAGAATATTCAGAAGGTACGATGGAAGTAAAGCGAATGTTTGTTCCATTAAGCAAACGTGGACACGGCATTGCTACCGCGATTCTGACGGCGTTAGAAATGTGGTGCAGAGAACTGAATGTTAACAGGTGTATTTTGGAAACCGGCAGAAATCAACCGGAAGCTATCGGGCTTTACCTTAAGAATAATTATACGATAATACCCAATTTTGGAAAATACGTCAACAGCGAAAACAGTATCTGCTTTGAAAAAGAATTGTTACCTGATACGTTAATCTATTGCCAACAAAAGGCGGCAATCTGTTAAACGTTACCAAATGCCTTTCTTCAAAAAATTCGGGCAGCCTTTTCTCAAAGGTTGCCCGAATGCAATAAACTCCCGTAACTATTTCTCGATCAGCACGTTTAACTCCTGATTCTTTTCAAACGTATTGGCAGTCATTAAGTCGGCATTGGCTGAAGCGCCGTAGCTGACAAAGACACCGTAACCACCGCTACCACTGATGGCGGTATTCTTGATGGTCATATTGGCTTTGGTCCCGTAGATGGCAACATTCGCGCGTTTGCCTGACACAATTGCTATGCTGCCGGCATTTTTTACTTCCACATTCTCAAGCAGATTTTTGGCATCGGCCGAGTAGCAGATGATTCCGCGCCAAAAAGCCGCCGTGTTATTCGCTCCGTTGAAGACCACTTTCTGAGCAGCAGTTCCTTTAGCTATAATATACCCATCGGTGTTGATTCTGATCACCGCGTCGCGGTTCATTTCAAGGGTAACGCCCGGATTTATTTTCCAGCCTGTATTGACTGTAAATTCGCCCGTCAAACGATAGGGTGCTCTATCAGCAAAACCGGCCCAGGTGATTTCCTCTTTTCCCTTGATACCGGAAGCTGTCACTTCTACCACGTCACGGCCATTGCCGCCTTTAAACGTCGAAGCGGCATCCAATTTTACCACGTTTTCAGCATCAAGCATAATGCCTGCTTCGGTGTTGCCGGTAAAGGAATTTTTCACAAATTCACGTAAAATCGCTCCGTCGTACACATAGATTCCGAAGCCATCGTTTTGAGAAAACAGGGTGTTTTTTAAAGCAATTTGCGCTTTATTACCTCCTGACAAAAACAAAGCCGCTTTTGTAGTGCTGTAGATCGTACGGCTACCGGCGTGCATTACTTCCACATATTCCATCGTATTGGCGTTGCTTCCCGAGTAGAGCGTAATTCCTACCCAATAGCCTTTGGTTTTTTGAACACCGACAAACCTGATCTTGCGTTCGGCTTCGCCTTTGGCAATGAGCAGTCCACCGTTATCATTGATGTTCATCCGTACGTCACGTTCAAAAGCGATCACTACGCCGGGCGCAATGGTCAATTCGGCATTGACATCAATGGACTTTGTTACAATATAATCAGGCAAGTCAGGATTCAATACACGATCTACAAGATTGGTCTTCACGGTAATATTCGTGGAAATAGCCACCGGCTCGGCGACTGAAGCCGTCACCAACACTTTGTCAGTGCTTTTTCCATTTGAGCTGCTCACGGTCAGTTCCAATTCATACTCTCCTATTTCATCGGGAATGAACGTAGGCTTTAAGGAGGTAACATTTGCGAGTATTACCGTACTTTTAGCAGGCTTACGCAGCAGTTTCCATTCTGCAGTAAGAGGTTTGCCCTGACTGTCGTTTGACTCAGAGCCGTTCAAAATGACCTGCTGTCCAACCTGTACAGATTGGTCAGCGCCGGCTTTTGCCGTTACGGTAAACGTGGGTTCAACAGATTCCTGTTTTTTACACCCTGTCATCAGCAGGGTAATCATCAAGGGTATACATAGTGCCCCGATACTGGTATTTTTGACAAAAGCGATTACTTGAACCCGTAGGTTCCGGAGTGAAGTTGTTCGTTTCATGGCTTGTATTACTGTTTAATTTTTTGTGCGATCAAAAGTAGTCTGCCTATTCCTCCGAGAAAGGTGCAAAGCCTATGAAACGGTAAAAGTAACGATTGAAGCGGTACTAATGGGGGTGTTAAAACGAACGTCGGCGAGATGTGAGCCGCAAAGCGAACGTCGGCAAGGTTCAAAACCTTGCCGACGTTTATCGACGTTTAAATCAGAAATTAAAACGAACACCAACGCTTGCCTGCGGGTGAAGGTAAAATATATCGGGAATCAGTTCAATATATAATCCACCTTCCAGAAAGAGCGATAAAGGACTGTTTCCTACAAAATATTCTGCCCCTGCCAATCCTGAACCTCCCAACGAAATATTGTTAGTATATTCTTTTAATCCCGGCGCGTTACGGGAATCAAAATAGTACCGGCGTGAATTGATCTGGCCTCCGAAACCGTAATAGACATGTAGCTTTTCTGCTTTAAATAAGCCTTTGTGCCACAAATAATTAGCCCGTAGCGAAAATCCTGCATTTTGATAAAATCCTTTTCGGTACTTGCGGTCACGACCATAAAACAGCCCGTAAGTTCCAAAAGAGACATCCAAAGCTTTGTTTTCTCCAAAGTACTTTCGAAGGTTCAATCCGGAAGGTTCAACCAATTGAAAACCCACCGCCCAGTTATTGTACTGCGCCATTGACGGCAAAAAAGCAAAAGAGACAAAGAACAAAATCAATAAAAGCTTCTTTTTCATTTAATCATAGAGTTAATGTTTCTAAAAGACAATTCTCAACCTTCAACCCCTCATCGGTCAGGCCGTCACGGCAAATGCTTTCAGTGTCTTTATCAACGTATTATTTTCCTCCGCCGTTCCTACTGAAATTCGAAGGCATCCATCACATAAGATCACTTTTGACCGGTCGCGCACGATTATTTTTTCGTCGATCAGGTACTGCATTACCGCTGAAGCGTCGTCAAATGCTACGAGCAAAAAATTGGCATCTGACGCATAAATCCGCTTTACTAACGGCAAGGTAGCCAAATTCGTACGCAAACGCTCCCGCTCTGCCAAAATATCTTTGACCAATTGATCCTTTGCTTTGACGTAATCCAACGCTTCAAGTAACAACTGCTGCGTTGCCCCGCTCAGATTATAGGGTGGCTTGATTTTGTTCAATACTTTGATAAGTTCTTCCGACGCAAAACACATCCCTAAACGCAAAGAAGCCAATCCCCAAGCCTTTGAAAAGGTTTGCAAAACGACCAAATTGGGATAGTTATCCAACTCCTGTGTAAACGACGGCTCGTCTGCAAAATCAACATAAGCTTCATCAACCACCACTATTCCCTGAAATTGAGTTAAAATCTTCCGGATGGCTTCGCGTTGCATCAAATTTCCGCTGGGATTATTGGGCGAGCATATCCATACAATTTTAGTATTGGGTACAATTGCCGGCAAAACTTTTTCAATATCAATCTGAAAATCAGGCGTAAGCGGTACTTTGATTACGGGTACATCATTGATGTCGGCGCTTACCTGATACATCCCATAAGTGGGGGGCATAAGCAACATTGTATCTACCCGTGGCGTACAGGTGGCTCGTACCAACAGGTCAATGGGCTCGTCGGAGCCATTGCCCAGAAAAATCTGCGTGGGACGCACGCCTTTGATGGGTGCCAATTTTTCTTTGATCGCCCACTGGTACGGATCCGGATAGCGGTTCCAATGCTGACCGTTCACCGATTGATAGGGATTTTCGTTGGCATCCAAAAAGATGCCTTCTTTGCCCGTATATTCATCCCGCGCCGACGAGTACGGCACCAAATTAAGAATGTGAGGACGGAGAATTTTTGTTAGGTCAAATGTCATTGTGGTAGGTATTCTTATTAAAATAACCGTTTCGGGCAGATGCGAGCGGACAGACACGAGGTCTGCCCTAATTATTTTGTTATACCGGGCAGACGCAAGGCCTGCCCCTACACGTTATTTCAAACTGCTTAATCGTAGGCTTACGGCGCGCTTATGGGCGTAAAGTGACTCGGCTTCGGCCATGGCTTCAACGGTCGGTCCAAGGGCTTTGAGGCCTTCGGGCGTAATGTGTTGTAGGGTGATCTTTTTCACAAAACTATCCAACGATACGCCGCTGTAGGCGCGCGCGTGGCCGTTGGTCGGTAAGGTATGATTGGTGCCGGATGCGTAATCTCCGCAAGATTCAGGAGTGTAATTTCCCAAAAAGATGGAGCCTGCATTGGTGATTTTTTCGCTTACCTCTTCGGCATTTTCTACACTCAGGATCAAGTGTTCAGCAGCATATTCATTCAGCAAATCAATCGCTTCAGCTTCATCTTCCACCAAGATCGCTTTACTGTTTTCAATCGCTTTTCTGGCCAATTCTTTCCGAGGCAACCCTTCCAATTGCGTTGTCAGAGTAATATTTACCGACGCTAAAAATTTCTTATCCGTCGATACCAGCAATACCTGACTGTCAGCGCCGTGTTCTGCCTGTGACAAAAGATCTGCCGCCACAAAAGCAGGGATCGCGGAACTGTCGGCATAAACTGCCACTTCCGAAGGGCCGGCCGGCATATCAATGGCAATCCCCTCTTTGGCCAACAGCATTTTTGCTGCTGTTACGTACTGATTACCGGGACCAAAAATTTTGTACACTTTAGGCACGGATTCGGTTCCGTAAGCCATTGCCGCAATGGCCTGCGCGCCTCCTATCCTGAAAATCTTGGTTACACCCACCAGTTGGGCTGCATACAATATAGCCGGGTGATCACTTGGTGTGCATAGAATTATTTCTTTGCAACCCGCCAATTGAGCCGGAACGCCCAACATCAAGACCGTACTGAAAAGAGGCGCTGAACCGCCGGGGATATAAAGTCCGACTTTCTCAATGCCTACACTCTTCCGCCAACAGGTAACGCCTGACATGGTTTCAATTTTCACCACCGGTTGATACTGCGCTTCGTGAAATGTACGAATATTGGCATATGCCTGCCGTATAGCTGTCTTTAGTTCGTCTGTAAGGTTTGATTCTGCCGCCGCTATTACCTCTTGCGGCATGGCAATTTCAACGAGTTCGATCTTATCAAACTTCAAAGCAAAGGCACGCAGGGCGGTATCGCCTTCTTTTTCTACTTTTTCGAGAATCGGAGCTACCGCTTTTTCAATAGCTGCCATGCTTTGCGTTGGACGGGCCAGTAATTTCGGCCATTCACTACGGGAGGGGTAAGGAATAATTTGCATAATCAACTTAAAAGAGACCTAATTCTTTTTTCATTTCTTCGTGAGATACCCATTCAGTATTCTCACGTTTTACCTTTTGTAAGTAAAGAAAATCCGTCAGATCTTCCACCGAATCAAACCCACGAAGTAATTCTTCTAAAGAGGCGTAATCTTTATAGGAAATAACCGCGAATTTAGGCTGGTTATCTTCTTTTAAAATTTGTGCTTGTAGTGTCATTGGTATATTTCTTTACGATGTCCAACATCTATAATATCAATAATCTTAAGTGTATCTTCCCTATCAAATAATATTCGATAGTTCCCTACTCTTAAACGATAACCGGATACAAAGTTATGAAGTGTTTTAACATTTGTTTTTAGTTCAGGAGCTTCGGAAAGTTGCTCAATGGCCCTAACAATACCTAAAACATCGGACTTGGGAATATCCTTCAAACTTTTTATCGCTTTTTTTGTATACCTGATTTCCTAAGCCATAGCTAAACTCTTAACGAATCATTTTCTCAATAGGAATGACTAAAATCCCTTCTGCGCCGGCTTCGCGAATTTTTTCTATGTTGGTCCAAAAATCATTTTCATTGATCACCGAATGAAGTGATACCCATCCTTCCGTCACCAACGGCAATACGGTTGGTGCTTTCATGCCCGGAATATATTGCATGATCTTATCAACGGCTTCAGCGGGGCAATTAAGCAAAATGTATTTGTTGTTTTGCGCCGCCTGTACCGCCTTGATCCTGAACATGATCTTATCAAGCAACAGTGCTTTTTCGTCGCTCAAATTGGGAGCTGCAATCAGAATAGCTTCTGAACGATAAATAACCTCCACTTCTTTGAGACCATTACTCAACAAAGTACTTCCTGAACTTACAATGTCACATACCGCATCAGCAAGGCCAATGCTTGGAGCAATCTCGACCGAGCCGCTGATCTCATGAATTTCTGCTTCTACACCATTCTCTTTCAGAAAGTTACCCAAAATACGTGGATAAGAAGTAGCAATGCCTCGTCCATGAAGATCCTGCACGCCGTTCCATTGAGTACCGCGCGGAATCGCTAATGACAGACGGCATTTTGAAAACCCCAATTTATGTACTACGGTCACTTCGCGACCGGTTTCAGTATATACATTTTCGCCTACGATGCCCAGATCAGCCACACCGTCTTCGACGTAGCCGGGAATATCATCGTCACGTAAAAATAAAAACTCGGCAGGGAAATTGGCGGAGATTGATTTCAATTTTCCGGAAGAACTACTGTCGAACTGAATACCGCATTCTTTGAATAATTTGATAGAATCGTCGCTGAGACGTCCTGATTTTTGGATGGCAATGCGTAACATTTTTTAAAAACGAAATGAATAAATGAGCAAATGATTGAGTGGGTTCGCTACCTGTGCACTTACGATTACCCCGACGGGAAAACGTTTCAATACTAAAGTAAGCAGCAAAGCTAATGAAAACGAATGACTTATATCCTCAAGCCATGCGTATGGAATGGTATCTACGCTCGCCCGCAGGCGTGGAAGTGATGATGTCGAAAAAAAGCGTAGTTGCGTGTTTTCACGAAGAATTGTACAAATTGATGCTGCAAATGTAGGTGAGACACGCAGGATTGTCAAGGATTTGTACAAAAAAAGCAAGTTTTACCGTAAAATCTTCCTGTGAGGCTTGATGATAAGCCTCTTAAATGAAAGACTCAGGGCGGATTACAACCACCTATAAACGCTCGAAAAGTACTTCCGGCAGGTGCCGTAAACCCGGGTTTCAGTTCCACAGATTTGCCGGCAGAATACCAAACCGTACTACTGTTTGTCAGCTGGTTATCCGACAAAATTGTCAGATGCGCTTCATACGTTTGTGTCCCCGTATGGGGTGGTGACGAAAGAATAAGTTGCTCAGGGCATGGATCTGCTTTTTGGATAATAAACTGGTCAAGAACCTGTTGGCTTATGTCTATAAAGCGAAACCAAAGGCTGTCGTGGGTAAACGTCATTTTGGCATATCCATACTTATTTGAGATTGAAGCAGCCATTGCCTGATGGATGCCTGCATTTTCTGCATGTACACCACCCGTTCCAACTACTGCATATACTGCACCTTTATCGGTCTTTTGATAAGGTGCCGGAAAACCTGTGCCGGCCGAGAGGCGATACGACGCATTGAATTGCGCCGAGATTCCATAAAAACCGTTGATAAAGTGGCTCCTTTCGTAAGAGTGGCAATGGCCTCCAAGCACCAGATCCACTCCGTATTGTTCCAGTATTGGCACAATGTTCTGACGCATTTCTATTAATTCTATTTCATTGTCACTATCATGTGATCCTTTGGAAAAGGGGGGATGGTGAAAATATACAACCCGCCACTTGCTTTTATCCGCCTGCAAATCCTGACGAAGCCAATTAGCCATAGCGCCCGTAGGATTACGAAAAGAGCCCACTGTCGACTCCAACACAATGAAGTGAACATGACCGTAATTGTAGGAATAATAGGCTTTTGTAGTGGAAGCTACGCCCCCGTATTCGCCTGCCGTCGGAAGGCTGAAATAGTCAAAATAAGGACCGGTTTGGGTCGTTGGCGAAGCACTTACCGCATCATGATTTCCCAAAGCCGGCATCAGGCTGATCTTAGGATAATGTTTTCGATAGTGCGTTCCAAACGTATTGGTCTCATAATCAGACACCGAGCCGATGGGATACGAATTGTCACCATACCAATGCCAGACGTCCGCCTGCTGGGGCAGTGCTTCCTCTACGTTATTTTGGTCTGCCGAATTCACCCCAAAATCTCCAAAACCAACTACGATAATGGGTCGAACATATGTCCCGGCAACAGGGGCAGTCCGAAAATGATAATTTGTATCTGCCGGAAAAGCAGCTTGAGTAGTACCGATAAGGTACGTATAATTCGTATTAGGATTTAATCCTGTTATTTTAACAATATGTTCCGTAGTTTCAGTCTCGTCTGTGTAAGTGGAAGCGCCAATGGTCACTACTGATTTGGTCGGAGCATTTGTACGCCAACGAATAGTGGCTTTTGTATCTGAATTATTGATATAAGGACCTCGAGTGATGGTTTGTGCCTGAACGACCACAGAAACGAAGTTGATCATCAGTAATTTAATCAATCTTTTTTTCATTTCGTTGAATAATTCCCGTTATAAAAAATTATCATTCAGCAATATAGGCGGTTTTGGGTTTACCACATTCCGGTTACAGAAAAAACCTTTAGTTTACAAAATCAGACATTAGGCCAAGTTGACTCCCAAATCATATTTTTGGGCTTTTTTTACCAAGTAACTCGCCACAGCCAAATCCTGTGCCGCATTTCCTACGGATTTAAAAACGGTGATCTCATCTTCTGAACATCTTCCCTGTTTGATTCCGGCAACGATTTCCCCTATTTCTATAAAAATCGGGTCGTTGCCAAGCAACCCTTCTTTCATTGGCAAAACAATATCTCCTGCTTCGGCAGCGGCGGCCGTGCGCTGATCTACCACAACTTTTGCCACCTGCAAGGTTAGTCCCGGGATTTCGCGGGTGTCGGGTCGATAGGAACCAACGCCGTTGATATGAACCCCTTTTTTGAGGTGATGATGTTCAAAAACAGGGACGTTGGACGTCGTAGCAGTACACACAATGTCTGCTTCGAGCAATTGGTCAGGTTGTTGAACAATCTCTGTTTTAATGCCTGTTTTAGTATAAATATCATTGCAAAACGCTTCGGTATTTTTCCTGTTTCGCCCAAAAACAAGTACTTTTTGCAGCGAACGCACGGCAGCAACTCCCTCTACCTGCGTACGTGCCTGTGCACCGGTGCCAAAAATCGCCAAAACGCTCGCCTCTTTTTTAGCCAACAGATCCGTTGCCAAACCGGAAGCCGCTCCCGTTCGAAGTGCCGTTAGGTACTCAGCATCCAGCAGCGCAAGCGGTTGTCCGTTGTTGCCATCCATGACGAGCATTAAGCCGTGAATTAAAGGCAGATCTCGTGCAGGATTATCTCGAAATATAGTCACCATTTTCAGTCCCAACGCTTCCGCCGATGGCAGAAATACGGGCATAAAAAGTGTCTGAGCATTTTGAGCAGGTTGCGGCAAATTGACCCTCAACGGCACCACGGCCTCCCCCAGCGAAAGGCTGCGAAAAGCCTCTTTCATCAATGCTATCGCCTCCGGCATTGTAACAGACTCTTCAACAACCTGACGTGAAAAATAACGGAATGAGTGTGATGGCATTGACATTGTTGTAATGATTGTAAGACACGTTTGTTTTTTCGTGGTTTTGAGAAACCATTGCATTAGCTCTGCTCTTTCGGTTTTGAGAAACCGAAAGCACCTACTCGCCTGTGCCGTCGGTTTCTCAAAACCGACGGTTGGGGTTCTCAACCCCCAACGACACACCTATTTTTACCTCAAAAAAAATCCTCTTCCCAGTTTATCATCCGGGTCGATCAGAAAGGTGCTTTTACCACAGATATGAGCCTTTCCCTCTACTTCAGGAATAACTGCCGCGTAAGGCCCAAACGTGGTGACGCACTGAACCGAAGCAGTAAATGTACTTCCTACAATACTCTCAATCACCATCGGTTGCCCTACTGCCAATTCACCTTGCGCATGGCGCAACGCCACTCGCCCGCTTACGCCCGTTCCGGTAGGGCTGCGGTCTACTTCACCATCGGCAAAAATGCACACATTTCGGCTGTCAGTACCCGGGGCATGGCCTTTTCCATAAAAGATCGTTCCGTACAAAAAGCTCAGTTCTTCCTCAAAAGGGTGTACGATGTCAAGCGCATTCATAACCGCATTTTTGATCGCCATTCCTTTTTCGATCAAAGAACGATAATCGGCATTTGCCATTCCTATTCCTAACTCATCGGCATTGACATACACGTAGAATGCACCTCCATACACTACATCAAATTTTACCTCACCAAGTCCTTCTACCGTCAACCACTGATCGCGATGCAAAACAAAAGAAGGAACATTTTCAAATTTCACCGACGTTACCCGGCCATTTTTCACGTTGGCATGCGCCGTAATCAGTCCCGCCGGCGCATTGATCCTGACCGTTGTAACAGGTTCTTGCGTCGCAACTAATTCTAATTCTACCGCTACTTTTGTAACCGCAATAATGCCGTGGCCGCACATAGAACTGTAGCCTTCATTGTGCAAAAAAATCACTCCAAGATCGGCTCCTTCCGTTACGGGTTCGGTAATGATACATCCATACATATCGGCATGGCCGCGCGGCTCCCACATCAACGCCTTACGAAACCAATCAAGGTGCGTTTTCAGAAAAGCGCGTCGTTCCAAGATCGTATTTCCCTCAATCGGCGGAAGGCCGCCCGTGATGATCCGCAACGGCTCACCGCCCGTGTGAGCGTCTATTGCGGTGATTTGGCGCATATTCGTTGGTGGATTCCAGGCAGTTAGATTGAGAAGGCGTTCGGAAAAAGGAAGCATAAAATGAAAGAATTGAAGGTCGGTATTTTTGAAAGTGCATCGAAAATAGTTACATTTCGACCACTTTTCTAAAAAACATACACAATGAAAGTAGGATTACTACAATTTGGCCTCGTAGCTACCCTTTTTATTAGTTTCCAAACAATGGCACAATACGGTGGCTATGGGGGAGGTTACGGAGGAGGAGGATATGGCCGTGGATACGGCGCCAATAGTTATAATCAAATGCCGTCAACGCCCAAAAAGCCCCTGACACCCGACAAAATTGCGGAAGAGCAGACAAAGTGGATGACCAAAAAACTGAAACTTACCGAAGATCAGTCCATCACTATCGAAACGCTCAATCTGGATCACGCCTTGAAACTGAGTGATTATCAGGAAGCATTCATGAAGATTCATGCAAATACCCGCCCTACTCCGCAGGAAATTCAACAGATCAGAAGTACCGTGGAAAAATGGCAAACGGAAAAAGAGGCTAAATTTCAGGCGGCTCTGACGCCCGAACAGTGGGAAATTTACCTGAAGAAAAAGAAAAGCCTACCGCATTATCAATAGTCGAAAAACAGTCATGAAGCAGGCATTCCATTGACTACTTCATGACATACATGACACTTCTTCACTGATTTTATCCGAAGCGCAGCGGGTTAAAAGCCTGCATATCCATAGTGGTTGGTTTATCGGTCACGATCTCCGCGATCAGTTTGCCGGTGGCAGGTCCCAAACTCACGCCCATCATACCATGTCCCGTGGCAAGCGTCACATTATTTAATCCTTTTACCCGTCCAATATACGGCAAGCCATCGGGCGAGCAGGGTCGCAGGCCGCTCCATACTTTCTCAACTTCGGGCAATTGTACTTCAATTTCGGGATAATAATTATTGATACCCTGCACGATTCCACGCACGCGGTTCATATTGACCGTCATGTCCGTTCCGGCAACTTCCAATGTTCCCGCAAAACGCAGATCACCTCCCATCGGAGTCGCCGTTGCCCGTGCTTCCAGCATAATGGCCGGTACCTGAATGTTATTGGTTACGTTTTTGAGCATGAAACTGTATCCTTTACCACCCTGCAATGGCAATGAAATACCTAGTTTTTCAGTCAAAACGGGCGACCAAGCGCCGGCAGCAATGACCAATTCTTCGACTGGATGACTTCCTTTGGCCGTTTTTACAGCCGTTATTTTTGATCCGCTTTTCTCAAAACCGATCACTTCTTCGTTCTCAAAAATGTTCACCCCCTGTTTTTTCAGGTAAGCCAGCAGGTTCTTAATGAGCAAATTAGGCGTAATATGAGCATCTCCCGGATAATATACCGCTCCGCGTACATTCACGCGCACATCAGGCTCCAAAGCCTGCACCTGTGCGCCGGTCAGCATTTCGGCCACAATTCCCGCCTGATTGGCCAGGTGTGCTTCTTCAGCCATTTCGTGCTCGGTATCCGCATTCTTATACAACATCAGCAATCCACGCTCATGCCACCCAAAGTCTACCTCACCGGATGCCGCCAAGTCTTGGAAGAGTTTTTTAGAAAGTAGACTTATGTCCCGCAAAACGGGGATTGAACGTTGAACATGTTCTTCTGTAGAATGTTTCCAGAACAGCACCCCCCATTTCATTAACTCCCAGTTAAGGCGCGGTTTTACGTAAAAAGGGCTCGTGGATTTGAGCATCCAACGCATCCCTTTGGCAATCATACCGGGCTGGGCCAACGGCACGATATGGCTCGGCACGATCATGCCGGCATTGCCGAACGAGCAACCGTTCGTGAAATTTCCCTGCTCAATAATGGTGACCGAATGGCCGGCTTTTTTAAGATAATAGGCCGAAAAAAGGCCACTCACACCTCCTCCGATAATTGTTACTGAATTCATGATTGATCATCTGCTTTAACAGGGTCAAAGGTACAGCGTCCCCTATGAGTTTTCATACCCGGAAGTTGATGAATTTTGATGAAATATTAACTACAATATTTTCATAAGTTGTTTGACCCCATCCGGGGTCAAACAAAATAATGCAAACTAATTCTTATAGCTTACTTATAAAGATTTATTTTATATTTGTACACTTACTTCCTGCTTCGGGTATTCAAAAAATTCAGCCGTTTGAAATACTCCCAAAAACAGAGTTTAGAAATGTGATGCCGATCAAAACTTCAACTGCCGGCAGATGGGTTGCCTCCCTTCTGTTTTCACTGGTGCTGCGTACATCGGTGGCGCAGGTGTATTATTTCCAGCACTACGATATTTTTTCGGGGTTGGGACAATCGCAGGTCTCCGACATCGAACAGGATCGTTTTGGATATATTTGGCTTTCTACACGCGGAGGGGGGCTTTCCCGCTTCGACGGCCTGCATTTTACCACGTATCGAAAGGAAGATAATCTACCCGCCAACAACATTTTATCGCTTGAAATTAACGCTAAAGGCCTGATGTACATCGGAACCCCTTTCGGACTTTCTATCTACGACGGCAAAAATACCCGCCCCGTTCGTTCGCCCAATCGTGAATTGTTTGTTTCATCCGTCATTGGCGATCAAAAGGGTAATGTTTATGCCATCTGCAATGCGAGTCAATTAGGAAAAATCACGAATGACAGCTTGGTCTTTTTAACAAAAAACGGCCCCGCACGACCTTCTTTTTTCAGTGATATGTCGGGCACTTCCAACAAGCGGCTGATGGTTTCTACGTTCAGCGGGGAGATTTTTGAAGTGGCTCCTACCGGTCTGCAATCCCGTTATCATACGCCCGAAGGAATGGTGTTGCGGTGCATTCTGTTTGATTCCAAAGACAGTCTGTGGCTTGGCACTGATCGAGGCATATTCCGAGCACCAACCAACAAACCTCTCTTAGAAATAACTGATTTACAATTTATTAGTGAAGAAGTAGCGCACGAAATGACCGAAACCTCCGACGGGAGTGTGTGGGCAGGATTAGCTATGGGTGCACTGCGGTATCACAAAGGAAATATTCTCCGTTTCAATGCCCAAAACGGCTTTACGAGCTTTATGGTCAAAGGTTTACTCGAAGATCGTGAAGGTAATATTTGGTTTACGACCGACGGCGACGGCGTCTATAAATTTACCAATCCGGCCTTTACCAGTTTAAATTCTACCTCAGGACTAAGTGGAGAAACGATCTCCTGTTTTGCCCTTGCTCCCGACGGCAAACTTTGGATCAGTTATTTTGATGAAGGAATGGACATTTTGGATACCAAAACCAACAAAGTTCTGCCGCTTCCCAAGCAACTTCAAGGCAAACGCATTAATTGTTTAGCCGTTGATAATGAAGGCAATACCTGGGTTGGGCTGGCTGCACCCGGCGTTTATAAAATTTCAAAAACTTCCATTGAATACATTCCTCTTGATACTTACATTTCTTCCCAAGAGGTAGCTTTATTTATGGAAGCAGGCAAAGGAAAGGAAATGTGGATCAGTACGTCCAATGGGGTGGTTTTATACGACGGCAAGCAACTCCGGCATTATACTTCAAAACAGGGCTTAAAAGGCAGGTTTGTAAGAAGAACGTTACAACTCAATGATAATGAAGTGATTGCTTCAGGGCCAAGAGGTTTGAATATTATAAAAAACGGGCTTATTTACGATTTTGTTTACGACGATGAGCTTGCTTCATTTCCTGCCTTGAGTATGGCCAAGCGCGCTGATGGCTTATTGGCTTTGGGAAGTTTTGAAGATGGAATCGCTGTTTTTGACCCTAAAACGCGCAAAAAAAATTATTTTACCGTAAAGAACGGTCTTTGTTCTAACCTGATCTACAACACTGTTTTTGACAAACAAGGTCGATTATGGATAGGAACTGAGCGCGGCATTGACCTGCTCACCATTGATAAAGACCTAAAAATCAGCAACATCAGGCACTATAATGAAACCGATGGTTTTACCGCTCGTGAAACCAATGCCAATACTGCCTATATAACAGCCGATGGCGAATTCTGGGTTGGTACCATCAAAGGGTTATTTCGCTACAGCGACACCAATAATAAGTCCCAATCGGAAGCATTGAAAGTGCATTTTACTGATATCAGGATTCCGTTTGACACGACCGACCTTTCACAATATGCCCGTAGCCAAAGTAATTGGAATCAGGTGTACGAAGGTTTATCGTTACCTCACACGAAGAATCAACTGAAAATCAGTTTCATAACCATCAATCACCGCCGCCCGGATCATATTAGGTATCAATATCAGTTGGAAGGCGCAGATGAAGGCTGGCTGGGACCAACCGATCAAACGAGCGTTGTTTATTCCCATCTTACGCCCGGATGTTATCAATTTAAAGTACGAGCTTCTTACGGCGATAATCAATGGAGCGACATTTCTACGTACGAGTTTGAGATCATTCCACCTTTTTATCAACGTTGGTGGTTTATTTTACTTTTAGCCGGCACCTTAGTATCGCTCGGGATTTTATCGCAAAGGCTTTATATTCAATACCGTACACGACGGGTGTTGGCGTATGAAAAGCTGAAGCAGGAAGCAGAGGCGGTGGTTCGGGTACAAATTGCGCAGGATTTTCACGACGAATTGGGCAATCGTTTGGCCGCTATTCGAATGCAATCCAACGTACTGAAACTACGCTATAACGGGCACGAAAGCGAAGAAAAACGCATCGTGGGCGAAATTGAGAAAAATGTCGTGCGGCTCTTTCGCGATACCAAAGATTTTATTTGGTCAATCGACCCCGAGAGCAATCAGATCAACGAACTTGCCTTGTATATCAAGGATTTAGGCGAAAATTTATTACAGGATACTCCCATTCATTTTCATACCGATATTTGTTTTCCGAAAGAATACGAGCATTTGAGCCTACCGCCGGGTTGGAGTATTCAGGTAATCATGATCTTCAAAGAAGCTTTAACCAACTGCGTCAAGCATTCGCAATGTCAAAATATTATTTTTAGTGCAACAATTGAGAACCGACAGATGTCTTTTGCACTGACCGACGACGGTATTGGAATCAAATATCCAACCGAAGGCTACCACAAAGGACTGATTAATATGCGTTTACGTTCTGAACGTATCCATTGTAGCTTATCCATTATCCCTACCCTTCCCAAAGGAACGACCGTTCTGTTAAGAGGGCAAGTACCAACCAAAACAGCCTCCCCCAAAAGTAGTTAGCTTTAGGGGCAAAACCATAAACGTATAATGAATAACGTTACCAGAATTACCGTTATTGAAGACAATGAAGCCGTTAAAGACGGCTTGGCGCTCATCATTGGCAGCCAGCAACGCTTCCACGTTGTAAACACCTATACTAACTGTATGGATGCGCTCAAAAACCTCAAAAAAGACGCTCCTGAATTGGTATTGATCGATCTTGAACTGCCGGGAATGCACGGCATCGAAGGCATTAAACGTATCTTGCGCGAGCGACCTCATACCACGATCCTGGTCATCAGTGTACATGAAAACGGCAAGTTGGTTTTTGAAGCACTTTGCGCGGGTGCTTCGGGGTATTTGACCAAAGATACCGACCATATACGCCTTCTGAATGCCATTGATGAGGTATTGAGCGGCGGCGCACCGATGAGTTCAAAGATCGCATCACTGGTAGTAAAGTCATTCCAGCGCAATCTCAATACTCCCCTCTCCGACCGGGAAACCGATGTTTTGATGCTCCTTGCGAAAGGAAAAACGTATCATTCAATTGCCGATGAATTATTTATCAGCGTAGAAACCGTCAAAACGCACATCCGGAATATTTAT
The DNA here is from genome assembly GCF_965279615.1 of Runella sp. Taxonomy (NCBI): domain Bacteria; kingdom Pseudomonadati; phylum Bacteroidota; class Cytophagia; order Cytophagales; family Spirosomataceae; genus Runella; species Runella sp. The sequence goes on along the minus strand of NZ_OZ257252.1, from coordinate 7,533,528 downwards.
CAAAAACTGCACGTTACCAACAAAACCGAAGCTCTCAAAAAAGCCGCTAAAGATAAGCTTATCTAACATCCCTATTTTTGGGGGAGTATCAGGAATTACCCGTCTGACGATTCAAAACCGTCGGACGGGTACGGGCACATTTGTTCCGCTTTTGCTCTAAAAACCACTATTTTGGGGTGATGCGCGGCGTTGCTTTTTATTCGTACTTCATGGCTTCAAACAACTCTTATAAAGCCATGAAAATTAACTACTTACTATGCTGCATCACTCTTTTTTTCGGATGCATTACCGCTCAGGCGACCAAGCCTAAAGAACAGGAAGAAATTCACGGTTTACACCTGACGAACGGGCGCCAATCCACTCACATACAGTTTGAGCTGCACGCCAATCTGATCATTGTACCCGTTCATATCAACAAATCCGACACCCTGCGATTCGTGTTGGACACGGGGGTAGGCTCTACGATTTTGACAGATGCTTCCGTTGCCCAAAAACTGGGAATGCGGTCGGTACGAAAAATGAAAATTGAAGGTGTCGGTAACGGACAGGGCATTGCCGCCGACGTAACCGTTGGTAATATCCTGAGAATGGGAAAGATGGTAGGGTTGAAACACAATATTGTGGTTATGGACGATGACATTTTGAGGTTATCGGAGGTAGTGGGAACGCCTATTCACGGTATTTTCGGGTATGAAATATTCAATAAGTTTGTGGTAACGATTGATTTTCAAAAACAGGAATTGACCCTCACTACGCCGACCAAATACAAATACACGGCCAAACAAGGGGATAAATTTCCAATTGTTATTGAAAAGACCAAACCGTATTTGGATGCTGTTACAGTGGTTTCCAACGACCGCGAATTGCCTATTCGGGTTGTATTGGATACGGGTGCCGGCCATGCGCTGATGTTAAATACCTCTGTTTCTAATATTCAAATGCCTCAAAAGGTTGTTAAGTCGCAATTGGGCGTTGGATTGGCGGGCGTTATCAACGGCCACATCGGTCGAATGCCCAAGGTACGTATCGGCCAATTTGAACTCAATGACGTGTTGACCACCTTTCCGGACAGCTCGGCATTCGGTATGAAGATCACGGATCAGTTTCCCCACCGAGACGGAAACATTGGCGGCGAATTATTGAGTCGTTTTAAGGTTACGTTCAATTATGAAGGCGGGTATATTGTCTTGAAACCCAACAAAAAGCGTTTCAATGAGCGTTTTGAGCACGATATGAGCGGAATCGACGTACGGGCTAAAGGAAAGGGATTTCGGCAATTTTACGTTGAAAACATCATTGAAGGCTCTCCTGCCTTTCATGCAGGATTGCAGGAAGGCGATGAAGTTCTTTTGGTCAACAGCTTATCGGTTGAAACTATGGCATTAGCCGATCTTTATCGAATGTTTCAGCGCAAAGAAGGCAAAGAAATGCACGTGGTGGTGCGGCGTAACGGAAGATTGGTATCTGCAAATTTTGCCTTAAAACGAATTATTTGATCAATTTTCCTTCTTTTCAAGGAGAAACGCTATGCACAAATACTTTTGACTATCAACCATTTACAAGCATTCTACAACTTATTAACGACTAACACTAAACTATTTTTCCTGATTTAAATTTCGTATTTCATGCCTAAACTAACGTTCATACTTCTACCATTTTGTACCGCTATCTGTTTCGCTCAATCTGATTACTTAAACCAACCAAAGCCCGCTCAAACGCCCCAAATCTTCGCTCCCGGAATCGTGAGTACGGGGGCGTATGAGCGCGATTTGGCGATCTCGCCGGATGGGAAAGAAATTTATTGGTCGGTGGTCAGTCCTAAAAACCTTTTCAGTGCCATTGTTTGTCGCAAATTACAAAACGGCAAATGGTCTGATACGCAGGTTGCTTCGTTTTCGGGTCAATACAGCGACATTGAAGCTGCTTTTTCGCCCGATGGCAATCGGCTTTATTTCGCCTCAAATCGCCCTTTGGAGGGAAATGGCAACGCCAAGGATTTTGATATTTGGTATGTAGAACGTACCGCGCAGGGTTGGTCAGCCGCCAAAAATATCGGCGCGCCCATCAATACGCCCGACGTAGATGAATATTACCCTTCCGTCACCAACGATGGCACACTTTATTTCACCGCCATTTATAAAAGCGGCCCGGGCAAAGACGATATTTGGCGAAGTAAACGGGAGAATGGAAGATATGCACAACCTGAGTTGGTCGGCAAACCCATCAGCACCGATGGCTACGAATTCAACGCGTACATTATGCCCGATGAATCCAAGATATTTTATACCGGCTGTAGTCGCAAAAACGGCGTTTTGGAATGTGATCTGGTAGTGAGCAATCACAACGCCAACGGAACATGGTCAGAAGCAAAGCCATTGGAAGGTATCAATTCCGACAAATTGGATTATTGCCCTTTTGTTTCGCCCGATGGCAAATACCTTTTCTTCACCAGTGAACGTGCAAAAAAAGATTGGCACTTTGATAAACCTTTGAATTACAAAGACTTAATCAAAAACATACAATCTCCTGCCAACGGAGAAGCGGACATTTATTGGGTGGAGCTAAAATCCCTATTACGCTGATTTTGGGCAACCCATGTTATAAAAAAACCTGTTTTCAGGTATTTCTGTCTCTTTTTGGCATTTTGATTATCTTTAGGCTTCCATTAGCCTAAACCAATAACTCAACTGCATGAAGCGAATTCATACCATTGATGTCACCCGGGGCATCGTAATGATTATCATGGCATTAGACCATGTCCGGGATTTGATGCACACTACCGCGTTGACCCAAGACCCAACCAATTTACAAACCACCACCGCCGCCCTCTTCATGACCCGTTGGGTAACGCACCTGTGCGCGCCGAGTTTTGTGTTTCTGTCAGGTGCTTCGGCCTATTTAACCTTTAAAAGTCAAAAGAATTTGGCGCAAACCAAAAACTTCCTTCTCACCAGAGGGCTTTGGCTGATGCTGCTGGAAGTGACGATCATCAATTTTGCTTTTTGGTTCGACCTTCATTTCCGTACTATTATTTTACAGGTCATTTTTGCCATTGGATTAGGATTCGTGACACTTTCTTTTTTGTTGAAACTATCGGCAAGAATTATTGGCGTCATTGGCGCGAGCATTATTTTTCTGCACGGTCTTACGCTGTTGGTGCCAATCCCCAAAAGTCAGGGTTTGGCGTTGGCATGGTCATTTTTATTTCGAGCCAATGTGTTTGCGCTTACTCCAAACTTTACCTTGGGTACTTTATATCCTTTTATTCCGTGGTTGGGAATCCTGTTATCAGGCTTTGCTTTTGGGAGTGTTTTCCAACAATCTGCCCCAATTCGCAAAAAGCTGCTTTGGCGCTCGGCTTTAGTAGCGTTGAGTCTGTTTGTGATTATTCGCTTCATCAATTTTTACGGCGACCCGATTCCGTGGGCACCGCAAAAAACGGGGCTTTTCACGTTTCTTTCCTTTATCAACGTTTTCAAATATCCGCCTTCGCTGCTCTATACACTGCTCATGCTCGGCATTATGTTCGTGCTGCTGGCTTTGGGGGAATCTAAACCAAACGGTTTCACCAACCTATTGGCTACGTACGGCAAAGTGCCGATGTTCTACTATCTGCTGCATTGGTATTTGATCCACAGCATCATGTTTGGAATGCTATTTTTGCAGGGCTTCACTTGGAAAGACATCCCAATCGGGACATTCAGCTTTGGGCGACCGACAAATTCAGGGGTTGAACTGGGAGTAATTTATTTGGTGTGGTTGGGAGTGATACTGGCTTTATATCCGCTGTGCCGTTGGTATTCAAAATACAAAGCCGCCCACCGAGAGATCAAATGGTTATCCTATTTATAAGAGTAGAGCCGCAAGTTTTTGCGGCTCTACTCTTATTCATTCGATTCTATTTTTTTAGCTTTTCGTACACCAACTGAATAATACCGTCTTTCAATCCCAGGTCAGGCACCAGTATCTTATCGGCCCCCGCCCATTTCATGACCGAAATATAAATATCCGAAGCAGGAATAATGACATCGGCACGGTCAGCATTAAGCCGTAATTTGTTGACCCGTTCGAACTGACTGAAAGAAGCTATATAATCCCGCATTCGTTGCAGTTCCGACAAAGAAGTGGCATTTTCGGCAGTTTTGGAAACCAGGTTAAAGAGTTTGGAAATGTTCCCTCCCGTACCGACGGCTACAACGGGTTCGAGCGAATCTACGTTTTCTTCGATCCATTGCTCTATTTTGCCCCAAGCTCCTTTGCTTTCTTTGCCTTCCAATAAGCGAACCGAACCGATCTTAAATGATTTGGAAGCTATTTTCCGACGATTAAAATAAACGTTCAGTTCTGTACTGCCACCACCTACGTCGATGTGAAGATACTGGCCGTCTTCAAGGGCCTGCACCACTACATTGTTGATTAGTTGTGCTTCTCTGGTACCGTCAATGATGTGAATTTTAATGCCGGTACTTTTAGCGATCCGTTCCACAATTTCATCGCCGTTGGAGGATTCTCGCATGGCTGAGGTGGCACAGGCCATGTACCCTTCCACTTCGTGCAATTCCATCAACAGTTTGTAGCACTGCATCAATTTGAGCGTGCGAGCTTCGCTTTCGGGGGTAATACTGCCAAAATTGAAGACATCGTGTCCGAGACGCAAGGGAAAACGGACGTATTCAACTTTTTTAAAACTGGTAAATCCAACATCGTGCAGAACGGAAGAAATTTGTAAACGTGCCGCATTGGAGCCAATATCAATAGCCGCGATTTTCAATGAATGTTTAGCATTTAGTTTGTGCAAATGTAAAGCCTAGCCGCGTACCTTTTAATAACCGGATTCGTTAATTTTTGAAATTTCTCATAATCCTCCTTAGTTTTGTCAGTCCATAGTCAATTTAAAAAAGACAGAAACTGCCAAACTTGTAGTAACATTGTAACGTTTTTTGAACTCAACAATCAGCGATACCCCCTATTTTATCCCAGCTTAGAATGAAGATACTTGGAATTTCCGCATTTTACCACGATTCAGCTGCCGCTCTTATTGACAATGGCGAAATTGTAGCCGCCGCCCAGGAAGAGCGTTTTACCCGTAAAAAACACGACCCTAACTTTCCTGCCAATGCCATCAACTATTGTTTAGAATATGGGGGTACAACGATCAATGAGTTGGATGCCATTGTATTTTATGACAAGCCTTTGCTCAAGTTTGAGCGTTTGTTGGAGACCTATTATACCTTCGCCCCTAAAGGGTTAAAGTCTTTTATAACCGCTATTCCGGTATGGATCAAGGAGAAAATGTTTCTTAAACGCCTCATTAATGAAGAGTTGGAGAAACTGGGGTATGATAAAAAAAAGCCCGTTAAACTTCTTTTTCCTGAGCACCACTTATCACACGCTGCCAGTGCTTTCTACCCTTCTCCCTACGAAAAAGCCGCGATCCTGACCATCGACGGAGTGGGTGAATGGGCTACGGCGTCGATCTGTTCCGGCGAAGGAAATAAAATTTCTATCCTGAAAGAACTGCGTTTTCCGCATTCTTTGGGGCTTTTATATTCTGCTTTCACGTACTTTCTAGGATTTAAGGTTAATTCCGGTGAATATAAATTGATGGGATTGGCCCCCTACGGCAATCCTTCTTCTCCGGAAGTGGACAAATACGTTGAAACCATCAAAAAAGACTTAGTGGTCATTAAAGATGATGGTTCGATATGGCTTGATCAAAATTATTTTGATTATGCAACCGGTCTCAAAATGGTACGCGAAGCCGATTGGGAACGCCTGTTCGGTATGAAAACCCGCAAGCCGGAAGATCCGTTGGAAGCCCACCATTGTAATCTTGGATTGGCCATTCAGCGCGTGACCGAAGAAGTGGTAGTCAAAATGGCGCAGGAAGCCAAACGCCTCACGGGTGCCGATTATCTATGTCTGGCCGGCGGGGTGGCGCTCAATTGCGTATCCAACGGTAAACTGCAAAAATCAGGGGTTTTTAAAGAAGTATTTATTCAACCGGCCGCCGGCGATGCAGGTGGTGCGTTGGGAGCCGCCTTGACCGCTTATTATATTTATTTTGATCAAAAACGCGTCATCAACTACACCCAAGATGCCATGAGCGGGTCTTATTTAGGGCCAACATTCTCAGACCTGGACGTAGAATTGACCGCCAAAAAATACAAAGCCGTTTATACGAAATTTGATAATTTCGAAGAGTTGACCAAAGAAGTTGCTCAGATTTTGGCCGATGGCAACGTGGTTGGTTGGGTACAGGGACGCATGGAGTTTGGGCCTCGTGCGTTGGGTGCCCGCAGTATTTTGGGTGACCCCCGCAATGCAGAAATGCAGAAAAAACTAAATGTTAAGATCAAATATCGGGAGTCATTCCGTCCGTTTGCACCTTCGGTTTTGGCCGAAAAAGTAGGTGAATATTTTGACTATGAGGGCATTTCACCATACATGCTTTTGGTGCACCCCGTGAAAGAAACACGACGCAAAGAACTTCCCGCTGAGTTTGACTCGTTTGATCTGCGCGACAAGCTTTATTATTTACGTTCGGATCTGCCTTCCATTACGCACATCGACTTTTCGGCGCGTATTCAGACGGTTCACAAACAAACCAATCCGCGTTACTATCAATTGATCAATGATTTTGAAAAACTGACCGGGTATGGTGTGATCGTTAACACCAGTTTTAACGTTCGCGGGGAGCCTATCGTAAGTACGCCCAATGACGCCTATCGCTGTTTTATGCGCACTGAAATGGATTATTTGGTTGTGGGAAATTATGTATTTGACAAGCGTCAACAACCTGAGTGGCAGGATACCGACAACTGGAAAGAGGAATTTGTGTTGGATTAGATTTCGGTCTGTTAATTGTTCATAAAATTACATCTAACATTCAATGACCAATATCCTACGGATTTTTCTATGATTTCAAAATTAGTCACCTCACTTATCCGACTTGCCATCTTAGCGGTGCCGGTGTTCCTGCTATTTTTCCCCGATAAAATAAACATCAAATTCGACTACCCTTACGCCGGACTTGTCGATAATTTTTACATCCGCCTGGCCAAGGCAATGGTGATTTTATTTGTCTTGGTAGAATTATTGCGTATGTTTTATTACGGAGTTATCAAAAACCCGAAAAGCAATAAGCTCATTGCTAACGTAGCCACTTTAGGCATTATGGTGGTGTGGTTGGCAGGTATACTGGAAATCGCGTTCATGTTCATTTCCCAAAGCCACGAAGGTGATCTGAGTAAAGCTTCACAGATTTGGTTTGCCAACTATTGGAAGCCCATTACCCCCGAAGGCTATCGTGATTTCCCTAAAACCAATACTGAAAAGAAAAGAAAAGTATTGGTTCTGGGCGATTCATTTGCCGCCGGGCATGGTCTGAACAATACAGAAGATCGCTTTTCGGATCAATTGGAAAAGAAGCTTGGTGCCGATAAGTATGCAGTATATAATTTGGGGGTTTCAGGTTCCGACACACGCGACGAATTTCAACGACTACAGAAATTTCCCGTAAAACCCGATGTACTTGTTTTGGAATATTTTCCCAACGACATTGAAAAATCCGCCCGCGACGCCAAGCTGACCTTGGCCGAATTTAAGCCTTACGACGACATTAAACTGCCGGGTGTTGGGTCGTTGGTGATGCGTTTTTATTTGCCCAATTACATTTATTGGCAGTTTCCGCACATGCCTCCCGCCTCAATCACTGATTTTGTGCAGAAATCGTATACTGATACCACTATTCTGAATCCTCATTTGCGCGATCTGCAAAAGATCGTCGATTACGCTCGCGCCAACAACGCGCCGATGTACGTGGTGATGGTGCCTTTCTTACAAAATGTGGAAAAAAGCAACGGGTATACAAAACCCATCGAAGACTTTTTTATCAATCAGAAGATCCCGGTCGTTCGACTGAGTGAGTATCTTGCTCCTATTCCACCCAAAGAGCGGATTGTGGGCAAAAATGATGGACACGCGAGTGCTAAAGTAAATACCGTAATTGCCGATCAACTGTATGAAAGAATGAAGGTTCCATTAAATAAATCCAATTAATGTTCCCTTTGTCTTACTATGAAAATGTGTAGATTTGTGTTTAATTACATTCTTTAACCGTTATTAACCATCCGTTTTGACTGATTTATAACCAAAAACGTATCTAAATAACAACAAACTTACTAAAGATGGATTTTCTAAAAGATTTATTTGCTTTCATGAGCGAGCGGAAGAAGTGGTGGTTGGCTCCTATGATTATTCTATTGCTACTTATTGGCGTCATTATCGTCATTGGCGGTGGCTCTGCCGTTGCACCGTTTATTTATACATTATTTTAAGTATTCAGGAGTCAGCAGTGAGCGCGTTTTTGTTCTTCACTACTGACTCCTCACTTCTCATTCCTCGAAAAAAATGTCTGAAGCTGAAAAAAGTAAAGCCCAGTTGGTAATCGTTACCGGGCTGGTTGTTCTGTCTTTTGTTTTCAAATCCGCCACTACTTATTTATTATACGCCGCCGGGATTGTGGGCTTATTAAGTATTTTCATTCCCGTAGTAGGCGATTTCATTGTCAAAATCTGGTTTAAAATTGCCGAAGGATTGGGTTGGTTCAACTCTCGCGTTATCCTTACCGTATTATTTTACGTGTTTTTGTGGCCAATTGCCATGCTCTACCGCCTTTCCGCAAAGAATCCTATGGGCATCAAACGGCCTACGGGCAAGAGTGTATACGTTGAGCGCAATCACACCTACATCAAGAAAGACCTGGATAATATTTGGTAAAAGGGAGAAACGAAATTATCCTTTTTCAAAAAGCCACCAAATAGGCCGACGACGTTTTTGGATGTGGAAATTGGTCGTCAGATACAGGCGTATGTGTTCGATGGCTTCGTCCATGTCGTCGGTAAATTTAAGCAAGTCCATGTCTTGCGGTGAGATGGTTCCCTGATCTGCCATTTTTTGCAGCATTGAGATCATCGGTGTATAATATTCCTTTCCAATGACCACCATCGGGAAGTTTTGGATAGTGCCTGTTTGAATGAGCGTCAGTGTTTCAAACAGTTCGTCCAGTGTTCCCACTCCTCCCGGCATAATTACAAATGCGTATGAGTACTTGATCAACAGTACTTTGCGCACAAAGAAATATTTAATTTTTACCCATTTCTGCATGTACGGGTTTTCTTTTTGTTCGTGCGGCAATCTGATATTACAGCCTACCGAGCGCCCTCCGTTTTCAAAAGCGCCACGGTTGGCGGCCTCCATAATACCCGGTCCCCCGCCGGTCATGATCGTAAGGCCCAGCTCCTGCGAGATACGTTTCCCCAATTCACGTGCCTGTTCGTAGTAAATACTTCCTTCTTTAAATCGGGCCGAGCCAAACACCGTAATGCATGGCCCCACAAAATGCAATGCCCGAATCCCTTTCAAGAACTCCCACATCACATCGAGCAAAAACAAAAACTCAAAGCGGCGGCTTTTGGGGCCTTCCAAATAAAAATCACCGACACTCTGGTCAATAAAAAGGCTTTTGGGTTGCTTATCGGTCATCGCTGATAGTGTTTACAGAATAGTTTAGTAATTTTACGCTTGAATATGACTAAAGAAGTATGATTCAAATCCAATCTTTTGTTTTTTCCCCTTTTGACGAAAATACCTACGTACTTTACGACGAAACCAACGAAGCGGTCATCATCGACCCGGGTTGTCTGATGCAATCGGAAAAAGAAACGTTATCTCAGTTTATTGATCAAAAAGGGTTAAAAGTAACAATGCTTCTTCAAACGCACGCACACTTAGACCACGTATTTGGCAGTGCTTACGTAAAGCGCAAATATGGCGTAAAAATGTACATGCACAAAAATGAACTTCCAATTTTAGCTGCCGTAGAAAGTCGTTGTAAATTGTGGGGGATCAGAGGCTATGAGCCGGTAGAAGCCGATGCTTTTTTGGAAGAAGGCGATGTAATAAAATTTGGTCGTTCCACGCTTGAGGTTTTGTTCGTGCCGGGCCACGCGCCGGGGCATTTGGCGTTTGTCAACCACGATCAACGATTTATTATCGGGGGCGATGTGTTGTTTAAAGGGAGTGTCGGCCGTACTGATTTTCCACTTTGCGACCATGCGGCACTGATGAGAAGTATCAAGACGAAATTCATGACGTTGGAAGATGATTATCAGGTATTTGCAGGTCATATGGATTCTACAACCATTGGGCGTGAACGGCGGATGAATCCTTTTCTTAACTGATTGATTTCCGATTAGCTTTCAGAATATCCATTTTACAACTATTTACGGACAGGCTGTCCGTACCACAGATATGCGTCTTTTTACCATTCCTAACCTAATGACCTGCGGCAATCTGCTTTGCGGCTGCCTCGGAATTGTTTTTAGCTTTCGGGGGGATCTGTTACTTTCCGGGTCTTTGATCTTAGTGGCCGGCGTACTTGATTTTTTGGATGGTTTTGCAGCCCGGTTACTGAATCAATCCTCTCCCATCGGTAAAGAACTTGACTCATTGGCCGATATGGTTACGTTTGGCGTGTTGCCTTCCATGATCATTTTTCAGTTGCTCGAACGCACTACTACTTCGATTGACATTCAAGCTATGCTGATCTCATTCAGTGCCTTCATATTGTCGGTCTTTTCAGGGTTGCGGCTGGCCAAATTCAACATCGATACCCGCCAAACAGATTCGTTTATCGGCGTTCCCACGCCTGCCAATGCGCTTTTGGTATCATCTTTACCGTTTATTTTACGTAACAATCCCGAATACGAATCCTGGATCGTTAATCAATACGTTCTGGTAAGTTATACGCTGCTGATGTCTTATTTATTGATATGCGAACTTCCGCTTTTAGCGTTTAAATTCAAGACATTTGGGTGGAAAGAAAATCAGATCAAATATATTTTTATCCTTTTGTCGGTGCTTTTGCTGTTTTTGCTGAAATTTGCAGCCATTCCACTGATCGTAGCACTCTATATACTACTGTCAGTATTTCAACGAATTTTTAGATTTCAATAACGAGGATTCTGCTTTTGACTCATTTATTCCAATGATTTAACCTCAAAACAGTTTCCTCACAATCCATTTAAAATCACTCATTTCCTCATGAAATTCATCGCCGAAATTAACGTCATGCCGCAAAAAGAAATTTTGGATCCGCAGGGCAAAGCCGTCAAATTGGGTCTTCAAAATTTAGGCATTGACGCCGTGTCAGATGTACGCATTGGCAAACACATCACAATGGCCTTAGACGCTGATTCAGAAGCAGATGCCCAACAACGGGTCGAAACTGCCTGCAGCAAATTATTGGCCAATATGATCATGGAAGATTATACCTATTCATTGAAAGAAGGATAGAAAAAGTCAGGAGTTAAGGGGTTAAGCACTCCTATTCATTCTAACTCTTACCTTTATACCCTTTAACTTCATAAAAAAATGCCTTATTCCAAAATCACAGGCTTGGGTTATTACGTTCCTGAAAAAGTAGTCACCAACGATGATTTGACCCAATTGATGGAAACCTCCGACCAATGGATCCGGGAACGGACCGGAATCAGGGAGCGTCGCTATTTTACCTACGGCAAAGAGACCAATTCCAGCATGGCCACGGCAGCGTCACGCCAAGCACTCGAACGGGCAGGTTTACAACCCACTGACGTTGAAATGATCGTCTACGCCACCATCACGCCCGATTATTTCTTTCCCGGTTCGGCTTTTTTGATGCAGCGAGAGTTAGACCTCATTGGCATTCCGGTAGTTGATATTCGGGAGCAATGTTCAGGCTTCGTTTATGCCCTTTCCATTGCCGACCAATTTATTAAGACCGGCATGTACAAAACCATCTTGGTGGTAGGGGCTGAAATCCAATCTACCTGGACCGATAAAAGTACCAAAGGTCGTAACGTAGCGGTTATTTTCGGTGACGGTGCCGGCGCGGCTGTTTTGCAGGCCACCGAAGACCCTACGCATCGTGTACTCTCTACGCATCTTCATGCCGACGGTCGTTTTGCCGAAGACTTATACGTCAAAGACCCGGGCAGCAGTCGTCCCGTACGATCAGCGACGAAAGAAATGATCGACGAAGGCGGTTTCGAAGTAATTATGAACGGCAATGCTGTTTTTAAACACGCCGTGGTTCGTTTTGCCGAAGCCATTCGGGAAGCGCTCGAAGCCAATGGCTACCAACCGGAAGACATTTCGCTGTTGGTGCCGCACCAAGCCAACATTCGCATCAGTGAATACGTACGCGATCAAATGAAGTTGCGCGAAGACCAAGTCATCAGTAATATTCACAAATACGGCAACACCACCGCCGCTTCTATTCCGATCGCTTTGACAGAAGCTTGGGAAGAAGGCCGCGTCAAAGAAGGCGATCTTATTTGCCTCGCCGCTTTTGGCAGCGGCTTTACGTGGGCATCTGCTTTAATAAAGTGGTAATAAATGGTAAAACAAGGCGTTAAGCCCTTGCCGGTTTAAACGATTTTTCACAACTTGTCACGACTTAACGCCTTATTCCATGAAATCATACCATATCCGCCTTTTGCAATATGAACATTGGGCCAATTCACGCATCATCGAAGCGCTCGAAAAACTCGAAACTCCTCCCGAACGAGCGGTTCTTCTCACAAGTCATATTCTAAATGCCCAAATGGTTTGGTTTACCAGAATCGTCAACGACCATTTGGTTGTGGGTATTTGGGATTTGCTGCCCGTTTCGTGGCTCAAAGAAACCTCTGATCTCAGTTATCAGAAGTGGGACAGTTACCTCAAGGATTTGGGAGAAACCGATTTTGATAAAATCATTAAGTACCAAACCAGCAAAGGAGATCATTATGAAACATCCATCAGCGACATTCTGACGCATTTGAGTCATCATGCCGCCTATCATCGCGGACAGATCATTACTGCACTCAAACCCGTTTTGCCTTCTCCTCCTTCGACGGATTATGTGCTGTGGTTGAGAGAGTAAGAAATTGATTTTCATTTTACATCAATTCTATTGGTCGCAGAAATATCGTGTGAACGTGCAAGGGCAACAGGTCACAGCCTATTCAAACGCTTTCAAGGTGCAAAGTTGCGTTAACCATTTATTCTATTCTCTCCTATTTAAAACTTCTGTGGTAAATTCACGGTTTGATATGAATTACAAATAGGTGGAGGAAATTACTGAGTAATGGAGCAATCGGTCAACGAGTCCCAACTTTGGGAGGCTTTTCAGGCGGGTGATGAAGAAGCTTATACACGTTTGTATCGGCTGCACGTCAGAGCCATGTATCGCTATGGTCTGAGCCTCGTGCCCGTCTCGGAAGCCTTTGTGTTGGATTGTATCCACGATGTTTTTACCGAAATATGGGCCAAGCGTCAACGGTTGACGGTTCCCGATAATGTTCGGTATTATCTTCTCAAATCGCTCAAGACCCGAATTTTACATCTGCTCAAACGACAGGAACGACCTCATCAATTTGTATCCCAAAATGATTTCGACGACCTGTGGGCCGAACCTTCTGCCGAAGAGCTACAGGCTCAGGAAGAAGAATCTACACATCGACAGGCATTGGTCAAACGACTCATTGATCAGCTCCCCCCTCGTCAGCAGGAAGCCATACGATTGCGGTTTGTCGAAAATTTAGAATATACTCAGATTGCCGAAATGCTTTCCATGAATCGACAATCTGCTCAGAATCTGGTCTTTAGAGCCATCGAAAAACTCCGCAACTGGCTTACCCCTTCTTTTTTATTCTTTTTTCACGATTTTTTTTAACGTTAGTGAGTATATAATCAGGCCCAATGTCATCTACGGACAAATTACGGCTACCTGTGCAAAACCTTTACCTAACTTTTACCGCATCTGACTTTGTTGTTGACGATGCATTTCTGCGACACCAATTACATCCCAATCAGGAATCATCGCGTTTCTGGAACGATTGGCTTGCACAGCATCCTGAAAAACAGGAAAGCTGGCAACAGGCCGTTCAACTCTTGGAAGCGGTCCAAATGGGTTTGGACGAATATATTCGTACCTATTTAAGCCCCGAGGCTGAAGCTAACCTATTGTCGCGTATTCAAGCTACTAATGCTGCATTTGAAGAAACTCCGGAAGTAGTGCCGCTATGGAATCGTCCATGGAGCCGTTATGCTGCTATTGCTTGTTTTATTGTTTTGGCAGGCGCACTGTTCCGGTTATACCAACACCAAAGTTCTTCTGTTTCTCCTTACCAACGTTATGTGGCGACACTCAGTGAATCAAGGATTGAAAAAATCAATGAGAACGCGCAACCTATTCTTGTTCGTTTGCCCGACGGTTCTCAGGTTACGTTATTTCCTAAAAGCCGACTGAGCTATGACGACCGTTTCGGCCAAGAGAACCGAAGTGTTTACCTCTCCGGGAAGGCGTTTTTTGACGTGGTCAAACAACCTCAAAAACCTTTTTTTGTATACGCCAATGAACTGGTTACGAAGGTATTGGGAACAAGTTTTACGGTACAGGCGTATCCCGAAGACAAACGGGTGGAAGTGCAGGTAAGAACGGGTAAAGTATCGGTGTTTACCCAAAACGACCCACAAAAACAGAAGATGTTGGACAACAGCACCTTAGAAGGTATAGTACTGACTCCCAACCAACAAATTACGCTTCATCGCCAAGAGCTTCGGTTTTCAAAAGCCCTTGTTCCAAAACCCGAACTTCTGATCCCATCAACCCAAGCTCCTTTGTTTGAATTTGACGAAACTTCGGTTCCGGAGGTTTTCGCACTTATCGAAAAAGCCTACGGCGTCAATATTGTGTACGATGAGGAGCTGTTGTCTTCCTGCACCATCACCGCCTCATTGACCGAAGAGTCCCTTGCCGAAAAGATACAATTGATTTGTCAGGGCATCGGCGCAAAATCAGAAATCATTGATGCACAAATAATTATCTACTCAAAAGGTTGTAAATAACCCTTATTCTATATCCAATCACATCAACCAAATAAACCAATTTAACTTCATGAGAAACCATGTACGTATTCGCAGGTTGGCTTTTCACACGGTCTGCCTCACTTGCACCCAATTATTGCTTTCGGTCATGCTTATCGGTGTCACGTACGCCTACGAAGGCAATGCCCAGGAATTGCTCAAACAACGGATCAGTTTGCGCGCCGACGAACAATCCGTCAAATCGGTTTTGTCAAAAATCGAAAAATTGACTTCTGTGAAGTTTCTGTACAGCCCCAAGCTTATCAAATCTGACCGAAAAGTAAGCATCAATGTTGTTAATGAATCATTGGAGACCGTTCTGGAAACATTGCTTAAGCCCCTTCAGGTCACGTATGAGATAACAGGGCGTCAAGTGGTACTGAGTCAGCAGTCTTCTTCGGGTTTACTCGAAAAAAAGGAGAGCGTCCCAAACGTACTCGTGCCCATTGAGCAAGTCGTTACGGGAACAGTTACCGATGCCAAAGGAGAAGTACTGGCGGGCGTAAGTGTATTGGTCAAAGGCACCAATCGCGGTACAGCTACCAACGGTGAAGGTAAATACAGCATCACAGCTGAGGCTTCGGAAACGTTGGTCTTTTCTTTCGTCGGTTACCTCAAAAAAGAAATTCAGGTAGGAAATCAAACGGAAATCAGTCTGGCGCTCAGCGAAGATACCCAAATCCTCGGAGAGGTTGTGGTAACAGCATTAGGAATTAAGCGTGACAAAAGAGCACTCGGGTACTCCATTCAGGAATTGAGCGGCGAAAACTTGGTACAGGCCAAAGAAGCCAACGTGGCTACTACCTTGGCCGGAAAGATAGCCGGTGTTCAGGTCACTCGGTCTGCCAATGGAGCAGGCGGCTCGTCGCGAGTGGTAATCCGTGGTGCTAACTCATTGGTTGGAAACAGTCAGCCTTTGTACGTAATTGACGGAATCCCGATGGACAACGGAAATCCGAATGCGCCCAGCCGCACGGGAGGAATTGACTACGGCGACGGAATTTCGAACATCAATCCCGAAGACATTGAAAGCATGTCGGTACTGAAAGGCCCTAACGCCGCTGCTTTGTACGGACAACGCGGGAGCAACGGGGTAATCCTGATCACGACAAAATCCGGCAAATCCCGCAAAGGCATCGGCGTCAAATACGGCATTGATTATTCCGTCGGCGATGCGCTTGTGCTACCCGATTTTCAGGATGAATACGCCCAAGGTTTGGACGGTACATTTACCCATTTCAGAGGAAATGATGGGAAAATATACACTTGGGCTGCCGCTCAGGCTGCCAATATTCAAGGTTTGCCTAAAATGAGCGGAGGTCGCGACCGCTTTACCCGTTCCAGCTGGGGGCCAAAAATGGAAGGTCAGCAATACGAAGACCAATGGGGAAATGTGCTGAGCCTTACGCCGCAGCCCAACACGTTTCAAACGTTTTTTAATCAGGAAAAACAGATGGTTAACAACATTAGTCTGGAGGGCGGTAATGACAATATTAATTACCGTTTGTCGTATGGCAAGACCAAAATTGACGGTTATACGCCGGGAAATACCCTTGATCGGAATAACGTCAACCTGCGCACGGTAGCTAAACTTACCTCTAAATTGGAATTGGACGCTAAAGCCAACTACATTGGTCAAAAAGGCAAAAATCGCCCAACGGTTTCTGATGCAGCCGACAACCCTGCCTATTTGTGGATAAGCCAACCCCGTTCCATGCCGATGAATATTTTGGAGCAATCGGCCTGGACAGATGCCGACGTTAGTAAGCAATTAGGCTATGGTACAACGGTTTATACAGGTTTGGAAAAAACCTACGCCACCAACTCTTCTACCGCCAACCCTTACTGGACCCGCGATCATACGCGCAATTCTGACGACCGTCAGCGGTTGATCGGTCTGATCAAATTGAGCTATCAATTCAATAATTGGATACGTCTCACGGCGAAGACCGGTACCGATTTTTACACTGACCAACGCCTGCGTTACCGTGAAAAAGGAACGTACCAAAGCCAAAACCGCAATGGTGACATCGTCGAAGAAGTAACCCGCGTGCGGGAAGACAACAGCGATGTGTTGCTCTCACTAACGCCTCAGCTTTCCAAAGATTTTTCGCTGGCGTTAAACCTCGGTGCCAATCATCAGAAATTTTCTTCGCGTACAACCGGAAATACCGGGACGGAATTTATTGCGCCTAATTTATATTCTATCAACAATACGTTAATCAATTCTTACATTTTCGGCTTAACGGAATCTTCTATCAATTCAGTATACGCGGCCGGTTCGGTTGGATTCAGGGATTATTTGTTTGTTGACTTCTCGGCGCGTAACGACTGGTCTTCCACACTTTCTCCTGCTAATAATTCGTTTTTCTACCCTGCCGTCAGCGGTAGTTTAGTACTTACCGATGCGCTCAATTTGCAAAACAATACGTTGAGCTTTCTTAAAGTACGGGCCTCATGGGCGCAGGCGGGAAGTTCGGGAAGTCCTTATCAGTTGACAGGCAATTACTCCTTAGATCAAAATCCGCACGGCGGCCAACCTTTGGGTTCGTTTACGTCGGTCATTCCTGACCCTAACCTCAAGAACGAATTAACCACTTCATTGGAATTGGGATTGGAAGCACGTTTCTTCAAAAATCGCCTCGGACTTACCTTTGCCTATTACGATGCCAGCACCAAGAATCAGATTTTGAACGTTCCGTTGCCTCCCTCAAGTACGTTCAGCTCTCGTCGCATCAATGCCGGTGAAATTCGTAACCACGGTATTGAATTATCGCTTACCGGAACTCCGGTTCGTACTGAGTCAGGCTTTTCGTGGGATGCCACCTTTAACTTTTCCCGCAACCGCAATCAAGTGGTCGCGTTGGCCGAAGGTGTCTCAACTTTCCTTTTGGGTGACGACCGCAACGTACAGGTCATTGCTACGCCCGGTAAGCCTTTTGGAACCATCATCGGAAACGGTTTTCAATGGTTACGGGACGCCAACGGTAATCGCCTGATCGATCCTGCAACGGGCTTACCGCTCAAATCAAACGCCAAGTTATTGTACGAGATCGGCAATGCATTGCCCAACTGGATCGGCGGTTTCAATAACACTTTCCGTTACAAAGGTTTTGCCTTGTCCGGGTTGATCGATATCAGTCAGGGCGGCAAAATATTCTCTCAAAGCCTGCGCGAAGAATTGGTGTACGGAACCATCAAAAAGACGCTTCCCGGCCGTGACGGCACCTATGTTGCGGAAGGTATGGTGGCGCAGAAAAATGCCGACGGTACTTGGACAAGTACGGGCCAAGCCAATACCAAACAGGTAAGAGCGCAGGATTACTGGAACGTTATCGCCCCCGACAAAGACAACGTCGTCTCGGAGGAAATGCTCAACGATGCCAGCTACGTGATGTTTCGTGAGTTGACGTTCAACTACCAACTTCCCACCAAACTCATCAGCAAGACGCCATTCCGCACTATCAAAGCAGGTGTTTATGGCCGTAACCTGTTTTATTTTCAACGTAAAACCGAAGGGTTTGCTCCCGAGGCATCGTCTTTTAACGTCAACAACTCCTCGTTGGGGCTTGAATCGACGGCGTTACCTATGTTGCGTTACTTCGGCGTAAGCTTGAATTTGGAGTTATAATGACCCTTTTTGACCACTATTTAGACATTCTGACAATGAAAAATATAAAGATTAAGTCGTTGTTGCTCGTGGGCACGTTGCTTGCCTCACAAGCCTGTACCGATGATTTTGAAAAAATAAACACTCCGCCCACTACGCTTTCCACCATCGACCCGGGGCTTATTTTGTCAAAAGCTCAAAAAGATGCTGCTTTTGCCGAAGGCTACGAATACCCCAACAACCAATTTGGTTCTTGGATTCAACATTGGGGCGGCGGCGTATTGATCTCAAGTTCGAGGTACGTTCAACAAAGCGACGATAACCTTTGGAACGATCATTACAGCTTAATTCGAAACCTGTCACAAATTCGGAATCAATTGTTAAAAGGGCGTGAATCAGACCCAAAAGCCCGTACCAAGTTGGCCATTGCCCGTATCGTAGAGATTTCCGTTTGGCAACGACTTACGGATCTGTTTGGTGATGTTCCTTTCTCAGAAACGGCGCTGGGCGTAGAAGCGGTCAACAATCAACCTAAATTTGACACGCAGGAGTCCATTTATAAAACGCTTATCAAAGATTTGGATGCGGCCATAACGCAATTAACCCCTACCGACGAAAGCTACGGCGCGGCTGATTTTTATTACAAAGGCAACGTTACGCAATGGAAAAAATACGGCAATTCACTCAAACTTCGCCTCGGAATGCGTATCCGCTACGCTGATGCCACCTTGGCACAGAAAACCGTCACGGAAGCAATGGGGCAACCGTTATTGGAAAGCAATACCGATAACGCCGCTATCCCAACCTTCAACGATGCCACCAACAGCAATGTCCATCCCGTGTTGAATCATTGGCTGGCGGGAAGTCCTGACCTAAAGTATTTGGCAGATGCTTTTGTAACTCAATTGGTTACCACCAACGACCCGCGCTTGCCGCGTTTGGTACAACCAACCGTCAACTCCGTAAAAGCCGGTAAGCCCGCTTACAAAGGCATCGGCGTGGCGCTTACTGACGCGCTTTTGAAAACCATTATTAAAGATGATTATTCAACGGCTTCGCAAACTACGTTTTTCAACAAAGCCTACAGTCCGGCGATTGCCTGTTTGGCAATGTCGTTTTCGGATGTAAGTTTTTACAAAGCCGAGGCGGCCCTCGAAGGATGGGGTTCGACAACCGACCAAGCAGAGAAGTTTTATCAGGATGGAGTCAAAGCAGCTTTGGCCCAAAACCCGTACAATGTCACAACCGTTCCGGCTGATTTCCAAAAAGAATTATCGTTTACGGGATTGAGCAAAGAGCAAAAATTGGAAAAGATCGGCACCCAGAAGTGGATTCAGTTGTTCGGCCGCTCGTACGAGGCTTTTATTGAATGGCGACGGATGGGGTATCCGGTGTTGAAAGCAGGCCCGAATCTTGGCTCAACCAACGGTACTATTCCCCGCCGTACGATCTACTCTTCGCGTGAAGCATTGCTCAACAAACCAAATTACGATGTAGTGGTGGGTCGTATGACCAACGGAGATTCTTATACAACCAAAATCTGGTGGGATAAGCATTGATTTGTTGAGAAGTAATTGAAAAATAGGCGTCTGACAGTTACAACCGTCGGACGCCTAATTTATTTATAAGCTCAACATATCTTTAAAACGAATGGCCTGGCGGCGCGAGATTTCGATCTTTTCGCCGCTTCCTCTCAGCGTCACCAATAATCCGCCCGAAAACCAAGGCTCGATCTTGTCGATCCACTGCAAATTGATAATGTGCTTGCGGTTGGCCCGAAAAAATGAAATGGGGTCGAGGCGTTCTTCCAACGCATTCAATGATTTGAGTACCAATGGTTTTTGGTCGTCAAAATGCAGACGAACATAGTTACCCATCGATTCGAAAAGACGTACTTTTCCGAGTTTGACAAACCAGCATTTTTCACCGTCCTTGATGAATACCTGGTCATTTTCGCCCAACATTTTGCGCTCGCCAATCGAATCATGCTCGTGTTTACGGTCAAATTCTTCAAACACCCGATGTACCGCTTCACTCAACCTGGGCAAATCAATGGGCTTCAGGATATAATCCAAGGCATTGTATTCAAAGGCTTTAAGCGCGTATTCGTCGTAAGCGGTTGTAAAAATCACTTCCGGGATAGTATCGTCTTCCAACGCTTCCAGTAGTTCAAAGCCGTTCTTACCGGGCATTTGAATATCCAAAAATAAAAGATCCGGGCGGAGGTCTTCCACCATTTTTATGGCTTCGTCGGCATTGGCTGCTTCGCCGACGATTTCAATTTTGGGGAAATTTTCAAGCAAACGGCGCAGCTCATTGCGAGCAAGCCTTTCATCGTCAATAATAAGGGCTTTCATTAGCGAATGTTTTTGTGATTAAGATGGTAGGTGATATTTTCACCGCTGATAAAACTATTGGCTTTTAATGGTTGATTGCGTATTATTTCTAAAAACACCTTCGGTTTGAATAGGCACTATGATTTCAGCCCGTACAACATCTTCTGACTCCTGAAATATCCTGAATTTTGCCGAATCTTCGCCATAGATCAATTGCAGGCGGCGCTCGGTATTTTCCAATCCAAAACCGCTCGCTTCCTTGTGTTTCTCCAGGTCGTTCTCTTTTTTGACCAACGTTCCCGTGTTGCGTATATGAATATGAACGTAATTATTCTCCAAAAAGGAGGTCACTTGCACAAACCCACCGGCAACTGCTTTTTGCACACCGTGTTTGATGGCATTTTCGACCAACGTCTGAAGCATCATAGGAGGGATTTGCAGGTAGAGCGTTTTGGGATCAATGTGAAAATCTGCCATCAGGCGATCTTCGTAGCGGACTTTTTCAAGGGCTAAATAATCTTCTACGGTCTTTAGTTCTTCGCGCAATTCAACCGTTTTGCGGCGGTCGGCCAGTAAAGAATTGCGTAAAATATTGGAAAGTTGGGTTACGCTCTGTTGCGCTTTAGAAGGATCTTCCGACACCAACGCCCGAATAGAATTCAGCGCATTGAACACAAAATGGGGATTCAATTGCGAGCGAAGTATTTTGGCTTCTGTTTCTTTTACCGACGTTTTGAGCAGTATCTTCTCAATCTCAGTATCATGCATACTTTCTACATAATGGTAAATTGTATAACTTAGCACCCACATGAACATGCTTTTACTCCATGACAGCCAATAGGAAAAGAAAAGAAACGGTTTGCTGTATACCACTTCTTTTAAGGTATGCATATCAATTGGAAAATTCATGAGCGTCATAAGCAAGCCCAAAAGCAGCCCTGACAATATCACTCGCGGAACCAACCGATAAAGGGGCTGCGAAACCCAGCTACGTTCGCGTACGACCAGACGATAAAAATGCGTGAGTAAAATACATACCATAATATTGGCAATGGCAAAGTAGAACATCTCCCACTCAAAACCATCCTCAAGGCTATAAACCAACAGTTCATAGAACATGAGTGCGGTCCAACCGCCTACCTGACAGGCCCAGTATATTCTTTTTTTCGACATTCGGCCAAATTAGCTAAATTTGCAACAGATATTCAACAAATACTCACCTATGCAAGTTATTAAAAAAACCATCGAAGGGTTGCTGGAAATTGTACCAACGGTTTATAAAGATGAAAGAGGGTCTTTTTTAGAGAGTTATAATCAGCAACTTTTTGAGGCTAATAACCTGCCTACGCATTTTGTGCAAGACAATCAGTCATTTTCTATCAAGGGAGTAGTTCGTGGCCTGCATTTTCAACGTTCTCCACACGCGCAGGGAAAACTGGTACGGGTCATTTCGGGTAGAGTGTTGGATATTGCCGTTGATATTCGTCCGGATTCTCCTACATTCGGGCAGTACGAAGCCGTAGAACTGGATAGCAAACGAAATAATATGTTCTATATTCCGGAAGGGTTCGCGCATGGCTTTGCGGCGCTGGAAGATTCCATCTTTAGCTATAAATGTACTAATCTATATCATAAAGCGTCGGAAGGTGGTATCATTTGGAATGATCCTGAACTCAACATTGATTGGCAGGTCTCCAATCCTATTGTATCCGAAAAAGATGTCTTGTTGCCTACGTTCAAGACTTATTTTTCAACCATTCTTCCTTAGCAATTTATGTACCAATCAATATATTTTGCGGTGACGTATATACCAATATAATATACTAAAAGGATAAAGAATGGTATAATTAGCCCATAGCCAACGTATTATGATTTATTTTTTTTGCCTTCCTACTTTGGCACAATTCGTGACAATATACTCTTCAAATGCAAGTTCTATCTTGTCACGAATTGTAAAATCCCATGCCTTTTTCTTTCCTAAAACGAAATCGAACCGTCGCAGGATTTACCCGCTCATCGCCTTTTGCGGTAGACATGCACGCTCATATCTTACCGGCACTGGACAATGGTCCGGAGTCCGTTGAAGAGAGTATCTTACTCTTGCAGGAGATGGCGGCCAACGGCGTTCGCAAAATAATTGCCACCCCACACATTATGGGGGATTATTATCGAAATACCATTGAGGCTATTCAATTCAGCCTTCAACGGATACGCTCCGAACTCAAGCGAAGATGTATTCCTTTGGAGCTTGAAGCTGCCGCCGAATACTACCTGGATGTGTCCCTGATCTCAATGCTCGAAAATAATCAACCCTTACTCACTATCGCAGAAACATATCTACTTATTGAAACCAATATTGTCGGAATGCCGTCTTTCTTACCGGAAGCCATCAAATTGGCGCGCCAACGAAATCTCGTTCTTGTGTTGGCACACCCCGAACGGTACCATTACTTACAGCAAAATTTTAATTTGGTCGTTGATCTTCACAAGCAGGGAGTTCTGTTTCAGGTAAATCTGGGCTCTTGGACAAGCAACCACCAAGGTACTCGCGCGCTTGCGGAGCGTCTGGCTTCCGAAGGATTCGTTTCTTTTGTGGGAAGTAATGTGCATAATCTCCGCGATTGGAATCAGGTAAACGAAGCCCTGCGCGGCAAAACTTTCGCCAAATTGATTGAAAAAGGCTTCCTTAATCAACATTTGCTTTAGCACTTTTTCGCTCTTTCTATTGAACGATTGTTGTACCTTTGGCAAAATCTCGGGAAGTCATGCTAAAAGGAACCAAAGTTTACAGTATTCTCAACAATAAATGTCCTCGTTGTCATCAAGGTTCATTTTTCGTATATAACAATCCGTTCAATCTAAAGAAATTTGACAAGATGCATTCCGAATGTGAAGTGTGCGGCGAGTCGTTCGAACGGGAGCCCGGATTTTATTTTGGCGGAATGTACGGGAGTTATGCCCTTTACACGCTGCTGATAGCCTCTGTATTTGTGAGTTGTGTCGTGATCTTGGAAATCAATATTTTCTACGTACTGGCTTTTCTGATCCCTGTTCTTATTATCTCGCAGCCTGTTTTTTTCCGTTTGGGAAGATTGTTATGGATCAATATTTTTGTCAGTTACGACCCGGGAGCTGCCAAAGGAGAAAAGAAAATTACGCCGAAATGGTAAGTTCCGACAATTTGTAAGGCAGAAATTCATCTACGTTATGCCCATACTTATGAAGTTCCCGAATGATCGTTGAGCTAATGGGTGCCAAATGCGGCGAAGTAATCAGAAAGACCGTTTCTACATCACTGTATACGTGGCGGTTTACCTGCGAAATACTGTTCTCGTATTCAAAATCGGTGGTATTTCGTAAACCTCTCAACAAAAATCGCGCTCCCAACTGGCGCGCCATATTGGCCGTCAGGTCGTCGTATGTTACCGTATGAATCTGTGGATATTTCTCAAATGTTTCCTCGATCAGTCGTTGCATCACTTCCACCGGAAAATAGCGCTTTTTAGCTGTGTTATGCCCAATTCCGACGATAATTTCATCAAAAAGGTGTAGACCTCTCAGAACGATATCTTCGTGGCCTTTGGTAAAAGGGTCAAATGATCCGGGAAAAAGAGCGATACGTTTCATAAAGTGAGTAGGTGGGTTAACAATTTCAGGAGGCAAAAGTTATAGTATACAGGCTATAATAACGGTGCTCAGGAACATCTTCAAAGGCTTCACCAACAACCAACGTTTCGGGGGCTTTACCAAAAGAAAGATAAGGCAGAAATTTTTGAAGAAGCTGATAATCTTCCGAATACGGCGTGGTCTCACCATAAAAACGACACTTCACATCGCCGGGTTTGAGTTGAAGTGAATCCAACACAAACATGATGAAATAAGCCATATCCTGAGCGGTTTTGTAGGCAAATTTGTTGCACATCAGCAACGAATCATTTTTCACAATGACCAGTGTTACGAAGTCATCTTCAAAGTGCAAATCCATCAAAACCGACTCTTTGTCTTTTACCGAAAGGGCCAATGCCCCTTCGATCAAGGCATTGGTTTGGTGAATAAAAGAAGGTTGTTGTAAGGTATAGGTGTTCAAAACCCACTCCCACAATTCTTTATTGACCGTAAACACGTTTCGTGCGTCGATGCGCTTTACTTCATGGTGCAGGATCTGGTCTGTCTCAAAAAGATCTCCCTGTACCAGATTCAAATAACTGTTGACGTATTCTTTTCTAAAATAGGCTTCAGGAATCAGGGTGAAATAGGGTGTATTGAAGGAAACTGTTACACTTTTCCAGAGATTACTGCCCCAAAAAGGATGCTGTTCCGACAGCTTTGCCAGCCAATTCGACCATTTTTTCTCGCTTGGCAAACCGCCGATCAAATAGTCTTCCAGATACAAAATTCGTTTTTTTCTACTATCCAACACCAAAAAGCGCAGTCGTTCAGCGCCCAACTCCATCAACAACTCATACTCAGCGCATCTCTTTGGATCGAAGCGTTCATCCTTTATCTCCAACAAAGGAGCAATCACGGTTTGTGTATCAACCATTCGTTTTTCTAATCCGGGTTAATGATTATTCGCCAATTGTTTCAACATCCAACAATTGTGCCGACTCGTTCAGATAGCCGTGTAATTGGTATATATCTGACAAGCTTTCGCAGTGCTTAAACAACGTATGAACTTCATGGGCAGGATATGCTTTGATCTCTTCAAAACTCATCCAACGTACTTCCTGAATGATCTGATTATCTGTTTCCATCTCAGGATCGAAGCCAAGCAGCACATCACCGCTTTTTCGTTTTACCTCAAAAAACAATTCCAATGCATGTAGAGGAGGTTGCATGAATTCATTGACAAACAACAGATCACCAATATCTATCGTAAGACCCGTCTCTTCTTTAAATTCTCGTTTAAGGGCATCGTGCGTTGCCTCTCCAAACTGAATACCTCCCCCCGGAGGGCACCAAAAAATGTCGGTATGACCAATGCCACGGTGACTCAGCATCAAAATTTTATTATCTTCGATACAAATCCCGCACACCCTGAGCCGCAAGCGATTGCCATACAATCGCGCTACTTCCTGTCTTGCCTTTTCCAATTGCCGTTATTGGTTAATGTTTCCGGTAAAACGTTGGCAACAGTCAGTGCATTGAAAATCAAGCTACTGTCTTTTTTGCAAATAACGTTTTACTTTATCAAGACTGCAAAGATAGTGATTATGCGTAAGGATTGCCCGAAATGTAGCTTTCCAGCGATTCGATCCGTGCTTTTTGGTCTTTGATGATACTGGTTACCACGTCATTGATGGAGATAATTCCGATCAGTTCGCCCTCATCGACCACGGGCAAGTGGCGAATGTGCTTCTCTGACATGATGACCATGGCTTCCTCCAGTTTTTGTTCGGAAGTAACGGTAATGAGCTTCGCGGTCATTACTTCTTTGATGAGCGTTTGGTTGGACGCACGTCCTTGCAGAATCCCTTTGCGGGCATAATCACGTTCGGAAAAAATCCCTGCCAATTGTCCATTTTCCAGGACCAACACCGCTCCGATGTTCTTTTCCGCCATTTGTTTCAGGGCTTCCAGCACCGTGGTTTCAGGCGTGACTGAAAAGATAGCATTGCGGGTCTTATCGCGTAATACGTTCTTAATTTTCATGTTTCAGTAGTTAATTATTGAGAGTTAGGTGAAAAAGGTGATGAAAATACAATTTAATCCTAAAAAAGGGAAACTTTATCAAAGGAATAATTTTTTGGGGTTGCGAAATTTGCGTTCCTGCCGTAGTTTTGGATACATGAAAGAGACACAGCCCCCTACCGCATCGGAGTTATTGCAGAAAAGTTTTCCGCACGAGCCCACCGCAGGTCAGCAGCATTTTTTTATAAAAATAGCCGAATTTCTGGAAGATGATAATCTGCGCGACTGTTTTTTGTTAAAAGGCTATGCCGGAACGGGCAAAACCACTCTGATCAGTACCGTTATTAAGGTGGTAGGTAAGTTTGGCTTCAAAACCGTGCTGCTCGCACCTACGGGCCGGGCTGCCAAGGTGATGAGCAATTATTCCAAAAAGAAGTCATTTACTATTCACAAAAAAATATACCGTCAGGTAGCCGATGCTTATACGGGTTCGCTGCATTTTGAACGACAATCCAACAAACACCGCGATACGCTTTTTATCGTAGATGAAGCCTCCATGATCTCAGACGAAGCCGAATTCGGCTCTCGCGGTTTACTATACGATTTGATCGAATACGTTTTTGAGGGCATTGGCAACAAACTCCTCATCGTGGGCGATGTAGCGCAATTGCCTCCCATCAACAAAGAACTCAGCCCTGCGCTTGACAAAGGTATTTTGGAAAGCACATATTATATGAGTGTTTACGAACAGGAATTGACCGAAGTAACGCGTCAGGGGCAAAACTCAGGTATTCTCCAAAATGCCACGCGCCTGCGCGACGCCCTGCCCCTCGAAAAACTTTCGATTCAACTCCGCACACGCGGCCTGCGCGATTTTTATAAAATGCCCGGCGACCGCCTCGAAGACGGCCTCCGCTACGCCTACGAAAAGCACGGGCGCGAAAACGTCACCATTATTACGCGCTCCAACCGCGAAGCTGTGCAGCTCAATCAATTTGTACGCCGCCAGATCAACGGCTCAGAAGAGGAAATTGAAGCGGGTGATCTGTTGATGATCGTTCGCAATAACTATACAGTACTGGACGAAGAATCGCCGGCGGGATTTTTGGCCAACGGCGATTTTGTGGAAGTAAAGCGCATTCGAAAAGAAGAAGAAATTCACGGGTTTCGCTTCGCCACTGTTGAACTCCAACTACTTGATTATGAAGAGCAACCGCCCTTTGAGGCCAAGATCTTTTTGGACACGTTGCACTCCCCTGCTCCATCGTTGAGTCAGGATGAAAATAAACGCCTGTACGAGGCGGTGTTGCAGGATTACATCTATCTGAAATCCAAAAAAGCCCGCAATGAGGCCATCCGACAGGATGTATACCTGAATGCCCTCCAAGTTAAATTTGCCTACGCCCTTACCTGCCACAAATCACAGGGCGGACAATGGAAATCCGTATTTGTCAATCAAGGTTATTTGCCCGAAGAGCAGGTCAATCGGGAGTTTGTGCGGTGGCTGTACACCGCCATGACCCGCGCCACCGATGAGGTTTTTATGATGAACTTTCATGCGCAGTTTTTTGAGTGAGAAATCCTTTATCA
Organism: Runella sp.; assembly: GCF_965279615.1. Taxonomy (NCBI): domain Bacteria; kingdom Pseudomonadati; phylum Bacteroidota; class Cytophagia; order Cytophagales; family Spirosomataceae; genus Runella; species Runella sp. Next base: position 7,505,406 of record NZ_OZ257252.1, on the reverse strand, counting down.
GATACTATTTTCCAAAACTTCCTTAGAAATGAACATTTTGTTTTTTATATAACTCAACGAAGAGTATTTATCCGCTTGATCATAAAACATTGCTATTAACAATTCTATGGCAAATACAGCACAACTTTTAGAAGACAGCTTACTGGTCATTTGGAACGACCGAAATGCTGACAGACGTTTGGAAGCGATGAAAACACTATATACCCCGGACATTCATTTTTATGAAAGTAACACGGGAGAAGCCATCATTGGATACCAAGCAATAAATGAACTTATCTCAAAATTACAGGCAGAATGGCCGATTGAATTTCAATTTGAATTGAATAAGCCGTCACAGGTAAATCATCAGGTACAGATCATTTCCTGGAACCTTGGCCCCCATGGCATTCCGCCGGTTGCAACAGGTATGGATGTAGCTGTTATTGAAAATGATTTGATCAAATCATTATATTTATTTTTAGACACTGCTGAATGAGGTAATTAAAAATGCAGACAAAAGCATTGTTGCCAACAACATTGTGTGTTATCTTGCCGAGCAACAATTGTATCACGCCGGACGAAGCATTTCGTCCGGCGCTTTTTGTATCTTTAAATCGGTGTAAAAAATCTTAAAAAACAGCGGATGCTTAAAAAATATACAGTGCTCGCGGGTATTCTTACTTCTCTGTTCCTGATGCTGGTCGCAACGATGGTTTACCCGGGCGGCTCACTGTCAGATAAAAATTCCGTTGGCTTCGACTGGTCGAAAAATTTTATAAGCAATCTGTTCGCCGCAAAGGCGGTGAACGGTTCCGACAATCCATCCGTCCTTTGGGCAGATGCCGGAATGATTTTTCTTTCAGTGAGTTTTGCCCTGTTCTTCATTGAATTTTCAAAGAAAATACCGGTGAAGAGTGCCGCCAACGTCATCAAATATTTGGGAGTTGCAGGCATGGTGTGTACTTTTTTAATAGTGACTCCTTTGCATGACCTGATGGTCACCATAGCAAGCACCCTGTTTCTTGTAAGCATATTTTACATTACCGTTTTTGTATTAAAGTCAAGGCTGCACGTGTTCAAATTCCTGTGCATTATCTGCCTTCTTATTTTTTACTTCACCCTATATCTATACGGTTCAGGCAGTTATGATTTCCTGCCGATCATGCAAAAAGTTACCTTTTTCACTACCATCATTTTAATCGTTGCATTGGAATATTTTACCAAAAAAGAAGATTTTCAGCCCATCAAAGCGGGAAAATAAACTAATCTCTCCCCTTTCTTTAGCAAACCTGTTTTCGTCAATTTACAGGAAAGTCAAAAAAATTTGCGTAGTCAAATAACTACACATATATTTGTAGTCAAATGACTACACAATGAACCTGAGAAGAGACGTTTTTCAAGCAATAGCAGATCCGACACGAAGGGCTATACTTCTGTTGGTAGCCTCACAATCAATGACCGCCGGAGCAATTGCGGCAAACTTTGACACGGCAAGACCGACGGTTTCAAAACACCTGCAAATACTTACCGAGTGTGAATTGCTCGCACAAAATCAGACCGGCAGGGAGATTTACTATCACATCAACGCAAAAAAAATGAAAGAAGTAGCCGATTTTATCGAGCCTTTCCGCCAAATGTGGGATGACCGATTTAATAAATTGGAATCCATTATGAAAAACTACAAATCGGAAAAATAGCCCTTCGGCCGCTGTACTCAGGGCGAAAAAATAAGATAGAATGGAACGAAAAACAAAGATCAATGCCGAAGACGGCAAACAGGAATTACTGATCACCCGGGAATTTGATCTACCGGTGGAATTACTTTTCAAGGCCTATGTAGAGCCCGAAATTGTTGAGCAATGGATGGGGACAAAAGTGCTGAAACTCGAAAGTAAAAAGCACGGCAGTTGGCAATTTGAAACATCGGATGCGAAAGGGAATGTGGTATTTCAGTCAAGTGGAGTGATCCATGAATTTGTTCCGAACCGGAAAATAACCCGGACGTTTGAAATGGAAAATCCCTCCGCTTCGGCGTTCCGATTTGCTGCCCAACTTGAGTTTCTGGAATTTGAAAAGCTTACTGATGACACCAGCAAACTCACCATGCAGATCGTATACAAATCGGTCGCACTCAGAGACCAAATGCTGCAATTACCTTTTGCTCAAGGCATTAATATGGCACATAATCGATTGCAGGACGTCGTAAATAAATTAAAATAACATAATGACAAAGAGAAATAAGATCATCTATTGGATTGCTACCGGCTGGCTTTCATTAGGAATGGTATCGACCGGAATAGTGCAGCTGTTAAAAGTGAAAGAAGAAGCAGATATGATGACTCATTTGGGTTACCCTCTTTATTTTCTCACTATACTGGGAATTTGGAAAATGTTGGGCGTGGCAGCAGTGCTTATTCCTAAATTTTCTTTACTGAAGGAATGGGCTTACGCCGGCTTTTTCTTCGCGATGTCGGGTGCGGTGTTTTCCCACTTAGTGGTTGGAGATGATGCCAAAGCGCTTTTTGGCCCCTTATTATTACTGACCTTGACAGTGATATCGTGGTATTTCAGGCCTGCGGACAGAAAAGCCGTTTCCGTTAATCAACAGTTAGTCAACAGCTTAATTTAAACACTATGAACAGCACTAAAAAGGAGTTATCATCGCAACAACGCGAAGAACTACTAAGCGTATTGAAAGCGCGCTTTGAGAAAAACAAAAACCGCCATAAAGAACTGGAATGGGCCAACGTACAGGCAAAGTTGGAAACAAATCCTGAAAAACTATGGTCGCTCGATGACATGGAAATCACCGGGGGTGAACCGGATGTGGTGGGTTACGATAAAAATACAGGCGAATATATTTTTTACGATTGCTCCGCAGAAAGTCCTAAAGGCCGCAGAAGTGTTTGTTACGACCACGAAGCACTGGAATCACGAAAAGAGCATAAGCCCGAAAACAGCGCTATTGGTATGGCGGCTGATATGGGCATTGAGCTATTGACCGAAGAACAATACCGGGAGTTACAGCAGTTGGGAAATTTCGATCTGAAAACCTCAAGCTGGGTAAAAACCCCCTCTGATATCAGAAAGCGTGGCGGTGCGCTCTTCTGTGACCGTCGCTATGACACTGTCTTTTTGTACCACAATGGCGCAGAATCATATTATGCTGCCAGAGGTTTCCGTGGCTCGCTAAGGGTTTAAATTTTAACCCCTTAGCAAAATTGAATCTGAAAGGAATTACCTGAAAAAAGAACCTATGAACCCTACCGTTGATTTTTATTTTAACAAATCCGAAAAGTGGCAGGAAGAACTGGAGCAATTGAGAATGATCGTTCTTGACTGTGGGCTGACCGAAGAATTGAAGTGGGGTGTTCCCTGTTACACGTTTCAGACAAGCAACGTCGTTTTGATACATGTATTCAAAGAGTACTGTGCGCTTTTGTTTTTTAAAGGTGCCCTGTTACATGATTCCAACGGTATTCTGGTCCAACAAACCGAGAATGTGCAGGCAGGGCGCCAGATCCGATTCACCAATGCGCGGGAAATTGTGGAGATGAAGCCCATTTTGAAAGCCTATATTTACGAAGCCATCGAAGTAGAAAGGGCGGGTTTGAAAGTAGAATTAAAAAAGACGACTGAATTCACAATTCCTGAAGAATTTCAAAAGAAATTAGATGAAACCCCTGCTTTGAAAACCGCATTTGAAGCATTGACGCCCGGGCGTCAAAGAGCCTATATACTGCACTTTTCTCAACCCAAACAATCCAAAACCCGGGAAGCAAGGATTGACAAATATATACCGCAAATCCTTCATGGAAAGGGATTAAATGATTAAAAGAAGGGGTTTATAACGGTGCTATGTCGGGAAGCCCATGCTACCAAAAGTACTTGGCATAGTATTATTAACCATAAGCTGTTTTACGTTAAATAAATTAGGGGGGCGTGTGTATCAAATTTTCGAATTACGATACTAACTGATTTTCAATTTGTTGTATTTTTGATGCTGCAACTGTACAGTATGGCTAGTACACCAATGACGGAAAAGCGTTGAACAACAACTATTACATACCAAAAGAATCAATTGTCAGGAATGTGATCCATTCTATTTGGCAGGTTGACCATTTTACGTCTTTTGGTACCGAGTATATTCTCCCGAAAGGCATCGTAGAGATCATTTTCAATTTCAGTGACTGTCCTCCAATAAATGCTCAGTTAAACGGCAACAAGTATTCCCTTCCGAATTGTTTTATTAACGGTTATAATACAAATCCAATCCAACTCCAGCTTCCTCAAAAACAGATTTTCTTTGGTGTACTGTTTCAGCCAATGGCCATAAAAAAGGTTTTTGGAAGCCCCGCTTATGAGTTTTCAGATAAAACCGTTGATCTAACACTTCTTGATCCGATGTTTCGGTCACTTTGGCACCAACTTGCCGAACAGGATAGTTTTGAGGCAAGAGTATCGCTTTTTCTCGACCGATTTAAACAAAACTTCATTGAATGGCAACCACAGGAAAAAGTGATCAATCATTTTTTATACGCCATTGACCGGCATGATGTATCCGTAAAAAAACTTGCAGACACGGTATGCTATTCTCCCCGGCATTTATCAAGGAAGATCTTTGAAGCTACAGGAATGAATACCGAAGAAATTTTACTGTACAAAAAATACCTTCATGCAGTCCACCTGATTCATCATACAGACCTGCCCCTTACCTCAATTGCTTACCAAAGTCAATTTGCCGACCAATCGCATTTCATCAAATCGTTTAAGGCTTTTACGAAAATGACACCGGGAGAATACCGCCGGAATAAAAGTTACGTAAAGGGACATCTGTATAAAGATGTCCGTTAAATACAATTCTGCCGGCTTACCCACCGCTAGTTTTGCAGAAAAAAAAGCTATGAAAACAATCATTTTATTTGCATCGATCACCGTTGCCGGTGGGTTATTACTCGTAAATACGTACACGTCATTGGTTGACGCGAGATCATGGGGAAGCAACTTTCCCAACTCCATTGCTACCGCAAGAGACTATTTTAAAACAGTAAACCCGGGGGATTTTTTCAGGATATTCTCACCGGTAAATCAAGTACTGGGGCTTTTGGCACTGATTTTCTTTTGGAAAACGTCACCTTCCATCCGACTGTATTTAGGAATAACTCTCTTCATGTACCTTTCGGCAGAGGCTTTAACGTTCATGTATTTTTATCCCCGAAATGCGATCATGTTTAAGACAGCGCAGCTTACCGACATTGACTTGCTTAGAAAAACATGGTCAGAATGGAGTTCTATGAATTGGATAAGGACTTTCCTTCTTCTGGTGGGATTAATTTTTTCTTTTTTGGCATTACACAAATTTTATTCCCCTGCTTTAAAATAGCAAAAATCTCTTCCCCTGTTTCTTTCACCACGGCCTGTGTCTCCACAGGCCGTGGTGAAAGAAACTACGCTATTTCGGCTGTTCTGTTACTCCTTTTGAAGTATTATTGCAGTATAATAATCGACTTTGGGTTGTTGAAGACCTTGTCGGTCAAATTGTGGGTTGGGTAAGCTTTCAATCTTTTTATGGCAGACCCGCCTATGACGCAACTGTTGAAATAGGTATATACCTGAACCCGGAACAACGAGGAAAAGGGTTGGGCAAAGTAATTTTACAGTACTGCATTGAAAATGCGACAAAATTCAACATAAAAACATTACTCGGTTTTATTTTTGCACATAACGAACCCCAACCTAAACCTTTTCAGGCACTTTGGTTTTGAAGATTGGGCAACCCTTCCAAACGTCGCCATGCTTGACGGACAGGAAAGAGGATTAAAAATACTGGGTAAACGAATTGCATAAAACAACCACTCCACGGCACTGACAAGCCAACAATCCATCTATAAAAATGCAGACCGACGATCTACTAAAACAGGTAAATTTCATCAAGGAGATTGATAAACTTAAATACATTCAGCGCAAAACGAAATTATTCAACAGCGACCGACCCGAAAACGACGCAGAACACAGTTGGCATTTAGCGATGATGACAATCGTATTGGCAGAACATTCGGATACTCCTATTGACGTTCTTAAAGTCCTGAAAATGGTGTTGATCCATGACATTGTTGAAATTGATGCCGGCGATACCTTTATTTATGATGCTTTGAAAAACCATACCAATACAGATGAAGAACTCATGGCCGCAAAACGCATCTTCGGGCTTTTGCCGGCAGAACAGGCTGAGGAGTTTATTGCGGTTTGGGAAGAGTTTGAGGAAGGCGTGACCAATGAAGCAAAATTTGCAAGAGCAATGGATCGATTTGAGCCTCTTTTGCAAAATACGTCTAATAACGGCGGCACTTGGAAGGAATTTAACGTAGATTACCAAAAAGTGTATGACAAGAAAAAGGCCATCAAAAATGGCTCTGCCTCTATTTGGCAATATGCCGAAAACCTGATCAACGAAAGCGTAGAAAAAGGAATTCTTGCAAAAAAAGCAGAATGAGCGAAAAACAGCCAATGAAAATTTTTATAGAAACCGAGAGGCTTATTCTAAGGGAAATTATACCTGCTGACGAAGCAGGTTTTTTTGAATTGGACAGCAATCCGAACGTGCATACCTATTTGGGAAACAATCCTGTAAAAACGATTGAACAGGTCCGGGAAGCCATTCAATACATACGACAGCAGTACATTGACCATGGAATCGGGCGTTGGGCGATCATTGACAAAGTAACCAATGATTTCATTGGCTGGACAGGACTGAAACTTGTCAAAGAAACCCGAAACAATCATACCGATTACTACGATCTGGGTTATCGACTTATTGAAAGATATTGGGACAAAGGAATTGCCACAGAAACCGCAAAAGCGACGTTAACATATGCTTTTGAGGTTCTGAATTTGACGGAAGTATACGGCATTTGCGACGTTGCGAACAAAGGCTCCAAAAATGTATTGGAAAAAACAGGTTTAAAATTTATCGAAACCTTCGACCTTGACGGCGTTGAACATAATTGGTTTAAAATCACCAAAGAAGAGTGGCTGAATACATAAAACTAAGCGCAGACAAGTCTATGTTACAGACCTTTGACTATGAAATATATAAACCGGACCCTTCTCTTTCCGATTTTGTGGAGAGTTTCTGGATGCTTGCCAATCATTCAGACACCGACAAAGAAATTGTGATTTTACCCGACGGGCGCATTGATCTTTTCTTCTCTTACTCAGCCGCAGAGTCTTTTCATATAGTCCTTTTAGGATTGGAAAGCACACCGACTCAGACTTCTTTCCCGCCGGGAACGGTCATTTTTGCAATAAGTCTTAAGTTGCTTGCTATTGAGTACCTGCTTGATAGAGATATTTCCGATCTAGTGAATGAAGGGCAGCTTTTACCCTCCGGATTTTGGGGGATAACGCTCGAAGACCTGAATGATTTCGACCATTTTTGCCGTAAAGCTTCCGACAAGATAAGAACACTTATCAAACAGAACGTAGACGACAGAAAACAAAAACTCTTTCAGCTCATTTACTCATCCAATGGTGCTTTGACGGTTCAGGAACTGTCGGAAAGAGTGCATTGGAGCAGTCGACAAATAAATCGTTATTTCAATCAGCAGTTTGGTCTGCCCTTAAAAGCTTATTGTACTATTTTACGGTTCAGGGCTTCTTTTCAGCACATTAAAGAGGGCAAATTGTTCCCGGAACTGAATTTTACCGATCAGGCGCATTTCATCAAAGAAATAAAGCGGCTTTCGGGCGTTGTGCCAAAAGAGTTATCTAAGAACAAAAACGACCGATTTATACAATTTTCAACCTTGCCGAAGAAGTAGTTTTGCCCCATTAATAAACTACATTTTCAGCTATGTTAATTCAAAACAAAAAAATTGCCATCATCGGCGGCGGCCCGGGCGGCCTGACACTCGCAAGACTCCTGCAACATAAAGGAGCCGAAGTAAAAGTATACGAAAGAGACGTAAACAGAGACGTACGAGTACAGGGAGCAACCCTCGATCTCCACGAAGAATCAGGCCTTGAAGCACTCAGACAGGCAGGATTGATGGACGCTTTTAAAGCAAATTATCGACCCGGTGCCGATAAAATCCGCATCACCGATCAAAAAGCAGCCATCGTTTACGATCAACATGAAGAAGAAAGTGCCCAAGATTTTGGGGGTGAACATTTTCGACCTGAGATCGACCGAGGGCCATTGCGAAATATCCTACTGGATTCTCTCAAGCCCGACACCGTTGTCTGGGACAGCCATATCTCATCGCTTGAGCGCATTGGTGATTCTTGGAAACTTTACTTCAATAACGGCTCATCGGCAATGGCTGATATTGTCATTGGAGCAGACGGTGCCAACTCAAAAATTCGTCCTTTCGTTACGCCCATCAAAGCCTTTTATTCAGGCATTACCGTAGTAGAAGGTACGGTGTATGATTCAGAAAAAAATGCGCCCATCATTCACGAACTGCTCAAAGGCGGAAAAATCTTCGCGATGGGCGACGAAAAAACATTGATCGTCAGCTCAAAAGGCGATGGCAGCTTGGCTTTTTACACCGGTTGCAAGACCGATGAATTTTGGGTCCGAGAAAGCGGAATTGATTTCAAAGACAGATCAAGCGTATTGGCTTGGTTCAACCGAGAGTTTTCAGATTGGAGCAATGTTTGGCAGGAATTGTTTGAAAATGATCAAACGTATTTTATTCCACGACCGCAATATTGTATGCCGTTGGATCAAACATGGGAAGCTCAGCCTAACATCACACTTTTGGGCGATGCGGCCCATTTGATGCCTCCCTACGCCGGCGAAGGCGTAAATATGGCCATGCTGGATGCATTGGAGTTGAGCGAATGCCTAACAAACGACGCATTTCCTGATTTGAAATCCGCAATAGGCCATTACGAAGCACAAATGCGAAAAAGAGCTTCGGAAACGGCCGAAACGACGTTGGAACAGACCGAATCACTGCACTCAACGAATGCCATTCAAAACTTACTTGAGTTGTTTGCGCAATAATTGAATCAACGGAAGGTACGTTAAAATGTATCACATCTTCCCACTTTTGTATAACTCCCGGGCGGTGCCTGTGCTCTACTTTTGCATCATTATTAACAACAACAAATAATGAAAAAGACAATCTTAATTACAGGCGCTTCTCGCGGGTTCGGGAAAATTTGGGCAGAAGCATTTCTTAAACGCGGCGATAACGTCATTGCTACCGCACGCACTATTGACACCCTGAAGGATTTGGTAAACGAATACGGTAACGCCGTTCTTCCGCTTCAATTGGACGTAACAAACAGAGAGCAATGTTTTGCGGTGGTAAACAAAGCCCACGAACATTTCGGAAAACTGGATGTTGTGATCAACAATGCAGGCTATGGGTTGTTTGGCACCATCGAAGAAACCAGCGAACAGGAAGCTCGCGACCAGATCGAAACCAACGTTTTCGGAACTTTATGGGTCACTCAAGCTGTAATACCCATCATGAGGAATCAGGGAAAAGGTCATATCATTCAGGTATCAAGCCTTTTGGGAGTGGTGGCTTTGCCGGTATTGGGACTTTACAATGCCTCAAAATGGGCCGTTGAAGCGATCAGTGAGTCGATGGCACCCGAAATAAAAAGTTTCGGAATTGCTACTACGATCATAGAACCTAACGGATTTTCGACCGATTGGGGCGGCGTTTCGGCGATTCACAGCAAATCCATTCCTTTATACGATGATGTTAAATCGGCTTTATTTTCACAATTTACCGAAGACACCATTGGCAAACCGGAGGCAACAACCGACGCCATTCTGAAGGTAGTGGATGCCGAGAACCCACCGCTTCGACTGTTTCTCGGGAAAGTAGGTTTCCCAACGGTAAGCCAAGTATATGCCGACCGTTTGGCCAATTGGGAAGCATGGAAGGACGTGGCAGAAGCCGCTCACGGATAAACAAATTAACTGTCAGGCAAAAATCTACGTTTCAAAAACGTAGATTTTTGCCGTTTTCTAACTTTCAAAGGTATGAAACATTTCAAAAGCCTAAGCGATTTACACCAAACAAACGGGTATCCGCCACCGGAAAACCCTTTGCTCAGTTTGCTGACCTGCACCGAATTAAAAGCCTGTTCCATAGGCCATTCCAAATTTACGAGCGACTTTTACATGATCGCTCTCAAGAAAATAAAGTCGGGCACATTTTTATATGGCAAAACCAAATACGATCACGACAACGGTTCCATGTCGTTTATAAAACCCCGTCAGATCATTGAATTCAGCAATTTGGAATTGACGGAAAAAGGGTTCATTATTTTCATTCATGAGGATTTTTTCATTAAACACAATCTTCATTCGGAAATTAAGAACTACGGTTATTTTGACTACGAAGTCAATGAAGCCCTGCACTTGTCGGCCAAAGAAGAAGAGATCATTTGGGAACTCTACCACAAGATCGGGCTGGAATATCATAATAATCAGGATGAATTCAGTAAAGATATTATGATCACCCACATTGATTCCATTTTGAAATATTCCCAACGATTTTATAAACGCCAATTTTTAAACCGAACCGTGTTTTCAGGAACCATCATTTCAAAATTTACGGATACGTTGAAAGCTTATTTTGAAAACGGAAAACTGCAAAAAGACGGCCTGCCGACGGTAAAATACATGGCCTCCCAACTAACTGTATCGGCACGGTACCTAAGCGATCTACTCAAACAGGAAACCGGCAAAACGGCTTTAGAGCACATTCATATCTTTCTGATAGATGAGGCTAAAAATCTGTTGATGAGCACCGATAATACCATTGCCGAAACAGCCTATCAACTTGGTTTTGAGAATCCTCCTTATTTTTCGCGACTGTTTAAAAAAGAAGTGGGCCTAACGCCCAACGAATACAAAGACCGATTCCTGAATTTGAATTAAAGGCACTCTTGTGCAATAGTTGAAAACTAAATAATAGAGTCGCATGTCAATGCAATCTCTGCGTTGGCATGAAAAAATGTTTTAAGAAAATGTGATTTTCGAAACCCTCGTGCGAATAATTAGGAAAAGAAGGTTTTACTTTTACTAATTATTCAAATGGGACACACAAACACACATTCAACAATTCTTGCTTTGGGAGTCACAAAAGGCTTCCATAACTTCTTCGACGGTAAAGATGAACGCATATTTACTGTCCTCTCATGAATCGGGAAGATAATTCAGAGGCTTTTCTTTCGGTGCTTGAAACGCACAAAGGCATTCTCTACAAAATTGCCAATTCCTACTGCAAAGACAGCGAAGACCGGAAAGACCTTATTCAGGAAATAAGTATTCGATTGTGGAATTCCTTTGAGCGCTACAACGATCAATACCACTACTCCACCTGGATATATCGGATCGCCCTGAATACGGCTATTTCATTTTACCGAAAAGAAAATCGCCGGAAAGACATCGCGCACCCGATCACCGATGGTATCCTCAATTTTGCCGAAGCCGACACCGTCAGCGATACTGAGAAAAACCTCAGCCTTTTACAGCAATTCATCGCGGCGCTTAAAGAACTGGATAAAGCGTTGATGCTGCTCTATCTTGAAGAAAAAAGTTATGGTGAAATAGCCGAGATCATGGGAATGACCGAAACCAACGTCGCCACCAAAATCGGCAGAATCAAAACAAGTTTAAAACAAAAATTCACAACCTTAAAAACATAACACAATGGAAGACATTGAAATGATAAACCTTTGGAAATCATACGATAAGAAATTGGAAGAAAGCTTGAATCTGAACCGAAAAAATGCCGAAGATATTACTAAAATGAAAGTCAGTTCGCTTTTGGGTTCTATGAAACCGTTGAAAATCTTTACCCTTCTGACAGGCATACTTTGGGTTGGTTTTGGCAGTGTGATCATTGCCAATTTATTCCTGTTTGCCTTTGATAAAGTCAGTTTGTTTTTTCTGATCTCAGCGGCGATGCAATTGGTATTGACTGCCATCGCCATTGGTATTTATATTTATCAATTAGTTCTGATTCACCAAGTTGACATCAACAAACCTGTTGTAACAACACAGCACACATTAGCCGGTTTGAAATCATCAACGCTGTGGGTGGCACGTATTCTTTTTCTTCAGCTACCCTTATGGACCACTTTTTATTTATCGGAAAGTATGTTCAAAAATGGCAACATTTTGTTTTATTTCATTCAGGGCGGCGTTACGCTTTCATTTATTTTTCTTGCATTTTGGCTTTATTTCAACATAAAAATGGAGAACAAACATAAAAAATGGTTTCGCCTGCTGTTTGAGGGAAAAGAATGGAACCCGGTAATGAAGGCAATGGATCTTTTGAGTCAGGCAGAAGAATATAAAACGGCGTTATAATCACCGTCAAATGAACAATTATTGCCAAAAACAAGGGCTGGTGCTGTTCTGCGTCAGCCCCTAATTTTGTATATTTGTAATAATGGTAAAGTCGGGGTATTTCATTTTCACATCTTGGAAATACCCAATTATTTTAAACAAAATCGTGCTTTTGAAACTATACAGACAGGGAGCCGTTGGGGCATTGCTTGACATTTACGAACAGGCCATTGAGGATTTCATCAACCTCATTGAAGAGATTCCCGATGAAGCATTGCCACTTATCATTGACCCCGATACAACAGACGAAAATTGTAGCTCCATTCAATCTATCTTAACGCACGTAGTTCATGCGGGTTATGGTTATGCCACTAATGTGTATCATCAAAAAGGCTATGCACTTGAACGCCTTGACAAAACAGATCATTTGAGCATAACGGAATATGTCGAAGATCTAACAAAGGTTTTCGCGTACACTGAAACCATCTTGAAAGAACTCAATGACAGCGAACTGGCTCAATATAACGAAGCATTAAAGATCAAAACAGGTTGGGGAAAATTGTATGATATTGAGCAAATGATGGAACACGCCATCGTCCACATTCTGAGGCACAAACGCCAAATTGAAAAGATCAAACGTACCAAATTGACGTAAAAATCTCCAATTGATGATCAATCGACTGTTTTTTGTCTTCACTTTTCTGCTTGGTCTTGACCAAACTTTCAACCTGTGCGCTCAACAATCGGTAGAGATGCGCCTCAATCATGCGCCGGACGTTGTGATGATTTCCGGGAAACCGACCGTTTATTATGAACTTCACCTCACCAACACCTCCCGCGATACCATTGCCTTACTAAAGCTGGATGTACTAACTACCGCTGACTCTGCTGTGTTGATCTCTATACGCAAAGATGATCTGAAGAAAAGATACAGCAGTTTTGGAATCCCGCAGAAAATTCGGGAAATGGTACTTTCCCCCGGCAGCTCAGGTGTAGTTTATATAGAGTTTACTTTGTCAAATGATAAAGCAGCACAAATAGCGCATCGTATTGATTTTGAGGCGATTCATAAGAACACATTTTCCATTCAGGGAGCATTTACGGATTTGTCAAAAAAGCCGCCTTTGGTTTTGGGGCCGCCTTTGGGCGACGGAATTTGGGCTGCCATTTATGAACCCTCTTGGGAAAGAGGCCACCGCAGGGTATTCTATACGGTAGATAAAAAAGCCCGCATTCCCGGACGTTTTGCGATTGATTTCATCAAGTTGGATGCGCAGGGACGGTATGCCGCCGGCGACAACGACAGTATAAAAAATTGGTATGGCTACGGCGTGGATGTTGTGGCAGTAGCAGATGGGGTAATAGCTTCAGTCAGAGATGATTTCCCGGAAAGCCCAACAGTTTCCGAGCATCCCAAATACCCCGCTGACAAAGCCACCGGAAATTACATTTCCATTGAGATCGCGCCGAATCGCTTTGCATTTTACGAACATCTTAAACCCGGAAGCTGTAGAGTAAAGCCCGGGCAGCGTGTCAGGAAAGGCGATGTCATTGCGTCGGTTGGTTTTACCGGCCAAACCACCGGCCCTCATCTTCACTTCCACGTTGCTGATGCCAACTCACCGTTAGGGGCAGAAGGCATTCCTTTTGCTTTTGAGCAATTTACGCTCTTGGGTGCCTATGCTGACCTTGAAAATTTTGGGAAAGCTGCTTGGATACCTGTAACACAATCAACCATTATTAAAGAACGGCCTGTGCCGAATTCGGTTATCAATTTTCAATAGTAATGCATTGAACCATATAAGGCAGATAAGTACATATACGTTTTTTCAGTTATTTTTAATAACAAAACCGCAATAACTATGTCATTCCAAGCTTACATTGATAACATCAAAACCAAGACCGGTAAAACAGTTGAAGATTTTAAGGCACTTGCCGAACAAAAAGGGTTTCTGAAAAACGGCGAACTTACGCCGACAACAAAAGCCGGCGACGTTGTGAAATGGCTTAAAGAAGATTTTGATCCGGGCCACGGTCACTCAATGGCCATTTATGCTAATTTTAAGGGAAAAGAGCAGTAATGATCATCAAAGAACTAACTTTATTGACCGACGATCTCATAGAGACCGAACGTTTCTACACAGAAGTGTTGGGGTTAACAATGGTTGATAAAACGGAATCCGGCGTATCTTTTTCGGCGGGAGCTACCCTCTTGCGTTTTGAAAAATCAACCGGCCAAAAACCACGGTACCACTTTGCCTTTAATATTCCGACCAATACCGTTGATGATGCGTTTAGACAGATGAGTGCTAAGCTTGAGCTTCTTCCCATCTCGGATATTTCAAAAATCGCCGATTTTGTCAACTGGAATGCAAAATCCTTTTATTTTTACGATAACAATTCCAATATTCTCGAATTCATCGGTCGGTTTGACCTCGGGAAGCAAGAAACCTCTTCGTTTACAGCGGCATCTGTGTTATGCGTGAGTGAGATCGGGCTGCCCGTTAAAAACGTAAAAAAAGAATGCGAAGCGTTAATTTCCCGGTACGGTTTTGCGTATTTTGCCAAACAACCTCCGAGTGATACGTTCAGCGTAATTGGTGAAGACACAGGTTTGTTAATTGTCGTACCTATCGGGCGAAATTGGTACCCAACCAATGATATGGCCTCTGAGGCTCATTATGTAAGACTAATTATCATGCATTCAGGAAAAGAAATGACACTTTCCTACCATGAATCAACTATACCGAAAACAACTGAAAAACAACCCAAATGATACCGGTAATTCACGAATTAACTTCCCCTTTTTCAATCCGTATTGAATCAGCAAATCAAAGACTTCGCTTGGTTGTGCTGAAAGACGACTGCGAATTTGTATGTCGCAAAGAAAGCCTGAAAAATCTGAAGGGTTTTCTATCCGGAGATACTGACAGTCTTTTCAAAGGAAGACTTCAGTTGCATAGATCCGCTGACGAGATTCTCGTAGAAGCAAAAAAAGAAGTTATCGGCAAAATCAATACAGAATACTTTCAACGTCTGTTGTTGGTAAATCCGGAATGATCGTTCAAGACTCAAATTAGTAGAAGAAACAGCGACTTTGCCCCTCTAAAAGATGTACAAAATAATCTTTTCATAACGTTGAGCAAGTGAAAATCAACTTAGGTGAAGTTGATAACCGCCGCTAATTTAAGCATAACATTGTTCGTTAACAAAAAATATACTAAAAAAGCTATCAAATGGTAGCTTATAGTCTTAATGTAGTTGTTTAACCGGAGAAAGTACTGCCTGCAAACTATCTTTTCCTAATTTCCCGGAGAGAGAAACAGTGTTCTGTTTACCCATCAAAGAAAGTTTTACCAACAGTGTATCTTTTTTGTTTGAAGGGTATCGCCGGAGTGCTTTCATTGTTCCGCCCTTATCTAATTCATAACTTCCTATCATTCTTGTTTCTTGGGTGTTAAATTCGAGTACGATATCGTTGCCTTGGTCAAAATAAATAATAGTTAACAGACGGCAGCGTATTGCCCCCATGAGGCGCGGAAAACGTAATGCTCCTAAGTAAGCCATAATAATTAGTATGCATTATTTTGTTTGACCCCATCCGGGGTCAGATGTTTGTAGAAATCAGCTATTATCTACAAACATGTGACCCCGGATGGGGTCAAACAACCCGCCAATAATTTAAACTAATTTTGAATAGGTACTTATTTTGAATAATTAAACGCATCAAAAGACAAGTTAACTTGTCTTTTAAATAAATAAACTTTACATTTAGGGGCTAAATACATTTAACATGTTCACCTCAATCCTTACCTCGCATTTTATAAAATACCTCGGTATTTTCCTTACAATCATAGGTACACCTATCTTATTTCTTGACAGGTCTCATGGTTCCGAACTACCGCTTTTGTTAGGCTTATTTTTTATTTTTATATCCCGGGAAAAAGTGGAAGATGAACGATCATATACTATTCGGGTCAGTTCACTGACAATTGCTTTTTTAGTAGGCTATGTCATTGAGCAGCTAACTTCTTATTTTTTTGACAAAGGTTTTATCAGTTGGCATCTTACTGAAATTAAACATTTCATCATTATCGTTTTTGGCTTGGCGATCATTCTATTTTATGCACGATTGTACGCTGATAAAGAGTAAGGCTAATCTATGAAAAATACATTAAAGGTAGAACGAGCCAAAAATAACCTGACTCAAGCTGAATTGGCAGAAAAGGTAAACGTGTCCAGACAAACCATCAATTCCATTGAAATTAATAAGTTTGTCCCCTCTACACTGTTAGCCTTAAAAATAGCTTTTGTATTTAATACTACTTTAGACAGTATTTTCAGTCTGGAAGAAAAAGATTGGGAACAGAAATTTTAAACCGATTCTTCATTAACAATCACAAGGAACGAGTGTCGGATCGGACGGAAATTGTACTTCCATCAATCTCCGTCGGTTAAGGGTTATCGAATCTTCTACTGCCGCTTTTTCTTTATGCATAGACTTGCCTTTATTTTCAATTCTTGATCAACTACTTAGGAACGCGTTTATATAATTGGGTTGGACCAGTGTGGAAACGGGTCAGACTATGATCAGACCGCACGTTGTTACGATTCGCCGCACAGTGATACATTTTCAGTTTATCATTTCTCGGTTCCTTCACCCCTTCTTATCAGAACTTATAAATCACCGCATTGGCAATAATTCTGGTATAGATCGGATTGGCAAAATCCGTTGAGGAGTGCCCGGGTTGGCTGTAAAAGACCCATCCTTTTTCTACCGGCATACACCACGCCGAGCGGTCCTGCATCCATACTTTTCCTGTGGCATCTTTCATTTTAAAACCGAGCAAGATCGTCCGTGATTTTTGCAGGTCATGGTTTAGAAATGCTTCCGTGTTTGGCAAAACAAAACCGGGCAGGTTCTTTTCCTCGCTTTGCCCCTCACGGGTATACGCAATGGAGGCATCATAAGTGATTTTATTTGAGGTAATAAAATGATCGGGAGCCAGATTGACCACTTCCATAGTTATATCTCCCACATATTTGTACCCCCCTTCGCTCACATCTTTTTTTGATAAATCTATTCCCAGAAAAGGAAACCATTCGGCATTTTTTCGCTTGGCCGAACTGATGGAGTGGTGCAAAACAAGGAGTTTCCCGCCATTTTTTGCATATTGAATAAACGCTTTTTCAGACCCGGAATCAATATCTTTATGAATGTAGACAATGACTGCGCGATACCCGGTCAATGAATTCGGTAAATCATTCTGAAAAACGACTCTTGTACTGATTCCCTCCTGCGCTTTCAGAGCTTGGGTAAGTACCTGCATGGCCGGAATCTCGTCAGCAACGATCAGCACATCCTGCGCAATTGCCTCTGCCGTTACAACAAAACACCACAAAAGTATCGTAATTAATTGTCTCATAGTGTTTTAAAGTTTACGATTTGACAAACTTACTTTATCATGGTTTCATCAGCCATGCGTTGTAACGTTTCTGCCTGTGCTTCCGAAAGTCCTGCGCGGGGTTGACCGTCTTTGCGTAATTGGCGAGGCAATTCCAAGGCACTTTTTCCCGTGAGGGTCTGATACATAACGCAACCGGCCAAGTAGCTTCCGAGTAAATTGGGGTGCCTTCCGTCAGAGACGTACAGATCCATTCCAACCAAAACGGCTTGTTTCCAAGCTTCGCCAACGGGTGCTACCAAGCTGCCCGTTTCTTTGGCAATAGCGCGATACGCTTCCGCCAATTTAGGCTGTTCTTCGGGGGTTGCTTTGGCGGCCCATGTCATGTAGAACAGCGGCTTGGCTTTGGTCGTTTTAATTTCGTCCGAGAATACTTTGGCGTATTTAAAAAAGGCCTCACGATCCATAAACGGCCGAGTACTTTGCTCCTGAAGCACCACATAATCCCACGGCTGTTTATGGATCGCCTCTTTGGCTTTACCGTCCAACCAATGTTTTTCCAGCGTAGCACCGCCAACTGTTACGGATTCGTACTGCACTTTCATTCCCTTTCCGGTCAGAAGTTGGGCCAGCAATTCGGGCAGGTCGTTGCCATAGGTGTAGCTATTACCAATGAAGAGAATCTTCAGTTCAGGGGGTAAAGGCTGAGAACGGGTTGCCGTTGCAATAAAAACAAAATAAAGTAGGCCAATATAAAAGACACTTTTCTTTGCGGAGTTCATGGGAATCATGCATTTATGATTATTACTTATCTACGAATTTACGTTGGCTTATCGAAGATTCCGTCGGAAAATCGGCAGGAATTGGAATATCTACTTTGCCCGTAGCGGCCCATTGTGCTCCTCTTTGCAAACAGGTAATAAACCCAACGCATTCGACCGAATAATCTACGTGCCCCAAAGGGGTGTGAAAAACTCTACCCTTCCCGTACTTAATGGTCATCAGCATGGGTTCGTGGCGGTCAGTGCCTCTATTATCTTTGGGTGAAAAAGCCGTGGCCAACACTTCCATTTTTTCGGCAGGCCCGCGCAGACGGTCGTACATTTCATCTTTGGTGTGCATCCATTTGAGCGGCATTCCTTTGGTGATAGGATGCTTGGAATCTCTTACCGTGATCAAAAATTCTTTCTGTGCTCCATGAGAACCTGCTTTTCCCGGCTGCATATCTTTTACCAGTTTTCCGGTTTCGTCATAATAGACAAAAGGGCCGTCTTTTTCGGTACGGTCGCCCCAACCTCCCAAACCGATCATTTTGTTATACGCCGGCCACATCGGGAATGAATTATCAGCCGCATGAACAACGACCAATCCGCCGCCGTTATTCATAAATTTCTCAAAATCAGCCTGTGTTGCGTCAGACCAAGGAGCGGCATTCCACCCAAAATTACAGACCACCAAGTCGTATTTTGAAAAATCGGGGTGAAAGCTTGAATCCATTCTGGCTTTGGGCAATGCTTTGGTTTCGGGAACGCCCTCAATCTTATATTGAGCAATGAGGTCTGCCCCTTCCCACGTATAATAGGTGCGTTTTACATCTACCTTAAATTTACCTGTTTCTTCCAGGTATTGCTTCATCATGTACGTGATCTTGGGCCATTGAACGTGGTTGTTTTGCCCATCTACGATCAGTGTTTTGATGATCTTGGCGTTTGATTGTGCCGTAACTTCCCCCCCAACAAGGGCAGTAAGCAGTACGATTAACCGGAATGTTGATTTCACGAGAATTGAGGTTTTGCTGAAAAGATTATATAAAATAAGTACCAACATGCTATAAAATACTATATACCTAATTAATACATCCACCAATTTCAGCTTTAAAGCTTGTGCCTTTGGTCTCGAATCCCGGCTTTAGTTCGATCTTCTGTCCGGCCTTGAAAAACAGGCTTTTATTCTCCGGTGTTTTGGAATTTGCCTCAATGAAGTATAATGCCTTCTTTAAGATCGGATTATCCGGCTCCAATTCCAACCCCTGAACAATTTTGTATTCATCACAGGGATAAACATTCGAGTAGAACCGTGCATTTTCCGCCAAATCCGCCGTTTGTACCTCAATGATAAAAATACCGCTTGGTTTGGTGGGTATATCGGCAATGTTGATTCGGAACACATTGGAATTGTTGATCCGTTGGATCGGCATGATTTTCCCGTTGGCAATAAACTGTGTTTTTTTCCAATCAATGCCTGACTGCAAATCTGTTAAGTTTACTTCAATATAATTGGGTGATACAAAAGAACCGGGATTGGTCACCTGAATGGTGGGAGCAACCCGATCATTTGAAATTTTAACCCCGATGCCATAATCCCCCAATTGATTGAAATTGATGGTCGAATTAACCGCTCCGATGGATTGCCATACCGACCCTCCCCGGGGTAAAAACAACACTACCGGAGTTAAATTTATAGGCAATGACGCGAAGGTCAGGTCATACGTACTGAAATCGGTTTGGAGAGTGAAGTTGCCGTTGGGGGCTTGGGTTAAAAACTGCTCATTCAACGAAGCCGTAAGGGTAAACACATCCGATACGATGCGAAAAGTATCCGCACTTGTGATGGCACTTACTTCATTGGAGGGATAAAAATACTTGAAATCAATGGCGGTATTTTGAGCAAAAGCAGTCCCGGGAATGGTGAAGGTAAAAACACTCGGAGTATTGACCGCACTTACACTCTTATTTTTGGGATCATACAGCTTTTCTCCTGCTGTGTTAATTCTGGGTTGATTCAAATTTGATAACACCAGCATAAGGGACTGATTGATAATATAATGCCGTACGGATGTAATGACCTGATTGGCATAATCAATAACTGCCTGACTTACGCTTTCTAAGGCATTTCCAATGGAGATTAACAGGTCTTCTACCACATTGGTAGCCGGAATTTCCAGGTTATTGAAAATGTCCGGGTAATCTGTCGTCAGTAACACCCTGTCCAGTGACTTTACATATTTACTCTGTGTTTTGTTATGGCTATAGGTCTTCCATGAGTTCAGGTTGACTTGAAAGCTCACGGTTTTAAACTTGGGAATTTGAATCGTTATCCCCGCTCGGTTGATGAGCGAAACATCTTGGGTCGTGGTTAATTCGATCTCATTCTGCGGCAGGTTGTATTGCTTTACAGTCTTGGTCATGAATTCATTCAGGTCATGCGACTGCCTCATAAGACTTCTTGCCAATCCTTCGTCGGTAAACAGATTGCCGATCAGGCTATTGCTTTTCCCGGTGATGATCGACGCAATGGTGTTATTCTGCAACAGACTGTTATCATTTGCACTGTAAGCGGCAGAAAAGAGATTCTTTGCTACATTCGGCCCGTATTTATGACTGTTTTGGTAATCTACGGTATAGGTTTTAATGGAATTCGGGTCTAATTGCATTGATGCCGACTTGGTAGAGATGGTGGCCGAGCCGGCAATAAGATTGCCGGCAAAGTCCATTTCTCTTTTGACCGTAAAACCGGTCTCCTGCGACTCAGGGAAAATACTGAACGGTTGGGATTTGATCGTGGGGATATTCTTTGCATTTCCTTTGGTCAGCGCGGCAATGGCCTGAACGGTCACATTGTAATCTTTGCTCATCGTTATGGTATTGGCAAAGCTGACTCCCTGACCCTTAATGCTTTCGACGATGTTGTTATCATTAAACCTGTACCCTCCGGAAATTTCGGAATTAAAGGACAGTTCGGGAATATTTCCGTAGCCCGGCAGATTTAGTTGATAGATTTTCCCTCTGCCCGTCAAACTGCCGGCGGCATTTACCCCTATTCCATAGGCCATTTCGGTCTTGGCACTCAGGTCGGTAATGACGGAACTGACTTGTGAGGCCAGTCGATCAAAAATAGCCGCCAATTCCTGAGAAGAAGGCAGTTGCTTATTCATTGAGAACATCAATGACGCCAGTTTGAAAACATCAAATTTTTTGGACAGATCAAACACAAAACCTCTTTCCCAACGAACGGCGTCATCAAACTGCCCTCCGAGCGCAAAGTTGCCCCCAAATCCGAGCGCTTTGTTTCCGATGGAAATTCCGCCCCCCAATTCCAATCCCACAAATGGGTTGAGGCCATTGTTAAAATACACATTCCAGACCGAATTTGAGACGGGTTTTATTTTGATGTAACTGTCTAAGGTTATGCCCAGTTTCAGGCCGGCTGACATCCCCAGTTTGATTTTAAAGCCTCCTCCGACATCTACCTTTTTTTTATCATTGCCATTATCATTGAATGTATTATCCCCAAATTGAAAGCCCGCTCCGACCCCCATTTCTTTGTCAATGGGTGGGGCTTTATTGATCACAGTAATAGTAAAAGGAGCATCGGCAAAGGCATTGGTACCTGAAACGGTTCCATTCTGTACGCTGTGGAAGGTAACGGTATTGTTCCCCAAACCAACCCAGTCATCACTGCTTAAATTGGGGTTGTTTCCGCCCACAGTAATATTCAGATCAATTAAGCCGGTGGAATCACTTGGCAAGGATTGATGTTTTGTTGTGCCTACTGTATAATAGAGTATAACATCTTTTAAAGGAAGATTCGTAATATTATCCTTCACCAGAAAATAGTGATGTACCGTTGCTTCACGAGGAACAGTATATTCGGTTTGATTGATAGATTCTTCAAGATTTGAAATTTTAACATTTTCGATCGGAGGAACGAATGCTCCTATTTTCCATAATTCAATACCATGAATACCATCATCTGCGCTGAAAAACACCTCTCCATTCACATTAGGAAAATTGGGTGCAACTCTTATTGAACTTGCCATTCCGGGATTAATATCCTGTACCATTTTTGTACCTGAACGAGTCCCGTTACTTGTCCAAAGCTCAGCGCCAAAATCCTGATTGCTTCTAACGAAGAACAACGTATTATCAATTTTGAATAAAAAGTTTACTGAACCATAGAAATATCCGATTCCGATCTTGTCATCATGGACAAAATCAGCAAAAAGTGCTACCCCTGTGCCGTTACTTTTCCATATTTCATTTCTGCTGTTATTGGTAGCTCTTACAAAATATAAACTCCCGTTACAATCATAAAATGTAATACTACGAGTGTCTTCTATTGTTTGAATTAGTGTTGGATTAGTCATTGAGAGATCACTTTTCCAAACTTGCATACTATAAATGCCATCAACATAAGAAGAATAAGTAGACCAATATAAATTAGTACCTACTTTTATAAGATCGACAAGGTTATTGAAGACAAAATTTGTACCTGCCGGTGTTCCGTCACTTTTCCAATAACCACTTGTAATACCGTCATAGGCCTGAAAATAGATTAGATTTCCGGCATTAATGATACAACAGAGACCGCCGGATTGCGAACCCGGATAGATATCTTTTACTAAAGTTGTCCCTGCCGAGGTTCCGTCACTTATCCAAAGTTCTGTGCCGTGGGTAGGTTCATAGGCAGTAAATACAAGCTTATTATTAAACTTAATTAAATTCTGTGGAGTAGCACTGTTAAGTCCCGGGTTAATGTCCTTAACCAGCTCAGTAGTTGCTTCTGTTCCATTGGTTTTCCAAAGTTCTGTTCCATACGTTAAGTTTGTTGCATTAAAGTATACCGTGCCGTTAACTTCCGTAATATTTGGCGGATAAGACCCATTAGCCCCGGGCCAAATATCTTTTATCATCATTGTTCCGGCTTGAGTACCATCACTTTTCCAAAGTTCTCTTCCATAAACACCATCATCAGCGGTGAAATATAAAGTGCCGTTACAATTTGTGAGTGTTTCAGGAGCTGACCCAATTGATCCCGCGCGAATGTCTTTAACGAGAGCCGTACCTTCAGAAGTGCCATCACTGCGCCATAATTCTACTCCATTTACGGGGTCATTTGCCACAAAGAATAGTACACCATTGACATTAATAAGACTTCGAGGGTATGATTCATTGATGCCGCTCCAGATATCTTTAACTAATTCAGGAGTTTGGGCATTAGAAAAGGAGGTCCAAAAAAGGAATACTATTTTGAGATACCATGTTGAGTATTTTTTTTTCATCTTAAATTTTAACTGAATTTTTGAAAAATTACTTTAAAGTGAAGCGTAGCAGGCAATCGATAACGCCTGATTCAACCCGAGCGAATGATTAAGAGAGTATTAGAAGTAGCGTTTTGCATTTACCGTATCGCAGTGCTGTTTGAAGCTCTCTTACGTTGAGATGCCGGCACAAAAGCTTACTGAAGATTAAGTGTGGATAGTCAAAAACAAAACTATTTGTTTTTTCCGGCAATAACGAGACATTTCCAACAAAAAGACCCTCATTCGTGAACTACCGTGTGGACACAAGTTGAACTATAATTCACCTTTGCATTGTGGCGGAAAATCTTTGTAAACTGATGCAAAACATCTTGAATTTCAGCTTACCCCGGTTTAAACAACTTCAATCAATGAAATTGACCGTAAAACAAAAGGAGAATCTAATTAGGTCCTTCTTTTGTTTTACGGTACAGCATGAGCATGTGAATTGTCTCACCAAATCCGCATTGATTTCTCATAAACGATTGATATATAAGCGTTTATAAATTAATACTTATAATACTAATTGCAACCACCTGTTTGAGCTTTGAAAATCGTCCCCTGTGTTGTTTCAAAACCGGGATTCAACATGATTTTTTGCCCTTCATACACTACATTTGAGGTACCCGTGATTTTGTTGGTGGCGCTCAAACTACCGGTGGATGCTTTTGCCTTTAATGTAGTCGGAGCATTATTGTAATCATCATTGGGACTTGTCAGCGTATAAGCAGTAGGACATGGATCAACGGTAATAATAAGAGTTGAACTGTTACCGCTGGTACATCCATATAGGCAGGTTGCAGTATAATTTGTATTTACTGTCGGTTTTACAACTATGTGATTGCCTGTTTGTCCGTTGCTCCAAGTAACGGTACCCGAACAATTTGTTGCTGATAGAAAAGCTTTCTGACCGATGTTGACCGTGGTTGAGGCAGAAGTTTGACAATCATTAAATTTTACAACCCAAAAGTCAGTCAGCCCTTTGGATACATCTCCATTGGCTTTATCACCCGACGCATTGGAATCAGTAAAACCACCTATTAAATAATTCCCATCTGAAGTACGAGCCAGTGTCATTCCAAAATCATCACCACCGCCGCCAAAACGTTTGTTCCATTTATGCTCAAGGTTCCCATCTACTTTCATGATCCAATAATCGTAGGTATCAAACCAAGACAGTTCTGATTTATTTCCCGTTATGTTGGAATTCGAGCCGCCGGCCAAAAGAAAACCACCATCGGGAGTGGGTAATAAAGCATTATTACCGTCTTCGCCTCCCCCGCCAAAGCGGTGTTGTTTGATAATATTTCTGTTCTGACTGTTTATTTTCAGTACCCAAAAATCCGGTGTATTGAACCAGGAAGGTTCATTTTTGTCTCCGGTTACATTCGAGTCAGATCTGCCTGCAATGACATAATTACCATCGGATGCCACAGCAATTCCATTGGATGCCATCAAGTCCTCTCCACCACCGCCGTACCTTTTGTCCCATAGTTGATTAAAGTTGGCATCTACTTTAACAATCCAGAAATCATTATTTCCGCGAGATGATTCTGAACGTTCACCTTCCGATCCGGATTTTGAATGACCTCCTAAAAGGTAGCCTCCGTCAGAAGTTTGAATAAAGCCGGTCAAAGTTTCATCATCATTTCCTCCAAAAACCCAATCAGTTACGGTTGCTCCGTCAGAGGATATCTTAATAACCCAGTAATCATATGATCCATTATGATTAGGTTTAGTTTTATTGCCATTCGCAATTGAATTGGAACGACCCGCTAATAAAAACCCTCCATCTGCCGTTTGAATAATTTTACTTAATTCATCGTTGAGTGAGCCCCCAAATCTTTTATCCCAGATTTTGTAACCGTTAGAACTGATTTTTACGACCCAAAAATCACTTTCTCCAACATGATCCTGACTTTTATCGCCGTCGGCAGGAGAATAAGAGTTTCCGCCAATCAGGTATCCACCATCTAACGTGGGAATAATGGCAGTGCCTCTGTCTGAATCCGTTCCACCGTAAGCTCTGTCCCACATTTTATTTTTATTAGCATCGATCTTAACCAACCAATAATCATAATTACCTCTATTGGCATCGCTTTTGTCGGTGGAAGGATTGCCCTCTGATTTGGATGAGCCGAAAAGCAACATACCTTCATCATTTGCCGGAATAATTTGCCGGAGTTCATCTTCTTTATTACCCCCATAAGCCTTTTCCCAGATTTTTGAAATCTCTGTATAGGATTCCGGACACGCAGTGACTGCCTGAACTATGGGTGCCTCTGTACCAATTTCCACATCATAAGCACTGTTTTTAGTGATTTCCGGGGAAGTCATCACAATTCTCATTCGGTATTTTGTGCCCAATGGCGTATCAGCCGGAATAGTAACACTGATATCTCCGCCGCTATAACCAAAATTTACAGTTCCGATAATAACCGGAGAATCGAAACTGCCCGAAGTATTCGATAATTGAACCGTAGTAAAATTATAGTAAGAGATGTATTCTCCCCCCTCAATCGGTAAACTGATAGAAGTGGTTTGACCCGGGCAAAACAAAAATTTAGGAAAGGATATATCGCCTAATGTGGGGTACGTTTTAAAGGTGGAAATACCGGAAAAGCCGGAACATCTGGTTTTTACTCTCCATTCATAATTTGTATTCATGGATAAGGAATATATCCAGGTCGCATTTTCTTCTGTGATCGTTGACTGCCATGTAGATTCCCCTGCTTTTCGATATTCAATGGTATAAGGAGTTATATATCCCCCTGTCCATTCAAGTCGCACATAAGTACCGGCGATCAATGAAGATTGCAAACCTGTCACAGCGATATTTGGACATTCGTTGCCTGCCATAAGGCCAACACCGGAGGTTATAGGGTCGATATGGTCTTTTAAACGTGTAGTAGATGTTCCGCCGCCATTCCATGAATGTGCCAAACGACCATAAACTTGTGTGATATTGAAAATATCACATGCATTGAAAGGATCACCGGGATACTCCACCCCTAACAGTTGACCAATTATTAATTGATTAGCTTCGCTTATCAATGCCGAACCACTTGAACCCGGCTCAGTACTTGCTCCATAATTAAGTACAGACCTCCATGCTGTAGTTACTCCGTCAAATCCGGCTCCTTTTTCGGCTTGGTCATAATCTTTGGAAAATTTTTTAACACCTCCCCTGGGGTGATGAATTACAACTGTTGAACCTTCGAAGGTATCACGCCTATCCCATCCGGCAAAAAACGGCTCTGCAGCTGCAGGTATATTGCGATTGAATTCTAAAAGAGCAAAATCGCTATTTGCCCATCTGGAAAGAAGTGTTGCTCCCCCGCTCAGGGTAACAATGTTGCCTGTATTAACTTCATTTGTTTGACAAACTGTACCATTGGCTTCATATTTAAAATAGCCTGTAATGGACGAAAAGATTAGATTGGGATCTTCAACACAGTGATTTGCACTTAAAAATAAAGGTCTACCATCCTGTTTGGTATTGTTTATTAGAGTACCTGTACAAATATTGTATAAATTGTTTCCAGAACCCTGGTATTTACCTGCATATTTGAATACTGCATTTTTAAGTATGCTGAAATTTCCATTCTGTGGACAACTGATATTAAGTTGGCAGGAAGCAGGGTCTACACTAATGGTTTTCACCAATGCATTGTTTGTAAAATCATACCCGATATTATTAATGTGAAAATCGGGCAATTTTGTATTTCCAATATGATAATATTCAATGATTATGCTTTCCCCATAAATGAAAGGTGAAACAAAGGTATTTGTCACATTATTATATGTATGGTTAATTTCTTCACTTATATTTCGTTTTTTTAAATCATAAATGAATAATTTCCCTCCCGGAGGCAGTTTGAATTTATCAAAGCTGACATTTAATTGCATTGCCCCTTTGGAGTTGATTTGAATCCTCCAGATTTTATTACCATCACTAAGTGTATCCCATTTTCCGTTTTGCAAACCTATATTGACATTTAAATCAATAGCAAATGTGTTAGGGCGTAATAGAGCAGAGGAATCGTTTAAGACCTTAGCTTTTGAGAAAGCCACATTTGTTTCAGGTATGTTATCGCTCAAATTTTGTGAGAATGAAACGGGCTTTACACGCATATCAATTTGGCCTAATAACTTATAAGGAAACCAAAGCGTTACTGCCAAAACCGGCAGGATAAGTCTTTTTAAGTAAATCATGTACATGTCAGTTAAATTAACTTTTCAAAATAGGTTATACAAAGCGTAAGAATTGGCAAACATGCACATACAACATTGTGCCCTTTAGAGATACGACCCACTTGTATTTGATGCCATTATTACCGACAGCAGTAGTTCCGTCTGCCGTATTTTTATAAAGAGCCCTGAAACCAAGACCGGTCATAGTAGGATAGGTAATTTTTTTTTCATAGAGGTTAATTTCAGTGAGTTACGACATGAGTCTGATATAATGGGAGGGATTACGAAGATATAAAAAACCAAATGGATAACTATAAAAAGTTATCGGATGGTAGTTAAGAGCCATAAGTATCACCTTTGCCGGGACTTAGAGGATTTATCCGACAAATAAGCTAAACGATTCTCTTTGGTTGACGTGGTCATTTTGCAAAAAACGATACATCGCCTTTGCTTCCGAAGCGCTGTCAGATAATTACCTGACAGTTTGGATACTGTTAGTGAACAGGCGATTAAGAACAGCATTTTCTCTATTCAATAATCGCCTGTCCGA
Organism: Runella sp.; assembly: GCF_965279615.1. Lineage (NCBI taxonomy): Bacteria > Pseudomonadati > Bacteroidota > Cytophagia > Cytophagales > Spirosomataceae > Runella > Runella sp. The sequence goes on along the minus strand of NZ_OZ257252.1, from coordinate 7,476,874 downwards.
TAGGCTTGTTAAATGGCGAGTTTGCCATTTTTAGCCCAAAGGTATGATGTAATTATTTGTGTTCACACGGTAGTTCATTTGTGAAGGGTCTTTTTGTTGGCGGTCAAACTGAATACGGGCGGTGGTGGGCAACTTTTTGCACTACTCCTTTCCATCAGTACGAAGGGGCACATCGGCTTTTACCTTTAGTCGACTGACTTCCACGATTTGTTGTTATCTCCCGCCTGAAATCCATTCGCGGTATTGTTATAAACGGTGGTGTTGTAATACAGAGACACATTTCCGGTAGCAGTATTTTGAAAACCCGTCGTATTAAAACGAAGAGATAACCCTCCGCCGGCAGTATTTCCAAAACCGGTGCTGTTATCACGCAGAGCCTGATACCCAATAGCAGCATTAACGCCCCCTGTGGTATTTGCATACAGCGAACCTGACCCAAAAGCCGTGTTTTCTAAGCCTGTTGTGTTGGAAAAAAGTGTTTCATATCCACGCCATCCACTGAGCTTTGAGCAGATATCTGGCCATGAGCTGTGACGCCGCTCAGAAGCAATAGGAAAAGCATTGAATTTTTCATGTGCGTTCCCTTCTTTCGCAGAAGGATTGGTTTTAGAGGTGATAGATTGTGAAGAAACAGTCACTATGATCAGGACGGTCTGGACCTGTACAATGAAATGACCGCGATTAAAATGGATGATGCGGTAATTCTTCATTTTGCTGACTTTACAAAACTCAAATACCTGGAGTTTGAGTTGCTCAAAAAAATCGCGAAACCGGAAACCTCCAATCAAAATCTTGAGGCTTTCGCTCACGCCGCATCACATGATCTTAAAGAGCCTGTTCGAAAGATCCGGATCTTTACAGATCGCCTCCAAATGCAACTCCTTGATCGGTTAACTGAACAGGATCTGACCGTTTTCAACAAGATCACCAATGCTTCACACCGGATGAGTGGCTTGATTGAAGATCTGCTTTTATATTCAAAATTCAGTTTAGTTCCGCTTGATAAAGAGCCGGTTGATCTTAATGAGAATATTAATCAGGTAATAGAGGATTTGGAAGTAACTATTCAGGAAACGAATGCAACGATAACAGTAGGTGATCTGCCTGTAGTAAGTGGCTATAAACGACAACTCCACCAGATGTTTCAGAACCTGATCAGTAATTCCTTAAAATATTATAATCCTGAGGTGCCTCTTCGGATTCATATTTCATCCCGACCAAGTAATGAGAATGGGAAAAAATATCATCTCATTGAAGTTCGTGATAACGGAATGGGATTTGAACAACAGTTTGCCGAAAAAATATTTCAACTTTTCACCCGCCTTCATGGAAGCAGTACGCACACAGGAAGCGGCGTAGGCCTATCCACGGTTAAGAAAGTAATAGACAACCATAAAGGCAGTATAAAAGCCGAAAGCAAGCCCGGAAACGGGGCATCCTTTAAGGTATTTTTACCCTTTGAGTAAAACGATTCCTATCATAAGTTAGAGTATCCACCGATCGGTCAATTGCTTTTAATCTATTAGAAGGACCTGTTCAAAATCAGTTTATATTATTTGTCGGCTGTTTGACCCCGGATGGGGTCAGACGTTTGTAGAGAAATCTTCATTTCTACAAATATGTGACGGCAGCGGCCGTCCGCCCCATCCGGGGTCAAACAGCCGACAAACCAATTCTTATTAGCTATAAAGCATTTTATAACCGAATGTTCCTAACGATTACGCTGATTGGTATTTTGGCGCTGATTGCGCTCATCTCCATCGTTCGATTGAACACCTTTCTATCATTTCTGGCTGTTTCGGCAGGCGTTGGCTTGGCACTTGGACTTACCCCTTTGGCACTTGTTGACTCTATTCAAAAAGGGATCGGCGGAACGTTAGCTTCCATTACAGCCATTATTGCGTTGGGCTCTATGTTGGGCAAATTGGTGGCCCAAAGCGGTGCTGCCGAACGCATTGCGATCAATTTAATAGGACTGGTAGGAACACCGTATGCAAGGTGGGCATTCATGCTGACCGGCTTTATTGTGGGTTTGCCGCTATTCTATTCCGTCGGATTTATGCTGCTGGCTCCATTGGTCATCACGGTAGCGTATCGTTATAAATTACCGGCCCTGTACATTGGCTTACCGATGCTGGCATCGTTGTCTGTTACCCAGGGCTATTTACCACCTCATCCGGCTCCTTTAGCCATTTTGAAACAGTTCAATGCCAATATGGGCTTAACGCTGTTTTACGGAATCATTATTTCCATTCCTGCCATATTGGTGTCGGGGGCTTTATTTGGGTCTACCCTAAAAAAATACACCAACTTAGCCAACCCGGCGTTTATTGCCCCGGACCTGAAATTGGACCAAACACCCTCTGCTTTTATAAGTTTCTTTACTGTTTTATTCCCTATTTTATTGATTGGAATAAGTACGCTGCTCAGTCCTTTTTTGCCCGCCGGCTCTTGGGCGCAACACACCTTACTTTTTGTAGGAGAACCGATCATAAGTATGTTTCTTGCGGTCATGCTGGCCTCTTTTACCTTAGGGTTACAGCGTGGCAAGTCCATGCAGGAAGTGACCGCGCTATTGACGGATGCCGTTAAGGATGTCGCCATGCTTTTTCTGATCTTTGGAGGAGCAGGCGCTTTCAAGCAGGTGCTGACGGATGGCGGAGTCAATCAATCCATTGCCGATATGATGAAACACTCCACCCTGCATCCTTATGTGTTGGGTTGGGGCATGGCGGCGCTTATTCGTGTATGTGTGGGGTCTTCTACTGTATCGGGTATAACAACCGCAGGGTTTATGGCTCCGTTACTTTTAACGACGGGTGTTGACCCCAATCTGATGGTACTCAGTATTGGGGCCGGCAGTATGATGTTCTCGCACGTAAACGATACCGGTTTTTGGCTCTTTCGGGAGTATTTTCAATTATCCATGACGGAGACCCTAAAAACATGGTCAATCATGGAAACATTGGTTTCGATAACAGGATTGGCAGGTGTAATGGCACTGCACTGGTTTTTGAATATACTTTGACCTTCCCTAATGTAGGTTTGTGCAATATCACTTGCAGCAACCTGTTTTCCATTCTTCAGATGTAGGTTCTCCCTACTTTCCTGTGTACGTCTGTGGTTATATTCCCAAAATGCATCTATACCCGCTTCTGCCGGTAAATGAGTTGTTTTGTAAAGCTTGGTAAAGTGAAGATCCGAAGAATGGAGTTATTCCATTTACAATAAATGGTTAAATTGCATTAAACTAAACGGCTAAATCATGAAAACAATCCTCTTATCTTTCATCTGCTTACTTGGAATAAGTATTCCAATGTTTAGCCAAAACAGATCGACAAAGATTTACCTCTTTTCCCTGCCCTCCAGCCGGCTAACAACTATGTCCAATCCGGATACCCCCATTAAAATTAACAAATGCACATTACTTGAGACAAATTTAGACAGCTTAGGGCTTGACTTACTGCAAGACAAGAAGGTATATCTCCACTTTGAAGCCGGCCGTACTTACTATTATACAAAAATAATAACGAATGGTTCGGCCAACGGTGGCTCACCAATCTTAAGTGAATGCACAGAACAGGAATTTTGGTTGAATGTATACTTTGTAGGAATGGGTACTTATCGGCATTACTTTCTTGACAAAGAATCAGGGTTGAAGCTTTTGGAAGAAAAGCATAAATAAGGGGCAATCTTGCGGTGAAGGAGTTGATAGATAAGAATCTAAAATAACCGGCAATTAGTCGTCTCTCCGATACTGATAGGCCCACTTCTCCCGGCTGGTGGTTTCCCGACATATTTTCTTAATCATATCCTTACTTATTTTATGTCGATTCCTTTTTAAAAGAGCAGAAGGGACCGATACAACAGTCAACAGAAAAATCACAGATGCCAGATACCACATTTTATTAGTTTGTTATAGTGATACAAAAACGCAAAAAAGTCATAAAATATTATGACAAAATCTGTATAATTTCCTGTTATCTTATTTAGCTCATTATCAATAAGTTATAGACTTATCAGTCAACTTTTGTCCTTCGTCTGATTTGTAAGTGTCCCAACTTTTCAAGCGTTTCTCCAAAGGTCTTCCCCAACTGTCTCAAAATAAAAGAAAAACCCCTTAACTGTGAGATAGTTAAGGGGTTAATTTGATTAATTGTGGAGCCGGTGGGATTTGGCAAAAACTAATAATAAATGATTGATAATCAATATATATAATGTGATTATCGTTTTGCTGACATGAATTACTGACAAAATCACTGACATTATTTAGCTGCTTTCATCATTTCAATGATCTGCTTTAGGTATTCTATTTCTTTGTTGGCGCTTTCCAATTGAACTTTCAGAAGCGCAACCTCTATTCCTTCGCTTTCGGTCGTAGTTGTTCGATATGTCACCTTATTTTCTCCTATTGAGTTCACGTTGCCATTCTGATTAATTGTAGGGTAACTGCCTGATTCAAAGAAATACGCAGCCGTGATACCCGTCTTAGCCATAACTTTTTTAATTATATCGGTTGTGGTGTCTTCTCGACGGTATACACTAAATAGGTTGTTTTCCGTCATGCCTAATAGACGTGCAAATTCCGCATTGGTCATACCCCTTGCTTCCCTAATTTTTTTGATCTGTTCCCCTATGTGCATAGATATTGGAAATTATTTTATAATAAACTTGACAATTATTAAAGTATTAATTTACATTTGCAGTATCAATATACGATACTCTTGTATTTAATACTAATACAGTTGTACTAAATATTGAGAATTGTCAATAAGTTTTATTAAACGGTATAAACCAAAACCAATAACTATGACACTAAGACAGTACTACGATGACCTTTCCAAGGTCAAACAGGCCGATTTTAAAGCCAAATGGCAGGAAGCAACGAAAAAAAGCAGAAACACATTTTACCAGATGCTTAAAAACGCAACGGAGTATGATATACGCCTATTTGCCAAAGCAACAGGTATCGAGCCTACGGAAATCCACAAAGGCGCACCCGCACAGCTTGATATATTTTCAAGTACTAAATCCAAATATCGTAAAGCTATATGACAACTTACTTGATCATTGAAGAAGAGCAAAAAAAAGCGCCGGAATGGGCAAATCTTAGCTTTGCTCATGTAGCCGAAAAAATCAAAGAGGGCTTGATAAGTTGCCCGGAACTGGAAAAACATTATGCCAAACAGTTCGATGAAGCGGCGAAAGCCTACGAAATCCAATGCTTTACCAGTCACTAAACATTAACTCTATGAAAAATCATTGGACAAAAAAATTACAGGATGGGCGGCACTTTTTCAGGCATGAAGCCTCCCAACAGGAACTTTTATTTTTAAGCATCAAGGAAATGGAATTAAAACTTAAACGGCTTAAAAAAGAGTACCAAATCAACGAAGAATCCATTTTAACCACTTGTGCAAAACATTGGACTCAGGAAGAAATAGCCAACGCTCTAAACAAAAAATGATATGTCTACTACAAAAATTTTCGACACTCAGTTATTAAAAAAGTCCGTTGCCATTGCTGATTATTTGGCGACAAAAGGCATTAACCCGTCTAAAACATTGGGCAACCAATTAGTATATCTTTCACCGATCACCGAAGAAAGAACCCAGTCGTTTTTTGTTGATCCGCGCCAAAATGTGTTTACCTGTTTTGCTTCCAACGAAAAAGGAGACATTATAAAACTCGTGAGAGTGCTTGAAAACAAATCATTTCAGGATGCTTGTAAAGTACTCGAAAACTTTCAGGGCATTGACATTAAGCCCATAACTATCACCCCTGAAGCAATACAAAAAACAACTGTCAGACGTGTTTGTGAATTGAATACCCCCGCTTTGATCCGATACGTTGAGAGCCGACACATTCCTATTGCCTTAGCTAGAAAGTACCTGAGTGAAGTACATTACACCGTCAAAAGCGAGTTGAAAGAAAACCACTTTTACGCGTTGGGCTTTAGAAACAATTCCAACGGCTATGAACTCCGAACCGCAAAATTCAAGGGTTGTACCGGTTGCAAAGATATACGTTTTATAGAGGGCAAAGAGTCACTTTCCAACGGTTGCACCGTACTCATTCTTTTTGAAGGCTTCTTTGATTTCTTATCCTTCCTGACGCATAAACGGCTCATTCATACCCCGTATGATACGATCATATTAAACAGCACCGGCCAATTAAACAGAGCCTTACCGATCATTGAAAACTACTCTTCTATCGTAGCCTACCTTGACAATGATCTTGCCGGTGAACGGGCGTTGGTTACGCTGATCGAATTGACCCGTATACCCGTGCTTAACGCCTCTAAAAAATACCTTCCAAACTCGAAAGATTACAATGACTACTTATGCCAATCAAAAGCGTAAAGACCTCAGAAGCCACCAAAGAGGCTGTCAAAGAACCCGAAAAGACAAAAGAGTTCAAAGCACGGACGGATCGACAACGACTGATGTACGAACTAAAGCAGCGTTACCACTTCCACCTTAACGAGATCAAAGGACGCCCTGAATACTGCTTAAAAGGCGAAGACGATCCATTTAACATTACCGGTTACAAGCCCGTTGACGAATACGCGGTAAACTCCATTATCAATGAATTAGACGCTGAAACGGATTTAAGAAAAGTATCAGCCGACGTCATTTTCAGCATTTTAAACTCTGATTTTGTTAAAATGTACCATCCCGTCAAAGCCTATTTCAACTCCTTTGAGAGGTCCGATTTTTGGGAGAAAACCGAAGGCACTACCCACATTGAAAAATTGGCAAACACGCTCAAAACGCCCAACCCGAAAACCTTTGCTTTAGCCCTGCAACGGTGGATGTCTTCGAGCATTGCGCAGGTGTTTGAAGGTGATTCCGTACTTGGTAAAAACCAAACGGCCATTGTGCTTTGCAGCGATGCCCACGGCGTAGGGAAAACGAGTTGGATCAGTATGTTGTGCCCTACCTGCTTTAAAGTGGATTATTACTTTCAGGGAAAGATCAGGGATTTGGATTCAAATGAGGTGCCGATTCTGTTGGCCGAAAAATTCATTTTGAACATCGACGATCAATTCCACAATCTGGTCAGGAAGGATAATAATACGATGAAGACGTATATATCACACGGTAAGATCACAACGCGGCGCACTTACGGCCGCTATAACGTTGAATTGCCACGGCTCGGAAACTTCATTGGCTCCATCAACGGCAATGCTTTCTTAGACGACGAAGCCAACCGCCGTTATTATCCGTTTGTGGCTTTATCGGTGGATTGGCCTACGCTGAACCTGATTGACGTTGATTTTGCGTGGATGGAAGCCTACAAAATCTACAAGCTGTACAAGCAAACCCGCCACGAACAATACCGCTACTGGTGGACACCCGAAGACATTGAAAAGCACTTTGGTGATCTGTCCGACTTTAAGCAAAATTCACAGGAATTTGAGTTGTTCTTGCAATATTTTGAGCCGTGCAAATTTGAGTCAGACAACGGCCTTTATATGACTAACTCTTCTATCTTGACGGAATTAAAGTATTTGTCAAAAGCCTCAAATCTAAGCGATAAGAAACTTGGTTCAGCCCTTAAACGTCTAAACTGCTTTCAAACCCGGAAGAAAATTTCAGGGGTAAGTACGCAGGTTTACAAAGTTCAGAAGCGGGATATAGAAGATTTTGAAAACCGCATTAATGGAGTAGGAAAATACGCCCCAAAACAAGGAGATATTTTTAATTAAAATCAATTTCAAACTATGCAACAAATTACGATCATCGGTCATTTAGGTAAAGATGCCATTATTAAGAAAAACAATGGAAGTGAATTTTTGGTCTTTAATGTTTGTGTCACGGAAATTTACAAAAAAGAGAGCGGGGAAAAAGTCGAGTCTTCGACGTGGTATAGCTGTATCAATAAAAAGACAAACTTAGCCCAACATCTAAATAAAGGAGATAAAGTCTTAGTGCAAGGTGAACTACGCGCCAAAACCTACCAAAACGACCGTCGCGAAACGCAGATAGATTTATCTGTTCAAATCTCACGTATTCAACTACTTAGCAGCAAATCAAATTCAGGAAACGAATGAAAATAATGAGCCATACGGAAGAATTAGTCCTGCAAGAATTGCTTGATGGTTCTTTAGATGCAATATCAGGAACCAATTCAAAAAAGGGATACACAACAAATCTAAAATGGTTTAGCCCAAGATTCAAATCTCCCGAACCAAGTCTAATTCTGCTGATTTTGTATTGGAAAAAGGGAGTGAATCAAGTTTGTATTGGTACTTATGACGATGAACACAACCTGTATTTTGAAGATTCTGCAACAAAGCAGAAAAGTTTTAAACCAAAGCGTGTAAAGGCTTGGGCTTATATGGAACGACATTTAAATTTAATCTGTGACCCTGAATATTTTGAAACGTACTAAACAAAAAGCCCTGTTACAGGGCTTTTTTGTTTACTCACTTAACTGTAAACTTCTGCAAGCGCCATTTACTATCTGGAACGCTCCTGACCAATTATAAGGAATTAACCCTTATGATTGGGCGGTATAGCTGTAAGCTCCTTCCGGTAATGCAACCGTTACAAAACCTTTAGTACCACAATCAGGTGCAGTTGATGCAATTTGAGAAACGGTAATCTTCCCTACTTCGGAACCAACCACCGACACAGTAATATTTCCTTTATTACTGATACGCGACCAAAATATCAACCGTCCCGTAGTTGGTATACCTGTTACTTTTACAGTCTGATTAAAATAGTCCTTACCTCCTTCACCTTTGGCCTCTAAAGTGACGTTATACATTCCGTTCTTTCTGAAAACATAAATAGGGTGTTGTTCGCTACTACTGCCGCCGTCGCCAAATGCCCAATTATAGGTTTGAGCGTTGGTAGTTAGATTAACGAAAGCATATACCGCACCATTTCGGTCAGAGGAGTTTTCCTGTACATTGAAACGAGCCGTCGGTGCGGGTGCAACGTCTTTTGGTAACTGAAGAAGAGTGCCGAAACAGCTAAAAAGCGTAGAATCTGGTTCATAGTAAAGTCATTTTAAATGTCATATTCTAAACGACTTAGAAAGTGCCCCAAAGTAACTTAATCAGAACATGAACCATTTGATAACTTTTTTATGACAAATGCGTAGAATGGTACAAAATTAACTTATAGTATCGTGCTATGTTGTGCAATAAATAATTACTGCATGATTCGAATCAGTGGCAAGTAGTGATTGGCAAGAAATTTCCATATTTTAGTGTTAGCTGCGTAATAAGACAATTTATAAAATGATACCACAAAACGAACAAAAGACTTACCCCGGAATAAATCCGTCAGTTAAATTGGCGCATTTCTCAGCAGAGGAACAGACAATAATTAAAAAAATATCCAATGATTGGTACATAACAAATGGAGGTGGGCAGTTTAACATAGGAGCGACTTCACAGTATAAGTATTTTTTAATCAAACCAACAGATAACTACAAGGAACTTTTCAATATTGAAATTGAAATTATAGTAATTTTCAGTAATTATACAACATTTGAACCAAGGTCATTAGATGCTGTAGGTTATATTGAAAAAAAATATCAAACACTTAGAATTGAAAAGCTTTGTTGTGTACTTATTAGTAAAGACAATAATATCGTTCAAAGGATAAATGACTTAGTTAAAAGTGACCAAGAATCGCAGTTAGTTGTTCCATTTTCTTATAATGAATTATTAGAAAATTATGACTCTTACTTTTTGCGAAATAGATTTAAATCTCATTTTTACACTAGAGATTTATTTGCTTTTGAATCTCCACTTAAAAAAGATTTATATTTTTTTGGAAGAAATGATTTGGTACTAAAACTAGTAAATAGACATAGATCTAACGAAAATACCGCTCTGTTTGGCCTTAGAAAAACAGGAAAAACATCTGTAATATTTGGCATTAAAAGAATTTTAGAGTCATTAGGTGAATATATTGTTTTTATTGACTGCCAAAACCCTTCATTACATAAAAGACACTGGAATGGTGTTTTATGGTACATTGTTGAAGAAATAATAATTCAAATTTGTCCAGACTTAACAAATGAACAAGAAAATGAGTATACCGAGTTAAATGCAACAATTTTATTTGAAAAAAACCTAAAACTACTTCAGAGAAAAATAAACAACAAAAGTGTTTTGTTGGTTTTCGACGAAATAGAGAACATTACCTTTAATACTTCACCTAGCCTACACTGGACTGCCGATTTAGATTTTGTATTATTATGGCAATCCATAAGAACAGTATTTCAAAAAAATACAAACTTGTTTTCTTTTTTTATAGTGGGGACAAACCCAAACGCTATTGAAACTGCGCAGATTCGGGGGAAAGACAATCCAATATTTAATCAAATTTACTTTGAATATATACCAAATTTCGATGTTCCACAAATAAGAGAAATGGTTAGAAAATTAGGAAGAATAATGGGTCTTAAATTCGAAGAAACAATTTATTCAAAACTTACAGAAGATTTTGGAGGGCATCCTTTTTTGGTGAGACATGTTTGTAGCATCATTAATAAAATTTCTGACTCCGAAAGACCAATTAGAGTAGATAAGTATTTATATGAAAAAGCAAAAGCTAAATTTTATGAGGAATATAGTAGCTATGTTGAAATGATACTTGGAGTTTTAAAGCACTTCTACCCTTCAGAATTTGATATGTTAAAATATATTGCCCTTGATGATATGAAGACATTTAGGGAATTGGCATCAATGTCACCAGAATTTACAAATCACTTACTTGGCTATAGAATTATTGATAAAAATAACAATCATTACTCGTTTAAAATAGATGCAATTAAAGATTACTTACTTACTAAACATCAATATGAAAAATCTCTGGAAACGCCAAAAGAAAGGTACAGAGAAATTTCCGAAAGGCGGAATACAATTGAGCCTAAACTAAGAAAGATTGTCAGAAATCAGCTTTTAGGACAGTATGGAAAAGCCGATGCAACCAGTAAATATCTTGGAATCTTAGGAGAGCCCAGAAAATCGAAATATTCTGGTCTAAGCTATAGTCAACTTTTTGACGCAAAAGAAAGCGAAATATACTTTGAAGACATTCGTAAAACTATAATTAAATATTATGAAGTTTTTAAGTATATTTTTGGAAGCAATAAAGATGATTTTGATTATAAAATGCAAATTATAAACAAGTATCGTTCAGACGCTCACGCAAAGGATGTAACAAAAGAAGAAATGGATGTCTTCAGACTCTCGATCTCTTATATTGAGAGCAAGATTGAAGAGTTCAATGAATAATTCAAATTGGGCTATTGGTTTCTTGTAAAAATTTTACAATTTCAGTTTTTTCAAAATACTTTCAGAATCATTCAGTACAAATCTTCCAAATTATACTAATCTTTAAAATATTAGTATAATTTGGAAGATTTTTTAGGCAAGATAGATGCAGTTAGCAATCAGGAAAATTAATTTAAATTTCAAATTAGCAGTAATGAAAAAAAGAGACAAAAATACCCTTTTTAACTTGATAAGTGAATTAGGATTTAATCAAAGAGATTTTGAGTTAGTAGATGAATATGTGGACAATTTGCCTGCAACTATTATAAAGTATAAAAATACGCAGTTTATCTTTGTAATAAGAAACTCTAAAGAAAGTTTTGACGATTTCGACTTTAAATTTATACAGTTTGGCCCAAGCTATGAATTTACTGAATATTACCCTGATGTTGAATTTGTAAATTTTGAAAGTGTGTATAAGAGTTTTAGGAGTTGGATATTAAATCATATTGTACCTTATATAGAAGAAATCACTGAACAAGACTTATGGGAGTTGTATAAAAGTAGTGACAAATCATTGAATTTATCATTAATAGATTTTAATGATAAATCTTATTTTTTGCCAGATGAGATAAGGCAAATTTCTACATCTATAAATGAATTAAAATTTTTAATTCATAAAAATTTATCCACTAATATAACAGAGCAAAATTTAGTCATTGAAAGACTTGATTATCTAATAGAATCTTCTCAACGATTGAACAAATTCGATTGGAAAAGTTTAGTTTTGTCAACCTTAATTGGAATTTCTACCACTTTGACACTAGATACCCAAACTGGAAAAATTTTGTTTGATTTGTTTAAAAAAGCATTTAGTACATTGCCGACGCTTTTTATTAGCCATTAAACTTTACTGTAAATAAAAGCACAACAGAATTAACCTAAAAAAACTCCACAAGTGTTCAGTAAAAAAATTACAATATTAATTTTCTCAACTGATAATTAAAGATTTAGATAAGGTTGAAGAATTACAAAAAAGAGAGCGCTACCTTTTGTCTTCTTATACAATAATCCTTGTATCGCATTGGCAAACTTTTATCTATGATTTTTTAGAGTTTGCGTGTAGTGGAATAATAAAAAACAATAAGAATCCGCTCATAGAGGTTGAACTCAGAAGTTATTTTGATAAAAAATACATAGGTTCAATCTGATTTTTTTTCTTATTATATTACTAAGTTACATTAAAAAAATGAAGGTGACAGGGAAGCGCTCAAATTTACCTGTCACTTTTATTATACATAGTCCGCTAAAGAAAAAGGACAGATTTTCAGATACTTACGCTCAATATCCATTTTTCGCTTCTATTTTTCCCTTTTTACTTATCACTTCTTATCACCTAAAAAAAACAAAGAATAGAATAGCGTCAGGGCTGTTTTTGGGTGACAGGTAAGGTGACAAGTAGTTGTAGCTAGTGATAAGTAAAAAAAGCATGGTGGCAGGTTGCAGGTAAAAAAAACAACTTTCATTGTATTCTCAATGGATTTTCATTGTATTCTCAGTGTATTTTCATAAAAAAAGGCACCGTATGAGTGCCTGTATAGAGTAATTATCCTTCAAAACCTGTCCTTTTTCTTTAGCGGACTACCCACTTTTTACCACTTCATGCACTGATCTTGGCTTTCCAAGCACTTCTATGATACTGTCCACTTCTTTAGGGCTGTACTTCTGCTTTGCACTCTTCAAGGCAATACCCCTCTTTATACACTCTTTTCTAAAATCGGGAGCTTTTAGGCCGTATAAACCTGCGATGTCGGTCAGTATCCAAAAGTGCGAATAAGATGCAGTAAGAGCCATTAGATCAGGATAGGTTTGGTTTGGTTCGTAAAGATATAACGCACTTGACTACTGTACAAGTATTGTAGTACGTTTGAGGCATGGCAAGCGTTTTAAACATCCTCACGTCACAGATCACAACCCTTACAAACGGCAAACCGTTTGATCAATGGGACTTGTCTTCCTTTGATCCTGTCAAGGAGACATTATATGATTATTTGGCGGCGTTATCCACCACAGGAGGCACTCAGGAGGTCAGAGGCATAGGTTATGCAATCAAAAAGATACCCGCCAACAAGTACACCACGGAAGAGATTTGTTTGATCCTGCTACTGATTAATAACCCCGCCCACTTTGGGATCAATGAAGCACAGGCCGAATACATCATCACGTCGATACGCCTTGCTATACTTGACAATGTTTCCATTACCCAACGCGAAACACAGATTACGAATCTGATCGGTCAGGAAGTGATCATAAAAAAACAGATCGAAGCAGGAACCTACAATGTACCCGAAACACCCTTAAAGGAAAACGAAGGCGCAGCCACCCCGCAAGGCAGCAAATTTGACCTTTGGGCAAGCATTCAAGCGGCCTTGAAGAGTCCCGTTGTTTGGCTGTTGCTTGCCTTCGTGCTGTTTAAACTCTACAAAAACAGAAAATCAAAATGAACAAAAAAATTCTTTACGGCCTGTTGGTCTTTATCATCTTTTGGGTAATCAGGCTTTGGATCAAAATAGGAGCAGTCAAACGCTTTAGTTTTCGCTCACTCCTACCGCGCAACATTCGCTTTGAAAAAGGCGCATTAAAGTTTGAATTGGAAATGGTGATCGTAAACCCCACCGTAGAGCGCGTTACCATTGACGGCCTTGATTTAGACGTGTACGTGGGTAAAAACCTCTTAGGGAAGGCCATCATTTTTCAACCCGTTGTCATTGAACCCTATACCGAAACGACTTTGCAAACATCGGTCATTATGGGTATTGACACCCTACTTGCCGCCGTGCCTGATCTCCGCGCTACGGCTAAAAGTGTCACCGTGGCGTTCGACGGCGTAATCCGCGCCTATGGCCTAACCGCCCCCGTCAATATCAGTTATACGCTTTCTATCCCTAAATTCCTATGATCAACTATCAGGTAAAATACAACGCCCAAAACGAAGCGATAGGAATTACTATTGACGGCGTATACTACAAAATCGTAGGCGTTAATAAAACGGCCAACGGGCAAACCACTACGGTAAGCACGCCAAACGCTAAAGTGTCAACTACTGATCCTGACATTTATACGTGGGAGTGGTATCTGGAGAATGAGTACGATATGTACACGCTGAAAAATGCTCCCGCAACCGAAACCGTCAAGACACAGGAAAAATCAAGTTTTTGGACGGGCTTAACGGCCGACAAGCTGTTTACAGGGGTACTGAATGCCGTCACGTCCATCTTTGGTAACAAAACCAATACCGCCACCGTAGCCCCTGCTACCTATGGCACGAACCCCTATTTAGTGCCGCAAACCTCCAACAATAACAATACCCTTATTCTGATCGGATTGGCGGTCGTTGCTTTTTTCCTATTCTCCCGAAGCGACAAAAAGAAATCGTAGTCCTAAAAATTTTCACTTCATCAATAAACTCAATTTTTCAAAATGGCAAAGTTAATTAGAAACGTAGGTAAGTATCCGGGCCTCAACGGCGTGGCGGTTATCTACTTAGCCGAAGACGACGCATACCGCAAGTTTTTGGTCAATTTTGAGTCTTCCAGTTCTGACCCTACCGTATTGGGATCAGCTAAATTCATGCCGCGTTCGGGCATGGAATCGGCTATCGTGTCGGGCAACGGAGCATTTATATCCAAGTCGGTAGCCTACACCGATCTGTTGGAAACCGCCTCCACAGGTTTGATCAACTCAGACGGAACGGTGACGATCTCCAATGCCCGTCAGGGTGGCGGCGCGTTCAAACGCGTTTGGGATTCTTCCATTGCGCTCTTCTCCATTAAGGGGGAAGGGTACGACACTGTACCCACCGATACCTCCGTTGTAGCGAGTGCTGCTGACGTAACGGCATGGAAAAACGCCGCCGCGAAAACAGGCACCGAAACAGGCAACGGCACGGGTACAGGAAGCGGCACCGGCAGCAGTCTGTTATCAGGTGCCAAAGATGCTTGGACAGCCATTACGGATTATGTCAATGCCAACCCCATCATCGGCGGTTTGCTGATCGCCATCGTGGTGTACCTGATCGCCAAGTTTGTCTTTGGGATAGACCTCTTGGAAGAACTTGGATTGAAGAAAAAAAGCAAAAAACGCAAACGCTAAACGCGCTTTTCTCCTACGGCATCAATTAAACAATTCATCAACGGGCTAAAGTTACGAACGTGCTTTAGCCCACTTTAACCAACTATCAATCATGGCAAAAATGAAGAAATTTCCCAAACAGCCAAAAATGACTGCAAGTCAAAAGACATGGGATAATTATGAAAAAAAATGTGCTGATGTCACCAAGCACAATGACGGAGTAAAAGCCGTAAAAAAGAAAAAAGAGGCGACAAAAGCCAAAGTCCAAAAAATGAAGGACAAGAAAAAATAGTCCGCTTTTATACTTCATCAATGCGTAGGGGTAAGGTCAACTTTACCCCTACCCTTTCCCCTTAAAAAAGGCAATGGAAGAATTAATCACTTTTCTGACCCGCAACAAATCAACGCACTTTAACATAAAGGACTCCGGTAAGCGGCGGGTTGCCTACCACGAAGGAAACAGCGTAGAAGAAACATTGGAAGCCCTACGCACCGAATACCCCGAATTGCCCGAAGGTGCCTACACGCTTCACGCTTGGAAAGGGAGCAAAAGCGCCGTGATCGACCGCCCGTTCAAGATCGGCCAATTTGAAAATTTTAACGCCTCAAAACCTACTTCTATGTCTCAAACGTCAGGAAACAGTTTGCAAGTACTATTAGCCGAAGAACGCGAAAAAGGCCGTCAGGAGGCATTGAAAGAAATGCGCATCCAACGTGTAGAGGACTTTATAACCGAAGAAATAAAGCCGATCCTTTCCGCCCTTAAAGAGTTGGCAACGCTTGACATTAAGACACTCAGAGAAGGAATTGAAGCACTTAAAAACGACGATCCCGACGACGATGAAGATGCCATTGACAAACTCGAAAAGTTTCAGCGCGGCACGCAGATTGTCAAGTCCCTAATGTCAAAAACCGCTTAATTATTTCCTGATCACTCATTTAAATTACTGCTTATCATGGCACTTTTTGGAACCAAAAAAACCGCAAAGAAGACATCAAAATTGACCGTTGTAAAAGACGAGACACCCATAGTATACGACCTGAACGAAGAAGTCGAAGGTTGCCGCCAAGCCCTGACCCAATTGGTAGGAGAGCAAGCCACCGCCGAAGGATTCAACTTCATCAAAAAACAATGTGAAACCGATCCGCAGTTTGTGCAAATGATCTTTGACCGTCAGCGCCGCGAGCAGCTTTTAGGCTTAATGTCAGGGTTCAACCCCGCGCAATTGCTGGGCGGCATTGCGGAAAAGTTTGTCGGGATTCTTTAAACTCCAACCACCATGTCACTATTCCAAACCATTTCCGATGGAGCCGTCAAAGCCTCAAAAAGCCGTAAAGTCATTACGATTCTTTTGATTTTGCTCATTGTTTGGCTTATCCGTAAAGAAATCAGAAAGGTCGTACAAAAGAGTGAATATGACGCTTTAGGGACAAGTGCCAACGCGCAGATCGCCTACAAAATTCGTCAGGCCTGTAACCCCTACGGAAGTGTTTTGGGCGTAAGTGTCATTGACGGAGACGGCACCGACGAAACCACCTTGTTTGCCCTTGCTCCGTTGATCTATGATTGGAAGGGAGTACAGGATTCATATTTCAGGCTGTACAATGAGCAATTGGTGGCACGGCTCGAAAATGAATTAGGGACTGACCTTTCACGCTTTTTGGAGTTAATGCCCAAAGCGGGAACCGTACCCACTACGCCCACCGATCCCATTTATTACTTAGGTTACAATGTCAGAAGCAAAGTTGCTTTGAGTACCTACAAACTCGACAATCCCGCGCAGGTTTCTAAAACAGTATCGGCCAACGTCAGCTTGGGGCAATGGGCGGGCGAAAAAACAATCAATAACATCGTGTACGTGATCATTCGCCGCGACGTGTTTTGGTGGACGGATTTTGAATTGGTCAAAAAGACTGACGTAACCATCACAAAACCCTAGATGTAAAATGAAAAAGATCATCGCCGCCAAGTCCACTAAAATTTATGATTCTCTTACAAATAAGGTCGTACTAACCGTAAAACAGGGTGATCCGTTGGGCTATCCTGCCGAAGCTCAGTTAAAGCGAAAAGTGGGAGCTGTCACGCGTACCGTGACCGAAGTATGGGAATGGGAGTTGGTGAAAGGCCAACATCAACAACATTTTTATTGGTTCATTCCAAACGACAAGTAACCATGACGGGTAAAACGTATACCAACACCACGTTAGAACTGATCAAAGATTTTGAAGGACGCAGTTTAACGGCTTATGAAGACCCCAAAGGCAGCGGCAAATACTCCATTGGGTACGGGTGTCAATTTTACGAAAATTGGCAACGTGTAAAGCAAAACGACGAAATCAGCGCCGCCCGCGCCAACACGTTGTTGGAGTTTCATGTCAAGGCCAATGCCGATTATGTGAACCGTTACGTAACCGTAATCCTGAATCAAAATCAATTTGACGCCTTAACATCGCTGATGTACAACGTAGGACCGGGCAACTTTACCGACACCTACGACCAAGTATTAAAGGCGGTCAATGAAGACCCCAACGACATTGACGCCGTAACGAAGGCGTTTACGTCGATCAATTTCAATAAGAACCGACGTTTGCAGGAAGCCACCATTTACGCACAGGGAACGTTTGCCAAAACCGTCTATAACCTATTGTATCTCGTATTGTTTTTCCTTCTGATCTACCTTTTAAGACGCAAACAATGAGAAATTTTGAAGACCTCAGCCCAAGTACCCAACGGGCATTATTAACGGATTTTGTCAACGGCAAAGTGACATTTTCCCAACTTGAAGAAGTCAACAACGTACAGGCCGAAAGTTTCAAATTTGCCTTGACTGATTACATTTTCGAGAAGTGGGAAGAGTTTAAACCCGCTGCGCCTCAACCCGTAAAAATCACGCCAACGCTCAAAGATCAGGCATTAAAAGTATGGCAACATTTCCGTGCATCCTTTGCGTATGATCTGATCAAAACGGTGGCTTTGTGCGGTCTTTTGATGTTCTTCTTTGTCAATATTCCGCGTTGGATCAGTCAATATTTGGGGATTGATCCCCTATCCAATATTTATATCTCAAACGGTTTTACGGCCTTGTATTATGTAGTATTTGCCCTGCTTGGAATCAGTCTGATCCTGTTGTTTTTAGATCGAAAATCCTACCTCTATCTAAACCCCTCAGAACGAACGACGCCCGATTATTTGAGTGAATTGTTTCAAGCTAAACCCCTGTTACGATGCGTCTTAATTCCACTAAAATACTATTTCTATTTGTTGCTGTTTGTGCTTTTACTCATGTATACGGGCAAGGGACTCGTACCCGAATAGACAGCGTTTTCAGCGTTGCCGAGCGCTACGTCAACACCTACGAAACCACCAACCGCAACGACGGCGCATTGTTCGACTATTGGCGCGCCTATGCCGGTGACTACGCCAATAAAATGAAAGTAGGCGGCAAACAGTTAGCCCATTGCGGTTTTGCCGTGTACGCGATCTTCTACGAAGCGGGTTATAAAATTCCCATCAAAGAATGGGGCAGAGCGTACAATTATACGCAATGTGTACCCGTCACCAACATTGGCAAACAGGCCTACGCCCTTGCGATAGGGAAAGTAAAGCCCACTAACGTAATTATTTACGCGCCTTTGAAGGGTTGGTTTTCGGGCTACCATGTGGGCATTTTACGCGAAAAATTTCCCACCTACGCCACCGTTTACGAATCCAATACAAGCACCAAAGGCAGCGTATACCCGGTCGTCAAAAAGTACGATGGCTATTACCTCAAAATACGCCCTTACTGGATCATGTGGAAGGCCGTAGACTGCCTTTGCAATTCCGTACCGTCCGACCTTACCAAAGTCAAAAATCTAAAAACCAATTATTTACAAAATTTTAAACCTGCAAAGCGATGAAAAACAGTACCGAACTTTTACGATTTATCGCACGGTTGGCAAGTGCGATCATAAAGAGTCTGGAAGACCGCAAATTGACTTTTCGTGATCTGCCCAACTTCTTACACCTGTTGCCGTTGATCCGTCCCGCGTTTGAAGACATTCCCGACGCATGGGATGAGTTCAGGCGAATGAGTGATCAGGAACGCGAAGACCTGCAATATGTGATGGCTGACGAAACGGGGTTAGACATGGCAGACCCACGCGCAAAAGCCCTTTTGGACAATGCCATTGACGCGGCGTTGAGCCTGATCAAATTTGTTGTTTCCCTGCGGCGGGTAGTCGTTTAATGTGTGATCAATCCCGAAAAGGTTTACCCATCGGTAAGCCTTTTTTTAAATCTTCCATTTTTATGAAACTGAAAAAATTCATCAAAGGCCTTTCCAAAAAGCAGAAAATAATCTGGCTTGGTGTGATCGCTTTTTTGATCATTGTTTTGTTGAGACGTTCTGCCGGCAGTAATTCCAACGCCCGAAAAGCGGCCTTTGGGTATCAGGTAAGAACCTTTGACCCTGCCAAAGTTTACAAAATGATCATGCTGACCGATGTAACCAATTGGGAAGTACGATGTCGCGCCATTGCGGCGGCGGGATTTGATACGGTGCAATTGGTAGTACCCATGTCCAATACATTTGTAGGTGGTCTTAACTATTATACAGACTTAGCCGATTACGCCGTCAGTCAGGGATTGAATATTGTGCTGAAACCGTGGATTCGCGTTTCTCCTGAAATGCTCGGCACATTCCCGCTAAACGACTTAATGAAAGGACCGGGCGGCGAAATGATCTTAGATCTGAATTATATTCTATCCTTTGGCTCAACCCGTTGGAACTTTGTTTATAACTGGTTTGGTCAGGTCAAAGAAGCCTTTCAGCCCTTACAGGATGCCGGCTATATTGTTGCCAATTTTCCCGCGATCAGTGAGACGCAGGAATGGGTCTATCCGCTTCCGTTTCAGGGAGATTGGTCAAACGCTGAAACCACGGCCTCAAACGGGCTGAATCAAACTCGCGATTTCAGTTACAGCGTTTATCAGGCCAATCAATTAAAAGAAAAATTACACGCCATCGCGGCTATTTTCAACGGTTGGAATAACGGTTTAGACGTAGGCAGCTTTTACTATGATTTTCATAAATGGGGCGGTACGTATCATCTTGAATTGATCGCTGATCATCCGCAAATCAGGTTTATTAAAAACAACCCGATGAACGATGACACCTTCCAATTCAATGCGGCATTGTGCTACGACTGGAAGCGACGGACAGGTAAATACTTTGCGGCTGAATACACCAACAGCCCAAGCAATACCGCCAAAGAAACATTAGCAGAGCGTCACGGCGCAATGATTCAAAACGGTTGTAATCTTTTATCGTTTGCCTTCCATTCTCCCGATGGAACGGGCGCGGGTGAAAGCTTCCAAAAGGCCAAAGACACCAAAGCACTTTTGGAAGCAAACGGACTTTGGAACAGCCCCGTCATTACGCCAAACCGTCAGGGAGATTTTACATACACCGTACTGAACCTGTTTCAAAACGGGCATAGTGGAATCATTGGCTCATTTAACTCCAACCCTGCACGAAATGTGCGCATAACCGCTTAACGAAATGGCAAGGGCAAGCGATTACTATAACAGTATCGGGCGATCTGACGGCATAGCTTACAACCCCAACGCGGTAAATATCCTTTACCGTTCGGAAGAATTGGAAGCGATTCAATACGATCAGGCCGTTTTCGGCACAAAGGAAAATTACCTTCTTTGGCTCAAAGCCCAAGCCGAAAACAACATTTTGGAGTTGGCAAAAACCTTGCAGCAACTCAACGAACAGGCAGGAAGAAGCGACGGCAATATTGGTGCGTTGATCGTGGCGGGAAGTGCCGCTTTGAGTTCGTCAGGGATTGGCGTTTTTGCGACCGCCATTACTGCCGGGGCAGGTGCTTTGATTTCTTTTCTGGAAGGAAAAGTAAAATCGGATGAACAGGAAAGAATCAAGGCACAGGCTAATCAGGTCTTAACCGAATTGGCAAAGCAAAAAACAATCTATGATCAGGCCGTTGCCGAATTGGCGAGCATTCGCAATCAACGCATTTTGTTTGGTCTGTTGATCGCTTTGGGATTGTATCTGTTTACCAAAAACCGTTCCTGATATGGCCTATATAGCAGACCCGCGCGGCGGCGCAACACGCGATTATAAAAGCGTTCCGAAAACGTCCGTTGATGATCCTACCACGTTTGATCCGCTAAACTCGGAACTGACCAACGATACCACCGTCAACGAAAATAAAGCCTATACTGACACGCTGCTTTATGCCGTGCTTTTTTTCGTGGGCTATAAATTCTTAACTAAAATTTCAAACACTATCAACAAATGAGTGCAACCACCAAAATACACCACGGAGCCGAAACACCCACCAATGAAGAATCCATGCAGGTAGATTTCGGCAGTTATTGGATTGATCGCAGCAACGGGATCATGTGGCAAAAGACTTTCTTAACTGATCCACCCGAATACCTGCCCTTTATGATACGTCCGGAAGCTATTTGGGTGAAGGTATTGGATTTTAAAGAATTGCTTTCCCGTATCAAAACCCCTCAAAACTATTACTTTCCTGAACTGTTGGTCGTAGGCGGTGAAGAACCGGCCTTTGGCATGAAATGGATTGATCAGGCCGATCAAATCGAAAAGAGTATCTTTTATATAGATGGCTCATTGCACAACAATATCCCTGAATTGTTCTTTAACGTCATGGTTAACAATGAGCGTAAAAAGATCATTCAGTATTTGGGAGCCAATAAATTACTGAGTTTTGAGGCCAACGCCGTAGGGATGCCCGCAAGAACCACGGCGCAAATCAACGCCGATTTAGCCACATTACCGCCCGGCTCAATGGCCTATTGTTCAACGACGGGCAAGATAGTCTATAAATCGGCCAACGGCTTGGAAGAGTTGACCGCGAAAGATGCCCCTAAATTTCTAAACGGTGCAGGTGATCCAAGCAATGCCTTAACTGCCAGTACGATCATCAATGATTATTATTTAGATACGACAAGCGGAAACCTATGGCAGCGTGAAACCTACACCGGCACAATTACCGCTACGACGATTGTTTTAGCAGGGAATGTACAATGGAAGAAATTGGCTTCTTTAAAAGGCGCGACGGGCGCAAGTGCAGGTAAAACGTACTATATTCAGGGTGTACCGACCAATACCGATAATGTGACACAAGTAGGGGACTATTGGTTAAATACCTTAACGGGAAAGCTATACGTAAAACAAGACCCTAACAGCCCGTTTGATCCCGATGCCGGAGAATTTATTTTCCTGACCAATGCCCGATGGTTTAAGGTTTTACGGTATTCTTTATTGGCAACATAACAGAATAATATTTGGCGTATTTCTCAAAAATTCGTCTGAAGTAAGCCTGATCTGGCGCGAAGTGTGGCCGAACCTGCCTTCCTGAAGCAGAAACTTGAGCACACGCACAAAATATTATTCTGTTTAGCCCTTCACGAGTGAAGGGCTATTTTGTTATTCCATATGCTTATTTTAGCAGATGCCGTTCTCATTCGAAATTTATTTTTCCATTATCCAGATTATTTAGAAAAACTTCCGGGTCTTGCAGGAATCTAAATGCATTTGAAATTTCAACCAGATGTCCAACTTCACTAAAATTTGGTTTTGCTAAATTTCCTTTCCTGTCCATAAGTAGCAAATCGTATTCTTTTGCTAAGTCAATCATATTCCTTAAAAATTTCAGACTATCTTCTCGCAAATCAGCTCTAAATGATAACTCTTTAATATTACCTGAATCATCATTTATCGCCATCCAAGCATCATTATCTATTTCCTCTGTATAAGTTTTCCATTGCTTAGACTTACCACTTCCCCAATCTGAACGATTGACCACCTTGTCAATTTCCTGCATTATTTTTTCAGGGGAGATTTCAGCTAACTGCCAATACTCTTCTGTATTAGATTCGAAATACCCGGTTTCAGTGCTTACATTTATTCTAATAGGCATTTGATTGTGTTTTCTAACCAATCCAATTCTTGGAATCAGAGCTAAATAAAATTGATAAACTGCCATTCATTCTTGTTTTTAGCTTGCCATTAATATTGGGGCATTGCATTCAGGTGGGCTTCTAGGATCATTAACTGTCTGCCAACACCATAGTCTAGTAATTGCTCAAAATATAGGTAGTATATTCACAGTTTACTAAGTTCTCTTACCAAATAGGCAGGTAATTATATTGTTCTTCAATTTGCAAGCCTTTGACTAAATCTTCTTTCGTAATGTCTTGCGATGGAAAAAAAACAGGGCCGTTCCAAAGGGTAGGTTCATTAGGGTTTTCTCCTATCCCAATTTTACAATAGGCAGGAATATTTTGGATCAGGAAAAGTAATATTCTTAATACCATTATATCTTCACCTCCAATACTGAACTGACCTAAAGATTTATTATCATAGCTTACTTCGTAGGTTTCGAATTTTATATCAGTCCTACGATCTCTGGCAAGTCTCGTCATTAAGTGTCCAAATTCGGCATAGAATAATTTCAGAAATGCAATTTTATCATCTGGAGTCATAGGTTCTCCAAATGCCCAAGTCTCAAAGCCAAGCTGTCTATATATATTCATTTAAGGATGTTAAATAATAATTACTAAATTTCTTTCAATTCTTCATTTTGAAGCCGGATACCCTCATTTTGAGTACACGCAGCCTTAGATACCATTTTAAAATTTTGATAGGTCTAGCCCCGCAGCCTCTACATAAATTTCGTCTGAGTCTTCGGAATCTACAACTCCAATCCCACCTTCCGATTTTAATTCGGTGCTATCTTCAAGTAAAATCCTAAATTTAAAGTTGCCAACGTTAGAAACTCCTTGCTTCACAAAATGCTGCCGGATAGACGATTGATACTTTTGATAATTGTCATTAGGAACTAATCTACCGCCAATTCCACCCATACTTTCGTCCATGATTGAAAAAATCACTTCTCCAATTTTTTCATCATCTATATATAAGTAGCCTTGCCTTAGTTTTGACTGCATTAGTTATTATGATAAAATGTTTTCAAATAAGTTTCCTCTCATCAATGAAGGCATTTTACTACCAAGTATTTTCTAAAGGCTGATTATCTATCCTGACTTTTAGCGTTTTAAGATAGATTTGGGTTTCCTTCACGTCTGAATGTCCAAATTGTCTTTGAAGTTCAAATACGCTCAATCCTCCAATAGTAATGGCATTGACCGCGCCCGTATGCCGCCAACTGTAGAGCGTGTAATTATGTTCCATCAATTCAAGTGCTTCCAATGCTTTCCTGTTCTTATTATAGGCTTCGTTGTCGGGCTGTCTAAACTTGGTAGTAAGAAGCTTTTTACCAAACACAAATAAGTCAGGGTTTAACCCTTCAAAATCCATTTCTTTGATTGTCTGCCAAAGGGTAGGGTTTATTCGAATGATCCTGATTTTGCTGTTTTTGGCATCCTGACCAAAGACGGAAATAGTTCTACGCTTTAGATCAACGTGTTTGATCTTGACCTGTCTCAGTTCTGCCGGTCGAATGAAACCATAATACATGAAGCGTGTAAAGTAATACAGTCTCAGATCATTGTCTTTTAAATACGCTTCCATTGCCTGTTGATGCTCGATGGTGTAGGCCGTATTGCTTTCTGTTTCTACCTCCTTCAACGACTTAAAGCCGGCAAAAGGATTCGTTTTTAAATGCCCCCGGTCCACTCCCATTTTAAACAAATGCCCTATCGTAAAGATCGTTTTATTGATGGTAGGGTTGGCGTTTTGAAGCACCTTCATAAGGTAGTCTTTGAAGAGGAAGAAGTGTTTTGGCAGGAAGTCATGACTATTTATGTTCCCTAAATTCTCATAGGCCAAGAAATCTTTGAACTTACCCAAAATGCTTTTATACCCGCTCCTACTTTTCTTTTTGAGTTCAAAGTTTTTTACTAACAGCATTTCATTCAATACCTCCATCAATTTACGATTGGCGGGCGCTTGTTCGGTCACGGTAGTCCCCTCCCCTACTTCATCAATGACGTATCCATCTAAAAGTGCTTTATTAATTTCAGCTATAAATTCTTTAGCCCATTTTTCACGCTCTCGTATCGTTTTCAGTTTTCCCGGTACGCGCTTCTGCTCATAAACGAGTTTGTTTTTTTGGACATCCCAGATTGCCCATTGAACAAGCCAACGAGCTTTTAAATTACGGTTCTTAGGATATAGTTCGGCTAGTATATATGGGTGCATAGAAGTGAAGTTTTACTGACAAAACTACTGACAAAAAGCAAAAACCCCGCTCCTGATAACAGGAACGGGGTTGGGTGGAGCCGGTGGGAGTCGAACCCACGTCCAGAACAAGGAAACCGTACGCCTTCTACACGCTTAGTTTTGATTAGATTTTCGAGTGTGGATAAGGTTCAAAACAGACCTACCTCCACGCCTTAGGTGTTGTGTCTCGCCGAGTATTCACACCAACTACCCGGCCAGCCTTACAGTTCGACACCTCTTGATCCAACCGGCAAGGCGGCAGTTGGAGAGATGATGGCTAAAGTCTAATCACTCCGGATTAGGCAGCCATAGCGTAGCTATATTCGCCAGCTATTGTTTATGCGTGTTTTTAACAGGACTCGCGCACACGTCCCGACGTGCTTATACGTATTGCTTCAACTCGCTGTCAAAACCATGGCGGCCCCGATAAAATTGATGCCTTACGACCTTATAGCTGTTCTTTGCAAAGCGTTTACTCTGAACAGGATTTAAAATCAGGTTCTCGGAGAACATCCACAAGACTCAAAAAAGTTCGCCCTATGTCAAAATTAATGCGATCAGGGTTGGGCACCACTCACTGAGGAACTGTAAATCTCTCCTTTCGAATTGAGAATCACGGGGGAGGAATAAATACTGCCTCCCGTCTGAAATTCCCATTTTTTTGTCCCTTTTTGAATATCTATGGCGTACAACTTTTTATCCAAACTTCCGATATAGACCAAACTGTCAGAAGCGACCGGCGAGGATTGAATGTGGCTGGTGGTCCAAAACTCCCATTTCTTTGCTCCCGTTTTGGCATCTACTGCGTAGAGTTTATAGTCGTTGCTGCCCGTATACACAATTCCGTTGGAAACCACAGGAGATGAAAGTATAGGGCCGTCTGTTTTGAATTCCCATTGTTTTGTGCCCGTTTTGGCGTCCAGCGCATAGAGTTTACGGTCAACGCTTCCCACAAAGACTGTTCCGTTGGCCACTGTAGGCGAGGAACTCACTTCGCCGCCCGTCGAGAATTGCCATTTTTTGGCACCTGTCAACGCATCTACCGCATAGAGATTGTAATCATTGCTTCCAACATACGCCACACCATCCACAACCGTAGGCGAAGAATCAACGCCCGCACCGGTGACAAATTCCCACGCCTTTTCGCCCGATTTGGCATCGAGCGCATAGAGATTCGTAAAGCCCCCTATATACACTTTCCCATTGGCTACCGTGCAGGAAGAAACACTCAGACCATCGGCCGAAAACTCCCATTTTTTGGTTCCATTGACAACATTTAAGGCGAATAATTTGCTTGTGAAATTAGAAGCACTGCCCATACCGGCATATACAGTACCATCGGTGTAAAAGGGGGCCGAAGAAATGCGCGTACCCGACGCAAATTCCCATACTTTAGCTCCGGTCTGAATATCTAAAGTATATACGTTTTCGTCCGAACTCCCCACAATCACCAAGCCGTTACCCAACGTCGGAGAAGAATGAACCGTATTTTTAGCCGCAAACTCCCACATTTTTACGCCTGTTTTGGAGTTGATGGCGTAGAGTTTGTTGTCGCTGCTCCCTACAAAGATCGCATCTATGCCTTTGGGGGTTGGATCTTTTGTTTTGGAACAACCTGCCAATACCAAAAGGCTAAAGAGAGGCAAAATGATTTTTTTCATGAAATGATTCGTCTGTTTTTTAGAATTCAGCAAAACTTCGTTAAAAACGGCAAATGATTGTTAATAGTACTTTTCAATACTTAATGAAAAAGACACGTTTTTGTTGGTATTGTTTGAAAAGTTTGATAGTCTGAATGATTGGCCGTTAATTTGTTTGCAAATACAACTCATTTACTCAAACTTTCCAAGTCCGGTTGCACAAACATGGGAAGTTTTTCAAACCCCTATTTATAGAGAAATGCAGGTACATTTCATTGCCATCGGCGGAAGCGTGATGCACAATTTAGCCATTGCTTTACATCATAAAGGATACAGCGTTAGCGGCTCGGACGACGAAATATACGATCCCGCCTATACCAGACTCCAAAAATTGGGCTTATTGCCCGCCGAAATGGGATGGTTTCCCGAAAAAATCCACGCCGACCTTGATGCCGTCATTGTGGGAATGCACGCCCGCAAAGACAATCCCGAGCTTGCCCGCGCGCAGGAGTTAGGCTTACCGCTTTATTCGTACCCCGAATACATTTATCGACAAAGCCTTAATAAACAGCGTGTTGTAATTGCCGGAAGCCACGGCAAAACCACCATCACGTCGATGATCCTGCACGTCCTTCGTTCTAACAACCGTGTCTTTGATTATCTGGTAGGCGCGCAATTGGAAGGTTTTGATACGATGGTAAAGTTGACCGACAATGCCCCCGTGATCATCATTGAGGGCGACGAATATCCCGCCTCTCCTACCGATACCAATCCTAAATTTTTGCATTATCATCCGCACATGGCGCTCATCAGCGGCATTGCATGGGATCACTATAACGTTTTTCCAACGTGGGAAATTTACGTAAAACAATTTGAAAAACTGGCCGATTCACTCCCGAAATCGGGCGTTTTGATCTTTGACGAAACCGACGATATGCTCGACGTGATCGGCAAAAACGAACGATTGGATGTACGCCCCGTTCCGTATGAAACCCATGCCCACAAAATTGTCAACGGCCAAACATTCCTCATTACAACTGATTACGGCGATGTGCCGTTACTGGTCTTTGGGGAACATAACATGAAAAATATCAGCGGAGCATTGGCGGTCTGCGAAGAGCTTGGCCTTACGCACACACAATTTTACCGGGCCATTCAAACATTCAAAGGCGCGGCGAATCGGATGGAAACGTTGGCCAAAAACGAAAAAACGGCCGCCTTTAAAGACTTTGCCCATGCGCCTTCCAAAGTGGAAGCCACCACTAAAGCCGCCAAATCGCAGTTTCCCAAGCGTACCTTGGTGGCCTGTGTTGAATTGCATACATTCAGTAGCTTAAACAAGGATTTTATTGGTCAATACGCTCATAAACTCGACGCTGCCGACGTAGCAGCGGTCTATTATAATCCGCACACATTGGCTCATAAACGCCTTGATGCCATTGAGCCTTCAGAAGTACAAGCGGCTTTTAAGCGCAAAGACCTACATGTCTTTACAGACAATGGGGACTTAAAACAATTTTTGCTCACTCAAAAATGGGATAAGGCCAATCTATTGATGATGAGTTCGGGCACATTCGGCGGACTGAATTTAAAAGAAATCGCCGGAGAAATTACCTCATAAAGGCTCAGAAATCACAGAAATAAGATCGTAGTTCTTTCTACTGATCAATGCCTTACCAAAACCCCGCAGCGCCGAAACGTTGCGGGGTTTTGCTTTTCAAGGATTCAGAAAAAACTAACGCTATCTTTGCAAAAATTTTTACTATGCGTTTTTTAGATTATCCTTCCATCATCAGATTTGCGTGGGCCGATTTTGATTCCAGTCGCCCAATCGACCACATTGAAGACATTAGTGCCCGCGTTTCTACCAATCACGTATTTAGAGTTACCCTCGAAGGAGGCGACCGCGTGATTGCCAAACTCTCGTATTTTGGTAAGTTTGCTCACTTCAAAGAAGACCATCGTCTGATTCATACGTTGGCAAACAATCTGCTGTATCCGTTTGAAAATGTACTGGCGAAATCGTTGGTTAAAAATAACCAAGTCTACGTGTATCGCCACCAACAGGAAGACATTGACGTGTGGGTCGTTTTCTACAACCCCATTCGGGTGGCGGAAAAACTTCCCCGCCGTTTGGAAGAGCATCACATCCGAAAGATGGGCTCGGAGATCGCACGTTTTCATTTGGCCTGTTCCCGCGTGAGTACCGTCATGCCCAAATCCTCCAAAACCCTGCGGTCTGATATTCAGGACTTGCTTGATCTTTTGGACACTGAAACCGGTCAATACGAGCACCGCATGAACATTGAAGCCCTTCGGGTGCAATGCAATCTTTTTTTGGAAAACCGAAAAACGATTGTTGCCGGCGCTATCGAAACCATTCCCGTATTTTTGGACTGGAACATCGGCAATTTTTCGGTAACCAACGATTTAGAGCTGTTCTCCCGCTGGGATTATGATTGGTTCAGAATCAGTTATCGGGTATTGGATTTTTACTTTTTCAGTCGGGTTTGCTCCGACGCCGGAGACCGGACCGTGTTTTCGTATTTGATCAATCCATTGGCTGAAGAACGTTTTGGCTGGTTTTTGGAAGAATACCATAAGGTATTTCCCCTCACCAGACGCGACATACTGTTTCTGCCCGAAGCCTATCGCTTTTTTATTTTGAACTATGTTATTAAATACGGTCGCTATTTTTTCCACCGTACCTACGCGATCAAATTACAGAGCGAAGCATACAATACATATTTTCCATCAATTGAGCATTTTTCCGTAGAACCTATTTTAGAACGATTAAAGCTTTAATTCCTAACTTACACTTCATCTCTGACCTTTTCTGTACATGTTAAATCTGGATAATTTTAAAGAGATTGCCGACCGTTACCAAGTTTTTTTCTTTGATGCCTTTGGCGTGTTAAAAAACGCCAATGGCCTCATTCCCAACATTGTTGATACGTTTTCTTACTTACGACAACAGCAAAAACAGTTTTATATACTCACCAACGACGCCTCCCGGAGTCCGCAACAATTGGCCGAATCTTATTGGCGATTGGGATTGCATGACATTACGGCAGACAGCATCATTTCTTCGGGTATGTTGGCGCGGGAATATTTGCAATTAAAGGTAAAACAAGGGACGGCGGTGTATTTGGGCACCGAAGATTCAGCACATTACATCGAAACCGCCGATTTAAAAACCCTTTCTATCTCAGACGTTGATCTGGAAAATACCACCGATATTAATGCTTTGGTGCTGCTCGACGATGAAGGTTTTGACTGGAACAATGACCTCAACAAAGCTGTCAATCTGCTGCGTCGACGGACTATTCCCGTCATTGTTGCCAACACCGACAATACGTACCCTACGTCAAAAACGCAGGTAGCCATTGCCATCGGCGGCGTAGCCGATATGCTTGAGACTATTGTTGGCAAGCAGTTTATTCGATTTGGAAAACCTGATGCTCAGCTGTTTATGTTTGCTTACGAACGGGTTGTAGCGCAAAATCCCACCATTGGCAAAAAAGACATTGTCATGGTCGGCGATACGCTTCGTACCGATATTTCGGGAGGGAATAAGTTTGGACTGGATACAGTTTTGGTCTTAACGGGCAATATTCCCGCCGAAGATGCCGAGATTCGCATTCAAAGTACGGGCATTATTCCTACGTATGTATGCGAGTCAGCGGTTGTAATGTAAGAGTTAGTTACTCAAACCATTCTTAATTGCTACACCCTCCCCCTACCACTGCCGTAAACAGACTGTTTTGTTCGGCCAAAAAGCCCGGTTGAAGAATAACTGCATTTTTGGCGTCGTATATAATGGTTGCACCTGCCCGAACAGCATTAAGCCCGGTGATTGAATTGGAGGCTTTTACAGTAACATTTTGGCCCGAAACATACTGTGCCGTTATGGTAATATCCGACTGGCACGTGCTGACCTGTACGGAAGCAGGAACAGAGACACAGCTCCCAATACTGCACGTAGCGGTGTAAGTGGTGGTTTGTGAAGGCGTTTGCGAAACGCTATACCCTCCTTGTCCGGTCGACCATGCAACGCCTCCTGAGCATCCCTGCGCATAGAGCGTAACAGATTGCCCTGCCGTTATATTTGACGGTACGGCTGACAACGAAGGAGGTTGCGGAGTAGTGGCCGGCACCGTAACCGCCTGAGAGAGAATTATGTTGCCTGAGGAATCCTTCAAATACACCCGGTATGTTCCCGAACCGGGGGGTACGGATAAAATCTGACCGGTTGGTGATACTGAAGAAATATCATTATTGCCGTTAACCCAATAATAAGAAGCATACCCGCTTGGTGCCGTAATGGTATAGGTATTTCCTGAACAGCCTAAAGACAATGAAGGGAGATCGGCTGCGGCATACGGCGTGGCATTGACAAAGAAATTATCACTAAGGGATGTATTCCACGCCGTAGCCATTTCAGAAATCCCTTGTATGCCATTTGTTACATTTTCAAGGTGAACTCCATCTACGCGGGGGATTTGAATATTGTCAGTGTTTGGTCCATCAAAAATCTTGTTTCCTGTATTAATGGTTGCATTTTGTCCCGCTATCACTTCCGAATCCATTCCGGAGCCACCGCCGGCATCTAACCAATAAGACACTTTGGCCACCACCCAAGGCAGCAGAATCTTATTGGAATGATTACGGGATTTATTGATCACATAATTCAAACTATCGCGGTATTCGGTTGCAGAAGTATTGTCGTTTGGGTCATTATTTCGATTTTTAACTGTATCAGATTCTCCCTGATGCCAGAGAACCGCCCTAACCCCAAACAAAGAGGCATAGTAATTTAATGCCTTACGTAAATAGTGATAAGGGAAGTTCGGGTTACCTCCATATTGTATTCCAATGTGTGGATGGGCAGAAGGCAGACCATCGGCGCTACGGCTCCAATTGCCTACTGATGAGCCGCTTGCCGCCGCATTAAAAAATAATACAGGAACATTAAAACGAGCTAACAGCTTATCGCCCAACTCTCCCCAAGCCCAGGAAGTATTTCCGTTAGGAGCAATATGCAGCCCCTGATCAGTACTGTTCAACGTAGATATCTGCGGAAATGGCGGATCAATATTCTGACAGGTACCGTCGGGACAAGGCAGCAGCCAGTTGACATATTTTATACGCTCCTGACCATCCGATGAAGCTTTATTTCCATGATTCTCAATTCCCTGTACATTGGATTGCCCCGCTATGATAAAAACTTCCCCTACACCTACCCGACCCAGAGATGTGGTGGAAACCACATTGTTAAATACTATTGAACGAACTTCCAATGTATACCAACCTCCCGTTACACTACTCAGGCTGCCTTTATATATTCCTCCGGCAGGGTGATAATCAATACTTGTCCAGTCAATACTTGTCCCTCCGGCCGCCGCAATCAGGCGCGCTTCAACGCGCTCAACGGCGCCCGTATAACTTCCTGCGATGAAAAGCGTTGCATTATTGAACGCAGTTCGTTGAAAAACCGCGCCATCAAACGGAAATGAGATTGCAAGTTGCGCCTGAGCCAATTGACTCGTAATTATTCCCAAATATAGAATCAGCACACTTATTTTGGGACCGGAAAAACGATTAATAAACATTTATTTCAAAATGGTTTAAGTAGAGTAAAGGATATAAATTTATCGAACAATAAAATTGCTGAAGAGAGACCTAAAATGACTTTACTCAGACCCTCGCGGTAAAAAAATGAAAAGTTAGGAGAAGATTCCGGACATGAATCCCTTTTGTAACAGGAAATATCCCGGAGGAAAAGGCATATTTATCCTTGATAGGTAATATCATAATTTTAAGGCTATATAGGCAATTTATCAAAGGTTAAATATAGGCATTTTACCAAAAAAGGACATTCATTGCCAAAAGATTTCATAATTAGTTATCAAACGGTTTGTCTATTAGCCAGGTCGGTGTTATTTAAAATCATTATTTATTTTCTTCTTAAAATCTATGCGATTATTAATCATAATTATCGTCTTTCTCGGGGCATTAAACGGTTTCGCCCAAGGCCCCAAGGTGCTTATTGTTACTGCCCATCCCGATGACGAGACGATGTTTCCGGTTACTGTTTTTAAGATCACCCGTGAGCTCAAAGGAAGTGCTGACCTTGCGTTAATTACCGATGCCTCAGGGGGCTTTAACGGAATGGTGGCGTCGATGTATTACGGCATGAACATGCTCGACTCAGTTGTGGGACGTAAGAACTTACCCCTTATACGTAAGAAGGAAATGATGGCTGCAGGAGAAATTTTGGGGATAGGTAATTATTTCTTTTTTGATCAGATCGACGATTATTATAACCGCAACGAAAAGCCGTATCTACAGGGTAAGAACTGGGACATCAACTACATCGAACGACGATTGGATGGGATTTTGGCTAAGGGACAATATGATTATATTTTTTGTCTGGTTCCGCACGAAGGCCAACATGCCCACCATAAAGCCGCTTCGTTGTCTGCGTTGCGCGCAGTTCAACGTTATAAAGGTTCTAAGCCGCCAATCGTG
The DNA here is from genome assembly GCF_965279615.1 of Runella sp. NCBI lineage: Bacteria > Pseudomonadati > Bacteroidota > Cytophagia > Cytophagales > Spirosomataceae > Runella > Runella sp. The sequence continues at coordinate 7,443,107 of NZ_OZ257252.1, read as the reverse complement.
TTGGGAGGTCAATCAGCAAACAAAGGGTATACTTTTACCTTTTCATCGCTCGAAGGGTATCCCGAAACCAACGTTAGCCCCAACGCACCCGTTTTTGAATTTGACCGTTCATTTGGATTTGGTGAAGACAACAAACACAGCTATATGATCGTAGCCGACTGGGTTAAGGCCTCCCATAAATCGCAGAGCGGCGATATGAATCAGGCCATGCACCGTGGCGAACTGGAAACATTTTGGTACTTTGCCCTCAACGGCGACAAACGAATCCCCGAAGTAAAACAGCTTTTTGAAACGCTGAAAAAGAGCGGATTTCCGACAAAATAGTCTTCTTTCCAAATTTACTGCCCCAAGATGATTAGAAGTAGGACCATCCGGCGTATTTTTGCGCCTCACCAAACCTACGCTCTTCAGACATGGCCGAGCCAAAAGCATTTTTGTTTGACCTCGACGGGGTCATTGTAGATACTGCCCACTTTCACTATCAGGCATGGCGGCGACTGGCCAACGAAAAATTAGGATTTGACATTTCGGAAGCGTTTAACGAAAGTCTTAAAGGAGTAAGTCGCACCGAATCGCTTGATCGTATTCTTGCCCACGGAAACGTAACGCTCGATGCCGCTACCAAAGATGCCTACGCCACGCTTAAGAATGACTGGTACGTAGAGTTGATCAACAAAATGATTCCCGACGACATCTTACCGGGCGTCACTGAGTTTTTAGAAAAAACACGTTCGGCAGGAATAAAAATAGGGTTGGGATCGGTGAGCAAAAATGCCAAACCGATTCTGGAACGCATCGGTATTCTCAATGCCTTCGACGCCATCATTGACGGTACTAAAATAACCAAAGGCAAACCCGATCCCGAAGTTTTTTTGAAAGGAGCGCAGGAATTAGGCGTTTCTCCCGAGGAATGCGTTGTGTTTGAAGACGCCGTCGCAGGGATCGAAGCCGGTCAAAGGGCAGGCATGAAAACCGTTGGAATCGGTCAACCGGAGATTTTAACAAAAGCAGACATAGTTTTAGCTAATCTAAACAATCTGCAACCCGCTGACTTACAAAAAGCCTTGTTTCAGCCATAAAATCCGGACCGGATACCCTCTAAAAAAACACAGGATTTTTTTTGGAATAAATTGTTTTCTAACTATATTTGCACAACTAATAATGGTGTGGATATAGTCGGAAAGCTGTTCGAGAATTTCGGGCAGCTTTTTTTATTTCTTCTTTTCCCGGTTAAAGTCTTAAAATGACAAAAGCGGGAAAAATCCCCGCTTTTCACTAATCTGTCATTATCTTAAATTCTGAAGTCGTATGAAACTGAATATCAGGATTATTATCGCGGTTCATGCGTAACATCCATTCAGAATCGGCCAGAAAAACAGGATTATCATCTTTATCATACCCGATCTGAGTTCCTTTCAAACGGATAAATTCCTGAAGTTTCTTGGGGTCTTCGCTCGTGATCCAACACGCCCGCGTCGTATTCATCTGCACCCAACGGCATTTGGCACCGTATTCATGTTCCAAACGGTATTGAATGACCTCAAATTGCAGTTCGCCTACCGTTCCCACAACCTTTCTGTTTCCCGGTTGCACCGTAAACAACTGCGCTACACCTTCATCGGTCAACTGCTGTACTCCTTTCTCCAACTGCTTGGATTTCATGGGGTCAAGGTTGATCAACTCTTTGAATATCTCAGGTGAAAAACTCGGAATCCCGGCATATTGCAATTCTTCTCCTTCGGTCAACGTATCACCGATCTTGAACGTACCCGTGTCGTACAGGCCGATCACATCGCCCGGAAAACCTTCGTCAATAACTTCTTTGGCCGAGGCCATAAAACTGTAAGGATTGGAAAAGCGAACATTCTTTTCCAAACGTGTATTAAGGTAGAACTTACCACGTTCAAAGGTGCCCGAACATACCCGTAAAAAAGCGATACGGTCGCGGTGGCGCGGGTCGATGTTAGCGTGTATCTTGAAAATAAATCCCGTAAAGTTTTTCTCCGTTGGTTCCACTACCCGCACATTCGTCTGACGTGCAATGGGAAGCGGTGATATTTGGCAAAACGCCTCCAACAATTCACGCACTCCGAAGTTATTGACCGCACTGCCAAAAAACACAGGAGCTACTTTTCCCGAAAGATAATCTTCACGGTCAAATTGATCGTAAACACCATCAATCAGCTCGACATCTTCCCGCAATTGGTCGGCATCGCGTGTGCCAACTTTTTCATCCAGTTCGTCAGATTCCAACTCCAACAACGCTACATCATCTTCTACTTTGGTTTTGTTCACTTTGAAAAAATACATTTGTTTTTCCAACAAGTGATACACTCCTTTGAACGTTGCACCACCGTTGACGGGCCACGTCAGCGGGCGCACTTTCAGGTTTAATTTTTGTTCCAGCTCATCCAACAGATCAAACGGATTTTGCCCTTCCCGATCCATTTTATTGATAAAAACGATCACCGGAGTATCCCGCATACGGCATACTTCCATGAGGCGTTCGGTCTGCTCTTCTACGCCTTTTACGCAGTCGATCACCAAGATCACTGAGTCAACCGCCGTCAGCGTACGGTAAGTATCTTCCGCAAAGTCTTTGTGACCGGGTGTGTCTAAAATATTGATAAGCAAATGATTATACTCAAACGTCATTACTGACGTAGCCACCGAGATACCGCGTTGTTTCTCTATTTCCATAAAGTCAGACGTAGCGGTCTTTTTGATCTTATTTGATTTTACAGCGCCGGCAGTTTGAATGGCTCCTCCAAAAAGCAGCAGCTTTTCGGTCAATGTTGTTTTTCCCGCATCGGGGTGACTGATAATGGCAAATGTGCGCCGTTTGGCTATTTCCTGTTGGATAGTACTCATTGTAATTTTATTGGATGGCAAACTCCCGAAAAAGTTTGCAAAGTTAGCAGCTTATTTCTGAAAATCCTGAATTATAAGGTGTTGAGGAGTATAAACAACGCGTGGTTTTTCGCCCTCATTAAAAAGGAAGCCTACCTGATAGTCGCCTTCAGGCACATTATCCTGAAAAACCCACGCTTCAAATCCTTCTTTAAAGTAATTTCCTGTGCGCAGAAATGAATTACGCTCTCGATTGGGACGCTGTTTTACAGCCGTTGCATAGACAACTGAATCTTTTTTCAATAACATGAACAAAGCATCACTTTGTTTGGTATGATTTACTCCTAAGCGTTCACTGCTCACTTTGTTGATCAAAATACCTCCATAGGCCGGTAACGTATCTAAATAGACCTTTAATGACACTTTGAGCGGCGCCGATGAGTCGACCGTCACTAAATCGGCTTCGTTCAGAACAGTAGTTGGCAATACATAAATTCCTTTTTTTAGGGCTTCGTCAAAGTATTTTTTGACCACAGAGTTGGTCATCGTCTCCAGTTTGCCCGTCACCCGGCGATGTTGCCCAAGCGAAAAAGCATCGGATATCAACGAATTCCGAAAATTGATAACATCCGGCGACGCAAACATATACGTACTCAACACAAAAAAACCACCGATCGGTATCATGCCGGCGGCTATTATTTTTTGCATTCGTTGAGGAAGCAGCAACAGGAAAGCCACATACAGGGAAACGACGGCCATAACGGAATAAATCATGTACCGGGCCGGTGTTTCCAACGCATTGCCGGCCCGAGCGGTAGCTACTCCCAAACCGGTCACAAGCAGCCAGGCAAGCAACGACAGCAATGATAAATTGACCGAATGTTTTGTAAAAACCGGCAAAATTTTACCTTGCGAACGACTGTTAATTATTTTTTTGATGTATTCTACCGCCAGCCAAAGCGCCAAACCTATCAATAAAAATGTAATCAGCCCTCCCAAAACAGCCACTTCCGGCAAACGCCCTCTAAAATAAGATGCACAGGAACCAAAAAAAGAAACAATGGTCAAGAGAGAATTTTTGAGACTTTTTTCCTGCCCCAGCGACCCAAAACCAAAGGGATAATACCAATAAAAAATAATGGTAGTAATGATACAGGCAATCAACCAAACAGCTACTCTTTTGTAGCGGGTTTGCAGCAACGGAATGATCACTCCAACGTACATCCCAAAAAGTCCGTTTCCGTTGGTATAAGTCAACAAAAATCCGCCTGCAACAGCCATTGCAAAAGCCCAACGATTCTCTTTTGTCAGTACATAATAGGTCCATAATCCAATGGCAAACGAAGCAGTGTATTGCCACAAAGCCGCCGCCCAGAAGATATTCTCGTGGTAAGCCGGTGTAAATAGAAATAAGGCAATGGGCAGGCTATACCAAAAAGGCATTCGGTTTGCTGCCAAAAGGTTCCAAAAATACCAAAACAGCAAAATAACCAAGCCGCTGCCTGCCAGGATCAACGTCCGATAATTCGCTTCGCCCGTTAAAAGATAATCCAGCCAAAACACCGATTTGGCCGTAATGACGCCGTGTCCGTTGTGCTTAAATTCCAATTCCTGCAAAAAATGCAGTACATCAGGCGCATTGATAAATTTAATGATGTATTCTAAATAGGCGTAATCATCAAAAAACGGGACATTTACAGCATTTTGATCAACAAAACGATAAAATAAGAACGCAATAATGAGTACTATAACAGCAGCAAAGACGTTTAAAATTTTCATGCGGGCGACACTTGGCGAGCCGACAAAGATAGCTTATTTTTGCAAAAATGACTTCTATGAAACGTTATCTGTACATAGTCCGCCATGCGAAAGCGGAAGAGAGTTCTTCGTTTTTCGGGGATTTCGACCGCGAACTTACCTCCTCAGGTACCATTGATGCCGCCCGGATGGGAAAGTTTCTGGCTGACAAAGGCTTAAAGCCTGATCTGTTGGTCAGCAGTTCGGCAGCGAGAGCTTTTCAGACGGCACGTATCATAGCCGAGCAGCTCCACTACGAATACGAAGCCATCAAAACCACCCGCGATCTGTACGATAACGGCCCGAAAGCCTACCTCGCCGCTGTCACATCGGCCCCGGACAATTGCCACCATCTGATGATCTTCGGGCATAATCCGGACATCAGCTATTTTGCCGAATACCTCACCAATTACGACATTGGCTCCATGTCAAAAGGGGCAGTGGTCATTGTCGAATTTGACAATATTGACTGGGAAGAGGTTTCCTCCCGAACGGGTAAATTTATCAGCTACGACGCTCCAAAACAACTTAGAAATCAGTAATGCCCCCCACCTGCCTTTCACAACTATCGAATGAATAAAAATCGTAAAATATTTATCATCGCCAGCATCGTTTTTATAGCCATTGTGGTATTTTTTGCCGTCGACATGGCAAGGCGCACAACCGCTCCCTGGAACAAGAAGAAACAGATCGTGCGCGCTTTTGACGTGGCAGCGCCAAGTGATTCCATTGCTATTGATACCACCCGTCGTTAAGATAACACCTCTGTTAATGCTTCTACCAAAGCATTCATGTCGTCCGGAGTGTTGTACAAATGAGGCGACACCCGAATTCCCTGTCCACGAGCCGCCACAATTACGTTTCGCATTGCCAACGCCTGTTGGGTTTTCATCACATCCGTTGTTTCCGGTAGTCTTATACCCACTAAATGATGCGCCCGCTCTGACTCGGGTTCAAATTGTACGCCAAGTTTGGCTAATTTTTGAATAGGTTCCTGCCAAAGCGATTGGCAATGAGCCTGAATCAAATCGCATCCCCATTCCAGTTTTTCACGCAAAGCCACTTCCAGCATCGGCATTTGAATAAAATGCGAGTGTTCGCCTACGTTATAACGGTATGCTTTGGGTCGGTAGATTTTCTGATAGTCCGTCAGTTTATAAAACAAATTGCTTTCTTCCCGCGCCATCCATGATTCTTCCAAAGGAATTCCTCCGTCAAAAAATTCGCCATAGTACGTCAGTCCCATACCATAAGGTCCCATCATCCATTTGTATGCGGCACATACCAACATATCCGGTTTCACTTTTTGGATGTCAAAACTAAGCGCACTCACCGATTGTGTCCCATCAATGGCAACAAGCGCTTCAAACTGTCTTGCACGCGCGGTTATTTTTTCTATGTCAAATTTAATTCCGTATTGCCAATGCACATGCGGCATTACCACCAACGCCGTATCGGTATTGATGGCCTCCAAAATGCGCGCATTCCACTCCTGCCCTATGGTTTCCGTGTTGGGCATTGGCACGGTCACTATTTTCAGCGCCAATTCTTCACAGACCCTCGACCAGGCATATACATCGCTCGGAAATTCATCTCCTAACAGCAGAATATGTTGGCCGGCTCGTAATCCCGGTTTGCGATGAAGATTGCGCGCCATGACTGCCATAGCATACGAAACAGATGGCACGATCGCTATTCGCTCTTTGTCTTGGCTATTGATGAGTTGATCAAACAACTCGCGAACTACCCAGGCTCTTTCAAAAAAATCATCCGGACGTATTTGATGAATGCTTGGACTAAAATGCTGAATGGCTTCAATTCCGGCCTTTTCGACGGCTCTTGAAAAAGGCCCGCGAGTAGCACAATTAATGAAATGTATTCCTTCTGTAAGGTTAAAATGGGTATATTTATCTTTTACGGACATGTCGATTATCTTTTTCCTAAAAACGTCTTTGTATAAAAAATAAAATATTAAATATTGATAATCAATTATTTAGTAACTTTATCAAGCCATTTTATCAAAGTAAATATTTCCGGCACGCAATTTGATAATATGTTTAATATAACTCATTAGTATAATTAAAGCATGAATAGTCTATTAGGCATTGGTTCACGAGTCCGCCATGCTGAATTTGGAGAGGGAGTAGTCATTAATGTCAAGTCCAATGGCTATACGATCACGTTCCTGCAGCATGGTGCCAAAGTTATTAAAATAAATGAGCCGCTGGAAATAATTGAGGCTATTGAATTAGACACCGATTTGGTAAGTCTGTTTGATGTGGAGCAGACATTAAATAAAGTACTCCAAAAATGGATGGATGCCACAGAAATCGTACCTCTCGGCGACAAATGGAAAGGCGGCAAACTCATTTTAAAACCGGGGCGCTACGACTTGGCAGCAAAAGAAATGACAATTGACAGTTTTTTTCATAAGATAGTGATGGTGCGCGATCGGCTCAGGGTAATGGAACAACGCGTGAATGCCAGCAACTTAAGCGATGAAGAAAAAGTAAATATACAGCAATACATCACCAAAATATACGGCTCTCTAACCTCTTTCAATCTGCTCTTTAAGCAACCCGAGCACTATTTTGTAGGGGAGAAAAACGGCGGTGAAAATGCGTAAAAGAAACTGAATCACATTGCTTCAAGTGTGATTTGAATAAGGGGTAAAATAAAGGCAAAGTCGCGGAGGTCATTGACCTCCGCGACTTTTTTTTAGGCACGGGGATGATATTTTGTTACGACTTCCCGCAGGTATTCACGGTCTAAATGGGTATAAATCTCCGTTGTAGTAATGGATTCGTGTCCCAACATTTCCTGAACGGCCCGCAGATCAGCGCCTCCTTCGATCAGGTGAGTGGCAAAAGAATGACGGAACGTGTGCGGACTCACGATTTTATTCAATCCTATCTGTTCAACCAAATTTTTTATGATAATGAAGATCATTACCCGGGTCAGTTGCTTGCCTCTGCGGTTCAGAAATACATAGTCTTCATGCCCTTTTTGCACTTCTATCAAACTTCGGACGTGTTCGATGTATAATATCGTGTATTTAATGGCATCGCTACCGATGGGTACGAGGCGGGTTTTGTTGCCTTTTCCGATAACGCGCATGAAACCGGCGTCAAAATAACAGTTGGTAATTTGCAAATTGACCAACTCTGACACCCGCAATCCTGAACTGTACAAGACCTCAAGCATCGCACGATTGCGAGCGCCTTCTGCCGTAGAAACATCATTGGCCTCTAAAAGTTGTACCATTTCGGGATAGGTGAGTACATCAGGCAAACTTCTCGACAAATGCGGCGATTCGATCAACAGGGTCGGATCTGTGATCAATATATTTTCCAGCACCAAATAATTGAAGAAGGCTTTGATTCCGGATAGCATTCTTGCCTGAGAATAGGCAACCAAACCTAAATCATGGAGGTATCCTAAAAAGCCCAAAATATCCAATTCGGTCATTTCGGTTAACTCTTTTCCCCCCAACAAGTCTATGTACTCAGACAACTTGGTAGCGTCACGAACGTAGGCTTCCACCGAGTTGTCGGCCAAACCCCGTTCCAGCATCAAATAATCTTTAAAGTGTTTGAGGTAAGAATCCCACATGTAGATTACGGAAGAATTCAGTAACTGTTTAGATTGTAGATTGCTATAAAAAACACCCAAATCTAACATCAATTGGGTTCAAATAATGATTTTGTAAAAAAACAAAAAGCTGCCCGAGAGTTCGAACAGCTTTCCGACGTTATCCACACCATTTCTATAAATCCAACTCCGTTTGAGCTAGAATTGAATTCGAATGCAATAATACCTAAATATCTATTAAGTGAATATTAAAATTAAATTAAAATTTAAAAAAAATAAAATCAATTTTAACTCTTCAAAGTAATAGTATGATTATTTTAAGTTGGCCTGATAGAAAGCGAAAAATTATCCGGTTTCGTGCGTATTTTTTCAGTTATTCAAAGATACATTTTGGCATTTCATCTCACTTAAAAGTCAATTCATCGTTTTATATGCAATCATCATATTCCGACTTCGGACATTTATTTTAAAAGCGACGCCTAGTGAATCCTGAAAACATTATTAAAAATACACTTATGTACCCAAAAAGTGCATTTGCTTTTTTCAGTATTTTTTCGTATGGCATTTTCAATCGAAAAATATACTGTCCGGGATGATTGCTTCTATTCCTTTTCCCTGTTGGAGAACTTATAAAGGACAAATGCCAAGACCAATGCTCCTACATAATAACCGGTAAGCAGAGGATTAGAGACCGCTACCGCAACCAATGCCACGCTCGAAAGCGTAAGTGCACAAAGCGGTACAAAAGGATAAGCCGGCGATAGGAAAGGGCGCTTTAAACCGGGCGCTTTCCGACGCAGTTGCAATACACTTATAGAGCCAAAGCAGTACAATGTCAAGGCACCCAAAACTGATAGGATAATAATTTCAGCCGCGGTGTTTGACAACAATATCAGAACTCCCACCAACATATTGCCCACCAAAGCGTTGGTAGGTGTTTTAAATTTAGCGTGAACCTGTCCGAGTATTTTGGGGAAATGCCCGATGCGCCCCATTTCAAAAGTGGCTCTTCCGGCTGCCATCAATAGCCCATGAAAAGAGGCAACCAAACCAAAAAGGCCGAACACAATGACTGCAAAATACAAAGGCGTATCATCTCCAACCAGTCGAGCCAGGGCCAAAGGCAAGGGTGAATCGGAAGTAGTACCGTCGGCTTTATACACCACCGCTTCCCACCCTCCTACTCCAACGGAACAGATAAACGTGAACGCACAAAGCACTACCAAGGTAGTCATGGCAGAGGCAAATCCGCGAATAAGATCCCGTTGGGGATTCTGACTTTCTTCGGCCGCATTGGCCAAGCCCTCAATTCCCAGAAAAAACCAAATAGAGAAAGGAATAGCAGCCCAAACACCCGCCCAACCATTGGGCAATGCATTGGACGTAAGATGACTGATCGAAATTTGGTTGTAAGTAGCGCCCGCAAATATTATTAACCCTGCTACGGCCAAAAAAGTAATCAACAGCTCGAACGTAGCAGCCAACTTCACCCCTATGACATTGAGCATAGTGAAAAGTACATACGCGCTGAAGGCCGCATAGGTAGGCGGCAGTTCCGGAAAGAACAAATTGACGTGTGCCCCAATGCCAACGGCAATGGCAGGAGGTGCCAATACAAATTCAAAGACTTGGGCAATGCCCGCCATAAAGCCCCAATCACGCCCCAAAGCCCTCGTTGCGTAGTCAAAGACACCACCTGCTTTGGGGATAGCGCACGCTAATTCTGCATAACCAAGCGTAAAGCAAACGTACATTACGACCGCCAATCCGGTAGCTACGGCCATCCCTAATGTACCGCCTTTTTCCAAGCCGAAATTCCAGCCGAAATACATTCCGGAAATAACATATCCTACGCCTAATCCCCAAAGCAAGGTAGGGGTAAGCGATTGTTGCAGGTTCTCATTTTGGGACATAAGCGTTTGTTAGAGTAAAAGTGTGTGGGTTAATTATGAATTAAACGTGAGTACTTAAAAACCGGCAAAAAGATACACTTACACCTGGAATGTAGTAACCGTCACCAACACATCCAACGCGATCAACACCAACGCCGCCAACAAAAAGTACCTGTACTTATTACTGACCACTGCCACCTTTCGGCTATCAATCAACCTACTTTCCACCGAATTAATGGCGTTCACCACATCCGGGATCGAGTTGGTGCGATTGTTTATTTCAAAATACTTTCCATTGGTTGCCATAGCCAACTCTCTCAGGTAAGTACTGTTCAATTTGGTCGTAACCACTTGTCCATCTTCATCTTTAATCCAATCTCCCCTTTGGCGAATATGTCCTCCTGCGTTTGTACCGATTCCGACAATGAATAAATTCAGACCAAATTGCCGAATGGAAGCCAACGTTTTACGTTCACAATTCCCAAAATCTTCGCCATCGGTCATCAGTAAAATAATCTTTGATGTATTTGCCGCCGGATTTTGAAGTAACTTTTGAATACACAGATCAAGAGAACCGCAAATATCTGTACCTGTGCTGCTTACCTGCGAAGTACTCAGCGATTGCGCAAACAATTCAAAAGCATTCAGGTCAAACGTCAAAGGAACCTGTAGAAAGGGAGTTGCGGAAAACACGATCAGGCCAAACCGGTTTTCGCCCAAGGAAGAAATAAGTCGCTGTAGTTCAAACTTTACTTTCTCAAGACGGGATGGCTGTATATCGGTGGCATCCATGGATTTGGAAACGTCTACAACTACCATTACGTCTTTTCCTTCCGCAATAATATCTCGTTCGGGTTCGCCGAAAAAGGGTCCTAACAACGCCACGATCAAGAGTGCAAAATAGGTAGTACGCAGAAAAAACTTGATCACTACCGCACGGGCCGTTGCTCCCAATGCCCTCGCAACCAAAAATGTACGGCCAATATATAATATATAAAGTACGAGAAACGCACCCATAAAAATGTATTCAACCGCGGTGAGTTCGTAGTTAAAATTCATACAAAAAGGGGAAATAATGCCCAAATTAGTAAAAACCCTCGACTATCGACGGCGAAAAGTGCACTATGGGCTAATTTTGGGGCATAACAATCTTTCGGGTTGATAATTTATTGGTTGAAAAATACTTCCGTGCCGGAAAAGCGGCAGATATTTCAACGACTAAACACCATATTACCTAACCGGCGATAGGTTTGAAGACAATAGCTAAATTACAAAAAGATTAGGTCTACTGTAAAAGAGGCTTTACTTTTGCGCCATAGTAGTGAAGGTATGCTAAAAAATACCCTTTTGTCCGCTTAATGACAGTGTAAATGAATCAATTCAGCATTATTTCCAAAAACGAAGAAGAAACCGGCACCATAGCCCAACTCATTGCTCCGAATGTTGACTTAGGAGATGTCATCATTCTTGACGGTAATTTAGGAACGGGAAAAACACATTTTGTAAAAGCATTTGCCGGCAAACTGGGATCGCCTAATCCCGTTACCAGTCCCACGTTCACCATTGCTAATTTTTATACCCTTAACCAAGGGAATTTATTGCATATTGATACCTATAGACTATCGGGTATTTCTGAGTTCAGGGACTTGGGGTTAGAGGATTATTTTTCTCAATCCATTATGCTGATCGAATGGGGCACAAAAGTCATAACCGAATTCGACGATTATTTACTCATCTCTTTTGAATTCGTTGATCTGAACACAAGAAAGATCACGCTTTCGTACGTCGGAGAGCAATGGGCGGCAAAATTTAACTCACTGGTTCAAAAATTAATTACGCTTTAAAAATGGATTTAACACTCGGCATTTCAACCTCAAATCTTCAGTTTGAGATAATTTTAGGCGAGAATTCCACCATATTATTCAATTCCAAAAGTGATGCATCCTTAAACGATAACAGAGATATTTACGTATTGGTCACAAGGAGTTTAGAATCTGTTAACAGGAGTGCCAATGAAATAAAAAAAATAATTGTCGACATCGGGCCAGGTGGTACAAGTGTGGTCAGAACAGGAGTTGCCTTTGCCAATGGCTTAGCTTACAGCCTCGAAGTACCGGTATACCCGGTTCCGTCAATGGAACTGATCGGAATTGAGTGTTGGGAAAAGTATCAAAAGCCGGTCATTTGCACAATAAGATCGATCAAAAATACGGCTTATGTGGGTCTCTATAACGATAAATTGGTCACGATAAAATATGGCCCCCTTGAAGAGGTGGTGAAGGAAGTTGCTTCCGGAATAGACGATTTTATTGTTGCAGGTCATCACAGAGACAGAATAATAGAACTGTTTCCGGACAAGATCATTACTGACAGTAAAATCCAATCCTGCGATGCCTCATTATTGATAGAAAAGAGTGATCTGTTTCTTGACAGAGCCGTTTACACGCCCAACTATGTCACACCAATAACTGAGCAAACAATTAATTTATATGAATAAGTCTAACGATGTAAGTACAACCGTAGAATGCCTTTTGGAAGGAGGCGTTGTATTACTCCCGACAGATACTGTATATGGTTTAGCCGCACTGCCAACCAAGCCAAAGGCTGTCGAAGGTATATTCGAACTTAAATCTCGTCCCAAACATCAGACGCTGCCCATCATGGTAGCGTCAGTCAACGATTTAAATCGAATGGGGCTGGATCTGAATACTAATGCAAAAAAACTTTTGGCTTCATCCTATATCCCGGGCGCCGTTACGTTGGTACTTGGATTCGAAAATGGCCCGTTATTACCGTGGCTGCAAGGCAGAGAAGAGGTGGCCATCCGAATTCCGAATGATCAATGGCTTTTGGACGTTTTGGAAAAGACAGGGCCTTTATTGGTAACAAGTGCCAATAAACACGGCCAACCGATTACGCCGGTTACTGTTGATGAAATTTTGGCAGAGTTGAACGGAACACCTGATTTGGTGGTAGATGGCGGTATCCGTAACGATAATTCTTCCACGATCATAAACTGTCGTGTTGATCCTCCATCCGTACAACGGAATGGAAAAATATCTCCTGATGAACTATTTAATATCTTACAATAATGTCTGACCTTATTTTAGGCATAGAGACATCCTGCGACGATACCTCAGTAGCTATCGTTGATTCTAAAGGCAATGTGTTGTCATCTGTAACGGCTTCTCAAACAACGATCCATTCACAGTTTGGAGGGGTATTCCCGGAATTTGCCAGTCGGGCCCACGTTGTAACGATCCTGCCAACGATAAAGGAAACGTTTTTAAAGGCCAATCTAACGCCCAAAGATATCAGAGCCATTGGGGTGACGCGCGGTCCGGGCCTGATCGGATCACTGTTGGTTGGGCTAAATACCGCTGCCGGCTTAGGCATGGGTTGGAATAAACAGGTAATTGGCATAAATCACCTGCGAGGCCATTTACGAAGCGCCGATCTTGAAGAACAACGAGTTAAGTACCCGGCCATTATTCTACTTGTATCAGGAGGACACACTTTTTTGGCTTACATGAAAGATCCGGTCAACATAGAATTATTGGGTTCTACCCGTGATGACTCCGTTGGCGAAGCGTATGACAAAGTGGGAAGAATGTTGGGGCTGAGTTATCCGGCCGGCCCCGCCCTTGATAAAATGGCATTTAAAGGCACTCCTTCCATTCCTTTTCCGAGGCCAATGATAAATGAAGGCTTAGAATTTTCGCTTTCAGGACTTAAATCCGCCGTTACCAGATACTTGGCTTCTGTCGATTCATTTGTAGCAGAAGATGTTGCCGCCTCTTTTGTTGAAGCGGTAATGGACATATTAATTACAAAATGCAAACGTGCTATTGCAAAGCGGGACTGTGCATCATTAGTTGTTGTCGGTGGCGTAGCCGCAAGTCCTCAATTGAGATCAGAAGCATCGAAACTCTGCCAAAACCTTGGAATTGAGCTTTGTCTCCCACCACTTCGTTGGTCAACCGACAATGGCGCAATGATCGCACTGGCCACTTGGGACTACATAAATATGGGAATATTGCCAAGCCCGGCCCCTCAATTGCAACTCCCGATCACTGATTTTTAATGAATAATACCTAAAACGGGCAAAAAGCAGTTAAAAACGCATGGAAGGCATTGATTTTACGCAACCCGACATTTTTGCTCAAACTGCTTTTTACCTGTTTTTAGGGATCTTTGGGCGCTATGTATTTATTGCCGCTTTATTCCATTATCTGTTCAAAGTAAAATACCGGGATTATTTTCAATCCCGTGAGGTAAATCAACGCCCCCGCCGGGAAAAACAACATTGGCGGGAAATCGGTTTTTCGTTCATTACAGCACTTATTTTTGCGCTTATCGGTACAGGAATGGTGGTTGCTTGGCAAAAAGGATACACACAGATCTATACCGATTTTCATGAGCATTCTACGCTATGGTTCGTCATCAGCATCCTGATCATTCTCTTTTGCCACGAAACGTATTACTATTGGCTGCACCGATGGATGCATCGTCCCCGAGTCTATAAATGGGTACACAAAGCCCACCATGACAGCATCACCACATCGGCCTGGACTTCGTTTTCATTTCATCCGGCAGAAAGTATCTTACAGGCAATTGTGCTGCCGATCCTGCTGTTTATTATTCCGCTCCATTATATTGCTATCGGCATTATTTTATTGATCATGACCGCCACAAGTGTCATCAATCACCTCAACACGGAGCTTTATCCCCGCGATTTTCATCGTCATTGGTTTGGCAAATGGTGGATCGGAGCCACGCACCACAGCCTACATCATTCCCAATTCAAATACAACTACGGGCTGTATTTTACTTTTTGGGACAAATGGATCGGTACCGAAAGCCCTGATTTTAAGCAATTATTTGAGAAAAAAACAGGGAAAGAGGAGAAAGCGTAGAGTTGAAAGTGTAAGATGTAAAGTAATAAGTGCGACTTTTAAGTAAACAGTAAGCCTTCTCCGGTAACGGTTGGAGGGCGTGCCGGTCGGGTTGTGAGCAACCCTCTGCACAGGGATATACTTGCCGTGCGGAGGGTTGCTCACAACCCGACCGGCACGCCCTCCCAGCAATACTTTTCCTTTAAACCCCAAACCTTCTGCTTGACTACTTAACTCCCCACTCTCTACTTTACACTTTCAACTCTACGCTTTTTTCAGTCTTCCCAGCCAAAAGAGCGTTCGACGGCTTTATGCCAGCCCTTGTATAATTTATCCCGTTGTGCGCTTTCCATTGTAGGATTCCACGTTTGGGCAATTCCCCAATTTTGGCGCAAATCATCGAAATTTTCCCAATATCCTACGGCCAAACCCGCTGCGTAAGCCGCGCCTAATGCCGTCGTTTCCGTTACGGCAGGGCACACTACCGGCACATCAAGCATATCGGCCTGAAACTGCATAAGTGTCTCATTGGCAACCATTCCACCGTCCACGCGAAGTGATTTAAGCTCAATATCGGCGTCTTTTTCCATCGCATTCATTACGTCCAACGTTTGATACGCCGTTGCTTCCAATACGGCTCGCGCAATATGCGCCTTGGTTACGTAGCGCGTCAAACCGGCGATCACTCCGCGGGCATCGGCTTTCCAATAAGGTGCGTACAAACCCGAAAACGCCGGTACAAAATACGCTCCCCCGTTATCTTCCACCGACTTCGCCAAGGTTTCAACATCGCTGCTTTTTTCGATCATACCTAAATTATCGCGCAACCACTGAACCAACGCTCCCGCAATGGCAACGCTCCCTTCCAGCGCATAATTAACGGGCTGATTTCCAAACTTATAGGCAATCGTTGTAAGCAATCCCTGCGTAGATATTTTTAATTCAGTGCCTGTATTCAAAAGCATAAAACAACCCGTTCCATAGGTGTTTTTAGCCTGCCCCGGCTCAAAGCACGTTTGGCCCACCAATGCGGCGTGTTGATCACCCAGATCGCCCGCAATCGGCACATTCGGCAATACATCCAACACAACATTTCCATATACTTCACTGCTGCTTTTGATTTCCGGCAGCATCACCGATGGAATTTCAAAAGCGGCTAACATATCCGGATCCCAAGCCAACGTTTCAAGGTTCATCAATTGTGTACGGCTTGCATTGGTTACATCCGTTACGTGCTTTCCGCCATGAATCCCGCCGGTCAGGTTCCAGATCAGAAAAGTGTCCATATTGCCGAAAATAGCTTCGCCTTTTTCGGCGTCTTCACGCAAGCCGGGCACATTATCCAACAACCATCTCAATTTTAACCCGCTGAAATACGTGGCCAAGGGCAAACCTGTTTTGGCCCGAAAACGATCCTGACCGCCGTCTTGGGCAAAGTGATTGACCAAGTCACCCGTGCGGGTATCCTGCCACACCAAGGCATTATAGTAAGGT
Source organism: Runella sp. (assembly GCF_965279615.1). NCBI lineage: Bacteria > Pseudomonadati > Bacteroidota > Cytophagia > Cytophagales > Spirosomataceae > Runella > Runella sp. The sequence continues at coordinate 7,426,588 of NZ_OZ257252.1, read as the reverse complement.
TTTCCGCTACGACGATTCCAAACGGCGGTTGTTTCGCGTTGGTTAGTGATGCCCACGGCCGCAATATCGGTGGCCGCAATCGACGATTTGATACGGGCTTTGGCGATAACTTCCAGGGTGTTTTTCCAAATTTCTTCGGGATTGTGCTCTACCCAACCGGGTTGAGGATAAATCTGTTGGTGTTCTTTCTGACCCACTGAAATGATATTCCCCTGACGGTCAAAAATAATGCAACGGGTACTGGTGGTACCCTGGTCAATGGCGGCTACGTATTTAGACATTATTTGGTGAAAGGTTTATTAGGCAATAAACTTATATAAACATTCAACCCCAAAATAAATACTGTATAAAAATGCCAAACCTATCATACCATACATGCCGACCTTAAACAAAAGCGTACTCCGGGATTGCAGATACGTGAGTCCGAAGTATAACATTGCCAACAAACTGAAGAAGGATTGCAGAAATAAGCGCCCCTGAAAACACGACCATGCATCGTATTTGAAACCCGCAACGAGCATCAACGCTACACTTACCACGAACAGGCCCAGCCAAGTGCTTTTTTCAATGTTTTCTGTAAATTCTGCCGCCGTAAGGGCGCGCATTCGCAGGAAAAATCGAAATGTTTGCTTTATCATTAACCCCAACCCAAGCAATATAAGCAACGTTGGAATCATGGCAACCAAATAGATCAGGCTTCCTATGTATCTGAAACGGGTTTTTACGCCCAAATTAAAATCGTTTTCGAGATCGGCGAATTTATACCAAAAGGTACTGTACAACACGATTGGATAAACATGCAATAATTTGGGGTCGCCGTTATAAATGACGGGAGATTTCATCAGACGCAGCAAATGAAAACCGTAAAAACTTTTCAAACCAATATAGGTCTTTTGGTCGTCCAACGGCAACACATCCATATTATGAACCACAGGACGGCCCTCATAGTAAATGTTTTCGGCAAACTTATACCCTCCCACTGCCGCTGTAATGACTACCGGCAACAGTAGACGTAAAATGATTTGTTTCCAACTGAGTTTAAGATACCACAACGTCAGCGCTACCGCCCCAAAAATGACCGGCACAAAGGCTAAAAAAGTCCCTTTGGTCAAAAGCCCTATCCCGAGCGCCAACGCCAACCAACGTTCTGATTTGGCGGAAGGAGCTTGAAAATAACGCGCTAACAGCCAAAAGCACCACGTTCCTACGAGATACGACAGGCTGTCGTTGGTAACATATAAAGAAAAGGTAATATACGAATGAAGAAAAGTAGCCAACAAAAAACTTACATTGCGGGTCAGCGTATTTTTAAAATAATGTTTTACCAACAAATACACGACGTACAAATTAAGACACGATAAAATGACCGATAACAATTGCGTCACTTTCAGATCATAAAGTGTATCAAACGCATAAAAAGGCTGCGCAAGTAAATAATACAGCGGCGGATGCATGGCACAAAACGTTTCGCGTGTGTGTGGAAGACGGTGGTGAACAGCAATAAAATTGATCACTTCGCCGTGGGCATCTGCCCCAAAAGGAGAGATAAAAAAATAAAGAAAAACCCTGAAAGCGACCCCAAACCAAAGCAGTGAAGTAAGTGCTCGTTCACTTCTAAAAAAAGAAAATAACATCGGAGAAAATATAAATTACACAAACCGGAAACCGCAGCGGCCGTGGTATGTCCCACTTATCCGTCAACAAAAGTAAAGAATAATGGGACGTTTTTTGCACTTTTTTCTTGCAAAACCCGTTATTTTCGCAGAATTTCGCAAGCTTTTTTTGTTTCACCAAACACACTTTTTATGCTTCCAAGGCAAAATGAAAAGTTCCTACACAAATCTAATTGAGCAGACGTTTGAATTCCCCACGCTGGAGTTTAACGTCCAAAACGACGAGCTGTCGTTTAACAATGTACCCCTTATGGACATTATCCGCCAGTATGGTACACCCCTAAAAATCACTTATTTACCCAAGATCGGTGAGCACATTGGCAACGCTAAGCAGTTTTTCAAAAATGCGTTTAAGCGTTTCAATTACAAGGGTTCTTATACCTATTGTTATTGCACCAAATCTTCTCATTTTAGTTTTGTCTTAGAAGAGGCATTAAAGCATAACATCCACATCGAAACCTCGTCTGCGTTTGATATTCCCATCATCAGGAATCTCTACAAGGCAGGAAAAATCAGCAAAAGTACGTACATCATCTGCAACGGTTATAAGTTGCCGCGCTATCAAAAAGCCATTACAGAGCTTATCAATGAAGGATACAATGTAATGCCTGTGTTGGATAACCTGCGCGAAATTGAGTATTACGAACAAAATGTCACGGCTGAATCTGTCAATTTCGCCATTCGGATCGCGACCGACGAAGAACCGAATTTTGCGTTTTATACTTCCCGTTTGGGCGTACGGTACAGCGACATCAATGACCTGTACAAAGATAAGATCCAAAATAACCCGAAGTTTAAGCTTAAAATGCTTCATTTCTTCATCAATACGGGCATGAAAGATACGGCCTACTATTGGAGTGAATTGACGCGTTTTATGTTCAAATACTGCGAACTGAAAAAGATCTGTCCTGATCTTGACTCTATTGACATAGGCGGCGGGCTTCCAATTCAGACATCATTGCAGTTTAACTACGACTATCAGCAAATGATCGATGAGATCGTAGAAAACATTCAGTGGATCTGTAACAAAAATAATGTTCCGGTTCCGCATCTTTTTACGGAATTCGGAAGTTATACCGTTGGCGAGAGCGGCGCTGTTATTTATCAGATCATTGACCAAAAACTCCAAAATGACAAGGAAATGTGGTACATGATCGACGGTTCGTTCATCACTCATTTGCCGGACTCTTGGGGGATGAATCAAAAGTACATCATGCTGGCGGTCAATAACTGGGATAATCCATACCAAAAAGTAAACATCGGTGGCTTAACCTGTGATTCTCAGGATTTTTATAACACAGAAGCGCACAGTGCCGATTTATATTTGCCGGTCTTTGACCTTGACAACGAAGTTCAATACGTAGGGTTTTTCCATACCGGAGCATATCAGGAATCATTGGGTGGCTACGGCGGCATTCAGCATTGCCTGATACCGGCCGCACAACACGTTTTGGTAGACCGCGATGAAGATGGCAATATCGTCACCAAATTGTTTGCGGCTCAACAGGACAGCGACAGTATGATGACTATCTTGGGTTATACCGGCGGCAATCCTTCACCTGAGAGTGAACTCGAAGAGCAAAAGGCTACAGCACTTGATATGGAAGCCCAAACAGAATTAGCGCATAGCTAACAATAAAATCGGCACGGTTTTCGTAATAAATACTTGTATAGACACGCAGGCAGTTTTTAAAAACTGCCTGCGCAAATACTCAAACCATACTATGAAAAAATTACTTTCTCTTGCTCTGCTAATGGTAGTACTGACAGCCACAAGCTGTAACCGTAAAGGATATTGCCCCGCTTATGACAGCTCGGCAAAAACGGTCAAAAAAGCTTAGTAAGACTCAATAACCAGTTGAGTGGCATCTAAGAAATTAGAGGCATAATTGTCTCCCGCTGACTTATCAGGCGTGGAGGTAAGGTGTATTGTGCGTACTCCAACGCGTTTCCCGGCCTGCATATCGCGCGAACGGTCTCCTACCATCCAAGACGACATTACGTCAATATCGTATTTGGCAATCGCTTTTTCCAGCATAAGCGATTCGGGTTTTCGCATCAGCGAGCGGGTATCAAAATCAGGATGATGCGAACAAAAATATAAATCATCCAATAAATGGCCGCATTGGTCCTGAAAATACCGATGGCATTTCCATACCTCTTCTTTTGAATACAACCCTTTGGCAATACCCGCCTGATTGGTAATAACAATCAATAAATATCCCGCTTCTTTCATCTTCCTAAGTCCTTCCACTACTCCATCCGGAATAATCATTTCTTCTGTTTGATACAGATATCCGTCCGTATCTTGATTTAGAACACCGTCACGGTCTAGAAATACACACTTTTTCTTCATTGGTTTAAGCAAATCTGTCAAATTCAAATATAAAAATATTAGATGATTTTCTTGTAATTATTCGTGCCAATTTTAAAATAAATTTTATTTTTGATGTTCCTAATTATTTTTTAAAAGTTATTTTTTCTTTGGTTTTATTGAATAAAATTAGCATTTCATTGTAAAATAATTCCACAAAGTCCTTACATTTGCAGTATAATATTTGTTTACGGCCTTTTTTATAAAAATTAAGCTTTTCACATGAAATTAGACCAAATAGACCGCAAGGTTTTGGACATTTTGCAAGCTAACGCAAAAATTACCAATGCACAACTTTCGAAAGAAATTGGTCTTTCTCCCGCACCTACACTTGAGCGGGTAAAGAAACTTGAGCAACATGGTATTATTCAAAGTTATCACGCACAATTAGATCGCGAAAAAGTAGGGTTAGGCGTGACGACTTTTATCCAAGTCTCTTTGACCGGTCACAAAAAAGATGTTACAGATTCGTTTGTCAGAAGAGTAAACGAAATTCCCGAAATCATAGAATGCCACCATATTACAGGTTCAGGAGATTTTTTACTGAAAGTCATTTCGAAAGATATCGCGTCGTATCAGAAGTTGTTGTTGGAATGTATCAACGAAATCGAAGAAGTAGCTAACACACAAACGATGGTTATACTCTCTACGTTTAAAGAAAGCAAGGTTTTACCTATTCCTTATTAGTTACCCTAAAACCTTTTGCAAAGGCGCGGCTTCATGCTGCGCCTTTTGTATTTATCAACAGCGGCTTTGTGCCGTTTATCACGTTTTGATTGGGATTTTTTAAAAGACCGACTAATTTGTCCGACAAAAAGCGATGACTTTCAAAGACTTCAACGCGCTTCTTATTCGCCTTTTTTTAGGCTACGTATTCACCTCTTCAGGATTATGCAAACTCACGGAAGGCCATTTCGGGCAATTGATCGGTCCACCTTTGCTTATTGAACAATTAACGCCGCATGGGTTGCGGATGTTTGGCTTCTTTATTGCAATTTCACAGGTAATGAGCGGTGCATTGGTCTTATCACAACGCTATTCGGTCATTGGCCTGATCATGCTCATCCCCATGAATTTGGGAATATTGGTGGTGACCATTTCTCAAAATTGGAGAGGAACTCCTTACGTAGATGCCGTTTTTACAGCTTTAAATGTACTGGCACTTTTGTACGAATGGCATACGCTCAAATTCTTACTTCTTCCTGAACAAACGTCAATTCAGTTGCCGCTTAAAGTAAACCAATTGTTTCCTGACACAAAGCTTCCTTTCATTATCATAGCCCTTTTCGGTATTTGCTGTGTGACAAGCAGGTATGAGATCATCACAACGAGTATAATAGCTACTTTAGGTTATGGCCTGGTTTTTTATAACGTTTTCAAAAGCCAACGATTTGCCGTCCTTTATCGCATAGTTGCGCTTATGTCTCTGCTCTCCATTGTAGGAGTTACGTGGGTAGGATTATTGCATAAGTCGATGCCCTTCAACCCAATGCTGCTGATTTCTATTCCTATTTTAGGAACCGCATCGGCCTACCTGATAACTTTAGGATGGGTGTTCTTTTTTAAGAAGAAAACACTTAAAAGCATATAAGATCCTATAACTGATAGGACCTCATATGCCTTATATGTTAGCGAAATTACGCTTCTAAACGAACCAAAGCTTCACGAATCGTTACGATTTTCGCCTCAGCATCCGCAAGCTTCTGCCGTTCTTTCTCAACGACATCCGCTTTGGCATTTTGCACAAATCGCTCGTTCGACAACTTGCTTTCTACCGATTTCTTGAAACCAAGCGTATATTCCAATTCTTTCTGAAGGTTTTCGATCTCAGCAGCAACATCAAGTTCGCCCGCCAAATTCACAAAGAATTCATCGGCCTTCACTAAAAACGACATTCCTTCTGCTTGGTCGGTCGTGTAAATGATCTCTGAAATATTGGCCAGCTTCACCAACAACCCTTCAAAAGGCCGGTACAAACCTTTATTTTCAGTTTTGATCGTCAAAGGCAATGCAGTTTTAGGACTGATATTTTTGGTACTGCGTAGGTTACGAATGTTGGTTACAATATCAAAGAATATGTCAACATCGGCCAAAAGGCTCGTATTTACCGCCCTCGCCGTTGGAAATTCGGCCACACAAAGGCTTTCTTTCTCTCTTCTCGGACGAATATCCTGCCAGATCTCTTCGGTAATAAACGGCATAAAAGGATGTGTAAGCGCCATAATACGTTCAAAGAAATCAATGGTAGCATCAAACGTTGCTTTATCAATGGGTTGACCGTATTCGGGCTTGATCATTTCCAAATACTGCGAGCAGAAATCATCCCAAATCAATTTGTAAGTCACATTCAGCGCATCCGACAGGCGGTATTTTGCAAACAGATCATGCACTTCGGCCACGGTCTGATTGAGTTTTGACTCAAACCATTCAATAGATAGAGTATTGGAGTTCTGCGTCTCTACTACAGTCCAGCCTTTAACCAATCGGAACGCATTCCAAATCTTATTACAGAAATTACGGCCTTGCTCGCAAAGCTTTTCGTCAAACAATAGGTCATTTCCTGCAGGTGAACTGAATAACATTCCGGTCCGAACACCATCCGCGCCGTATTGGTCGATGAGTACCAACGGGTCGGGCGAATTCCCTAAGGATTTCGACATTTTACGGCCTTTGGCATCCCGCACAATTCCCGTCAGGTATACATTGCGGAAAGGCAATTCACCCCTGAATTCATACCCCGCAATGATCATACGCATGACCCAGAAAAACAGGATTTCGGGAGCCGTTACAAGGTCATTGGTAGGATAATAGTAATTGATGTCTTCGTTGTTGGGATCTTTGATTCCGTCAAATACCGAAATGGGCCACAACCAAGAGCTGAACCATGTATCTACCACGTCAGGGTCTTGCGTAAGGTCTGCTTCGGTCAATGCAAAAAGCTGCATTTCGTGTTGCGCTTTGCGAAGGGCTTCCCGCTTGCTTTTGGCTACAATGACGGTTCCGTCCGACAAATAATACGCAGGAATTTGCTGTCCCCACCACAACTGACGACTGATGTTCCAATCACGAATATTTTCGATCCAGATCCGATAGGTATTTTTAAACTTAGGAGGATGCAATTGAATGTTGTCATTCATTACGTTTTCGAGGGCGGGTTTGCAAAGCTCTTTCATGCTTACAAACCACTGCAACGACAGGCGCGGTTCTATTACGGCATTGGTCCGTTCCGAATGCCCGACATTGCTTTTGTAATCCTCTATTTTCTCCAAATTGCCCGATTCTTCAAGCAGTTTGATGATCTTTTTACGGGCTACAAAACGGTCTTCGCCAACCAAAATCTGCGCTTTTTCGTTGAGTTTTCCGTCTTCGGTTAAAATGTCAATGATCTCTAACTTGTGTTTTACGCCCAAATCGTAGTCATTTTGGTCGTGCGCAGGTGTTACTTTTAAGGCTCCCGTACCAAAATCCATCGTTACGTATTCGTCGGTAATAATTGGAATTTCGCGGTTAATAAGCGGAATCAATGCTTTTTTACCGTGCAGGTGCTTATAGCGCTCATCGTCCGGGTGAACACAGATCGCGGAGTCGGCCATAATGGTTTCGGGGCGAACGGTGGCAATTATGATAAAATCATCGTTATCCGTTAGTAGTTGTCCGTTATCCGATGCCTCGCCACTATTAACGGTTAACGGATAACTATTAACTATCTCATAACGCAAATAGCACAGTTTTGTCATTACCTCTTTGGTATTGACCTCCTCGTCTGATACCGTCGTTTTGGCTTGAGGGTCCCAATTGACCATGCGGTGGCCGCGGTAAATGTATCCTTTATTATAGAGATCAATAAAGGTATCAATAACAGCATCATAGAGAGACGGCTCCATCGTAAAACGCGTACGATCCCAATCGCAGGAAGCACCCAGTTTACGCAATTGCTTTAATATGATGCCGCCGTATTTATCGGTCCATTCCCAAGCATATTTATAAAACTCGTCACGAGTTAGGTCGCTCTTCTGAATTCCCTGTTCTTTAAGCATGGCCACAACTTTAGCTTCGGTGGCAATCGAAGCGTGATCTGTGCCGGGCACCCAACATGCTTCTTTTCCTTCCATGCGCGCCTTGCGGACGAGTACATCCTGAATGGTATTGTTGAGCATGTGCCCCATGTGCAGCACCCCCGTCACATTGGGCGGCGGAATGACCACGGTATAAGGCTCTTTATCAGGGTTTGGCTTGGAATTGAAATAGCGATTTTCAATCCAATAACTGTACCATTTGTCTTCGATGTCACGCGGATTATAGGTCTTCGAAATCATGTTTTAAGTGTATTGACTTTGGATAGTGGACGTCAGATATTACAAAGAATGTCCGCTATTCGGTTAAAAAAATGTGTGCAAAGATAGGGAATTAAACGCTAACCCTGTCAGCGTTTGAAGGTGATAGTAGGTATAAGCAGCTTCGTTATTTACCATTAAAGCGATATAACAAAACGATGTTTAAGTATTTCAATCCAAATTTTATTCAAAAACATTAGATTTGCTCCATTTTTTGATTTTTTTACTTACAACTTCAATTACCGATACGGGTTATACAGCTGCTAAGTTGTACACCAGGTACACAACTTCATCTAATAAAATAATACACACTTTTGAAATGCAAACACTATTGACAACATTGCAGGAAGCGGGGGTATAAGCTATGGCAAAATTCGCACTGGATAAAACCTATATTGATTGGCTCAAAGCCCTGAAATTAAAAATTGCCACTACACAGCTTAAAGCCGCAGTAGCAGTGCATCATGAGCTTGTTTTACTCTATTTTGACATTGGCAGAATGATTGTGGAACGACAGTCAGGCAGTAATTGGGGCGATGCGTTGATACAGCAGATAGCAATCGATTTAAAAGCAGAGTTTCCGGATGTAGCGGGTTTTTCTCGCAGCAATTTATATTCAATGAAACAGTTCTTTCTGTTTTATAGAGACACGCCCGAATTTATCCACCGGCTTGGTGGACAAATTCCGTGGCGGCATCACGTCTTGATTTTGCAAAAAACAAAAAACTTCAAGGAAGCGCTTTTTTATGTACAGGCTTCGCACGAAAACAATTGGTCCCGTAATATTTTAGGTATACAAATAGAAACCAATTTGTATGCAAGACAGGGTGCTGCCATCCATAATTTTGAAAAAAAGTAGAAAAAAGGGTTTTGAATTTTTCAATTTTCAGTTGAATTTATTTTTGCACGATATTCATAACTATCTAATTTATACCAAACTACTTACCGAAGATAGTAGTATTGCCTTCGCCGGCGGCGCATACTACACCATTAATAATCGCCAAATTCCACAGAAAAGAAACAATACCAATGCTACAGGTGTAAGCACTTTCCAACATAAGAACATTAATTGGTCAACGCGTAAACGTGGGAATGTCCAACGCACCCACATTTGAATGAGAATGGCAATTCCTGCTTTAAAAATGAGCCAAAAAGCGCCCGTCACGTTTCCCCAAATGGTGCCTGGCGCGCCACTTGTCCAGTCGGCAAGGCGAATTGGGCCGATGTTTGGCAAAGGAGTATTCCAACTTCCCAAAAACAAAACAGCGCCCAACAACGACACTAACAGCATCATGGCGTATTCGGATAAAAACAGCAATGCCCAACGCATCCCGGAATACTCGGTATGAAAACCTCCCACCAGTTCAGATTCACCTTCTGGAATATCAAACGGAGCGCGATTGCATTCGGCTAACGTAGTGATAAAGAAGACAATATATGCTATAATTAGGAACGGGCTTTTGATGATATTCCAACTTAAAAAACCACCTACATGAGTAATATCGATCCCTAATGATTTGAGGCCAAAGAGATACACAACTTCGTCGGAATAAAGGCCCTGCTGATAGCTAATAGTCTGTAAATCGAGCGTTTGTGCGGTCATGACAACACACAATATCACCAACCCCAACGGAATTTCGTAAGAAATAATTTGAGCAACGGAACGAACGGCCCCGAAAAGGGCGAATTTATTGTTGGAACCCCAACCGGCCATCAAAATCCCAATCACATCTACGGAAATAATGGTCATCAAATAAAAAATCCCGACGGATGTAGTAGAGCCTTGTAAGTCAGGACTTAACGGCAACACGGCATAGCCCGCGAAAATAGCTGTAAAAATCACCAAAGGGGCCAACAGAAATAACTTACGGTCTGCCGCGGCGGGCACAATATCTTCTTTTTGAAGAAGTTTAAGCAAATCAGCGATGAGTTGCAGCAATCCCCATTTTCCCACTTCCATCGGCCCCAAGCGGTCCTGAATGAAGGCCGACACTTTACGTTCCAAATACACCCCTACCACCACGGAGGAAAGGGCCATAATCAAGAAAATGGGTAGCGTTAAGGGCATGGATCAACTAACTGATTGATTTAAAAATGATTGTACCTGAGAATGAAAATGGCGAAAACTATAAGAACGGCTCTCCAACCACTCTATATCAAAATGAGTGGTGAGGCTATTTACAATTGGGTTGGAAATAGCATTTACAACTTCCGGTATTCCGTAAACAGCTCGCTTTGCATCAGTCCGAGGTTTAGTTTCCAACGATTCATTTTTAGTCAGTTTGGGATTATCCCGTTTAATTTTCAAATACCAAAGCCAATGTTCTATACATTGCACGGGTATCATAAAAAGTGTTTTGTTAACATCATGAGCATAGTTCTGAAACCAACTAAACTTAGAAGTATGATCGCTTTGCAGATGGCTGTCTAAATCTCTCCCGACAAAAAAAATATCATGCTGATACCATAAGAAGCCTTCTTGGCTTACCATCCGAAACTTTTCATCTACCTGTTTTTTATTTCCGGCACGGAAACGATTACAAAAATCTTCGTCCAATTCAAAATTTGCCTCAGGAAAGCGTTGCAGATAATTTCTAAGGAATATCTTTTGGGCATCATCTTCGCCGTAAAAACCATATCTGATTGTTCTCATTTTGGTACTCCTCCCAAAAATCCGATAGTCCAATTTTCACCTAAAGCGTCCGTATAATTTACCGGCTCCATGTTCTTCTTGGTACGTTCGGCATTTTCAGGTTCAATTACATCTTTTTGCAGGTTTTTGATTGAAGTAGCTCCTTCTGCATCTTTGTCAAAGATAAATACACTTTCAGGTGTTTCTGAGAATTCATCCAGTACAAGCGGACTATGTGTAGTCATAATCACTTGTATGTCTTTTTCATAGGCCAATTGCTTAATAAATCCGATCACTTCTTTGATTCTACGAGGATGAATACCTCGCTCCGGCTCTTCCAACAACAATAATTTGGGTGGATTGGGCTGATGAATAATGCAGAGTAAAGCAAGAAAGTATAGTACTCCCTCGGAGAGCTCATCAGCCCAGTAAATAACATTATGATTGAAATGGTAAAGGCCCAGCTTTTTAGAAACCATCTCTTTAGATGCAAAATCTTTTGCTACTATTTTACCAAATCGTAAACCTGAAAATTCAGGAATACATATATTTAAACTTTTTTCAATTCTTATATAATTTTCCAGAAACTGGTCCCTTAAAACATCCAAAAATGAAATAATATTTGATAAATCAGATTCCAATGTTGCGGTATTGCCTTCAAGAGATCCTGGTAAAGTAAAAAACTTTAGTTGAGGTTCATAAATCATTGCTGTCCTTAAAAAGGATTCCAATATAGAACTTGCTTTAATTTTATCCGTCTTTTCTTTATATGTAGAAAAAGTTGTTTTACCAGATAAAACATTATTACTCAAAACATATTGAACACTAATAATATCATCTACTTTTTGAGTGTCTACTAGGTGTGCTTCTAAGATTAACTCACCCTCTAATTTTTTAAAAAAGAAGGAATTATCAATAGGTACTTGAAATGGAGTTCCTGCACTCATTTTCAGTAACTCCAACGCCTTCAATAAATTCGTCTTTCCTGAATTATTAGGCCCAATCAAAACATTCACTCTTTGCAAATCAAGAGTGACATTTTTCAGGCTTTTGAAGTTTTCTATATGGATACGTTGTAGCATCTTCTTTCTATTATAATAGCCCAAAACTAAGCAAAAATACCGTTTGAGCTATCAATTTACTCGGTAGAGAAGTTATCTATTCAAAAAATACGTTCGAAAAACATTCATTTCCTCCAACTCTATCGCCACGTATTTCTCAAAAATTTTCTCTCCCACCTGCGAGCGTAGCGCGGAGGTACCTACGTCGATAAGGCGCAATCCCTGCTCAGTCAACAGAATATTATCAAAAGCCAGGCCGCCAATATCGGAAGGTCGTTTTAAATCGTGGTGTACAAAGCCGGCTTTATGCAAAGCATGAAGTTCATCTTCAAAAACATCCAACCAAAGCTCCCGTACCTCTACTTCATACGCACGATAATCAATGGGTAGAATACGCTCCATGACAAGCATTTCAGCCTGTAAGCCCTCGTTATAATCCAGCCTGACAAAGTGTACCACTAAGTTATTTACCGCATTTGCAAACTTCATCTTTTCGGCTTCTGAGCCAATATCTGAGCGTGTATCCCCGGTATAGAGCTTTAAAGCACTATTACCGTGTTATTTGCTCCTGATGAAAGTTTGCGGGGATATTTCATAAGTAGTTGATAAAGTTTAGGGCACCGGATCATATCCATGACCTCCCCACGGGTGGCAGCTTGCGATACGTTTCAGACCCAGCCAACCGCCTTTAAGCGCACCATGCTTCTGAACAGCCTGAATCATGTAGTGCGAGCAAGTTGGCGTATAACGACAGGAATTAGGCAAATACGGCGAAAGCGCCACTTGATACGCCCGAACAAGGAAAATGAGAATGGTTTTCATTTAATAATTATTTACCAAAGACTTACCGGATACTTCTCGTCATCGTGCAGTTTTTTCAACGCAGCCTGTACGGTGGGCTTGTCTTCGGGATACGTCACGCCAAACCATTCGGAGGCGTTGGGAATCACCTTGAGTTTGCCGAGACCGCTTTTTATCAAATGCGTAGCCACCACGGGAATGTAGAATTCCGCTTTGGGCGCATTATAATTGGTATGAGCGTAATCAATAAACAACTCTTGCGTAATCGGAAAAACGGAAGGTTTAAAACCCCAGAAGTTCATCGAAACGGGCGTTTCAGGGCTTAATTCAGTGAGTTCTCCGCTTTCATCAAAATAGATCTTACCATCTTGTGGGAAAATTTTGGTCCGCTCAGTCACTACATCCAGATAGCCTTCACTGTTGACTTCACACACACCTCGCGATACGGTACCATTTTCGGACAATGTCTTTTTAACTTGGTAGGCGATCAGCGTATGTTCGGTATCATCAGCACTGGTATTCAGAAAATCTGCCACCAATTGAAATGCTTCCAATCCATAGAAATCGTCGGCATTGATAATCGCGAAAGGCGTTTCAGTCTGTTCCCAACCGCACAGCATGGCATGGCCCGTTCCCCAGGGCTTCGCCCGTTCAATTTCTCCTAACTCTACCGGCACATAACTTTGAAAACCCTGAATAGCGTAATCATATTCGATCTTTCCTTTGAGTTTAGGACCAAAGACTTCTTCAAAATCATTGCGAAGTTCTTCGCGGATGATAAATACAATTTTACCAAAACCTGCCCGAATGGCATCGTATAAAGAATAATCTATAATGGTTTCGCCATTGGGGCCAAATTGATCCAGTTGTTTGATTCCGCCGTAACGGCTGCCCATTCCGGCGGCAAGTATTAAGAGGGTGGGTTTCATTGAGTTGAATTATGGTTACTGAAATTTACTTCTTTTGAACATTAGCTGTCGAATCAGTTTATCGCTTTATTTTTTCCGCCTCAAGTTCTTCAGGTATATGATGATACGCTCTTAGCAAAGCCTTCTCAATCTTTTCAAAGGATCTCTTTTAAGAATTTTCATTTATTTGTGTTTACAGATTCTTGCTCATCTCCAGCATTCGATCTACTGATTCATATGCTTTCAGGCGTATATTTTCGGGAACGGTGATTTCGGGTTGTTCGTACAAAAGTGCGTTATAGAGTTTCTCGACCGTATTCATTTTCATGTACGGGCATTCGCTGCAGGCGCAGGTATTGTTCTCAGTGGCCGGCGCAGGAATGATCTTCTTGCCGGTGCCTGCTGCTGCCTGTTTCATTTTGTGCAAAATGCCCGCTTCGGTGGCTACGATAAACTCGTCATGTGGCGTTTCGCTGACAAACTTCAAAATGGCAGTTGTCGAACCTACAAAATCGGCTTGGAGCAGGATATTATCTTTGCACTCAGGGTGTGCCACGAGCAGCGCATTCGGGTATTTTTCGCGCAAAGTACGCAATTTGGCTTCCGAAATATCTACGTGAACAATACAGGCGCCATCCCACAATACCATGTCACGGCCCGTCTTTTTAGCCACATAACGTCCTAAATTGGCATCCGGCGCGAAAATGATCTTCTGATCTTTGGGCAACTGCTCCACGATCTTCACCGCATTGGAAGACGTCACAATGATGTCCGATAAGGCTTTGATCTCGGCGGAGCAATTAATATAGGACAATACTAAATGGTCGGGATATTGGGCTTTGAAAGCCGCAAACTTATCGGCAGGGGCTGAGTCAGCCAACGAACAACCCGCATTCAGATCAGGAATAACCACTTTTTTCTCGGGGCTGAGGATTTTGGCTGTTTCTCCCATGAAGTGAACCCCACAAAATACGATCATGTCGGCGGGAGTATTGGCGGCCTGTTGCGAAAGTCCGAGGCTGTCACCAATGTAATCGGCTAAGTCCTGAATGGCTGCGTCTACGTAATAATGCGCCAGAATAACAGCATTTTTTTCTTTACGAAGACGATTGATCTCCGCAATCAGATCTACCCCCGGCGCAACGGTTTCGCGCACATAGCCATATTTTTGTACTTGTTCAAGAATTTCCATGTTCATGCATATTTGGCCCAAACTTACACAAATTGTTTTTTGATTTTAAGCAGATTTTTGGGATTTTGGGTTGTTTGTCATAAGTTAATGAGTACTTTGCTGATTGTTCAACAAAATACATCGCATAAAAATGCCTTGGGGAGAATACATTTCGGTCGTATTGGCGAGTATGTTAAAGTTCGTAGCCGGTCCGTTAGCAGGTCTTGCATTAAGTCTGCCTTGGTGGGAAACAGCGATCTGCACAGTCGTGGGGATGATGCTCAGTGTGGTTATCTTCGTATTTTTAGGCAGTGCCATTCAGCAATTGATAAACCGCTATCGGAAGAAAAAACCGCGTCTTTTCAGCAAACGTACACGCATGGCGGTGCGGGTGTGGAAGCGTTCAGGCATGACGGGCATTGCACTGCTTACTCCTCTTTTATTTACTCCCATTGGCGGCACATTGATCGCTGTTTCTTTCAAAGTACCGCGCACCACGATCATCCTTCAGATGTTGCTTTGGGGAGTAATTTGGGGAGTAATTCTAACATTTGCCCTGTATCAGTTTCGCAGTCTGATTTAACTAATAATCATTGAAATAAAGGGCTGACGGTTTCGAACCGTCAGATACCCCGTAGGGGCAGGCCTTGCGTCTGCCCCTACCACGCAAGATTGGGCAGACGCAAGGCCTGCCCCTACGATTTTTTATTTATCCCCTAAAATCACGGGCACATTTCCTTTTGCACCCATGATAATGATTTTGGCATTGGGAGATGCTGCCAATTCTTTTTGAGCTTTGATCTGCTCGTACTGCAACTGACGGTCGGTCAAACTTTCTGAAATGATACGTTGATAATCAGAAATACCCTGCGCTTCAACGCGCTTACGTTCAGCCTCCTGTTTTTCTTTGCTCAATACAAACTGCATTTTTTGCGAATCCTGCTCAGCATTGATCTTTGACTCAATGGTCTTTTTGACCGATTCCGGTAAGTTGATGTTACGAATCAGCACGTTTTCCAGAAATATCCCGCGAGCTTTAAATTCCTGCTCTATTTGCTTGGAAATACGGTTCTGGAATTCATCCCGCTTTGTTGAATACAACGCTACGGCATCGTAATTAACGGCGTTGTCACGAATACGCGTTCGGGTGATGGGCCGAACAATTTTCTCTACGTAGGTTGGGCCGATTTCCCGGTAAATTTTAGGAGCTTCCGATGGAATGACCCGGTACAAAATTGTTAAATCAATTTCCACCTGAAGCCCGTCAGCGGTCAGGATACGAATGGCATCATCACCTTCTTTATCGCCTTCATCGTGAACAGCCGACATGGTGTAATTCTGGGTCTTGGTATCAAGCATTGTAACGTCAACGAATGGATTAACAAAGTTTAATCCGCTGTTCAGCACAGTGTTACTAACTTTTCCAAACAAAGATTGAATTCCAACCGACCCTGCATCTATTTGCTTAATACAGGAGGTAAGAACCCCAATAACGACCAAAACAAAACCCGCCACCTTGACGGGTCGAGAAAATTTGGCAAAGGTCAACGAAGGTGTGTTGATGGCAAACCCTGCTATCACTATAATCACACCAATAACGATCAGAAACATACGAGTTTGTGTTTAAAATTTACGCCACAAACGTACACGTTTTTTGATAGGATTATCCACTATTTTGAAGATAGGCAGCGGGCCGCCGGAACCGGCAAAAAAAGGGGGAAGAGCGGCAAAACGGTATGCCGTTTACCCTACTTCTACAGGCTCTTTCTCCTTTAAAATCTTAGGTTTGATAATTAACCGTAACGATTGGTCGTAGGTGGCATAATTCCAAAGCCAGTTGATAAAAATCAGCAAACGGTTTTTGACTCCGACAATGGAAATAAGGTGTACAAACATCCATGTAAGCCACGCAAAAAATCCCTGAAATTTCCAGAAAGGCAAATCCACCACGGCAAGGTTGCGCCCTACGGTTGCCATTGAACCAAGGTCTTTATACACAAAAGGTTTCATTTCTTCTCCTTTGATCATTCGCACCAAATTCTTGGCTAACAATTCGCCCTGTTGCATAGCGGGTTGCGCCAGTTGAGGATGGCCGTTGGGGAATTTTTCTTCGGACATAGAAGCTAAATCGCCCAGAGCAAATATATTTTGTGTGCCTTCCACCAAGCTGAACCGATTCACTTTGACCCTTCCTCCCCGTACCAATGAAGCCACCGGAATTCCTTCAATGGCATTGGCTTTGACTCCTGCCGCCCAGATCAGGTTATTGGTCCGAATACGGTCGCCGGTGTTGGTGGTGGCGTATTTTCCGTCAAAGTCAATGATACGAACCCCTAAACGAAGATTTACGCCCAAATCCGTCAAATACTGTTTTGCTTTTTTGGAAGATTGATCTGACATCACTTCCAACACTTCGGGAGAGGATTCATACAGGTAAATCTGCATGGAATCGAAATTGAGTTCCGGATAGTCTTTGGGCAAAATATGGCGTTTCATTTCGGCCAATGTTCCTGCTATTTCAACTCCCGTTGGACCACCTCCTACAATCACGATGTTCATCAAACCATGTTTTTCTTCAATGGTTTCCACACTCAGGGCATCTTCAAAATTTTGGAGCATTCGGTTGCGCAGCGCCAATGCTTCCGACACAGATTTCATCGGCAGAGCATTCTCGATCATGTTTTTCATGCCAAAAAAATTGGTATCTGCGCCCGTAGCCAAGACCAAATAATCGTATTCAATAGGTCCCAATTTGGTCTCAATTACATTGGCTTCCGGCTCGATCTTCACGACTTCGGTTACCCGAATCTGAACGTTGTGTTTGGATTGAAAAACTTTACGAAGCGGAAACGAGATCGAACTGGGTTCAAGTCCCGCCATTGCGACCTGATAAAATAAAGGCTGGAACTGGTGGTAGTTATTTTTATCAATCAGAACAATCTGTAGATCAGAACGATGCGAAAGCTTACGCGCCAGCATAAGCCCACCAAACCCTGCGCCAACGATCACGACGCGTTTGAGTTCGGTTTTTGGGAGATTGGGTGTCATTTTTAAATTGGCAGTTTATTGTTCGCAGTTTGCAGTGAATCTGCTTCCCGCTATTTTGAGAACACCTCCTATCAGACGTTGGTTCGTCATTTTGTCACTACTTTCAAGGCATTTTTCACCCATTCGGCCTTTTCTTTCAATTTCTCCAAATCGCTGTCTGTTACCGTAATATGGCCCATTTTGCGAAAGGGTTTGGTGATTTTTTTACCGTATAAAAAGGGAAATATTCCATACACTCCCAACACTTCCTCCATGCCTTCGTAATGCGCGGGGCCGGTGTGACCTTCTTCACCCAACAAATTGACCATGGCGGCAGGGGTGTAGGCAGTGGTATCGCCCAAAGGCAGGTTAAGAATGGCCCGCCAATGCTGCTCAAACTGCGACGTAAAATTAGCTCGAATGGTATGATGACCGCTATTGTGCGGACGCGGAGCTACTTCGTTAATGAGTACGTGTCCGTCTTTTGTCAAGAACATTTCCACCGCCAAAAGCCCCACAATGCCAATGGCTTGGGCTGTTTTTTTGGCCAGCTCTTCGGCTTGCTTTTCAATCTCTTTGGAAATATCGGCAGGGGCAAAAAGGTATTCAACCAAATTAGCTTCGGGGTGAAACACCATTTCGACCGTGGGAAACGTAGCTACTTCTCCGCGCTCATTACGAGCCACGATTACGGCCAGTTCTTTCTCAAAATCAACGGCCTTTTCCAACAACCCCGGCGCCTCAAATGCTTTGTCAAAATCGGCAGTTGACGCAATGCGCTGCACGCCTTTGCCGTCATACCCATCGCGGCCCAATTTATGAAAAGCGGGTAAAAAATCGGCGTGATTGCGGACATCTTCGCGGTTTTCGGTCAATACGAAATCGGCCGTTGGAAGTCCGTGGTCGCGGTAAAATTGCTTTTGCGTACGTTTGTCCTGAATCAATCGAATGACGTGGGGTTGAGGAAAGACTTTTTTCCCTTCGCGTTCGAGTGCTTCCAATGCTTCCACGTTTACTTTTTCGATCTCAATGGTCAGCACTTCCACGTCTTGCCCGAATTGATACACGGCATCGTAGTCCTGCAATGAGCCTTCAACAAATTCAGGAGCGATGGCCGCGCAGGGAGCATCGGCAGCGTCTAAAATCTTGACGTGCAAATTCCAGTCAATGGCGGCTTGCAACAGCATCAGGCCTAATTGGCCTCCACCTAATACACCTACTTTTTGTTTAATGTCAAACACGTTTTCTGTTATTTGTTATTCGTTGTCCGTTTATCCGTTATCCATTGTCTGTTATTCGAAAGTGGATAGGTTAATCATCCAATTCGTCGGGGTCGTTCACTTCAAACCACTCATAAATCACCTCTTCGGCCATTTTCAACGCAGCATCCAAGTCTTTTACTTTCTTGGGTGATTCAAATACTTTACCTGTTTCGTCAATGCATCTGACCAGCCCCTCTGCGTCTTCCAATTGTCCAAATTCAACTTTTCCGTAGGTCTCCGCCCACCGGTAGAGATACGGATACGCTTTTTGCAAACTCATTTTTTCTGATTTTTGGTTTTGGGGCAAAGATAAGCAGATATGCGTTTTTGTCAGTAAGTTCGGTAAAAAAGGGGCAACCGGAAACGGAGGTAATACCACTTAAATTCAATCTGTCTAAATATCTTTCAGGAATTGTCGTTAATCTTGCGTTGTTTCAGCTATAAAAACATCATGTCTTCTTTTCAACCTTCAAGACATGAATCACTTCAAACAATTACCCTCTGAAGGTGAGGGACTCTCTAACACTATGAAAATTGTAAGCTATTTTTCGTTTGCACTGCTCCTGATCGTTTCCGCTTGTGCCGGGCCTCAAGGCGATACCGGGCCCGTTGGTCCGCAAGGTCCTACCGGTGCCAAAGGAGATCCCGGCAGTTCAGGTACGGCTTTTTACTCGACCAACTGGGTAGCTGTAACCAAACAATCCTTCATTACCAATTACAACAAGACGGAATTTTATTCGACCATTGGGCTGCAGGGAGGAGTTATTCAAACCTATCTTACCCAAAAAACCCTCGACGGAGGCATGGTGTTTCTGTACAATCGCGTAGCCAGCAATAAGGCTTTTGTTAACGCTGTACCTTGGGATACATACTTCAATGGGGCTCACGTTACGTACTCTTTTGCGTTGGAGCCGGGCCGTATTTCTGCCTTCGTTTCATTTTCCAAGGACATCGACGTCAGCCAATTCTTTGCCGATGAAGAATTCCGGGCAGTGATCATTCCACCGGCCTCGGGCGCAAGATTCGCGAATGTCAATTGGAAAGATTATAACGAAGTAAAAAAGGTATTAAATCTCGAAGATTAATCAGTAGCAGGCAAGTTCATTTGGTTGCTCACCGACAACTTGGACTTGCCTGTACAAAATACTTTTTACCGTTCAATAAAACACTCGTTCCGTTTGGAGCAGCGGCCAATGAGAAACGTGACGTGCTTCCATTGCGAAAATTGAACACCAAAACCATTTGATTTCCCTCTGCATTTACCTGCCAAGTACCCGAGCCGCCACCCTGCGTTACGGCCGAAAAATCCCCGCCAAATCCTCCCGAACTGCTCGCCGACGTATCGCCGCCTGAAATGAGCACGCCGTTGGGGCACAGATCGAACGTCTTTTTTTCGGAATAACCATTTCCCGTATACAGATACAACAACTGTTTGCCATTGAGCCGATTGCGCCATTGCTCCGCTGCCGGTGAGGCTTGCGGTTTATTGAACATCGTACTTGCTGCCAATGCTTTCAGTGTCTGCGATAACTCATTTGTATGCTCGGCACGAGGCGCAATGCTCGTAAACGTAACGCCTCCACCATGCGGCGACAATAACGTAAGCGTAGTCAATACCACCGGCGTTCCTTTCATGGTTCCCTCAAAAGAAGCCAACACGCCATTGGAGCCGTAGCGTTCTTTTCGCACCTTCAAATAGGTGTTGGAAGCCGCGTCATTTTGGTCATAAATATCATTCAAAATAGCATCAATGGTGGTATAAGCATGGGGCGTGACCGACAAAACGGTTTGTTGCCCGGCACGCATGAACGCAAAGCCGCCATCCTGTTGCCCTTGTAAGTTCCACCCAACAGGTGCATTAAAACTGTATCCTGAAACACTTGTGTACATTTTTCCTGATGATTTTGCGACCGAAGGCATCGTTTGAGATGACATTACCGTTGTTGGTGAAGAGGCTGAATTAGAAAAAGGAGCCGTAACCGATGTTCGTTTCATTGGAATATTCACGCCCTGTGTGCTGATAAAATAGTCATTGGCCGATCTGCCTAATGAAAATTCAATGGACTGCCCGTTGTCCGAATAGGTCCCCGAAACACCGGCTCCCGCTCGAACGGCAACGCAATCGAAACGTTTGCCTTCTACCGTAAAAACTCCTTCGTAACGGTTATTTCGTTGCGTGATATTGAGTACAATATCAGCCTGCTCGGCCTTGAACGTTCCGACGTATGGGTCTTGCGCAAAACTCCAAAAATGAATAAATCCTAAAACACTTAAAAGGAATAAGCGATGAAAAATACAGGAAGATTTGGTCGAAATGAAACAAGGCAAAGAATTAGTGCTCATGAAGTGATCAGTTGAAAATAAGAAGTGCAGTTTTTGAGTTTTCATTGCCGAAATTGTAACGACTCAAAAGTAAGGCTTTGGAAAATCCGTGTAAACTACTAAATCAAGTAGGCGAGAGTTGTGCAGGTCTGAAAATGGGCAGAGAATGAAGGGCAGACCCAACTGTATGGGCAGAGAATGGGGCAGAGGCAAGCCCTGCCCCTACAGGTTGGATCATTTGGTCATTTGCTGACGGAGCGCTTTGGAGATGGCTTCGGTGGCCGAATTGACATGAAGTTTGCGGTAAATATTTTTGAGGTGAAAATTGACCGTCGAGGGGCTTATTTTACATTCGTCCGCAATCAATTTATAGCTTAGCCCTCTCACCAAACAACCCAGAATCTTTTGCTCCGTGAGGCTGAGTTCGTGGTATTCTTCTTTGGGAGAAGGTGGATTTTGGCCCTGAAACATAGTTAACACTTTACGGGCAATGACGGGCGACATAGGTGCGCCTCCCGCAGCCACTTCCATGATCGCTTCCAGGTAACGCTCCGGCGAAGCATCTTTCAGAATATAGCCCGAAGCACCCGCGCAGATCGCCGCAAAAATGCGGGCATTGTCTTCAAACACGGTTTGCATCAATACCTGAATATTCGGAAAGTTCAGTTTTATGGTTCGCACCGCTTCAATGCCTGATACGCCCGGCATCTGAATATCCATCAGTACCACATCGGGGCGGTCGCGTTTCATGATCTTCAGGGCATCGTTGGCATTGGCGTACGCGCCCGCCATGAATAGCCCTTCGCTGTTTTGAATGGTTTCGGTCAGCAGTTCACGAATTTCGTTTATATCCTCAAATAAAGCGATACGAATCATAGTGGGTAGGTTTACGGAGGGTAAATTTCAGGAATAAAAATATGCCTGTCAACTGTTAATTTGAGTAGGTAGGAGCCCGAAAATTTAACTCAATAGAAGTGCCGAATTCAGGCGTTGAATCCAGTTTTAATTGCGCGCCAAGCGCTTCTGCCCGCTTTTTAAAATTTCGAAGCCCGTTGCCTTCTGCCGTTTGAGCAATATCAAAACCATGTCCGTTATCACTGATAGATAACCACACAACACCGTTCTTTTGGTGGAAATGCACCCGCGCATGGGTAGCTTTTGAATGCTTGGCAATGTTGTTTACCGCTTCTTTAAAAAACAAAAATAAACTCCGCCGTCGGTCAATGGGAAACCGATAATCCCGCAGGGTATCATCAATGATAAGTTCAAACTCGATCTGTCGGGCGCCAAAAGTATCTTGCGCAAATGTAACCATTCTGTCCAACCATTCTTCCGAAAAATCATTGTGCGGATTGATCTCCCAAACGGCTTCGCGTACCAATCGCATGGCTTCGCGGGAGCGCTCGCTGATGCGCCCGAAGGTCTCGGAAAGTTCAGGAGATTGCTTCTGCATTTTGCGCCTGTTCAGTTCCGAAAACATGGTCAAACTGCTCAGCGAAGCCGCCAAGTCATCATGAAGATTGGTCGAAATTTCATCCCGCAGTTGTTGTTGGCGGAGCTTTTCGAGTTGCATCGAACGCAGTCGATACCCTAACGCCAACGAAAACAACACAATTTCTAACATGGAGCCCGCCATAAGATAATAATCCTGATTTTCGGCCGGCAACCAACCCAAATTTTTCATCCCGACGACCAGAATAGCGCCCGAAAGCGCCGCCGAAGCCACCAAATACAATTGGGCCGCCCGAGAACCGGACAACGCCAGACGAATGGCGCAATAACATTGCACTCCCACCATCACCGATCCGGCCGCGATAATGGCCACATTTATATAATAATCATACCAAAGTAAGCCTACAATAAAACCCACGCCAAAAACATAGCCCGCAATCCTAATAAATGTTTTCAGCCAGGGAAACATCCGGTAAGGCTCCAAAAAAGCCAATGAAAATGAAGCCAGAAAAATACAGGCTAGCCCCAGGAAGAAGATGTGAGACAGATCGTTGAAGGCTGCATTGGCCCAAATATACTGATACCCAAACCCGTACAAACTAAATTGAAAGGTACCAAAAAACAGCACATACAGGCAATAATGTCCATAAATTGCTTCGCGGGTCATGAACCACAGGAAGAAATTGTACAACGTAATGAGCAGAATAAACCCAAAATAGATACCCCAAATGATGTTGCGCCCCGCCAGATGAGCATATAATTGATGTTCTTCCCAAAACAACAACGGGAATTTCAGGTCTTCTGTAGAGACAGCTCTCAGGTACAAAGTGTACGGCTGATTGTGAAGGAAAGGAAGCGTAAAAATAGGGTTGTGGTCAGGAATAGGGTAAGCCTCAAACGGAAGATTATCACCCAACTTTTGAGTAGACACCAAGCGATTACCGGAAAATATAAAAAGCGTAATATCATTTAGGCGCGGATTGTCCACTTCCAAGAACCAACGTTTATTGCTGACATTTATCACATTGATTTTCAGCCATATTACCGATTTTTTATACCCCAGACTGGGAATGGTCGACGAAGCATTTACAAAAGGCGTTTTCTGTATCGTTTGAAAAGACATCCTCCCCTGTTTATCTTCCAAAATACCACACCGTAAACCGGTCGAAACGAAGGCTTTTGTGTTTCCCAAAACAATAGGAACTTGGGCTTGAATCGCCAATTTTACGAGAAACAACGAAAATAAAATAACAACGCGAGTGCTCTTCATTTGCGTCAATTCATGGGTAACTTTTCAAAACTTTCCAAAAGTTACTAATTTTGTCCATATACCAATCAACTGCGTTGGCTTTCCTACCTATTCACTTCGAATAAAGGCAGGGGTATCAGCACAACGATTTTTACACATCTCATGCAACTTTTTTTTCGTCAGGTAGGGACGGGACGTCCCATGATCATTTTGCACGGCCTCTTTGGCTCCTGCGACAATTGGCTCACCATCAGCAAAGTAATCGCCGATAAAGGCTTTTCCGTTTATGCCGTTGACCAACGTAACCACGGCCGCTCACCGCACGCCGCCACCCATACCTATCCTGAATTGGCAACCGATCTGCACGAATTTATTCAACAACAGGATCTGGAAAAACCCATCTTGGTGGGCCACTCGATGGGCGGTAAAACGGTCATGCAATATGCTATGCAGTACCCGGGAGAATTCAGTCAGTTGGTAGTGGTTGATATTGCGCCGCGTCCTTATCCCGTACATCATGCAGAGATCATTGCGGGGCTGAAAGCCATTCCACTGGCTACGCTGGAGAGTCGCAATGAAGCCGATAAAATTTTGAGCGAATATGAGCCAAGTCCATCGGTTCGGCAATTTTTGCTTAAAAACCTTTATCGCAACGACGACGGTGCTTTTGCCTGGCGACTCAACCTGCCCGTGATCGAACAAAACATCGAAATCATTGGTCATGATGTTGCTAATCCACGGATCGTTACGGAACCTACGCTTTTTATGCGCGGCGAAAAATCGGGTTACGTTCGCGACAAAGACCTTCCTACCATTCAACATATTTTTCCCAACTCCATCGTTGACACCATCGAAGGCGCAAGCCATTGGGTGCAGGCCGAAAAGCCCGAAGCCTTTGTACAATCGCTGGTTAACTTTCTGAAATGAAATTATTTCTGATTCCCACTCCCCTCGCCGACGATACCTCTGCCGATGTACTCTCCGCCCAAGTCCCCCAAGTCGTCAATGAATTGAATGTATTTTTTGCCGAAAACCTGCGAACCGCCCGGCGCTTTATCGGTGGCTTGAAACTGGGAAAAGTCATTGACGATCTGACCTTTTACGACCTCAACAAAGAAACGCCCGAAGCTGAAACCTTGGCCCAATTGAAAGCCCTGC
The DNA here is from genome assembly GCF_965279615.1 of Runella sp. Classification (NCBI taxonomy): domain Bacteria; kingdom Pseudomonadati; phylum Bacteroidota; class Cytophagia; order Cytophagales; family Spirosomataceae; genus Runella; species Runella sp. Next base: position 7,401,164 of record NZ_OZ257252.1, on the reverse strand, counting down.
TCAAAGAAGGCAAAAATGCAGGCATCTTATCCGAAGCGGGTTGTCCGGGCATCGCTGACCCGGGCGCAGTAGCGGTTAAAATAGCGCACCAACTCAACATCGAAGTAGTACCGTTGGTAGGTCCTTCTTCCCTCCTGCTTGCCCTGATGGCGTCGGGGTTGAATGGTCAATCGTTTGTATTTCATGGTTATTTACCGATTGAGCGTACCCAACGGGTCAAGACGATCAAGCATTTGGAGAAGGAATCTGTAGCGCGCAAACAAACCCAACTGTTTATCGAAACTCCGTATCGCAACCATCAGGTCATGGAAGACTTACTGCTTCACTGTGAACCCACTACTCGACTTTGCGTAGCCTGTAATCTGACCGCTCCCGACGGGTTTATCAAAACGTTGTCTATCAAAGACTGGAAAAATAAATCCTATGATTTGCACCGAAAACCTACGGTGTTTTTGATCGGGTAAGATTTGTAAAAGTGTGAATAGTTTGATTACCGGTGGTTGACGCCGTCAATGTAAAGTTGTGAAAATCAACCCATAATCAAACATTCAACGTTGTGTTCTTAAGTAGCCGAGCAAAAGTTTTCGGGTTTTTTCAAGGTAATATTACGGACGGGTCGGGTTGTGAGCAACCCTCCGCACGAAGAGTATTCCCCTGTGCGGAGGGTTGCTCACAACCCGACCCGTCCGCTCGAAGAAAGGCCTACTGTTTCAAATACTCTAAAATTTATGCTCAAGTACTTACTAAACGGTCACGACGATTTCAGATTTATCAGCTTCTATTTTGAGCAATAAAAAAATCCCTAAACCATTTTCAGGTTCAGGGATTTGAATAAAATGCTTTATAAAGAAAAACGAAAATTCAGGAATGTTATCGATTCATGGAAACCAAAAACTCTTCGTTGCTGCGCGTCCCTTTCATGCGGTCGAGCAGGAAGTCCATCGCTTCGTTGGGGTTCATGTCTGATAAGTGCTTGCGCAAAATCCACATCCGTTGGAGGGTTTCTTTATCAAGCAACAGATCTTCACGACGCGTTCCGGAAGCCATAACGTCAACCGCAGGGTAAATACGTTTGTTGGCCAATCGACGGTCGAGCTGAAGTTCCATGTTACCCGTTCCTTTAAATTCTTCGAAGATCACTTCGTCCATTTTAGAACCGGTATCGATCAACGCCGTAGCAATAATGGTCAATGAACCACCGTGCTCTACGTTACGTGCCGCTCCGAAGAAACGTTTGGGTTTGTGCAATGCGTTGGCATCCACCCCACCCGACAGGATCTTACCCGAAGCCGGTGTAACGGTATTGTAAGCCCGCGCCAGACGTGTAATCGAATCCAAAAGGATAACCACATCATGCCCGCATTCTACCATCCGTTTGGCTTTTTCGAGCACCATACCCGATACTTTTACGTGACGGTCGGCTTGCTCATCAAAGGTAGACGAGATCACTTCGGCCCGCACACTGCGCTGCATATCGGTTACCTCTTCCGGACGCTCGTCGATTAGCAGGATGATCAAATATATTTCGGGGTGATTGCGCGTAATGGCATTGGCAATTTCTTTCAACAACACCGTTTTACCCGTTTTGGGCTGCGCCACGATCATGCCGCGTTGGCCTTTACCGATAGGTGCAAATAAGTCCAAAACCCGCGCTGAATAATTGTCGGCTTTACCACTCAGTTTAATGTGCTCTTCGGGAAACAACGGAGTAAGGTATTCGAAGGGAATACGGTCACGAATCTCTTCGGTCGTTTTGCCGTTTACTGTTTCGACCCGAAGCAATGCAAAATATTTTTCACCTTCTTTGGGCGGTCGCACGGAGCCTCGGATACTATCGCCCGTTTTCAAGCCAAAGAGCTTGATTTGTGACGGTGATACATAAATGTCATCAGGGCTGGCAAGATAATTATAATCCGCCGAGCGCAGGAATCCGTATCCGCCATCCGACATGATCTCCAATACTCCTTCGTTAACGATAAGCCCGTCAAACTCTTTTACGTAGTTATTATACTGACGTTTGATTTTGTTGTGGACATCGTCGCCCCGGTATTCGCGCGGGCGCTCTTCTGGCTTGGGAGGTCCCACTTCGGCGACCGGTTCTGCTTCTATGCTTTCCGTAATAAAAGAAGTATCTAAAAATTCTTCTTCCGGCAAGTCGATTTTGAGGTCGCTGAAATCTTCTCCTTCTTCCATCAATGAGGACGGTACCATTTCTTCCGAAATGGGTGCCGGCTCCTGAGAAACAGCTATTTCCTGAGGAGGATCAAACCGGGGAGTGGGTGTATTAAATAATGGAAGTTCAGTATCGTCTGATTTTTCTTTGTGAATTCGCTGACGTTTTGAACGATTGTCTGATTTATCTGACACAAAAGAATTTGGTTGTGGGCGTTTAGGCGCAATAGGCGTCTGCTTTACCGCTTCTTCTACTTTTGGTTCTGCTTTCACTTCCACTACAGGAGCGGGAGGAGCAGGTGTTTCTTCTTTTACAGGTGTTGGGTCTGCTATAGGAGTAGAAGGTGTGGGAGCAGGCGTACTGCTGCTTGGTTTACGAACTCGCTTAGGCGGTACATTAGCTTCAGTAGCCGCTGACGCCGTCTGCTGTTCGAAAATTCGGTTAATGAGGTCTTTTTTAGAATACTTGTTATGGTCTTTGATACCGATTTGTTCGGCAAGTACCCGTAGCTCGGACAGGAGCTTGAGGTTAAGATCGTCAATGCTGAGCATAAAATAGAGGAGAGTAAAGAGAATCTTTACGCAAGAAAATCGTTGACTATTAAGTGTTTAACAATTAGAGAGCAAACCAAGAAATTATCTGAATGTAAGCTGAAACTGAACAAGAGAGGCGGTGTTTGGGTGAACTGGTGTCAGATTGTGACCGCGGTACTGCCAGAAAGTTTCGCAATGATAACTCTAAAACGTGATTGTGTCAAGAAAATTTTTATTAAATATTAAATTTTTAATGTGCCGGGTTAAATTTCAGTAAAATATTACCGCTTATCCTTCCTTCAACTACTATTTCTTGAAAACTCACTAACTTTGCAGCCGTTTTTAAAAAGAAAGTTAAACGTTACCGGTTAATGGTCGAGCGGGTGAAGATAACAAACTGATTTACCGACTAACCGACAACGTGTAACATATAACGTCAAAACCAAACAAATGGAGAGAAATCAAATCATTGGATTAGCGCTAATCATGACGATGCTGATTGGGTATCAGCTGTTAGCCCCGAGTCCTGAGCCAACCAAGCCTAATCCAACGGAGCAAGCAAAAAACAAACCAAACCCAACGGCCACTGCCCCGGTACAAAAACAATTGGATTCAATCACTGCCAAAGCAGTCTATGGTGATTTTGCAAGTGCGGCACAGGGAACAGCCCAAGACATCATTGTCGAAAACGACGATGTACGTGTTACATTCAGCACCAAGGGCGGAAATGTTAAAGAAGTATTACTCAAAAAATACAAAACGTATCAGCAACAGCCGTTGTATTTGATCGATGCCCAAAGCAGTAAATTCAGCCTTGAGTTGCCTACCAACAAAGGAACGGTCAATCTTTCGGAATTATACTTCACTACCGATTCACAAAGTCAGACCATCACCGCCGGCAAATCAGCCAAAGTGGCGTTTCGTCTGGCGATGGGAAACAATCAATACGTTGAACAAACCTATACAGTACAGGGAAGCGGTTATCTGATCGATTATGATGTGCAACTGGTTGGACTGGATGGATTGGTTAAAAATGAGCCAACGCGCCTCGTGTGGCAGGACAAGTTGAAACAACTTGAAAACGACATGGCCGAAAACCGCAAGGTCGTAACTACTAATTATTACTCAGACGGCTCCCTTTCGGACATTGGCCGCGGACAAAGCGACAACGTTGAAGACAAAATTGAGAAACCTGTCTCGTGGTTTTCGCACAAAAACAAGTATTTCTTAACCGCTTTTATCGCCAAAAATTCACCATTGAGCAATGTAACGCTCAAGTCGCTCGTAGATGCTACGGATACGACCTATATCAAAACCATGCAGACCGAAGGCTCTCTTGCCACGGCTGATCTGAAATCGGGAAAAGGGAACTTTCAGTTTTTCTTTGGTCCCAATGATTATCAAGTGGTAAAAGAAGTACAGGCGGCTCCTGATTTTGGCAATAACGTGGATTTGGGCTACGCTATTTTGAGGCCGCTCAATAAGTATTTCTTCGTGCCGATGTTTAACTTTCTGGAGAAATTCTTCAGCAATTACGGAATATTGATCATCGTTTTGGTACTGATCGTTAAGGCTTTAATGACACCGCTCGTCTATAAGTCGTACGTGAGTATGGCTAAAATGCGGATGCTTGCCCCCGAGCTTGCGGTGATTCGCGAAAAAGTAGGCGACGATGCCGCTAAGATGCAGCAGGAGCAAATGAAACTGTATCAACAAGTAGGTGTCAGTCCATTGAGCGGTTGTATTCCGGTATTGGCAACCATGCCTATTTTGATGTCATTGTTCTTCCTGTTCCCTAACCTGATCGAACTTCGGCAGGAAGCTTTTTTGTGGGCAAAAGACCTTTCAACCTACGATGCACCGATCAAATTGCCTTTCTCAATTCCGTTTTACGGAGCGCACGTGAGTATTTTCACGTTGGCCATGACGGTTTCACAATTGGTGTACGCGTGGTACAATAACCAAATCACGCCGACTCAGGTGCAGCAGCCCGGTATGCCGGATATGCGTATGCTAACCTACTTTATGCCGGTGATGTTCATGTTCATCATGAACTCATTCCCCGCAGGGTTGAGCTTCTATTATTTGGTTTCCAACGTAGTAACGATTCTTCAACAACAGATCATTCGTCGTTTTGTCAATGATGATAAGATTCGGTCGATTTTGGAAGAGAACCGCAAGAAGATCGCTTCAGGGGTGAAAAAGAAATCGAAGTTCTCCGACATTCTGGAGCGCTCGATGAAAGCCGCTGAAGAAGCTAAAAAACAATCGGAAGAAGCCAAAAAGCAAACCGAGGCCAAACGCCAACAGATAAAGAAAAAGAATCCATAAGAAGTCAGAGATAAATATAGAAAAGGCTGCGAAGTTGTACTTCGCAGCCTTTTCTATATTTATCGTTTAAGGTTTTCGGGTTTTACAGGAAAAGTATTGCTTTAACGAATGGTCGGACGTTTCGCCGGTCGGGTTGTGAGCAACCCTCCACACACTTCTCGTTTCCGTGCGGAGGACGGTCGGCCGCTGCCGTTGCTCACAACCCGACCGGCGAAACGATCAATTATTTTAAATCCCCTAAATTGTATGCTTAATCAGTCCAAAGGCAAATCATCCGTATTCAAATACACATCTTCCATCGGCAGCGTAATATCCACCGATTCTAAGTAAATATTTCCCTGTATATCAATTGCTTCTGATGCTAAAAACCAAATTCCGGCTTCATTTTTACGATACACTTCTGCATGAATTTTTTTTGAGTCAATCAAGACAAATTCTCTTAGACTTTCCAACTGTCGATAAAATAAAAACTTATCGCCCCGATCATAGCCTTCCGTGCTTTTTGAAAGTACTTCCACAATGATCAACGGATTCATAACTGTATCTTTGTATAAATCCGAGAATTGAGGTTTGCCACATACCACTACAATATCGGGATAGCTATAAAGCCCGTCGGTATGCCGCGTCAATATTCGCTGGTCACTTGACATGGTGCGGCAGGGTTTTCCTCTCAAATTAAGCTTGATGTTAAAAACCAGATTATCCTTTACTACATTGTGCCTTGTAGTAGCGCCCGCCATCGCAAAAATCTCACCCCGATAATATTCACTTTTATAGGTGGCGTTTCGCTCTATTTCCAAGTATTGCTCAGGTGTATAATATGTTTGAGGTTGCGCACTCATGCTTAATGTTTTTTTAAACAAAGTTATTCAAAATCTCTGCCAAAGCCAATTTCTGCTGCTCACCCGACTGCATGTTTTTAAGCGATAAAATACCCGTTTGCATTTCTTCTGAACCGATAATTAACACATACGGAATACGCTTGCGGTCGGCATAATCGAATTGTTTTTTGAGTTTAGAAGCATCGGGATATAACTCGGCATTGATACCCGCTTCGCGTAATTGACGCAATACACCCAAGCCGTATGCTTCTGCATCGGCGTCAAAATTGGTGATCATGACTTGGGTAGAAACCGACTGATTTTCAGGAAAAAGCTTTAATTCTTCCATTACATCATAGATACGGTCTACGCCAAACGAAATGCCCACACCCGAAAGCCCCGGCATCCCGAATGTTCCCGTCAGGTTATCGTACCGCCCACCGCCGGAAATACTTCCCATTTGCACGCCGTTGGCTTTTACTTCAAAGATCGCTCCCGTGTAATAACTTAAACCGCGTGCCAACGTCACATCCAATTGAAGTTGAGGGTTTAGCAAACCGAACTTCTCCACTTTCGCCCATACTTCTTCCAACTCCGCCACGCCTTTGGTCCCGATCTCGGAGCCGGCCAACCACTGACGAAGATTTGTGAAAATACCGGATTGATTATCCGCTAATTCGTAGATCGGCTGCAGTTTCTCAATGGCTTCGGCCGAAAAGCCGCGCTCGGCCAATTCTTCTTCCACTTTTTCCTTGCCGATCTTATCCAATTTATCGATTGCCACACACATCGGCCCTTCCTGTCCCGGCGCACCGATCACTTCGGCAATACCGCTTAGTATCTTACGGTTATTGATCTTTACGGTAAAATCCATCACGCCCAATCCGCGCAACACTTCATGGATCATCAGCACAATTTCGGCTTCGCAAAGCAGTGAATTCGTTCCAACGACATCGGCATCGCATTGATAAAATTCACGGTACCGTCCACGTTGTGGTTTATCAGCACGCCATACAGGTTGGATCTGATATCGTTTGAAAGGCATCACCAGATCGTTGCGATTCATGACCACGAACCGGGCAAACGGCACAGTCAAGTCATAGCGAAGTCCCTTTTCAGAAACCTTGAGCGTAAGCTTTTTATATCCTTCCTGAAGTTGCGCTTCGGTCAGTTCTTTGGCAAAATCACCCGAATTAAGGATTTTAAAGAGAAGTTGATCTCCTTCATCACCGTATTTGCCCATCAAAACCGAAAGATTTTCGATGGCGGGTGTTTCTATGGGTTGAAAACCATAGCGTTGAAAAATACGGCGAATTGTATCAAAGATATAGTTACGCTTGGCCATCTGCGCGGGCCCAAAATCGCGCGTTCCACGGGCTAAAGAAGGTTTACTCATTGGAAAGTCTACAGTTGAAATGCGAGAGTCCACCGCCTGTTTTCTCAAAACCGTGGTCTACCGACCATCGACTGTGGACTTTTCAAAGCACAAAAGTAGCAGCCTCATTGAAAAAAATAGGCGCGTGGTTTATTTTTTTCGGAAAGAAGTCCGTATTTTTGCGGCTCAATTTTAGAATCATCATTAAAAGATAATACTACAATGGGCGTGACCAAACTTTTGCGCAAAGCAAAGCGCAACGTAATGATTCCACAAAACAAGGAAGCTCTTATTAAGCACCGCACGTGGAAACCTGAAATTAAGAAAATTGATATTGAGGCAATCAAGGCAGAGTTTGCCGCCAAAGCCTAAACATTTTTGCCGCCTTGAGCGGCATTTTTCTTTTTAAGGGCCGTTTCAAACTCTTTTTGCATTTTCTTCAACTTCCGACGAACTTCCCGACGGTATTGGTATTGAACACGGAAAATAATGGCTTGACCAAACAATGAAATTCCTGCATTGATGACGATCAAACTATACGTTCCCATCAAAAACCATTGCCGAAAAGGAGCATTGGTATGTTTTAAATGTCCTGCCTCGCTGAACACACACAGACCATAGCCAATCAATACCAAACTTGCCGGTGCCAATAGAAGCCACTTCGTTCGGGAGCTCATGCGTTTTACCAATTTTTGTCCGGGTGGTTTCGACGTTTTTGGAATCATCTTTGTTGTAGGTGTCTTTAAGTTTTGCTTTTAATTCGAAAAGTAAAAACTTTGCAGGACTTGTTGAATAAAAATCTCATAAAATTCACGAATGAAAGACATCATCAGTTGGGTGTTGCGGCATGTACCGCGTAAGTATTTACAGTTGGTCAGTCATTTTGGAGCCAAAGCGTTGTCGGTTTTCTATCTTGGCAAAGGCGTAGAGTGCAGCGTATGCGGCAGCGAATACAAAAAATTTCTGCCTTACGGACGTTCCGGAAGAGACAATGCCCTTTGTCCCAACTGCTTATCGCTCGAACGCCACCGATTGATGTATTTATACCTGCAGCGAAAAACGCCGTTTTTTAAAGACAATCTAAAGTTGCTTCATGTAGCGCCTGAGTATTGTTTTATTGACCGCTTTGAGAAGATGAAAAATCTGGACTATATCACGGCAGATATAGAGTCGCCGCTGGCCAAGGTCAAGATGGACATTCACGAAATTCCTTTTGAAGCCAATACGTTTGACGTAGCCTTCTGTAATCACGTAATGGAACACGTTGATGATGATATAAAAGCCATGTCAGAACTTCATCGCGTACTGAAGCCCGGCGGTTGGGCTATCATTCAATCGCCGCAGGATTGGTCGAGAGCTACCACCTTTGAAGACCCAACCATCACCGATCCAAAGGAGCGCGAAAAACATTACTGGCAAGACGACCACCTTCGCCTTTTTGGCCGTGATTATGGCCAACGCCTCGAAAAAGGCGGTTTTAAAGTAACCGAAGACCATTTTGTCATGAACGAACTCACTCCCGAAGAAGTAAAACGCTTTGCACTTCCTGCCAACGAAGTCATTTATTTTTGCCGAAAATAAGCATCGTTTATATCAGAGCAAAAAAAATTCCCCCAAGAAAATCTCGGGGGAATTCTGCACTCTACTATTCTTAATCTAAACGAAATGGTGCTTCTCGTCATATCGGATTTTCATAAGTCTTCCTTATGATGTCTGTTTTTATTTGCTTAATGTATCGGCCTTCGACTTTTCATTTTTACGGGCAATTTGCATCTCTACCGGCGCAGGTTTAGCGTGGCTTTTGTAATGATTGGGCAGTACAAATGGGTTTTGAGGTTCAATCCCAATGGTTGGAACACTCACTGCCACCGTTGCTTCCTGCGCAAAATTCATTGCTCCCTGACGTTTATAATTATGGACCGACATCGCATTATTTTGCAATTTCAAAGGTACCGGACGCTCACTTGACGCAACCACCAATGCCGCTTGGCTTTGCGGTGCCCGTTGCGAAACAGGGCGCTTATAGTTGTGTGGCGAGTTGACAGATGCGCTTTGCGCCAACACCGACGACGAACTTAACAAAATAACGGCTATACACGACTGAACGAATGATTTCATGATGATTTACTGATTTATGATTTGGAATACGTAACTGTTGTTGTCTTTCGACTTTACAAAGGTAAGGCAGGCGTCTTAGAGCGGGATTAGCACAACATTAGAATAGCCTTAGAAATCAGTTATGTTTATGGTCAGACTGTGAGTATGTCATGTCTGAATCGACGAATAAATGCTATTTCTTTGCCCGATACCCGTTCATCCGCTTGCGCGATATTTTGCATTATCTTGATGAAATGCTCACGGGTAGCTATATCCAATTCATTGCTGTGTGAGGAAAAGCAACGCATAGCGAAATGGTAAGCTTCCTCCACAGGCGTCTGATAATGCTCCCGCAATTGAAAAGACTGCATAGCCAGCTCACCATGAGGCACTTCTATCAGCACATTACGGGCTTTCAACGACTCGAGTTCATGCAACTGTCCATCCATTTTGATGAGCGCATAAACGGCACTTCCTAAGCCAACGTATACATTAGGGATGAAATTTTTCATATTTTTCAATCGGTTAAAAGACTCAAAATCAATTAATTATTTCGTATTCTACTAAAGAAAAAACAGGATAAATCAATCATTCATCCTGTCTGACATCACTACAGCCAATACACTCTACTTTAACTCATGTAATCATTTTTCAAATTCTTGGTTTTCCTGTTGAGGCAGTCCGTTTTTTGCCTTAACCAATTCTTTTTCGACCTGCAATTTAGCCGCGTAGAGTGAGTCGTAACGCAACCGAAGTGCATCATGCTGTTGGCGCAGGAGTTGATGTTGCTCCCGATAGCGAAAAGCCGTACCTATTCCTCCAAAAAAAAGCAGAATAAAAACCAGAAAAAGAGCGCCCGCCACAAATGATGCGGCCCATTGTCGGTTTCGTTTATTGATAACCGCCTTATCAGGTGTGGAGAAATAATCTAATTTATAGTGTGCCATGTGAATGTCTTATTCAGATAAGCAAAACTAACATCACACTATTAGAAGGAACTTAGAAGTAAATTAGAATAGTATTAGATTTTTTTGGGAAGAATTATCACAAAAGTAGTTCCAAGCTCCGGTGTAGACTCTACCGACAGCAGCCCTTGGTGCAGTTTGATGATCCGTTCGGTCAGGGAAAGACCAATACCGTGTCCGGCAACAGCGCGCGCATTGGAACCACGACGAAACGGTTTGAAAATCAAGGGTAATTCCTCTGCCGGAATGGCCGGGCCTCGGTTATGAAAATGGATTTCAACGACATTCGATACATGTTGAAAGCGAACCTCGACCGTATTGTCCGGCGAAAATTTAGCCCCATTTTCCAATAAATTGGTCAGCGCGATTTGAAGCAATGGCTCATTGCCCAACACACTGAAATAGGTAGACTCATTGGAAAAACTTTCCAGATCCACTTTGATAATGTATTCCGGGTGCGCCTTCAACAATTCACTCCGAACCTGCCAAAAAACTTCATCTAAATAGATTTCAGACATTTTAACGGCCGATTCTTCCATACTGACCTTCGCCAATGATAATAAGCCGTTTGACAACCGATTAAGTTGGCGGGCATCATCGAGTACAGAGCGAAGCGTGTCCTGCCATTCCTGCGGATTATTGTCCATCAAAGCTACCTCAATTTGACCCGTAATGGCCGTCAGCGGTGTTCGCAGTTCGTGGGAGGCATTGGAGACAAAGGCCCGTTGCAGTTGAAACGCTTCTTCCAAACGGTCAAGCATCCGATTGAAACGCTCGGCCAATTGCCCGATTTCGTCGCGGGAATCAGTCACATCCACCCGCAGGTTCAGGCGCGAAGCCGTAATGGTATCTACCCGTCCGATCAGTTTTTTAAGCGGTAACAACGCCCGATAGGCATAAAACCATCCTACCAAAAAAACGATACAACTCCCAAACAACCAACCGATTCCAAGCACCCAAAGCAGACTGTTGACGTCGCTGTAACCGTACTTATCTACGGCCGAAGCAAAGACGACAAAGCGGTTGTATTGATCGGCAAACAGCACCCCTACCACTTCCCTTGGACCTTCATTCCAGCGAACTTCGGTTTCGAGACGTACACGATTCAGGATGCTTTTATCTACTTTTAAATAGTCCGTACCGCTCTCGTATTGCAGCGAATCCCGATAGTTGTAAATAATAATCTCCTCTTCATTAAGCACCGTCAAGTGATTCTTATCGAGCAACTTAAAAAGTTCAGGAGTAACCGTTTCTTTTCCGAAAAGCAACTCCGCCGAAGTGGTTGCTTCGGCCTTGAGTCGTTCATAGAATTGGGCTTTACGATGCTGCTCGGCGAGGACATAAATAACGATGCAAAACAGTAGCAACAGGATCGAAACTACCGCCGTAAAAAGCACAGTCAAACGGGTACGAATCGTCATTTTTCTTTGAGCGTATAACCCATCCCCACTACGGTATGAATGAGCTTATTGGCAGTGTCTGTCTCTATTTTTTTTCGTAAATAATTGATATACACCTCAATAAAATTGGTACCGGTATCAAAGTCAATGTCCCACACTTTTTCGGCAATATCTACTTTTGATACGACCCGTCCGCGATTACGCATAAGGTATTCCAACAACGCAAACTCTTTGGCCGTCAGCTCAATGGTTTGTCCGCCGCGCCGTGCCAGTTTTTGGTCCAGATCCAATTCCAAGTCAGCTACCCGTAAAATGTTGGTAGGCCCGGCAGTTTTGGTGGCACGTTTCAACAATGCCTTCAAACGAGCTACCAACTCCATAAAATCAAACGGTTTGACCAAATAATCATCCACTCCTGCATCAAAGCCCGCGAGTTTGTCAGCGGTAGTATCCAGTGCCGTAAGCATTAGAATGGGGATTTGGGTATTTTGGGTACGAATATGCGTTGCCAATGTTACTCCATCCATGTAAGGAAGGTTGACGTCCAACATAATGAGGTCATATGTATGTTCTTCAAAAGATTGCTTTCCTTCTTTTCCATCTACAGCTATCTTTACCGTAAAACCTTGACGTTCAAGCCCTTTTTTGATAAACGCAGCTACTTTAGCTTCATCTTCGACTAAAAGTATATGAGGAACAAACTCCATAAATAACTTGCTTCTATTCTTTGATTTTTGGAATCATTGCCATTTTTAAACAGGCATTTTACTTTTCAATTCTTCTACTTGATTGAGGTGCCGATCAATGTGAAAACGCAGAAATTCAAAGCGCTGGCGAATGTCGATCGGCCCCGAGATCGGATGTGGATGAATGAGTGTTTCCAATTCTTCATCGTTCAGTTCATTGCCCAAGGCATTTAACTCCACCTGAAGGCTTTCCAACGAAGCCGCCCAAAAACCAATGGGCCCGCCCAATCGCGGTGCTGCTACTGCCGGAACAATTTCTTTGGGTTGCCACGTCTTTGCTACAATTTCTTCAATTGATAGGCCTTTATGGATCAATTCGCCTTCCCACATTTTTTTTCCTTCACGTGAGGCCTGCATTACCTTCCACATTCCCAAGATTCCACCGTGTTCGGCCCAGTATAAGTGTTCCGTTAGATCCACCACGTTCCAAACATCCGGCGCCGGTTTCCATTGCGCCTGCGCATCAGACAGTTGTCTGACGGTATCCAGGTAGCGATTACGTGCTGCCAACACTTCGCTGATGAGCTTTTTTACCTGATTCATGTTAGAGGTTTTTTGGTATGCATTAAAGGTAAAAAAAAGGGGCGAGAAATTGCTTCCGACCCTTTTTTGATTTCTAATAAGGTTATTTTTCGTTCTGCTTTTTGAACGTCGGCAAGGTTTGGAACCTTGCCGACGTTGGGATTAATTGTTTTTCAACAACTTAATCCCAAACCCCGGCGCAGTAGGCGGAATAAACTTCCCATCCACTATTTTATAACTGCTGAAATCCACTTCTTCACTCGTGCAGGGGACTCCTTCGATGGTCACGGTATTTCCTAAACCACCCGTCAATTGTGCGGTATAATACGACTTAAACATTTCGCCAAAGGCATGGGGCGATGCCCAAATTCCCAGTTTTTTCAATTCAGGCATTAGTTGCCGCCAAGGGGTGAAGCCATAGCTCATGAGATCGGTCAGGTGTACGTCAATGAGTTTTTGTTCTTCCAACTCACGCAGCAACTTCTGATCCGGATTCGCTTCCCCATCAGCCAGCAACGTTTTGACATTATTTGCCTTTATCCAACCCCTCAGTTTTTGATAATCAGCGATGGTTTCAGCAAACGGTTCTTCTATCCAAAACAACGGAATATCGCCGATGCCTTTCAGGTAGGCAATCGTGGTGTCGGCGGTATATCCGTCATTGGCATCTACCAGAATTTCACAATCCGGAAAGGTTTTACGAACCAGTTGGGTTACTTCAATGTCTCGCTTCAATCCTTCTTCTTTCGGCATCCAAATATTGCCGCGGCCTATTTTAAGTTTAAACTGACGATAGCCCAATTTGTAGTCGCCGGCGCAGTTTTCAACGATGTTGTCCATCCCTTTTACCAAGGTCTTCACAGGCCCCTCTTTCGGCTCCAATTCGTCAAAATAGATCATGCCGCTGTAGCACTTGGTCATGATTGGCTTTTTTCGCCCCAGCAGTTCATAAACAGGTTTATTGAGAATAACACCTGCCAGATCATGCAAAGGCACATCGAAAGGCAAGGCTTTGGGGTCTGTGACGCCAATCGAAGGTTGAAATACTTCCGACACCCGTTTTCCTTTCAGGTAAGCAATGGTTTCGTCGTTACGCCTTCCGTGCATCCCCCACCCTTTTGCTCCTTGATCAGTAGTAAGGGTACAAACACTGACTTTCGGACCGTAGCCATGAATATCACGGCGGGCATTTTTACCGACAAATCGCGGCCATTTCAATTGCACCTGTGTATAACTTATTTCCGCAATTTTATGGTCGGCCAAGTCGCCGGCTCCTGCGCTGTGCAGCAACATTTCGGCAGTTTGCGCCGTCAAGGGAGTGCCCAAAGCGATAGTTGCCGCGCTTCCTTCGGCCAATTGTCGGATAAAATGTCTTCTTTTCATGAGGTTTAGAATAAGAGAGGCTTACATTCAGTTAAGGATTTCACAACCGGAGAGGTCATTCTTCGCAGTTTGACACATCTGAAAAATGAACATCTTTATAAGGCAGAAATCTGCTGAATTACCCTGTCTATCTGCCGGGAAAATAGGGATTTCCATAAGCTACTTATTCAAAGGGATTTTGTAAAAATCGAGTAACGAAATTAAAAATTGCAAATTTGAGCTTAAAAGAAGGAAAAGCTAAATGCAATAGTGTATTCATTTTCGACGGTTTTTGTAGTTTTGTCAAATCACCTGCAAAATGACCCAACCATGAGAGAATTCAAGTTTTACTCCTTTTCACTTTCCACTTTATTCTTTTTCACTTTTTTTGCCCACGCCCAAGTAAAACCTTTAAGCTCCAGCGAAATCCTCTTAAATCTTAAAAAGTTAAATGTGTTGGGCAGCGCTATGCACATCGCCGCTCACCCCGACGATGAGAATACTCTGTTGCTGACGTATTTATCGAAAGAACGACTCGTTAAAACGCAATACCTGGCCCTGACCCGCGGCGACGGCGGTCAAAACCTCATCGGCCCTGAGCAGGGCGAATACATCGGTATCATCAGAACGCAGGAACTACTGGCGGCTCGTCGCATTGACGGGGCCGAGCAACTTTTTTCACGCGCCTATGATTTCGGATTCTCCAAAACCCGTGAGGAGACGCTCAAATTTTGGGGTGAAAATAATATCCTTTCGGACGTCGTTTACCACATTCGTAAAAACCAACCCGACGTGCTCATTACACGCTTCCCACCCGATGCGCGAGCGGGCCACGGGCACCATAATTCATCGGCATTCTTAGCTGAGTTGGCCTTCAAAATGGCGGGCGATCCTACCAAGTTTCCGGAACAACTTAAAGAAGTGCAAACATGGCAACCCAAGCGCGTGGTTTGGAATACATTCTCACCGGGTTTTTCGAATCAACAGCCGGCCGACAAAGGCAGTTTCATCACGGTCGATATTGGCGGATACAGCCCTTACATCGGAAAATCATTTGCGGAAATTGCCGCCGAAAGCCGCAGTTCCCATAAAAGTCAGGGCTTTGGCTCGGGCGCTAATCGCAGCGCGCGCATTGATTTTATGATGCACAAAGACGGTGTGGCTGCCGGTAAAGACCTTTTTGACGGCGTAGACATGTCGTGGAGTCGTGTGAAAGGCAGCGAGCAGGTAGCACAGTTGGTGGATCAGGCCATTCGCAATTACAACGTCAATTATCCTGCTTCATCGGTGCCTGTGTTGGTAAAAATATACCAGGAATTAGGTAAACTGGATGCGAAAAATAAGTACGTTCAGCAAAAGAAATCGGAAGTGGAAACACTGCTTCAAAACTGTTTAGGCATTTGGTTTGAAACCAATCCCGTCGATTATGCCGTGGCTCAGGGAGATCGTGCTACAGTACGCATCAGTGTGGTGAAGCGGGCCAATTATCCGCTCAAGCTTACACGTTTGCAATTTTGGGGTGCCGAAAAGGATTCTACGCTGGCTCTTGAACTCAAAAACAATGAGTTATCTACGTTCACTTATAACGTAGTTGTTCCAAAAACCACCAAGATCAGCCAACCATATTGGTTGGAAAAGCCCATCAAAAACGGGGCTTTCCAGATTGACGACCAATCCAAACTCAGCACACCCGAAAATATCCCTACGCTGCAAACATCGTTTACATTTCTGATTGATGATCAACCGTTTACGTTCACCAAACCGTGGGTCTATAAATCAACCGATCCCGTAGATGGTGAGGTGTATCGGCCGTACGAAATTCGGCCGGAAGTGACCGCCAATGTCACCGAAAAAGTATACGTTTTTGCCGACAATCAACCCAAAATGGTGGATGTTTTGGTAAAAGCCCACCGCGCCAATGTCAAAGGAACGGTGATGTTTGAAGTGCCCGCAGGATGGCGCGTGGAGCCGGCACAAATCCCGTTTGAATTGCTCGAAAAATACCAGGAACAAACCGTCAGTGTGAAAGTGTTTCCGTCGGCACAACAAAGTGAAGTAAAACTGAAAGTGATTACAAAAACCGAAAACGGCGAAAATTCATACAGCCTCAAATCGGTTGAATATAAGCACATTCCTACGCAAACCATTTTCCCGATCGCTACTACGGCGTTGGTAAAACTCGATATTAAAAACAAAGCAAAAACCATCGGCTACATTGCCGGCGCCGGCGATGAGGTCCCTGCTGCATTGCGCCAAATGGGCTGCCAAGTAACGCTGCTTGACGAAAACGCATTGAGCAAGAGTCTATCCATATACGATGCTATTGTAGTGGGTGTTCGGGCGTATAATACCGAAGAACGCATCAAATATTTTCAGGACAAACTGATGGAATACGTCAAAAACGGCGGGACAATGGTGGTACAATACGTAACGGCGGGAGGTTTCGGAAGTACCCTTAAAGTAAAAGAAATGGGGCCGTATCCTTTCAAAGTAGGCCGTGACCGCGTAACGGAAGAAGACGCCGAAATGCGTATCTTACAACCTAACCATCCGATTTTGAATACGCCCAACAAAATTACGCCTGACGATTTTAAAGGATGGATTCAGGAGCGCGGCATCTATTTTGCCGTAGAATGGGATAAAAACTACACGCCCATTTTCTCCGCCAACGACACCGAAGAAGCCGCAAAAGAAGGTAGCCTTATCTATGCTCCTTACGGAAAAGGCCATTTTGTGTATACAGGGCTGGTATTTTTCCGCGAATTGCCGGGAGGGGTTCCGGGTGCGTATCGGTTGTTTGCCAACTTGATCTCGTTGGGCAAAAAATAGTTCATTGATCTTTAAATTGGGTTTGACAAGAAAATATTGATCTACCGGTCGGGTTGTGAGCAACCCTCTGCACAGAAAATACACTTCCCGTGTGGAGGGTTGCTCACAACCCGACCGGCGACTCGACCGACCGTTAACCGAAGAATGATATTTCTATGCTAAAGCGCTTAAGATCAGAATAATTCACAAAAAGATAGGCCGATCAATGTCGGCCTATCTTTTTTAACTTCTTCAAGCCTTTTCGCTTCAATACACATTTGGCAATGGCTTGCCGGAGACTGCGCCAGAGCGTAGCAAAATACGATTTTTTAGGATCTCGGGTGTATTCAATTTCGCCTATTCTGGTGGGTTCGTTCGGCCATGGATTATGGTCCTGAATAAAAATGGCATCGGCCAAACCCGTTATTAATTTCCGTTTTTTAACGTTTCCGTCATCGTCCTGTTTCAGAAAAACGGTTTTTAGGTCATGGTAGATCAAGGTGCCTCTTCCCCGTACTCCGTATTCATCTCCTTTCATTATAAATTTAAAACTTTTCACTTTTCCCGATTCGATCTTGGTCAACGCCAAAGGTTCTGTAACCTCATTAATGCGCTTTAGATCAATAGCTCCCAAACTTCCTTCACAGGTAAAATCGCCTTTTTTAGACGCAATATTGAACGTAAAATGTGTACTGAGTGGAGCCACGCCCATAAACAAACTTTCGATGCGGGCCTCACAAATTGGATTTTTTGCCAACGGCAGCGTGTCATTGGTTACATTGAAAAGATCACCTTTAACCAACTTGAAATTAACGCCTCCTCTTCCTTCTGTATCAGGGTTATATTCTGAGTACGAAATCAGGAAATTTTCGACGCGGACCGTGTCCAACTTCATTTTAAAATTCAAGTTCCGAAACAATTGTTGGGGATATTTTCCCACTTTGGAAGCAACGGCAGGATACGTACCATCTCCAAAAATATCAATGCCTCCGCGTTGAATGTGCGCTCGGTGCGCCACTAATTTCTTGTCAAAAACCAAGGCATTCAGATCCACTTCGTTTACCGTAATATCACCAAACGTAAAAGCGATACGGTCGTCGCCATCAGCGCGCGTAGTAAACTGAAGTCCTTTGAATTTAGGCATATAATGAATTCCTTTGACTTGTATTTGTCGCTGTTCTGATGAAAACGAAATCGTATCCAACCGAAAATCGTGCAGCGGGCTGACCGAAGGAAAATCCAGATTCAGCAATTCAAATGCGGTATTTTTAGAATAATAAAAGCGGGTGGTATCCCGCGCTGAAAGTGAATCGATCAGAAAATCTGTGATATTGATATTCAATTTATTGAGCACGATCCGTTCAGGGCGTTTTTTGGTTTCATCCGCAAAGGCGAACTTCATTTGATCAAACTCAATTTTTCTTACTCTAAATGACTTCACAAATTTTGAGATCATTGTATAAGGAGAAGCCGATGATTTCTTGGGTTTTTCGTCCTGTTTACGTTGCGTGATCTCAACAGTAGGTTTGTTGATTCTGATAAGGCCAATGTCCAGTTTTCGTTGTACAACCAACTTAAACAATTGAATGTCTGTGAGTCGAATTTCTTCAATATAGGTTCCGTAAATAAAATTTGAGGTAGAAATATTGTCCATCCGTTGCCGGTACAGCAGTGTATCAGGAATCAATTTGATGTGCGTAAGTTGTGCATTGCCCGCAAACGGCTCATACATAAGTTTTTCAAACTCAATTCGGTACATTCCGTCGGATGTTTCCGAAACTGATTTTTTGAGCGTTTTTGCCAATAGGGGCTGTAAGTAATACCGTTCGGCCACTACAACTCCAATGAAAAGCAGCGCTGGTATTGCTGCAAAAATTATGCCCCATTTAATCCATTTCTGCCTCATGTTTATGTTAAAGTTATTATCGGTGTGGTACTTGGTAATGACTAAAAAACCATGCCGGCAACGCTAAAAAAATAAGCGCCTACATTGCTGTGGGCGCTTATTTTTATTCGTCAAATATGATTCTTTCTCTACTGAGAAGTAACCGTTTCCTGTTTCCACTCAAAGTGCGGAAGTTGAATAGAAGCAAGAAGCTGTTCTTCCAGCAAATTGGCCCATTCATTAATATACAGCACCACATCTTCACGGAAATTATGGCGTAAATAGCGTTTTTCAGGCGGCAAACGATGCAGAATACGTACGTCTGACAATCGCTCCAACTGCTTCAGATCGTCAGAATCAAGCCCGGCTTCCATCATTTCGCCAATGAGCAAGTCCATCGGCAAGCCGCTTGTGGGGCAATAATCGTTGAGTTGTTCGTTCCAATCACCGCGCCCGTTGGCCAAGGCATGGGCGTGAATTTCGGCTTTGGTCAATCGGGTGATTTCCTGCGCCAGATTTCCGCAATTACAACTTCCCATGTGGCCCCATTGATAAGGAGAGCCTTTTTCGATTTTCCGGGCCGTACGACGAAGCGCCGCAATAAGATCAAGATTCGGGCGTGCCATAATGGTATATATAAATTAAGTGGATGGAATCGTTTCGTTTACTATACTATTAAAAAAACAGCTTATCATTCGTTTTTGTTTTAAAGCAATTTATGTATTTTTTTGTGAAAATTAAGCTTTTGTCGCGCTCAAGTTCGTTTCTTTCAGCCGGTCAAAACGAAATATACCGCCCAATGAGATTCTCTTTTCCTATAATTTGCATCTGCCTTTGTCTTTTAACCGCCTGTAGTTCTACGTTTGACCCAAAACAAACCTACTCTGTGCAACAAATCAAGGATGATTTTACGCTCATGCGACAGGCACTGCTCGAATCGCACCCGGGAATTTATCGGTATACTTCTCCTGATACCATTCAGTGGATTTTTAATAAGACCGAGCAACAACTTACGCACGCCATGACCGAACGTGAATTTCGTCGGACGGTCAACCCTCTGTTTTCTTACATTCGCTGCGGACATACGGATGTATATCCTTCCAAACAGTACACTAAATACATTAAGAAAAACAAACCCAAAGAGTTTCCGCTTTCAGTTTTTTGGGTTGAAAATAAACTTCGCATTATTCAAAATCGGACGAAAGATTCAACCCTTCTCGTGGGCAACGAAATTACACGCATTGATGGTCGCCCCATTGCGCAGGTAATGCAGGAAATGTGGGAGCTGATCCCTTCGGATGGCTATAACCAAACATTCAAGAGCTCAGTAGCCGGCACCAATTTCGGCTCGTTTTATCGGTATTTGTACGGCAACGACAGCACGTTTACGGTAACGGTCAAAGACAGTTTAGGCAAATCAAGCAGTCTGAAACTTTCGTTTAGCGCCCCCCCCAAAGTGTCCAAAAAGAATGCACCAAAACCCGTCAGCGCGCCCAAACCCAATACCGTACCGACCACCACTCCCCTACCGCGCCTCAAAGCCCCAAAAGTGGACAAACGGCGTAGCCTGACCCTTTCGGCAAAAGACAGCACCGTGGCTATTTTGGACATCAACACATTCAGCGACCGCGGATATCGGAAGTTTTACCGAAAATCGTTTCGAACCATTAAAGAAAAAAATATTCAACATTTGGTTGTTGACCTGCGTGCTAACGGTGGCGGTCGCTCCGACGCCAGCGTCAATCTGATGTCGTACTTATTAGATTCGAATTATGTAGTTTACGATACTATCGACGCCGTTCGGGGAAGACCTTCGTTCAATCGTTATTATGGCGGAAAAATACTGCGTTTTGCGGCGCGTAAATTCTGGTCAAAAAAAATATCACCGGACAGGATTCGCAATAGATCAGCGGCTAAAGTATTGAAACCCGCTAAAAAATACGGTTTTAAAGGAAAAGTTTATTTACTGACCAACGGTGGTTCGTTTTCGGCAGCGGCTATTTTTCCATCCATTATTCAGCAGTACAATCCACGGGCTATCACCATAGGCCGCGAGACCGGCGGCGGGCAACACGGTTGCAATGCGTTTATTTCGCCGTATGTTACCTTGCCCAATACAAAAGCCAAGGTTCGAATTCCAATGTTCAAGATCGTGTTGCATGTACCCGGTCACGACAAAGGGCGCGGCGTAATGCCCGACATTCCCGTAGCCTATACTTTTCAGGATGTAGTTAATACAAAAGACCTGGATATTGAAAAGGTGTATGAATTGGTTAAAAACGGGCAATAATTCAACATCAAGCCTGCGTTGATCTAACCAAGGAAGAAAATGAGAACAAAAGATGAAACAAAAGTTCAACTGATCTTACAAACCGCTCTCAAAATGATTGCGAGAATAGGATTGGCGGGGCTCAAAATGTCTGATCTGGCCAAGGAAGCAGGTGTAGCTACAGGAACGGTTTATATTTACTTTGAAGATAAAAATCACCTCATTCGTGAATTATATTTCTACCTTACGCACGTCGGTACGAATAATTCGACGCAGCAAATAGCAGAAAATGATCCGCTTAAAATCAAGATCAAGAAACTGGCTCGTAACTATTTGGACGACAACATAAACAATCCGGAACACAGCGCTTTTTTGGAGCAATATTTTCGTTCTCCTTATTTTCAGGAGAATGGTTCAAACCGTCCGGAAGAAGTACAACTACAACCCATTTATCATTTGATCGTTGAAGGACAGCGCCAAAGCCTCATCAAAGAAGCTGATCCCGAGTGGTTGGTTATGTTGGTCTGCGGTATGCTCAATGAAGTGGCAAAAGTTTCCGTTTATACTAAAAAATCGGTTACCCCTGCCGAATGGGAACTCACCTTCAGCGTGCTTTGGGACGGAATTAAAAGTTAAAGGTTTAAATTATCGTGCAGATAAATCAATACCCCGATAAATGTTCGAGAGTTTCAATTTTACATCAATTGACTGTAAATGAACTGTTTCCGTTAGATCAGCTACATCATCTGTACGCCAATCTTTTTCATTCAATCGAAAAAAGGCAGACACCAAGGCATGTTTTTGATGCACCACTACGTATTCTTTAAAAGAGGCCAGTGAGCGATATAAATAAAACTTTTCGCCACGGTCATATTCTTCTGTAGAAGGTGAAAGAACTTCAACAACCAACAAAGGATTAAGAATCGTATCTACCCTATTTTGGTAAAACAAGGGTTTTTCACAAATCACTACCGCATCGGGATATACAAAGCTTTCAATGGATGGAATATGAATCTTAGTATCGCTGTTGCTGACTTCAAACATGGTTTCTATCAAGGCAATATTCAATGCAGTCAATACATTGGTAGCGATGCGATTATGTACGTAAGAGACGCCGGATATTTTAGTGATTTTACCGTCGTAATATTCCAGTTTTTCCAATGATTGCGCCTCCAGTTCGAAGTATTCTTCGATGCTGTATGTAGTGTTTCGGGCGAAAGTAATGCAACCATAAAATAAGGAGTTTTTACAAAGTAAAACGAAAATTCCCAATTGGTAAGCCTCTCGAAAGCTGCGAACCGCCGGGCGGCCTCGTTTCGGAAAGTTCGTTACACCATTTTTCAGTCAGGAAACAACCTAAAAATAAGCGAGTTTGGTAAACTTCCTGAAAGTTGTGAACTTTCGGGAAGTTCGTTATAGCTATGCTCCTCTACTCTTTTCTCAAATTTATTTTGAAGGTTAGCCTTCGCATTTTTTTTCGACGCTTTCAGGTCCACGGCCTTGAAAAACTGCGCAAGGCCAAAGGCCCGCTGATTCTGGCGGTGAACCATCCCAATACGTTCATGGACCCGCTCATTGTGGCTACGCTCGTACGGCAACGCGTGGCTTTTATTGCCAACGGCAGTATTTTCAGTCGTTTTACACGCCCTATTTTTAAGTACCTGCACGTTATTCCCGTTTACCGAAAAAAAGATACTTCCGACGTGCCGCTTTCCCCGGCCGAGCTTAATAAAATGACGTTTCAGCGGTGTTATGATTACCTGGAATCCAAGGGAACTATCCTTATTTTCCCGGAAGGAACGAGCGAAATTGAACGCCGTTTGCGCGAACTGAAAACGGGGACGGCGCGCATTGCATTGGGCGCAGAGTATGAAAATAACTTTCATTTAGGTCTCCAAATTTTACCAATTGGTCTCAATTATAGTGATCCAACGCGTTTTAGAAGTGACGTCTTTGTCAATATAGGCGAGCCGATTGCAGTAGCTGATTTCAAGGAAAAGTACCATTCAGCTTCGTTCGAAACGGCCGAAGAACTAACCGATCTGATTCAACAGCGTTTGGCCGAAACCGTTATCATCACCGAAGACGAAGAAGAAGATACGTTGGTAAAACAAATAGAGTTACTGTATAAAAACCAACTCTTTGAAGAACTGGTTTTGGACAATAAAGCCCAAAAAGACGAGTTTGAATTGATCAAGCAAATTGTTGCGGCGGTCAGGTATTTTGAGCAGCACCGCCCGGCATTGTTTCGGTCGTTGCAGGTGCAGATGTCCAACTACTTAGAGAATCTACAGAAACTTAGCCTTTCCGACGAGATCCTTGCTCAAACGCAGCGCCTGAACCGTCATCTATGGTCTACTTTAGCACGACTGATCCTAGGGTTGCCTATTTATGCATTTGGATTGATTATCAATTATATACCTTATATTTTACCTTCTAAAATTGCGCGACTGATCTCGTCTGACATTACCTACCGGGCACCGCTTATGATGACGGTCGGCGTTATTACTTTTCCTCTCTTTTATGGGCTTCATATTTGGGGCTTTCAGCAATTATTTCAACAGCCTTGGTTAACCGTTGGCTATGCGATTACGCTTCCTTTTAGCGGTTTTTTTGTATTGTGGTACTGGAGCCTTGCCACTCGCCTTGCGCATGTATGGCAAGCTTTGCAACTCTTTCGTCGAAAACCTTCGTTGATGGACACTCTCACCAACCAACGAGATAAGATTTTCAGTGAATTGAAAGAAGCCAAGCAACTGTACTTGAACCGGATTTTATATAATTAATACATTTTTTCATTATTTCGAATCATTGAGGCATAATTGACATACTCAACCGACTTTATCAAGAATCAATAAAGAAGAGGTGTTAGGATTTTAAAAAAGGGGTTGTTATATTTGCTTACGTATGAAAAATGAAAAAGTAAATATTTTTTATGTTGATGACGATGCTGATGATCGACTCCTTTTCGAAGAAGCGTTATCAGAGGTAAGCAACAATACAGAGTTAATGACTTTGGAAGACAGTGATGAATTACTCCATATTCTGGAGAATCCACCTCCAACGCCCAATCTTATTTTTGTTGACTTGAACATGCCGCGCAAAAACGGCTATCAGGTTCTGAAAGAGATCAAATCGAACCTCTCGTTTAAACAACTTCCTGTTTTAATTTTAACCACTTCGGCAGAAAAGGCAGTTATTGAAAATGCACGTTCTCTGGGAGCCGATGCATTTATTACCAAGCCAAGTAATTTCAATTCCCTGAAAGCTATCCTAAAACAATGCTTAAGCCTGAATTGGGGAATGAATGCGACACATAACTTCGTCATTAAAGCCAATTAAAATTTTGTATTGAATGCAAGAAATGCCCATTAAGGACTTTCAGAGTGAAAAAAATGATTTTCTAAAAAGGCTCCGTACCCATACTCAACCACTGCATACCGGCCTTGAACAGCACCCTATCTCAACATCACTCCTCCATCCGCAGGTAAGTCAGGGTGATTACATACGCTATCTTCAGATCATGCATGAAGTTGTTTCTCATTTTGAGAAAAGCGTTTTTCCGCAATTGGCGTCTTTTGTTGATGATATCGATCAACGCCGCAAGACGGGTTGGTTGGAGCAGGACCTTCGGGATTTGGGAAATTCGCCGGGAGAAATTCCTCAACAGTCTGTCGATCCATCCCCATCTGACACTACTATTGGGTATTTGATGGGTAAAATGTACGTATTGGAAGGATCAACGCTGGGTGGCACGGTAATTTATAAACAATTACAACCTATTTTGGGTTTTACGCCCGAGAAAGGCGGGAAGTATTTCTTTGGTTACGGCCCCAAAACAGGTTCAATGTGGAAAAGTTTTATCGATAAACTTTCTGCGTTGGCCATCGACGGAAACGAATCAGAAAATATACTAAAAGGTGCCTCAGGTCAGTTTTTAGCTATGCAAGCATTTTTTGACACCCGTTTATAAGCTATTAAGTGTCCTATAATGATTATTAATACCATCGTAAATCGCGACGTTGCTAACCTGCAGGATTGCGAAAGTGAGCCTATCCATGTTCCGGGCAGCATTCAGCCCCACGGATTTTTATTAGCACTTGATGATACGCTTCGTGTGGTCTATTGCAGTGAAAACTGTGCAGCATTTATCGGTATTCCGGTAGAAAAAATTCTTACCAATCGTTTTGGAGCCATTTTTTCGAATGAACGGGAAGAGAGTTTAAAAATTCATCTTCGTGATTTTTCGCCGCAAAATCCACTTCCTTTTATTCTGGATTTTCAGAACGTAAAATATAATTGTACGCTCCAACCAACGGGTAATCTCTTCCTGTTTGAAGCAGAACCTTTCCCGGACGGTCAAATGTTATTGCCCGATCTGTACGTACAAACTCGAAATTTTGTAAACTATTTGCAGGAAGCCGCTTCGCTTCAGGCACTTTCACAGTTGATCGCCACCGAAACCCGCGCCATTACGGGCTACGACCGAGTGATGATCTATAAGTTTGATGAACATTATAACGGAGAGGTCATTGCCGAAAGTAAGCGCGATGATCTGGAGCCGTTTTTGGGGCTTCATTATCCCCATACGGATATTCCGGCGCAGGCCAGAGAGTTATACCTGCGGAATCTCATGCGGATGATCGCCGATGTGTATTATACGCCCGTTCCGATTTGTACGGTTGAAAATCGCACGCACCGCGATCTGGACCTTAGTTTGTCGGTTTTGAGAAGTGTGTCCCCTATTCATATCGAGTACCTGAAAAACATGGGTGTGGGCGCTACATTGACCATATCGCTCATCAACAACGGACGATTGTGGGGACTTATTTCCTGCCATCATTACAGCCCAAAAAACCTTCCTCATTATACACGGTTTTCGGCATTGATGCAGGGACATTTTCTGACGTCTCAGATCAACGTCCGGCAGCAAGCGGAAGAGTATGCGTTGGCAAAAAGCATTGAACACATTTTAGAAGTTATTCTTTCATTAACCAATTCTGAACAACACAATTTTCTGCAAAATCTTCTTTCTGAAGAGCACATCCTGAAAGTGGTCAATGCCACAGGATTTGCCATTCTGCACGCAGATGTGCTTTATTTGGCGGGGGTTACTCCTACCGACGGTGAAATAAGAGGATTGATCGAGGCATTGAGTGCCGATAACTTACAGGTTCCCCTGCACACAAACCGGCTCATTGACCTCTATCCTGCTTCCGAGCATTTTACGGATAAAGCGGCAGGAATCATTTATCATCCTTTCGGGCAGCATACCCAAGACTGTATTTTATGGTTTCGCCCCGAATCGCCTCTGGAAGTGAATTGGGCGGGCGAACCTGAAAAATCTATTGAACACAATCCCAATGGATTGTCGCCGCGTAAATCGTTTGCTTTGTGGCAACAGATCAAAAAATTTGAGAGCCGACCTTGGGAAAAGCCCGAAGTAACGGCGGCCTCTACGGTTTCGTACGCATTGCAAAAACAGATCCATTTTGGGCAATTGGCGGAAGAAAAACAAAAGTTGGTCCAATTGAGCGAAAAATTGCGCAGTGTAGTTGCAGAACTCGAAAATATCAACTGGATAAGCACGCACGATCTGAAAGAACCGTTGCGCAAGATACAGACGTTTGCTTCACGCATTTTGGAAGATGAAAATCATACGCATACTCCGATGGTCATTCAGTCCGTGCAACGCATGAACGACGCGGCAGTTCGAATGCAAACCCTTATTCATGATCTGGTTTCCTATACCCACGTCAACAAGCTTGAAAATAACCTTGTTCCAACCGACCTTAACGCCGTTCTTGACGAAGTTTCGACGGAATTACATGTGGAATTGGAGGAGAAAAAAGCCGTTATTGATTCCGACTTGCTTCCTCAGGTATTGGGGGTTGCTTTTTTATTGCAGCAATTATTTCTCAACTTGGTTCGCAATTCAATCAAATTCAGCAAGAAAGATCTTGCACCTCATATTCAGATCCGAACAACAACCATCGAAAAAGTTATCACCGAAGATAACCAACTTCTCAACCGCCCGTTTCATAAGATCTCGTTCATTGATAATGGCGTAGGCTTCGATAATCAATATGCCTCTCAGATATTTGATGTTTTTAAACGGGTACACAACGCAAGTCAGTACCAAGGCACAGGGATCGGGCTCGCTATTTGCAAGAAAATCATGCAAAACCACAACGGTTTTATTGATGCAACGAGCGAAAAGAACATTGGAACGACGATCAATCTTTATTTTCCGCAGGCTCTTTAAGCCACTGTTGTACTATCTCCATCACGCCATTCTCATCGTTGGACTTTGTCCTAAATCGCGCCGTTTTCTTAATCTCAACGTGGGCGTTTTCCATTGCGTATGAATAGTACGACTGTTGCAGCATTTCCAGGTCATTGAGATAATCGCCAAAGGCCATCGTTTGCTCCGGCGAGATTCCAAACCGTTGTTGAATCACATTCAGGGCTTGCCCTTTGTTGGCTAATCTGTGCGACATATCCAACCAAATACCGCCCGAGACTTTGACTTGAATCGATGTTTCCCACGCTTTAAAATGCGGATAACTGTTTGCAGCCGAGCCGCCCAGATCACAAATAGAGACTTTCAGACATGGATCATCGGTTACCTCCAATAGATCTTCCACCAATTCGTAGCGTTCAAAATACTTGGTAAACTGCTCCCAAAATTTAGGCTCAGTGCTTTCAACATAGGCTTTCTTCTTACCGCAATAGATCGCATACGCATTCGGAATATTCCGGGCAATTTTTATCAATTCTCCCGCAATGTTGCTTTCGAGCGCCTGCAAGTACCATTCCTGATCTTGATACACGACATAACTCCCGTTTTCAGCCACAAAGATCACATCGTCTTTTACTGCCTCAAACCGTTTTACAAGGTTGAAATATTGGCGTCCGCTTGCAGCGGCAAAGTGAACACCACGGGTTTTTAATGTTTCCAGAACGGGATAAAATGCTTCGCTCAGTTCGCCTTTTGAATTCAACAGTGTGCCGTCCATATCCGTGGCCACTAACTTAATATCTTTCATGTTTTTATAATGGTGCAAACAAAAGTAAGGTTCCCGCGTCGGTGGCTTTATTCGGCAGGAACCCATTTTTCAAGTACATGTGAGATTTTTTGTCGATTTTCAACCAACAGCTAGGCGGTCGAGTAAAACGTTTCGGGTTTAATAAGAAACCTTTTACTTGGCCGGTCGGGTTGTGAGCAACCCTCTGCACATCGTGTGTGTCGGGTTGCTCGCAACCCGACCGGTAACGAGAATCAACCTACTGTTCAAGCCCTTAAAACGTGTACGAACTGAATTTTTTGGACTTTTACCAAGTCCAAACTTTGAAGCTTTTTACATGGCCAATAACGCTTTTGTTCCAATTTCCGCTGTTGCTCACGGCAGCGTAAATTCCCATCTTCCCCTTCGAATTCGAATATTTTTCAATTTTCTTATCAAACTTTACTTGCCCATTTACGCTCACTTTCAAGTGTTTACCTTTTTTCTCTAAGCGTACTTTTTGCTTTTGAATGCTTTTGAAAGTAAGTTCCTCTTTCAGCGTTGTCAGGCGCTCGCGGTCTTCTTCATCATTGACCGACAATCGTACCCCTTGTAAGCTGCTGCTCAAACGGTCGGCTTTCCACGTATCTATTTTACCAAATATGGTCTTTTCCTGTCCTTCTGCGTAATTGAACACAACTCCTACACTGAGTTCATCACCCCATAATTCCATGTCCAATTCTGCCACAAAATTGTCGTAATCGTTTTTGGTCAAAGCCAAAATGTAATCAACGGAGTTTTTTTTGTAAGCGGTTGCCGCAAAAACCAGCCTATTATCTTTCGTTGTTGCCAGTGAATTCTCAGCAGGTTGAAGGTAATCAAGTCGGTTGTTTTTGAAGGTTTCGTCAATCACTAATTTCAGATCGGCGGCGGTTTTGTGTTGTATTTCGGCTTCTTTTTGAGCGGCAATTACCTCCTCCAAATGATGTTGTTTTTTATCGGCTTCTGCTTTTATACTGTCCTTAACGGCCTGTTTTTTTTCTTCTTCCCGAGCTTTTAAAAGGGCATCAACATTTTCGGGTTTGTTGGCCCATTGCACAAAAAAATAGCCCAAAAAGACAAAAACCACTAGGGCAACACCGATAGTTTTAAGCATTTTATTTAACTCAATTTTTAATTTAATCAACTGACTGATATTACATTGTTTTCACCGGCAATCATCCGGAAGCTTTGGTTGTGCAGTTTATTCAACCCTATAAGAAATATAAGGCCATCTAAGTCTTAAATGACGGATAAACGACATCTTACTATTTACCTATATGCGTTATATGGTTGAATAAATCCACAAAAATCGTCAAAGAGCATCATTTTTTTACTTCGATTTTATCAGCCGCAAAAGGCATCAGGCTGCTGATAGATTCGCTGTGAAAATCGGAATGCCAAAGCGCTTCCTGTGTTTGTAAATCGTAGTTTACCCAATAATCGTATTCGTTGGTGCCGGGCAATTCAAAACTTTGTTTTCTGAAATGAAGTAAAAGTTGACCATCCTTGGCAACATACCCTGCCTCCAAACGTGTTCCGTCCAAATCGGGCAGAATACATTGATGAAGTAAAGTGCCGGCAGTTAAATTTATGAGTCGGGCAGTTCGTTTTTTGTCAGGCGAGGGTGTAGCAATGCTCAGTTGATTGCCGATACTTGAAACATGTGCATTGGTAAAATCACCGTCCATGCGCCAAACTTCTTTTTGGGTAAAAGGATCAATCCGTCGGACAAAAGTTTGCGTGCGTTCGATAAAACAGGCATTGTCCAACCAATAATAAGTCCCGTCGGTCGTGCCGCGATACAGTTCTTTGCCCGTTAAAAGCGACACGATCTGATACGAATGCCCTTCGCTGATCCTTACTTCCGGATTAATGATCAGCACTTTATCTCCAACTATTACGGGTTGATATTCAATACTTACGATCTGTTTGACGGGTGGCAAAAACCATTTTTGCTCATTATTCTCCCATGTTTTTGCCGTGATACCGATGTTGAATGATTCGTCTGTTTTATCATTTTCAGTCACTTGAGAATACAGCGCTTTTGTTGTCAGATACAGCTCATCGGTAAAAGCCATCCCAAACGCCATGCCGTTTTTGCTCGTCAAAGGACTTGGAGCAGGAGAAACAGTACGGGTGATCTGCCCATTTGAAGGAGTAATAAAATGCACCGTTGATGTTTTTTCCTCATACACTAAAACGTGGGTGTCGGTTTGGCCAACAACTTCTCCAATAAAAGGCAATTGCCAGCGTTTTTGTGCGGTTGCCATCGCATATCCACTGATCTCAAACAGCGCAGGGGATACCTTTTTGGTACCGATAATTACGCTTGTATCAGGCGTAGATTGATAAACCAAATCGTTCGGAAAAGGCAATGCACAAACCATTTTTTTAAGCGGAGTATCATCGGCAAAATGTTCTTTATTTTCCGAAAAACATCCGATCATAAAATGAGATAAAGACATCATAACAACAAATTGTAAAAGGGTTTTCATGGCTGTCTACGGTATTTTGGTCACCGTATTTTCAGTATACTGCGTAGGTCAAAAGGCCCACGCCGGCTGTTTTTCGATTATTTTCTGTAGTTCACTTACTTGCCGCAATCGCCGCTCAAATTGGGATTTTGAAGGAATGCCGTTGGTCGTTACCAATTGAAAAAAACGACTGTCGGTATTGAATAAGGCTACTGCCTTTTCTGCAATTTCAATATGAGCAATATCCTGATTTTGAAGCAAATACTTTTGCAATTCGGGCGTCACTAGCCTATCAAAATCGGCTTTGGAAGCGGCCGTTATTCTAAAAGCTTTATCAAGTTCCGCATTTTTAGTTTCAAAAACCTGCTGCCCTGAGGGAGTGATCGGGCCAAAAATAGTGCTGCGGGTATAGATGCCCAATTGCGGTACAGGCTGAGGCAGAGCTGCGATCAACACAAGAATGGGGTGAGTGGTTTTGCTTCGTTTTTCATCGTAGATAAACGTCACAATATCGGTATCGTTTATACGTCCCTTGGCCACACATCGCGTTTGTTTGATGTCTTCCGGTTGTTTGAAATTCGGCAAAAACTGAAACGATTCATGCATTTTTTGGTTGGCAAATAATTGCAAACCGGCCGCCTGCATCACCGAAGGCAGTTCCTTCATTTGCCGCAATTTGACGCGGCTTTGCCACATTCCATAGCCACTGACCGCTAAAGCCGCCGGTACAAGGATGTATAATGCTAATTTGAATACCTCGTCGTCCATAGGGCTCTTTGTGGGGTAAAGGTTACGTTTTGTTTTAGCCAATGAAGGCGTTTGGTATAATGTTCTATATCCTGATGGGTATTCCAGGCAATTACAAAACTGCCATCGGCAGCCTCGGTTGCTAAGTAAGGCGTATCGGTATCTAAAACAAAAAAGCGTTTGAATCGCTGTTTGAAGGTAAAATGTGACGTATCCATCGCTGCTTTTGCCAATTTTTTAAACTCCTCGGTCACATCACTCGGTCCGAACGAAACCGCCAAATAATGATTGGATGAAGTAACTGTGCTTTTGCCCGTGTGAACGGTAGAGGTAGTCCATCCCTGCCACCAATAATAATTCAGGGATTCGCCGGTTTGGAGCGTCAGCGTTCCCTGAGCGCACGACCAATTTCGTTCCCCCAAAAGTTTTAAAACACTTTCGGGTATGTGGTTGCTTTTGTAAATCCTATTTTCCTGAAAAAACGGCTGAAATTGTTCGTCGATCCGTTTTCTGAATACAAACAGCAAAATAATCATGACGGGTATAAGCAATGCAAAGGAGTTTGTGCCACTGAGGGTGAGCATGATAAGCATTAATCCTGCCCAACAGGCGACGGGCAGCCAGATTGCCAACTTAGGCGCAGCCTTCCGGCCAAATAAATAGATCAGAAAAAACACAACGCCATAGAAGCCTCCAAAGAATAGATTTTTATAAAAGAAGTCCTGATTCATTTGGTCTTGAGATAATTAATTGTGAGCGACAGACCAAAAGTAAGGACAGAAATCAACCTGCAAAAGTGAGAATGTACGGGTGGCGGCTTTGATAAAAAGGCGGGGGGGATGGCTGTATTTTCGGCGTTTCAACTACCAAACGCACTTGGCGCTACCTGCGGGTCATACGGTACGAAAAGGATAAAATGGAATAATCAACCAAAGGATTATTTTTACGGAAATATATCATAAAAAGGGAATGGCGGGAAAAGGTTATTTACTGCTTTTGAGTATCCTGCTTGCGGGCTGCTCGCATATTCGTCAACGGTCAAGTATTCTGAGCCTTGATCGCACGTATATTATCAGAAAAAATCAACCTGTCTATTCAACAAATGCAAGCAACCAATTGCAGACCAAACAGTTGACTGCCAATGTACCGGGCGTATTATACGAACGCAATGATACTTTATTTGTAGAATTTTCCGGCAGTAAGCTCCCTCCGGCCGATGGCCGCAAAAATACCCTCGACCGATCTGATTCAAGTACTGTATTTTTTACGTATCCGGACAATTCCTCCAAATCCGCCTTTGAGAGGATTACTCCCTGGTTCACGTACCAATTTACATCGTTTGATATTGATCTGTTTACTATTCCTTTCAAATATCGTTTTTCGCAACAATCTGTTCCCGGACAGTTGGTTACCAATACTAATTTGGGCATTTATTTTGGGGTTCGTCACGACATCGGTCAATACCGCAAAACGTATTTTCATAACTACCGCCGAACCGAGTTACGTTCATTCAGTTTTGGCGGCGGAGGTTTTCTGAGTTTTAACCCTACGGTATTAAATGATTTTTATACCAACGGAAAAATCACCTACGAATACGAAGCATTAGGGTACAATTACGGGCTGGCGGGCATTGTAGGTTATAAAGCCCTGACGGTAGGTTTGGCGTTGGGTTTTGAGAATCTTGCCGACCGTAACAACCTTATTTGGATTTACCGGCAAAAACCGTGGTTGGGGCTGACGGTAGGTTTAAATTTGAACTAGAATTTACGCCGTTTTATACCGTTGTGAGAGTTATCTCCCACAACACTGTCTGTACTTACAGCCACTGTCGCCGCCGAAAATAGATCAGCAGTCCTATCGTCAACACAGCCATGCCGCCCAAGGTATAAAAATAGCCATTGGGTTGGCGCAGTTCGGGCATATTATCGAAATTCATGCCGTAAATTCCCGCAATGAACGTCAAAGGCATAAAGACGGCGGAGTAAATGGTAAGGGTTTTCATGACACTGTTCATGCGTGAACTAAGCGTAGAATAGTGAATATCAATTAATCCCGTTAACAGTTCTCGGTTGGAATCAATGGAATCAATCACATTCGTGACGTGGTCGTGAACGTCGCGGAAGTAGGGGAAAGTACTTTTACTGATGAGTTTGGAATTCTCGCGCAGGCCTTGACTCAACATATCGCGCAACGGCCAGACGTATTTTCGCATGAGCGTAAGTTGACGTTTAAAACTGTACAACTGCGTAATCGGATCTTTGTGTTTTCCGGCCAAAATAAGCCCTTCCAACTCTTCCAATCGTTCGCTCATTTTTTCAAGAATATCCAGATAATTATCCACGATCAGATCAATCAGCGAAAACAGCAAATAATCGGCGCCATTTCGACGGGTTTTACCTACCGATGCTTTAATACGGTCAAGCACAGGGCCGAAAATATCGCCGGTACGTTTTTCCTGAAAAGAAATTACATAATTGCTACCCAAGAAAAAGCTCACGTGCTCGGCATCTATTTCTCCGTCTTTATCCTGCCAATACAGCATTTTGAGCGACACAAACACGTAGTTATCATTGTAAAACTCAATCTTGGGTTTTTGCTTCGTGTTCATTACGTCTTCCAGCAGCAACGGATGAATGTTGTGCAACTGCCCTACTGCTTCCACCACCGCCGGCTCGTGAATGCCGTCTACATCCAACCAACTGATATAAGGTTTATCACCCGAAATGCGACAGTCACGAAGGCTCTTTATAATGCGTTCTTCGTGATAATCTTCATTGTACTCAACGAGTTTGAGCGTGGTATCTTTTGCCACTTCAGGCCCCACGTACACCAGTGTACCGGGTGAAAGACCCAATTTAGAATTCGCAGGAGGTGGTGTCATAGGATGCTCAATTTTTGCCTTTCGGTGGCCGAACTTGTGTCTTGACATGGGCTACATTTTCATCAGTCGCAGTACTTTTTCCACATCTTCGGGCGTATCAATACAGTGACTTTCGTAAGAAGTCAGCGCCATTTTGATTTTGTAACCGTTTTGTAACCAACGTAATTGCTCCAACGACTCCGCTTTTTCCAAGTCAGAAACGGGCAATTGCGTGATTTTCTCTAAAATATCGGACCGGTACGCATACATCCCCACCTGACGGTAATACGTATGATGTTTGTGCCATTCTTTGGGGTCAACCCCTTTCAAAAACGGCAACACTTGACGGCTGAAATAAATGGCCTCAAACGCTTGATTCACAATCACTTTTGCCTCACCCATATCAAACAGCACTTCATGGTCACTGACAGGAATCATCTGCGAGGCCAATTCCACATTTCCATCCAAAACTGCTCCCAATTCATCGATTTGCTCCGAAGCCACAAAAGGCTCATCGCCTTGGATGTTGATGATGTAGTCAGGGGGCATGGTGACATGGGATAGAGAAGAATTGCCTTTTGCCTTTTGTCCTTTGCCCCTTACACTCAAATAAGCTTCCCAACACCTGTCCGTTCCACTGGGATGATCGGGATGGGTCATTACGGCCTTTCCGCCGAAGGAGTGTACGTGTTCCAGAATGCGCTCATCGTCGGTAGCGACAATGACTTCTGAAAGGCATTTGGCCTTTGATGCCTGTTCATACACGCGTTGGATCATGCTTTTGCCTTCAATATCAATGAGAGGTTTGCCCGGAAAACGCGTGGAAGCGTAGCGAGCGGGAATAATGCCGATAATCATGTTTAACAGTTATGCCTATAATAAGGTAATTAGGACCTTTACAATTAGAAATTTGCGTAAGAGAAAAGGTGAAGAAATCGTATTTTAAAAGGATTGGATGACTGAATTTTTCATATTCTATTTTTCAACTTCATTGTTCAAAAACACTCAAATCCAATTCAAAACCGGGCAAAACCTCTTCTCCCACTACTTTTCCAACTGAAAAAGCAACGCGTTCAATCGTTCCGTTTTGGCGATATACCCATACTTCTTTTCCGTGCAGATCGATCAGCCATCCCAATCGTACGCCGTTTTGGATATAGGAGTTCATTTTGAGTTGCAACTTTTGTAAACTGTCGGTTTTGGAACGAAGTTCCGCTACAAAATCCGGGGCAATGTGCGCAAATTGGTTCTTTTCACTTTCGGGCAAGGCGTCAAAACGGGATTTCAAAATAAACGAAGCATCGGGCGCACGCATAGAGCCGTCGGCAAAGGTAAATCCTGCGGAGGAACTGAAGGTGTAACCTAATTTGGAAGTATGATTCCACAATTCCAGAATAAATAACAGTTTATTCTCGTAAAAACCTGAAAGTGTATTCGTTGGTGACATAATGATAATATTCCCTTCGGCATCCCGTTCGATGGTCAGTTCGTCGTTCATACGGCAAAAGGCCAAAAATGCGGCATCGTCCCACCGAATTTCGTCGGGAAGTTTGAGTACATATTCATCCAATGCGACCATGATTCCTGTAACGTTTTTTTCTCAAAAATAACAATTTCACCCCCAAAACCCAAAAGTCATTGAAAAGCCGTAATTTTGCGGGCTATTTTGTAACCGTTATCTGTTGAATTGTTAATAGTTATCCGTTGAAGCTATCATCAATCCTCTAATAACGGATAACCGATATACTGATAACAGAAAAAAAATGGAATACAATCACCGCGAAATTGAGAAAAAATGGCAGCAGTTTTGGGAAGAAAACCAAACTTACAAAACTGATATTGACCACAATAAGCCCAAGTATTATGTCCTCGACATGTTTCCTTACCCTTCGGGTGCAGGATTGCACGTAGGACACCCGCTGGGCTACATTGCTTCTGACATTATTTCGCGGTATAAAAGACTCAAAGGGTTTAATGTGTTACACCCTATGGGCTTCGACAGTTTTGGCTTGCCGGCCGAGCAATACGCCATACAAACGGGTCAACATCCTGCCATTACGACAGAAGATAACATCAATACTTTTATTGGGCAATTGAAAAACGTCGGTTTCAGCTACGACTGGAGCCGCGAAGTCCGCACGTCCGATCCCGCCTATTACAAATGGACACAGTGGATCTTTATGCAGTTGTTCAATCATTATTATGATAAAGACGCCGATAAAGCATTGCCGATAAGTCATTTAACAGCACAGTTCGAAAAAGGAGGCTCTGCCGCCGTCAACGCCGTTCGCGATGAAGACACTTCTGAATTTTCTGCCGAAGACTGGAATGCCATGAGCGAAAAAGAGCAACAGTTGGTGTTACTGAAATACCGCTTTACTTTCCCCGAAGAGTCGTACGTCAACTGGTGTCCGGGTTTGGGAACGGTTTTGTCGAACGATGAAGTAAAAGACGGGGTTTCGGAGCGCGGCGGTTTTCCTGTGGAGCGTAAATTAATGAAACAGTGGGCCATGCGCATCACAGCCTACGCCGACCGTTTACTGGCAGGATTGGACACCATCGACTGGCCCGAACCGTTGAAAGAGCAACAGCGTAACTGGATCGGCCGCTCGCAGGGAGCTTCTGTCAAGTTTGGGGTTAACCCCACGGCAGCGGCCGACCGTCCTAATCCCTCCCCTACAGGGGGAGGCAAGGTGGGGGTTATCGAGGTTTTCACTACCCGCGTAGATACCATTTACGGCGTGAGTTTTATGGTTTTGGCTCCTGAGCATGAATGGGCGTTGGAGTTGACCACACCTGAGCAAAAAGAAGCCGTTGAAACCTACATCAAATGGGCCGGCAGCCGCAGTGAAGTAGACCGCATGGCCGAAAAGAAAGTGACCGGCGTATTTACAGGCAGCTACTGCATCAATCCGTTGAGTGAAGAAAAAGTACCCATTTTCTTAGCCGATTACGTATTGGCAGGGTACGGAACGGGCGCGGTGATGGGTGTACCTTCGGGTGACCAACGCGACTGGAATTTTGCCACTCATTTTGAGCTGCCGATACTTCCGATCTTAGACAGCCAAAAAGACATTGACCAACAAGCCGACAATACCAAAGAAGGCCGTTATATCAACTCAGATATTATCAACGGCATGACCTACCAAGAGGCTACCGATACGTTGATCAATTGGCTGGAAGAACGTAAGCTGGGCAAAGGCAAAGTGCAGTACCGCCTGCGCAATGCCGTTTTCAGTCGCCAACGGTACTGGGGCGAACCCGTACCTGCGTACTTTAAAGATGGGGTTCCTTACTTAATTGAAGAGGCTGATCTACCGTTGGAATTACCCAAAATTGATAAATATCTGCCCACCGAAACGGGCGAACCGCCCTTGGGCCGCGCCGAAGGATGGAAATACAAAGGGGAATACGACTATGAGCTCAGTACCATGCCCGGTTGGGCAGGTTCATCGTGGTATTGGTACCGCTACATGGACCCTAAAAACAACGAAGTCTTTGCCTCCAAAGAAGCCATTGACTATTGGCAGCGCGTTGACTTTTATTTGGGTGGCTCTGAGCACGCCACGGGTCA
The DNA here is from genome assembly GCF_965279615.1 of Runella sp. Classification (NCBI taxonomy): domain Bacteria; kingdom Pseudomonadati; phylum Bacteroidota; class Cytophagia; order Cytophagales; family Spirosomataceae; genus Runella; species Runella sp. Next base: position 7,363,173 of record NZ_OZ257252.1, on the reverse strand, counting down.
CTTGCTGTACAGCCGTTTTTGGAACAAATTCTTAAAAGACCTGGGATTGGTTCCACAAGAGGAATTTGCCGCTAAGTTGGTGAATCAGGGAATGATTCAGGGGCGCAGCAATTTTGTGTATCGCTTAAAATCATCAGAAGGTGAAGGCAAAACACCTGTGTTTGTTTCCTTTGGCTTAAAAGACCAATACGAAGTAACCCAGCTTCACGTGGATGTCAATATAGTCGAAAATGACATACTGGATATTGAGGCATTTAAACAATGGCGTTCCTATTTTAATGATTCTGAGTTTATTTTAGAAGAAAGTGGCCCGGCCAAGGGCAAATATGTGTGCGGATTTGCGGTTGAAAAAATGTCCAAAAGGCTTTATAACGTCGTCAATCCTGACGATGTGGTTACTAAATACGGTGCCGATACATTACGTCTGTACGAAATGTTCTTAGGGCCATTGACCGATGCCAAACCTTGGAATACTAATGGTATCAGTGGCACGTCAAACTTCCTGCGTAAATTCTGGCGATTGTTTTTCGAAGACCAAACAGGCAAACAAAAATGGAACGAAGCCGAACCAACAGCTGACGAATTGAAGGTTTTGCACCGCACCATCAAACGTGTAGAGGAAGACATTGATCGTTATTCGTTTAACACGGTTGTGTCTACTTTTATGATTGGGGTCAACGATCTGAGCGATTTGAAATGTTATAAAAAGGCCATTTTGCAGGAAATGGTGATTTTGTTATCACCGTATGCACCGCACATTTGCGAAGAATTGTGGAAAGCATTGGGCAATGAAGCAGGCACGATATCGACGGCAACGTTCCCTGTTTTCAACGCTAAGTATTTGGAAGAAAGCGCGTTTGAATACCCTATCCAGATCAACGGTAAAGTGCGCGCCAACATCCCATTCCCCGTAGACATGTCTAAAGAAGAGATCGAACAGGGAGTTTTGGCCAACGAAACTGTTCAAAAATGGCTCGAAGGCAAGGCTCCTAAAAAAGTGGTGGTAGTGCCGAAACGCATTGTGAACGTTGTGATGTAAAAGAAAACAGCCCGAAAGTTCGAGCTTTCGGGTTGTTTTTTAAGTTATTTTAATTGTCATAAACAGCCATCAATGAATTTAGAAGTTTACGACCTTAAAGACACTTCCCAAGAACATACTCATTTTGCATTCATTAGCGAAGGAAAACACGGTCAGATCATAAAAATTATAGCCTATCAAAATACAGGAGAAGATAGTAATGAAAATCCCATTTTTAATTTAGGCTTTGGTGACTATAATATTACAACAGGACAAGTAGACGATAGAATTGTAACAGATAATGGTGATATGGAGAAAGTTTTAGCTACAATTGCCCAAACTGTCCCACTCTTTTTGTTACATCATCCTACTGCAATTATTGAGGTCTCCGGAAGTACAAAAGGGCGTACACGTTTGTATCAAATCCTGATTAATAAATACATTGAAGAATTTACCGACTTTGTTACTATTTATGGGCTTAATGATGAGACCGGTGAATTAGAATATTTTAGTTCTCACAAAAAGTATTCTCGCTTCTTTGCAATTAAGAAATAGTTCTCTAAATTTAGATTATCTTATTTACCGGCAAAATGCTGAAGATTAAAAAGACACAAACAGAAACGCACTTCGATACTCTTGATCTGAATCGATTTAAAGATAAGGCAATTTTTCCTGAAAAAGTAGCCGATAGTCAACATGCAATCCAAGAATTAAAAGGAAAACTAAAATTTCCGCGCAAACCCTAGTATCGGCTTATTGCTCTGTTAATCCTACCCTAAAGGTTTCAGGTCTATTTTCATGACAACCTTTCCTTCCATCTCAGTTATTGTCATCTGTCGAAATGCCGCAGCTTTTATTGAAGGCTGTCTGACAAGCATTCGTCGGCAGACGCACTCTCTTCATGAGATCATTGTTGTAGACGGCCATTCAACTGATGGTACGCGACAATGGCTTGAATTTCAATCGGATATACATTTACTACAGCAACAGGGCACGGGAATCGCGAACGCCCGCAACAGGGGCATTGAAGCTGCGACGGGTGATATCATTGCCTTTTTAGATGCTGATGATACCTGGACTTCCAATAAAACAGCCCTTCAAGTGGATTATCTCGTGCAAAATCCTGCGGCAAATGTTGTGACAGGATTGCTTCAAAAATCGACTGAAGAGCGGTTGTATACGGCTCTTACGCCGGGTGGATGTTGTTTTCGGAGAGAGGTGTTTAATACCATCGGTCATTTTAACGAAACATTGGTGGTAGCTGCTGATCATGAGTGGTTTATCAGAGCCAAGCGAAAAGGAGAAGAAGTAAGAAAAATGGACGAATTGGTACTGCACAAAACCATGCACGACCGTAATATGTCCATTGTGCGGCAAGATATTTACAGAAGAGAGTTGCTTGAATTATTTGTTTCTTCTCAAAATCCGACCCCATGAATTTGCCTTTACTCAGCGTCATAATTCCCGTTTTCAATGCTGAAAAATTCATCAGCGACGCTCTTCAAAATGTGCTTGCACAGGGAATCAATAACCTCGAAGTCATATGCGTTGACGACGGCTCTACTGACCGTTCCGCCCAAATCATTCAATCCGTTGAAGATGCAGGAATTCGTTATTTTTACCAAGCCAATGCAGGCGCTGCGTCGGCTCGTAATTACGGACTGCGGCAAGCTAAAGGACAATTTATCACCTTTTTAGACGCTGATGATCTTTATCCACCGGGCAAACTTCGGCGTCAGATTGACTTCCTGCTCAATAATCCCACCATTGAAGGTATCTGGGGGCATTCCAAATTTGAATATGCTACCGACTTGAATGAACGAATGTTCCGCGTTAATGAAGATGAAGCTGTGTGGAGTATATTGCTGGGGGCTTCTATGTTTAGAAAAGAAATATTTGAGAAAATAGGACCTTTTAATGAACAAATGATCCTTGGGGAAGATACTGAATGGTATTTACGATTACGCGATTTTGGCTTGAATGTCTTCATTGATCCTCATCTCTCCTTAGTTTACCGACCTCATGCCGATGGCCTTGTCCATCGCGAACAACCGCGTTTAAACAGTGCATTACTGAAAGCGCTTCACCAATCCATTCAACGCCGAAAAGACACCCAAAAGTGAACAAAATAACTACCATCAAAGCTACTCAAACGCTTTGGCTTTCTCAGGCACAGGCATTTTTTGACGGCGGCTGGGTGTCTCCGCGTTATCATTGGATGGCCTGGACATTGAGCTGCCTACTGCTGAAAAAGCATTTTAAACGGGTGCAACTAATAACTGATGAAGCAGGAAAACGCATCCTGATCGATCAACTTCAACTCCCTTATGATAGCGTTGAGTTAGCAATGGAACAGCATAAAGAACTGATCTCCAAATCATGGGTATTGGTTAAATTGGCGGGAGTAGCTTCCCATTCAGAACCCTTTTTGCACGTTGACGGAGATCTGTTTTTGTGGGAATGTCCATCGGAAGAATTTCTTAACTCGCCGCTCACTGCCCAGCATTTAGAGATAGGCTACCCTGCTTATACTCTCATTCTCAAATCATTAAAAGAAAACAATTTTATACTGCCCGCATGTATGGATTCCATAAATCATGTGATCGGGATAAATACAGGTCTACTTGGTGGACAGGAATATGGTTTCTTTAAACGTTTTTTTGAATTGGTAAATCAGTTTTACGATCAAAACAGCGAATTACTCCAAAACGCGCCCAATGATAGTTCCATTGCTACCTTTACCGAACAGGTATTATTTCAGTATCAGGCGCAGTTTGAAGAGCTAAAAATCAAAACACTCATTAAACCTTCCTTCAAAGGAGAGCACAGTCATTTCAATGATCTACTGAATGTAGGGGTCGATGAAAATCCAGCGCTCCTTACTCATTTATTGGGAGTTCTCAGACAGTATTTGTTTTCGTGCAAATTAATGGAATTCCACCTTCGCTATCTTTTTCCGGAATACCATCAACGTACCAATAACTGGTTCGACACGTTGGGTTTTAATTCACAAGAAGCGCACTTTGAGGTACCCTTCAGCATTGAAAAGCACCGAACTCCTGAGCAGTGGACACATACCCACGTTGAAGCCGCCTTGCAACATTCTTACCAACGAACCATAGATTTATTGAAATATTGGGGAATAAGTACAAACGATCCGGCCGCTATTGAACTTTCGGATTTTAGCCACTATCATCAATTATCAGAACTTCAACACCGGCAATTGGAAGACTGTCGGCACTATGAACATGCCCGAAAGCAGCGATTGGAAAAAGCTGTAATTGAAAAAACGTTGCTTGGAAATGAAGAATTTCAACGCTTTGTCGATTATAAGGCGCTCTTTAAAAGCCATGATGCCATTCAAAATCTTACCATTGCTCCGGCCAATGAACCGCTCCTGACCAGTCGATGGAATTGGCATCAACTTCCATCACAGCAGGATTCAACACCCGTTACTTCTATCTATGATCTTGTCATTGATCATCATTCACTGCACTTGCAGGAATTTGTGCTTGAACCGTCAAAAACAGGATTGTTATTGACGTTAACAGAGCCTATAACAGTAGAAGCTTTTGTTCAAAAAACCATAACGAATCATTCCGATTATTGGGAAAAACGAGGAAATAAAGCTATTTTTGACACTCTTAAAGAGCTGTACCTTAAAGGCTTTATTACTTTCTATAAAACCCGATCTTTACCGTGAGTCTCTCCTATTTTAAAGCAAATCCCCATGGCATTGCCGGTGAGCAATTTGGAAATGAAATTGTGTTGATCAATTTAATTAAAGGAAATTACTACAATATTACCGAAAGCAGCGCCGTCTTTATTTGGAATATTTTACAGCAATACCCTATTAGTCTTCCCCAACTTTCTCAGGCGCTGACTATTCAATTTGATGTTGACCTGACCACCGCTACGCAAACAGCAGAGGTGTTTCTCCGGCAACTTTTGTCCGAAGATCTGATTGTAGAAACAGCAGAAAATATCGAAGAATTTACTCCAATGATACCCGATAAAAAGCAACCTTTCAACGCACCGAAACTTGTGGTATTCGACGATATGCAGGACTTAATTGTTCTGGATCCTGTCCACGATGTTGATGCCCAAAAAGGTTGGCCTTTCAAAAAATAGCACCCACATTCCCATCATTATTTCATGCCTACGACCGAATCTGTTACCAATAATACAATCCTCGACCAACTATTTACAAAAAGCCCTCAAAGTATCCGCCATTTTGAATTAGCGCCATTGTCATTTGAAATGCATTTTTACGGTCAATTTGAAGAAGCGTTCTTTTGCGATGCCATTGCGCATTTAGAAACCGAAAAACCTGCTGCCGGAGCCTTAAAAATCGCCATTATTGATCAAAAAACCACGAATCAAAATATTCCTGATGCATTACGGCACTGGCCCTCAGTGGATGCCTACAGTGGCGATATGCTGGAAATGCCGGCACCTTTTTTCGGCAATTGCAACACGAATTCTTATACCATCACTTTCATAAACCGCGAAACATCACAAGCCGCCATTTGGCTGTCTGACGCAGCTGAATTGCCTACTTATGAGCGCAGTTTTCCATTACGCCAGTTTTTCTATTTTTGGTTCAGAAACACGTCACACGTCATGGTTCATGCGGGCGCTTTGGGGTTTGATTTAGGCGGAGTGTTGTTGGCCGGCAAAGGCGGCTCGGGAAAATCAACGTCCACAATGGCGTGTCTTGACAGTACTCTGCAATACGCCGGCGATGATTTTATCTTAATTGAAACCCAACAACCCTTTGTACACAGTCTGTATAATGTTGCAAAACTGGAAGAGCATAACCTTGCAAATTTCCCCCACCTTCGGCAATATGTGTATAATTGGGAGTCGGTACCGGTCGATAAAGCACAGTTGTTTTTACGTCAATTCATGCCGGAGAAAGTGATTCACGGATTTCCGCTCAAAGCGATTCTTTTACCCAAGTTTACGGGGCAAGTCAACACAGCGCATCGCCCGGCAAGTAAAGCCGAAGCCATGAAAGCGTTGGTTCCTTCTTCGGTATGGCTCTTGCGGTCAGACACCTATCAGGTAGAGAAAATCAGCTGCTTAGTGCGCAATTTACCCTGTTTTTGGTTGGAAACGGGCACTGATCTGGCGCAAATTCCCGCGAAGATCATCAAGATTTTGGAAACAATGAAGGCTGAAACGATTGTCGACTAAACCATAACATAAATAAAGTCTCCCCAAAAATGGAGAGACCTTATCAGTTCATCTATCTCATTTCATTACTAATCTAATTCTCCTTTTACTTCATTTTTTCGAAATTATACCCTAAGCGGTAGCGTTTATCGGCTAACGTTTCCGAGCGGTATTTTTCATAATAAGCGGTGGTCATTAAGTCCAGTTGGTATTTGTATTTATACCCAATGGTTGCCTGCGCATTTTTATACAATTTGCTGACAAATACCTGTGAAAAATCAGAGGCTTTGTATTTATTCAATACCGAGTTGGGCACTTTCTTTTCGTCGATCCACACCCCATACGTTTTCGCATCTTTATAGGCTTCAAATTCTTTTTCGGTTGGCAAAACTCGAGGCAAAGGCCCGATGGGTGGGTGCATGTTGATTTCCTGCGCTGCTTGCTGTTCTTTGCTCATCGCTTTAAATATTGTTTCTAATCGTGCCCTGTCTGCCTCACTTGGCCGATCCAATCTCCTCCATTCTTTGCCATTTTTAACTCCTTTTTTTAAATACCGCGCAACTATTTGCCCGTACTCATCCAATAATGCCTGTGAAACACCGTCTTTACTAAACTCTGCCTCATTGGTGGATTTGGCAACTACTGAAGGCGCACTTTGGGCAAAACTTACGTTGCCAAAGGCAAATACCAATACTGAGAAAAGGATTGCTGTCGCCGTTTGCAGTGCATAAACGCGAGACATCGAAGTGATCTTGTTCATCATTTTGAAACGTTTTTTAGTGAGTAGATAGTTGAAAGAACTGGTCAAAGTCATACCCCTTGATTGGCTTATTTTATGCAGCAATAAATACTGGTAAGCCGTTGAATTTTGGTAGGTTTTAATGACCCAATCATCGGCCAAAAATTCATGATTGAGTTGTACCGCTTTTCGGTACAGCCATACCGCCGGATTCCACCAACAAAAAGCCAATAGGAGTTCCATGAAAACCACGTCTAATGTGTGGCGTTGCTGCACATGTGCCTGCTCATGCCTCAGAATTTCAGGTTCAATTTCACCTTGTTCAAACGTTTCTTGGTTGACAAATACGTAGCGAAAAAAACTGTAAGGCGAATCTGCTTGAGAAGTCAAAACCAGCTTCATCGTTCCATACTCAACAATGGGGCTCGTTCGAATCGTTTTCCAAAAAGAAGACAGGTTTTTCCCAAAACGGAACAAAAACATGAAAGTAATTGCACCATATATACTCCACAAATAAGTCTGCCAATTGGGTGTGTTGACTGTTTTCGAAACAGAAACAGGCTCATTGGAAACTAATGCGCGAGAAAGACCGACAGATGGTAAATCACTTGCTTTCTCTATGACAAATGAAGCTGTTTCAACGGGTAACTCAAATGTAAAAAGTGGCACCAAGCCTGAAAAAACAATGCTAAACAGCAAATAGTAGCGGTTAAAAACCGGCATTTTTTCTTTTTCCAATACCGGATGATACAGAATCAGCAGCAATGCCGAGCAGGCGGCAAATTTGAAAAGGTAAATGATCATGGCTTTTTGTGTTTAAGTTGTTCGTCAATCATTCGTTTCAAGTCTTCCAATTCATTGGTAGTCAGGTCGGTGGCATTTGTAAAAAAGGAAGCAAACTGCGCGACCGAATTGCCAAAGAAGTTTTTAATGATCCCTTTTACGTGTTTAGAGAAATACTCTTCTTTAGATACCAAAGCATAATATTGGCGCGAATTGCCAAAAACGGTATAGCCAACAAATCCTTTTTCCTGCATTCGTTTGAGCAACGTAGCCAACGTGGTTGGAGCAGGTTTTGGGTCAGGTGAGGCATCGATCAGGTCTTTCATAAAGACCGTTCCCTGTTGCCAAATGAGTTCCATTAATTGTTCTTCAGATTTAGAAAGCTGCATATATTCTACATTTTGATACTTTATTCTACAAATGTAGAATACAAAAATTAAAAGGCAAGTTTTTTGGAGAAGTTTTATTCGTAACTTGTAGTTCTGATTGCAGAAAGTAATAGCGCCGGACTCATTTTTAAAACGAGCAGACCATGAAAGCACCTTTCATTTTCTTTTTGATAATTTTTATTTTCTTAGGTTGCAAAGAAGAAGTTGAACCTCGGGAGATGTATGAAATGTTGAATAATCGCTCCATCAAAGTAATTAATTATTCAAATTCCGGCTGGAATAAATTCAGCATTGAGGAAGGTACCAACAAGCATGTAGCTTTCTATACATATGATAGGATAGATTTGAGCCAATGCAATGACTGCGGCAACCCATTCATTGCCTTCGAAGTAGACCCTTCTCTTTCTGAATTCAACTACTCTTCCTCTCAAGAGTTCGAAAATATCCATGCCATCAGTGGAATAACGAGCAGTATTGCCGGACCGATTGCTTATCCTATTCATTCGGGCAGTATTTCAGGAAAAAAAATCAATAATTATTCATGGATCATTACCATTGATTTACCTGCCGACAGTACTACCCACAGTGAACCCCGTAAAAAGACAGGCGTATTTACTCTAAAATAATAATTGCCTGCGGGAGTCTTACAAAAATAGGCAATAAGTGCCTTAATCTTCTGATTTTTTCAGTGTAGTGGGGCACACAAAATCAGTTGTTTTGAAGCGCCCGGATTTTTGAATCGCGGAGAATCCACCGTCAATGTCTACTAAATTATCGTAGCCGCGCGATTTAAGAATAGAAGCCGCCATCATGGAACGATAGCCTCCCGCGCAGTGAATATACATGGTTTGTTTTTTCGGAAACTCGGCCATCAGATCGCTGATGTTATCCAATGGCAAATTTTTGGCTCCATCAATGTGTTCAGCTTCAAATTCACTTGGCTTCCGAACATCGATCACTACCGAATCTTTCTCATTTTCAAGGCGATCAGCCAGCTCATTGGCAGAAATAGAGCTGATCTCGTCAATTTCATTACCACTTTCCTGCCACGCTTCAAATCCTCCTTCCAAATAACCAATGACATTATCATAGCCTACTCTAGCCAGCCGCAGAATAGATTCCTGTTCATTTCCTTTTTCAGTAACTAATAACAATTCCTGTTTTACGTCAGGAATCAACGCGCCAACCCACGGCGCAAATTGGCCACCTAAACCGATGTTGATGGAATTGGGAATAAACCCTTTGTTAAATACCTGCGCATCGCGCGTATCCAATACTACCGCTCCGGTTTCATTGGCTGCGGCTTCAAAAGCTGCCGGCGGTAAGGCCTGAGCAGAGCGCTCCATCACTACCTCCATACTCTCATACCCTTCTTTGTTCATTTGAACATTTTGAGGAAAGTATTGCGGTGGCTTCGCCAGTCCGTCGGTTACTTCTTTTATGAACTCTTCTTTGGGCATGTCGGCGCGCAGGGCGTAGTTGAACAGTTTCTGATTCCCGAGCGTATCGGTCGTCTCTTTGCTCATGTTTTTACCGCAGGCCGAACCCGCGCCGTGGGCCGGATAAACGATGACCTCATTGGGTAAGGTCATGATCTTGTTTCGAAGTGAATCGTATAGAAAACCCGCCAGATCGTTCATCGTCAGATCAGATTTTTGAGCCAGATCGGGTCGGCCAACATCACCGATAAAGAGCGTATCGCCGCTGAAAAGGGCTTTTTCTTTTCCGGTCTCATCGAATAATAAATAACAGGTAGATTCGAGCGTATGTCCCGGCGTATGAAGGGCTTTTATTTTTATTTTTCCCAGCGAAAATACTTCTCCATCGGTCGCAATGTAAGCCTCAAAACCCGTTTTGGCGTTTGGCCCATAGACAATTGACGCACCTGTTTTCTTCGAAAGATCTAAATGCCCCGATACAAAATCGGCGTGAAAATGGGTTTCAAATACGTACTTGATCTTGGCACCGTCTCTGGTCGCTCGCTCAATATAGGGCGTTACTTCTCTAAGCGGATCAATGACCGCAACTTCTCCTTCACTTTCAATGTAGTACGTACCTTGCGCGAGGCAGCCCGTATAAATTTGCTCGATTTTCATAAATGAAATAAATTCAGGTTAGAAATCTTTCCTGATTCCCACTACTCAAAGAATCAAATTTAAAAGAGCTTAGTTCCGAATCAAGTTGAGAATTACATCGAAGCGGCCTTTACATTGGCGTCGAATATTCCCGTCAGCACCTGCCCGTTTCGTTTGATCTGTAGAAAAATTCGGTATTGTCCCGCTTTTGGAAACGCATACGGAAACACGATCCGATGCTCGTGTTTCATGCCTTCCATGTGCTTGGCATCCATGCCGTTCATGCTCGCCATCAGCAATTGGTCACGTTCGGCCGGCGCAAGCAATTTCAGGCTTGTCAGGTAGCGATCAATGCTGTCCCGAAACGCTTTGGAATCGGTAGAATAACGATAGATCTTGGTCGTATCGGCAAGGCGCTTCTGCATGATCTGCTGCGCCGCCATCGAATACGTCCCTACGGGGTGAAGGTGAATATAGACCGAGCCATCAGAGCGCACAATGGCTGCGTGACCATTCATGCCCAAATAAGGCTCCAACACCGCAGGTTTGCCATCAGGACTAACTACTTCAAAGGCCAGTTGGTAGGGTTTTCCGGCTTCAAAAGAAACCTCCGGCTTTCCTTCCCACACGATGGAACTTCCATCTTTCAACTTGGTTCGGGTACCGGGTTTGCCGCAAATGACCACATTTTCGTCTATGGGTATTTGTTTGGGATTGTTCAGCGGATCGGTGACCACGTACGTATCTTCAGGGTCGGTTTTCAACTCCGCTTTTCCATACAACGCCGGAATATCAATGGTATCTGTAATGGTTTCGGCGAAGCCCGAACGCTGCACAACATCTGCATAGACCAAATATTTTCCGGGCGGAAGTTTGGGTAAATAAGCCTCGAAGGCAGTTGTATCCCGACGCTCAGGGTGCAAGTGCGCAAAGGCATCAAGGGAATTTTGACGAACTAAAAACAAGTGCATCAACTTTCCGTGATCAGGAATGAGAAAACTCATTACCGTACGTCGCTGCGAGCTTTTGTTAATGGAATTGGAATCAATTTGTAACTGAAAAACGCGCTCATTATTTTGGTTAACGATCTTAGCATTGCCCAATATCGGCTTATACATATATCGGTTATAATTAGCTGCCCAACTATTCCACCAACTGCTTCCACCGTATAAAATAATAGTGCAAACAACGGCCGCAACGCCCATGTTGATCCAACGGGCGCGGCGTTGTTTGGGCGTCAAATTGGCGCCTGTTTTAAGTAATCCATCGCTGGCGCTGGCGCCAATGGCCGTAATTAAAATAACGACCAATAACAATCCTAAAATACTCAATAACACTCCCAAGCCGGCGGGCATTTCGCGTTGAGCGGTAGAAATGGCAACAATGGGTACGATCAATTCTTTTTTTCCATCGTCACCATCCAGCGTGATCTGTACACTGGAAGCACCGCCCGCCATTAACCATACAATTCCCTGAAATTGACCTGCTTGGTTAGGTACGGCGCTGAGAGGGTCAGAAGTAGGGGCTCCTTTATCGCCGGTACGAAAATAAATGGGTCGCGCCTGTACATTGCGTACGTTTCCGCTTTCAACATAGACGGTTACCATTGCAGTGCCGGGAATAACATCAGGCGGTTGCAGGTTGACCATTACTCGGTAAGCACCCGCCTGTCCCTGAAACAAAACACCCGAACTACCCACGTGAGCCGACGCAAAAACAACGCATAGGCAAGAGAAGACGATAGAAAGAAAAAAAGATTTTGATTTTAAAGGATACATAGGTAGAGAATTAATTGGTAGGGGCAGGCTTTACGTCTGCCCGGTTGCAGAGTCCAGCTTTACTTCTACTTCGAACAAAACAGGTGATTGGACAGAGATTGGATTGGGCAGACGTAAGCGGTACGCCGCCGCGGGCCTGCTCCTACGTTATTATTATCATCATTATTTGATAGCCAACATCAGCGTTGAATTTTGCGCATCCATTTGCCCCATGCCAATCCAAGACGAGAAGAAATGTAGCCAAAACCAAGTGCATAGGCAATTCCGATGCTAAATTCAGAAATGGTTTGAAGCATCCCGGGAGCATATTTATAGCGATATTCCCACGTAGGGTCATTACCATAATAGAGGTAATGGCTGCCAAAGAACCAGTTACGAGTATAAGGTGACTCCAACAAAAACTCTCCGAAAGGCCATTGCACAATGAGCATAATTACAACAAAAACGACACTCATAATAGCCGCCATTACCCAATCATTGATGTAGGTATAACGATTCAGAATCCAATCCATCGCAAAAGCGGGGACAATCAATAACAACGGAAAGGCAAATCCCTGATAATGATCGATGTGATTCCAGATAGGGCCTAATTTGGGCTCGGCAGGAAACAATGGAATGATCCACAACGTGAGACACATCAATGCCGTATAAACTGCCGTCACCGATGTGATACTCCAACGCCCGCCGGCACCGCGTCCAAATGCCAACAGAAACAATGGAAATGCGGCCGCCGAAACTTTATAAAAACTTGAATTGTGCATTTCCCATTTTCCCAATTCTTCGGAAAGTAAGGTAAACCACATTGTCATCAAAAATCCACCTGATAAGGCAAAAAGCAGATTGAGACGACGAAGCCGTTGTTTGGTATACGCCGTTGAAATACCTTGGCTAACCAATTGGTTTTTGGTCGAAAGAACGCTTACAATTGCCCCAAACTGCACTCCGATAATCCCCAATGCCAAAACGGTATGTGGTGGCGAAAGAATCTGAACATCAAGCCCGTAAGTATTATGCCACCAATCGTCAAAGGGCGCCGATGTAAGCATCATTAAAGCGCCCCAAATACAAAACAATGCCCCCAATGAACTATAAAAGAAACCCCACACTTTCACACTTTGGGCTTTTTGAATAGCCGAACCTTTGAACGTAGTATAAAGTACCTGATACCCCGAAAAAAGACCTGAAACTATTGCGCCTACATAAATAATAAGGTGAGGCGGCGAAAAAAGGCCATCGCGCCCAATGCTGGTGTGCCAACAAATATCCCAAATAAGTCCTACGATCACGCACAAAGACGAAAACACCACTGCATACAAATACGGCGGAATGCCTAATAAGAAATCAGTGGATGAAACGCGTTGATAGTCAGAAGAATCTTTAATAGCGGGCGAAAGCGAACTTGCCATAAGTAATCCGGATTGAGGTTGAGTGGTTTATTGACGAGGAACGGACATTGCACAAACACAGAAATCTCCTGTCTTTTCAATAAAATACAAAGTGATGATTTTCTACTACGCTTAGAATGTCCGAATGGGCTATTAAAAGTACTAAAAACCCAAAGACAATCCAAAACCATTATTCCCCCATCCAATCTCTGAATTCGCCGGCTTTGTCGCGACTTATAAACACTTCTTCGTCCGTGCCCGGACGAAGGTCCAATTTAAGGCGGCTGTTGAAGTGTAAATGAATCTTGTCAACGGATTTAGGACACAGAATGATCTGCCGATTGGCCCGGAAAAACTGTTTCGGATTCAGCAGACATTCAAGCTCATCCAGCGTATAATCCAGAACGTACGAACGCTCGTCCCACGTTTTTACAAAACTCAGCCGTTCCTGACTATAAAAATAGGCAATATCATCTACCGAAACGGGCACAAGGCGAGAGCCCTGTTTCAATAAAAAACGCTCCCGATATTCAGAAGGAGATACTTTTGTTTGCTTGATAAGGTGTACCAATTCGTTAACGTCCAAGTGGTTTTCGGCCGTTGTTCCGTACATTTTTTTCAGTTCCTGAAACTTAGATAAACTTCGCTTTAAGGCGTCTTCGTCAATGGGTTTGAGCAGATAATCAATGCTGTTTACGCGGAAAGCCTGAATGGCATATTCGTTGTAAGCGGTCGTGAAAATGACGGGACTTTTGACTTCTACCCGGTTGAATATCTCAAAACTTTGCCCATCACACAATTCAATATCCATCAACAACAGATCGGGGCGTTCGTTGTCGCGCAGCCATTGAATGGATGACTCCACGCTGTCGAGCATGGTCACGACCTCAATGGCTTCGCCGCATTCCTGCACCATCGTTTTCAATTGCCGGGCCGCCAGCGCTTCATCTTCGATAATGACCACTTTCATACACTGTTCGCTTAAATTTCTACCTTAATTCCTTCTGACCACTGTATTATGCTTTCGCCGTTTTTTCTTTCTGCCCCCATTGCCCAATTCCAATGAGCGGTACGCGGACTTCAAATGTATCCTCATTTTGGTATATCTGCACGTGCGGTTGGCGAAGCAACGCATATTTGGAAGCAATGTTCATTAAGCCTTTTTGGCTCGACGGCATGGCATTGTTGGGTTTACATTGAAGGTTATTTTGTACCACAAGTTCCCCTACCTTATTTGTAAATATCTTGATATTCAATGGCTTTGAGATCGAAACCATGTTATGCTTGACCGCATTTTCTACCAACAACTGTAACGTCAGCGGTGGGATTTGGGCGTGGCGATACACCGGGTCAACGTTTACTTCCAACGTAATGCCTTCTTCAAATCGGGTTTTGAGCAAGCTGAAATACGCGTGCGTAAATTCAAGTTCTTTTTCAATTGAGATCAACTGTTGCTCATTGCTTTGCAACAAATACCGATACACCTGCGATAAATCACCAATGAACCGGACCGCTGTTTTGTTTTCGTTTGATTTGACCAACGCCTGAAGCGTATTAAGGCTGTTGAATAAGAAATGTGGCTGTACCTGATTTTTCAACGAATCCAACTGCATTTCCAGGTTAGCGCGGCTGAGCTCTTCGGTCTGACGTTTGCTGAGCAACCATTGACGGAAGAAATAACGGCTTTCGTAAACGGCAAAAATGATGGCTAAGTAAAACAAATTAAGCCCCACCATAAACAGCGTCTCGGGGTGTATCCAGTCGAATTTGGGGCTATCGCTGTACACAAAATAATCGAAGAGCATCAACCGTTGAACCACCAACAAAACAACCACGGGAATACTTAGCAAACCCAATGCAATGAGCCGCTGGCGCACATTCTCCAAGCCGGGATTACGACGGCGCACTTCAACGATCATCCAACGCCCCACGATCCACGAAAAATAGACCGAAATGAGTCCCGCGATCAGGAATTTGGCCGCAGTAAAATTATCATCACAGAGCGTGGGCAAATTAAAAAAAACGGTCGCTACTGCCCAAAGCACAATCGGGCCGAAAATAAGCAATCGTTTATCGTTGAGGGTAACTTTCATCGCGGGGGCAAAATACAGTTAGGTACAAACATATAGGTATAACTGCCAAACATAGACCGTCTGCGATTGAAAGCACTAAATTAGCCCCTGAAACGTCGTAAATTAAAAATCAAAGGTTAAATAACGGGACGCGTTCTCGGGCATTTTTTGCAGCAAAGCAGCTCTGCTTCTTTGCATTTGGTCGCTGACGACTTTACCGAAGTAGAATTAATGCTTGCTTTGAGCGAAAGAGATTCCGAACTCAGGCTGCAACCGCCGATAGCAACCAAGATACTGAAAAACAGAAGGTTTTTGAAGAAAGGTTTATTTTTTAGCATGGCTATATCGTTTTGAGTTCGAGAATGTTATGTATCAACGCACATAAAACCCTCAAAATTACATTATTACCCTGATTAATCAATAAATTACTTGCTTCCGACCCGATTTTCCTGCCTCTTTTATCGCGTCAACTCCAACATTTTCAGGAAATCGAATTCGTCAGGATAAGCGTTGTATTTTTTCAGAAGACTGATAATATCTTTTTCAATTTCGTGATTATCAGCACTGTTGGAGAAATACACAAAAAGATAATCCTGAGCGGGAATAAGCAGCACACCGTTGCTGAATCCACAGGTACTTCCTGTATGATATAATCCAAGCTGCCCTTTTGTATTATACGCATGAAACCACCCCAAACCATACTTTCCGGGGGCATTTTTGGGAAGGGCTATAGTTACTTTTTTCAATTCGGCTTCCGGATCAATCAATCGGTTAGTTCGGAGGGCTTTATACCATTTCGTATAATCCACCAATGATGTATACACGCACCCATCGCCTTTGGTAGCACTCGTAATGCTCTGGTCTGAATCTTTCCAACCGCCCTGTTCGGTGCGGGCATAGCCCATGGCACGGTGCGGAATGTTGCCGGCGGGTGCTTCATAGATACGCGTTGAGGTCATTCCCAACGGTTTAAAAATCGCCCGTTCCATAAAATCCGCAAAACGTTGTCCCGATGCTTTTTCGATGATCTGTTCCAACAAACAAAACCCGGAATTGCTGTATTGAAATTGACTGCCGGGTTCAAAGTATGTTTTGGATTGAGTACGCAACAGCCCCAAGACATCTTCGTCCAGCAACTGTGTTTTTTGTGTTTCAGGGATCAGTTCTTCATAATCCCAAATGCCCGAAGAATGCGTCAACAAATGCCTTACTTTTATTTTACTTCCAACAGCAACATTAAATTCAGGGAAAAATTTCAGGAGATTATCGTCGTAAGAAAGCTTGCCCTGTTTAACCAACAGCATAATGCCCATGGCCGTAAATTGCTTCGAAACCGATGCCATTCGGAAAGTGGTTTGTGGCGTGATTCCCTCTTTGGTCGCTACATTGGCAAGGCCAAAACCCTGTTGGTAAATCGTTTTACCTTCTTTTATTACCAAAACCGCAATGCCTGATCGTTGGGCAGGATAACGCGTACTTAATAAGGCTGTCAGTTCTTTTTCCAACGACATGGGAGGCAACGTAAAAAGGGTACAATAAAGCAATGACCAAACAGAAAGGGAAGCATAACGGTCAGGTTTTTTATCAAAAATGCAGCTAAAAAAGGAAGTCTCCAACAGGCAATCATTGTCTTTTTATACCTAAACGAAAAAATAGAAAAATTTTCAGATAAAATTGAACAATAGAATAGTACATCAGGCTTCCTTTTAACTATACTCATAAAACCTTTTTCTTCATGACTGCCAATCCCCACTCTCCTTCTCTTCGTTATGCTTGGTACGTAGTAGCGGTGCTGATGCTCGCCTATATTTCTTCGTTCATCGACCGCCAAGTGCTCACCTTGTTGGTGAAGCCCCTCAAACGCGATTTCGGCGTGACCGATACGCAGGTTGGGCTTTTGATCGGATTCAGTTTTGCCATTTTTTATACTTTTCTGGGCATTCCGATTGGCCGTTTGGCTGACCGACGCAGTCGCAAAAGCATCATCATGTGGGGCATTCTTCTCTGGAGTTTCATGACCGCTATCTGTGGCGTCACGGATACCTACAATCAGCTTTTTCTGGCGCGTATAGGTGTAGGAATTGGGGAAGC
Organism: Runella sp.; assembly: GCF_965279615.1. Classification (NCBI taxonomy): domain Bacteria; kingdom Pseudomonadati; phylum Bacteroidota; class Cytophagia; order Cytophagales; family Spirosomataceae; genus Runella; species Runella sp. The sequence continues at coordinate 7,345,665 of NZ_OZ257252.1, read as the reverse complement.
TGCTTTATCGCCGGCGGCTTATTCGATGATTTCCGATTTGTTTCCGCGTCATAAGTTGGGTACCGCCATGGGTATTTATAATTTGGGGGTCTACGTTGGCTCCGGGCTTTCGATTTTGTTGGTTGCCCTGATCCTTAAACTCATCAGCGTAGAAGGTATGTGGCAGATTCCTGTTTTTGGTGAAATATATCCTTGGCAAACTGTCTTTTTGGTGGTTGGAGCCCCGGGATTACTGATCGTTGCGTTGATTGCTTTTACCATCAAAGAGCCTGAGCGTCAACAAACTGCCAAAGCCAAGATTGAAATGTCAGAAATCAGGGCATATTTCAGCGCGAATCGTTTTTCATTGTTATCCCTGTTTTTCGGAATTGCTTTTATGGCCTTCAGTTCTTATGCCACTACTTCATGGACTCCTACGCTGTTGGTACGAAAATATGGTCTGGCCGAAGCACAAGCCGGTTTGTTATTGGGAGCCATCATTACCATTTTCTCTACCGCCGGCGTTTATCTGGGTGGACGCTATGCCGACAAATTGACCAAAGACGGCTATGCTGACGCTAAAATGCGCGTTGGCTACCAAGGTATGCTTATCGGCACATTTATTTCATTAGCCATCCTGCTAATGATGTTGTTCACTCCTGCCCCATTGCAACTATTTGTGGTATTATTGGCTTTGAACTGCTTCTTTACGTCAATTCCATATGGTGCTGCCACGGCTGCACTTCAGGAAATGGTGCCTGCACCGATGCGGGCCACTTTCTCTGCTTTTTTCCTCTTTGTAGTCAACATCATCGGACTCGGCGGCGGGCCTTTAGCGGTAGGTTTTATCAATGACAAAGTCTTTGGCGACCCCAACATGGTGCATATATCGTTGCCCTCTACGGTATTATTGGGATGCAGTCTTTCGTGTGTACTTCTATACCGTGGTCTAAAACCGTTCATTCGCAGTGCCGAAAACGCGCGATTAGCGGTATAAATAAAGTTACGTTCAGGGGTTTCGCTGTCGGTAAAATAAACGATACTATCCACTCATGAAGAGGTCGGTCGCAGAGCCGGCCTTTTTAATTTAAAACAAACCGGTCTTTTAAAGATACAAATAGGATTTCGGTAAACTTATCTTTTAATTTTGCGGTTCTAATGGAATGTAACAACGCGTTACGACGTTTTTTAGACAATCAACGTTTACGTTATACATTCTCAGAATTCTACGATTAATCAATAAAAGGATATTACTCCCCCATGGGCGACCTAACCATCAATAAAGAAAAGATACTTCAGGCACTCAGTACGGTTCAGGAACCTGATCTAAAAAAAGACCTCGTGACGCTTGGAATGATCCGCGATGTTGAAACAGGCATTGATCTGATCAGTTTTACCGTAGTGCTTACCACACCTGCGTGTCCACTCAAAGAACTCATTCGCAAAAACTGTACAGACGCCATTCACAAATTTTTCGGCAAGCATATTACAGTAGATATTAAACTTATTGCCGACGTTACCACTTCCCGCAACGGCGGGCCGGTGGTTCCTCAGGTTAAAAATATCATTGCGGTAGCGTCAGGGAAAGGCGGTGTTGGAAAATCTACCGTTACGGCCAATTTAGCCATGGCTTTGTCTCGTTCGGGAGCCAAAGTCGGTATTCTTGATGCCGATATTTATGGACCTTCGATGCCGGTCATGTTTGGGGCCGAAGATATGCAGCCCCGCATTGTACAACGCGACGGCCGTAATATGATGGTGCCTATTCAACAATGGGGCATTAAGTTGATCTCAATGGGCTTTTTGGTTCCTGCCGATAGTCCTACCGTTTGGCGCGGCCCCATGGCCAGTACGGCATTACGTCAATTGATCGGTGACGTTGAGTGGGGCGAATTGGATTATCTGCTTATTGATCTGCCGCCGGGTACCAGTGATATCCACCTTACACTCGTTCAGGCTCTTCCCGTGACGGGAGCGGTGATCGTGACCACTCCGCAAAAAGTAGCGTTGGCCGATGCCATCAAAGGATTGGCAATGTTTCGTCAACCGCAGATCAATGTTCCGGTATTGGGGATTGTAGAAAACATGGCCTATTTCACTCCTGCCGAACTCCCCAACAACAAATATTATCTTTTTGGAAAAAACGGAGGCCAACAATTGGCAGATAAATTTGACGTCCCGGTATTAGGGCAAATCCCACTCGTACAAAGCATCCGTGAAGGAGGCGACGAAGGCCGTCCGGCATTTTTGAGTGATGATATCATTACCAAAGAAGCCTTTCAGGAAGCAGCCGAAAATTTGGCCCAACAAGTAGCGATTCGCAATGCTACCTTGGCTAAAACCCGACAAGTGGAGATCAGAGTATAACGTAAAATGTTGGTTCTTGGTTATCGACTAAAAAAATAGCATCTTAGCGTATTATTCTATAAAAATGGAAACAATTCAAGCTGATTCACTAAAAACCCGCATCGAAACGGCGCTCAACGGCATCCGCCCGTACCTGGAAGCCGACGGTGGCAACGTTGCAGTAAAAGAAATTACCGACGACATGACCGTACGCCTTGAACTTATAGGTTCATGCAGCTCATGTCCTATGTCTACCATGACGTTCAAGGCAGGATTGGAAGAAGCGATTTTGAGATCAGTTCCTGAGATCAAAAGAGTAGAAGCCATCAATCTCACGCCTGCGTATTAATAGTTTTACGATGTCAAAAGAAGGCTCTTTTGACATTGTAATTTCTCAGTAAATCCACCATTCTTTGGTGGGATAGTCACTTCCTCCTATCTCTACTTTTTCACCGATCATTGGCGTTGTGATGGGTTGGTGTAACTCTTTCGCCTTTTTTGTTACGCGTTGGATGGATTCATTCCAAGGATGTAAAGCCAGCGTAAATTTACTCCAATGGACAGGCAGCAATAACTTGGCACGTAATTCAACCGCAGCCTGCGCGGTCTCTTCGGGCATCATGTGGATGTATTTCCAATAGTTGTTGTACTGACCGCATTCCAAAACAGCCAGATCAAACGGGCCGTATTTTTCTCCAATTTCTTTAAAGTGCGTATCATAACCTGAATCTCCGCCTACGTAAATACTGCTGTAAGGCGTTTTTAGGATAAAGGAAGACCAGAAAGTTTGCATGCGCTTAAAGCCGCGTCCGGAGAAGTGGCGAGCCGGCGCAGCCGTGATTTCAAACGTGCTGTCGAGCGATGTTTTTTCCCACCAATCCAACTCCGTGATTTGGGCTTCTTCGTATCCCCAAAGCGATAAGTGAGAGCCTACACCCAAAGATGTAACTACTCTTTTTACCTTAGGTTGCAGTTTTTTGACTGTTTCATAATCCAAATGATCGTAATGGTCGTGGGTAATGATCAGCAAATCCAACTCGGGAAAATCATCAATGGAGTAAACATTGCTCCCGTTATAATTAGCCCCAAAAAAGGTAACCGGCGATGCATGTCCGCTGAAAACGGGATCAACCAAAATATTTTTCCCGTCAACATGCATGAAATAAGACGAGTGCCCGAACCAAACCACGACGGGCTTATCGGAAGTAATATTTTTCAGATCGGTCTTGATCGAAGGCAAAATTTTTGTAGGCTCCTTATTTTCAACCTTGGGAATATACGACTTTAAAATATCAAAATATGTCACTCCTTCCGCTAAGTCAGGTGTAAGGTGTTCATTTTGAAAAGCACCGTTTTTATAATGCGGCGAGGTCAGAATACGTTCAAGTCGTTTTTCTGCCGGATTTTTGCCAAACTGTGGTTGTTGCATGTATACATACACGGCCGCCGGAATGATCAAAATAATAATCAATAGAATAATCATCGTTTTCTTAAATTTGCTGAACATGGGTTGATTGATTTCTTTTTTATAAGTGAGTGCTTACTTACATTTTTAGTACACTATGCATTTATTAATTAACTTTTCTCTTTTAAGCTTTAGAGTTCGGGTACTTAGATTTCAGGAATAAAAGTATCTCCTGAATGAATTCGTCCGAAGGTTGTTGCATAAGTTGGTTGCTTACCCCGTCAAGTAGCATGACCAAAAACACTACTTCTTTTTCAGGTTCAGTATAATTCAATTGACGAAAAGATTCCGTAATCGCATTCGACAATTCAAGATAATGCCCGCCGGGATGGGCCGATTGGCCTTTGTATTTTTTCTGCCATTTCAGCGAAAATTGTAACTTCCAAAATTCTCGTTCTTCACTGAACAGCTTAAATGGCAGCTCAATCGTAGCATGAATTTTAGCTAATGGTTCCGCGAGTGTTACGATGGCTTTAACGTGTCCGCCCATACGTTCATCACTCATCGCCAAAATAGCGTCCATCAAGCCTTCTTTATTGGTAAAATGGCGAAAAATAAGCCCCTCCGACACGCCCGCTTCCTTAGCGATCAGGCTTGTGGGAGTTGTATCAAAGCCATGTTCTGCAAAAAGCTTCAGTGCGGTTTCGAGAATAAGTTCCTGTTTTTCGGTCATATAAAAAGTGAGTAATCACTTACAAAACCGCAGAATGCTAAATCAAGTTCACTGTTTTGAAAATTTATTGGAGATATGCCGTAGGGGCAGGCCTTGCGTCTGCCCCCTTCCACGCAAAATTGGGCAGACGCAAGGCCTGCCCCTACGAAAAAAAATATTGAATTTATAAAACCCAGCCTTTCAGTAGGCCTTGTTGGTCATTTTGAAGAAGCAATTCAAACAGAAGCGTAGTAGCAGCGGCATCGCCCATCGCGCGGTGGTGGTTGGTGTGCTGAATTTGCAGATCACGGCAAATATTTCCCAAACTATACGACTTATAACCCGGAAAAATTTTGCGGCTCAGCCGTACAGTACACAGTGTATCGCGGTCAAAATATTCATCCAACCGTTCGAATTCACGGCGTACAAACCCATAATCAAACGTAACATTGTGTGCCACAAAAGCCGCATTTTGGGTCATCTGCCGCACCTCATCGGCGATTTCTTCAAACGTAGGCGCATCTTTGACCATATGATTATCAATCCCTGTCAGTTGGGTAATAAATCCCGGAATCCAACACTGCGGATTAATAAGAGTTTGATATGAATCTATGACTTTCCGGCCATCGTGACGCAAAATGGCGATCTCAGTAATTCGGCTTGTAGCATAAGTGCCGCCGGTGGTTTCAATATCTACTATGGCAAACATAAGTACAAAGATACCACTTGATAAGTTTTGTTGCCATACAATTTTGCTAATTTTCGACCTTTCAATAGGTAATATTCAGCTTTGGAATAATTAGAAAGCCTCACATAATCCGTTCCGATCAAATTCAATAGTTTCAATTTTATATCAGGTATATTCCGTGCGTAATTAAGGGCTTTAAGGTGAAACTCCAACCCTTTCACAGCATTACCCATGACTTGATAGAAATTTCCCAAATTCAGAAGAATTTTACTTGACATCTGAACATCCTGCAATCGTTCGGATACTGACAACGCCTTAAAAAGCGATTGACTCGCTCTGTAATAACTACCTAATGCCCCATAATGCCTTCCGTGGTGAAAATAGGCTACCATTATTCCTTTGGGCCACCCAATTGTATTAGCCTCTAAAATAGCCTGCTCGATACAAGGAGTTATTTTTTTTCCGATAGATTCTTTTCCCAATTCACATAGTACCAACATCCTTATCGTATCATTCCTGTACGAGCGGCCTTCGGGCGGTAATGAAGCCAATACTTTTTTGAGACTGTCGATTTTCGGCGTTTGGCTGCTGCTCGCAAACGATATCAAAAAACCAACCAATAGGAATAGCGGATAACGATAAGCCAGGTGCATGCGAGAATGTAGGGTTCAGCCACGAAAAATACAAAAAAAACAGACCTTACAAAGAGAGGCTTTGTGAGGAAATACGGGAAAAATACGGGCGCAATACGGGGAAATCTCCCATTTTTTCACCACTCCTAAAGGTGCACTTTTGTATACACATTAAACCCTCTCTGTTATGACTGTTTTACAACTCTTACGTACTCCAAATGGCTTGGAAGGTATTCGTTTACCCCTCAATTCTTACAAAATCTTTGTCCCCCTGCGCGATATTATGCGGCTTGAAGGACAACGAAACTATACACTGTTTGTGCTGAAAACAGGACAACAGATATTGGTTTCAAAAACACTCGGAATTTATGAGGAGTTGTTGCCGTCTGAATTTATTCGCGTAAACCGCGGTTGCATCATTAACACCTCCTATTTAGATTTCGCTCCTAAAGGCAATTTTCGACTCAAAGACGGATATGAGATACCGGTCTCCCGAAGAAAAGTAAAATACCTCGAAGCGTTACTGCAAGCAGCCTGACTATTATACCATTAAAAACATAAAAGAGCCAATTTTGTCTGAATACAAAATTGGCTCTTTTACATTGAAATATACAGGAAAAACAGGTTTACTCCTTATTGTTGCTTTCTGTTCAGGCGCTGAATGAGCATCTGTGTAAACATCTGCTCAGCTTTATAAAGCTCTGCTAATTGCCTTACATTGACCACTTTGAGAAATTTATTCATATACTCACGTTCCAGATCCACTTCTTTTTGTTGAAGATTGAGTGTTTCCTTAATATTTGCCAGAATTTTTTCGTCGGGTGTCGTCAGCGTGTTTGTTTCAACAACAAGTTTTCTCATTTGCTTACGAATCTCTTTTTTTCTGTCATCAAACTCGTTGTAGACAGGCCAAAATTGCTGTGACTGCTCAGGCGTGAGATTGAGTCGATTGGTGATCAACCCTATTTTGGCATTTTCAATTTTCTGATGTCCGCCGTCCTGCGCAAAAGAAACTGTAGCAAATAAGGTGCAAACTAAAACAACTATTATCTTTTTCATTACCGGATTAATTTATAAATAACGGATGGATTCACTAAATGGCTTCCTCTAAGTCTTCTTCCTGAATGGCTTTTCGAAGGTCCTCATCATTTACATTGAGTTGTTGCAATAACACATCTTCATCAGTATACGATTCTTTCACCTGAGGTTGCTCAGTCATTTCCTGCTGCGTGATATGATTATCTTTTAAATAGGTAATAATCTCATCATCTGTGACTTGACTAAGTGTTTCTTCTCCCAAAGAATGTTGTCTCTGTGGATAGGTCAGCCAAAGTAGAATCCCTACAACACTCGCCGCCGCTCCCAACAAAGCAGTACGTTTCCATGACCAACTCACCGAAAAAGAATTCTCTTTTTCCGAAACACGTTCATAAATGCGAGACTGTACTACCGATGGCAGTTTTTCAAAATAACCTTCGGGCTCCCGATAGGGAAGTTTGTTTTCGAGGTCTTCTAATTTTATCCGTTTCATTTTCTCAAGGTTATGCTGTGGACGAAGTGTAATGGTGTTCTCTACGAACGAAAAAACGTAAGGTGTGGATAACGTATTTATCTTTTGACAAACTACTTACAATAAAGTTTAATCTTCACCGTTCAAAAACTTTTCGATTTTTGTCACCGCATGGTGATAGCTTGCCTTTAATGCTCCCACCGAGGTACCCGTAATCTCCGCAATATCTTCGTACTTAAGATCATCAAAATACTTCATGTTGAAGACTAACCGTTGTTTATCCGGCAATGTCAGCAGTGCTTTTTGAAGTTTCAACTGAATTTCGTCACCCGAAATCGGTGAGTCAGACTGTCCGGCAGCTTCCTCAATTTTCTCCAGTAATTCGCCTTCTACGTCGTGAATAGGAACAAAAAAACGGCGACGTTTCTTGTTTAAAAAATTCAGGCATTCGTTGGTTGCAATACGGTACAACCACGTAAACAATTGCGCATCACCCCGAAACGTTTCCAATGCCTGCCACGCTTTGATAAATGTTTCCTGCGTCAGATCATCGGTATCATCGTGATCGATCACCATCTTGCGAATGTGCCAATAAATTTTTTGCTGGTACTTTCGCACCAACTGATTGAAAGCAAAATTTCGGCTCTCAGGATTGGCAAATTTTTCAAGTATGGCTTGATCTGTCATTTTTAAGTAGTGAGCATTGTGCAGTGGGTATTGTGCAATATAACTTAATACCCACTACTCAATACTTATTTCACTTATTTTCTTGCAATCGCCCGTTTTGCGGCGGCTACGATGTCTTTGGCGGTGAGGCCGTATTTTTCCATGAGTTGGGCCGGTGTACCGCTTTCTCCGAAACTATCTTTCACGGCGATGAATTCCTGCGGATAAGGCGTGCCCTGAATCAATACTTCAGCAATGGCGCTTCCTAACCCCCCCGCTACCTGATGTTCTTCGGCAGATACCAAACAACCCGTTTTCTTTACTGATTTTAAGATAGCTTTTTCATCCAATGGTTTAATGGTATGGATGTTGATAATCTCGGCGTTGATGCCTTCGGCTTCCAAGATTTCTCCCGCCTGAATGGCTTCCCATACCAAATGCCCTGTGGCGAAGATACTTACATCCGTGCCTTCGTTGACCATCCACGCTTTGCCGATCTCAAATTTTTGATCAGGATCGGTAAATACCGGAATGACCGGACGCCCGAAACGCAAATAAACGGGGCCTTCATATTCACCGACGGCAATGGTCGCTGCCTTGGTTTGGTTATAATCACATGGATTGATGACGGTCATGCCGGGCAATGCACGCATCATGGCAAGGTCTTCCAAAATCTGGTGAGTAGCACCATCTTCTCCCAATGTCAAACCCGCGTGCGATACGGCGATTTTAACGTTTTTATCGGAATACGCTACGCTTTGGCGGATTTGGTCATAGACACGGCCTGAACCAAAGTTAGCAAAGGTGGTGGCAAAAGGAATTTTACCGCCAATGGTCAAACCTGCCGCCATACCGATCATGTTGGCTTCCGAAATACCACATTGGATAAAACGGTCAGGGTTTTCTTTGATGAATGCATCAAGTTTTAACGAACCCACCAAGTCGGCGCAAAGGGCTACTACGTTGGGATTGGTCTGACCTAATACCTGCATACCCACGCCAAAACCGCTGCGGGTATCTTTCTTTTCGGTGAACGTATATTTTTTCATATAAAAAATTGTGAATTGCAAATTATGCGGGGTCTACCGCGCGGTTTAATGAATGTAATTTGTTTAAAAAATAAGCTGCACTTGGGCTGTTTTGAGCGGAATGCTCTATCGAAAAGCCATTCATGATCAATCTTTTAGCAAAAAGTAATTTATCTCCGATCCCCCTCCCATTTCTGGTTGCGACGGAAATTTCCTTCAACTTTTCTTCCGGCTTAGGAATACCTTCGGGAACTGCCGTTTCCGGGAACATTATGCGAAAGCTTCCACCGAAACAGTGTTCCATGAGTAGGGTATCGGCCAAAAACCAAGTTTCTATCTGCCTGACCACGATTACTTTTTTAATGTTGTCGTCGGTCGAGTTTATTTCTTCTTTGGCCGAAGTGATACAAGGCAAATCCTCTAAGTCTCTCATGCAAAAAACACAATCTGCTCCCCTGTCGTAAAGCAGAGCGGCGAACGAGGCCAATTTTTCTGCATTTTTGAAGACATCCTTTCCACGTTCTTTTTTATTGGCCGGTAAAACACCACTAATCACTTCGATTCCTTTGCTACGACATAGTGTATTGAATGACTCAGAGGATATAATCTGTTTTTCAGTATCACCTTCTACGATGAACCCCACTTTTACCATGGTGTCCCTCCTCCCAATGCTCCCGAAAGCCATACTTCGGCCATGTTGAGGCCATGCAAATCCATCCCTTTTATTTGTTTGATGGTGGTTTCACCGCCTATTTTATCAACCACGATCACTTCCTCAGGGGTCAAACATTCCACCAGAGCGTTTGAGTGCGTATTGAGCCAAATATAATGCCCTTTTTCTTCACAGGCTGCTCTAAAGAAATCAACTAACTTTCTGATGACATACGGATTTAACCCATTCTCCGGTTCTTCAATGCACAAAAATTGCGGTTTATCAGATTGGTAAACAGCTGTTAAAAGCGCTAAGATATTGTAGGTTCCGTCGGAGATAAAAGATGTTTCAAAAGGCTGTTCTGAATTTTTTTCAAAAATTTGTATTTCATACTTTCGACTTATTGGATTTTTAAGATACTCAATCTTTTCAAATTCAGGCACAAATAGACTTAACCATTCTATTATCTCCTCTTTCCTAATATTATCTTTAAAAATTCTTCCTAAAACTTTTGCAAGATTTGAGGCATCAGAACGTAAATAATTAGAATATTTTGTTCGATCTCCAATTCTACTACCTACAAATATTCTACCAAAAAAATCAACAAATTGCTCGAATTCAGGAAGTTGTACAGCCTGACCAAACTCCTTAACTATACTTGAAAGATTAATAGTATTGGAATTTTCTTCAAACGATGCTATTACTTTTTGATTAACCGGAACCAAGAAACTTAAGCTATCGTATTTAGATGATAAGAGCTTATTAACTCTTTGCAATCTAGTAGAGTGAAGCCATTCATCTGAAAATTTCTTTCCTTTTTCTTCTGCTAAACTTTTCAGTAATTCATTTATAGTTTTTTGCTCTTGTTCTGTTTGCTTTATAGAGTTTTTAATGATTTCTATTATTTGCTCATCTTTGGGAGTACACATAAACATAATCCCTTTATCCTTATCAAATTGATGTAATACTATAGTAGGGGCATTAGCATGTTTTCTGTTTAAAAATTTATCTAACCCTCCAAATTGATTTACTGTTTTTAATTGGGCATCAAAATCATCTTCTAAACTCATTAAGCTTGCAAACTCCAATGCCTCAAAAATATTCGACTTGCCCGACCCGTTGGGGCCGACAAAGACCGTAAACGGGTTGGGTTCGACGATTTCCAAATCCACAATGGATTTGAAATTTTTGATATGGAGTTTTTGGAGTTTCATTGGCAACGGAGCCTCGTCAATCTTTAAAAACTTCTAACAAATTGATTTTCAATTCAGGAAAAATAAACGAGTGCATGATTTCGTCCTCAATGAAAGGCCGATGTCCAATAAAAACGCCTTGTTCGTTGAGCGTATAAACCAGTACATTTTTATCGGTCGATTGTACTATCCAATACTCACGCACCCCGGCTTCTTCATACACCTCAAACTTATCTTTCATTTCCTTTCTACTATTGCCGGGCGAGAGAATTTCAATGATCAAATCAGGCGCACCAACACAGCCTCGCATATCCAACTTAGATTTATCACAAACCACACAAAGGTCAGGCTGCACCACTGTATATACCTGTTTGTCGGTATTTTCAGATTTACGCGCCAAGCGCACATCAAACGGCGCATGATACCATTCGCAAGGGTGTTCATCAAAATATCTTACCATTTGTGAGATAAAATACCGTGAAATAGACTGATGTTTACGCGCAGGAGCAGGCGGCATTTTAAAAATGCGCCCTTTTATTAACTCTACACGCTCATCAAACTTCCATTTAAAGTAGTCTGCGTAGCTATATTGCTTTGATAAATCCAGTTGGTCAAGACTTGTTACCATCATCCTGATTGTTTAATAATCCCCCAGCGTCTCCGGCAATTGCGCCAGGGCTTGCTCTAATTGAGCATCATTAGGTGCTACACCGTGCCATTTGTGCGAGTGCATCATGAAGTCAACACCTTGGCCCATTTCGGTTTTCATCATTACGGCGATGGGCTGACCTTTGCCAACGAGGCGTTTGATCTTGCGCAGCAAGGTTGTCAACTCATCCATGTTATTGCCATCAACGGTCAATACACGCCAGCCAAACGCTTTGTATTTTGCGCCAAGGTCGCGGTTGTTGTTTACTTTGTTGGTTGAACCGTCAATTTGCTGACCGTTCACGTCCACGAAAGCGACGAGGTTATCGACGTTATTGTTTGGTGCAAATTGTACGGCTTCCCACACTTGCCCTTCCTGTTGCTCGCCGTCGCCCATGAGGCAATAAACAATATTTTTTTCGCCGTTGAGTTTTTTAGCCAAAGCCGCACCAATCGAGACCGAAAGGCCCTGACCCAATGAGCCGGACGCAATGCGAATGCCCGGAAGGCCTTCGTGCGTGGTCGGGTGTCCCTGCAAACGCGAGTTTATCTTGCGGAAGGTTGCCATTTCCTTGACATCAAAGTACCCGCGACGCGCCAAAACGCTGTAAAAAACGGGGGAAATATGACCGTTTGAAAGGAAAAACAAGTCCTCTCCTTTGCCATCAATATTGAATGACAAATAACCGCCTTTGCCTTTACGGTTGTTGATTTTCATTTGTTGGAAGTACAATGCCACCAACAAATCGGTGCAGCCCAGCGACCCGCCCGGGTGTCCTGATTGGCAACCATGTACCATGCGTAAAATATCGCGTCTTACCTGCGAAGCAATGCTTTGAAGTTCAGTCATTTGAATAATTGAAATATGCGTAGGTTTGAAAATGTTACAAATATAATTGTCACGATGACACTTTTATCAAACTCTGCTAAAAAGTTCATCTAAGAAAATACTTGTGCTGCGTGATTCTTGGTGTCTACTTTAGAAATAACTTCCTGAATTACACCGGTTTCGTCGATAATAAAAGTAGTTCGAACAATGCCCATATACGTTTTGCCATACATGGATTTTTCACCCCATACGCCATAAGATTCTATGATAGCGCGGTCGGTATCGGCCAGAATAGGAAAAGGCAGGTGATATTTTTCGGCAAATTTTTTATGGGATTTTTCATCATCAGCGCTTACACCCAAAACAACATATCCTCTGGCGAGCATAGCATCATAGCTATCGCGAAGGCTACACGCCTGCGCCGTACAGCCAGGCGTATCGTCTTTGGGGTAAAAATAGAGGACAATTTTTTTGCCTTGAAAATCAGACAGTTTAACGGCGTTTCCGTTTTGATCCTTTGCCTCGAACGGCGGAGCTTTTTCTCCTGCTTGCAGTGCCATGTTTTTTTCGGGTAGCGGGTTTGACAACCGGTTCTTTGATTTCGGTCTGCAAGATAGCGATATTTCCCGCGCGGTCGGTCACTTCAAGTCGTAATTCGCCCTCAAAATCAAGGGTGTCTACCAACTTATCCGACCAAATGTAGTTGCGCTTGTAATCATAATTCATCAACACCCACTCTCCGTTCACAAAGGCGTTGAAAGAACCGATTCCCGACATTCCGTCGGAAATACGCGCCGATATGCTTTTTTTAGAGGATTGAATTAATCGCACAGAAGGAGGTGTTTCGTCGGTGGCAATGGCAAAATTCCCTAATTCGCGGGTGGTAAAATCAAGAATATCGCCTTGCCATTTTCCTCCCGCAAAACGCATACGTTCGCCGTCAAAGCGATAAGCGTGCGTTTTGTCAGGGTTTGCCGGCATTACATCCGGGCGAAAGTTGACGCCAATGGCATCCCGCAGCGGAATGTTTTCATCGTTGATGGTAAGGCCATTGGGTCTTGACTGTACTGCCAGATACAATGTATCAAAAATACTTTGATTGCCAAAACGCAGGATATAGCGATCCCCTTTGTACGTTTCGATGATATTGGGTTTGATACGCCCTTTAAACTCTGTCTTCAGCAATTTATTTCCAATTTGAATGGAATCCGGCAAGTATTCGCGTAAATCAAGCAGGTACACCGTTTCGCCGCTGTTGCGATAAGAAGGGGCGAGTTTTAAGCTTCTGTTTTTAACATAAATATCCGCTTGTGTCAACTGAGAAAGACCAAATGCCGAGATCTTGAGCACATTTTCAACCGCATCAGATTTAAGATAAGCTACTGTCGGCATTGCCTCTGACTCTTCCAAAGGCGGTTGCAATTCCTGAGGAGGCTCCCCTTTGATTTTCAGGCGTAATACGGCTGAGTTTTCGTACGAATCAAAAAGTGTCACTTCTACATCGTGCATGAGGGTATCACGAATTTGCAGCTTGCCCCGATAACCATCGGTTCGATGTACATTGTATTGGTTTCCGTCGGGGTTATAGCAACGCAAATACCGAGCGCCTGTCTTCTGTTCGGTGGCATAGTCGATCAGGTTGTTATAATCGCGGGTAGACCACCCGGGAAAGGAGGTCATGTTATAGGCAAACACCTCTTCGCCATCCAGTTTTATTTCTACACAATTGACGCCATTTCTAAAATTAACACCGTTCATGGCGTCAAAAGCAATGAGTTCAAGTCCGATTTCGCCCCATGCTCTGATGGGTTGAGCTACGGTATAAAGACCCTCTTTTTGACGTACCGGCCGAAATGTTATTCTTTCAAACTCCCCATTGACCCGACTTTGCAGCGACATAGGCCTGATGGCCATGGATGTAAAATAAGGAGGAATTCGATCTTCAATTTCGGCAAAATCAAAGAATAACGGATTGAGGTAATTGTCTTTAGAGTCCCGAATTTCAAAATGCAAATGCGGTCCCGCCGACCCGCCCGTATTTCCCGAAAGCGCGATCAACTGCCCTTTGGTTACGGGAAATTGGTCGGGTGAGGGGTTCAATTCTATTTCAAACGATTGGCGTTCGTATTGTTTTTCACGCAAATAACTGCCCATAGGCTCCGCATACGAAAGCAAATGCCCATAAACGGTTGTCAAGCCATTGGGATGTTTGATAAAAATGACGTTGCCATAGCCCGTCGTTTGAACTTTGATGCGCGAAATGTAGCCATCGGCAGCGGCCAATACGGGCAATCCTTCCCGTTGTTGAGTACGGATATCAATACCTGCGTGGAAGTGATTGGTGCGGAGATCACCCAACACACCTGCCAACGTATTTTTTTGACCGGGATAAATCGGAAACTGAAAATACCCTTTAGGAAACGACTCTTTTTGGGCAAAAACTCCCTGAAAAACTCCGAAACAAAAGCAAAGAATGAATAAAGATCGTCTTTTTGTCATGCTGCAAGCATCTATTTTTTAACCGGAAAAATGCACAAAAGCCTCACAGAGATGCACAAAAATCGGTCCATTTTATTTACTCTCGCCTTTTATTTTCTACCTTATTTTACCTCAAACTCAAGCATTTTTTTACCTTCAATGTAAGCCGTCAGGGTGTCACCTACCTTTACGGCACTTACTCCTTTGGGAGTTCCGGTAAAAAGTAGATCACCGGTTTTGAGCGTAAAAAAGCGTGAAATAAACGATATGATGTAATCAATTTTAAACAACATCAACGACGTATTGCCTTGTTGGCGCGTCTCACCATTGACTTCCAAATGAAAATTCAAGTCCTGTAAATCCGCAAATTGTGCCTTGGGAATGAATTCTGAAACCGGCGCTGAGCCATCAAATGCCTTGGCCAATTCCCACGGTAATCCTTTTGACTTAAGTTTTGATTGTAAGTCACGGGCGGTAAAATCAATACCGATTCCAACCTCTTCGTAGTATTTGTGGGCAAACTTCTCGTCAATATTTTTACCCATTTTACTGATCTTTACCACTACTTCTACTTCATGGTGAAGGTCTTGCGTAAAATCGGGATAATAAAATGCCGCACCGTCTTTGAGCAGTGCCGTATCGGGCTTTTGAAAAATGACGGGGTCTTCGGGAACGGCGTTTTGAAGTTCGTGAATATGATCAACGTAATTGCGGCCAATGCAAATGATTTTCATGATAAGGCGTTTTTTATGCTCGCAAAGGTACAGAATTTCTCAAAAATGCGGCCTCTCAGGGGTCTATCATGGCAGGATAAAACTTTAAGTTTTCCTGATGCAGACGATTGTTCAGGCTTTGAACCACTTTTTCAAAAATTTCAGCGCTTCGTTGGGTAGGTGTTTGATAGGAAATCGTTATTTCGAGCCGTTCTCCGTTCCAGTCCGTGATTTTTACATCGGGGGTAAGGTGTATATCCGGTACGTCCAAGGTTTCCATTTGCTCGGTAATAATTGTTTTGAGGTGCGTAGAATCTGCCTCAGCGGTCGTATAGATTTTAATAACCCGTTTTTCATAACCCGCACGGGTATGGTTGATGATGGTATTGTTGAGCAAAGGACCGTTGGGGATCATGACGCGCCGCCCATCGCCCGTATCCAATACTGTGTTAAACATCAAAATATCACGAACGACGCCCGTATAACTTTGAGCCGTGATCTTCTCTCCTACTTTAAATTGCTTCATTAACAGAATGATAAAACCACCTGCAAAATTGGACAGGCTCCCCTGCAATGCAAAGCCGATAGCCAACGTAGCCGCACTGAATAAAGCCACAAAACCGGTCACTTTCAGGCCCAAAAAGGCACCGGCCACCATGATGATACTGATGCGTAAAACGATAAAAATAAGGCTCTTAATAAAGCTTTTAACGGACGCATCAATGCGAAGTCGATTGTCTATAAAAGATTTTAAGGGTCGTTCAAACCAGTTGATCAATCCAAATCCAATCAATAACAGCACAAATGCTATTCCCAGTTTTATTCCCCATTCAACCAGCGTTTCGGAATATTCAATAAATTGGGTTTTCATCCGTACCAGAAATGTTTTGGTCTGTGAGGGGCACACTTGAATATTTTGGTACAAAACAATTTTTTGAGCAATTACCTGGTCTTTCGTTTTATCGGCATAATAGCCCTCTACTTCTACATAGACCCGGCTTAATTTTTCCCGCCGCGCTTTTTTGTAAATGTCTTTGAGTTCTGCATAAACTCCTTTTGGTAATATTCGGACAATCTTTCCCGTTCTGCAATCGCTCAATGTAGGTGTACGACCCAGTTGAGAATACATTCCCCGAAACGACTCAGCAGTAAGCGTATCGCCAAATAATTCTGCGGCAGGAAATGCCGGCATCGTTTGACTATATCCCTGAAAATCAATAGTAAATGCAAAAATTAATCCTAAAAAGAGTGAGGCAGTAAAACGAAATATACGCATGAACACTGACGTTGGTTATCCTATACTAACGTATTTATAACCCGTTTGACATAAAAAAATTCACAAAGGTGGCGTTTCCGCACGGCGAACCATTCCGAATTCCACAAAGGTTGCGCTTCTCCGAAGCTTTTTTGATTGGTCATCCATTGGTAGTGTTTCCACCATCAATCTACAAAGGTTGCGCTTCTCCGAAGCTTTTGTGTTTTTTACTATTCTTTATTTTGATTTGTTTTCCAAGTACCCTGCATCCAACATCCATTCGGTCATGCGTTGAGGCCACACCTGCAATGTTTTGAGTGGGGTACGTTTGCCCATATTAAATCCGTGATTGCCTTTGGCATAAATGTGTACTTCAATGGGCACTTTTGCTTCACGGTATTTACGGAGTAAATCTACAACGGGTCCTGCACAGCAGGGGTCTTCGTTGGCTACCAAGGCAAACGCAGGAGGTGCATCATTCGGTATCGTGCCGGGAATGTATAATGGCCCCGGATAGACCAACATCTGAAAATTGGGCTTGCCATTCAATCGGTCAATGGCATCGGGCGCATTGGCGTCTCCTTTTCCACTAACATAAGCGACCAGCGCCACCGTTTCTCCCCCTGCCGAAAAACCCAACATTCCAACGCGGCTCGTATCTATTCCCCATTCAGCCGCGCGACTTCTCACCAAACGAATGGCGCGATGTGCGTCTTGGCGCACATGGGTTTCAAATTTATAAGGAGAATTAGGCTCACGTGCCAAACGGTATTTTAACACAAAAGCAGTTACACCGATACTGTTCAGGTATTCGGCGGCCTCTTTTCCTTCAGACGTGATAACCAACTGATTATGCCCCCCGCCCGGACAAACAATTACGGCTGTCCCATTGGCTTTTTCTTTAGGCGGCAAATACACGGTTACCGATGGATTATGAATATTTTTTACCCACCAATCTTTAGCTTCTTCGGGTTCATTCCGGCGGTTTTCAAAACCGGGAGCGCCTTTTTCCCACAACGGAATCACCGTTGGAGTTTGCTGTGCCAACGTCACAAAAGGAGCGAAAAGAAGGGTAAGCAGTAGTTTTTTCATGGGATCAGAAGATTTCAAAGATCGTTTTTTTACATTTTTGTAAATAGGGAATTTTCAAATATTGCAATCCCGTAGGGGCAGGCCTTGCGTCTGCCCAAAACCGCGTAACCAAAATCGTATACAACGTAATCGGGCAGGCGCGAGGCCTGCCTCTACAGTAGGATTTCTTCAATTTTCGTTAATTCCTCAGTACTGAATTGTAGGTTGTCCAAGCATTTTAACGAATCCTGCAACTGCGATACGCGGCTCGCACCGATCAAAACCGACGTAACGCGTTCGTCTTTCAACAGCCACGCCAATGCCATTTGCGCCAACGTTTGACCTCGTTCGATTGCCAATGCATTGAGTTTTTCTATTTTTTGAAGCGTTTCCGGCGTAATTTGGCTTGTTTGCAAAAATCCGTGCGACTTGGCCGCCCTTGAGTCCGTGGGAATTCCTTTCAAATATTTATCTGTCAAAAGGCCTTGAGCCAACGGTGAAAAAGGGATACAACCAACGCCCGTTTCGCCCAAAACATCCATCAAACCACCTTCTACCCAACGCTCAAACATGGAGTATTTGGGTTGGTGAATAAGGCACGGCGTCCCCAAATCTTTCAAAATCTTTATAGCTTTGGCAGAATCTTCGGCAGAATAGTTTGAAATTCCCACATAAAGCGCCTTACCCTGACGAACGATGCTATCCAAAGCGCCCATCGTTTCTTCCAGCGGTGTATTGGGGTCGGGACGGTGGGAATAGAAAATATCGACATATTCCAAGCCCATCCGTTTTAGACTTTGGTCACAACTTGAAATCACATATTTCCGCGACCCCCATTCGCCATACGGCCCGGGCCACATTAAATATCCGGCTTTTGATGAAATAATTAACTCATCACGGTAGGCCGCAAAATCTTTTTTGAGCAATACACCAAAATTTTCTTCGGCAGAGCCGGGTGGCGGTCCATAATTATTAGCCAAATCAAAATGAGTGATTCCTGCGTCAAAAGCAGTTCGGAGAATGGCACGATAATTCTCAAAAATATCCACACCGCCGAAATTATGCCATAATCCTAAAGAAATAGCCGGCAGTTTGAGTCCGCTTTTTCCGCATCGACGGTAAGTCATTTGCTCATAGCGAGCGGGAGTGGGTACGTAAGTCATTAATTATGATCCGTTAAAAATCTTTCGTCTGTACAACCTAATTAAACTTTTGCCCCACGGTTTTTCCTTGCCAGTCGTCAGTGCGGAAAGGGCTTGCGGGCAAGCCATCACTGTTAAACAAATTGGCGTCTTCGGGGGCATCAGCCCAGCCATAACGCACTGCAACGGGTTTTTGGCCTTTGGGGTGATAGACTTCCACTTTATCGCCGATAAGCTCCGCTTTGGCGTAATAGAACACTTTATCTTCTCCCGCAATTTCGAAACCTTTTACATAACCGAATTTATCCTTAACCATCAGGCCTGCGCCCGTATAATCAAACGTAATCAACGCCCTATCTTCCTCAAAATGAACAGATTCGTACATTGGCCCTGAATGCAGCACATCAAAACCATAATTAGCTTTAAGGGCATTCAACGCCAAACGATGACCCACATCCTGCTTGTTGGTCGGGTGAATATCCTTGGGATTGCCAATATCGGTCGTAACGGCCATGCCGGTTTTCGGAAGGCTCAATGTCATGGTTTGCGCTTCGCGAAGTTCGGCCCAATTGCTGCCTTCGTTGCTGTTTTGATAACCGCCATAATCGGCCAATTGGACAAAATAAAAAGAGAATTCATCGGCCCAACGCTGCCTCCAATCGTTGATCATCAACGGAAATGTTTGGCGGTACTGATACGCTCGTCCCGCATTGGATTCTCCCTGATACCATAAAGCACCGCGAATGGCAAAGGGAACCAGGGGAGCGATCATGCCGTTATAAATGGTCGTCGCTACATTGTTACAGCTGTGATTATACGTATGTTTTTCGGCAAAAGACGGCATCAAATACCAGTCCGTTGCCAAACTCACTTTGCCGGCTTTTGAACTTACAAACAGATCATCAGGTATACCATTGATGCCCAAGCCATACCAGGGAAATTGTACCATATTTCCAAATTTTACCACCAGTTGATTATTTCCGTTCTTCCAAGCATTGGCAGGTAACGTAATTTTGCGCACTCCTTCTACAACTCCTTCCGAAACCAATTGCCCATTGATGTAAATTTCATTGAAACTATCCTGAATACCCAAGCCAAGCGTGGTTGGTTGATTGGTCATTTCTTCCGAAATTTCTACTGTACGTGCCATAAAACCTTTGCCCCGAAACATCCAAATCCCCTTCCAATCCCATTGACCAATCGGGCTGCCGGCCTTGAGCCATTTTGAAAAATCATAGCCTGCTTCGGTATATTTTTTTTCGTCGGCCAAGGTTGGCGTTACCTCCGTTTTTAATAATTGCTTCTGCACTTTACGGTCAAGGATAGCGTCGGCTTCTTCCCATGTTTTTGGTAAATTTTCGGCATAAGGTTTTAACTCTTCATTGGTTGACATAGCTTCTTTACTGATCCAACCTTCTACCTGCGAGCCGCCCCACGACGAATGTAAAAGACCAATAGGAATCTTCAATTTTTGGTACAGCTCACGGGCAAAGAAAAAACCAACGGCAGTAAAATTGCCCACATTCTCCTCGTTACAGATCTTCCATTCACCCGAAGTAAGTTCAGCTTGTGGTTCTATGGTGACTTCATGTGCCACAAAAAAATGGCGTATTTGCGAAAAATCGGCATTTTTCTTCTCTGCTTTAAAATTATCCGATTGCCTGACAGGCCATTCCATGTTTGATTGACCTGAGCATAGCCATACTTCGCCCATCAGAATATCGTTCACCTCCAATTTGCCCGATTTTGCCGTAACAAGCATTTGGTGGGGCCCACCTGCTTCCATTGGCGTAAACTTTACCATCCATTTTCCGGAAGCATTCGCAGTGGCAATTTGTTTTTGTCCTGCTAAGGTTACCGTTACCTTTTCCTTAGGCTTGGCCCAGCCCCACACAGGAATGGGTTTTTGACGTTGCAACACTACATGATCAGAAAATAAACGCGCCAATTTAAGTTGGGCAAAACTTTGAGTTTGAACAATTAAAAAGCAAAAGAGTAGAAATCGTTTCATCATAGATATGGATTATGTTACAAAACAGTACGGGGTTAAGGTTTACTTCCGGAGTTAAATTCTAAAAGCGCTTTTTTGAAGAATTTTCCTTGTCTTGTGGGGGTAAAATCCCAATCGGAAAACATGCGCGGCGCCCAACGGTCATCAAAAACCCATCCCACCCAGCTGATACCACGCTCGGCGGTGTATTTGGTAATGGCCTCGCCGTACGATTCATCACTAATAACCGGAACGTGTGCACCCACTTCTTCCGCCCCGGAAAAACCGATCTCGGTTAGGATCATGGGATATTTTTTAGCAACAAAGCCCCAATCAGCCGTCCATTTATCTTCCCAGGGCTTAGGTCTTTTCATTGGATACGGGTGACTGACATAGGCTATTCCCGGCGCACTGATGGGATTTTTTTTGACGGGTGTGAGGTCATACGCCCAATTGAATCCTGCCACTAAGGGGATGGCATCGTTTCCGTGAGCGCGAATAATGCCGATCATTTCCTCGTTAAACTCTTTCCACTGCGCCCAAGTGCAAGTCCCAAGCTGACCGTTATAAACAGTGGGTTCGTTGAACAATTCAAAGAAGGCAACGGTAGTGTTTCCTTTGAAATGTTTGGCCATCGTACGCCAAAACTCAAAGGTTTCTTTTTGGGTGGTTTCGTACATATCAGCCTGGTACATTTCAGTGCGCAAATTGCCAATCGAATGCCAGTCAATAATGACGTACAAACCTAATTCTGTGGCCCATTTTACCCCATCATCAAGCAACTTTAGGTAATTGTCTTTCCCCTGTTTTCGCCACGTTGTTGGGTGGACGGGAAAACGCACAATTGTTGCGCCCCAATTCTTAACTTCCTGAAAAAAAGCTTTACTCCAATGTCCTTTATTGAGCAGATTGTCAGGATCAGCTACATTTAAGCCTCTAAAAACGACCGGTTTCCCTTCTTCCGTCACAAATTGATTGCCTTCTACCTTGATTTTTTTTAGGGTGGCTTGGGCAAGAACATTGGTTGAAAGGGCGAGGAGGAGCAAATAAGTCAAAATGTATTTCATATTTTTCAGAACGCTGATCCCGAACGCGTTCGGGATGATTTTTTAAGATAAAATTATGGTTGTGTTTTATAGTCCGAATTGATTTAAATGCAGACTTGGAAAGGTTTAAAAACTTTCCAAGTCTCAAAACTCTCACTCTGTTAGCTTTTTTCTTAATTCCGCTACTTGTGCTTCGTTGCATTTTTTGCAAAGAACAGGCGCAGTCGTAATGGCAGATTTGTACCGATTGCCTTTGAATTGAGCCAAATTATCTGTTAAAAGGCTATCGCAACGGACCAACGTTGTGCCTTTGGACAGTTCAAAATAGTTATTTTCAAATTTAATATTCCTGAAATAAACATTGTTGAAAAACACCGCAGCCGGTGTTCCATTCACGGTATTTCTCGCGGTAACATACACTTTATTATTTTGAATGAGACAACCGTCTACCTGATATTCATGGCTTGCGCCGCTGATGCTTATTCCTCCGTAACTGTTTTTCAAGCCGTCGTTACGACTTACGTTGTTAACCACTTGGTTATTAGTGCATTTATTGGGTGAACCAAACTCACAAATCAAGTACCCTGCTCCTTCGTTATCGTGCGAATTACAGTTTCGAATGATGCAATCTGACGCGCCACCGTCGATGTCAAATCCTCCTCCGTCGTGGTATAGACCCGCATGATTGTGGTGAGAAACGGAATGTTGAATGATTGCTTTGCGACAATTCCAAACCCAAATTCCCACCGGGCCGCCGTTCAAACTTCGGGAATAAGCCCCGTTCTCATAGGCTTCGCACCACTCGATCAATACATCTTCAGCGCCACTGAGTACAATCCCATTTCCCGTATGACTTTTAGTATTTGTTGTATCTCCCTTATTCTGAAAAGCTTTGCAATAACTTACGTGAATATTTCGGTGCGACATACTCGGATAATACGCCAAAGAACCAATCCCTGCATCACCGTTTTGGGAAGCAATGCAACGGGTTATTTTGACATTTTCAAAACCGGTTTTGTCGCTTTTGTCTCCATTGATCAATATACCGTAGCGATGAAAACCGTAGGCTTCGCAATCAACAATTTCAATATTGGAAAGCTTTGTATTTGGCTTATCCACCAAAAATTCAATGCCGCTTTTTCGGTTCTTACTTACCCCATTGCCTTTTACGATCAATTTCCGCAAACTGATCCATTGGGTATTATGCACAAAAATCCCGCCTTCATCGCCGGCATCTATCATTGCTTTTTCTTTTCCGAAAGAACTGATCCGCAACGGCTTATCGGGAGTTCCACCATCATTTTCATCCAGTAAAAGTGTTCCTGAAAATATTTTCCCTCCTTCAAATAACAACGCATCGCCCGCCTTCAAGTTCATTTGATTTACCTTGCCGATGGTTCTCCAAGCCTTAGCAACGCTTTTGCCATCATTGGCGTCGTTCCCTTGAGGACTCACATAATAGGTTTGGCCCGTTTCACCAACTACCGGAAATGACCAAATCAGGAACAGAATTGGGAAAATCATAATTAAGGCTACGGATTTTGGTTGAGCGTTGCAAAATCTATACACACAAACAGACATTGTCAAAATTACCCCTAAGCTAAAAAGCACTAAAGTACGTGGCCATACCTACCGCCATGACCCCATGCATTAAAAAGCGTCAATATGTACCAAAATGAACAATTTACAAATTAAGGATTCTGGCTGACAATTTTAAAAACAGCACTTTTCAACTCTTTTTTGAAGATTAGTTCCGGATTTAACCAATTAAATTTGGC
Organism: Runella sp.; assembly: GCF_965279615.1. Lineage (NCBI taxonomy): Bacteria > Pseudomonadati > Bacteroidota > Cytophagia > Cytophagales > Spirosomataceae > Runella > Runella sp. The sequence continues at coordinate 7,321,904 of NZ_OZ257252.1, read as the reverse complement.
CTGAATTTGTATCTTGCCTTACCATTCTTTTTCATCCCCTTTATGACCTCAGCGATTTGCAAGAACTGTAAAAATTCTCTGGAAGCGAAAGACGATTTCTGTCCTAAGTGCGGTCAATCCGCCCATACTCACCGCATTGATATGCATCATATTTGGCACGATGTAGTGCATGCCTTTGTCCACGCAGATAAAGGCGTCATTCATTTGACCAAAGAATTAGCGTTACAACCCGGCATTGTAGTAAAAGAGTATGTGGAAGGTAAGAGGAAGAAATATTATAATCCCTTCAGTTATTTGGTACTCACCGTTGCCATTTCGGCATTTTTGACCCATTATTTTCATTTAATGGAATATAATCCCCAAAAGGTCAATCCTGTCACAGAGCTGACTTCAAAATATTTCAACCTGATTTTGTTTGTGGCAGCTCCTGTTTCGGCACTTTACAGTTGGTTACTTTTTCGTCGCAGAGGCTATAATTTTGCCGAAAATCTTGTGCTACAAGCCTTCTTAGGAGGATTTCGTGTCGTATTCTTTATCCTTATTTTTACCCCGCTGGTTATATTATTTCGGTCTTATTATTACTACATGCTCAGTATTTACTTTTCGGCGTGGAGTGTTTTTTCGGCATGGGCCGGTATTCAGTTTTTTGGAGGGCCTAAATGGCTCACTATTCTCAAAACGTTTCTGGTACTGTTCTTCACACAAATGACGATTTCCGTTATTATCTCTATCATCATTTATTGTATGTATTGGTTTGGCCGCATCTCCATTTAAAAGTCAGGGTTAGAGACAAAATTCAGAAAAGAGTTGCCGAAGGTATTGTATTTTTCCTTGTTGACAGCATAAAGGTAAGCACCTTTTTTAGAGGACTTTTGCTTCTCTTTCAGCTTCACGAGCAAGTGCGTTGAGAGGATTTTTCGGCTGAAATTGCGTTTGTCGAACGTCGTTTGAAAAATAGCTTCGTAGAGTTTTTGCAGTTGAGGAATCGTGAATTTTTCGGGCAAAAGTTCAAAGCCCAGTGGATGCAACGCTGCTTTGTAGCGAAGCTTCTGAATGGCGGAATCGATCATTTGGCGATGGTCAAAAAGCAATTCATTGGGCATTTCACTGACAGGAAACCAATGCGCATGGTGCGCCTGTGAAATGTTGGAATCGTAATGTTCAATGTTAATTAAGGCAAAATAAGCTACCGAGACGGTGCGATCTATGGGGTCACGATCAATATCGCCAAACGTATAAAGCTGCTCTAAGTATACGCCTTTCAGTCCGGTAAGTTCAAACAATATTCGTTCGGCAGATTGCTCCAGGTTTTCGTTGGGATTCAACCATCCTCCCATCAACGACCACGTATCAATGTGCTGATCGGGGCTGCGTTTTACCAACAGTATTTTCAAAAGATCACCGTCAAAACCAAAGATGATGGAATCCAGCGCCACAAGGCATTTCGGTTGGGTAGAATAGGATGCTTTATCCAGCATACAGAAAATGGATTAATCTTAGGTTAGGTGTCAAAATAGGGGTACGAGCCAACAATGGCTTTTCAACACGATACAGCCCGTTGTTCGCTCGTACACTAAAGGTAGCAAGTATTGATTTTTACCCTAAACCCCAATGGTATCGTTTTCGTCTGCCGGGATTTTTTCTTCAATGAAGGCGACAATCAAATCAGCGACGTTCACTCCCGTAATTTTTTCGATACCTTCCAGTCCCGGCGAAGAATTCACTTCCATGATCATTGGCCCGCGATTGGACTGAATCATATCAACCCCTGCCACGCGTACTCCCAACGCTCTTGCGGCCTGAAGAGCCGCTTTTTCTTCCTGATGGGTAAGCGTAATGGCCGTTGCACGTCCGCCACGATGAAGATTGGAGCGAAAATCACCCGATTTTCCCTGGCGTTTCATGGCAGCTACCACTTTATTGCCAACGATAAACGCCCGAATATCCGCTCCGTTAGATTCTGCGATGTATTCCTGAATCAAGACGTTGGTTTTCAACCCGTAAAAAGCCTCAATCGTTGATTTGGCTGCTGACTCCGATTCGGCTAAAACAACCCCAACGCCCTGTGTGCCTTCCAATAATTTAATGATAACGGGCGGACCACCTACCAACTCTATAAGCTTATCAATGTCTTTGGTCTGATTGGCAAAAACAGTTTTCGGAATTTGTACGCCTGCTTTTGAGAGGATCTGCAAGCTTCTCAGCTTATTTCGGGAACGCATGATGGCCTGTGATTTGACGGTAGAAAATACCTTCATCATTTCAAACTGCCGCACCACAGCACATCCATAATCAGTGACCGATGCTCCAATGCGCGGAATAATGGCATCGATCCCTTCCACGACGTTGTTTTTGTACAGAATAACAGGTTTTTCTTCTTCGATCATTACGTGGCACAGCGCGTGATTTATCACAACCGCTTCGTGCCCGTGGGCCCGAATGGCCTCTACTAAACGTTTGGTAGAGTATAATTTCGAGTTAGTGGAAAGAACTGCAATTTTCATTATAATAGTTCATAATCAGCCGCTTACCATTGCTATCTTTATTATAACAGCGCCAAAACGGAGGGATAAAATTAATGGGAAGTTGATTGAATCAAGGTTATCTTTTTGTTAATCCGATAAAGTTCGTTTCTGTCGGTAAGAAAGATTCTCTAAAGCAACATCTACTAAAAATCGGTTTCGGAGGAGTTTGCGTCCTAACAGCACCGGATAACGCATTTTTTCGCGGTCAGCCAACGAAAATTCGGCCTGAAAAGCTTTGCCGAAAATCACAATTCGCGTTCGAATCACATAACGCATTTCGGTTTGTCCAAAGGAGTTTTTGATGGATTTTAACTCGAATGTTTTGGCGACAAATCGTTTACGCTTTTCACCTTTATGTGCCGGGAGATAAAAAACAAGTCGTTCTTTGGTGACTTTTACGTTATAACAATGAATAGAGGAAGTATAGGCTCCGGTATCTACTTTGGCGCGAACATCCGCCAGTCCCAAATCAGGAAAATCCACGACATCAGTACGTCCTATGACGGGTTTGGTCAGTTGTTGTTCGTTCTTTTTGATTTTCGGCAGCATTTTGGATTACTTTGCAAAGATACGTTTTACGTCTGTATAGGCACTTATTCCAAAAAACATTCTTTGGTAAAGCTAATATTTCATTAGTTTTAGCCAATATATCACTGATAAAATAGTAGTAATTTAGGTTAAAGTGTAACTTTATGTACTGAAAGCTACAAAGCCATATTTTAATGAACACGATTTTAGACCTTGATTCTTATCCTCTTTCGGAGGTTCATCTGCGCATAGCAGATGACGAGGCGCATGATAACAGTGGAGAAGACCGAACAGATGTAGAATTTTTCATTCGCCAAGCTTTTCAAGACAACCCCCAACTTGGTTGTGAACTGTTGTATCGCTCTTATTATCAACCCCTGTGTAGTCATGCGGTGCGTTTTCTTTATTCAAAAACCATCGCAGAAGACTTAGTTTCTGACATTTTTTATCAATTTTATCTAAAAGAAACGCACCGCGAAATCACGACATCTTTCCGGGCTTATTTGTATAAAACGGTACGCCATCGCGCGTACAATTACCTGCAGAGAGAATCAAAACGCATGACGGGTCTGGATAGTGTAGAGGATTTTTCCGGCGAAACTTCTATGCAACCCGATTCCGTCACTCAATACGAAGAGTTATACCAAGACATTGAAAAAGCTATTTCCAATTTGCCGGCTCAACAACGAAAAATTTACCTGCTATATCGTTTTGAAGGAAAGAAATACGCCGAAATTGCCGACCAACTTCATCTTTCCTTACGAACCATCGAAGTTCAGATACGGAAAGCAAATAATACCGTTCGGGATGTTCTTAAATTGAAAGGGGTATTGTTTCTGCATGGTTTTATCCAGCTCGGCCTTTCTATTTTTTAAATTTTTATAAAAAAAATAAAATATCAGATAAGGGTTTTAGAGTCTCTCTTGTGTCTATCCTATGAAAGTAATACAAAAGGACTCTAAAATACCATTTTGTGAAGCAAACCTTTATCACAAAGTCCCTTCTTTTCGATTATTTTGCCGGCCAACTTACGGCTCTGCAACGATCATTGATTGAGAATTGGGCCAAGGAGGCTGAAAATGAAGAGTTCTTTTTTGAATGCCTTCATGAATGGGAAACGACAAAACCCATGTACCAAGCGGATATTTTGCATGGTATTGAGCAATTTAAAACGAAGCCCGGTCTTGCTGAAACCACCACTGCCGATGAATTCGACAATGCTCCGAAACAGCCAAAAACCTTTAATTGGCGCAACTGGGCTTGGGGATTGAGTGCTGCAAGTTTTCTATTGATCTCATTTTTTACAGTCCTATATTATCAGGAACATATTTTTGTAAAAACCTTTACTACCGGATTTGGGCAAACCCAATCACTTGTTTTAGAAGATGGCAGTAACGTGACACTAAATGCCAATTCTTCCCTTACCGTTCCTCATTTTGGATTTGGCAGTTCTACCCGTACCGTTTTCTTAAAAGGTGAAGCCAATTTTTCAGTCATCCACACTCAAGATAATAAGCGATTCATTGTACGTACCGGTTCTTCATTTGATGTAGAAGTACTGGGTACCGAATTTACGGTAATGGCACGAGGAGATCATTCAAAAGTAATATTGACGCGCGGAAAAGTAAACATCCAGTATAAAAGCCAACACCAACGCCCCAAACTGCTGACCATGCATCCGGGCGAGTTGGTTTCTGTCAATTCAGGCGGCCGGATCAGGGTTAAGAAAATAACACACCCGGAAAATTATTCAGCCTGGAAACAAAATCGATTTGTATTTGACAACACAAGCCTTAACGAAATCGTCACTCTGTTACACGATAATTATGGATTAGACGCCAAGATCGCTGACAAAGAATTGAGTGAATATACACTTTCAGGTTCATTTCAGGCACACAATGCTGACGAACTTTTACAGGCATTATCCGAAATTTTATCCATTTCTATCTCTCATCATAATAAACAAGTTGTATTTAAAATTAATCATTAACTAATCTCATTTATTAATCTAATTAATCTACTTATGACAAAAATGAGCTACAAACTACGGCTACTTGGCTTTCCATTGGCGGCGCTGATGGTTGGAGAGCCAATGAGCCATGCCCAGATGATGGCGCGTGTGCCCATTGAGCACAACGCCCCCACTCCCGAGCGTAGAAGTAACAAGAGTCTCAAAAAAGTATTGAATGATTTACGCCATCAGTACAAAGTAGACATCCTTTTCTCAGACCAAATGGTTGAGCCTTATGTAGTGGCTGCCGGTAACGTTAATTACAAAAACGGTTTGGAAGCAAACATCGAATCTGTGCTTAAACCTCTAGGATTAGGATACCGTAAAACAGGAGATGGCTCATACGTAATCACGCGTTCGGGAAACGCCGAAAAGCAGTCCGCAGGCAACATTAATATGGGTCAATTGACTGCTTCACTCAATACTAATTTAACGCCTGAATCAGCAGCATCGCAAGCAAAGGCAGCTATTGCTCAGGTAAAAGGGAAAGTATCAGACGAGCAAGGTCAGGGACTTCCGGGTGTGAGTGTTCTTGTTAAAGGAACTGCCGTTGGTTCAGTGACCGACAATCAGGGTAATTTCTCTGTAAATACCCCAACCGATAATGCTACGTTAGTGTTCTCGTTCATCGGCTACCTGCCCGAAGAAGTCGTCCTCAACGGTCGTACCACTGTCAATATTACCTTGAAAGTGGATGTAAAAGCACTGAATGAAGTCGTTGTCGTGGGTTATGGTGTTCAGAAAAAAGAAACCGTAACGGGTTCTGTAGTAAGCGTAAAAGGAACTGACTTGGTAAAATCACCGGCGGTGAACCTTTCGCAATCACTGGCGGGACGTCTGCCGGGGGTTGTAGCTACCAACCGCAGCGGGGAACCGGGCTACGACGGTGCCGGTATCCGTATTCGCGGTTCGAACACATTGGGTAACAACGACGCCCTGATCGTAATCGACGGTATTCCGGGTCGTGCGGGTGGTTTGGATCGTATCAATCCCAACGATATCGAAACCATTTCAGTGTTGAAAGATGCCTCGGCCGCCATCTACGGAGCGCGTGCTGCTAACGGGGTTATCCTGATCACGACCAAACGCGGAAAATCCGGCAAACCCGAATTGTCTTACACGTTCAACCAAGGATTTTCGCAAGCCACCGTATTGCCCAAGCTGGCCAACGCTTCTCAATACACCGAGATGCTCAATGACCTGGACATTTACGGATTGCCGGCCAACGAATGGGCAGCCGCCACAGCCGCTTACAAATCTACAGGTCTATACACCGGTCCAACGGGCGTAGTTCGCAAAGCTCCTTTTCAGCCCGATGATTTCAAAAAATACGCTGACGGCTCTGATCCCTGGGGACACCCGGACACCGACTGGTATGGTGCCACTTTGAAAAAATGGTCACCTCAGGTTCGTCACAATGTTCAGTTGAACGGCGGTAGCGAGAACGTTAAATACCTAGCCTCGTTGGGTTACCAAAATCAGGACGGTAACTACATCAACTCGGCCACCGGCTACAAACAATATGACTTCCGCATCAACCTCGATGCCAAAGTTAATAAGTTCATCAACGTCACAATGGGCGTAACAGGACGGCAGGAAAACCGGTTCTTTCCTACCAAAGGTGCCGGTGCTATCTTCCGGATGCTGATGCGCGGCAAGCCGCAACAACCGGCCTATTGGCCCGACGGTCGCCCCGGTCCTGACATCGAAAACGGCGAAAATCCCGTCGTAATCACTACCAACGCTACAGGTTACGACAAAGACAAACGCAATTACCTGCAAACCAATGGCCAGTTGGAGATCAAGATCCCGGGAGTAGAAGGCTTGAAATTTACCGGAACGGCTTCCCTTGACCTTTTGTCACAAAACACCCGTCGCTGGGAAACACCGTGGACGCTGTATGAGCGCGGTACAGGCTTCGAAGCTGACGGCGTGACGCCTAAACTCGTTGCCAGCCAACGCGGACCGGCCGAACCTCGTCTGACATTGGGCAACACCAATCAGCTTAACGTATTATTGGGAGCCATCGGAACCTACGAACGTACTTTCGGAGCGCACGGGCTGACGATTCTGGCAGGAACCAACAAAGAGACCATTAGTGGGGATAACTTCAACGCCTATCGTCGTTACTTCCTGTCTCCGGCGCTGGATCAGATCTTTGCCGGTGGTGACCTGGAGAAAAACAACGGTGGTGGTGCCTTCGAACGTGCACGTTTGAACTACTTCGGTCGGGTGGCCTACAACTACAAAGAAAAGTACCTGGCCGAGTTCCTATGGCGTTATGACGGTTCAGACATGTTCCCCGAAGCCACCCGTTACGGTTTCTTCCCGGGTGTGATGGTGGGATGGGTGCTGTCAGAAGAGGCCTTCATTAAGAAAGCCCTGCCAATCGTGAACTATCTGAAACTGCGCGGTTCGTACGGACAGATGGGGAATGATCAGGTATACCTGCCTAACACCACCACGTTGGCGACTTACCAGTACCTGTCTACCTACGGTTTCCGCAGTTACATTATCAACAATACGGAAACCAAAACGTTGTACGAAACACGCGTCCCCAACAATACCATTACCTGGGAAGTGGCCAACAACGCCGACATCGGCTTGGAAGGACAACTGCTTAACGGTAAGATCAACTTTGAATTTGACGTATTCTCCAACAAGCGGACCAACATTTTGTGGTACAAAAACGCATCTGTGCCGCAGTCGACCGGTCTGACCTTACCTGCACAAAACATCGGAGAAGTAGCCAACAAAGGCTGGGAATTCAATGTGGGTTACCGCAATCAGGCCGGTGCCTTCAAATACAGCGCCAGTGTCAACGGTGGGTATGCCAAAAACAAGATCCTGTTCTGGGATGAAGCACCCGGCGCCCCTGACTGGCAACGTACTACCGGCAAACCGATGAACACAGTTCAGGCGTATATTTACGATGGCGTCTTTAAAGACCAGAATGAGATCAATGAGAATAAGATCAACTATTCGGCCATTGTTAACACGCTGCGTCCCGGTGACATGAAGTACAAGGATTACAACGGCGACGGTAAAATTACCCCCGATGATCAGGTTCGTACCGATTTCAACAACATTCCTACTTTCCAGGGTGGTATCAGCCTGATCGGAAGCTACAAAGGTTTTGACGTGAACATCCTGTTCCAAGGATCGACCGGAGCAAAACAATATGTAAGCCCGGGCGAAATGGGTAACATCGGTAACTACCTGTACAGCATGTACACCGATCGTTGGACTGTTGAAAATCCGAGCAGTGTACACCCACGTATCGCTAACCGCAGTGACCAATATTTCTCAGGCGGAAACACGTATTGGTTCCAAAACAGAGATTATCTCCGTTTGAAAAACTTTGAGATCGGTTATTCGCTGCCTGTAGCGTTGACAAGCAAGCTGGGCATGAACAACCTGCGCCTTTACGTAAATGGATTGAACTTGTTTACAATCACCAAATTCAAATCATTTGACCCTGAAGCAGACTCGCAAACCGGCCAATACTACCCGCAGCAACGAGTTATCAATGGTGGTTTATCGGTTACTTTTTAATCAAACCAATTGAAACATTCATCATGAAAGTATCTAAATTAATGACTATCAGCGCCGTTTCTGCCACGCTCCTGTTTGCGGGCTGTAACGGAGACTTTGTAAATACAAAGCCGTTGGATCAGTTGTCTGAATCCACGGTTTGGACCGACGCGGCACTGTCGGAAGCATTTGTTACGGAAATTTATGCCGGTCTGGGCATGGGAGGTTTTAATGAACAAATGCTCGCCTCGTTGACCGATGAGACCATGTTCACCCACCCCGGTCGCGACATCACGACCATCACCGAATCACGCTCTAACCCTGCCAGCCCGGGTTGGATCAACGGGACACTTAGCTGGCAGCAGATGTACCTGCGTATTCGGGCATGTAACCTTGCATTGGCCAAATTGGAAAAGCCTCAATTTACCAATGCCACGTTGGTTGATCGCTTAAAAGGAGAAAGCAAATTCCTGAGAGCGTATTATAACCAACAGTTACTTCGCTATTACGGAGGTTTCCCTATCATCGAACGTCCTTTCGAATTAGGTGAAGCTGACTACCTGAGCGAGCGTAATACGTTTGAGCAATGCGTTAATGCTATCGTAAAAGACTGTGACGAAGCCGCTGCTCTCCTGGCAGGCAAATCGTTGGCAGCCGGTCGTGCCAATCAGGCAGCCGCTCTGGCCCTGAAAGCACGAGTGTTGCTCTATGCCGCCAGTGATTTACACGATGCTACTGTAGCAAAAGCAAAATCCAGCGTGATAGCTGCTTTCACTAAGCCTGAACTGGTGCTCTATACCACCGGAACTCAGAAAGATCGTTGGCAGAAAGCCAAGGATGCGGCCAAAGTAGTATTGGACATGACCGCTTACGGTTATCAACTCAATTTGACCGCTCCTGCCTCTGCAGCTGATGGTACCACCAATTACAATAACATCGCAATGGCGCGGAACGGCGGTGAGAAAGAGTTGCTGATGGCACGTTATTTCATCAATGCCAAACAGGAAGACGGCGGTCGTCAAGGGCTTTTTAACGGTCCTAACGGCTACCACAACTGGGCAGGAAACACGCCTATTCAATTGATGGTAGATGATTATGAAATGATGGACGGTACCAAGTTTGACTGGAGTAAACCGGAACATGCCAGCCAACCTTACGTCAACCGTGACCCTCGTTTCTATGCTTCTATTCTTTACGACGGAGCCCCTTGGAAACCTCGTACGGCTGATGTAGCGGCAAAAGATCCAGTCAACCAGATTCAAACGGGGCAATACGAGATCGTCAGCGGTGGGGCAAAAGCACCTATCTTCGGCTTGGATACACGTAAATCATCGGTGGAAGACTGGAACGGTAGCTATACCGGCTATTACGCTCGGAAATTTATCGACGCCAATCCGGCCATTGTAGACCAAAACACGTGGCAACAAGTGCCTTGGCCGATATTACGCTATACTGAAATGGTATTCCAATACGCTGAAGCCTGTATCGAATTGGGACAGGATGCTGAAGCAAAAACCTGGTTAAACAAAATTCGTTTCCGCTCAGGAATGCCGGCATTGACCGAATCGGGCGATGCATTGCGTCAACGTATGAGAAATGAGAAACGTATTGAGATGTACCTGGAAGAACAACGTTACCACGATACCCGTCGTTGGATGATCGCTCCGACAACCCTCGGACGCAAAGCCAACGGTATCACCGTGACCGGTACGCTTAAAGCCGGCAAGTCAGTAACGCTTTACAAGTACGACCCAACCAGTTACGATTATACGTATAAAGTGTTCGAAATTGACCCCGGAAAAGAAAACCGCGCGTGGTTGGATAAGCAATATTATCTGCCGATCCATCGCGACGAGATGAACCGTAACAATAAATTGGTTCAAAACCCGGGTTATTAATCATTCATTTCCGCACCATTATTCAGTTTATTTGCTCTATGCCTGTGTTTATCGCAGGCATAGAGTTTTTTAGAGTAAACTTTATTCTGTAAGGATATGAAAAAGTGCGGGTATTTAATGAGTTTTTTTGTCGTGGCGATCAGTCATGTACAGGCACAGGAAAACAAACTGTTCAAGATAAAAGCAGGTGAGGATATTCAACGATCACTGCCTTTTACTGACAAATACCGTTATCCGCAGTTTAAAATCGGAGGAGTTGCATTTCTTAACGGCGGAACCACTCCCGCCAAACTTAATTACAGTTTGCTATTGGGAGAAATGCACTTTATCAGCCCTGCCGGCGATACGCTTTCGCTGGCGAATGAAACGACGATCAAATGGATCCAATTGGGAAACGACTACTTTTATTACAGTCCCGATTACGGATATTTGGAGATCATCCATGATTCCCCAACCATCAAACTGGCAATCAAACAAATCTTTCGCGTAGCAAGCGTCGAAAAAATAGGGGCTTATCAGCAGTCATCCGGGGTTTCTTCCATCAAAAATTACAGTATTCTATCAACGGGAAACAGTTCTGTTAAAAGACTGGAAGCAAAAGGCGATGTTATATTATCTAAAGAAAAATTTTATTTTTTTATCGATCAAAACAATCGGTTTTACAAAGCAACAAAATCCAATCTTTTAAAGATATTCGTAAAGAATAAAAGAATTATAGAAAATTACCTTAAAGAAGAATCCATTGATTTTACCAATGAAGAAAATCTGAAAAAATTGCTCCAATATTGCAGTCAGTTTTCCTGAATCGTTCTATACGTTACGCTTAGTTTTGACCTATTTACCTACCTATCAGATTTCCCGTTCCATGAAGTTTTACTTGCTTATTTATCTGCTGTTTATTGGTTTAGTGATATCGAGCTGCCAAAACGCCTCAACTGAAACGACAACAGCGCCCGATGAAAAAGAACCTACGCTCTTTACCCTGTTGGCTCCTGAAAAAACCCACGTTGATTTTCAAAATATCGTTAATGAAGGACTCAACACGAACGTTTTGATGTATGAGTATTTCTATAACGGCGGCGGAGTTGCAGTAGGTGATTTGAACGGAGATAAACTGGATGACCTTTATTTTACCGCCAACCTAAGTGCCAACAAACTCTACCTCAACAAAGGGCAGATGCAGTTTGAAGACATCTCTAATGCCTCAGGCGCGGCAGGTCGTGAAGGGCCCTGGAAAACGGGTGTAACAATGGCCGACGTGAACGGCGATGGCAAAACGGATATTTTTGTGTGTCATTCGGGCAATCTGCCTCCTGAAAAGAAAGCGAACGAGCTGTTTATCAATCAGGGAAACAACGCGCAGGGAATTCCCACTTTTATAGACCAGGCTGCTGAGTACGGTTTAAACAGTCCTTCTTCCAGTACGAATGCCTACTTTTTTGATTATGATCGTGATGGTGATCTGGACTTGTTTTTACTGAATCACAATATAAAATCGTTGCCCGTTCTCAACGAAGCCAACAGTGCCGAATGGAATAAAATGGACGACCCCGTAAGCGGCTCACGTCTTTTTCGTAACGACGGGAAACGCTTCATTGACGTCACTGCTAAAGCGGGTATCAACAGCTCTCCCCTCTCCTATGGATTGGGGGCAGGAATTGCCGATTTTAACCAAGACGGTTGGCCGGACATTTACGTCAGCAATGACTATACCATCCCTGATCGCCTGTATATCAACAACAAAAAAAGTGGTTTCATCGACCAATTGACGGCTTCGATGGAGCATACTTCTCATTTCTCCATGGGCAATGACGTGGCTGATATTAACAATGATGCTACGCCTGATATTTTTACACTTGATATGTTGCCCGAGGAAAACCGTCGCCAAAAACTGCTCATGGCTCCCGACAATTATGAGAAGTTTGACATGGTAGTTCGCTCAGGATTTCATAAACAGTATATGCGTAATATGCTGCAATTGAATAACCCCAGCCCCTCCCCTGTTAGGGAGGGAACCGGACAGTCAGCAGCGGCCGTGGGGTTCACCGAAATCGGCCAACTTGCGGGAGTATCCAATACTGATTGGAGTTGGGCGGCACTTTTTGCTGACTATGACAACGATGGTTGGAAAGACTTATACATCACCAATGGCTACCTCCGCGACTATACCAACCTTGATTTTCTGAAATACATGAATGATTTTCAGCAAAATCAACCCAATATAGGCCGGCAGGATGTACTGAATTTGGTGCAGCAAATGCCTGCATCTAACGTGGTTAATTACTTATACAAAAACAATAAAGACCTGACATTCAAGAGTGTAGGCAATCAGTGGGGATTGGGGCAAAATTCCAACAGCAACGGCGCCGTTTATGCGGATTTAGATAACGACGGCGATTTGGACTTGGTAGTCAACAACGTCAATCAACCTGCGTTTATTTACCAAAATGAAGCCCAACAAATCCTCAAAAATCATTATTTAAAAATTACGTTGGAAGGCAGTCCGCTCAATCGTTCGGGAATTGGAGCGAAAGTAATCCTGTATCAAAAAGGGCAGACCCAATACCTTGAACAGATGCCTATGCGCGGCTATCAATCAAGCGTATCGGGAGTTTTACATTTTGGACTCGGCAGCGCTTCTACCATAGATTCTTTAAAAGTGCTGTGGCCCAATGGAAAACAACAACGTCTTACTAACATCAAAGGTGATCAATGGCTTACGTTAAATGAAAAAGAGGCGAATGAGTCCGTTAATTCACCGGTTCAGGATGCGCCTTTGTTTAGAGAAACTCCTTCTCCGATAAATTACACACAACCTACTTTAGCGGTCAATGACTTTAAGCGCCAGATTTTGATGGTCAATCCGCAATCATACGTTGGCCCTGCGTTGGCAAAGGCAGATGTGAATGCAGACGGATTGGAAGATGTATTTGTAGGCAGCGGCAACGGGCAGGCCGGTGCGTTGTTTTTACAGCAAAAAGCAGGCGCACAATTCGTCAAAAAATCACAACCTGCTTTTGAGGCGGATTCCAAAAGCGACGCAGCCGACGCGGTATTTTTTGACGCCAACGGTGACGGTTCACCTGATCTGTATGTGTCTCATGGAGGTTATGCTAATTTTGAAGCCAATGATCCTTTGCTGCAGGATGCGCTTTACATCAATGACGGCAAAGGGAATTTTACAAAAAACAATACCGCACTTCCGCAAATGCACGTCAGCACAAGTTGTGTGCGCGTAGCTGACATCAACGGTGACAAAAAGCCTGACCTGTTTGTCGGTGGACGAGTAGTGCCCGGCAGTTATCCCGAAATTCCGCCCAGTTTTATTTTGCTCAACGATGGAAAAGGAAATTTCAAAGACGCTACGGCTGCAATAGCGCCCGAATTACAAAAAATCGGTATGGTAACCGACGCTGCCTGGCTTGATCTTAACGGTGATCAAAAGCCGGAATTAATAGTGGTTGGAGAGTGGATGCCTGTAACGGTTTTTGAAAATAATAACGGTAAACTGGCAAATAAAACCGATGGGTATTTTGACCGTACGTACAGTGGTTGGTGGAACAAACTTTTGGTCGATGACTTCAACGGCGACGGAAAGATGGACTTAGTTGTAGGAAATCTGGGCCTCAACAGCCAATGCAAAGCCACGCCTGAGCAACCGGCAGAGTTGTATTTCAAGGATTTTGATCAAAATGGCCGCATCGACCCTATTCTGTGTACGTATGTGCAGGGAAAAAGTTATCCTTATATTACCCGCGACGAATTGATCGGTCAACTGCCTATTATGGGAAAACGTTATTCTGATTATAAGACCTATTCAGACGCCACCCTCAAAGATGTATTTACTGAGTCAGAACTTAGCGGAGCTGCTCACCTTGAAGCCAATCATTTAGCAACAACACTTTTTGAACGGAGCGCGAATGGGAAATTCGTCGTCAAAAAACTGCCGATTGAAGTACAAACCTCTCCTGTACACGCCTTAATTTCATTGGATTACGACAAAGATGGCAAAAAAGACTTGCTCCTTTGCGGAAATCAGCTTCGCACACGTCTGCGTTTTGGGCAATACGATGCCAATTTCGGTACGTTGCTTCACAATGAAGGCAACGGCACATTCCGCTACCTGCCTCAGCAAAAATCAGGTTTTCAGCTCAAGGGAGAGATACGGAGTATTTTATTCGTAAACGACCTGTTGATTTTTGGGAGAAACCAAAAAAGCCTTATCACTTACAGTAAGACTGGAAAATAAAAAACCTTGGTCGAAATTTTATCGACCAAGGTTTACAATTATTGACTGTTAGTAGGTATTTCGAAAATGGAGACTTAGCTTTTATCGGTCAAACGTCGGTATAAAATGATCAGACCCAGTATGACAGCAGCGCCGATAAACGCTTCAATAACACGGCCGATAAAAACGGGAAGACCCAATAAAGAATGAAATTCGCCTTCAAACAGAAAACTTCCGACAAAAGCACCTGCAATACCTAATCCGATTTGGTAAAGCGTAGAAAAAGAAAAACGTTTGAAGGCCAAATCTGCCAACCAACCGGCAATAGCTCCTACGATGATGGTGATAATGATGTTCATTGAGTGCAGTTTTAAATTGGCCCTGTTTTTTTGACTGCCTTTTTACTCAAAAGTCACTTTAAAATCACCATAAAATAATTTTAGAAGAGGCAAAGTTGGGTAGATCAATTTTTATGATAAGCGCATTGTTCGCGCTGCCGTCAATGAAATATCCAGAAACAGCACTTTGGCGCGGGCATTTCGTTCGAGGTGATAGTAGCCGTCAGTGATTTCCTGAATCAACAACTCAATGGCATTGGGATTGACTGCTTTGCCAAATTTTTGTACGAAACTAAGTTCTTCCTCCTGCAAACGCAGCAACTCTGACACACCATTTTGCCACAAAAACAAGTCCCGAAACAGATTGAGTGTATAATCAAAAATGCCTTTTTGCTTTTCTTTTCCCAACGTATCAAACTCATCGGCCAATTTGACCAATGACACAAAATCGCGGGAATAACACTTGCGCATCCATTGCGCAAACCACGCATGGCGGTCGTCTTCTGTTTCATTGGTCAGACGCATTGCTTCCGACAGGTTTCCTTCACTCAAATAAGCGATTTGCCGCGCCCGACGTTCATCGAATCCTTTTTGGGTTAGGAACAAAACCACTTCTTCGTCGGTAAATGCGCGGATGGCTACGCGCTGCGTACGCGAAATGATGGTGGTCAACAACTTATCCGATTGGCTGGAAACGATCAAAAACAGGGTTTTTTCGGGTGGCTCTTCCAAAATTTTCAACAATGCATTTGCCGCCTGAACATTAAGCAGTTCAGGTTGCCAAAACAGCATGATTTTAAACTCACCCTCAAAAGCCTTGAGTGACAATTTATTAACAATACTCCTTGATTCTCTGATCGGAATAATTCCCTGCTGATTACCCGTAGCATTAATATAGGACAGCCATTCGGGGAGCGTTCGGTAAGGATGTTCATCCAGAAATGCGCGCCATTTAGGGGTCAACTCTCCCAATAAATCCTCTCCATCTTTCGGGGTGCGAGGCAACGGAAAAATATGATAGACATCCGGATGAACCAGCTTACGCATTTTGGAGCAGGATGCACAGCGTCCGCAGGCATCGTCGGGTTGGCGGTCTTCACAATTAACAAACGTGGCAAAAGCCCAGGCCAACGCAATACCCGCTCCTCCTACAGGCCCATCAAAAAGTTGGGCGTGCGCAACATGGTTATTTTGGACGGAGCGTATGAGCGCTCGCTTGGTATCGTCGTGACCGAGTATATCTTTGAAAAGCAAAATGGAAGCTATTGGAAGTTAGACATTGATCTTTGAATCGCAGAACTTTCAGGTTCTTTACAATTCAAATCTACGGGGCAAAATTAAAGAATGTCTGCCGGCTTTGGTCTAATCAACGGAATTTATAATTCAGAAAATTATCAACAACGCGCAGGGGCAGGCCTTGCGTCTGCCCTTTTTTTCGTTGGTGGTTTCGCGGTTATTGGGCAGACGCGAGGCCTGCCCCTACGTAATTTATGGTATGATCGGCACATAGCCCTTTGACTGAAGCGTAGTCATCAACAACATCGCCGAAGGGGTAACTTTAATGTTGGGATTACGAGGCTCGCTCTCCATTTTACGCATATAGAGTGATTGTCCACAGATGTATAATTTTACACCATTGGCAGTCAATTCATTGATAAGGGCCGTGTTAGGATTGGCAACACCATACTTCTTTTTATAGGCTTCGTCGCTCAATATCAACGGAGTTCCCAGAAAATGAACCACTGCCACCACATCCAGATTTTGTCTGGGAATACCTGCCGATAAATGAAGATTGACCAAACGGGCCAATTTATCTAACGTACTGTTGACCGAATCAGGTTTATCAGCGCCTTTGGAAATTTCATACAATATCTTGTATTTCATTTGCTTATCGGCAATTGGCTCCGCTTCCGGCACATCATACATGCTGCCGCCGCTTTTGATGAAAGGAGTTTTTTTCTGCGCCTGACCGACAAAGCTAATCAGGAAAAAGACCGTTATAAGTGAGAAAAAGCCTGTACGCATGAGTCAGAAGGTTTGTAAATGAATGTAATTTTTCACTAAATATAAGAGGATTTCGGGAAAGGGGAAGATAACTTTCAGATAAAAAATCTACTTTTTCGGCTATTTTTGCAGCCTCAAAAACATGCATCAGCGTTTAGACTATGTCAAATCAATCAACGCCCAAACAACGTGGCTTTTTCTTTCCTGCCGAATGGCATCCTCACCGCGCCACTTGGCTGAGTTTTCCGCATACCGAAGCATCTTGGACGTATGAACGGCAGCCTAAAATGCTTCCCGCATACATTGAATTTATCAAGACGATCAGTGAAGGCGAGAAGGTTTGTATCAATGCCCACAATGAACTCGTCAGGCAAACCATCCAACTCCACTTACTCGGTGCAGGCGTGGATATGAATCAAATTGAGTTGCCGGTACACGCTACCAATGATTCGTGGTGTCGCGATCACGGCCCGGGTATTTTGATCAATTCCGATACAAATGAGCGTTTGGTGGTTAATTGGGGCTATAACGCATGGGGCGGCAAATACCCCCCTTTCAACAATGATGATCTGATTCCGGTCGCCATTGCACATTATTTAGGTTTGGAATATGTCACACCGGGCATTATCATGGAAGGTGGCTCAGTAGAATTTAATGGCAAAGGAACGGTCATGACGAGTCGTGCGTGTTTGCTGAACGAAAACAGGAATCCGCACCTCAATCAAGGGCAGATCGAACAATACCTGTGTGATTATTACGGCATGGAGCAGGTACTATGGGTAGGTGATGGCATCGTTGGCGACGACACCGACGGACACATTGATGATACCGTTCGATTTGTGAATGAAGACACCGTAGTGACTGTTGTTGAAGAAAATAGATCGGACGATAATTACGAATTATTGCAGGAAAACCTGCACGAATTGAAACAAATGCGTTTACTCAACGGCAAACAACTCAACATTGTGGAGCTGCCAATGCCTACTCCGGTATACAGTGACGACTTGCGATTGCCGGCATCTTATGCCAATTTTTACATCAGCAATGCAGCCGTGATCGTACCTACATTTCGCTGCGCAAATGATCAACGGGCCTTGGATATTCTAAGCCAATGTTTTACCGACCGCAAAGTGGTGGGAATTGACTCGACAGAGATCGTGTGGGGTCTGGGAAGTTTTCACTGCCTGAGTCAGCAGGAACCTATTGTTTAAGGAAAGAGTGTAAAGTTGAAAGTGTAAAGTAAGAATGATTTATTTCTCTACTTTAACCTTTCCATTTTACACTCTTTTACCTATAGAAAGTTGAAAGTGCGAATAACTTATTTTCCACTTTAACCTTTCCACTTCTCCACTTTACACTTTTCTAATGGTGTACTCCACCGTCGCCGTGAACGTGGCCGTGCTCAAGCTCTTCGGCCGTTGCAGCACGCACTTTGCCAACTTTGCCAACAAAATGCATTTCACGTCCTGCCAAGGGATGGTTAAAATCCATTACTACAATTTCTTCATCAACTTCAACTACTTGGCCCATCAAACGATGTCCTTCTTCGTTGGTCATCGGAACCATATTACCCACTTGAAGAATATCTTCCTGTAGCTTTCCATCTACTTTAAATACTTCCAAAGGAATCTCCGCAACCGCTTCGGGATCATAATCTCCGTAGCCTTGTTCAGGATCTAATTTAAAGTCAAAAGTATCGCCTTCCGAAAGGCCGTTCAATTGATCTTCAAATGCTTCGGGAAGGCCGCTCATTCCTTGAATAAAATACATAGGTTGGTCATCACCAACGGTTTCGACCATTTGCCATTCGTCGCCGTCGTTCAAAAGACTCAGTTCGTAGGTCACTGCTACGACTTGATTAGGTGCTATTTTCATTGATACAATTTTTTAGCAAACCTACGGTTTTTCGGGAGTGATACCTAATTTGAGTTTAATTTTCGCCACAAAATCAGCCCTTCGCTTTCGCGAATTTGCTTAAATCCTGCTTTTTGTAAAACGCGCTGCGAGTTAACCAAGGCCACGGGCGTATGTGCTATCAATGCCTCGGAAGCGGGATGTTTAAAAACCCATTTGGCCATACATTCGAGTGCTTCGGCCGCAATCCCCCGACCTCGGTATCCCTGATCGATTCCATAACCGATCTCGGTTTCTCCCCGGTCATTGGGCAATCCGGTAACGCCGATTCCACCGGCGACACAATTGTCTGCCTTATAAATAATGAGCCAATTGGTAAACCATTCATAGCGAGATGCATTGGCGGCGGTTTCGGGAAGCCAAAAATTGGCTAATGCATCGTCAAATTCATTCTGAAAATATTCTTCCATCTGCATTTGACGCGGCACAAGCCCCAACGAACGCTGAAGTGCCTCATAATCAGCGGCGTGAAGTTGTAATTGAGTTGTATTAAGCGGGATTAACCGCAGACGAGTTGATTCTAACTGAAACATGGAAACTGGATTGGTTGGGACGTAAATAATAGAGGTACAGGCTGTGAAGATATTCACAAACCATAGAAGCCCGGCTCAGCGCCGTTACGCCACCCTATCAGGCAATTGAATATATATAATGAGTTGCAGAGGCAATAATGTTAGATTGCGTAACAAAGGTAAAAAAATGTCTACTTTTGACAAGTAAAAGAGTTAACATTTAATTGTTGAGAGTCATTTGTTGGAAGACAACTTGGTTATCAATACAAACTATGGAATTGTTTGATAATCTAATGGATAGCATTGCGGAGCAAAGCTATGGAGTTGTTGATTTCTTTCTGACTTCTGAAGAAATAAGTGCTTTGGTCGTTACCCTCAGAGAACGACATTCGGCAGGAAGTTTTAAAAAGGCGGGCATTGGACAAGGCAATGACCAACATGTACAGGCGCAAATTAGGGGCGATCAGATCTTGTGGCTGGACGAGCATTCAACTGTTGTTGTTGAGCAAGTATATTTTCAGAAAATAAATACCTTGATTCAATGCCTTAATCGCAGTTGTTATTTAGGATTGAAAGACTTTGAACTTCATTATGCATTGTACCCCATCGGTACATTTTACAAACGCCACCTTGATCGTTTTAAAACCGATTCCCACCGCAAAATATCAATCATTTGTTATTTAAATGAAGATTGGCAGGCAGCGGATGGCGGTGAACTTGTCATTTATTTACCCGGCAACCAACCCATTAAAATAGCCCCGTTTGGTGGGAGATTGGTATGTTTTGAGGCCGACTTATTGGAGCATGAAGTACTTCCTGCCACACACGAACGCCTTAGTCTGACAGGTTGGCTCAGAACATATTAATATAGCGCTGTTCATAAAAACTTGGTTAGTTTTTGTGAATTGGGCGCTTTTATCATTTATAAAGATATTTGGTTTAATTTTATCCAACCTCCAAACCGTTATGTCGCGTTATCATCGTTTATTTTTCTTTTTACCGTTTATACTTATTAGCCTGCATTCCACCATGTCGCGTTCCCAAACCGTCATTTCTCTTTGGTCAGCCGACCAAATGCCCAATGATTTAAAAAATCGTACGATACGGGAAAAAATTGAAGTGGGAAACGACAGCATTCTGCGCATCAGTAATATTGTTTTCCCCACACTCTCAGCCTATTTGCCTACCAATCCCAACGGCTCGGCCATCATGATCTGCCCCGGAGGTGGCTATGGTATTGAAGCTTCCGGTCATGAAGGGGTTGATGTAGCCAAGTGGTTCAACAGCATTGGTGTTACCGCTTTTGTGCTGAAATACCGTCTGCCTGATGATCGGCTTTGGTCCAATAAACACGAAGTAGGGCTGCAGGATGCACTTCAAGGTATAAAATTGATTCGCGAAGGTGCCGACAAATATAAAATTGATCCTAATCGGATTGGCATAATGGGGTTCTCTGCCGGCGGCCATTTAGCGGCTACCGTAAGTACGCTTTGGCCCAAAGTGAAAGAATTGAAAGGTTTTGAAAACCTATCAAGTGCCGATCTTTGCAAGCCCAACTTTTCTATTTTAATGTATCCTGTGATTACTTCCGGGCCATTTAAGCATTCCGGTTCATTTCAAAATTTGTTGGGTAAAACCCCTTCTCAGGAGCAATTGGAGCGTTTTTCTGCCGAAAAACAAATTTCTGAACAAACACCTCCTACCCTCCTCATTCACGCAACCGACGATAAAGGAGTCCCCGTCGAAAACAGTATGATGTACTATGATGCTCTTCGTAAGCTTCGCATTCCCACTTCTATGCTTCTTTACGAAAACGGTGGACACGGTTTTGGGTTGGCAAAAAAACTTAAAGGTTCTGTGCATAGTTGGCCGCAAAGCTGCCATCAATGGCTCATTGGAATGGGCTATATTCAATAAGAATTCATAAATAAAAAGCGCTCTTTGATAATTGAACTTTTATCAAAGAGCGCGTTGCTTTTGAGGGTATTGTATCCCAATTACCAAAAGAGTAAGCGAATTCGGTCAGAAAGTAATTTTAATTTAAAACGAAACGAGTCTGAGCTCGCAGTAAAAGAATTGGACCGGGCAAAATTTGCGCTGTTCTTACTGTAAAAATTCAGGTAAAAATCGTAGAAAGTCCGCGCTGTCACGCCCCACTTTCTTAAGAACTGCTTCCTGCCGGGGTTATGGGCTATTCGACTCACTGATTTTGAACCAAAGTGATAGACCAAACTATTGCCGATGCCCTTGAAGTTTCGAATACCTGCTTCCCACATTTTACGGCTGATGTCCGGATCAGAATACATACCGGGACTGAATTCAATGCTAAATCCGCCGATCAGATTCCACGTGTGGCGGTGCATTACACTGGGCGGAAAAGAAGCTCCCTGCCAATCAGGAACGGCCAGTTCTTTGTACTCCTGTAACAATTTAGTCTCCTGAAAATTCTGAACAGTATCTCCGTAATTATGGCCACCTATTACGTAACCATACGGATTGGGATAACGCTCTATCTGGGTACCTGAAAAATAAAAATCTTCTTTCCCATACTCCTTAATGGCCTGATACAGATACATATCCCAATCAGGACAGGCATACATATCATCGTTCATGTAGACGATATATTCTGCTTCCGTTAACGAAAAAGCAGCGTTACATCCTAAACATATACCTACATTTTCAGGCGAGTAACTATAATCCAGCCCTTCTGTTTGGGCCCATTCGGACGTCCCGTCTTTTCCTTCATTGATATGTAAAACGATTTGGTGGGCATAGGCAGAATTTTGGCGGATACTGCGTATGCATGTTTGCAGGTAGGGCAAATTATTCCATGTAGGAATAATAATTGAAAACAAGGGTACTGAGCTTGCCTTCGAACTTTTTACATATTCGATCATAGCTTTACTTATAACGGTGTGGATAACATACTATTTGTCAACCCATACGCGTGAAAGCCTGACTTTGTTGCGTACTAAAAACGATTATTACTAAAAAAGCCGATGAGGGTGTTTCTCATCGGCTTAAAAGAAGGTTTTTCCTTTACTGCTTTTCCACTGTTTTTACCTCGTTTGCGTCCAGTTCAATGATTGTTTTATCGACCATGAACGAAACAGATGCGTTCGATAAATTTTCTACCTCAATGGACTGAGCGCCAACCGCAATACGAATCACTTGACCTTTGAAGGTAACGCGGAAGGAATAACCCTGCCATTGGTCGGGTAAAAAAGGGGTAAATGAAAGTTGATCGTTTTGAATCCTCATTCCCGCAAAGCCTTTGATGACCGACATCCACGTACCTGCCATGCTCGTAATGTGCAATCCGTCTTCGGTATCATTGTTATAATCGTCGAGGTCGAGGCGCGAGGTGCGCAGGTACATTTCGTAGGCTTTTTCTTTGTAGCCCAGCATTGCTGCCAGGATCACGTGTACACACGGCGATAACGACGACTCATGCACAGTCATGGGTTCGTAGAAATCAAAATTGCGGCGGATGGTTTCAAGATCAAAATCTTCTTCAAAGAAATATAACCCCTGAAGCACATCGGCCTGCTTGATAAAACAACTGCGCAAAATCCTGTCCCATGACCACTTTTGGTTGATGGGTCGGTGTTCGGCAATATCGTGTACCGTGAGCAATTCTTTGTCCAGAAAACCATCCTGTTGCAAATAGACCTGCCGTTGCTCATCGTACGGGTAATGCATATTATCGGTAATGTGCTGCCATTTGGCCGTTTCGGTGGCAGCATCAAAATGGTTTTTGGCAAAAATCTCCTGTAGAGACGATAAATCTTGTTTATCTACGATTTTGATAGCCTCCAACGTAAATCGCAAACACCAAGCCGCCAGGTAGTTGGTATAAAAGTTATTGTTGACGTTGTTTTCATACTCGTTAGGGCCGGTGACGCCAAGCATGACATATTTCTGCTTATCGGTCGACCAGTTGACGCGTTGTGCCCAGAAACGCGCAATACCAATCAGTACGTCCAAACCGTATTCAGCCAAATAGCCCTCATCACCCGTGTGACGAATGTAATCATGAATGGCGTAGGCAATGGCGCCGTTGCGGTGGATTTCTTCAAAAGTAATTTCCCATTCATTATGGCATTCTTCGCCCGTCATGGTCACCATTGGGTACAATGCCGCACCATCTTTAAATCCAAGATTGACAGCATTTTCAATGGCTTTTTGAAGGTGTTTGTGGCGATAGATCAAAAGATTACGCGCTACTTTTTGGTCAGCAGTTGCCAAGTAAAAAGGCAGGCAATAGGCTTCGGTATCCCAATAAGTACTGCCACCGTATTTTTCACCGGTAAAGCCTTTTGGCCCGATATTCAGACGGTCGTCTTCGCCGGTATAAGTTTGCTCCAATTGAAAAATATTGAACCGAATGCCCTGCTGTGCAGCATCGTCTCCTTCGATGATAATGTCATTTTTAGCCCAACGGTCAGCCCACGCCTGCACCTGTTCGGCTTTCATTTGCTCAAAACCTTTCTCAAAAATGCGTTGAATATAGGCTTTGGCGTTAGGCAGCAGTTTATCTACAGGGTAGTTGAGCGACGCCAGATTGACCGCATATTTATACAATACGACTTCTTCATTGGCGGCGGCATTAATTTCCACTTGACAAGCCGCACATTTCTCTCCTTTGACAGGTTTGCTCTGAAAATCAACCGTTTCGCCGTTTAAGGTGAGGTCTATTTTCATACCCGTACACACGGTAAAAAGCTCTGTTTTGAAGGGTGTATCTTTGGTACGCATTTCAAGGTATGCTTCACCAAAAGCCGTTTCCTTGCGGATTTCATCCCAGAATTTTTCGCCGTAATTGGAATCTTTATTGCTTACGTCTCCGTCCAAACAAGGAGTCAGCGTGATTTTTCCGTCAAAATTCAGCGGTGTAATTGCGTACCGAATTGCTCCCGCTTCATCGTCTACAATGCTGCAAAAACGCTGAGAATGAACGCGTATCTGTTTTCCGCCCGATAAAGTTGCCACAAATTTACGCTCCAAAATCCCCTCTTTCATGTTCAACACCCGTGAGTATTCCGAAACGGGGCATACACCTAAGTCAAGGGTTTCGCCGTCGATCTGCACGTTGATCTCGATCCAATTGCAGGCGTTCAGCACTTTGGCAAAATAGCGCGGGTAGCCGTTCTTCCACCAACCAACGCGGGTTTTATCGGGATAAAACACACCTGCTACGTAATTTCCAAGAAGGGTTTTTCCCGTAAATTTTTCTTCAAAATTACCGCGTTGCCCCATTCGTCCATTGCCCAGACTGGTAAGACTTTCGGTAATTTCGTTGTATTCGGCATAAAAGCCTTCTTCGACCACGCACCAAGGGTCATGTTTAATATAATTCTTCATTAGGACAAGGTCAGTTCAAGCCCCAAAAGTAGAAATTTAGTACGAAGGTTTTTGTACTTCTTTTGCCAACTATTAACAACTAGTTAACTTTTTTCTCTAAATACCCCCGAATATTGTCCGCTACCTTATCCATCAACCGCGTGCGGGCTTCGATGCTTGACCACGCAATGTGCGGTGCCAACAGCAGTTTTTCTTTTTTCTGCACCTGCAAATAGGGATGCGAAGCGGGAATAGGCTCCTGCGTAAAAACATCAATAGCTGCGCCTGCGATCACCTCATTATCTAAAGCTTTTGCCAAATCGGGCTCATTTACAATACCCCCGCGACTGGTATTGAGCAGCAACGCCGTAGGTTTCATTTGAGAAATACGCTCATAATTGATCAGATTTTCAGTAGCCGGACTCAACGGTGCGTGGATGGAAATCACATCGCAGGTTTGAAGAAATTCATTCAATTCCAAACGTTCATAAATAACATTATAATCCTGGCCTGAAGCCGAGAAATACACTACTTCTGCGCCAAATGCCATTGCGATGCGTGCTACCTGTCGGCCAATTTCGCCCAATCCCAAAATACCGAAACGCTTTCCGTTCAATTCCCAATACGGGCGGCCCAAATGGGTAAATATGCGCTCTTTGGAATATTCGCCTGTTTTAACGTATTCATCGTAATAGGTCGTAGAATTGAGCAATGCCAGCAGCAGTGCAAAGGTTTGTTGCGCAACACTGTCGGTCGAATAGCCTTTTACATTCCTGACCTGTATGTCCAATTCTTCTGCTGCCGCCAAATCTACGTTGTTCATGCCCGTTGCCGCCACACAGATGAGTTTCAGGTCGGGTGTGTTAGCCATCGCCTCGCGCGTGACTTTTACTTTGTTGGAAATCACCACTTCGGCACCCTGAATGCGCTCACTGACCTGTTCAGGTTGCGTGTCGGGATGGAAAATGGTATCGCCTAAAGCATTCAATTGATCTAAATTGGGCACATCGCCTAAGGTACGGGCGTCTAAAAAAACGATTTTCACGATATAGCAGGAATTGTTTATTAAGAAAAATATATAAAGAAACAAATCAAGAGAAGATACCCCCGAAAAAGCAACTTTATCCTCTTTTGTCACCCTGAAAGGGTCTATCATTCGTCTGCATGATCAGGGTCATTATGCTCCAACAGAAAAAATCTAACTATGAAGGATAACAAAAAAGTATTGCTCAAACGTAAATAGACCCTTTCAGGATGACAAAAACAACAAAAGGGTGGTAAATACGCATAAAAAAATCCCTGTCGTTTGGCAGGGATTGGCTATTCATTTCCGAAACGTATTATTGAGCCAGCTTCTCAGCAATTAGCCCGGATAAATATTCACGGATCGGTTCGATTTTGATTTGACTGATGACATCTTCGCAGAAAGCGTACATTAACAATGTTACCGCTTCGGTTTTCGGAATTCCGCGCGAACGCATGTAGAACAAAGCTTCGTCGTTAAGTTTTCCGGTCGTTGTGCCGTGCGAACATTTAACGTCGTCATTGTAGATTTCCAATTGCGGTTTGGTATTCATCGAAGCATCATCCGACAGCATTACGTTGCGGCACGACTGATAAGCATTGGTCTTGCTGGCGTGGTCGCGCACAAATATCTTTCCGTTAAAAACCCCCGTTGATCTGTCTTTCAAAATACCTTTGTACAACTCGTTACTGAATGAATTGGGCTTGGCGTGATCTACTAAAGTATGGTTATCAACATGTTGCTTGCCGTTCGGGAAATACAATCCATACATGAAGGCTTCGCAATTTTGACCATCCAAAACAATGTTGAGGTTATTACGAACAAAACCACCGTTTACCGTAACCGTTACGGCATAAAAATGGCTATTATCTTTTTGAATCACCTGCGTAGTGCCGATGTGATACGCTTTTTCGGTTTCGTTCTGTACTTTATAATACTGAACGTTGGCATTTTCTTCCACCACGATCTCCGTTACTACGTTCGTAAAAGAACTGTTCTCGCCAAGTGTCCGGAATGCTTCGGCAATTTTTACTTCGGCGTTTTTTCCAACAACGATCAAATTGCGCGGTTGAGAAGCGGCATTGACAGTCCGTGAATCTGTCACAAAGCGCAGAATGATAGGCTCTTCCACTACTTTTCCTGCGGGTACATTGACCACTACTCCATCGTGCGCAAAAGCGGTATTTAATGCCGTAAATGCTTCGTCTTTGTAATTGGCGTAATGGGCAAAATAAGAAGCCAACAACTCAGGCTTTTCTTTGATTGCCTGTCCAAAATTGAGGATTTGCAACTGGCTTTCGGGTGAAACAATATGGGAAAGTCCGGCATTGTACATTCCGTTGACGAAGTAAAGCACGTTGCCCTGTAAGTTCGGAATTTCGAGCGCCTCTACTTCAGTCGTCCCGAAATCAGATTTGACGTTAAAATCAAATCCTTGTTTTACAAGGTTATTTACGTTACTGTATTTCCATTCCTCGTGCTTAATGGTAGGAAAACCCAACGCTTCAAAGCGTTGCATAGCTTCACGGCGTTTCTGATGAACCTCCGTTTTGGCTTCGCCGTTCAGGCGACTTTCCGTAGCCTTAAAATCCGCAACAAGTTGCTGTTTTAAATCGTTATTGAGTGTATTGCTCATTTTTTTCCTGTAAGGTTGTTAATTGTTAACTGTGCGGGAAAACTCCCATCAACTTTTAACCATTAACTTTTAACTCATTTACAACGCTGCCACTTCGGCTTTGATCCAATCGTAACCTTTTTCTTCCAACTCAAAAGCAAGTTCTTTCGAGCCTGATTTTACGATGCGGCCTTTGTACAATACGTGTACATAATCAGGTACAATGTAGTCAAGCAGACGTTGGTAGTGGGTCACCACGATCACAGCGCGCTCAGGCGAACGAAGTTTGTTGACTCCTTCGGCTACGATACGTAAAGCGTCAATATCAAGGCCTGAATCGGTTTCGTCAAGGATGGCCAATTTTGGTTCCAACATTGCCATCTGGAAGATCTCGTTGCGTTTTTTCTCACCACCCGAAAAACCTTCGTTCAACGAACGTTTCAACAATGAATCGTCAATATTGACCACTTTGGCTTTTTCGCGCATGAGTTTCAAAAACTGCGCTGCATCCAACGGAGCTTCTCCGCGTGATTTGCGGATTTCATTGAGCGCTGTTTTCAGGAAGTTGATGGTGGTTACACCCGGGATTTCGACCGGATATTGAAAGGCCAGAAATATACCTGCTGCAGCACGCGCCTCAGGCGACATCTCGAGCAAATCCTGTCCGTCAAATTCGACGCTTCCTCCCGTTACTTCGTATTCTTCACGCCCCGCCAATACCGACGCGAGGGTACTTTTACCGGAACCGTTCGGCCCCATTATTGCGTGGACTTCACCGGGTTTGATCGTCAAATTGATTCCTTTCAAAATCGCCTTGTCGTCAACCGACGCTTGTAAATCCGTAATTGTAAGCATAATACGTGTATTTTTATCTTGTTCAGAACAGAGGTTTTCTGTGCAGTATATCAGAAAAAGTCTGCAAAATTACGATAAAGAGTTCATAAACCCTTGATTATTCGGTAACAATTCAAAATAAGGAAAAGTTGGGCAGAAAAGATAAAAATGTAGGGGCAGGCCTCGCGTCTGCCCGAAAACGGCGATATTGAGTATTACATCTGCCTGAAAAACGCGCTATTGATTCATGTCTCCGCGCGAAAGAAGTGTAAAATAAAAAAGGGCAGAGCTAATCTCTACCCTATCAATTATATATCAAAATAATGCAGAGGGGGGGCTTGCCTCCGCCCGAAAACCTTGAAATGTGTTTTATGCAAAAAGGCGAATACAAGGCCCCGTATTGTCGATTTCGGGCGGAGGTAAACCCCGCCCCTACACCTGTTAACTGAATTTTTTCTTCAAATACGCCAATGAATTTTTGTAGGCATCGGCCGTGGCAACGGGGTCGTGCTTGGCATTGCTTGGGTTGGCAAACCCGTGAACGGCATCGTACATTTTGATCGTTACCTGCTTGCCTGCCGCTTTCATATTTTCTTCGAATTTTGCTACGGTAGCCGGTGGAATTCCTGCGTCCTGGCTGCCAAAAACGCCCAATACATCTACATTCAACGTTTTGAGCTTTTCAACATCTTCTACCGGACGTCCGTAATACATGACACAGCCAACGGCTTGTTTTCCTTCCAATAATGCCGACTGCAACGACAACATGCCGCCAAAACACCAACCTACGCTTGCAATTTTAGCGTCCTTACCGGCATAACCGATACCGCCTTTCATAATCGCTTCCAAGCGTTCTTTGGTCGCCGACTGCATGAGTTTTCCAGCTTCCTCACGCGTTGTACCAACCTGACCGTCGTACATATCCAACGCGAGTACATTTACATCGCCGAGGTCGTTGGAATAGGTTTCAGCTTCTTTCTTAATGTGGTCGTTTAGGCCCCACCATTCCTGATAGACTAACAGCCATTTGTCTGATTTTTTGGCAGACTTTATTAAAAAGCCGGAAGCAGGTTTTCCATCGGGCGTTGGAAAAGTAATCGTCTCACCTTTGCCGGCATAATGGAATGGCAGCGGTGCTTCGTGAAGCATTTGATAAGCGGGGTCAGCGCCCAGCATGGCCATGTCGTGCGCGGAAGTTTGGCACAATGGAATGGGGTTTTCGAGCGGACGGGGCGTAAAAGCCTGCAACGCAAACATCGCCCCAATAAGGATCAGTTTTTTCATTGTCGAATGGGATAAGGTGAACATAAATGTATTGACACGTATTTCTAACCAAAAATGCGAAAAATGGTTCAGAAAATAAGCAGTAAAAGAAAAACTATAAAAATAGTTTGTAAACTATAAATATAGTTGTATGTTTACTTCATGGAAAAGCTAACCAACAAAGAAGAAGAAATAATGCAGGCACTTTGGAAAGCCGAATCGGCATTTATCAAAGACCTATTACCGTTTTTCACCAGCCCACCGCTGCACTACAACACAGTATCGACCATTATTCGTAACCTCGAAGAAAAAGGGTACGTAGGGCACCGTTCTTTTGGAAATACGCACGAGTATTTTCCACTGATCAGCAAAGAAGACTATCAAAATCAATTCGTTATCAACAAATTAGTAGGCGATTACTTTGATAATTCTTACAAAAATATGGTCTCGTATTTTGCCCAAAATGACAAAGTTACCGCTGACGAATTGCGCGAGATATTACGCATGATCGAACAAGGATAGCGGTGAATTTTGCGCGAAGTCCGGTGTAACGGCAACAGCACATGTAAGAATATTACCTAAACCAACAATTTCTTAACCATGAACTACGAATTTCTTTCTTACCTTTTGAAAGCCGGTTTGGTGTTGGCGATTTTGACGGCGGCTTATGCGTGGCTGGTCAAACGTGAGACTTTTTTACAGGTCAATCGTTGGCTTTTGTGGATCAACGTGGCGGCTACATTATTTTTACCGATCATTCCCCTTCCCGATTTTGCCTGGATGCCCGACGCACCTGCCAAAGCCGTTGCCGTCGTTTTGCCGACCAAAGAATCTACCTATGCACCAATTTTACCGGAAAAAGAGCATTCTCTTCCTTCCTCTCAACCAACGACTGCATCAAACGTAAATTCGAATAACGCTCAGGAATCATCGCCTCTTTCTTTATGGGAATGGGCCGCAATACTATATATCGCCGTGGCAGGTTTGTTAACCCTCAAATTGCTCATTCAATTAGGAGCGCTTTGGCATCTTAAACGCAATGGCATACCGCACGAAACCGATGAAGGAGTGTACCTGATCGAAAGTAAAAAAATAACCTCTCCTTTTTCTTTTTTCCATTGGGTATTCTACAACCCCGCTCACCACAACGACGAAGAATGGGCGCAGGTTTGGGCGCACGAATGTGTCCACGCGCACCAACGCCACAGCATAGATATGCTCACCGCCGAGGCTCTGAAGATTGTGTTTTGGTTCAATCCTTTTGCGTGGTGGCATCAGCGACTCGTACAGGAAACACTGGAATTCATCACTGACCGCGCCGTACTCGACAGCGGTATTGAAAAGAAATCGTATCAATACCATTTGCTTCGCACTACACTGTCTACTGATAACCAAGCCTTTGTCAACCATTTTAATAAATCGCAACTCAAAATTCGCATTGAAATGATGAACAGGAAAAAGTCTAAATGGCTTGGCTTGAGCAAGTATGTTGTTTTTGTGGGAATGCTGTGGGTCTGTGCCGCTTTTACCAAACCGTATCAGGTCAAAGCCGCTGCACAAGTGGTTGAGAAATTGCAAAAATGGGAAGTAGTAAAACCGCCAAAAGCTTCTGAAAAGCCTGTATTCAATGATTTTGTATTGGAAAAGCCATCGAAAAACATGCAAAAAGAAACCGGGCAGTTTCCTATTCCTGCTGTTGTGGCAGATACGCAACAATATACGTCAGCAACCAAGTACATTATTTATGAAGGCAATATGCTCAACTGGCTTGTTACCCCCAAAATGACCTTGGAAGATTTGGTAGAAATGAAGAAGGAGTTTACCAAGCGTAACCTCATTTTTGACGTGACTGAAGTAAAAATGGACCCGCTTAACCAGTTCATTATTGGCATTGCGGCCAGAGGC
This sequence comes from Runella sp., assembly GCF_965279615.1. Taxonomy (NCBI): domain Bacteria; kingdom Pseudomonadati; phylum Bacteroidota; class Cytophagia; order Cytophagales; family Spirosomataceae; genus Runella; species Runella sp. The sequence goes on along the minus strand of NZ_OZ257252.1, from coordinate 7,290,428 downwards.
AGCAGAAACGAACACAGTGGCTGTGGCTTTGCACATTCAGACACCGATAAATTTGAGCCTCTGGCTTCATGGGGGGATATATTTCGATTGGCGAAAGAGGGTCTTGTGGAACCCGCAAGAAAGACGATATGCCGGCCGCCTTAAAAGCCGTGGCTGATCAGGATGAAAAAATCGCTTTGGAATTATTAAATAAAAATCAAATTAACTATTTAAAGATACAGACAACCAACAACTTAGGTCCCGGTGGCAGTACTGAATTTACAAAAGCCTCCTTAACTCAGTTAAAATCTCAAACGAAAAAATCAAATTATCTCAACCTTTCAAATAATGATTTACTAAATATCGCCGAGCGTAGACGAAACGATATTTTTATGTTGAACGGTAAATCGGCAACACTCGAAGAAATTGAAAAAATAGCTATTCATCAGTTTCATTCGGCTGTTTTCAAAGATACCTGGCAGCAGGATAAGTCTCAAAGGAAGCAATACACGCTGATTTTTACCGAAAACTAATGGTATGAAATTAATCACCAATCCTCAACATTTCAGCTTTACAAATCATTTCAATCAATCGCTGCTCAAAACGCGTATTGAAATGATGAATCGTCGAAAGTCGTCTTTCAAGGCTGTTTTTAAATATGGATTTTTCATTGCCTTGATTTGGCTTTCGGCGGCTTTTACGAAGCCTTATCGGCAGGAAATTGCGCTGAAAATCGCAGAAAAAATGCCGGAATTGAAGCCTGTTTTGGCGCCGTCGAAAGAAATTTTACAGAGTCAATCCACAGAAATTGAGAAGGTTTCACAAAACGTACCCGTTTCAAAAACAAAATATGTGGTTTACAAAGACGATAAATTATACTGGGTCGTTACGCCCAAAGTTACGTTGAATGATTTAACTGCTATTCAGCAGGAGTTCAAAAAGGCAGGTGGTGTATTTTTCGTGAAACAAATGAAATATGATCCTTTGGGAGTTTATTTATCAGAAATAACCATAAAAACATCCTATGCAAAAGGAGGCGGAAGCGGCCAAACTGATGATTTAAAAGCCATTGATAAACCTATTTCTTCCTTTGGGGGCTGGATAAACCCCAAAAACCGATCTTGCGGAATCAGCGACAATTCCTGGGACCCTGTATTTAATAAAATTGTGGAACAGGATACAAAAGAGATTGAAAAATTGATAAATGACCATCAAACAGATTCAAACAAAGCCAAAAAAGAAGAAAAAAATCGGCAAGATGAGTCATTCTTCTACGACGCAAGGCATAAATTTTACAGCAATCCGCTAAAAACACCGAATGGGCTTACAATATTAACTCAGGAGGCTCTTCAATACATTTTTCAAACCTGTGCCCGAAATCGAATTTATTTTGAGGAAGAAGGTGAATTTCGTGTTGAAAATCTTTACAAGAATGCGGAATTTATTGTAAATAATCAGCCAAGTAGCTTACAGCAGGCTGAATTGCTGACCTTCGACAAGATCAGAGCCGTAGCATGTTACACTGTTTATTCAGACTCTACCCGTCAATCGGCCCGACGTACAGTTGCTATCGTTACTCATAATTACAGCAAACCATGAAAACCCTCACGAATCCCACGCATTTCAACTTTACAAATCACTTCAACAGATCACTCTTGTATAACCGCATTAACATGATGGATCGACATTCTTCATGGCAAAGCATTTGGCGGTATGGTGCTGTGGCGTTGGTGCTGTTTTTTACCGCTACCTGCCGGCAGTTCAGTCAACATCCGCCTCAGGAAAACGGCGCGTATACCGGCACAAAATATTTGCTTTGGAATGACGATAAATTATACGGCGTCGTCAGTCCCAAAGCCACCGATGATGATCTGAAAGCTATTCAAGAGGAGGTAACACGCTTTGGTTACTCTTTTGAAATCAACGGAATTAAGCGAAACGAAAAGGGAAATATTACCCAAATCGAGCGCATTATCATGGGGGATTTGGGAGATTCGCTGACGCAACATGCCCAAAAGCGCTTGGAGTTCATGAGAATGAATACAAATGAGTTTTTCCCGTTGTTTGATTTTTACTGCGATTCCGAAGGTTGTTTCGAAAATATTCCATTAAAGGAACTTCCTTCTTCCATTGAGCGCGTCATTCGTGAAGATAACCTGATAACTCAAGCAACGCTGTCCAAGGATTTTGCTCCCAATGGACGACAATTTACAGGATTCACAATCAATACATTAGGCGACGCGATGCTCAGCTTGTATTATGAAAAAGGAAAACAGTTTTTGGTCAAACGGACAGAGGGTAAAGTCAAATACAATTGGGCCGGGCGAATGAACGATTTGATGGAAGCAAGTCATTTCAAGAGACACAAAGCGATGGTTTATGCTGACTCCGATAACCACCTTGATGTGTACGATGAATTCAAAAAAAGCATCACTATTTTTTTAGATGGCAAAGAAATTTCATTGGACGATCTTAGGCAGGTTCACATCAGACAGGTCGATGTGGTCTATGCTCACCAACGTCCTACGAAGGTATTTATAACTAAGCCTCCATTTAAAGACCGTGACCGTAAATCCATTGATACAGAATACACCGTTTGGATCGACCGCGCTCCCAACCGCATGAAACGCGATTCGAGTTATCACGTAATCAGTCCTTTTTATACCGGCGCTTTCTAAGCTTTGCCTAAACACAAAGACACCTGAGTCCAATCAGACTCAGGTGTACTTTAAACAACCCATTCTCGCAAGATCTTTATTCTATCGTATTAGCTAGGCACTTGGGACAAGTTGTTCCAAGTGATAAATCAGCACCGGTACGTGCGTGTCCAACACCATTTTTTTAGCCACACTTGGATTGATCAGCTCCGCCAACCAATCACGCTTGCGGGTGGCCATTACGATCAGATCACTGTGCTGTTTGTCGGCATAATTTTGTAACCCTTCGATGACCGAATCGGCTTCGATGGTTTTAAATTCATATTTTTTCTTACCGAATTTTTTTGTAATATCATTTACAAAATCCTCATCTTCAAATACATTCACTTCAAACGGCGCATTTACTTTGACCAGTGTAAGCTCGGCATCAAAATGTTCCGCAAAGTTGAATGCAAATCCCAACGCATTTTCTTCAGGCCGTTCCAATTCCGTGGCGTACACAATCCGTTTGATGGTTTTTGTGTGCGAATCCGGTGGCAAAACCAACACAGGACACAACGTTTTAACGGTTACGGATGAGGCCACACTACCCATGATCTTGTCGAGCCATCCTCCTTTTCCGGTACGCCCCATAACGACCAAAATAGGTTTTTGCGCTTTAATTTCATCCAGGATCACGTCAGAAGCGGGCCCCATTACCTGCTTTCCGGTGCATTTGAAGCCCTTCTTCTCGCAGTCTTTTATCCATTCATTCAATAAGTCCAAATTTATTTTCTCAATCTGGTCCTCCAAGGTCACCCACGTTTCAACGGGTAGATTTGGGTCAATGGCGGCCGGACTGTAAGCATGAATGAGGGAAATACCTGCGTCATAACGTTCGGCGATTGCCTGTGCAAATTCTAACGCCTTCTTCGCATTTTCTGAAAAATCAGTCGGAACCAGAATCGTTCTCATTTTTTTTCTATGTTGGTTGGATGCCATAAAACTATAGGTATGAATGGTGAACTGATATGATGAAAGTCAATAATGTCGGTGATAAAAGTCACCCCTTTGGGTAGAACTGCTCTGTGTTACTGTTTTTACTAAAAAATCATTCCAACATCCGTTTGGCTATATTATTTCCGGTCACTTTGTGAATGAGTCGATTTGAATAAAACCTATGTAAACTATCTTCCTATGTGGTTACAATCTAAAGCCGCTATTGCCGACGGTGCCGGCACCTTTTCTATTCAAACCCTCAAAGTAGCGGAGCCGCAAGGGGATGAAGTGCTCGTACGGATCAAAGCGGCAGGCATCTGCCACACTGATTGGGATTCTCAATCGTGGGGCAAGTCCTTGGTCATGGGACACGAAGGAGCGGGGATTGTGACAAAAATCGGTCCCAACGTGAAGGGTCTTCAAGTCGGCGACAACGTCATCCTTAATTGGGCCATTCCGTGCCATACCTGTTTTCAATGTCAGGAAGGCAATCAACATATTTGTGAAGTAAATTCGCCCGTTACGGCGGGCAACAAAGTCTCCGGCGGGCATGCAAACCTTACTTCTACTCTACTTGACGGCCAACCGATTGAGCGCTCTTTCAGTCTCGGCACCATGTCAGAATATACCCTCGTGCGCGAAGCCGCCTGCGTCAAAATTACGGTCGATATGCCCTTTTCGTCGGCAGCAATTGTAGGCTGCGGGGTTATGACGGGCTACGGCTCCGTTGTCAATGCCGCCAAAGTCAAAACGGGAAGTTCGGTGGTAGTGCTGGGAACGGGCGGCGTAGGGTTAAACGTCATTCAGGGCGCACGTATCGCGGGTGCCGCCAAGATCATCGCCGTAGATATCAATCCGTTACGTCTCGAAATGGCCAAAGAATACGGCGCTACGGACACCGTGTTGGCCGATAAAAATGATAAAGGACTCTTACAGGCCGCGCAAACCGTGAAATCCATGACAAACGGACGAGGCGCTGATTATGCCTTTGAATGTACCGCCATTCCCGAACTTGGTGCCGCGCCTTTGGCAATGGTGCGCAATGCCGGTGTGGCCTGCCAGGTCAGCGGCATTGAGCAGGAAATCAGCATCGACATGAACCTGTTTGAATGGGACAAGGTCTACATCAATCCGCTCTACGGAAAAGCCCGCCCGCAGATAGATTTCCCGATCCTCCAGCAACTCTACGCCAAAGGCGATTTGATCTTGGACAAAATGGTGACTAAAACATACTCAATAGACCAACTCGCCGAGGCCTTCGCCGATATGCATGCGGGCAGAAATGCCAAGGGTGTGATCGTATTTTAAGAGGATTTTGTTCACACTTGTTTTTGCTTATCGTTTTACTTTTATGCTATACGTTTTTTCAAAATCATTAAAGGCTTTTCCAAAGCCGGGAAAGAAATAATAATTTTTTGCTTTGGAATCGTATATTCTAAAATTTAGCAGAACGTTCTTTTGACTATTCTTTTCATCCAGTTCTGACAGTGGAATCATAAATCTGTATTTATTCGCATCAATGGAGAGGCTCGCACTACTTTTTGCTTCTCCGCAAAAGGTGTTGGCGGTTCCACTTAATAAATAAAAGTAACAAAGCCAGCTCTGAGGTGTCCCATTAGGATTCAGCACCCTGTCTGCGCCGTAACCCCTGTCCAGATTTGCATCCACTTTGGCATTTTGATTAACATCTATCAAAAAAGTGGGAACATATTGTTGGTTTTCCGGCATGTAAATGATCAAATTATTATTTTCAACCGTATAGGAAGCAGCAAACACTCCTTCATCAAAAATCTTGATCGGTGCTATTCCGGTCACCGTCGAGGTAAAATCTTTACAAACCGTTTCGCCACTTTTATTGGTGGCACACAGGGTTATTTTGTACGTTCCGTTAAATAGATACGTATAGGTAGGATTTGCTTCCGTTGAGGTTCCTCCGTCGCCAAACGTCCAACTATAGGAAACGCCGTTTTGGGTATTATTTGTGAATTGTACCTTTCCCTGTCCTGCATCTTTTACGGTAACATCAATAACGGGTGGCCTTTCTTTCCCGTTGGTGATCGTCACGGTTTTGGTCAATTCTTCGGTTACACCGCCAAAACCTGTCACTTTCAGAGTGACTTTGTATGTACCATTATAAACAAAGGAAGCTTTTGGATCTTTCAACGTAGACGTGCCGGTACCTTCAAACGTCCACGCGTACGAAACGCCGTCTTTGGATTCATTTAGAAACTGCACTTCTCCATTGGGCAAATTCGTAAAACTGAACGCCGCCGTAGGTTTTAAGGCAACGATCTCTACCGTATTTTGAACTTGCGCCTCTCCGCCGGCTCCCGTTGCCTTCAGCGTTACGGTATAGCGGCCCGGTTGTTGGTATACATATTTTGGATTGAGTTCTGAGGATTTACCGCTGCCATCGCCAAAATCCCACTGGTAGGTATTGGCATCGGTGGATTGATTCGTAAATATTACTTCTCCTTTTGTTTGAACGCTGAACGCAAACTTGGCAACGGGTACCGGAATTTTTTCTTTGCAACTCAGAATAACGAAACCAAGAAGCAAAAGCAGTACTAATTTTTTCATAGGAGCAAATCTCATAATAAGGGTTATAATAGAAGTGTTAATTCACATTCACGCAGGTCTTTACCTCCGCTCGAAAGACGGCTCCTGTATTGGCCTGAAATCCGGGACTTAGATGCACTGCCTGCGTGGCTTCATACAACACGTTGGCGGGCGGATCGACTTTGTTTTGTGCCGTAATGGTGGATTGGGACAATACCACCGCCGGGGGGTCGGTAGACAGGAACGGGTAATTGGGCAATTGCGCAGGAGTAAATGAGCTTTCTGCGATTTGGATATGTGCAGGCACCAACGCCGCCGTACTTGCACAACCATTGATCACACATTCGGCGTAGACATATTGCGTAGTATCACGATTATAAATAGTGGTTTGATTGGGTGATACATTAGTTGTGGTTCCTAAATATCGTAATCCATCCGGAGCGGCAAACCATTGAACTGTACCTGACGGACATCCTGAAGATGGTAAATTAATGGCATAGCTACCGGGGACACAACGTCGATAAGATGTAGTTACTGTAGGAGCAGTAGGCGGGCTATCACAGATTTTTGCACGTAACGCCCAAATATCGTCATACATTGCTACTGAAAATACAGCTCCGCCACCGATAAGTGGGATACCCTCAATATCGACCGGATCTTCTATACTCAATTCGGTCAATCCACCTACCGGTTGGCCGATAGGTCCCCAAAGTTTTTGGCCGGCAGATGATATTTTATGCGCACGATAAATACTGCCGGTTGGGTTTGATCTGGCTAATACCAGCGCTCCTCCATCATCTTGGCTTACGACCATCCCCTGAGCTCTGTTGGCGTAGTTAGAAATCAATTTAATACCTTGACTCCCAAATGCCAATGTACCATCTGAATTAATTTTCTGTATAGAGACAAACGATGAATCTTTAGCATTCAACACTTCATCTGCCCACGTTACCCATACACTGTTTATCCCTGCCGGAGCAATACGCGGATAGAGCTGATAACCCGGCGTATTGGATACGTTTATTCCATTTGCGTTCCATGCCAAAGACCCATCAGCGTTCAGGCGCTGAGCAAAAATCTCATAATTTTGGCCTACATTAGAAAATCGATGATCTTTCCATACAATAATGTCTTCCTGAATTTGAAGTTCATTTTTATTACCGGTTATCAAGCACACATTAGCGGGATTTATCCATTGCTTATTTCCGGTAGTAACATTAATACGCTGAGCATAAATATTATAAGAAGAATTCGCATAAGCATATGCGTTCCAAACCACATTTACATCTGTACTATTTCCGGCCTGACTTATTTTTGCTTCCAAACCACTAAATCCACCTATTAATCCACTCACTAATAAAGTTCCATCGCCACTATATAATGTATTGCCGTTATCAGCATTAAGGGCTTGTAAGTACAAAGCGGAATCAGATACCTTCCCCCAAAAAAATAAAGCACGTTTCCCATCAGAAGAAGGAATCATATCAGGTCTAAATGATGTAAAGCCATTGCAATCCGCCACTTGTACTCCATCAGCTGCCCATTGCGCTATTCCGTTCAAGTCAAATGACTGAGCATATATTTTAGTTTTTACTGTATTATTGACTTTATCACGTTGATCAAGCCACACAACCATTATACGGGTTTGGTTATCGGAAGTTTTACAAAGTGCTAATTTCGGAGCTGTCTGCTCGTGAGCAGCCCCGCATACCAATAAGCCATTGGCAGTCCATTGCGGAACACCATTAGCATTGAGACGTTGAATATAAATATCCGAAAACTCTGCATCATTGGGCAAACTGCTCGTCCGATAATCTCTCCATGCCATAATATATCCTCCTGCTCCATCAGCAACCATTGTAGCATTGTTCTGCCATTTAACAGCATCACATACCACCGTTGGTGCCGTAGGCGACCATTGCGCATGGCTCAAAAAACCAATAAAAATAAAGAAGAAGAGTAACGTGTTTTTCATAGTAAATAATGGGTTAACATCAGCGATCAGATGTTTAAGTGAGCACGTAAAAACTTATTTATGAATGATTTACGACGGCGAGACACCATCACTTGTCTCCCATCAATGAGACGAATCGTTGTATCTTTAAAAGAGACGACATAATTCAGGTTAACAATGTAGGATTTATGTACTCTTACCAAGTAGTCGGGCAAGCTACTCTCATACCAACCCAAAGGCCTGGAAGTCATGACATATTCTCCATTGACTCGCCAAAAGACGGTATAGCTTCGCTGCGCTTCTATGAAAAGAATATCTTTAAACGAAAGTTGACATCGTCCGCCTAACAAGATCAAATGGTCTGACAAATGGATATCGGGTAAAGTATTCACGGTAAAGAATGGGATAGATTCTTATAAGTAAGCCGGCATTCTTTTTCCAAATTACCCATTTCTCAACAGCCTTGGCAATACGTTATTCACCAATGGCTCGGTATTTCTCACGAACAAACTCATTTTTCGTACGAAGTACGTTTTGGGATATAATGTTGCTTTTTTAGCTAGATTTGGGACAATAAACCCCGTTTGCCCACCATGCCTTTTTCCTTAAACCCATTATTTATAGTAGGTATCTTGACATTATGTATGTGCTCGCCAGGTCAAGCCCAACAACCTCTTCCCTTGAAAATCAACGCCGAAAAACTCAAAGGCGCTCAGGAAACGGAGAAAGAAGCCATTGCCAAAAAGGATTCATTGCTGCTGGCCGAAGCCTATTATTTGTACGGAAAAGTATACCGATTTGCCGGCGATGACTTGACTTCCGAACAATACTTTCTAAAGTCGCTGCGAATACTGGAACCAAGAGGCGATTCCTTTGAATTGGGAAGATTGTACATTCGATTAAGCGAAAACTACAAAGAGCGAAAAATAGTCCGTGAAGAAATCAACTATGTGAAACGAGCTATTGGCATTTTTAAACGAATTGATTCTCAAAAGGGATTGATCACCGCTTACAGTACATTGGGTCAGTTGCATGGACGTCTTTGGGTGGGAGTAGATTTTCGAAAAGACAAACCAAAATATGACAGTATGTTGTATTGCTACAAACAAGCTGAATATTACAGTAATCAGTCAAAAGATTCCGCAGGCATTGCTGAAGCAAATGCCAATATTGGCTTATTGTATATGTCGACAGACGACATCCGCGCTATTACTTCCTTCAAAAAAGCATTGGCATTTTATGAGCGGCAAAAGAGTTATACCACAATCGTAAGTGCAATGACCAATTTGGGTTTGGCTTATATGAAGTTTGGCGACAACAAACAAGCTTATTCTGTGTTGGTCAGTGCCAATAAGTTATATAATGACCATCAGGTCAACAACTATCTTTTACACGGAGGTCTTCTCAATGCATTCTTAGTTTACTATCGGACGACGGGCCAATGGCAAAAGGCGTATCAATCGCTTTTGGGAGTATATGGTCTCGAAAAAAATCAATTCATTCCCGAACGAGATGCGGCCATTGCCAAACTACATGTAGAGTACGAAACGCAAAAAAAAGAAGCTCAACTTAAAATTCAACAAAAAGAATTGGAGCTTCGCGCCGAAAATGAGCGCAACCAACGACTTTTTATTGGTATAGGGTTGATACTTTTAGTGGCGGCCACCGGAGCAAGCATTGCCTTTTATCGACTCTACCGTAAAAATCAACGCATCAGTCGTCAAAAGCAAGAACTTATCAATGAGCAAAACCATCGCGTTAAGAATAATTTACAGGTAGTATCAAGTCTTCTCAATCTTCAGGCGCGGCAATTGACCGACGAAACAGCAAAAAAGGCCATCACCGACAGTCAGTTACGCATTCAGTCCATGGCCATTCTCCACCGTCGACTCTATGAAGGCGACGAATTAGCCAAAGTATACCTTCCCGATTTTATTAAGGAATTGGTGGAAGAAATTTTGAAAGCCTTTGGCTACGGCTCACTCCAACCAACCCTTACTATTGACAGAGTGCACCTCCATGCCGACAAAGCCGTGCCGTTAGGATTGATCATTAATGAGTTGGTAACCAACACCTGTAAGTATGCGTTCCCGGTTGTACCCACTCCGGAGTTAATGATTTTCTGTAAGCAAAAAGATAGTAGTTTGGAACTTGTAGTTGCCGATAATGGACCGGGATTAGCGAAATCAGAGAATAATAATGCAGCAGGTATTCCTAAAAAATCATTTGGAATGCGGCTTATCAAATCTCAAACTGATAAATTGCGCGCAACGTATCAGTTTGAGAACAACAACGGAGCCGTTTTTACCATGACCTTCAAAGTTTAATTACCCACCATGCAATCCTTAAAAATATTGGTAGTAGAAGATGAAACTATTACGGCGATGGACATACGAGATATTTTGGAAGAAGCGGGTCATGTCGTTACCGACACTGTTCAGGATTTTGAAGCGGCACTCGACTCTGCCAAAAGCAATCTTCCTGACATGGCCATCGTTGACATACGGTTGGAAGGCTCGGCAGCAGACGGAATCATTACGGCCAAGGCACTTATGGAACTTCATGCCATGCCCATCATTTACCTGACCGCCACGCCTGAGGCAAGCCATCCCGATTCCAAGATATTTCGAAGAGCCAAAGAGACACAGCCGGCGGCTTATTTGCTCAAGCCATTTCGACCTAACGAACTGGTCATGCAAGTAGAGGTAGCGTGGCATAATTTCAAATCGAACCAACAAGCCTATACTTCCGGTGATCTTTTTTTTACGGTAAAAAACAAAGGATATCACCGAATCAGCCCACACGAAGTTCTTTACATTGAAGCGGACGGCTCCTCTGCAAAAATCTACCTTGTTCAGGAAAAAACACCCTATGAGGTGAGCATGAACTTAAACCGAGTGGCCGACAATTTTACCGCAGCTAACTTCTTTCACCTGTCACGTTCTTTTCTAATCAATTTAGATTTTCTGGAACGTATTGAGGGCGATAAACTTTACCTGAAACACAATGAGCGACCGTTGCAGGTGCCTGCCTCCACCAAACAGGAACTTATCCGTCAGCTTACCATTATCAAGACGAAATAATCAAATCTCATGTCTTCTTTTTTTACCGTCGAGCTATCCGACCCGCGCTTTGAATATGACAACCTACGCTTGATCACGGTCAAAAGTCCTGCGCTGAAAAAACGCGCCGATATCAGCGTCTTTGTGCCCAATGTACCTCTCATTGAGCTTAAAGGCATGGTTATTTTACTGCATGGCGTCTACGGAAGTCATTGGGCCTGGACGTTGAAAGGTGGCGTTCATAAAACCGCGCAACGACTTATAGACGAAGGCACTTTACCTCCTATGCTCCTGGTCATGCCCTCCGACGGACTTTTTGGCGACGGAAGCGGCTACCTTCCGCATTTGACCGAAGACTACGAAAAGTGGATCGTGGATGATGTGGTCAATGTAGTTACAGAGCAGATTGCGGGCCGCCAATTGCCGCTTTTTCTTACGGGCCTTTCGATGGGCGGCTTTGGTGCGTTGCGTTTGGGAGCCCGGTATTCGGATAAATTTACGGCCTTTTCGGGGCATTCTTCCGTCACTGAATTCGGCCGGCTAAGCCAATTTACGGAGGATTTTGAGGGCTTGCGTTCGGCTATTCAAACGCAGGAATCAGTTTTGGAAAGTATCTTAAAAAATAAATCATCACTTCCTTCTTTTCGATTTGATTGTGGCATCGATGATATTCTTATTGAACCTAATCGTCGGCTGCACCAAGCATTGCTTCAACACGAAATAGAGCATACATACGATGAATTTTCAGGCGGGCATGAATGGCCTTACTGGGAAGCCCATGTTGTGGAATCATTGCTTTTTTTTGGTGGCTTTTGTTGGTAATTTATCACGCAAAGAAGCGGAGGAGCAAAGAAATCCAAGACGAACAATAACTTTGCGCCTTTGCGTGATCATTACTAACAATTCTATGAACGATACAGCGATTCAAAACAAACCCGGCATTATTCAAAAAATTGATGCAGATGCCAAGGCTATCAGCTTTGGTCAACCTTCCGACGATTTAACGGGCGTATTTCTTCGAACCCTCATTGCCTCCAAACCTGCGGGAAAATTTCTTGAACTCGGCACCGGTGCCGGGCGCGCCACCGCTTGGATATTGGAAGGAATGAGTGCCGATTCAACCCTCATTTCGGTTGAGTCCGACGAAGCATTGATTGCCATTGCCCAAAAGCATCTCGGTCATGATGCTCGTTTGGAGCTGATTTGCAGTCGAGGGGAAGACGTGATCGTTGCGCTTCCTGCCAATGAATTTGATTTTATCTTTGCCGATACGTGGCCCGGCAAATACAATCATTTGGCCGAAACCCTGAATTTGGTCAAAGAAGGTGGTTTTTACATCATTGACGATATGCTTCCCCAACCCAATTGGCCTGAAGGGCACGCCGAAAAAGTAGCGGCGCTCATCGAAACACTCGAAAACGATTCCCGCTTTCAGCTTGTCAAAATGTCGTGGGCGTCGGGCGTGATTATTTTGGTCAAAAAGACAGAATAAATCAAAACCGGAGACATTCCAAGTTTTTGAAACTTGGAATGTCTTATCCGGACGTAATTATTTTGGTCAAAAAGGCAGAATAAATCAAAACCGGAGACATTCCAAGTTTTTGAAACTTGGAATGTCTTATCCGGACGTAATTATTTTGGTCAAAAAGACATAAAAAAAACACCCCATCAAGTTTTTAGCCAAGATGGGGTGTTTTTTTATATTCCAGTAAGAACTACGAAAGGCTCTTTACAATTTCCTGAAATTGATCTACATCAATGGTTTTATCCTCTAAGGTAAGCTGGCTTTTAAGAGCAGCAAACACTTTGTCGTCAAACACGAGGTTGAACATTTTTGAGTAGTTGTTTTCTTTCTCCGACGTCAGATAATTCATCGCGATCTTGCGGATGGTTTCGTTCATCTGCTCACCCATGTCATTGCCGTAAAAACCAAATTGCTCACGTACCATGTCTTCGGCACGGGCAATCACTTCTTCCGATTCTACTTTAATTTCAGTTTGGTCGGCCAATTTATTTTTGATCAGCGACAGTTTCAACGATTTCGTAAACTGTGGGTAATCTGCGTCGATTTGCTCAGGGGTGAATTTTCCTTCATTGGCGGTGAACAACCATTTTTTCAGGAACTCTTCCGGCAGATCAATGCTGATATTGTCCAGTAATGTTTGGTCAATATCACGGCGCAACAATGTGTCGGCTTCACGGGCGTAGTTATTTTTGATGATCTCGGCTACCTGCTCGCGGAAGGCTTCTTCCGAATCTGCTTTGCCCGCCCCCAATACTTTGTCAAAAAACTCCTGATCGAACTCAGCAGGTGCCTGACGCGTAATGTCTTCTACCGAAAAGGTAAACTCACCGTTCAACGCCGCTGCATCTTCGTCTTTCAAACCTGTCAAATGCGCTACGGCTTTATCATCCACAAATGTGTTACGAATATCAAATGATAGCTCGTTGCCTTTGCTCAAACCGATGAACTGCGCCTGTGATTCTTCTTTGATCTGACGCGAAGGAATAGCCGTTTTGGTTGAGAAATCGCCTTGTTTCAATTCACCATAGATCATATCTCCGGCTTCTGAAACCTCCGGATTGATCTGACCGGCAAATTGCGTACGCAGGTTTTCGATGGTATCATTCAATTCTTTTTCGCCCGCTTCAATGGTATAGCTTGAAACCGCCGGCAATGTGCTCAAATTCACCTCAAAATCCGAAGCCAATCCCAATTCGTAAGCAAATTCAAACTCGCTTTGCTTGTCCCAGTCAATGGTTGCCGTTTTTTCGCGGTCAATTTGGGGATCACCCACCACGGGAAGTTTATTGTCGCGGATATAGCCACTGACGGTATCGCTCAACAATTGATTGACCTCATCAATAACAATACTTTTTCCATACATGCGCTGAATCACCTGCGCAGGTACTTTGCCGGGACGGAAGCCTTTCAAATTAACGCGTTTGCTATAATCTTTGAGGGTTTTCTCTACTTTCGGTTGGTAATCGCCTTTCGCCAATTTGATGGTCAACGTGGCGTTGGTTGGTGTACTTTTTTCTAACAGAACCTCCATTGTGCAGTTATTAATTAGCGGTTATCCGTTGCACGGAAAATGATTGAATGGTTACTTAATTGAAAAAACCCTCAAACTTTGCGAGCTTGAGGGTTTAGTTTTTGACAGTTTCCGAAACTTACTTTTCGTTTACGGACGACGGCCACTAAAGGTGCGGGCGGAGGGACTCGAACCCCCATGCCTTGCGGCGCCAGATCCTAAGTCTGGTATGTCTACCAATTTCACCACGCCCGCAGCGTGTGTCTTTGGGGCTGCAAAATTACAAATAGATTTATATCAAAAGCAAATAATTTTGTAAGTTTCCCGTCCGTTTATTTTAGATTCTTTTCAAGAGTCCGATTATTTTGCTGTTTATCAACAATTTACTTTCAATTTTTCTGCCAACATTTTATTCTTAAATCATAAAATAGTTGTAAAAAATAATTCTTTTGACTACTTTAGTCGTATTGAGTACAACAAAATTCAGACCACCACCCAACCATAAACATGCCCATCGAAGTAGAAATTGATTTGGATCTTGAACGATTGGAGATTCTGAAGCGATACCGAAGGCTTCTCCGTTCCGCCAAGCCCTTTTTGAAAGACAATGATGCCAAGTTGATTAAGAAAGCTTTTAACCTTTCTGTAGAAGCTCACAAAGACATGCGCCGAAAGTCCGGCGAACCTTACATTTATCACCCCATTGCCGTTGCTCAGATATGCGTTGAAGAAATAGGATTAGGCACGACGTCCATCATTTGCGCCCTTTTGCACGACGTTGTCGAAGATACTGATTTTACGCTTCAGGACATTGAACGTCAGTTTGGAAAAAAAGTAGCTCAGATCATTGACGGGTTGACCAAAATTTCCGGTCAATTTGAGTTTGGAACATCGCAGCAAGCCGAAAATTTCCGCAAAATGTTGCTGACGCTGTCGGACGACATTCGCGTGATCATGATCAAGCTCGCCGACCGTCTGCATAACATGCGTACACTCGACAGCATGGCGCGCGATAAGCAGTTGAAGATAGCCTCTGAAACCATTTTTATTTACGCTCCTCTCGCCCACCGTTTGGGGTTGCATTCCATCAAAACCGAACTCGAAGATCTGTACCTTAAATACACCGAACCCGAAGGTTTTGAAGAGATCAGAAATAAACTGAGAGCGACGCGGGCATCGCGCGACCGATTTATTGCCAAATTCATTGAACCTATCGAAGACGATCTTCGAGAGCAGGGCTATGATTTTGCCATTAAAGGACGGCCCAAGTCCATTTATTCCATCTGGAATAAAATGCGGAAGCAGAAAAAGCCTTTCGAAGAGATTTACGATCTGTTTGCGGTGCGGGTCATTATGAATTCAAAAGATGACCCGAAAGAAGAAAAATCCGACTGCTGGCATGCATATTCGATCGTTACGGACCATTATACTCCCAATATTGACCGATTGAAAGATTGGTTGGCCACTCCCCGGGCCAATGGCTACGAATCGCTGCACATTACAGTAATGTACCGCCCCGAAGGCACCGACAAAGCGCAATGGGTAGAAGTACAGATCCGCTCCAAACGCATGGACGAAATCGCCGAAAAAGGGGTAGCGGCTCACTGGAAATACAAAGGAAACGATACCAAAACCACTCAGGGAATTGACCAATGGATCAATCAGGTGCGCGAAATGCTGGAAGCTACCAGAGACAGCAAAGCCGCCGCGTTGGAGTTTTTGGATGATTTCAGAAGTAATCTTTTTGCCGAAGAAGTATTTGTATTTACGCCCAAAGGCGAACTGCGCGTGTTGCAGCGCGGCGCTACGGCCTTGGATTTTGCGTTTGATATTCACTCCGAAGTGGGGGCTCGCTGCATTGCGGCCAAGGTGAACAACTCGCTCGTACCCATCAGCCAGTCGTTGAACAATGGTGACCAAGTAGAGATCATTACGGCAAAGCGCCAAAAGCCCAGCGAAGATTGGCTGAAATTTGTCGTGACGTCGAAGGCCAAAGCGCGGATCAAGGAACTTATCAAGGAAGAAAATAAGCAGTATGTTACCGATGGTCGAAGCATTATTGAGCGCAAGTGCAAGATTTTGCACTTGGATGTAACCAATGAATTGATCAATCAACTTCGGGCCTATTTCAACTGTAAAACGCCGAGTGACCTGTATTATCGTTTTGGCAAAGGCTACATCAATGCCGACGAGATCAAGAAATTCAAGCATGAGAAGGATGCCAAACTGAACGTACAGGCCAAGATCAACACCGATACGCTCCAAGACGGCAAGCAGTTTACCAAAGAGCTTAAAAAGATGCATGGCGAACGCGCCGACGCCGACGCCCTGCTCATTGGTGAAGACATGGACAAGATCGACTATATCTTGGCCAAATGCTGTAACCCTATTCCCGGCGACGACGTTTTTGGGTTTGTGACCGTCAACGAAGGTATAAAAATTCACCGTACGACCTGCCCGAACGCACCTGAGTTGCTTTCCAACCACGGCAACCGTGTCATTAAAGCCAAGTGGACCTCTCAACAAAAGCTGGCATTTTTGGCAGGATTGCGCATTGAAGGTACCGATCGCGTAGGTCTGGTCAATGATTTGACCCGAATCATCTCCAACGAACTGCATATCAATATTCGGTCTATCGCGGTAGAAACAGATGAGGGAATTTTTGAAGCCATCATTAAGTTATACGTGTATGATACCCGCCACCTTGAACAACTCCTGCAAAAACTGGAAAAAGTAGAGGGTGTATTTAAAGTCGCACGTTTTGATTGAAAATTAGTACTTTTGCAATCGTTACCTGTTAGGCGTTAGGTGTTAAATGTGCCGTTGGCACCTTCTATCAATGTTTATTTACACTTGACTTTTAGCTTTTAACTGCTAATACAAAAAGCAATGCCCCAAGCCAAACACGAAAATTTAGAAGCGGCCAAACGCATCCTGACGGCTTATTTGGAGCGTAAAGGTCTGCGCAAAACGCCCGAACGTTTTGCGATATTGGAGGAAATATATAGCCGCGAAGATCACTTCGACGTGGATGAACTGTATATATCAATGAAAAACAAAAAGTACCGCGTAAGCCGTGCTACCGTCTACAATACGCTTGATGTATTGGTGGATTGTGATTTGGTCACAAAACATCAGTTTGGCAAAAATTTAGCCCAGTACGAAAAAGCCTACGGTTATCGCCAGCACGACCATATTATTTGCATGGATTGCCACCACGTGATGGAGTTTTGCGACCCACGTGTGCAAAACATTCAAACCATGGTCGGTGATCTGCTCAAATTTAACGTACTTCACCACTCGCTTATCTTCTATGGCAACTGCCAGCGCGTAAACTGCGAAAACAAAAATAAAATAAACGAAAGACCGCAAAGAATTGAAATAGAATAATTTATGAAAGTTGACGTATTGCTCGGCCTCCAATGGGGCGACGAAGGTAAAGGTAAGATTGTGGACGTTTTAGCGCCCCAATACCAAGTAGTAGCACGTTTTCAGGGAGGTCCAAATGCGGGTCACACCCTCGAATTTGATGGTTTCAAACACGTGCTGCACCAGATCCCTTCGGGAATTTTTCGTCCGGAAATCAAAAATATCATCGGTAACGGTCTGGTCCTTGACCCGATCGTCCTTAAAAAAGAAATCGACGGATTAGCAAAATATAACCTCCCGCTCAAACAAAATCTCTTTATTTCTAAAAAAGCCTCGGTCATTGTTCCTACGCACCGTTTGTTGGATGCGGCCTATGAGCAATCCAAAGGTGATTCCAAGATCGGCTCTACGCTGCGCGGAATCGGCCCTGCTTATCAGGACAAAGTAGCCCGTCAGGGCTTGCGCATGGGTGATCTTGTTTCGCCGGATTTTAAAGAGAAATACAATCGTCTGGTTGATCAACACAAAGTCATTCTTGATTTTTATAACTACGATTATAGCTCAACCCTTGCGGATGCCGAAGCGACTTTCTTTGAAGCCACGGAGTTTTTGAAAGACTATAATTTTGTCGACAGCGAATACCTCGTCAATGAATCTTTAGAAGCCGGTCAATCGGTATTGGCAGAAGGTGCGCAAGGTTCATTGCTCGACATTGACTTTGGTTCTTATCCGTTCGTAACGAGTTCAACCACTACCACTGCCGGTGCCTGCACCGGTCTTGGATTATCGCCCCGCCGCATCGGTGAAGTATTCGGTATTTTTAAAGCCTATTGTACCCGCGTAGGTAGCGGCCCTTTCCCGACTGAATTGTTGGATGAAGTGGGTGAGCGTATGCGTAAAGAAGGCCGTGAATTTGGCTCTACAACGGGTCGTCCGCGTCGTTGCGGATGGTTGGATCTGCCGGCGCTAAAGTATGCCATCATGATCAACGGCGTTACGCAGTTAGTAATGATGAAAGTGGATGTATTGAATATTTTTGAAGAGATAAATATCTGTACACACTATCAATTGGCCGACGGCACCCTTACGGACCGTTTCCCCTATGACCTGTGCACGAATGAAGCCACACCGGTCTATAAGACCATGAAAGGCTGGGCTACCTCGCTCGAAAATCTTCATACCTACGACGAAGTTCCTGCGGAATTGGCGGCGTATATTGAGTTTTTGGAAGCAGAACTCAATTTGCCGATCAGCTTTATTTCAACGGGTCCCGACCGCGAAGCGATCATTCATCGCGAAGCACAAGTGGCTTAGTGACTATATAGATTTCTAACGTAACTTTTAGGTGCGGACTTCAGTTCGCACCTTTTTTTTACCATATAAGGCATATGAGGAAATAGAAGGCTGTTTTCCAATTTCTCATATTCACTCATATGCCTTATATGGTAAATCTGAAATTTCACTGACCAATTTATTTTATAAGCCTGAAAAATCGTAATTTACATCATCAAGTGTTTAGACAAATGTAACTTTTTCACCGATGATTTTACGTTGCCTCTTACCTCTTTTTATCCTTTTCGGAAGTTGTTCCAACGCAACGGAAGTAACTTCCAAGAAGTCTGCGCTGAGAATTCTTTTTGTAGGAAACAGTCTTACCTATACCAATGATCTGCCGCAACTGGTGCAGGAAATAGGCAAATACGACAGCGTCAGCATCGAGTATTCTACGCTTAGTTTTCCCAATTATTCGTTGGAAGATCATTGGAACGAAGGCAAGGTGCAAAAGGAGATCGAAACCGGCCACTATGATTTTGTTGTTGCGCAACAAGGCCCCTCTGCCTTACCCGAATCGCAGGTTTTATTGTTGGAATATGCCCGCCGTCTGGCGGAGATTTGCCGAAAAAACAATACTCCAATGGCCCTTTACATGGTTTGGCCATCTTCGTCCCGTTCTTTTGATCTGGATAACGTCATTTATTCTTATACCCAAGCCGCTACACAAACCCAATCACTGCTTTGTCCGGCGGGCTTGGCGTGGAAATACGCGTGGGAATCAACCCCAGGTTTGCCGCTTTATGGGAATGACAATTTTCATCCAAGCATGACCGGAAGCCTTCTGGCGGCTTTCACGGTTTATGGAACATTGGCTCAAAAAAATAATTTTGATTTTCTTATGTCTGAAAAATCACCTTGGTCTGAAATACCAAAAAAGAGCTTGGACATCTTGAAACAGGCAGCCCTGAAGGCTTTGGAAAAGTAATGTCAAAAAAAGAATGTTGACTATTTATTACCATTCAGGATTTCAGCATATGCCTCAACCCCCGTCAGTATTCCTTCAATTTTATCCCTTCTTTTTCAAAACTTATTTCTTTAAGCCAAGTTTACTAGGTATACCCACTAAGGGTGTAATTAAAAAATCAATTTTGTAAAATAATGCCTTCTTGTATAATCATTGGTGCAGGAATGACGGGACTAACGGCGGCTCGCGTACTGCAACAAAACGGATGGAACATCACTATGCTCGACAAAGGACGGGGTGTAGGAGGACGTATGGCAACGCGTCGCATTTCAGAGGCCCGAGCTGACCACGGTGCTCAGTATTTTACGGCTCGTACGGCTGAATTTCAGCAATTCATTGCTGAGTTAACCCAGGCGGGTATTGTCCGGGAATGGGCTTTGCAGGACACCGAACACCGGGACCTTTCTTTTCGACACCCGCGATTTATCGGAGTAGAGGGCATGACCGGAATTGCCAAATACCTGGCCCGGCCGCTAACGGTACATACCGGTGAACGTGCAATACAGCTATCGGGAGATGAAAAAGGGTGCACCATTTTGACGGAATCACAACACACCTACCACGCTGACAACCTTATCCTTACCATTCCCGCTCCGCAGGCTTTGGCGCTTTTAAACAACAGTTCTATTTCTTTTCCTTCAAGTGAGCCGAATGTTTTTGAGGCGATCGAATACGCTCCCTGCTTTGCCGTTATGGTGCTTTTAAAGGGAGGAAGCAGCATTCCTGCGCCCGGAGTTCTAAAATTTGACCAAGGGCCTGTCGCTTGGGTAGCTGACAATTTTCA
The DNA here is from genome assembly GCF_965279615.1 of Runella sp. NCBI lineage: Bacteria > Pseudomonadati > Bacteroidota > Cytophagia > Cytophagales > Spirosomataceae > Runella > Runella sp. The sequence continues at coordinate 7,269,752 of NZ_OZ257252.1, read as the reverse complement.
AAAGGGTATTTCAACACTAACATCAATTACCATTCATGCAAGTGCCGCTTACAGCAGACAACACTTGGAGGAGGATTTAACAGTGGTCGGAAATCAACTCATCGAATACTTGGACGAATGGATTTCCAAAGAACAAATAGAGTCCTTTCAGGTGCATCGTTGGCGGTATAGCTTAGCTGTAAAATGTTTCCCCAAGGCTTTTATTGCTTACAAAACGCCCTTTTCGCTGCTGTTAGGAGGAGACGGCTTCGGGCAGAGCAATGTCGAAGGAGCCTTCCAATCAGGCCTGCAAATGGCTCATTTTCTGCTGGATAGTTAACCGTTTTCTCCCTATATCCCCGCAATCATATCAGCTACGGCTCTGCCCGTTGCCATCGCAGCGTTGAGGGATGGATAGGCAATGTGGTCGCCGCATTCGTAAAGATTTGCGCTGATCTTCAAATTGCAAACCGGTGCTTTGGAAGTATATTTTACCAACGATTCGGGAATATGATAGGTACGAAGATGTTGCCACGTTTTTACCTCTTCGCCAAACCATTCTGTCAGTTCCTGAACGATATGATCGGTCAATTTTTTCTCATCAAACAAATTTAAGCCCTGCGTACTGACCGATACTAACGATTTGCCGGCCGGCGCGTAAGAAGGCGCAATATCGCTGGGCACGCAGAGGTTATGAACAACCGATAAACGATTGGGATTGAGCGCCAACATTTTCCTGTTCAATGGAGAACGGTCGGCTGAAAAATACGTGCAGGTCGTTACATTATAATCTCTTTTTAGTTTTCTCCCTAACAAAATATCTGCCTGATGAGCGTCTGTCGCTATCACAATTACTTTGGCAGATACTACTTTCCCACCGGCAAGATGCACTTTGTTGCCTTCTATTTTCTCTACTTTGGTATTCAATTTCACAGTCCCGGCGGGCAATTTGGCAGCCATTTGTTCGGGAATGGCCTGCATTCCATTGGCGGGAATAGCGGCATCGCCGGTATAAAATTGCTTAAAGACAAACCGAAAAAAATTGCTCGAAGTTTCTAACTCATTTTCCAGAAATACGCCACCGAAAAAGGGCTTAAAAAAGTTGGTGATCATCTCGTCGCTCCAACCATACTCACGCAGATACGACAATGTATCAGTAGCTTTGTCATCAAAAAAAGAGTCAGTGGATTCTTTGCTTACTTCGTTAGACAATTGAAGTACCTTGAGTTTGTCAATTAACGTCCCGACCGACGAAAACAGGGTTTTAAACACTTGAGAAGGCTCTTTGAAGGGGTCACTGATGACGGAAAAATCATTGTCTTTACGAATCAACGCCCCGGAGCGGAACGTTTTTAACGCCAATGCGTTGTAATTCAACAATCGTTTTGCCTCCGGATAGGCCGTCAGCAGAATCTGAAAGCCACGGTCCAATAAGTAACCGTCTACGGTATCGGTGCGAACACGTCCGCCTACGGCATCTGCTGCCTCCAACACGAGAGGCGTAATGCCGAATTGGGTTAAATAGTTGGCACAGGAAAGTCCTGCGACACCGGCTCCGATAATTATGACTTCGTGGTTGGGCATGATTGTAACTAAGTTTGGTACAAAGTAAAACGGAAGCCCGGTTCAAACCAATGTTTTCCCTGTTTTTAACCTATGAGACGAATGACTTCCTAAAATCTATTGTATCAACAAATTCAATCTAAAACTGTTTGATTACCTTTGTACCCCAATCAAAATAAAACAAGTCGCTTCGGCGAATAATAACCGCAAATACATACGCAAATGCCTAAAGCAGAAATGATTACCGAAAAAGGAACGATGTTGATCGATTTTTACGACCAAGACGCTCCTATTGCTGTTGCCAATTTTATTAAATTATCAAAAAGTGGTTTTTACGATGGCCTTACCTTCCACCGTGTTATTCCTAATTTTATGATTCAGGGAGGTTGCCCGCAGGGAACAGGTCGTGGCGGTCCGGGATATACTATCAAATGTGAGTTGACCGGCAACAATCAATACCATGATCGCGGCGTGCTTTCGATGGCGCACGCAGGTCGTAATACCGGTGGCTCACAGTTCTTTATCTGCCACAGCCGTACCAACACCGCTCACCTTGACCGTAACCATACGTGTTTTGGTAAAGTAACGGAAGGTTTAGACGTCATTGACGCCATCCGCCAGGGTGACAAGATCACAAAAATCACCATCATCGAAGACGAAGCGTAGGCTTTGTTTTTTACCTTAAACCAACATTAAAGATGAAAAAGTGGATTCCGATTTTTTTCCTGGGAATCAGCGTCTTGTTGATGTCCCTGACAAACTCTTCTCCCGTGGCACTTACAACAAGTGCCGCTGATTCATTGTCTGAATACGTGGGAACGTATAAAATGAAAGAGAACGGTTACTTCAGTGTTTACAAAATAACACTCAAAGAAGACGCTTTATTTGGAGAAGCTGACGAAAACGGGGCTAACAAGCTGTTGAAACAGGCCAAAGCGGACACATTCAAATCCACGAGTCAATATGGCTCCATCATTACATTCAAACGAAATCCGGAGACCAAGAAAGTGGTTGGGCTTTCGCTCCTGATTCAGGATACAGAAATGTTGGCCGATAAACAATAATCTGTTTTCTCAAGAGGATAACAGTTAATTTTTCAAATACCCATGAAAGTAGAATTAGTGCGCGTAGACGATGGCTTTCATTTTGAAGCCACAGGATCGTCAGACCAAAAAGTACACACCGATGCTTCTCCCAATATTGGCGGAACAAATGCGGGCGTTCGTCCGATGGAATTATTGCTGATGGGATTGGGCAGTTGTACGGCCATTGATGTCGTATTGGTATTGAAAAAACAGCGTCAGGAAATATTGGATTTTCGGATTTCAGTAGAAGGTGAACGAATCAAAGAAGACAATACCGAGCGCTCTCCTTTTCGTAAAATAACCATTCATTATTTTTTCAAAGGCAATCTGGACCGTGCCAAAGTGGAGCGTGCTGTAAAACTTTCAATGGATAAATATTGCTCGGCTACGGCTCAATTTGAACCCTTGGCTGAACTTACGCACGAAATTACAATTGAGGCATAAAAACAAAACCCCTCTCCTTAAACAAGGAGAGGGGCAGGGGGTGAGGTTAACCCATTACCACCAACGATAGAACAGCCCTACGCGGGCGTTCAGCGTTGAAGCATCTTTGATTCCTTCCCCTTCCAGCGCAAACGGCAAATGCTGATAGGTCGCTCCGGCTTCTAAGCCCAGTTTACCCTGTTTTTTGAACAAAACACGCACCCCGGCGCCTGCTTGGGCAACAAATCGAAATCCATTATCGCCTGTCGGAATCGTTCCCCAATAATTGATCAATTCGGCAAACGCTCCACCTAAGCCTACCTGTACATAAGGGCGCACAAGTGCATTCACATTTCCGATGTGATAGCTCCCCGTCAATACCAAAGGAACGGCGGAAAAAGTACGCGTTTGTACCGCAGAAACGTCTTGATTATCGGCGCTATATACTTGTCGACCAATGCGATTTTTGAAATACTGCGAACCGATGGTTGCTCCCAAAGACAGATTATTTTTAGGGAATACAAAGTCAACAGACACTGCATAATTACGCGTTGTTGTGTTATCCATATAATTGGTGAACGTACCCGCAGGTAATCCTAAACCGCCTGTTATTGATATCCGATACGTAGTATAACGCTCGTAGGGAGATTCCCTTTTATATAATTGGTCCCGTTCAATTACCTGCTGTGCAAAGAGATTTCCCACAGAAGCAAGGACAATGGCCAAACAAATTATTTTTCTCATGTTTTTCATTTTTGGAATCAGACCTTTAAACAATCGGTTCTTTTCGGTCTGTCATTTTTAATTCTTTTTGAGGTACGAAGATTGGGTGAATACCGCATCAATGACCGATGCAACGGCGCTTTCGTCAAAGATACCATCGCCCCGAACCTGTGCGTTCCAAACCACGGTCGCTTTGTCGCTTGTTGCTGCCGTTTTGAGATCAATGATTTCTACGTACCAGTATGTTTCGGTTGTTTGATAATACGAGTACGAAGGCGGGTAATAAAAGCCGCTGCCACCATAGCCCCAATAGTTGTTCCAAGGGTTGTAATTGGCTACCACGCCCGTTTGTGTTTCACTGATACGAAGTACATTTATCCCAAAATCAGGTTTGGTTGCCTTAGCCACCCGCGTGTAGCCGCGCTTGGTCATATTTTCAGCCACGCGACTCAAAACGCGGTAATCAAGCGCCGTAGTCGAAACACCCGAACGATCATTTTGTACTACAAATACGCTGTCGGCCAAGCTGAAAGTACTGTAATTGCCAAAGCCGGTATTTTTGTCGTAGTTTGTTATAAACACTTGTGAATCCTCCGGTGTTAGGTCCTGTAAGGCATCCGGGTTACACGACCAGCTTATTGCCGCTATCGCAAACCCCATCATTATGTTCAAATACTTAACTTTCATTGTGTTTATGAAGTTGATTAGATGTGTGTCTTACATTAACGAAAATACCCCTCAAATCATTTCATAGATTCATGCTCTATATCGCTTACGATCCTATTTATTGTCATCCCTTGCCTGCGGGTCCGACCGGAGAGCCGCACCGCTTTCCCATGCTCAAATATGAACTGATTCCCGAACAGCTTCTTTACGAAGGAACATGTACCGATGAAAATTTCTTTTCGCCCGGCGCATTGGACGAGCATTGGATTTTAGGCATTCATACCCGTGCATATTGGGACGATCTAAAGCAGCTGCGAGTTTCCGAAAAGATGGTCAGACGCATTGGTTTTCCCTTGTCAGGTCGTCTCATTGAGCGCGAAACACGTATTGCCCAAGGAACGATTGAGTGCTGCCATTATGCAATAAGTGAGGGAGTTGCGATGAATGTTGCCGGCGGTACCCACCATGCGTATGCCGACCGAGGAGAAGGCTTTTGTCTGCTGAACGATGTCGCCATTGCCGCTAACTATTTGCTGGAAAATAGATTAGCCAAAAAAATACTTGTGATTGACCTGGACGTACATCAAGGCAACGGAACCGCCGTTATTTTTCAAAACGAACCGCGTGTTTTTACATTTTCAATGCATGGAAGCGAAAATTATCCTTTGCACAAAGAAGTTTCTGACTTAGACATTGCCCTGCCCACCGGCACCAAAGACGAAGAATATTTACGACAACTTACTGCCGCACTGCCTTTGTTGTTTGAACAGCAAAAACCTGATTTTGCCTTTTATATTTCAGGGGTAGATATTTTGGGAACGGATAAATTGGGCAAGCTGAACGTAAGTAGTGCGGGTTGCAAACGGCGCGATGATTTTGTGTTTGAACAATGCCAACTGCATCAAATTCCCGTCGTTGTAACGATGGGCGGCGGCTATTCACCACGTATCGCCGATATTGTGGAAGCGCACTGCAATACATTTAGAGTAGCACAGAGCATGTATTTTTGAGGGTATTGATAATTCTTACTTGCAGAACATCCGTCCGACGGTTTTAACCGTCAGACGGGTAGAGAAATCCAGAGTAACAGTAACCCTCTACTTCAATACCTGATAGGTCACAAATGCCAAACCATATGCCAACGCAGTCATATACGCCAATTGGATCATCGGCCATTTCCAACCATGTGTTTCACGATATACGACGGCAATAGTACTCATGCACATCATGGCAAAAACGTAGAAGATCAACAATGAAAACGCCAAGGCCGGCGTATACATGGGCTTTCCTGTTTTGGGGTTGATCTCGGCACGCATACGGGCTTTGATGGTACCGTTGTCGTCATCAGCTACGCTGCCGATGCTGTAAATGGTGCTCATTGTTCCGACAAACACTTCTCGGGCAGCAAAAGAGGCCAACAGCGCAATACCGATCTTCCAGTCATAGCCTAAAGGTGCGATGGCAGGTTCAATAAATTTGCCGAAATGCCCGGCGTACGAATTTTCAAGTTTATAGGCAGCGACGGCATTTTCCAACGTAGTTCCTTCCAACGTTGGATTTGTTTTTTGTACCGTTTCTTCCGCCCGCGCAATCGTATCTCCCGGACCGTAAGATGCCAACACCCACAAAATGATCGAGATCGCCACAATGATCTTTCCGGCCTGAGTCACGAAGGATTTTACGCTGTCCCACACCGATATTCCTACATGATACCATCTGGGAGCCTTATAGGTGGGCATTTCCATGACGAAATAGCCGCGCTCGCTGCTTGTTACAAATCCTTTGATAGCCCATGCCGAAACCAAAGCACTCATCAAACCCAATAAATAAAGTCCCATCAAGGTCAATCCCTGCAACGTGAAAAACCCTAATACGGGTGTAGCGGGAACAACCAACGCAATCAAAATCGTAAAAATGGGCAATCTGGCCGAACAACTCATTAAAGGAGTCACCAGTATTGTGAGTAAACGTTCTTTACGATTCCCAATGCTCCGCGCCGACATAATGGCCGGAACGGCACAGGCAACGCCCGAGATCAGCGGCACCACACTCTTACCGTTCAGTCCGAATTTGCGCATGAGTTTGTCCATGATCACCATTACGCGCGCCATATAACCGGATTCCTCTAACAAGGCGACCAGAAAAAACAGAAAGGCGATTTGGGGTATAAAGATCACCACGCCGCCGATGCCGGCAATAAGGCCATCGGTTAGCAGCTCAGTCAAGGCTCCGGCCGGAAGTTGTTGCTTTAACCATTCATTCAATGCCGATACACCCGCATCAATCATATCCATGGGATAGGTTGCGAGCGTAAAAACAGCCTGAAAAATGGTAAGCAAAACCAACAGAAATACGGCATATCCCCAAAAAGGGTGCAATAAAACCGCGTCCAATCGCTTGGTCCACAGAGGTTTTACCAAAAAATCATCTGCAACTTTGACCGAGTCTTTGACCAATCCATCAATCAAAGCATACCGATGCATGGTCTCTGCGGCCTGAAAACCGCTTTCTTTAAAGTCATACTTCTCGATCAGTTGATCAAAAGCCACTCGTTTTTCGGCGTTCAAAAACGAAAAAATATCATGTTGTTGTACATAATGCAGCGCCAGATAATTATTGGAAAGTTGATTGGTTCGTTTGACGTCGTTGATCAATTCCGGAAATTGATCCGCAGCATTAAAAAAATACTTCTGATTCAGGGTTGTAATGGCGGGCCGTTCCAGCGTTTGAACAATGGCCTGTTTTAAGTTATCCAGCCCTTCACCTACCCGCGCATTGATACGCACTACGGGTACGCCCAACTTCATGGCAAGCTTAACGGCATTTACCTGAAGATGTTTGTCGCGCGCTACATCCAACATATTGAGCGCCAGCACAACGGGCAAGCCTAAATCGGCTACCTGCGTAAAAAGCAATAAGTTTCGCTTAAGATTGGAAGCGTCGGCTACCATTACCACCACATCCGGATAATTTTCGTGCGCGGGGTTGGCTAAAATATCAATCACCACACGCTCATCCAACGCCTTTGGGTAAAGGCTGTACAAACCGGGCAGGTCAATAACTATTGCCTCCTTTTTACCGTCTAACGACAGCGTACCGGATTTCTTTTCAATCGTTACGCTTGGGAAGTTGCCTACTTTTTGGCGCAGGCCTGTAAGTTGGTTAAATAAGGAAGATTTACCGCTGTTGGGATTTCCAATAAGGGCTATAGTGGGTGTCTTTTCCAAGTGTATTAAATGCTATCTTCAATCAAAACCGTTGCCGCTTCATCTTTGCGCATGGCCAGACAATAGCCATTGACCTGTATGCCGAGCGGATCGCCAAAGGGCGCAATGAAGTCCAGCATTATTTCGGCTCCCGGCAGGCAGCCCATTTCGAGCAATTTCAATGACAACTCCACTTGACGAAATGCCTTTACAAAAGCGCGTTCCCCTATTTTTAAGTCAGCAATGGTTTTCATTTGTTATTCCCTTATTCATTCTCTTACTCTCAGCGTTCAGTCAAAAGTAATTTCACTGATGACTACTGAACGACAACAAATTCTATTTAGATTGAGTTTAAATAAAACCGCACAAATTAACATCCCGAATCCAACATTATCAAATGACAAAGGTCATTCTTTTAAAAAAACATATTAATTCGCTAATTATCAGATAGTTAAAAACTATCTATATACATTCTAATTCCAAATTCGGAGGCCATTGCATCATTACTCTTGCCTCGTTCGTATTAAAGATGAAGTTTAGCATGAATGATTTCGTTCTGATGAAAATAGTTGCTGCATATTGTTTGGTATTTGTAATGCTTATCCAAAGTCTCCTCCCCAGAGCGGCTGCGGAGTTGGTGCATTCGCCGGAGGTATGGGCACATTACCGCGAGCATCAGCGGGAAGAAAAGCAGTCATTGAGCTTTTGGGCGTTTTTACAAATGCATTACTCTGCTGACTCCAAGCATACCAAGCAGAAAAAACACCATCTTCCATCCTATGATCTAAGCAGTACGATTGGCTTTTTTGTAGTCCCCGCTGCAGCGTCAGTATTGTTCAACCCCAAAGTGTACTGCCTGATTGTGAAGCCTTCGTTTCACTGGGATAATTCGTACTTTTTTACCATCGTTTACTCTCTTATTTTCCCACCCCGAAACTAACCTCGGTGTGTATTCAGGGAATCATTGGCTTTTGTCGAATCTGATCCATTGCCCTGCTTTCAACTGTATTTTCTAACTGCTTTATTTCTACCTATTTAGCTATTTCTACGGCTGAATGGACTGAAGAAATCGTTTACTCCACTCCCTTTCTTCTCAATCAATTATGTCTATTTCTCACACAGGGAAATAGTTTATGCAACACCTATGCAGGTGCTGCCGAATGGAGAACATTTTTATTCATTTTTAACCCAATAATTATAAAATCATGATGAAAACAGAAATCATCAATCGCAATGAATTTCTTAAAAAATTAGGATTCAGTGGTGCAGCTATGTTTGCTGTAATGTGTGCCGGCAGTACACTTACCTCTTGCCAAAACGAATCCAATGTTGCTCCCCTGACGAGCGACATTACCTTGGATTTAGCCAATTCGCAGTACGCTGCATTGCTCAAGAATGGCGGCTACGTAGTACTTTCTTCTCAGAATGTGGTGGTAGCGCGTACCAATACAGGGGCATACGCTGCTGTCACGCTGATTTGCAGCCATGAGCAACAACGGCAAATAACGTATCGCACATCTGAGTTTTACTGCACTGCACACGGTGCCCGGTATGACAATAACGGTGTTGGCCTGAATAGTGATGGCAAAAAAGGACTGAAAGTATATCAGACCTCCCTCAGTAATAACATACTTACAATCGTAGCATCGTAAAAAACGATCGAGGTGCCGATTGAACAATCGGCACCTCTCTTTAAACTAAAATCTTATGAAAAGAATATTCATTCTGAGTCTGATACTTACCGTCGCTCAATCGCTCTATGCACAGGACGACCTTATGTCAATCCTTGACAAAGAGAAAACAGGTCCCGTTTTTACCACGGCTACATTTAAATCTACGCGTATCATCAACGGGCAATCAGTAGAAACCATTGCTAAAAAACACTTAGACTTTCGGATTTCTCACCGATTTGGGGCTGTTAATTCAGGATTCACCAATCTGTGGGGGTTGGATGAAGCACGTATCCGTATCGGTCTTGAGTACGGTATTACCGACCGACTGATGGTTGGTGTTGGGCGCAGTTCTTACCAAAAAACCTACGATTATTTTGCGAAATACAAACTGCTGCGACAATCGAATCGCCGTTTTGAGCCCGTCAGCATTACAGCCTATGCGGGAGCTTTTACCAATGCAACGCCCACTTCTCCCGACATGAAGTTTTATAATAACCTCGAACGGCAGTCGTATGTAGGACAACTTCTGATTGCCCGAAAATTTGGCGAACGGTTTTCACTGCAACTCAGTCCAACGATATTGCACCGAAATAAAACCGAAACGACCATCGACGAAAATACCCTGTATGCCACAGGTATTGGCGGGCGCTTCAAACTAACTAAGCGAACGTCGTTCAATGCTGAGTACTTCTATACACTCAAACAAATCGGAACAACGTACGTCAGAGACCCTCAATACAAGGATTGTTTTTCCATGGGATTTGACATTGAAACGGGCGGCCACGTATTTCAACTGCACCTTTCCAATTCACGGGGAATGATCGAAAATCAGTTCATAGGGGCTACTACAGGCAGTTGGAGCAAGGGTGATATCTTTTACGGATTTAATATTTCCAGAGTCTTCAGTTTTGATAAAAGTACCCGTACAACTCATAAAAAATAATAAACATGAAAAAGCTCCTTTTAGCAGTATTGATCGGCATGGGCCGGATAGCCGTAAGTCAGGATGTGTTTATCGCCCGCAACGGCGAAACAAGTTTCTTTTCGGAAACGCCCCTTGAGAATATTTCAGCCCTCAATAAAAATGTAACGGCACTTCTCAATGTAAAAACGGGGGAAATGGTTGTGAAAATGCAAACAGCGCAATTTGTATTTCCAAACAAACTCATGGAAGAGCACTTCAACGAGAACTACATGGAATCGGATAAATACCCAACGGCAACCTTTTCCGGAAAATTGGTCGAGACAATCGACTTTTCCAAAGAAGGCACTTACCAAATTTCGGCAAAAGGTATTTTGCTCATGCATGGCGTAAAAAAGGAAAGAACCCTGGATGGCAAACTAACCGTTGCCAAAACCGGCTTACTGCTGACCTGTGACTTCAACGTGCCACTCACTGACCATAAGATCGAAGTGCCTAAACTGGTGTTTGAAAAAATTGCCGAGGTAATTGCGGTAAAGACAAAGTTTAGCTTTATTCCTTTCACCAAAAATTAAACTTTTATGAATCAATTAGTTAAGGTTTTGGGGTTCCTTCAGATTATCATTATCACTGCCGGTTGTTTATACGAAAAAGGCAGCACTCTTGACCCAACTGCTGCCACCGTTATTACTCCCCCAAGAAGTGAAGTTGGAAATACCAACCCAAATTCACTTGATTCACTCCCATGCGACAAAGCCACTACGACAAATGCGCAAAATCAGGTCTGTTTTAATACCGTAATTTTGCCGATTTTGTTAGCAAATTGCGCTACAAGCGGTTGCCACGATGCCAAAACGGCGGCTGAAGGTTATGATTTGACCTCTTATCAGAAAATCATGAGAAAAGGTATAACAGCGGGCAACTCAAACAATAGTAAACTATACAAAATGATAATTGATACGGGCCGAGACCGAATGCCTCCGGCCCCAAATATCCCTATGAGCAGTGATAAAATAAAATTAATTGCGCAATGGATAGATGATGGTGCAAAAAATATAACGTGCGAAACCATTTCTACCGGAATAATTTCTACCCAAACAGTCAGTTATTCCAAGCATATCACACTAATTTTAGATTATTATTGTACCGGCTGTCATAACAGCACCACAAAATCCGGAGGCATAAGCTTAGCCACTTACGCAGATGTAAAAACAATGGCAATTGACGGAGGGCTATACGGAAGTATTTCGCATCAGATCGGCTTCAAACCAATGCCCGGCAGCGATGTTAAACTCAGTGATTGTCAGATTGTATTGGTTAAACAATGGATTGATTCAGGAATGCCAAATAATTGATTACTATGGAAACGGTTCGTCATCACGAAAATCAAATTCTCCACAAAGAAGAACACCTCAGTAGCTCTGCTTTTATCACCGATATAGTCATCGGTATGTCAGACGGGCTCACTGTTCCTTTTGCGTTAGCCGCCGGATTAAGCGGCGCCGTTGATAATAACACACTCGTGGTGACGGCCGGAATCGCCGAGATAGTAGCAGGATCTATTGCCATGGGGCTCGGCGGATACCTCGCCGGCCAAACCGAAGTGGAGCATTATGATGCTGAGTTAAAACGTGAATACTGGGAAGTAGACCATCTGCCTGAACGCGAAAAAGCTGAGATCAAAGAAATTTTTGCTGATATGGGCATCAGTCCTGACCTTCAGGACCAAGTGGTTGAAGACATTGCCAAAGACAAAAATAAATGGGTCGAATTTATGATGAAGTATGAATTAGGCCTTGAAAAACCCGATCCCAACCAAGCTCGAAAAAGTGCCTTAACCATTGGATTGGCATACGTAGCGGGAGGCTTGGTTCCGCTGCTTCCTTATGTTTTTACAAGTACTCCCACAAAAGGACTCACTTGGTCAGCACTGATGACTCTCTTATGTCTGTTTATTTTTGGCTATTTCAAAAGCAAAGCCACCGGTCAACAACCTTTGCGGGGAGCTTTAAAAGTGACACTTATCGGGGCAGTAGCCGCAGCGGCAGCCTTTGGGGTAGCTAAGTTGTTCGATTAATACCTAATAAAACCTGATATGGGCTTTTCAGCCGACCGGGCTTTCTTAGGATCACAGAAAAAATAAGCCAATCGGGTAGATGTTATAAAGAACTGTTCTAAAGTGTTCGGAATACTTTGAAATGTGTGTCTGCATCTTTGATAATTGATTCCGAATAATCTAAATTTGTCAGAAACAAAGTAGTTTTTTGTTCAGATATATGTTAAAATCATTTTTCATTCGAACATTGGCGATTCTTTTGCTTGCGCAAAGTTTTCTTCCGCGCACGGCAATGGATTTGCTTCGTTCTTCTGATGTATGGGCGCATTATCGAGAGCACCGGCAAGAGCAACAGCAACCGCTGAGTTTTTTAGATTTTCTGTGGATGCACTACGCTGCCGATTCTGAACATACCAAACAAAAAAAACATCATCTTCCAAGTTTTGATTTCAACGGCGTAACAGGCTTTTTTGTCCTGCCCTCAGCCAATGTTTCTTTTGAAATAACCGGCACTACGGTCTTTTTCCATAAGCCTGATTTTCAATGGCTTAATTCCTACGCATTTCTTTCCTTCAAGGCGCTGATCTGTCCGCCCCGAGCTTAGTTTCCTGTATTTCATGGGATGAGTATGCCCATTCGGTCCTTATGCAGGCACCTCTTCTTTGTGTATTTCTTCATTTTCATTCTATTCGTTGATAATCAATCATGATTGATTCACTGATTCATTACAGTATTAAAAACAAACTTATCATTGGACTGGCAGTACTTGCCTTGATTATCTGGGGAGGTTATTCGCTGTCGCGTTTGCCCGTCGATGCGGTTCCTGATATTACCACCAATCAAGTCCAGATCCTGACCCTCACTCCCACCCTCGCCGCTCAGGAAGTGGAGCAATTTGTGACTACGCCCATTGAACTGTCATTGGCCAATATTCCCGACGTCACCGAAATCCGTTCCGTTTCCAAGTTAGGTCTATCGGTCGTCACAGTCGTTTTTAAAGATGAAATGGACATTGTGCGCGGCAAGCAATGGGTGTCAGAGCAACTAAAAATGGTGGAAGCCGATATTCCGACCGAATTCGGCAAACCCATGATCGCCCCGCTCACGACAGGTTTAGGTGAAATTTACCAATACACACTGGCCACTAAAAAAGGATTTCACGACAGATATAATCTAACGGAGCTTCGCACGATTCAGGACTGGATCGTTAAACGTCAATTGGTTGGCATTGAAGGCGTTATTGAGATAAGCAGCTTCGGCGGTTTTGTCAAACAGTACGAAGTCAGTGTCAACCCCGAACGCCTGCGCGCCCATAATATCACTCTGCCTGAATTATATACTGCTCTGCAAAGCAACAACGCCAATACGGGCGGCAGTTACATTGAACGGGTCGGACAGGCACAATTTATCCGGGGCGAAGGAGTAGTCAAAAGCCTGACTGACATTGAACAGATCGTGGTTAAAAACGTAAACGGCATTCCTGTGTTGGTCAAAGATGTGGCGGGTGTGGGCTTTGGTCACGCCAACCGATTTGGGGCATTGGTACGTAACGGTGAAGGAGAAGCAGTGGGTGGCATTGTACTGATGCTGAAAGGAGCCAATTCGGCCAATACCGTAAATGCTGTCAAAGAACGCGTGGCCCGCATTCAGAAAACGCTGCCCGAAGGCATCGAGATCGTGCCGTTTATTGAGCGTACTAAATTGATAAACAAGACTATAACTACCGTTACCGAAAACTTACTCATTGGGGGCCTCATCGTCATTGTGGTATTGGTAATGCTGATGGGAAGTTTACGGGCGGGATTAGTAGCGGCATCGGTGATTCCATTGGCAATGTTATTTACCATCGGAATGATGAACACCTTTGATATTTCAGCCAACCTCATGTCGCTCGGAGCCATTGACTTTGGGGTGATCGTGGACGGAGCGGTGATCATTGTGGAAGCCATTGTTCACCGATTTCAGGTTTGGTACGAAGAGAATAAGCGAAACAATGTGGATGACCCCGCCGAGCGCGACAACATGGTATACGAAACTGCCAAACGCATCCGCACGTCGGCGGCTTTTGGTGAAATTATCATTTTGATGGTTTATTTACCTATTTTATCGCTCGTAGGTATTGAAGGAAAAATGTTCAAACCTATGGCGCTCACGGTAGGTTTCGCCATTTTCGGTGCATTTATTCTTTCCCTGACCTATGTCCCAATGATGTCTTCATTGGTGATGGGCAAAAATTTAAACAGGCATTGGACCTTTTCCGAGCGCGTTCTGCAATGGCTTTATCGCCGTTATGAGCCCATGATCCGTTGGGCCCTGAATTGGAAAAAGGCAACTGTCGGCATCACTTTGGCACTATTTGCGGTTGCACTTTACATTTTCTCGCAACTCGGCGGTGAGTTTGTTCCCACCCTCGACGAAGGCGATCTGGCAATTGATTTTCGAACAGCTTCGGGAACCTCTCTGACCGAAACCATCAACTCGGCCAACAAAGCTCACCAAATTCTAAAAAAGCACTTCCCCGAAATTCAGCAGATCGTGGGCCGCGTTGGTGCCTCTGAAATCCCTACCGACCCAATGCCCATTGAAATGGTGGATCAAATGATCAATATGAAGGATATTTCGGAATGGAAAAATGCCAAAAACCGCGAAGAAATGTCCGAAAAAATGGCCGCTGTCCTGGCAGAAGAACTGCCCGGGACCAGTGTCGAAATGACGCAACCCATTCAGATGCGATTCAACGAAATGATCACGGGTGTGCGCTCAGATGTGGTTGTGAAGCTGTTCGGCAATGATTTGGATATTCTTTACGAACGCGCCAATGACGCCGCCAAAGTCATTGAAAAAGTAAAAGGTGTAGCCAGTGTGCGCGTAGAGCAAATTGTAGGATTACCTCAAATTAGTATAACTTATAATCGGGCTAAGATTGCCCAATACGGACTCAGCATAGCCGATCTTAACCGACTGGTTCGTTCGGGTTTTGCGGGGGAAACAACGGGGACCGTATACGAAGAAGAACGACGCTTTGAGCTGGTCGTAAGGCTGGATTCTGCGCATCGACAGGACATTGAAAATGTGCGTCAACTCTTGGTTCCATTGCCTTCAGGCGGCACGGTACCGTTGGCAGAAGTAGCCGTTATTGATTTCCGCAAAGCCCCCGCTCAAATCTCACACGAACAAACCCGTCGCCGCATTACTATCGGAATCGGGGTACTTAATCGAGACATAGAGAGCGTGGTCAAGGATGTGCAGGCTCAAATTGAACAAAAAGTAGCGCTTCCTTCGGGCTATTTTTATACCTACGGCGGCGCCTTTGAAAACCTCCAACGTGCCAAAGATCGCTTGAGTTTTGCGGTGCCGATAGCCCTGTTCCTGATTTTTGCCCTGCTCTATTTTACGTTTCATTCCATCAAAGAATCCCTGCTCATTTTTACGGCTGTACCTATGTCGGCCATCGGCGGGGTCATTGCGCTTTGGCTACGCGATATGCCATTCAGTATTTCAGCGGGCGTTGGTTTTATTGCCCTGTTTGGGGTGGCGGTACTGAACGGGATCGTATTGATAAGTTATCTTAATGATTTAGAAAAAGAAGGCATCACCGACCTTCGACAGCGCATAATGCGCACGGTGGAGGTGCGTTTTCGCCCCGTTATTATCACCGCCACGGTAGCATCATTGGGTTTTCTTCCCATGGCCATTTCCAATTCCGGCGGAGCCGAAGTGCAGCGGCCTTTGGCTACGGTGGTCATTGGAGGAATCCTTTCGGCTACGCTGTTGACGTTGGTGGTATTGCCGGTGCTGTATGCGCTGTTTACAAAGGGGAAAAATAATGATTTGTCATCCTGAATAGTTTTGTCACCCTGAAAGGGTCTAAAAATTTTAAAGAAAGGTTATAACGTACACAGACTTTCAGATGCTTTCAGCATGACAAATATGTAAATAAAAACTGTGACAATAAACGGTTTTATCGTCCTGAAAAGACCTAATCAACTTTTCAAAACAAAACCGTAAAACAATGTCAAAAGATCACAATTACTATGTATACATCCTCACAAACTACAACAAAACTGTTCTGTATACCGGTATGACCAATGATTTGGTACGACGACTGAAAGAACATGAAACCGATGCCGAAGGAGCCCAAAAGAGTTTTGCAGGAAAATACAAATGTATTTACCTAGTGTTTTGGCAACGTTTCCAATATGTATGGCACGCCATCGAATCGGAAAAAGAAATCAAACTTTTTAAAAGAGACAAAAAAGAAGCACTCATAAACGACTTCAACCCGACATGGACATTTTTAAACGAAGAAATACAGGAGGAGTAGAACGCTTTGTCGTCCTGAAAAGACCTATGCCGCATAGTGGCAGTGTATTGATCAGGCAACGTTTTAGACCCTTTCAGGGTGACAAAAAAAAGGTATTTGTCACCCTGAAAGGGTCTGTTTTTTCTCTGGCGCTGATGCTTTCGCTCACTGCCCACACCCAGCTCACACTTACACAAGCCATTGAACGGGCTACGCAGCAAAATCTTACGTTGAAAACGACACAATTTAATATTCAATCGCAGCAGGCTTTGATAGGGTCGGCGTGGTCATTGCCCAAATTATCGGCAGATCTGTTGGCGGGGCAGATCCAGAATCGGCCGTTTGATTATACATTGAGTGCGGTGCAAAGTTTTGAACCGTTCGGCGTGTATCGCAGTCGGGCAAAGGTCCTGAATCAGCAGGTAAACGTAACCCAAAAGCAACAGGATATTCAGCGCAATGAATTGGTATTCAACGTAAAACAACAATACTATCAACTCTTGTATTTGTACCGATTGCAACAACTGCTCCGCGTTCAGGATACACTCTATCAAAAAGCGGCAGAAGCATCTACGGTCCGTTACAAAACGGGGGAAAGTACCCAATTGGAATTGGTGGCTTCTGAAACCACCCGCCGTGAAACCCAAAATCGTCAAGCGGTTTTAGTACGGGACCTTCAAACGTCCTATATGAGTTTACAGGCCTTATTGTATACCAATGAGCCTATCCAAATTGACACTCTTCTGAGCTTGCAACGCTCTTCTACGGTCCGGGAAATCAGCAATCGTTATGTGGCATTGGCCGAAGAGGAAAATCGCCTCAACCGCACATTCACGGAGCTGGAACGTGCCCAACTCAAACCGGATTGGCGCGTTGGTGTTGCGAATCAATCCATCGAAAAGAGACTGGGCTTTACCTATGTTTCGGGCGGATTGGGCATTCCTTTAAACACAAAACCCCAAAAAGCCCGCATTGAGGCCGCACGCATTAGCGAACAGGCCGGCGAAAATCAACTCAAAGCCATCCGGTTTCAGACTGAAGCAAACGTTAAAATCTTACGCGAAACCCTAAATAAAATTCAAAGTACCCTTCTCTATTATGAACAATCGGCTCTGCCTCAAGCTGATCTGTTGCTTAAAACTACCTATAAACAATTCCGTTTAGGCGACATCGAATACGTCGAGTTTTTTCAAAACACCCGTCAGGCGTGGCAAATTCGCGAGGCTTATCTCAGCGAACAGTTGCGTTTTAGCCAAACCGTGATCGAACTGGAGAAGTGGTTGGGAATAGAATAAGAAGCCGGAAATAAAGAATTAACGAATTTTAAAATATAGACAATGAAAATCACCAATACATTTATAAAAACCCAAAAGCCCGCGTTGTCACCCTGTAAGGGCCAAAAATGCATGAACGAGCATAAAGCAGGCACAGTTGATATGACAAAAATAATGGCCTTTCTGCCTTTTGCCCTCTGTTTTCTTCTGATCAGTTGTAACAAAACCGAAACTGCCCAAACCGAAGAAACAACTGCCGCTCCAACAGAACTCAAACTCACCGCCGAGCAGGAAAAGAACTTTGGCATTACGTTGGGCAGTCCCGAAACGCGCACAGTGTATGATGCCATTGTACTTAACGGTGTGGTAGAAGCTCCGCCGCAACAAACCGCTTCGGTGAGTTTTCCACTTACGGGCATCGTGCGAAATATTAATGTATTGGCAGGCAGTCAAGTAAGCAGAGGCAGCACGCTCGCCACTGTTGAAAGTCTCGAACTCATTCAGTTGCAGGAAGATTACTGGAAAACGGTTGGTCAATTGACCTTTGCCGAGCAGGAACGTCAACGTCAAACCACGCTGACGCAGGAAGACGTTGGAGCCAAACGTAAACTCCAACAGGCGGAATCCGACGCTCGTGTTCTTGAAGCGGGGAAACAGGGACTGGAAGCCAAATTACAGGTGATCGGCATTGACCCCAAAAGCCTGAAAATCAATCAGATCGTACGAACCATTGCTTTGCGGGCCCCTATTGCGGGCGTTGTTAAAATGACACATGCCACTATTGGAAAGTCTATTACTGCGGGAGAGGCGTTGTTTGAGGTGGTAAATCAAACAGGAGCTCGTCTGGTCTTGAAAGTGTTTGAAAAAGACCTGCCGCAAATCAAAGTAGGTCAAAAAATAGTATTCCCCGGTGGCTCAGCTACTATCACCGGATTAAGCAGCAATTTCGACCCGACCAGTCGTACCGTAGACGCTTACGCCCGTCTCAACGGCACTCGCCTGTTGGCAGGTCAATATATCAACGGAAAGTTGGAAGCTTCTCCCCGCCAAGCTGAAACCCTGCCGGAAACGGCAGTGGTACGCACCGGAGAAGCCGCGCATGTCTTCATCAAAACACCTCAAGGCATTTATCAACCTGTTGAAATCAAGACCGGTGTAACCCAAGATGGCTTTATCGAAGTGCGATTTACTAAAAAGCCCTCTGCTCCTATCGTCATTACCGGTGCACAGACATTGCAGGCGGAGCTAACGAAAGGCTTAGGCGAAGAGGAATAGGCCGCGATCATTAAAGTGAGTTATCCCAAATCGTCTTTTGAATTCTCCCCATTCTTACTATTTTTGGATAAACTTCATCTCACGCACTATAACGCTATGGCTAAAATTCTATCCGGATTATTTTTCTCTATCATCCTTATCAGCGCCATTTACAAAGACAAAACCTACGCCGTGGGACAAATCAATACCCCAAAAGGTGAGATACTCTTCTGGCTATACGACGAAACGCCCAACCACAAAGCCAGCTTTATCAAACTCGCCGGCGAGCATTATTGGGATACGCTTACTTTCAACCGTGTCATCAATAATTTTGTGGCACAAGGCGGCTGTCCCGATACACCTGCCGGTTTTTCAGGCTCTCCCTATTTGCTGAAACCCGAGTTCAGAAAAGAAATAAGACACGTTTACGGTGCCGTGGGTGCGGGTCGCGACAATAACCCCGAAATGCTGTCGGCGGGCTGTCAGTTCTATATTGTCCAAAATAAGAAAGGACTTGCTCGCCTCGACGATAAATTTACCGTTTTCGGGCAGGTATTTAAAGGCATGGATGTAGTTGATGCCATTGTAGCGGTCAAAACGGACACTACAGATACGCCCCTTTCTCCTATTAAACTAAAAGTGAAGGTCATTCAACTGACCGCTAAAGAATTGAAAGAGAAAGGATTTGACAAAAAAGTTGACTAAAACAGGTATGCAGTGAACGTTATTTTTATTCATCCTTACGTTTGCCAACCGGTCATCTATCTCCATGCTTATTTGTTAATTTTTCCTATATTTGAAAACTCTGATCGCCAACAAAGAACACTAAACCGCTTAAAAAGTATTCCTTCACCATGCCTTTTTCCAAAAAACCTTGGTTGGTAATTTCTTTTATTATTCCCGTATTTCTCCTCGCGTTTGTTCTCTATAAAAACCTGCTTAATATCCCTTTCGGTGACGACATTTACGTCATGGATGTGTTTAACCTGTTTAAAGAATCCGGTTCTTGGTGGGAAAAACTGAGCGTTTTATTTGGTCAACACAACGAGCACCGCCTTGTGGTCACCCGCGCAGTTGCGCTGTTGCAATATTGGCTGATGGGTTTCATTGATGTACGGATTTGGAGTATTCTTGGTAATCTAAGCCTGCTTTTTATGGTCGGTTTGTTTTACCAACACATAGGTGAGCAAAAATGGTGGATCATCTCCATTGCGTTTGTTATTATCTGCACGGCATCCAACACCCTGATGCCGATGCAAAATTCCAATCTGTTCACGGTTGTGTTTGGCTTGGCAACGCTTCATTTTGTACTAAAAAAAACACCCAAGGCTGATTTTCTTACATTTCTCTGCACGTTTCTTTCCATTTTTTCCAACAGCGGCGGACTGGCGTTGCTGATCATTGTCAGCGGCGTTCTTTTTTTCCAAAAACGTTATCAATTACTGGCGCTTTGGCTTTTTTATTCCGGGATAATTGTAGTAGGCTATTATTGGAATTACGAACCGCTTTACCGTCACCCTTCTTCCGAATTACTATTCAAACAGCTTTCTCGGGCAATCATCTTTTTCATTGCCTTTGCGGGCAGCATCGGGTTTAAAATATTACCCACGGGGTTTCTTTTTATAATGCTGGCCGGTATTGCTCTTTATCGAAAATACTACCTTCAAAATCCATTTGTGTTTTTAGTGGTCATTTATTGCCTGATGATGGCCGGCATGACAACCATTAAACGATA
Source organism: Runella sp. (assembly GCF_965279615.1). Lineage (NCBI taxonomy): Bacteria > Pseudomonadati > Bacteroidota > Cytophagia > Cytophagales > Spirosomataceae > Runella > Runella sp. Next base: position 7,248,890 of record NZ_OZ257252.1, on the reverse strand, counting down.
CGAATACGGTATCGAATCTGCCATTACTGAGCGTTATCGCATTTATTCCATGATCTTTGCTTCCTGTAGCCTCATTATGATCCACGATTTTCTTTCGGGGTATTCAGCAACCATTCAAAAAACAGCCTTTGGTATAGGTTTGATAGCTGCCATTGCTGTCAATTTAAAGTTTTTTATTCCGATGGTTCGGGAAACAGAAGCTCGAAAAAAACTGCTTATCTCCAAGATAGAAAATTATTACCTGAACAATTCCGGCTACAATTGCTTTGAAGTCAATATTTTAAACAAAATCACCAATAATAATTTTTATCATTATCAATTGCCGGAGCCGCTTCACGATAAAACATTCTACGCCGGTATCAATCACTTTCCGGTAAAAGTCATTAAGCTCCGGATCAACCAAGCCTATCAAACCGGCGAATCCCTGATCATTCGAGGCACAATCATTAATCCCAAACCTCAACTTACGTATCTGGACAAGATCGTGCACCAATTTATTATCCTTCATCCTTCTGATACTCCTTTTGACTGTTCGCAGAATGAACTGACACATCCGCAAAACGCCAAAAGTGTCATTGTCAACATTGATCTTAACAATGAACGGATGGGAATGGAATTTCCCGACTTTTTTATAAAACTTCCCAAGAAGCTCTTTCGTGAGAAAAAATACACGCTTTCTTTCCTTTTTATGACCGATATTTCGGTAAACCACCCTCCCCTGACCTCCAACGTTACCTTTCAATTGTAACGGTACGAGTAAGACACAAAATGTTACGTCGCTACGTAACAAATCATTAACTTTGTGGCTTTGGTGCTTTTCAGCACTTTTGCAACGGAAGCATCTTTATGTGCGAAATCAAAAGCATTATAAAATCTACATTAATATGCCAGGAACTGAATTATACGGCGCCGAAGAGCGCAAAGAGATCAACGACGTTTTAGAGACCGGAATATTTTTCCGTTATAACCACGACGCTCAACGCAACAACATTTGGAAAGCCCGTGAAATGGAGGCTGAGGTCTGCAAAGTAGTCGGCGCTAAATACGCCCACGCGGTATCAAGTGGCTCTACTGCCATTCAGACGGCATTGGTCGCCGCCGGCATCGGTACAGGAGATGAGGTAATTGTTCCCCCCTTCACATACATTGCCTCCGTAGAAGCAGTTTTGATGATCGGTGCATTGCCCGTTTTTGCCGAGATCGACGAAACCCTTTGCCTCAGCGCCGATGGAATCCGTAAAGTGCTGACCCCCAAAACAAAAGCAATCTGTCTGGTTCATATGTGCGGACAAATGGCCGATATGGATGCCATCATGGCGGTGGTAAAGGAACATAACCTGATTTTGGTGGAAGACGCCGGGCAGGCAATGGGCGCAAGTTACAAAGGTATTTTTACGGGCCTTTGGGGCAAAACAGGCGCTTATTCATACGATTTCTTCAAAATTGCGACCGCAGGGGAAGGCGGTGTATTTGTCACTAACGACGAACAAGCCTATAAGTTTGCCGATTCTTACACCGACCACGGCCACGACCACGTCGGTTCAAATCGTGGCATGGAACAGCATCCGATCATTGGATTTAACTACCGTATTTCGGAGCTTCACGCGGCCGTTGGACTGGCCCAAACCCGTCGCGTACCTTACTTGGTTGAGAAAAATAATGAGCACAAAAAATGGTTGATGAACCGTTTGGCAGCTATTCCGGGGGTAGGTTTTGCTTCTATCCCTGACCCTGACGGCGACTCCGCTACTTTCTTAAATTTATTGCTGCCTGATACCGAATCTGCGCAAGCCGTAGTGGACGAATTCAATGCTGCAGGTATAGGTGGATTTAATTATTGGTTTACCAATATGTATCACTTCATCAATCAGTGGGATCACCTCAAAGAATTGCGTACAGCGAGTAAATTGGCGGTTCAAGTGCTGGGCGCACCGCAGGATTACGCCAATTTAGACATTCCAAAATCGCAGGAAGTGATCGGTCGTTTGATATCCTTCGGCGTTCGTGTAACGTGGACACAGACGGAATTGGAAACCTTAGCCAACAAACTGGAAGCGGCGATTCGTAAAGCAATGGTGGCGTATACCTGCTAAACGGCCATTTGCGAAAGGAAACCAAGCGATACTGAAAATGTGTTCTTATTCTTTAAAAGCAATGGTTGTTGCAGATTGAACAAATAGCTGAACCAATGAAAACAACAGAACAAAAACTTACCGAACCACCCAAGAGTTTGGGTCGTTGGTTGATGGAAAGCAAGCGCCAAACGCAAAAAGAAATGCAGGAAGAAGCTCGGACGAATCCTAAATATAGGGCTATTATCGAACGATTGAAAAAAGTGAATGGCAAATAATCAACCCCCTTACAAAATTGAGTTTTTAGGAGGTAATGACAATGTTTACTTCTTCTTTACAAGATTTAAAGTAGGCTACCTTGTTAAATTCAAGCCCAGTTTTTACGTCCTTGACGCCGAACCGGCGATTGCTGACAATGTGTACGAATTGGTTATTGCGCGAATTGAAAAGCCGGAAGGACCTATTCCACCCGATGAGCGAATTTTATATACCATTGCTGCCATTGCAGAAGATTTTTTCAAAAAAGAGCAGAATATAGCGATCTACGTTTGCGACGACAGTGATGGCAGAGGTAAAGCCCGCAAACGTAAATTCGATGGCTGGTTTGTCTATCTTAATTTTGAAGGTCGAGGGTTTATGAAAATTGATCAGGGTTTCCATGAGGCTGACGGGTTTAGCTATTCAGCATCACTCATTTTCAAATCAGAAAACAAGTTAAAGATACAGATCATCACTGCTTTGGATGAATTGGCAGCAAAATACAATCAACCAAAATAATAATTAAAATCGAAATCCCTCCTTAGGGATTTCAGGCGGTACGCCGCAATGAGGCTATGCATAAGAATTTCAAAGGAATCGAAAAAACCGTTTTTGGACGGGGGAGTTTTAATCAGTTAGGCGATATTCTCGCCCCTCACCGCAGCGAGAACAATCGCTATATGGTGTTTATTGTCGATAATTATTTTAAAGGCAAAGCGCTCGAAAGCCGTTTACCGCTACAACCGGAAGATACCGTCTACTTTATAGATGTAGACCCGCACGAGCCTACTACTGAGCAAATTGATGCGCTTCGTGATGAGATTCTGGCCGCTAAAGGTTTACCTTCGGGCATTGTAGGAATCGGTGGCGGAGCCATTATGGACATTGCTAAGTGTGTGTCTCTCATGGTTACCAATGAAGGTTCTTCTACCTTGTACCAAGGTCTCAACCTCATTAAAGTACCGGGCATTTACCACGTTGGTGTACCTACCATTTCGGGTACAGGCGCGGAAGTATCCATGACTGCGGTATTGACCGGCCCTGAAAAGAAGCTGGGTCTGAAATGTGAATGGACGGTTTTTAACCAAGTGGTTTTAGACCCTGAATTGATCGCTACCGTCCCGCGCGATTGGTGGTTTTATGTGGGAATGGATACCTATATTCACTGCATAGAATCAGAGAATGGGCAATTTAACAATGCCTATTCGCACGCGTACGCGGAGCAGTCAATGAAACTTTGCCGTGAAATTTATTTGGGCGAGAACAGCGGGCAAACCGCCGAAAACGACGACAAACTTATGGTGGCATCGCTTATGGGCGGCTTAAGTCTGACGTATTCGGAAGTGGGGATTTGTCACGCCATTAGCTATGGTCTTTCCAAAATACTCGGAATGCGGCACTGTTATTCCAACTGTATTGCTTTCAACCACTTAGGCGATTATTATCCGGACGGAGTGGCTGAGTTTAAGGAAATGATTGCCAAACACAACATAACCCTTCCGCAAGGGCTATCCAACGATTGGACCGATGAACAGATCACCGCGATGGCACATGTGTCTTATAAACTGGACCACATGTGGAATCATGCAGTAGGATATGACTGGAAAGAAAAAGTGACGATTGAAGACATAGAAGCGATTTTCAGGAGATTATAATTTGAAAAAATCAGGTAAAATAAAGGCTCCGCCCGTTAAGTTTCAGACCAAAAGTGCGGCTGTTATTGCGCAGCGGGCAGAAGAAACCAATGCACAATCCCTTCAGGGATTAGTGATTCGCTCTACCGGCTCTTGGTATGACGTTCGCGACGCTGAAGGAGAAATATGGCAATGCCGCCTGCGGGGCAAGTTCAAGTTTCATGACCTAAAAGTAACCAACCCGGTGGCCGTTGGCGATTCTGTGTACTGGGAAATAGAAGATGAAACTGCCCGCAAAGGAGTGATCAATGATATTTTGCCCCGTCGCAATTATATTGCGCGAAAGTCGGTGCATAAATCAGCTCACGCGCACTTATTGGCGGCCAATGTAGACCAAGCCATTATCGTGGCTACACTTACTTTCCCGCGTACTTCTTTAGGTTTTATTGACCGATTGCTGGTAGTAGCCGAATCTTTTCGGATACCCGGCGTTGTCATTTTCAATAAGCAAGACCTTTTTGACGATGAAACCAAAGCTTATCAACAGGAATTGGTAAACCTTTATAACAGCTTGGGTTATACCTGCTTCACCACGTCAAGCGTAACCGGAGAAGGGGTTGAAACCTTTCAAACATTATTGCAGGGGAAAATATCCGTATTATCGGGACATTCAGGGGTAGGCAAATCGACACTGGTCAATACCATTGCTCCCGATTTGCATCTGCGTACCAATGAAGTGTCTACCTTTGCCAATAAAGGTGTGCATACAACTACATTTGCAGAAATGTTTGAGCTTGCCCCCAATACGTTTATTATTGATTCGCCGGGAATCAAGGAATTGGGATTATCAGAAATGGAAAAGGAAGAAATTGGCCATTATTTCCCCGAAATACGTGAGCTGATCGGAGAATGTCGATTCCATAATTGCCTCCACATCGACGAGCCCAAATGCGCTGTCAAAGATGCGGTAGAAGCCGGCACCATTGCCATGAGCCGCTTTGAAAGCTATTTGAGTATGGTCGGGGGAGAAGATAACAGAAGGTAGTCGCCTGTAGGGGCAGGGCTTGCCTCTGCCCTTAGATAATACCAACAAAAAGAGGAGCTTTCGCTCCTCTTTTTGTTGGTATTAAGTTGCGATCTGCCGATTAATATCCGGGATTTTGCGCAAAGACCGATACACCTTCCGCATTTTTCGCACTTCTATCAATTTGAGTTTGCGGAATCGGACGAAGGTTATGAGTAGCTTTGATATTGGTTGCAGCTTGCGGATTATACTTTTGAACCCGCTCAACTAAAAGCCCCCAACGCTTCAAATCCATCCAACGGGTTTGCTCTCCGGCCAACTCGCGTCCGCGCTCTTCGATAATTTGCTCAAAGTTCATATCGGCTTCTTTGATGAGCATCGCATCTTTCTTGCCGGGCCATCCGGCGCGGAAGCGAACCTGATTAAAGGCAGCTGTAGCTTCTGCTTTATTACCTGATTGCAAATACGCCTCCGCTTGCATCAAAAGCACATCTGCCAGACGGAATACGAAATAATCACGGCTACCGGCTTCATACGTTAAGTCAGGGCGTTTTGTATCAAAGAATTTTTGCAACGTAGGAAAAAGTGCCTCATTGTACATACTTGGTACCAATACCTGGTATTTTTTGGCCGCGCGTTGCGCTTTTGTCCATTCAACACCCGGAATAAAAATAGCGGTGTCGCCGGCAGCAAAGGTTAACTTGGTTTTGGAATCATCAAAAGAAGGATTCAGGTTTGAGCCGGGGTTATTTGAGAGCCAAGTATCTCTGAAGGTCTTTTTGTAACGAGAGTCGTTAACACGATCCGCAAAAACCGTATTCAGGAAATAAGGTGTAGGTCTCAAACGCTTGAAAGGACGTCCATAAAATATATCACGTTTCATACCGGGCTGCACATCATACTGCATTCCGAAAAGCAAGTGCAGGTTATTTCCACCATTCACCGCCCCTGTGTTGTTGGTCAGGTTGGTCAAAGGATCTGAGGTGTATTGCACCGCAAACACTACTTCACTGTTTACCTGATTATTTTCATCAAAAACACTGGCAAAATCATCCAATAGCTTAAATCCATAGGCGGTAGTTACTGTTTTGCACAAGGCAGCAGCTTTAGCAAAATCATCAGTAGCTTTTGACGCAGAATATGCTTTTGCGAGATAAACCTTTGCCAACAGTGTTTCGGCAGCCGGTTTTGTAGCACGACCATAATCAGCCGATTGGGCTTTCGCTTCCAAGGCAGGAATGGCATCCTCCAAGTCTTTGATGATCGCCGCATACATTTCAGCATCCGTTGCTCTTTTGGTATCTTTAGTAGGAGCCAGCGTTTCACTCAATCTTAAATCTACACCGCCAAATTGTTGGTGTAATAGATAGTAATAATGTGCTCTTAAAAATTTAGCTTCTGCGACTCTCAGTTTTTTGACAGCATCCGTAACTGTTGCAGCCGGAGCTCTATCAATGATCGCATTACACGTATTGATACCACGGTAAAGTTCGTCCCAAGTAAGCCCTATATAGTCAACCGTTGGGTTTAGCTGTGTATCGTAGAAGTGAAAACCTTTATAACCACCATCAGCACCGGTAGCATAGATGTCAGTACCATACTCGGTCATGGTTAGCCCTTGCTGAGTTCCGTAATAATATCTAAGCGAAGAATAAGCTGCTTTTACGGCATCTTCAAACCCTTTCGGGGTATTCATGTAGTCATTACCGATTCCGGAGATGACCTTTTCGTCCAGAAGGTTTTTACATGACTGAGAAGTCAACAGCAACGCCACAACACCAACGATTTTAATTGGCTTTAATATATTGTTCAGTTTCATTGTGTCTAATGTTTTAAAAATCTTTATTTAAATCCCTGAATTAGAAACGAATGTTCAAACCCACCGTTGTGACCGATGTAGCAGGAACAACGTTTTCGCTAACCGATGTTGTACCGTTACCCGACGAAGTAATGCTTGCTTCAGGGTCAATTCCGTTGTACTTGCTACGGTATGTAGACCAGATTTTAGGTTGTTGAATACTCATATACAAGCGCAGTGATTCCAATCTCATTTTATTGGCAACACTTTGCGGAACTGTATAGCCAAAGTTAATATTTCTTAATTTGACGAATGTACCGTCAAAATAAATCAAAGTAGTATTGTACTGCGGAAATTCCTGGGTACTGAATGGACGAGGGAACTCATTGGTTGGGTTGTTCGGTGTCCAATAATCTACTTTGATCTGTTGATAACGACCGGCCAATTGGTTTCTGTTTTGGTGGAAACCACTCACGATCATATTTCCGAAACGACCGAAAAAGAAGGCAGATAAATCAAATCCTTTGTATGAAAACCGCGTTGTAAATCCTGCGCTGAACTTCGGAATATCCGAGCCAAGCAATACTCTATCCGCAGCAGTGATGACACCGTCTCCATTGGTATCCTGTACTTTCACCTGACCTACACCGGCCCCAAGTGGATTAGCTTTATCTCCCGGATAGAATTTAGCCGCGGTTTCTTTCTCTTCCAACTGCCAAATACCTACTTTTTTGTAATCATAGTAGGAGTTAAGCGGCTGTCCGATAAACCAGCGGTTTCCTACGTCATCCACTTTTCCATTGTAAAGAGAGATGATCGCCTCTGTATTTTTAGTGAATGTGAAGTCAGTTGTCCATTTGAAACCACCGGCGGTGTTTACATTGACAGTAGTAAATCCTAATTCAACTCCCTTGTTGCGCGTTTGGCCTACGTTGCGAGTCACAGCACCGAATCCGATGGAACCCGGCAATTGATCAGACAGTAACAAATCGGTTGTATTCGTTTCGTAGAATTCCAACGAACCTTGAATACGTCCTCGCAGGAAACCGAAGTCTAAACCGATATTGGTAGTAGCGGACGTTTCCCATCTTAAGTCAGGGTTTCCGATTGTATTAGGGCGATAGCCAAAAGCAGCGGTAGTTCCCCAAGCGTAGGCTGTTCTGGTCAACAACCCTTGTGTCTGATAAGGTGCCACCCCTTGGTTACCTACTTTACCCCAACCGGCCCTCAATTTCAATAAATCAATCCAGGAAACACCTTTCAAAAACGGTTCATTGCTGATATTCCAGCCTAAGGCAATTCCCGGGAAGTTACCGTATTTAGTATTCTCACCAAAACGGCTCGAACCATCACGACGGATCGTTGCTGTCAACAAATATTTGTCGTCATAATCATAGTTGATACGAGCCATATATGAGTTGATGGTCCATTGAGACAAGGTACTGCTTACTCCTAAAACCGAGCCTGCGTTACCTAAGCTGTAAAACTGCTGCGATTCTGCCGGAACCCCCTGTACATCAGTAGTGTATCTTTCAAAATTATCTCTTTGGATAGATTGCAGTACTGTGGCGCTGAAGTTATGTTTTTGAGCGAAGGTTTTGTTATATGTTACTATATTCTCAAGTGTCCAGTTGAAACCGAAGTCGTTACGTGAAGATGCCTGTGGATCTCCGAATTTACGGGCATTGGTAGCAGCACCGATAAAACGTCCCCATCTTGAGATTGTAAAGTCAGGTCCGAAATTCACCCGGTACTTTAAGCCATCCAAAATTTTGACTTCAGTATAAAGGCTATTGAAGATTCTGTATCTTTTGGTATTATCTACCTGAGCTCCCGGAACAATCTCCGACAATGGGTTGGTTAACAGGGCATCATTTGTTGGCGAGAATTTAATTGTACCATCGTCGTTGTAGGGAGTCGCCAACGGGTTCTGTTGAATCGTAAAAGCATAAGGGTTCAGGTTTTCTCCATTTTTGGAACTATACATGGTATAGGAAGAAAGACCCACTTTCAACCACTTATTGATACTATGGTCGATATTGGCTCTCAACGAAATACGGGTATAATCTAACCCTTCTGAAACTCCTTTATCCTGAAAAAAGCCGCCTGAGATATAAAACTGTGTTCTGTCATTACCACCTTGTACGCCCAATGAGTGGTTTTGCATAAACCCGTTCTTTAAAATCAAATCCTGCCAATCTGTATTTGTGCCGGCTGCAAGTCCTTTCGCTACGGCCGGGTCACCACCCAAAACCGCTACTTTGGCATCAGCTGCCGCATCAGCAACGCCCGTCGGAACAGGGTTACCGTTGGCGTCTTTATAACCATTGGTGGCACGATAGGCTTCACGTACATACTCTGCAAATTCGGGTCCGCTAAACAAGTGGATTTTGTCGAGTGGCTTCGAAACACCCGCATATGTATCAAAAGTAACGGTTGTTTTCCCTTTTACCGCTCCTCTCTTTGTAGTTACCAACACTACCCCGTTGGCACCTCTGGCACCGTAGATAGCCGTGGCCGTAGCATCTTTAAGCACTTCCATAGATGCTACGTCGTTTGGATTCAGGTCTTCATAGCCGGCCGACAGCGGAATCCCGTCAACCACATAAAGCGGATCATTTCCGGCATTGAATGAACGGCGACCGCGGATCAGAATCTTTGGTACCGAACCCGGTCTGGACCCCGACTGCGAAACATCCACCCCGGCAACGCGGCCCTGCATGGCTTGTCCTATACTTGTAATAGGCATTTCCTGAAGTTGCTTGGCACTTACCTGCGAAATCGCCCCCGTCATTTGACTCTTTCTTAGAGTACCGTACCCTACAACCACTACTTCATTAAGGGTTTTTTGGTCTACGCTCAATGTAACATTAAAGATAGTGCCATTGCCAACGGTAATTTCTTTCTTTTCAAAACCAACCGCCGAAATTACCAACACAGAATTATTATCCTTAATATTGATCTTAAAGTTACCTTCCGCATCGGTGTTTGTTCCAACGGTGGTTCCCTTTACCAAAACACTTACTCCGGGAAGAGGGGCATTGTCTTCGGATGAAACTACTTTTCCACTGACACTTTTATCAGCGTTTACGTTTGGAGTACCGGTACCTCCACGGCCATTTGTCGGCGGAGTAGAAGCCATAACGGCCGATCCACTCAATAACGCCACAACTACCCACACACTACATAAAGTAGAGACTTTTCTCATAATTTAGATAAATTGAAATAGGTTAAAATGTAACTATTTTGGGTTTCGATAGTAAATATTCATAAATAAAGGTTGTCGAGTTTAACGCTATTGCCTAACGTAAGCAAAGTTTCGGCTAAAATATTTTACGCAATCGTTACCGGGAACGTTGCCGAACATAAATTTTTGCGTATTTTTTTGACTATTTTTAAGTTTTTCTCCATTTTAATGCTGCTTAATTCTAAAAAAATTAGAATTATTATTTGTACTTTTTTAAGATTACGTCGACAAAATACACCTTTTTATCGGCGTTCGACGGCAAAGCGTAGGCGTAGTATTAAGACTAATAAATTTTCCAGATAATCCAACCTACAAGTGCTAATCCAACAAAGAAGGCAATAAGCCAACGGGTCAGATAAAAAGCGGAGGCCAAAGGTTTTACCTCTTTGTCAAGCGGATCAATTTCAGGGATGGTGTGGACAGACTCTAAAACTCGCTTCCAAAGCGTTCGCATTTCCTGGGACGTCATGCCCATGTAGGTGTCCGAAAATTGGCCCACCAGCGTTCGTGCTTCAGCGACTTCGTCTGATTTGTAGGGGTGATTCGTAAGCCAAACTTGCCAAAAATTACTCAGCTCGACATCGTCGGGTTGCTGCACCCACCGAATAAACAGCGGTTCTGCTGCAAATTCCTCGACGGTGTAATGAGCAAAGTTTTTCATCTGGTACTTTGGCAAGCCTGGATAGGATTAAATCTTGTCAAATAAGCGACCAACCGCCCGATTCTACTGACGTAACTGACAATTTTTTAAACCAAATCCTATATTGCCCTGATGGGTGGATTGGTCCGGCACAGTTGGTTTTAGAGATGAAAACGCTAATCGTAGTTGATTCTACTCACAATACTTCTGCCCAATGTAATTTCATCGGCATATTCAAGGTCTCCACCGATAGGTATACCACGGGCGATGGTTGAAATTTTCAGCGAAAAAGATTTTAATTTCTTTTGCAGATAAAAAGAAGTAGTGTCTCCTTCCATGGTTGGACTCAGAGCAAGAATGATTTCTTTTACTTCAGGAGAATGTTGAAGCCTTTCGAGAAGAGATTCTATTTTCAGGTCGCCGGGGCCGATCCCTTCAAGAGGAGAAATAATTCCTCCAAGTACATGGTAAAGCCCATTGTACTGCCCGGTATTTTCGATAGCCAATACATCACGGCTATCCTGTACCACACAAATCACTGAGGCATCGCGTTTTGGGCTTAAGCAGATACTGCACAGCTCACCGTCTGAAATATTATGGCACTTTTTGCAGTAATGGATCTGGGTCCTTACTGATACCAACGCCGCCGCCAAGGCGTGGGTTTCTTTTTCGGTACGTTTCAGTAAGTGAAGCACAATTCTTAAGGCACTTTTTTTTCCAATGCCCGGAAGTTTTGATACTTCACCTACTGCTTCTTCAATTAATTTTGAGGGAAAATTCATATAGTATAATAATAGGCACCACCACAATTCTTCTACAAAAATACGAAATCTCAGTGCCTACTCATAACTAAATACAAACCTTATTCTTTCCCTTTGGCAAAACGGAGAGGTGTTACACCAAATAATTTTTTAAACTGCCCGATAAATTTAATGGGGTGACTATAGCCGAGTTTTTGCGAAACACTCGTCACGTTCATCTCGCCTGATTTCAGCCATTCGCCGGCCTGTTGCATGCGTTTTTGCTGATAATATTGATAAAACGGCATTCCGAAGGCTTCTTTAAACAAGTACTTAAATTTACTTTCGCTCATGCTCAACTGACTGCTTAGCTCAGTGATGGTAGGAATGGGCTGCTCAAATTGGAGCATATAGTTATTTACAACCCATTCGATCTTGAGGCGGTCGTTTTTCAAGACCTTTGGGCTTTTCAACACCTCAAAATAGGAATTCAAATAATTGAACAACGCACTTTTCAAACGTAGGTTGCTGTGTAGACGGGCAGGATCGGAATTTCGAACCACCGCCAACAATTGAGCATCCAACGATTCGTAGAAAGAGGGTAACGAAACAAAATCGTACAGGTTTTTGATCTGTGCGAAAGACTCCAGCAAATTATTCTCTTTCAACCATTCAGTCGAAATCGAAAGTTTTAACAGTCGCACAGTCTTGTATTTCTTCAACGGTTCAATTTCTACTCTTTCATCTCCAAAAGAAAGAAACTGGGTTTTTGTCTGAGTTGATTGTTGAGAACGATATACTCTTACCAATTCAGAAGATTCCCACAAACTGGTAACACCTTCTTCTACCGGTGGTAATAACGTTTTTCCGGACATTAAAATGAACTCTGCATTAAGACCCTGTTCCAGGTTGAGCGTAGTGCCTTTAAAAATAAAGTTGAGATTATGGATGGTGCTCATAATAACTAAGGGGTTAAACTTTTCATAACATACTTAAATCGGTAAATCCCATTGATATCTCTAGTGGGATACTTATGAGCAAATTAAAACAATACTTGTGCCTTTTTGGTACATTTTTTCGATAAAAAACTTTAGGGACAAGGATTGTGACAGATTCGAAAACTATTTGGATAAATTCTCGAAAATTCTCCTCTTTTTCGCCTTCAACCTGTGTGTTCATTGTGCCAAAAACAGTATACATCCATAATATATCCTATTTTACAAAAAGAATAATACAATTCAAAAGCTTCATTTTGTAGCCGTCTTTGATAAATGGACTCAATGAACATCAATTAATAGGACCATTCTTTTATACATCAATACGTTGTAATTTTAAATACATAAAAAACCGGTCATCTCTTTTATCCTTTTTGTATACTAAATGAGTATTATTTCGACACGAAATGATTCCGCTTACCGACAATGACTGTTTGATGGTTTTGTCTGCATAAACAGCACTTTAGCTTACTTTAATCAGCTATTTAAGAAAAGAAACAAATGTACTCCGAAAGAATTTCGAGAGAATTATTCGGGAACCCGAACCTTTGTTTAGTGTTATTGTACTTTTTGGCGTAATTTTGCATAAGTATCGGTTAGATAAAGAATCCAATGTCTGTTTACAACGGGCATAATAACACTGACCCTATTTATTAAATCAATCATTGCGTCAAGGCTTCCTTAAGTTGCTACCCATTCTTTTGCAGCATCAGGCAACTCTCGCTTTTATGTTATACACTAAAAATCAGTACTTTGGAAGCCATGACACTGAAAAAACCTGTCATTTTTATTGACTTTAGTGAGGCAGTATTCACTATTATTCACGCAATACAGCACGAATAATAGTGTTTCATAGATCCTCTTCTAACGATGGCTTTGTGAAGCCAAATTTTATATATCATTTTTTCTTATCGTTACGTTTGCAGTTGTTTTGTCAGAAACTGAGAAAAAATTCTGCCATTTACCTTGCGAACTATAAACTTTTATTTTACAAATTATGAGCAAACAATCGTATATCCCCACAGTAGTTGAGTGGGTCAAACGCAAGGGTTATGAGCAAATTCGTGCCAACATGGAAGGCTTTGAGGCTCCTATTGCGTACGAGCGTCAAAATGATGATGAACGATTTATTCCCGACGTAACTGCGAAACAGCTTTTTGAGCAATCTTACTTTGAAATTATTCTTAAAGGGGATAGTCCGGATAAAATTGTTTCGAAGCTTCGTTTGTTGAGTATGTTGGTAAGCCAAAAAGGCGGTCGTTTATTTTTAATGACTCCTCCCGGCAATCTCAATTTTGCCAAAGAGTTGGTGACAAAATATTCCATCAACGGTGAAATTGTGAAGATTGCTTAGTGTGCCCCTTTTAAAAGGCCTTATGTACCGTTGCCGGTACTGAATCTATTGGAAAATGCATCCCCAAAGCAGCGGTTATCGCTGCCTTGGGCTCCGGTTTGAGAACGATACTTTCTATCTCTGCGCCTGTTTATCTTCCTTTCAGCACTAATTTTCCGGTGCTGATTTTATTTTTTAAGAAAGGAGTAGTATCTGCCCGCCGTCAGGTTCGGGCTTGCTTTTTATTCTTTTTCGATTTTTTGAAGGGTTTTACCGAAAACTCAATATCAAGCCCTACGATGTAGTTGGTGAGCATGTATTTTTTATGAGAATAGTCGGGTTGCCAGATAAAATAGGGATTAAGCTTCTGATTTTTCAGAAATTCATACTTAAAGCCAATGGAATTTTGCCAGTTATCGATCTTCGTTTTACGGCCGTTCAAAGCCATAAAAGGCTCTGCATAAGCATACACATCCCATTTTTTGCTCAATTTGTATTTAACCGTAAATCGTGGTCGAAAATACGTATCGGCATCCAAACGCACCTCATCGTCACCGGTGAAGCGTTGGCTTTGGTATTGAATCGCAGGACGTAACATAAGGTTAAACCTACCAAATTTAGCTTTGCCTGCCACTCCCACAAAATACCGATGGAATACGCCCACATCCACCATGGCAAGACGATAATTGGCCATCACTTCAAGATTTTTATGGAAGTCATATTCGACCGCTCCAAACAAATAAGAGCCTTTGTAATAGGTAGAATTCTCAATAAAGCGAGAACGGTATTGAATCGTAACTGCCCATTTTTTGGGCAGATCCAATTTCAACGAAGCACCGGGCCATGCCTGAAAATCCGTGCGATTTTGGGCAATTACGAAATGCCCATGTAACAAAAGAAGAAAGAAAGGCAAGACAACGGCAACGCTCCGAATTTTTGACATAAAAAGCCTAAATGTTATTCTAAGTCCTTGATAGTATGCACATTATGCCTATAGAAAAAGCGGTAGATGATGGGAAAAATCAGCAACGTCAAGATGGTCGATGTAATCAGTCCTCCAATCACCACGATCGCCAACGGCTTTTGGGTTTCGGAACCGATTCCCGTAGAAACCGCCGCCGGTAATAGACCGATAGCCGCCATAAGCGCTGTCATTACCACAGGGCGTATGCGCGATTTGACCCCTTCCCGAATAGCAGTATCCAGCGGCATTCGCTCTGAAGTATTTTTACTGAATACCGAGATCAGGATCACACCGTTTTGAACGCATATTCCAAACAAAGCAATAAAACCAACCCCCGCTGAAATACCGAAATTGATGCCCGTGGTATGAATAGCCAAAATACCGCCGATCAATGCAAAGGGCACATTTACCAATACGAGTCCGGCGTCTTTGGCGTTGCCGAAAGTGATAAAAAGAAGCACAAAAATCGCGATCAGGCTAATGGGAACCACTTGGCCGAGACGTTGAGAAGCACGTACCTGATTTTCAAACTCTCCCGTCCAATTGATGGAATATCCCTTGGGCAGTTTTTTCAGGATCGGTGCCACTTTGCTTTGGGCTTCGGCAATAGTACTTCCCAGATCGCGCTCCCGTACCGAGAATTTCACCCCGATAAATCGCTTATTATTATCACGATACACAAAGGCCGGGCCGGTTACTTTGCGCAACGTGGCGATCTCCTTCAATGGAATTTTACTTCCCTTTAAGGTGGGCACCATCAATCGCAGAATATCATCTTCGGTGCGACGATAAGGTTCCTGATAGCGGAGGCGAATGTCAAACTTACGCTCTCCTTCGTACAGAATAGAAGCTGTTTTTCCACCAATTGCCATTTCGATCACGGCCTGCGCGTCGGCAATACTGACTCCATAAAGGGCCATTTTGCTGTCGTGAAGAATAACACTCATTTCGGGTTGCCCGATGTTACGCAGAATCCCCACGTCTTTGACGCCCGGAACGTCTTTAATGGCCGCTATCACCTCGTTGGCCTTATCGTTAAGCACATCTAAGTCATCTCCGAAGATCTTCACCGCATTACTGGCGTTCATCCCCGCCACGGCCTCGGCTACGTTGTCGATGATCGGTTGTGAATAGTTATAATTAATGCCCTGAAACTGTTTGAGTTTTACATCCATTTCTTCGATCAGGTCGTCGGTCGTTATCTTGCGTTTCCAGTCGTCTTTGGGTTTAAGATTGACCTGCATTTGGACGTAATAAAATCCTGATGGGTCGGTACCGTCATTGGAGCGGCCCGTTTGCGACAATACCCCGTTTACTTCGGGAAATTCCATGAGTTTTTGGCGCAATATCTTCACCGTTTTTACCGTCTCATTCAGCGAACTGCTCATTGGCAGTTTGGCTTCCACCCATAAGGCACCTTCATTGAGTTGCGGTAAAAATTCGGTTCCTAAAAGTGTCGCGGAAAAAAGCGTTACACCTAAGAAGATCATAGAAGCCAGTACGCTGATCTTTTTATTGCGATAGCACCATTCAAAGCCCGATGAAACGATGCGGTCAAAGAAATGCACAATGGGATTGTTCTTTTCACGAACGTTCTTACGCAATAAAAATGAACAAAGCACCGGCACGAGCGTCAGCGTATAAAGCAAGGCTCCCAACAGCGCAAAACCCAGCGTATAAGCCAACGGGCTGAACATTTTACCTTCCACTTTCTGAAAGCTGAAAATGGGAATAAGCGCGGTAATGATGATAAGTTTGGAGAAGAAAACGGCTTTGCCCAGTTCTCCACCCGTTTTTCTGATAAGCCCCAACTTGGCCAGTTTATTGAACCGTTCCATGCCGTTTTTATGGGCTAAATGGTCGAGCGCGACAAACATTCCCTCCACCATTACTACGGCCCCGTCAATAATGATCCCAAAATCAACCGCCCCATGGAAAGTAAGTTGGCCGACATACCTTTGAGTCTCAGACACATAAACGCAAACAGCAATGCCAACGGAATAATGATGGAGACAATAAGGGTAGTACGCCAATCGGCCATGAACAGAAAGACAATGACGGTTACAAACAGAATCCCCTCAAAAAGATTGTGAAGTACGGTTTTAGTACAAAAGGCAATCAGATTATCGCGATCATAGAACGTCACCATTTTGACGTCCGGAGGCAGTATTTTGGTATTTAGTTCTTCGATTTTGGCCTTTACTCTTGCCAATACTTCGCTGGGATTTTCGCCTTTCCGCTGCACTACAATGCCTTCCACCACATCGTCGTTTGCATTCAGCCCGGCCTGCCCGACGCGGGGTAAATTTGATTCTTTAACATCGGCTACATTTTTGACCAATACCGGATTATCATTGACGTATTCTACAATGATATTCTCAATGTCGGCAATCGAATTGAGCAGCCCGATCCCGCGCACCACATAGGCTTGTCCGTTACGTTCGATGACATCACCTCCTACATTGACATTACTTTTTGTCACGGCTTGGTATACTTCCAAGGGTGTAATGTCATATTTGGCCAATTGGGTTGGATTGGCCTGTATTTCATAAATTTTTTCACGACCGCCAAAGGCCACCACATCCGCCACGCCCGGCACACTCCGAAGCTGACGGTCAATGATCCAATTGTGCAATGTCAGCAGTTCACGGCTGTCGCGATCTTTGCTTTCAAGCGTAAATCGAAATATCTCACCCGTAGGACCGTACGGCGGTTGAACATCAGGTTCAACACCTTCGGGCAACGACACCGTTCTGAGCTGATTATTAACCTGTTGTCGAGCAAAAAAGTCTTCTACATCGTCCTCAAAAATGATCTTGATGATGCTCAATCCAAACATTGTAATGCTGCGCACGTTGGTTTTACGTTGCACCGAATTCATGGCTACTTCCACCGGCACCGTCACAAAGCGTTCGATCTCTTCGGCGCTTCGTCCGTTCCATTCCGTCACTACAATGATTTGGGTATTTGTCACGTCAGGAAACGCCTCCAAGGGTGTATTGAGATAACTCACTACACCCGAGATGACCAAAACACCCGTCATGAAGAAAATGAAAAAGCGGTTTTTCAGCGAAAATCCGACAATTCCTCTGATAAATTTATTCATAGTATAAAGAGCCTCTACCCCCGAAATTGGGCTTTGATGATGCTTCCCATCAGGAAACGGAGATGTTAATCATTTAAAGCGTCATAGACCAGCAACTGATTTTTGGCAATCACCTTCTCGCTGTTTTTTAAACCCACACGGATATACGCCACATCATTCAGCATTTTATAGACGTCTACTTCACGGGTTTCAATGTTGGAGCGATCCTTAAAGACCATTACCCAGTTTTTGCTGCGATCAAAGATCACCGCACCGGCCGGAATAACCGTCATGGAACCGCCTTCATCAAATTTGAGCGATACCGTGGCGTGCATCTCAGGTTTCAGTTTGTAACCCGCATTATTAAGCCGAATGCGCACTTTCATGGCTTTGGTTTCGGGATCAAGCACGTTATAGATTTTGTCAACGCTGCCTCTGAATTGTTCGTCGCCGTAGCTAATGGTCTTAATATCGGCCATCATTCCCAACTTCACTTTCGGAATATCACTTTCGTTGACATTGGCCATGACCCAGACCTCACTGATCTGGCCCACCGTAAAGATCTGCTCGTTGTTATCGGAGCGAAGCTGCATGCCCGGATTTACGTTTTTGCTAAGCACAAACCCATCGATCGGGGCTTTGACAATGTAATTTTGGGTTTTCCCCAATCCATAGATTCGAAAAACTTCTTTGATCCGGTTGAGTTCTGCCTGCGCATTTTCCACTTCTTTTTTGGCAGAAGTTACCTCGCGTTGCGAGTTAAGCTTGCTTTCAAAAAGTTCTTCGGCCGTTTTGAGGTTTTTCTCCGCAACCAGCACTTCCGACTGTGCCTGAATCATTTGGCGCTCAAAATCAGCCACTTCGCCCGAACGAATGGTGGCAAGCACCTGCCCTTTGCGCACATAATCGCCCAGCTCTACCGTAACATTCTCTACATTTCCTCCCACCAAAGGGAATACTTTAATGACGCGGTTTTCGTCCGCAATTACTTTGCCTACCAAGGTCAATTCACTGCGGACGGGTTCGGTCACAACGCTTGCCAACTCGATGCGTTTCATCATGGTATCCGACAGCATAAAAGCCTTTGCTTCTTCCATCTCAGGCTTTTTCTTCTGACAGGCAGTTACCATCACACTACCCAGGACGGCAAAAAAAAGGATTCGTTTCGTATTCATTTTCAGTTAAAAAGTTCTTGTCCGACCGTAAAATTGAGTTCTTCGTACGCCCCTACCCTGTCTGCTTTCAGACGATTCAATTCTTTGATACTCTCGCTGTAGGTTTCGATCAAATCGATAAATTCCAACAACGTCAGATTGCGTTTTTGGAAATTTTCCAACACGCCTTTATTTAAAAGTTCGAATTGATCGGTGAATTTGGAATCGACACTCTGCACCATGTTCTCCACATACCGCACTTTTTCCAAAGCAGCTACAACCTCATTGTGTACGGCATTTTTTTTCTGCTCCTGCCCTCCTTTTCGGTACTCTATGAGGATCTTAGCTACTTTAATATTCCCCTGATTTTTGTTAAAAAAAGGCAGGTCAGCTCCAAGGGTCAGGCCTGTGTAATTGTTTACGTAACTGCCCGATTGATCGTAAGTAGCGCCAAGTCGCAGATTAGGTACGGCAAGCGATTTCTGTAATTGATAATTCAGTTCCGCCTGCTTGGCAATCGACTCTGTTACTTTGACATCTCCCCGATTTTGCAGCGCCAGATCGCTTAAAGAGTTTGCATCATAACTTGCCAATTTATAATGTCCAAGTTCGGTCTCATTGACCAACGGCGACAGTGGTCGGTTGCTGTTAAGCAGTGTTTTAAGTGACCTTTGTTTTTCACTCAACTGAAACAGGATCTCTGTTTTATCATTATTCAGTTGAAAGAGCAATGCTTTCAGGCGAAGCAATTCCCTAAGCGAAACGTTATTTTTTTCATATTGGGTTTCAAAAGCCGTAACGGTACTTTGCAGGGTTTCGATCTGCCGTTGGTAACGGTTCAGCGTGTTTTGCAAAAAGAAAATATCAAAGAAGTTGGAGCGTAATTCAAATTTAAGGATGCGCAACAGATCCAAAAACTCATATTCCGTCATGCGGGCATTTTCGAGCGAAAGTGCTACCTGCTTGCTGCGTTTACCCGCCGTTTGGATAACCTGCTCAATGGAAATGATCTTTTCTCCGCCACGGCCTACGTCCAACACACGTTTTTTGGTAGGATTGTAAAGATTCCATTCCGTAGAAAGTGTGGGATTATCCCAAAGTCTTGCCTGAATCACCGAAGCCTGTGCCGCATCGATCCGGTAACGCTCCGCCAAAAGAATAAGATTATTGGTAACAAATAGGCTGTCGGCCTGCCTGAGTGATATCCGCAACGAGTCTTGAGCAAAACTTCGAAACGACAACAAAAAGGCAATGAGGATGGCAATGCGCATGAGTATCAGATAATACATTTTTGCAAATGTGGGTCACCAACCTTAACCTCGTATAAAGCCGACCTTAAAAAAAACTAAATAGCTAAATGAAGGCTTCAAGATGTTATATATTTGAACAAAGAACCTCTGTTGTATTATGAAAGCCGACCCGGAACCCAAAAAAATCCTCATCATCGAAGACGACCAACGGATCGCCCAGTTGCTCACACGCGGCCTGACCAACAAAGGTTTTGACACAGAAGTATCCTACAACGGTGCTTTGGGATTACGCCGCGCCCAAACCGTTGCCTTTGATCTGGTCATTCTTGATATTAACCTTCCTGAATTGAGCGGTTATGAAGTTTGCCAGCGTATTCGCGATACAAAACCTACGTTACCCATCCTGATGCTCACTGCCATGAGCGAAGTTGAGGATAAAATTGAAGGTTTTGAGGCGGGAGCCGACGACTACATCATTAAGCCTTTTGACTTCAGAGAGCTTTATCACCGAGTTTTAGTAGGTTTGCGAAGAAACAGCCCTGAAATAGACCACGTAGGAAAAGTACTGCATATAGCCGATCTGGAAGTATTTTTAGACAGTAAGTTGGTCAGAAGAGGCGGCAAGGAAATCAAACTTACCGCCCGCGAATATGAGTTTTTGGTCTTTTTGGTAAAGAATAAAGGCAAGGTCCTTTCGAAAAACGATATTGCAGCCCAAGTTTGGGACATTCATTTTGACACCGGAACCAATGTCATTGAAGTATATATTAACATATTACGGCGAAAGATAGACCGCGATTTCGAACCAAAGCTTATCCACACGCGCCCGAGTTTGGGCTATATATTGCGCGAATATCCATGAAAATACAAACCAGAATCGCCATTCAGTTCTCATTGATCGTAGGAAGTTTGTTGGCCGTTTTTTCTTTTGTCATTTACCAATTGTTCGCCGAATTCAGAGAACAGGAATATTATGAACGCCTGAAAAGCAAAGCAATTACGACGGCGCATTTGCTGATAAAAGTGGATGAGATCGACCGCGATCTGCTCAAAATTATTGATAAAAATACCCTCACGGCGCTGGTTGATGAAAAAGTATTGGTATTTGACCAACATAATAAATTGTTTTACAGCAGCTTGGACGATCACGTCATTCACTATGGCAATGAACTTTTGAACCGCGTAAGAAAAGAAAAATACGTAGAAACAAGCGATGATGAGAATGAAGCGGTAGGATTGCTGTATGAACTGAATGGGCAGCATTATGTCATTTTGGCCTCTGCATATGACCAATTTGGCCGAAGTAAAATGGCCAATCTTCGAGATATACTCTATACAGGTCTGGTATTTGGCATCCTTATCACGGTTTTATTAGGCGTATTTTTTGCGGGAAACGCGTTAGGGCCTGTCAATCAGTTCATCAGCCAAATCAGCAGTATTACGGCCAATAACCTGCGCGAACGCCTTGATGAGCGCAAAGAAAAAGATGAGATCGGGAAGTTGGCAGCCGCTTTCAACAAAATGATGTACCGCTTGGAGCAATCTTTCGAACTTCAAAGAAGCTTTGTTTCTCATGCCTCACACGAACTCCGAACACCGCTTGCCGCCCTTAAATCTGAGGTCGAAATAAGTTTGGATGAAAAGTTGACCGTGGCGCAACACCGAGGTATTCTGCAAAATATCCGAAAAGACGTTGACCGTCTTATTTTCCTCAGCAATAGCTTATTACAAATAGTACGACCCTTAAAATCTTCCATTAACAGCGCCGCAGAAGTACGCATTGACGATGTAATATTTCAGGCGCAGGACGAATTGTTGTTGAGCAAACCCGACTATCGGATCAGTGTAGAATACGCTCAGGAGCCTGACAATGAAAAGCACATTTCGGTATTTGGCGATGAACCGCTGCTCAAAACCGTCTTTGCAAATTTAATAAGCAATGCCTGCAAATATTCCCCAAATCATCAGGCACTTATTGTGATCGACTTTAACGAAACCCACACACTTGTCAGCATTGTGGATGAAGGTATCGGAATTCCAAGCGAAGACCTAAACGTCATTTTTGAACCTTTTTATCGTTCCAAAAATGCCCTTGCTATTTCAGGGTTTGGGGTAGGCTTGTCGGTTTGCAAAAGAATAGTAGAACTTCACAAAGGCAAAATTCACGTTGAGAGTCGGCTCCAGCAGGGAAGTAAATTTACGATCGAATTACCCAATATTTCGTAATATGTAACAAATGTCACAGTTAGTGTAGACTAAGAATCGAATCTTTGTCGTATCAATACAACTTTCAAAATCGACAAAGACCATGTTCAGCTTTCTTAAAACAAAAAAAAGTACAAGGACATCAATGCCTCTACCTTTAAAGACCTGATGGGCCAAACACCCGGTGCGGTCATCTTAGATGTACGAACTGCCGCCGAAGTGCGCTCGGGCGCTATAAAAGGTGCCATAAATATTGATCTAATGAGTGCCGATTTTCAGCAAAAAATCAACCAATTGGATAAAACAAAAACGTACTTTGTGTATTGCAGAAGTGGCCATCGCAGTGGTCAAGCTTGTAGAATAATGGGCAATGTCGGTTTTGAACATATATACAATCTGACAGGCGGTATGATGAGTTGGCCTTATTAAGGGCTGCGATTTTTGTCATCTTAATTAAACAACGACAATGAGCACATTATTGAACAATTGGAATTTTATGCGAATTTTGCGATTAGGTATGGGATTATGGCTGATTTATTCGGCGGTGGCCAATCATCAGGCAGTGTTAGGACTATTGGGGGGACTGTTTGCATTACAGTCCGTTACGAATACAGGGTGTTGCGGTCCCAATGGTTGCTCCTTGCCAAACACTCCCAAACACATTTCAAAAACAACGCAGGAAATACACTATGAAGAAGTTAAATAAAATTCCGTGGGGTTGGCTGGGCGCAGCCGCAGGCGCGATAGGCGGTTTTTGGTATTGGAAAGAAATAGGGTGTGTCACGGGTACATGTCCAATCAAATCACAATGGCAGACAATGGTACCCTATGGGGCGCTTTTAGGCTATTTTGGAGGTGGTTTGCTGCAAGACATGGGGATAAAACGTTCCAAATAAATTAAGTACCTCCCGTTCAAAAGCATTTACCGGCACTGTTTTTTTACGACTCTTTTACACAGCTAAAAGAGATACAACAATGGAAAAGAAAGAAACTTTCAACGACATAATAAAGGGCGATACGCCCGTTTTGGTTGATTTTTTTGCGGAATGGTGTGGCCCCTGCAAGATGATGTCGCCGATCCTGAAAGACTTTGCCACTCAAATGGGCGACCGAGTGCGCGTGCTTAAAATTGACGTCGACAAAAACGCAAAATTGACCGATTCATACCGTGTACAGAGCATGCCTACTTTTATCCTTTTTCATAAAGGCAAAATTGTATGGCGACATACAGGAACCGTTCAGAAAAAGCAGTTGGAACAGGTTCTTAATCAAGTAACAGCACAAACACATTAGATCAGCTCAAGTTACTTTGTTTGGAAACCTAAGCTTTGGTCCCGGTGTCTTAGACACGAACTACCGTTTATTTATTCGCAAAAATCCCGACCCACTCAGTAGGCCGGGATTTTTTCTTTCTGAAATATCTATCGTATTTTTACGATTAATACTGAAAATAATTTCTTAAGCAAATAGCTTCATCGCATAGATAAAGGCCATAATACCTTTTACCAACCCATGATCTCTACTGTAAAATCTTATTTTGAGGCGCTTGATACTGCTGCAATTACGCTCGAACGGCAAGCTGTTTTACGACCTTTAGCTGATTACATTAAAATCAAAATAGAAAAACAACGACCTGTAAATCTTACCTTTATCTGCACTCATAACTCACGTCGCAGTCATTTGGGGCAAGTATGGGCACAGGTAGCGGCGGCTTTTTTCGACGTGAAAGATGTACATTGTTTTTCAGGAGGGACTGAGGCAACATCCTGCAATCCCCGCACCATTGCGACTTTGAAACAGGCGGGGATGGAAGTATCAAAAACCACCAATGCTGAGAACCCGGTTTATGAAATTCGATTTGATGATTCGGTTGCGCCCATTATTGCCTTCTCCAAAGTGTACGACCAATCTCCCAATCCGACCCGTGACTTTGCCGCTATTATGACCTGCGACCATGCTGAGGCCAACTGTCCTTTCATTCCCGGTGCTGAGCGCCGATTTCCCATCATGTACATAGACCCCAAAATAGCAGATGATACACCCGAAGAAACTGCCACGTACAACACTCGCTGTCGACAGGTAGCGACGGAGATGAAATGGGTATTTGAGTCCCTATAACATTCATCGCAGTATTCCATTTATGAAAAACGTATCTTCGTATCTTATTAAAAAATGATGCCGATGAAAGCCTCTATGTTGTTTGCCATTTCCTTAACCGTTTTTTCAACGGCATTTTATGGCGTCAGGCAAACGCCTCAGCAATCCGTCAATTACCAAAAACTGGGGGATTCACTCAGTTTGAAGGCGCAACAAACCCTAATTTCCAATTTAATGGGAGCGATTGAAAAAGGCGGCGCGGCTTATGCGGTGGATTTCTGTAATGAGAATGCAATGCCGCTTACCCATTCAATTTCAACGAAGCGTTCTGTTGATATTCAGCGGATTTCTGTCAAAAATCGTAATCCTGATAATGCCGCGTCGTTGTTTGACAAAAAAATACTGGACCTTTTTGAAAGCAATTCGCTGAAAGACACGCTT
Organism: Runella sp.; assembly: GCF_965279615.1. Taxonomy (NCBI): domain Bacteria; kingdom Pseudomonadati; phylum Bacteroidota; class Cytophagia; order Cytophagales; family Spirosomataceae; genus Runella; species Runella sp. The sequence continues at coordinate 7,223,953 of NZ_OZ257252.1, read as the reverse complement.
GTACGTGTTTCGAAAGGATACGTTTATTACAAACCCATCAAGATCGGAATGCCCACTTGTCTGCAATGCCACGGCAAACCGAAGCAGGACATTGAAGCTGCCACCCTGAAAACCATTCAGCGAAAATACCGTTTTGACAAAGCGACGGGCTATGCAATGGGCGATCTAAGGGGTGCCTGGAAACTGGCGTTCCCGGATAAATAAATACATTCGTCTTCTAAAACTGTCCAAAAATTTCCTCAATCCGGCCGAAGCTCCCGGCCGAAACCCTCACTTCATTTATTCTCTTTCAAGGGTTTCAGCAGGTATTCCAAGCCATTGAGTTTGATCTCGTACATCGTTGCCAACAAAGCGCCCAATTTACCGGCAGGAAAGCCTTCTTTGTGAAACCATACCAAGTAAGGTTCAGGCAAATCACACAGTAAAACACCTTTGTACTTCCCGAAAGGCATTTTAAAACTCACTAATTCCTGAAGGTAAGTCGGATTAAAATCACTCATTGTTTGGCTTTTATAGGTCGTTTTTAGTGTCCCGGGTGGTAGGTGCGTTCGGCGTTTTTCAGGACATCTTGTTTGTAAAACAGCACATCCTTAAATTTTCCCTGCGAATACATCGCTCCTTGGTCATTGAAGTGTTTAGACGACGGATCACCGCTTTCTCCACCCGCCAACAACGATTTGGCCGTAATGCGCGGGCCAAACTCTACGGCACAAATAAAACTATTGCCACTCACACCGTAGCGTTTATTGGTGCCCGGATACGGGCGGCTGTTGTACGACGGCAACATTCCCCACAGAGCCGAAGCATATTTTACGGGAATACTGGGCTGATTATCATCGTATTTTGATTGGATATCGCCCGTCAAACGCTGAAAACGGTTGATCTCCCCCCAAGGCATTTGCCATTTTCCAAACTTGCTTTTCAGATCAGCCAAAGCCGATGCCAAAGGAGCTGTCAACTGGTTGAGGGTAGCAGCAGCAGCAAAACGTTTGGTACTTTCAACTTGGTCGGCTTCGCCTTCGTTGATGTAAAGTCGGGTAATCGTTGGCGTTAGTTTTTGCGCCCATTCAATGGCTACGGTTGTCGCTACTGAATTTTCAGCGGTACGACAATCCCAATTTTTCAGCAATGTAACGGCTTCGTTCAATTGGGTATACAATGAATCTGTTGGTTTTACATTTTTTTCAAACGAATTTACCAACGCCGGCACCAACACCGCAAAAGCCGAAAGATACGTATCATATCCCGACGCGATCACTTTGTCGATGGTATATCCTGAACCCTGACTCAATACCCGAACGGCATTCACACCCCGGAAATTCTCGCCGTCAGGAGCCATGTATGCGGGAAAATTCTCTTTCTTAGGACTGTTTTCACCGGCGGCTGTATAAGGTGTTGAATTACAGTTTTGTAACCAACCATTGACCGGATTGTACAGGTGAACTGCTTCTGCTACCGGATGCAATCCTTTCCATTCGGTTGCGGAAGTGGTGCCATCCATCACTTTTGACCAATTCAGGTTTTTGTCACGAATAGGCACAAAATTTCCGTGCCAGTAGGCGATGTTGCCTTTATAATCCGCAAAAACGGTGCTGTTGGACGTGTTGGCTTTGAGGTCCATTACTTTTTTGTAATCTTCAAACCCCTTGGTTTTGGTGCGTTTCCAACTTTGTATCAAACTCGTCATCGAACGATTATACGACCGAAGGCTCACCCATTTGCCATCACGTTTTGCCATTACCGGCCCGTGATGTGTATAGTACGTTGTAAACGTTTTGGTTTGCAGTACTCCTCCCTCTAAGTACTTAATCGTGATCTTCTTTTCGGTGACGGGTTTTAGTTTTTGGTCATATTCGTAAAAGAACTTATCGTCTTTCTTCGTCACTTTTTCGGCATACATATCGGCCACATCCACATTGCACGACGTATGCATCCATCCGCAGTACTTATTAAAACCCTGATAAACAAAGAATTGCCCCCACGTTACGGCTCCGTAAGCATGAAGTCCTTCGTCACTTACGACCTGTACTTCGGGACGAAAATAAAATGTTACGTGTGGATTGATGTACAGAATAGCATTGCCCGATGCCGTTTTGGAAGGGGCAAATGCGAAGCCATTCGAACCCGTTTGGTATTCAGGATCTTTGGGTTCTACTAAAGCGGCGGTAGCATTTCCCGAATAAAAGTTCTTCAATTCAGGCACTGACAGGTCGGCGGTGCTGATAGCACCAATGCTGCCATCGGTCCACAACAACGGATACCAAGGCTGAAAACGGTGCAAAAGCGCGGGTTTTACCTGAGGGTTTTTGTGTAAATAATAATTGATACCGTCGGCATAAGCGTTCAGCAGTTTTTTCATCCACGGCTCTGCTTTATTATAATCGGCAATTGCCTCGGTGGTATCGATCAACAGTTTGATCTGTAGATCATTATACAGGGCTGATTCTCCTTTCAGTTCGGCAGTACGACCCAGTTTTTCTATGTAATTAAGTTCAACACGTTTAAAATCATCTTCGCACTGCGCATACAAAAGGCCAAAAACGGCATCGGCATCCGTTTTGCCATAAATGTGCGGAATGCCCCAATTGTCCCGAATAATGGTAACGCGGTCGGCTTGTTGCTTATATCGGGTAATTTCAGCCGTTGTAAATTTTTGAGCCCGGGCGGTAAATGATAATAGAAAAAGGAGGATAAGGTGCTTCATAAGGGTTGTAAAGATAGTTTGTTGTTTGATGGTTAACAGGACTGAAAGCCCGGCGGTATTTTGTAGTTTTAGCAAACTTATCAATAACTCTCACAAGCTCAAAGGAAAATTGAGCCTGTTTTTCTATGGCAGCTAATCCTTATTCATTCCGGGGCCTTTCCGAGACCGAGGTTGAAGACTCACTTCGACAACACGGGAACAATGCATTACAAAAAGACAACAACGATGCCCGATGGCAAGCCCTGAAAGAAGCGGTAACAGAACCCATGTTTCTGTTGTTGGTGGCATGTACTGTTATTTATTTTTCGTTGGGGGATTTGTCAGAAGGTTTTTTTATGCTGGGGGCCATTTTATTGGTTTCCGCCATCTCATTCTATCAGGATTCACGCAGTAGAAAAGCGCTCAATGCTTTAAAAGCGTATACCCAAACGGCAGCGACGGTCATCAGAAATAACCTATTGATTGAGATTCCGGTAGATGAACTTGTCATCGGAGATTTGGTGGTGGTATCAGAAGGAGACCTCATTCCGGCTGACGGCACCATACTGCAAATCAATGATTTTTCGGTCAATGAATCTCTCCTGACGGGCGAAGCATTTGCCATTCATAAAGAACTGACTACGAATGAAAACGGGCAGGTGTATCGTGGCTCGTTGGTACAATCGGGGCAATGTATTTTTGAAGTAACTGCCATTGGGCAACAATCAAAATTGGGGAAAATCGGACAATCACTCAACGAGATACAATCCGAAAAGACGCCATTACAGATTCAGATTGAAAACTTCGTCAAAAAAATGGCCACGGTTGGATTGGTCATTTTCCTGATTATTTGGGGAATTAACTATTTTCAATCACGCGATCTATTGGGAAGTTTACTCAAAGGATTAACCATCGCCATGTCGGTGCTTCCCGAAGAAATCCCTGTCGCTTTCGCTTCATTTATGGCATTGGGGGCATGGCGGTTGATGCAGCAGGGCATCATTGTTAAACAAACCCAAACGGTAGAAGCGCTGGGCTCTGCTACCGTACTGTGCACCGACAAAACGGGCACCATCACCGAAAACAAAATGGAGTTGCATCAACTATATGTGATGCAAACGCAGGAAACCGCCACTATCAACCAATGGACCTCTGAGGCGACAAAGGGGCTCATACAAACGGCCATGTGGGCCAGTGAACCCGTTCCGTACGACCCAATGGAAAAAGCACTGCACCAAGCTTATCAAACCACGACTGCCTTAGATGAGCGTTCGCAATTTAAACTCATTCACGAGTATCCATTGTCGGGCCAACCTCCCATGATGACGCATATCTTTGAGAATGAGGGAGGCAAACGCATTATTGCCTGCAAAGGAGCGCCCGAAGCCATCATCCGGCATTCATTACTAACCGATGAACAAAAAGCCGGCATCTACCAAAAAGTTGCCGATTTTGCAGCAGAAGGCTTTCGGGTTTTAGGAGTAGGAACAACCGATTTTACCGGCAATAATTTCCCGGAAAACCAGCAGGATTTTGAATTTCGATTTCTGGGATTAGTGGGATTTTATGATCCTCCCAAACATAACATTGCAAAGGTCTTTAAACAATTGTATGATGCCGGCATTCAAGTCAAAATCATCACCGGCGACAATTCTCTGACAACAGCCGCCATTGCCAAACAAGCCGGGTTCCGAAGCGACCTCACTCCCATTACCGGAGATGACTTACTCAAACTCAGCCCCGATGAACAGGCACTTAAAATTGCTCAGACCGGTATTTTCACCAGAATGTTTCCGGAAGCCAAGCTAAAGATTATCAATACCTTAAAAGCCCAACACCAGATCGTGGGTATGACCGGCGACGGCGTCAACGACGGGCCCGCGCTCAAGGCTGCCCACATTGGTATAGCCATGGGAAAACGTGGCTCCGAAATTGCCAAACAAGCATCATCCCTGATTTTGGTGGACGATGATTTTGGAAAAATGGTGGATGCCATCGCCATGGGGCGTAAGATATATACCAACCTAAAAAAAGCCATCCGATACATTATTTCAATCCATATTCCCATCATCCTGACGGTTGCTTTACCGCTGATATTAGGGTGGATTTATCCGGCTATTTTTACACCGGTACACGTGATTTTTCTGGAACTTATCATGGGTCCTACCTGCTCGATCGTTTATGAAAACGAGCCCTTGGAGCGAACCGCTATGAAGCAACCTCCGCGCTTGATGACCACAACATTCCTCAATCTTAAAGAATTATCTATCAGTATTGTACAGGGCAGTATCATTACATTGGGTACGTTATTTTCTTATCAATATTCGGTGGCTAACGGCTATGATGAAAACCTGACCCGTACGATGGTTTTTGTTACGCTGGTGGTTGCAAATGTATTCTTAACGTTGGTAAATCGCTCGTTTCAGGAATCCGTTTTGGTTACTCTTCGCTACAAAAATAATTTATTGATTGGGGTTATTGCCCTTACTCTTTTCATGCTTTTCGCACTCGTTTATGTTCCGATTTTCGCCTCGTTTTTCAAACTCGAAGCGCTTAATTATACTCAATTGGGGTTGTCATTTTTGGTAGGTTTTCTGACTGTAATTTGGTTTGAAGGCTACAAGTGGCTGCGTCGGTGAGGATTCATAGGGTTGTGAGCAACCCAACCGGCGGTTTTGAGAATCGCAGCGGCGCACCGCCCGCCGGCACGCCTGCGTTTGTGCAACAGGTTTCTCAAAACCTGCACAGAGGTTGCTCACAACCTCGTGCATAAATTGCTGCTTCCCTTTTCCAAACCTTGTATTCTTGCCGCATACAGTGTCCGCAAGGTCGATAACCGTGCTGCAGCGCTTCTCCTGCATTCTTAAAAAAAACTCTGTTTTCAATTTTAAGCCGTTTTCCCGAAGAGCATGTAAGTTTTCCGTAAATTTTCAGAGCGCGATTGCCTCCAAGCCTTATTTCACCATTCTTGATCAATGTTGAAAGCATTCTTGATCTTCCAAAATCATTATTCCCTAAATCGGTATGGTTTCTCATTGCGCATCGTGAAAAATGATTCCAACAGTATAGCGTTTTCCTGCGTGCACCTCACTGACACCATGACGCATAGCCGTTCGATAATAGCCTTTTGTTCCTAAAACAGGGCGAAAATTAGTTGTAAAAATAAGGATCTGTCCCTGCCTCGGACGCAATACAATTCCCTTTGACTGCATTCTGGGGCGCTGTTCCGTCATGATAAATTCACCTCCCTCATAGTCTTTTTCGGGTTCGGTCAGAAACAAAACTGCCTGAAAAGGGAAATATACTTCTCCGTATAGATCCTGATGCAATGTGTTAAATCCACCTTTTTCGTATTTAAGGATCAAAGGCGTTGGACGATGTTGTCCTTTTTCGTGGCAAAGCTTCAAAAAAGCATGGAGCGTAGATGGGTAACTCAACGAAATGCCCAGTTTCCGCATCCAATCATTAGCAACGGGAGCCAAATAAGGGTACAACTCAGTGCGAAGCTGTTCAATAATTGCCGGCAGCGGGTACGAAAAATACTTATACTCCCCAAGGCCAAAGTTATGGCGTTTCATGTTAATCACGCTACGATACGCCTCCGGCGCGTCGTAACTATTTATCAGCTCTTGGCATAGTTCTGAGGACAGTACTTTAGGCAAAAGGGCAAAACCTTTTTGGTTCAATGAGTCAAGAGCTTCACTCCATTGAACGGCGGAAAGAGAAACAGGTTGGTACATTTTGGAAATCTTTTTTGACAAAACAACGCCAAAGCCGTCGGAGGCACAATCCGTTTCTTGCGAGATTGAAATCCATTTACTGTATCATACCATAAAATTGTAATGATAAGTGGTTAATAATTATAATTCCTGTTCAATCGAAAATAGTTTGTCTAAAAAACAGCCAATGTGTCTGATAGCCGACAATTGGGTTACGTCTTTTGGACTTCATTTGTAAAAAATTTAATCCAATAAAAGACATGAAGTATTTAGCATTAATTTTTATTTGTATTTCACTCACTGCCAAGGCTCAAAAATCAGAGATTTTTGTAAAAGACAGCGTAGCTGTGCGTGGATATGATGTAGTGGCTTATTTTACTCAGTCACGGCCTGAAAAAGGGAGTAAGGAATTTAGCTACGAATGGAAAACCGGCAAATGGTATTTTGCCAACAAAGCTCACTTGGATGCCTTCAAAGCAAATCCTGAAAAGTATGCCCCTGAATATGGCGGCTACTGTGCTTACGGTACCGCCGACGGCCATAAAGCTCCAACCGACCCCGAAGCGTGGACAATTTTCGATGGTAAACTATACTTAAACTACAATCAAAAAGTAATGGGCATCTGGCGAAAAGGCCAAGCCGATTTTATTGAGAAAGCCAATAAAAATTGGCCGTTATTGAAAGACAAAGAATAGATTCAAACCTTAATAAAAGGCATTCATTGATTCAAAAACGATTCTCATTTACAATCATTTGGTATTCAGAGCTGCATACTTTATTTTTATAGGTAATGAATGCTACCCGCGCCGCTCAGCTCACCTTTCGCCAAAAGTGGCAACTCGCATTAAGTGTTTCCATCATTTATATGCCGCTTCGGCTGTATATCAGTTTCTTTGACTTTAGGCAGATTTCACTGTTACAGCGGCTTCCCTTGTGGGTAATGGAACTTACGGTCATTGTCCTGTTTTTCTTCGTTTGGATCAATCTCATTGAATGGATACAGCAACGTTTGTTCAGTTGGTTTGGCAATGATTTTTTGATTGAATTCAAAATTCCTGCTCAAGTGGTGATGTTTGTCATTGCCTGTGCAATGGCGGTCATTTATAATACAGGTTTCCGAACGTTGTGGGGAACTGCCGAAAACACCTTGGAATCGCAATTTGGCATTACTCAAAGCCAATCCGATGAAATCAGGCTTGTCAATCAGCAGACCCGTCCTCAACGGAGAAAAGCCTATAACGCGCTCACTATCTTGGCTTTACTTTCGGCATTCTATCTGGCTTCCAATCGACGAGCCTACCATCAATTGGAAGAAGTGCAATTGAAAGCGGAGCGTCTGGAAAAAGAAAATGTGCAGGCGCAATTCACGGCGCTGAAAAGTCAGGTCAGTCCGCATTTTCTGTTTAATAATTTCAGTATTCTGACGTCGTTGGTTGAAACCAATCCTGCATTATCCGTCCAATTTATCAATCGACTCTCAAAAGCCTATCGTTACATTTTGGAACACAGTGACCATGAACGCATAAATTTGAAAACGGAGTTAAGCTTCATTGAAACGTATATTTTCCTGCTCAATATACGTTTTGATGATAAGCTTCAGGTCAGTATCAAGGTATCGGAACAGGAAGCAAAACAATACTCCATTGCTCCGCTGACCTTACAATTATTGGTTGAAAACGCCGTGAAACACAATCGAATGTCGGCCGAACAACCCCTAAAAGTTTCTATTTTTACCTACGATAATTATTTGGTGGTGAGTAACCCCATTCAAGCCCGCCTGAAGCCCGAGCCGTCTACGCGTTTAGGAATGAAAAACATCATCAATCGTTATAAACTGCTTACTGATTGTCCCGTTTTAGTTAAGGAACAGAACAATCTTTTTATTGTCCAAATACCGCTTCTTCAATGAATGTATTAATTATCGAAGACGAAAAATTAACGTCCCAACGCCTGGAAACCTTACTGCACCGATACGACCCAACCATTCATGTATTGGCACAACTTCCTTCGGTGACCAAGACACTCCATTGGTTTAAAGAGAATCAGTATCCCAAACCCGATCTGCTCTTTTTAGACATTCACCTGGAAGACGATCTTGGGTTTAGAATCATCGAAGAACTAAAGCTGACGACTCCTGTTATTTTTACGACGGCTTACAACGAATACATGCTGCAAGCCTTTAAAGTGAACAGCATCGACTACCTTCTCAAGCCCATAGATGCCGACGAGTTGGCGGCGGCGCTCGAAAAATTTCAACTGCTTTGGCAGAACAAGCCTTCTCAATCGGTCGAAAATAACGTGTCAGCGCTATTACAATTCCTCGAAAAATCATCATCTACGACCTACAAAGACCGTTTTATGGTTACAATAGGCACCAAGCTTCGCAGCATAAAAACGCAGGACATTGCCTACTTTTCTTTTGAAGACAAAATTACTTTACTAACCACCCACGAAGGACTGCGTTTATCAGTCGATTATAGTCTTGAAAAGTTAGCTCAACTTCTCGACCCACATCAGTTTTTTAGGATCAATCGCTCATTTTTGGTCGCGCTATCGGCCATTCACACAGTACATACTTATTCGGGTGGAAAGCTTAAAGTAGACCTGGAACCTGCTCCGCGACAGGAAATATTTGTAAGTGGCGACCGAATAACAAGTTTTAAAGAATGGATGGGAAAGTAATTTTACATGAATTGATCGGGCATTCAACTCCACAATTTCCCGATTTGGCTACTAAAAACAGGCATTTAGATACTTTTATTTTACATTACCGGCTTCGGTTCGCATCTTTAACGCTATAAAACCACACCCGATAGTTGAATTGTAAAGATGCCATCACACCCTGCGCCAACGTCGTTTGGCAATTCATTCCCACTAAAGCTGATTTAAGAAACACGATTTTGTGCGCAAAACACTTTTTTGCGTGATAACATATTTAGATAAATTAAGTGAGTAAGCCACGCGAAAGACCTTGTTTTTCGCGTGCTTTATTTTTGAACACTTCCCAAATTTCGACCTCATAATAAGTCATAAAATCATTGAATTGGATATTTGATAAACCCGAAGTAAGTTTGGGTAATTGTCAAATGTTTTACTTCCGATCCATGAAACAACTATTGTTTTTCGTATTAATACTAAGTGTACTTATTGCGGCCTGTTCAAAACCCGATCAAAAGGAAACTACCACAGCGGCCGCTTCCGGTGATTTCAAAAAATTGGATACTGCGCTTTCTTTTGCCGGCTATTGGTTGAGCGAAAGCTATTATAATGGCATCATTACCGGCAGATCACCCCAAAAAATACAGGAAGGAAGCGAAGACTGTTTTGTTGTTATTCCCGAAAAAACCCTCAAACCGGCGATGATGGTGTGGAATTTTCACGAAGGAAGCAATGAGATGACCGTTCTGAAAAATGGCAGTGCCTACCAACTCTACGAAAAAATGGGCGACAGTCTGACCCGCTATTTAAAAGATATTAAAGTTATCTCTCCCGATAAAATTCAAATTGGCGCCAAAAACTTTGTCAAAATCACCCCTTATGCCAAACCCAATGAACAAAATAATCCGCTTATTTTGGAAGAAATTCTGTTTAAAGGGACGTACCGATCAACCGATGGAAAAGAAGTTGAATTCAAGAACAACGGTGAGGTCACGGGCTTGGAAAACTATCGTTATTATCAACCTGCTCTTGACTATATCGGACCGGGATTGCAGGTTGACCAAGTAAGTTTGAGCGCCACAGAAGGAAAAAAAGAGTGGCTGGCGTTTAAATTTCGGCAGGATTCGCTACTGATCTACCAAATCAAATGCGTTGAATTTGACAAAACCAACAATGAGTGCGGATTAGCCGATTTCGGCGCGCTGAAATATACCCTTGTCCGAAAAAAATAAAACTATCAACGCTTTACGCTTTTAGTTCAACTAAAACTATCCTATGAAAATCACTCGCATTCTCCTGTTATTCCTTTGCTGTTTTATAGCGAAGACTGTTTTTGCCCAAACTCCTGCCCTCACGGCCGAGTTTGATAAATTGCTTTTGGAGCAATTCAAACCCACCGAATCAGGTGCCACGGCGTTGATTTCCCAAAAAGGAAAAATCATTTATCATAAAGCATTCGGTCAGGCCAATCTGGAACTGAACGTACCGATGCAGACACCGATGATTTTCCGGATAGGTTCTATTACAAAGCAATTTACGGCGGTAGCGATTCTGCAATTGATGGAACAGGGCAAACTCAGCTTACAGGATGAGATTACAAAGTTCATCCCCGATTATCCTACACATGGGCACAAAATAACCATTGAGCATTTGCTTACTCATACCTCTGGAATAAAAAGTTATACCGACATGAAAGAGTTTGGGGATATTATTCAAAAGGATAAGACGCCCGAAGAACTCATTGCCTTTTTCAAAAACCAGCCGATGGATTTTGCGCCGGGTACACAATGGCACTATAATAATTCAGGTTTTTTTCTGTTGGGTTATATCATCGAAAAAGTATCCGGTAAAACCTATCCCGACTACGTTGAGCAGGTATTTTTTAAGCCCTTGGGCATGACCAACTCTTATTACGGAAACGATGCTAAACTGATCAAAAATCGCGCAGCAGGTTACGAACGGGGAAAAGACGGTATTCAGAATGCCTCTGCTATGAGTATGACTTTGCCTTACGCGGCAGGTTCTATCCAATCAACGGTCGAAGATCTGTGGAAGTGGCATCAGGCCGTTCATGCGTACCAATTAGTGAAAAAAGAAACGTTGGATCAAGCCTTCGTGCCGTATAAACTCACCAACGGCAAAGCCACCAATTATGGTTACGGATGGTTTTTGGGAGATGTACAGGGCAGTTCTACCATTGAACACGGCGGAGGCATCAACGGATTCCTGACAAGTTCCATTTACCTCCCTAAAGAAGATGTTTTTGTGACCGTTTTTTCCAATTCTACGGCAAAATCACCCGACAATGTGGCGGCAAAATTGGCCGCGTGGGCCATTGATAAACCCTACAATTTCAAAGAAGTAACCTTGGACGAAAATACGTTGAAAAGTTACGCAGGTGTGTATGAAAACCCTGAAGGCGGTCAACGGATCATTACCTTGGACAATGGAAAACTCTATTCCCAACGCACCGCAGGCTCAAAATCTCAGATAAAACCGTACGAAAAAGACAAATTCTTTTTTGAATCATCTTTGTCGTTTTTAAATTTCCAACGTAATGTAAATGAAATGGTTACGGGGGTTATTTCCAGCCAACGAGGCGCTCAGACAATGCTTTGGAATAAAACGGACAAGCCTATTCCTACTCGCATGGAGCAAAAGGTAGAGGAAGTGATTCTGGAACAATACATTGGTGATTACCAACTTGCCCCGGGCTTCATACTGACCATTACAAAAGAAGGTCAACGGCTCTTTGGGCAGGCAACCGGCCAAGGGAAAAATGAATTATTTGCTGAATCTCCAACGAAGTTTTTCCTCAAAGTAGTTGATGCACAGGTAGAATTTTTCAAAAACGAAAGCGGAAAAGTTGACAAACTGATCTTATACCAGGGAGGTCAAAAAATGGAAGGCAAAAAGACCAAGTAAAAGCTTGAACGCTGATTTTTAAGAATCATAACAATCTTAAAAATCAGCGTTCTATTTTATCGGGCTAAATTTTCCATATATTTATAAGCCGAACCGGTATTGATCAACAGGATCTTTTCGCTCCGTTTGACAACTCCCGCGCGAAGCATTTTTTTCAATCCCGCCCAAATAGCGCCACCTTCGGGAGCGGCAAATATTCCTTCTTTTGTCATCAACTCATGCGTTCCTGCTATGAGTTCTTCTTCCGTAACGGAATAGACACCTCCTTTTGATTCTTCCAATACGCTAAGAATCAATCCTTTTGCAAAAGGATACGGTACTGCTAATCCATTGGCTAACGAAGGTTTTGGTAAAAACTCTTCTTTGGTTACGTCACTCCAAATAGGCGCACAATTGGCCGCTTGAATGGCGACCATTCTGGGTAATTTCCCGGCAATCCAACCCAATGTTCGCATTTCTTCGAACGCTTTCCAAATACCAATCAATCCCGTACCGCCACCCGTCGGATAAATGATCACATCGGGCAATGTCCCCTCAAACTGCTCAGCAATTTCAAAACCCATCGTTTTCTTGCCTTCCAATCGGTACGGTTCTTTCATGGTCGATACGTCAAAAAGGTCAGGATCTTTTTCTCTTAACTCTCTGACTTTTTGGCCACAGGCATCAATCAAACCGTTGACTTCTACCACATTAGCACCGAAATTTCGGCATTCTTCCTTAAACAATCGAGGCGTAAAGGCGGGCATCACCACCGTTGCTTCCATACCTGCTTTGGCACAATAAGCACTCATGGCTCCGCCGGCATTTCCTGCCGTTGGAACAATGCAACGCTGTATTCCGAGCTCTTTCGCTTTAGAGATCGCCACGCTCATTCCGCGCGCCTTGAAGGAACCCGTTGGATTGGCCGATTCATCTTTGAGGTATAGCTGCTCAAAACCATACTCTCCCGAAAGGCGTTGTAATGAAAGAATGGGTGTCATTCCTTCTCCAAGACTGACAATATTTTCGGGATTCATAACGGGCAGAAGCGCCTCGTAACGCCAGAGACTTGTCTTAGGCAATAACGCTTCTTTTGACAAATCCGTTAAGTCGTAATTGACAAGAAGCGGCTTTGTGCAGCAGGGCGAAAAAGTGAGCAGTTCGTTCAGAGCATATTCTTTTTCGCAAGCCGAACATTTTACACTAACGGCATGGCTGAGGGTGCTTTCTGTGACCATATTTGGGTTGTTTTTTAACAAAAATAGGCCGACAGGTATAACCAATCAAATGGTATTTAACTATATGATATAGCTAAAGGTTATACATTTTGCTCTGCAAAACGCCTGAAAATGGTACGCAGCTTATTATTATCTTCTCCCTGCCGTTGAATAAATGAAAAGTCGCGTTCCATTTTTAATCCCTCAATTTCTACCTTATACAATTCTTTGGCTTCCAGTTCTCTTTTGACCGAACGTTTTGGCAAAAAACCCAAACCGGTATCCTGTAACAGGAAATTCTTCAGAGCTTCGGTTCCTCCCAAACGCACTTTTACGTTTAGGTCCGTTATTCTAATACTATGATTAAGAAGCGATTGCGTCAATGTCGCCAATGTTCCCGAACCATATTCGCGCAACACAATCGGTATTTCTTTCAATTTCTCAATCGGCAAAGGCGATTGATCTTTCCACGGACTGAACGAAGAACAAACAGGGATGATCTCATCGACCAGAAAGGGTAAATATTCTACTTCGCTATAACTTTTATTTCCCTCAATAATGCCCAGATCAATGTCTCGGTTGATAAGTGCTTTCAGGATATTATTGGAGTTGCGATTCATCAGGCTAATCTCAATATTAGGATAAGCACGATGAAAAGCGGATAAAATTTTGGGCAAAACATACAACGCTACTGTGGTACTTGCCCCCAAACGTAATTTGCCGTCGGCCTCTGCCTCGTTTTGGAGTGCGCTCATTTCAAACGCAAGATTCTCCTGAAGTTCTTTGGCTTTCAGTAGGTTTTTGAGCAATAGTTCTCCCGCAGATGTCAGTGAGATTTGCGTTCCTTTTCGCTCAAAAAGCGCCATTTTGTACTCATATTCAAGATTTTTGATATGCTTACTTACGGCAGGTTGACTGATAAACAATATCTCACTTGCTTTCGAAAAACTCAAATGCAAAGCCACTTGAATAAAAATTTGATGCCGAACAGAAAGCACTTTAGAGATAGAGTTAGACGGGTAGAACTATAATTGCAGAATAGCCAAATTTCAATCGGTTTCTTCGAAAATGCAAATCCGGTAAAAACACAAAGGCGACCGAGGCCGCCTTTGTGTTTACAATTTCAATGAACATTATAGGTTTTTCTTCTTCAACTCATCTACCGCAAACGCCGCTGCGCGGGCTGTCATCGCCATATACGTAAGCGAAGGATTGACGCAGGAAGCCGAAGTCATAAAAGCGCCATCGGTCATGAAGACGTTTTTAACAGTGTGAATCTGGTTATTCTTATTCAACACCGACGTTTTAGGATCTTTACCCATGCGCGCCGTACCCATTTCGTGGATACCAATGCCGAGATTTTTGCTGGTATCGTCGTAGCTTTGCACATTTTTAAGTCCGGCTGCTTCCAACATTTCGGCAGCATCGTTCTTCATATCAACGCGCATTTTACGTTCGTTTTCACCATAAGCCGCATCAAACACGACAATTGGCATTCCCCATTTATCTTTTTTTGTTGGATGCAACGTAAAACGGTTCTTTTCGTTAGGCAGAACTTCTCCAAAACCGCCGATACCCATCGACCATTTACCGACTTGGCTCATTTCTTCTTTGAACGAAGCTCCAAATCCTTCCATACCTACACCACGTCCCCAACCGCTGCGGCTTGCACCGCCTTGGTAGCCAAATCCACGTACATAATCGCGTTTATCATTGCCCCAGTTGCGGTAACGAGGAATATAAACTCCATTGGCCCGACGACCGAAGTAATACTGATCTTGGAAGCCCTCAAACTCACCGGAAGCTCCCACGCCTAAGTGGTGATCCATGATATTACGGCCTACTTGGTCGCTGTCATTGCCCAAACCGTTAGGGAATCGGCTTGATTTAGAGTTAAGTAAAATAGACGCAGAAGGAATGGCCGAAGCGTTTAGGAAAATGATCTTAGCAAAGTAATCTTTGACCTCCATTGTATTTTGGTCAATGGTACGAACGCCCGTAGCACGACCTTTTTTCTCGTCGTAAAGTACTTCCGAAACAATTTTATTGTTGGCTAACGTCAGGCGTTTGGTTTTCATGGCAGCGGGCAACGTAGCGGCCTGCGTGCTGAAATAAGCGCCAAACGGACAACCGCGCATACACATATTGCGGTATTGACAGGCTGCGCGTCCGAGGGCAGTATGAATGCTTTGCGGTTTGGTCAAGTGAGCTACCCGTCCAATGGTAAGCGTACGGCCCATTTTTTTCATCACTTCCGACTTCACGTGCTTTTCAAGGCAGTTAAGCTCCATTGCAGGTTGAAACTGACCGTCGGGCAATACAGAAAGGCCATCTTTTGAGCCGCTGATACCCGCAAAACGCTCGGCATAATCGTACCAAGGAGCTATGTCCTTATAACGAATCGGCCAATCAGTCCCGATTCCTTCTTTGGCATTAGCCATAAAGTCTTCTTCATTGAAACGATAACTCTGACGTCCCCATAGCAAAGAGCGTCCTCCGGTATGATAAGCACGAATCCAATCAAAGGGACGGGTTTCGATGTAAGGGTTTTTGCTGTCGTTCTCGAACAGATAACGGTGTTCTTCATTCACGGTATATCCGGTACGCATTCCTGCCCAATATTCTTCGGCAGCCATATTGTCCGGACGACCTCGGTGGGGCAATTCCCACGGCGCTTTCATGGCGGTTTCGTAGCCTTCCACGTGCTTAATATCACGACCGCGCTCCAAACACAATACACGTAATCCTCTCTCGGTCAATTCTTTGGCAGCCCACCCACCACTTATTCCTGAACCTACAACGATTGCATCGTAGGTCATTTCTTTTTGAGCATCAATATTTAAATACATCTTAGGTCAGTTTTTTAGTCATGTAAGTAATTCACTACAACGCGTAGGCTTTCTGCCCGGGTTTCAACGGAATACATCCATCAAATCGGCCGGGAATCGGCACATAATCAAGAGCTTTGGTAGCGCCCTGCTCGGAGGTGAAATAACCAAACATGGTCAATTCTTTCATTAAACGCCAAAAAGGAGTTCCCGTGATCTTTTTGGCAGCTATTGCCTCTTTATCTGCTTTTTGGTTTTTCTTATCCTCCTCAATGTTTTCGTTCTCAATGATTTGTTTGTCTACATTATCACCCACTTTTACCTGCTTCACGTTGGCATTTTTCAGCATGTCCATTGTTCTTTTTTCAACCTGCTTTAAGATCGCAACCTGTTCTGCGGGAGTGGTTTCCAAGAATTTTTTATTGTGCGCTTTGCCGGCTCGCTCGTCCAGATCTGCCAAGCCATCCAAAAAGTTTTGCTGTTCCTGTGCTTTATAGCAATCTTTCAGCATCAATTCAATAAAAGGTCCTACGCCGGCATCTTTGGCACCGGGCGTAGAAGTACGGGGAATAATATGCTCTGCTACTTCGGCCACCAAAGCTTGTTGGGCAGGCGTCAGGATAAAAGCAACTCCTGTGTTTAGGGGCAATACAGCTCCTTCACTAAAGGCCATTAACGTAGGTGCCGAAAGGGCGCCACCCATCAAAAGGGCTACCCGCGACAATGCTTCTCTGCGGTTCATGTTCATAGGATAATTTAATTTCGTATTGGAGAGTTGTAAAAATACGTTAGAAAGATGCAATTTTTACTTTTTATAAACGCTTTTTTACCGCAAAGAATATTTTTCTCAACGTAAAGATGGAGAAATTTTATACATGTCCTTGATTAACTGAATACTACAACATTTGTTTTAGAATGAAGTATTGCATCTCTGTATCAATTTCAACACATGAGCAATACCACTTTGGGAAAGTAACCGGACAGGGCGGGCCTTCAGGGGAATTTGATGATCCAAGCCGACGTAGAAATACGCCGAATCCCTTTTGTCGGAAGAATCGGAAGAAGAGGGAATGTAAAAGAAGAACACCGGGAAGCTATAAGCAACCGAAATTATGCACAACCGTACATGAACAACCAAAAAGTAAGAGAATATACAACGAGTGCAACCAATCCTTTTTTCATGATATTTATTTTTTCACAAAAAAACGGATTATTAATTACCTTAAAATGAAGCCATTATTACCAAAACGTAAATATCATTTCAGGTTGGCCGACACTTGCTTAACCCTTGTCCAACAACCTCCGATGATAATTGACTTGTCCCAAATGATACCCAAGATGGACCGCTAAATGGATCATGAGGTATTCCGTCGACGTTTTTTCCTCAAAGACCAACAATGGGTATTCAGCCTTATATTCTTCCGGAGTCAATTTCGTCAACGCATTTTTGATCACTTCAATCGTTGCTTCCAACTCAGCGATCATTTTTGCGCGCGGTACCAATTTATCACTAAACTCTAAAGGACGATTCCTGACGTAACCTGTTTTACCTATTTCAGCGCCAATAAAAGTATTTAGATTGCCAACCAAATGCAAGGTGAGATTTCCCGCTGAATTGGGAATTTGTGCGGCTACTTTCCAGATATTTTCTTCCGTTTGATACGCCAAAAGCTCTTGTTTCAATTTGGTCAGGTCGCGTTCAAAAAGCGTAATTAAAGTTTGGGTGATCATTTTTTTATTTTTTTTGTTTCCAATGCTCTTTTCCATCTGAAATACACAAAAGCAATCCCTCCCAATCCCAGAAAAAACAAGCCTGCCAATGCCTGTTCGGGCTTTTCAATAAGCGTATTCACCACCACAAATGCCGATAAAGTCATAAATATCAGCGGAGTGATCGGATAAGCAAGCGTACTGTAATTGCGTTTCAGCTTGCGTTGTCTGAATTTAAAAATAGCGGCGGCTGTAAGAAAGAAGAAGAAAGTATCCACAAATACCACATAGGTGATAAGATTAGAGAATGTTTTCCAAAAGATCAGCAACAGGATTGTCCAGAAGGATTGAAAAATAATGGCCCAAAAAGGGGTTTGATAACGCGGGTGAACCTCCGCAAACTGCTTGAAAAAGAGGCCATCCTGCGCCATTGCGAAATAAATGCGAGGTGCCGTGAGGATATAAATGCCAATTGTTCCCAAAACGGATAATACGATCAGGAAAGAAATAAATTTAGCACCCAATGCCCAAACCGTCGATACGGCTTCGGAAGCTACTCCCGTAGAAGCCGCAATTCGTTCAATCGGTAACAATTTCAAATACGCCACATTTACGCTCAAGTACGCCAAACATACGATGCCGATTCCCATCAACATGGCCCGCGGCACCAACTTATTTGCTTCTTTCACTTCTGCGGCAATAAAGGTAGCATGTTGGTAACCGCCGTAGGAAAAAGAAACACCGATCAGCGCCAATCCAAACGAAGAAACAAGGGGCAAATGCTGTGCATTGGAGGTCCAGGTAAAATCGGTGATATTGATGGCGTAGGTGCCGGCCACAAACCCGATCACAACGACAATGGCAATTCCTATCAGTTTAGCAGAGGTAAAAACCGAAGCAAACACGCCGCCCCACTTTACGCCCAGCACATTCATAATGGTCAAGAGCGCAATGGTAAAAACGGCCACCGCCAACTGCACATTTTCCGGCATTGGAATCAATTCATTCATATACGAAGTAAAAACCAATGTAAGCGCGGCCAAAGAACCTGTATTGATCACCAACAGCATAGACCAACTGTACAAAAACGCAGGAAGTTCGCCAAAGGCTTCTTTTAAGAATACGTAAAAGCCACCCGCTTTAGGGAAAATGGAAGCAATCTCTGCGAATGTCAACGCACCGCACAAAGCCACGATCCCTCCCGCTATCCATACGCCCAACATCCACCCTGTGGTAGGGAGATAACCCGCAATTTCAGAAGGTGTTCGAAAAATTCCTGACCCAATGCTCGACCCAACAGCAATCATGGTAAGGCTATAAAGCGTGATTTGTTTTTTTAATTGTTGGGACATTTTCAGGAAATTAAAAGTATAAAGTTAAGGTTAGGAAAACGATTCATCAAAGCAAGCCTTCATCGGCAAAGCTCAGATAACCGCCATCTGTAAAGATAATATGGTCTAAAACAGGAATTTCGAGTAATTTGCCCGCAGCAGAAAGGCGACGTGTCAGGTCTTTATCAGCCTCGCTGGGCTTTAAAGTACCCGACGGATGATTGTGCGTCAGAATAACGGCACTCGCCAAATGCTCAATGGCTGCTTTAAAAATAAGCTTCGGATCAGCCACCGTACCCGATACCCCTCCTTGGCTGATCTGTACCGGACGAATAACTTCATTGGCCCGATTGAGCAACAACAACCAAAATTCTTCATGCGGCAGATCCAATAGATAAGGACGGATTTGTTCGTATCCATCCCGGGAGCACGTAATACGCGGTCTGCGCATTACCTCGCTTTCTTTACGCCTTCTTCCCAATTCCAACGCTGAAATGATCGTAATGGCTTTGGCTTCTCCAATGCCCTTTATTTTCATTAAGTCTTTGACAGTCAGCTTCGCCAGCTCGTTCAGATTATTATTTGCTTTATGGAGAATAACTTTGGCCAAATCAACGGCTGACAGATCAACGGTTCCTGAACCAATGAGAATAGCGATCAATTCGGCATCTGTCAATGCGGCTTTTCCTTTAAGAAGCAATTTTTCACGAGGGCGATCTTCTTCTGCCCAACTCAATATTTTTCGCGGTGAAGCGTAGTCGTTTTCGGTCATAAAGGGTTCATAGGTGGTCGTTCGTGGTAAAAATACTAACTTGCCGGTGAAATCAAAGCGAGTCATGCGTAAATACAGTATTATTATCCCCGTTTATAATCGACCCGATGAGTTGTCCGAGTTATTGACGTGCTTGGTAAAACAAACTTTTACCCATTTTGAGGTCGTAATTATTGAAGATGGTTCACGCATCAAATGCGATAAAGTCGTTAAAGCATTCAGCCACCAATTAGAGATTTATTACTTCTATAAAGAGAACGGTGGACAGGGCTTTGCCCGAAATTACGGATTCGAGCGCGCCAAAGGCGATTATTTCATCATTCTTGATTCCGACGCGCTGATTGAGCCCAACTATTTATCAATAGTCGACAATCGTTTGAACAACAACTACGTCGATCTTTACGGCGGCCCCGATACCGATCACCCCAGTTTTACTCCCATCCAAAAAGCCATCAGTTATTCCATGACTTCTTTCTTTACTACTGGAGGAATCAGGGGTAAAAAAAGCAATTTAGGCGGCACTTTTCATCCGCGAAGTTTCAATATGGGTATTTCACGCAAGGTGTGGGAACGAACGGGAGGATTTCAGATCAGCCGTATGGGAGAAGATATTATTTTCAGTATCACGGCTTTACGCATGGGTTTCAAATCGGCGCTGATACCGGAAGCTTTTATTTATCACAAACGCCGTACAGGTTTCGGAGCATTCTTCCGTCAACTGCGTTTTTTTGGGCGCGCCCGCATCAACATTGCTCGTTTTTATCCTGACGAACTCAAACTTGTACATACTTTTCCTTTTCTTTTTACGCTGGGAAGCCTAAGTATTCCTTTGTTATGGTTTATTCACTCTTGGCTATTTTTTGCCGGCATTACCTTTTTGTTCATTTATATAGTCCTGTTATTTATTGACGCTACACGGCAATCAAAAAGTTTAGAAGTAGGTTTTTTGAGTATTATCGCGGCTTTTGTGCAATTGTTTGGCTATGGATTTGGCTTTGCACAGGAAGGCATCAAACGAATGCTTGAACCCAAAACGCACCGCGAAACAGGCGCTGCCGTTGAATATCCTTCCTGATACAGCATAAAAAAAGGTGGCCGCAATGACCACCTTTTTGTTTTATTGACTTGCAATATGGTTATTCTTAATACTCCCACAAACCATGCTCTAATTCCATCAACTCATTTTCAAGTTGAACAGATTTCCAAAGCGCTTCTTTTTCTCCACCATAGATAGTGATAAGATCCAGATCTTTAGGATTCGAGGTTTTGATGATACGGCCGCTGAACAAACGAAGGTCAAACGCATCAGCTAAGTTTTTGTGTTGAGCTGTGTTGTATTCGTTGAACCAAATGAACTTCTTAGGATCACTACGGAACAACTTATCCAGATCTTTGTATCTGAACGTTGCAACCGGTTTTTCGATACCACCCGGATTCAATTCAGAAGGTAACACGATTGTTATGGTTTGAATATCATAAACCAAGCGAGAGCGTTTACGATCAAAAATCCAGTCTTCCTTCATTTCAAGGATAGGAACATCCTTAGCAAAGAACTGATTTTCTTCCATTTTCTGTGCCTCAGCCGCCGCAATAGCCGCTGCTTCTTCCGCCATTTTGCGTTTGATCTCCGTAGAATCAACTTGTGGCTTCACAGGAACCTTTGCGATCTGTCCTTTTTTACCTTTTGTAGTTGTTTTCTTTTTAGGTGCCGGGGTTCCCCAACCATCATCTACAGGTTGAGTTTCTTTTTTAGGAGTAGTAGCTCCCCAACCATCGTCGGTCTTTGTAGCGGCTTTAGGATCTTTTTTTGCGGCATCGCCCCAAACGTCACCCGTCTGAGCGGCATTTTCATTTCCGAAGCCGGCTTTAATTTCGTCTTCAGTCAATGTTTGACCTTGGTTCGGCATTTGAAGCGCCTTACTGAAATCAGTAGCCGTCATTTTTTTGGTCATATCAGGGTCTACATAGGCCTCTAACAACCCCGCTTTCACGGCATCCATGATGTACTTAGTGATTTCATTCCCTACTGAAAACATAGGCTGATTTTGCTTTTCACGCAAATCCAACCGACGCCATATCGTGCGTTTCATCATTACATCCGCATCGTTAATTTCGCGCACTGACAGCGGATTGACACCCTTTGTGTCTTTCTCTTGGGCTTGAGTGCTCATGCTCAATGCTACCAAGGCCGCACTACCTAACAGGCTACTCCATCTTTTCATTTTCTTTGAGCGTTTTTAGTTACTTTATTACTAACGAAATCCGATTGTTGTTAGTACAAAAAAGACAATCTGTATTCTTAATTCAAAGGAACAGTACGCGATTCTGTACCTATCCCCGCATCCTGAACATCGCCTTTAAAGTTACGGCGTTGAACACCTGATACTTCAATCACGAGACGGTCACCGGGAGCTGCCTGAGCAGCTAATGCGTTTATTGAACCACTTGGGCCTGAGATCACTACCGGCTGTCCTTTAGGGCGAGCTCCGCTTGCCAAACGAACCGTAATTTGTCCAACCCGAAAATTTGCATCTTCCGGCGAGTAGTTTATTAAACTTTCGTCTGCAATTGCTTTAACAGTGATATTTCGTGCCATACTGGCCGAGATTGGGCGCTTATCATCAACCAATGCACCATTGATATAATATTCCAAACGAGGGCGGGGAACGCGGTTTACCCGGAAAGGCTCAGTGCCAATCAAGTTTCCTTGGTTAGAAATATTCAATTTAACACTTCTGTTGCTTGGAATAATGATTACTTTTCCTTTCCCGTTATTAATTACTTCAGCACCTTCGGCAGTAAACGCAGGGTTCCATAATGGTCCTAAGCCCGGACTTTGAATGCTCAATACGTTCTTACAACCTAAGAACAAAGGCGGCATAGACGCTGACTCAATATTGTAAGTAGGCTTGGCTACTTTATAATTATACTTCATTGAAATGGTAGTGTCTCGCCCGCTTGGGGTTGGGAATGAAATAATCCCTGCCAAGGTTTTAGCAGCTAAACCATCTTTATCGTACGCACCACCCTGGGCTGTAAATTCAATAACACCTTTACCATCCTGTACACGTAACGGCGAACCGCCTAAACTCATGCGTGGTGTAAGTGAGCTGGAAGAAGCGGCAATGAACATTTCGCCTTTAAACTTAGTACCTGCTACAACGACGTTCGACTCAGCGCTGATCATGGCCAAAATCTTGTCAAACTTAATGTCTTTGGCACCTACTTTAGCGGCTAAAGCATCTAATACTTCTGCTTCCAAACGACGAATTTCGGATTGCTTTTGGCTCAATACCGCCAAAGCGGCGGGTACGGGCGTTTGCTCAAAATTTAATTCCGCAAAATCCTTTGTACGTTGGTCTTTATCACGTTTAGCGAGAGGATCATCTTTTCCATCCAGCGCCAATGCGGGAAAACTTGTTCCGGAAAGCTTATTCATTTGATCTACAAAGCTGTTAAGCTTATTTTTCAAATCATATGCTTTTCCGTTTTTGGAAGCCCCGATCATGTAAATAGCTACCTTATCCTCTTCGTTAGGATTTTTAACTTTCCCTGTTTCAGGGTCTATTCCTCCACCGGCCTCGGTTGCTATTTGGGTTTTCATAGCGTCAATTTCGCTAATCATTCCACCTGCCATTTTGCGTACATCTTCTGCCTGCTTAACAATGGCTACTTCAAAAGCTCTGTTACCGGATTTTTCGACTTTATCTCTTATATTGTCAACAGTTCTTGCGTTGATTTTATTAGCGGCGTTTGACGATACCTCCATACTGTTGTTCAACAATTGGAATTTTTCCAATAATGCCGAACTTACCTGTAAAGCCAGCATGGCCGTCAAGACCAGATACATCATCCCAATCATCTTCTGACGGGGTGTCTCTTTTGCTCCTGCCATTTTTTAATAGTTGAATTTTAGCTTACTTAATTGATTTTAACGAGGTTGTGTTGCGCAATCCAATGTTCTTCAGCTTCGAATTTGAAGCCAATTTCCATGTTAATTCAACAATCAACTTATCCTCGCATTGCGGTTAGCATGTTACCATACACATTGTTAAGCGCTGTAATGTTGGTTGTCAATTTAGACATCTCAGCCTTAAACTGTTGTGATTCTTTGGTCGCATCCGCCATGTTAGCCATCGCACTTGTAAGGTTGCCATAAAATGCATTCATAGCCTTAAGGTGCTTGGTCGTATCCTGTAATTCCAATTCGTACACGGCGTTAAGTGCACCCATGTTTTTGGTAATATTTTGGAATTGATCACGGTACTGTTGCGCATCTTTGGTAGCATCTGCCATTGAAGACATCGCGTTGATTGCTACACCATATGACTTATTCATATCCGTAATTGCCGATGATGCATTTTTTACGTTTTTAGCGTAGTCGTTCGTCGCTACAGTTGCATCCGTCAGATCGCCGATTTTAGAGACCGTATCGGTTAAGCTCTTAAAGCCTTTGCCAAGATTATTGAAAATATCCGGAGAGATATTGGCTTCTGCCATCATTTTGTCCATGTTTGCAGTTAGGCCAAGTCCTTTTTTCTCATCTTTACGAGAAGGCACCGGAGCTGCATCATCTGCTAATTCAGGATATACTTTTTCCCACGCGTAATCTTCAGAAGCGGGAAATAAAAAGCTTTGAACTGCATATAAAATAAAAATGAAAGCTTCGGTCAAAAGACCAACTGTTAAAATCTCACTTCCACCTTCGACGTGAGTAATTTTTGCCCAGGCACCGATGATTACAACGGCTGCTCCAAGCGCATAAGCAGTAGGGACTATTTTACTCCAGAAAACACCTTGTTTTTGTGCTGCCATAACAGAATTAAAATATTGGTTTAATAGAATCGGTTACAATAAAAAAGGTTGTAAAAAAGCAGGGTGCCGCCGGGCAGCACCCTATATTTACTTATAATAAGGTTAAATTATCTCTTACGTCCACGTGAAGTAGCCATGCGACCGGCCAAGTTTTCAACTACGCAGCGGAAGCCGATGAAGGAACGTTTGTTGTCTTCATACTCCCATCCACGTGTTCCTGTTTCAAGGAAATAGGCTACATCTTTCCAAGATCCACCCCGTACAATTTTACGTGGCTCATCCGGATTATCATTCATTGGGTTCATGTCCCAGTTCACAACCGTAGCATTATCCGCGTAAGCATCCAATGTCCATTCCGCTACGTTACCGGCCATGTTATACAATCCATAATCATTGGCATTGTAGGCATTTGCAGGAGCCGTATAAGGATAGCCGTCTGCGTCATAATTACCACGTTGCGGCTTAAAGTTCGCCAAGAAGCATCCTTTTCCGTTTGCTACGTAAGGGTTACCCCAAGGATACTTTGCCGAAGCACGTCCACCACGAGCGGCCCATTCCCATTCTGCTTCTGTAGGTAGACGGAATTTAGGAGAACGGTATTTGCCTTCTTTTGCACGATAATCGTTGTACAGGTTAGAACGCCATTCTGAGAAATAACGGGCAGCCTTCCAGCTTACTCCTACGACAGGATACGTATCAAAAGCGGGGTGTGAATAATAGTATTCAAGCATCGGGTCACCATTGTGGTACGTAAAGTCTTTTTTCCATACGGTAGTATCGGGATGATACTTTGAAATGATTTCTTCTTCTCCCAATACCGACAACGAATCGGTCATCAGTGAAGCTACAAATTGGCGATACTCGTTGTTGGTCACCTCGGTATCGTCCATGTAAAACGAAGTAATCGTTACACGGCGGTTAAAGTTAACCTGTGTTGCCGCTACATCCTCGTCCGCCTGGCCCATCATAAAAGAGCCTGAAGGAATAAGTACCATTCCGAAAGGAGTATCTTGTTTGTAGTCTTTCCGACCTGTCGCAATAACTTCTCCGTTACGAACGCCTACTTCCTGTTTGGCTCCTTTCTTGCCCCCTTTTCCTCCTTTGCTGTTTTTCCCGCCAAATTTATCTTTGACGAATCCACAACTTTGCAGCATCATCGCGATCGTTAAAATCCATGCTCCCTTGGCAGCGAAGCCGAAAAATACCCTCTTGCTCATGGTTATTCCCGTTAGTTTCAAAATTCAGTATAGAAACGAAGTTCTATGTGTTTATTGTGTGCTTTATTTTTAAAATTTCTCTTTTGTCATTGCGAACAAGGAGCGTATTCTACTTAAAACTCCTCAAAAGTCCTCAAAATTACTAAAAAACCATCAACTTTTTATCAAACGGTACAATGGTGGACTAACAAAAATTTTGCCAAAAAGTAAACTGAGCAAAAAAATAGTCTATTTTCTTAAAACAATGCCCAATTATCTTCTGAATTAATACCTGAATCTTGGAGTACGTACAATGGTCTTTTTGCCTTTGGTAAGGGCAGGAAGTGCGTAGGAAAGCATTACTTCATAGGACGCAGGAGCTTTTGCGCCTTTGCCGCCGCCTACTAAATCGACCGCACCGGCCAAACGAAGTGACTTGTTACCAAGGAGGTTGATGCCGGCTATAATATTGTAAGAATCCTGAACGCGGTAGGTAATACCACCAAATATCCATTCATCCCATGTAGCCATTACACCTCCTTCTACTGACAATGTTCGGGGGCTAAAATCCATTAAACTTTTCACAAGGATCAGAGGTTGAATCTCTAACCCATAGAGAGGTTCCCATCGATAACCTGCCATCAAATACGCATTAGATGCCAGAATACTGTTACCGGTATCTCCTCCCAGATTAAATTTGGGTTGATTCAAATGGTTAACGCTTGCACCTATATAAAAAGTACTTGCGTCATAAAATACCCCTAAAGAAATATCAGGTTGTGTAACCCCCAAACGTCCTGACGGAATAAGCGGGTCACCGGGCTCGCGAGATATCAGCTTACTGAAATCAATGTACCGATTCTGAAAACCTACCCGAGCCCCTAAGGCCAAGGTATTATCACCGATGGGCATACGATAGGCATAGGAAAGTTGTACCTCCTGGCTCCCCATAGCTCCTATCCGATCATTAACATAATTGATTCCAACGGCGCTCTTGACAAAATTCAATGGAATACTTCCCGAAAATACCAAGGTATTGGGGGCACCTCCATCGCCGGATGTAGTCTGATAACCCTGCCACTGAA
This sequence comes from Runella sp., assembly GCF_965279615.1. Classification (NCBI taxonomy): domain Bacteria; kingdom Pseudomonadati; phylum Bacteroidota; class Cytophagia; order Cytophagales; family Spirosomataceae; genus Runella; species Runella sp. Next base: position 7,197,035 of record NZ_OZ257252.1, on the reverse strand, counting down.
TACGATTCAACAATTGGAATCGTGTGGTTCCATCGGCTCCCGCAGTAGCAGGATTGAAATACAATTGGTTATACATAAACAGGCTGAACTGAGCATCTTGCTGCGCCTGTACATAGCTTAATTGGGCAAACCAACTTAAAATGCTCAATAAAAGTAGTCGTGGGTATCTCATATCCAAATTCGCCGGTATTTTCAATACAAACGACAATTAGCGAAAAAAATTTGATATAAAAAAAGGGTTAGTTTCCCAACCCTCACTATAACGCATAAAAAAGTTTCAGTGTTGCAATTTTGCCCTGAAAGATTACAGCAAAACCCGCCTACGCCTTTATAATTAAAGGTTATTGGCTTTTTTGATATAAATTTCCAGCGCTCCGGTCATGGATGGAGCATTGGGCATTGGCGCCTCAATATCCAAAATCAACCCTGCCTCCGTTACGGCTCGTGCGGTAGTAGGCCCCAAGGCGGCAATTCTGGTTTTGTTTTGCTTAAAATCAGGGAAGTTATGGAATAAAGACGTAATTCCGGAAGGGCTGAAAAAGCAAATAATGTCGTAGAAAACTTCCGTCAGATCTGAAAGATCTGAAGATACCGTTTCATACATCACTGCCTCCGTAAGGTGTAATTCATAGTTGCCCATAAATTCAGGAATATCATTACGGCGTTTATCAGAGCAGGGAAACAAAAACTTCTCGCTTTTGTGTTTCTTGATCAGATCCAATAGGTCAGCCGCTGTTTTTTGGCCGGCAAAAATCTTCCGCTTACGTATTTGGATGTATTTTTGGAGATAGTTCGCCGTCTGCTCGGTTACGCAAAAATATTTCATTTCGGCAGGCATCTCCAACTTTGCTTCCTTACATATACGGAAGAAATGGTCTACTGCATTACGGCTGGTAAAAATAATAGCCGTATGCTCCATAATGTTGATTCGCTGCTTGCGAAAATCTTTAAAAGAAACGCCCTGAACTTCGATAAAAGGGCGAAAATCAACTTTTACGTTGTACCTGCGCTCCAACTCAAAATAAGGGGATTTTTCATCAGTTGGTCGAGCCTGTGTAACCAAAATGCTCTCTACTTTATTTAATCGGTCTTGTTGCATCAAAATCGTTTCGCTCATATCAGACGTTTGGTGGGGTTCTCCCCACTTCTTATAGGGCATACCTTACCCCGATAATGATGGGGATTAATTCAACAATACAAAGGTACGAAATTAAATATAGATTTTTAACAGTTGTGCTATTGCTAATTGTAAAGAAGATTAAAAAGGTCCGAAATACATAAAAAATTATCACCGGGACAATGAGTAATGATCGGACAAAAGCCGACCAATCAACAATGTAAAAAGAAGCCACGGATGCTACTAAGAGTAAGGCTGTAAAAAACAGTAGCGAAGATTGTAAAACTTTGAAATAATGCACATTAGCTATTCCTTCCAAACGATACAGTGTCCCTAAAATGTATAACCCCAAGTACTTCCCGATGAATCCAAGAAAACAGATGAAAGCTATTTTCAGGTAATTCAGCCACGTATCGGAAAATGCCTGTCCCGTAGCCAGTAATTCTTTTGACGAAAACAGGTTATATTCTTTATCCTGTGTAAATAAATATAAATAGGCCAATTCCAAACTAAGCAATACAACAAAAAGAATGTTTGTTCTGCTGAACGGCTTGTTTATTAAAAAGGATTCATCCCGAAAATCTATCTGAAACAAATCAGGAACACTATAAATTCGATGAAAGGCCCGAGGTGCGGTATTGAACAGAAAAGCGGCAAAAGTAAATAACAGCAACATGCCCAAGGTAAAAAAATCAGAAATTGACGCCTGTTCCCTGGGTTTAAGATTAAGAAACGATTCTTCTTCAATGGTAATAAGCTTCTCCACTGCTGCTTTTCGGTGTCCGATGATCGCTATTTTTCCTGTTTGACCCGGCGTACCATACATGGTGATCATCAATTGCGGACGCCTGAATACTTTATAAAGGCTGTCTATTTTCATGATTTTCCAACTTCCTGCCTTCAGATTTTGCTGTAATGAGCCATTTAGAAATAAATAGTTGTCTTTTTCGACATAAAGCAGAAGATCATAATGCAGGTTACTTTCCAGATCTACAATAGTATTTAGAGCAAGTTGAGTACTGTGCTGCTCAGGGACGTAAGGAACGTATTCTTTTTCTCGCTGATCATAGACCAACCAATCCTGCGTTAAATCCTTTACCAGAAAGTATTGCTTTTCAGGCCCTACTTCAGCTTGCAGGGGAAGAGCATAGCAACATATCAGCAACCATGTAATGTACGTAAACCTATGAATAGCGTTTTTTTTCATTCTCTATTTTACGCCCCAAATAAATACAGGCAGCTTGGGGTCGCCAAACTGCCTGCAAAGGTAAAAAAGATATAGCAATTTTAATTAGGCGCGGCCTAAGGCTTTCAACATTGTTTCGCCAATCAACGCAGGTGATTCCACTACAAAAATACCGCATTCGCTCATGATGCGCATTTTAGCGGCAGCAGTATCGTCAGCACCGCCGATAATTGCTCCGGCGTGACCCATACGGCGACCTTTAGGGGCGGTCTGACCGGCAATAAAGCCAACAACCGGTTTTGTGCCATTTGCCTTAACCCAATAGGCGGCCTCGGCTTCCATGCTTCCACCGATCTCACCGATCATCACAATTCCTTCCGTTTCGGGGTCATTCATCAGCAACTCTACCGCTTCTTTTGTGGTGGTACCAATGATCGGGTCACCGCCAATTCCGATAGCGGTTGTTTGACCAAGGCCTGCTTTTGTCAATTGGTCTACTGCTTCGTAGGTTAAAGTACCTGATTTAGAAACGATTCCGATGGTTCCTTTTTTAAAGATAAAACCGGGCATGATTCCTACTTTACACTCATCGGCAGTCATTACTCCCGGACAGTTCGGGCCAATGAGACGACAGTCTTTCGTTGTAATGTACTCCTTCGCCAACATCATGTCTTTGGTAGGAATACCTTCTGTAATACAAACAATTACCTTGATACCTGCATCAGCAGCTTCCATGATGGCATCAGCAGCGAAGGCCGGCGGAACGAAAATGATCGAAACATCAGCGCCTGTGGTATTTACTGCATCCGCAACGGTGTTGAAGACAGGGCGATCAAGATGGCTTTGCCCACCTTTTCCCGGAGTTACTCCACCTACAACATTTGTTCCGTACTCAATCATTTGTTGGGCATGAAAAGTACCTTCAGAACCTGTGAAGCCCTGCACAATTATCTTAGAGTTTTTATTGACTAATACGCTCATTGGTGGTTGGTATAAGTTGCGTGATTCAAGATGGTTAACTTTATTTTATTCAAGACAGAAGCCAAAAATTTTCCGGTAAAAGTAGGTCGAAATAAAGAAAGTACAAAAGCACCTTTAAAAGAAAAATTTTCACCAAGCTAAAAATTGCTTAATTCTCTGTTTAAAACGGCAAAATACTGATACCTTGCCAAGGCTTTTTCAACCGTTTTCTATTATTTGCAAACAGTAAAAAAGCCCGCTATTTATTACGATTGACCATTCCCTCTTAACCTTTAACTTCTTGTATAAGAATGCTTCAACTCTCCAACGCCTTTTCAGACGCTGTCGTAGCTACCGTATGTATCGTAGCCTTTTTTAAGTATTTTGCCTATTTACCCTTCAACAATCGTCTTCTTTGGGGCGTTTTTTTAGTTACTGTTTCTATGGCAGCCGCAGCGGGTGTATTCCGTTATTTAGGCCTTCAGCAATTGACCGATACGCATCGTTCGCTTTCAACATTGGCCGGAAGTGTTGGGCTTGCGAGCGTAGTAGTAGCCATTTGGGGATTGGTAATGCGGCAAACCGTTTCACGTTCTACCGTCATTATCACCATCAGTATCGGACTTGTTATTTTTGTCTTCTTACTCTATCCCGCTTTTCAAGTCTTTGATTCTGTTGTTCAGGCCTTTACCATGCTTTTGGTGATGTTGATAGCCGTTTTTGGACTCATGAGAAAATACCAAAAAGCCATTTGGATCGTGATCGGGGTAATGATTCTGGGAATAGCCACCAAAGTGGCAACGCAGCATCTGCCTTTCAGTCCAATCGACGTTTATCATTATGCATTGGCGGCAATGGTTCTGTGTTTTGGGAAGGCTGTATAATTCCTTTTTACAGCATTTCGAAAAAACTATTCCACCACAAATGATTCCATGCGTTGCAAAAACTCTTCTTCTACGTCAGCACCATGTCCGGGAAGATCCGGAATAATTACCTGATAATGATTTTGGTAATAGATACCGCCTAAAACCGGGTTTAAGGCGTGCTCAAAGGGAGAATCCAGGTCATGAAACACAACGTTTTGCAAAGCAGAAGCAAAATGCGCATTGGCTGAAATACCAAGGCGAGACTCCGACATGCAACCTATCATACATTTTATACCGGCAGCTTCGGCAATGGCGTTGATTTTGACAGCATTACGCAATCCGCCGCTTTTTGAAAGTTTTATATTGAAATAATCAACCGCCTGTTGGGTCACTAATTTAATGGCGTCTTGCGGAGAAAACAGTGATTCATCGGCGCAAATAGGCACCCGGGAGTTCTGACGCAAACGAGCCAGATGGGCATGATCCCAATGTTTGACGGGTTGTTCGCAGTATTCAACATTCCAATCGGCAATCGTATTCAATACCGTAAGGGCACTGATGTAGTCCCATCCTTGATTGGCATCGGTTCGGAGGGGAATGTCGTCACCAATGGCTTTCCGAATCGCGGCAACGCGGCGAATATCGTCTTTGGCATTGGTTCCCAATTTTACTTTGATCGCTTCTGCTCCTCTTTCTTTGATTTTTACAGCATCAGCCGCCATGGCTTCCGGGCCGGCAATGTAAATTGTTTCGTCGGTGGCAATCGGGCGGTTGGTACCTCCCAAGAATTGATACAACGGCATATTGGCATATTTGGCAGCCAAGTCATACAACGCCATATCGAATGCACTTTTTACGGTAGGGTTGCCGGTCAAATAGCGATCCATAGCCGCTAAACAGCCTTCTATATCCAACGGGCTTTTGCCGATCAATAATTTGGCCAGATCATGCGCAGCGGCATACGCAGTAGCTTGAGTCTCGCCTACTATCATCCAAAACGGAGCGCCTTCTCCTATACCGTAAAGGCCGTCGGAGGTATGAATTTTGACCAAGATATTGCGCGCTTCGTCAATGGTGCCAATGGCAATGGTAACGGGAGCCTGAAGCGGAATATTGAATTTATAGACTTCGATGCGGGTAATTGTGGACATGGTATTGCAGAATATCAATTTAAAATTACTCCTTTTTTAGCCAAATAGGCTCCAATATTGAATGAATATCCCTCCATCAATTCAATATCCTGATTCCAATGCAGCGTTTCAATACGTTCGGAAGTAGCAATCATTACAACTTGAGCTTCTGTAAGAATCCAGAATATTTTTTGCGTTCCGAAATCGAGCATTTTTTGCGTTTTCTTATAAATATATCCTGTTTCGCTCATCGCTTCCACATCCGCATCAATATCTATTTCCAAAGCGATCTTGGGAGGTACGCTTGCATATTTCTTTGAAATTTTATCCGGAGTCAAAACGGACTGTTCAAAAATAGCAATGTCATTTGCTAAGTTGTTCTTATGGTCAATATGTAATCCTGCTTCATTGATCAAAACAGTATATATTTCTTCATCAATAAATTTGCCGATAAAAGCCGACAAATAAAATACAATCAGTGCCTGCAAACTGCTTGAACCCATTATTTCAACAATAGATTTTTCACCTAATATTACTTCCCGATAGCCTTTGTAATACACAGGCTTCCCATCCATGATTTCATAAATCAAGTTTTCGGGCACTTTTTTGGGTGGTTTTCGAATTCTCCGGGGTGCATCCAACGCTGTCATATTCCCTGATTGTTTTCTCAAAGTTACAAATTCTATCAATCCCAACACTCCATGATCAACAAATCGCCTGTTTGTGCGGAGATTTTCACAAAACCATCAGCAGCGGCTTCGTTGCTGTTCCCGCTTCGATAACCGAGTCTTAAATAATCATTGTAGAGATTGTATTTTAACCCTTCTGTATCAATTCCTTCCACCAATCCTACGGGTAAGAGCGAAATGGGTGTACCCTGTGCGTACCACTTTTCAAATGTTCCTACCAACGGAAAAATCTTGGAATAATCGTCCAACATCACGATCTTGATTTGGTCTTTATAACGTACAATGTTGGTCATGTTGGTGAGGCTGTGGTCGGCGCGGCGACCGGTAGCCCACACGATATTGACGGCAGGAAAGCCTCGTTCTATCAGAAATTCAATGCCTTTTTCCAAGTCAGTTTTTTCCTGATCGGGTGCAAGAACAATTTCGAGAGGGTAATGGCGGGAAACTATCTCGTCAACATCAACATTACGATCAAAATCGCCCAGCAAAACATCCACTTTAATACCCAAATCCAGCACTCGATGAATGGCATGATCGAGCACTACTATAAATGGTGACCATTCAAGCAATTCTCCCATCAATTCAAAACTACAGCCTTCGCCGTTGGCGATCAAAAGAGCCGGTTCCTGTTTTTCGCGAACAACGTGATGAGACGACATTTTTGGGATTGAATGAATGATTGACAACACAAAGAAAGCGACAAAAAGCCACTTGGTGCGCTCAAAAATTTCTTTTTGTTGCGATACCCACTCTAAAATCCCCAATGTGATTAGTAACGACGAAGGGGCCAAACGCCGAAAATATAAACTCTCTATGGAAGTGTCCGTAAGATAAATCGCAATAGTAAAAAGTAAATACCCGATACCCGTAAGAAAAAAAACATTCGTTGTGATTGTTTTTAATAAACCGGAGGCATGTATTTCTTTAACTTTGATAAACTTACTGATAATCAACGTACTTATTAAAAATTGCAGTACTGCAATACTGTAAATAAACCAATTTACAAAATCGGTCAAATCGGCATTTTTCAAATCCCAATCCCGTATGGCAAAGAAAACCGCTTCCTCTTCTAATCCTCTTAACCCTCGCCACAATCTCGTTCCAAAAGGTTCTGCCGGCCAAAACCCATGTCCGCCTGTGAAGGTATCTGTTTGGTAAAAATTCAAAGATAAATACCCTGCTATAAAGATCAGCAAATAAAGAGCGGCACGATATTGTCTTCGAATCAACAAAGGAATCAATAAGAAAACTGCCGCATAGCGGGTTAAGAATGCGCCAATTGCCCAAAGCATTTTTTCTTCCTTGCAAAAGAAGCCCCGAGCGGTTCTTTCTATACTGTTTTCATGGTCGTAAATACGGATACAAAACCCTAAAACAAAGAAGATAAACACTGTTTCAGACCATGTATTGGTGTACAATTGCACCAAAGAAGAAGACATAAATCCCAACGATACAAACCAAGCTTTTTCCTGAAAACGCCGCAAAAGCAACCAAAAGCAACCTGCCAATGCCAAAAGGTTTACAATTTTGGAAGAAATCTCCACTGAAATCGTTGTTAGCCAAGCAATTACGGCAATGGAGGCCGAGTAAGCTATCGGCCAAATAGCGCAGAAGATTTCTTTTTCTTCAAAAACGATGCGGTAGCCTTTGCCATCAAGCAGATTTTGAGCGGCCTGTAAATAATAATGAGAATCAGGAGTGAGAAAATAGTCGGAATGAGTGCGTAGTTTAAGATAAACGACCGCACAAATGAGCAGAAATTGAAAGAATAAGGCAAGGCGATTCAACATACTTGTCACCTTGAAAGCGTCTAAGATCAATAAATAACAGACACTTTCAAGATGACAAAGTTAAGCTATTTCCTTTTCCATCCTTTCGCGTGCTTTCGGCAATTGCCACCAAGGAAGGTAAGGATAAGCGTGATGCTCCAAATGATAGCCGAAAAAGTAACAACTCAAAAACGCTTTTACGTGGTTAAGCGATTGACTGCGGGCATTGTGCGGCGGGTTGTGATGCTCGCCCCGATGAGGCAAATACGTACCAAAATAAAACAGCTGAAACGTACTCAGCACGGCAGGGATCATCCAGAATACGACCAAATTTTCCCAAGGAAACCACAGTTTCAGAACATTATACGTAATCGCCATCAATAAGATCTGAACAACAGAAACGTATTCTTTGCCAAAAGCAATAAACCAACGAAAAAAATTGGAATGACCATCGTGGTAATCGGGGTCATCGGGTGTGGCGGAGTGTCGGTGGTGCAAATGGTGCTTTGCAGATAATCTGTTAAAATTATTAAATGCGAATAATGAGGCACTTATAAAGCCTATCACATAATTCAGTCGCTTATTATGCGGTGCCACTACTCCGTGAATGGAATCATGCGCGGTAATAAATACACCCGTATAAAGGTGCATTTGAATCAGCACAAACACATACACCAACGGGTCTCGGACATCGAACGGATAATGCAGCGAAAAAGCCAGAAATCCAAACCACAACGTCAAAACCGCTAACGCGATCCAAAGTCCTTTACGGCCGATGTCGGTAGGTTTGATGACGGGTATTGAATGCATATTAGAAGCAGTTGTTCAGTCTCAACGAAAATACAGCAGCTTTTGTTTCGGTTTCGAATTATTCGGTGCTTCCAATATATAGAAATAAGGACTATGGTTGACGTTTAAAATATAATCTATTAAATTAGTTGACCGCATGGCGGTCCGATAACTTTGTGATTTATGACTGCTAAAGCTCATTCTGACATTTGCAGGAAGCTCAAGGTGCTTAACCGCAGCGGCGCACCGCTATGCGAAGGAAATTAAGAATATTACGATAGCTTGCCGCTATTATGGTATTTCCAGAGAGACATTCTACAACCGAGACGGCGAATCGTTGGAAAAGGCTTATGAAACGAAATATGAACGCTTATACTATAATCCACAACAAGAGTTTTTATTAACTAATTGGAGGTTATAACGTCTCGTTAACTTAAAAAATTGGGAGATCCTCTACACAAACTCCTTCGGGGATTGACCCGTAAATTTCTTAAACGCTCGATTGAAGGTGGATTTAGAATTGAAACCGCATTCCAATGCTACCCCCAACAGCGATAAATGCGCGTTGGCGGGGTCTTTGAGTTGACGTTTTACTTCTTCTACACGGTATTCATTCACAAAATCATTAAAATTCCTTCCGAAATTCTGATTGATGGCCGCTGACAATACCGAAGTATTGGTTTTGAGTTTTGTGGATAAATCGCTCAACGAAAGTTCAGGTTCGAGATAGATCCGCTGCTCCTTAAACAGTTGCTCTATCTTAGGTTTCCATTCAGAATAATCGTTGCCGGGAATAGGCGGGCTGCTTACCGGCGGAAATTGGGGTTCATTTTCCAACGATAATTCTTTGTTTTCAGGCAATTGCTCTTTGAAAGCCAATTTTGTTGGTTGATGTTGGGAATACCCTTTGATGCCTACGTAGCAAATAATGACCACGGTCAACAAATGCCACCACCAATCCTGCTCAAAAGGCAAGTCGCCCAAGGCGCGGTCGGCAATAGACCAGCTCAATTTGAACACTTCTCCCGCGATGATGAGGTAAATGAAATTGCGAAGCCAAACAAAGCTGATGGTTTCAGTATCAGAAAACTGCGTTTCGGCCCAGCGACGGTATTCGCTGTAAAGCCGCAGCGATTGGTAGAAATAATAAATGTAAGAACTCCAAATGGCAATGCTTTCCAACCAACCCAACCAATACGATAATTCAGAACTTCGAAAGGTATCGACTGCTTTTTTGCCCTGAACAAACACACTGAAATTGATCAGAAAATAAATCGCGTAGAACAAATAATGCCATAAATGTTCGGCTTTAAATCGAAAATCGCGGTTGATCTGTGCTTTCAGGTAAAAGTAAATGGTTGGGGCAAACGCTAAATGAAAATATCGGGGAAAACCGTCAAACTTTTCCCAAAGGACATTTATTCCGGAAAAACCAAAGGTGTAATCCTGAATTTCCATCGCCAGCAGGAACATTACCCATCCCAGAAATGTATCGGAAAGCCGCTCTTCCCGCCAACCACGGTACCAAAGTAAAACGGCAAACAGTAATGCTAAAAAATAGCCGAATTGCAAGGGCGTTTGATAGATTGACATACGTTCGTTGTGCTCTATTGACAAACTGTCCGACCGAATTTTTGTTCAATTATTCAAGCGACCGCACCGAGCCATTTCCCGTAATTCCCGAAAGTGGCTCAATTTTTCCCGGTCCGCATTGAAGCACGCTGTTATTGCCCGAACCATGGGCCGTAAGGGATATTTGGGCATTTACCCACACATTTCCGTTGCCGTAACTTTTCACCTTTGCAGTTTTAGCGACCAGGTTTTTGGCTTTTACTTCGCCGTTACCATTCTTTTTAATGTCCAATGCATCAATACTTCCCTGCAATTGTACATCACCGTTGCCGTCGTTTTCCAATCTGAAATAGCGACCTGCAATTCCTGCAATATGCAGCGCACTATTGCCGCGGTGTTGAATTACGGAAGCTTCCGGCATCGTGATTTTTACTTTGATGTGGGTATCTTCAATGTACATTTTGTTGTTGTAATTACCCTTCAAACTAATGCTTAAAACCCCTTCTTTTTCTTCTTTATTGACTTCCAACAATAGTGCTAAGTTTTCATCTATCTCAATTTTGACCGAGAAGGGCTTCCCGATTTCCACTTCAATTTTCCCGTCCAAATCTTCCAATCTGATTTTATCGAAATCTCGAACGTCATAACTTTTTAAATGCACTTTTCCCAAGCCTCGCAGCGGCCCGCGTTGTGCTTTAACAACAGGACAAAGTAAGCTAAACAATATACTGATCAACACTATATTTCTCATGGCTTTAAATTTTAAATACTGATAATGAATTTAGTATGATTTATTTTTTCGGCAATTAAACGGTCCAAACCAAACCTGCCCGAACCCATCACGATGGCATAGAGTGAAATCCAAAGAAAGCCCATCGCCGGCAACATGCCCCACACTCCGTCTCCCCATTTCTGAAAAAAAACAGCAACCAACATAGTGCAAGCCACCATAAAACCGGCAATGCGTGTGCCTAAGCCGAGCACAAGCATAATTCCTCCGACCGTTTCGGCCAATACCGCCGCCCAGGCAAAAAAGCCGGGAAATAAGGCGAACAAGCCCCCAAATTTGGATACATCCTCCACAAACCAATCGGGAGCAGGAAATTTGCTGCCACCAAAATTGACTGCTAAAAAGTAACCTCCAATAATTCGTGGGGCAGCCAACAGAAGGTCTGAATACCAAGCGGAAGTATAAACGGGCGTAATGATTTTAGAAAATAATGTTTTCATGGCTGTAAGTGAATTTGTATTGAAAATCAGTTTTTATATCCCATCGAAAGTCCCGTATCTCCTTTTACCAAAAGCTCAACGGTAGCTTGTTCATTGGTTTTATTTTCGATTCTCAAAGCGGTATTTTTTTCCACGCTCAGTTTCAACGTTTCGTTTGCTTTTACGGTTATGGGCGAATGTTGTCCACCGCTAATGGGCGCTTTCCAAAGTTCTAAATCATTGGCAGACGCATTCTTTAGTCTTACCGAGAACGACCCGTGTTCGTTATTGCCCAAGATAAAACTGTCTTTTGCTTTAATGTAAGTAGTGGATGTAAGCGTGCGGCAAGAAGCATTGATCAACGCCAATGTGATCATAACTGCCGATAGTGTCTTTTTCATGATTTGAAAACCGGTTAGCCAATTGCCCCGTTGCGATTGGTGATGCAAAAGTGGGAAAGTAGCTACCCTCCCATGCTTCAAAACATGATTTGGCACGTCTCAAATGATGATTTGAAACGTAATACTTGCTAAAACGTCCAAAAAGCTGCATTTTCGGGGCATCAAACTTGTGTATCATGTCAAAAAAACAACGCAGCGGCATCGTCTATTCTACTGACCCGAACTTCCAATACAACGACGATTCAGACGAAGAGACGGAGACGCCTACGCCTAATCAACAGGAACTCAAAGTGTGGTTGGAGCGCAAAGGCGGCGGCAAAGTAGTGACCGCCATCAAAGGATGGACGGGTAAAACGGGAGACATGGAAGAGCTGGCCAAACAGTTGAAAAATCTGTGCGGCACCGGCGGCACGGCCAAAGACCGTGAAATTTTGATCCAAGGAGATTTCAGGGACAAAATCCTGACGTGGTTATTGGCCAAAGGCTACAAAGCAAAAAAAGCAGGTGGTTAATGTGGTACAGACAGCCTGTCCGTTCTACTCACTTCAATTTTTTCAATAAGCCAACGCTGAACCTAACGTCAATTGCAGGTCCGCCGGCCGCCGAATTATCCTGTTTGAAAGTACCCGCCAATTGGGTGGGAGAGTCAGTAGTCAAGACAAGGTTTTCGGGCGGGATGGTTCCGGAATATTGTACTAATCCATTGTTCAGCACCATCCAATAATTATAGCGAGGCCCTTTTACCAAGTCTATCTCAAAACCTTCGGTCAGGGCAGTATCGGAATCGCGCATGGTTGAAGCTGATTTCAGTTTGTTTCCCATGTCATTGGCCGAAAATATCAGCCGACGGATGCGCTCGGAAGGATTCAGATCAGTGGCTCCTTCTACCAGATAAACATATTTAATGGTCGATTCGAACGTTTTTGATTTGCTCTTATAAGACAAAGTTCCGTTTACTTTATCTTCCACCGTTGGCCTGTTTATTGCTTCTCCGAAAAGCAACAACATCAGTAGTGCCGCTGATCCCTTAAACGTAAAGTTTTTCATAAGTATACTGTAAGTTAGAGGTCTTCATCATACACTATACATAAGACCGGTAGGCAATTAAACTCATCACTTAGGCTAATTTTTCTTTCGTTTCGTCAATGCTTTTTCATTCAGCTTCCACAGTTGAACGCCGAAATACGCCATTGAGCCACGCGGCTGAACACTTCTATTGACAAGCGCTCCAAAATTACTGAATCCGAAAAAGATAGGGCCAAAACGAAACGAAAATCCAACGGTTGGCCCTTTGTTTCCTTCGATCCAACTGACAGGCAATGTAAACTCAGCATCTTCTGCCTCAAAACGTGGTGTCAAGGTAAAGATCTGCGGTTGATAAATATAAGTAGGCAGTGTTCCAATGTTGGTCGGTTTTATCCAGGTAGCATTGATAAAAAACGATTTGGCAAATTGTACATCCGCATCCATGTTAATTGTACGCGGCAATTGGGTTTGGTAGCTGTATGTTTTGGAATCCGATTTTCCAAAAGTCGCTTCCAGATTCTTGACTGAATTATTACCAATATCAATAATGCGTTCCTGATCAATGGTCAATTTGGGAAGTGTACCGCTGTATTGCTTTCCGGTAGCCGGGTAATTGATAAAACCCGCATCGGTAATGGCAGCCCCAAAACGAACGATATAATTGGCGCGGTACTGCGCATGTTCACGAATGCGACCCAACTCTACCGTTGCTCCCAGATCAACGGCCGCTCCCGATCCGTAATCTGAAGAGAATAAACTTCCTAAGCCAAATGATTGCACAGGTTGAGTGTAACCATATTCATAATTCACATTTGATAGGTCAAATACATATTCATCCTGACTCACGGATCTTACCTGATAGTTGGCGCTTTTTATGTTCAGAAATACATTCCGAGCTCCCGAGAGACGCTTGAGGGTTGCACCTACTTTTATCCTGATAATTCCTTCCAGGCGCAGCATGGCCGCAAACGTGAGCCCTGTTTCGAAAAAAGAATGCTGATTCATCGTAAAATCCTTAAAACTTCCCGATGAAGGCTTGGCCAGACCGTCATCGAGGCGGTTGGTATAAATCTCTGAAATGATCGGCGGCACGCCCGACCCTTGCACAAACCCCCGCATTCGCGACTGAAAACCTATCACAAGCCAATTATTACGCCCCACTCCCATGTAGCCGGAAGGTATACGCAATTCTGATTGCACATTCACATTCGGCCCCTGCGTATACGTACCTGTCAGTTTTGACTTGCCATACATTTCACTTTCGGTGTAGGCATTGCGAAAAGGGTGAAAAAGCGCGTCGTTGCGAAAATACTTGAAATACCGATTAGTGATGGTTGAGTTAAAAGAAACAAGGTTGATATGATACCGATAACGGCTCCCTGCAATGGCCGACGGGTTGAAGGTTGCCCGGTTAATACCTGCATAATTACCGGTATGTTGTCCGATAAATTCCTGCGCGTACAGCCGCTGAAAAAATAATTCGATAAATAACAGGGCAATCAATGTCCTTAATTTCATAAGTAGGAGTCTCAATGTAGTCGTATGGATAGAACGAAAAGTGTGCCAAAATTGGATAAAATTCTGCCAAAAATGATTCCGAAAAATAAATACATGTAATTTAATGAAACGAGACGATGCCCTATGGAAAGGTTTATTAGAAGATTTGTTTGATGATTTTCTGCGATTTTACTTCCCAAATGCCGATGAATTGTTTGATATGAGTCGCCCTTTTGAATTCTTAGACAAAGAGCTTGAACAAATTTTTCCCGCTGATGAAAATGATTTTTCACCCAAATATGTGGACAAATTGGTTAAGGTCATTACTTCGGATGGGCAGGAAGGGTGGATTTTAGTGCATATTGAAGTGCAGGGTTCACGTGATCGTGACTTTGCCGAACGCATGTTTACGTATTATCATCGCATTAAGGATAAATACAACAAGCCTATTACTGCTTTTGCCATTCTTACCGATAGCAATAAGTCATTTCGCCCTAACGAGTTTGAACAGGAATTTTTGGGGACAAAGATCACCTACCGATTTAACTCCTACAAAGTCTTGGATGCTGACACCAAACTGTTACAACAAAGCAATAATCCCTTTGCTATCGCCATCCTGACTGTTCAGTCTGCTTTAATGAAGGGTAAACTTGATGAAGATAAATTGTTTGACTTGAAGACCGACTTAGCCAAGCATCTTTTAAGTAAATCCATTTCGAAAGAAAAAATCAGATCGTTAATGCGTTTTTTAAAATTGTATATTCGTTTTGATAATGATAGGTATGTCCTTAAATTTGAAGAAACATTAAACCAACTTACTAACCGTCAAACTACTATGGGCTTAGAAGAATTTGTTTTAGATCGTGCCAAAAGGCAAGGACTCTTTGAAGGTCGAAAACAAGGCCTTAAGAAAGGATTAAAAGAAGGACTGAAGGAAGGTCTGAAGGAAGGGAGAGAAATAGCACGAGTTGAAAAAGAACGTGCTGTAGTAACAAACTTATTGCAAAAAACCTCTTTTGATAATCTTCAAATTGCTGACATAGCAGGTGTAAGCGTAGCATTTGTGGAGGAAGTAAAAAAGGGCCTCACTGCGTAATCTCTGCTAATACATTTATCTCTTCTCTTTTGTGCAATTTCGAACCGAAGTCCCTATCAAGCAAAGTGCTGAGAAAATTACCCTTCAAACGCCTATTTTGACGGTAGGCTCATGCTTTGCAGAAGTGATCGGCCAAAAACTGACAGAAAATAAAATTCCGGCATTCATCAATCCTTTCGGGACTATTTTCAATCCGATATCTATCACAAAACTTCTCCGGCAAGCAATTCATCGCGAACTTCCTGATGAAAATCTATACGTTGAAAATTCGGGCGTGTGGTTTCATTACGATTTTCATTCATCGTGGTGGGCTACAAGTAAAGAAACTCTTACGGAAAAACTGGCCCGGCAATTGAATGAAGTAAACAACCGGTTACAAAAGGCTTCTTATCTCATTCTTACCTTAGGCACAGCATACGTTTATCGACAGTCAGCTACTGAACAGGTTGTAGCCAACTGCCACAAAGTGCCTGCTAAATTATTTCAACGTGAGCTTTTATCCATCAGCACTATTGTTGAAGATTTTAAAGCCCTCTGCTCTCTGCTTCAACACATAAATCCTTCAATCACTATTATTTTAACCGTCAGCCCGGTACGGCACACCCGCGACACGCTTCCTCTTAATGCCGTCAGTAAGTCTATTTTAAGAGTTGCCTGTCATGAATTGAGCGAATCATTGGCTAATGTTCAGTATTTCCCTGCCTACGAACTTTTACTGGATGATCTTCGCGATTATCGGTTTTATAAACCTGATCTTATTCACCCCAATGAAATGGCGGAAGAATACATCTTTCAAAAATTTTCGGAAACCTATTTCGACGATTCTCTCAACCGGTTCGTCAGAGAATGGCAGAAGTTAAAACAGGAATTGACCCATAGGCCATTGCAACCCAATACGATAGCTCATCAACTGTTTCTGGAAAATTTACTGAAAAAACTCCAAAAGATGAATTCAGCCGTCAATGTTGAGGCTGAAATTGAATTTGTCAAAAAACAACTTCATTCGTTTGAGAGCTAAATAGCGGAAGGCCATTGCTCAATCCATTTTTTCAGCAGTAAAAAATTCTTTGGACGCGGCACTTTCAGGATAGGAACGGCTCGTTTGATTCGAATGGAATCTTCAAAATGACGTTGCAGGTACTTTCCCTGTAGCAATCGCGTAGGCAGCGGAAAATGGCGGAACAGCTCCACGGGTGCTTCTGTTAACTTTAAACTTCCAACTTGGCTCGAATACGGGCGTTGTAAAATAATAATCTGCTCCAATGGAATAGGTTTTATTGGAAAATTCGCCTCCGGCTGACGATATAAAAACTTATTATGACCTTCAAACGCAGGCTCTAACACGCTTTTATCGAACCCTAAATTATCTACTGCACTCTCCCATATTTTGAGTTCCGGAAAGCCGGGCAATACGTAGGGCTGTCCGTTAGCGTCAAACCATACTACCGTTAGGTCGTCGCTTAAAATGGTATGTTGCTGCTGCGCAAATGCCGAAACGGTCGTTGACTTTCCTGCACCCGGCCGGCCTATAAATATTGTTGCCTTTGCTCCCGTCATGACGGCGCTTCCGTGAAGTAAAAAAAGATTACGCTGAAACAAAACCGTGCCTAACGCTTCACTCAACACAAAAAGGCGGAAGACCCCTTCATCATCCGTCAGATTTTCGTATTGTAACCGATTCCCCCCCAAAGCTTTGAAGCGGGCTATGCCTTCCCAATCAAGAATTGCCTCTTCAGCGTCTCCTCCAAACGTTGCTCTGACGCCTTTGCGATAAATCAATGTTTGGAATTGTTTTGCTTTTGGAAATTGTGCTTTCTCAAACACAATATCGGCTTTGCCTTCCGCGGCAGGTAATTGTAGATCAATAGCTGAATCAATAGTTAACGTATATGCACGAAAGAGCATCAGGCCGGGGATTAAAATACAGGAGATAACCACGTTGAAGAAATGACATCAGGTGTAATTAACTCCAAGCCCACAAAGGTACATAATTGATGGTTGGAATTTCGCCGATCACTATTTTGCCATCTTTTTCTACCCAAGCATGGGCGCTGAAAAGTTGGCCATGATTCGAAACGCCAATTTTCAGGCCATACCCACGTTCAAACCGTAAAAAGTATTTTACTGCCAATGCCTGAGGGAGGCACAATACTTCAAAAGGAAGTACACTGCTAATGACCTGTACGCTCCACACCAACTTTCCTACGTAGTCGGCGGTGTACGTTTGGTCATTAGCGTTAGAAACAAAAAAGTCATAAACTACCCTAAAACGTTTAAATGGCAGCACTTTTAAACCTATTTTAACTAAAACAATACATACCGCAACTCGAAATAAAAGCCACCGGGACTTTAACGGCAATGCTCGCCATTTTTTAAACCACCTCGACCAATTTTTCATTCATCAATTCTTTTAATAAAGTTTTGATATCATTCTCACACGTTTCTTCATCAATTTCAAATTCTTCCAAAACTATCTTTTTTAGGTCTTCAACGGTGGTGGGCTTTTGTTGCAGTTGTTCCCATACCAAGGTTCCCACTTCATCCAACCCATAGTAAACCCCTGCATCGTGGTTTAAAATGATGGTTTCATTATCAAGGCTTGAAGATACCTGATTGTTGGAGAGTTTAAATACTTGCGTTAAATCAATTTCCATGATGATGGCAGGTTATGTTATTTTACTTTTAAATTATGACTATGATATAGGTTTCTCAATAAGAGAATTTAAGAAATTTTAATTGTAGTAAGTCGGTAGTTTTACATTCATTTGCATATTGATTTTATATGCATTTCACTTCACTTTACTATCACTGAGCAACTCCATCTTTGTTAATAATCGATCAATAAAATTAACGCTTTATTTTTATTGCAATAATCCCAATTTAAGGAAACAATCAAAATACATTACCCTTCTTTTCTTCAGTACCCCAAATTGCTTCCATTAAAGATAGCAAAAAAGCGTTTATTTCCATTAAGACATCCCTTGTTTGTAGACAAAATTACTCATAAGTGCAACAAAATCAACACATTCCAAAAAGATACATTTTCATTCTTAAAAGTTTATTTTTCTATATTCACGAGATTTCGGTGATCATACTATTTTCTGTTAAGGCTGTATTTTTAGGGATTTTCACTAAGTTTTTAAGTGCAAAAATCACAGAAATATTCTCTATAATTTACACTCATAAATGGCAAGTTTAGCCTGGTCAATCCTTCATAAAAAGTATTTTTAATTTAAATTAATAATCTTACAAATTACTTCTAATAGGCATATATCTCATTTTTGAATTATAATATTGAAAATTTAATTTATCCATCTTTTACATCAACACCGAAGGAAAATCATTTCAAAATTTCTATTTTTTTTACCGTTAAATCATTTTTTTTAAAACTGTTAATATGCCTGATAGTAAAAAAACAAAAAACATATACCCATCAGCCAAAATAGTATTTTTATACCATAATATATGATTTTTTTCGCTTTTTTTAAAATTACATTATGCACATATTTTATATAAAATAAAAAGCAAATCACATGTCAAACATCTGTTTTCAGAGCAGAAAACCAAAAAAAATTAGTTGTATTTAACTATTTGATTTACTTGATTTGAGAGAGTTACTCACGCTATTGAGCCAAAAATCACCATTTTTTGAGGTAAAACCACTTAAATTTCTATCCATGAAAAACTTTACTTCATTGCTATCCGCAAGGATATTCTACACGTTATGTTTGGGTTCTTTTTTCCTATCGGCAACCCTACTTTCTTCAGGTTCATTTGCCCAAAACGGTTCTCCGTGTTATAAACCTATTATAGGCCCCGGGACGAGTGCAACCGCAGTTGGCACAGGAGTTACTATTGGCTTTTCAGCCGGCAATGGAATCAACAATCTGACCAATGGCAACACAGGAGACTTTGCCGAAATCAATAACCTGGCAGCTCTGGTGGCTACACAGGGCGTCAGTGTTGCCAATGCCAATGTAACGTATCCTGCGGGCTGGCATGCAGGATATGTGGTCCAACTCAGTGATGCAGGATTACTTAACGCAGATGTTCTGGGAGGTATTCGTATAGAAACTTACAACAATGGTTCGTTTGTGGAAGGAAGTGACTTCAACAGCGGCTTGGGGGTTACCTTGCTTGCAGGTGGTTCACCCGATAAACTTTATATTAATTTCAAAACAACCGCAGTATTTGATGAGGTTCGTATTATAAAAGGAACCGTTGTAAATGCCGCAGTAGGATCTTCCAATCTTAGAATTTATTACGCGACGGCCTTTGATCCTGCCTGCGGTACGTTGGATAACAACGGTATTTGTTATGACCAAATCGCAGGAAATCAAACCATCGTAAATTTTAATGCAGGGCTCTTAAATGCCTTAGCCACATTAACTAACCCCGGAAACATTACGGATGGGAATAAAGAAACCTATGCCTCGCTCGTTTTGCCCGGCGGAACTGATTTAGCCTCTACAACGCCTTATGTAGGCGTAAAAAGTCTGCAAACCATCTATCCTTCAGGCAATAAAGCAGGATTTATTGTGCAAAAAGATAATGGTCTGTTATCGGCCGACCTTATTAATGTACTTAGTATCCGAACGTATCTGCATGGTGAATTACAAGATAGCCAACCCGCATCCACTACAGGATTATTAAGTGCAAATGTGCTTGCCGGAGCAAATCCCTTACAGGAATTATCCATTACCACTACAAAACCCTTCAATGAGGTTCGTTTGGTTGCAACAGGTGTTTTAGCTGCCAATTTAGGCACTTTGAGGATCTACTATGCCTTTGAGAGTCCGGCTACCTGCAACGATTGTAAAAAAGCTCTGAGAAGCAATGCCGCCCAACCTTATACAGGAGCATTGGTAGATAGAGACAGAGACCCGGGTTTGGGCGTTCACAATACGACTGCCGTTTATGGACTTACAGTAGGAACTTTAGTCAATGAAGGCAATCTTGTTAATTCAGATACTACTGATTTTGCCCGTTTCGCGGCAGTAACCGGCTTATTGAACGGAGGGGTCCGTATGACAGTAAAACGAACCGGAACAGGAACGGCTAATGACTATCCATCGGGTACAGTAGCAGGCTTCGCCGTAAAAAGTGGAAGTGGGATACTGGCGGCAGGTTTATTACAGGGTATCACTATTCGGTTATACAAAGATGATGCGGAAAATGCCGTTCAAACTATTACAGGAGCTTCATTAGTCAATTTGGGACTATTGAGCACCGGTGATGTCAATTTTATCGGAGGAAAATCCACTACGGCCTTTGACGAAATGGAGATAGACTTCGATCTGGGTGCAATATCAGTAGGTCTACCTATTACTTTCGACGTCTATTATGCCTATGTCCAGTTGGATACAGATAATGATGGTACCCCCGATTGCATTGATTATTGCGCCGGTGACGATGCCATCGACTCTGACGGAGATGGAACACCTGACGCCTGCGATAATTGCAGCACGGCCAATCAAAAATCAGCCAGCATAGATACGGATGGGGATGGTCTGTTTAACAACTGTGATACAGACAGCGACAATGACGGTATTCCTGATGCCATCGAAGATACGGATACCGACGGCGATCCTAACGACAATGATGCCGACGGAGACGGTATTCCAAACTATCTTGACTTAGACAGTGATAATGACGGCATTACAGATTTGCAGGAATCCGGCGTAGCAATTGGAGGTGGCGACGCTAACAATAATGGCGCATTTGATGCTGCTGTTCACACTACTACCAATACGCCAAAAGATACCGATGGCGACGGCGTTCCTGATTACCTTGATCTTGATGCAGACAATGACTCTATTTTTGATCTTTATGAGGGTGGCGGAACCGGCTATACAGATGCTAACTCAGATGGTGTAGTAGATGGTCCCGATGCTGATAATGACGGTATTCAGGACAGCGCAGACGCGAATGATGCCTCCTTTGGATTCCCTGCTGCCAATACACCAAAAGACACGGATGGCGATGGTGTTGCTGACTACCGTGATCTGGACACCGATAATGACGGTATCAATGATATTGTTGAAGGAGGAAAAGTAGGAGTGCTGGATGCAAACAACGACGGAATTGTCGATGGTGCTGATGCTGACGGAGACGGTATCCGCGACAGTGCCGACAGCGATGATGTAGTCTTTGGCTCGCCGGGCGGTTCACAACCTCTCAACAGTGATAACGACCCTATCGCTGACTACCGTGATTTGGACAGTGATAATGACTCTGTAAGTGATCTCGTAGAAAGTGGGCAAACAGGTTATGCGGATGCTGATGACGATGGTGTAGTGGATAGCAGTTCCGATACTGATGGTGACGGTATTCAAAACAGTGTTGATGGCAATACGGGAGCATTCGGCGATTCAGGAAGTCCGGCTCCTAAAAATACCGACTCTGCAAATGACAATATCCCTGATTATCGTGATACTGACAGTGATAATGATACTACTCTTGATATTGATGAGAATGGCCGTGGCGGTCTCGACACAAATGATGACGGTATGGTTGACAGTCCAAGCGATCCTGACGGAGATGGTATTGCCAACAACGATGGTCTTGACTTCAAACCCAATAATTTCGGTGGATTGGGAACCAGTGCTCCTGACCTTACCCCGGTCATTGCGGTTGATGGTGGCACATTGAACCAAAACGAAGAAAGAGAAGTCGTGATCAAGATCATCAACAATGGCGACAAAGTAACAAGCGGTCCTGTTGTCTTTACCATTACGAAAATAGCCCCCACTTTCAGTATTTCAATAAACTCAACCGCCACCAGCTCGGTCGTTACCGGTAATACTGTCGTGGCCAACGATGAGTGGACATTTACCGAACAGGCTTCACGCTATTTAGTAACACTTAAGGATGGATTCTCTATTCTTCCGGGAAGTGCTAACGCCAAGAAAATTGTCATCAAACTAACTACTACCGGTACGAAGAGTTCGCAGGCGAACCTAACGGTACGTATAGAAGAGGGCACAGGTGGCGGTGAAACGCCGGTTGACAACGACATCGTTACGTTCAAATTCAGTATTAACTTATAACAATTAATAGATTAGATTATGAAAAAAGCACTTTTAAACGCACTTTCATTGGCACTACTGCTCGGCTCTCTGAGTTTGACTAATAAGGCCTTTGCCATTGACCCTGCTATTGATGCATTTTCAATAAGCCCGAACCCCATTCAGGTTTCGCAACCGGGAACCGCCATTGTCGCTTTCAGTGTTGGGGGAACAGGTACTATCCCTGCCGGCAATGTGCAGGTACAAGTCTCGTTTCCAACCTCTTACCTGCCCAATCCACAGAATGCCTCAGCAGTGGTAAATTCAGCAGGAGGAGCATTGTTCTCTTGGACCTATAATGCAGGAACCCGCACCTTGACCGGAACCAGTACCGGAGTTCTCAACCCGGGCGATGGAGGCCAGATCACCATCAATATTGCAGGTGCCGTTGTTACAGCCGGATCTACTGATAATGCTACCGCCAACCTCCTTTTTCCTAACGGAGCACTTTCAGCCAACAATACCGGAAATGATGGCCTTACTGCCGGTACGGTAGTGATCGCGGCCAATCCGGTAACCCTTGCCAGTTTTAATGCCGTTAAAGAAGGGCAATCAGCTGTTTTGAGCTGGAGTACGACCGAAGAAACCAATAGTGAACGTTTCGATATCGAACACAGCCTTAATGCTAAAAATTGGCAGAAAATAGGCGTTGTACTTTCAAAAGGTGAAAGCGAAGCCTTGGAAAGATACCTGTTTACAGATACCAATCCGGCCAATGGAACTAACTTTTATCGACTTCGTATGGTAGATCGCGACGGTACCTCTGCGTATACACGCGCTAAGAGTCTTGAATTTGATATTAAAGTCGAAACAGCGCTCTACCCCAATCCGGTAGCCGACAGGTTATTAATTAAAGCGCAGGATATGACAAAAATCAAAAGTGTAAGTTTGCTGAATTTACAGGGAAAAGTGGTGCTTGAATCAAGTATTGTTCCTACCAACGGCCTTGATGTAATAAACCTGCCAACAGGACTTTACGTGGTACAGGTTGTTAATGTCAATGGAAGCGTCAACTCGTTTAAAGTAATGAAGAATTAATGCCCATTGTTCTTTACAACCGTTTCAATCAAGTTTTCCACTGAAATTTACACTGACAATGAAAGCGAAATCTACAAACATATACAACGCTCCAAAAAGAGCATACGCTACTCCCAAGCTGAAAAAAATAGGGAGCTTACAGAAATTAACGCAAAAAGGAGGTTCTCAGGCAGATATCCTGTCTCCTTATACTCCTTAGGATACTTGATTTTGAGAAATGCTTACCAAAGCCACTTTGATGTCAATCCCACGACATTAAAGTGGCTTTTTAGTTTACCGAAAAATCTGTACTATTAGCGATCAATTATCTGACGAACCCTACGGTGAAATATCCATCTCAATTTTCAGGAATATTTTATTTTGATTCCGAGCTTGCCCAAAGGGAATTGGGAAACCATAACGGTGATGAAGCCCGGCATTTTGAAGAAGGCAGAATAGACGTAAATTCATCTTCGGTGGCAGTTACGCCCGAATATGCAGTTATGGCCTTGCTGGGCAAAAAAAATCGGGAAGCCCTGGGCAGTTATTTCCCTCAAAAACAGGAAAATAATGCAGCACT
The DNA here is from genome assembly GCF_965279615.1 of Runella sp. Lineage (NCBI taxonomy): Bacteria > Pseudomonadati > Bacteroidota > Cytophagia > Cytophagales > Spirosomataceae > Runella > Runella sp. The sequence goes on along the minus strand of NZ_OZ257252.1, from coordinate 7,173,064 downwards.
GATTCGTCAGGCATTTATTCGTTGGGGAACCGAACTTACAAAGTTTTTGTCCGGAGAATTCAGTATTGTGATTTGGGAAAGGCCGAGCCGAAAACTATGGGTTATCCGTGATCGCTTCGGTTTCCTCCCTTTCTACTATATTTTCCAACCCGATGGCTTCTTTTGCTTTTCTGACCGCATCGCTTCTTTGTCCAAATTCAGGAAAGATATTACCAATATTGATATTCAAAAACTCAAATCATACCTTGTTCCGCCGCCTTCCTATCAGTCTTTTAATGAACGCACTTTTTATCGAAATGTAAAAGCAGCCTTGCCCGGGCATGTGTTACATACAGAAGGAAAAACCATTTTACATCAACTATATTGGAAAATACATCCGGCTCAACACCGTAATCTGAAAGAAGATGAGACCATTCGCTTGTTCAAAGAATTGTTTTTTTCCTCCATTGAAAGTCGCATTGATGGGTTTAACAGCATTGGCACCCATTTGAGCGGCGGACTGGATTCTTCTTCCATTGCCTGTGTTACAAATCAATTTCGTGAATCTATCTCTACTTTTTACGTCAATCCGGGACTTGAATCAACCGATGAAACTTTCTTCGTGGATTCGGTTGTAAAAAAGATTCATTCGCGTCATTTCGAGGTAAGTCCCCGTAAGAACATGTACGAAGCTATCAGCCAACTCACGGCCATGTTCGACCGTCCGGATCATTTTACCACTGCTTCGAGTTTTCTTTTGGCAGGCGCCGATCAAGCCAAAGCCATCGGTTGTGATTTGATGCTTACCGGCCACGATGGAGATTCGGTGGTAGGGCACGGAAATCAACTTTTGGATACGTATTGGAACTCACAAGATTGGCCAAATTTAAAATGGGCACTACGGGCGTATGCTACTGTGCGTGACCTACGAACCATCGACAGCGATTGGCTTCTGCTGACACCTGATGAACAACAAAAGCGCTACCATGAATACTTTTTCAATAAAGAAGTATGGAAGGTGCTCAAAAAGAAAAATATACCAAAGTTCATTCAAACATCCGAGCGCATAAGGCACGAATTTGGATTTTCATACCCTGCATTTTTTCGTTTTGCGTTTGAAAATGTTGTATCAAAATTTCAGAGTCGACCCATTGGTTCTATTTTAACAAACGAAGCATTGAGCTACCCTAATGAGGTCGAAACCAATGCTAACGCGCTCTACCAAAATATAGAAGATGAATACCTGTTTCAGTTCAGAGCCATTACCAATCAATCTTATACAGATGCCATCGAACAAATGTACCACATGGGTTTGCAATATGGGCATCAGTATGCGCATCCTTTTTTTGATGAAAGATTGGTTGAATTATCGCTTGCGATTCCGGAAAAAATGAAATTCGGCGATGGAATGGGCCGAGACACTATTCGGCGGGCGTTAAAAGGAATTTTACCCGAAGAAGTGCGCACGCGAGGCTTTAAAACGAGTTTTAATGAATATGGTTTGCTGTCATTCAAGAATCTGTACAATCAAACCCAAGACATTTTCACCAAAGATCATGTACTTTGGAATTGGGTGGATTATGCAACATTCTCAAAATTGAAGGACCTCATTTTCAACCCTAAGATCCCTGTTTTCAATAAATTAAAATATAGTAATTTAGCAAATAGAGTCTTATATTTGGGCATATGGCTAGATCAATTGAACGACCGTGAATAATACTGTTTTCATACTTATAGGATTACTGCTTTTGGTTGGATGTACCGATTCAGCAACGTCTCCCAAAGAATCCGAATACCGTTATTTCCCTTTAGAAGCGGGGCGTTTTATAGAATATGAAGTTCAGGAAGCTTCTTATGCGGTGGGTAAAAAACCCGTTATATCTACCTATTTTTTAAAAGACGTGTGCGGAGTGGCACTGAGGGGCTTCAATAGTCAGATGCAATATCAAATCAAACGTTATCGTCGGGCTAATGCACAGCAAAATTGGTCGGCTGATTCGGCTTTTACAGCTTATCTCCTCCCCGACCGCGCCGTAAAGGTTGAAAACAATCGACCATTCGTTAAAATAATTTTTCCGCTTTACGAAGGACTTACCTGGAATGGGAATCAATATAACACTTTGCCGGCGCAAACTTACGAGGCGCATTTTACGAAAGAACCTATTACGCTCAATACACTTTCTTTTCCGGAGAGCTTGAATATTATTCAGCAGAACGATTCAAGCCTTGTCACTTTAGTGAGATTTACGGAACGCTATGCACCCAACATAGGACTTATTTATAAAGAAAGTACGGCCTTGGAATATTGTCAAAACACTAATTGTTTGGGGCAGGGAATCATTGAATCAGGAACCCGAAAAATCCTGAAAATAGTAGCTCATGGCAAAGAATAGCGAACCTTATTGAACGATAAACTTCCCGGTAATTATCTTTTCTCCAATCCTCAATCGATACGTGTATACACCCGGTTGCGGGTCTTGCCAATACACTTCGTTTTCACCCACCTGCGGAATCAATATCAGCTCCTTTATCAGTTTTCCTTCAATGTTGAAAATCGTCACCGAACCTACCGGAGTCAATGGCTCATACAATGTATAAATGAACTTTGCATAATAGCTTGTGGGGTTGGGCGCCACGATGACCGTAAGAGGCTTCGCCTCTTTATCGACTCTGAACCGAATCTGATAAGGTGCTCCCGCCGAATTTCCGTTGATATCTTTTCCCCGAACCAAGAGTTCATATTCTCCTGCCTGAAGCAAACCGAGGGAATAGGATACTTTAAGCTCGCCAAGGACTGTCAAATAATAATTAATCTGTTTACCATACGGGATTAATTTGAAAGCACAGGTCTCGCAGGATTTCAGGTATGCCTGAACCAAATTTGTATCTGCTTCAAGCGGATTGTCATCTCTCAGAAGCACCCCAACGCCCGGCGTTGATGATACAATTGCCTCATTTTGAATTACTCTCCCGTCAATGGTAACTTCCATGGCAGGATTCAGGTGGTCGGACGCAGTATTTCCGGGATATACTGTTTGTTGTTTTATCTGCTCCCAAATAACCACAAGATATGTACTGTTATTGCCTTCGTAAATCTCATCAATTTGCCGGGCCGGGTCCAAAAAAACTTCTATCAGTTCGATGCCTGCAGTATTCCTGAAACGAAAAAACAGCGTATCACTTTTAACTGGAGTCTTAACGGAATATGTCTTGGTTGATTTTGTTTCCTTGCTATCAGTGATAGTAAGCTCAATGGTAAGATTACCCGTTGGAAGAGTGACTTTTCCGGTATTTTTAACAATAACCCCAACGCTTATGGAATCTGATTGCGCAAACGGTTTTGAACTCTGCAGAAATATTCCTTTTTTCTCAACGGCATAATCCGGTTTGTTAATTTTAAACAACACAACCGCAGGATCTCCCAAAAGAATTAATTGATGAATATTGGCCATGTCATAGCTGTCCAAGGTTGTAGAACCGGAAACGGATGCAATATCATGACTGACTTTCTGTACTATTTCACCGATAGGTTTTCCCAACATGGTTTCCTGACCAAACATTGTTTTATAAAGCAATGTCAAATATTTTGCCGAGATGGTTGGGTAGCTCCAAAACGAATTGGAAAGTACTCCGATTGCCCCTTTACCGGGAGTCAGCAGCCAATCGGCCGCCAACGTTTCATAACGATAAAAAACATTCCCAACCCCACATCCATTGAAGTACATAAAAGGATATTTCCCTTTATTGGACAACTGGACGGCAGGATCAGAGGCGTAGCCTATGTTTACATCAGGTATGGTCGGCGAAGCATGCCCCATGAAGGTGATCATTCCCAAACCGTCGTTTACCTGCTTGGCAATGGAAACATTCTCAACCGGTTCATTCGTGCGCTTGGAAAAAACGTCAACCGACCCACCCAAATATGAATTTTTGGCCAGCGGCTCCAACGTCTCAAGAATATCTTTCAACTGCGTTATTTCTTCCGTTGATTTTCCGCCGCTCAAATGGAGAATATTTTTGGTCGTTAAGGTCGGAAGATTGCTCTCGAATTCCTTTATTTTATTTAAATAAGATAAAACCTGTTGGTCGGTAGCGGCGCTTATTCGTCCGGTCCTCAACGCAGGAGTATCCTTATTTTCCGTTCCCAAACCCGCCGATAAGAGCACATCTGAACCGGGATAGCCAAACGTTGGAATAAAGTCACGGTCTTGCCATGTTTTTAAGACATCCGGAAAACTGACCCCGTTTCCGATCAGTAGCAGGTATTTATCTTTTTTTCCGTCACTTAATTGATAACTGAGAAAATTGCGAATACCGATCGGGCCGCGCTCGCCATAATTAAATTGATCGTACAGTTGTTCAATGTCCGCAACAAGCACTTGGTAACTGCCTCCTTCTACCGATCTTCGGTAGAAAGCATAGGTCTGAGAAGCTTCCTGCAATGCTTTATGCGTAATGATCAAGTAATTAGCTCCGACAGTATAGGGATTAAAAATAACAGGTTTGATTGACGCAATCACCTGCGGCGACGTACTTACAAACAGGGTACGTTCACGAGCTGTGCCCGGCACCGATACCTGCCAGCGATTATTCACCAGGCGCGCTTCCAACGCCCGGGGCTCAAGTGGCTGAGTAACATCGTAAAAAAGAGGCGCATTGGACGCATTCAGTCCTTCAACAGCTACGGTTGACCGGTTGGCAGGGTTTGGCACTAAATAAAAGTACTTGGTGCTTTTGCCAATCATGTCAAAACGTTGAGGATAAATAACTTCGTAGCGAGTAAGCGAATACAATTCGTACTGATTATTTAGTTGCGATTTCATGCCAAACGTGAATTCATCATTGGCACGCAACTCCGCTTCCTGAATGGTAGCAGTGATCAAATTATGACCAAATCCGGTAAAGTTCAACGTAGCAAATTTGCGCTGCTCCACCATAAAATCTATCAAATGAAAAGAATCAAAACGACCATTGATCAATGCTTTCAGTTGAATGGGATAAGCAGAGGTTTTCACTCGCCCGGAAAGTGTGATAGTTACTTTGGCCAATGAATCACGCTGAATCATTTTACCCGTCCAGCACTCCCCGTTCTCATAATAGCTTTGCTGTAAATAGGGGACCAATCCATTGGTATTATTAAATGACCATTCGTCTCGGTATTCTTTCACCTGACGTTCAAGGTGAAACGTTTCTACGGGTGCATTGGAAGCCTGATATGCAACTTCTTCCAATCGTTTTCCCTTACGACTTGGGTCAATGGTCAAAAAATAATAGCTTTCATCATTGTATAAACTATAGTTGGTAGGCGGGCGGGCCGAATAGGGGCGATAGACCAAACTGTCTTGAACACCGGTATTTCCTTGGGTAAAAAATTCAATATAACTGCCGGTTACCAAAAAACCATTTTGAGTATTAGCTACTCTGATGGCAACTTCTTCTCCCCGATAATACAACGCTATGTTTTCGGCCAACACCGCAGTAGTGGGAACCCCGGCCCCGATCAATTGTTCAATGGGAATTCTGTATATGCCTTCCTGTTTTACGGTAATTTTAAAATAAGGCAATTTATAATTTATCCAGCTATTGGCATAAGGCCCCTGTCCCATTGACCGGTGTGCTACTGCAATTAAAAAGAGAGATAAAAATAGTATTCTCATATCTACACTGCTATGTCCTTTATCTTTTTCAATTGTTCTTCTGACTTCTGAACTTGCAGCAAGTTACTAAATATACGCCTTTTAAACTAACAAAAATCCAATGGTAAATTCGCAAAATACAGGAACGGCATCGTCCGGTATATCTCCAATGCGGATAAGTGTTCTTGGTATTTTACTAAAATCCGTCGGCTAAAGCGCAAAAAACAATAGACTGCGATTCCGGTCGGAAATTTTGTAACTTTCCTTTCCTTTTTGGTGTTAACAAATTTCAAAACCTCCTTTTGGCGCATCATGAACGAAGAAAAAAAAAGCGGGAAAATATTTGACTGGCCCACCCTTCGCCGTCTTTATACCTTCATTAAACCCTACCAAAAACAGTTTTATCTACTCATTGCTATCATTTTATTAAGTGCCGGATTGTCGCCCATAAGCCCTTTATTGATTCGCTATACTATTGATAATCAAATCGCAACGGGCGACTACAACGGTCTTGTGGTCATGTTACTGATCATGATCGGCATTCTGCTGGTTCAGGCTGTCATTCAATTTGCCAATACGTATTTAGCAGGTTGGCTTGGGCAAAATATCATTCGTGACATTCGGGTGCAGTTGTACGAAAAAATCATTGGTCTTCGTCTGAAATTTTTTGACAATACACCCATTGGTCGCTTAGTAACACGGACGGTTTCTGATGTAGAAACGCTTTCTGACGTATTCAGCGACGGAATGGCCGCCGTGGCAGGTGATATTTTGCAGTTGGTGTTGATCATCGGAGTAATGTTTTACACCGATTGGCGGCTCTCACTGATCAGTCTTGCTACCGTGCCTTTTATGTTGGTGAGTACATATATCTTCAAAGAAAAAATCAAAGATTCTTTCAACGAAGTCCGCACCGCTGTTTCCAACTTAAATTCATTTGTGCAGGAGCACATTACGGGGATGAATATTGTGCAGATATTCAGTGCTGAAAAGAGCGAATACCGTAAATTTGAGCGGATCAACACCGTTCATCGCGATGCCAATATCCGTTCTATCTGGTACTATTCGGTATATTATCCCGTAGCCGACGTTATTGCAGCGGCAGCAACAGGGCTGATCGTTTGGTACGGCGCTCGTGAGATCATGCACTACAATGTTACATTCGGAACCGTAACAGCCTTTATCATCTTTATAGGCCTGTTTTTCAGACCGATACGAATGCTCGCCGACCGTTTTAATACCCTTCAAATGGGTATTGTGAGTACCGACCGTATTCTCAAATTATTGGATAGTCATGAATTTACGGCCAATAATGGCTCCTATGCTCCTGATACCTTACGCGGAGAAGTCTCTTTCAAAAATGTTTGGTTTGCATATAATGAAGAGGAATATGTCTTAAAAGATATTTCGTTTGATGTAAAAGCGGGGGAAACTATTGCATTTGTGGGTGCAACCGGCGCCGGGAAATCATCGGTCATTAATCTATTGAGTCGTTTTTACGACATAAACAAAGGTGGAATTTTCGTTGATGGCACCGAAATACACGAGTATGAATTGGGGGCATTAAGACGCAACATCGGAGTGGTATTGCAAGACGTATTTTTGTTTTCAGACACAATTCACAATAACATAACGCTCGGCGATACATCCATCAGTCGCGCTCGAATCATCGAAGCGGCCCAATTGGTGGGAGCGCACGAATTTATCGAAAGACTTCCTGACGGTTACGATTACAATGTGATGGAGCGCGGCGCGACGCTTTCCGTGGGTCAACGCCAGTTAATTTCGTTCGTTCGGGCCTTAGTGCATGATCCTAAAATCATTGTCCTTGACGAAGCAACCTCATCGGTTGATACTGAAACCGAGGAATTAATTCAGAATGCCATTGAAAAATTGATGAAAGGCCGCACCGCCATCGTGATCGCGCACCGATTAAGCACCATTCAGAAAGCGAGCCAAATCATTGTGTTGGATAAAGGCGAGATTCAGGAAAAAGGAACGCACGACGAACTGTTGGAGCAAGGCGGCTTCTACGCCAATCTGTATCGAATGCAGTACAAAGAAGTGATCAGCTAGAAAAAAAGACATTCCAAGTTTTTGAAACTTGGAATGTCTCCTCTAAAGAAAACCTATTAATATTCGTGCGGAAGCGGTTGGTTGATTTGCTCGTTCCAAGGCAATCCGTGTTGGTTGAGCAAGTCCATGAACGGATCCGGATTCAGTTCTTCACAATTCCACACACCTGCTTTCATCCATTCCGAATTGGTCAGCATCAACATCGCGCCGATCATGGCCGGTACACCCGTAGTGTAGCTAACGGCCTGAGCTCTAACTTCTTTCCAGCACTGTGCGTGGTCGCAGTTGTTCCACACATAATACGTTTTATCTTCGCCGTCTTTGACTCCTTTGATCTGACAACCAATGGATGTTTGACCGGTATAATTTTCGCCCAATGATTCAGGAGGAGGCAACACAGCTTTCAAAAATTCTAAGGGCACGATATCCATTCCTTGAAATTTGATGGGTGCAATACTCGTCATTCCTACGTTTTGCAGAACTTCCAAGTGCGTCAGATACGCCTGCCCGAAGGTCATCCAGAAACGGGCACGTTTCAACGTTGGGAAGTTTTTTACCAACGATTCCAACTCTTCATGATACAATACATAACTTTCTTTAGGGCCGATTCCGGGATAATCAATCGGTTTATGAATACTCATGGCGGGAATCTCCACCCACGCACCATTTTCCCAATAACGGCCCGGCTGGGTGATCTCGCGAATGTTGATCTCAGGATTGAAATTGGTCGCAAAAGCTTTTCCGTGGTTTCCGGCATTGCAGTCAATAATATCGAGATAATGCATCTCATCGAATTGATGCTTATTGGCATAAGACGTAAAGACCTGCGTTACGCCCGGATCAAATCCACAACCTAACAAAGCCATCAAACCGGCTTCTTTAAAGCGTTCCTGATACGCCCATTGCCAGCTATATTCAAATTTAGCCACGTCTTTCGGCTCATAATTAGCGGTATCCATGTAATGAACTCCCGTTTCGAGACAGGCGTCCATAATGGTCAGGTCTTGGTAAGGCAAGGCCACATTGATCACCATTTTGGGCTGAAACGATTTGATGAGTACCACCAATTCAGCAACAATATCGGCGTCAACGGCGGCCGTTTTGATCGTTACACCGTGCATTGCCTGAATATCAAGGGCAATTTTATCGCATTTAGATTTTGTGCGACTTGCCAGCATGATGTCGGTAAATACGTGTGAGTTCATGGCACATTTGTGAGCCACTACACCTCCAACGCCTCCTGCTCCAATAATTAAGACTTTTGACATTTATGATTGTTGTGATTTATGATGAGCAATTGAGTAAACACAGGTTCACTCAAAAATTAGTGGGCAAAGATACGATTCATGTCCCTTTTTTATGTTATTTGAACATTAGATTTTAAAGTGCGAACAACCTTTTTGGTTTTCAATAAGACCTTTCCTACTCAATTCGATGGATATTTTACTACTCATTTTAGGCATTGCAGGATTATTGGTAGGTTTGGCAGGAGCAATATTGCCACTACCGGGACCGCCGTTGAGCTTTGTAGGTCTTTTGTGTTTGCATTTCAGTAGTTACGCCGAATTTGGTCAAATTACCCTATATACACTCGGTTTCATTACGTTGGTCGTTGCCGTATTGGATTATTATGTTCCGATTTGGGGGGTAAAAAAATTCGGTGGTACCAACTACGGAGCTTGGGGTTCAACCATTGGCCTTTTACTCGGATTCTTCGTTATACCTGCTTTAGGTATTTTTTTAGGTGCTTTTCTGGGCGCTTTGATTGGCGAACTCATCGGACGTATGGCTTTCGACAAAGCACTGAAAGCTGCCCTTGGCTCTTTTCTGGGATTCATAACGGGCATTTTCATGAAAGTGGTTCTGTGCCTGGTCATGATCGGCTACGCCATTGCCGCATTTTTGTAGAGACGCTTCATCCATTCTTTGATTAACTCAACTTCTTGTTTTTTTAGCTCCTTTATAGGGGTAGGGAATCTTTGCGTTGTCATATTCTCAAACAGCCACGAAAACAAATGCCTTTTACGTTCACACGCGCTCTTGAAAAATTAATTTAACTCATTAAAAATAACGCTTTTGCCTATCGCAGCTACTCCTGCGACCGGTTTCTTCTTGCCTAAATTTTCGTAAAATAAACGTTACAGTCATGCAAAACAATCAAAAACTCACCCTCTCAAATCGTAAGTTTCACGTCATTTTTTTTATCCATTTTCTCTTTCTCTTTTGTGTCTATTCAACTCATGCCCAAACCCTTACCCAAACCATTCGGGGTGTAATTTTAGATAAAAACATTCAAACGCCGATTGTGGGAGCCACGGTTATTTTGGTAGGTTCTGCTCCCATTAAAGGCACCATTACCGATGCCGAAGGCAGTTTTCAGCTAACACAGGTGCCGATAGGAAGACAAACGATTAAAATCACATCGATGGGCTACAAAGAAATGCTCATGAGCAATGTAGTGGTCAATGCCGGTAAAGAGTTGATTCTCAATGCCGGACTCGAAGAAGACATTACACAACTTTCCGAGATCACCGTTAAACCTACTCTGGAAAAAGACAAACCGCTCAATGAAATGGCAACGGTCAGCGCGCGCACCTTTTCAGTGGAAGAAACCCAACGCTACGCGGCGGCCATTAATGATCCTGCCCGCATGGCTACGGCCTACGCGGGGGTGATTGCCGCCGACGATGGAGGTAACAATATCGTTATCCGTGGCAATGCCCCTAACGGTCTTCTGTGGCGCATGGAAGGCATTGACATTCCTAATCCAAACCACTTTTCAAGTCTGGGGGCAGCAGGCGGCGGGGTTTCGATTTTGAGCGCTCAGGTACTGACCAATTCTGATTTTATGACCGGTGCTTTTCCCGCCGAATATGGCAATGCACTGTCGGGTGTATTTGACCTAAAACTCCGAAAAGGTAATAATCAAAAGCGCGAATACACTATTCAGGCGGGTTTATTGGGCCTTGATGTAGCGGCCGAAGGCCCTTTCTCAAAAAACTATAAAGGTTCTTACCTCATCAATTATCGGTATTCTACCCTTGAACTTCTCACTAAGCTGGGACTTCCGCTGGGAGATTTTGCTCAGCGTTTTCAGGATATTTCGTATAATATTTCGTTACCCACCAACAAACTCGGCAAATTCACGCTTTTTGGTTTCGGCGGCCTGAGCAACAGCATCGGAGAATCAAAAGCTGATTCTACTTTATGGAAAACCAATGGCGACAAACGTTTTGAAGAAAATTTTAAATCTAATACCGGCGCTTGGGGAGCTACGCATGCTATTAACCTGAATAAAAAAGCTTTTCTCAAAACCGTAATTCTTTATTCTGTTTATCAAAATGGATTTCACCAACAACGCTATACCAACGAATATACTTTAGAGCCTCGGTATGATGAAAGTTACATGTTGCGCAAACTGGCTGTTTCGAGCACATTTAATTATAAATTCAATCCGCAACTTGCATTACGCGCAGGTGCCATTTGGAGCCATCAATCGTACGACTTATTTCGTGAAGCTTGGAACAGTGACCTAAAAAAAATGGAGCGTGTTCTAGCCTCCAACGGACAAACCGGCACACTACAGGCATTTGCCCAATTCAATTATAAGTTGTCTGAAAAACTGACCGCTAACCTTGGCGTACATACGTTGGCGTTATTGCTCAATAACAGCCGCTCCGTTGAACCGCGCGGATCCATCAAGTGGGATCTGGCTTCGGGGCAATCTTTGGCGTTTGGTTATGGCATTCACAGTCAAATGCATCCGCTGTCTTTTTACCTTTATTCCAACAAACTCTTGGATGCAGACATCAATTATCCAAACATCAACATCGGTTTTACAAAAGCACAACACTTTGTCCTGTCTTACGACCGACTGCTCAATGAGCACACACGGTTAAAAATAGAAACCTATTATCAATCATTATACAACGTTCCGGTCAGTGCTGATAAGCGTAATGCTTTCTCTTTGCTCAATGCCACCGATGGCTTCGTAGAGCGGCGCTTAGCTAACAACGGCAAAGGGCGCAACTACGGCATAGAACTTACCCTGGAACGTTTTCTGCACAATAATTTTTATTACATGTTGAGCGGTTCGTTGTTTAAATCTGAATATATGGGTTCTGATGAACTATGGCGCAGTACCCGTTTTGACGGTGGGGCTGCCGGAAATTTTCTGATAGGAAAAGAATGGCTTACGGGTCGTAACAAAAACAATGTGTTGGGAGTCAATCTTAAAACAACCTACGTCGGCGGTTTTCGGGCAACGCCCATTGATTTAGCAGCATCCCACCAAAAAGGAGAAACGGTCACCATTGACAGTCAAACCAATTCACAGACTTTGGCGGCCTACTTTCGTTCGGATATTCGGGTAAGTTGGAAACGTAACCGAAGTGGCTTTACAAGTACACTATCTCTTGACATTCAAAATGTTACAAACAGAGAAAATATGTATGGCCACTATTATGATTCAAATTTAGATGCTATTCGAACAGCATACCAATTGCCACTTGTGCCGGTACTGAATTATCGTATTGAATTTTAATCCTCTTTCGCTCCATCAAAAGCAGTCGATTCACCAAGGAGTCGGCTGTTTTTTTGTATTTTTCGCATTCATATTTTTTCACTCCGATTGGCATGAAAATTACTCGCCTCACTCCTATGCTCTACACGACCGACTTAACAGGCACGGTCAATTTTTATACCCAAACGCTTGGATTTACCTGCGACGCGTTTCAAGAGTCATGGGGTTGGGCTTCCGTCAAATTAGACGATATTCAAATCATGTTATCGTTGCCCAATGCCCATGTGTCTTTCGAAAAAACTATTTTTACAGGATCTTTTTATTTTACAACGCTTACAGTTGACATACTTTGGGAACAGATCAAGGATAAAGTCAATGTTTGTTACCCGATTGCAACCTTTGACTACGGCATGAGAGAGTTCGCTATTTACGACAACAACGGCTATCTGCTCCAGTTCGGGCAGGAATCCAGCCCAAATGAGGGAACGAATGACTAAAATCAATCCGTCTTTCTATTCAAAAATACAACAGTTACGTACACTTACTTTTGTTGGTAAATGGCTCATTTTGTCATTGATCGTAGGTGTTTTAGCGGGGTCGGCCTCAGCTTTTTTTCTGGTTTCCTTACATTGGGTGACCGATTGGCGAGAAGCACATCCTTGGATCATTTGGTTGCTGCCTATCGGTGGGTTTATTGTAGGCGCTTCCTATCATTATTTTGGACAAGAGGTTGTGAAAGGGAACAATCAATTGATTGAAGAATTTCACAGCCCGAAGCAAATCATTCCACTCAAAATGGCACCTTTGGTGCTTTTCGGTACACTCGTTACGCATTTGTTTGGAGGTTCGGCGGGCCGGGAAGGAACGGCGGTGCAAATGGGCGGTGCCATTGCCGATCAGTTTAGCCGGCTTTTTAAACTATCGCCTCAAGACCGCAGAATTATCTTGATCATTGGAATAAGTGCCGGTTTTTCGTCCGTTTTCGGAACGCCGCTGGCGGGTACCGTTTTTGCCCTGGAAGTGCTTATTGTAGGACGTATGCGTTACGAAGCTCTTTTACCAAGTCTACTTACTGCACTCATCGCCGATTATACATGCCACGCCTGGAAAGTAGCCCATACGCATTATACCATTCCATATGTACCGACCATGCATGTTGATACATTGTTATGGAGTATTTTGGCAGGAATTCTGTTTGGATTGACCGCGCTTGCTTTTTCCAAAACGGTGCATTTTTTTGGTAATTTTTTCAAAAACAATGTTGCCTACCCACCTCTGCGGCCTGTCATTGGCGGCGTAGTGATTGGATTAGCAGTTTGGGCATCAGGAACAACCAAATACATTGGGCTAGGTGTCCCCACAATTATTGATTCTTTTCAAGAAGAGTTGCCGGTGTACGATTTTCTTCTGAAGCTCCTTTTTACCACATTTACCTTAGGAGCAGGCTTTAAAGGCGGAGAAGTTACGCCATTATTTTTTATCGGTGCCGCGCTTGGCAATGCTTTGGCGCTGTTTATACCCTTACCAATGGCACTTTTGGCAGGAATGGGATTTGTAGCGGTCTTTTCGGGCGCTACAAATACCCCTATTGCCTGTACGTTGATGGGAATTGAACTTTTTGGCGCCGATTGCGGTGTCTTTATTGGACTGGCCTGCATTGTTGCGTACCTTTTTTCCGGGCATTCAGGAATTTACAGTTCGCAATTAGTCGATGGTTCCAAGTATTAATTAATATTGATTATTATTACTTTTATCTGTCTACTTATTGCTTATTCGGAATAAACCTAAAATACACCTTTATAGTCAGTGGAAATTAAAAGGTTTCGCAGGTCTTTTTTTATTGAGCGGCAAAATTTGAGGTAAAATATAGTGAAAGAGTTTTTCTTTAGCCTGTTCAAGATTCATTAAATCAGTCTGAATTTCGAAGGTATTTTGCGAAGACGGCGGTTCATAAATGTCACTGATTCCTGTAAAATTTTTAATAACTCCATTGCGGGCTTTTTGATATAGTCCTTTAGGATCCCGCTTTTCACACGTATCCAATGATGCATTGATATACACCTCAATAAAATCATTCTCTCCAATAATTTCCCGCGCATTTTTTCGCATCAGCTCGTGCGGACAGATAGTAGCAACAATCGAAATAATGCCATTTTGGACGAATAATTTAGCCACTTCGGCAACCCTTCGACTATTTTCGAAACGATCTTCAACGCTGAATCCCAAATTACTGTTGATTCCGTTACGCAAAGCATCCCCATCCAGAATGGTGCAGAGATAGCCTTCTTCACATAACATTTGCTCTAAAGCATTGGCGAGCGTCGTTTTTCCCGCGCCCGAAAGTCCTGTAAACCAAATGACTTTGGCCTGTTGACCGAAAAGCCTTGCTTTTGCAGCCCTTGTGGTAAGTTTAGGTAGTGTGGAGAACATAATATCCGAATATATTACTACGTCAAGAACGTGCTTAAATACGTTTTATCGCGCGCAACTTTTAGAATACAATTGCAATTATATAAATAAAATCTAAAAAAAAACAGTAATAATTTATCAATATTTAACCGAGTTTAGAACTGACAAATATTAGTATACCAATAAGCTGTTATTTTTTTTATTGATATAATATTCTTCGGTATATTATATCAATAAAAGCGAAATGGTACATTTCATAAATGGTTATCAGGTCCGCTTGATTATGTATTTGCTATATTGAAAATCATCAAAATATGTACCGGAATTTACATTCTTCCTGACTACTCTCCACCATCGTATTATTTTTTTTGATCATTCTCCATATATAGACGCACTTTTTAAATAAAGTAACACTCTGTTTTCTTTTTTTTACAAAAAACATCAATTCCGATATACTGTAAAAATCAGCGTATCAGCATTTACCCCTGTAAAAATTCCCAATCCGTTAGTAATTGCGGTGGGGGGGGTGCTGATATTCTGAGTTGTTGTACCTGCCGATTTATACAGGGCCGCATAGTCCGGATTGAGTCGATACAACACCGCATAATGTTTCCCGAAATACTGAAACGATTGTGGCTGTACATCTGTTGTAAGCGCCGTTGTAGGCTCGTTATTAAAGCGTCGATTAATAAATCGAAACGGATTGGTTCCTGTCGTATCCGTCGGTAAGATCACAATGGATTCAGGATTGGCCTCCGTATTAATAAAGGCTAAAAAATGATACTCGCCTTTGGGGTTATCCCACGTGGCTACAATGGGTGTTCGATCTTCCTGAAAACCGCCGGGTCCTCCAAATCCGCCGGTACCGCTGCTCAAATTTATTTGTGTGCGATTAACAAAATTCTTACTCAATTTAAAACCTGTGGGCCGTGTAGGAATTTCAGTAATAGCCGATACAGGCAGGCCATTGTAAGTAAAATCCAGCGTATAGGTCAATCCGAATTTTACTACTTCAGTGCTTTTGGATGTATAAACTCCTTGTCCTACTGATTGAAGTGTAAATACACTTCCGTCGCTTACCTTTACCTTAATGGTTTGGCCATCAATCGGTTTGGCCACCGAATCGGATGCATCCGCTGATTCCGAATATCCTATTACGGTCATAAGGGTTAAACTTATGGGTTTACCGGGAGCCAAAAATGCTTCCACTACGGGCTTTTGATTTGAACTGATGACGGTATTTGTTTCCGTACAACTCCCTAAAAACCATACACTTACCAGTAGAGATACAACTATTTTTATATATGCTTTCATTGTTTTTTCAATTTATAAACCAGAGATAACGATACGATCAATGTAATTTCCAGCTAAAGGTTACGTTGGGCGTAAAGCCTAAGTAATTGACATTGGTGGTTTGAAGTACGCTTTCATCGCCTTGGGTAATGACTTCAAAACGCTTGTACCAGACATTTTTGCGGTTATAAAGATTAAATACCGACAACCCGATGCTCCCCCACCGCGCATTGTACGTAGCAGAAATATCCAAACGATTGTAAGAAGGAAAACGACTGGCATTTTTGTCGGAAGGCATCGTAAATGACCGAATCGAACCATCCAAGAGCGTAATTTGGTACGCCCCAACAATAGACGTATACGGCCGGCCCGAAGATATAATTTGAGTAAGGGCAAAATCAATGTTTCTCCAACGATACGAACCGATAAACTTAAATTGGTGCCGCACATCCTGGTCAGAATGATACGGGCGATCAGAGAAAATTGTCACATCGCGCACGGCTTCTGAAAGGGTGTATCCTATCCAGCCATTGAATTTTCCGAATTTGCGCTGAATCAACACATCCACTCCACGTACTGTTTCGTCGCCGTTAAAAAACGTTTCCTGTACGCTCAGTCCCTGACGGATCTGGGGGACAAAACGCAGTGTGTATTCAGTAATACCTACGTTGTTTTTTTGGTACATTTCCACATCCACCAGGTATTCTTTGAATTCGTAGCTTCCGCCTAAGATCAGGTGATTGGATTTTGTTACCGGCAATGCATTACCATCGGCCAATAGCCAGTAGCTGCGGTTACCCTGCGTTAAGTCTTCACGGTTGATCTGTTTGGCAAACTGATAGTAAGTTCCCAAAGCCATTTTAAGTTTTACCCGCTCATTCAAGGCATACGTTGCGCTCAGTCTTGGCTCTATGTACCATTTCTTGGTTACATCAAAATAGTTGGCTCGAATGCCCGGTTTGATCAATAATTTGGTATCCAATAAACGAATCTGGTCTTGTAAGTAAAAAGAAGAAATGGTGCCTTTATCGTTCTTACTCAACACATTCACCGTATCGTTTTGAACATAGTTATAGTGGATGGTATTGGAAGTGGCATGTACCCCAAACTCCAATTGGTTGTGTGGAGTAAGTTTATACTCAAAATCTATTTTCGCCGTAAAATCCTTTAGATCATTGGTTTCCACCTGACCGATGTTCACATTACGGGTAGTCGCTGCGCTGGTATCGGTGGCAGGAATGGTATTGGTAACCGCCCGTGTGTTATCCCGATTGCTGTAAAAATTGGAGTAACTTACCAACATATTGCTGTAAAGCTTATCATTCCAACGCCGCGACCATTTAAAACTGCTTCCCAAGTTTCCCCATGCCGATACATCATTGGTTGCGGTGGAAGCTCCAAAAATTCCCTGTCGACCAAAATTGAAGGAAGATGCCGAGGAATTATCCATCTTGTCGGTCCCGTTATAAAGGCTCCAGGTCACGATGTCTTTCTTCGTCAGATTCCAGGTCAGTTTGGCATTCAAGTCATAAAAATAAGATTTCGCCGTTTGGTTTTGGGTGGCATTATTCCCAAAACGTCCGCCGCCCGGCGGCCTGCCGCCAAAGCCCGGCTGCGATACATTTGTCTGCCGCTCTGACGTAAATGTGCTGAATATTTTTTCGTACAATGCTCCCTGATATGACCGGCGCGCTGCGATCAATAATGTTGTCTTTTTATTAAGAGGCGTCTCGATGAAGCCGTTTACGCTCAGCAAACTCAGGTCGGCACCCATGTTGAATTGCTTCTTATTGCCTTCCTTTCCCGTGATCTCGGCCACAGCCGAGATCCTGCCGCCAAACTTGGCGTCAAAACCACCCTTGTATAACTGTATGTCTTTGAGGGCATTGTAATTGAATGCCGAGAAGAAGCCAAACAAGTGATCAACGTGGTAAACCGTAAAACCATCATACAATACAAGCGTCTGATCCGGCGTACCGCCCCGCACGTATAAACCTGAAGAAGACTCGTTGGAAGCACTCACGCCCGGCATCAACTGAAACGCTCTGAATGGGTCTCTCTCTCCGATGTTTGGAAGTTTTGCCAAATTTTTAGGCGTCATTTTAATCATCCCGACAATCTCATTGGCTTTCAACACCTCGGTTTTCTCGCCCATTACCATGACTTCTTCCAACTCCTGTTCGCCGGGTTCGATCTCAATAGTGAAATTCTGCAAAGGTGTTTTGGGCGAAAGGTGTACCGTTGCCGTTTTGTATCCTACATAACTGACCATAATGGTGACAGTATCGGAGGGAACCTTCAAAAGGGAATAATAACCGTCTACGTTGGTCTGTACACCTATTTTACTACCCAGAACGGTTACGGTTGCAAAAGGCATGCTTTCATTGGTTTTGCGTTCCACCACCTTGCCGGTCAGCGTAAAGTCTGAGCGCGTTGGTTCTCCCCGAAATCGGGTATCAAATTCTTTCCGGGCATTTTTCAGGGTTTCGGTGGCCGTTTTCGCGACGATCTGAATAATGTTGGCATCATCAATGTAAAACGTCAGCTCTTTGGTTTCTTTCAACGCTCCTTTTAGCCCATCCAACAGTTTGGTATTATCAAACCAATACGAGACACGGTATTTTTTTAACAGTTCCGGATCGTGCCCAATTTTGACTTTGTACTTCTTTTGCAGATCTGCAATGATCTCATTTAAAGGCCTGTTGTTGTAAAATTCATCTTTGATGATCGTTTCATCAGGTGGCGCGACAGGTGTCGTTGCGGTTTGGGCGCGGCAAAACAGCCCAGCCATCACAAGGAAGATAGGTAGTATTTTTCTCATAGGTGGTTATTTATCAGACGGATACCGCCATTTCAGGGAGATGGCTATTTTCTTTATGCTGTATTATTTCAGGAACAACAAATTTATTTTTATCTAATTTATGCCATAAACGCGCCAAAAGAGGCGGCTTATGGCATACTTGGCATATATCTATCCCGACAGTATCATCAAGGCTGCTGAACGATACAGGGCTTTTACTTTTTTCAACAACGGTATGCGCATTGGCCACTTCTTTATGGTCATAGCAGCGTTGGCAATGTTGACAGTTAATATTCATGGTTGGATAATTTTAATTCTATTTACCCATACGTAGCTAAAAAAAAAGTGTGGCAAAAAGAATCAATTGTATCGACGCAGAGCCTAAATGTGTCGACAGATTATTGCTTTTTGGTCGCTGCTATTTTTACAGTAACCTGAATCGTATTTCCTGAATCATCGGTGTCAGGGTAGGTTTCTTCGAGCGTTAAGGTACTGTTTCCAATTTGACCTACGTGGATTCCATCGCTCAACATTTCATAATCTCCATTTCCGAGTGATTTAAGCTCGATACTATCGTACGTATCGTTGTAGGTCTGCATGGTACCGGTACTGTCTCGCTGAGAGATACTGAGTACTAACGTGAGCATATTTGACGCTTTTTTGGCAACGTCAAACGAGATCGCCACATTATCTTTGATCACTGAATTGGTAAGATCAAGACTCTGAGCTACGCCATTAATGGATTCTGAATACGCCGTTCCGCTGTAAGAGCCTATGACCAGATCGGCGGGCTCCGGGTCTACTTCATTTTTGGTACAGCCTGAGAGTACGAGAGTTAGCGCCAATGCGCTGATTGCCAGAAAATTTGTAAGGTTTCTCATTCTAATAAGTGATTAGTTGGTGTGTAATAAAAAAATTAAAAGAACTTTAAAGGCTTTTAACCTTTGGTGTAAACAGGTATTGATTTTTAAGTTAAACTACAAACGTTGAGTATAGTTTCTCTTCAAAAAATACTGAATGATAAGATAGTATACATGAAAAGTGAGGGTTGATGATCTTTCAAAAGCAGTTAAGTCAAATAACCCAATCGTATATACGCATTATAACAAAACCCTGAAAGACAGTCCAACAGGGTTCTGTTATTACCGGTTATTTCCCTTTCTTAGGTTTTCCCGGACCGCCCTTGGGAGCGGATTTCTCTTCCTTAAAGGTACCGTCAGCATTAAATACAATCAGCTTATGAGCATCTGTAGAAGCAATGCCGACATAATATAACCCTTCTTCGCTTTTGGCAGCCTGTTTGATTTCATAGCCGGCATAGGTAGCTGTAATATAAGATGTAATGGCCGCAGGCAAAGCCGATATTTCCACTTTGGTCAACTTAGGACCTTTAGCGCTGTCGGGGCGGCTGTGTGCTTTGGTGGAATCAGGGTGAATATGTTTTTTCAGTGAATCCGGATGAAAATGCGTTTTTGTAGAATCAGGTTTTGGATGATGTCCTTTATGATGCCTCGTACTGTCAGAACCCGTGGTGTCTGCTCCTGATGCGCGTGCCGCCGAAAGTGCCGTGGCTGCCGAGTCATCAGCCAAAATGTTTTCTTTGTTACAACTCGCCAAATACAATCCACTAACCAACGCAAAAATGATAACGAGTGATTTTTTCATGGTCTCTTAAAATTAGTTAAAAATAATTGATTGATTTCAGAGAGCATTACGCCGGTATTTTTGGGCGCGTGGCAGTAAACTTCATTAATATTTTTTAACAAAAAAAAGTGTAAATTGCTGCAACGCACTCCTATTTTAATGCGTATTACGGGTATGTGATAATTGTATACGGAACAGCTAAGCACCATCCAAAAAACGCTACGACCTTGTTTTTTAGAAAGAAAACCAATTTTACAGAAGATGACCTGGAAGATGTCATTCGAGCGTGCCTGAACAACGAAGGGCGTGCGCAGCGAATGCTTTTCCAACAGTTTTTTGGTTATGCCAAAGGAATAAGCCTGCGGTATTCGTCTTCTATGGAAGAAGCCGAGGAAATATTGAATGAAAGTTTTTTGAAAGTTTTTCAACACCTTGAGCGCTACGACATGAATCAGCCTTTTAAAGCCTGGTTAAGAACCATCGTAGTCAATACGGCAATCAGTTATTATCGTAAGAATCAGAAGTTTCACGGCGAAATAGGCTTAGATAATATCCATGAACCTTCGTTGGATGAATCAGTCATCGACCAAATCTCCGCCGATGAGATTTTAGCACTGGTGCAACAGTTGAAACCTATTTATCGTACAGTATTTACGATGCACGTGGTAGACGGCTATCAGCTCCGCGAAATTGCCGATGTGCTGAATTTCAATGAAGCCACCGTACGCTCGCATTTTGCGCGGGCCCGTACCCGGCTTCAGGAATTGATAAAGCAATCGTATCCTTTTTTTTCGGAGGAGAAAGCCGATCAGAAGTTTAAATAACACACCATACCATTCGTTGCAGTTGCAACCATAAACAAAAAAACCAAGTGCTATTGCACACTATAACAAACAATGAAACCCGATAAATTTGACGAAGCTATACGCCGAAAGTTAGAAGGGATTCAACCCGGTTTTCAGGACGAAGATTGGGCGAAATTTAAGGCGTTCCAAACCACCCATGCTCCCACTCCGTTCATACAGCGGTTTGGGCGTTC
Source organism: Runella sp. (assembly GCF_965279615.1). NCBI lineage: Bacteria > Pseudomonadati > Bacteroidota > Cytophagia > Cytophagales > Spirosomataceae > Runella > Runella sp. Next base: position 7,151,666 of record NZ_OZ257252.1, on the reverse strand, counting down.
GATCATGTACTCTGCGGCAAGCGTGGCAGCAGCGGTAATGGTATTTGCCAATGTATATCAATATAAACAGAACCACCGGCTGGATCAGCAGGTGACCCAATTAAAAACGCAACTCGCACAAAGAGAAAACGTGCCGCTTCGTATTTCGACGCGGGTAGATACTGTCTATATTACTAAGTACATTTCTGTCGACTCCCAACGCCCTCAACCTGAAGCCTATGCCCAAACTTTACCTCAATCCAATGAAAGTGAGCTTTCAAATGATGAAATAGTTGCTGAAAATGACATATCCGTTTCTGAAGGGCTGAAAAATGTAGGTAAAATTATTCGCAAAAATCCGAATGAGCGGATCAGCGAAGCTTTTGAACGCCCAACTTCCGGTGAATCAGAGACATCATCCGGTACAAAGGAGATAAAGAATCCCACAGGAATAGCCAATGCTGCAAAAAATGAATTGTCTTTTCCAAAAGAGAAGACTTCCGACGCAACAAGTCAAAAAGAAACCGCAGGAAAAAATCCAAGAGCGGCAGATTCTCAAACGGCTTTAGCGCAGCAAAACAATGAAGTTGGTACAAAAAACAGTGCTAAATCGGAGCAATCAGGCGAAGAAAAAGGAGAAATAGATGCAACGACCGGTTCTGTTGCAGCAAACAATGTACCCACAAATCAGATTGAGATAAACACACTGGAACCTAATCAATTGGAAGATCTGGAAGGGTTGCAACCTGCTGAAATACGCGTAAATCGCTACGCCTATGCGACAATGCAAAGCCAGTCGGGTGCAAATGCTGCTACCGCCAATGCAAAAACGCCGCCACCGCCGCCATCGATGTCACTCAAAAATATTCGCTTAAGAGCAGGTGCCGGACTTGCCATTGGTGATAAATACACGGGGTATAATTTCATGACGAGTGTATTGCTGGGCAAATATTGGAGTTTAGACGTAGGTATCGGCAAGGCAAAACTCACAGGGCCTCAGTATTTCACGGAAGCTATTTTTAAAGATCAAACAGGACGTCCGTTTCAGAAATGGAATAAATCAAACGACGGAGTTCGTCCTCCGTTGATGCAACCTCAGGCGATCGATATTAAAACGGAAGTCAGTCTTATTCGTCTTCCTTTGAGTTTAACGTATCGTTGGCCTATCAAGGATAATTTTACACTCCTGTTTTCGGGTGGAACCAATATTAACTTATCTGCCCAACAATGTTATCGTTTTTATTATAAAGAGCGGTATGATGAGTTCAAAGAAGAAAAAGGACAGTTCAGCGTTACACCTTCTACTTCCAACGACATCATGCTTGGTGTTGGAGTTGAAAAACAATGGCGGAGTTTAGCGTTTCAGGTAGAAGCCTATACCGCTCCTTACCTTCAGAAACCCGAATACCTCACTGACAACCGTAATCTGGGCATACGATTTAAAATTTTGTACCAGTTCGGCAAAAAACAAATTTAAAGAAGCAGTTCCTGCCTAATCCAGTGAAAGACCCGTTCGCCTACGTAGGTGAACGGGTTATTTTTTTATCTTTGGAGGTCACCTTGTTTTATCCATAGTATGCGCATTTCATTTGTCGGGGCCGGCAACGTAGCTTGGCATTTGGCACAGGCTCTCGAACATGCCGGCCATCATATCGTAGAAGTTTTCAGCCGCGATACGCGCAATGCGCGCCGCTTGGTCAATAAACTCTATGACACTTCGGTGGCTCCTGATCTGGACTTTGCCGAAAGCACTGCTGAACTTATTATTTTATCCGTAACCGACGACGCTCTCGATGAAGTAATGCAACGCCTTGTATTGCCCGAAGAATGTATCCTTGTTCATACTTCAGGCACCAAGACCTTGGAAGAATTGAGTCGTTTGGTAGAAATCTACAGCGATATACCCGCGCATACAGGTGTATTTTATCCGCTTCAAACATTCAGCAGAGAAGTACCGATTCAGTTTACAGAAGTACCTCTTTGTATTGAAGCTTCTGATTCAACCACCGAGTCTACGCTCATTAAATTAGCGCAAGACCTCAGCAATGTTGTGTACCTGATGAGCTCGGAAGAACGCGCCATCATGCACGTAGCGGCGGTGTTTGCCTGTAATTTTACGAATCACCTGTTTACCATTTCAAAACGAATGCTGGATGCCGAGCATTTGGAATTTGACCTATTGAAGCCCCTTATTCGGGAAACAGTTCGAAAAGCACTCGAAGCACCCGACCCTTCCATTGTTCAAACGGGTCCGGCCCGCCGTGGCGACCATCAAACCATCGAACGGCATTTGGATTACCTTGAGCGATACCCCGCCTATCAGGGACTATACGAAGTATTGTCGGAAAGTATTATGAGAAGGTAGTTTGATTTTGGAATGACGATCTACGATTTTGGAATAATTCAGGTAGAAAATTGTAAATCCAAAATCGTAGATCGTCACTCCAAAATTTATTCACTCCTTCCCCATTCACGAATTAAATTACCGCCCACTGGAATCCAATCTGAGATCACACTGATGATTTTAGGGGCAATGGGTAAAGTATAATCATACAGAAAACTTTCCAGACGGTATTTGGGCGGTATTTGAATACCTACGGTACTTAACAACCAAAAGAAAACACTGATCCCAAATACCCAAGTGAAGATGCCAACAGCGGCGCCCGCAAGGTTGTCAAGCGTACCAAGCAAAGTATATCGCAGCATCGAACGCATTGAATAACCGAGGCGATTGACCATAAAAACGGTAGGAAAGAAAATAACCGAAAAACCAACAAACGGCAAAAATCGGCGCACAAGTTCTGCGGTCAGGTAAGGTGCCAATAAGTCGGTTCCGAAGCGAAGGAATTTAAAGCCTACGATCATGGCTATCACAAAAGCGGCCACTCCTACAATTTCGATCAGGAGGCCTTTGCGATAGCCATTAAAAGCACCCCAAGCAAGGGGAATAAGAATCAATAAGTCTAACGTATTCATGCTTGGATCTAAACCAACAAACTCTTCACCAATGCCTGCACGACCTTTCCGTCGGTCTGTCCGGCAAGTTCTTTCATGGCAATACCCATCACTTTGCCCATATCTGAAGGGGCTTTCGCTCCCACTCGGTCAATGATTTCCTGAAGTTTGGCTTTCACTTCGTCTTCAGTGAGCTGTTTTGGTAAATATTTTTCAATGACCGCAATCTCCGCGATTTCCTTTTCCAGCAAATCGGGGCGGTTTTGTTGCTCATAAATGGTGGCAGAATCGCGACGTTGTTTGGCGGCTTTTGTCAAAAGCTTTAATTCATCGTCGGCGCTGATGCCATGAGCACCTTCTTTGGTCTCTTCCAATAAAATTAATGACTTAATAGCCCTTAACGCCCGCAACGTATCCTGATTTTTGTCGCGCATGGCTTGTTTGATGTCTTCGTCTATGCGTTGTTTGAGTGACATATCTATTTGTGAATTAGAAATTTAAAGAATAAGGCCGCAATTTATGTTCCTTATTCCGTCCGCAAATCTACAAAAAAACGCCGTAAGGCTTGGATTATTTGAAAGGAGTTCACTATCTTTGCAGCTCGAAAACATGGAGGTTGTAGCTCAGTCGGTTAGAGCGTCGGATTGTGGTTCCGAAGGCCGCGGGTTCGAGCCCCGTCTTCCTCCCTAATAAAACAAAAAATCCCGATACTGAGTATCGGGATTTTTTGTTTTATAGATTTTCAAAAACATTAAACACATTCAATTGGTTGAAAGTGATATGTATTCATTCCTAAACCGACTTCGCTCTCCGATCAGTCAACGCATTATTTTCATTGTGTTGCCACTCATGCATATAGCAGGTTTTATAGGTTTGCAATTTCCGCCAACACAAGCTCTTTTTAAAGCATTGGTGCCTTTTCATCTGCTTAGCTCACTGGCGTTGTTGCTTCTTTTTCACATGGACTGGAACAGGTCTGCGCTTCTGTTTTGCATTGTTGCTTATTTAGTCGGATTTATCATTGAAGCATTGGGTGTTCACACCGGAATCATTTTTGGGAGCTATCATTACGGTACTACGCTGGGGTGGAAAATCATCAACATCCCTTTGATCATTGGCGCTAATTGGTTGACACTTATCTATTCAGCAGGAGTGGCAGCGCAACACTGGCACCGTTCACCTTTTGTAAAAGCACTCCTTGCGGCGCTTGTAGTAGTCGGTTTGGATGTGCTGATCGAACCCATTGCGATACGATTGGATTTTTGGCAATGGGTCGACAATACGATTCCTTTACAAAATTATGTAGCGTGGTATATCGTTTCTTTTGGCTTGTTATGGCTATTTTACGTGCTTCCTTTTCAAAAACAAAATCGTTTGGCAGTAGTATTATTGGTATGTCAAATCGTTTTTTTCGCGGCTCACAATATTGTTTATTTTATTGAATAATAATTATTTAAAAACATTTCCCCGACAGCGTGGTTTTATAGGTAATACAGCACAATCTATAAAACGAAACAGTCTAACTTTCAATCTATTGCCTTTTTTGTTTAACAAATACACGCAAAATATTCAACAATTTTACCCTTCCTTGCTAGGATATCAACATTATTCTTGACATTTTTGGAGGAATGTATTTACCAACACCAATTCACTTTTCAGTTTTTTTTGTGACTACTTTTAGCTCGATTGTGGAGGCGTTATCAATCATTTGGTAAATTTTAAAACAGCTGATGAGCAACTATTCTATTCGAGACCTGGAGCAACTTTCGGGAATTAAAGCCCATACATTGCGTATTTGGGAACAACGCTACAATATTATTCATCCAAAACGTACGGATACCAACATCCGTATGTACGACGACCATGACCTCAAATTAGTACTCAATATTTCATTGCTTAAAGAGCACGGATTCAAAATATCGGAGATTTCAAAATTACCGCTTGATGAAATAGCAAAGGAAGTGATTGCTATTTCTGACAAAAACCTCAACTATCCTGACCAAATTCACGCACTCACCATTTCAATGATCGATTTGGATGAAGAGCGTTTTGAGAAGATCATCAGTACCAATTTTTTGCAGTTCGGGTTCGAGAATACGATGCTCAACATTATTTACCCTTTCCTGAACCGTATCGGAACACTCTGGATGGCAGGCTCCATTGGACCTGCCCAAGAGCATTTCATAACGAATCTCATTCGCCAAAAAGTGATCGTGGCCATTGATGGTCAAGTGATCAAACACCGGCCGGATGTTAAGAAGTTCTTATTGTATTTGCCGGAAGGAGAATTACACGAGATCGGGCTTTTGTTTGCAACCTATATTATTCGCTCCCGCTATCATAAAGTGATCTATTTGGGACAGACCCTGCCTTTCAGCGAATTGGTCTTTGCGTATGAGACACATAAGCCCGATTTTATTTTTTCGACCATAACCTCAGCACCTGCCAACGAAGAGGTGCAACCCTACGTTGACAGGCTATGCAGACAATTTCCTGAGACTCAGATCTTATTGACGGGCTATCAGGTAGTAGGTCAAGACATCAAAATGAGTCCAAACGCGGCCGTCATTAATAAGACAGAAGATTTAGTAGAATTTCTTCATTAATAGTATTCTTCAACCGACAAATAATTCTGCACATAATCCTTCACGCCTTCTTCAAGTGTGTGGAAAGGCTTGCTGTAACCAATGGAACGCAGTTTATTCATGTTGGCCTGCGTAAAATATTGGTACTTGTCGCGAATATCGGCGGGAGTGTCCACAAAATTAATGTCAGGTTCCAGTCCCATCGACTCAAACGTGTTGGTAACCAAATCAAGGAACGTTCGTGCTTTTCCGCTACCGAGATTATAGATGCCTGAGTTTCGACGATGATGCATCAAAAACGAGCAAACCTCAATTACATCTTTTACGTACACAAAATCGCGCATTTGTTCACCGTCTTTAAAATCGGGATGATGCGACTTAAACAAACGCATTTGTTTGGTAGCCTTGATCTGATTATAGGCGTGAAATATCACCGAAGCCATACGGCCTTTATGGTATTCGTTAGGCCCATAGACGTTGAAAAATTTCAGTCCTGCCCAGAAAAAAGGCTTTTTCTCCTGCTGCAATGCCCAATTGTCAAAGTCATTTTTTGACTCTCCGTAAGGATTGAGCGGCTTTAATTTGGGTATCAAAAGTTCATTATCATCGTAGCCCAATTCGCCCAAACCGTAGGTAGCCGCTGAAGAAGCATACACGAGCGGGATTTGATAATCAATGCACTTTTGCCAAATCTGTTGGGAGTAACGTACGTTCAATTCATCAAAGATCGCGTAGTCAAATTCAGTAGTATCAGTACGCGCTCCAATGTGAAAAATGAACTCTACCTCGTAGTAGTTTTGGTCTAACCATTCAAAAAACGATTCGCGTTCGACTCGCTCCTGAATCTTTTTTCCGTCTAAATTGTGCGATTTCTCAATCTTTGAAAAATCATCAACCGCAATAATGAAATTGAAGTTTTCTTCGTTTAGCTTACTGATAAGACAGCTTCCAATAAAGCCCGCAGCCCCCGTGACAATAATCATACTGATAACTTATGATAAGGAGTTTAATTAGTGGGTTTCAAATAGTTGGTATAGTAAAAATACCTAGAAAAATATTTACAAATGTAGGCAATAATTTGAACAAAAAAATATTCAACATTTGAGGAATAAATTATACTTTTCCAAGACAAACAACTCCTTTTTAAAGTGCTTTCGGAAACGAGTTTTTGGTCGTAATTTTGCCAAAAATTAATACTGAAAAGTAAAGGCAGCGGGCTACTTCGCTTACTGCAAATTATTAAATTTAAATATGGTGTACGTAACACGTAAAGAGCATTTCAACGCTGCTCACCGGGTTTATAATCCGAGTTGGTCAGATGAGAAAAATTTGGAAGTATTTGGAATTTGTGCCAATCCTAATTTTCACGGGCACAATTTTGAGTTATTGATCACCGTCAAGGGAACGATCAATCCGGAAACAGGTTTTGTGGTGGACATGAAATTGTTGGGTAATCTGATGAAAACTGCCGTTATTGATAAAGTTGATCATCGTAATCTCAACCTGGATGTTGATTTTATGCAGGGCATTATTCCCAGCTGCGAAAATTTTGTGGTAGAAATCTGGAATATTTTGGAAAAAGGTGTGGCAGAACTCGCCCCAAACGCCAAATTGCATTACCTTAAATTGATCGAAACTCCCAAAAATTATGTGGAGTATTACGGAGAATAGCACATTACCCATTAGCCTTTCACCAATTAAGCCGCCATTTTGAACAAGCCCATTCTTCCTTTTACGTTCCTGACAATCGCTTTGGTCATTATAGGAGTGTATCTATATTATATAAACCTATACGCTGTCAATATTCCAATCACGGATGATTATGACCTGATTAGGGTAAAATACACTTTGCTAACAAATGATTTCTCGTGGTGGCAAAAGATCAAGCTTTTACTCGAACCCGAAAATGACCACCGTATTCTCATTCCGCGTTCGATTGCGTTGGTCGTTTATGCCATCAAAGGATACATTGATTACCGTACACTTATTTGGATCGTTAATGGCAGTTTACTGGGGATATTAGTTTTTTGGCTCGTTAGTTTTCTGAAAAAGGGCATTGCGGTTTGGTATTTTATTCCTGTATTGCTGTGGTATCTCACTCCTTTTGTGTTTGATGTTACCTTGTGGGGAATCAATGGAATGCAGCATACTACACTGAATCTGTTGGTATTTGCCACTTTTTATGTTTTAGCCAACTATTCGGGATTATTTCCGACGATAGCGGCTTTTCTTTTGGCATTTGCGGCCACCTTTACCAATGGTAACGGATTTCTGGTTTTTCCGGCCGGGCTTACGATTTTACTTTTGGCCAAAGATTGGAAAAAAAGTGTGTGGTGGAGTATCGGTATGGTAGTGGCTTTGTTGGCTTACTTTCTGAATTACAGCGTTGGTCAGGCAACGAAGGTGACTATTTCGGGCCAATTCATTCAAAATCTCATCGTCAGTTTTGCGGCACTTTCGGGCGGTTGGGTGGCGGCTTTTAAAGGCAACAGCTTAGGATTACTTCTTTGGAGCTCGTTTGCCGTTGGTTTGATAACGTTAATTACGCTTGTAATCTGGCTGACAACAAATACGATTTTTGCTCTCCCAAGAGCGTCAAAAAACAAGCCGTATTTTTGGGTAGGGGTATTTATGTTTTCAGTAATGACGATTGGCATTATTGCCGTTTCGCGCGGAGGGCGCGATGTGTATTCTGTTTTCACCAGCCGTTACAGCCTTTATCCATTGCATTTGCTGACGCTCGTTTATGCTATGCTATTGATGTGGAAACCTATTCCTCAGCGTTGGCTCTCAGGTTTAGCTACTGCGTTTGGGCTGGTATTTGCGGCAGCAAGTGTGTATCAATACCAAATTGACGTTGATATTCGTCGCCGCAGTCTCGTGGCTGATCATTATAACTGGCGTCAACATCGTAAACTTATTACGCATTTCCGCAGTGAACTGGCTGATTTTTTTACGCAACCGGCTTACGATAAGGGCATTTACCGTTTTTCCAATTCACCTTTGGCCGCTGCGGAACCGGCACTTACTCAACCCGCCGATACCCTCTCTCTCCAACCGTTGCGTTTAACATTGAGCAGCCATTCAAAACCCGTTGATTTTTTTGGGCATCCGCAAACGGTTTGGCAATTTACATTGGAAAATAATGATTGTGTACAACCCGAAATAGGCCGAGGCAATGGCGTATTTATCGTCCTGAAATCGCCCCAAAATACCATTTATTTATTACCCACCTGGCCAAATCAGGCGGGCAAAAAAGATTATTTACTACGGGGAAAAATCTACCGCCCCGGTTTTAGAGTAACGCTGTTCAATGAAAATTTTAAGCCCAACAATTATCGGCTCGGGCTTTTGTATTCCACCAATGAAGGCGAAAAAATTCAATACACGACCACGATACTTCGGGTAGATTCTGTTCATACTCAACTACTGACACGCCCATGAAATACTATCTCATTGCCGGCGAACGCTCGGGTGACCTGCACGGGAGCAATCTCATCAAAGCCATCAAACAACACGACCCCAAAGCAGAATTCAGAGTGTGGGGAGGTGATATGATGCAAACTGCCGGCGCAACGCTCGTAAAGCATTATGCCGACATGGCGTTCATGGGTTTCTGGGAAGTCGCCAAAAATTTGGGAACCATCTCGGGATTTCTGAAAGAATGCAAAGCCGATCTTCTCTCCTACCGGCCCGATGTGTTGATATTGATCGATTATGCAGGTTTTAATATGCGAATGGCGCATTTTGCCCACGAATCCGGCATTAAAACATTCTACTATATTTCCCCAAAGGTATGGGCATGGAATCAAAACCGAGCCTTGAAATTGAAACGCGATATTGATAGATTATTCGTCATTTTTCCGTTTGAGAAAGCGTTCTTCAAACGCTTTGACTACGAAGTTGATTACGTCGGCAATCCACTCTTTGACGCCATTGCCGATTTTTCGCCTAATCCACAATTCTTAGCCGAAAATCACCTCGACCCGCAAAAACCCATCATTGCGTTATTGCCCGGCAGCCGCCGTCAGGAAGTAGAGCAAATGCTGACTGTCATGACTTCCACTAAGGCGCAGTTTCCTGAGTATCAATACGTGATCGCGGGCGTCAGCAATTTGCCGGGTGAGCTATATCAACCCTTTGAAAAAGAAGGAATTAAACGCGTAACGGACGATGCTTACAACTTACTTTCCGTTGCTACGGCGGCGTTGGTAACCTCAGGTACGGCTACGCTCGAAACCGCGCTTTTTGAGGTGCCGCAGGTAGTATGCTACAAAACGGGCGCGCTTAGTTATGTGATTGCCAAGCAATTGATTCGCGTGCCATATATTTCTTTGGTCAATTTGGTAGCCGAAAAAGAAGCGGTGAAAGAGCTTATCCAAAACGAAGTAACTACCGAACACCTTACCAAAGAACTGCGTGCCGTATTGCCCAACGGCGCTCGCCGCGAAGCTCAGCTTGAGGATTATCGCCACGTAAAAGCGCTTTTGGGGGAAAAAGGAGCGTCTGAAAAAACGGGAAAACTGATGGTAACTTACCTGACCGAAGCTTTAATTGCCTGATCATCAATTTAGGGTGTTTGAAATAGTAGGCCGTTCTCCGGTTAACGACTCACCGGCCGGGTTGTAAGCAACCCGATACACTCCCGTGCAGAGGGTTGCTCACAACCCGACCTTTACTATTGGCGCAATACTTCTCCTGTAAAACTCTCGACGGCTTACGCCGTCGTTTCTCAGCCCTTTAGTATCGCTTCCAATTCTGCCTGTTGGCGCAGATGATGCCGAAAGTGCATTTCCATTAAATGATACCATTCGTGCGCATTGAGCCAATCGAACGCGGGTTGAATGCATTTGTATTGGCCGGCATCCTTTGTAACCGGTTCGATCAATTTTTTGGCATCTTCCAACACTTTCGGAAACGCAATTCGGTAAGCATCCATTGATTTAGCAACGGGCTCAGGGCCACGAAGCACTTCAGGGATTTTGAGCTTTACCGGAGGGAACTTGTTGTATTTGTAAAGGTTATCTCCGTATTGATTTTTTTCTCCACCGAGTTGGCCCTTGCGTTGTTCAAGGCAGCGAAGCGTATTGGCCAGAAAGAAAAAGTTGGCAGAAAGCAATAAATGCTCGTACATCTGACCCAATGACCAAACATCTTCGGCCGGTTTGTACGAAAATTGTTCGTCTGTATAGCCGTCAAGGGCATTTATGTATCCGGTGATTGTTTTTTCCAAACTTTCATAAATTTCAGCGGGCGAGAGTTGACTTGTCATGCGTAAGGTATAGAGGTTTATACCGCAAAGGTGTTGCTTTTTTTACCCGCTTCAAAAACTCAACCTCTATTGAATTAAAATAGGTTAGACTGCACTGCTTATTTGTCTGCTTTCACTCGTTTTTCTTTCAGTTCCTTAGGCATTTTCAATCCTTTCAACAAACCATAAACAATAAATAAGACAGTAATAACAAACGAACCCCATTTGATCATTTTGAAGATTTCGCAAAGGCTCGCTACGGTCATTGACTGCTCAGGAAAGTTTTTCAGCATTGTAACAATGGTGATATTCTCTAAATAGTCAAATACCAAAGAGATAAAAGGGAATATATTCACAAGCGCAAACGGTCGGTAAGATTTGCGGTAATACAACAAGGAAAGAGCTACCGCAAAAAGGCAGGAATAAACAATTGGATAGATCACATCAATGGTCATCTCGACGGTGGCGTAATAGTCGCGAGCGGATTGTCCGTATTGTTCCACCATTTGCAGCGTTCTGGTAGGCGTAAAACCCATTGTCAGGTCAATTGGCCCAAGGGTTTTACCCGACAGTAGATTAATTTGGGTTTCGGCGTTTTTGAGAAAATACCCGGGAAACATCATGTAGAGTACTACCAACAACAAAAGGATTTTCCAATTTGAAATACGGTAAAAAAAAGTTGACAGTTTTTTCATAAACGTATATTTAGTGTTGATAGTTGGGATAAAAAAAGCGAGCCGGCTATAGCTTATAGTTAGTGAATAAAGATTTTATTCCCAATTTATTACCCATTAGTACATTTTCTTCTCTTATCATCCCTTTGAAATGCTTTCCTGAAGGTAACTTAAACCGTCTTGTTTGTCATTTTAGGAAGGTACAGCGTTTCTTTCACTATTTTTATAAACCATCAGTACATGAAAGTTATGTTGATTGGCTTTTTTTTACCAATTTAGCAATTGCCACCTAACTTCCACCACTATCAGCGATTATTGACCCTAACAGTGGTGTTTTTGCGCTAAACCTAACTTTTATGCAATCCATTGACCCACAACCTAAAAACAATCAACTCCTCAAAATTCTCGGCGTAGGTTTCGGCATCGCCGTCACCATCGGCGGCACCATCGGCACAGGGATTCTGCGCAAGCCCGGTCCCATCGCCAACGCGCTTGGTGACCCGTGGCTCATTATGGGTGTGTGGGTACTGGTGAGTATCTATGCGTTGTTGGGCGTTCTTTGTACCATTGAATTAGGGGTTACCTTTCCAAAAGCGGGGGCTTGGTACGTTTATGCCAAACGCGCCTTTGGAGGTTATGCGGGTTTTGTTGTTGGGTTCAACAGTTGGCTGGGCACTTCTTCAGCCACGGCGTTCGGTGCCTTTACCATGAGCGAATACATTGCATTGCTTTTACCCCAAACCGCAGGATATGAATCTTACATGGCAACCGCTATTTTGCTGGCGCTGGGTTTACTCCATTGGATCGGGTTACGCACAGCGAGCCGCGCGCAGGAGATCATGAGCGTCGCCAAAGCCGTGGGGTTGTTTGCTTTTGTGGTCATTTGTTTTGTATACGGCGATGCCGTAACGCCTGAACAGGTCGTCGAAACCACCGCGAATGCTGTGCAGAAAGGTTCCATGATAGGGGCGTTGATCTTTGCCCTGCAAGCCATTTTTTATACGTATGACGGATGGCATACCGCTGCTTATTTTGCCGAAGAAGATTCCGACCCTGCCCGTAATCTTCCCAAATCCATGTTGGGTGGATTGGCGTTGATCGTTGCTATTTATTTACTGGTCAATGCTGCTATTTTATACATTTTGCCCATGCCTGTACTGCAACAGTCAAAATTAGCGGCAGCTGATGCCATTACGCTAATTTTTGGGGAGCAATCGGGCAAGATCGTGACATTCTTCCTGATGATCTCAATTTTGGGAATTGTCAACGCGCAGGTAATGTTCAATCCACGCGTACTGTATTCTATGGGCCGCGACGGTCTTTTTATCTCTCAGGCAACTCGCGTTAATGCAGGCGGAACACCAAGCATCGCCATGCCTTTATCGGTCGCAATGGCCATTGTGTTCATTATGAGTGGAAAAGAAGCAAGCGGCAAGCTCTCCGACATCGCTACCTTTTTCTTCGTGATCGGCTATACCTCGGGCTTCGCCTCTTTATTGTATCTCCGCAAAACTGAGCCTGATATTCCGCGTCCATGGAAAGTCCCGGGCTATCCGGTTATTCCTTGGGTTGTTTTGATCGCATCGTTGGCATTTTTGATTGGTGCCGGTTTCCAAGACCCCGGCAGCAGTGTATACGCGCTTGGATTTTTGGTCTTGAGCTATCCGCTGTATTTGGGGGTGAAGTGGTGGAATAAAGGGTAATATACTATAGGTATTAATCGGGGCAGAAATTGATGGGCAGACGTAAAGCCTGTCCCTACAGAGGAGATAAAAATGTAGGGGCAGGCTTTACGTCTGCCCTTTTTTCGTCAACCCATTCAAACAAAAAAGCGGTTTTGAGAAACCACCTGCACAAGCATAACTATCAGTTGTTTGTTGCTTTATAATGCTTTGGATCAAAGGCACTTTTATTCCATGCGCCCAAAAACTCCATTATTTTGGCTTTATCGTAGCCATCCCCTTTTTCGAGATAGGCCGAGTTTTGGGTATGAATGCGTTCTCCTTTGTCATTTAGTATAACAAAGACCGGAAAGCCAAAACGTTGCGGATATTGCAATTTTTCAAGATACGCCAAGTTCATGTTTTCTTTGCTGTAGTTGACGTGTGTCACCACATAAGAGGCTTTAAACAAAGAATCAATTTGCGTATCTGTAGTGCTTAATTTATTGAATTTCAGGCACCATGAACACCAATTGCCGCCAATTTGCAGAAATACATGCTTGCCTTCCGCCTGTGCTTTTTTCACCGCATTCTGAACATCCGCCTGCGCGTCGGCTTCGGGGTGATACAATTTTGGTTTTTCCTGCGCTCTTACTGTTACAGCAAAGGCAATTGAAAAACAGAGAGACCACAGGATTTTTGAGGAAGTTAATTTCATTGCTTCATTTGTTGATTAGCGTTACAGACAAAAGTAACAAATTTAGGTGCCTGATGAAATGCCTCGATCAACAAGTTTTATTGCAATCGAAGTCTATTGTAGAATTTTCTGTTTAGGCGAAGTCACTTCCAAAGAATATCAGCGAATTTTTGTATCCAAAATTGCTTTTGGACATATGTCCGGTAATTTCTGTTGCCGCACCCTGACCTTTGTATCACTAAAATGATACAAAAATGAAAATCGAAAAAACCATTGGTTCCTTACTTATTTCGGGCAGCATCTTGGTGTTGATTCCCTACACAATTCTTACCGTCATTTTCGACTACCCCGCCATTCTGCGACAGGAAACGGGCATCATATTGACCAAATTTCACGAAGGCGGTGCGCCATTGATCTGGACTTGGTGGGCATTTGCGTTGGTCGGACTTCCGCTTTTGGGTGCTTACACTCTCCTCGGGCAGAAACTTGAGAGTCGCTTTTCTTGGGTGCGCTTGGCTACTTTTATCGGAATCTTTGGCTTGGTAGTGCAAATGATCGGTCTGCTTCGCTGGCCTTTGGTAGTGCCGATTTTGGCTCAACAATTTATCGATGGAGATCCTGCAACGCAGGCCGCCGCCAAAATCGCTTTTCAAGTAATTCATCAATACGGCGGTGTAGGGCTGGGCGAGCATTTAGGGCAGCTTTTCACCATTGCCTGGACCGTGATGATGACCGCTGCCTTTGCAAAAACCGCCTTGTTTCCGAAATGGCTCATCGGACTTGGTTATGTGTCGTCCGGGATTTATTTTATGGCTCAGGCCGAGTTGGTTGCCACTGTACTTCCTTCGTTCCCTTATTGGGATTTGGCGGGTTTCTTGGGCAGTACGCTGTGGCTGGTCTGGTTGATCGCGTTGGGGATCAGGATTTTGAGAGTGAAACTTTAGTGTTTCTTTTCACGCAAAGAAGCAGAGGGGCGGTCCGCGCTGCGGCAAAGTTTTACTTACCCTCTGCTTCTTTTTATGGGTTTACTTCGACGGTTCTTCCGCTGCGTCCATTGCCGTTAAATACTTTGAATTTAATCAGCTTACTGACCGGAAGGGGTTGCGAATATACGGCGCTGTTGGCGGTAGGTTCGGAGCCGTCGGTGGTATATCGAACGATCAGGCCCGGCAATTGAACATTAGTCTGTACTTGGTTTCCTTCCACAATGGCTCCGGCTGTTGGCAAACGATAGGCAAATCCGCCCGCAAAAGAATCAAGTCGCGGGAGTTCTCGTTTTCCCAACTGATTGGCAAACACAGACCATGCTTTTTGATAGGCTTTTTCGTCGTTTGTTTCGGCCCAAGCGGGCGATTGTGCCCATGCCCGTTCAGCCATTCCCATGAGTTTTGGCAACATCATGTACTCCATCCGTTCAGGAGAATTGACGGTTTCGCTCCACAGAAGTCCCTGAATACCAACGATATTTTGTTTGCCGTAATCCGTCAGTCGCTCTTTGCCATTAAAAATGGAACGGTCAAGGGGATTGCCTAAACGGTCTTCTTTTGAGTTTTTGAAATAATCGTACGGAATGAATGAAAACGGCTTGTCAACGTCGATATAAGCACCCCAATAATACCCCGGCTCATCGAACGATTTATAGTAAGACATGTCAAAATACATGTGTGTGACGCATGACAAAACCACTTTGTACCCGGCATTGGCCAGTCGATACGCCAGATCTTCGGCTCCCCAACCCAACACGTTGTTCCAAACGTCTACCTGCATATCCTGACCCACAAAATCGGGATTGGGAATGACGTGGCTCTTGCCGTCAAGCAACGTTTTTCGCATCCCAATTTCTTCCCAACCGTACAAAAACAGCCCCCGTTTCTGAACCATATCGTTGATCTTCCCGTAGAAATAATACCAGAGGTCGTCGCTCGTTTTGAGCTCGGGATTTTGTTGGCGTAACTTTTCCACGGCCGGCGAGTTGGTCCATACACCTGCCGGCACTTCATCGCCTCCGTAGTGAATGGTTTCGATAGGAGCGCCGGCTTCGCGGTACATGCCCAGAATATCATCGGTGACCTTTTCCAAAAAACGATATACCGAAGGCATAGCAACATTGATGACGTTATCATTATACATCTGCACCGAGCGGTATACAGAACGGTCGGTAGGATCGTGCAGAAGGTATTTTTCAGCCTCGGCCTTCAACCCTTCCGTTAATTTAGCATTGTATCTGGCCTCCATTGCTTTGATGGCTGCTCGAGCATGGCCCGGTGCTTCGATCTCAGGAATTACTTTGATATGGCGTGCATTGGCGTACCGCAAAATATCCACAAATTCCAATCGACTGTAATATCCTGTACCCGCTGCGCCGTTAATGTCAGGCCCGGAACCATAAGCGGGTGCAAGATTTTTGAGCGGTACATTGGAATGCCCGCGCACCGCTCCAACTTGTGTCAATTCGGGCAACGATGGGATTTCCAAACGCCAACCTTCATCATCCGAAAAATGCAGGTGAAGTACGTTGAGCTTATAAAAAGCCATCAGGTCGAGCAATTTCAGCAACTGCTTTTTGGAGTGAAAATTACGGGCTATGTCCAACATAATAGCCCGGTGACCAAAACGCGGCAGGTCGCTTACTTCAACACCCGGCACCGATAGACTCGTTTGCGTTTTTCCCCAAGAAGAAGGAGGCAACAAAGCCAACAACGACTGCACACCATAAAAAGCACCCGGGCGATCCGCAGCAGCGATCTCAATTCCTTTTTCGTTGACAGTGAGGCGATAGCCTTCTTTGGAAAGACTGCTGTCTACTCGAAACACAATAGCGCCATCCGTTTTCCGGGTACTTGAGGCTAATGGTTTTCCAATCATTGACGACAATTGGGCATTCAGAAAAGAGGCTTCTTCTTTTAACTCTCCGGTGGCAAACACTTTGGTTTCAGGCGTAACCATAAAGGATACTCCCGTTTCGCGATACTGCTGCGGACTTGGGAGTATCTTGGGTAATTCTTTCTCGGGAATATCCTGAATGGATTTATTCTGGGCAAATATCATGGCAGGTGTAATCAAACCCATTTTGTCGCCCGCAAAACGTTGGTATTGCCTTGGTTGTGTGGAAGGCGTTATGGTGTAATCGGTCAGGGAATATGCTTTTTCGGGTTGTTGATCCCACACCCAATATAGCCCCGCCGGAGCATCGGTAAAATTCACGACCCATGCTTCAGAAACAGCATTTACCTGCACCGAAGCCCCCGGTTTCAATCCTTGAAAATTGGCGGTGGGCAGCAATTGAAACAGGTCTCCGTTGATGTGCCGAATTTTCAGATCGGCAGATAATGTGGTATCTACTTTGCGTACAAAATTGAAATACATGACCCAACCGCTTTTGGGAAGCGCTTTTTTATCCGTATTTGTGATGGTAAAGGCGGTCAGCGAAGCTGATTTTCCCTGATGGTTATTTTCAATGATCTCCCAACTGATCTTTAACGACGGAGCCGTCAATTGCGCTTTCAGCGAAAAGGGAATCAGGAAAATGGCCAAAAATAAATAACGGATCATTTGAAAGGAGATAGTTAGAAAAAAAGGTTAAGCGATGTTGAGAAGCAAAAGTAAAGCAACATCACTGTTTTTTCACAAAACGTTTTGTAAAATACCGAATGTATTCCATTTTGCGATTGATTACACTTCAATAAATATACACATGAAATCTTCGGAATCCAATTCACACATCGAGGCCGTTTTTCCCGATGAATATCCCGAAATAGTAGAAGTATGGGAAGCATCAGTCCGGGCTACGCATCATTTTTTGCCCGAATCCGATATTCTTTATTTCAAGCCTCTGATTCTGAATGAATACCTGAAAGCCGTCAATTTGCTTTGTGTTAAAGATGAAAAAGGCAAAATCCTCGGTTTTATGGGAGTCCACGGCGACGGTCTTGAAATGCTGTTCATTCATCCCGACGCGCGCGGCAAAGGCATTGGTACGCAATTGACTCAACATGCAATACATCATTTGAACGTACAAAAAGTAGACGTAAATGAGCAAAATCCGCAGGCAGTAGGATTTTATGAACACACTGGATTTGCAGTCGTAGGTCGCTCGGAATTGGATGGTTTGGGCAAACCCTACCCCATTCTGCACATGCAATTATTTTAGATTCAACTTTTAAAATCAACGGCTTACCTACCTAAATCGACGCTTTACAAACTTGCTGTTGTTGCATTCATTAAAAGAAAACAGCTTTGACAGACATTTAGCATAACGTCGGTCATGAAAAATACGCAATCCCTCAAATCTTTGATCCAAATTGGAGCCATTGCAGGAATGGCATCAATTATTTCCTACTTAATTATTGCCTTTTTCGACTTACCCAACGCCATTACGTTTTTATTGGCAATGCTTTTTCCGATGTTGGGCATCGTAGCTGTATTCTCATTAAAAGAATATATTACTGATCAATTACCTTCATACGCCAATTCGCTAAGTTTTACTTTTGGCAGTATTGCGTTTACGATCTGTGCGATTTTTCTTTCGGCTCAATTGGCCGTACAAATAGAAGTCAAACCTACTACAGATGCAGAAAATCAAGCCGTTTTAAAACTTATCAAGGCATCTATCCGAGTGGTAGATATGGGAATGGATGTAGCGTGGGATATGTTTATCGGTACCTACTTATTGCTGTTTCTTTTTTCTACCCAACGTATTACTACTCTCAAATGGTGGGGTTTAACAGGGGGTATTTTGGGAATTGCACTCATGATTCTCAACGTTTATACCTTCCCGATTCCACCCGCCAACAGCGGCTTGTTTGACCTGGGGCCATTCATTGCGTTATTTTTATTTGCACTCCATGTTCGTATGTTCTTTTTGGGCCGACAAATGCAGGAAACAGAATAAAAAAAGAGGCTGAAACCAATTGGTTCCAACCTCAGGGGAATAAGGGGTATGTGTTTTTTGCTAAACCCTGTTTCGTCCTGCAATTAGGCTAAGCAGAAACAGCACAATGGCGATATAGAAAACAATTTTGGCCAGGCCGGCAGCGCTTGCTGCAATACCTCCAAATCCAAAAATAGCGGCAATAAGCGCTACAACTAATAAAATTACTGTCCAGCGTATCATGAGAATTGGTCGTTTAAAGTGAGAATGCTTATTTATTTGTTCTCTTATTAAAACTTTTTGACCGGCCGGATTTGGGGGATTATTTCCTGTTTATTACCATTATTTATGCTTTTTTAGATAAAAGTGTAGAAAAAAATACTCACTTATACATTATTGGGGTTTTTAAGACACCCACTGTTACAATCAGTTGACCTACATGCCGTTGGGTATGCTCCGCCGCGTGAAAAAGCAACCCCAACACCGTAGAGGGGATTTGGGCACGACCAACACCCCGCACTTCCGTCAGGGTGGCCTGATCTGTGTGTTGAATTTGTACCAACGCCGTATCTATTTGTTTGCTGAACGATTGGAATAACGTTTCAAACGAATCGGCTTCATCCTGCGGTTTACCTTCGTTGGTTAAGCATTGCAATTGCGCCGCGTTCAGCGATTCGGCACGAGCGTACGTAAAGAGGCGGTCGAGTACACCGGTTAGGTGTTGCAAATGAAACCCTGCCGAAGCCAATCCTGCGGGGCGCTCCCATAACTTGCTTTCAGGAAAGTCTATCCCCAAGGCCTGCACTTCTTCGCGGGCCTGTAAAAGCGCGTGTGCTACGGGTTGCAGCAAGGACGGAATCTGAGGAAGCGGCCCTCTCAGCCACACCTCGCGAGTTTCAGCGGGTATCATAGAAAACGTGTTTGCAGTAATTGACCTTAAGTCAGTGCTCAATGCTGATAAATATCATCTGTTTTAGGTCAGAAGGTCATAAAAAAACAAAAATTTAAGCGCAATTATTTGGCAATAATACGTTTGCAGATTCATGATAAAAGCGCTTCGATTTTTAGCTGTTTTATTATTATTGTTCAATGGCATTGGCGCCCTCTACGGCGGAGGCTCATTGATGAGTGACCCAACCGGCCAAAAAATACAGCTTCCGCTTAGCTATCTGCAATACTCACCTTTTACTGATTATTTTATTCCGGGCATTGTATTATTTATTGCTAATGGTGTATTGAGCATGATCGTCACCGGCTTGGTCTTGATCCGCCATCGACACTATGCTCAATTCGTTGTTTTGCAGGGAGCCATTTTGTGCGGATGGATCGTCATTCAGGTGTTAATGGTACGCAACATCTATTATCTGCACTATATCATGGGCTTCATCGGCATAGCGCTCATTGGTTCAGGAATTATATTGACTTTAAAAGATTCCCCAACTAAAAAGCGCCGTTCCAATCTCCGTTAAGCTGAAACTACGCTTCAACGATGGTTTCTAAGTCGGCAGGAGAATAAAAAACAGATTTCAGGGTTTTGTTGTCGGAAGTCCGATAAACGAGGTATTTGCCGCCATCTTCTTTGTAATAACATTCGGTGCCTTTGTCCTGAAAGTGCTTAATGGTTGCTTCGGCTTCTTCGATGGTGTTGCAGGCTTTGCTCATGTTTGAGCGCTGTACTTCGTCAAACAACGCTTTGAATTTACCTCCCAATCCAAATTCCAATACTGCGCCCGATAAAACGTACTGAATATCGGCCAACGCATCGGCCACGCCGACAATGTCGTTTTCCAAGATCGCCACTTCCAACTCTTTCAACTCTTCCGCAATGAGCGCCACGCGCAGTTTGCAGCGGTCTTCCGACGGAATTTGAGGCGTATCAAGAATGGGATGTTTGAAAGTGCGGTGAAATTCAGCAACTTGATTGAGACAGTCTAATTGTTCCATTGAATGTAAGGTTATCCTTTTGATAAATGAGCCTCAAAACTACAAAAAAACGCGGAGAAGCCCTCCGCGTTGTGTTGCTAAAGGTTGCACCCCACCCTAGATCCCTCCCCTCTTAGGGAGGGACTTTTTGCTCCCTTTCCCTCAGTGGGGCGGTCGGCCGCTGCCGAAGGGTTGGGGATAGGGGTTAAACAATCAATTCCCCATTTGGGGTAAGAAAGAAGTATCTACGTCGTATACATTATAATCAGTAGGAGAAACACGCACTTTGATTTTTTGCTCTCTCGATAAAAAAGGTGTTGGATTAAACCAAATGCTGCTGCTTTCGTACGTATAGACTTTCTGGGAATTTGGGTCAAAATACTGAGATACAATAATCCAAGGGCTTTTTCCGCCTACGGCAATGGAAGTATTATATCTAACATCAACAACATCGGTAAAAATCGATTGCCCATTGGCATTCAGCCAATCGGTTCGACGCTTGCGACGCCACAGCCAAATAAATCCGCCGTAACCGATGCCGCCGAAGATCACAAAGAAACCGCCGAAAATAGCCGGCAACAGCCATGAATCAATGCCTGCCAGAACCAATTCCTGCGGCTCGTTGGGTAAATACCACAATTTTACTTCTTCGCCGGCATCATACGCCGAAGGGCTTGAATACGTCGAGGAATAATAGGTAAGCGTTTCCCCCGATTGCGTCGTGTACGAGATCACGGGTGCGGACGAGCCTTTCGAATTTCGGTTGAAAGAAACGACCGTCCCGGTGGTTTCGACGCCATTGCGTCTGATGTATTGGTCAGCGTCCCAGGCATAATAGGCCACTACGCCGAATACCGTTCCTATGACGGCAAATATCCCAAAAAATAATACCCAGAAATTATTCTTCATTTTTATCGTTTATTAGCTGGTTGTCAGTTCTTTTCAACAAAACTAACGTGAAGATTCCGTACTGAAAAGCGCCACTTATTGAACGGTAAATTCACAACGGCTCAACCGTTTTCCCTTACGGTTCAGTCTTTGTTTCCCCACGGTTCAGGTATAAAATTCTGCGCTTTACCTACCTTTTTTTTTCGGTTCAGCGGCTTCGCGTTACTTTCAATGCGTTCCTCTTATAATATATTAGCTTGTCAATCAGGGATAATGAAGTAAAAGGAGACCGATTTTTTTGCACTTTTACAAACTATTTAACCTATTTCCCACTACATCGAATGCGGACAAGCTCATCCTTGATTTTCAGTTTACTGCTGAGCTGTTGGGCACAGGTTGTTGCCTTCGGGCAATCTTCCGATATTATATTTCAACACTTGAGTCCTGAACACGGGCTTCCGATTCATTACACCACGGGAATCACGCAAGATACTTCCGGTTTTATTTGGGTTGGGACTTTGGCCGGGTTGGCACGTTATGACGGTATTCGGTGTAAGGTATTTGAACATGAGCGGCACAATCCCGCTTCTCTTTCCGATATTATTGTTCGCTGCATTTTAATGGCTAAAAACGGCGCGCTTTGGGTAGGAACTCAACACGGATTTAACCGTTTTGATTTTAAAACCCAACAGTTTGAAAGCTTTCATTTTGATAAATATGGCCTCCGCTCTGATTATATTCGTTGCATTAGCGAAGATTCAAGGGGAAAACTCTGGCTCGGCACCGCCAACGGAGTCATTCTTTTTGACCCAAAAACCAAACAATCTGAGTTATTGAAACTTCCTACCGATGCCTCCTCCAAGCAGTTGGTGTATTCGACCCGCGCGCTCTTGGTCGATGGCAACACCGTTTGGATCGGTACTGATCTGGGGCTTTATCGTTACGATATTGCCAACAAATCGTTTCAGGTATTTTGTAAAAGCGACGAATTGGGTACCATTCCCGACAACTCTGTATCAGCTTTGGCCAAACACCCCAAAACAGGAAACATTCTGGTTGGTAATCGAGACGGTTCTTTATCGATTTTAAGCTTGGCCACCGAACATTTCAGGAAGTTGGAAATTGCGACCCAAGAACCCCGCGAAATCAGTCATTTATTGTTTGCCAAAGATGGGAACCTCTGGGTCAGTACGCAGGGACAGGGAGTTTTTTGTTATTACGAAAATCAGCAGAAATTCATTAATTATCCAAGTGAGATCAGCAATCCTAACAGTCTGAGTTCAAATTACGTAAAAAACGCTTTTCAGGATCGTTCGGGTGTTCTTTGGTTCAGTACCTCTTACAAAGGGATCAGTCGCTTTAATCCTACCAGTCAGTCCTTTACCTCTCCTTTAAAAGAAGCGGGCTATCAACCGACTTCTGCCAATGATGGAGCCGTTAATCGTATCGCCATCGACAGTCACAACAATCTATGGCTGGGCACCGACAACGGTGTGGTATGGGTAAATCAAACAACACATACACACAAAACGTACCGCCACGACCCTAACGACAAAAACAGCCTCGCGGGCAATAACGTTAATTGCATCTACGCAGATGCGAACGACCAAGTATACATCGGAACGCAGCGTTTTCATCATTTAGACCCTAAAACGGGCCGTATTGAACAGTTTGATTATTTACCCAATGAAGCGATGCCTTCTCCGCCGGCTTCCATTGCCCGTCGTGATTTTGTAGCCGGCAAAGTTGTCTTTGATGTACATCCTACCGGCGACGGGCGCATCTTTCTGGGCACCGATGAAGGCCTTAATATTTTTGACCCCAAAACCAAAACATTTGCCAATCGATTCAATGATGAACGCATTCGGCGCTTACCCGTAAATCGTTACAACAGTCTTTATCTGGACAGTAAACGAAATTTATGGGTAGGTTGCGGCGTAGATGAAGCGCTCTGTATCAGCCCGGATCTGTTAAAAGTAACAACATACCGTTATCAGGAAAACAACCCTAAAAGCCTGCCCGACAACGGCGTAATGTCATTTGCGGAAGACTCTAAGGGAAATATTTGGATGGGAACAGACAACGGATTGGCATGTCTGAATACCGGATCGCAATTGTTTACCAATTATTTTGTACGTGATGGACTCGCCAATAATTACGTATCCTCTCTCATACGGGTAGGAAATACCCTTTGGATGGGCACCGCTAACGGCTTGACCCGCTACGACGAACAACGCAAACGGTTTACATCCTTTGGCCGGGCAGACAATTTGGAAGTACTTTCCATCGAAACCAAAGCTGTAGCCAAGGACAATGCCGGCAACTTATATTTTGGAGGGTTATACGGTTTGGCTCGCTTCCACCCTGACCGCGTAAAGACCAATTCGTTTGTACCACCTGTGGTCATCACTTCGTTGCGGGTATATGGTCAGGAATTGCTTCCTACGCATATTCCTCAGCAAAATCTTCAAATCTCATTGGATTATGACCAAAACGATCTTAATATTGAAGCTGCTGCTTTAAGTTATGACCACTCAGAAAACAATCTTTTTTCCTTTTGGCTTGAAGATGTTGACAAAGGTTGGCGTCCTCCCACTTCACAGTCAGCCATCAGTTACCTCAATGTGCCGCCCGGCGAATATACACTGCACGTCAAGGCCGCCAATAACGATGGTTTATGGAACCCTGTTCCGTATACCCTCCGCATTGTCATTCATCCTCCTTTTTGGCAAACGTGGTGGTTTCAGACGTTAATGACACTTATCGTTGCCGGTATCGGCGTTTATATCTACCGTTCCCGGGTCAAGATCATCCAACGTGAACACACGACGCAATTAAAATTATTGGAAGAACAGCAAATCCTGCAAAATCAACTCAATCAGGAGTTGACCGAAAAATTGGACTTCCGACAAAAGTTTGAAGTCGTTCAAAAGCAACAGGTAGAAACCGAGCGGAAGGCCATCATGCTCGAACGCGAAAAGGTTTTGGCCCGTTACCAGGGACTCATCAACCAACTTAATCCTCACTTTTTGTTCAACAGTTTGGCCGTCTTAGACAGCCTTATTTACAAAGATCACAAGCTCGCCTCCAAATACCTTCGTCAATTGACAAAAGTGTACCGTTATCTGATCGAAAATGATGAAAGTGAAGTAGTTACCCTTGAACAGGAATTGCGTTTTGCCCGCGATTTTGTGAGTTTATTGCACATGCGTTACGGTACCGGACTCTGCGTAGAAATAGCTATTCCGGATGAAATTTCGCACAAAAAAGTAGTGCCCGTTACGTTTCAAAACCTGATCGAAAACGCCATCAAACACAACACAACCAGCTTGGAATCACCGCTTTGGGTTAAGATCAGAGAAGAGAACAATTATTTGGTATTTGAAAACAACTTACAAAAACGCGGAACCGTAACCACTTCCAACAAAAAAGGATTGGGTGATTTCAGGGCTTTGTACAGTTATTTGACCGACCGACCCATGCAGGTAAAAGAAACAGAAGACCGTTTTACGGTATATGTTCCGTTGCTTGATTAACGCCTCGATTTTCGCTTTCGCAGGATTAGCGATTTAAATCGACGGCTTACCTTATTTTTTTTAAAGAATCCATTTTAACCCAATAATTTTACCTAACCGACTTAGAATCAAACCTATGAATGATCAACAAAAAAAGATGGTACAGACAAGTTTTGCTCGGCTTGTTCCTAAAGCTGAATATGCTGCTGAACTATTTTATAAACATTTTTTTGAACTGGCCCCCGAAGTACAACATTTATTTAAAAGCGAACTCAGAACCCAAGGCATCAAACTGTTTCAAGTGATAAGCTTTACAGTTTGCTCCCTCGACAACATGGACGAGTTGCTGCCTCTATTGCAGGATCTTGGCAGGAAGCACGTCAAGTACGGTGCCCAAGATCATCATTATAAATACATAGGTGATTCATTGATCTGGACCATGAAAAAGGTACTGAAAAGTGATTTTACGCCCGAAATGCAGCAAGCTTGGACCGATGTGTACAGTGTGATGTCGGCAGCAATGATCGAAGCCGCTCACCAAGAACCTGTCTGATGAATGAAACCAACCCCTAAAATAGAGCCTATAACAAATGAATTGCCCGCTGAAAAAGTGAGTGAAAAACCTGCGTATGAAAACGATCACTCGGAGGTTAAATACCAAAATTTAGTCAGTCAACTCAATCCGCATTTTTTGTTCAACAGTTTGGCCACGTTAGAAAGTCTGATCTACAGTGACCAGCGTCTGGCGGTAAAATTTTTGAGTCAGCTTACGCGTGTCTATCGCTATGTGCTTACTTCCCGACATTCCAAATTAGTGAGTTTGGGAGAAGAGCTCAATTTTATCAAAGATTACTCAGACCTGCTTCAAACCCGTTTTGGAAAAGGACTTAAAATCTGCATCACCGTTCCTGAAGAGTTTCATCAGTACCGGATCGTACCCACGGCCTTGCAGATTTTGATCGAAAACGCAACACGTCATAATCTAACCGACCCTGACTCACCATTGTTGGTATCCATCAAGGTTGAAAATCAGAAACTTATTATTGAAAACAATTTACAAATCAAACGTACATTGGAAATACAACATCGACAGGGCTTGACCAGCCTGCGAAATTTATATAGTTATTTCTCTGAAAATACGCTTGAAGTTCAACAAACTCCCGAATCATTTTGTGTGCTTTTGCCACTCTTATAACCGAACCAGCCAACCATGAAAGTTTTGATTGTCGAGGACGAAGCCCTCATTGCCGAACAACTCCAACGAATGTTGAAAGATATAGCTCCTCAAACCGAGGTGTTGGATGTGCTCCACAGCGTAAAAACCGCCCGGCGGTGGTTTATGCAAAATGCAGAGCCTGACCTTCTTTTTATGGACATTCAGCTTTCCGACGGGATCAGCTTCGATCTGTTTAATTATTTTGACATAAAATGTCCCATTATTTTTGCCACCGCCTACGACGAATACGCTATTAAAGCTTTCAAAGTCAACGGTATAGACTACCTGCTGAAACCCATTGATGAAGAAGATCTCATTCGTGCACTCGGCAAATTTAAGGCACTTCAAAAAAACCAAAGCATTTCGACTGAAGTGCTGCAAACGTTGGCCAATCACCCTTCTCAGAAAGGGCGAATGTACAAAGAGAAACTGATCGTTCAGCATCGAAATACTTCTATCCCCATCAACCTGTCTGAGGTGTCGTTGTTTTACCTCGACCAAGTGATTTTTGTGGTAACTACCGATGGGCAAAAATACATTGCCGAACAAAATACCTTGGATGAGATCGAAGACATTCTCAATCCGAATGAATTTTTCAGGGCAGGACGTCGACAGATCATCAATCAAAATTCGGTAGAGAGTTATAAAGGAGATGCTTCCGGAAAGCTGTATGTAAAAACGCGAAGCACGCACGTGCCCGAAGTAGAGATCAGCCGGGAAAAAGCCCCGGTTTTTAAACGCTGGATCGACCGCTGAGAAAGTGGAAAGGCTAGGGTGTAAAGTGTAAAGTCTCTAAATCAAAACAGCGGCGTCCTAAAAATAGGACGCCGCTGTTTTGATTGTTATAAGGATTCCCAAAGTCATCCGTGCACTCGTGCTGTCAGATGCTCACATCTGACAGTAATGGTTTCTCAAAACCATTAATCAGTAGCTGTTTGGAAAGAGGCCGTTATTGCTGATAAGGAATTCCAAAATCCCAAATCTTCCTACGATTCGCTTTTTACCGAGCTGGCACCGGAAGTGTTTGAACGTACCGAAGCAGTTCCGCGATAACGCACGCTGCTGGCACCGCTGGCTTCCACGTCCAATTTGCCATCTACACTTACCCGTACACTGCTCGCTCCCGAAGCATCCAAAATAGCTTCTTTCACCGGAAAATCATAGGCTCTCAACGAAGTAGCGCCCGATACTTCACCTTCCAGACGACCTCCTGAACCCGTTAAGGTAATGGTAGAAGCACCCGAAGCATCTACAACGATTCGTTGGGCTTTCACCTGAATGTCTGATTTAGAAGCACCTGATATGTCTAAGTCCAACGTTCCCAGATCATTAAACCCGGAAACTTTCGATGTACTCGCACCTGAAAAATCAAGGGCTTTGACTGTTGGCATTGAAATGGTCACGATCACGCGTTTGCGGTTACGATTCCAATTATAGGAGTCTTTATAGTGAATACGAAGTTTCCCGCCCGATACTTCAGCTTCCAGATCTTCAAGATCCTGCTTGCGACCTTCCACTTTAACCCCATAATTTCCTTTAGTTACGGTAATTTCAAAAGCACTTCCCAACGAAAGGCGGTCAAATCCATTAAGGTTAAAAGTGCGGGTGGTGCGATCATCGTCTTGGTAGTCGCGGTTTTTTGATGAAAATGAACACGCTCCCATAAAAAGAGCACTTGCAAAAACAAGGGTTGTTAGGCGATAAAAAATGGCTGTTCTCATATCTATTTTGGATGTTTTTGTTTATAAGATGCAAAAGTTAAATTCAATGTTGCACCAACACTATTTTTTTTATTTAAACGTTTCCTTTAGCAAGTTAAAAGGACGTTTATTCTTTTCAAAATTTAACGCTTCCAATTCCTTTCCGATTACATTTGTGCCTTATTGAATTGATTAATTAATCCCTCAAAACTAACTCGATGAAACGCAGAAAATTCCTTCAAACTACCGCCGGCCTTGGTGCCCTTGCCTTACTCCAACTACAAGCGGAAGCCAATCCTCAGGCAAAAGCGGTAGGCTTACAATTGTATACACTCCGCGACGACATACAAAAGCAGGGGATCGAAAAAATCCTGCTCGAAGTAGCCAAACTCGGTTATAAAAAAGTAGAAAATTTCGGTTACGGTCAAGGTAAATTTTTCAAAAAAACACCTGCTGAGTATAGCCGGTTACTTAAAGATAACGGTCTGACGGCCATTAGTGGGCACTATTTAAGCGGTCGTATGCCGGGTGCTACCGATGGGTTGACCAAAAATTGGGAGAAAGCCGTAGAAGATGCCGCCACTATCGGTCAAAAATACGTAGTCCTCGCTTACCTGATGGATACCGAGCGCAAAGCAGACGATTACAAACAACTTTTTGAGATACTCAACAAAAGCAGCGACGTAGCCTTGAAATCAGGCCTCAACTTAGGCTACCATAACCACGATTTTGAATTTACTCAG
This sequence comes from Runella sp., assembly GCF_965279615.1. Lineage (NCBI taxonomy): Bacteria > Pseudomonadati > Bacteroidota > Cytophagia > Cytophagales > Spirosomataceae > Runella > Runella sp. The sequence goes on along the minus strand of NZ_OZ257252.1, from coordinate 7,123,009 downwards.
AAAATTGACGGCGAAAAACCCTACGATCTGATCCTCAAAAATACCAATGTTATCATGGAAATGGATTTGTATTGGGTGGTAAAAGCGGGCGAAAACCCAACAGAATATTTTACCAAATACCCTAATCGTTTTCCCCTGTGGCACGTCAAAGATATGGCCAACACGCCCGAGAAAGAATTTGCGGAAGTAGGCGTCGGTACCATTGATTTTGCCGGCATTTTCAAACAAGCAAGTCTTGCCGGTTTGAAACACTATTTTGTAGAACAGGACGTCTGCAAGCGCCCACCGCTCGAAAGCATCAAGATCAGCATTGATAACATTCAAAAAGGAAAGTGGGGATAGAACCTCACCCCCTGCCCCCTCTCCTTAAATAAGGAGAGGGGATGTTTTTCTACCGTGAGGTTCATCGCAGCGTTAAAATATACGCGCCTCCTTTGTATTCATATTCAGCTACTTTGCCTTTGCCGGTATAACCTACTTTAAAGCCGTGGTTTTCAAGCAAATAAAGCGCATCGCGTAGGGTCATTCCTTTTAAGTTGGGCAGCTTATTGGGATCAGCATCCCGGTTTTCCCACTTCACGCCGTTTTTATCCTTTTTGGCTTCTACCCATCCATTCACATTCACAGGAGACTCAATGTCCATCTCTTCTGCCACCACCCGCAGATCATCGGCATGGCCTGCCCGTAGCTGACGCGACATTTCCGAATTCTTATTTTGTTGTTTCGGAATCGGTGGGTGCATATTGATGTCATAGCCTACAATCCGGTCTACCACTTCCTTAAACACCGGCGCTGCCACACTACCCGCATAAAGTTGCTCCATGCTGAATCCCCGAGGGCTATCCACCACAACCAGCACCGAATAACGAGGCGCATCGGCGGGAAAATAACCGATAAATGAGGTATTGTATAAACCGGGGACATAACGGCCATTTAGAAGTTTTTGCGCCGTACCGGTCTTCCCCGCAATTTTATAGTAGGGATTTTTGATGTGTGCCGCGGTTCCGTGTTCCACCACTCCTTCCAGCATAGCACGCGCCTTGCGCAATGAGCTTTCGGAAGCAATGCGTTGTTCGCTCTTGAACGGTATCATTTCCTGCACTATTTCATCAGCTTGTTTTATCTGTTTGACCAACATTGGCCGCACCCAATAACCATCATTGGCTACTGCATTATAAAACGAAAGCATTTGCAACGGCGTCAATTCCGATTCATAACCGTAACTCATATAGGTGAGTGAGGTCTTGCTCCACTGTTTATCCGAAGGTATCCGAATACGCGGATCGGGCTCGCCTTTCATCTGAATACCCGTAGGCTCGCGCAGGTGAAAACGTTTCAGATAACCGACGTATTTATCGGGCTTTGAATAAAAATAATCTTTCATCACCAAGTGCACGCCTACATTCGACGATTTCTCAAACACTTGCTGTGCCGTGATGGCTCCGTGTCCGATGCGTTTCGTATCGCGAATGGTGGCGGACTTGTAAGTGGCAATGCCGTTTCCCGTTTGATACACGCGCTTAGGCGAAAGCCCTTCTTCCAACGCCGCCAACATCGAGGCCAATTTAAAGGTAGAACCGGGATTGCCCAATCCCGCCAGGGCGTGATTGTAGGTCTCACGGTAACTTGAATCTGTATCACGGGAAAGGTTGGCAATGGCTCGAATTTCGCCCGATTGCACTTCCATCACGATCACAGACCCGTAGGCTGCCTTATAGCTGCGAAGGGTATTCCGAAGCGCCGTTTCGGCAATGTCCTGAAAGTTAACATCAATGGTTGTATGCAAATCAAATCCATTGATCGGTTGCAGTCCATCTTCGTCTTCGTTGGGCATAAAGGTCTGATCGTCAAGCACTCGGTATAACCCTACGCCCGGCGTGCCGGCTAAACGTTTTTCAAAACTGGCTTCTAAGCCTACCAAACCCCGATGCGTCTTTTTATCAAGGTAACCAACCGTCCGCTCGGCCAACGAACCGAATGGATTATAACGTTCGTACATGATCGTCAGTTTTCCTCCCCGGCTACGCCCAGTTGAAGAAAAACGACGGAAGAACGGCCAACCTTTCCAAGTGGCTTTCAGCATTTTTCCATCCTTCTTTTTGACAGTTCCCTTAAATTCCTGCCCCAGAATGATACTGAATTCGCGATAGGTGATCTTTCTTTTCAGCAATCGGATGTTACGGTTTCCACGTTTTTCATTTTTTTCAAACTCATGCCGCGCAAAACGTAATTCTTTTGCGTACGCTTCGGCGGTCTGCTGCTTGAAAGTAGTTGCAAACAGTCTCGCTACCGAATCCACCCGGCTGTAGAAATAGGCACTGTCGGCTACTGTTGGGTCAATGGAAACATCAAAATACGGCAATGAAGTAGCCATCAGACTTCCATCGTTCGAGTAAATGTTGCCACGCATAGCGGGAATGGTATCGACACGCACGGTCTTTGACATATAGTCAAGCCAGGGTTTTCCCTTGTAGCGGTCGTAATGTTGAATGTAAAAAATACGGTAAATAACCAACGCGCCGAGGATAATAAGCCCAATGGCTACTACCCAGGACCGCTGCAAAATATCGTCACGAATATTTCTGGTCTTGCCTCTCATGATTAAGGTAAATTAGGGTAAACAATGGCGTTTTTTCGGGTAGGTACTTTATTTTGTGCTTTTTACCTGAATGCGTTGCGGCGTTTGGCGGCTTTCCAACAAGCCCATTTTGGCCACTTTAGGCGCCAATTCTGACTGTTTACCCATTTTCATATAATTTGCTTTCAAAATAGTATAAGCCGCACGGTAGTTGTTGACCTCTTCGGTTGCTTTGCGCAATTGCCGCATTTGCCGTTCGGCATTGATGCGAAAAAACACCACAATAAGTCCCAGCAGAAGCAAATACAGGGTTCCATCAAGGTACCTGACGGGAAATTCACGCCCGCCGATCCATTTTTCAATGTGGAACCACTGCCCAAGCCAAGTCAATACCCGACTGTTGGTGCGAATGGGTCGTGGGGCACGCTTTTGATTTTGGGCTTTTAATACGTTGATGGCCATGGGTTAAGGGTTTATTGATGACTGTTATTTGTATATTTTTTGAGGTTATAATTTCTCAGCAATGCGCAGTTTCGCACTGCGAGCGCGCGAGTTTTGGGCAATTTCTTCTGCTGATGCTTCAATGGGTTTACGCGTAATGGACTGCAAGGGTTTGAGGTCGTTGCCAAACAGATCTTTTTCCACTTCTCCATAAAATTTACCTTTCCCGATGAAGTTTTTCACCAAACGGTCTTCGAGCGAATGATACGACATTACAACCAAACGGCCTTTGACTTTAAGCACTTCGGCCGACTGCGTCAGAAAATCCTGCAATGCACCCATTTCGTCGTTTACTTCTATGCGTAATGCCTGAAAAACCTGTGCAAAGTATTTATTCTCTTTTCCTCTTGGCACACATCGCTGCAAGCTGTCTTTCAATTCTTTAACGGTTTCAATAGGTTTGTTGGCGCGGGCCGCTACTACTGCTTGCGCGGCTGTTTTGGCATTTTGCAACTCCCCGTACATGCCAAAAATACGGTGCAATTCTTCGGAAGAATAGCCATTGACAATATCGCGGGCTGTACTTCCGCCACGCGTGTTCATGCGCATGTCCAAATTGGCGTCAAAACGCGTCGAAAATCCGCGCTCCGGCGTATCGAACTGGTGAGATGAAACGCCCAAATCGCCCAAAATTCCGTCCACTCCTTTAACGCCGTACAAACGCAGGTATTTTTGCAGGAGTCGAAAATTAGCATCCACAAACGTTAGGCGCTTATCGTCAATGGCTTGAGCATTGGCCCGCGCATCCGGGTCTTGGTCAAAAGCAAACAGGCGGCCTTTCTCGCCAAGCTGCGCCAGAATAGCTTTGGAATGTCCCCCACCGCCGAACGTGACATCTACATAGACACCTTCGGGGTGAATTTCCAAACCTTCCAAACACGCCTCTAATAATACTGGATTATGGTACATCTTTTGTCAATTAAGTAGGAACAATCCTTTTCCAGCCTCAGCAAAAGGCTTTGTCAGTCCAAACATGGACTTAGGTCTGTTCCAAAAGTATGGCCTCTGTCGATAAACGATCAGTGAGCAAACGCAAAATTAACGAACTTGACGAGATGCGGGGTAGAGTTCGTCAAATTAACGACGAACAGGGTACTAAAATAATAATCAAACAGGGGTAGCGACAGTAATTTCTCGTAGGACAAAGATAGACATTTCCCTCAGAAGGCGGTGGGATTGATTCTTTCTTTTTTTGGGAAATGAATGAAATTACGCTGTAGGGGCAGGCCTTGCGTGTGTCCGGTTTTGCCATAATTAGGACGCGGATTGGGCAGACGCAAGGCCTGCCCCTACCTACTTTCTACCCAAAAGAGAAGTAATAAGGCTTTTGCCTCGGTATAGACATTTTATATACATTCGTATCAGTATTTACATAAATGATCCATCTTCATGAATGACCGAATAAAAAGTCTTCCGGTATATGCCGCCAAATGCGCAACAGGCACATTATCCGCATCAAAGCCAATGTCATAGGAGCCGGCGTTGGTGTAATGTGCCTGCTCTTTTCCCCAACCAATACGTGGCTGTTGACCGTGGGCATTACGATTACCCTCGCATTGTGCTATTTATTCAAACCGGACGCCGGAATACGTTCTGCCATTGCAGACACCATTATCACTATGTTGCATAAAGAAGGAAAACACGTTTGGGATACGGCCATCTGGAAGGATCATTGCGGTACCGGCCGGCTGTGCGTTGGCTTTGATCATTACGTTTATCTTCCATTTCAGATCCAAAACAACGGATAAATCATCAACTGCAAATCCGCAGGAAGCATAAAGATTTTTCGAGCCTTTGGTGGTGTTATCACCACCAATTTATTTTACAATTCATAGTTTGCGTTTTTTCACTCGCAAAGGCGCTGAACTACATCGTAGGGGCAGGCCTTGCGTCTGCCCGGTTGCAACCAAATTTGCCCTATCGTAACCAAAATCGTATACAACGCAACCGGGCAGACGCAAGGCCTGCCCCTACGGCTGTCCGAAAGAGAATTGGTTGAGTTTATCCTTTGGACATAGACATTTTCATTTTACAACTTCACCGTTTGCACATAAGAATACTCACAAAGCCACGAATGGTACGTTATTTGATATAAATCCATTAATTTTCCGGCTCGATCCTAACATTCGTCCATTGCCCATGAAATCTACGTTGTTTTCCATTATTTTCTCCTTTCTGTTTCTTCCCGTTTTTAGTCAGGGTATTGCCTTTGAAAATGGAAATTTTCAACAATTGCTGGCCACAGCACGTCAACAAAATAAGCTGTTGATGATTGAAGTTTATCTCAATGGCTGTCCTCACTGTGCCGCGCTGGCGCCTGTATTACAGGAAAAGAAAGTAGGCGATTTTTATAATCCGGCCTTTGTAAGCAGCAAAATAGAAGCCAATTCAGCCATTTCCAAGGAGTTGCAACAGCAAAAAGGAATCACGTATCCTGAGTTTCCGCTGCTGTTCTTTTTTGATGCCAACGGCCAACTTATCCATCAGGCAGCCCCCGCCGAACGTCATACGCGGGAGGAATTTATCAATGAAGTGATCAAGCACGGCAATGAAGCACTGACGCCGGCCATGCGTACCACCAACTACGCCGCCCGTTATGCCAAAGGCGAACGCGGATTGGAGTTTTTGGTCAACTACGGCAAATATGCCAAAGCCACCAAAGATGTTACGCGCCAGAGTCAGATCGGGAATGATTTTGCGAAACAATTGTCAAAACCTTCTGATATGGAAAATGAAACAGGTTTTTACATTATTTCGCGGTTGATCAATGACTTCCAAAACCCGATGGCAAAACATTTCTTTGCCAATATGCCCAAATACCAAAAATACAACACTGCCGAAAACCCAAAAGCGGTGAAAGATGCCGCCGAGGCCATCATTTATAATACACTTTATGGGCCGCGGACCAACAGCCTTAAATCATCGGAAGTGGTGGCAATGCGTGAAGCAATGGTCAAACTGGGAAATCCGGCCAAAGTCGTAGCTCCGCGCACATTGTTGAAAGAATTGGAAGCACATTTCCGGGAAAAAAATACCGCAGCGGCCACTGATCGCTTCAACGAATACCGTAAAATTGCCACGATGGATTTTCTGGATTATTCATACATTGTTCGCCTTTTCAACGAAAAAGCCCCTGATAACTCTTACGCAACTTCCCTGATCGGTTGGGTAAATGACGGAGCCAAATTATTCAAAACTGATAATACAAATCATACTAAAGACAAGCTGGCCGACTTATACAATGACCAATCGAAGGCATATTTGAAGTTGAGCAGGAAACCCGAAGCAAAAAAAGCGGCACAGGAAGCGCTGACTATTGCAAAAACAGCCAAGATCGACACAAAGCCTTACACCGATCAGTTGGCTAAGTGCAACTAACTATTCATTCGATTTCCAAACAAAAATGCCTCCATTGATCAATGGAGGCATTTTTGTTTGGAAACCTACAAACGTGACCTATATCAATGAAGAATATTACAGAATCAAGATCAACAGCAATACAATGATAATAAGCGCTCCAAAAGAGATGTAAACGCCGTTATAGTCACGCATTGTTTTCTTGATCTGTTTTACTTCTTTCCGTACCGCTTTTCTTTCACTTCTGGTCAAATTATCGGGTTGCATCGTTTTTAGTTCTTCCAAACGATTCATCAACTCCTGCGCCTGAGCAGGAGACATTTTAGGTGTCGCAGCAGCATCAGAGCCTGAACCGGCTGCATAGCCGTTGATGGTCATACCAATCGTCATTAATAGAACCGGCACGAAGTTTTTCAGTAAAGTCTTCATTGTTGAATAGTGGTTAATTATGAGTGGAAAAATAAAAATAGGCTGTCCACAGGAAATAGGGCGGTTTTACAAAACTCATCCATTGCTCTCAATGAACATATCGAAACGTATATACGAAAAAAAAGGCCGGCGTAGCAGATGACTTTTATGTTTTTGAAAAAATTTTAATTAAAATTTTATAGATACCGACGAAAACGGCTTTTTGCTTTTGTTCAATCGACCGACTAAAATGTTTTAAAAAATCGTATGTATTTTTTAAAAGAAAGATAAGTATCTAATTTTTAACGATTAAACGCTATGAAAGAACTCATTGTAATGAAAAGGATCGCCTTAAAAGCAACCCCTCCGGTAGTTTGGGATGCGCTTACCAATCCCGAAAAAACCAAAGAATATTTTTTCAATTGTGAAGTTTTCTCGGATTGGGAAGTCGGAAGTACCATCACTTTTAAGGGGAGAATGTTTTTTTTCAAGAAAATAGAAATGACGGGCGAGATCCTGGAAATAGTTCCGGAAAAGCTTTTGAAATATACCCTCAATAACAGTGACGACGATGATGAATCCGCTAATTTCTCGACCGTAACAGATGAGCTGACCTATCAAAACGGTGAAACCATTCTAACGATCATGGACAATGTAGGACAGGGCGAAGGTGTAGAAGACAGATACAAAAAATCGGTCGAAGGGTGGGATAATATCCTAAAAGGACTGAAAGAATTGGTTGAAGAATAACTCTAATATAACTAACTAACTGAACAATAGCTATGAAAACCGGCATTAAACCCATGAATCCGGATGGGCTTTCGAAAAATCCGGCATTCTCACAACTTATCGTAACGCAAGGCAAAGGAAAAACGATCTATATCGGCGGTCAGGACGCCGTCAAATCAAACGGTGAAATCGTAGGCAAGGGCGATATTCAGGCGCAAACCGAACAGGTGATGCAAAACATCCAAACCGCGCTCTCTGCTTGCGAAGCTACTTTTGACAACGTTGTGAAACTAACCGTTTTTATTGTTGCGGGACAAAACGTCGGGGCGGCTTTTCAGGCGGCTCAAAAATACATGATCTCCGCTTCCAACCCGCCTACGGTAACGGTCGTGTTTGTGTCAGCATTGGGAAATCCTGACTTTTTGGTTGAAGTAGATGCTATTGCATTTTTGCCCGAAACATAGGAATATATTATCGAGCGTCTGCTCCTCACGTATTTTAAAACTTTCGGTTTCTCAAAACCGAAAACACATCTTAACCAAAAGCACATCACGAAAACTTTCGGTTTCTCAAAACCGAAAGCACATTAATGCTCTTCACCGCGTATTTTGAATAGTGTTCCTTCCATCGCTTCGTCCACTCGCAACTGGCACGCCAAACGACTGCACGAAGTGGCGGAAGGCAGGGTATCCAGAATATCCAGCTCTGCGTCATTAGTGGGAGAAAGAGATTCTCCGCCGTCCAAAATTTCAACGTGACAGGTAGCACAAAGCGCCATGCCACCGCAAGTAGCCAAAATATTATATTCGGAAGCCTTCAAAACTTCCATTAAATTTAAACCTATGCCTTCGGGAATTTCAAGCGTTTGGCGCTCTCCTCCCCTATCTTCTACCGTGAAATGTATCATTTTCAGAAATTGTTTCAAAATAAAGCATTCATTTATAAAATGTGAAATACTGTTTATCAGTATTTTACATTTTTTTATTCCTTAAAATGCATTTACGCCGTTTACCGTCGTGTATTTAAAACTGAGATGCTGATTGGGATAAACAAATTTGAACGCACTTTGGCACATCATGGCAGCTTCATGAAATCCCGTCAGGATGAGTTTGAGTTTGCCCGGATACGTGTTGATATCGCCGATAGCGTAAATGCGCTCCACATTGGTCGAATAATCAACGGTATTTACTTCAATGGCTGATTTGTTGATGTTCAACCCCCAATCCGCAATAGGCCCTAACTTCGGACTCAACCCAAAAAGCGGAATAAAATAATCGGAAGGTACAGCGTACGTATTTTTATCTTTCCCCGCCACCATGACTTCTTTCAAGTGCCCGTTGCCGTTCAGACTGACGACGTTTGATTGTAAAATCAGATTAATTTTCCCCTGCTCAGCCAACGCAAATACTTTTTCGGCCGAATCGGGAGCACCTCTGAAGGTATCGCTGCGGTGAATCAAGGTAGTGGTTTTGGCAATGTCGGCCAAATACGCCGTCCAGTCCAACGCCGAGTCGCCGCCGCCCGCAATGACGATTTCCTTTCCTCTGAATTTTTCGGGATTTTTCACCATGTAAGCTACGCCCCTGCCTTCAAAATGCTCCAAGCCCGCGATCTCCGGTTTGCGTGGTTCAAAACATCCCAGTCCGCCGGCAATAACCACAACTTGGCAAAATACTTCCGTTCCATCAGATGTTTTGACAATCATCGAACCGTCTTCCTGTCGGTCAATGGTGTCAACCCGTTCGCCCAAAGTAAAACTTGGATTGAAGGGCGCAATCTGCAGCATCAGATTGTCTACCAATTCCTGCGCTTTGATGGACGGATAACCGGGAATGTCATAAATGGGCTTTTGCGGGTAAATTTCCGACAACTGTCCTCCGATCTGTGGCAACGCATCAATGAGATGGCATCGCATTTTCAATAATCCCGCTTCAAATACGCTGAACAGACCGACAGGCCCCGCGCCAATGATGCATATATCTGTTGCTATCATAACCTTTAGTAATTTACCCTTTCTTTGTGAGGAAAAACGTATTAGGTATTTTCCGTTCATTTATTTTATTTATGGCACAAAATTAACTTCAATAACGTTTGGGCGCCAATCATAAAATCCTATCCTCTATTACTTAAAGTTATAATTATTATTTTTTAGAAATGGTTAAAATACAATCTCAATAATGCATATCTGTAATAATTCGTTGAGCCGTTGAGGATTTTCAAGCATGGGATAATGCGAAGTTCCCTGCATATGTTCCAGTTTATAGCCGCTCTTAGCGTATCGTTTCAGGGGTTCTTCGTTGGTTGGCATGTAATCCACGTTGATCAGGTAAAGCTTGCATTTTAGCTCAGGCAGCAATTTCTTTTCAGGTTTATACATCTCAAAAATTTGATCCATGATTGGGATGCCCATCGGCTCGTATGCGTCGCGATAAGAGTTCACTACTTTATCAGTAATGCTTGAGGGAGTTCGGGGAGTCAAAAGTGCCATTTTTGCGTATTGCTCGTTGGTGCCGGCAAAATCAATTCGAAGATTTTTCTTAATATCATCCACCTGTTGCCCATATTCTTCCGGCAAAGGAGTAGCGGCATTTTTAAAATTATCAATACCGATAAAACCCATGATCAACTCCGGAGCGGAAGTAGCCGCGATCAGGTTAATATCTCCCGCCAGCGAATGCCCAATGAGAATGACATTTTTCAGTTGCAATTCTTTAATAACCGTAATTACATCTTCCGCAAATCCTTCCACTGACCAGTTTTTGCGGTTTTTTCCCGATTGGCCGTGTCCGGGCAGATCAATGGTAACTACCGTATAACGAAACTTGAAATAATCGATCTGCGCCTCCCAATAGGTATGGTCAATATAAGAGCCATGCACAAAAAGTAACGTAATGGCTCCGCTACCGTTAATGGTATAGTAGATGTTTGCATTATCGCGTTCAATGGTTTTCATAACTTTGAATTTTAAAATTAACGGTGCTGCGTCACTCCAACCTGTTCACACCATGCCAACACGGGACACGTTGAGCAGCGAGGCAACGTACCGGTACAAATATGTTTACCAAAAGGCATCAACAAACGATTGATCTCGATCCACTGTGCAACGGGCACTTTTTCTTCCAACAATTTCAACGTTTTTTCGGGCTGTTTGGCCGCCACATACCCCCAACGATTCACTACTCGATGCACATGAATGTCTACACTAATGGCTGCCTGCCCGGTAGCCACGCCTAAGGCTAAATTGGCACATTTTGGACCCACCCCCTTGAGTGCCGTCAGGCTGTCGTAATCGGCGGGAAGTTGATTATTGTACTGCTCCACAGCGGCTTTGGCAATGCCCAACATGGTGTAGGCTTTTTGATCGGGATAGGTAGAGCCATACAGCAATTCGGTAAGCTGTTCGGGACTCAAACGAAGCAATTCCTCAGGGGTACGCGCTACGGCAAAAAGGCGCAGCGAAACAGGAATCGTGGTCTCGTCGAGCGTTCGAATGGAAATGATGCACGAAATAAGTTGTTCAAACAGCGTATTATACCCCCGCTCGGCCAACTCAAACATGGCAGCCTTGGGAAAAGCCCGTATCGCGTCTTCAATGCGTGCCAACACAAGAGACAAATCAAAAGCCAATTTCGTCGATTGCATTTATGTCCATTTTAATCATCTGTTGAACAGATATTTAAAGAACTGTACCAAACAATAAAACGATTCATTCAAAGATAGATTTCCCCCAATTGAGCAAGGCGCGCCCCGCTTTTGTTTTTTTAGCCAATGATGCAATTTTACGTTAGTTTTGTTGGCCCATTTTCTCCTCCTAACTGACGTAGTATTCAATGAATATCACCCGTGCCTCCCTTTTATTTGTTATTCTCAGCTGTTTAATGCTTGGCTTTGGGAGTTCTAAGGCAATCTCTCAAACCTCACCGGCGGTTCATGAAACCAATAAACAAACCATTCCCATCGGCGGCAATGCGTGGCTGATCCATTCCGAAAAACCCGAGAAGATCACCAAAGAAGGGCTTGTTGAATGGACTCATTCTCAAACGGTTTGTCGAACCTATTTGAGGGTAAATCAAACGGGGAAACTAAAAATTTCTGTAACCCTCTCCGCAGCCGGAGAAAGTAAATTAAGCGTCACTGTTTTTGGCAAAACAGTAGCGTTCATGACTGCCTCCGAAGGGACAAAAGAATATTTTGTGGGAGAGTGGGATATGAACGAAGCGAGTTATGTATCCATTGATTTGAAGGGAATAACAAAAACGGCGGCAACCTTTGGCGCCGTCCAAAGCATCAACGTCAGCGGAAGTGCTGTAAATGCCGAAACCGTTTTCGTCAAAGACAATATAGACAACTATTTTTATTGGGGGCGTCGCGGGCCGTCGGTTCATTTAAAGTATACATTGCCCGCCAACGAAAACATAGAATGGTTTTACAACGAACTCACCATTCCCGAAGGGCAGGATGTGATCGGTTCTTATTTTATGGCCAACGGTTTTGCCGAAGGCTATTTCGGAATGCAGGTCAATTCTCCCACCGAGCGCCGAATTCTGTTTTCAGTATGGAGTCCATTCAAAACCGACAACCCCAAAGCCATTCCGGACGAGCAAAAGATCGTGATGCTCAAAAAAGGCACAGATGTATATACCGGCGAATTTGGCAACGAAGGAGCCGGCGGGCAGAGCTATCTCAAATACAATTGGAAGGCAGGAAATACGTATAAATTTTTGCTGCAAGGCAAACCCATAGCTGACAATTACACGATTTATACCGCCTACTTTTTTGCCCCTGAAGAAAACCAATGGCGTATTATCGCAAGTTTCAAGCGCCCTAAAACATCAACGCATTTGAAATCTTTGCATTCTTTTCTGGAAAATTTTATTCCCGAAACGGGTAATACCGGCAGAATGAGCCTGTACGCCAATCAATGGGTTCATACCACGAGCGGAAAATGGATCGAACTTACAGAAGCCAAATTCACCGGCGATGCTACCGCCCGCAAAAACTATCGTAAAGATTACGCCGGCGGCATCTCCAACGGAAATTTTTACCTGCGTAACTGCGGCTTTTTCAATGATTTTGTCCCACTCGACGGCACATTCAGGAGAAACGCCGCAAATACTTCCCCCAACATTAATTTCTCGGATTTGCCTTAGATAACTTTGTCATCAACTTCACTAATAAACCGTATGAAAAAAACAACTGCTCTACTCCTGTTTTGCACCTTTTCTGCTTTCACAAGCCATGCCCAACAAGTGGTTCAGCGCGACCCGACCATTGCCGCTATGCTTGCCGAAATATCACCCGACAGCCTAAAGAGCCACATCAACAAACTCGTTAGTTTTGGCACGCGCCACACCATGAGTACAGTTACCGATTCCAAACGCGGTATTGGTGCTTCACGGCAGTGGGTTTTGAGTCGTTTTAACGAATTTGCCAAACAATCAGGCGGACGTATGACGGCTACCATTGATACATGGATGCTGCAACCCGACGGACGCCGCGTAGACCAACCGCAGGAAATCGGCAACGTAATGGCTACCCTCAAAGGCACCGATCCCAACGATGACCGCATATTTATGGTCAGCGGGCACATCGACAGCCGCGTGAGCGATGTCAGCAATCGTGAATCCGACGCACCGGGCGCCAACGATGACGGCAGCGGTACAGCAGCGGTGATCGAACTGGCCCGCGTCATGAGCAAATACGCCTTTCCTGCCACCATCATATTTGTGACCGTCAGCGGTGAAGAGCAGGGTTTATTGGGCGCTAACCATTTGGCAGAACGCGCCGTTACTGAAAAGTGGAACTTGGAAGCGTTGCTCAACAACGACATTATGGGTTCCAACCACAGCCCGGATACAAAGCTCATCGACAACACCAAATTGCGTATTTTCAGCGAAGGACTTTCAGGATTTGAAACCGACAAACGCGCTTCCGGAATTCGCCAGTACGGCGCTGAAAATGACGGAAAAGCGCGCACTTTAGCGCGGTATGTAAAAGAAATCGGCGAACGCTATGTAGATAATTTAGAGGTACGACTCATTTATCGCAACGACCGCTACCTGCGCGGTGGCGACCACACACCTTTTGTGAACCGCGATTTTGCGGCAGTGCGTATTACCGAAATGAATGAGAATTTCAACAACCAACACCAAGACCTGCGAACAGATAAGGGCATAGAATACGGTGATTACGCCAAAAACATGGACTTTGAATATTTACGCAAAAATACCTGCGTTAATCTGGCGTCGTTGGCGAGTCTAGCCAAAGCACCGGCCATGCCCCAAAATGTGACGCTTGAAGCCCGTAATCTGACAAATTCTACCTCCCTTTTTTGGCAAACGCCCAAATCCGGCAAAGTAAAAGGCTACTATGTACTCATGCGCGAAACGCACATGCCGTTTTGGCAAAAGAAATTTTTCACCGATAAAAACGGGCTGACATTGCCTTATTCCAAAGACAATTACTTTTTTGCCGTACAGGCTGTGGGAGAAGACGGGAACGAAAGTCTGCCGGTTTTGCCGCGTCCAAGCATGCGATAGGCTGGCCGGTGTTGCCCGTTTCTCAAAACGGGCAATTTCTAAGCCGTGTCGGCCGTTTCTCAAAACGGCCGACACGGCCCTGCTAAATGATTCCTGTTTATTCAGTAAATCGAAGGTTTGAGAACCTTCTTACCTGAGGTTATGAATAACCTCTGTCACAGACAAACCAATTTACTTAATTCTCTTAAACACAATGAAAAAGACCACCCTTTTATGTTGTTTGCTAAGTATGTCAGTTTTAGGCGCGTGGGCGCAGGCATTCAGGCCCGTTGACAAAAGCCCGATGGATGCCGCTTATTTTCCCGATCATTTTGCCCACGACCGCAAAGACGGCGAAAAAGCCCTGGTGCGCGTCCTTTACAGTCGCCCTTCCAAAAACGGCCGTGAAGTGTTTGGCAAACTCGTGCCTTACGGAAAAGTATGGCGTACCGGCGCTAACGAAAACACCGAGATCAAGTTTTATCAGGATGCTACCATTCAAGGCAAAAAAGTGAAAGCAGGTACGTATTCGCTTTTCACTATTCCCGGCGAAACCGAGTGGACCGTTATCCTGAATTCCGACCTTGACTACTGGGGTGCTTTCAAATACAATCAGGCTAACGATGTTGTGCGATTTACAGTACCTTCGAAAAAATCAACGGAGGCTCCTTTGGAGAATTTTTCCATCAATTTCCCCAAAGGTACCGCCGCCATTATGCGCATAGGATGGGATGATACCATCGTAGAAGTTCCTATAACTTTCTGATTTTCAGGTTACGGTACCATACGGTGCTGCCCCAATCCTGCAAACCTAACAATCCTGTATAGACGCCCTGAGCAATCGGGGCGTTCTTTAATCCACTACCGGCAATGCGTTGCTTCCAATCGGCACTCGCCAGATCATGCTCCTGCACCACAAATCCATTCATCGACACTGTCAATTTATTTTTGCGAACACTGAATATCACAGAATTCCATTCGCCTACCGGGTTTACTTCACGAATACGGGCGTTGGCTACGCCAAAAAAATCGCCCGCACGGTGTTTGTTTTCGGCAGCTCCTTCGTAGATCTTATTGTCTAATACCTGCACTTCCAGTCCTGTATCGTGCATGTTCTTGTTCTGAGGTGCTTCTTTGATAAAAAAGAAAATACCGCTGTTGGCTAAGGGGCTTACTTTCCAATCGGCTTTGAATTCAAAATCTCCGGTAATGGGTTCTTCGCTTACAATATCCCCGCCGTTGGGTGCTTTATTTCCGGCACGATTCGGAACATTCAGCTTCAACGCTCCCTGCTCCACGATCCACGCCGAGCCAATGCCTTTGGCGCCGTAAGAATGCCAACCGCTGACGTCTTTGCCGTTGAAGAGAAGTTTCCACCCTTCTTTCTTCTCCTGAGCGGTCAGGGTATTGGGTGATTGGGCGTTAACAAAAAAGGCAGAAAGGGCTAAAAAGAGAATAGAGGCTGTTTTTTTTAACATGGTAAAGAGGAGTTAAATGTCTTGGCTAATAGAAGCATTTCAGTTCCTATAAATACTACTTTTAAGCAATAGTACCGTTTAATTTATAGGTCAAAAACCCATTGGCAACATGTCAGCGTACTTTTGTTTAACTGCCATTTTGTCTTAATAAAATATTGTAGCGTGAATATTGTTATTAAACTATTGACAAAAAGCTAACTTTGCGAAAAAAACAAGGGCATGGGCGCGATATTGGTGAAACCAGCTAACGAAGAAGAATATCGGTTAATAACGCAACTACTCAAAAAGATGAGAGTTAAAACCGAGAACTTCAGTGAAGAAGATATTGAGGATATTTCGGCTTACGATAAAGCTATGCGACGCATTGCAAAGGGAGAAGATGATTTTCTTCCGGCAGAATCTGTTTTCGAACAAATCGAGGCAAAACGTAAAAAGAAATCTTAATGTATCAGGTACTTATCAGTAAACGAGTTTCAAAATAACTTGAGAAAATAAAGGAGCCTGATTATTCAAGAATAAAAAAAGAAATTCCAGATCTGGCGATCAATCCCCGTCCCGTTGGCTTTAAGAAGTTGGAAGGTAGAGTAGCATATAGAATCAGACAAGGTAATTATCGCATTATCTACGATATAAGAGACAAAGTCAGAATTGTTGATATTTTAGATGTAGGTGATCGAAAAGAAATTTATTAAAACAAGAAACACAGTATTTTAAAATGATAAAATTCCTCACTAAAAGTATTACGGGGTTATTCGGAACGAAGGCAGACCGCGATTTGAAAGAGCTTACCCCTTACGTAGAAAAAGTAAATACTGAATTTGCGAAGCTGCGTAACCTCAGCCACGATGAACTGCGAAATGCGACCCAGGAACTCAAAACGTACATTGCGGGTCAGCTTAAAACCATAGACGACCAAATTGCCGCCTTACGTCAAAGCATGACCGACAATGTCGAGATGGACGTAAACGACAAAGAAGAAATATTTAAGCAAATAGATGCGTTGGGCTTGGAGCGTGACAAAGAATTGGAGAAAGTACTGCTGCATATTTTGCCAACTGCTTTCGCCATTGTGAAAGAAACCGCGCGCCGTTTTACCGAAAACGAATCACTTGAAGTAACCGCTACGTTCATTGACCATGAATTGGCGGTCAAGAAAAGCCACATTACGATCAACGGCGAAAAGGCTATTTGGAATACCACATGGGACGTAGCCGGGCACCCTATTAAGTGGAACATGGTTCACTACGATGTGCAGCTCATCGGGGGAACGGTGCTTCACCAAGGGAAAATCGCAGAAATGGCCACGGGAGAAGGAAAAACGCTCGTTGCAACCTTGCCTGCCTTCCTGAACGCCCTTGCCGGACAGGGAGTACATATCGTAACGGTCAACGATTACCTCGCGCGTCGGGATAGTGAGTGGAACGGTCCTTTGTTTGAATTTCACGGTTTGCGCGTTGATTGTATTGACCGCCACCAACCTAATACCTACGCGCGTCGTCAGGCGTATTTGGCCGATATTACCTACGGAACCAACAACGAATTTGGTTTTGACTACCTCCGCGACAACATGGCGCACAGTCCCGAAGAATTGGTGCAACGCAAACATCACTACGCAATGGTCGATGAGGTTGACTCCGTTTTGGTGGATGATGCCCGTACGCCGCTTATTATCAGCGGCCCGGTTCCGCGCGGCGATGAGCAGGATTTTGCCGAACTGAAACCTCGCGTATCGCGTATTGTGGAAGCCCAAAAACGCCTCGTGACGGACTTGCTCAACGAAGCCAAAAAGAAAATTGCGGCCGGCGATAAAAAAGAAGGCGGTTTGGCGCTGTTCCGCGCACATCGCGGTTTTCCAAAATACAAACCACTCATCAAATTCATGAGTGAAACAGGGATGAAGACCTTGATGCAGGAAACGGAAAAGATCTATTTGGCCGAAAACCAAAAGTTGATGCCGCAAGCCGATGCACCATTGTACTTCACCATTGAAGAAAGAAACAACAGCATTGAATTGACCGAAAAAGGGTTGGATTACATCACCGGCGAAAGCGAAGACACCGCCTTCTTTGTGATGCCTGACTTATCTATTGAGTTGAATCTCATTGAGAAAGACGATCAATTGACCGACCAACAAAAACTGATTCGGAAAGATGAAGTCATTCGCGAATACTCTGTCAAAACCCAACGCGTCCATACTGTGCAGCAATTGCTGAAAGCGTATTCATTGTTCGAAAAGGATGTGGATTACGTGCTTATGGACGGAAAGGTGAAGATCGTAGATGAACAAACGGGTCGTATCATGGAAGGGCGCCGTTGGTCAGACGGTTTGCACCAAGCGGTTGAAGCCAAAGAAAACGTAAAAGTAGAAGATGCTACTCAAACATACGCGACGGTTACGCTGCAAAACTACTTCCGTATGTACCACAAATTGTGCGGTATGACGGGTACAGCCGAAACCGAAGCGGGTGAATTCTGGACGATCTATAAATTGGATGTGGTCAGCATTCCGACCAACATTCCTGCCGTTCGAAAAGACGAAGAAGATAAAGTGTACCGTTCGGTGCGCGAAAAATACAACGCCGTGGTAGACGAGATCGTGACATTGGTAGGCAATGGTCGCCCCGTACTGGTAGGTACTACCTCGGTCGAAAACTCGGAATTGTTGAGCCGCATGCTTACCCTGCGTAAGATTCCTCATCAGGTACTGAACGCCAAACAGCACCAACGCGAAGCCGAGATCGTTGCGGAAGCAGGAAAGCCCGGTACGGTGACCATCGCTACCAACATGGCAGGTCGTGGTACCGACATCAAACTTACTGCCGATTCTAAAAAGGCGGGCGGTTTGGCCATCATTGGTACTGAGCGTCACGAAAGCCGCCGTGTAGACCGTCAGTTGCGCGGTCGTGCGGGTCGTCAGGGTGACCCGGGTTCATCGCAGTTCTTTGTATCATTGGAAGACGGTTTGATGCGTATGTTCGGTTCTGACCGAATTGCGGGCGTGATGGACCGTATGGGTCTGGAAGAAGGTGAAGTAATTCAACACTCAATGGTGTCAAAATCCATCGAACGGGCGCAGAAGAAAGTGGAAGAAAACAACTTCGGCACTCGGAAACGCCTTCTCGAATACGATGATGTAATGAACATGCAACGGGAAAATATCTACAAACGCCGTCGTAATGCCCTTTTTGGCGACCGCTTGGCGATTGACATTGCCGATACCATGTATGACGTTGCCAACGAAGTATTGACCAATACCGAAGATAATCAGGAAGAACTCGAACTGGCGTCGATTACTAATTTCGGCATTGAACCGCCGTTCACGCGTGAAGAATATTCGAAGCTCAAACCCGAGCAACGCGCCCAGCGCCTCTATGACGCGGCCGAGAAACATTATTTGAACAAAAACAAAGCCATTGCCGAGCAGGTATTGCCCGTTTTGAAACAAATTTCGGCAGAGCGCGGTGCAACGATTCAGGAAATCGTTATTCCATTTACCGATGGCATCAAAGGAACCCAGATCGGCGTGAATCTTCAAAAAGCCATTGACACCAATGGCCGTGAGATCATTCATGAAATGGAGAAATTTGTGGTGCTTTCGCTCATTGACCAGGAATGGAAAGAACACCTTCGCGATATGGACGACCTGAAACAATCGGTACAAAACGCGGCTTATGAGCAGAAAGATCCATTATTGATCTATAAATTTGAGTCGGTAGAGTTATTCAAACGCCTCATGACGAAAGTGAATTTTGAGACGGTCAGTTTCTTAATGAAATCCCATATTCCACAGGAAGAAGCTCCGCAGCAGGCACCTCGCCAAACACGCCGCAACGAGCCGCAACTCCAGACCAATCGTCACGATGAAGATGTGGTGGAAGAATCGGCAGGTGGCGGGCCAAATGCCTACGCCGCTCGTCAGGCAGAAAAACAGGCTCCTGTTCGTACCATCAAAATTGCCGACCGTAATCAAAAAGTAACGGTTCAATACCGCGATGGTCGGGTGGTAAAAGATGTAAAATACAAAAAAGTTGAGCACGAAGTAGAGCGCGGCGATTGCGTTGTAATTGCCTGATAAATTTATAGTTACATTTAAAAATAGGCTTGTTTGTCGTTGTTTATTTTGAAATTATTCAAAAAAATCAAAAAAAAATGTAACCAATAGCATAGTTCAGCGTCTTAACAATAGAGTTTTTCATAACGTTGAGTAAAGTTTTAAAATCCGATTGGGCTTCCCGTTCGGATTTTTTTTGTGCCCTGAAAACGGTATTATTGTCCTATCAAAAATGATCATCAACAATAAACAACTCAAAAGGCTCCTAATTCCGGTTCGTCTATGAAACTACTTTACGCCTTTGCGCTCTTTTTTTTATTCCATCTTTCTACGTCGGCACAAACGTACATCTTTACCCACGACGATACGCTGCGCGGTAGTATTACGCAGGAACGTGCTTGGTGGGACTTACAATTTTATCACCTCAATGTACGTGTTCAGCCGCAGGACAGCACCGTTAGTGGCAGTGTTACAGTGCGTTATAAAGTGTTGCAGCCTTACCAAACGATTCAGATTGATCTGCAACGCCCGATGAATATAACCCGTGTGACGCAAGACGGGCAATCACTTACCTTTCGCCGTGACGGAAATGCCTTTTTTATTGATCTGATCAAAAAGCAGGAAGCGCAAAAGCAGGAAGCGCTGGTCATTGAATATACCGGTCGCCCACGCATTGCCAAACGCGCTCCGTGGGATGGTGGTTTTTCGTGGAAAAGGGATACTAATGGGCAACCTTTTGTGGCCACTTCCTGCCAAGGGTTGGGGGCAAGCGTTTGGTGGCCTTGCAAAGACCACATGTACGACGAGCCGGACAGCATGCGCATCAGTGTGACCGTTCCCAAACCATTGATGGATATTTCCAACGGACGGCTGCGGAGCATCACCGAAAACGCTGACGGAACACGTACGTTTGACTGGTACGTTCAAAATCCCATCAACAATTACGGTGTCAACGTCAACATTGGCGACTACGCCACTTGGACGGATACACTGAATGGTGAAAAAGGCAAGCTTGATCTATCTTTCTATGCCCTTTCGGAAAATATTGAAAAAGCGAAATCTCAATTTCAGCAGGTCAAGCCCATGCTTCGTGCCTTTGAACATTGGTTTGGGCCGTATCCTTTTTACGAAGATGGCTACAAATTGGTGGAAGTGCCTTATTTGGGCATGGAACACCAAAGCTCAGTGACGTACGGCAATGGCTATAAAAACGGGTACTTAGGTCGTGATCTGTCGGCTACGGGTTGGGGATTAAAGTGGGATTTTATCATTATCCATGAGTCGGGTCATGAGTGGTTTGCCAACAACATTACCGACAAAGACGTGGCCGACATGTGGATTCATGAAAGTTTTACCAACTACTCCGAAAACCTCTATACCGAATATTACTACGGCAAAGATGCCGGCAGCGAATACGTGATCGGTTGCCGTAAATTGATCCGTAACGATAAGCCCATTATCGGCACCTACAATGTCAACCGCAGCGGCTCGGGCGATATGTATTACAAAGGCGGAAACATGCTTCACACTATTCGTCAAATCATTAACGACGACGAAAAATGGCGCGGTATCCTGCGCGGACTAAACAAAACTTTTTATCATCAAACCGTTACAACTCAACAAATTGAAGGCTATATGAGCAAAGAAGCCGGCATTGATCTAAGTAAAGTATTTGATCAATACCTGCGCGACAATCGCCTCCCGGTGTTGGAATACAGTATAGATAAAAATAAAATTTCCTACCGCTGGAATAACGTCGTGTCCGGTTTTGACATGCCGGTCAAATACAAAGCCAAAGATGGAAAATGGAAAACCTTGGAGCCAACCGCCGATTGGAAAACCATAAAAACCAAAGAGTTGACTGATCTGGAAGTAGATAAGGGATTTTATGTAGAAGTGAAAAAAGTAGCCTCAGCTTCGTAAGTAATTGAGCAAAAATTTTTGCTCTAACACCGGGTCGGGTTGTGAGCAACCCTTCGCACAGAGAGTGGGTCGGACGGTCCGCCGCGCGGTTGCTCACAACCCGACCGGCCATTCATTTTAAATACTTTAAGATGAATGCTCAAGCGCTTAACTGATCACTTTTTATTTACCCTACTTTTTCAGTTTTATATTTTGCAGTTACTCAGTTTTACATTTTTCTGTTACTGAAACTTCTCATGACCAGATATACGAATCAGTATTGACGTGACCGCGCACAAAATCTTCCTGATCAAAAAAAGTAGGATTACAGATAAAGGCGTTAAGATTTCCCCTGATTACTTCATGTGTCATCAATTCGTCGGCGGCGGAGTAGATCGGGGTTTGCGCTTTCAGAAGCTTTTCTGCGCCTGATCTTGAAATCGCATAGGCATGCGTACAGTCGTGCAGGCCTGCAATGCGTAAATGAGACGAATATGGTTTGGGATATAAATTATTGACATGCTTACGGGTCAGCCATTTATAGGCATTGAAAGTCGCGAGCAATTTATAAAATTGTTTTTTACGCCAATTTTTAGAAGTAACCTCTTCGTTTTGTAGAAATCCTAAGTAGATCAATTCCCATGATTTGGGCAATTGTTGAAAGGTATGAGGCAATAATTCCAACTTATGATTATTAGGAACCACGTCATCTTCAAAGATCAACACCCGCTCATAGCCTTCTTTCAAGATGGTCTCATAAATATTTCGGTGCGACCAAGCGCAGGCGATCTCGCCCAAAAGCAGCTTTCTTACACCATGTCTATTGAATCGAAGCGCTTTGACTTCATCATACACCCCCGAAGCAATAACCTCCTCTACGGTAAAGTTTTTTTTGTCGACGGCCCAAAAAATTTCATAATTCAACCCTTCAAGATGCTGCTTTAAAGCCATCTGTCGGTCAGTTGCCCGATGAAGAGAAATTACAAAGATCTTGTCGAAATAGCTATTCAGAAAATCGTAGGCAGTTTTCATGCTTGACCAATTGTAACATACGAATTATAACATACGAAAAATCAGCTTACCCGTTCGGAGTAACCTTTTCAAAGAGTCAGGAAATGGCGATGAATCAAACGTAGACAGGAACGTTGTAAATGCGCTCGTAGAGCAAACTGTTCAATTCAAGCATAAATTTAGCACCTGCCAACAAATCTCGCAAGTTTACTAAGTCACAAAGTGTTAATTTAAGGGAAAGATTTGCCTGCGGAGCCTCAATTATTTCAAAATCTGACTCGTCCGACAAGTCAAAGATCATGGCGTGCAAATCCACACTGTCTACTTTTTGCTTAAAATTCAGAAATTCATTGATCTTAAAAGCCATTTTATAGCCTCCAAACTCTACAGTAATTCGAGAAGAACGGTCGCATTGGTACGTAGCGCCTTTGGAATTCGTATAGAGTTCTGTTAGGTATGTCACTTTGTCAATCATTACCGCAAATATAAGTGATTTTGATTTCTTTATTTAGATAGAATCAAAATAAACTTAAAAACTTGGGGTTTTATCATCCAATAATGTTGTATCTGCCACGGCACCCGTGCGAGGTGCGCCGGCTTCGATCCAACGCCTAATAAATTCAATCTGTCCTTTGTAGAGTGCCTTCCCATTCAGCGGCATAGGACTGCCGTAGCTTTTCCCACCGTGGTGAGAGCTGCCGTCCCAATTAAGTTTGTGAAAAAGTAAACTTTGGAGCGAAAAAAACGGGAGCACACGTTTCTGCTTGTCTTCAAGTGCATTCTGGTTTTTAGGGTCTTTGTTAACCAAAAAATCATACGATTTTCCGTCAGCGAGTACCAGGCCATGTTGCGCAAAAGTGGATTCCTGTTCTGACGCATGACATCCCGCCGTAGCGCAGGTAGGTGTAAAAATACGTTCCTGAATCAACACAAACGATGCCCTTTCCACCGATTTAGGTGGCTCTTCGTTTTTCTTACACGCATTGACAATTAGTACAATGATTATCGCCAATACGACATTCCACAGTAAAGGTCTGATTCTCATATCAAAATTTCTTTTTTCACAATGGCAGGTTTTAGGTAATTGATTCAGGGTAGTTTGACCCCGTATGGGGTCAGACGTTTGTAGATAGAACACATATTCCTACAAATATGTGACCCCGTACGGGGTCAAACAATACACAAGCAATTTTGAAAATCACTCATCAGAAAATAAACGAACGTTTTTTCTTTTTGTTTTTTCAATGATCCACTTACATTCATTTCTGCGTAGTTAACACTACTCCTGCCAATACCAATGAGCCGCCCAGAATTGTTGTAAACGTCAATTGTTTCAATTGTTCTCCTAAGAGTGTCACGGCAATAATGGCTGCAAAAACAGGCGTCAGGTTTCCAACCACGGCGGCTTTGGTTGCGCCGATTTTCTGTACCGCTTCATAGTACCAGATAAAACCCAGTGCTGTAGCCGTAGCGGCCATATATACCACCGCCGCCAATGCCTGCCAACTCGCGTGCGATAAACGTTCTATCAAACCATGTTACAGCGCAGGAATAAACAGCAACACAGCCCCGATCATTGCCGAGAAAGTACTGAGTGACAACGCAGGAATGGTTCGTAAGGCTACGCGCCCGACCAGCGTATAAACGCTCCAACTCAGCACACAACCCATGATGAGCAACTCTCCCACCCCCCAGGTATTATCGGATAGAAATGCGGAAAAATCACCGCGAGCCAGTACGACTACTGCGCCAAAAATAGACAAGGCAATGCCTGCCCATTTGAGCAGTGAAACTTTTTCACCCAAAAAAAGCCAACTTCCAAGTGTGATGGTAATGGGTGAAAAAGCGATCACCAACGAAGCCCGCACCGTAGGCATGTACTGAATGCCGCTGAAAAACAAAAGGTTGTACAAAAACACGCCCATTAATGCCGAGATAAAGATCAGTCCCCATTGTTTTTGAGTAAGTGAAGGAAAACCCTTATTGGTTTTGTACAGATAGATCATCAAAAGCGCCGTTCCGATGACAAAGCGCAAAAAAGCGGTAGAATAAGGACCCAATGATTGTACGGCAATTTTGCCCGCTGCGAAGTTCGTTGCCCAGAAAAAAACGGTCGCGATGAGTTTAAAATAGGTAAGACGCATGACAAATAAATAAGAAGACCTGCAATAAGTTGCTTACTACTACAAAAAGAATCGCCGGCTGAAAGTTCAACCGGCGATTACTAATTTATAAATACAGACTACTGAAGAAATAATATTGTATAGGCAGTTGGGAATCAGAGACTGAAAACTTCCAACCGGCTTATTGCATTAGTTTTTTACGTTTTTCTTTGCTGCTGTATATCCATTCGTAGACCGTTGGCAAGATCAACAATGACAATACAGTGGCCGTAATGAGTCCGCCAATGACGACAATGGCCAGTGGTTTTTGGGTTTCGGAGCCAATGCCTGTTGAAATAGCGGCGGGCAACAGGCCCAGAGAGGCCATCAGAGCCGTCATCACAATGGGTCGAAGCATGGCTTTGGAACCTTCTTTGATGGATTCTATGAGCGGCATTCCCGCTTTCAGATTTTTATGGTAATTGTTAATGAGAATTACCCCGTTTTGCGTCGCAATTCCAAAGAGTGCGATAAACCCAACCCCCGCCGAGATACTGAAATTAACGCCTGTGAACAGTAGTGCGGCAATTCCTCCAATGAGCGCGAAAGGCACGTTGAGCAACACCAGAATCGAATCAAGGGCATTGCCGAACGACACAAACAGGATGAAGAAGATCAACACCAAACTGATGGGCACCACTAAGGCCAAACGACCCTGAGCGCGTTGTTGATTTTCAAATTCACCGTTCCATTTCATTTCGTAACCGGCAGGAAGTTTTACCGCTGCTTTCACTTTTTGTTGGGCATCGTCAATGGTACTTCCCAAGTCGCGGCCCCGTACCGAAAATTTAGCGGCAATAAAACGGGCATTGTCTTCGCGGTAGATAAAGGCCGGACCTGAAACATTGCCAATGGAAGCAATTTGTTTCAACGGAATTTTGCCGCCATTCAACGTTGGCACCTGCAAATTCCCGATCTGTTCAATGGATGAGCGGAAGGCTTGGTCGTACCGCAAACGCATATCAAATTTGCGTTCACCTTCGTATACCTGACTCACGGCTTTACCGCCAATCGCCATTTCGATCACCGCGTTTGCATCAACGGCGTCAATGCCGTATTGCGCCATTTTATCAGGGTTCAGCGTAATTCTAAGTTCCGGTTGGCCTAAGTTTCTGAAAACTCCCAGGTCTTCTACGCCCGGCACCTTTTTAAGTACGTTGTATACCTCAGTGATCTTTTTGTCTAAAATATTCAAATCATCTCCCTGAATTTTGACCGCGATAGAGCCTTTTACCCCCGAAACGGCTTCAGCAACGTTGTCAGAAATAGGTTGCGAAAACCCGAAATCCACGCCTTTGAATCCTGCCAGTTTTGCCTGCATTTCGGCCACTAACTCATCTTTAGTGATATTGCGTTTCCACTCATCGGCGGGGTACAGATCCACGAAAAACTCCTGATTAAAAAAGCCCGTAGGGTCAGTTCCGTCGTTGGGACGACCGGTTTGCGAAATCACGCCGCGCACTTCGGGGAACTGTTCAAACACCTGACGGAATTTTCGGGTAAAATGGTAACTGTCTTCCAAACTGATACTCAGCGGCATACTGGCCCGGACATAAATAGAACCTTCGTTGAGTTGGGGTAAAAATTCGGAACCCACAAAATGAAAAGCACCCAGCGCCATTCCCAACGCAATAACACCCGTCAGAATCGCGCGTTTTGGATGAAGCATTACGTGGTTCAACAGCGGAGAGTAGCTGTTGTTGAGCCAGTTAATGATGGGATTGTGACGTTCTCTGACATTTTTATTTAACAGAATACTGCTCAAAACGGGCACGAACGTCAAGGCCAGTAAAAGCGCACCGAGCAAGGCAAATCCAATCGTAAAAGCCAACGGACTGAATAGTTTTCCTTCTACTTTCTGGAACGAGAAAATAGGCAGTAAAGCAGTGATAATGATGAGTTTGGATGTAAAAATGGATTTACCCATTTCCACCGCCGTTTTCAATATTCTGCTGAGTTTGGCGCGTTTGTTAAAATTCTCCATGCCCTCTTTTTCGGCCCAGTGCGCCAGCATTACAAACAGTCCCTCGACCATCACCACGGCCCCGTCGATGATAATTCCAAAGTCAATGGCACCGATGGAGAGCAAATTGGCGGTCATGCCTTTGACCCGCATCAAAATGAAGGCAAACAGCAAAGCCAACGGAATGATCAGCGCCACCGTAACGGTAGTGCGCCAGTCTGCCAAAAAGATCAGCAGGATCACGGTAACGAGCGTAATTCCGAGTGCAACGTTCTCACCTACGGTATGCATGGTGTGGTTGTTGAGTTCGGTACGGTCATAAAATACCTTGATCTTAACATCTTTCGGTAACACCGTCGAATTCAAATAATCGATCTTTTCTTTCAATTTGGGCAACACTTCTCCCGGATTTTCTCCTTTGCGCATCAGCACGATTCCTTCCACGGCATCGTCGTGATTGTCGCGCCCTACAATGCCCAACTGTGAAAGATTAGACTCATGTACATTTCCCAGGTTCGCGATCTTTACGGGAACACCATTGATATTTTTTACAATAATCTGCTCAATATCAGCCACATTCTTCACGATTCCGATACCGCGCACGACAAACGCCTGTTGTCCTTCACGTAAAATATCGCCTCCTACGTTGACGTTGGCGTGTTGCAATGCTCCGTATACATCCAACGCGGTCAGGTTGTATTTGGTCAGTAAATTGGGGTTTATGCTTACTTCAAATGTTTTGACCTTTCCACCAAAACTGACCACGTCGGCTACGCCACCTACAGCTTTGAGGTTTTTCTGAATTACCCAATCCTGCAATGTTTTCAGTTCTACAACCGTCTTGGTTTTGGACGACAGCGTGTAGCGATAAATTTCGCCCGTTGGCCCGGCAGGTGGCTGAATTTCAGCATGAACACCTTCGGGCAGATCCACATTAGCCAGTTTTTGGCTGGCTTCCATACGGGCGTTGAAGTTGTCAACACCGTCTTCAAAAATGATCTTGATGAACGAAAGCCCAAACAGATTGACACTCCGTATGGCAGTTCTGCGGCTGATCGAATT
The DNA here is from genome assembly GCF_965279615.1 of Runella sp. Taxonomy (NCBI): domain Bacteria; kingdom Pseudomonadati; phylum Bacteroidota; class Cytophagia; order Cytophagales; family Spirosomataceae; genus Runella; species Runella sp. The sequence continues at coordinate 7,095,289 of NZ_OZ257252.1, read as the reverse complement.
CATTTCGGTTTCGATAGGAATCGAAATAAACCGTTCAACTTCTTCCGCGCTTCTCCCCGACCATTGTGTAATGATAACTACCTCAGTATTAGTCACGTCGGGATATGCCTCGACGGGTGTATTGTAAAAGCTGACCGCGCCCGCAATGACCACAAGAAGGGTCACAAAAAAGACAATGCCTTTGTTTTTGAGCGAAAAGCCTATGATGGATTTGATGAATTTGTTCATGTGTCCCCTGCCCTCGAAAGGGTGATTTAAAAGTAATTAGACCGGATGCTGCCAATAACGTTCTTATTGGAAATTTTAGGGGTACTAATCCGTTAACTCATTGAATAACAATAACGCGCCTTCGGTTACGATCTGATCACCGTTTTTCAGGGCTGCTTTGACGTAGCTGAACTTTGAAGTGCTTCTAACCACTTCGACGGGAACTGACTCATACTTTCCTTTGCCGTTGTCGCGAATAACGAAGTATTTGTCTTCGCTGAAAATCACAGACTTAGGATTAACAGCGAGCAATTTTTCAGGTTTTTCCAAATGCATTTTCACCGTACAAAACATATCAGGTTTCAAAAGGCCGTTTTGATTGGACAAAACCACCCGCGCCTGCACCACTTTGCTGTCATTATCAACCACTTGGCTAATGTTTTCGATACGACCATGAAATGTTTTGTCCGGATAAGCAAGGGTAGTGATATCAACCGACTGTCCCATTTTAACCGCCTGAATATCTGACTCATACACGTTGATGAGTACCCATACGTCCGACAAATTGGAAATGGTAAAGAGGCTGTTATTGTTGTCGGAACGAATCTGCATGTTAGGATTTACATTCCGTTCTACCACATAACCGCTTACGGGTGCTTTTACCAAAAACAAAGGTTGATTTCCCGAAGCCGCATTGGCATTCGACGGGCCGCCGTTCGACGGACCGCCGTTCGACGGACCGCCATACATTTTCAGAACCTGTTGCGAACGTTCCAATTCTGAAGAGGCAATTTCTAATTGTTTACGCGAATTGACCAAGTCATTTTCGCTCGAAAACTTCGTTTTATACAATTGCTCAACGTTTTCAGCGTTACGTTTGGCGATGTCATAATTTGACTTGGCAGTGTTATACTCTTTCAGAAACTGGCTTACGTCTGCGCTTTGAAGCTTGGCCAATACTTGTCCCTGCTTTACATATGCGCCCAATTCAGCATTGACTTCCAGTACATTACCACTGACAATCGGATAAATTCGGTCTACCTGTTTTTGGTCAAAAGAAACCTGACCCGTAAACTGTAATTCCTGTTCATAGTTGCGAAGCTGCACTGTATCGGTTCTAAAGGCGGAATCGGTATCTTTGGTTTTGGGTGCTTCGGCGGGCTTTTGAGAGCATGCTGCCAGTAAAACAAACGGCAGTAGCGCGATGCAATGTTTGATTTTCATTGTCTGAGAAATGTTTTAGAGAAATGAATGAGAAGTTATGGCTGCCTGTATATTAGAATACTTTCGTATTGGTCACAAAATCAATCTGTTGTTGTGCCTGAAAAAGCTGATTATGTAGGTCGATCAGGTTCATCTGAGCATCTTTATACGCTCGGATCTTATCAATAAAACTCACCAGATCAATCACTCTACGCGTATAATCTTCGGTGGCGTTTTTGGAAATATCCTGAATACTTTGCAGGTAATCGGGCGTAATTTTCGCGCCTAACCCTACCGCCTGTTGGTACTGTTGATAGGCCGCTATTACTTCCTGTTCTACCTGCAAACGGTTCAAATTCACGCCCTGTCCGGCTTGCTCTATACTCAATCTTGCAGCTTGAATATTGCCCTGATTTTTATTCCGAATGGGTAAATCTATCAACGCCTGCACACCGACATAATTGGGGAAAGGCCCGCCAACGTGTTGGTAATCTGTACCTAACGTCAAATTAGGCGTTGCCAGTGCTTTTTGGTAAACGAGGTTTTGTCTGTTGTAAGCTACCTGTTTGTCAGCTACTTGCAGATCCGGGCGATTAGCGTAAGCTTGGTCAACAAGCGCCGGCAGCGTTCCTAAATTTTGAGAACCGGGCGTTTCCTGAACGGGCTCTATATACGTTGTACCTGATTGGGATAATAAAATGCGCAATGTAGACTCGTCTTGGCTGATCTGTCCTTTGAGAACCGCTAAGTCACTTTCAAGATTATTTTGTTCCAATTCCAGTCTTGTCACTTCGTAAGGTGCAATCACCCCCAGTTTAAGTTGCGCCCGAAACGCGGCCAATAAACTTTCCAGTTGTCCCTGCTGCAATTGAAGCATACTTAGTTTCTGTTGCTCTGCGGCCAGGTTCCCAAAGGTTTGGGCAAGTTGATACCGTACTGTGCGCATCAGATCATTGAACGCCGCCTGTTGTAATTCAACATTTGTTTCGGCCAAACGCACTAATTTACTGCGTGTTCCGCTCAGGCTTACGATCTGTTGGAGTTGAACATTGAACACTCCCGAAGTAGGATTGTAGAGGTCGGCATTTTTGCCGTAAGGCAGTACTTTTCCACTGTATCCGTTGTACAGATTCGTTTCAACGAAGAGGTTGGGGTTGTACCACAATTTGGCTTGTTGCACAGCAGCATCTGCAATATTGACGTTGTATTTCTGCGCTAAGAGGACAAAATTCTTTTGGATAAACTGTGCTTCCGCTTGGGGTAAAGTCAGGCGCAACGTATCGGTTTGCGCATAGGTGTAGCGAGTGCATCCCACCGTAATTCCTACGGCGAAAAACAATTTCAGTAATTTCATTCGTCTGTATTGGCTTAATTGTCTCAGGGCAACCTGTGCCTCAAGGTATTTAAAAAATACCTTGAGAGCGACAAAGGCGGTCACTGCGGCCGGTGACTGATATTTTAATCTACTGCTATGAAGCTTCTTTAATGGATGACTTGGCCGGTCAATCTGCGTTAACGCAACAAAGGTGAACAACAGAGGTTAAAGCGATCTAAAAGTTGAATTAAAAGAGGATTAATATTATTTGCTTACCTCTGCCTTAATGACATCCGTACTGTCATTCTTTTTAACTTCTTCCAGTCTTTTGATTTGAGCATTACCATACTTGATCAATGATTCTTTCTGCTCCGGAGTAAGGTCATTGAGCGACAATGCCTTTTCGGTTTCTACCCAATTGCCGTCAGCTTTATAAAACAATGCCAAGCCTTTTTCACCGTTCTCGGTAAAATGCGCAAAGTAATAATCGGCATTTTCTTCCCACGTTACTCCCTTTGCCTCAGGAACATTAGTGGCAAAGTTTTCTTTCACTTTTTGAGGCAACTTATCGTAGCTTACATCGGACTTGCAGGATTGCAGACTCAGAGCGAAGAGCGCCGCAACCACAATGTACTTTTTCATAGAAGATGGCTTTTAAACAGTTCAGATAATTGATTAACTGTTGCAAAGGTGAAAATCCACCATTAAAGCCGTATAAAAGTCAAATTAAAAGCCCGTTAAATTGTATTTTTCTTATTTACGGGCTTTGCCCTCAATCCAGCGGTACAAGGAGGGTAAAAGCAACGGTGTAAATAATAATGTACTGGTCAAACCGCCGATGATCACCGTAGCCAAAGGCCGTTGCACGTCCGATCCGATCCCGGTCGAAGTAGCGGCAGGGATCAAGCCGGCAATCGCTACCACCAGGATCGAAAGCAAAGGACGCAGCTGACTCACCGATATCTTCAATGTTTTCTCCGTCAGTGTTTGGTCTTCCAACGTCGGAGCGCGGTTAAAGGCCGACACCAGCACAATCCCGGCCATCACCGAAATACCGAAGATAGACACAAATCCCACACCCGCCGAAACGTTGAAATGGTAATCACGGATCAATAAAGCCACAATTCCGCCCGCCAGCGCAAACAAAATACAGGTAAAGGTCACAAGGGTATGGCGCAAGTTGCCAAACAGAATGAACAGCACCCCAAACACCAATAAAACCGTAAGCGGGATGGTAAGCAAAAGACCCTTACCCGCCCGTTCAAGGTTCTCATATTGACCGCCATAAACAATCTGATACCCTTTGGGAACGGTTAGTTCACGGTTGATACGGCGGCTTATTTCCTGCACAAAGCCACCCTGATCGCGTCCGCGAATGTTGGTACGCACCGTGATCATGCGTTTGCTGTTGATACGGTAAATATTGGTTTGCCCGTCAGAAAATTGTACGTCGGCCAGTTGTCGCATTGAGATCAGCGCCCCGCTTGCCGAAGGGACTTGCAGGTTTTGAATGGCTTCAATTGAATTTCGGTTTTCGGGCAGGTAACGTACTACTACGTCATAACGTCGATTGGCGTCGTAAATGGTCGTAATGACTTTTCCACCGATTGCCGCTTCTATCATGGTCTCAATTTGGGTTATGTTAATTCCATAACGCGCCGCCTGCTCACGGTTGATCTGGATGGTAAGTTGTGCCTGAGGACCTTCCTGCTCAATATTTACGGCCACCGCTCCCGAAGTTTCGCGGACGATGCGGGCAATGCTGTCGGCTTTTGAGCGCATGAGTGTCAGGTCATTGCCAACGATAGACACCGCCAAATCCGCCGCACTTCCCGTCACGATCTCCATTACCTGGTCAATGATCGGTTGTCCCGACGAAAAGAAGATACCTGTAAATTTTCGCTGAAGCTCATTCTGAATGGTTTTTACCAGTTCTTTTTTGGAAATAGAATCCGACCATTCATGATAATCGTTCAGCGCCACTAAAATTTCGATGCGATTGGCGGGAAAAGGGTCCGTTCCGTCGTCATTTCTACCCGCCTGCGTAATAACCGATTTTACCGGTTTATAGCGCTCAATGACCTCCCGAATTTGAGGCATCATTGCGGTTGTTTTCTGAATGTTTACGCCGGAAGGCAAAAATGCTCTCATAAAGATCGAACCTTCATCCAACTCAGGCAGGAATTCTGTTCCCAAATTTCCTCCCATTGCAATCATACCAATGACCAACGCCATTCCCACTCCTACCGTCATTTTATACTTTCGCAGCAATACATTTTGCAAAAGCTTTTCATAGCCGCGATCCAGTGCATCCAGCACCGGGTTGCGGTGATGTTTGATACGATTTTGAGTATAGGCTTTTCGAAAAACAAAGCTCATAAGTACAGGAATGAGCGTAAGCGCCCCCACCAACGAACCAACAACGGCAAACGAAAGGGTAAGCGCCATCGGCGAAAACAGTTTTCCTTCTACCCGTGTCATCAATAAAATGGGCATATAGGCCAAAATGATTATACTGACCGAGAAGAATATCTCTTTGATCACTTCACGGGCGGAAGACAGCGTATACGCCACAATTCCCTGCTCCCGGTCAGCGTCGGTGGCCGTTCGGTAGCGGCTCATCAGGTGTTCGACCATCACGCAGGCACCGTCAACGATGATCCCGAAATCAATGGCTCCCAACGAAAGTAAGTTGGCAGGAATCCCCGCCAAACGCATCAAGATAAAGGCAAACAGCAGCGAAAAAGGAATCATGACCGTTACGACCAACGCCGAGCGCAAACTGCCCAACAGCAACACCAAAATGATCATGACAATGGAGATTCCTTCAAACAGCGTATGCGCTACCGTTTCGAGGGAATGATCGATCAAAAAGCTGCGATCATACAACATCCGCAAATGAACTCCCTGCGGCAATTCATTGGTTTCGAGCTGCTGAATCTGTTCTTTCAAAAGTTTCAGCACTTCGCTGGGGTTTTCGCCGCGCCGCAGCAAAATGATCCCTTCCGTTGCACTTGCCACATTGGCCTTTTCTTTGGGAATTGAATACCCCAATACTCCCGAAGGCGGTGGCGGTGCTATTTCGACCGAGGCCACATCCCTCAAAAAAACCGGTATTCCATTGACGGCCGTTAAGACAATGTTTTGAACATCTTCCAATTGCTTAATGGCTCCCAATCCACGCACCGCAAACCCTTGTTCGCCGCGTTCTACAATGTTACCGCCCGTATTCTGATTGTTTTGTTCGACGGCCTCTATGACCTCACGTAGCGTCAGATTATATTTTCTGAGTTTATCGGGGGAGGTTAATACATGAAATTCTTTTTTAGGGCCACCAAAAGTGGTAATATCGGCAATGCCCGGCACCTGCAACAGATAAGGTACGATCACCCAATCCTGCAAATCCCGCAACTGCATCGGCGTGAAGGTAGTAGGCGCTTCTACTACATAACGGTAAATTTCTCCCACGGCGGTAGTGAGAGGAGCTAATTCGGGCGTTACGCCCTGCGGTAAATCCAAGGAAGAGAGGCGTTCAATGACCTGTTGCCGGGCAAAATAATCGTCGGTACCGTCGCGGAAGGTTAATTGAACCACCGACAATCCAAAGATGGTTCTTGACCGCCGATCCAGTACGCGTGGCATATTATTGAGTACACGTTCAATCGGAATGGTCACTTGCTGCTCTACTTCTTCGGCCGCCCGACCGTCGTATTTTGCAATAATAATAACGTTGGTATCGGCAATGTCAGGGTAGGCTTCAATTTTCAGCAACGTAAAACACCCATAACCAATGCCCATCAAACCCACCGATACGGCCACGATAACCCAGCGGTTTTTGAGCGAGAAAGTCAATAATTTATCCAGCATGATCAATATCCGAAACTGAGTCCTTTCAATTGCATTGCCCCGTTCGTGACGACCGTTTCCTGTGCCTTGAGACCTGAAAAGATCACCACGCCTTCTTCTACCTGTTGACCGGCCATCACTTCCCGGCGCAGAAAATCACCCGTTGGGGTTTTTACAAATACGTATTGTTTTCCCTGTACCACTACCAATGCTTCGCGGGGAATTGTCACAAATTCACCTTCCGCAATCCCGAAATGAACACTGCCGAACATCCCGGCCTTGAGGTCACCCGAAGGGTTCAGAATGGCTACTCTGAGTTTCACCAAACGCGTCATATTGTCCACGACCTCACCTACTTCTTCGATGCGACCCGTAAATTTTTTATCGATAAACGCCGGAAACTGAATGGCGCAGATCGTCCCTTTGGTTACTTTCTGAAACTGATTTTCGGGCAATTCACAGATCAACCACGTAGAACTTTGTTTGGCATGAACCAACGCCTTTGGGTCAAAACCGGCCAATTTAAGGCGTGTTTCATGTTCCAGCAGGGATGTTTTTTCATTTTCAAGCGCAGTAACTTCCTGTGCCACTTCAGTTTCACTGTTTGTGACATCAATTTGCGCATTCGTCAGATCCTGTCCCGTTGCCGCTCGATTGTCAACCAAATCCTTGACCCGGTCCAGTTGAAGCTTTTTTTGCGCCAGAATTACTTTTTTTTGAGCGATCACCCCTTTCTGCTTATTGATATTGATGAGGTGCTGAAGCATTTCGGTGTAGTTGGAGGTAAGATCAGGATTATCAAAAAGAACCAGGTTTTGCCCCATTGCATCCGAAGAACTTACTACTTCGGCCACAATTCTCCCCGGAGCGACCAGATCGGTCTTTATAGACCTCTTTTCTGCAATTTGGTACGTAAACGTGCCGGTGCCGACGGAATCTGCAAAAGCAATTTTGGTACCATCGGCCGAAACCGTCGGTTTGGCAACGGCCGGTTGTTGGAGTGTTCCGGCTTCTTTTTTACAAGACACCAAAGACAGCCAAAGGCCCATCCAGATGTATGGCTTACATTTCAAAAGAATCATGGTTCGTAATCGTATTGCTGTAAGTGATAGATTATTAATTACCTGTTTCTAAAATCAAACCTGTGGTGTAGAGTAATTGAATATAACTGCGGCGGTAGTCCAGAAGGGACTCATAATAAGCATTTTGGGTATCAAACCATGACCGTTGCGCTTCCAAAAAGTCAACGATCGTGGTACCGCCGCGCAGGTAAGCATAGCGCACGGTATTGAGCACCTCATCCGACTGATGGATTATTTCTTTCCAACGGGAGATGTTCTGTTTTTGAATAATATAGCTGCCGTAAGCGATCTGAACTTCTGTTCTTACCTGCATTTCGGCGGTACTGATGGCTTGGGTGGTTTGTTCTTTTAAAATTTTTGATCGTTGTATCTCGCCTTGGTTTTTGGAAAATACCGGCAATGCGATAGTTCCGAAAAAACCCAAATACGGAATTTTATTTTGCGGGTTATAGATCAATCCCAGTTCAGGCACCGGCTTTTTGAGCGATTTTTGAAGGGCCACATTGGTTTCTGCCAGCAGATTTTCCTGTTGAGCCGCTTTGAGATCAGGGCGGTTTCGACGGGCAAGGTCTATTAACTCACTCAGTTCTTTATCCAGTTTGTGCCATTCCGAAGAATCCGGTTCGGCCAGTCTCAATGTGGTCTCGCTTCCGATCAGCAACCCCAGTCGATTCAGTTCATTTTCATAATTCTGCTGTAACGACTTCATCCGCACCGTATATTGATCGTAGAGCAATTGTGTACGGGTTACTTCTGTAGCCGTAGAAAATTGATTTTTGAGCCGTAATCGGTTGATGATCAACAGAGAATCTACGTTTGAAATAGCGGCTTGCAGCAGATTGACCCTCACGCCCGTCTCCCACACATTGAGCCATTGATTGGCTACATCCAGCAGTAAATTGCGTTTGGTTTCGTTCAATTGAGAAGCCGTCAACTGTACATTTCTTTTTGCCATTTCTATCCGGCTTTCCCGCTGAGAGGTCGGGACAAACGGTTTGGTCAGCTGATACCACACCTGACGGTTGCTTTTTCCCGCAAACCCTGTATTGTCAGGGAAATACTTTGAATTAGCTAAGACAAGGCTTTGATTATTAAATACAGGGTTGGGTCGCAGCTTCGCGGTGGTCACATTTCCCTCCGCCAAAGGAACAGTGTAGTTCTCTACTTTTAAAAAAGGGCTTTGCTCTGCCGCCAGACGTAACGCCTGAGATAAATTCAACCGGGAAGTATCGAATTGAGCGAACGTTGGAGAAATAAGACTCAGCCACAAAACAATAATTAACCTATTCTTTTTCACGGAGCTGTACGGAACACATTAAATGAGCCGTAAAAATGGGGGCAAAAGATTAAAGCCAAATAAAAGCCACGTTAAATAATGGTTAAAAGCGAAGTGAGTGTTTTATGTTGTCGTCCGACAATTTTGTGGAGATACTTAACCATATAAGAAATATAAGGCCATATAAGCTTTTAAAATAACTGAAAAAGCATCTTATATTCACTTATAAGTATGTCCAAAAAATTAGTTTGCATTATTTTGTTTGACCCCGTACGGGGTCACATATTTGTAGAAACCGAATTATTATCTACAAATGTCTGACCCCATCCGGGGTCAAACAATACACAAATAATTTAAAGTAATTTTTATCAGGTACTTATGTCTTATCTTATATGGTTCTATTAAATAATCGCCATAAAAATTTGTCAGACAACCGGAGTGTTAAATTTATGTTTTAGCTTTTGGTTTCTGTTTCGCCATGTGGCGTTGGCAAAAAGCTTTTGCCGGCCTGCTTGATATTCAGGAGCGAACGTACCATTCTGAAAATTAATTGGAACAGCGTAAGGAAGTCTTTGGCCGAGATTTTCTCCCAAAGATAACCGGGAATTGAGATCGCCAAACTAAAGGCAAGTAAACCCAGCAGGCTTCCCATCGTGGTTAAAATAGGAATGCTTAAAAATATCAACCCAATAAAAACGCCCAGTCCCAAGACCGCCAACAACAACGTCCTTGGCATGATCAATCCTTTCACATAGGCATTGAAAGCGTGAAAGTTTCCCTTGAATAATTGCTGAATACCTACTTTAAAATAAAATTTAACAAAGTGGATCTGTGCTGCGATCCAACGTGATCGCTGGCGTTCAAAAACGGCCATGTTCTGTACTTTCTCATCATATATATAGGCCTCTTTCAAATACGCAATGTGAAAGCCATCCAACAGCAAATTCATTTCCAATTCTTTATCATAGCCTCCCATGGTTTGCAGACGGCTCATCCCGTGTATCATTGCCTCGGGAACGAAGGCCATTCCCGAACCGATCAACGAGGCCGACAAGCCTAAGGCGCGCTGCCCGCCACGAAACAAATGATTGTTCACTTCTTCGTTCATAGCGTCAAAAATGGCGACGCTGGTATTGGTATTCTTGGCCACGCGGTGCCCCTGCACCACTTTCCATCCTTTATCAAACGCCAAATTAATGCGCTGTAAAAAATCGGGAGCCATGTGATTGTCGGCATCTGATACCATCACAATATCATAGGTATTGGGTGGAAGTTGATTGAGCGCATACAAAACCGACTTCTGCACCGTCGATTGTTCAAATTCAACTTTTATAACTTTTATGGGATACGTTGCCAATTTTAAAAGTGTTTCGGGCAGGAAAGAATCGGCAATCACGAAAAGGTCATACGATGATTTAGGGTAATTAAGTTGAAGATTGGCTTCGACCGAGTCAATAATCACTTTGTCTTCTTTGTAAGCGGGTATCAAAACCGCAATTCGCCGAATTGTACCGGGCATCGTAGAAACGGAGATGTCATCGGCGTTGCTCAGTCTTCCTGCTATTGCCACCAAAAATAAGTACAAGACATTGAATGCCAAATAGATAGCCATTGGCAAAAAGATGAGATACCAAAAAATCTGCATTAGGTGGATGTTATTTTCAGTGAAAGTAAAAGGTTGTTTTTCGTACGTTGAATGCCTCGGCAAAATACATGTTATGTATTGCAAAAAAAAGCAAATCAATTGAATAAAAAGAGAGATAAGCTAACCGGAATCAGTAAAATATATTCCTAAAAGTCATATTTCTTGTTAAAAAAATACAATGGTGCGATAATTGCTTTGAAATTAAACCAATTATGTCTAACTATTCGTCGAATTTAGTTGGCAGATTACAACGTATATGGAAAAACCTATGAAAAAAATTTATTCAACACTCTTTTTTCTTCTTATAGTAACCGCAGTTTTTTCACAAAAAGTAATCCCCGGCAAGATCGAAGCTGAAAGTTATGACAGCATGAGCGGCATTGCGACTGAAAGCACCCAAGATGCCGGCGGCGGACTCAATGTAGGATGGATCGAAGACAACGATTGGCTGGATTATAATGTCGATGTGCCTGTCAGTGGAAACTATGCTTTCAATTTCAGGATCTCTAAAGGATTTGGCGATGGTACTATTGAAGTTCGAAAAGCCGATGGAACAGTTCTCGGTTCGGTAGTCTTGCCTTTCACGGGAGGTTGGCAATATTGGGGCAATGCGAAACTGACAATTCCATTATCAGCCGGCCAACAAACACTGCGCATTTATGCTAAATATGGTTCTTGGAATTTCAACTGGTTTGAAGTTGAAAAGCACAATACCATTCCCGGTAAGATAGAAGCTGAAAACTACGTTGACATGAACGGCATCGATACCGAAAACACCCAAGATACCGGCGGCGGACGCAATGTGGGGTGGATCGACGATAACGATTGGCTGGATTATGACGTTGATGTAGCCACAAGCGGTACATACACATTCCGTTTCAGAACCGCTAAAGGCGGCGGAGACGGTAGCATTGAGGTAAAAACCGCCAACGGAACGGTTGTTGGCTCAGTCGTTTTACCTTCTTCGGGCGGTTGGCAGGGATGGGCTACGTCTACTGCGTTGGTTCCGTTAACTGCCGGCAAACAACGAATTCGGATATACGCCAAGAACGGCGCATGGAACTTTAACTGGTTTGAAGCTGTCGAAGGACGGCCGATCGTAGGAAAAATTGAAGCTGAAAGCTATGACGTCATGAGCGGTGTTCAGTTGGAAAACGCAAATGACGCAGGCGGTGGCCAAGATGTTGGTTGGATCGATGATAACGATTGGCTGGATTATAACTTAAAAGTTGATGAAGCAGGAGCTTATAAATTTAAATTTCGGGTAACTAACCCGTACGGAACCGCAAAAATTGCGCTTAAAAATGGAGCGGGAAATGTGTTGGCTACCATCAATCCGCCGAAAACGTGGGATTGGCAGGATTGGCAAACCGTTGAGGCAATCGTTTCTCTTTCCGCAGGAAGCCAGGCTTTACGCGTTTATGCTATAAAAGGTGACTGGAATTTTAACTGGTTTGAAATAAGTAAATCCTCTACCCCGGCACCTGAACCTATTCAATCGATTATCAACTTTGCAGAGCTTCCTGAAAAAAAGGTGGGAGATGCACCTTTTGAATTGCAGGCAACCGGCAATAACAACCAAACTCCCATTACTTTTATTTCTTCTAATCCCTCGGTCGTTTCAGTCTCCAACACCACGGGTTCATGGAAAGCAACAATACTGGCCATCGGTTCAGCCGATATTACAGCCTCACAAGCAGGGAATTCCAATTACATAGCGGCGTCCTCAGTCAGCCGTACACAAGTAGTCGCAGCTCCTTATGCAGGTTCAAAGATTCCAATTCAGGCAAGTCGCTGGTACCAGCTCAACAATGCCGTCAAAAGTATGGATGGTCTGTTTGACGGCATTACCAACGTTAATGCCGGTACCGGCTATAGTAAGGTCTTGGACAATTATGATGCGTACTATCCGCTTATGGAAGGTGAGCAGATGAAAATAAATCGCATTAAATTTTTCGATGGAGAGGGCTCTTTCCCCGACAAACCTATGACAATCTATGTCATCACCGCTGACTGGCAAAGAATTCCCATTGCGAGTTTCACGGGAGAGCAATACAACGGTTGGGTTGGGCCTTACCCCAATCGTCCGACTACCTTCGACCTGGATGTGACCATCTCTAATGCCCGTTATTTAGTCATTAACTCTTGGTGGGGCTATCCTACCGAAATAGAGTTCTACGGCAGTTACACACCTCCATCAGCACTTTCAAATGGGCCATTTCGCCAAAAATCCATTCAATTGAAACAAATGATCGGGGTCAATGCTTTCGAATGGGATTTTGAAGAAGCATGGGATAATAATGTCAGCGAAACCAAGCTGCGTGCCATGAAGACCTTTGGGGGAATACGCCATTACATGGATTGGGGCAAATTGGAGCCCAATCAGGGAGGGTACACTTTCAATCCTACACACAGTGGCAGTTGGGATTATGATGGTTTATATGCGCGTTGCAAAGCTGAAGGCATTGAAGTATTAGCCTGTATTAAAACGATTCCGTCGTGGTTGTCCGACACCTACCCCGAAGGAGAAAGAGATTCTGAAAATGTTCCTGTTCGTTTTGGGAAGAATTTTTCAGATCCGGCTTCGTACATAGAACAGGCAAAAGTGGCGTTTCAATATGCGGCTCGGTACGGCAGCAACCCCAATGTTAATCCGGCATTACTCAGTGTCGACAGTCGTCAACGTTGGAACGGCGACGGAATCAATGTGGTAAAAATCGGCTTGAATCTGATCAAATATATAGAGTGCGATAACGAGCGCGACAAATGGTGGAAAGGCCGTAAAGGCTATCAGACCGGGCGTGAATACGCGGCCAATCTATCGGCATTCTATGATGGGCATAAAAATACGATGGGCCCGGGTGCGGGTGTAAAAAATGCCGACCCATCCATCAAAATTGTCATCGCCGGATTGGCCTCTCCTTTTATTGGGGTTGATTATATCAGAGGTATGATCGATTGGTGCAAAGAATTCCGTGGATACAAACCGGATGGAAGTGTCGATTTGTGTTGGGATATTGTTAACTACCATTTTTATCCTGACAATTCTTCCTCCAATCAAGACGGAAGCGGTACAAGGGGGGTAGCGCCGGAAGTATCAATGGCAGGAGAAGTAGCCCGGAAATTCACCGAGTTCAGTCAGCAGTTTTCGCAGGATATGCCCGTTTGGATGAGCGAAACCGGTTATGATGTAAATCAGGGCAGTCCTCTTAAAGCCATTGCCATCGGCAACAAATCAGTTTTGCAGACACAAGCCGACTGGACTTTAAGAAATGCACTCTTATATGCTCGCAAAGGCATTGAACGGGTTTATTTCTATCAAACTCATGATTACGACATCAATAATCCCGTGCAATTTGGTTCTTCGGGCTTACTCAACGACAACCAATCGCGCAAACCTGCGGCAGATTTTCTTTACCAAACCAACCATCAATTCGGTCAGTATACTTACAGAGAAACACTCCAAAATGACCCTATTATCGACCGTTATGAGTTCAATGGCAAATCAGCCTACGTCTTAGTAATTCCTGACGAAAAAGGCCGTACGGGCTCCGCAACGTTGCATTTAGGAAGTGCGACTTCGGCTAAGATATACACCCCTACCATCGGCAGTGATACGATGCATACAGAAATGGTCAATACTTCGCAGGGACAGTTGACTGTAACTGTCACCGAAACGCCTATTTTCATCGTCGCGTCAGATCAGGCCATCACCGGCACTACTGATTCAACCTCCGTAGCAGTTGCCCGTGTAGGCGCTGAAACCAATGCTATGCTTGCTCCAAGTCGTTTCATCGCTGAAAATGCAAAGTTGCACGATATCGTAACGGTCTACCCTAACCCATCTGCTGATTATATAATGGTTTCGTTTGAAAGTAAAAATCAGGAAAAGTTGGAGGTAAGGATATTCAATGCCAATTTGGGTATTCTGCAACATGAAGCTGTTTTCAACAAAATGACCTCTTCATTCTCCGAAAAAATTGACGTGTCAGGGTTATTACCGGGTACTTACATCATTGAAGTTAAACAGGGCAATGAGCACGCCTTCCGCAAGATCGTAAAAACGCCTTAAAAAATCAGTAAAAGCATAATGAAAAAACCCCGGGATGGCATGACTTCCCGGGGTTTTTGTTTGCAGCAATAAGGTTGTGAACAACCTCAGTGCAGGTTTTGAGAAACCTGCTGCAAAAGCGTCTCCGTGCCGGCGGTTTCTCAAAACCGCCGCAGTGAGTTATTCACAAGCCACTGCGGTATATAACGCAAAGTGCTGACAGCGCAGGCTTTGAGAAACCTGCTGCACTCATTAATGTGGCCGCGTAAAGCGCAGATCGTAGTTATATTTAAATTGTCGATAAAGTGTTCGTGCCATTCGTATCAATGGATTGGCACTTTGTTGTCGCCAGTTATCCCGTTGTACGGTGCTGGGTTCATTGTTGGAATTCACCTGATCGAACAATCCTTTAAAATCGTCATAAAAAAGCCCTTTGCCGTTATTTTGAATAAAAGAAAGACACATTAAATATTCGGCTTTATCCGATTTGATCCCTTCTACATAGTTACCGAATTTCTCCAAAAACGAACTGCGTCGCAAATGCGGATGATCGCTGTAATAGTATATCTTATCGTATTTTGAAGACCAAGGTTTGTACACCATGCGCGAAAATCCATTTTTGAAAGGCTCCACATGCGCGTAAGGATAATAGGCATAAAAACGCACCATATCCAACGAGGCATCTTCATCTAAAAAGCCGACCGCATCTTTCAACTTGGCGATAAAAGCAGGCTTTGGAATAAAATCTTCCTGAACATACAGCGTATAAGGCGTCTTTACCGCCGCTTGACCTTTGTTGAGGTTGTTGGCCAATCCTTTGTTTTTGGGCGTTGTAATGAGCCGAAACGAGAAACGCTTCTGCATCTCTTTCATAGCCTTTTGATGCTCCGGCTTACTGGCATCATCAGAAACGACAATGTCGTCAAAAGAACAGGCAATATCGTCAAACGCTTTTAACAAACGTTCTAACGAACTGCTTCGGTTATAATGCGTTATGAGCAACGTCACGCCGGGAAAATGGTTCACCCTTTTAGCCATTGGATATATCTTTTAATAAAAGCAATTATCGGAAAAACGAAATACCGATGGTTCACTTTTCATTTTATAGTAACAAGTTCAACTGTGTTTTTCAGTAGTCTGAATTTTAAGTAAAACCACCTTACAGCCAGAAACAACGGGTTTGAGCTTTCCCGCCAACTGCTTCGTTGAATGGTACTGGGCTCATCGTTGGAGTTCTTTTGATCAAAAAGGGTCGTAAACTCATTGAAAAATAAGCCTTTCCCTTTTTTATTAATAAACGACAAACACATCAGAAATTCTGTTCTGTCCGATTTGATGCCTTCGGTATATTTGCCGAATTTGTCTAAAAATGTGCTTCTTCTCAAATGGGGATGGTCGCTGTAATAGTAAAATTTCAGGTGATCGGCATTCCATATCCAAGGTTTAAAATCCATCAATGAATACCCTTTGCCATAGGGCTTCAGGTACGGATAAGCGAAATAGGCGTAAAAACGAACGATGTCAAGTTCCGTATCGGCCTTCATAAAGGCCAATGCATCCTTAAAATGCGTCACAAAAGCGACTTTTGGAACAAAATCTTCCTGCACATACAGCGTATAGGGGGTCTTCACTGCCGCCTGACCTTTGTTGATGTTATTTCCTAACCCTTTATTTTCAGGCGTTGAGACCAATGTAAATCGGTACTGTTCTTTGAGCGCTTCCAGTACCTGTAAATGCTCGGGCTTACTGGCATCGTCTGATACTACAATGTCATCAAACTCGCATCTCAGGTTTTGAAAAGCCTTTAATAAGCGCTCCAACGAACTGCTTCGATTGTAATGAGTGATAAGCAGCGTGACACCCGTAAAATGATTGGCAGCGGTTGACATACAATGGAATAGATTGCAAAAGTTAATTTCAATTAATGTAACAGAGTCACCTGACCGTTTTTGGTATATTTTTGAGGAGAACCCGTAAATTCATACGACATTGACCATGTATAAACACCTTCCGGGCAAGCCACTCCTTTAAATTTTCCGTCCCACTTTACGGCAGGATCTCTACTGACAAAAACAGCACTCCCCCAACGATTATAAACCACAAACTCAAACGCGGACACATTGCTGGTATAAATATCCAAAACATCATTTGTGCCGTCATTGTTAGGCGTAAAAGCATCGGGCACAAACACACTTGGACTTTCGCAATCCGTGCACCGTTTAAGAACCAGATCGTCAATAACAAAGTCATTACCACATCCACCTTCCCCGTTATCTATCAATTTAACCACAACATCGGTAATTTCTTCCGGCATGGTAGGAATGGAAAAATTTAAGGCGAACTGTCGCCAAACAGGCGCTTGAGTTCGTGTAATGACGCCGGTCGTTACAGTCCCGATCAATCTTCCATCCGGCAATTCAATGCGTATGGTAATGTCAGGATCATTAGGGATTTCAAAACCACAGGTCCCCTTCGGGAATATCAAGTTTATATTTAACAGCCAAAAAGAATAGTTGTAATTGGCTTTAGTACACAATCCCGTGATCGTTTCCCGATAGATCTCTCCCGGATACGGAGCGTTGATCAATAACATATTGCCCTTTACATCACCGGGCGTATGGTCTTCACGCACACTGTGCCAACTATTTGTAAAACATGTCCCATTCACAGAATCAGCTACGGTATAAAATCCATCATTAGGACATCCATCCGGCAAATAGGTGTACGTAATATACGTAGCCGGCAGCGCCCCCATTTTACCGGCACCAAATGTCTGATTACTGATAATATTCCCCGGGCCAACATCACAATTTTGGGTACTTCCGGCTCCCGTTTGAGCATTTACGGTTTCTACAAACGCACCCGCTATACAACATCCAATAAAAATCATTTTCAATAAATGAAAGGTTGTTGACCAATAGCGATTCGTTTTGTAGAAATCCATAGCTGTTCCTCCGGTATTTTGTCAAGATGGTGTTTTCTGTGTCGGTGATAAGAAAAGACCTATCTCCTGAATTCCTCCCCAAAAACGGCTGGTAAATGCTTTGAGCAAACTGCCTTCCGCCACCAATCGACGGTCGCTGGTCCAGGCCCGGGCATTGGGGTCAGTCACCCGAAACGTACTTCCTTTGCCTTGATTTTGAAGCGCCAACGCCATCAACCCATCTTCACATCGACCCGACGGCGGTGGCGGTTCACCTGCCGCGATCAACTCTGCCACAGACCCTTCTCGCCCGGAATCCGTTTCAAATCCACCCACCGCCAATGCATCTGCACGACGAAAAGCAAAATTGAATCCGTACACATTCATATACGACCGATGCCTGTTTCGCACCCGATTGAGCAAATGAGCCGCTTTTTCATACATGGCCAATGCTAAGCGGGAAGAATGAGGACTGGGTAAAAAGGAATATAAACCGTACGAACAGGCAATAGCGGGGTTTTGCAATGGAGCCGTAATGGCATCGACCCAACCTGCCGGATACAAACAATCAGAGTCGGCGTTGGCAATGATGCGCCCCTTGGCCGCCAACAGACCCGACTGCCGGGCGTAAGCCACCCCCGGCTGTTTTTCAAAGATCGACCGTACACCGCATTGATCCAACAGTTCCTGCGTTCGATCCGCTGAGTTGTTGTTCACAACCAACAGTTCTATCCGCCGAGAAGTCTTTTGATCGCCCAATGATGATAACATATTCAGCAACCCTTTTTCTTCATTATAGGCAGGAATCACAATGGATATTTCAGGATCTTCGGCCCGAAATTTACTTAACCGAGCGCGAATATCGGCAATGACCTCCGGGGATACATTGTCGGGCCGGTAAGTAAACATATGCCCGGAAAGCCAGGAAGGAAGTAAAGAATTATTCACAGTAACGTTGGTTAGAAGTGATTACTGATAAACCACTATAAATTGTGCTGCGTTCAGGTTATTCGTTAATTGTTATCCGAAAATTACGCTGAAAATAAAAGAACGGCCTGTCAATACAATCGTGCCTACTGACTCTCTGTTGCTCACTCCTCGCTCCGGCCTTATACCGATTTCCTGAAACTCTTGATCTCCGCCCAGGAAAGTTTGAATTTGAGGGTCATAACGGCAAAAACAGCTCCTCCGATGGCAATCTGAAGAAGAGTGTTTATCGGTCCCTGAACGCCCACAAACTGTTGGTAAAGAAATACCGAACCAACCATTAACAGACAAAAAAGCAGTGGTTTGCTGATATTGGCCATAAATTCCTTCATAAATTCTCCAATCAATGAATGCGCGATCAGAAAATTAAGTACCAAATTGATAACGGTAGCCGTCAGGAAAGCATACGCAATCCCGGTAACTTCCCATTGCTTTCCAAAGTAATAAAGCAATGGAATTTTAACTATTAACGTGACTAAATTTAAATAAAAAAGCAAATTAGGCTTTCCTTTTGTAAAGGCAATGGTATATAAAGGGTGGGCCAAACAGCTGAAAAAGCTTTGAAAAACGAAAATCTTTATCAACGGAATGGTAGGTTCCCAGCCCGAACCATACAAAAGCGGAATGACGCTGTTTGCGGTGATGAATAAGCCCGCCAACAAAGGTAAATTCAGGTAACTGATCAGATCCAGAATTTTAATGTACGACTTCTTAAGTTCAGAATCGTTGTCTTTCATTTTGGCCAACAACGGATACGCCACCTGCAAAATGATCGGATTGAGCTTCGTAATGGGGAAAACCGCCAACTGCGACGCAACGGTGTAAAATCCTAATGATTTAACCCCCAACACCCCACCTACTACAATGGTATCAGCGTTTCCCTGAATAAATCCGAGCAGCCCATCTCCCACGTTATATATACCAAAACGAATGTGCTCCTTGATCATTCCCAAATTGAAGTACAATGAGGGAAAAAAGAATTTTATCCCCAATGCAATTTGCATTGCCGTACGTACTACGTGCATGGTAAGCTGTCCATAGATCAACGAAAGTTCTTCAAATCCATTATAGGCCAAGGTGATAGCCGTTACGGCGCCCACCACTGCCCCCGATATTTCCATAATAGCAATGGACTTGAACCGCAGTTCTTTCTGAAGTAAAAACAGGTATATCTGCCCAAAGTAGATGATGACAAAATACAGCGAAGCCAATTTTATTACTTTATCCAGTCGCGGTTCTTTGTAATAGGCAACGATAAGCGGGGAACTAAAATAGACGACAAGGAAAATAAAAAAACCCATTAGGAGACTCAGAAAATAGAGCGTCGAAAGTGCTTTTTGGTCATTTTCCTGTTTATAAATGATTGAATTGGAAAAGCCAAGATTGCTGAAGATGTAGAAAAAATTAATGATCAGTGTACTGACGCTTATTACCCCAAAAACCGCAGGGTCCAGCAATCGGGCGAGAATCGTAACTTGAACAAACTGAAATACAGTAGAAATAACGGTAGAAATAGTGATCCATTTCCCCCCATCAATCGCTTTTTTAGTAGTACTCATAACGTAGTAAAAGGCTTTTCAATAAGTTAAGCGTTGGAGGAGGAAGGCAATTTACGTTGGTGCTTTAACAGTAATTCGGGTTTTATAACAATTTGTTCCGCTTCTTTCGGCGTTGGGGCATCAATATACTCCTTTTCAACACGATTTAAAATTACGATGGGGTCCGTAGTGGAAATTTTGTTGAACAGGTCCATAAGTTGCTTCTCTTTACGTCCCCAGATACTGTTGGCATCCACCACGAAAAGTGTCACAAGGCTTTTATTAAGTAAGTATACCGGCAGTGGGCTGCTGATAAGAGGCGGCAATTCCAGAATAATTTTATGATATGGCGACGTTGCAAACGCTTTGTTATCGCCCAGCAAGCCTGTCAGATCGGATACATTCATAAAATTCTGACGTATCGTGTAAGGATAAAAACTTACCCCATTTTGCTCGAAAGGCACTTCCAACTTGGTATTTCTCGGATAAAAATACGCAATTTCCTGGCCTGTTTCAGCGTACAATCGCGCCAGTCCATGCGATATCCACGTTTTTCCCTGTTTAGACCGGATGCTGAATATGGTAATTAGCGGCGGCGGCAACTTTGAAGGTGCCTGAAGAATGTCAATATTTATTGCATTGGTCAGCTGTTCAAACATACTTACCGTTGCCCTGCTTTCTTTGGTATCCAGGGAGAATTTTTTCACATTGGGGAAAATGATCGTTACAGGTCTTCCCACTTTGGCTTCTGTATTTTCGGGAGATTCAAGACGGCTGTCCAATAAGAAACGGATCGCGGTGATCAGCAACGCGATAAATACTCCAACGGCAAAACCCAACGCCATGAAAAACAGTCTTTTGCCCGGCTTTGGAATCAATGGATAATTAGGAGGGTCCATGATTTTCAGCATGTTGTCAACCATCACGTCCTGACGATGTACCTGTGCTTCATTTAAACTCTCCGCCAAGGCAAAATATTCTTTTTCGGCTACTTCAAGATCGCGCTGTAACTGATGCAGATCTGTGCCCAAAGGGCTGTATTCAGCCATTTTCTTTTGATATTCCTGCAAACGATTCTTATACACCTCCAAACGGGCATTGGACTCTTCCGTATCAATTACTTTTGCCAGCCAATCGCCAATCAATTTATCTTGGGGAATAGATTCGGGAGAGTCACCTGCGAGATAGTAACGCCGCGATATCTCCTGCATTTCCTGTTTGATCTTTTCCACTTTTGCCTCCAACTCCGGCACCAAATCATTGGTACGCCCACTTGCCTGGGCACTTACCAATTCCGTTTCGGCAAACAGCAGTTCGGTTTGTTTACGAATCAATTCATCATTGATAGTCAGCAAATTACCTCGTTGCCCCATGCGTTTGCGCAACGTCTCCATCCCTGCTTTTGCGGCTTTATTACGCATGAGTTCCTCCGTGTATTCCTGCACAAATCCCTCGCGTGACAACGCTATATTTTTGGATTCTTCGCCAAAATCCAGTACCTGATGTTCAATGTTAAAAGCCCTCAGTTTCGCTTCAACCGCTTTCAGCTTCTCCTTTGCTTCTTTTGATTTTCCTTCAAAATAATCAATAACGGGTGTAGCATCATCGCTGCGCAACATTTCATAGCGCTTATTGAGCACCTGAACCGCAATTCCCAATGTTTTCTGCGTAACACCTCTATCATCCGATTCATACTCCATTTCAAGCATATCGCTTGTATTTTTCCGATTGGCTTTCAATTTTGAGGAGATCGCCTCTATCGAATAGTACGCATCAGGACCTTTTTCGGTATAAAAACCCAGTGGTGGATAAAGCAGGGTTTTGATGGGGTTGCTTTCTTCAGAACGAGACAATATATCCAACTTGCTGTTTAGCGAAGTGGAATCGTTGTTTGCAAACAGGTATGTACGATAATTGGCGGGAATAGCCTCCTGCAATTTTGTCCATCCGGGCTGGGACAAAACCAAACTGTCAGGCTTTGCCATATAAAGATGTTCGGCCAATAAAGACAGTGCGATCTGTCGCGTGGTTTCGCTTGAGTTCAGCGTAGTGAGTAAGTTGTCAAAAGCATTTACGATGGATGAAAAATCAACCGACCCGCCTGTTTTATTAACCGATTGAATAGAATAACCTGAGGCGAATCCCGTATAAATGGTTGTTTTGGAAGTGTACGTTTTTTTAGGACTCCTTGTAAAATAAAAAACCGTTCCTGCCGTCACCAGCGGAAACAGGATAAGCCAAAGAATATTCTCTTTCAGTAGACGTATGAAACGATGGAATGTCATCCGCGTTGTACTTATTTTCGTGTTAGACTCTTTATAGGAACACCAACTACTGCCTCAAGGTTATATAAATTTTTCAAAAATGTTCCTCTTGCTTCTTCAATGGAAGACTTCATCTCCAAAAAACTCTTACTGAGACCGGTGAAAGTTTCAGCAGTTATTTTTCGTTGTCTAAATTCAACTTCAGCGATCTGGAAAGCAGTCGTTGCCATTACTTCATCCTGCAAACGCAATTTGAGTAACTGCTGCGCCGTAACCAGATCTTGGTATAAATTTATCAGTTCTCTTTTGATCTGCTGTTCAGCGATTTCCTGCCGGAGACTGATGGCTTGGTAATTAGCGGTCGCTAAATTCATTTGCTGTTTTCGCCCCACCACATCCAAGAGACTTATCTGGAAATTCACCCCAAATCGATAGCCATTGGCAATCTGCCCAATCGAATTCCCCGTAGCACCCGTACCTGTCGAGATAATTGCCTGATTACCGGTAGAATAATTTCCCCCTCCCGATACCGATTGCAGAATCTGCATCTTTGCAAGTTTATAAGTAGCCTTCTGAGACGTCGCTACTTCCTTTTCGTACTTTAACAAAGGAGAATGCGTCAACGTTAATTCGTACAGATCCTCAAAAGGCAAGAGTTGAGTGGTTATGTCTTTGCTGAAATCAATGAAAATTGAATCCTTTATACCGACCCGCGCATTTACGGGTACTTTACGAGTAGAAGTATTTTGTCCATATGCCGGCACACACAACATCCATACTCCACCAATCAGTAATAGATAATATTGATTATAAAGGGAAAGCAACCATTTGTAAAAGTACATAATCATAATCATCCATTTGCTCAAGTTAACTATACTCTAATAAGGTGTATTGTTGTAAATATACACATTTTTATTTGCTCCAATTTATCGTAAGTTCCTCCTGATTACCCCCACCACTTTATTGTAAACAAAGAGTATCCCGGGCCTTCAGCAGCAAAAATCAAGGGAGCACTTGCTTACCAAAATTAACTATAATATATTTATCGAATCAAATCTTTTCAGACTACTTGCTTTTTTAAACAGAAAAAGAAGCTGAATATCGCTCTGATTTTATCATCCTTATGGTTTTCGCAGGTAGCAAAACATATCCCAAAGCAAGTATACCAAAAGACACTACAACCTCTTATCCACCTGTAAAAATCATGCCAATTTATTAAGATATACCTCCCTAAACCGGAAGTATTTGTTTTTTTTACTAAGTTTCTTTCAATTGAGAAAGTTAAAATATCCATAAAGGACAATAAGAAAAACTATACATCAATCTTTTAACAAAACGATGGGCAAATCCTCTAAAAAGTTCAATATCATCATTACGTCCCGTCAGATTTGGGAAGAGACCCACTTAGGCAGTAACATTCGCGATATGGCGCGTGTTTTATCACAAAACCATCAGGTACTTTTTATCAATGCACCGCTTGATTGGTCAACGGCTGTATTGCAAAAATCAAGCCATGCACAACTTCGAAAAGCGTTTCTGGCAAAACACAATGGAGAGCGTTTGATCCAGGACAGCCCCAATTTGTGGGTATTAAGTCCCGAATCAATGCTGGTTTCCATCAATTGGCTTCCCGATAATTCCTTATACGATTGGTTTAATCGTTTGAATACTGAAAAAATAACGCGCGAAATAAAAAATGCCGTAAAAAAACTTGGTTGGGATTCATTCATTCTGCTCAACGACAACGATATGCTTCAGGGATATTTTATGAATGAGCTGCTTCAACCAAAAGTGTCGGTCTATTATTTACGCGATAATTTTCTGGCGGTTGATTTTTGGCGCAAACATGGTGCACGTCTGGAACCTTTGTTGATGCAAAAAACAGACATGATAGCCAGCAATTCCATGTACTTAGCCAATCAGGCCGCCCGGTACAATCCTCAATCGGTGTATGTAGGACAAGGGTGTGATCTTAAACTTTTTGATTCTGATAAAATAGACAGTATTCCCGCCGATCTGGAATCTATTCCTCACCCGCGCATAGGCTATGCAGGCGCGCTTACCGGCCTGCGTCTGGATGGTGAGTTACTGGAAACGGTCGCTCAACAGCGCCCTGATTGGCAGGTAGTTCTGATCGGTTCTACCGACGATTCATTTCCGGTTGAGCGCCTGAAGGCCTTGTCGAATGTTCACTTTTTAGGCTCAAAAACCCCCCAACAGATTCCTGCTTATCTGGAGGGTATGGATGTACTTATCAATCCTCAAAAACTCAATGAGGTCACCATTGGTAATTATCCGCGCAAAATTGACGAATATCTCGCAATGGGCAAACCCATTGTAGCCGTTAAAACCGAAACGATGGCGTTATTTCAAGACCACGTTAATCTGGCCGAAAACAGCGATCAGTTCATTGCACATATTGAAGATATTCTGCAAGGCAAACAACTTTCTACGGCCAAAGAACGGATCGCTTTTGCCCATGAACACTCTTGGGAGAACTCGGTTGGTGATTTGTTGCAGGCAGTAGAAGAACGATTTTTTCAAAAAGCATAAGCAAGAGCATGAGTCTGAAAACATACCTCGACGGCCGCCCCGCGCTCAAACAAATCGTTCACCGAATGCTTATTCCAAAGGATCAGGCACGGCCCAGGTTATGGGTAAGCTGGTTTGTTAATCCATTCATCCACAAAAAGCATCGTTCGGCGACCATCCGTTCCAATGTCCGGATGGATGTGTTGCCCTTCAATGCCTTCGTTTTGGGAGCTAAAAGCACCATTGAATCGTTCAGTGTTGTCAACAACGGCGTAGGTGATGTGATCATAGGTGAACATTGCACGGTCGGAATCGGCTCGGTAGTGATCGGTCCCGTTAGGATAGGCTCCGATGTGATCATTGCCCAACACGTGGTGATGTCGGGGCTGAATCACGTGTACGAAGATATAAACTTACCCATTCATCGTCAGCCCGTTACAACGCGGCCCATCGTCATTGAAGAAGAATGTTGGATCGGTGCCAATGCTGTCATTACAGCGGGAGTAACTGTTGGAAAGCATTCGGTAGTGGCCGGAGGAAGCGTAGTCACGCGCGATGTGCCGCCGTATTCGGTAGTGGGCGGAAATCCTGCCCGTATTCTAAAACAATACGATGCTAAGACCGGTCATTGGCAAAAACCAACAGCGACGCCCGCAACACTTTAACTAAATAGAATCCAAGTGATTTAATATCCCTTCATCTACTTCGGAGTTAAATTTTCGGGCAAAAAACTTACCACAGTCCGATAGGGTTGTTTTGTCCTCAATGGTCAGGGTTTTAGGGCTGCTTTTTCCTTCCGACCAATCAATATAGCGTAGATTTTCGTTGACCATTGACGGTTTCAAGGCTGAATTATACAAAACCGTCTGAAAAATGAGTTCATCTACTCCCCATGTCAACTTGAAAAATCGAACCAGTTGAGGGTTCTTTTTCAGATGATCTACGATATAACGAACCGCGTCGAGTGTAATGGTGAACCACTGCGAGCGCCCCACCGCAACCCAGTGATTTGGCATTTTACGGTCGGGTAATATTTTATTGATCCATTCCTCAATCTTAAACTTCAATGGAATGTCAAAATTAACTAAGTGATAGCGGGTAAGTCGGGGAATTGCTTCTTTCCATTCCTTTTCGACCGAAAAAAATTCCATGTACTGTTTAGGATAATTGGCATCTAAAAACGAATGGATCTTGGTTGGTTTTTGAAGCGGATAATCCTGTCCGCTCAACAAATTTACATACTGATACGCCACGCCGGACGCTAAAATATCCTCAAAACCATTCAAAGTAGCCTGTACCATGCTATAAGCTCCCCATCGCACTTTCACTCTTTGCTTTACAAAAAATACATTCTTTCCCTGAACTGCTTCCAGAAAAGGGGCTATATCCGCTTTTTGATCCAGATGAATATAAAAATCTGCTTCAGGGTGTTGCAAGGAATTAATAAGCCTTGCAAGTTGCAAAGGCTGAGCATGTGCCAAAATCAAATGCGCAACTTTCATTTTCTCCTTTTGCTATAAATTCAATTTTTTAAGTTCTGAAACGGCATAATCACACGCCCGGGCTGTAAGTGCCATGTACGTCAACGACGGATTTTGACACGCCGAGGAAGTCATGCAACTGCCATCCGTAATGAATACATTTTTGACATCATGCATTTGGTTAAATCCATTAAGCACCGATGTTTTGGGGTCTCTGCCCATCCGGGCTGTCCCCATTTCGTGTACAGCCGAGCCGGGCGGCAGATCGTAGTAAAACTGCTGTACCTTCTGAAAACCGGACTTTTGCAGCATTTCTTCGGCACTTTCTTTGATATCTTTACGCATATTCATCTCGTTTTCGTGGTATTCAAAGAATATACGAACCAGCGGCAACCCCCATTGATCTTTTTGTTCTTTATCCAACCAAATACGATTATCGGCATAGGGCAGCGTCTCTCCCCAGGCACCGATAAAAATGGTCCAGGGACCGGGCTCCGTCAGCGATTTTTTAAAATCTTTGCCAAAACCTTCCACTCTTTTGTATTGGTCACTCCATTCGGCGCGTTCGCCATCGCCCTGATACCCAAAACCTCGTAAGTAGTCTTTATGTTTTGTTTGGGCGTTTAAATTTCGAAAACGAGGCACATATATCCCGATCGGGCGGCGCCCTTCATAATAGTTATCTTTAAAGCCGTCGTACTCCCCCATAGCTCCTCCCATCATAAAATGATCCATCAGGTTTCGGCCTATCTGGTCGCTCGAATTGCCCAATCCTTCGGGAAAACGATGTGATTTGGAATTCAATAACAGCGCGCTTGTGGCGATGGTAGAAGCATTGAGAAAAATGATCTTGGCATAATATTCCGTTACTTCTTTGGTATGTGCATCCATCACACGCACCCCTGTTGCCCGATTTTTCTTTTCGTCGTACAGCACTTCGGTCACAATCGAATCGGGGCGCAATGTTAAGTTCCCGGTGGCCATTGCTGCAGGCAACGTTGCCGAATTGCTACTGAAATAGCCACTGAACGGGCAGCCACGATCACAGAGATTACGGTACCGGCAAGGCCCGCGGCCGTTCCATCCTTTGGTGAGATTGGCCGTTCGGGCAATGGTCACCAAACGGTCTTTGTAGTTTTTCTTTACCTGTTGGGCAAAGTGGGTTTCAATGCAGTTGAATTCCATTGGAGGCAGAAATTGCCCGTCAGGCAAATGCGGCAAGCCTTCGGCGCGGCCGCTGATCCCTACAAATTGCTCTACGTAATCGTACCAAGGCGCCAGGTCTTTATAGCGAATGGGCCAATCGACGGCCACTCCTTCTTTGGCGTTGGCTTCAAAATCCAGATCGCTGAGTCGGTAACATTGCCTTCCCCATGTGAGTGAGCGTCCACCTACCTGATACCCGCGAATCCACGAAAAGCGTTTTTCCTGAATATAAGGATGCTCTTTATCATTCACAAAAAAATGCTTATTACCTTCGTTGTAAGACAAACTCTGCACCGGATTTTCGGCTTGGTCTTTGATGACGGTATTCAATCGAAACGGAAAATCCCATGGACTTTTCATCGCTGTCGGATAATCGGTTACGTGTTCAACCTGACGTCCTCTCTCCAATACCAGCGTCTTTAATCCCTTTTCACACAGCTCTTTAGCTGCCCAACCGCCGCTAATTCCGGATCCAACCACGATAGCATCATACGTGTAGGATTGCTTACCTTTTTGGGAGGGATTATGGGGATACATGAGGGTTAGGGATGAAAGATAGAAGGGTTAAAACTAAAAATACAAAATGTCACGATTCTTCCTACGGGTAATTGATTTATCGTACACAAAAAGAACCATGCATTATCAAAACTTTATACTGGTTTATAATCGAAATTGGTGCATAATGACCGCAACCGGTACCTTATTTCGTTGCCCAGGATTTTTGGTTTGAAGTCATGGGAACACAACCCACAAAACGACCGGGCACCAAAGCGTAAGCAAGTCCCTGTGTAGCACCTACCATCGACGTACAATAACCGATGCAGGTAAATTCTTTCAAAATCGGAAAAAACGGATCTCCCAACACCTTCCGCTGCACTTTCCCTGCAATCCCTTCCAACGGTTTGCTCTTTTCTTCAAAATACTGCATCACTGCATTTTTCTGTTCTTCAGAGCATAAGGTATACGATTTTCCATAGGTGTCTACGGCATAGGCTTCAACCTCTTTCAATCCATCAATAAACCGGTTCTGCGACACTACATTCATATTTTCCGTTACCATTTTAAGGATAAAATCAGCAACTCCCGCTTCGGTAGCTCCCGGGGTATCGGTCGCGGGAATGATCGTCTCGCTCAATGCTTCCAATAACCTTTTTTGGCCTTTAAAGTATGAAATGTCGGGTTGCTTGTGCCAATCCAGCCATTTGAATATTCCTATAGAAGCCAAACTGCCTCCCCCCAAAAGAGCTATACTCCAAATGGCTCGTCGACGTTTCATGTTTTGAAGATTTATAGGTAAAAAGTTGATGAACCGAATGATTAAATACGTACAGGTTTTTTCTGCAATTTTTCGATAGGCGTATCCCAACGCTCACAGGTTGTGATCATGATCATGCTGACATACAGGATACCGCTGGTGGGAAACTGTCCCAACACAGGGTTGGAGTAAGACATTACCGCAATACCTCCTACCTCTGCCAGCATCGCGATCATTATTTTTTCAAGCCAGGGATCTCGTATTTTCCAAACTTTTAATGTCGCAAAACCTATAATAGCAATCAATATCATGACATAAAGCATCATTCCTACCCGCCCTGTTTCGATCCAGAGAATTACGTACCAACTGTCGGGCGCTATCTGCGACGCCCAGTGGTAAGGTGAAAAACGCTGCCCTACCGCTTCAGATGTACCTAAGCCGGCCCCAAAAGGATAGTTGTCCAGTAAACGCTGCAATTTTTCTTTGTTTTGAAGTCGTAATACAAAGGAAGCGTCTTCCATAGGACGCAATGCCGTGCGGATACGATACACCTGATAATTGCCGTTACCGATATTTGTAAACATCAAAACGATAAAAACGGGCGTAGCTGCTATGGCAGCAATGACCATTTTTTTGAAATCTTTCCGTAAAATCAGGTAAAAAGCGCCTCCTGCAATGAGTACAAACAGCGCACTTCGGGTGCCGGAAATGGCAAAAGCCCAAAAATAAACCAATGCCAAAAATAAGTATCCCGCTTTGTAAAGCCAATTCTTATCTTCAAAGAACCAGATCATGCAAACCAACGTCGTTGCGGCCATTTCAGCACCAAACTGTGATGCATCCGTATAAAACGAAAACACCCGCAATACTCCAAACAATACGTGCGTTTTGTCGGCTCCGGCATTCAACCACAATTGCTCTTTAACGGTCAGTCCGATGTACTGTTGTTTAAATCCCCAAAGCACTCCCAAAAACGACCATACCAACCACGTCCGGATCATGATCTTTATATCCGACTTTTTGAATGGAAGAATCAAAACAATACACGTTATTAAGATCCAGTAAAGCGAGAATTTTCTGAAATTATAGAGCCATGCAGGTTTATAAGGAGCCTCGGGATTGAAGTATTCAAGAATAGTATAAACGATCCAAATCAACACTAAATAGAAAGTGGGATGGTTTATTTTACTCCAATCATATTTCTTGGCGTTGACAAGCATGCTTAGCATGGTGAGTATCAACGAAATATCTATAAAAGTCCCGAAAGGCACCTCTACCTCCAAAAACCGGGCGAAGAAACTGACTAAGAAATTACATTGAATAAATAACAGGAAGCCAAATCTGGGCTCATAAAATATTCCATAAAGAATAGCGCAGCCAATAGGTAATGCAAAGGCAGCAGCAGCCCCAATAATTCCTAAAACGGCAATAAGGTAGCCGCAAATGAACGTCCATACCAATCCCAAAAGACCATAAAGCCAAAACTTTGCCCTCTCGCTATTGAGTAAAGATACCATTCCGTACACCTCCCTTGTCTTTTTACTTTTTATTGCGCTTTCAATAATACATCATCGGCACGACGGACTTTCTCCCACATACCTGATTGTTTACCACGCAAGTATCGTACCAATCCGGCCAAGGCGCATACGTTCATAAACGTAAAATAGAAAGGGACAAAGAGTAATTTCCAGCGCAACCGACGCTGTTCCAATTGATACCCCACCCAGGCAGCGCCATAAAAAAGGCACTGAAGCACAAAAAGCAGTATCCAAACATTTCCCGGTTGCGTCGGAGTTTGCAAAGCAGCGTATGCCAACCACGCATTTAAAAGGAAGATCAACGGTAAACAAATGGGTGCAACTGCCCAACGAAACACGCGATGCGACACATATTCAAAGCACAAAATGCCGTAACGGAAGGGATTCAATAAATAACTCAGCCGGACTATTGATTGAAATCCTCCCGCCGCAATGCGAATTTTTCGCTTTTGTTCATCCAATATCGAAAACGAGGGATGTTCCAAGGCATACGCATCAGGTTCATAGGCCACTTTGTAGCCTTTGCCGGCAATGCGCAGGGAAATGATAAAATCATCCAGAATGGTATCCGGTTCAACGTGTTCATACAACTCTGTACGGACGGCAAACAACTCTCCGGCCGCTCCCACAATGGTATGTAATTCCGAATCCCAACGTTTAAGTTGTGATTCATACTTCCAATATAACCCTTCGCCCGACCCTGCCGCTGACTCGTCATCGCCGGTAAGTATGCGCTTTTCGCCCGCCACAGCTCCTACAATCGGGTCTTGAAAATGTCTTACAATATTCTTAACCGCTTCCTTGTTTAGCTGCGTATTGGCGTCCGTGAAAATAACAATCGGGGTTTTAACGTACTTCAGTGCCTCATTCATTGCAGCCACTTTTCCCCGCCGCTCGCTTCCTCCAAGCACATCTACTTTGGCGCCGTAATGCTCTTTTATCCATTCCGTAGAGCCATCAGTGGAGCCTTCGGTTACGAACAGAAATCGAATTTTATCGACCGGATATTCCTGTCCCAAAGAATTAGTGAGTTTGGCAGGTATACAGGAAAGTTCGTTGTAAGCAGGAACGACCAATGTTACTTCAGGGACAAAAGACTCATTGGTTTTTACCGAAGTGCGTTTTCCGCGAAGTTTAATGAGCAACCATACCACTAATCCGTATCCCAGATAGGTGTATACTACAAGGCCGATACAAAGGAGAAGTAAAATTTCAACCATTTTTCTGCAGGAGTTATATTTTGTAAGGTTTATCCAACAGTACCGACGGAATAATGTCTCCGTTTTGGTCTACCTTATGCGTCAGATTCCATGCCACGGCATCTTTGATGGCTTTCAGGTAGTTGGTTTGTCCGCGCACTAAGTGAACCAGCGTGGCTTTGGGTAAGGCCAGAAGAAAGTAGTATAAGCAAAACGTAGCCAATGTCATTCCGGTTACATTTCTACGCATAAAAAGCAAGCGATTGCGCGTATGATAGTACACTTTCAGCGGATTGGCTTTTCCTACGCTCATGGATTCCCGGTGGTAGATCAAGGCTTTGGCCTCGTAATATATCTTGAATCCGGCCCGCCAAATACGCGCCGACCAATCCAGTTCTTCATAGTATAAGAAATAACTGTCTTCCAGAGAGCCTGCTTTTTCGATCACCTCCCGACGTACCATCATTGCAGCTCCGTGGGCGAAGGGCGTGGGGCCGGAAACATCATGTTGCCCTTTATCTTCTTCCTGCAAACCAATGGCCCATGTTCTGCCCGTGAGGCGGTCCAGTGGTCTATACCCCGCATATTGAAGAATGGAAGGATGATCGTGGTAACGGATTTTAGGGCAAGTCATCCCAATGGAAGGATCGGTGGCAAAAGGAGCCAGCAGGTCCTCTACAAGGGTCGGCGTAACGATAGTATCGTTGTTCAGCAAAAAAAAATACTCGCCTTTCGCCTGTTTAATTCCTGCGTTATTTCCTCCCGAGAAGCCTAAATTGGCCTTGGTCAGAATTATTTTAACGTTAGGATAATTACCTTTTTCAATCAGCGGTGTGGGATCTTCCACCGAACCATTGTCTACTACAATTATTTCTACATTGGGATAGGTCAGTGTCCGGGTTGATTCCAACATATCACACGTAACCTGTGCCTGATTGTAATTGATGGTTATAAACGAGACAAGTGGCAGCGCGCTCATACGTTTTCTTTTTGAAAAACTGCCTTAACCGTTTTGATCATGATGATCAGATCTGTTTTGAACGAGTATTTTTTGGCGTAAAGTACATCCAATTGAATACGTTCAAGATCTGAAACCTTTGATTTTCCCCGTTTTGTTACCTGCCAAAGGCCGGTAAGGCCGGCGGGAGCCGCAAATCTGCGGGCATATCCCGTAGAGGTGAGCTTTTCTGCTTCGTAAGGAGGTAAAGGACGATTTCCCACAAACGACATATCTCCTATCAGGATATTAAACAACTGAGGAAGTTCGTCAATACTGGTATTTCGCAGAAATTTCCCCAATTTGGTGACGCGCGGGTCTTCTTTAAATTTGGAAAAAGTAGCCTTTGACTTTTGCTTTTGGTGGTAAAGTTTCTCGCAAATTTGTTCTTTATCTAAAAATAAAATTCGTTGGCAATCAGTCCCTGCAAGTTGGCACTCTTCACATAAATTGCTGACAGCAACTGCGGGAGCTACATTATACATGTTTAGTGAGGCCATATTAGCCAACATCTTGTCGGCATCGGTACGCATGGTTCGAAATTTATACATATCGAAAATACGATACCCCATCCCCACCCGCTTGGAGCGGTAAAATATCGGCCCTTTAGAATCCATTTTTACCAAAACGGCAACCACCGTCAATATCGGCGACAGCATCAAAAGCGCCGTTGCCGAAACGGCAATATCAAAAGCCCTTTTTCCGAATGGGCTTCGAACCCGCGTTGGTTTATAAGGAACTCGGGCGGCCTCTGTATATTGTTTTTTCTGAACGAGGTAGTTAAGCCTGATTCGAAGTGCTTCAAGGGGATAAGGCCAGGTAAATACATCAATGACTTGCCCCTGAACTATTTTAGGATCAGCCCCTTCATTCGATTTAAACAAAATGACCGGTATAGATTGAAAATAAGCCTTATTGCGCAGTGATTTCAAAAAATCAGGACAACTTGCCGAATCATGACAAATAATCAGATCGACCGGATTTCCCATCTCTAAATAATCAAGCGCTTCTGTATGATTCGACTCCGTTATAACCTCGACCAACGCTCCGAAATCTTTGTTTAACAGTGATATGCCTTGGGGATCGTTTTCAATATACATTACTCGAAACGAGCCCTTTTTACCTGGTTCTGCCTCCATTTGCTTTTCTCAAGGTATAAAATGCCGGAATAAAGAAACTTTCTACAAACAAACAATGCCTATTGCAGGTTACTTCGTTCGCCGCATTACGGCCAACACCTTCGCTTTTACTTCCAGAGGATTGAAAGGTTTGGTCATAAAGTCATCGGCTCCCAATTCCAGACAGGCTATGCGGGTATTACTGTCATCGAAGGTAGACAGTATAATAATGGGCAAATTTTTGAACATTGGGCTGGCCCGTATCGTTCGAATCAAATCCTGACCGTTTAAGTAGGGCATCTGAAGGTCGGTCAGAATAACATCGACAGGGTTTCCCTGTTCCAACCAACTCATCGCTTCTATTCCATTAATGTGAGTTGTTACTTCAAAATCATTTTTTAAAGATTGACGGAGAACTTTACGAATGAACGCATCATCTTCCACAATAAGGACATTGTAACGGTTAGTCATGAGTACTGAATTTTTTTAGTATTTGCTTCATCAAACGTTGAAAATAGTTATAAATACTTCAGGTTATGTATCTTGAAATGTACTGTTTCAACTACAACAATTATTCCAAATATTTGTATTTCGCAGCCGGCTCATCTACTTCAGGCCATTCCCATACTTCACATTTTCAGGTATTTAGAGATAATTGAAGGGCAATGCTAGGTATACTTATAAGGCGAACAAAATTATACTAATTAGTCACAACTGCCATTTGTCTAACTTGATAAACATACGTTTGTTATAATTAATATGTCTTTTAAATTATTATTTTTAATAAATTGATGTTTTTATTCCAATTGTGACTCATGCTTAAGCTCGTTTATGGTAGGTTCATAACGTAAATTGTACTATTTATAACGAGTAATGCTAAGCGGATTATGGAGTTAGGGAGCGTATCTATAAAATGTACGATCAGTCTACAATTGATACTTTTCGAATGTTTTTTCTAACTATTATTACTTTTTCAACACAAACTTATATAATTAGTGAATAATTTATTGTTTTTTTCCTATTCCATGCAACCGCCCTAAATGCCAATCTGTATCTGATTCGCAATTTATAGCAGTATAGGCACAACAAATATACCCTTTTTGAATTAAATCAAATGATTTGTTACCTATTAATTCTTTTGACTTGACCCACTTCAATTCATGTATATATTGTATTTGCATTTACCAAGATAATAACCCAAAAAGGCAAGTCTGCTGTTTTAAATTATTGGTATATTTTTAACAAAATCCACTTTGGCTTTCCAACAGCGGTGAAAATTTTGTTTTAAATGAAAATATTTATTTTTTCCATTCAAAATAAAAAATGCTTCCCTGACTGGGATCTGAGTTTACCCAAATTTTACCGCCCTGTTCCTCGACCAATAATTTCAAAATAGAAAGTCCCACCCCTGTACTGCTCTCCGTTGTAGCCATATTGATAGAGGTCCTGAAAAATTTAAATATATTTTCATGATCCTGAAAAGGAATACCGGGTCCATTATCCCGCACAAAAAATTCGAACAGATCGCCTCTGTCTTTGCATCCTAACTCAATGAGAGCATCGGGTTTATTGTTATATTTAAAAGCGTTACTGATCAGATTTTGAAATACCTGCTGAAGTTTCAGTTTTTTAGTCCATAAAACAGGCAAGGTCCCGATGATTTTAAAGGTAATATGAGGAGGTAAAAACAAATTATGCACTACTTCTTCGACCATTTCCTGAACACTCACCTCCTCCATTGTTTGATCGGCAATACTTTTTCGTGAATAATCAAGCAGCGCATTGATCATATTGGAAAGATAAAGTGCCGCTTCTTTGGAATGAGAGATATACTCTTTGCATTCTTCGGGAGATAGGTCGCCGTCATCATTTAATTCCAGCAATGATAACGCCCCGATCAAACCCGTAAGGGGCGATTTCATATCGTGAGCGATAATAAAGGCAAATTTTTCCAGTTGTTGGTTGATCCTTTGGAGTTCAATGGCAGTATACTTCAGCTCCTGTTGGTATTGGTATAAATGCTGAAAAACCTTCACTTTTGCTTTAGTAACATTGATATCCAACGGTTTTTGAAGATAATCTACCGCTCCTTCATCAAATCCTTTCAGCATATAATGCTCTTCTTTGTTGATGGCCGTTACAAAAATAATGGAGATATTCTTTGTTTTTTGATTGGTTTTCAGCAATCTGGCTACTTCAAATCCGTCCATTTCAGGCATTTGCACATCCAGCATGATCAGACCGATATTGTCATTTTTGAGTGCATGACGCAAGGCTTGATTTCCGGAAGTTGCTTTGATAAAAACCCTGTTCTCATCGGCCAGCATTTCTTCAAGGGCCAATAAGTTTTCTTCTCGGTCGTCGACCAAAAGAATTGTAAAGTCGCGATTAGGGTTTAACATTTTCAAATTTAATTATACGTTCAGTGTCTGTAAGAAAGCGGAAATTTGGAAAGGTGTCAGTGCTTGTACGCCGGTATTATTATCAAGGGCAAATTGAGGCATTACAGGATATTCGGCCGTAGATGGGTCCTGCACAATACCGGCCCCACCCCTCGCAATAATCTCAGCCATTCCCCGTGAACCATCTCTGTTTGCTCCGCTCAACAGAATCGCTACTGCCTTTTCAGTATATATTTCCGCGATACTTTCAAAAGTAACATCTATTGAAGGCCGGCTATAAGATACCGGTTCCGAATAATCTAAACAAAAGGAATGGGTGGCTTCAATCAACAGATGATAGTTTTGAGGAGCCAAATAAACGCAATTTTTTTGGATAGGTTCTTTATCATCGGGTTCTTTCACAATAATTTCTTTTCGTTTTACATCAAGAATCTGTTCCATCTCACTAATTACGTTTTTGGAGCGGTGAAGAACAATGATAACTTTAAAATTAAAAGGAGCGGGAAGGGCTTCTATCAACTCACTGAGCACGGAAATACTTCCCGCTGAGCCGCCAATTACAACAATATCAACGCCATTTTGTGTCATCTTGTTTTATTTTTTCCGCCGGTAGATACGAGTCGCCGGGTTGACCGATTCAAACTGCTGCTTTATATCCGTAAACAGTAACGACTCCTTGATTCCAAGCGCTAAATACCCTAAAGGAGACAAACTGTCGTGAAACAAATGAATGGCCCGGTTCTGTAGATCATGATTGAAATAGATCATTACATTTCGGCAGCATATCAATTGAAATTCATTAAATACCTGATCTACAGCTAAGTTATGTTGGGCGAAAACGACACATTCACGGTATTCTTTCCGAATGATGGCATTGTCGTACTGTGCAGTATAGTAGGAAGAAAAATCGTTTTGCCCACCCGATTTAATGTAATTTGTGGTATAGTCTTTGATCTGTTTTAAAGGAATGATTCCCTGACGTGCTTTTTCTAAATTGACCGGGTTGAGATCGGTAGCATACAATCTTGTGCGATTGAGTAATCCTGCTTCCTGCAAAAGAATAGACATTGAGTATACTTCCTCTCCCGTAGCACAACCGGCATGCCATATCTTAATAATAGGATAGGATGCAAGCGTTGGAAGTACTTTATCGCGCAGATCCTTATAAAATAATGGGTCTCTGAACATCTCTGTAACATTGACCGTCAGGGTTTCTAAAAACCAGGCAAAAAAAGATTTATCATTGGTCAAATGGTATTTCAGTTCATAACTTGTTTTAAATCCTGCAATATTCATGCAACGCGTTACACGTCGCAGTAGGGAAGCACGGGCATAATCGTTGAAATCATACCCGTGTTGAGTATGGATGAGATGAATGATCTCGTTTAATTCTTCGGTAGTAAGTTGTGTTTGTGAATCCATCGTTTATTATGACAACCACACCCGCATCAATGAAAAAAGTTGCCCTGTATCTACCGGTTTAGTGATATAATCAGATGCTCCTGCCGCAATTACTTTCTCTCGGTCTTCCGGCATTGCTTTCGCCGTCAAGGCTATGATCGGCAATTTGGCCAACCGCAGATCATTCCGAATTCTGGAAGTAGCCTCATACCCATCCATTTCGGGCATCATGATATCCATTAATACAATATCGGTATCCGGATTTTGCTGTAGCACTTCCAATGCCTCTCTTCCATTGTCTGCCGTAATCACCTTCATATGTTGGTCTTCCAACAATGTGCTCAGTGCAAACACATTACGCATGTCATCATCTACCAGCAAGACCTTCTTCCCTTCCAACCCCCGATTACTGAATGCCGCCGCCGGTTGAGGCAGTTTTTTGGATTCCACTTCCTGAACTTTAAAAAGAAACAGTTCCAATTCGTCCATCAATCGTTCCATGGATTGTGTAGACTCTCTGATGATTACATTTGACAACTTTCTCAGTTGACGCTCTTCAATTGGGTTGAGGTCTTCATCAATGTAAACAATCACAGGCAGCGCTTGTGATTCCTTCGGTTCTTTCAAACGGCCCAGTTTCTCAATGCCCACCTTCAGGTTTTTACGCATATCCACGATCAGGCAATCATAGCTCTCATCCATAATTTTATCGGTTGCATCCTGTTCAGAGGCAACAACTTCCCATTTCAGATCAGGATAGCGTTTTCCAAGTACCTGACCGATGGAATTTCGTTGGATGTACTCTCCTGCCACTATCAGCACTTTCTTAATTTCAACGTTCAATTGCGCTTCCAGCAAATTGAAAACTTTCTCCAGATCCTGGGTTTTGACGGGTTTTTGGATAAACGCCTGTGCTCCCTGTAATGATAAACGAGAAGCATCAGATCCGGAAATAACGTGCACGGGAATATGCTTTAACTGTTCGTCATTTTTGATCCATGAGAGAATACTCTGCCCATCCACGATCGGTAACTGTACATCCAAAATGATTGCCGAAGGCTTGTATTTTTGGGCATAGTACATTCCTTCATCGCCCTGCAATGCCACGATTACTTTATATTTTTTATCACGCGCCAGATCTCGGACAATGCCGGCAAATATGGGGTCATCCTCAATGATCAAAATCACGAAATCTCGGTTGTCGATCACATCGCGGTCATCTTCAATCTTCGTTTGAGCCACTACATTTTTATGAAATTCAGTCATGGTAAAAGGCTGTCTTTCTTCGGCAGGCAACGGTTCAGGAGTTGGTGCCGATACATCAACCGGTTTGAAGCTGAGTGGAATATAGACAAAAAAAGTACTGCCTTTGCCTACTTCACTTTGTAATCTTACCTCTCCGCCCAGGCGTTTTACCAATTCTTTGATAATGGAAAGACCCAGGCCTGTTCCGCCATATTTGCGACTGGTAGAGCCATCAGCCTGTTGAAAAGCTTCAAAAATGAGTTGTTGTTTTTCGGCCGGAATCCCAACTCCGTTATCAGCAACACTCATCAGCAGGACTTGCTCTGCCTTTCTCAACGCCTCGGTAGAATATTCATTCTTAGGTTCCAACGCTGTAAAAGAAAGCGTGATCTTACCATTTTTAGGGGTAAACTTAAATGCATTTGACAGCAGGTTCTGAATGATCTGTTCCAGTCGCTGCTTGTCGGTGTGAAGAGCCGTGGGAACGGATGCATCTACATTCGTTGTAAATGTCACGCCTTTTTCTTCGGCCACCACGCTGAACAATTGTTTGATATCGCGAGTGATGTGTTTAACCGGTACGCTTTCAAACTGAAAATCAACCTTTCCGGCTTCAATTTTCGATAGATCCAGAATATCATTGATCAATTTCAAGAGATCCGTCCCTGACTTTTGAATCACTTTGGCGTATTCTACCTGCTTGGCAGTCAGGTTATTTGATTTATTTTCTGATAACAGGTTGGCCAAGATCAATACACTGTTCAGTGGCGTACGCAACTCGTGCGACATATTTGCCAAAAACTCTGATTTGTACGCACTCGTTACTTCCAACTCCTTCGCTTTCAGCGCCAACGACTGTCTGGCCACTTCTACCGCTTCGTTCTGCTCTTCCAGTTCTGAATTTATATGGCGCAGTTCTTCTTCCTGTACACGCAGTTCTTCTTCCGATGCCAACAGGCTTTCCGTTTGACGCGACAGTTCTTCATTCGCCCGGCGTAATTCATCCTGCTGATTTTTCAACGCTTCGGTTTGTACTTTCAATTGCTCCAACAGACCCACTACTTTAAGCTTTGCCTGTATTGCATTAATTGACAATGATATATCTTTAGCTATTCGTTTTAAAAGCTCCTTATGCCGGTCTTCAAACGGCGTAAAAGATGCCAGTTCAATAACTCCTTTCAATTCTTTTCCATACCAAAGCGGTATACACATGATCTCACCCGGGGCAGCAGCCCCGCTTCCCGACTCAATAGCCCAATACGGCAAAGGTACTGACTTGGTTATACGTAATTGTCTTTCGGTAGCCGACCGTCCTACCAATCCTTCTCCCAATGAATACGATTGAGGCGTCTGCGAAGACAAAGCAACTGAAGCAGTTAATACCAGTTTTTGTTCTTCTTCATTAAACGTATAAAAACCGCTGGCAGGCAGTTCCAGGTAGTCCATAATTGATTTCAGGCCGGCAGAGCCAAGGGCTTCAAGTTCGTCGATATTTTGTAGGGAGTCATTGATAACGGTCAATCCGGCCAAGTACCAATTTCGATCATTGATGGAATGATTAAGTCCTTCCAGTTCAGTTACATTTTTGCTGAGCTGGTTCTCGATCTTTCGGCGGCTCTTAAATTCCAAAAAATAAAAATAAGTCAGTACGGCGGCCAGTAAAAACAGTAACAAAGTCCCCAGAACTGTCTCTCTTGTTACATTTTCAACATCCGCCTGAATGGCATTTTCCCGTTGAATCAACTCATACTGTTCGGTACTGTATATTTTTTTTACCAAGAATCTTACCCTATCCATTTCTTTCATCTCTTTTGCAGTAAGTTCGATCATGGCTTCTCTGCTTAAAGTAAGGGTGTTGTCAGGAGTTAACAGCCACAATTGCAACAATGTGTGCACCGACTGCTGTATCTGCTCCAGCGTGGCAAGTTTTCGGGGATTGTTTTGCAGAAGTTGGGTTAACTTATCCATCACATGCCCAATGTTCAGTTGTGCTTGGGTATAGGGAATAAGGAATTTCTTTTCGTTGGTACCCCGAAAAGCCCTTTGTCCTGTTTCCATATCGACTAAGAGTTTCTCAAGCGTAATGAGTTGATCAGCCGTTTCGCGCTTTTCTTTTACCCAATACGCTTCTTCCGATTGACGTTGAATTGTATTAAAAAACGAAACGCCCAAAAAAACTCCTAATAGGATCGTAACAGATGATCCAATAAGCAGCCAAGTGGCAATAGAGATTTTCATAGATAGAAACGGCAATCAGTCATTTATCGAGAATGACTAAGATGTTGTTTAGCGTTGAAATTGTTATAACAGTACTGGTATCTTCCTACCTGATAATACTCAACAAAATCAGCGCCAAACTTTCATTATAACTTAAATCAACATAAAATATACCCGGTATTTCATTATGGCTCCCTATAAAGAACAGATAATTTCTATTTTTTACTGTTAAACTAAAAAAAAAGAACATCTTAGCAAAAGAAAGTTATCGGATGGCGTGTATTCGGGCCTTTTGCACAAATATATGCCTTTCAGCACTCAAATTTAACCGTTTCACAATGTCCAAATCATTCAAGTCAGACAATTTTCGGTACGATGGCAGCCGGCCTTTCCATCATAAAAAAGCAGCTACTAAAATAAACGACCTCTATAAAGATAAAGCAGATTATGCCTCTCAGTTGGAAGAGTTTCGTACCGAAATTGACCAACTTCAGAGCCTTATGTACGCCCACAATCGCTACGGGCTATTGGTCATTTTTCAAGCCATGGATGCCGCCGGAAAGGATAGCACTATTAAGCACGTATTGTCGGGAGTAAATCCCATAGGTGTAAAAATTCAATCGTTCAAGCGTCCTTCCGACAACGAGTTGGATCATGATTTTTTGTGGCGACACATACAGCATTTACCCCAACGCGGCGATATTACCATTTTCAACCGAAGCCATTACGAAGAGGTCTTGGTTGTTAAAGTGCATCCTGAAATTCTAACGAACTCCCAAAAGCTGCCGAAGGAACTGACCAAAGATTTGGATAAAGTATGGAAACAGCGCTACAATGATATCGGCAATTTTGAAAAGTACCTTTATCACAATGGCATCCGTGTTGTTAAGATCTTCTTAAATATCTCACAGCTGGAACAGGGAAAGCAGCTCATCGAGCGGATCGAAGACCCTACCAAAAATTGGAAGTTCGAAGAAGACGATATTAAAGAGCGCGCCAAATGGAAAGAATACATGCACGCTTACGAAGAAGCCATCAATGCTACCGCTACCGAAAAGGCGCCGTGGTATGTGGTGCCCGCCGACGACAAGAAAAACATGCGATTGATCGTAGGTCAGATCCTGATCGAAGAACTCAAAAACATGAATATGTCGTTTCCGGAAACAACCACTGAGCGACACGCTGCATTACAGAAACTGATCGAAACGATTCACGAGCAGGACAGAAGTGCACAATAAAGGTAGTATGTCAATGGTGAGATTTACCGTATTTTTTCAGTGCTTCGTCTACGTTTATCTTCTTGACTTTCAATAGCTCTTTGCCCATTTTTACGGCATTGTACATATCAATATTGTCGATTTCGGTGGGCTTTTCGTTGAGGCCCACCACGATCACATCAAATGTATACGCCCGTTCGGTGGTCGCAACCAGCCAGTGAATATTGTTTTTAACGTCTGAAATGGACGAAAAGCTACCTGCTTTTCCCGTTTCTTCGATGGTTTGTTTGATCAACATAGCATCGCCTTCATCCCGAATTCGATCATATTGCCGCAACAGAAATTCTCCTTTCAGTACTCTATGGCATGAGGTCATGTTTTGATGACCGTGCGGAATAATGGCACGGTCTTTCCTCATTCCAAAAACCCGCCCGATAAATGAATATTTTTCAGAAATTCCTTCTACTTTCGGCAGTACAGGGTCTTTGGTTACAACGCCCAAATCAGGGTAATTGAAGTTTGAAATGGCTTTCTCAAAATCAATCACTTTCATCAGGTCCTCCAAGGGAAGTTTGTGATAAAACGCATCTATTCTTTGCTGCCACACCGCCGGTGTAATAGAGTGCGTTTTCAGATCCTGACACAGAACGTGCATTTCTCTCAACCATTGGGTGGCAATGGGCTTTACAGAATGCGCAAACAACTGCTGCTGAAACAATGTATCCAGAAAAGCAATACTCGTTAAAGCAGTCAATACATCCTGTGAAAATTCTCTTCTTGTCATCGGTCAAAAGGTTGAAATTGCGGCGTTTGATGCAAGTTACAGTTGGGAATTTTTTAATCCAAAACACGCTTAAAAAATGTCAATCGGGGTAGCCTGTTTACTTTTAAGGCTACCCCGATCGGCATTACACAATAAGTTATTCTGATCTAATTACAGCCTTGAATTATTGCATTAAAACTCCCGCCGGTACTTAAATTTGTCTGAAATCCCGGCGACAGCAGTACAGAATTTTGCCCATAGTAATTGGCCGTAGCTCCATCGCCGATTTTATTAGTGGCGTTGATTTGCAACGCTTTGGCGGTATTGGTCTGACCGGGAGCTATATCCAAAATTGTTGAATATAAACTCAATACAGAGGGGCAGGGGGATGGAAGTTTGTATTTTAACAGTGAGAAATAATTCACTCCGCTGTCATAGTCTGAGCCTAAAAGCGTTGTACCGTTATCAGCGTATAATCTTACATACGTAAAAAGATACGAACCACTGCTCGGCAAAGTTTCAATGCGCAGTGAATCATTTACAACGTTGATCGATAACTTATAATAACTATAAACATTACTTACCGAAACCACATTGATGTAAAAGACTTTATTGTTATACACATAGGTATACCAATCTACATCATTTTTTGAATCGAGACAAACTTCAGGACTTAAATAACTCCCATTATTTGTATGAGTTGCAGATAAATAGGTATTATTCGGTTCCAGAGGGTCACACTCTGTTGTAACAGTAACAGAACCTTCTGACGATATACAGCCATTTACATCAAGACATATCGCTGAGTAAGCAGCAGTTCCGTTAGGTGTAACGGAACGAATAGCCGGCAAGATACCATTATCGATCCAACGAATGGTGCCATTGCAGTTAGATGCCGTTAAAGTTGTACCTTGACCGGGCGATACAGAACTCGGAGAAGCAGTTATTACAGGAGGAGTCGGAGCCAGATTATTTGTAATTGTCAGTATACCGATACTCTTAGGACTTATATATGTAGGGTTGCCTGAA
This sequence comes from Runella sp., assembly GCF_965279615.1. NCBI lineage: Bacteria > Pseudomonadati > Bacteroidota > Cytophagia > Cytophagales > Spirosomataceae > Runella > Runella sp. The sequence goes on along the minus strand of NZ_OZ257252.1, from coordinate 7,051,352 downwards.
GTGATAACAAACCGATAGGTACCCGTAGGAACGGAAGAAGGAATGATCACATTTGCAAAGGTATAGGAAGAATAACCGGTCAAAGATGCGATATTACTGACCACACTATTTCCCGAAGTTGCGTCTACCAAGTGAAGAGAAAGCTTAATATCAGAATAACAGCAAAAATTTGAAGAATACTTTACAGTTACGCTACTGTTCTGACAGATAGATGTCGACTTAAAATCAACCAACAGTGGACAAGTATAATATTTATTTGATTCTGCCTGACAATCTCCGCTTTGTACCGTCACAAAATATCCTCCGGGTTTGTTGGTTGTCAAAGAAGAAGAGTTAGCTCCCGTAACCGGCAAAAAAGGTCCGTTCGATACCGGTGCATAATACCATTGATAAGTAAAAGCAGGATCTGTAAGGCTCGAAAAAAGGGTAAAATTGCTTCCATCACTACAATCTGTTCCTCCGGTTCGGCTAATAAAAGGTCTGGATATACTGCCTGCATTAACAGTATATGGAGCCGAAGTAACATCATAGCCGTTTGGTCCCGTCACTCTAACGGTGTAATTACCACTAATTGTAGCTGTATATCCACTTGATCCGGAAGACGAAAAAACCCCGTCTCTATACCATTGGTAAGAATAACCTGAAATTCCCTGAGTAGAAAAGCTCGCGGTTCCACACTGTCTTGGGAATGATTCCTGAATTTGCGGAGAAGCAATACACCCCGCAGAAGTAACTGTAAATATATAGTTACTTACGACAGTAGTAAAATAAGGAACGGAAGCGTTAACTCTGATCTGGAAACTGCTGCCTATGGATAATGATGCGGGTATAGGAAGGGTAATAGAATTACCAAGAGAACTAATACTATAAGAGGTAATAAAACCTCCATTGGCAGGGTTAACAAGTGTAACGTATAAATATTTATTACCCGTCCACGTACCCGTTAATGTATAAGGGATTTCAACAGTCCCCCCGGCACAGGCATTTAGATTTGCCGGTGTTGGAAGCACTATTGAAGTACCCACGTCAACGATAACATTGACAGACCCATTCACATTCCCACTGCTGCAACTATTTTCAAAGCCGTATAAACTGTAAGTACGATTCTGCTCGGGTGTCACATTAAGCGTATAAGTTGAATTATCAGTCGTTATCCGACGGATATAGGTACCGTCAGAGTATTGGAATACAAAAGGAGGTTGTCCTGTCATTGTAACAGTCAACGGTACCGTTTGACCTACTGAAATAAATACATTGGAGTTATTTCCATTAGCATTCGTCAGTGTAGCCATGCCACTATTTGAAACAGAGACAGTGGATGAGGTAACCGAGCAATTACCCGTTTTTGGAGTGACAATAACATAGTAGTAACCTGCGAAAACCGCGTTATAATCCGCGGAATTATATCCACTGATGAGAGAGTAGTCGTTTTCACCGATAGCTCTGTAATACCATTGATAATCATAGGTCGCCCCATCCGACGGAGTGGCATTTAGTGTCACTTGACCACCGTTGCATAGGGCTCCATTGGAGGGTGTTATACTTACGCCGGGCATACTTATCGTAACAGCAGTAGCTGTAGAAGTGGAATTATATCCGTTGGAAGTATTGCTTACCTGTACAGTATAAGCCCCTGATTGAAATGCGCTATAAAAACTCTCCGTTGCTCCGACAATACTGTTTCCATTCAAAAACCATTGATATGTATAGCCATTGCCTTGAGGGTATGCATAGAGATACGCATTTCCACACTGAACAATTGAGCTACTGTTTCTAATCGTCGCAGCAGGTTGACAACCTATATTACTAACTGTCAATTGGTAACTGCTTGTAAGAGAATTATAATAAGGTAATTCTGAAGAAACTCTGACTTTGATCAAAGAATTTAGACCCAGTGACGCCGGCAATGTGTAACGAATAGGATTTTCAGAAAAACTTCCCAGGCCGGTGTTTGAAATATAGTTGTTGTTGGCATCTCGCAGTTCAACATAAAGCTTACGGTCATTGGTCCAAGTACCTGTAGTAATATAAGGAATATCAATAGTGCTGCCCGCACATACATTTAGGGTACCGGGAGTAGGCAATGTAAATGTTGTGTTTGGGTCTACAATAATATTTACAGAGTTATTACTATATCCCGTATTAGTACAACCGCTTGATAAAATACTTGTCAAATAGTAACTACGGTTTTGTTCGGGTCGAATTGCAATTAAATAGGGACTTTCGGTAGTTGTCATGCGTTTATAACCGGAACCGTCATACATTTGAAATGTCCACGGTCCCTGTCCCGTAAAAGTAGCTTTCAATTGGGTGCCTGCTCCCAAAGGAATGGATTGGCTGCTATTTCCTGAAAGTGTAGTAAGAGTAGCATTCGCATAGTTCGTAACATTAAAAGAGCCTGTTGATGTGCAGCCCGCATTTGTATATACTGCCTGATAATACCCCGTGCCTGAAGCCGTGTAAGTGGCATTGGTTGCGCCGGAAATCGGCACATCGTAATTATACCATTGCCAAGTCCCCCCGGTATTTGTCGTGGTTGCCGTCAATACCGCTGTTGTATTGTTTCCACACAATACAGGATTAGGAGAGGTGATTGTAATCTGCGAGGATAACAATGTAACGGTTTGTATAGCTGAAGAATCACTATAATTGGTAGTGGCATTTGTTACTTTTACATAATAATTCCCCGACTCATACGCATAAAACCCCGATGATGTCGTATTGGGAATGGCTATTCCATTGCGAAACCATTGGTAGTTTGAGTTACTATTGCTGCCGGGAATATTGGTGAAAAGATAAACAGAATTACAAGCTTGATTGGCAGGAGACATATAGACGATTGGCTTGGGTAAACAACCAACATTAGTCACTGTCAGAATATAAGAACTGATGACCGGTCCTGCCACACCGGCGGGTAAAACGGGGAGTACACCAATACGGTATTGGCTAAATGGAGGCAAATAGCTTGGAATCGAAACGCGCAAAGGACTGTCAGATTGCCCGGATTGTGTACCTAATCCTGAACCGTCCGTTTCGTTGATTAATTGTACCGCCAGATTTCGTGCTGCTGTCCACATTCCCAATGTTGTATACGGGATTTCGATAGTGCTTCCTGCGCAAACATTCAAATTTGTTGGAGTCGGCAGTGTAACAGAAGTAGAAGGATCCACTACGACACGAACATTTCCTATAAACTCCCCGGTTGAAATACCACATGAATTATTTCCTGCACTGGTTAATTTGTAACGACGATTTTGGTCAGGCGTTACCACTAATATATAAGGATTTGAGGTGATGTTACTAACTGATTTAGTACCGGATCCATCGCTATACGAAAAGTAAAAGGGACCCGTTCCCGTAAAATTTACCTTCAATGAAGCACTCTGGCCCGGAGTTACAGTAACGACTCCGTTTGGATTATCGCTTTGATCCGTAAGAGTGGCATACGGGACGGAAGCTACCTGAAAAGGGTTAGCGGTTATGGCAGTCCCGTTTTCTGTTACAACCACTCTATAAAAACCGGTTGTGCTTGTGGTCAGACTGTTATTGGTTTGCCCTGCCTGATTGGTATAAGTACAGCTTGAACAGGAAGCATATTGCCATTGGTATGTGTACTGTGCCCCTTGCGGTTGCGCTACCAACGCAGCAGACGTATTGCCGTTACACAAGACGGGATTTGCCGATGAAATGGTTGCGGTAAAAGCAGACTGTATCTCTTTAGGAGGTTTGCCCTTTCCATCCTTTAAGGATTGTGCCCAAATCGCCGCAATTTCAGCGCTGTTGTCAGGACAGGCATTGATAGTTAACTTGGATGAAGTACCGCTTATTTGAGCATTAGAGACTGTCACTGAGTAATTTCCGGCAGAGCGCACAGGCAATGTATTTGCGGTTGTAGTCTCCGACAGTTTTCCATCCAAAAACCATTGATATGAAAGTCCCGGTTCGTTGGGAGTCGCAATCAGGGTCATTTTGCTTCCTTCACAGAAATAAGGTGAACCTGTTTGGTTTTGAAGATTAAGTTGGACATCAATAGACGTTTTTTCCTGAGCAATGGCTGTAAGAGCGAAGAAGAAAAAAAGGCAATAGGTAGAAAATTTCTGCATACAAATGAATTAATATAACTCTTCCGTTGGGACGGAAGAAGGCATTGAAATAAAGTTTAGGTTTTAGACGTACAAAAAATGAAATGGTTGCTGATGTTCTTACTAAATACCGGTAAAGAGTAAATAGTTTGTTTTGACAGTATCAGTTTAAATATGCAGTAAATTTTTAAAACAAAAAATGCTGATCTCTCATTTACGTTTTTCCTTTATTTTATTTATAAAATAACTTACCGACAAGTCACTGATAATGAATCTAAACCTAAGTTATTTCAATACTGAAATTTTTACATTTTCTTTATTTTATCTTTCTATTTTATGCCAAACAAGAAGGCTCTTTGCTTAAATCATTAAACAAAAAACGCCCCAATTTGAAGATTGGAGCGTTCAAAAATTGTTACCGGTTTTCCTAAACAGCAGACAGCACTTTCTTTTGGCTTCTAATTGTAGTGTAGTTCAACAGCTTATGGTAGTATACATAAGAAACTGCCAATATCCCAAAAACAAACAACGGAAAAAGGGTTTGACCATTGCTAAAACCATCGACGACCCCATGACCGATAAATGCCGAAATAAACGAAATCCCGAAGCCTACATATGCCCATTCTTTGTAACGGCTCGGCACAAACGGCAGTACTAAAAGCAAACCGCCGATGACCTTGAAAACCGTCAGCTGAATCCTGAAATAGTCGGGATATCCAAGGTGGCGGATACCTTCTTTAGCGAGCTCAGTATGAGAAGTAAGGGCAGGCATTACGGTGTCGAACAGAAAAATAAAGCCGGTGGCTACCCAATAAATGATTTTGTCCTTTTTCATTTTGTATTTGTTTTTGAATTGTTTGCGAGACTGAAAAAATGATAGATTCACTGTCTTTTGACAGAACAAAGTTGCACATATTCAGTAAGAATAAAAGGGTGCAAAAACGTCAAAGTAAGGGGGTAATTACGCCTGTATTTCGGGGACGAGTTTTTGCTTTAGGCAGTTCATTCTCCGACTTGAAAGTAAAAGAAATACTTCACTTGGAGTTCAACCATTTATTATGTAAAATTGATTCCGGCGATAGTAGAAGTTTGGCCTGTTACACAAAACAAAAGACTTAAAAATCAGTCTGTTATATTTGCTTACTAACTTTACAACTTCAATACAAAATGGATCATTCAGTTTTCAATAATTCTTTCCTTGATCGAAGGAAGTTTATTATCAATTCCGTCAAATCAGCAGGTGTACTTTCTATGTCTTCGCCTTTAATAACAAAAAATATTTTGCCGACAAAAAAACAATTTACGGTACAGGAGATCATCCACCTTATCTTAAAAGAAGGACAATTGCCGATCCAAAAATTAACGGTAGACACCATCAAATCCGGACACGCTGACCAAGTAGTGACGGGAATCGTTACAACGATGTTTCCGACGATTGCAGTGATTGAAGAAGCCGCCAAGCGCGATGCCAATTTCATCATTGCTCATGAACCAACTTTTTACAATCACCGGGATGATGTCGAATGGGTGAAGAACAATTCGGTAGTAAAGCAAAAACAACAGTTGCTGGAAAAACATAAAATGGCCGTTTGGCGATTTCACGATTATTGCCATGCCTTAACTCCCGACGCCATCAGTTATGGAGTGGCAAAAAAAGCCAATTGGCTTCCTTACTTCAAAACCGGAGAAACTATAGTAACCCTTCCCTCTCAATCGTTGCAGCAAATGGTGCAACACCTCAAAGCATCTTTGGGAATTACTCACGTAAAAGTTATCGGCAACCCGGAACAGCAATGCAAACGCGTTGCTTTATTGCCCGGTGCATGGGGCGGTCAACGACACGTTTCGGTAGCGGAGGCCGAAAAGCCGGATGTATTGATCGTGGGTGAAGTATCCGAATGGGAAACGGCAGAATACATCCGAGATGCCCGGTTGCTGGGTTCCAACATTGCATTGATCGTTCTTGGGCATGCCGTCAGCGAAGAGCCCGGCATGGAGTGGTTCGTTGATTGGCTGCAACCTAAAATTGCCGATGTAAAAGTCACGCATTTGGCCTCTAAAGATCCTTTTTTGTGGCTTTAGTACTAACTTTCTTCAACTTCCTGAAAGTTTTAAATGGGAGTGCCCGGCCTTTCGGGAAGTTGAAAAAAGTTAATGAATCCTACCAGAAAATCCAGTAAATCAAGCTAAACGTCACAACCACAGCAATGGCACCGTAACGGAACGAAGGCGTCACCTTGAACCATTCGGGGCGTACTTCAAAAGCATTGGGTTGGTTCTTGCCTTTCGATTGTGATAAACTGATGGCTACGTGTACCGCCGAACAAATCCAAAATACTACGCCCATGCGATTGAGGAATGGAAATTCAGGATATATGTTTTCAATCACGGCCGATAAAGCAATACTTAATACCGCAGCGGCCAAAGCGCCGTTGGCAGTGGCTTTTTTCCAGAAAAAACCCAAGAGGAAAATGCTCAAAATTCCCGGTGAAATATAGCCGGTGTACACCTGAATGTACTCAAACGCCTGCCCAAAATTCGCCAGCAACGGACTTACAATTAAGGCAATAATGAAAGCCACGATGATGGCTACCCGTCCCGTCCAAACGGTTTGTTTTTCAGTAAGATTTTTATTAAAAAACTTATTGTGAATGTCGAGCATATAAATGGTCGAGATACTGTTGGCTTTTCCGGCCAAACTCGCCACAATCGCCGCCGTCAGAGCCGCAAAGGCCAAGCCTTTCAAACCTACGGGCAGCAAATTTAACAACACCGGATAGGCATTGTCGGGCTTTACAATACCGTTTTGAGTAATGCCATTGACAATTGACGTATCGGCGTTTTCCTGAAACAACACATAAGCCGCCAAGCCGGGTAACACAACGATAAACGGCATCATCATTTTCAGGAAGGCCGCAAATAATACGCCGTTACGAGCCGTGTTGATGTCGGCCCCAAGCGCGCGTTGGGTCATGTATTGGTTACATCCAAAATAGTTGAGGTTATTCACCCATTGCCCTCCGATGATGAACATCATGATGCCCGGCAACTGATTGTATGCATCAATGAAACCACCGCGTCCGTCGTGAACCTGGTATTGACCGGGTGTGAAAATCATGTGTAAATGACTGTCCGCTTTTTCACGAATTAAGCTTAAACCTTCCAATACGCCCGAGCCTGTACCGACTTTATCGGACAGTAGATCTAAGGCCAAATAGGTAGTGGCCAAGCCGCCGAAGATCAGACAAACGACCTGAATCACGTCGGTATAACCGATCACTTTCATTCCACCCAAGGTAATAATAACCGCAAAAGTGGTCAGGAAGATCGCGCAGGGCATAAATGCAAAGCCTGTCATTTTCTCTAAGCTCAATGCGCCAAGGTAAATGATAGACGTAAGGTTGACGAAAATGTACAAAAACAACCAGAATACGGCCATGATCGTCGCCAAGCGCTCATTGTAGCGTTTGGCAAGAAACTGCGGCATGGTATATATTTTGTTGTTCAGGTACATCGGCAAAAAATACACCGCCACAATAATGAGCGCTACACCCCCTAATAATTCATACACCGAAATGGCAATCCCTAACTGAAAGGCCTGCCCGCTCATGCCGATAAACTGCTCGGCAGAAATGTTGGAGGCAATGATGGAAGCACCGATAGCCCACCAAGTCAGCGAGCCTTCGGCCAGAAAAAAGTCTTTTGAATCGGCGGTTTGCTTGCCTTTGTGTTTATATACCCAGTAGCCGTAGCTCGATACAATTACAAAATAAATGAGGAAGATAACATAGTCAAGGGTTTCAAGTCCAAGAGTCATAGGGCGTCTTTAGGTTTTGCGACCACATAGGTACATAGAGCACATAGGAAAAACTATTGAACGAAGTTCAAAAACTATGTGTCCTATGTGCCTATGTGGTTGCAGGGTTATTATTTAGGTAATTGTGAAAAGTATTCGTTTACGAATGTTCTTTGTCCTTCTTTAAAAATATTACTTACATTAAAATTGATTAAGATACCTTTCGGTTTTTTAAGAAGCTTCATATATGTTAAAAGTTGGGCATCAAAAAGTGGCAACATCTTTTCAACTGATTTTAATTCAACGATGATCAGGTCTTCTACTAAAACATCATATCGCAAATCACAATCAATCATTTCATTTTTGTACATAATAGGAAAAGATTGCTGATATTCTACTCGTAATTTCTTAGTCTGCAATTCTCGAACAAAACATCTTTCATACACTTTTTCCAATAATCCGGGTCCCAATTCTTTATGTACTTCAATGGCGCAACCTACAATATCACAGGTAAGTAAGTCTAAATATCTCTGTGTTTTCATTCCTATTAGGCTCCATTGCGACCACATAGGTACATAGGGCACATAGAAAAATTTATTGAACGAAGGCCATCTCTATGTGTTCTATGTGCCTATGTGGTTGTATTAGCAGCCCTGCCCATAATAGGCATTTTTGCCGTGTTTGCGTTCAAAATGTTTCATGCGTAATGTGTCTTTGATACGAGGTGTTTGAGGATTGATCTGCAACGTCAAATAGGCCATACGTGCCACTTCTTCCAAGACCGCCGCGTTGTAGACCGATTTCTCGGCGGTTTTGCCCCACGTAAACGGTCCGTGGTTTTGAAGGAGCACCATTTCCATTTCTTTATGCGAAAGTCCTCTGGCCTCAAATACACCAAAGATTTGATTGCCCGTTTCGTACTCATAATCTCCCTGAATCATTTCATCCGACAACACAGGCGCACATGGAATATCCTGATGCGTATGGTCGGCGTGAGTGGTTCCAAAGATGGGAATATCCAATCCTGCCTGCGCCCAAGCCACCGCATACGTACTATGGGTGTGCGTGATTCCGCCGATATCGTCCCATGTTTTATAAAGCAATGCATGCGTTTTTGTATCCGACGACGGGCGCATTTTTCCTTCCACCACCTTGGCATCGTAATCCATGATGACAATGTCTTCGGGTTTCAGAGATTCATACGGAACGCCGCTGGGTTTGATGGCAAAAACGGCTCTATCGCGGTCTACGGCGCTCACATTGCCAAACGTAAAAAGCACCAAGCCCAGTTTAGGCAGCTGCATGTTGGCTTCGTAGCATTCCTGTTGTAATGATCTGTACATGATATTATGGGATTGTACGGTAAGCTGATTCGCTCCAACGCAATTCATTTTTCAATTGGCGAATAGTCGTGTTTTTATCGATCACGACCAATTCTACCCCAAACATATCCGCAAAATCTTCGATGTATTCGGTCGTAAGGTTTTGGCTGTAAACGGTATGGTGCGCCCCTCCCGCCAAAATCCACGCCTGCAAACCTACCTGCATGCTTGGCTGCGGTTTCCAAAGTGCGCGTGCTGTGGGCAGTTTCGGAAATTCTTCGGTCACCTCAACGGCTTCCACTTCGTTGACCAACAACCGGAAACGATTACCCATGTCGATCAAAGAAACGTTGAGCGCCGGCCCTGCGGCACCGTTGAACACCAAACGAACAGGATCTTCCTTACCACCAATCCCCAACGGATGCACTTCACATTTTACGGTTCCTTTGGCAATGGTCGGACAGATTTCCAACATGTGCGAACCCAGCACCATCGGATTGGTCGGGTCGAAATGATACGTATAATCTTCCATGAAAGAATTACCGCCTTCCATGCCGCTTGCCATTACTTTCAGGGCACGTACCATTGCTGAAGTTTTCCAATCGCCTTCACCACCGTAGCCATAACCCGCCGCCATCATGCGTTGTGAGCCGATGCCGGGAAGTTGGCGCATCCCGTGCAGGTCTTCGAAGGTATTGGTATACGCTGAAAAGCCGCCTTCTTCTAAAAACGCCTTCAAACCCAATTCAATACGTGCTGCTTCTACCAACGACTGGCGCATAAAACCGCCGTTTCTGAGCGAATCCATGAGTTCGTAAGTGTCTTCGTATTCCTGCATCAGCGTAAAAATATCCGCCTCTGAAATTTGGTTGATGTACTTGACCAAATCTCCCACGCCATGTGTATTTACCGAAAAACCAAAGGTCATTTCAGCCGCTACTTTGTCGCCATCGGTCACAGCCACTTGCCGCATGTTATCGCCAAAACGCACCACTTTCATCGTTTGCATTTCGTACTTGGCCGCCGCTACCCTGCTCCACACGTTGATCTGTTCAAGCACATCGGCTTGCTGCCAATGCCCCACTACTACTTTGCGGTTCAGGCGCATCCGCGACATGATAAACCCAAATTCACGGTCGCCGTGCGCCGATTGATTAAGGTTCATAAAATCCATGTCAATGTCGTTGAACGGAATATCGCGGTTAAACTGCGTGTGCAAATGCAGTAATGGTTTTTTGAGCACATTCAATCCCCGAATCCACATTTTAGCGGGCGAGAACGTATGCATCCACGCAATAATACCGATGCAATTGGGCGCAACGTTGGCTTCCTGACAAATAGCATAGATTTCATCGGGTGTTTTCACAACGGGCTTAAACACCACACGCACAGGAATTTGAGAGGAATCATTGAACGAATCTGCAATGACCTTTGAGTGCTCGTCTACCTGACGCAGCGTTTCTTCACCGTACAAATGCTGGCTTCCTGTGACAAACCAGACTTCAAATTGTTTGAGCATGTTATTAATTAAATGAAACGACTTTAAAATTATCTATTACTTGCCTCGACTTGGTGGTATTGAATCCAAAATACCCGTTGGTCAAAGGCTCGTCATCCGTGAAACTGAAAAACAGTCGGTCATTGACGTAGACCTGCGTTACTTTATTTTGCATTGTGATCTGAAAATGATACAATTTGTTTGCCGTAAGTAAATGGGAAGCATCTGTATATTCCAGCAGTAATGCCCGCTCGCCGTCTCCGTGGTATTTTAGAAATTGCGTAGTTGTGTTTCTATTTCCTCCGATCTGTGCATAATAAAGGCTTAAAGAATCATCATTCGCGGAAGATCGTTCGGTAAACGCTGCATCATGAGGATTGCCGGCTTGCCAAAAAAAATTTACGTCAGCTAATCTGTCATTTGGTTTTCCTTCAACCAATACCGCACGATCAAACTCGACCGTCCAGTTTCCTGCCAATTTTTTCCTGAACCAAACCGTCGCCGCATCACTTACATCCATCAAAAGCCGTCCGTTTTCCGGTGCAATTCGCTGTTTGGAACCGCTTCGCACACACCACGCAGTTGTGTCCAGCTCACCCTCGAAAGTGTCCTGATATGTCATTCTTTGCGCCATCAAAACCGTTTGAATCAAGCAAAACCCAATCAATACGTAAGGCATAGATCTGTCGATTGAACGTTAAATTAATCATTTCTCAAAGGTTATTTTTCAAGGAACGGCTTACGCACTATACTTTAAGCGATGCAGTATTATAGTTCTTTTTCTACAAAAGCGCCTAATTTCACGTATTTTTGATACAATCGTTGATACACTTCCACTTTATCCGGGTTGGGATGGTATTCGGCATCAAATCCTGAACCCATTGCTTCCTGTGCCGCTTTCATGGCGGGATGAATTCCTGCCGCCACGGCTGCACACATAGCCGCCCCTAAAGCACATGCCTGATCCGAACTCGCTACTTTAATGGGCATATTAAGTACATCGGCCAAAGTTTGCATCACAAAAGGTGATTTTTTGGCAACCCCTCCAATACCAATGACTTTTTTGATGGCAACACCTTCCCGGAAAAATCGGTCAACAATGGCTCTCGAACCAAATGCAGTTGCTTCCACCAACGCTTTGAAGATCTTCACCGCATCGGTGCTCAAATTCATACCCGAAACAGTTGCTTTTAACGTATGATTCGCATCAGGTGTACGGCGACCGTTGATCCAATCCAACGCCACAGGGTCATTTTCCGTAACGGGCAATTTAGCAGCTTGCTCCGACAAATAAGGAATCAATTTTTTACGCAATAATTCTGCTTCCGACTCTCCTAAAAGTACTCTGACGGGCTCCACAATTACCTGTTGAAACCAGGCGTACAGATCACCAAAAGCCGATTGTCCCGCTTCCATGCCCAACATGCCCGGAATGATGGATCCGTCTACCTGACCGCAAATACCGCGAATCAACAAATGCCCGATAGCTTCATTGGGAGCAATGAGCATGTCACAGGTGGAAGTACCCATTACCCGCACAAACGTGTAAGGCTCAATTTCAGCTCCTACTGCGCCCATGTGCGCATCAAAAGCTCCTACGCCGATTATTATATCGGCAGGAATGCCCAGTTTCGTGGCCCATTCTGCCGAGATCGTCCCCATTGCTTCGTCAGAAGTGTATGTATCTTTAAATAAACGCTGGCGTAATCCTGCCAGTTGCGGATCAAGTTTGACCAAGAATTCCTCAGAAGGCAGTCCGTGAAATTCATCATTCCACATCGCTTTATGACCGGCAGCGCAACGTGAACGTTTCAACGTCAACGGATCGGTATTGCCGGTCAATACCGCCGAGATCCAGTCACAATGTTCTACCCACGAAAATGCCTGTGCGCGCACTTTGCTGTCAACCCGCATTGTCCGCAGGATTTTAGACCAGTACCATTCGGAAGAATAAATTCCTCCCACGTATTTGGTATAATCCACATCCCAATGATGCGCCAATTGATTGATCTCTTCCGCTTCGGCATTGCCCGTATGGTCTTTCCAAAGAATGAACATTCCGTTGGGATTATCTCCAAACTCAGGCAGGAGCGCCAACGGCGTACCGTTTTTATCGACCGCCACAGGTGTAGAACCCGTTGTATCTACCGAAATTCCTTTAATATTCCGACGAACTTCATCAGGTACATTCGCCAATGCACCTTTGATCGTTTCTTCCAACCCTTCCAAATAATCCAGCGGATGCTGGCGAAACTGTGAAATTTCGGGGGCGCAATACATCCCCTTTTTCCAACGCGGGTATTCAAATACATGCGTTCCAACGGCTTCGCCCGTGTGGGCATTCACGACCAACGCGCGAACCGAATCGGTCCCATAATCTACTCCAATAACGTACTGATCTTGCATTGTTTTTTTATTTTTTTGCAACGGTGCTATGCATTTACATGACAGGCATAAAGTACCAAAAATTATGAAAGTTGCTTTCGTATTTTTCTTTATCCAAACGGTACATGATCGCCTTTTTTGTGGTCGAATTTGCGTTCTTTTCACCCGTATCCAACAGTATTCCGGTTGACAAAATCTTACGACTGAAATTGCGGCGGTCGAGTTTTACATCATAAATAGCTTCATATAATTTCTGTAATTGGGGAATGGTAAATTGTTCGGGCAATAATTCAAACCCGATGGGATGCAAAGCGGCTTTATAACGCAGGCGTTCGAGCGCAATTTGAACCATTTTTTCGTGGTCAAAGATCAACTTTGGCATCTGTTTAAAACTGATCCAACAGGCATTATGCGCTTTTACCGACTCTTCATCGTGCTTATGAATGTTAATAAGGGCAAAAAATCCTACCGAAATGGTGCGCTCTACAGGATCACGATCCACTTTGCCGAAGGTCTGCAATTGCTCCACATAAATGTTATGAAGCCCCGTCAGTTCGTGTAGAATCCGTTCGGCGCCAACTTCCAAATCCTCTTCGGTATTGACAAATCCCCCCATCAACGACCACTTGCCTTTTTCAGGTTCAAAACGGCGCTTGATCAACAGCAATTTCAGTTCTTCTCCATCAAAACCAAAAATGATACAATCAATGGCCACCAACAGTCGAGTGGAGTGCGCGTATTTATTCATTTTAAATGTGTCAACTAAACACAATAATAGTCGCTTTTTTATTACTATTCAATTATATTCTTTAATTTATTTAAAATGAAGTGAATAGTTAGGTAGTGAAGCATAAAAACGCATCGATTTAATAAAAAATCGTTTAACGCTTAGCCTTACAAATCGCGGGCGGCTCTTTCGGGTTTGAGAACCCGAAAACACCTTGGGCTGTGCCGCCGGGTTCTCAAACCCGGCGCTTGGGATTCTCAAATCCCAAGCAAAAATGCGCCTTATCCGGTAAACATTCTTAAAACATCGTACCCAAAACGAAGAATCAGGCCAAAAACAACGACTAAAAATACGTTTCGAATGAAGGCATTGCCGCGTAAGATCGCCAAACGACTTCCCAAATAAGCGCCCAATACATTACAGACCATCATGGGCAAAGCAATCTCAAAGGCAACATACCCCTGCCACACAAAAAATACCAGTGAAGCAACATCCGCAACGACATTGATGATCTTGGCCACCGCCGACGCCCGCAGGAATTGATACCCGATCACACTCACAAATCCAAATACCAGCAAACTGCCCGTGCCCGGACCCACAAAACCATTGTAAAATCCTGTTGCCATGCCGATCAGCAACGCGTACCATTGCAGACGAACAACCGATACGGGCAGGCTTTCGTCTTGTCCTAAGGTTTTGTTGGAATAGGAATAAATGGCAATGGCTGCCATCAGAAATAAAATGATGGGTTTCAGCACTTCTGCTTTCATGTGGCTGGCGATGGTAGCACCCAGAAATGACATCAGGGCTGTGCCAACGGCGGTAATAAACACCACACGCCAAGGCACTGCAACTTTACGGGCATATTGGTACCCTGCTACGCTTGTACCCACAAACGACGCAAAACGATTCGTGCCGATCACTTGCGAAACGGAGAAATGAGGAAACAAAATAAACAGTGCAGGCACTTGTACCAAGCCCCCGCCGCCAACAATGGAATCTACAAAGCCTGCCAATAAGGCCGCCAACGAAGCAATAAAAATGTCCAAATTTGGTGGGTTAAAAGAGTCTAAAATTCACGCAGAGACGCTAAGAGGTCAAGAAAAAACACTGCTTCTTTGCGTGATTACAGCGTACTGCGAAACAATTTAATGGAAATAGCCACCAAGATCAAGCCGAAAATCTTGCGCAATACATCCGTTCCTGCTACACCGAGTAGCCGCTCGATCCACGCCGATGAGCGCAACACCAGATAGATAAACACAAGGTTGATCAGAATGGCGATAATGATATTGATTTCCTGATACGCCGCTTTCAGCGACAGGATCGTGGTCATGGTTCCTGCTCCGGCGATCATCGGAAACGCAATCGGAACGATAGAGGTGGCATTGCTGTGAACCGCATCATGCTTAAATATATTTCTACCTAAGATCATTTCCAAACCGATCAAAAACAGGATCAACGCACCCGCCACGGCAAAAGAGGCTACGTCTACGCCAAACAGTTTGAGAATTTCTTTTCCTAAGTACAGAAACGCGATCATCATTCCGCCGGACACCAGGGTGGCGCGCCGGGCGTTGATCTCTCCCGCTTTTTTTCGAAGGTCAATGATGACCGGAATAGAACCTAAAATATCAATGACAGAAAATAAAATCAAGGTAACGGAAAGTATCTCTTTGAAGTTGATGGAATACATAATGAGGGGAAATTAACGGGTGAAAGCAGTCGTCATAACCTTCGCAAAGGTACGGCAAACCTGTCAAAAGGTGCAGTAATTTTTCAGAAGGTGTGGTTATTTTTCCCCACCCCCGATTTTAATCCGTTCATCCTTGATTTTTACCGCTTCCAAAATAAAAATTAAAAAATTAGCCAAGTACCTTGCATCACAAAGTACCTTACATTAACTTTGTACCATTGATTACCTATTATTACAGCCATTTTAAACAAGTACCGGTCATGATTAGTCATAAGGTTGTCAGAAAAAGTCAGTAAAGACAACCTTATGACTACCCATGACAAACCTTTACAGCCATGACGTTCAATCAAAAATTTCCAAAACATGACAACAGCATGAATATTGAGAACGCTCAAGTGCAGATGCGAAAAGGAATCTTGGAATTCTGCATTATGCACATCATTTCTCGGGGCGAAGTGTACGCTTCCGATATGCTCGATGAACTGACCTCCGCCAAAATTATGGTCGTAGAAGGCACGCTTTATCCCCTACTCACTCGGCTCAAAAATTCGGGCCTGCTCGATTACAAATGGGTCGAATCCTCCTCCGGTCCACCGCGGAAGTATTACATACTGACCGATATGGGTAAACAGTTTTTGGACGAAATGCAAACAACTTGGATTGAGCTTTCTGACTCTGTTAATACGATTGTGGTAAAAACACAGGATTTAGGAGCAAAAAAAGACCAGCAGCCAACCAACTAACATTTAACAAACAAGGAAAACTGTTAACTGATGCGCAAGCATTCATTGCCATGAAAAAGACTATCAGCATAAATATCGCCGGTCTGATTTTTTACATCGAAGAGGACGGCTACGATAAATTAAGAAATTACCTCAATTCCATCCAGAAATACTTTGCATCGTACGAAGACAGTAAAGAGATCATCTCTGACATCGAAGGACGTATCGCCGAGAAGTTTTTGAACAAGCAAAAAACCGCTGACAAGCAGGTGATCGCGCTCGAAGATGTAGAGGAACTTATCAAAAGTATGGGAACGGTGGCCGATTTTGAAGCCATTGAAGAAGAAGAAGATTTGGCCACAGAAGCAGCAGCAAGCAGCCAGGCATCAACCGGTTTCAGCCAAACTTCAGCAGGGAAAGCCGAACCGGTACTTCCCAAAAGTACGACGTATGCACCGCCCCGTAAACTGGTGCGTGATACCAAACGGAAATTATTGGGTGGCGTTTGTGCAGGAATCGCCCATTATTTCAATGTTGACCCGCTTTTCATTCGCCTGCTCTTCCTGCTTTTCTTCATGGGACTGCCCGCCATCAGCGGAGGACTCTTCGGAGGCGACGGCGTAGATGTATTCGGGCCATTGAGTGGATTTTCATTCTTATTATACATCGCCTGCTGGGTTTCTTTTCCGGGCTCCGATGTGCTTGAAGAAGACAAAAACATCAAGAAATTTTACCGTAATCCCGATCAGAAAGTAGTGGGCGGGGTAGCTGCAGGAGTAGCCGCTTATTTTGGAGTGGATCTCGGAGTGGTTCGTTTCGTGTGGGTATTGAGTATTTTATTTGCCGGAACAGGGCTTCTGTTATACATCATCTTATGGCTTATCACCCCGAAAGCCAACACATTAACGGAAAAAATGGAAATGAAAGGACAGCCTATTACCCTTGAAAATATTGAAACAAACGTTAAAAAAGCGATGCAACCGGAGCAAAAAGAGGAAAACATAGCCACCAAGCTTCTTTTGTTCCCTTTTCGTGCGGTAGCGTTGGTATTCAGCGGGTTAACTCCGCTTATGAAATTTCTGGTGGTCATCATGCGTATCTTTGCCGGACTTATACTGTTCGTGATCGGTGCAGGTGCACTATTAGGGTTGATTACGGCGCTTTTCGCCGTATTTGGCTTAGGCACATGGGATTTCGGCCGTCTTGACGACGACCTCATGCCGCTCAACTTCTTCATCGGTGAAGTTTCCCCTGTGGCCTACATCTTCGCATTCTTTGCCATCGGCGTTCCTTTTGCTACGCTGGCTTGGTTGGGTATCTCATTATTGACCAAAGAAAACAAATTTACGCCGGCAGTTTGGCAAACATTCCTGGGTCTGTTTTTGGCCGGTATTTTGGGCAGCACCGTCTTTGGATTCAGATACGGGGCAAACTTCCGCCGCGAAGGCACGGTCGAAAAAGAACAAACCTATAAATTGCCGCAAACGCCCGTTTTACTGGACATCAATGAAGACAACTTTGATAACGGTTACAACAATACCCATTTGGATTTGGAAGGTTATGAAAGTGCCGACGCCAAGGTAGACTTTAGATTTCGTTCACAGGGACGTTCACGTCAGGATGCTGAACGCAACGCCTCCGAAATTGTCTATAACATCAAACAAAGCGATTCAACCCTGGTATTTGACGAAGACTTTACCCTTTCCGACAAATCGCCTCGTTTCCGTGGACAAAGTGTACGCTTAACATTATATTTCCCTTACGATAAAACTTTCCGCATGACCCGTGATTTTTACGACCACTTCTGGGGTGTAAGAAATCAAATACAAAAAGAGTATGTATTGGAAGACAACAGAGAAATGTTCAAAACTATCCGTTGGGCGATAAAACGTGATTCAGGCTTGGTATGTCTTGACCGCCCCATTGCCGTACACAATGATTCGGACGACCACAATAATTCGGACGACATGGACGAAATCAGCGATGGCATTGAGTCGGGACTGAATGAAGCGTTTGACCGCTCATTTGATGCCAAAGGGGAAATGGTCAAGCAATTTGACGTGACTGATTTCAAAAAAGTAAAGATCGGTGGTGCCTTTGTAGTAAGTCTTCAAAAAGGCGATGTGTATAAAGTAGTGGCTGACGGCCGCGAAAGCGATCTGGACGATGTAGAAGTCAAAGTAGAAGACGGAACCTTACGGGTTGAAAACCGTCGGAAAGTTAAGATTCATGAACGCAACAAACGCATAGGTATTACTATTACCGTTCCAACCATCGAAAACATCACTTTTTCAGGCGCAACGCTGAGCAAGATAACAGGTTTCAACGATTTGGGAACCCTGAAAGTGGACATCTCGGGCGCCTCCAAAGCGTACTTTGATGTAAATGCAAAAAAAATAGAGTTAGATGTAACGGGAGCTTCCAAAGTAGAATTGCACGGAAATGCCAATACGCTCGAAGCTGATCTCGCCGGGGCTTGTTCGCTGGATACCGAACACATGTCCATTCAAAATGGCGATGTACAGGCTTCAGGTGTAAGCAAGGTCAATTTAGGGCATATTCCTAACCTCAAAGCAAGCAGCAGCGGCGTCAGTCGCATTCATCGCCAAGGTGAATAACTGATAGAAAGACATTCCTGAATTCGCAGTAATTTTTACGAGTTACTGCGAATTTGTTTTTTCAGGCAAGGAAACATTCAATGTTTCCGGTATAGCTTTCTCCGTTTTACTTCCAATAACTGATAAAAGAACGGGCATGAATATCAAAACACTCGCCAACTCTTTTTTTTCGAAGTTTAATGTACCAAACGACGAAAACTACCGATTTCCCGGTCGGTGGATTGGAGGTACTTCGATGATATTCGGCCCGTTATTGCTGCTTTCCGGTATATTATTACGGCTCCGATTTCATTTTTTCTTCCCGCAACAACTTGCTGCCTATCAGCAGAATCCTACCTTAATTACTGCCTCTTATTCGCTCTTTTTAGCAGGAAATATTTTACTCTGGCCTGCCATCGTGCTATTGGCCAGATTGATCGGTCAAACGCATCCGGGTTGGGCAACGTGGGGTAGTACAATGGTTATCTTTGGACTTTTTGCCCGCACTTTCCACGCGGGTATTGATCAACTTGCCTTTCAATTGGTAAACGCACAAAATCTTGACCTTGCCACTAAAGTCGTGGCTGATTCCTACGGTGCATTTCACATTGTTGCTGCGCTTTCTCCCCTTATTCTTTTTGGATGGGTGGTGCTTGCCATCGGTACTTATCTTTCCGGTACCCTTGGCATCATTCGCGCCATCGCTTTAGGTTCGATGTCTGCGTTAATGATGGGCGTTCTTAAAGGCAGCACTTGGGTATCGGTTGTCAGCAGTTTGGGACTTTGTGCTGCACTTATACCGCTTGGCTTTCAAATTCTTATTGAAAAACCAACACCGGGCATCAGTTCATTTGTCATTCGTTTTTTTCTGATGATTGGTTTCGCGGCTCTTCTGCTTTTTATTGGACGATTGGGATAAAATACTACTTTGTCCTTTTTGCCAACCATTCCTTTACGGCCACTCCGGTGCCAAAAGGCCACGGACGGAGTTTATTGATGGGAACAATTTTATACGCCTGTAATTCTTCTTCGTCCATTATTATTTCCCCCGTAGCGCGTACGTGATAGGCAATGATGAGCTCATTTCGTTGAAAAAAAGAATACACACCCAGCCGTTCGACCATTTCCGCTTCCAGCCCCAACTCTTCTTTTACTTCCCGCAACACCGCTTCTTCGGGCGATTCTCCTTTTTCTAAAAAACCGCTCACGATGCCAAACCACTCGGCGGGCCACCCTTTATTCTGGATCAAAATGACGGTATCATTGTCGTATTCAACGATAGCACCCACCACCGGAAGCGGATTGTCCCAGTGTACATAGCCGCAACGCTCCGAGCAAACAAGCCGTTCTCGCTGATTTAGTTCAGTCGTTTCAAGAGTTTTTCCGCATTGTGGACAAAAATGAAAAGAAGACATAGTAGATTGGTATTTTCAAAATGACCGTTTATATACAAAAGAAACAGATATTGAAATTAGGCACTTTTTTTGCTGAAAATCCTTTGAATCCTTCTTATGTAATCGTTTTTTTTAATTAATTTGATTTTGCATCAAAAGTATACCAAAATGGGTAAAGTATTTAAGTTGGCATTTTTTTTGCCTGATTATTGAGTTACGCTCTAACTAAGTCATCACGATCGTTCTATGTTTGCTAAATCTACTATTTATTGGTTTTTTTTTATTTTAATGATTGGCTTTGGCATTTTCAAAGGCTGTCGCCCTAAAGACAATGAAGTGGGTCCAAGCATTGATTCGACCGCTATCTCCCCGTGTATTTTGCTTTCCGAACGCATCAATAACGTTTTATATAGAACCTACGAGTATGATTCGACCCGCAGGCTTGTACGAATGCTGGAATATTCAGCAAATTTTTCTGCGAATCAAGTGGTCAAACGATATACTTTTGAATATTCTAAAGAAAATACATTGATCCGTTTGCGGGAAACCAATATTCAAACCCGTGACCAAAGTTATATCTACGAACTTAATTACGCCAATCGCACTACCCTTAGCACTATTTATTCTTTCAGGGTTTTCAATTCCGGAGCTGTTATTGATGATACGCTGAAACTCACTTATACCAAAGATAACCATCGGGTTTCAGAACTTCAATCCTCTAAAGGGATCACATCAAAGTGGGAATACGATACCGCCGCCAATGTCAAAAAATGGCTACTGCATTTACCTACTAAAACGACCGACAGTTTAATAGCTGAATACGGAGACCACGATGACAAAGTAAATATCTATGCTTTTTCAGAGGGAATGCAGCTGCTGAATCTGCTCAACGGTCGCGCCCAAAGCAAGCGTAATCCGCTCAATTATACGCTATTGAAAGAAAGTACAGATGTAGTCTATCAATACAACGACAAACGTGTTCCTACGCTACGAGTCCTAAAAGTCAAGTCAAACAATAATGTATTACGGGAAACCGTGTATTCGTATGAGCTGGATTGCAAATAATCAGGAATGAGGAGTCAGTAATCAGAAGCGAGCAATTCAACCAAATTCAATTATTCCTTTCCTCTCGTTACTTCAACTTATCGTTTTCAAGGTGCCTTGTCGCATCACGCTTGGTTTTCTTTTCCAAGTTCTTATGAAAGGCTTCGGTCAGATCCACCCCCGTTTGATTGGCAAGACACATCAATACCCAAAGTACATCGGCCATTTCGTCGGCCATATTTTTATCCAGATCCGATTTTTTGAACGACTGATCGCCGTAGGTACGCACCACAATTCGGGCGAGTTCTCCCACTTCTTCGGTCAGAATAGCCAAGTTTGTCAGTTCACTGAAATAGCGTACACCATAGGTTTTTATCCAATTATCTACTTCCTGCTGAGCTTGTTCAATGGTCATGGTTTTGAATTTTGAAGATTAATCTACCAGCCAAATGCGGTCAGCTTCGTGACCCTGTTCACGCCATTCTACCTGCACTCGCTGTGTGTCTAAGGTGTTTACTTTCATGCCGGTATAATCAGGCTCTACGGGTATTTCACGGCTGTATTGGCGGTCGATCAATACCATTAATTCTACTTTTCGCGGACGCCCGAAGGCCTGCATGGCGTCAAGTGCTGCACGTACCATGCGGCCGGTTGCCAGAACATCGTCGATCAAAATGACCTTCTTTCCTTCAATCACAAAATTGACTTTGGTAGCGTTGGGTTTCAATTGTTCCCGACGGCGAAAATCATCGCGGTAAAAGGTAGCGTCCAAGTAGCCCAACGGAATCGGTTTATCAGTAATTGAGCGAAGTTCAGCTACTACCCGTTCGGCAAAGAAAATACCGCGCGGTTGTAAGCCCAATACTGCTGAATCGGCAAAATCGCCATGATTTTCGATGAGTTGCTGACACAAACGACTAACCATAATTTCAAACAGCGGACTACTTAATATAAGACGTTGATTCATATTTCATGTGGGTTGATCTGACCGGTAACAGGGATGCAAGAATACACTTTTTTGGGATGAACTTTGAAGAGAAAACGGTAAACTTTTTGATCAATCAACTGTCAGCATCCCCAAGAACTCTTCTTCTGAGATCAATTTTACGTTTAATCTTGTGGCCTTGTCGATTTTGGAAGCGCCGGGCTTTTCTCCTACGATCAGGAAGTTCAGCTTGGCCGATACACCGCTGAGCAATTTTCCACCATTAGCTTCGATCTTCGCTTCCAATTCTTCGCGGCTCATGCCGGCAAATGTTCCGGTATACAAAAAGCTTTTTCCTTCCAATGTATTGGATTCAGCCACTACCGGCACATTATCTGTTTCAAACTGCAAGCCTGCCGCACGCAGACGTTCGATATAGGTTCGGTTGGCAGGATCAGCAAAATAGTCAACTATGCTTTGGGCTATTTTACCGCCAATTTCGGGTACGTTGCAAAGGGTAGCATAATCTGCCGCCATCAGTGCATCAATATTACGGAAATAAGCGGCTAATTTTTCGGCAACCGTGGCTCCCACAAAGCGAATCCCGATACCAAAAAGCACTTGTTTGAAAGGCACGTTCTTGGACTGCTCAATGCCTTTCAGGATATTTTCAACGGTTTTTTCTTTGAAACCGATCTTTTTGGTCTTTCCCGTTTCTTCGTCGGTAATCACTTTTTCCAATCCAAAGAGTTTTTCGTAGGTCAAATCATACAGATCGGCCGGGGTCTGAATGAGGTTTTTGTCAAACAATAATTCTATTTTTCCTTCACCCAAGCTGTCAATATTCATGGCTTTGCGGTGAATAAAGTGCTCCACTTTGCCGCGCAATTGGGGAGGGCATCCGCGCTCGTTAGGGCAATAGTGATTCGCTTCATTTTCTTTTCGAACAAGTTCGGTACCGCATTCGGGGCAGTTGGTGGGGTAAATGATTGGGTATAACGGACGGGTCGTCCGTACCACAAGGTCTACGCCTGTTATTTTGGGGATGATCTCACCGCCTTTTTCTACAAATACTACGTCGTTGAGCATCAGACCCAAGCGCTCTATCTCGTTGGCATTGTGCAATGAAGCGCGTTTTACCCGTGTGCCGGAAAGTTGCAGACCTTTTCCGTCTTCGTTTAGATTGTCTAAGTTAGCGACAGGAGTGAGCGCGCCGGTGCGTCCTACTTGGTACGAAACGGATTTCAAAACACCTGCCTTATTTTCAGCTTTGTATTTGAAAGAAATCGCCCACCGTGGACTTTTGGCCGTAAAGCCTAATTCGCGCTGTTGCGCTATCGAATTGATCTTAATAACAATACCATCGGTAGCCAACGGCAACGTGTGTCGCTTCGTTTCCCATTCGTGAATGTAAGCCAACACTTCGTCGATATCAGCGCATTTACACCAACCCGGCGACACGTTAAAGCCCCACTTTTTCAGGGTAAGCAAGCTTTGCTCATGGGTTTCAAAAACAGCTTCGTCTGACATAAAGGCGTACAAATAACAATCCAATCCGCGCCGTGCCGACTCAGCCGAATCCTGTAATTTAAAGGCTCCCGAAGCTGCGTTTCGAGGATTGGCATAGGTGGGCTCGTCGGCAGCCTCCAAGTCTTTGTTGAGTTTTTCAAACGACGCAATCGGCATAAAACCTTCGCCGCGCACTTCAAATACCGCAGGCGGCAACACATCCGCCCGGCCGCTGATCTTCAAGGGCAAGGTTTTAATAGTTCGCACATTACCTGTAATATCATCACCGCGTGTACCGTCGCCGCGCGTTACCGCACGCTTCAAAACACCGTTTTCGTAGGTCATACTGAGCGAGATACCGTCAAATTTCAATTCGCAAATGTATTCATACGCCTCTCCGTAAAGGCCTTTTCGAACACGCTCATCAAAATCACGCAGGTCCTGTTCGTTGTACGTATTTCCGAGCGAAAGCATCGGGTAACGGTGATAGACCGTTGTAAAATTCTTCGTTATTCCCCCTCCTACCCGCAAGCTCGGCGAATCATCACGCCTCATATCAGGGTGTTGATTTTCCAATTCAGTCAATTCCCGAAGGAGTGTATCAAACTCAAAATCACTGATTTCCGATATGCTGTCCTGATAGTATCGGTGGTTAAAATAATTGAGCAGATCGGTAAGTTCGTTTATGCGGTCGGCAGGGTTTTGCATGGGATTTCGTCAACAGGTCATTTACTACGCGCGAAGTTAGGGAAGCTAATTTTTCAAACAAAGGAAGTTTTGCCTAAATTCGTTTGAAAGAATCTGAGATGTGAATATAATAACGGCTATAGTTTTAGCAAAAGAAACGTTTAAGAAGTAACTTTTTAACTAAAGGTCATAATGGTTTTACTATAATTTAATGTCCATGACGCTTGAAGAGTTTTTACAATTTGTAGATAAAACCATTAGCGAATTAATTCTTTATGCAGAATTATACGCTGATAAAAGCTTCGCTAATTATAAGTTAACGTTTGAATGGATTGCTTACCACAAAGAAGAAATAACCGGACGGGAAAATATCATTTATGAAATAACGGATAAAGTATACAAAACCCCTGACAAAATCTTTCCTTGTGTTGACTTAATCATTAATCGACCAACCAAAGAGGAAAAATTATTAATTATTGGTATGATCGCAGGCTATCAACCAAGAGAGTTTGGTCGAGGGTGGAGTAATAGACCCGGCCCTTTCATATATGGGCTAGGGCAAGGGATAAAAAATCGAAAAGTAAACGCTGATTCTCCGGAATTCAAAAAAAAGTTGGTGGAGTTAGGTCTGATCCATTACTAATTTCAACTGTGCTTTCTTACAATTTAATAGATCAAATCTTTTTTCTCATGCGCCGTCTCCTCTGCTTCTTATTACTCTTCAGTACCTTCGCCTACGCTCAATCTCCCTACATTTTGGTCTTGGGCATAACGCAGGATGGTGGCTATCCGCAGGCAGGATGCAACACACCCAACTGCATGGATGCATGGGAAGGGAGGCGGCCGCCGCTGTACGTAACAAGCTTGGCAATTGTAGACCCTCAAACCAAACAACGATGGTTGATCGACGCCACCCCTGACTTTAAATACCAATTGCAATTACTCAAAACCAATACCCAAAACGCCTCTAACGAACTGGCAGGGATTTTTCTGACCCACGCCCACATCGGGCATTACACGGGACTGATGCACTTAGGGCGGGAGGCCTTGGGCGCTAAAAACGTAAAGGTCTACGCCATGCCGCTGATGCAACGATTTCTGGAAAACAACGGGCCCTGGAGCCAGTTGGTGAGTTTGAAAAACATTGATATTCAACCCATGACCGACAGCACCTCCATTGTGTTGAATGACCGCATCAGCATCCGGCCTTTTACCGTTCCTCACCGGGCTGAATATTCCGAAACGGTCGGTTTTCGAATTCGAACGAACAATAAGACCTTTGTATACATTCCCGACATTGACAAATGGAGTCTTTGGAAGAAAGACCTGAACGATGTGGTCAAAGCCGCCGATTATGCTTTTATTGATGCTACGTTCTTTGCCGATGGCGAAATACCTCGCCCCATGAGCGAAGTGCCGCATCCGTTTGTTTCGGAAACCATGAAGCTATTGGAAAAATTGCCCAAAACAGAAAGGCAAAAGGTGTTTTTTACGCATTTCAATCACACAAATCCTTTGTTGCACCCCGACACTCCCCAACGAAATGCTGTACTGAAAGAAGGGTATCAGGTAGCTGTGCAAGGCCAAATCATTGAATTGTAAGCTGCTGTATGAAAACAAATAGCAACGAAAACGTCTCGGTTTTTCAATCGCATCTTCAACGCATCATTCCCGTCAATGATGAAGAATTCGACTATATTCTCTCTTATTTCTCTGTAAAACACCTCAAGAAAAAAGACTATTTGGTGCGGCCTTTTCAGGTGTGTAAGTATGAAAGCTATATCTTGAAAGGTCTTTTTCAAACAGCCATTTTGGATGATTCAGGTCGGTTGCATACACTTTATTTTCCGCACGAAGATTGGTGGGTCAGCGATTTTAAGAGTTTCAAAAAAGAAGAAGAATCACGCATGGAGATCATTGCGTTGGAAGATGCGGTTCTGCTTCAAATCTCCAAACCCAATCTGGAAGCCCTGTACCTGAGTTTTCCGAAATTTGAACGTTTTTTTAGAATTTTAAACGAGAATGCGGGCATTGCGCTGCAAGACCGAATCATTCAGAATTTCTCTAAAGATGCGGAGAATAAATACGCAGAATTTCGAGCTAAATACCCTGAATTACAACAACGTATCTCTCAAAAACGAATTGCGGCCTATCTGGGTATCACGCCGGAATATTTCAGTCAGATGTCAAAGAAAAAAGAATCTGCAAAATCTTAAGGTAGCTTAAGTTTTAAGAAATTGTTCAAAAGTACGTTTGCGGTGTACTTTTAAACAATTTCCATGAAAACGTTTTTCGACAAAACACAACTAAATACGCAGGAAATCAGCAACCGATTTCTGGTAGCGCCCATGACACGCGTAAGTGCTGACTTACAGGGCATTCCCACCGTCGAAATGCTTGATTATTATACCGAATTTGCCAAAGGAGGTTTTGGAGGAATCATTACCGAAGGCATTTATACCGATGCACTTTATTCCCAATCATACCCCAATCAGCCGGGCATCGTCAATGATCTACAGATCGAAGGTTGGCAAAAAATCACTTCGAACGTTAAGAAACACGGTGCAATCATCATTGCTCAATTGATGCATGCGGGTTCGATTTCTCAAATGTTGTCAATTACCAAAGCGCCTTCTGTCATTGTTCCATTAGGAAATAAGCTACCTCAGTACGGCGGAGGAAGCGGTGCCTTTCCTATTCCCCAAAAAATGACGCAGGAAGATATCCAAAATGTGATTGATGGATTTGCAAACTCTTCCGTCAATGCCGCAGAAGCCGGCTTCAACGGCGTTGAATTGCACGGTGCCAATGGCTACCTTTTGGACCAATTCATTACTCCTTATCTTAATTTGAGAAACGACCGATACGGCGGTACTATCGAAAATCGGCTTCGTATCGTTTTGGAAATCATCCATAAAATCAGGGAAGTTGTACCCAAAGATTTTATCATCGGATTGCGAATTTCCGAAGGGAAAGTCAACAATCTGTCGTACCGATGGGAAAATGGCAGTCAGGCAGCTAAAGAAATTTTAACGGAAATCAAAAAAGTTTCGATTGATTATCTGCACGTTGCGGCGGAGCATTATGGATGGGAAGCTGAAAGCCGCTACGATGACGGCACTTCGCTGACGGGCTTGGCCAAAACTATATTAAGCATTCCCGTGATTGCCAATGGAGGATTGCATGATTTGAACTTGTCTCAATCATTATTGGATACACAACAGGCTGATTTGTTGGCCATTGGTAAATATGCGCTTTCAAATCCTGATTTTGTCCAAAAAGTCAAAAATCAAATCGAACTCACTCCCTTTGCTAAAAAGGCTTTGTACCCGAATCCGTCTTTATTTTCGGAAGATAAATACAAAAAATACATGGCATTACAGGATTCCTTAAATGTGTAATAAAAAAGATCAATACATTTCAGCAGCTCGTTTGGCAGGCAGAAAAGACACAATAATGGTAACTGCAATGACCAAAAAAGCAGTAATTACAAAATCCTGCCATACCATTTTGACAGGATAAGCATCCACTAATGAACTGACCATTCCCATCGACACGAAACCGTATGTTTGTTGTAACCAACAGATAATAACGCCCAACAGCAACCCGACCGCTGCGCCCGCAAAAGCAACCAATGCGCCTTCAAACAGAAAGATTCGTTTGACAATGCTGCGCGTAGCGCCCATGGCAAAAAGCATTTTAATATCGTCGCGTTTTTCGAGAACGAGCATGGAAAGCGAGAAGAAAATATTGACCGCCGCTACCAACACGATCAGTCCTAAGGTAATGGTGACAAACAGTTTTTCGAGACGAATGGCGCGCAATAAGTCGGCATTCTGCTCGTCGCGCGTACGTATCACAAATGCATCACCCAACGTGTTCTTCAATGTGTTTTTGACGGCGTTGGCATCGACGTTGGGCTGCAATTGCAATTCCAGGGAAGAACGTTGTGAGCCGTAACCGAGCAATTCGGCCGCAAAATCCAGTGGTACAATCACATAATCGTCAAAGCGCAGTTCGAGCATATACACCCCTCCTACCCGAATAACCTGTTGATTAAAGGCATCGGGAGAATTCAGCGTGCGCGTGTCGGAGCGGGGATACCAGAGTTCGAGCGGCGTAAAAATATCGTTAGGATTGATGCTTAATAATTGCTGAACCGTAGCACCGATCACGGCCTTGGGCTCACCATTGGCCATCACTTCTACGGCTCCGTAGACCAACGCCGTGTCCAGTTGGTGTCGTTGCTCATACGTAGAATCAACGCCTTTAAGCTTGACCACCACACGGCGATCGGCATAACGCGCCAGTGCGTTATCTTCAATGACCTGTGTGGCAAACTTAACCCCGTCGGTTTTCTGAATTTTCGACAAAAGTGCCGGCGTAACATTAATGCGTTTTCCTTTGGCAGGGGTAATTTTCAGATCAGGATCAAAACTTCGAAACAGCTGACGGTTAAGTTCTTCCATGCCATTAAAGACCGACAATACGATCACCAACGCCATTGTCCCCACGCCCACGCCCAACATCGAAATAT
This sequence comes from Runella sp., assembly GCF_965279615.1. Taxonomy (NCBI): domain Bacteria; kingdom Pseudomonadati; phylum Bacteroidota; class Cytophagia; order Cytophagales; family Spirosomataceae; genus Runella; species Runella sp. The sequence goes on along the minus strand of NZ_OZ257252.1, from coordinate 7,022,431 downwards.
TGGCAATCAGACTGATAAAGCTTTTTTTCTTCTTAGAACTAAAATAACGGCGGGCAACGAAAAGGGGAAAATTCATAGCTTATTTCTTAACAACTTTCGGTAATCCATATCCTGCCCAAGGCTTGGCGGCATCGTCAACGACCAGTACCCAATCGCAGGTGGGGCAAGTGACGGGTGGTTTAAATTCTTTGACGCCATCGTTTTTAAAATCACCGATTTGGGTAGTAATACCGTCACGGGGATTGAACCAATAAGCCATCAATTGCCCCGCGCTCAGTTTTGTCAGATCCATTTTCAGTGTCTTTCCCGTTGGAGTATAGGCAAACAGGAAGTCTTTATTTTCACCCAATGCCGCCATTTGGTAACCTGCATCGTCGGGGTTATCACCTTTCAGCAATGATTGCTCAGGAATCAGTTGATTCCAAGGGTGCGATTCATACAGTTTGCGCATATATCCAACTTGCCACGCCCCATCACTGTCAATGGCTCGACGCCAATGCGTACGGGCTACCGAAACGGGTTTATTGCGATTTGGATCAAAAAATTGCCAAATATTGTGATTGCCATACGTATGTCCGCAGCCACCCGCCAATATGGCCCACCACGCTGCCTGTCGCGCATCGTGTGCGTTGAAATAATCCTGTTCGGGTTTCCAGTCGATGGGATGATCTTCGTAGCGCGGCTCGCCGTCCAGCGTTGGTTTTACCGGAAACAATTGATAATTCTGGCGCTGCATGGTATAATTTTTCGTATTTCGGGCGGAATGACCTGACTGATACATATTGAAACTGAGCCAGTTGTCTTTGTGGAAGAACGCCGCCGAATTACTATTGCCCGTGGGGTGATACGTCATAAGTTGTGTACCGCCATTACCTGCCCGAATGCCTTCGGCCATCGCGCGAATGATGGCAAAATGTTTTTCCGCTTCGGGATTTCTATCGCCGCCCAATATCCAAATGACAGGCTTGCCTTTGTAACGTTTGCCCAACCATTCCCCATAAATACGGGCATTTTCGGGCGTAAAGATCTCGGGTCCTACACCCCATTTTTTATTGAATTTATCGCCCCACGTGGGCAGCAATCCCGTCACTAAACCCAAAGAAGCCGCTTTATTAACAATGTAATCTACGTGTTGGAAATACAGATCGTTGGGTTGTGCGGGGTCATTGTTTTTAAGCGGTAACTGTCCATATTGATTAGGCTGTGTCAAACCGTCAAACTCGGCCAACGCCACGGCCTGTATCACCGTAAAACCCTGTTCCGCACGCCGTTTCAGGTAAAAATCCGCTTCTTCTCTTGTTAATCTATGAAACAATTCCCAAGCCGTATCTCCCAACCAAAAGAACGGTTTCCCATCACCGCGCGTGATGTTACGTTTGTCGGGTGCAATGTACAGCTTTGACCACTGCGCCTGCTTGGGAGCGGGCTGGGCCTTTACCGAGAAAATTGATAAGATGCAAAGTACCAAACAGAGCGTCGAGAATCTCATAGAATACGCGTTTTTGAAAGGGCTAAGGTAAATACTTTCGGAACAATAAGGAAAGCAGCCTCGCTCATTTACTCAATACGCTTAAAAGCAGCGAGGTATTTATCAATATAGTGTTGCTTAAAAGTCGATTTGTACTGCATCACAAAGCGCGGATGTTCCAACGCAATGATTTCATCAAAAAAGGCATATTTTTTATTCAACGCCCGTAGGAATGTTTCGTTTTTTCCCGTTCCCATGCAGAAGCAAACATCCGTAGAAACACCTATCTCAATCTGTTTTTGGATATTTTCCACGATAAAATCATAGACTGCATCGGTAAGTTCTTTACTGTCGTAATAATTATAACTGATGTTACGCTCAGGCATAGCCTAAGCAAATAATAATTGTTTTTCGTTCTTTGACAATTTGGTTTTCAAGACTTGCAATTCTGCGAAAGATGCCTGAATAGCTTTTAAATACAATTTGCTTTTAAGGGCAAAATGGTTGAGTTTTTCCTGAATTTTAAGACGTTCAAGTTTGATATAGGCACAGAGGCTGGCAAAGAAATGTGTTTGCTGAGTTTGTAAGGTGCGAGTCGGCGACTTAGATAAAGAAGCATTATTTTTCAGCGACTTATGATACTCTTCCACTCCCCACCGTTCTTGATAGGTCGTGATAATTTGTTGGAAATGGTTGGTTACATTAGTGGATAGTAAAAATAATTCGCCCTCGGATCCATTCTCGTTTATGAAAATGTCTTTACATACCAGTACAGGCTCTTTGACTGACCGCAGGTAAACGTTCTGAGGAACGCCAACTTTCAAATCTATATGGCTAATTTTAACGAACTTCCCCTGAGCTCGGTCCTGAGCAGATAAAGCTACTTCTAAATTGGATTTAACTGCACCTATCAAATGCTTCGTCAATGCTCTTATGAAATTGATATTTTCGGCATTTACATACCAACTGTCACAGAGAAGATAAGTGAACCTAACGGAATTTTGACAGGCCTGTTTGACTAATTCCCGCAGCATGTCATTTTTGGTCTTCTCAGAACGCCAAACTTCTTTTCTATCCTTTAAAAGGCATTGTAATGACTTGATAACCAACATAAAGCCAATCGGAAACTGTATGCCTTTGACTCGATAAAGTAATGTCACAAAGTTAATTCCGTTCACAAAACGATCTTTGCTGTGGTCATAGTGAGGACATACTAATCCATTAGGATCTGTATAAGGTTTTTCACTGATACTGTCATCTACGATTAGCACGCCATCATCAGACTCTATTTGTCGAACAAAGGGCTTTGCCTGCTTCCATAATGCTTTGCCGGTATGTTCGCTTTGATTAAGAAAATCTGTCACATCGTCGTGGCTAATGCTATTGTCCAACAGCCGCGAAAGACCCGTGGCACTGGTTTGCCCGAATGAACTCAATAAATAGTCAGTGTATAAGTCCAAATCTGTTTTCATACACCAAAGGTAATTTTGTATTTAACACTTTAACATAGAACAAGCGTAACATCAGTTATAATTTACCTCTTTCCCCTTGTCTCTTAGTGCAGTAAAGCCCAACGGGCAAATCGAATGAATGTAAAAATGTTGGTAAAAAGCTTCCGGTCCTCCGTATGCGTCAATGACATTATACACAAAAACAGAAGACATTTCGTGCGTCAGCATTCCCGGAAAAGGAATGCCGCACTTTTCGATCAATCGTTTGGGATCGGTAAAAGGAACGCCCGTAATTCCGCCCCCAAATCGGCCGGGATTGATCCCTAAAATAAGGTGCCGGGACTGCGTATCGTCGTAGTATTTTTTATAGAAAATCGAAGATAACGGCAGTACCTTTTCATCTTCCCGAAAAGGATTCATGATGCGAATTCCTTTCGGCAATGTTCCTGAAAAATGAAGTTGTTGGTTGAAGGTGATCACTTTATCGGCAAACGTTCTCATGGCAAGAGGCTTATCAATAATTCAATAATGACGAGCAGGATGTAAAAAAGTTTGAAGTTTTTTGAATGTTTTAATAAGCTACATGAGTTTCCGACACTACTTTTTCAGGTCAAAATATATGTCTTTTTAAAGCTAAATAAATTAATTTGATGCCCAAAACTCTTGGGCATTTATGCATTTGGCAGGATTATTGTCTTTATCCACAATGGAGGATTTTGATCGAAAGGTCTGCCTCTTTTTGAATGTCGCCCTGCATGAATTTCGTGCAGGTTTGATATTTCAATCGGTTAATTGACGTGAAAGCCCTAAGGCCATTGCCTATGGGCTTTTTCGTTGTTAAAGTAAGAAAAAAAATGACTAATAACTCAACTACTTTCGTGGGGTTATTACAATTATAATGATTCTGCCCTTTATTCCCTCAAATCATCTCTTGCTTCTACCATTTTTTCCCGGTTCATGAAGCGCTTTTTGGCTGAACATTTTGGATCAACCATAAAATCAAAAATATATTCCAATCCGACAAAGCCGAATCAAGAGGCAATGGTATATAACAGCAAATAAATAGTTGCCCCATGAAAAAAAAATTTGGTAAGTAGTCCCTAAATAGACATTTTTTCCGCCAAGCAGTATACTAATATTATATTATTTAACGAATGAATAGGAATGTTCAAATTTTAATTTGAAACAAAATATCCCTTAACGTATATTTATGCTCAGCGTTCCTGTACTTATACCAGCGTTATGAAAACTAAAGTCCTTTTACTGCGGGACAGCGACGTTGTCCCGCAGATTTTTGTCACAATTTTGGCTTCTCCCGACTATGAAGTTTATCAGATCAACGTTAAAGATTTTGACGAACTGTTGATGTGTATCATTACACTGCAACCTGATCTGATCATGTGCGAAGATTCATTTCAACCGCTTATTTTACTCATTGACAGCAAAATCAATAAAAGAATCCCGGTGTTATTTTTTGGCAGATCGGAACTTGCAACATCTCAGCTTCAGATCGTCAATCGGTCTACTGCTTATTTGGCTTCACCTTTCAAATTTGAAGTATTCAAAGCTATGGTAGCTTTATTGGTTTGAAAGAAATGCACTACTATGATTTTTAGAATTGAAGTACTTATTCCATTCACCGTTTCTTCGCAAAATGACCACCCGTCTTTTACAGCCGCCTCTAAAGTACTGTTCTTATTTCAACGGGGCTTAAAAGTCCACATGAAAGCGCAGATAAGGCTAAAAAACCGTGTTATCCGATTAAAATTCGGGAAAGGTTTTTGCGAACGCTTAATGATCGAGAAAAGTAGCCAATCCAATGTATGACAACGTTGACAAAATGGCTTCTCGGTATTATGCTTATCATTTCAGGGATAGATGAAATTCAGAAGAACAGGACAATGGCAGGTTTGAGTTTCATTATTGCCGGCGCCGCCTTAATCCCTGTCTGTCAGAGACTTATAGAATACCTCGTCGGGAAGACTCTCCGCGAAAAGATATACTATGCAGTCTCGGCAGGATTAATTGCCCTTGGAATTTTGACCAATTTATTTCAGCAACGATTATTAAAAGTATAGTGGTTTCTGTGAATTTTCATACTATTATGATCTGATGCATCAAGCTTAAAACGCCTTGCAAAAAATTCAGAATGGCTCTAAAAACCATGAAATTTCCGGATAACGTATAGATAATATAGTGTAATGGTGATTCAGGATACAGACATAGATTTTCCAAACACAACTACCTCTGTTTCATATCAACAACAGGGCAAATTATCGGGCCATAATAATCAATCCCAGTCCAACGACATAACACAACAACATCATATTCAGCAGATTGGAGGTTCCTTTTGGCGCATTTTTAAATTCTTTCCAAATGTATATTCCCCAAATGGCCGCTACAATCGTGGCTCCCTGACCCAATCCGTATGAAATAGCCGGGCTGGCTTTTTCGGCGGCTAAAATACTGAATGCCATCCCCAAATTCCAGACCATGCCTCCCAAAACCCCCATAAGGTGATCGCGGAAACTACCTTTAAAATATGCAGAAAATGAAGTCGGTGCGCCCACAAACGGACGATACATCAGCACAGTATTGATGATAAAATTGCTGAGAAAAATACCGATGGCAAAAAAGACCAACGCAGTGTAGGGTGTTAGTTTGCCCGCCTCCGGCAGGGCAAAGTTGGTGGTCATCGAATTGGCAACGTACTTATAGAAAAAACCCATCAATACCCCTGCTACTACGCTCAGCAACAGCCCTTTCGTCGAAACGCCCGCCGTAGTACGGCTCAATTTTCGGTACGCATTGGCATTCAGCAAAATAGCCGCCGTAACCAGTGCTACCCCGCCAAATAACAGCAGCACATTACCCGCCGGTGCATCAATATAATTGACCACTACCCCAATGACCAGCGCCAATCCAATGCCAACCGGAAAAGCAACCGACATCCCTGCAATGGAAATAGCTGCTACCAACAATATATTGGCAATGTTGAACACCGCTCCTCCAATCACAGCCGATTGTAAGCTGGCGGTATTGGCTTGGGCATAATCGGTTAAAAATGAACGCCCCTGCTCCCCGTTGCTTCCCAGCGTGAAGGCCAAAAGCAGCGAAAACAGTAAAATGCCAATGGTATAATCCCAATAAAACAATTCAAAACGCCAGCCGGATGAGGCCAATTTTTGAGTATTGGCCCATGATCCCCAGCAAAGCATAGTGATCAGACAGAAAATAACAGCGACCGAATAGGTTTCAAGAATAAACATGGAAAGGAGTTGATTTTAGCGGTTTAGGGGCAAAAGAATATTATTTCTTCCAGGCAATGTCAATGGCTTGGTCGTCAAAAATAATTCCATAACTCAAACGTAACGTGTGGTCCGGGCTGGGATTCAGGAGTTTAAAACGAACTTTGTGTTGACCTTTGGGCAATTGGTATTTCCAAAACAAGTTAAAGCGGCGCTCTTTAAAAGCCGTGGGAAGCTTCACAGTCTCAAGGGTTTTATTGTCCAACATCACTTCCACTTCAAACACATAATCACTTCCTTTCTCGTTTTTGCGATTGGCAGTTCCGTTGAATACGTACCCAATGCCTGAAAAAGGGACTTCCAACTCATTGACCAGCGTTTGGTCAATGTTTCTTTTTTCAACGGGAAAATGTCCCGGATGACTGACTTCCAAGCGTACAGGCTTAGGGATTTGGGTCATGACCGTGACCTTATCGGCATCTACTTTTCCGCCGTTCCGTTCGATCACCTGCAACGCGTGCTTCATACTGATGGCGTAGGTATCGTTGAGCGACATGGTCGTATACTTAAAATCAATGTCTTCGGCTTCTTTCAAGCCCATTTTCCAATACGCCGGAATGGCGTCGTAGCCGAGCATGGTGCCCAGAATACCGCCCGCCGATGCCGGATTGCAATCCGAATCCTGTCCGCAACGCGTACTGATTTCCAACGTTTTGCTAAAATCTCCCTGCCCGTACAAAAGTCCGATGATCACATAAGCTGCATTGACGGTAGCATCAATGTTGAATGGATTAAATATGCCTTCGGGGCAGGTACGGTCAGAAGACCATTTTTTTTGGACTTCAAACCAATTCTGTTTCCAATCGTTGGGGTATTGTTTGTGCCAACGAATCACATCGGCCATGCATTTATAAAAATCACTTTGGGGCGGGATGGTCTTCAATGCTTCCGTCACAACGTAATTAACATCTTTTGATACATACGCCAACGAATACATAGCACCCATGTAGACACCGCCGTACCAACCGTCGCCATAATTCATGATGTGCCCGATCTTGTCGGAAATTTCCGAGGCTGTATTGGGCATTCCCGGCGACATCAGTCCCGCAAAGTCGGCTTCAATTTGATAATCAATGGCATCAGCCTGAGGGTTATTGAGCCAATGACCTGATTGCGGTGGCAGGATGCCGTTCAGGATGTTATAACGCCCTATCTGATTGGCGTGCCACAGAAAATAATCTGCATTGGCATAGGCTTTGGCATGGGAGGCAACGGGTGCATCAAGTCCTTCTTTTTCAAACACATCGACAAACGTCAGGTCCATGTAAATATCATCGTACAATCCCGGAATGTTGGTCATGGTCTGCTTAATATATCCATCAAACCACGGAATGGGCTGATAGTCATTGATCATGGTGCCGTTGTTTTTAAATTCGGTGGGACCGCCAAACGTGCAACCGATCAACTGACCCGCCCAACCGCCTTTGAGTTTATCCTGAAGAGAGGCTTTGCTGATCGTCATTTTTTGGGCGTACGTGATGGCTGTACTGACCGTAAAAAGACAAAAGAAAGAAATTCGGAAAATGTTTATTTGTGACTTGTTCTTCATGGTATTAGGGTTTTGTAACGTTCGATAAGGATAAAGCATCTACTTCTTTGCGCGTAGGCACTGACGCCTGCGCTCCCATGCGGGTCACGGAAATGGAAGCCGCTTTGCAGGCAAACGTAACCGCTTCTGACAGGGATTTGGTTTCCGATAATGCCACCACCAAGGCGCCGTTGAACACATCTCCGGCGGCAGTGGTATCGGTTGCGGTGACCGGCGGAGCGGCAATAAGTTTACCGCCTTCTTCATTGTACAGAAATGCGCCTTTTGCTCCCAACGTAATGATCACATTTTTAAGGCCTTTTGCCAAAAACCATTCGGCTGCTTCCCGAAGCGAGCCAAGATCGTGGGCCTCAACCGTAATGCCCGTAAGCAGTTTTGTTTCGGTTTCGTTGGGGGTAATGGCAAACAGGTTAGCATATATCTCGTTGGGGAGAGGCTGTGCCGGGGCAGGATTCAGGATAATTTTCAACCCTCGTTTGGCTCCATGTTCAACGGCGGCGGTTACAGTTTGGAGTGGAATCTCCAGTTGCAGCAACAACAATTCAGCTTCCGAAACCGATTCAAGCGCCTGCACAACTTCATACGCAAGCAGATGAGCATTGGCTCCGGGCGCTACCATGATACAGTTTTCGCCTTGTTCATCTACGCCGATGAGTGCCACTCCCGAAGGATTTTTAGCGTCGGAAAATACAAATTCGGTACGAATCTTATCTTGGCGAAAACCCTGAATTGCCTGTTTGCCGAAAATATCGTTGCCTACCTTTGCTACGAATGTCACATCTGCTCCCAAACGCGCCGCTGCTACGGCTTGGTTTGCTCCTTTTCCGCCGGGATTCATAAGAAAAGTCCCTCCAATGACGGTTTCACCCGGAGCAGGGAGTTTGTTAGCTTTTACGACCATGTCGGTATTGGAAGAGCCAATAACCAGTATTCGTTGTACCATATTCAAAGATTTTTTCAGCAATTGCTTAATAATAATTCAAATATGTACAGATAAAGTAATATTATTGACTCAACTATTCTTAAATAAAGCTATTTTTAAATTCACAATAAATTTATAATTTTCTGTATATCAAATAATTGATTTATACAATTTAGCTATTTCTAATAACTTTATGCTTCTTTCAACACTTCACTCGCTGATTCATTCCTTATCTAAATCTGAGAAAAGGTTTTTCACGCTGTTGGTCACCTCAGAGCAAAAGGATTTTTATCGACTTTATGAATTGTTGGAATCTCAACCGGTAGTGAATGAAAAGCAACTCAATGACGCCTTTGGCGAAAAATCGCTCGAACCTGCCCGCAAGTATTTGTATCGAACCTTAATGAAAGCACTGCGGCTGTATGAATCAGAGAAAAACATCGAAGGGCAGCTCATGAATTTATTGCAGGATGCACGTATCCTGCACGACAAAGGCTTTTTTAACGCGGCGCATGAACAATTGGATAAGCTCAAAGTGCTGGCGCTGCAACACGAAAAATTTTCGTATTGGCTGCCTGCCATTCGTCTTGAATTACAGCTTCACTCCCGATCGCAGTTTGGCGATCTGAACGAACAGGCACTGGTTGAACAGCAAAATACGATGCTGCAAGTGCTTGAACACGAGCAAAATTTTGTTCGTCATGCGTATTTATTCGAAACATTGTCGTGTCGGTATTGGCAGCGCGGATTAACGCAAAATCCTGCGGAGGTCCAACGACTCAATGATCTGTTACTGGAAGAATATCAATTGCTTAACAGTCGGCATTACGAATCGTTTGAAGCGCAAAAACTCCACCTGCATTTTCAGTCGCAATACTTTCTGATGACGGGAGCGCCGGAAAGCAGCCTATCGGTTTTTTACGAATTAATTGCTTTTTACGATCAACATTCCGCCCTTTGGAAAGATGCTCCCATTCATTACCTCTACGTACTCGACGGTATTTTGGCCGACCTTCGCTGGTGCGAGCAGTTTGACCAAATGCCTTTTTTTATTCAAAAACTCCGCGATTTTACCCTTCAGAATAACACGCTCATTGAGTTGGGAAATGCATTGACCGACAGTTATCAAATGCAGCAATACCTGGGCGAACATCGCTTTGACGAAGCATTCACATTGGCTGAAAAGGCTGCAAATACGTATTTAACAAACACAATGAATTCCCTGCCCACAGCCCTTAAAATAGAAATAAACCTGCTGATAGCCCGTATTTATTTTCACAAAAAACTGTATCAGAGCGCGCTTAAACTTCTCAATAATCGACTCAATGAAGGCATTGTCGACGCACCCGATTACTGGCAATGGCTGTATTATATGCTGCGGTTAATGATCCAATATGAATTGGGGAACTTCGATTATCTCGAATACGAGCTCAAAAACCTTGGGCGGCGTCACAAAAAGACAAACGCTCCTGTCTTGTTTTCGGAGTGGTTAAGCCTTTTTCTTAAATTGTTGACCAATCACAGGCTCTTGCATGAACCCGCAAACAAAGCACTCAACCCCCAAAATCTCAGATTAAGGCAATGGCTGCCTTTTGAAGAATGGGTAAAGGAGAAAGCTGCTACCCCCTGATTTTATGCGAATCGCTCGCAGGAGGCGAGCGATTCGCATAAAGTTATACCACTACATCCCATCCCTTGGCGTATTCTCTCGACCAAAGTTTCATGGCTTCTTTGTCGTTCAGAATATGTCCGTTGGTCGAATCGCAATGAAGCGCTCTGCCTACCCGATACGCAATATTACCCAATTGAGGCAACAGCGTCGATTTATGTCCTTCCAAAATCGGCGCATTGATCTTCTCTTTGCCCCGAATGGCTTCACAAAAATTAGCCAAATGCAACCCATCCAATAATTCCGTCGGACTGACTGTATTGTTGGGGTCATACGGCGTGTCGTCTTTTACTTCCGAGACCAATTTGTTGGCGCCGTCAAAGATCTTATAGCTATTGGCGCCGGGGTATACGATCGTTCCTTTTTCGCCGTAAAAAACCACGCCTCGCCCACTGCCTTCCGAATTGTAGCCGTTGCAACTGCGCCCTTCCCACGTACAGGCCGTGTTGTTGGGGAAATTATAGGTAATGGTCTGCGTATCGGGCGTTTCCCAATCGTCCTGAAAATGAAAACGTCCACCTGCTGAGACCACCTGCGTTGGGAAATTGACCCCCAACCCCCAACGGGCTACATCCAACTCGTGCGTGCCGTTGTTGAGGGCTTCGCCCGTGCCCCAATGCCAAAACCAGTGCCAGTTGTAGTGAACCAAGTTGTCTTTGTATTCCCGGCGCGGCGCAGGCCCCTGCCAAAGGTCAAAGTCAAGGTGCTGCGGAACGGCAGCCACTGAGCCTTTCCCGATGGATTTCCGATTATTGACGTACCAAGCCCGCGCAAAATACACTCGTCCGATAGCTCCGCCGTGCAGTTTGGCGATCATGTCTTTGACATTGCTGAAGGTCCGCCGTTGGCTGCCCATCTGCACCAATTTTTTATATTTATTGGTCGCTTCCACCAGCATCTCCCCTTCGCGGGGATTGTGACTGCACGGTTTTTCCACATACACATTTTTACCGGCCTGTAAGCCCATGATGGCTGCCGGCGTATGCCAATGATCGGGCGCTGAAATGGCCAAACCGTCGAAATCTTTTTTCTCCAACATTTTACGAATATCGCTGAAACCCTGCGGTTTTTTGCCCGTCATTTTTTCTATTTCAGCGATGGTTTTGGCCAGCACCTTCGCATCCGGGTCACACACATACGCCACTTCTACGTTGGGGAGTTTGGAGAAAGTTTTAGACAGAAACGTTCCCCGGCTGTTGGTGCCCATCACTCCAATGAGCACTTTTTCGTTGGGAGCACCCTGAAAAGAATACAGGCCGGAGGAGGTAAGAATTCCGGTGCCGGCCAAGGCAGATCGTTTGATGAATTCGCGGCGATTCGGCATAATGTATTGAAAGATTGTGGTTTAGAAGAATCAGACAAAAAAGGCAAAATTCCTGTTTATTCATACCTGCCGGTAAATTGCCGGTATTCTTATGAAAACAATCTTATTTGAAAATCTACTTTTATGGACTCATGATAAAAAGTCAATTTTACAGGTTTTACTTGCAAGCCAATCCTCAAATAAAAGACTGTTTATCAATACATTAATCTTCCTGTTAATAGCCGGTCGGGTTGTGAGCAACCCGACACACCCGGCCTACTCTTAAAACCTTTTGGCTTATCAAATTGTAGATTGGCCGAGATAGTAATATCTCAGGTTAGTAATGCTTAACCCCGTTTGCCTTAGCATACGGGGTTTTTCGGTAATTAACCTAACTATATCCGCATTCGGCAGCATAAATCAATGCAGATTTATCGAAAAAATAAATCTGCATACATCCATTCATTTGTTTATTACGTCTTTAGAGTACTTGAAAGTCATTGCATTGACCAAAAACGATGATCGTTTACTTCAAATTCACACTTATGTCTAAACAATCTTTTCTTTATCTGTTGTTGTTTTTGGCCGGTGCCACCAAGTCCATTTCTCAAAAAGTAAACATGCATCCGGATGAGACCGGTAGAATGAACCTCGACATGTCCGCACCGTCGCGGACAGTTTCCGCGCAACAGGTTACCATCACTGCTTCTTTAGACGAACATTTCCCCGAAAGCCAGGTACATCTCCAACTCAGTTTTTCGGAAATTGTCAATTTAAATGAAGTCAAATATGTCGTTGTTGTTATCAATAAAGGCGATGACATTCGGTTCTCCAAAGTACTTTTTTTCTCCAATAAGGCCATCGACAAGGTCAACCGATCTTTAACCACGTCTTTTGGCGGTCTTAAACCCGATCAATTATTTGCCGCACAGGTATTTCTGCATATGAATGATGCTCAGTACAATACGTGTAATGGTGATCAGGTTGGACAGATTACTTTTACTACCGCTAAAGAGTCCGTAAACAGGCAAAAAAAGTTGTTATTCGTGATCGACAAAGAAATGGAAGGTGATACTGACATTGACAACGCCATTACTGCTTATATCAACGACATTACGCCCTATTATGGCATCATCTTTGAAAAGATTTACCTTGAAAATCAAAATGTGAAGAAAAATGAATTAATGGCAAAAATCCGAACGGATTATGCAAATACCGCGAATCCGCTGCGTTATCTGTTTTTTTTAGGCTCCAATGCCACAACCCAAATAAGAAGACAGTTCCTGAATCCTGCCAATAATACTCCCGTTTACACCTACTATGACCTAAGCGTTAATTTTTACACACAGCTATACGCGCCCGAGTTTTATTATGACTCCACTGAAAATATGTTTGTGCAAAAAACATATCAATACTGTACTTTCAGCGGATTTCCGGCCAATGATATAGGAAACTCGCTTTGTCAGTCAAACTCTTTTGATCTTGCTTTCGGCGCTGTTATTCCCAACGGGCCAACGCCTAAAAAGGAGTACATTTTAAACTATTTCACCAAATTGCACCAATTTAAAAAGGGGAATATCACCTTTAATAAATCTGTTCTTTTTGCTGACACCCAATTTCATGATGGCGGTGCCCCTGCGGCCCTCTCTGCCATTAATCCTCGATGGCAGGTCAACGACACGATCAATGTTCCTCAGAAATTCGGGCCGGATTTTCACGGATATGATCCTGTATGGAATCAGGATTACACCTCCAAGCTTGCCACCGGATCGTACGAAATCTGCATGTTCATGGGTCACGGTGCGCCAACATTTCATTATTATGGCATTTCAAACAGCACCATCCGTAACCTTCCGAACTTAAATACCATGGCTTTTGATTTCAACGCCTGTTCGGTGGGGGCCTTTAATGAGTACGATTATGTAGCAGGCGCTTACTTGGAAAAAGGGAATACGCTGTTTGTAAAAGCCTATACAACAAGTGTCGGCATTGCCGTCTTCGAATTTCGCTCTCCTCTCATTGACTATTTTCGGGAAGGGAGCCCGTTTTCCGATATAAGCAAAAGAGCATTTTTCGGTGACTCTTATTTATACAACAACAGCAGTTTGATAGTGCAGATCAATCTGGGCGACCCTCTTTTACAAATAGACCCGCCTTGTGCCGTCAATACATTAGCGTTAACAAATCCCTTTAATAATATTAACGGTACGACTGTTGTCGCTGCCGAAAATTCCATCACCGCTCAAAATAAGATCATCTCATCGCCAAGTACTTCTTATCAGGCCGGCAATGCTATTACGTTGCAAAATGGTTTTGAAGTCGCTCCGGGCGCTATTTTCAATGCCCGCATTATCGGTTGCCCTGATTAAGTGTTTTTGCTAACTACTGCCTTATTTCCATAAAAATCTATAAAAGACGCATAGCCAACCGCTTTTCTTCTATATTTTTTACGTCATTTTGTGTTAATTGCTTTAAAAATTAACCCTACACATAATGACCGATGACTACCTAAAGCAAATTGCCGACTCGTTGAAGGTGATAGAGTTTCATCTCAGTGATTTGACCTACAACAACCTGGTTATTCCCGATACGGAATTTTGGAATATCTATTTTGAAATAAGGGGCTGGATATACCAACATTATGGTCGCCGTATCATTGAAAATCTGTATATTCAGTGGCACAATCAGGCCCATTACGGTTTGCCGATAACAGTCGCAACGATCATTGAGTATGCACACCTACGAAAGACTGAAATTGATAAACTACTTGAGGAGTATGAAAGATAAGCAAGTGCTTCCTAACTGAATTTCTTTTTTGGTTTGCCCTTGAAAAGTTTAAATCAAAAACGTAAATCGTTATCTTTGTTTACTAACCTACCAAAGGCAATGGAAAATACTGACACCCCCGAAAATCAGCCGACTCCCGGCGAACCGGTTTCAAAAGAAGAGCATAAATCCAAAATTGAACTCGCCAAGTGGCAATTTGAGCAAGGCTTTATTACAGAACAACAGTACAACGCTATTGTCAATGAGCATCAGGACAAATTGCCTGAATAGCCCTTAATTGAAGGCAGATTAGGGGGTGAAAACACGTTTGAACCCTATGCTCAAACGAATCAGAGTAGCTTTTCAAAAGCGCGGAAAGCAGCAAAATCTATAATTCAGGAGGCAAGCCAAAGGTTCAGCTTGCCCCACAATTTCACAATCGCTATAACTGATTTCAATCTATTGCTTTATCTCACCGGCTTGGAATGCCTATGGATATTTTGAGTTGCTACATCGGCCAAATCCATCCCAGCAACCTATCCGATTCATATCGGGCCAGTCCGGTGAAAGTAATCGACCCGTCTACGATTTGAATAGTTACATTCCGGTCAGGATATTCCAACATTACGCGTTTTTCCCAGTATTCGCGGGTCTGAATTTGTTGTGCAAGTTTTTGAAAGCGTTCGCTAAAATTCATGATCATTATTGAGTATAGGTAAAGTGTTTTTTTGCAGTACAAAGAAAACGGACATTTGCTTACTCCAAACCTGAAATAAATGAAATCGGCATTTTAAAGAGTGAACGCACTAAAAAATTAACTAATCGTTAATTTCTCTTAATCAAAGAGTTAGCCCAGAATTTAGCTAAAATAAGATCGCCCGGCTTTCAAATGAGCCGGGCGATACTCCAAATTATCCCTTATATATTATTCTACTATTATATCCATCAACAGGGCAAATAATATGCCAAAAAGGTAAAAATTAACCTAATTTTACTAAAATTTACATAAATATATTCCAAATAGATATTCCGCAACTGACATAAAAAATCGGTTTGAACTGAATTGGCTTTTCTATAGGTCTGTCTCTTATTAGTCCCGCGAAGATTTTTTCTGATTTTATCCGATTAATTTCGGCTTTTAATTCTTTAAAGTCAGCCACTGCCTGAGCCGGAGTAGTCACCGGCTATTTTAACATTCTACAACGGGGTAATAATGAAATTAGGCCCGGTTGTCCGGGTTTTTCTTTTTGGGGCGTCCGCTATCCGGCACACGCCTTGCAAGGTTTTAAATATATATCTTCGACAGAAAGGTTCTCCCAAATCCAAAGCTGTGGATACACCGCAGCACCAAAGCGGGAAAATTTTCTTGAAAGGAATGGGGAGTACTTACCCCATCGGGTATTTAAAACCCCAAAAGCAGGCAGACTTTATGTCTGATAATAGTGGTACAATCCTTTCCTTAATATAATAGAAAATTGTATCCTTTAATTCCTGACCAATAAATAGTAGAGCCACTAAATCGTAAAGGAAAAATTCCAAAAAACGACTGCTAAAGACTCTGAACTCCGATTCCAAGTAGCCGATACCGAAGGAGTATCTAAAAACAAAAGCTCGCAAAGTAAAAGCGCCGGTGGCCGTGTTGTCGGTACCAACAAAACCGGTAACAAAGGGAAACAGCGAAACTCCCTTATTACAACTTTGGAAATTCCCGGTCTTTCCAAAGTATAATTTGTGTGCCCCAACAGTCGGAAGAAATAACCGAAACAGCTCGAAATCGCACTGAGCTAAAATAAAAAAAATGTCACACTGTTATTTAAACTATTATGGAGCACTTATTGACTGACATTGTATGCTTTTCTCATTTACGTTGGGATTTTGTCTACCAAAGACCTCAACATTTGTTGAGCCGATTTGCCAACCATTCACGCGTTTTTTTTATTGAAGAACCCGTTTTCTACGACGGCATTGATAAGATAGAAGTAAGTACTCCCCAAAAAAACCTCTGGGTCGTTACACCCTTTCTGCAATCTTCTTCTTCCGGCTGTTCGCGGGAAAGACAAAAAAAATTAATCACGGCATTGTTTTACCAAGAATCCATCAAAAACTATCTGTTTTGGTATTATACTCCTTTGGCACTGGCCATCAGTGACATTTTTAGTCCACGCCTTATCATCTATGACTGTATGGATGAATTATCGGCCTTTAAATTTGCCCCGGTCGAATTAAAACAAAAAGAAAAAGAACTTTTTTCGAAGGCCGATCTGGTTTTTACCGGAGGAGCAAGCATTTTTGAAGCGAAGAAAAAGACGCATGAAGCTGTCTACTGTTTTCCCAGCAGTATTGACAAAGCTCATTTCAGCCAAGCTCGACAACGCTGCGAAGAGCCCGCTGACCAAGCAGCTATTCCTCACCCCCGTATCGGTTTTTACGGCGTTGTGGATGAGCGCTTTGATATTGAATTGTTGAGAAAAGTAGCAGAACAGCGCCCCCGATGGCATTTTGTCATCATTGGTCCCGTCGTCAAAATTGACCCGGCCCACTTGCCGCAAGGGGCTAATATCCATTATTTAGGCAGCAAGAAATACGACGAATTGCCACGCTATCTGGCCGGTTGGGACATTGCCGCCTGCCTGTTTGCCCGCAATGAATCTACCCGTTATATCAGTCCCACCAAAACACCGGAATACTTGGCCGGAGGTAAACCGGTTGTTTCCACGGCTATCAAAGATGTGGTGGATACCTACGGAAAAAATGACTTGGTACACATTGCCGAAACACCCGAGGATTTTATCGAATGTGTCGAGAAAGAGCTGGCAACTACCGATAAGAAGATCTGGCTGCAACGGGTTGACACCTTTCTTCAACATGATTCGTGGGATGCTACTTGGGCGAGTATGGCGGCCTTGGTACGCCATCGGTTGAAAACAAAAAAAGAAACTGCCCTCCAAAAAATCGAAAGCAATACGGCAATTTTGCCCGTAACAGGTTTTCCTGCCGCAATTGCCTGATACAAATAGGCTTATGGGGAGTGCCGATGTTAAAAGGAACTAATGTATGACGCCTGAAAATATTCATAATTTCGTGCCGGAGATGTGGGCCGGTTTGGAATGCAGTTATAACCGGGTGGAAGATCTGTTCATTGATCAATTATCTCTAAGCCGCCATTATGACCGTCCTGATGACCTGGAGCGGTTCGCTCGTTTGGGGATAAAAGCGCTGCATTACCCGTTGCTTTGGGAAAGGCATCAGCCCCGGCAAACAGCTCCAATACAGTGGGATTGGGCCGCATCACAACTGAATAAGTTACGTTCTCTTTCTATTTTGCCGATCGTTGGGCTGCTTCATCACGGGAGCGGCCCTGCGTTTACTCATTTGCTTGCAGATGATTTTGCCGAAGGCCTAAGTGCTTTTGCCAAACAGGTTGCCACTAAATTCCCTTGGATTACCCATTATAAACCGGTCAATGAACCGTTGACGACGGCGCGTTTTGCGGGGCTGTACGGGCTTTGGCATCCGCATGGCAAAGACGATGCCGTTTTTGCAAAAATACTACTGAATCAATTAAAGGCCATTGTGCTTTCCATGCAGGAAATTCGGAAGATCAATCCCGAAGCTAAGCTAATCCAAACCGAAGATCTGGCGAAAACCTACAGTACGCCCTCGCTGCTCTACCAAGCCGACTTTGAAAATCAACGCCGTTGGCTGACCTATGATTTTCTTACGGGCAACTTCAACCGGCATCACCCCTTGTGGGATTATTTTATCAACTTACGTATCCCGGAGAAAACGCTTTTATTTTTTTCGGACAACCCTTGCCCTCCTGATTTATTGGGGGTAAATCACTATGTTACTTCAGAACGCTATCTGGATGATGGTCTTTCTTTATATCCCACACACTTACACGGCGGCAATGGCAAAGACGCTTACGCCGACATTGAAGCCGTTCGTATCCCGCACGGCCAACCTTCGGGCTTGAAAGTTTTGCTGCAAGAACTACGCAGTCGTTATTCCGGTGACATTGCGTTGACAGAAGTCCATCTGCATTGCAGTCGGGAAGAGCAACTTCGTTGGTTGAAACATGTTTGGGACATCAGTACAGAATTGAACCGCGAAAAACCGACGATAAAAGCCCTGACGGTATGGTCATTGCTGGGGGCTTATGGCTGGAATAAATTACTCACCCAACCTGAAGGTGAGTACGAATCCGGTATTTTTGATCTGCGTTCGCCGGCCCCAAGGCCTACGGCATTAGCCCACTATGTTGAGGCATTGAGCAAAGGGACTTCCTTTCAGCACCCGATATTAGAACAAAAGGGATGGTGGCAAAAAGACAGTCGATTTATTTATCATCCATTGCCGGGAAGCGTGGAATTTCAGAATGACCCGTCTTCGCCTCCATTATTGTTATTGGGAGACAATGGCTCATTGAGTCGGGTATTTGAAGCCTGTTTTCGTCAACGGGGAATCAAGTACCAACTCCTGAACATCCACGGGATGAATGCAGATGCAGGCACTGCCTTGGAAGAAGCGGTACGAGGCTACAAGCCTTGGGCTTTGGTAAATGCCATAGGCTACCCTACCGTAGCCGGTCATGAGCAGATGGTTGCCGGAGGTTTTATGAATCAGACCAACGCTATGCAACACCTGACGCTGATCTGTGAAAGGTACGGGCTGAGACTCCTTACATTTTCATCAGTATTGGTCTTTGACGGCACCAAAAACAGCCCTTATTTAGAGAGTGATGACGTAATGCCTCATAACTCGTATGGCAAAAATATGGTTGAAACCGAAGGCATGGCGATTGCCGGTAATTGCCGGGCATTAATTATTCGCACGGGCTTTTGTTTCAGCCCTTGGGACTCCCCCGATTTTATTTACACCATTTCAAGTTGTTTGGAACATCACTATCCCTTTGCAGATATGGAGCGTACGGTCATTTCCCCTACCTATGCCCCTGATTTGGTGAATATGGCACTGGATCTATTCATTGATAACGAAAGTGGTATTTGGCACGTGAGCAATCGCGGAGAAGTAAAATGCGCAGAATTTGCCCGGGAAATAAATCGCCGGAAGCGTTCCGGTTCACAAAAGATGAATCCTTTTCCTCCGCAAAGTGTGACTCCGTTGCCTAATCGCCCGCTTTATTATGCCTTAGGTAGTGAAAGAGGGAATTTTCTTCCTGTCATCGACAATGCGTTAGACCGCTATTTTGCCGAAGCGATGTATATATGAACCTGCGTACTGTGTAGGTGTTTTATCAAGATTAGTGAAATGCCCCTGATTTGTTTGCAGAGTTATCTTTTGTGTTTTTACCGGTTGCTTCACGTATGGCATCTACGTCATGTTGACTGTAAATCGAGCCATCGGGGCGGAAGATATCATGAAACCATACGGTTGGCTCTTCTCCGCTGTGAATCGGTTCATTCCAAGCATAAATGGTGTTCGTTTTACCTTGGACCAGCCCCCAGTTAATGGCTCCTACTCTATGCTTTTTAAAGATAGGCAACGAACCTTCAAACGTGCTTTTCTGGGTTCGGGCCATGTATTCCGTACAAATGACCGGCCGATGAAACCGCTCTTGCAGTTCTCGGATCTGACGCTCCAAATACGGCGGTTCCAGATAGTTATGAAAGGTAATAATATCAGAATTGGCAAACATAAACTCGTTGGAAAGTGCATGATCGATCCACCACCCTGAAGTGATAGGCTGTGTCGGATTGGCAGCGCGGGCCCATTCAAATGATTTTTCCAACAAAGGCATGATCGCATCCGTATAACCACTGTTGCTGGGTTCATTGTAAATATCCCAAACCAAAATACGGGTATCATGAGCAAAATGACCAATGGTATCTTTGGTATAGGCTTCCAGCCGATGCCAGGTAGAGGTATCAAACAGCATTTTACTTCCGGGGCAACGCAACCAACCTGAATTATGAACGCCCGATTTGGGTGGGATCTGCGGACCGGAAACAGGATCATCGTTCCAACAACTGTCAAAGAAGACGAACATGACTTTTATTTGATGCTTATCCGCAATCTGTAAAAAATGCTCCAAGCGTTGAAAATAACCTTGGGTATCTTGCTCATACGCAAGGTTATGCAGAAAAACCCGGACAATATTCATTCCAAGACCGGCTGCCCAACCAAGCTCTCGATCAATGACATCCGGCGACCAAGTATCTGCCTGCCACATTTCCAATTCATTGACCGCGTTGCTCGGAATGAAATTACAACCTACCAAAAAAGGCTGTTGGGCATACCATGCATTGGCTTTTTCAACAGGCCATTTGCCTGGAAATATCGTTATATTCTCTGAAACGGCGTTGGAAGAAGTAGAAGGAATGGATGAAGTTATCATACTTAAGATACAATCAGATTTGTTAGAATCAGTACGTTAAAAGAGCAAAAAGAATGATTGTAGATTTTAATGAAGCAATAGAAAAATCGTTAAGCACTACCGATCAGGTTCCTCCTGAAAACGTATGCCTACTGATTTAAGTGCAATTTTGGTATACTATTTTGGTGGCAGATAACTTATTGGAATGCGTCGCTTTACTCATTTCATGAGCTATTCAGGTAGAATATTCCTCGTTCTGCTCCAAAATACCTTTGGAGGAAGCGTACCAAACTAACCACCATTATTTTCACACTGAGCAATTCTTTTCCCAAAATTTCGAATAAGAAGGAGAATACTTCCCTTACAAGAGTCTTTCCCTTTGGGCATACTATTTTACGAATACTCCCGGTAAGTCAGATGATTGGAACCAAATTGATAAAACAATGAAAACTAACGTAATTTCTCCTAAAATGCATGGTTTGAATGACTATGTATTGGCCGCTATTTTATTATCGGTCCCTCGTATGCTCAATTTGGATAAAGAATCACAGCAATTATACAGGGGAGTTGCCCTTAATCTTTTGGGATATAATGCTTTTACCGATCATCCATTGGCCATTAAAAGAATGATTTCCATAGCTGATCATTACAAAATGGACATGGCGAGTCTAAGTGGTTTGGCGCTTGGAATTTTAAGCAAACATATCAGGAAAGACAAAAAATCCCTTGTTTTCCATTTGGGCATTCTTACCCTGTCTACTTTTAATGTTCTCCTGACCGATTGGAACACCAAATCAGTCGTTGATTAGTCGTTTACCATGTCCCCGTGCAGAGGGTTGCTCACAACCTCACCATTCGACGGACCATCTGACCGTTAGAGAAAAAGCTTATGAAACCCTCGATTTTTAATGGGTTGCCGTTGCTCTACAAACTCTTTTTCTTTCACCTAAACTGCTTCGGCTTCATTTTTTGGGCGGCGAATTCTGCTATTTCATCAATTCTTTTTTGTCGGGTTTCGGGTCGTTTGGCAAGTACAAGCCATTGCAACATACTTTTTCTTACCGACTTGCTTAAATTTGAAAAAAAATCGTTTGCCCCTTCCCTGCTTTCGAATGCAGCAGCTAAGTCAGGGGGAATTTGTAATGTTTCCACCTCATCTAAAATTACCCACGAACCATTTTGTTTAGCAATTTCAATAGAATGCAGCCCTGCTTCTGTCATCAGGCCATCGGCGATAAGCCGTTCTATTTTGTCTTTGTTGATTTTCGACCACGTACTTTTAGCCTTTCGTTTGCTGAAAAACTGATGTGATTTCTCGTTGTCTATTGAGATTTTCTTACTGTCGATCCAACCAAAGCACAGGGCAACATCTACTGCCTCACTCCAACTGATTGTAGGTTTTGCGGAGGCTTTCGTGTATTGTACAAGCCAAACAGACTGTTTTGAATTATGGTGTTCCTGCAACCATTGTCGCCACGCTGCTTGACTTGTCGGGTAAAAGATTTCTATTTCTATTAAGTACATTGGCTAAAATAGTTTGATGTATTTCGTATTTGTTTGACGGCAGCGGCCGACCACCCCATCCGGGGTCAGATATTTGTAGTAATGCCGCTCTTTTCTACAAACATCTGACCCCGGATGGGGCGGTCGGCCGCTGCCGTCAAACAAATAATGCAAAGTATTTTTAATGAACTACTTATGTTATCCTGCATTGTTTTATTTCATTGCCACTAAAATAGTGCTTACAATCAAGATACCCACTAAATGATACGCCCCGCTTATGATTCCATAAAGGATCGGCCGGGGAATATTGGGGTTGATCGCAATATTTACCGTATTGGCAACCAAATACCCAAAACCGACAACGAGCGCAAATCCCATTGCTTCTCCAAAAGACTGAATATTCAGGGCATAGATCAAAATCGAACTCGCAATGGTGATCACGAGCGAGCAAATTGCCGGCCCAACGATGAAAATGGGTTTGTTTTGTAACGTTTCGTTCTCACGCCCCAAAGAAATTTTGTACTGCTTACTGAAAAATAACGTGAACCATAAGGCTCCAAGCAGAAAATACGCCACAAAGGCGAGTAAAACACTGATCCAATGTAAGTTTACTAATTGACCGATCATCATTTTTATTGGTTTAAAATGTATGATGCAAAGCTACATCGGTCGAATGACAGCGGTATGTCAGGGGTAAAAAAGAAATCAATGATACCGGTCAAAATATTCCTGCAAAGTCATTTTGCGCGGGGTAAACTTCTCGGTAAGTACATGCAGTTTTTTGATCCGGTCAAGTCGAAAATACCGAAATTCATTACGCAAACGGCACCACGCCACTAACAGTCAATTCTCCTGTGTACTTAGTAATGCAAAGGGTTCGATCAATCTGCTCGTGGCATTGTTTGCTTCATTGATGTATTCGATTTTTGTCAGGCAAAAATTGGTAAGCGCAAATTGCAGTTCAGACAAATTATTGCTGTTTCTTTCATTGTTACTATTTTGACTGAATCGGGTTCGTTCGGCAAGCAGGTTCGCTTTGTCTTTTATCGTATGGCCTAATACCGCTTTGATCTTCTCGATAGCTTCCGAATAATCTTTCACAAAAGAAGCATCCTTGTTTTTCAGCACTAGTTGTTCGGCAAGGATCAACGCGTTGGCTTGGCTTTCGGTAAACATCACAGGAGGGATTCTATACCCTTCCATCAATGTATATCCTTTCCCTTCTTCTGTCAGGATCGGAACACCTGCCTGTTCCAATGCTCTTATGTCTCGGTAAATTGTTCTGACACTTACCGAGAATTTGTTGGCAAGTTCCGTGGCCGTCAAAAGGCGTTTTGTCTGCAATTGGGTTAAAATTGCCGTCAGGCGCGAAAGTCGTTTTGTGTCATTATCGTTCATTCGTCAAATGTTTCAGCGTCGATTGGGTTATAACGGGTCTGTCTAAAGTAGCGCCTAACCGGTAAATATGCGAATGGTTTGTCGGATTTTAATTTTGCAAGTTTCCAAAAATAACTGACGCTTGTGAAAAGCGCCTTAAATGCCTGTTTGGCGGCCGCTTAGGGTAATTGTCCATATTTTGTCCATCACCTTTCTTAGTTATTCAAACCGGTGCGATGTACGTTTGACCGCTGATCTGATTGGCGTTGTTATCAAATCAATACGTCATTAAACCCAAAATGATTTTTTAAAAATCGTATTTAACGTAATCTCTACTCATAAATAAAATCGCTAAAACAATGAAAAAACCAGTCTTGGTCGGTCTTCTTGCTGTTTGTTCGTACCTGAGCAATGCTCAAAATGTAATTGATGTACCGGAAAACAAATCGGTCACAGAGAATGGAATAGAGTACAGCTATACCATTAGTAATGAACGTGATGAAGAAAGTTACTCCCGTTATGAAGTAACGATCATGGCCCAAAATAAAAGCGGCTGCCAATTGATCTATCTCAAAAATGACAATCTGTTAAATTTGTTTGACAGCGACCCTTCCGCCATTGCTCGGTTTGAATGCCTGAATGCAACCGGCAAACGCCTTACCTCAAAAGGCGCCAACTTGAAAGCGCGCCCGTTTTATGTTCCTTACAACCAACCCGAAAAGAACGCTGAAGGCAAAACTGTGTATCGTAATGTGCGGGTTCAGGGCGGTTTTTTACTCAAAAACGGCGGCAGTGTTTCAAACGATCTGATCGTTATTGTACCTAAAGGCGAACGGCCCCGTTTTAAGATCAGAATTCAAAATTTCACCGAACTTACTGCTGAATAGTTACCCTGTTTTTTATTTTATCACCCTATTTAAATCTTAACGTTATTTATGAAGTCCATCTGTTTACCTGTGGTCATTATTGTCTTATTTTTTACGAAAATAAATGCCCAAATGGGGCCTCAACCCGCTTCTGTCAAATGGAAATACATTGAAAACAATAAAGTAAAAGTCATTTTTCCGGAAAACACCGACAAAGAAGCCACGCGCATTGCGGATGTGGTTACGTACATCAACCAAAAGGCAACGGCATCGGTCGGAAACAAGAGCAAGAAATTGTCTATTTTGTTGAACACTAATAATGCACAGGGAAACGGTTATGTTGCCTTAGCGCCTTTTCGAAGCGAGTTTTATGCCACCGGTTACCAGGATTTCAATCAATTGGGCTCCATGAATTGGTTGGATGTGCTCTCCATTCATGAATATCGCCATGCCCTTCAATTTACGAATGCCAATCGAGGTTTTACCAAGCTTTTGTATTTGCTTCAGGGAGAAACCGGTTGGAGTTTGGGGTCTAATCTTTCAATACCTGATTGGTATTTTGAAGGAGATGCCGTCTTGTCGGAAACCATGCTGACAAATGCCGGCCGAGGCAGAACGCCAAGCTTTCTGGAAACCCAACGGGCACTGTTGCTCAGCGGAAAAAATTACACCTATCTACAGGCCCGCAATGGCTCTTATAAGAAGTTACTGCCGGATCATTACCCGTTGGGCTACGCCATTCTCAACTACGGTCGTAATCATTTCGGGCCCGAAATGTGGCCAAAAGTGTTGGCAGATGCCGGAAGGTATCGCACCGTTTTGTATCCTTTTGCGGGGGCATTGAGACGTCAAACCAAGATGGGAACGTATAAAATGTACCGACTTGCGTACCGGGAAATGAAAGACAATTGGGAAAAGGAACTGAAAACACTGGAACTGACACCCACAAAACCACTTACCAAGCTGCCAAAAAAGACCGTAACGAGTTATTCTTTTCCTCATTTTTTGGAAGATGGAAGCCTTATCTATCTGAAAAGCAGCTACAAGCAGCTCCCGGGGCTGTATCAACTGAAAGACGGTAACGAGAAGTACATTACCTCTATTGGCATGGCAACCGAAGGGTATCTTGGCGTAAATAACTCGAAAGTCAGTTGGACAGAAATGCGAAAAGATGCGAGACGAGATGCTGTTGTGTACAGTGTTATTATGACGTATGATCTGGAAACCGGCCGAAAAACAGAAGTAACGCATAAAAGTAAATTTTTCAGCCCGGTGTTTTCCTCTAAAGGAGATAAAATTGTGGTGGTAAAAGCGGATGAAAATATTGTCAATCAGATCGTGTTCATTTCGCCGTCTGATGGAGCTATCATTGGCTCAATTCCTAATTCACAAAATGACTTTGTAGTCTATCCTAAATGGACTACCGACGATGCCGCGATTGTCTATCCGGCTAAACGAAACTCCAAAGTTGCGCTTCTAAAATATGACTTAGCGACAAAAGCAACCACAGAACTAACGCCTTGGACTACGCATACCATAGGCGCGCTGTCGGTCAGTGCCAAAAACGTGACCTTTACTGCTTCGTTCAGCGGCATCAATAATATTTATGCCGTGAGCCTGAACGGAGATAAGCAGATCCGTCAGCTAACATCGGTAAAAATAGGTGCCACCATGCCGGCTGTTTCAAAAGATGAAAAACTGCTTGTGATGACCGAAATGACCGCTATGGGTAAACAACTGACGCAACTTGAAATCCAAAACCCCAAGACCATTGCGGTTTCGGAACCGGTCGATATGAGCCGTTATCAGGTTAAAACTACCGAAACTGAGAAAAACATTTTGCCGACCATCGCTGAAAATAAGTATGAAGTGAAATCTTATAAAGGACTGTTGCGAGGCGTAAAGTTGCACAGTTGGAACATTGGCTCTGATAACAGAAACATAAATGTATCGGTTAGAATGGGCAATATTCTCAATGATTTCTCAGCAATAGTGGGAGGAAGCCTTAACTACAATGAAAAAACGGTCAAATTTTCGGGTGGGTTAGATTATGGAAAGTATTTCCTGCCCATTTCATTCAGAGTAAACACCGGTGAAAGAGCAAACACTACGCTTTTGCCCGACCAAAAAACCTTGCGCACTCGTTCGTTTAAACAAAAGGATATCAGCGCCGGACTTTCATTGCCCCTTAGTTGGATCAGAGGAAACTATACAACGGGTCTAAGACTAAGTTCTACTTTTTGGAATATTTCTACTTCCGATTATAAATTGGGCGATGTGGCGGAAAATAAATCCCTCAACTTTAACGCTTTACAGTTCGGTCTGAATTTTTCCAACATTCGCAGAAAGGCCTATCAAAATACAAATACGAAGTGGTCGCAAACGGTGGGAATTTCTTACGAAAAGTCGATCAGCACCGTAAAAGCCGAACGGTTGATCGGTTCGGTCGGATTTACTACGCCCGGTCTTGCCAAAAACCATGCGTTGGAACTGACGGCAAAAGGAAAAAAAGAACTGATCACCAATGACTACATTTTTGAAGATCAATTCTTTCATGCCAGAGGTTTTTTGGCAGCGCCAAGCGATGTAGAAACCGTTGTTTCAGCCACTTACAGTTTACCGTTGTTTTATGTAGACCGAGGCTTTGCCGGAATATTCTTCGTGAATCGGGTAAGAGGCAATGTATTTTATGACATCGGAAATCTTGAACGAAAAGCTACCAATACCAATTTCCAACAAAAATCGTACGGCGGAGAGCTTATTTTAGACATAAAACTGCTGAATTTAACTGCCCCGATCGGGTTTGGTTTCAGAAATTCATATTTATTGACGACAGACCCGTTGAGTCCAACGACGAAGCAACGATTTGAGTTTTTTGTCTCCTCAGATCTGTAACTTTTCAAAAAGTAATTTCATTCTATTACCCAACCTGCCCAAGTATGATTTGGGCAGGTTGTCTTTTTTATAATTATAGGCACAAAGCAGTTTCCGGCATACTGTTTTTAGGTTTAACAGGATTCTTTTTACTACAAAGAAAAAGACCTTTAACCGTTTCTTTTTTTAAAATATGGTTCTTAAAATCAGCTTTTCGGCTTTTATTTTTTTCTTTTTAGGGTTCATTGGTGCTTTTTCGCAATCAGAGACCGAAGATTCAATCGCCTTTTTTAAAAATCGATTGGCCACTCAAACCAAACTGGCAGAAAGGGCGCAATCGCTCTCAAAACTTTCCTGGTTTTACAGTACCAAAGGCGATTCTCAAAAAGCAATGCAGGCGGCATTTGAGGCCATTTCGCTGTTTGAAAAGGGGAAAGATTATGAAGGCATACGATTGACTTACAATACCCTCGCTCAGGTTTTTCAGTTTCAGCATAATGAAGCCAAGACTACTTATTATACCAAAAAAGCCTTAGAATATGCTCTTTTAAGTAAAAACCCTTCGGTAATTACCACTGCCACCATGAACTACGCGGTGAGCTTGTCCGATGAAAAAAAATTCGATGAATCATTAAAAATCTTTGGTGATGCGTTGGCAATAGCGATAAAGAATAAAGATACCCTCAATATTTTAGGAATACAGTTAAACATTGCCAGTACATTATACGATAAAGGCGATGCGGTCGGTATCCTTAAACCGGCTGCCGCAGGGCTTGAACTGGCCAAGAAAACCGGCAATACAGAAGCTACTTTAAGAGGCGAAGCGATTGTAGGCGCCGCCCTTATCAGACAGAAGAAATTTGAAGAGGCCGATGAACATTTCAAAAGGGCGGAGGCATTGTTGCCCGAAGTAGGCTCGGCGTATTATGACCGACAAATGGCTTTTATACGCACCGAGTGGGCCGCTATGCAGGGAAAGTACAAGGAAGCGTTTGGTTTTCAGCAGAAGTTTTATGAATTGGACACGCTGATGGCAAATACCGAAAACAAGCAAAAAGTAGCCGAGTTGGAAACAAAACTTCGAACGAACGAAAAGGAACTCGAAAATGCTACGTTGCAAAGTAAGCTTACTCAACAAAAATGGTTGCTTGCCGGCGGCTTAGTGCTGTTAGGACTGCTCATCCTTATCTTTTATCTACAGCGAAAAAGCCTCGTTCAAAAAAACAATTTGCTTCAAACCCAGCATAAACTTTCAGAAACTGAGCTTACGTTGGTCCAAAATCAGTTAGAATCTTTTGCGAATATTGTCAGTGAAAAGAACAAGCTGATCGGTCAGTTTGAAAATGAGATCAAAGACTTGCGACTGAAAGATGAAGCTTCGGGCCATGTACTGCTTGAGCAAATCAACCAAGCCCGGATCATCACCGACGACCAATGGCAGGACTTCCGACTGAAATTCGAAAAACTCCATCCGCAGTTCATCACCCGCCTTCATCAAAGAAACGCCAGCCTGACCGATACCGAAACCCAAATGGCGTGCATGATTCGTCTCAATTTCTCCAACAGTCAGATCGCCGGCATGTTGGGTATTTCAAACGAAAGTGTGATCAAAAGCAAATATCGATTGCGTAAAAAAATTGACCAAACTGACCTAAACTCTTACGTATCAGACATATAGATAATTGTCCATATTTTGTCCATGCCTGTTTTTAGCAGTTCTTCTTCCCAAGCCGTACGTTTGACATATAGATGGCAAGCACTACTTGTCTCTCCTTACTCAACGTTATGAAACAGTTCTTTTACTGCTGACGATGTAAGATCGTCAGCAGTATTTTGAGATTTAGTTTTCCCGAACCGGATTTAAAAAACACCTTCAAAGTGAAAGTGAAGATTTACGTTTGATCTTGTATAGTTGTAATACTAAAGTAGTAGTAAACGGTTTCAAAATCACAAAGAAAAACTGCTTCCTGAAAAAGCTCACAATCGTCTTGGTCATCATCGGCCGGCAAAATGTGTAAAGGTTTGATGTCTATCCGATACGTGTTTTAAAATATAGGTCAACTACCTAAATGAGCATGCCGGCAAAGTATATTATTACGAAAAGAAGCAAAGGAACGATTAGTCGGTATTTCGTACTGCGATTTTAGAGAAGCGGTTTTCTATTCATTGAACCCTATTGGGTGATAATCGTACATCTTGACCTCTTTGCCGACATTGATTCCCTGCGGTACATCTTTTACCGCTTTCGGCAGTTAAGCCCCTTCAGTCGTTATCAGAATGAAAACGGCCTTTCTTACAACCATCTCTTTTATTGGAGCAACGAGAAGAAGTGTCTCCAACTAAACCGGGGTTCATCGGTACACCTGCCAAAAACGGTTGCAAACTATATTAACAGGCCGCCAATAAACAGTTTCCCTATCTATACCCTCCTGACAATGTGGGATATATACAAGAAAACCCTAAAAATATGTAATAATTTACCCCTGAAACCGTATCACCTTTGAGGCGTGCTATATAAATTATTCTGTGTTGATTTTAAGCCGGTGTGGTAAGTAAAGGAATGATTCCTGCGTCACTTTTTTTAGCGGCCCCCCTTTTATTAAATCATTATTCGCCGGCGCTGTATGAGGCCTTAATACAATCAGTCAAAAAAGCAGACGTGGCGCAGTAAACTGTTGCAGGATATTTTTGTGATCGACCGCAGTAAATGAGCAGGAAATGGCGGAACTATACGCAATCGGGGCATGGCATTATATTCAAAAGCCTGATACGTGCGGCCACCTGAGCAAAATCGTTCAGCAGGTGTTTCAGCTCTCGCAGGAGAAAAATCTAAAACAGCCACCAAAAGATGATTTTATTCTATTCTGCCATCCCTATGTAAATCATCGCTATGAGTACCGGGGTACGATATAACTCCGGCTCACCAAACAGCCCCGGAATTACCCTGTGAGCCGGAGATAAGCGACAGAATCACAAACCGGACAATCAATCTCAAAAGTATATTCTTAATTCCAATCATACCTTACGCTATCCAAATGCAGAACCGCTCAACTCGCTCGGAAGACTTAAACAGAAAAAAAAATGAATTGGCAAAACTTTTAGGCCACCACTCCGAAGAATTCGCAAGAATTGCCCACTCAAACAATGATTTTGTAGCCAATTACTTAATTGGATTTTTAGGCGAAGGCGACCTGAGACTCTTACAGGAAAACGAGTATCTCCAAGATTTGGCGAACGGATTAGTAGCGCTTAAATGGCAATTTATCCATGGTATCAATCATGAAATTTCTTACGCTAAGTTACATACTACTCTGCCAACGACACAATTGGAATTCAATGCTGTTTTGAATGAGTTACTGTTACTGACAAAAACAGGCGACTCAAACAATTAAGACAGAATACATACGTATAAAAAAGCCTTGCCGGGAGGTAAGACTTTTATATAAGCAGCTTCCGAAAAGTTTTTTACTAACGGGGTGAAAATGCCATCTTTACTCATGAAAGGCTTGCCTGCAAAAAGTTTCCTCAAAGCTTTCTGTTGAAACTTTCATCATCGAAAGAGTCCTTTTGCATGTTTGCGTTATTATATGTAAAGTTATGAATTCGACTTTACGGACGCCGTTAAATGGATACTCCCAATAATGAAATAAACCTGTTATTGTCCTTCTCATCCGTGGCGGTCAATTTGTGTTGGCCGAATTAAAATCAGGAACCGCTTTGCAGAAATGCATGTCATTTTTTTACCTCCGGGGAAACGACGATGAAATCATACTTGTCAATAATTTGATACGTATCTTCTGTCAGTGTTTTGTCGTTATTGTAGCGAACTCTAAGGGGGCGTAAGTCGACCAAGACCCACTTTTCTTTATCGTATAATTTCAAAAACTCTTTCGGATAGTCACTTTCGGCACTCTCAAAATCATCGATGATTTTTCCATCTTCTGTCGTGTATCTCAGGATGAAATAAATATTGGTGAAGTTAGTTTGGTTATGCTGAGACAATTCATAGACCGAATTTCCAATGTCGTACAGGTGCGTCATCAGGTTTAAGCCTTTAGCTAAATGATTCGCCCCCATTTTGAAAAACACCTTCTCGTTTTTTGATTTGGCAGAGTCATAATAAGCATAGAAATTCTTTTTCATCAATGCCGCTCGCATTAATGAATTATCTTCATAGTAGATCGTTCGGGATAGTTTAATATCATCCAATACCCGTTTATAATTTTCCTGCGGAATCCCGTTTCGTAAACTGTCCAGCAATTTAACCTTGGGCATCCACCATTTGGCCAACAAACTGTCTCGAACGGCCTGATATGCTTGTTTTATCTTGGGTGATTGCGCATTATAGACTCGGTTAATCCCGTAAGGGAAAGCCATTTGAAATTCCTGGTCTATCCCCCAAATTGTGTACTTATATTTTTCTGCAGCAGCCAACATCAGGGCATCTTCTCCGGTCTTGAAGAATGGAAATGTCCCATAGGTTGGATGATCTTTAGAGACGGCAAGCAAGCTGTCATAAGGGTTTTTACCGGCTGCAATCCGCATTAATTCAGAAGCGACAAACGGACTTACTTCGACACACCAATTCTTAAATCCATGTTTGGATGCAGCTTCAAGTGCATAGGCGGATAGCCGGGATAACAGTGTTGAATTATGGTATTCACCCCAAGCCACAAATTGATTATCGGCAAATTGTTTTTCCAGAATTTCCCAACCTCGACCAATCGGTTTTTGCCCGTTAAATATGAATGAACTTGTGTTCCCGGACAGGTATTTATTGAATTTTGCAGAATCGCTGAGGGCTTTTTCTTTCTGAGCAAAACAGGTAGTTACAGTCAGCAAACTAACTATTGGTAGAATTTTCTTCATATTGAATTTATGATATTACTCACTTAAGATAAATGTAAAGACCTGAGGGTCATTGGCTATTTTCTGTTTATACCGATTGATTATTAACGGTACAGTTAACATCCCTGACAAAATACCTGTTACAATGACTATATTTTTTTTCTTCCTGATCAAATCTTCTGTTGTCAGTTTTTTAAAATTTTCGTTTTTCATTTTGTGTCTATTTTGTATGTTTTCTTATAATTACAGCCCGCAATTCTATAGAATATTCAAAAGGCGTTCTTTAGGGTTGCAGTTGTCTCTATACTCTACTCAGTAAAAATTCATTATTTAAGTTCCTGAACGTTTTTCCCGGACTTTAAACTGTCTGTGTTACAGGGACTGAGATTTATTTAAAACAATTTGGAAAAGGCTATAATCACCCAAATCATCAGCCAACAAAATAGGTAATGCAGCAGATAATATCTAAATGGCATTAAGGTCACAAAAGCAGGCTAAATATATACTAAAATACTTTTAAGCGGCTTTGTTGTTCAAATTTTTCCGGGTTTAAGATTGTGTTTGGGAATTGAAACTGAGGGAATCGTACCACCTTTGCAGTGGGATTTATAGCGTATATTTATTAGCCCACCTTTACAAAATAAACTTCCCAATAAAAAACAGCTTATAGATTAAGAAAGCGACGGGGCACCCCTTTAAACCGTCAATCCATTTTTTTACGTAGTGATAATAGGATACCTTTATCATACTCATGGCTAAGGCAAAAAATCTTCTATATTACTATCCAAACGTTCGTTTAAAAATGAATAAAGTAAGTACCGAATCTTTAATGTGTTACAATAATTAAAAATATTATATTTCCTAAAATAAAACCCTTATTGATCTTTGTGAATCCGGTAATATATCTAAATATTTGTATAATAAGGTCTCCTCAATTTTCCTGAATTACTCTAATGGGTAAAAACCAGCAATACTTACATTCTAACAGTTTTCTAAGTTTTTGTTTTTTTCTCTTTTTAAGTGCATTTTCTTCTTACATTACTGTTGTTTATGGTCAAAATTTTATCTTAGAAACCCAGCTTTATAGTGTGAAAGAAGGCTTATCACACCGACAAGTCAATGATATTTTAGAAGACAGACAAGGATTTATTTGGATTGCTACCTCCTCCGGGTTAAATCGTTTTGATGGATATTCTTTTCGAGTCTGGGGGCGGGAAGATGGACTTCATTCAGATCAGATTAATAATATCTTTGAAGATGCATATGGGTTAATTTGGGTTTTCTCTTCTACTCACGTAGAACTCATTGACCCCGGAAATAATAAAGTCGTTCCATTTTCTGAACATTATGGCAATAAAATACCCAATGGATTTAATGATAAAGTTAGTAAACCTATATTAACCAAAGATTCTACTTTTTACTGGGCCACCCATCATGGTTTCATTACTTTTCACCCAAAACATGGCTTCCACTCAGTATCGATCAAATCTCATTTATTAGACTCAACTGCGACTTTTTCTTTAAATTTTGTATCTGAAAAAAAAACGGTTTGGGGACTTATCAGCGGCGCCAAAGGACGCAATATCATTGAAGTATCTCCCACCGGAACTCTCTTGCAAAACATTGAAAACAGCTATGGAGAAGTTGTTTTTGTCCGTTCCGGCCGAAACTCAGAAAACCTTCACCACTATTACAACTCTACAGATGAACGTACTCATACCGCCGTTTGCGTAAGTATCAGTCCAAACAATAAGATTCAGATCATCCCCTCAAACAAAGTCTTACCTGGTTTTGATTATGGATATTATTTAACGGCGCTTGCTCCATTAGATAATGGAAGATTGGTGGTCTCCGACTATGGTATCCATGCAAGAGACAATAAAAACATTTTATTAGATTACAATAAAATTAAGGAAGGTCTAAAGGAAAGACCCAGGGCACTGCTGATTGACCGATCACAGAAGGTTTGGTTGGGTACTGACTATGGTTTACTACTTATCAATTTTCACAAGAATCGTTTCAAACGCTATCTTTTTAATACTGATACCTCAAAAAAAGGGATTGCCTGTCGTGGTATACTGGAAAAAGGCCAAGAGCTGATTGTTCAAACAGAAGGAGAAATTTTCAGCATTGAAAAAGCATCGGGGGCTATTAAAAAACTTCCGGTAATGCGTCGGTATTGGTATGCAATCGCACATGACACAACAGAAAATATTTTTTCAGGATGGGAGTTTGGCTTAGAGCTTTTACGTATTAACCCAATAACCGGTACAATCACTTTTAGTACTTTAATAAAATATCCCAACTTAACAAAGGAACAATTTGGCTTTGGTATATCAAGCAATGGTCCCTTAAAGTTTCTCTACATCCCATGGACTATTTTCCCGGATAATAAGCATCACCTATGGATTGGCACTTTTCGAAACGGTCTTTATATATATAGCCTTGTTACCCGACAACTCTACCCTTTTTCAAAATACAATGGTTTCGATGAATTGAAAACAGCCGGCATCGTTTCTATTCAATATGACAATGAAAACAATATTTGGTTATGCGCCACGACAGGTCTGTATCTTATAGATCTAAAAAAAGGTGTTTTGGAAAGACATTGGTCAGGCGGTAAAGGCTCTTTTTATCTGCCCTATGATAATATTTACCATTTTTACCAAGATACAGAGGGCGTGTTTTGGCTAGCGACAGGCGGAGGCGGGCTCATTCGCTGGGATAAAAAACGCAGTACAACTCAACAGTTTTCCAGAAAAGCAGGTTTGCCTAACAACACTCTTTATGGCGTCTACGAAGATAATTATAAACACCTTTGGCTACCGAGCGATTACGGCATTATTCAATTTGATAAAGACAGGGGAAGAACTCGCCGCGTCTATCTCCCTGAAGACGGAATTACACACCCTGAATTTAACCGCATTTCTCACTATAAAGGGATTGATGGCACGTTATACTTTGGTGGCTTAAATGGTGTTACTGCTTTTCACCCAGCCGATTTTTACGAAAGAGGAGATGAAAAAAAAATATCATTAGTGGTGACAAATTTCCAACAATTCGATGGCACAACTAACAAATTAATAGATAGAACCGGCGAGTTACTCACTACCAATGAAATCGTTTTAAACCCCAATGACCGTTTTTTAAATCTGGAATTCGCCCTTTTAACCTTTAACCAAGTTGATAAAATTCAGTACGTTTATAAAATTAATGGTATAGATAACGATTGGAATTATCAAAACGAGCCGAATGTACGCCTTTCTCGCTTACCTTATGGTACTCACACCCTGCACATCAAAGGCCAAGCTGCTAACGGTTTTTGGGGTAGCAACGATTTAATAATTAAGATTCGTGTACTTCGTCCGTTTTATCTACAGTACTGGTTTTTGATCTCCGTCCTAGTATTTACTTTAGTAACCATTCGCTCCTTTTATCAATGGCGAACGCGTGAATTGAAGCAAAATCAACTAAGACTAGAAAAAGAAGTAAAATTGCAAACGCAGCAAATTTGGAGTCAAGCCGAAAAACTGCGCCAATTAGATACTCTAAAAACTCGTTTTTACACCAATATCACCCATGAATTTCGTACGCCCTTGACGGTTATTATGGGTTCGGCGACAGAAATTGAGGAATCAGAGAAAACAGCACCTTTTTCCTTGGCGTCCTCTGCCGCCAAGCTGATTCAACGCAACAGCAAAAATCTCCTTCGGCTCATTAACCAAATGCTCGATCTTTCAAAACTTGATTCGGGGATGCTGAAAATACATCTTGTGCAAGCTGATGTTATCAATTATCTACAATACCTCGTCGAATCATTTTATTCTATGGCTTTGGAGAAAAAAATAAGTCTCGTTTTTTATCCGGAAACGCCGACATTGGTGATGGATTTCGATGAAGAGAAAATGCAAATCATCGTCTACAACTTGCTTTCCAATGCTCTCAAATTCACTCCGGAAGGTGGAGAAGTTGCATTATATGCAATACAGATACAAGAAAAGGCAATTTCATTTTTACAGCTAAAAGTACGCGATACGGGAGTCGGCATTGCCCGGCAAGAGCTAGGGCACATTTTCGACCGCTTTTACCAGGCGGATAATTCAATAACCCGCACAGGAGAAGGCACAGGTATTGGGCTCGCACTCACTAAGGAATTGGTCGAATTGCTGGGGGGAAGTATAACAGCAGAAAGTACACTAGGTAAAGGTGCTGAGTTTACGTTACTCTTACCTATTTCACAAGTGACCAAAGAACAACAAAGAAATCCTCACATTGAACAAATCGTTGCCATAGAGTTTTTATCTGCTAACCCTCCGGAAGTCGAAGTAATCAATGAATTATCTGTTAATTCAGGCAGACCTTTAGTGCTCATCATTGAAGACAATATTGATGTCATTACTTATCTCAAAGGAATATTGAATGATAATTATAAAGTTGTTATTGCTACAAATGGAAAAAGCGGGATCAGCCAAGCAATGGAAACCATCCCCGACATCGTCATCAGTGATATCATGATGCCGGAAAAAGACGGCTATGAAGTCTGTAAAACGCTCAAAGAAGACGAACGAAGTTCTCATATTCCTATTATTCTTTTGACGGCAAGAGCAGCACAGGAAGATAAAATAAAAGGTTTACGAGCAGGCGCCGATGCTTATTTACAAAAGCCATTCGATAGAAAGGAATTGTTTGTATTGCTGGAAAAACTAATCGAATTGCGCAAACGACTCCAACAGCGGTACGCAGCAATTACCTCTTCTGAACTAAAGCCAATTAAGGATGAACCAATTGTTCCGACGTTGGATGATATTTTCGTGCAAAAAATTATCCAAGTCATCGAAACACAGCTAGACAATCCTGATTTAGGCGTTGAACAACTATGTATCGCTGTAAACTTGAGCCATACGCAAGTCTTCAGAAAATTGAAGGCACTTACAGGTGAAAACCCCACCTTATTTATCCGAAAAGTGCGCTTACAAAAAGCCCAATTTTTGCTTCTAAAAACAGGGATGAACATCTCTGAAATCGCCTATGCTACCGGCTTTTCTGACCCTAATTATTTTTCGAGGGTTTTTCACGAAGAATTTGGCAAAGCGCCGAGCACCTTTCGTAAATAGCTGAATCCAATACTTTATTTTTATTTTTCTTCTATTGGCATATTCTGAAGAGGGTATTTTCAAAAATGCAATCTCAGTCCAGACATTTGCAATCTGAGTGCAGGGCCTACTTATGGAATCTCTATACTTTTGATTCGATAAATTTCTGCGTCAAAAGGGAAGCGGTTATTCATTACAGCTTTACGTCTTTAAAAGAAATTCTTCTAAGACTCACTATGATTAAAATTTTGTAATGAGTGAGAACGTGAATAGAATTTGAAATATCTGTTGATATAACTGGTCCTATAAAACAAATAGAAAAAGCGTTTAATAAATTGATAGAGAAAATATTTTGGCAAGATACGTTTTAAAAGATATAAAAATGGTATCATCTATGAATCTAATCATTAATAATCTACCTAACTCAGGAGCATCTGATGAGCAAGTTTTTGTTTGCATTACCGGACACAATCCTATAGATGATTCCTTTAGTTATTATGATTTTGATCATTGTATACCGGTTCCTAACCACGTTATAGGCATTACCTCAAAAGCGCTTAACAAGATCAGTATACCCATTAAAGTTCCTTCCCTTAAAAGCGCAAGAATATATTTAGCCATAAACAGTGATTTCATCAATATGACTGCATCAGGCCTCTCTCCCAGCAAGGACTATGAGCAGCCTGAGAATAACATTTTATATGATAAAATTGAATTTGACACGTCAACAGATAATTGCATTATCAATCCGACATCGGTAGATTTTTATGGCTTCTCATATACCGTGAGTGTCATACCGATTGGAGAAGTCACACCCAAAACAGTAGGCATTACTACCGGCCGAACGAATATTTTTAACGCCTTTAAAAATATTCCCGCAAACGATTCCGGCCCGTTTTCCGGCAATACGGCTATTTATCAGCAACTCTTTGTTTTTAATGAAAAAAATGAGGTAGTGCGTTTATTATCACCTAAAACAATGGCCTATTCCGATTGGAATCAAGACCCTACAAAGCGAGAACTGTTTGCTCAATACTTCACTCATTATTTTGACGATTATATAAACAATAGATGCTTTATCCCGGGACGTAAATTTAGTTTTTTCAGTAAGGATTTTATTCCCGATTCACGCAATCCGGTCTTTTTTGGAAAGATAAGCGATGATGGGAAAACATTGCTTCTTTTTGCCGATGAGCCACTTTCCGAGCCCTACCAACCTGTTCCTTTCCTTATTAATCCCAGCAGTCCCCGGTTGAAACTCCCCGGTGGTCAATACCACAATGTTGTAGGGAATGATCCGACTACGATTGACTGGGGATATCTAATCAGCGGCAATGTTATCGCAGGCAGTTTGTGGAGCTCTGACCCTGTCACCATCGCCATTTTGGTCTCAATTTGCAGAGGAGTAATGCACCTTGATAAAGGTCATATTGATTGGATAAACAGTTCAAATTATTATAAGAACGATGGGGCAGTCGAATTTTATTCAAAACTATTACATGAAAGTGCACAAAACGGGAAAGTCTACGCTTTGTCGCTGGATGATGTGTATGGAAACGATCCCACTATTAGCTTTCAGGCCGAGTCTACTGTTACAATCAACCTTAATTCGCTTGAACCGGTAAACTTTTCATAAACTCATCAGATATTTTTGATTACATACATTTTATTCTCAACATTTTAAACAACAAATTATTATGGCTTTAAGAAGTTACTTAGTCAGCGCTCCGGCTAATTTACTGGATGCCTCTTCCTATGCTGAGGAAATTTTTAAGTTATCCGCCGAAGCGGGGGCAATAAAAAATGTACATAGTGCCTTTAATTTAAAGGCCACCCCTTCAGCTACAACCGTTGCAAGCGGAGCCAGTTCTGATGATCTCAACACGCTTTTAAACAATGTTGGAACAGCGCCCGGTGCAACTACAGTGGTTACAGTTCCAGCTGCACCGGTTACTGGCGATGCTGCTCTTGTTCAAAATGTTCAAACTTTGGACTCCTACATCGCTGTTCTCACTGCACTTGTAATGTATAATTCTCACCCGCAAATGTATGACCTTTCAGATAAACAGCAGGCAGCACAATTCGTGATTGATTTAGCGAATGCAAGAAATTTTGTAGTTACAGGTGGAACAATAAAAGCAATCCCAATGTACTTGCCAATGGGTGAAGCATCAACACAAACAATTAATAAATCCACTACTTCAGCTGATCTTCATCTCGACCTTTTAACAGCGATGTTTGGTTCGTTGGGATTACCTGCTGCGGTTTTAACTGAAATGGATGGTATTCTTACTGAAGTGGCGGATTCTTTAAAATCCCTTCAGCTGACATTTACAGATCAAACACAAACATTGAACCATCTTGTTAGCTTTTACCATCTTGTGCCGGTAACCGGGTCTAATCCGGTAATTAATCAGATGAATGTAGATTTTATCTATATTCAAATGGAGCAAAATTCTTGGAAAGCCTCGATAGGGAAGTCATCAATCTCAAATTTTAACCTTAATGTTACAATGACACGTACTACCGCTACAATGAGTGCCGGTATCGTTGCAGCCAACACTTCCAATATTGTTAATTCCTTGATGCAACTGACCACAAATGATGCAACTACTATTTCCAAACTCACTAAAATGAAAGGAATTAAAACTTAATAATTGAGTTTTAAAGTAAAATTTTAATTCAAACATTATAAAATTAATTATTATGGGAATTAGAGTTGATTTTTTAATTAAACATGTTCGCCCTTATGGGACGGATGCATTTGTAATGTTAACAACTCCTGGTCCTGGATCACTTACACAATGGCTTTTAGATAATAACGTACCTCAACAGCAAATAAATTTTGCTTACAATTTATGGGCCAGTACTACTGAACTTGATATAACACCTCAAACATTACCACAGTTTGTTCAGTCTGCGCAAATAATTTCCGAAGCCCGTTGGAGCGAGTTGTATCCTACAAGTAAGTCAACAATTATGTTTTTAAACCAGCCTTTGATAAAGGAGTTGAGTTATCGAAGCCAACAATATAAAGGACAGGCATTTGAATTTGCCCCTTACGAAGTGATTCCTCTTGCAGTAACAATATTAAAAGGATCAAATCAAGGTTTAATCAATCAAAATGTCACAGGAGCGAATCTGGCCTCAGACTCTAACGGTTTATGTTATCACTTTGATAGCCTTGTTATTTAACAGAGGTTTTACAAATTCTTGGGGTGCCTTTTAGAATATTCCTCAATAAATTAGTTTCATGGAATTTAGGTCACTTGATGGCTTAAATTCCATGTTTTGTCCCGAATGTTAGTAAGCTGAGGTGGTCTGGTTTATCCGGGCATATTTTAATTTAGAGTTTTATTGAAATTAGCTTGATAATACTGTTTTTCAAAATTAATTGGCGATTGGTAAACAATAGCCGAACGTAAACGCTGGTTGTTATAATAGCCGTCAATGTAATTAAATAGCTCAAGATGGGCATCCTCCAGGTTTTCAAAACAATCACCTTCCAGCAGTTCGGCCTTTAAACGACTGCGTCGGCAGTCCGATCCATAAAGATTCAGCATAGGCATCGCACCAATTTCTATGGTTAAAGCAAAAATATAACGAAAATTATACGACTACTCTCGTTTAAATCATGAACTGTGTTCAAATGCAAGCATTCAATCGAAATTTTGGTTGATAATTATCATTATAATCTTCATCAAATCGAACTAATGCGAAAGCTTGGCGGAGTAACTTGTTGGCAACAGCAATCAGAGCTAATTTAGATGCTTTACCGGCAGCTTTCAGACGCTGATAAAACTCTCGACACGCTTTATTATAACGGATTGCTGACCAACTGGCAACATATAATAAACCACGCAAATCAGGATCTCCCGTTCGACAAATACCGCGATGAGTAGCCATTTTACCTGATTGATAAGTAGTAGGGGCAAGGCCAATAAATTTGGCTAATGCTTTAGCCGAACGGAAATCCTGAAAGCCATTTGTAGTCTCAATCAGTGCCGTAGCAACTTTATGCGAAATGCCTTTTATTGATGTTAATCGATTATACTGTTCTTTAAAATCATCCTGACATATTTGGCATACCTCCTGTTGGAGGCTGGCAATAGCAGCCTCAAAGCGATCAATCATTTCCTGTAAACTTTGCTCAGTTGATAAATCTTTAACCGGTAGGGGAGCAAACGAATGTTGTAAATTTAGAAGTATGGTGCGTTGCTTGTGATATTGGCGCAATAGTGTTCTCTTTTGTCGAAGACGCAACAGACTATCAGTAGTCATTTGATATAGAGGCGGTTGTATTAATCGACCGT
The DNA here is from genome assembly GCF_965279615.1 of Runella sp. Classification (NCBI taxonomy): domain Bacteria; kingdom Pseudomonadati; phylum Bacteroidota; class Cytophagia; order Cytophagales; family Spirosomataceae; genus Runella; species Runella sp. The sequence goes on along the minus strand of NZ_OZ257252.1, from coordinate 6,980,784 downwards.
ATTCGGCCAATAAAACAGCATCTCTTGGATCAGTCTTAGTGACTGACAATTGCATCTTAGCGAAATTATGGCTCTGTTTAGGATTAATGACCGATACATTAATTTTTGCCTGACAAAGCATGTATGTCACCAAAACGGAATAAGAACCCGTAGCTTCCAAAATACAGTGAGATCCATTAGGTAAATGGCTTAATAAGGAATGGATACCCTCCGGTGTATTATGATAAGTGTTAATAGTCCAGCCTCCGCTCATTGTTGGCAAGGCCACTGCTAAGGTAGTTTTAGCTACATCAATCCCAATGTACTTTTTCATAAATAAATCGGTTTAATAAACGTTTAGCAAACAATGAAGAAGCGAGCAGTGAATTTTTAGACCCTGGCATAGCATACACGGTTTCAAAACCAATTGAACTGTCGAGGCTTTAAAAATTCACCCGTGCAGATCGGAACATGATTCACAGGGTTGGCTATAGAAATCGCGGATTTCCCTACACGGGTTGCTCAACTGACAGTTTAATTACGGCCATTTTGAGTATTTATTACAACAGAGTTCAAATGTACTATAGAAATCGGTCCGATCCCTTTCATAACTTGACACTAATCGTGTCAAGTTATGAAAGGGATATACAGGTTCACCATGTACGAAATCCAATGATAATTATACCGAGGATAGTTTATTTAAAACACAAAATCTCCCTTCATTTGCAGAAAGGAGATTTTGTGTTTAATGGACTCGTAAATTAGATCAATTTTGATTTTTTTACTTTGTTTACCTTAAATGGGATACAAACATTGGTTGGACAACAGGTATCGCTTGGCTCAATAATAATCGGGCAACAACCTTCTACGGGACAGGTGGAATTCGAAGCTGTAAAGCTATAAGTGCCCGTTTCGCTGAAAAGTACTTCATTGCCTTGGGCAATTACGATAGAACTCCCTGCTTTGTACCATTTTACATTAGTATACTTCTCCGAAATATTCAGTTGCACTTTCTCTCCGGCACAGAGTTTAACGGGAACCGTAAAGCACTGACGATCCAAATCATCTTCTTCCTCTTTACCATTTCCCGGTGTTGAATCCTTGTCCTTTTCATTGGTCTTGGAAATTTCGGCCACATTGAAGTGCACTCCTTCCCCGATTGCTTTGATCTTATACGTTAGTGTTACAGTATCGCCCTGCGCTGCAATGTTGCCGATAGTCCATTTAATGACACTGCCACTTAGTGAAGCACTTCCCCGACCGGCAGTAAAGCTGCCGGTGATGAATTGAACGGAGGTGGCCAGTGAATCAGTTACTTCTACACCTGTGGCGTTGGCAACACTTTCATTCCACACTTTGAGCGTATAGATCAGGGTATCTCCGATGTGGGCGATCTTCTTATTGATCAATTTTTTCAGCGCGAGATCAACTGTTACGTTACAATTCTGAACATTTACCGTTACCGCAATACGTTCGCTGACGGAATTTAAAGGACAGTTTTGATCGGTGCTTTTGGCCTGAACATAAAAAGTATCGGTGACAGCTATCGTTCCGGAAGGTTTATAGTTTATGCCGGTAAAAAGTACCGCTCCACCCGTGGGTTGCGCAAACCATTCCGCTACTGCCTGTCCAATGATCGTGGCTTTTAAGGTAGGGAAAGTATCACCTGCGCATACGGTCAGGCTTGGAGTCAAAACAGTAGGCAATTGTGGAGTACAGTTACAATTGGGTCCTGCCACCAGCGTATCGTATTTACAAACAACACTTAAGCTATCCGTAATTTTTAAACTCGCTCCTCCCGGAATACCGGTAACAGTGTAGGGATTACTGCCCGAAAGAGAACCGTTATTTACTTTAAGTATCCCAACCTGTCCGGTAATCGTAAAACTTACTGAATAAGTATTACTGCCGGGCGAGCAAACAGGCGCGGCCGATAGGGTAATAATCGGTTTCGGACAGGGGATCTGACAGACTTTAGCCGTAAGAGCAATGGTATCGCTGCATCCGTTGATCGAATATATGAAAGAATAAGTGCCCACTGATGAAAGGCCCGCAACCGCTCCCAAGTTGGTCACCGTGATTCCGGCAGGCGCTCCGACAACACTCCAGGTACCGCCTGCAGGTGTGGCTGATAGTTGAGCGACTCCGGCAGTGGTACACACTTCACCGTTTGCGGGTGTAGCTATTGTAGCGACGGGTTTGGCTTTGAGGATGACAGAAGCGGTATCAGTACAGGTCTGTCCGCCTAAAGTAACCGAATAAATAAATGTATAAGTACCCACGGCAGTTATTCCGGCGATATTTCCCGAAGCATCAATGGTGGCAGCGGCAGGGTTTCCGGCCTGCGGAGCCCACACGCCACCCGGAGTAACCGCTGTTAGTTTTGCCGAAACAGCGGGGGCACAAATCGTAACATCAGTGCCGGCATTGGGTTTAACGCAACCCGTGCAGGGCTCCACCGTTACCGCTACGGTATCTTTACAGCCATTGGCATCATAAATAAAAAGATAAGTGCCGGCAACCGTCATGCCACTTACAGCACCCAAATTTGTGATCGAAGCAACGGCCGGATTGCCCGTATTGGCGGCCCAAGTACCGCCCGCCGGGGTGAAACCGGTTAGGGTCGTGCTTGTCTGCAAGGTACCCGCCGTTGGATTGGCACATGTCAGACTCTTGTCTGTCCCGGCATTGGGCTTGGGCGTAATCGTTATGGTATGGCTTGCCGTATTACTGCAACCTGTCCCGGCATCGGTGTATTGATAACTGAACGTCAGCGAAGAAAGTCCCGAACCGGCATTCAGCGTCAGAGTAGTACCGTTTTGAGTAACAGCTCCTGCCGGTAGACCATTGGGCAGGCTATAACTGCCTCCTGCCGGAGAAGCCGTAAAGTTTACGGGCAACGCATTGGCACAAACCGTTGAAGGACCGGTAATGGACACGGATGGGCGGGGAAGGATCAAGACCAACCCGCTGTCGATACGGGAACAATTGCCGCTTGTCTGGGTATAATAAATGTAAAAACTTGCAGGAGCGCTTACTCCCAGTGCTGTCAGAGCCACTGCGCTGTTTAGGGTAGCGCCGGTGCCGGTATCCGTGATTCCGGGCCCGCTCCAGGTTCCCGTAAGACCGTTAGGGTCTGTATAAGTGGCTGTTTGGTTGACACACAGGGTGTCGGTTCCGATGTTTACTTTTGTTCCACCTGAACTGATTGTAACGGCTTTTTGATCATTAGCCGAGCAACCCGTCACAGGATCGGTATACGTATAGTTGAAACTCAGGCTACTTAGGTTAGCCCCGACCGTAATGGTGAGTACATTGCCTGATACAGTTACTCCGGTCGGAAGACCGTTATTGAAACTGCCACCTGCCGGTGAGGCGGTAAAACTGATAGGTAGTTCTGTAGAACAAATAGTGGTAGGTCCTGAAATAGTAACAATCACGCTGCTGCGGGTAATGGCGACGGTATCTGAGCAGCCGGCACCGGCCGAGAGAGTGAATAGGTAGGTACCATCAACGGTCAAACCGGTTACTGCGCCCGAAGCGTTGATGGCTGCGACGGCAGGTGTGGTTCCAAGTTGGCTCCAGGTTTGTCCTGAAACAGCGGCGGTCAATGCGGATGTAGTGGCAGGAGCACAAATTTTCAGATCCGTTCCTGCATTGGGTTTGGTACAGACCGGAAAGCCAAAATCATAAGTATAATTATTTTCACCGGCATTGCCGATGGTCAGGCTGATGGTTGGTTGTCCTCCAATGATGAAGGCATCATTGTTCGATAATGTGGTACCTGTATTGTTTACTCCCGAAGTCTCGCCCGGAGCGGGAGAGACGGTTGTCAGTGTTAATCCGGTTACGGATGGATCACTGCCTAAAGAAGTAACTTTTAAACAATAAGCGGTAGTATATTTTAACGTAACTCCGTAAATAGCGCTTGCAGTAGAAGAGCCGGCCGCCGAAGAAAAGTAATAATTCCCGTTGGCATCGGTTGTGGCGGTCGCAATGGGATTACCGGTACAATTTTCCAATAATGCGACAGTTACTCCTGCCAGCGGGGGTTCTTCAGCGTCCTGAATGCCATCACCGTCGGTATCTTTCCAAACACGGTTACCGATTTGAATAGGAGCCTCACTTCCGACAAATTCCAGGTCTCCCAATCCATTTGCCTTGCCGAAACCGCCGGCAAAGATTTGAAAGCGTCTTGCGCCGGGAGCTTCTCCGGTCTTGTTATTGAATTTTCCAATTCCTCCTGTATTTGGCTCAATGGGGTCCAGAAATGTCGTAATCACTTCCCCTGAGCCGGGCCAAAAAGTAATTCCTCCCTGAGAGGATTCTTTATGAAAACCCAGTCCTTCATTGTAATATTCCCCACCTCCGGGACCTTGATTATTGCCGGCGCTTGCGGTTGTAATCCCCCCCGAAGTACCGTTGCTCTCCAAGATATATCCTCCGTTGCCGTTCGGGGCTGCCCGAAGCAAATCACCGCCTGTTGAACCTACACCGATGTATCCACCTCCTAACGGGCTGTTATTGCCAAAACCTACCTGATTCCCCCAGCGATCGGAAAATCCGAGAATCATGGAGCCGTCTACATCAAATTCTATATCGGTCAGCATAGGAGTAGGCCGCACAATCTGTGGACCTGCGGCCTGTGTACAAACAGGCGTTCCGGCAGGCGGGAAGGTATAATCATTGGTCCAAGGGTACCACCCGGGATACTGATCACAGGGAGCGTAATCCAATGCTTTTCCTTTTTCATAGTTTAAAGGTAAACTTAACACATTGGTAAAGGCCTGGGTTGCAGGATCGAAACGCAGAACGGAAGCACTCAAATCGTCTTTGTTTTGCGAATTGCCTGCATCGCAAACAATTCCCACGTACAATTGCCCTCTGTAATATTTTAAGCCGAACGGACGGCTTTGGCCTCCCGTACAGGGAGAAGTTACCGGCCAGCTTTGTACATCGCCGGCGGTTGGAGCAGTAGTGGGATTGTTGTCGGCATCCAGTTTGATAGCTACCAATCGGGGATCTGCTTCATTAATAACTACGGCCCATAGCGTTTTGGCATCAGTAGAGATATCAATATCACCGATCCCGACCTTTCCAATCAGATCATAGGCCAAGCTGTCCTGACTCGGGGTCGTGATACCGCCTGTAATTCCACGCGTTGCATTATCCGGAATGGTACCGACATTAATTCCCAAATCCTGTAAATTAAACAAAAGCGTAGGATTACCAGTAACAGGGTTGATTGAGAATACATTCCCAAGTCCATTGTCAGGCTTTCCGTTATTAAGCAAAATGGTGTGCCTCTTTAAAAAAGCAGAGGTATAAATGAGTTGTTTGTTTTTATCATATGCTACTCCCCAAACCGTTCCCAATTGACTCAGCGTTGCTAACGCTTCGGGATTCGGTCCTGTCCCACCAAACATTTGGGGTACTCCGGAACTGTTATAATTCCATTTTACAAATACTTTTTCACCGCCGGCGGACGCTTCATTTCCGGTTGAGTAGCAGGGTGTAAACAGGGGTGGGGGGCTGCCGTCACTATAATGGTCAGGATAGTTTATCCCTAAATTTATCCCGGAAATTCCACCCGCCGTAACATCCACAAATTGGACACTGGTATTGCTGCTGCTGCCAATGGCTCCGTCAAAATCTTTCCCTGCGAAATCTGTAAATTCTACCCTGTATTTGCCGCCCGTTGCGGTAGCCAGCGTATAGCTTCCGTTTGTTGCCGTAGTGGTACTGACAGCAGAGCCGACTTGGTTATAAGCGGTAACTTTAACTCCCGCAACCCCTGTTTCCACAAAAACAGAGGTGCTGTCTTTTACTCCATTGGCATTAAAATCGCGAAAAACGCTACCGCTGATTTGGGCATGGGTATTTAAACAAAAAGCTAACCCCAAAACAACAGTCAGTAAATAAAATCCTGTAAATTTTTTCATAATTCATTGAAGATCAAAGCGTATAAAATAAACTGATCATATGTCTTTTGTCTCACTATATCTCATTTCAAAACTCCGGCTGAAGCAGCAAACAAAGTGATATAACACTTGTTACAAAAATTTGATTATGTCGAGTTAATCGGTAATGAAGAGATTGCTGCCATGAGTGTAGGAAATTAGATAGTTACTCAAAAAATTTGATGGGAATTATAGCTTACTCCGGCACCTAGCAAAATATACCGGATTTGTCTACCAATGTATCTCAACAAACTTCATGCGTTCATGAGACAGCAGGCCTTAAGAAGTGACAACTCACTCAAAATTGGTGATACTTAACGGCTTAAATATACAATCGAAGTAGGATTATACGGATTAACAAATATTATGCCAAATTCATGACCTTAACTTAGAGTCTTTACGAGGTAGCCTCAATCTATCCATTTTATCTTTTAGGGCTATTTTTTGTAAAGATTATTTTATTAAAATATAATAAAACAAAGTAAAACAGCCCTAAATAAGAGATTATCACCTTTTTTTTGCGAATTATCCCAGAAAACAAAAATACTGGTATATTTTTTTACTGATTTGCTAAATAATAATCATAGTTTAGCCATTTTTTATATTCCTGCCATTTTTTCATATACCTTTTAAATGCTCAATATGAACTATAACAGCCGTATTCTTATAGTTGAAGATAGGCAAAGTGACGTGTTTATTGTTAAAACAGTGCTGATAGAACTAGGGTATACTAATATTATAGGGGCTCGCACAACAGCTGAAGCACAAAATATTTTACAAAATTCTATACCGGCACTAATTATTATTGATCTACTTTGGGAAGAACAATCAATTTGGATTGATTTGTTGGATTCTATTCATGATAAAATCCCTACAATTGTTATAACGGCTTCAAATGAAGATTCCCTTTATCATACTATAACCGAGAAAGGGAAAATTGCTTATTTAGTCAGGCCAATACATAAACTTACTCTGGGTGCAACAATAAAGCTGATAACACATGAAAATAAAATTGATAGATCAATATATCTTCATGGCAACCACAATAACCGTATAAGAGTATTTTTTAATGATATTTATTTTTTTGAAGTTGATGGTAATTATAGTTATGCCCATACTGATACTTCTAAATTTATTGCTAAGTATTCGCTTAACAAATTGATCGATGAACTTGACAATCGCTTTGTAAGGGTTCATCACTCATATTTGGTCAACATCCATCATGTAAAAAGCTTTACTTCTGAAAAAGTACATCTGGAAAATTATGTACTCCCCTTGAGCAGAACATATAAAAAGGCATTTGTCGATCAGCTTCATATTCTAAAAAATAAGTTATAATGTACTTTTGCAGTAATATATCACCTCTTTTCGGTATTGTGTCATTTGTATATAAGTATAATATTTTTTTAGTATGAAAATTGTTAACAGTTCTATTGTTTAAATAACAGTGAACTAATGCAAGACTATACATTATAAAACAGTAACTTTCAATGAATATGAATGTATTATCAGATAGCCAAAAAAACGAAAATAGAATTGAAATTTCTATTAAAGAACCTATTGTTATCTTGAGAAATTTAAATGATTCAACAAAGCCTTTAAATCCAACAAAATTATTCGATGGTCTGTATATGCACTACCCTTTGCAACCTACTCAAGTATACAATAATGACTTGATTTTAAACATAGATGCTATTTTTATAACTTTTCCTAATAAAAACAAGTGGTTTTTTAAGTCGATTAATTCGCAGTCGCAGGTGATTACAATTTGCCTGCCATGGGATTGGATATATCTTAATTTTAATCGTAGCAATTATTCTATCTTTAAAAAAAAGAATAACTTAGATATCATTCTTACCTCTATAAAACAGATTCACCAATTAGCAATAATACCGGAAATAAAAAAAATTTATTTAAAAAATAGCGAAAATCTTTTAGAATTATTAAATATCGTTTTTCATGAATTTGCTATTAAACAGAATATGAACAAAATTAATAAACAAGACGTCTCAGGATTTGATAAAGAAGTTTTAAGCTCAGATAGCGAAAAAATAACATTTATTTACAAAAAATATGTATTAAATCCTCAGAGTAAGATTCCTACAATTGCAGAGCTCGCTGCTGAAATAAATATAAAACCCGAAAAATTAAAAAGAGTGTTCAAAGAAGTTTATGGAAAACCTATCTATGCCTGCCATTCTGATATAAAATTTAATTACGCGATGCAGCTACTGCAAGAAGGGCATAAAGTTAGTGACGTGTCTGAAGTACTTTGTTATACCCAAATATCGAAATTTGTCAGTACATTCAAGAAAAAATATAATACTACACCGGGTATCATAAAAATGAAGGCCAAATAATGATGAAGTAATATATTGTAAGTACCCCTTTATAACAGACAGTTTAAAATTAGATAATTTTCATTAATGAGCCCTTCCCAAATCTTGGACAGCGTATAGTAGAGGTTCAGGCTGTTTTTTCTTTAGCGGCAAAACGAACTCATCAGGGACCGTCCGCGGCTGCGGTTAGTCCACCGAGCGAGCTGTGGGGTCGAAACGACGGGGCGGCCCGAGCCGTTATATTCCCTCCGCCAATTTTCAATTTTCTCCTTTGCGTCTTCCAGCGATAAGAACCAGCGGTACGCCGCCGCGGTGAGTGTTCAAACATTCATCTCGAAAACTTCCGCACGGGCGGCCCCGCATTAAATGACTCAATGAAAGGGTTATCAATCGTTTTTCCAGGTCTGGAGAAGTCCAATGTTACCTCATTATCATAACACCATTTATCTAAAGCTTTAGATATGAACTCACTTCCGTTGTCAACCGCCAGGCGGCCCTGTTGGATTCTGGTTGGGACTGTTAAAGTTACTGCCGCAGCGGCGTACCGTTTTTAATTGATTCATTACATTTACTACATCTTCTCCTTTCAGCGATTGCCCTACATGAATCGACAGACATTGACGGCCGCAGGGGCGGACCCCTATAATTATCGATGGCACGGATTTCCATGGTTTAAGCAAGCATAGGCGTATAATTTTTATCATATTTCTGTTGGCGGTGAACAACCGAGCAAACTCGATGAATAAGCTTATTACGCACCGAATTCAGAACTAACATTTTGTTTTTACCTTCAGCTACTTTGCGTTTGTAATAATCTTGTAGCTCCCCTTTAGCACAAATAACAGACATCGCCCCCAAATGGAGTAAGCTTTTGAGTCGTTTACGTGCATGTTGGTTCACTTTGGTTTTTCCTCGGATACTACTGCCTGATTGATATTCAAAGGGCGCCACACCGGCATGACAAGCCAGCTTTTTGGGATTATTTATTGTATTAAATTCTTCTGTTGCAATAATTAACTCTGTCGCTGTCGTAGGTCCAATACCGGGTACAGACGTGACTAATGAGAATAGTTTTTTCAATTGCTCGTCAGCTTGGATTAGATCATGTATGCGCTTGTCTGTACTTTTCAAATCTGCATCAATTGCCTTAATAGATGCCTGACAGCTTTTAACCAGTTCTTTTTGGAGTAAAGGATTAATGAATCGCTCTTGTTCATTGATAGGTTGCTGTAATTGCTGACGTATCAAGAGTAAACGCTGACGTAGAACACTGAGAGCAGCCAGTTTTTGTAAAACGAGGCGTTGTGGACTCCAAAGCTGCATTTTATCACGAAAGCGATAGGCATATTCAGCTATTCTTATCGAATCAATTGCATCGTTCTTACCACGTTGCAAACCTCCTGCCCGTTTAATCTGCAAACTGTTTTCCAGCCAAGTAGGAAAGTGTAACTTATGCAGATAGGATAGCAGATGAGCACAATATATGCCCGTATGTTCCAGGCAACAAACAGCTTCAGAGACTTTAAAATTCGGCAAAACTTTAATAAGTTTAAGAGCCGCTTTAATTCCGGCTTCAGAATTGACGCATTGTGTTTGTAAAATAATAGTTTTGCCGTCTGAGACAGCCCAGTCAAGCGTAGCTTTTGAGACATCAACTCCAATGTAAAATTGAGTAGTCATAATAGTAATATGTTAAAGTTTAAACTGGTCGCTTAGCCTGTAACTCGAACCCTTACTAATGGGGCTTTTCCCCGAATTTCCATTTGAGTATTAGCCAAGCAATACAAGATGGGGCCTGAATCCGTGCTTAGATCAATATCTCGGGCGCCCCCTAGGTAACCCACCCTGTGTTTTTGAAAGCAAACTAAACTAAATCTTGAAATATTACCACACTACAAACCTAAAGGACCGCCCCGCTTACTAATGAGTCATTATACTCGAATTTCCATTTGAGCTTAAGAAAGCCTGAAAGAGCAGGACCTTAATCCGAGCATAGATCAAAATCTTGGCCACCCCATAGGAAACCCTGCCCTTTTTCTTCTAACTACAAGTTATGTTAATTCTTAGAATTTTACCAGATTGCAAATCTAAAGGGCCACCCCGTACAGTTAAGGCTCTGATTTTACGCCCATCAAAGAGTTGATCTGCTACAAAATCCATACTCCAACTCTGATTAATTGTAGAGAGTATAGGCCTCTCTAACCGATGCGAAGCAGCTCTGTTCCGTCTTGGACGTTTACTGCGTAGATTTAGGCCTTCTTCACAATATACTCTATAAACGCGTTTATGATTGTCGCGCCAGCCCTCACGACGCAATAAAATATGAATCCGCTTATAACCGTAACGAATTCTTACCTGAGCGATTTCTTTGATTCGATGGCGGACTGCTGTATCATCCCGTCGGTGAGATTTGTAGTACCGCTCCGGCGGCCCGGCAACACGAGCGTTGCAAGCAAATCACTGAACATGCCCATTGAACAGGAACACGATAATCTGTGATTAAGCTATCGGCCAGTTTCTTCTTCTGAACCGGCCTTAGAGCTTTTTTTTTAGCACGTCCTGCAGCATTTGTTTGTCCAAACTTAGCCGCGGTGGCGTACCACTCCGCCACTAACTGTTTTAACTGTCGATTTTCCTCCTCCAATTGTCGAAGTTTACGCAGTTCAGGTACTCCCAAGCCGGCGTATTTTTTCTTCCAATTATAAAACGTAGCTTCGCTGATCCCCATCTTGCGGCAAACCTCCGAAACGATCACGCCTGTCTCTGCCTGACGAAGTGCAAAAATGATGGCTCGGATTTCCATGGTTTATGCAAGCATAAGCGATTTTTTTGTTTTGTTAAGTTACCAAAAATCGCCCAATTCTCTACTTTTCCAATGTCCACTTTTCAGGGAGAAGGTCAAATACAGTGAGCCCCACTGTGATTGAAAACTCACCTCAGTATTTTTCATTTTTTCCGGGTGAAATACCCACTACCATGAAACAACTGGAATACGGCTTCAGAAAAAGTGTATTTGGCGGAAATACCGGTCAGGTAATTCAACCTTAGACAGCGATTCTAAAAATGCTGTCTAAGTAAATAAAGAACATTTTTAGCCACAACCTAATTCACCGACCGGGGCTTGCATATTCTATGCAATTGCTTCGGTCGATTTGAAGTATCAGTACAGTACATAAACGTATTATTCGCATTATGCAAATTGTCAAAACAACTGAAAGGTGAAAATGACGAGTTTGCCGATATCTTTTACCGGTTTGCATATCTTTTTTCCGGTGACTTCAAAGAGGCTGTTCTTTTAATCAGTAATTTTAAATCATGAAAAAGTCATTTGTGATTTTGTTACACGCGGGAGTTTGGCTCTGTTTTTACTTAATGGTAGCCATTGTACTTACAGTTTATTATAGAACGGATGTAAATGCTGTAAACCAAATGGATCGAATCATGAATGCATTTAATAATATTTTCCTCTTTGCGTTTCTCCCTGCAGCTGTTTCTTTTTACCTGTATTATTTTGTTCTGTTCCCAAAATATCTTCAACAAAAGAAGTATGTGCTGTCTCTGGTTTTTGGGTTTGCGATATCGGCCACAGTTGCCGTTTTGGCATATATATTACATCGTTATTTTATTGAAACAGGCCGGGTGATGGACATGGATGAAGGGGGTAAACATGGAAGGTCAACGGCATTGACAACAATTGCCGTAATGACTTTTATTGGAATAATTGGGGGCATTGTAGGATGGGTAGTAAAAGGATTTATTACCTGGTTTAATGAAATAAAACTGAAAGAAGCCTTAAAAGAGAAAAATCATGAAATGGAATTGGCGCTGGTAAAATTGCAGCTCGACCCTCACTTGTTATTTAACACCATCAACAATATTGACTCATTGATTTTAACCGATGCAATTGCGGCTTCCGAATACCTGAACAGGTTGTCTGACATTATGCGGTTTATTCTATATGAAACCAAGTCAGACAAAATTCCGCTTACTAAAGAAATTGAATATATAGAGAAATACGTAGACCTGCAAAAAATACGTACGGCCAACGAAAACTATGTGCAGCTGACGGTAATCGGCAATGCAGGCAATAAATTCATTGCCCCGATGGTCTTAATACCGTTTATTGAAAATGCCTTTAAACATACAGGCAATAAGAAACTGGAAAACGCCATCATAGTTCAGATTTTTATACACGATCATACGATACAGTTGATATGCGAAAATAAAATTGATCCCGGAAAAAAAATGAAGCATCAGGCTGGGGCCAACTCCGTTGGGGGCCTTGGCAATGAGTTGATTGAGAAGAGGCTTGATCTTATTTATAACGGGCGACATACACTGCAAACGCACAAAACAGACTATTTGTACAGCATTAATCTAAGCATACCCCATGAGTAAACTTACCTGTATCATTATTGAAGATGAGCCTCTGGCGCTCGACAAAACCAAGAACTTTATTCAGAAAATCCCTTTCTTAAACCTGGTCGCTACCTTCGACAATGCACTGGCAGGTCTTGATTTTTTAAACAATAATAAGGTTGATTTACTTTTTCTGGATATCAATATGGACGAGCTATCGGGTATTGAAATGCTGGAAAGTTCTAAAATCACCAGTCAGGTAATTATTACCACGGCTTATCAGGAATATGCGTTAAAGGGATATGAACTTCGCATTACTGATTATTTGTTAAAACCCTTCACATTCAATCGTTTTTTGCAGGCAGTAAATAAAGCACATGAAAATCTAAGCCATCGCCCCGAAGAAAAGAAGCCTGATTTTATTTTTGTAAAAACCGAAAATCGTCTCGAAAAAATCATGATCAACGATATCCTCTATATCGAAGGCATGAGAGACTATATGCGCATTCATACTCTGACTAAAAAAATCATGACCCTGCAGGGATTCAGCGAACTTGAACAATTGCTGCCTGCAAACCTGATATGCAGGGTGCATAAATCGTATATGGTTGCCGTTAATAAAATAGAATCCATAGAGCGCAGCAGGATAAAAATTGCCGGTCAATTGATTCCTGTTTCTGAGACTTACAAAGAAACATTTCTCCAACTCATCAACGGTAAGCCATAAATCCGGTTGTAGTTGGCAGATTAAAATCATGGCTTGGCAGACATCTCTTCTTACTTTGCATAGCCAAATTGCGGGCCTTTTTATCGCCCGGTACTTTTACTTCATCAAATTATTTATACACAATCAAACACAAATAATCATGAAGAAGAAAGTACAAACCGGAATGCTTATGAGCATATTATTATTATCAACCGTTGCCTTTGGTCAAACACAGGAATCTGCCTCCGGCAACACAAATCTCCACCGGAAAACAGCAGGAACCTATGTGGATCTGATGGTGAATATGGCAAGCTCCAACTTAAATTATGGGACAGCTAACAGGGCGCTGCAAGACTATAAAGAATCGACCAAAGGTATACAGGCAGGTGTATCGGTTCAGGCGGGTATTACTCCTTGGTTTTCACTGGTAACAGAACTGTATTTTATGCGGAAAGGAGGGAAGTTAAACGTCAACAACCCTTTGGCTTCAGTGGAATCTAATCTACGTCTTAACACGTTGGAATTGCCCTTGCTTGCTCGTGTTCATATGGGTAAGTTCTACTTAAATGCAGGCCCTTCCATTGCATATACTATGAGTGGTAAGAACACAGTTGGCGAAGTATCCAATAAGATTTCATTTGGAAATTCGCCGGATGGATTCAGGCGTTTTGAGGCAGGTGTTCAGGTAGGTGGAGGTATTGCGTTTCCACTCAAGCAAAAAAGAATTGCCTTGGATGTAAGATACAATTATGGCTTAACCAATATTTCTTACAACAAAGAAATGTATAACAGGGGCCTGATGATCAGCGTACACTTTTCCAAAGCATTGAATAAAAATTAAGCATCCATTCATTGAATTCGTTTTTATTAATAATAAAATGAGTATAGCAACTATGAGTAATTCATCTCACCGGAATCTGATGAATTCACAGCGTAAGACATCACTGTCCGCAGGTTTATTCTATCTGTTAACGTTTGTTTCTATCCCAACCCTGGTTCTTTATGGACCTATCCATGAACCGAATTATATACTTGGAACCGGCAACGACAATGCGGTTGTTTTAGGCGGTATTTCAGAAATAGTAGTGGCACTTTGTGGGATTGTTACGGCGGTTGTCTTGTATCCTGTCCTTAGAAAGCAAAACGAAAGTCTTGCCCTGGGTTTGATTGCCTCACGTATCTTGGAAGCAGGGACTATGTTTGCCGGGGTGGCATTCCTGCTAACGGTGGTAAGTTTACATCAAAAAGGAGCAGGAGCGGATGCCTTGCCCGTTGGCCAGGCGTTCGTGGCTTTATATGACCGTATTTTTGTGTTAGGACAGGGTTTTATTCCGGCTATAAACGATTTACTGTTGGGGTTACTGCTCTATCAATCACGTTTGGTACCTCGCAGCATTTCATTGATTGGGATTACAGGAGGTTTGCCACTGGTGGCAGGTTACCTTGCTATGATGTTTGGTTTGATAGAACGAACCTCTCTAATGGCAGGTGTATCCGCGATTCTCGTAGCAGTATTTGAATTTTCGTTAGGTATCTACCTTGTTGTTAAAGGTTTTAAGCCGTCACCTTTGTTAGTGGTGAAGTAAATTTGTCAGGAGTGAGTCGCCTGAAAAGTGAAAGATTGCAATACAGTATTTGACAAAGATCACTCTCAATCCCTAAACTCCTCTTCCCGCTGTTGGGGAGAGGAGTTTTACTCCCTTCCCTGCTGTAATGTTCGACGAGTCAAACAACATCCGGAAGTGCCAATGTTTTATCGAAAGTGCAACCCGGCTCATCTCCGGCAGTTATTATTAATACAGAGCTTACCCCTCTTATCCCTGAAATAGCTTAGCACTAATCATATGAATTTATGAAAGAGATCGAAACATTGAACGGAGTTGGCTGCCAAACTTTATAGCGACAAGGCCGGCAAACGAATTGAAACAGTAGTGCCTTGGTTTGGTACAGATGTTATAACGAGAACTCCCCCGTGAATTTTTACAATTTTTTCGGCCAATGTTAATCCCAGACCGAACCCTTTGACGGTACCTACATTTTCGGCCCGCATCATCGGTAAAAACACATCCGAGAGCTGCGTTTCCGGAATACCGACCCCCTGATCAACGACTGCAATAATAACCCAAAAGGATTGGTAGGTTATTTGTACCTTAACAGGCTGGTGGTTGGAGTATTTACAGGCATTATCAATGATATTGATCAGGGCCGTTCTCAAAAGACTGTTGTTGCCCACCACTTTAATGCGCGAACTGTTTTCGGTAAATATATCAGTCAGTTGGAGTTCAATCTGTTGGGGGGGGTATTTTTCCTGAAAATAGCCCACTGTATCCAAAATAGTGTCTACCAAATTAATATCCTCCAGTAATCGGCCCGGATTGAGCCCCTCCACTTCCGTAAGCTGCAACAGGGAATTGGCCAGTTCAATGGCTCCCTCCAGCCGATGCAATGCTTTTTCAATGCTTTCTTGCGCAGACTTTAAGGTTGTATCATACGCCAGACCGGTTTCCAGCATTCCTTTCACGACCGTCAGAGGCGTGCGGATTTCATGGGAGGCATATCCGACAAAATGCTCGTGGCTAAGGGCCAACTGTTGCAACCTGCTTAGCAGTTGATTGAATGATCCGGCCAGGTAGTTGGCTTCGTCAGGTTGGGATTTATAGATCAGTCGAAAAGAGAAATCATTGACGGTCGCCGCGTTTATTTGGCTGATAAGTTGATCAAACGGATGCATGGCTCGACGCGCAAACAGAAAACCCGCGAGTACAATTACCGCCAGCGATAAAATATTGCCTCCGATCAAAATAGCCACCAGATTTCGGCTGGTTTGTCGCCCCGTCAGGTCATAGGCCGTAACAAGGGCTACATATACCCGGTGTTTGTACCTGAAAGACAATACCACCCCTTCTTTCTCGGAATCCCACATCGGATTGAAATAGGTAAAATATACTTCTCTGCGGCGGGCATCCTGCAATAAAGTTGATGATGGCACATAATCATTGGGGCCGTTTGAGGCATAAATCACTTTGTTTGCACCATCAAAAAGCATTTCATGCTGTTCGGGTAAGGTCAGATAGGACGATTGCTGAAATTCATTCCGGTTCAGAAAATAAGCCTGTGCAGACAGCGCCCGGCGTTGCAACCGGGTACGCATCAACGAGCGTCGGTAGGACTCATAGGCCTGAAAAATGAAAAACGAGAAAAGTAACAGGATCGTTGCAACCAGCAAACCGAAGACAATCGTAATTTTTTGCTTGATGCTCATGGCTCCGCTCCGATCATGTAGCCGACCCCGAAGACGGTATGGACCAATTTCGGTTCTACCGTGTCAATTTTTCGCCGCAGATAATTGATGTACACATCCACTACATTGGTATTGGTATTAAAATGCACATCCCACACGTTTTCCTGAATGCTTACCCGACTGACCACACGCCCCTGATTGGCCAACAGGTATTCCAAAAGCGCATATTCACGGGCGGTCAGGGTGATACGTTGCCCCGCGCGCCAAACCTGATGGGACTGGGTATCCAACTCCAGGTCAAGCAGCTTCAATCGTTGCGGCAACAGCGGGCGCGATGAATGTCGTCGGGCGAGAGCTTTTAACCGAAAGACCAATTCTTTGAAGGCAAAAGGTTTGGTGAGGTAATCATCAGCCCCTGATTCAAATCCCAACACTTTATTGTCCAGACTTCCCAGCGCCGTGAGGAGAATGACGGGAATCGCCGGCCAATGTTGCTTGATAAAACGACACAGATCAAATCCATTCATGCCGGGGATGTTGACATCCAACACGACGACATCAAACCGGTTTTCATTGACTAAACTGCGGCCGATGATTCCGTCGAAAGCCATTGAAACGGAAATGCTTTCCGATTGTAATCCCTTCTGAATGAACTGGGCCAGTTCCACGTCATCTTCTACCAATAGGACATTCATAACTGCTTACTATTCTTTTCAATAAATAAATGTACCGCTAAAGTAACCAATTCAGGGCTCTTTTCGGGCTTCTAATCAAATTCTAATAAATCCCTAATCAGCCTTTAATGGGAGAGGTGGTTAATTTGAGCGGATTTTCAAAGCTATCCCACGCATTCATTGAAGTAGTTAACCCGCCTGATTGAATCGGCGTTACCACCCATTTACTAAAATAACTGAACGATTTATGGTGCTGACCAAACGTTTTCTGTCTGCATTTGTCTGTATCCTCGTTTGTCAAACCGTATTATTTTCACAGGTATTGACAATGGAAGGAGCTGTTGAGGCTACACTTTCGCAGTATCCGACGCTGGCGGCTCAACGGGCAGCGCTTGAAGCTATTCGGGCAAATGCCCGCGTAGTACGGGATAATCGCCTTCCCAATGTACGACTGCATGATCAGATCAATGTCGGTACGGCCAACGGTTTATCCGGCTCTTATTTCTCACTGGGGCTGATCGTCCCTACCTCAGGCGGACGGAGATCTGAAAATCGAATGGATTTGGCCTCCGGAAACATTGCACTGGCTACGATGGATTGGGAGGTGTACAATTTCGGTCGTTTTAAAGCCGAAGACCAACTTGCCCGAACCGATATTTCAGTAAGTGAATCGGCCTTGGAACGGGAGCGGTTCGGACTGCGTCAAGTAGCCATTAATACCTATTTAGACCTGCTTCAACTGAATCAACAGTTAAAAATAGAAGAGCGAAACCTCGCCCGCGTTGATACCATTCGCCGAATCATTACCAATTTGGTCCGCAACGGCATTAAACCGGGGCTGGACTCCTCGTTGGTGATGGTACAGGTTTCAAAAGCGAAGATGGCGTACTGGCAGGTACTGGAAAGCTACCAACAGGCCATCACTCAATTAGCTACACTTACCGGCCGCCCTTCCCGGCAGCTTCAAATTGATACGGTTTTCAGCATAACGCCTGCATTGACAATGCGGGCCGATCCGGGAATAAACCCCGGCCATCCGCTGCTCAACTACCGCGAAAATGTAGCCATGCGGCAAGCAGCGGAAATTGACGTCATGCGCAAAGCAGCTTTGCCAAGAGTATCCCTGCTGACAGCGGCATGGGCCAGAGGTTCCAGCATTGACGTTGAAAACAATTACGGTTCTCTGGGCAGCGGCCTGCTTTACAGTCGGGGGAATGTATTGGCGGGAGTGGCTATTACAGTCAACCTGACCGACTTTCGCCGGTCTTCCCATCGGGTTCAACTTCAGCAGTTCAGAATAAAAGAAGCCGACAGCCAATTGGCGACGGAACAACTGCAACTCAGAAACATGATGACGGCGGCGGATTCCGTCATGGCAGTAATGCAATTCGAATTAAGGGAGATTCCCAAGGCAATACGTTCAGCGGCCGATGCGTATGACCAGCGCTTATCGCGCTATAATAATGGATTGGAAAATATTTTAGGCCTCACGGATGCATTGCAACTGCTTGTCTCGGTAGAGAAAGACTATGTACTCCTCCAAAGCCGTGCGGCCAAAGTTCAGCTTCAGAAAGCATACGCCACCAATAATTTCGAGGCGTTTTTTGCGCTTTTCCGACATTAAATATCCGTAACCGGTTAACCCAAGTTTGTATGTCGCTTTTGTCCACCTCGTTAAAACGTCCGCTTTCGGCATTGGTGCTGATCGGCGGTATTGTCGTATTTTCCATCCTATCGGCTACCAAGATACCGATTGATATATTCCCGCGACTGAACTCACCGGTCATTTATGTCATTGAGCCCTACGGCGGCATGTCGCCTGCCCAAATGGAAGGTTTCTTTGCAACGCGAATGCAGGACCAATTTCTGTATATATCGGGGGTTAAAGAAATTCAGAGCCGCAGTGTACAGGGGCTAACCATTGTAAAACTTTCTTTTTACGAAGGAGCTGACATGGCGCAGGCGGCTGCCGAAGTGGCGATTCAGGTCAATCGAGCCATGAAATTTTTTCCGCCCGGGGCTTTGCCTCCGCAGGTGGTTCGGTATGATGCATCGTCGGTTCCCATCGGAGATCTGGTGTTCAGCAGTAAAACACGGGCCCTCCGGGAAATTCACGAATTAGCCGTCACGCGTATTCGTCCGCTGTTTTCGACCATCCCCGGCCTGACGGCTCCGCCACCGATCGGGACGAACTCGCGAACGGTGGTCATCAACTTAGACCCCGACAAGATCCACAGTCTGAATGTATCTCCCGACGAAGTGGTGGAAGCTTTGGCAGCCAATAATGTCATGACACCCTCGGGAAATATTCGGATCGAAAACAAAACGTATATCACGACGCTTAACTCGTTGGAGGAAAAGGTCGAAGACTTCAACCATATTTCCATCAGTACGAAAGGCCATCGCACTATTTTCCTGCGGGATTTGGCGACAGTGTCTGACGGCTCTGATGTAACGGCGGGCTATGCCCTGGTCAACGGCAGTCGCTCTTCGTATATTCCGGTGGTTAAAACCGCCGACGCTTCTACGTGGGATGTAGTGACGCGACTGAAGGCGAAATTGCCCGAAATGCGCAGCCTGTTGCCCGAAGACATTGAGGTTTCGTACGAATTTGATCAGTCCGTATTTGTAATAAACGCCGTTGAAAGTCTGCTGTTTGAAGGCGGGTTGGGCGCTATTCTGACGGGCCTGATGGTGTTGCTGTTTTTGGGCGATTGGCGGAGCTCACTGATTGTGATCATAACCATTCCGGTGTCTATCATTGCGGCGGTGTTTCTGCTGAATCTGGCGGGGCAGACCATCAATATCATGACCTTGTCAGGGCTGTCGCTGGCCATTGGGATTCTGGTAGATCAGGCAACGGTAACCATCGAAAATATTCACCAGCACCTCGAAATGGGGAAACCGAAAAAGTTGGCCGTGTACGATGCGTGCCGGGAAGTTGCACTGCCGCTGTTGCTGATCCTGCTTTGTATTTTGGCGGTATTTGCTCCCTCTTTTTTGATGACAGGTGTGCCGAAAGCCATGTTTTTACCGCTTTCACTTTCCATTGGTTTTGCCATGACGGTCTCTTATTTTCTGGCCCAAAGTCTGGTGCCGATTCTGGCCAATCGCCTCATGAAAAGTCATGTGCATGCCCATCCTCATAAAATCAATGTCAAGCAAAAGACGTCCTATTTTGAATGGATACGCGATGGATTTATTCGTCAGACCGAAGGACTGCTAAAGCACAATAGGGTCATCGTAAGCATCTATCTATTGGCCATTTTCATTTTGGCAGGCATTGGTTTTGTCTTTATCGGGAAAGATATCTTACCGCAGATCAACTCCGGGCAAATGGTTATCCGGATGAAAACCCCCGACGGCACCCGACTGGAAAGAACGGAAGAACGCGTTGGCGAACTTCTGGCGCTGGTTGATGAAGTTGCCGAAGGAAATTTGGCCGTTTCATCGGCATATGTGGGAGTAGTACCTACCAATTACGCAACGACTAACCTGTACGTAAGCACGAGCGGACCCAATGATGCCATCATCAAAGTGGCGTTGGAAAAAGAGTATCACGTCAATACGCAGGATTTTAAAGAACGCCTGCGCGAAGCGGTGAAAGAGCAAATGCCGGACATTACACTTTCCTTTGAGCCGGCCGACCTGACCGAAAAACTCATGAGTCAGGGTGCGTATACACCCATTGAAGTTCAGGTGGCGGGCCGCGATATGAAACAAATTGAAGAATATGCCAACCAACTCGTAGGTAGACTGTCAGAGGTAGAATTCCTCCGGGATGTGCGAATTATTCAGCCGCTCAACTTTCCGGTCATCAATATAAAACTCGACCGGCAGAAACTCGCCCTAATGGGCCTGAGTCTGCAACAGGTGGCCCGTTCCATTACGGCTTCCACTTCATCAAGTCGGTTTACGGAAAAAAACCAGTGGTTAGATCAAAAATCGGCGTATACCTACCAAGTTCAGGTTCAGATTCCCGAATATGCCATGCGAAATCTGTCGCAATTGCAGGAAATACCGCTGGTGGCGGGTCAGGTTCGTCCCGTCCTGTCCGACGTAGCTACCTTTTCACCGGATACATTACCCGGTGAATACGCCCGCACCGGCCCTCGCCGTTTCGTGACGGTTTCGGCCAATGTTCACCATACAGATTTGGGCACCGCTACGCAGGCCGTTGAAAATGTATTGGCAAAAATGGGAGAAACACCCAAGGGCCTCGTCACACAGATCAAAGGAATATCATCGCTGCTGACTGAAACCCTGGACAGTTTGCAGGTGGGGCTGGGTATTGCCGTTTTGGTTATCTTCTTGCTGTTGGCCGCTAATTACCAATCCTTTAAGCTGTCATTGGTTGTACTTTCCACCATTCCGGCGGTAATTGTCGGCGCCCTTGGTTTGCTGCTGATCACCGGAAGTACGCTCAACCTGCAATCGTACATGGGCATTATTATGTCGGTTGGTATTTCGGTTGCCAACGCCATTTTGATTGTCACCAATGCCGAGCAACTTCGGTGGGAGTATCGGAACGCCCGCAAAGCTGCTGTCGAGAGTGTCGGTATTCGCCTGCGTCCCGTACTGATGACAAGTTTCGCCATGATCGCGGGTATGATTCCCATGGCACTTGGTACGGGGGATGCAGGCGAACAGGTAGCCCCATTGGGCAGGGCAGTGATCGGAGGACTGATAGCCTCTACCTTGGCGGCGTTGTACATCGTTCCACAAGTGTATGTCTGGCTACAGGGCAGTACCGGTTTCAAAAACCCCTCTCTCCTGCCCGACGATGAACCCGATACCCACCCGGTTTTTGAGGAAGAATCCATTGAAACTCATCATTTAGTACATAAAGAGATATGAAAACGATCATCTATGGCTGTCTTGCCACTTTGGTGCTATCCGGCACACTCGTTTGGTACCTGTCTTCAAAACCTGATTATACTGCAAAAGTCAGGGTCGAAAAGGCGATCAAAAAACAGAAATACCAAATCGGTAAAGCTTCAACGGAGAAGGTTGGTCAAGTGGTCAGGCTGCCGGGCGAGTTCAAAGCGTTTCAGGAAGTATACATTTATCCGAAAGCCGACGGATTTGTGGAACAGGTGTTGGTAGACCGAGGTTCATTCGTGCGAAAAGGCCAGGTAGTAATGATACTGGATTCGCCGGAATCGGAAGAAAGACTGGCGGCTGCCCGTTCAAATACCCTCAAAGCCAATGCCATGCTAACGGCCAGTAAAGAGCATTACCGTCGCCTGAAAGCAAGTAACAAAGTGCCCGGCTCTGTCTCAGCGTTGGATCTGGAAACCGCCAATGCCCGAATGATGGCCGACAGCGCCTCTATGTTGGGCGAAGAAGCCAATTTCCGGGCACTAACAAAAATCAAATCCTATCTGACCGTCCGAGCTCCCTTTGACGGAGTAATCACGGAACGCAACGTCCACCCGGGGGCTTTGGTGGGTTCGGGGGCTAAAATGGAACGGCCCATGATGGTACTGCAGCAACAAAATCGCCTTCGACTGGTGCTGGATATTCCGGAAACCTACAGTATGAGTTTGAACCAAGGCAATGCCGTTGCGTTCACCGTCGGTGCCATGCCGGGGCAGTTGTTTCAGGGGAAAATCAGTCGCCGTTCGGGGAATATGAACGAGCAATTTCGCTCCGAAACCGTGGAAATTGATGTCCAAAACGTATCCGGGAAGTTTAAACCGGGCATGTTTGCCGAAATTATACTGGATGCCAAAGGCACTCCCGGTGCACTGGCGGTTCCCGTATCATCCGTTGTGGCTTCCACCGAACGGCAGTATGTTATCAGGGTTCAGGATGGCAGGGCGCAATACGTGGATGTTCGACGCGGTCAACAATCAGGGGAAATGACGGAAGTGTTCGGTAATCTGAAGGCCAATGACCAAATCGTTATCAATGCCCGCGAAGATCTGAAAGAAGGAATGAAGATTCAGTAGAACGACAGTTCAGTATAAACTCGGCCAACGGATGAACGTTTTCTTACCGGTTCTGTGTGTATATGCGTTTGTTACAAATGCACAGGTTCAAAAGCCTGAAAGTGAACATTTAAACGGGGTGTATTTAACCTTGGAGGATTATGTTCATCATCACCTTACGCATTCCTTTCTCAACCAAACAAAAGGGTATCATTTACGCTTGCCCAACAGGAGCCGACTAAAACTTAAAACGCCCGATTCAACCTATATCTATGATCTGACCAAGATTTTCGGGTATTGCGAAGATGGTGCAAGTTGGTGTTATCGAAGCGGTGAATTGGTGGAAATCATGGGATATACTTCCGTTGGGTATATCAGTTATGAAGGCTTATGGCTTTATCGTCGCCATGATTGGTCAGAGTCAAGGAATGGCTACACCTATTTTTTCAGCAAAAATTCAACCGGAGAACTCGTCTGGTTTACCCGCAAAAAAATAAAGGAAGCTTACAAAGAGGATAACGCTTTTTTAAATTTACTCAGTAAAGTTCGGTGGGGACAATTGTTATATAATTCACACAAGACCCGCCAGCCATTAGTGTTGGAGGTGTATGCCACCTCTCACCAACTTGATTATAGCCGTATGGAATGATATTTTTACAGGAAAGTTTTACTTTTCCTATAGTTCTCCGGTTGTTTTAAAAGTCGGGGGATGACTACCCAATATAACTCATTGCTTTACTCTTCGCAGATGCATTAACAACTGTATAATTACACTGCTGCGCCTTACGATTAAGCAACGTTAAGGATCGTTTATCCAACTTGTGAAAAGCTTTTTGGGCAATGGCCCCCGATTTTCAGCACAACATAAAATGTCTTCGGCTTCTTATGCCTCTCCTCAAAAATCATACTTACTTGATTTTGTTTTGTAAACTTCTCCACCCGCCACCATTGTAAACTTCGTTGTAGCCGTTTGATTTTAGTATACTTTTTGCTGATGCACTTCGCATACCTGATGCACAACAGGTAATAATCGGTTTATCTTTTTTCAGCTTGCTCAGATTATTCTTTAAAGTGTCAACGGGGATATTGACTGAACCTTTAATATGTCCGCTTTGAAATTCGCCTTTGCTGCGAACATCTAAGATGATCGCTCCCTGCTTTATTAAATCGGCATAGTTCACTTTAACTCCAAAGCCAAATAAATTTTTTATTGCGTTTATCATTTTTATAGTGTTTGTGAGTGATTGTTTCCAATCTTCATTATAATTCAGGTGCTTTTATGATGTTGCCGGCCAGGTAACCGGTCTCCGATAAAAACTGCACAGGATGCTTAAAAAACTACACTTATTTAACTTTTAACCTTACAGGTATTGATTCCAACTAAGGTATAAAGTGGACAAAAACTAACCAGACTCGTAAGTAAAAAAACAACGGCCAACACCAAAGCTACAATACTGACCGTGCCGGTGATCGTACCTGTAAAATATAAAACAGCGATGATCGCTGCTATTATCAAGCGAATAATACGGTCGGTGCCGCCCATATTTGATTTCATTTTTATATTAGTTTAGGGATTTAAAAATCTTGATAATGAAATATATGCTCACAAACCTTTGTAGCGGCTGTCCCAAATTCTTTCATGAATGTGCCAATTGGCCGACTATCTGTTCCAATTGCTGTTTATGAACTACTCCCGATTGCCGCCATTTAATTTCTCCTTTTTGAAATAACATCAGCGTAGGAACACCCTGAATTCGGTATGCCTGCGCAGCGTTCGGATTTTGATCCACGTCAATCTCTCACACGGTCACCCATTTGACCTGTAAATTCCTTCAGAATCGGCGACATCATTTTACAGGGGCCGCACCATTCGGCAAAAAAATCAACCAAGGTTGGAATTTCGGAATTGATAATATCGGCAAATGTTTCTCTTTTCGGCGTTATTTCCATGACGATAAAAAATAGCATTGCCTGAATCCTGCAAAGGTGTACAGCGTCGGAATGCCTGATTTAATAGTTTGATTACTTACAGCATGGTACTTGGACAGACATACTCAGTCAAAGGCAATTTGCCCACCGCTTTGATGGCCGCAAAACCACCGGCTACATCAATAAGGTTGTCAAACCCGCGTGCTTTCAAAATCGAAACGGCGATCATCGACCGGTACCCTCCCGCACAGTGCATATAACAGGTTTTATCGGGATTGATTTGGGCCATGTTTTCGTTCAAAAAATCGAGCGGCAGGTTTTCCACGCCAATCACGTGTTCTGAATCGTATTCACTTTTCTTACGCACATCAAAAGCGGCAAGGGATGGATTTCCGGCCAATAAGTTGGAAAAAGCTTCGGCAGAAATGGAGGTCACGGTATCGAGTTCTTTCCCCGCTTCTTTCCAGGCCTGCACTCCTCCCTGCAAATACCCGATGCAATTGTCGTACCCTACACGCGCCAAACGCGTGATGGTTTCCTCTTCTTTGCCTGCCTCCGTTACCAACAGGATCGGTTGTTTTAAATCGGGAATGAGTGTACCCACCCACGAAGCAAATTGACCTTCAATTCCAATATTAATGGCGTTGGGAATAAACCCTTTCGCAAATGCTTGTGCCTCGCGAACGTCCAACACCAACGCTTCGGTTTCGTTGGCAGCCGCTTCAAAAGCCTCGGGAGGTAGCGCCTGACTGCTCCGTTGCATCACTTCGTCCAGACTTTCGTAGCCCTTTATGTTCATCAGTACGTTTTGGGGAAAATAGCTTGGCGGCGGCACCAACCCTGTCAATATCTCTTTGATAAATTGCTCTTTGGTCAACTTCAAATTCAACGCATAATTGAACATCTTCTGATTGCCGAGCGTATCGGTGGTTTCTTTGCTCATTTTTTTACCACACGCACTGCCGGCTCCGTGTCCGGGATACACGATCAGATCATTCGGCAATGGAATGATTTTATTGCGCAGGGATTCATACAGGTACCCGGCCAGTTTTTCTTCAGTTAAATCGCTGATGACGTGTTGAGCCAAATCGGGGCGGCCCACATCACCGATAAACAGGGTATCCCCCGTAAAAATGGCGGTTTCTTTACCTGTTTCATCAATGAGTAAAAAACAGGTTGATTCCATCGTGTGCCCGGGGGTGTGAATGGCTCGGATTCTTATTTTTCCCAGCTGAAAATCTTCGCCATCCTGCGCTACATACGCGGTGTAAGCAGGTTTTGCTGAAGGTCCAAAGACGATGGTTGCGCCGGTTTTAGCAGATAAGTCCAAATGCCCCGATACAAAATCAGCGTGGAAGTGGGTTTCAAATACGTATTTAATGTTGGCCCCCTCTTTTGTTGCACGGTCGATGTACGGCTTTGTGTCGCGAAGCGGATCAATGATGGCTGCTTCTCCTTCCGATTCGATATAATAAGCCGCTTCGGCCAAACAACCGGTGTAAATCTGTTCTACTTTCATGTTTTTTTAAGTGTTTAAGTGAGGTAGTTATCCTCAAACATTTACGGTTTGACAGAACAAAATTAGAAAACCGCAGCAACGACTTTTGTAACATTTGGCACACAAAAAAGCTGATCTTAGTCAGCTTTTACGAGTCATATTATACTTTGACTTCAATTAGAAACACACTAAAAATGGCCACATGATAGTGTAAAGGTATAGTGAGCGGCAAAGTCGATCAGTGACTTTTATTCCGGAAGCCGACTTTTTCAGTTATTGGAAGAAAATCTCTTTGGAAATGATGTAAAAGCCCAAGACCAGTACAAACCAACCAAAAGCCATTTTAAGTTTTTCGCCGGCAATAAACTGCGAAAGGTAAGACCCTACAAAAATACCGACAACCGAGAGAGCCGTAAATTCCAGTAAGAACCTCCAATCAACTGAAACATTGGAAATATCTCCCACGAAACCGATCAGTGATTTGGCCGCAATGATCAGCAGCGAAGTCCCCACGGCCATTTTCATCGGTAAACGCGCCAGTAAAACCAAGGCGGGAATAATTAAAAAACCTCCACCTGCTCCTACGATTCCCGTCAGAACGCCCACGACCGCACCTTCCAGTCCAATGATGGGGTAATTGAATTGAAGTTCACCCGATGCCTTTTCCTCTTTTTTATTATTCCCTTTGATCATCGAATACGAGGCCGCCAGCATCACCAACGCAAAAAACAGCATGATGCCGATATTTTTGGTTACTTCAAAACCCGCAACGGTAAAGAGAGAATTCGGAATGGACGGAACCAAATATTTACGGGTCAGAAACACCGTAATAAAGGAAGGAATGGCAAAAACGAGGGCGGCTTTGTAATTGATCAGGCCCTTACGCATAAAATTGAAAGACCCCACCAACGAAGTGGTCCCCACCACGAACAATGAATAAGCGGTGGAAAGTACGGGATTAATTCCTAAAAGATAAACCAAAACAGGCAGGGTAAGGATACTTCCTCCTCCTCCAATCAGCCCAAGGCTGATGCCGATAAAAATAGAAGCTGAAAAGCCGAAAATCTCAGTTGAGTTCATTTTCCTTGGGTAATGTGATGAATAAATGACATCACAAAAGTAGATGACCTCAAAAGCTCGTTCCGTGATAATTGTTACACAGACGCAGAGATAGTTTGATTTTTTACGGTAGTAAGCAATTCTATTTTGTTCCGGGAGAGTTTTACTTTACCTAATTTCTCCAATTGTTTCAATAGCCGGGAGATGACTTCGCGGGAAGTAGCCAACTCATTGCTCAATTCTTCATGGGTGACAGTAAATACCGTACATCCGCACTGCTTCGATTTGCGATTGAGCAACGTTAAGAGTCGATCATCCAACTTATAAAAAGCAATTTGGTCAATGGCACCCAATAGATCATCAAAACGTTTCTGATAAGTGGCAAATACAAATTGTTTCCAGGAAGAATATTTGCTCATCCATTCATCCACTTTGTCTACAGGCACTAAAATCATCCGTGTTTTTTCGTCGGCTGTAGCGGTAATTTCGCTTTGACGGCGACCCAAACAACAGGTGAGCGACATCGCACAGGAATCAAGCCCTCCCAAATAATACAATAAGGCTTCGCGCCCGTCGGCATCAGCACGTGATATTTTGACTGAACCGCTCAATAAAATAGGCACCGTTCGAATATAACCTCCCGGGTGCATGAGTACAAAACCTTCCTCTACTTCCATGTAATTGCCGACTTGGGCTAATTCCTGTAATAAGCCCATCTCAAATAAATTACCGAAACTTGCTTTCAATGATTCAATATCTAATTTCATTCTACTGTCATTTTATCGGTAAAATAGCACATTTTAAACGCAACTATTGTTAAAATCGGATTTTGCCCAAAAAACTTTCTTACCTGATTTTCAAACCAAAACATAAATTGTACTGAATCCGGAATGTCAGTCTTATGCCTACCCCTCAGGTAGTAATGTTCTTAAACTTTATGGGGCATTCTATCCATTCACTTTTAATTATTATAAAAATGAACACCGTTATTGAAGCATTCATTGTCGCAGAAATTTAACGATCAGCCGCCTGAAAAAATCCCGGTGCGTGTGGTAACGCACCGGGAACACCTTTAATTATGACATAAATGTACTGTGCATAGTACAATTGTTGCCCAATCTTACCGAATAAAGAACAACCGGTTAAAAAAAACACCCTACCGGCAGTGCCAATAGGGTATCTACTTATCCTAAACGCTATTTTATCCTTCTCTTTTTAATCGTAAACGGAATACAAATTTCCGTAGGGCAACAATTATTACCGGCTTCGATGATGATGGGACAACATCCCTGCGCCGGACACGCATTACTCTGACTGGTATAAGTATAGGTACCCACCTCACTGAATAAAACTGTGTTACCCGTGGCAATCGGTGTACTGCTGCCATTCCTGTACCACTTCACACCCGTGTATTGCGAAGGTACACTCGCCTGTATTTTCTCGCTGTCGCACAACTGAATCGGTACCGTAAAGCACGCATGGTCTATATCGTCTTCACCTTCCGTGCCATTGCCAGGTGTCGAATCCACATCCCCTTCGTTGGTCTTGGTAATCTCCGCCGTGTTGAACCATACCCCCTGCGAAAGTACTTTCACCTGAATCGTCAATGTAACCGTGTCGCCGTTGGCACCGATGTTGCCGATGGTCCACTGTTTAGTTTGGTCAGAGTAACTGCCCCGAGTGGCGCTACTGCTCACAAACTGCACGCCCGCGTTCAGATTGTCGCTTACTACTACCCCCGTGGCCGGCGTTGACGACTCATTCCATACTTTAAGGGTGTAGTCAATCAAATCCCCCACGCGCACCTGCTTACGGCTGATGAGCTTTTGAAGATGCAGATCCACGCCGGCAGAAGTACAATAGACCGGTGGAAAGACAATGGTCTTATCAACACAACCCGCTGCTTTTACCGTCAGCGTTACATTTGTACCAACCGGAATACCGGTAATCTGACCCGCTCCGACGGTTCCCGCACTGGCCGTCAGTGTTGCTCCCGGACTCAGGACATAATTCAAATGATACGTATTGGTCGATGAAGCATCACAAATCGGGCCACTGATACTTACCCCCGGATTCTCACATACATTCGTGCAATTCACAGGGCTCAGCACACTGCTCTGACTCACACAGTTACCTTGAGTTGCGGTTATAAGAAGCGTGGTACCCACCGGGATATTCACTACGCTGTAGCCGCTGACAGTTCCGGCATTCACACTGATAGTACCACGGTCATTGTAGAAACTTACCGAATAAGTCCCGTTACCATTGCAGGTAGGTTGACCCACGATCAGAGACGGCATTACACACGTTGGATCTGTTGTACAGCTCTTGGGCCCCTGAATCGTTAATTGACTGCTGCAACCGGTCGATTGAGTAGCCGTAATGGTCACATTGGTTCCCACCGGGATACCTGTCACCCTATTGCCGCTGAGGGTCCCGGCACTTGCCGTCATATTGGCCGTGCTGCTGTAGAAGACCACCGAATAGGTTGTTCCCGAGCATGTTACGTTACCTGCCGTCAATACAGGTTTGGTACAGTTGACAATGACCGTAATCACTTCCGGATCACTGTCATCTTCATCGCCGCCGTTTTTGCCATTCTCGTTAATAACATCGTTCTTCGGCGTGCCGTCGTTGTTAGGATTATTGTCAGGCGTGCTGTCCACATCCGTCGGCGTGTTGCCGTTGGCGTCTTTGGCACTGCTGATCTCGGCTACGTTAGTGGCGCTGCCCGTGAAACCGGCATTCACCACAAAGGTAATGTCACGCGTGGTGCTTGCTCCCGCTGCCAAACTCGCAATCGGGGTGTTCAGTGTAGCCAGACCGTTGCTCACGCTCCAGTTGGCATCCGACAGCGTCAAGCCCGCAGGAATGTAATCCGTTACCTGGATGGCTGTCGCATTGACATTGCCCTGATTGTAAACTGTCACCGTAAATTTCACCGTGCTGCCGGGGCTTACACTCGTTGCTTGGCCTGCGGCTACGGTTTTCTTCAAGGCTAAGTCGAACACCGGCGTCGGACTTACTGTAATCAGTGCCGGGTCTTCGTCATCCTCATCCGTGGTAGGGTCGGTGCCGCCGGGCGTACCCGTGCCGTTTCCGTTAACGGCATCATCGCTGCCGCTGTTTTCTTTGCCGCCGGCGTCATTACTCATGTTTTGGTCCGGCGTACTGTCTATATCGGTTCCGCCCGTCGCGGAGCTGATCTCCGCTTTGTTAACAGCCGTACCCGTGAAGCCGGCGTTGACTACAAACGTGATGTCACGCGTGGTGCTGCTGCCTGCTGCCAAACTCGCAATCGGGGTGTTCAGCGTAGCCATGCCGTTGCTCACGCTCCAGTTGGCATCCGAAAGCGTCAAACCGCTTGGAATGTAATCCGTCACCTGAATGTTGGTGGCTGCTACTTCTCCCTGATTGTAAACCGTCACGGTAAATTTCACCGTACTGCCGGGATAAATCGTTGTCGATTGACCCGCCGCCAGGGTTTTCGTTAGGGCCAGGTCAAATTTGGGACTGTACAGGGCCGCATCTATCGTCGGATTGTCTTTGTTCAAACCTACGCCATAAGGATCAATCGTTACGGTTTGACTCAAACCCGTCGCGGGATTAAAATCACTGTCTTTTGTATCGTCATTGCCTTGGTTTTGCAGCGTTGACAGAATACATCCGGCCGGTAAACTCGACGTCACGATTTTGACTTGGTACGTTCCGGCCGGCAGATTGGTAAAGCTGTAAAAGCCGGACGTATTCGTTGTCGTTGTATTGATCACCGTACCACTGTTGTTCAGCAATTGAACCGTTACGTTTGCCACTCCCGCTTCATTGGAATCCTGAATACCATCGTTGTCGGTATCTTTCCATACGTAATCTCCAATGCTGCCGACAGGACAGGACAACGGTGCCGGCACGACCACTACTTTGTCGGGACAACCTGCCATTTTGATGGTCAAAGTCACTGATTGACCCAACGTCAGGCCACTGATCACGCCGTTGCTGACCGTACCCGCCGAGGCCGTTACCCCGGCACCGCTGCTCAATATGTAATTTAAGGTATACCCTGTATTAGTGCTATTACACAACGGGCCGCTGATACTGATGCCCGGATTTTCGCACGGACTGCTGCAACTCAACGGACCCACTACGTCTACTTTCGCCATACAGCTTCCGATGGTGGCCGTCACTGTGATGTTTGCTCCCAGGGGAATATTGACAATGCTGCTGCCGCTCACGGTTCCGTTGGTAGTGGTTACCAATGCCCCCGGACTTACCATAAACGACACGCTGTACGTACTTCCGTTACAGATAGGTTGACCCACCGTCAACAAAGGAGTCGTACAGGTGGTGGGACAGGAGGACGGGCCTTCTACTGTCAACGTCGTCATGCAACCCGCACTTTCGGTCGCTGTTAATACCGGATTTGTTCCCAACGGAATACCGGTCACTTTGTTCGTCCCCAACGTGCCCGCGGTAGTCGTTACATTGGCTACACTGCTGTAGAAAATAACGTCATAAGTGGTGCCGTTGCAGACGATGTTTCCTACCGTCAGCACCGGTTTGGTGCAGTTGTTGACCGTTATGACGGCCGGGTCAGCATCATCTTCGTCCGTGGCGGCATTGGTGTCGCCCGGTGTGCCTGTACCGGTGCCATTAATGACATCGTCACCGGCTGTTTTCTCTTTGCCGCCCGCGTCGTTGCTCGGGTCGGTATCGTATTTACTGTCACTGTCAAACGGCGGTGTATTATTGGGGTCGGTATCGTCGTCCGCGCTCGTGATTTCAGCACGGTTCACCAAATCACCCGACACTCCCGCATTGACCGTAAAGCTGATGTCTACTTTGGCGCTGTCTCCTACCGCGATCGGGCCCGGAATTGCCGTGTTCAACGTCGCCATCGTTCCGTTCAGGGTCCAATTGGCATCGGCCAACGTCAGACCTGTAGGGATATAATCCACCAATTTCACATTGTAGGCCGGTACTGTTCCCTGATTAAAGACCGTGACGGTAAACTTCACGGTACTGCCCGACTGAACCACCGCCGCCTGACCCGTCGCGAGTTTCTTCCGCAAAGCCATGTCCAGACACACCGGAACAATGTCGGTATCGGCGCCGCCCGCTCCCGTTCCCGGGGTGATGTCTTCAAAGGGTTTGAAGGTGCCGCTGCCGGCAGGGTCTTCCACCGATTGGAACAACTGGAATTCGTCCGAAGCCGTCACGCTGAAGGTGTTGCCCGTGTAATTGGCCGGTACCGGAATTTGAATATGAAATACCCAATCCGGGAACTCACAGCCTACATCGTCCTGACCTAAAGCCGTACACGGCGCGCGGTAGGTATTGACCGGATCGGATTCGTCCAAAATATTGTTCGGGTTACGACCCGCATCCGCGCCCTGATCGGTGAACTTCGTCAACGTAATGCCCGCCGGTGGATTGAAAGGATCGAAGGGTTGGTTGTTGTTCACTCCCTGAACCGTGATCATCAAACCCCTGGCCTCAAAACGACGTTTGGGCAAGGGAATTGAGATGCCTCCGATGGTGATGGAGCCCGGGTTGAGAGCCGCGTCTTCGTCGACCAACAGGCGCGTTACCAAATCCACTTCCAATTTGCTGCCCGGTTGGTAACATTTATCTTTAATGACCACGTCCATATTGACGCCGACGGTGTAGATCAAATCGGCTGTGGCGGCCTTGATGGTGGCACTGCCGCAACTCGCCGTGGCTTCGCCCGTCACTACAAACACCGTTCCCGGCGTGTAGCTGCTGCTGAAGGTGCCCGTGTAGAGCCACGCTTCATTGGGCTGCATGATGCCGTCGTTGTTGACATCGCCCTGTTTGCTCAGCGTCAGCGTTACCGGTGTGCCGTTGGGACGGTTGAAGAGTTTGACCTGACCCACAAACGTGATGTTGCTCAAAGGTACGGCTCCCGGGTTGGTCAACCCAAAAGTGATCTGGACCACATCGTTTTGAGTGCGGATCACTTTGGGAGATAAAATGACCCCGGCAACCAGATTGCTGTTGGCGCACTGCGTCATTACCACATAGTCCGGATCTTCGTCGTCCTCATCGGTCAGACCGTTGCGGTCGCCCGGCGTACCCGTACCGTTACCGTTAACGGCATCATCGCTTGGGCTGTTGTAGCGTCCGCCCGCGTCGTTAGTTGGATTTGTATCGGGACTGCTGTCTTTGTCGGTACCACCGGTGGCGCTGCTGATCTCGGCTTTGTTGACCAGCGTATCGCCCGATGCCCCCGAGAGTATTTTTAATTTGATCGGAATCGTTACCGTTTGACCCGCCGCCAAACTCGCAATCGGGGTGGCCAAAACGGCATTGCTGCCCGACAGAGTCCAGTTGGCATCAGCTACCAGGCTCATTGATGACGGAATGTAATCGGTTACCTGTACATTGGTGGCCGCCACGGTGCCCTGGTTGATGACCGCGATGCTGTGCAGCACCGTATCGCCCACCAGCACCAATGACTTCTGACTTGTTGCCAACTTCTTGGTCAGGGCCAAGTCGAAAATCGGCGTGTTGACGACTGTCAGGCACGCTTCGGCAACCCCCTCATTACCCGACATTACCCCCCGTATAGTTCCGCTTACGCTATTCATCGGAATCTCATTACAGTAGGTACCTGTAGCAGTACTTTTGACCGGTACTGTTATTGTACAGCTACCAGGGTGTATTACTGCTCCTGATAACAGAGAAACTGTAGCAGCTCCACTTACTGCCGATACAGTCCCACAGGTACTGGTAGCAGCTCCAGCGACTACTAAGCCTGTAGGAAAATAATCAACGAAATCAGTGCCTAAGGTAAAGTCACTTACATCCCTATTTTGTATGGTGAGAATTAATTGTCCAACCTGATTAACCTCAAGCATACCGGGAGCAAATTTTTTATCTACTATAGGTGCTAAAACATAATTATTATTAACTGACAGACATGCTGTAGTACTTTCAATATTATTACAAGAGCTAGTCTGTAACGCTCCTGCATTTATTACATTACAATATAAGCCCTCCGCTGGTGCAATTACATCTACTTTAATCTGGGTAAGCCCTGGAGGTAGCACTGTCCCCTTAGGTATGAATAGCATGTTTGTTCCGGCGGCTGCAACAACCGGAATATTATTATCGACAACCAGATTAGGCGTTGACGAAATAACCATTTGGGCTGGTTGCGTTGGAAGACTGTCTACGAAGTTTTCGGTTAAGGTGATAGGAGACGAATTATTGTTAGTAATTTGTAATGTCAACTGTACAGGAAGATTTGGCCTTGTTCCTCCTGGACTAAATGACTTACTAACCGTTGGAAGAGCCCCTCCCCCAGTACCACTTGTCACTGTAACAGTTGCACATGCATAATCATCCTCTGTGACTGCATGATTATTAGGTGTACTATTCGGATCATTATGCGGATAAGCCTCCTTTACTTCAGCACAATTCGTAAAAACACCGGGCTTTGTTGCCAGTGCGAGTATTTTCAACGTTACTGTCTGATTTGGGGCTAAGTCACCAACAAACCAGTTCCCTCCATGAATGGCAAAAGAACCTTGTGTAGCCGATGTGCTCACAACAACCATATCTTCGGGAATATAATCAGTAACCGCAACCTGCGTCGCTGTCATATTACCAGCATTTGTCACATTAACTGTCCAAACAAACGTAGTGCTGATTGGACAGGTAGTACCTGTATTTGGAGCTACTGTTTTAGTGAGTTTTAAATCAATATACTGATTCGTTTTACAGGATTGATAGCAGGCCACGTAATCATTGTTGGTAGGATCGGACGCTCCAGTCTGTAGTACTTGTACACAAGCCGTGGCACAAGGATCACACCCTCCATCCAATAATTCAACCGTCTTATCTATATAGCAGCCGTTAGAACCATTGAAGAAACGTACCGTATAAATCTGGCTACCCAAAGGATTAGAAAGCCCTGTAAATGAATAAGCTCCGTTAGTCAATGGAGTGGCCAAAGTATAGGAGACACCTGTATAGGAGACACCTGCGGAAATCCCTACTTTATCACCTCCTGATACGCCTGTTATAACAATTTTTGCATCACCATTAGCAATTGTCCCTGAACAGGTTGCCGTTATCGGTGTAAGGGACATCGACGTAGGCTGAGCACAAGTTATTGGGCAAATAGATGGGTTAAGAGTTACCTGAATATCCTGAGTACATCCATTTGCGCTAAAAACCCGTATAGTATATACTTTTGGGATACCCGGATCAGGCAGATTACTCGCTATTATTCCCGTGGAGGGTATACTTGTTGCCGTAGCATACGTTTGCACTCCGGTATATGTTGTTCCGGGCGTGTAATCATATTTATCCGTACCAGAAAACCCAATTAACTTTAGTTGTGCATTACTAAGAGGTCCCGTTGCCCCACAGCCTGCCATAATAGCAGTAGCAGATACAGGCGGGGCTCCCCCACAAGTTCCATCAATTGTAATATCGTCATAACCTGTTACAGTGGAGCTATATGAATCGTAAAAATTGGCAGGAGGAACTTTAAATTGATGGACCAGCCCAAAAATGATTTGATATTCTACATCTGCCGAACCATCGCTGCAAAAATCAGCCCCTGTAAAACTAAAAGACATAGGGGTCCCGTTCACATTAGAGGCCGAAATAGGTTGTGTTGTATTATAAATCAATACCCCATTTCGTTTTACAGCAACTCCTTGTTTTTCAAAATTTACGGTATGTCCATCATATTGCTTTTGAAGAATTTTCAAGGCAAAGTCCGACAAACACCCTACCGTTCCCTTGGGTATTTTATACTTTACATAAAAATTAATAGGGCTTTCAACATTAAAAACGGTTGATGTCGGATCATATAATCCCTTCCCTATCCAACCTACTGCTTCAGCATAATACGTCGTATAAAACGATTCTAAACAAAGGGCTCCTGTAAATCGATTGGTATTATCATGCCCCTGAGTCCCTATAATACCCGTTGCACATCCTGAATTTATATTAGGGCAGTAATAAAAGTCCTTTCCGAAATAAGTTTTGCCAAACCAGGGAACTGTGGTAAAACCGTCCGAAGGGTAAGTAGAATTTTGTCCGCAATCATATCCCTTATCAAAGTTCCATTGCATCATTACACTGGGCTGGGCAGGAGTACAGGAAGACTGCGCCAGTGTTAACGACGGCCCTGAAAACAACAGATAAAAAAGGTATATACAAACCGAACATATCCATTGTCTTTTCTGCTGAAAAAAACTTAAAAGTAGTTTCATCTTAATACGTTTTATATCTGTTAATTCACTTGAATAGTAACCTGCATAGTAGTTTGCCCAATGGCCAAACTACCGATGTCCCAAATACCGGTTGCTGCATTAAACGTTCCTTGCTGAGGTGACGCCAGTAGTAATGAACGATTGTTAGGTATAGGTACTTTGACTTTAACCGCTGGAGCTACATCTGGCCCGGCATTTTTCACCGTTACAATATAAGTTTGTGTTTCTCCCTTAGCGTTCGTTTGCTTAGTAGGGGAGACAGAAACACTAACATCAGCTGTCAAACACAATTTAGGAGTCAGGGTTACTAAGTAATCCTGATAATTACTAGCGGTAGCAAATACCCGGACAGTGTAGGGCTGATCCACTGTTGGATTAGGCAGGGTATTTACCAATGTAAAGGGAGCAGCGGTCAAACTGGTAGCCGACGTATAAGCCGGACCAGTATAAACACTTCCTGCCGAATAACCTACTCTAGTTGCACCACCTGAATAAGAAGTCAGCGTCAGCATTCCGTTTATATTGACCCCTCCTGTAACTGAGCAGGTAGGTTGTGTAACTGTAATAACACCTGTTGGTACACAATTAGCATCTTGTTTGGTAGCATCTTGACTTGTCCCTACGGCTTGACCACTACTACCTGCTACAATTGGTATTCCATTGGCGGCTACTCCCCCTGCCAAACGGCCGTTGGCATCAACTTGACTATTTGTAAATGCGGTCCCACCTTCGATGGCATCGGAGCAGCCGTCTCCGTCAGAATCGAGATCTAAACTGTTGACAATGCCGTCACCATCAATGTCGCAAGAGCTAGGATCTACGCTTGGATTCGTCATAGTCAGAACCACTTCGCGGGTGTCTGGCCCCCAAATTCCGCCATCGAGGGTATTCTGGCCCTGAATGTGTAGAAACTCAATGCGAGTGGCTCCTGTGAGATTGCCAAGGTTGATAGAGGCTTGGATGCTTCCCTCGGCAAAGGTGGGGCCAGCCATAGTGAGAATCTGTGCACCCGATTGGTTATAAACGTTTATCGTTGCTATGGATTTGATACCTTCACCATTACCTAGGCCACCAGTGTCATAATAGAGCTTCAGAACCGCATTCGTGCCACTCCACGCAGCATTCAAATCGAATACCCACCGATCATGAAAGTTATCTCCCGGTGTCATTTGCCAATCAATTCCAGAGTTGATGTTACCATCAATCACGTTGGAAAACGATCCACCGCTAGGCTGGATCGGAACACCATTTTTGTAGGCGACAAAGTTGGTGAAAGCTATACTCGATGGGGAAGGCACACACTCCGCCGTATCCAGAATCCCGTCGTTATCATCGTCCAAATCAACCGAATCATCAATACCATCTCCATCACTATCTACCAGTATTGCTCGTGCGCCCTGTATATAGTTTTGGTGAGGTGGAGGAGTCGTTTTTATTGGCACTGTCTCCCCTTGTAGGGAGAATACAACTATACAAAACAGCATCAGTAGCAATGCTCTCCATTTTGTCACGGTTTGTAAAAAAGTATTCATATCACTTATTGTTAATTCATTAGTTCATATTTAAAAGGACTATTGGGACGCCTGGGCAACTCAAGACCAAAAGCTTTACGGACTTCGGGAGAATCGCCCCATCGCAGATGCAACCGCTTCAATCTTTCACCCATAGAATACCTCAGTCCGAGGTACGCTTCGATGGGGTAAAAATCAGGGAGTAGGTTCAGTCCCCCGTCAAACCCACACCGGGAGTCGGGAGGGTACGTACGCAGGGATAAATGGCTATCGCCAAGTGCTTCCCACAACACGGGAGTTCCTAAACCGTCTCTACTCGATGACGTAGCCGCCAAGGGGAGAGTTTGCGTACAAAGTGCCGCGTTGTTGCCGACACCGGTTTGGCAAGCAGTCCGGGCTTGAAATGCCCAGACCAGAAGGAACAGCACTATTCCTTCCATACTTTCGAGCCTCCTTGCTCTGACAAAGAATGTCCGAACTATCGATAATTGATCCGTCCTCATTTTTATTTGTGTAGGTTCTATTTCCTTCCGGTACAGGGACAAGAACTGTGCGCATCCTGCCATTGAGGGCAGCGAAGGGTGATTTTAAACATTCAATGGTGAGATTTGTTTCCCGGAAAATTTCTGCCGGAAAAGGGAGGCTTCTCTGCAATTTCCCTGCCAAATGATTGCCCGGCAGCGGGAAGCTTTCGGTCGAGGCAGGCAACCAAAAACGCTACACCCCAAGGTCTAAACGCAACAGATAAAAAAGGGGCAGGCTTCGCGCCTACCCCCTGCAAAATAGGGCTGTATGTGTAAAAAAAGGGGGTAAGCCAATCGGCAATTTGCCGGTTTTATTGATTTTAGGCCGCCTAAGTACAGTTCCCGCTTCGCTCAAGCGTACTGGCTTTCAGAGGCTGCATACAGATTTCATCTGCCGGTTCCGTTGCTTATTGCTTTCATCAATTCTCTTACAAAAGGGCTGTTGGGTCGTTTGGCCAACGCCAGACCAAACGCTTTCCGGGCTTCAGGAAGCTCGCCCCGCCGCAGATGCAACCGTCCCATGCTTTCGCCTATGGGATACATCAGTCGCGGAGGCTCGTCGTAGGCAATCGCCTTTTCTAAATCCAGTGCCTCTTTCCAAGCCAAGTCGTTGAAGGGTTTGGTTGGGTCTATATTGTCGATCCAGCCGGCCAACTCGTAGCGGGCCATGCTCAGGATGTCGTAGGTTTCGTTGATACTTTTAAATTCTATCCCCTGCGGATGCTTCATACCCTCCTGTTCAAAGAGCTGCATTTGATGCGTCAATACCCCGCCCCGGGCCGTTGCCTGTGCTATATCACCCCGTTGGACGGCCTCCATGCCCCGACAGTACGCCTGCATTCCCTGTAAATACAACCGCACCAGCGGATTGGTCAGCGGTACATCCAAGCTATTGAGCCAAAAACTGATTTTCTCATCGGCCTCGGCAAACTCCCGAAATCGAATATGAACCAAGGCCGGTAAAATGCGCCCCTCGTAGAGCAGCATCAGGGCCGAGCCGTCCTGCGGAGTTTGGCGGCTTAGGGTGATGTTGGCATACTGCCGGGCGGCCTCCAACGCCTTGGTCTTTTCCCCCAATTCACTGCAGGCTACGGCCATATAGTGCAGGTTGTGCATGTAGTTTTGGTCGGCCGCGTAGGGAATATTTTCCGCTTTGTGGTAGGCCACTTCCTGCCGGTGTGCTTTCTCAAACACAGCCACGGCCTTGTCATACCGACCCTCCAAAAAGTAAATATGACCCGGCATGTGCGTAATGTGCGAAGCTCCCGGAGCCGTGGCCGGCATCCGTTCGGCCAGTGTTTTTACGGTTTTAAAATCCGGACGAACTTCCATGACATGCACGTAGTAGTGCTGCAATCCGGTATGGTGAGGGAAACGCACTAAACTGCGTTCCAGAAATTCCTTTACTTCATCGCTGCTTCTT
This sequence comes from Runella sp., assembly GCF_965279615.1. Lineage (NCBI taxonomy): Bacteria > Pseudomonadati > Bacteroidota > Cytophagia > Cytophagales > Spirosomataceae > Runella > Runella sp. Next base: position 6,940,401 of record NZ_OZ257252.1, on the reverse strand, counting down.
AATCCGTCGTCCGTACGCACATTCTGGCGAAGTACAATGGCGACAAAGGCCAACACTTCGGGCTCCTCGGGAAAGCGCTCGGCTAAGTCCCGAAATACGGGAACAGCCTCATGAATCCCTTGGGTGACAAGTACCTCGGCGGCACGGATAAGGGCTTTCTCCAGGTCACTGCTCTGCTGTTGCAATGCCTTGGCTTGGGTGATGGCCGTATACCATACGCGATTGTCGTTGCCCCCAAATCCGGGTTGACACATGGCAATGCCCCAATACCCCATGGCACAGGTTGAATCCAGACAAACTGCCTGCCGAAAGGCGCGATACGCTTCGATGTGCCAAAAATCGTGCAACAGGTTCAGGCCTTGGTCAAACCAACGTTGGGCGTCGGCACTGCGGGTAGTAATGGGTAAATGACTCTTGCCGAGTCCTTCCCGCAGCACGGGAATCCCTAAACCGTCTATACTCGACGTAGCCGCCAAAGGGAGAGTTTGCGTACAAATCGGTGCGTTGGTGTCGGCAGTAGTTCGGCGGTTTGTTTGGGTTTGACACGCACTGACCAGCAGGAGAAACACCATCCCTCCAAGACTTTGCAGGCTCCTTGCTCTGACAAAATGCGTCCAAACTACCGATAATTGATCCGTCCCCATTTTCTTTACGTGTAGGTTCTATTTCTTTCCGGTACAGACACAAAAACTGTACGCATCCTGCCATTGAGCGCAGTGAAGGGTGATTTAAAACACTCAATGGTGAGATTTGCCTTTTTAATCCCGGTCAGAAAAGGGAGGCTTTCCTGCAATTTCCCAACCGACTCATCCCCCGGGGTACTTACAGAGAAGGTCAGAAAAAGGCAGATCAAGAAAAACGATTAGATTTGGCTATAAACCCGATGGGCTACTGTGGTGCCAGTATTCTATAATTGACAGCCACTGAAAGCACAAAGTGGATTGTTTTTCCAACAATTGATATAGTAGCAAACTCGATGTTCCGGGTTATCCTTTCTGTTCACTAAGGTATTTTTCAAAATGGGGGCGAATCATTTAGCTAAAGGCTTAAACCTGATGACGCACCTGTACGACATTGGAAATTCGGTCTATGAATTGTCTCAGCATAACCAAACTAACTTCACCAATATTAGTGATTATGCGGAAATAAAAGTTAAACTGATGCGCGAGCCTTATCTTTGAGGTTATACAAAAAATGATAAATGAACTATTCAGAAATACGTACTAATCAGACTCAGTTCCTATCCCTGACGAGCTTGACCATATCTGAGTTTGATTATCTATGCTCAGAGTTTGATATAGATTGGCAAAAAATACTATCGTTATCATACTTTAGAAGGCAGAAAGCGAGCTTTTCCTTCCTATAATGAACATGGCAATTCTGAATTACCGGGTACATCTACTAAGTTATTTTTTCTACTTAACTATCTAAAATCTAATAATTTACAGCAGCACCAAGCAGCTAATTTCGGTATTTCACAAAGTAAAGTTTCTCGTGCAAGTAGCATTCTATTGATGGTACTAAACCAGACCTTGAAACGGCTTAGTCTGAGTATAAGTGTCCCTATGAGGCAGACAGTTTAAAATTAGAGAAAAATGTTTAATTTTGAACTGCTATGAAAAAAACGAAATTTACCGAGACACAAATTGTCGCGATCCTTAAGCAACAGGAAAACGGCATCCCCACCAAGGAAATTTGTCGCCAGAACGGCATTTCTGAAGCCACGGCACCGGCCGCCCGGTTTTTACAATTGGAACAGGGTCGCCTGAGCGAAGCAAGTATGGCGGCATGGAATCATCCGATGTCAAACGCTTGAAAGAATTGGAAGAGGAGAACAGCCGGCTTAAAAAAATGTACGCTGATTTAGCGATGGATAATCAGATCCTCAAAGAGTTATTCGTAAAAAAGGGTTGGGCTCTGCCGCCAAAAAGCAATTAACACAGGAGTTGATTGAAGAGCACCAAATTGCGGTGAGCAGAGCCTGTAAGATTCTCAATTTGAATCGTTAACAGTTCTATTATACTACTCAAAGAGATGATAGTGAGACGATTGAGACATTACAAGCGTTGGCATTTAAGCCGCATCGGCGGTCCGAATCCGACCTACGGGTTTCGAAAGCTGTTTGCCTACTTAAGAAAATCAGGCAAGCAATGGAATCATAAAAGAGTCTATCGTGTGTACAAGCTTTTACAGTTGAACAAAAAACGAAAAGGCAAGCGTAGACTGCCGGACAGAGTAAAACAACCCCTACAGCAGCCGGCAGCTATAAATGTCAGTTGGAACGGTCCGCCGTAGCGGTATGGATTTTATGAGTGACAGTATGGTGGGAAACAGAAAATTCAGAACACTCAATGTTATGGATGATTATTCAAGAGAAGTGTTGGCTATTGAACTGGGCAGCCCGCGCTGTTGACACTTCTCTGTCATCTAAAAGAGTAATCCGAACCTTAGAGCGGGTCATTGCAGAGAGGGGGATGCCTAAATCAATCAGAACCGATAATGGACCGGAGCGGCCCGCCGCAGCGGTTTACCTCCAAAGAGTTCGAGTTATGGTGCTTGGACAAACAAATAGAGATTCACTATATTCAGCCGGGAAAGCCCACGCAAAATGGCCGCGGCGGCGGACCGCTATATTGAGCGGCTTAACCGAATTTACAGAGAAGCTGTATTGGATGCATATTTGTTTTTCGACTTAGAGCAGGTAAGACAATTGACCGCTGAGTGGATGGAAGAATATAATCACCGACGCCCGCACGAAAGTCTGGGAAACCTTACGCCCGAAGAATGGAAAAACAGGCCGCTAGAAGAAAAAAATACACCAATTACTGCTGTCTGAGAAACGGGGTACTTACAGAGAGAACTCGACAAAAACAGCCTGGAGGTTTTTCCTATACCCGGCTTTGGGGCAGTAGAGATTGGAAAGCACCGTTTTTATACCGGTTTTAACGGTAGCCCTGAAGAAGTAACGGCATCACCACGATTCGTCTTGATTTGGCAGAAAAAGGGCGATCAATGGAAAGTAGTGAAAGTGGTCAGCTACGGACATTAGTTTCAATAACACAGAAGCGTGGAACCGGAAATACCGATGGTAATCCGAATGGGTTTTTAAAAGCTATATTTACGCAGAAACGGGTGACCGTTTGACGAAAAATGAATTTCTATGCATAGCCGTTTTTTGACAACACTGCGAACAAAAGAGCTTCTTGCAATAACTAAGGTTTCGTGGTGGCTGAAAGCCAAGCCATGAAACCCTAGTTATTAGCGGCCGGGCTTAGTCTTTATGCGAATTTCTTTTTTGCTTCGTCACTTACAGGAGTAAAAAAGTTTATCAAATTCCCATCCGGGTCACGAAACAGTAAAGAACGATTCCCCCAAGGCATTGTAGTCGGCTTCTGAACAATTTCACTTGTTAAACCTTTAATCACTTCGTAATTATCATCTACATTCTCAACAAGGAACTCTATGATAATACTTCTGTTATTCACAGGTTCTGCAACGTCATCTCCGAAAAAAGCCAATGTTCGTGTACTTCCAATTGCCAAGGTAAAAGAATCAGATATAACCTCTGCAAAGTCATCGGTTGCCCATTTGGCGGTTATTCCTGTTGCATCCTCAAAAAATTGAACCAATCGCTTTATGTCAGCTGTAATAATTCTTAATGATACTAACTTTACGTTACCCATCTTTCTTCTTGCTTTAAATTAATAATAGCACAAAAGTAGAATGGCATTATGACAACGGTATGTCAGGTATACTAAAGTTTTTTTCTTTAATCTCCAAAAAATCTTTTAATGTTAGTTTGTGTGGTTCAAACGAAATTTCAAGTGGTTCTATTTTTAAAATTCTATCTAATCGGAACATACGGTAATCATTCCTTAATAGGCAAAAAGCAACAACCAACCAACTCTCCTGTAAATTATAGTAGAAAGCAAATGGCTCTATGTTGCGTATAGTTTTATCATTATTTTGCACTGACTGATAGGTAATTTTCAAAACCTTAAAATCTGTCAAAGCATTTTGTATCAAGGCCAATGAATTACTTGTATTTCTGTTTGGCATTACAGGACTGACAGCAATTCTTTTGGAAAGTAATTCAGCCTTGTTTTTTGTTGAATATAATAAAACAGCCTTTATTTTGTTGATTGCTTCTGTATATTCTTTTATGAGAGAACTATCACTGTTTTTTTGAACCAATTGTTCCACTGTTATTAAAGCATTTGCTTCACTTTCGGTAAACATCACCGGCGGAATTCTATATCCTTCCATTAGTGTATATCCTTTTCTTTCTTCTGCAATTATCGGCACGCCTGCCTGTTCCAATGCTTTAATATCTCTATAAATTGTCCGAACACTTACATCAAACTTTTTGGCAAGCGTTAATGATGTAACGATTCTCTTTGTTTGTAGAATTGTTAGTATAGCTGTAAGTCGAGAAAGTCTTTTTATATCGTTATCCTCCATTTTTACTTCATTTCATATAGGTTTGGTAGTGTTGTAGTCTTGCACTCGCAGATTGAGGGGCTGCTTACAAGACAAAATACGCAATGCGTATTTTGTCTTGTAAAAGGTAATTTATGGGCTTAATTTACTCAAAAGGCGTTCTATAGCATTGAAGTGTACTACACTGAAATCAGATAAGCATTATTCTGATTTATTATAAATCTATTACAAAGAACTGTCATTATTCATATTGTTCAATAAACCGTCGTTTTTGGAACTAACGGAAATTTTGGAGCTGTTTTCAGTTATGTACAAAGGCCAAAAACATGTTTTATAAGTACCGTAGCTGTACAAAAAACAACCGTGGTTGTTGCACAACTACTTTTTAGGCCTTGATCTCTTCCAAATAGGTTAAAAAATAAGCTAAGCTTATAAATACCAAAATTAGAATCGGTATATACAGGAGACCTGAATAGTAAAGCCTATAATGGTAACCAGAATGATATTTGAGTTTTCGTAATGAATAAGCGGTGCTTATGGCTATTACAGGCGCGACAACAAGTAGTGCTAATATTCCAAAGCTCGCCATGCCTGACCATTGCCAAGTGAGACTGTGAACAGTCATTAATAAAAGCCCGCCATAAATCCCAAAAATTAAAAATAATTGCAATTCCGGTGGATTAGCTATAGCAGCTCTCATTTTTAAAGAAAGTCGCAAATACCAGGTAATACCGGATATAACTACTATCAGATGAAGAAGTAAAATTGCAATTATTTTCATCTAAAAATATACCTTCGTTTTTGGGACCGGGAAATCAAAGTTTGATAATTTAGGGCACTGGTGTCCTATAAAAAATGTCGACTGACCTAATAATCTCCGCAAAGCATTGAAAATGGGTAAGGATTAATCGGATAATAAATCGGTGTGAGCATATAAGACTTTATTCACCAAAAATCTTTCTTACTAACTCATCATTCTCTTCAGGCTCCGCATCATTAAAGTAGTTTTCAGTGATGCTGATTGAGCTGTGATCAAGTGCATCGGAAACCTGATGCACGTCACCAATAATTTTACGGGCAATATCGGCAAAGCTGTGTCTGGCCACGTGCATCGAAAGTTTTTCATAGCCAAGCTCCTCCGCAATTTCCATTAAGCCGCTTCGAATTTTGGAATTTTTGGCATCCAACAATTTTCTGAATTTTCGAGGTTGCCAGTCTGCCTTATTAATGCCCTGTAGGAATGGAAAAATATAGTCGTCTTTACTTTGTTTGGGCTTTTGATAGTATTCCAGAATCTGCTTGGCACGTACGATCAGTTTTCGTGACCTTGCCTTTTTGGTCTTGCCCGCTTTATAGTGTAGATGACTTCCTTTGATTTGATTCCATCTCAACTGAAGCACATCGCTGACGCGCATACCCTGCAAATAATAGGAAAACAGGAACATATTCTTTGAGTCGAATTTGCGTGTCCCCTGCTTGACGATCAATGCTTCAATTTCTTCGATTTGAACGGGCTTCAGACGTGTTCGCTGTGATTTTTCTTTAGGAGCGTTATAGTCATCCCAAGGATTATCCATCGTGCGAAAATGCTTGGTTTTTACGGCATCCCTCCAAACCGTTTTCAGGAATTTCATATTGCCGTGGATCGTGTTAGCGCCATTACCGATTTTCTTCAGATAGCGCTCATAGTTTTTCAGGAATTTGTAGGTTATCTCAGGGAAGGATAAGTCGTTTTGTCGACCGTTCAAGCTTTTGCCCAGGTATGCCCTCAGTTTGTTGATGATTGATTTACGAGACTCCTGCGTCTCTTCATTCATTAGCTTAATATAGTTGTCTGCATACTCAAGAAAACTGCCACCGACCAATTCTTTTTTAAGCTACCGCTTAATTTCATTGGCACTAATAGGAATATCCTGACTTTGACTGATCAGGTAGGTTTGTTTAGCGTCGATCAGGTGTCGATACATCACCATTTTGATTTCGCCGGAAAGCCGATGCGATTTGCGAACCTCCTTTCTTTCTTTGTTCCAGTCATCAGCTTTTACTGAATAACCAATGTCAACATACTTGTGTTTTCGGTTCTGAGTAATGCGAAGCAGGATCTTCCGGGTGCCGTCGGCGAGTACATAACTGCGAAGAACAAAGGTAAAGGTTATGGCGTCCATTTCTGTGTAACATTTATTGTTACGTAATGTATCGTAATGTGACGTAAAATAAATAAAAAACGCCTTAGAAGCTAATCTAAGGCGTTTTTAAGTACATTACGCTACACTACGCAGGCGATTCTGTGACCCGTAGGGGAATCGAACCCCTGTTTCAACCGTGAAAGGGTCGTGTCCTAACCGCTAGACGAACGGGCCGACTGGTTACATTGTTCGCTGCGTTGGTGAAACGTGGTGCAAAGGTACGTTTCTTTTTGATAGTGTCAACAGTCTCACTGCATTTTTTTTGAAAAAATTATGCAAATTATTGATAATCAGTACTTTTGAAAAAAAAAATTTTTGATTATACTATTATACAATTTGGACAATTGAATGTTTTTTAAGCTGAATGATTCCTAAATATTTATCCAGCTCCAAATAGCTAAGGATTTGATTACTAATAAATTGCAGGCCACATCTAAAGGTTGATACTGCCGGATATTCATTCCCATTTTTGTACTTTATAACCCTGATTTTTTGTGTTTTTTTCTGAATAATACCTTCTCTGATTGATAAAACGTAAGCAACAATTACCAAACTAATCATTAATTTAATCTTTTTGAGGTCATTTAAAGACATATCTTCTAAATTGAATCCATTCGTTTTTAGATGCTTAAAGCAGTAGTCGATTCTCCAGCGTTTAGCATATTGCTTGCCAACCCTTTTCTGGTATAAAATATTAGTAATGAGATAAATAAAAGGTTCGTCTTTGTTGGCTGAACGCCACATCTCTATCTTATATTTATCCAGTCCTAAATCGAAAGTTGCCTGTGAATCCCCTTTCTTCAGAGCCTTTTTTTCTAATTTATCATAAGAATGACCACTGGTTTCTATGGCTTTTTTATACTTCCCTTTACGTAGCCGTATGACAACATTACGCCTTTTACCTGAGCAGCCAGAACTAAAACGTGTACTTTGAATCTGCCAATTTTCCATTCCGTATCGTCCAAAAAAATTATCGACTTCCTTAATAAGCGTTTGTAAAACCCATAGTAGCAAATTAATGAATAATCCGGTTGCATTGTATCTGTCAAAAAATCGTATTAAGCGCTTGTAATAACTTCCCGAATTTAAGCCTTTTAGATTGCTTATTTGAGCCATGTCGTCTTTCATCTTATAAAGATTAGTCGTCTTACTTTTCAACAGACCTGTCAGAAGCATAGTTACATTTTCCACCATGCACTTATGGTAGTTGCCTTTGATTGTACTACGTTTGTCATAGAGAGTCATTTGTATTTTTTGTTGTTTGACCACTACAAAACTCGACCTTTTGACTCTCTTTTTCAATTCCTTAGTTTAAATGGTATAGCAGTATTATTTTTGATATTTATTATGCAAGAATGGAAAAGCCGATTAGACACTTATTGAAGAACCTTAGTTTTAGTGTAAAAGGGAGTTTGTGGATTGAAAGTACCGATGAGCGCTTCTTAGGACCGGGACGAGTCGAACTTCTGGAATATATTGATGAAATGGGCTCTATTAACAAAGCTGCGAAGCAAATGGGGATGTCTTATAAAAAAGCTTGGGAGTTGGTCAATTCACTTAATTCTCAATCGGATGTTCCGTTAGTGATAACTCAGACAGGCGGAGAAAAAGGAGGAGGCGCGGTCATAACAAAAGAGGCAAGAGAATTGATTGCATTTTATCATCGGTTAAGGCAGCGATTCCAAGTTTTTTTGGAGGAAGAAACAAATCAACTTAATAATAATGACTGTTTATAATGTACTTAACCTTGACAGTTAAATAAAATTTTCTACTTTTGCACCCACGATCGGGATATAGCACAGCCAGGTAGTGTACTTGTCTGGGGGGCAAGGGGTCGTGGGTTCAAATCCCGCTATCCCGACTTGATAATCAAGCAGTTACGTTAAATCGTGACTGCTTTTTGTTTTTAGTTGCACCACAATTTGCACCACAAAGCAGGATATTCATTTGTGCAAGCTGGGATCAAGTATAGTCTTACATTAAAAATTACTGTTTTTAATAGGCTTAAGCAATTAAGTAGAAGGTTTAGACTAAGATTTGCTCTTATAAACATTCCAGTTTAGAATTCTAATTTACAAATTGCTTAAACTTTGCCACTTCCTAATTGATTTTGCGACAGATGTGTAGGGTTAATTCCTGTTGCATTGTGGCAATCGAGCACCTGTTAAGTTCGCACCTGTTAAATCGTATCTTTACAAATCATTATTCGATAATTTGGCTCCTGTTAAGTTAATCTTTTTTAAATTAACTCCTTCTAAGATAGAATACATCAGATTTGCTCCTGCTAATTTAGCTTCTGTTAAACTAGCGTCACTTAAATTAGTTCCTCTTAAATCAGCGTTCAATAAATTAGTTCTTGTTAAATCAGCACCTGTTAAGTTCGCACCTCTTAAATCAGCACCTGCTAAGTTCGCACCTCTTAAATCAGCACCTGCTAAGTTCGCATTTGATAAGTTCGCACCTCTTAAATCATATCTTTGTAAACCATTATTCGATAAGTTTGCTCCTGTTAAGTTAATCTTTTTTAAATTAACTCCTTCTAAGATAGAATACATCAGATTTGCTCCTGCTAATTTAGCTTCTGTTAAACTAGCGCCCCTTAAATTAGTTCCTCTTAAATCAGCGTTCGATAAATCAGCTCCTGCTAAATCAGCATTCGATAAGTTCGCACCTCTTAAATCAGCACCTGCTAGGTTCGCACCTCTTAAATCAGCACCTGTTAAGTTCGCATTTGATAAGTTCGCACCTCTTAAATCGTATCTTTGTAAACCATTATTCGATAAGTTTGCTCCTGCTAATTTAGCTTCTGTTAAACTAGCACCCCTTAAATTAGTTCCTCTTAAATCAGCGTTCAATAAATTAGTTCTTGCTAAATCAGCATTCGATAAGTTCGCACCTCTTAAATCAGCACCTGTTAAGTTCGCACCTCTTAAATCAGCACCTGTTAAGTTCGCACCTGTTAAATCGTATCTTTGTAAATCATTATTCGATAATTTGGCTCCTGTTAAGTTAATCTTTTTTAAATTAACTCCTTCTAAGATAGAATCCATCAGATTTGCTCCTGCTAATTTAGCTTCTGTTAAACTAGTGCCCCTTAAATTAGTTCCTCTTAAATCAGCGTTCGATAAATCAGCTCCTGCTAAATCAGCCCCTTTTAAATTTGTTCTCTTTAAATCCGCACCTATAAAGCTAGCTCCTTTTAAATTAGTTCCTATCATGTAAGTATCCGCTAAGTTGGCATCAGTCAAGTTGGCTCCTTCTAGATTAGCGCTTATTAAGTCTGCTTTTGTTAGATAGGATTCGCTCAAATTAGCCTTTTTTAAATTAGCTCTAATTAAAAGAGCTCCAGTCAAAAGAGTTCTTGATAAATCAGCTCCCATTAAATCAGCATCTCTTAAATCAGCTCCTGATAAATTAGATCCCATTAAATCAGCTTCCCGTAAATCAGCCTTTGATAAATCAATTCCAACCAAGTCAATCTTTCTTAAGTAAGTTCCTTTTAAATTTAATAAGCCCTTATTTTTAAAGGCTAACATATTAATTAGCATAGAGAAATCTCGTAGAACAATTTGTGAATATGGAAATTCTTTATAATTTACTCTTAAATATACAGATATAAATCCATAAAAAACTCTGGCAGATTGAGATAGTACATCCTTATTTGCATCAGGGTAATAAAATTCTGCACCTATTAAGCTAGGCAAACTATCGCTCATTCTTGAAATCAAAATCTCTGATAATTCTCTAATCGAGTTGTCTAAGACTCTATCTTTTTTAAAGTCGTTTATTAAATCATACAAGTAATTTATGATTTCTTTTGTAAGAAAAGCTTTACCATTAAATAGATATGTTATGCTCTTCAATATATCATCAACTGAGTTTTCTGCTTCAATAAAAATAGTTTTTATTCGATACCAAATAGCTTCTGCCACCAAATATTCGCCAAATGTCTTATGTAAAAACTCTACAGCAAATTCATTTTGGTTCAATTCTTTAAAATAAAAAGCAAGTAATAAATCACGAAAATCAGATTGGTTCTTAAGATTCCACTTTTCTTGAATGATGGTTGGGATATACTCGGCACTTAAACAATCCTTTTTCTGCTTAAACATGGCTAAGGCTAGCTCATGAAGGACTTGTCTTAAATCATTCGAAGATTTGATATATTTATTAAGTACGGCATGTTCACTTCTGTTTTCCCAATTGCGCTCTATTAAACGGTTAAATAATTCATTGTAAATTTGTGAAGCATTGTTACTTTGTCCGGGACGAAAATTTAAATTCGCCATTATATGTAAAATAATGGCCTGACGCACTAAAGGAAATGTCGCAGGATTCCGATTAAGCTCTGCTAATTCTTCAGCTTCTAAGTGATAAGAGACATTAGGATTAAGATTGTATTTGTTTATCCAAAGCTGTTGATCCTCTAGCTCAAATTCGCTTAAAGTCCAAGCACAAATTCCATTATTAAAAAGATGGTATACACTCACCTCTTTTCGAGAGGTAATAATCAGCTTTTTAGGCGCCCCTACCCAATTAGTTTGGATGGCAAATTTTTGTAAAAACTCATCTTTGTCTTTATTGTGAATTTTCTCTAATTCATCTAATCCATCTAAAATTAATACTGCATCTTCAAATCCATTTTTTGGGAGTGGAATATATTTTTGATTATACCCTTGTTGTGCCATTTCGGTCTTTAGGGCTGAAAATGGTTCATTTCCATAAAATAATTCTATTCTTTGTATATCTCGAATGCGAAAAAAATAAACTGACTCTCGATCAGCTATTTCATACAGTAAGCGTGAACAAAAAGAGGTTTTTCCCTGGCCAGGGTCACCCAAAATGATTAATATATTATTATGCCTTTTAGATATTTCTACCTCTCCAGTTATCCATTTCACAACAGTGTCGCAAAGGGGCTTTTCGTGAAATTTTTCATTGAATCTGTATGTTTCTATAATCCTTGGTTCAATATAAATATCTTTTAAACTAATAGCCCCTTCAACTAATTGCCCTTTTTTTGTATAAAAACTACGGAGGTACTCTTTATATTCTGTAAAAGGTGTATGGGCAGGTTGGCTGGCATAAGCAATGAGAGCCTGAGCATAATCATTTCCAAGCTTTACACTACCTGGCTTTTGTGCTTCACGATAAGCATTGTAAATTGCCAAACCGGATTTATCCCCATCAGTAGATACAGGCAGATGTTTAGCTGCTTCAGGAAAACGGCGTAAATGAACTACTAGTTCGGCATGTTGATTGGGACGTAATTTCTTTCCTTCATTCTCTGCCTCATATCTATCTTCAACTTTTTTCCATAATTCATTAAACTCCTCACCTCTAAACTCAACGCTTCGACTTGTGTTCTTATACATAATATCAGGCTAGATAAAACTAGGTAAAACTAGGTTAGAGATGGTTACAACTACTTCTCTCAATTTTGTATCAACCATTTGCGCAATTGGGAGTCATATCTTTTAACATTCATAAATGTATAAAACAATGAGTATCCTTTTTATTCGCCTGCTAAGAATTATTTTTATCGTATTATATGGCATCGAATTCACTACGATTACCATTATTACTTACAATCTTTTTAACATGTGCCTGCTCACTGTTTCAATTATACTTGCTTTCTTCATTTTTTTGAGTATTTTAATGACGTGCGAGATTCTTGATGATATATTTCAATTGCAAACATTCGCCTATCAACAACACAGACTTTTGGTTGGAATGAAAGCGGTATTGATTATTACTATGATTGGTTTTGTATGGTTTCAGTATAAAAAAGCTCCCCATGACTTACACTTAGTGGCAGAGTTATATGTGATTTTTTTAATTGAGGTGAGCATTTTTGTAATTGTTCAACTAAAAAAATATACTTATCGCTCACGAAAAAGAAATATAAAGGGGCTACTTTAATAATCATTAACAAATACTATGAGCAGACTTTCTTTCTGCTTATAGTATTTGTTAATATCTGATGTGCTTTAAAATAGTTTACACAATCCATTCTTATTCATACTGGTTTCAGTTTACAACGAACATAACCAGTCTTGCCATTTACTATGTTTTGAGTATTAATTTACTTATCCTTTTTATGTGTAAATCCAAAAGAATAGTAAAGAGCAACCATATGGACATATAAACTCCTGATTTTTGTTAAAAACTTGAGAAATCTGAGTCCTATTACAGTATAAATATCGTTCTCATCCCTCCATTCCATTTAAGAAAGTATCTACATAGCCGACAATCTTATCAATGATTCTTTCGCCTATGGTCTTTCGTTCCATAAGTTTGGGCTTTACGCCTAAGATTTTGATAACGTCGTCTCTGAGCAGTTTACGGTCGGAAAACAGGTAGTCACTGAGAATGCCCTGCAAACCTTCGGGGTTTAGTTTTTCTTCCTTCCAAATCGCTTCAAATCCTTTTTGGCGTTCGGATTCTTCAAACTCCCTTTTTACAGCAACTTTTCAAATTTTAGATTTACTGCAAACTTTTAAGAGTTGCTAACATTCAACTTACATTAATGATTTTATTAGTTTGATGAAAAATCTCAAATAGACAAGTCAGCTATTAATAAACTTGACAATTTACTAAAGAGCAGGTCTTTTTGCCTTGAACCAACAAGGTAGAAGTCGAGTAACTGGCTAATTAATTAGGAATAAATATAAAACATGTTGGTAGGAAAAGATTGAATACCATTAACCTCCATACATTTATTACTCGCTACGAATTGAACCTGAAAACAAAAACAAGCCAAATATCTTTTCTCTATGATGATTCAGGAATTTTTTTTCTGGTTGAAAATAAGGGTCAACGGGAGTGAATATTTTTTTGCCATTATATTCCATAAGTTCAGAATCTTTCATTTCTTCATGAACTATAATTTTTAAGTCATCACTCAGGGTAATTAAACCTTTGTCAAAAGCCCAATGCATATCTCTACATAATGCAATCCCGTTGCAAGGTAAAAATGTTCCAGCCTGCGCCTTTGGTTGAATATGAGCTGCTTCAAGATTTAATAAATTTTTGTGGCGAATAACTTTTCCAGTAATAGCACATTTATAGTTATAGGCATGTAAAACAAAATCTCTAAAACTATCAGATCTAAAAAGGCTAGCGCCTCTTATATCTTCTATGTTTTGCTCTTCACTTGCTAAAACTTCATTCTGTTGCTCAACTGCAACTTTCATTACTTCTTCAGGAATAACTACAACTGTTTCGTCGATATTTACTTTTCTTTGAGGAATATAATGCAACTCTCCTGTAAATAAAGCATGTTCGCCTTTAATTGAGGAGCTTGCAATTATTGCAGATAAATCATTATAAAAAGCCTCAGTAGAGTTAAATCTATATAGAATATAAACAGGGATTGGAGTTTCAGTTTCAATTTTCTCAAAAACTAAAATATCATTAACGTGAAAATAACTTCTGCCAGGGTCAAGATTTTTGTTAAGATATAACCTAAATTCATCCCTTGTTCCTCCATAGACATTGTATTTGTCATTGTGATAAACAAACGTTGAATAAATTTTTGTATTGCTAAATGGAGGAATTATAGGAATAAGAACATTATCATTGGTTACTGTTTTTGATAAAAATGGAAAAAAATCATGGTATGCTTTTGTAATATAGAGGTATCGGCCTCTTGAAACAGATCCGTCAGCTTTTGGGCTGCCTAACTCTTGGCTACCTAATTTTTTTATATAGAAACTTCTCATTATGGAGCTTTATATATGAAAATCCAAACTATAATTAGTGTCATCAATTCTATTAATTGTAACTGTAGTTCTGCCATAAGTAATCAAATCTCCAAGGTTTATTCTGTGATTGGGTGCAAGTCCTAATCTATTTCTAAAATATATGCCTAAAGTATCTTTGTGAGGGTGTGATGAGATCTGTTTTGGATAAAGATTACCTGTTATTTTATCTGGCAAATTTCCTTCAAATAACCCTTGCATTACAACACCATCGTCCCAATGGAAAGTAATTACAGTTTGCTGCGGAGATTTAGGACTAAAAAGTCCTGGATTATTTCTTATTGTTCTGATGTGAATTGGTATATATGCATCATAAGGTCTGGTATGATTCATTAAATTTGAACCCCAATTCAGGCCAGCAGTTCCATGAACTTGACCCGTTTTTGTTAGAAGTGTAATGTCTGGCATATTATGTAAAATATTTATTTGAAAAATCACTCAGAGCTAAAGCAATAGCATTAGCAAATTTTGGAGGTACTGCATTTCCAATCATCTTATACTGATCTGAAAGGCTTCCCGTAAATTCAAAATCATCGTCAAATGATTGAAGTCTGGCTGCTTCACGTACAGTAATACTTCGGGCTTGGCTCGAATCTGGATGTATATGTCTTAAACCGTCCTTATATAAATGAGCAGGAATAGTATTACTTGGTTTACCCCATTTTAGTACATGATATTTGTGAACATTTGTACGTTTTCCAGTAGTTTCAAAATACAGCTCTTTTAAAGATTCAGCTGAGGCAAACTTATTCTGGCCACTTTCTATATCTTTTGCCAACAATTCAAAGGTTTCAATATCTCTTTTATTATGCATCCGAGGATCATGGTTTGCAATTTTACATGTTTCATAAGTATGTGAATACTTCCTACTCTTAATTTTTACAACTTCTTTTAATGGAAATAACTTAGGTAGATCATTGATTGCATCTCTTACAGTTACAACTTTGGAATATTTGTATTTAGGTAAGATTGATTTATAAAAATCGTCCAATGCAACCTGTGGATGCGCTTTCATGGATTTAGTATTTATACCTAATATTACAACTCTTTTTCGCACCTGCGGGACCCCATAGCTTGTACAATCAATTAAAGCATTAGCTCTTAAATCATTTGTTATTTCATACCCCTTTTCTCTAAATGCCTCAGTAATTCTTTCAACTATAGATATACCACCAGGAGTAGCACTTAAAAGGCCTTGAACGTTTTCAAAGATAAAAGCCTTTGGCTGAAAATAATCAACTACTTTTAAATAACTTTCAAACAGAAAGTTCCTATAATCATCATTCATTCCATTGGCATCTCGTATTCTGCCAGCTATTGAGTAGGCCTGACATGGCGGACCACCTATTAATAAATCTATTCCCCCATGTTTTTGGATAATTGAATCCAACCCTATATGTGAATTATAAACGGGATCATTATTCCATCCCTTAATTAATTCATCTGTTCTTTGTATATCAAAGTGAAATACAATATCGTTTGCATTTTCATACTTCCATTTATTTTTCAGTCTTTTTGTTAAAGTCTTACAAGGTTCTTTTTCCCATTCAACACAAGCAATTGTTTCATATAAATCTGTTTGTTCAAAGCCGTCTGACAATCCACCACAACCTGCGAACAAATCAATAAGTTTAATTTTCTTCATTACTTTTACTCAAATAAGTTGATAATTTTTTAGCAATATGAAATCCTAGTAAAGGAGGAACCGCATTCCCTACCTGTTTATTTTGTTGGGTTCGGTTCCCAAAAAAAATAAAGCTATCAGGAAATGATTGAAGCCTTGCATTTTCTCTAACAGTAGGCACTCTATTATATTTATAATGAAAATGATTCCTATGTCCAGTATCAATAGTCTTAGAAGGTTTATTACTGTGGTATCTTGTCCATGCTTCATTAAATTTTCTACTATCACCTACACCTGGAGGCAAATCTTTATGGTTTCCACCTTCTGGAACTTGTGATATAACATTTATTACATGATCGGTGTGTTTTGTTGAAACGTGGTTATATAAAATTTTTGAACCATTTCTCATAGCTTGTTGGTACTGCGTTTCTGCCTGCTTGTCATAAATATCTTCCTCTTTGCCATATTCATTGACCCTTTCGGGTAAATCTGAAATTGCATTAGATGTAGTATTATATCTATCAGGAGTAAGAACTTCTTTAGGAAAATCAAATTTCCCAAACTGAGCATTTAGTCCAACGAAAAAAATTCTTTTTCTTATTTGTGGAACCTCATAATCTGGCGCAAATAATACTTTGTAGTTGCTCGTAAAATTTAACCTCTCAAATTCCTCAAGAATAGCATCTTTAGCGTGCCCATTGTAAAGAGTTGCAAGCCCGGGGACATTTTCAATAATTATTGCTTTGGGGTTGATTCTCTCAGCAAGTTTAAATACTGAGTAAAATAATTTATTTCTGTCATCATCCTTTTGTCTGGCACCTGTTAATGAAAAGCCTTGACATGGGGGACCAGCGATAATTACATCTATTTGATGACCTTTGATTTCATTTATTATATCGTCTATTGCTTTATCTTGATGAAGGTCTGCTAAAAGTATTTTAGAATTTTTATGATTGGCTTTGAATGTATCCAATGCGGCTTTATCATTATCAACTCCTAGTACAACATGAAAACCTGCTGATTCAAATCCATAAGAGAAGCCACCACAGCCAGAAAAAAGATCAATAACTTTTAATTTGTTTTGCATTACTGTATTATTATTTTAATTTCCCGTTCAATACTCTTTCCTCTGCAATTTTTAAAACTTCCGCAGCACAGGTGAATTCAGATATTTCATTATAAATTTTTTCGCTTAAAAATACAATCATTAAAAAATTCCTTTCCAAATTGAAAATGTCTTCTAATTTATAAATATGTTCTTTAGTAGCTTTTCTTTTATTTCGCTCAATTTTACTATAAAATGAAGTATCCATATCAAGTAAGGCTGCAATCTTTCTAAGTGGAAGATTCCTCTCTTCTCTTAGTTTACGAATGATTTCACCCGTTGTCTGAGTAGTGTTGGACTTCATTTTTTGGTCAATTAATGTCCAAATATATGAGTCCAACAATTAACCTCAAAGCTTTTCATTCATTATTAAATAATCATTTATAATTAGTGTGACATCTGACCAAGCGAGAGTCAGTAAACACTATAAGAGTTTTCATAACTTTTTATTTTTAACCAGAAAAATTATCAAAAGCCCTTACGCGCGCGCGTAATGACCGGGTTAAAATCTTTGATTCTGCTACCATACACACGTGTATTGACCCCGGAAAATACTTTGATTCTGCTACCATACATACGCTTAATGATTCCAAGATAAAAAGCTTATGCGTGCGTATAGGGTGTAAAAATACTTTGATTCTGCTACTCTACGTTAAAAAACTTCCTCACGTTTGCCAACCGGACACGTGTCCGGGGGCTTCCGTTCTGCTCAACGATAAATCCAAACTGTATCAGTAAATCCATGTACCGAAAAACACTTTTATAGTGTATCTCTAAATGTGTTGCTATCTCCTTAAAATTTCGCCATTCCGATAGATAGGCAATCAGTTTTAAAGTACGTTCTACGCGCCGGGTATTTGACACTTTGTTTGGCGTGGCGGTTCTGACTTTCACCCATTCACGGGGCTTTATGTCTTTGGTGGAACTCAAATAGGCCATAATTGAAAATTCAGGTTTAATAATGATAGTAAAAATAGTGATAGCGTTTTTTGGCTTCTTTTTTATCGTGTACGGAAATTCTTTATTGGGTCATACTCCGTAGGTTCATTAAATCTTGCTCCGTCAACGGTGGCGTGGCGGCTTTTATCAGTCCTAAACTTTGCGGGGTATGCTCTACCGGCTTCAGCATGTAGCCCACGGGCACGGGGTCGTTCCATTCTTTCGGGTAGCCCAAAGTTGCGGGGTTCTTTATCGCTGTTTCTCGCTCTCTAATCGGTTCTAACTTGCCGTATGCGATTCCGTCACGGATGGTTTTAGCAGGCTTATAGCGGCTGTCAAACTCACGTCTGCCAAATTCATTTTCTAATTGGTTTGCTGCATGCGCCTCATCCAATAGGCCGGCCGCAATGTAACCGCCTGCCAGTCGAGCCGCTTTTAGTAGCGCGTTGTGGCGCTCTCCTTCGTTACTGTCTTGAATGATTTTCAAAGAAGCCTGTAAAGAGTCGTTTTGTTGCGTGTAAGATGTTAAAGAACGTTGAACGTAATTACTTGCAGTTTTCTTAGGCTCATCGTACAGCGTGAATACTTTGGCGTTATCGTTCAAATAAACATCCTCATCATAAGAGTAGCCTCGTAACCGCGATACATCACGGCACGATTTATCAACTATCAATCCAAACCGCTGCCAAAAGACACGTTTGAGCGCGTCAAAATGTTGGCCGTGGCGTTCGGTGTAGGCTATTGGGATTCCAGCGGCGTAGCCTTTGTCTGATACCGATTTTATGCAAAAGGCCACGTTATCAATTTTAACCAACTGCTCTTTTAACTCAAAAAAGTTTCCTATTGCCTCGTTTCCTTTGTAGTCAATATCCAAACAAATAAGCCCGCTATGTTTTACCAACGCATCAGCGGCACGGTACGAAAAAACACCACTCGGAGTAATTGCGGGTAAGGTTGCTTTTAGCCTGTCCCGTTCGGCTTTATCGTTGGCGGCACGTATACGTTCTACCTCGGATAGGTATTTTTTTGAGGTTAAAAATTGCCGTATTGTTACCGTTTTCGGGTGGTTCGGTGAATTGTAGTTAGCGAAAATACTAACGGGGTTGTCCAGTATGTTCATAGTGTTTTTTTTGCTTAAATGCGTAAAGCACTACCCTACTAAACCTACAAAAGGGCTTTAGTAGGTTTGGTAGGTTCAATACCTACGCGTTTTTATAAAAATCTCGCGTTTTTGGATTAATAGAATACCTTGAAGCGGGGGGGCGGCCTCCGGTCCAATCAGGCTTATTTTCGGTAAGCCAATCAGCAGAAATCAGGGTTTCTACGGCTTCATTAATCAGGTTATTATTGGTCAGTAAATGCCAACCTTTTTGCTGAATATCACGAACCGTAAACCCATCGGTCAATTTCTCCTCCGCTATTCTTTTGCTTAACTGATAGGCTGCTTGTTGGCCGCTGTCGCTCATGGTTGAGTAAATCCTTTTGGCGTGACTCTCTAAGTATTCCGCAAACTTGATAGCTTTTTGGAGTGCATCAGATGAAACGCCATGCCTGCATTGCTCTGGTTTGGCACTCTCATCAGCAGTAAATGAAGCATAATCAATCAAATGAAAAATCAAGGCCAAAGACGGAACTAACGAGCGATATTTACCCAAATGTTCTTCCAGTAATGGCGGTAAGTCATTGCTCCGTATTTTGGCTTCTAAGGATTCCAACCAAACCCTAAAAATCGGCTGTGCATCCTCCGTAAACCTCATGTAAGGCTGTTCTTCGTATTCATCTGCACAAGCCAAATAAACAGGGTCGAACGTTGCCAATTGCTCAAAAATTCGATAGGCTTTTGTTTTTGCCTCCTTATCAGGGTATTGGTCTATGTATTCCCAATTAGGTAACGGATCGGGATAAACAGCCAATTGAAACCGCTGTATCATTCCATCATTACCAAAATCATTCACTACGTTGTGAAAGTACCCCGCTAACTTCGCGGGCTGAATACCCCCAAAAACCGAAAGGCAAAGGTTTGGGATAAAGAGCGAAGCGCGGCCAATTCTATCCACCTGCATCGAGCCGTTGCCGTTCCATGCCTCCAAAAAAAAAGCCCTATCCTGTTCGTGCCCTGATTTTTCCCACGAAGCCAATAAACCTGCCAACTCATCCCGTAGTAAGTTAAGTCCTGCGGGATTTTCGTTGTGGATAACGCCTAACTTTTCAATCGTTGTGTCGTTTACCAAATACCTCTTTCGTTTGGGGACTTCCTCATCTTCACTCATCAATGATTCAAGTTCAGCCAATAGTTCGGGTGTATCGGTTTCTTTCAACTGTTTTTTTACTCTTTCAATTTGGATTTTTCGCCTTTCCGTAGCCGCTCCAAATTTATTAACAGCGGCTTTGTATACTTTTTCGGCCTCCATTTCCAAATTTTTGAGCGGTTTGGAAACATCATTGATAACAGGCGTTTTCATCATTGAAGGCTTCGCTACAATCATTCCCCAAAGGTTTGGAATTACCAACCAGTCATCCCTTCGCTTTGGTTTCATCCCCAATCGCGACCCTACTAAACCGCTAATTAAAGTTAGTGCAGTAGCTGTTGGAAAATCAAGTGGTACTTGCTTTGAGTGCGCAATATCAACCAACCAACCCCGTAAACCATCAGGTACAATTTCGGGGGGCAATGGTTGTACATCGGGCAATGGTTTTTTTATGGGCTGTGGTTCGGGGTGCTCCTGGTTAAGGTCAAAACCTTTATGTATTTCAACCGTACGGCTTGCCTGTGTCTGTATATTTGTCATGGTATTATCATTTCATAGAATAAATGTATTTGAGCGATTACCGGGGCGGTCACTCATTTTTGTTCTATGTAACTGATAAGACCGTCACGGGTAAAAAGTAGCTTACCGTGTTTCTTCACGTGTGGCACACGTTCAATGTTCTGGTACAAAGTTTGTAGCTTGATACCCATAAATTCAGCCGCTTCTTTGGCCGATAGGTACAGTTTGTCGTCGGTAGGCTGTGGCGGGGTGGTGGTGAGTTTTTCATTTAGAGCCAACAAGAAGCCCTCAATGTTTCCCAATCGTTCGTAAATTTCTGCAAATGGATTATTCATGTCCATATTTTTTTGTTACGGAACGAAATTACATGTGTGGCTATGGGCGATTATTGAGTGGTAACGAAAGTAGTAACGATAACAAACAAAAAAAGCCCGTTACACAATGGCAAAGGGCGCTTTCTCAAAAATTAGTCACGATAACGGTCACGGCTCTAAACTGAATTTTACGGCTAAATCGTTTTGTTTGTATTCTTTTAGAAGTTTTACAACCTGATCCTTCTCCCTTTTATTTAATCCTTTACCCCAATTGTTTTCTAATGTTCCAGCGGCCAAAGACAAGGCAAAATGCTCATTCATTGCTTTAGCGTACGCCTCAAACTTATCGTCATTGTTTTTATAGGATTCTTTTAAGATTCTGTTATCAAATCTGTCAATAGTCAACTCAAAGAATTTAGCTTTTACTTTGGCGTTGTACGGGTCTTTCTTTCGGTCTCCCTTATTATCTTCTTGGTTTGCATCCGTTGAGTTATTCAAGGGCGGGGGGATTTCGTTAGATAACTGATATTCTTTTAACCATTTGAAGAATCGGTAACGCGCTTCTTCTTTGGGTTGGTCATTAGTATTCATTCCTTTAATTATCGGATATACCTCCTGTACGCATCGGGGAACAATTTTAGTAAAATACCTTTGGCCTTTTACTACCTCACGTGGAAAGGTATAATTTCTCCAATCCTCTAATTCACTTTCCAAAAATCCTTTTTCATCGGGGGCGTTTTTTAACCCTGCCAAAAATTCTATTTTGTACCACTCCAAAAACTCATTTACGATTTCCCAATAAATTTCTTTTTGCCGTAGCTTTATCTTTTCTGATTCTTCTTTTGGAGTAACTATACAAAATGGCTCGGTTGTTGTTACCCATTCCCCACGTGCAGAATAAAGAGAATCATCAGGTTGAAAATTAATCGGTGTCATACTTATAAGCGTCGGCTCTATAATGCCTGTCCTTTCCCAAAGTTCAGCATCACAAACTAATACAAGTGTACCGTTTGAGGTTCGGTAGTCTTTATCA
This sequence comes from Runella sp., assembly GCF_965279615.1. Lineage (NCBI taxonomy): Bacteria > Pseudomonadati > Bacteroidota > Cytophagia > Cytophagales > Spirosomataceae > Runella > Runella sp. The sequence goes on along the minus strand of NZ_OZ257252.1, from coordinate 6,918,229 downwards.
GTCAAAATATATTCTAACTTTTTGTATTGAATATTTTCCATTTTCTTTCATGCCTTAATTTTTTACAAAGCGCTCAAATACTCTGCTTCCTGTTCAGGCTCAAACCCCGCCAAATACGTTTCGGTAGTGGTTGATTTCTTATGCCCCAAACGACCTTGAATAAAACTGATAGGTGCGCCGGAACGCTGTAACGTGGTGGCGAAACTGTGCCGGGCTGCATAGGTGTTTAAATCGCCCTCAATGCCCAGCTTTTCCCCTATCCGCTTCATGTACTTGTTGGTCATTTTGATAACTTGGTGAATGGTCTGCTTTTGTTTGTTGGCATCCATACCGTTATTCAGGAACGGGAAAACGTAGGCGTTTTTGCTTTTGTCAGTACTACCCCAAAGGTCTATAATTCGCCTCATTACTTCGCTTATCTTGACGGAAATAACCACCGGCTTCTTTTTGTTGCTTGCTTTGGTCTTGGTTCGCTCAAAATGAATATAGTCGGCAGTTAGGTTAGTTCGTCTCAATCGGCAAATGTCGGCAACATTCATGCCGTTGCCATAGTAGCTGAATAGCCAAAGGTCGTGTGCTCGATGTTCCATTGAACCGGGTTCGGGTTGGTAGGCTTTCACATTATCAATGTCGCTACGGCTCAACGCTTTCTTGATATTTTCACTTTCAGGAATGACATAGTTAACGCTTCCTTTCCGTGTACTGAATGGATAAGAGGCACGTTCGATAATACCCGCTTCTATGGCTTCATTGTACAGTGTCCGTAATGCCCGCGTATAAATGCTGACGGTTGTTACACTTACCCCGGCAGGCTTGCTTTTTTTGCTTTGTAAGGCTTTACCTTCGTGTAGCATCCATTCTTCATAGTGCTTCAAAAAATCGGGCGTTACGTGACGGTATTCCAGCGTTATTAGATCGCGGGTTTTGGCATTACCTATGCCATATTCCTTGCACTCGCTTTTAGTGAGTGAAGCTACAAACCTTTGAAGAGATTTTCCTAATGCTCCAAAGTTAGTGCCGTGACTGATTTGTCCGTTCTTCAAAAGTGTTTCTGATTTCGTTGATAATGCTTTGAGCAAATCAACTTTGTCAGCTTCTACTTTCTTTACTTTACCCCAATTATCGTATAAGTCCTTAAAAGTGTCAAAGTCAAAGGTTAGCCCTAATTTTTCAACGATATTTTCAGCGCGTCGGTAGTACCCGTTAGGAGTATCGTAAATGTCACGGTACAACTTTAGCCGTATTTCATCTTTTACCCGGTTATCTATCTTTTCCCCCTTTTTGGGTAAAAACTCCCATTGGTCAGCATCGGTTTTAATGCCCGTCGTATAAAGGCGTTTTATCCGGTTATGAGTAATAACCACTTTAATGATTCCTTCGTTTTCAGCAGTAGCGCGGGTATCGAAAAATAGATTTACAGTTGCCATGTTTTGAGGTGTTTTCTGTGGTGCAACTAAATCTACTTGCACCACAACTTGCACCACAAAGATACAGAATCAACGCATAACAGCAATAAACAACAATAAGTTATTTCTCATAAATGACTGTTTATCAATATAATTATCAGATATTTGACAAATAGCAAAAACCATCAAAAACTATATGGACTTGTCTGGGGGGCAAGGGGTCGTGGGTTCAAATCCCGCTATCCCGACATCTGAAAATCAAGCACTTACAACTAAAAAATGTAAGTGCTTTTTTAGTTGGTTTAAACAATCATAGAATAGTTTAAGCCTACACTATGCCCCAAAGATTGCAGCATTGTAATTACCTCGGATTAAAGCCAGCCTGCAAACATTCACCTGTATCATACTTTTGCAGAGATTTTTTTAGATTGTCAGCAATCTGTTTTCTTCACTCTAAAGGAGCAATTACCTCAATATCCCTCCCCAATTCAAGTATTTTAGAAGTCAGCTCTCGGTTCATATACCCCTTAATCGAACCGGTTCCGGCTCTGACAGTGCCGTTGGCGGTGATGCTTCTTTATTTTTTCAAAATCTATGATCCGACACTATGGCCCGGGCAACTTTTGTGTAAATTGCCGAAGCATCGTTCCAATCAGAAAATAAACGAATAGCTCAACGTTTACCACCGCCAAGAGTTTAGATTCCAACTTTTCCTTTCTTAAAGATGAATTTCCTATTCTCTTCAATATCGGGGTTTCCGCCGAAAATTACCTGCATCGGGACCCCGTTTATTGCCTTTCCAAACTTCGGCTGTTTGGAGATAGGTTAACACAACTGCTTTTTGAAGAACACGCCCTCGAATTTCCCCGCGACAATTCGTTTCATAACCAATTGGTGATGCTGTCGGAAGAGGATATTGTGCCAACGGTGGTGAAAGACATGCTTTTTCTGCTGAAAAAGAAAGGAAATGCCGCCGTACATGACAGTAAAGGTTCACTGAAAGATGCGAAAGAAGCGTTGGAGTCCGTATTTTTGATTGGCAAATGGTATTATACATTTGTATTATACCTTATCATGCAACCAGTCAAGGAATTATTTAAGGGAAAGGGTGACTGGTACTACAGGCAACATACCTAAAATTAATCAGTCTACATTAATCAGTCTGCCTATTAAATTACCATCGTTAAAAGGGCAACAGGAAATCGTCAAGCGGGTGGAAACTTTATTTGCGCAGGCGGATGCGCTCGAAGCGCAGTACGAGTCGTTGAAAGCCAAGATCGAAAAACTGCCGCAGGCGTTATTGGGCAAAGCCTTTCGGGGAGAGTTGGTTCCCCAAGACCCAACCAATGAGCCCGCCTCGGTGCTGCTCCAAAAAATCAAAGCGGAGACAGCCAAAGGCGGTAAGAAGAAAGAAAAAAAAACGATCAGATTGAATTGGTGTTTTAGCGAGGGGGGAGCCGCCGCCAAATCATTGAATCAGTTCATCAAAATAAAATCACCTATGGAGTTCCAAAGGTAGTCAAATATCCATTTTTGAAAGAGATAACGTCTATACTTCAGGCACCAACCGTTATTTACACGAACCATTTCATGGTTATGAGCGTCGTGAAACACGGTCAGCTTTTGTTATGGATTTCCGGAGAAACACAGAGATAAAGTAGTGCGTCTGCAACATGTTGTCACAGAGTTGCTTCCTGAATTAGTAAAAAGATACATGGCTGTTAATGTCTCAGAGGGGTTTTTTCCTATAAAGATGTTAGTCCATTAAGTGCATTATTTGTCAAGAATGCTCTCCTCCACCGATAGACTACCCCTGCCACTCCAATCAATGTTATGGTTAAGAAAGTCCACAAAAATCAATTGGAGCCGGATTCCGGTCGAGGCAGGGGATTGTCTAAAGTGGGCGAAATGCCCGAAATCAACGTTGAGAAATAATAGAACAGGTGTTTACTTGCTCGCATTATGGATAATATGTTGCCGGGATCAAGGCGATTAAGGGTTGAAAACGGCGAATTAATACAGTAAATACACCCTTTGGGCAAACCATTTCTTATAGAAGAGGCCTGCCTTTTCACTTTACAACATCACCCGCTTGCTCTTCTCTGATGATTTATCTGAAATTGCTTAGGCGTTAGCCCGACATGTTTTTGGAAAACTTGGCCGAATTTGGTGGCATGCGAATACCCAAACCGTTCGGCTATTTCAGCCGATTTGTATCCCTTTAAGAGTAACATTTTTGCGTGCTCTATTCTTTTTCCCATGTACAACTGATAAAAAGGCTTTCCATAGATAGCCTTAAATCCATTTTTTAACGTCATGGGGCTAATCCCGAATTCCGCTGCAATTTGCGCTTCATTTGGGATAGACTGTTCGATATTCATAGTAATGTATTTTAAGCAAATAGATTCTATGACTGCCAAATTAGAGGTCAATGGTGCCTTTGAAACATACACAGGGTCGGCTTTTGGTTCGTCGGGTATATCGGGAGGAGACACAATCGTTTTCTGGGTATTTTCGGTTTGATCTGAAGAGGTCAGCGTAAAAGTAAGCTTATTGGAAAGCAACAGCATTACTACTATATGGGCGTTTTCGGCCGGAACCACAAATTCAACAGTCGAAGGGGGTTGGCTCATGGTCATGCTATTTCAAAGTAGGAAGTATTGGGTGAATGATTGAATTTTTGCTTAAATACACGCGTAAAACCCGATGGATGGTGATACCCAACTTGATAGGCTACTTGGGTAATCGAATACTTACCTGTTTGAAGAAGCCCCTTGGCATACTTCATTTTTTTATCTACAATGTATTGATGAGGGGTTGTTGCGTACAATTCGTAGAATAAATTTTTAAATTTACTTACACTCATTCCGGCCATTTTTGCCATTACGTTGATTGAAGGAGTGGCTTTCTTAAAATCATACGTTATTTTCGCCTCCACCTCTTTAATCCTTCGTAAATCTATTTCCTTGAAATCCTTCGCAGTTTTGCTTAAAATTTGTGTGTGTACATCATCTATAAAAAGAAGGATAAGCTGAAGAAAGTAGCTTTTGGCCAGCAAGTCAGGATTGACCGCCCGCTGATATTCTTTGTGGAATATTGAATGGCTTAAAGTGAACAGACTGTGTTGATTGTTCCAATTACTCAGTACTTTAAGGATAATGTCATCCAAGTTTGAGGAGAGATATCCGACCTGATCAGTAAGCCAATCCGTGCGAATCCCTACCACAAATGGTCGCCCTTGGTCATAAATGATGCTTATTAGACAATAATTACCTTGAGTAATACTTTGAAAAGTGGCAGTTAAGGCACGTAAATCTATATCGTTTTCGGATAATATGGAAAAAAAATAAGCATAGTTTGACCCAAAATCGTACAATTTAAGGTTGTTTTTAACACTTACTCCGCTTGATTCATCAGGAGTATTTTTTACAATAGAAGCAAACCGATAATCTAATTTTATATTGTCCATGAGTATCGTACGGTATATAACGAATCCAAAAATGGTATATCTTGATGCTCATTTATGAACTGAACAGCTAAAAATAGGGTAAACGGCTTTTTTTAGGTGGCAATTGTATTGTTTTGGTATATATAGTATGGATATATTACCGCTAATCTATATGATATTTTAGGGTTGACTTGAGCTCTTTTTTAAAACTTCTCCCGATGGGAAGAACCAATAGCTCGGTTACCTGAACAGTATCTGTTTCCAATTGACGGATATGTAATTTATTGACCGCATATTTATGATGAATACGAATAAACTGATCGTTTAAATCTTCTCCCAACAATTTACTTAACGACTTTTTCAGCACATACTTTTTGGCAGATGTATGGATGTAACAATGGCTGTCGTCGGCTTCAATGTATATAATTTCCGCAAACCAAACCTGATCCTGATGCCCTGCCTTACTGCTCAGGTACAGGTACTTCTTATCTACAAAGTCATATTGTTTACTTTTTTGGTGAGCTTCCAACGTTTTTTCGATGGCCGATTGAAGCGTAATAGCATGAAAAGGTTTAATCAGGTAATGAACGCTGAGATACTTTTGTGACTCCAAAAACAGCTTTTGGTCTTGGGAAGTGGTCATCAGTACGATCGGCAAGTGAGTATGCTTAAGTATTTTGAGAAGCTCTATACCAATAGGTTTATTTTCAATCATTATATCCGACAGAATCAAATCAACCTTATGGTCATTAAGATACGTAATCATATCTTCCAATTTCGTATAAATACCTACTAATCGGTATTTATATTGAGCAGAAATGTGCTCGGCAAGCATAATTTCTATTTTTATCTGGTCAATTGGGTCATCTTCCAGCATTGCAACTACAATGTCATTTACTGGTATTTTTACGGTATTTTTCATACCTATTCAAACAATTTATTGCAGATTATGTTTTAAAGGTGTTTAATTTAGTCAGAGTTAGGAGGCATAAAAATAGAGCCGAGGCCGTTTTAATCTATGTAGGTAAAAAAATATGCCGTTTTTGGTAAGTTAAAAAAACGTTTTGGCTAATTCGTTGTCAGTGTCGTTGTAAAAATATACAGCTATTTTTGATCCAAATTGAACAAAAGTATCTCAGTTGTAAAACGTGCCATCAGGCTTCATTGCAGCACTGTAGTGCATCACTTTGAATGTTATGATATAATTAGCAGTTTCTATCTGCTTCCTACATCATTAATGATATTTATATGGACTATTATCCTCTTGCCCCATCCTTGATCCAAAGAATATATTTAACAAAGATGAATTTGGATAGCGGTTTTTAAGTTAAAAATATACTTATCGGACAATATCTATAGGCATGTAAAACTTTCCCTAATTCACAAATCAATAAATTATGTCACTGTGTTTTACAAGATTATCTAAAAGCCTAATGACGGGCTTTTTGTTGTTTTTGAATTACCTGTTTCTACATTCTGTTCGAAGACAAGACAACGGCATCTACAGCTCTTTCAGAGATTATTATTTGTTATCCCCCGAGGCCTTAGAAAAAACTATCTATGCTCACCGAAACTATCAAAAAGTTTTTCCACGAACTGATAGGGCTCAAATACAGTCGTTTTGCGGTAAGTGATCAATTTGGGTAGACCTCAAAACCATAATAAGCCTTTCCACTCAACAACAGTATGCCATCCGTCATGTATCATACCCTCTTAGGCCCGGCTGCCAAAACTTCTGATTATTCTTCGGCGTTTTTTCATCTTAACTAAGCCTTTGCTTTTTTGAACCTGCCAAAGATACCATCGGCACAACCTGAATACGCACATGAACAGCCCCAACGTCGCAGGGCATCTCATCCGGGAAGGAAAGAAACAGGAACTGTATAAAGTCATCCAATAAAGTAAAAGACAGCAGACTCAGCTACTCAATAAACTGATCGAATGGAGAAAGTCAGGCAACTATGAAGTCATCACCAAAGCACAAATGATTGATACCGCGCCGTCAGTTAATGTGTTATACAATAGCCGCAAAACATTGGCCGAAGCCAAAGGACCGGAGTGATGTCCATAAAAATGCCCGACGCGTTAGAACTCAGGATTGACCCAAACATTTTTGTTATTATTCTGAGAAATATGCTTAATACTGCCCGAAATGCATCCCTAAAGGTAGATTTATTAAGGCAGTATCGAAAAAACAGGCAACCAAACCCGTCTGCCATACGTATAATCAACGAGGTCGGCATAGGGTCATGTTCGGTTGTGGATGCTTAAAAAAACATAACTTAATGAATTACACTATTACTTTTATCTTTTTGATTTATCTTGTTGGGTCCGGATATACACAAAACAACTCTTTTAAGACTTTTCGTGATTATCTCATTCCTGCGGCCCATCCGGACAGTTTGAAAAAAGTGATTAACTCGACGTCAATCAGTCCTCATTCAAGCCAATACCTGCACTTATTGATTGCGCTTGAGTTTGGTAAACAAAATGCTTATGATACAATCAATAAGCAAAAAGTGAAAGAAATCATCCCGCTTGCTTCAAAACAAAAATCGCAGATTGGGTTAGCTATGGCTTATTACATACTGGGAAGAGAATATACCATTGACCAAGACGACTCTCTTTCTTATAGTTATTTGACAAAGGCAGAAAAAATTTTTACAGCAGAAAATGATACCACGGGAATAATTCATTGTTCCAAACTCTTACAAGTCCATACGAAAAGAATCTATAAGGAATTGGCAAAATTTTACTTTGACAGGGTTGTTACTCTTAGTCAACAATCAAAGTATCCCATAGACAATTATATGTATTACTTACTTATTATGGCGTGCGACCCTTATTTTGAGACTCAGCCAACGGAACTTCAAATGGCGGAAGCACTGAGAAAGACGATCGAAATTATTGACAAATACCCTCATTTTGAGTACATCCGAGCCAACGTATATAAAAACATTCAGGAAGGCTATTTACATAAGAAAAAGTATGATAAAGTGCTTGAGTTTGCCTTGAAGGTGATGCACGATACAAACAAAAAAATAGATTTTATGGATTATCAATACTTAGGCAAAGCCTACTTCTTTGTAAAAAAATATGACAAGGCCATCGTAGCTTTAGAAGAAGCGGCAAAGCGCATTAAAATAGAAAGGCCAATGGCGCTCATACGACAAAGGACTATCTATTTATTTTTAAAAAAAGCGTATTATGAAGCAGGGGATCTAAAAGCGAGCATACAGGCAGATGAAGAATTTGATAGGCTTAGCGGCTTGATTCATGACAATGACCGTAATTTGGCCATGTTTCACCTTCGGGAAAAATATTCATTTGTCGATAAGGAAGCGGAGATCAAAAGACTTGCTTTAGAAAAGAAAATAGCTGACTCACAAAAAAAACTTTTGTTTGGAGGCTTGCTGGTAGCCCTTGCGTTGGTTGGAATCGTGCTTTATTTTTCAATAAAACTTCAGAAAACCAACAAGGAGTTGTTGTCTCTTCAGCAAGCCCGTGACAAATTCTACACCATCATTGCCCACGACCTGCGCTCGCCCATGAACAGCCTTAATGAAATGGGGACCTTGCTGCAACATCTTATCAGCGAGGGTAAAAAACAGGAATTGGATAAAGTCATCCGGCAAATTGAAAATATGAGACAACAAACTGATCTGCTCCTTAATAACCTGTTTGAATGGGGGAAAAGTCAGTATTTTATCAATGAACCCGTAGCACAGCCCGATGCATTCGATGCCGTTGCCTCTTTACAAATGGTATGTAATCATTACCTTCCTTTTGCCGAAGCAAAGGGGGTGTCGTTAGCGATGGTATTGCCTTCTTCTCTGCTCCTGAAAGCCAATCAAAAAGGATTCGAAATGGCCGTCCGCAATCTACTCGACAATGCCCTGAAACATACACCCGGCGGTGGAGAAATTACGGTAAGCAGCCGTAGCAGTGAAGAAGGTAAACTTCAACATTCTATCATAATCGCCGACACCGGCGAAGGAATTGCCCCTGAGCAACTACGATACCTGCAACAAGTATTTGCGGGGAAAATCAAACCTGAAGTAGGAAGATACGGACTGGGGCTGGGAATGATATTAGTCTATAATTTTGTGCAAAAAAACAAGGTTAAACTTCACATAGCGAGCGAATTAGGCACGGGGTCTTGTTTCAGCGCAGTTTGGGAGGCTTAAAATCCCGAGTCGATAGGTGCTTTATGAAATAAACTTCTCAAATAGCACGGAAAGGCCTGTTCGATGAAATAGAAAGCCTTTCGAATTTTCAAATCATCAAGTTATGAAATACATTGTTCTCTTCGTTTTTTTTGCTTGTACCATCGAGTTAGCTTATACCCAAAACAAATCCTTTACGACTTTTCATGATTATCTCATTGCTGCGTCCAATCCGGATAGTTTGAAAAATGTAAAAGGCAATATTAACCCTAATTCAAGCCAATCCCTGCATTTATTGATTGCGACCAAATTGGGAAAACAAAATTGGGATGCCCCCATGGACATACAGAAAACGAAGCAAATCGTACAGTTGGCGGCTAAACAAAAATCGCAAATTGATTTAGCCATGGCCTATTTTATACTGGGGCGGCATTATTCTTTCGTGAAGGAAGATTCACTTTCGTATGATTATTTGATAAAAGCAGAAAAGATTTTCACCAAAAATAAGGATACGACAGGAATGCTTTATTGCTATCGACAATTAAGATTATCTGTGGAGGAAAACTATATAGATTTAGCAAAACAATATTTCAACAAACTGATTACACTCTCCACAAAATCAAGTAATCCTGTTGATAAGTACTACTATTATAGATATGTCATTTCAGTAGATCCTTATTTTGAAAAACAACCCACCGAACCCCAAATGTTGGATGCGTTCCATAAAGCCATTGAGATGATTGATAAATATCCCTATTGTGAATTTATGCGGCGCTATATTTATCATAGCCTTCAACAAGGATATGCCAATCTGAACAAATATGACAAAGCACTTGATATCTCCTTGCAGACCATCCGGCATCCTAAAATTAAGGCTGACTATTTGGACTATCAAAACTTAGGAAGATCTTATATCCGAGTAAAAAAATTTGATGAGGCCATAGTTGCCTTAGAAAAAGCCGGCAAAGAGGTTAAAACAGCGAGTCCTACCGATTTCAGGCGACAACGAAACATTTATAAATTGTTGAAAACGGCTTACTATAACATTGGCAACTGGAAAGCAGGTGTAAAAGCAGACGAAGAGTATGATCGGCTGAATGCAATAATTTTTGAAAGTGATCGGAGTTTGGCCATGTTTCACCTCAAAGAAAAATACTCCTTTACCGAAAAAGAGGCCGAACTTAAACGGATTTCCTTGGAAAAACAGGTAGTTGAAAGCCGAAATAAACTACTACAAGCACAATATGATGCCGAAAAACGCGAAGCCACTTTAAAAAACCTGGCCTTAGAAAACCAAGCGAATGAAAGCAACACCAAACTGCTCCAAACGCAAATAGAGATCAATAAAAAAGAAAGTGCCATCCAACTGGCTGACTCACAAAAAAAACTTTTGTTTGGAGGTTTGCTGGTAGCCCTCGGTTTGATTGGAACCATCCTTCTTTTTTCAATAAAACTTCAGAAAACCAACAACGAGTTGTTGTCTCTTCAGCAAGCCCGTGACAAATTCTACACCATCATTGCCCACGATTTGCGCTCGCCCATGAACAGCCTTAATGAAATGGGGACCTTGCTGCAACATCTTATCAGCGAGGGTAAAAAACAGGAATTGGATAAAGTCATCCGGCAAATTGAAAATATGAGACAACAAACTGATCTGCTCCTTAATAACCTGTTTGAATGGGGGAAAAGTCAGTATTTTATCAATGAACCCGTAGCACAGCCCGATGCATTCGATGCCGTTGCCTCTTTACAAATGGTATGTAATCATTACCTTCCTTTTGCCGAAGCAAAGGGGGTGTCGTTAGCGATGGTATTGCCTTCTTCTCTGCTCCTGAAAGCCAATCAAAAAGGATTCGAAATGGCCGTCCGCAATCTACTCGACAATGCCCTGAAACATACACCCGGCGGTGGAGAAATTACGGTAAGCAGCCGTAGCAGTGAAGAAGGTAAACTTCAACATTCTATCATAATCGCCGACACCGGCGAAGGAATTGCCCCTGAGCAACTACGATACCTGCAACAAGTATTTGCGGGGAAAATCAAACCTGAAGTAGGAAGATACGGACTGGGGCTGGGAATGGTATTAATTCATCATTTTGTGCAAAAAAATAAGGCTGCGCTGACCGTAGAAAGTAAAGTTGGAAAAGGCACGTGTTTTCAATTAGCTTTGAAGGCTTAAAAACACACCGCCCCCCCCTTTCGTTTTTAACTTGCTAAAAACGAATCTTTGAAGCAGAAAAACAAAAGCGATAAATAGTATGATGATTTGGCTAAACCATCGGAATGATTCTTGTTGGAAAACGGCTGAAATGGTCAAAATATGAAATACCTATTGACACTTTTTGGCGCTTTGTTCATCACCCTATCCCTTCAGGCCCAAAAACTGCACGTACTATTTGTTGTCGAAAACGAAGATCCTGAGTTTGGCTTACTGCAACTGCGAAGCGAAGCCGATATGCTTCAAATCTTAGAAATCGCAGCGTGGGGGTTGGGCTATAAAATGGAGGTAATGCACCTATCAAAGCAAAAATTTACCGCCACAGACCTTCAACAAGCCATTGATTCCCTTCCGACCGGCGCAAAAGACATAGTAGTGATGTATTATGCCGGCTATGGACTTCCACCCACCAATAACAAGGGCTTTTTTGCCAACTGGAAGCTGCGAGACAACCCAGCCAAAGGGCTTTCGGTAGATGAAGTGGCGGGGTGGTTGGAAACCAAACAAAAAGCCCAAAAACTGCATTTGGGTTTGATTTTGTCGGAATATAGCGCGCAAAGCATTCATTCATCCCAACGAGTACCCGACACGCCGGGTACTTCGATGGCGTATCGGCAGCAAGTGGTTCAAAAACTGTTTTCAGGGCATTGCGGTATCGTCAAAATGGGAAGCTCGCTGCCCTATGAGCCTTCTTGGGTCAATAAAAACCACAGTGCGCCTTTATTTACCGAGTCGCTTGTTCGTGCTTTTGAGCGGATGCTCATGCCGTCGGATTCGAGTGCTTTGAAGCAGGTTTCTTTTCGGCAGCTCCATGCCTACTCCTCTAACTATCTAAATCGGTATTTCAATGATCTGCCGATCAGTCAAACGCCCGTTTTGGAAATTAAATCCTGCCAAGACAGTACCTACAGCACTATAATAGAAGCGCGGCCTGATTCTTTGGCCGCTCCAATAAAAGTAGTAGGAGGGCTACTCAATTCGTTGGCCCAAAACAAAGATACGCTCCAACGCTACCAAATCAAGAAACAGCTAGCCGCTTATTTTACTCCCAACGCCACCGTCAGGGTCGTTCGATTGTATGGTATGAACCGTATACCAAAACCAAAAGAGTATAACCTGAAAATGTACCTTGATACCATATGCCTGCCGAGTAAAAACCCGGGTACCCAAGAAGTAATACCCAACATGATGTACCTATATATTGGCAAAATAGAAACCGACAATCCCCATTCCAAACGACCGCTCATCAGGCAGCTATCGGTTTCCGAAACCTGGGGCAATGTTTCCCATTGATGTTTATTCAGCTTGTTTAGCTTAATGGTCTTCATTCGGCTATTTTGATAATTTGCCACCGCCATCACGCTTTAGGCGCCCATTGTTTTCAATATGGCATGAAAATTGTGCAAGGGCACGCGGCTTTTTTCTGTTCTAATTCCCCCATCTTGGCCTTCAAACAGGGAGAGCATCCTTTCCTTTCCTGCTGTATGCTTTTTTGAAAACTGATTCCAAGGCCGAAAATCAGGCGCTTTTTACTTTTTCTTTTTTTACCCTTATCGGGATTGGCTTCCTACTATACCAAAAAAAACCAAAACGATAACTGATATACCGATTTGGCTAAATCGTCGGATTAGTTCTTGTTACAGAACGGCTAAGCAGTTCTTAGTTTATCCGAACAAATTTATTTTCAAATTGTATGGTTGTTTTTTACCGCTTCCGTCTCTCCAAGTACTTATTGACAACAATCTTTCTTTTGTTGTGTATGCTGACGGGAATAGTGAGGTCTTATGCACAGACCGAAACCTTCCCTTCGGGCTCGTATATCATCAATATGGGTATCACGCCCCAGACCGCAGCCAATGCTCTGAAACCCTACGGGTTGATATACGATTTGTTGAAGAACGACAAAATTCCTGTCAAATGGGTCATCAGCCAGAGCAAAGGTATTGATGGTGTGGACTTTAACCACCAGGGCGTGGATTATCGAGGCGGGACATTCATCATCCCGGCCTCTTTTCGAAATGCATCAGTAAACGGCAAGATCAGCAGCTATGGAGTCACGGGCACAACCACGACGAGCCCCCTGACAGTAAACGTAACCTATACCCTCACGTCAGCGCCCCGCTGGACGTTGGACGACCAAAATGGAAAAATTGCCGAAGGCTTCTTTAGCCAAGCGGGGATTCCATCCTCAGCTTACAACTTTAAAGACCCTCAAACATTGGCCGGTTGCGATGATATTTTTGTGATGCCCCATGCCGACCCCACATGGAGTACCCACAGCAATCTGTACAACTGGAACCGCACGCACTTTGGGGCGATTTGGGCGGGTTGTAAAGCCGTTTCTGAATTGGAAAATATGAACAATGGCAGTTTGCAAACCAACTTCCTGGCTACCAATGTAGGTGGTATTGGCAATGCCTTGGTGTTTTCCGGTTCACACAGTGATGGAACCCCTCCTTACACTCGTCTTAACCCAAGTAGTCCTGCTTCGCAATATATGGGTTCGACAGACGCAGCCCATCCCGGAGGTGCTGAACAAATCTATCTGCCCAAAGTAGGGGGAGGCTGGCGGCCTTCGACCCAAGTTATCGCTTTCGACCCTACCCAGTCCAATGTACCGGGGCTATCGCCCGGGCCGGCAGCCGTGATTGTCTTCGGCCGTGGTTTTGGCCTGAACACTTCAGGCTGGGTAATGTACGAAGCCGGCCACGACATCAAAAAAGTGGGCGGTACGGCCAGCGTAGCCGCTATTCGTGCCTTTTTTAATTTCAGCCTTTTATCTTCTGTAGATAAAGTGCCTTTTATCAGTGTGGCAAATGTTCCTGTAACCATGTCAATAGGTGTTGGCTATGCAGTCAGTGTCACGGCTACCTCTCCTGTATCTTCCCCGCTTACTTATCAATGGACTAGTAGCTGTGGAGGTACTTTTGCCAATTCCTCTGCTGCCGGTACTACATTTACCCCTCCCAATGTGAGTGGCGTTACCTCCTGTATGATTACCGTCACAGTGTCCGACGCCTGCGGCAGGCAAACCTCCTCTGCCACGCCTATCACCATTCAGCCCTGCAGTCAATCGGTCACTTCTACAATAACACCGTTGTGTACGGGTGCTACCAATACAGGGGTCATCAGTATGACTGTTACGGGCGGCACTGCCCCTTATTCCTATACATGGACCCGCTCCGGCGGTGGCTCCGGCTCAGGGGCCGGCACCACCATATCCGGCCTTGCTGCCGGTACCTATACCGTTACGATTACCTCTGCTAACGGATGTGCCAATACGTTTACCGCTACGGTAGGTACTTATCCTGCCATTGTCATTACGCCTACGCCGGTTGCAGTGGCTTGCAACGGCGGTGCCACGGGGTCCATCAGCCTGTCGGTTTCGGGCGGTACGCCGGGCTATACCTACAATTGGGGCAGTGGCATAACAACCCAAAACCGCAGTGGTCTAACGGCCGGCAACTACAGCGTGACAGTCACCGATTCCAAGGGGTGTACCGCTACCGCAAACAGCATCAGCGTAACCCAACCCGCAGCAATTACAGCTACACCAACCGTAACAAGTGTGCCTTGCTTCGGGCAATCTACGGGAGCTATAACACTTGCAATTACCGGCGGAAACTCCCCCTATACATATCAATGGAACGATGGGGCATCCACAAAAGACCGTACGAATATTCCTGCGGGAACATACAGTGTTACCATCACTGACTCAAAAAGCTGTACCCAAGCAGTAAACAATATTTCAGTTACGCAGCCTTCAGCAGCACTTACGGCTTCTTTATCAAAAACAAATCCGAGCTGCGGAGCAATCAACGGGAGTGTTACGGCTTCAGTATCGGGTGGCACCGCCCCCTATTCATACGATTGGAACGGTACACCAACCGGCGACGGAACCGCTACCATTACCGGTTTGGCATCAGGGAATTATCAGGTAACAGTAACCGATGCCAAAAACTGTACCGCTATTGTTTCCATCACCTTATCTACCGCTGAAACAATTGTATTGACTACCAATGTTACGCCCCCTACCTGTCCGCCCGGTGCCAATGCACCTTTGGGAGAGAACGGAGTAATTGATTTGGTGGTTACCGGTGGAACAGCACCGTTTACCTACAATTGGACAACTCTAAATGGGTCAGGCCTTACGCCGACAACTCAGGATCAATCAGGCCTGTCTGCCGGAACATATAATGTAACCGTAACGGATGCCTCCGGTTGCACGGCCGGTACTTCAGCGACCCTTACCGCCATAAACCCTTCACCGGTCAAGCCGGTAACCATAAATAATAACTGACATTTTTAACGACTCGA
This sequence comes from Runella sp., assembly GCF_965279615.1. Classification (NCBI taxonomy): domain Bacteria; kingdom Pseudomonadati; phylum Bacteroidota; class Cytophagia; order Cytophagales; family Spirosomataceae; genus Runella; species Runella sp. Next base: position 6,902,674 of record NZ_OZ257252.1, on the reverse strand, counting down.
ATGAGATAATGGCCTTCAAAAAAGAGGTGCTCAAAAGGACATTCATTGATTGTCCGGACCGGGTTCAACTTAGCCGGAAAGAAAGGGAAAAATTAAAAAATATTTGTAATGGAAGACAAACTGACTATTAAATCCGGTACTGCACGTAAAGATCATGTGGTACCTCCCGGCCAAAGGAAGCTATTTTTAATAGTATCTTTTGTGGAGGGGGCTGCGGTTATGATTATAGAGTTACTGGGTGCAAAGATTGTAGCCCCATTCTACGGAACCTCGATGTATGTTTGGGCGTCTGTATTGGGTGTTACACTCATTGCTCTTTCCGGCGGGTATTTTATTGGCGGCAGTGTTTCCAATAAATACAAAGACAAAAGCCCACTGTTTGCGATATTGGCTGTGGGGGCAATATTAATAATCATTGCCCCAGGCATTGCACCGACTATCATGATGGCTACGGCCGACCTTGGGGTTCGTATAGGGTCACTGATTTCGGTTTCCATCTACTTATTGCCTCCCATTTTTTGCATGGGGATGGTTTCTCCCATCATCATACAGCTCATTAATCAATCGCAGGCAAATGCAGGGCAAACCGCCGGTACAATCTACGCCATTTCTACCGTAGGGGGCATACTCGCTACGTTTCTTGCGGGTTTTGTGTTGATCCCCGAACTTGGTATCCGAACAACGGCAACTGTCACAGGACTTGTTCTGATCGTCATTTCGGCAATCGGTATGTTAAGCCGAAAACAAAAAACGCAGGCTATTCTCAGCTTGGGCATTTTTGTTTTTTCCATTCCGTTCGTCTACGGCAAATCCACCGTTGACCCGGCTATTACGGTACAGTATCAGTCCAGCGGTATATTGGGAGAATGGACGGTTGTAGATCACAGAGGTTTTGACAAAGACGGCCGTCAGGTTAACACAAGGCAGTTGCTGCTGAATGGTATAGACCAGACATTTACCAATGTGGGTATTCAGCCATTTTCAGTGTGGAGATACCCCCATAAAATTACGGCTTTAGCCGGCATAAAGCCGGCGAAGAGTAAGGCTTTGCTATTGGGAATGGGGGGAGGAAGTATCGCCTATAATTTGATCAGACTCGGATTTGAACTCGATATTGTGGAATTGGACGAACGGATCCCGTTTATCGCTGAGAAATGGTTTGGATATGATCCCACCTCTGCTCATTTGATCATTGATGACGCACGTCATTACATTCGAAATACCGCTGAAAAATACGATGTAGTCATATTGGATATTGTCAATGGGGAGGTGCAGCCCTCCCACATGTTTACGCAAGAAGGGTTAAGGGAGTTAAAGACTGCGTTAAATGAGGATGCCTTGGTTATTGTGAATTTTCAGGGTCAACTCGATACCGAAGACCCTATACTTTCACGTGCCCCTCGTTCGGTTATCAAAACTTTTGAATCCATCGGTTATAAAATGTTTGCCGTTAAGAATGAAAGCAGATTAATATCTGCGGATTTACTGATGTACGGAACCCCTGGTTCACTGAACATCAAAGAGGCGCTCAGCCAAAACTTAAGATATAATGAGCTGTTGTCGAACGATCGCTTTTCGGCGGCAGATTATGCCCCAATAACAGGGTATGAATCAGGAGATGTTGAGGTGATGACTGACGACAAACCGAACTTAGAATTACTCAATACTCCAACTGTTTTGAATTGGAGAAAGAATAAGATTGAATACACAGTCAATGGACTCATCAAAAAAGGGGTACCCATTTACTGATTCAACAACAAAGCAGTTTATGTCTTAATCGAATTAAAAGCAATAATATGGAAGCGATTTATACCTACGTATCTAAACAAATAAAAGGTAAGTCTTCGAAGATTTATTGTCGTTTGTCGAGTATCACAGTTGTTTTATGCCTGATTTTGGGTGCTGCTGCGGTTATCCATGCCCAGACGGTGACCATTACCTCAACCAAATCAACGGAGCTTTACAAAAAGGATGCTACCAAAAACTACGGCTCATGCCAGGGGATCGGTCCGGATAATGCTACCACTTACCAGGTAAATCCCCTCATTCAATTTGATTTGTCGGCTATTCCTGCCGGGGCAACCATCACCTCGGCCACCCTCAGAATGGTACACGCACCGAATGGTACAGGATTTGATAACGAGTCAGGTTCAGCCTTCACGTCAATCATCAGAAGGGTGACCACTGCGTGGGATGAAGGCAACTCCTGTAACGCAACCGGAGCAGGAGCCACGTGGAACACCCCCGGAAGCGGCAGCTGGACCGGAGGGAATTATGCAGCCACCAACTATGGCACATTAACGGCCGGTGCGCCTGATGCGCCGGGTACCGTTTATAATATCACCATTACATCCTTAGTGCAAGAGTGGTATAATGGTACCTCTCCAAATAATGGTTTGGGGATAGTACCTGCTACCCTTGTAGGTGACAAATCAGAATCCTGGTATTACATGTACAGCGATGATGCCACTACGGCATCTAACCGTCCGCAGCTTATTGTCAACTATTCGCTTTCACCGGTAGGCGGAACAGCCGGCAAAACGGATGCCTGTATCGGTGTGGCCAATGGCACAATAACCGTAACCAACCCCACCGGAGGAAGCGGTACGTATCAGTACAGCATCAACTCCGGCGCTTGGCAGAGCAGTAATGTATTTAATGTTACGGCCGGAAACTATACGGTGCAGATACGAGACGCCAATAATACCTCGAATCAAACGACGCTCACCCCCAACCCCCTTGTGGTCGGCAGTTTACCCGACTCCGACGGGGATAGTATTTCGAACGATTGCGATTTAGACGATGATAATGACGGGATATTGGATACAGATGAAGGTTCTTCTATTCAGCTGGATTTGAGAACCGGTACAACAGCAGTTGGTACTAACGATCCTAAATGGACGGTTACCTGGGCTTCGCCAACAGCTGCTGAAGTCAGTGTTTTATCGGGTATTTCAACGCCCGGTTTTGATTATACGTTACTTGCAAATTATGCTCCCCCAATCGGCACTTTTCCGGTACAGGCAGCTGTTATCGGTAATGTAGTTCCTGCTGCCTGGCTAAACGCTCCTTCGGGAAGCAACTGGATATCCTATATTTTTACCGGTGCAAACAACGGCCCGGGTAATCATACGAATGCCGATGCGGATGGGAACCTGAATGAAGGCAGTCCCGGTACGAGGGTTGGTACAGGCGATTATGTACTTCTAAAATTCAGTACAACCGTAAACATTCCTGCGGGTTATAATCCAAGCGGTATCTCTTTAGTACTTAATACGGTGTCAGATAATTATTCTGCCTTTTATGTGAATGGAGTTTATAATGCACCGGTTGGAAATAATTTTTCAAATACCACCCCTATAACACTTTCAAGCGGGTGGCAGGTAGGTACCAATACCATTGAAGTACGTGTTTTTTCAGGTCCCGGCTATGCCGGTTTTGCAGCCATAGGTCTTACCCAACTTACGTTTGACACCGATGGCGACGGCATTGTCAATAGTTTAGACACAGATTCTGACGGGGACGGATGCGCCGATGCCATAGAAGGCGGTGGTAGCTTTACTGCAGCCAATATAGATGCCAATGGCCGATTGACCGGAGGAGTTGGCACAAACGGTGTTCCAACAACTGCGGGTGCCGGTCAAACCGTCGGAGGCAGTCAGGTAGCTACTCAGGTTGTTATTCTGACCCCCCCGGGCAATCAGGCAGTGGGTGCGGCTGCACCGGCCACCTTCAGTATCTCAGCCCGCGGTGATAATGCCACCTCCTACAGCAGCGGCACACCCGGCTACGGTACAGCCGGCAACTCGAACGCGGGCTTAACTTATCAATGGTATTTGGGTGATCCTGATGCCGGTGGAACGGCCCTGACCAATGCGGGGGTGTACAGCGGCGTAACATCGGCTACGCTCAATATATCGAACAGTGCAGGGTTACACGGAAATAATTATTTCGTGCTGGTCAGGCATAGCTCTAATGATTGCATTCGATTAAAACGCTCGGCGGCGCTCACGTTATTTTGTGGCAGTATCACTGCTTCCGTGGTATCACAAACAAATATAAATTGCCTTGGCGCGTCAACCGGTGCAGTCACCGTTACAGGCTCAAACGGGGTGGCACCCTATACATACAAACTGGGAAGTGGGGCTTTTGTGAGTTCGGGCACGTTTTCCAACTTAACTGCGGGCGCTTACACCGTCACGGTGAAGGATGCCGGCGGTTGTGAGCAAACCGTTAATTTCATCATTACGCAGCCTTCGGCGGCTTTGGCAGTCAGCCAATCAACCGTACAGCCACAATGTTTTGCCTCAGGAAGCATCACACCGACCGTAACCGGAGGAACAGCTCCATATACCTATGACTGGGCCGACATAGCCGGAACCAACAATACCGGTAACCGGACAGGTTTAGCCGCCGGTACGTATAATCTGACCGTTATTGACTCAAAAGGCTGTACGGTTTCAACCGGCAACATTGTGTTGAATGCCCCCATCAATTGCGACCCCATTGATATTTGTCGGAGCAGTGTCGCTGAGGTCTTCTCGGTTGCGCCCGATCCTGCCAATATATCCTACACCTGGACGGTTCCTGCCGGGGCATTTATCGTATCAGGACAAGGTACACCGCAAATCACGGTGAATTGGACCGGTGTTACGCCCGGAACTTACCAAGTGTGCGTTGTGGCGGTGAATAATTGTAACGAAAGTGCCCAGACCTGCATCAATGTGGATGTAATTCAGCCAACCGCACAGGCTTCCGTAGTACTTCCGATCTGCAAAGACAAAACAATCAATTTGATGGCTACCGGTGGGGTTTCTTATTCCTGGACGGGACCAAACGGCTTTACGTCATCCGGCGCGAACCCCACCATACTGAATGCAAACGCAGCAACCCACAACGGTACGTACACGGTTGTCGTTACGGATGCTTCGGGCTGTAAGGCGACGGCTACCGTGAACGTTACGGTAGAAGATAACCCGGTACTTACCACTGCGTCGATCACGAATGCGACCTGTAACCAATCAAACGGAGCAATTAATATTACAGTGAGTGGCGGAACCCCCGCTTATAATTACAGTTGGAATAACGGAGCCACAACCGAAGACCTGACTAATTTGAGCAGCGGCAGTTATACCCTCACTGTCACGGATTCAAAAGGCTGTTTCCAGAGTTCCACCGTTGCCGTCATCAGTACCAACGGACCGACTGTTACAAACGTAAAGACAAATGTGACCTGCAACGGTGCAAGCACGGGAAGTATAACCGTGACTGTGACGGGCGGTACAGCCCCTTATACCTACTTGTGGTCTGATGGGGCTACCACTAAAGACAGAACGGGATTGGTGGCCGGAACTTACAGTGTAACCGTGACGGATGCCACGGGATGTGTAAGTACGACAACAGCTACCATAACCCAGCCTGCGGGGATTGTTCTTGATCATGTTAAAACGAATGTTGCTTGCTTCGGAGGCTTAACAGGAAGTATAGACTTGAGCGTATCGGGCGGTACTTTACCGTACAGTTACGCATGGACCCGTAACTCAGTTTCCTTTTCGGGTAATATCCAGGATCAGTCCTCTATAGGAGCAGGTACTTATCAGGTAACGGTTACTGACGCCAACAACTGTACAGCAACGCAGACCATTGTAATCACACAGCCAAGTGCTGCTTTAAATGCAACCCGGGCTATTTCCAACGTAAGTTGCCGAAATGGTACAAATGGGCAAATTGTTTTGACTGTAACCGGCGGGACAGCACCCTATACATACGCTTGGACGGGTACAAACAGCTTCACAGCAACTACAAAAGATATTATTAATCGCCCGGCCGGTACGTATAATGTGACCATCACTGATGCGAATGGCTGCACCTTCCCACTGGTGAACATGGTGATTACACAACCTTCCTCTTTGATTGCTGTAGCTCCTGTTGCCATCACCAATGTGTTGTGTTTTGGGGATGGGAATGGAAGTATAGATGTCACCGCTACCGGCGGTACACCGCCTTATACTTATGGGTGGAACACCGGTGCCACTACCCAGGATATCAGTGGGTTGAATCCCGGAAGTTACAATGTAGCGGTTACGGATGCCAATGGCTGTTCGGTTACCTCAAACATATTTACTGTTTCCGGACCGACTGCCCCAATATCTGCGATCATAACGCCTACTGATGCAGATTGTTTTGGTGCATCCACCGGCCAGATTTCTCTTGTAAGCGGTGGTGGAACACCTACTTATACCTATCTGTGGAGTAACGCTTCAACAAGCCAGAACCTGTTTAATTTGCCGGCAGGAGATTATTCGGTTACAGTTAAAGATGCAAACTTATGTACACAGGTATTCACAACTTCAGTTGGTCAACCTACCCAAACGATAATAACGGGTGCAATTACCAATGCCCTTTGTTCCGGAAGTGCAACCGGAGCCATCACGGTATCAGTAACCGGTGGCTCTTCTCCTTATACCTACAAGTGGGCAGATGGACCGACTTCACAAAATCGTACTAATTTAATAGCGGGTAATTATACCTTAGAAGTGACTGATAATACCGGATGTAAAGTTTCTAAAACCTTTACCATCAGCAATACCTCGAGTCTTTCGCTTTCTTCAATAACAACTTCTATCAGTTGTTTTGGCAACAACAACGGTAGAGTAAACCTCATCGTTACCGGTGGCGTTGCACCCGTTACGTTCAGCTGGTCAGCAAATGCAAACAATGCCACGACAGAAGATATTTCAGGTTTGCCGGCAGGCACTTATTCAGTTACTGTTTCGGATGCTATTGGTTGTGTGAAAACATTAACGGCAAGCCCCGTTACTCAACCTGCTCTTTTAACTGCTACTGCTTCGCAAACAAAAAGTGTAAGCTGTAAAGGAGGGAGCAACGGTGAAGCAACCGTTGTGCCTAGTGGGGGAACAGCCCCTTACACCTACAATTGGTCCAATGGAGCGATGACCGCGACCGCTACGGGATTACAGGCAGGCACATACAATGTATTCGTTACAGACGCCAATGGATGTACTGCTACCGCCTCTGTCGTTATTACTGAGCCCGCAAATGAAATAGAACTGTTTGTCACCGTCTCGAATAACTCTTCGTGCAGTGTCAACAAGGGTGCAATCGATTTAATTATTCAAAATGGCGTTGCTCCATTCACATACGTCTGGACCGGCCCAACCGCTATCGGAAATGTCCAAGATCCATCAAACTTATTATCAGGTGCATATAGTGTTATCGTGACTGATGCCCTGGGTTGCAGCAGCAGTATAGCCACTACCGTTAGCAGTGCACCTGCGCTCTCCGTTAGCGTATCCGTTGAAAATCGGAGTTGCCAGGGAATTGATGGTAAAGCATTTTCAGTAGTGACAGGCGGAGTGGGGCCATACACCTACTCATGGTCTCCCGGCGGCATTACCACAAAAGATTTAACCGGTTTATCATCAGGCACATATACAGTAACTGTAACCGATGCCAATAATTGTACAGCCACTGCCTCCGGTACTTTGATTGCGCCGAATTGTCAGCCGCCGGTAGCAGTTGATGACCCCTATACGACCCCTTTCAATACGCCCGTTAGTGGGACGGTCGCTTCCAACGATTCCGACCCTGACAATACGTTGTCCGAGTTATCATTTGACCCTTTGGCGGCACCTTTGGCCAGTCAGGGAACCATCGTGTGGGACATCACAGGCAATGGTTCATTCACCTTTACCCCGGCTTTAAATTTTGTGGGGGTTGTTACTATTCCTTACAGAGTTTGTGATCCTACGGGTTTGTGTGATGACGCAAATTTAATCATCACCGTGAGCGCACGTCCCCCGGTAGCGGCTGATGATTTCAACAATACGCCAATCAACACCCCTGTATCAGGCAACGTGTTGACCAATGATGATGACCCTCAGGGATTACCGCTGACGGTCAACACAACTATTCCGACGATCTGCCCGCCGAAACACGGAACCGTGGTGATGCAGGCCAACGGTAACTACACTTACACACCAACCAACAACTTCGTAGGAACAGACAACTTTTGCTACGTGGTGTGCAGCAGCATAGGCTTGTGTGATACCGCCACTGTAACGATAGACATCATACCTTTGGTAACTAAGAATAGTGTGGTAGCCAATGACGATGCGACTCAAACGCAGGTAGGCATACCGGTGAAAATACGGGTGTTGGCCAATGATTTTGACCCACAGGGCGACAAGTTTGCTTCGGTGACCAAAATCACTAATCCCGCCAACGGTACGGTCGTTTACAATCCGGCCGACAGCAGTTTCACTTATAGCCCAACGGGTGCATTTGTAGGCAAGAACAGCTTTAAATATCTGCTTTGCGACGTAAAAGGCGCTTGTGATACAGCCACCGTGACGGTAGATGTGTTGCCTTTGATACCAGGAAACGACCCACCTGTTGCCATTGACGATGCCAACATCACGAAGGTAAATGTACCTGTGAGTGGAACAGTAGCCACAAACGACAGCGATCCTAACAATGACCCGCTCACGTTCACAAAACTGACCAACCCCGCTCACGGTACGGTTGTGTTCAACCCTAACGGAATTTATATCTACACGCCGACAACTAACTACGCAGGTCCTGACCGGTTTATTTATAAGGTCTGCGACAACGGAACGCCTAATCTGTGTGATACCGCCACGGTTTATATCACGATTTTGGTAGCTCCCCCGGTAGCTACGGACGACATCAACAACACGCCGATCAACACCCCTGTATCAGGCAACGTGTTGACCAATGATGATGACCCGCAAGGATTGCCGCTGACGGTCAACACAGCTATTCCGACGATCTGTCCGCCGCAACACGGAACCGTGGTGATGCAGGCCAACGGTAACTACACTTACACACCAACCAACAACTTCGTAGGAACGGATAAATTTTGCTACGTGGTGTGCAACAGCGCAGGCTTGTGTGATACGGCCATCGTTACCATTGATATTTTACCGCCAATCACCACCAATAACGTAGTAGCCAATGACGATGCGACGCAAACGCAGGTAGGCATACCGGTGAAAATACGGGTATTGGCCAATGATTTTGACCCACAGGGCGACAAGTTTGCTTCGGTGACCAAAATCACTAATCCCGCCAACGGTACGGTCGTTTACAATCCGGCCGACAGCAGTTTCACCTATAGTCCAACGGGTGCATTTGTAGGCAAGAACAGCTTTAAATATCTGCTTTGTGACGTGAAAGGCGCTTGTGATACAGCCACCGTGACCATTGATGTATTGCCTTTGATACCCGGAAATGACCCGCCTGTTGCCGTGGACGATGCCAACGTTACCCAAGTCAATGTACCTGTGAGTGGAACGGTAGCCACGAACGACAGCGACCCTAACAATGACCCGCTGACGTTTACCAAACTCACCAACCCGACTAACGGTACGGTGACTTTCAATCCGAACGGAACTTACACATATACCCCGAATAATAACTACGTAGGACCCGACCGATTCATTTATAAGGTCTGCGACAACGGTACGCCGAATCTGTGCGATACGGCCACGGTCTACATTACCATATTGCAAGTCAGTAAGGTAGCAGTCCTGCCAAAAGTGTACTTACAAGGCTCATTATTTGGGGTATTCTCAGGTACTTTAATGCGCGATGATTTGCGGGTGAAAAACCTGATTCCAAGAAAATCGCCTTACGTAGCCTGGAATCCAATTACTCCCGCCGATACCATTACCTCAAACACGGTGTTGACCGTTACCGGGCAAGATGCCATTGTGGATTGGGTATTTGTAGAACTCCGCAGTGCCACAGACTCTACTAAAATTATTGACAGCCGATCGGCGCTTGTACAACGAGATGGCGATATTGTAGATGTAGATGGTACTTCATCCATTGTTTTCACCAACGCAATTCCGGCAAGCTACTTTGTAGTCGTCAAACATCGTAATCATTTGGGTGTCATGACAAAAAATGCACTTCCATTAACCCTCATCGGTACAGTTGTCGATTTTAGATTAACAACGACGCCAACCTATGTTTTCTCCAACTCTCTGATTTTTCAGTCGCAGGTAAATGTTGTACAGGGGAAAGCCCTCTGGGCGGGCAATGCACTTTATGATGATCAGGTAATTAATCAGGGAACGGGCAACGATGTCAATGTCGTCTATCAGCAAGTCATTGGAGCGATGGGGAATGTGATTGGGCTGCCTTTCTTTATTCTCCAGGGCTATTATACAGGAGATATCAACATGGATGGTGAAGTAATTTTACAGGGAACGAACAATGACGTTGAGTACATCTATCAAAACGTCATCAACAACCATCCCGGTAACATCCTCAAACAAAACTTCTTTATCATACAGCAGCAATTGCCTAAGTAAAATGCAAAATCATCGTGGAGGAGACCTTAATCTCCTCCACATAACAACTAAATGAAAAATTAACCACCTGACAGGTAACTCACGATGAAAAACAAATTACTCACTTTTACTTGGATTTGGCTTGCATGGCTCATTGCAATACTTCCGGCAATTGCACAACAACTTTCGACAAATCAAGTCAATTATCAATTGACGTATAATTCCGCAACCCAAACTTACACCGTATGGGTGGTGCCCCAATACGCAACGCCCAACGCTAACAATCCGAATGCCAATGAATTTGGGGCCACAGCACAGGTATCTCTGAAAGTACCTAAAGACTTTGTCATTCAAAATATTACCGATATCAAGGGTACTTGGGACAAAAACCCGGTAAAGTTAGGGAATCAGTCGATATTTACCCCTGCCGGTTTAGACCCGAATTATCTCTATTATGTGATTGGAAAAACTTCAACAGAAGCTAATTATGGCGCTTTTAGCAGCGGCACTCCTGTTTCACTTTTCACGTTCCAAAGCAATGCCTGTTTTGGCGCAGTTGGAATTTTAGCAAAAACTGACCCCTTTGTGGCGGTGGCTAAAAACTTAGCTTCTCTCAATACGGCCGGTAGTTTTTATTCACGCTCCGGACAGTCTACAAGTGGAAACGTAATCCCCTTAGAGCAGTTTGTAGATAAACTAGGTCCTGATGTAGACTGTAGTGCCCCTTCGATTAAACTGATCAAGAGCATCGCCTCTATCACCGACAACGGACCGACAGGTCGCGGCGTAGGCGATGTCATCAACTATACTTTTACCGTCACCAACACCGGGAATGTCACCCTGACGGGCGTAACATTGACCGATGCCAAACTCAGTTTGAGCAACGCAGCTGTCAGCCCGGCCACCTTAGCTCCGGGTGCCACGGGTACCGCCACCGCTACTTATACCATCACCCAGACGGATGTCAACGCCGGCGGCGTTGAAAACACAGCCACCGTCACAGCCACGCCTTCAAGCGGCCCTGTTTCAACTGTTACCGACGTTTCGGACGCAGGGACCAACAACAATGCCGTGGCCATCGCCAACCCCGATGCGACCGAATCGCCCAGGTTGAACGGCACCACCGATGCCGATCCGACCAACGACCCGACTGTCTTGCTGATTACTCCCGCCCCTTCGATTAAACTGATCAAAAGCATCGCTTCCATCACCGACAACGGACCGACAGGTCGCGGCGTAGGCGATGTCATCAACTATACTTTCACCGTCACCAACACCGGTAATGTCACCCTGACGGGCGTAGCATTGACCGATGCCAAACTCAGTTTGAGCAACGCAGCCGTCAGCCCGGCCACCTTAGCCCCGGGTGCTACGGGTACCGCCACCGCCACGTACACCATCACCCAGGCGGATGTCAATGCAGGCGGGGTTGAAAACACCGCTACGGTGACGGGTACTCCGCCAAACTTACCCAACGGCAATCCCGCTACTCCCGTGACGGATATTTCGGATGCAGGGACCAACAACAATGCCGTGGCCATCGCCAACCCCGACGCGACCGAATCACCCAGGTTGAACGGCACCACCGATGCCGATCCCACCAACGACCCGACTGTCTTGCTGATTACTCCGGCACCGTCGATTAAGTTAATCAAAAGCATCGCTTCCATCACCGACAACGGACCGACAGGTCGCGGCGTAGGCGATGTCATCAACTATACTTTCACCGTCACCAACACCGGTAATGTCACCCTGACGGGCGTAGCATTGACCGATGCCAAACTCAGTTTGAGCAACGCAGCTGTCAGCCCGGCCACTTTAGCCCCGGGTGCCACGGGTACCGCCACCGCCACGTACACCATCACCCAGGCGGATGTCAATGCAGGCGGGGTTGAAAACACCGCTACGGTGACGGGTACTCCGCCAAACTTACCCAACGGCAATCCCGCTACTCCCGTGACGGACGTTTCGGATGCAGGGACGGACAACAACGCCGTGGCCATCGCTAACCCCGACGCGACCGAATCGCCCAGGTTGAACGGCACCACCGATGCCGACCCGACCAACGACCCGACTGTCTTGCTGATTACTCCCGCGCCATCCATTAAACTGATCAAAAGCATCGCCTCTATCACCGACAACGGACCGACAGGTCGCGGCGTAGGCGATGTCATCAACTATACTTTCACCGTCACCAACACCGGGAATGTCACCCTGACGGGCGTAGCATTAACCGATGCCAAACTCAGTTTGAGCAACGCAGCCGTCAGCCCGGCCACCTTAGCTCCGGGCGCTACGGGTACCGCCACCGCTACTTATACCATCACCCAGGCGGATGTCAACGCGGGTGGAATTGAAAACACCGCTACGGTGACGGGTACTCCGCCGAACTTACCCAACGGCAATCCCGCTACTCCCGTGACGGATATTTCGGATGCAGGGACGGACAACAACGCCGTGGCCATCGCTAACCCCGACGCGACCGAATCGCCCAGGTTGAACGGTACCACCGATGCCGATCCGACCAACGACCCGACTGTCTTGCTGATTACTCCCGCCCCTTCGATTAAACTGATCAAAAGCATCGCTTCCATCACCGACAACGGACCGACAGGTCGCGGCGTAGGCGATGTCATCAACTATACTTTCACCGTCACCAACACCGGTAATGTCACCCTGACGGGCGTAGCATTGACCGATGCCAAACTCAGTTTGAGCAACGCAGCCGTCAGCCCGGCCACTTTAGCTCCGGGTGCTACGGGTACCGCCACCGCTACTTACACCATCACCCAGGCGGATGTCAATGCAGGCGGGGTTGAAAACACCGCTACGGTGACGGGTACTCCGCCGAACTTACCTAACGGTAATCCCGCTACTCCCGTGACGGACGTTTCGGACGCAGGGACCAACAACAACGCCGTGGCCATCGCCAACCCCGACGCGACCGAATCACCCAGGTTGAACGGTACAACCGATGCCAATCCCACCAACGACCCGACCGTCTTGCTGATTACTCCCGCGCCATCTATTAAACTGATCAAAAGCATCGCCTCCATCACCGACAACGGACCGACAGGTCGCGGCGTAGGCGATGTCATCAACTATACTTTCACCGTCACCAACACCGGGAATGTCACCCTGACGGGCGTAGCATTGATCGATGTCAAACTCAGTTTGAACATGAGCAACGCAGCCGTCAGCCCGGCCACCTTAGCTCCGGGTGCCACAGGTACCGCCACCGCCACGTACACCATCACCCAGGCGGATGTCAATGCAGGCGGGGTTGAAAACACCGCTACGGTGACGGGTACTCCGCCAAACTTACCTAACGGCAATCCCGCTACTCCCGTGACGGACGTTTCGGATGCAGGGACCAACAACAACGCCGTGGCCATCGCCAACCCCGACGCGACCGAATCACCCAGGTTGAACGGCACCACCGATGCCGACCCGACCAATGACCCGACTGTCTTGCTGATTACTCCCGCGCCATCCATTAAACTGATCAAAAGCATCGCTTCCATCACCGACAACGGACCGACAGGTCGCGGCGTAGGCGATGTCATCAACTATACTTTTACCGTCACCAACACCGGGAATGTCACCCTGACGGGCGTAGCATTAACCGATGCCAAACTCAGTTTGAGCAACGCAGCCGTCAGCCCGGCCACCTTAGCCCCGGGTGCCACGGGTACCGCCACCGCCACGTACACCATCACCCAGGCGGATGTCAACGCGGGTGGAATTGAAAACACCGCTACGGTGACGGGTACTCCACCAAACTTACCCAACGGCAATCCCGCTACTCCCGTGACGGACATTTCGGACGCAGGGACCAACAACAACGCCGTGGCCATTGCCAACCCCGACGCGACCGAATCGCCCAGGTTGAACGGCACCACCGATGCCGACCCGACCAACGACCCGACTGTCTTGCTGATTACTCCCGCGCCATCCATTAAACTGATCAAAAGCATCGCTTCCATCACCGACAACGGACCGACAGGTCGCGGCGTAGGCGATGTCATCAACTATACTTTCACCGTCACCAACACCGGTAATGTGACCCTGACGGGCGTAGCATTGACCGATGCCAAACTCAGTTTGAGCAACGCAGCCGTCAGCCCGGCCACCTTAGCTCCGGGTACCACAGGTACCGCCACCGCTACTTATACCATCACCCAAGCGGATGTCAATGCAGGCGGGGTTGAAAACACCGCTACGGTGACGGGTACTCCGCCGAACTTACCCAACGGCAATCCGGCCACTGCGGTGACGGATATTTCGGATGCAGGAACGGACAACAACGCTGTAGTGATCGCTAACCCCGACGCGACCGAATCACCCAGGTTGAACGGAACCACCGATGCCAATCCCACCAACGACCCGACCGTCTTGCTGATTACTCCTGCACCGCAAGTACGATTAGTGAAACTTGCCGCGTTGGGTGGTACAGGTGCCGTCGGTGATGTGATCACTTACACCTTCACCGTCACCAACACGGGCAACGTCACGCTGACAAATCTCTCCGTTGATGATGTGAAATTAAGCCTGACCGACTTAGCCGTTTCACCGAGTACCCTTGCTCCTAACGCCTCAGGTACCGCCACGGCCACGTACACCATTACTCAGGCAGACCTCAACGCCGGCGAAGTTAAAAACACCGCCACCGTGACCGGTACGCCACCAACGGGCCCTGATGTAACGGACGTTTCCGACAGCGGCAATGAGCTGGTAGATACCCCCGCCGACCCTGATTCTGACCCCACCAACGACCCAACCGTCGTGCCGCTGACTCCTGCACCGCAAGTACGATTAGTGAAACTTGCCGCGTTGGGTGGTACAGGTGCCGTCGGTGATGTGATCACTTACACCTTCACCGTCACCAACACGGGCAACGTCACGCTGACAAATCTCTCCGTTGACGATGTGAAACTAAGCCTGACCGACTTGGCCGTTTCACCGAGTACCCTTGCTCCTAACGCCTCAGGTACTGCCACGGCCACGTACACCATTACTCAGGCAGACCTCAACGCCGGCGAAGTTAAAAACACCGCCACCGTGACCGGTACGCCACCAACGGGCCCTGATGTAACGGACGTTTCCGACAGCGGCAATGAGCTGGTAGATACCCCCGCCGACCCTGATTCTGACCCCACCAACGACCCAACCGTCGTGCCGCTGACTCCTGCACCGCAAGTACGATTAGTGAAACTTGCCGCGTTGGGTGGTACAGGTGCCGTCGGTGATGTGATCACTTACACCTTCACCGTCACCAACACGGGCAACGTCACGCTGACAAATCTCTCCGTTGACGATGTGAAACTAAGCCTGACCGACTTGGCCGTTTCACCGAGTACCCTTGCTCCTAACGCCTCAGGTACTGCCACGGCCACGTACACCATTACTCAGGCAGACCTCAACGCCGGCGAAGTTAAAAACACCGCCACCGTGACCGGTACGCCACCAACGGGCCCTGATGTAACGGACGTTTCCGACAGCGGCAATGAGCTGGTAGATACCCCCGCCGATCCTGATTCTGACCCCACCAACGACCCAACCGTCGTGCCGCTGACTCCTGCACCGCAAGTACGATTAGTGAAACTTGCCGCGTTGGGTGGTACAGGTGCCGTCGGTGATGTGATCACTTACACCTTCACCGTCACCAACACGGGCAACGTCACGCTGACAAATCTCTCCGTTGACGATGTGAAACTAAGCCTGACCGACTTGGCCGTTTCACCGAGTACCCTTGCTCCTAACGCCTCAGGTACTGCCACGGCCACGTACACCATTACTCAGGCAGACCTCAACGCCGGCGAAGTTAAAAACACCGCCACCGTGACCGGTACGCCACCAACGGGCCCTGATGTAACGGACGTTTCCGACAGCGGCAATGAGCTGGTAGATACCCCCGCCGACCCTGATTCTGACCCCACCAACGACCCAACCGTCGTGCCGCTGACTCCTGCACCGCAAGTACGATTAGTGAAACTTGCCGCGTTGGGTGGTACAGGTGCCGTCGGTGATGTGATCACTTACACCTTCACCGTCACCAACACGGGCAACGTCACGCTGACAAATCTCTCCGTTGACGATGTGAAACTAAGCCTGACCGACTTGGCCGTCACACCGAGTACCCTTGCTCCTAACGCCTCAGGTACTGCCACGGCCACGTACACCATTACTCAGGCAGACCTCAACGCCGGCGAAGTTAAAAACACCGCCACCGTGACCGGTACGCCACCAACGGGCCCTGATGTAACGGACGTTTCCGACAGCGGCAATGAGCTGGTAGATACCCCCGCCGACCCTGATTCTGACCCCACCAACGACCCAACCGTCGTGCCATTGACCCAGGGTCCCAAAATCGGTATCGCTAAAGAAGTCAGCTCCTTTGTGGATAACCTCAACTATACCTACGACATTACATTCAGTCTCAAAGTGAAAAACGCAGGTAATGTGCCTCTCAGTAACGTACAGGTATTTGATACACTGTCCAAAACCTTCCCAAGTCCCGCTACTGTTAATGTTCTTGGGATCAGCAGCGCTAAGTTCACCGTTAATCCCACCTACACGGGCACAACAAGCCAGACTCAACTGCTTTTGCCTGGCAATGCCTTGGCCATCGGTGACAGCGGAAGCATCAGTTTGACGGTGCGCGTCACTCCGAATGTATTCGTAGGGGGTACATACATCAATATTGCTTACACTACCGGTCAGAGTCCCTTGGGAGAAACCGTCAAAGATCAATCGCAGTTGGGAAATAACCCCGATCCGGACTTTGATGGAGATCCGCAAAACAACTTTGTTCCTACTCCCATAACAATTCAGACTCCCGGTAAACTCACGCTGTTACCTAAAGTCTATTTGCAGGGTTCATTGTTTGGGGTATTCTCAGGTAATTTGATGCGCGATGATTTGCGGGTGAAAAACCTGATTCCGAGAAAATCGCCTTACGTGGCATGGAATCCAATTACTCCTGCCGATACCATTACCTCAAACACGGTGTTGACTGTCGCCGGGCAAGATGCGATTGTAGATTGGGTTTTTGTTGAATTGCGTGATGCCAATGATTCAACTGTCGTGGTAAACAGCCGCTCGGCCTTGGTTCAGCGCGACGGTGACATTGTAGAAGTAGACGGCACTTCACCCATCACCTTTAACACGGTTGTTGCAGCCAACTATTTTGTATCGGTTCGTCACCGCAACCATTTGGGAGTCATGTCGCAAACGGCCCTGCCGTTAACGCAGGTCGTTTCCACGATTGATTTTCGTTCGGCAGCCACCCCAACGTATGTTTTGGCCAATTCACCGATTCATCAATCACAGGTGGATGTAGTTCAGGGCAAAGCCCTTTGGGCAGGCAATGCACTTGTTGATGATCAAGTGATTTATCAGGGTACGGACAACGACGTCAATGTCATCTATCAGCAAGTAATTGCAGCCACGGGCAATCCTTTTTTACTGCCTTTTTACATTCTTTCAGGCTATTACAAAGGAGATGTTAATATGGACGGAGAAGTGGTTTTTCAGGGAACGGCCAATGACGTTGAGTACATCTACCAAAACGTCATCAACAACCATCCCGGTAACGCCCTCAAACAAAACTTCTTTATCATTCAGGAACAATTACCTAAATAAACACAGACAGACTCAGGGGGGCGCAATGCCCCCCCTGTAAAAACCTGAAAATTAACGAAATAAACATACACTACAATGAAAAAGGGAATATCTACAATCGGTTGGATTGGGCTAATCTGGTTTCTTGGTTTTGTTACTGTAGCAGCGCAGCAACTCTCGACAAATCAAGTCAATTACCAATTGACCTACCAAGCCAATACGGGGCTTTACACGGTTTGGGTGGTACCCAAATATGCTACGCCAAACGCTAAAAATTCGAATGCCAATGAATTTGGAGCCACCGCTCAGGTATCGCTGAAAGTTCCCAAAGATTTTGTGATTCAGAATATCACCGATATAAGAGGCACTTGGGAGAAAACCCCCCTCAAATTGGGGAGCCAGTCCGTATTTGCCTCGGCGGGTTTAGATGCTGCTTACAACTATTACGTCATTGGAAAAACAGCCACCGAAACCGATTATGGCACATTTACAAACGGTACACCTGTTTCTCTTTTTACCTTCCAAGGCAATGCCTGCTACAGCCCCATCGGAATCTTAGCCAAAGCAGACCCTTTTGTGGCGGCGGCCAAAAGTGTGGCTTCACTCAATACGGCCTGTAGTTTTTATTCACGCTCCGGACAAACGCCCAGCGGGAATGTAATTCCTTTGGAGCAATTTGTCGAGAAACTAGGCCCTGATGCCACTTGTAATCCTCTGAATCCTCCGATTGACTTATCCCTTAACGTAGCTGTCAGCAATCAGCAGCCCGGCTTAAATGCAAACGTCACTTTGACTGTCAGCGTCAAAAATGAAGGGCAAAATCCGGCATCCGGCGTGGAAGTAAAGGATATTTTACCTGCCGGAATGGATTTCCAAACTTATGCCACTGCTACCGGTACTTATAACTCAGCTACCGGTGTATGGACCATAGGGAATGTCGCTGTTGGTCAAACCGTCACCTTGTCTATAGCTGTCCAAGTAACACAGGCCGGAGTACAGTATTTTACGGCCCAAATTTCTAAGGCAGATCAGACCGATACAGACTCTACTCCAAACAACAACATCGAAAGCGAAGACGATTTTGACCGAACTTGTATCACGGTTCCGGCACCGATTTGTGCAGGGCAGGTTTTTGAGCTTTCTATTCCGTCGGGATATACCAATATTCAATGGTTTAGAAATGACCAGCCCATCTCCGCTGCAACAACGTCCGTTCTCCAAATTACTGAAGCCGGTACCTACCGATTTACCGCTACCAATGTCGCCTGCCCAACAGCAGGTTGTTGTTCCTATATTTTCTACGAAGGCGACTGCTGCCCTACCAAAGCCATATGTGTGCCTTTTACGGTCAAAAAACTAAAGAAATAGCTTTTTGCCAGTCAATTTCAATTCACCATAACGAATATAGAAATGCACAACGACTTTTAATATAGATAGGATACAGAGTAGTACATCATAACAGGGCACGAATGATGCCCTGTTATATCTTAATCCCTACTGAAAATAAAATAAATTTTTACCCCTTATAAATTTTACTGATGTGGTTATTCCTTACTCTACACCGTTTTGGGGGCGGGGGTATCGGTCGCTTATGGCAAAATAAGTCTTCTGTATGCTCCCTCCCAAACGCCGGGCGTTTATCGACCGGCCTTCACTTCTTTTTTTGAGATCTTCGCCCTTTTTATTCACGCCTCACAGGTACCCACCCAACAAAGTACCTGTTGGATCAGCCCCACCAAACCCGACCATGTAAGTGAGAAGACGGAATGGGTTAACCAAGCAGCAGGTGTCGTCCGTCACCATTCGCACTACTTTTGCCAAAACGTTTGTGGATACTACCTACGGAACCAATGTCGTTGGGTGAGGAAGCAAAGGTCATAAATTTAAGGATTTGACAGGGCCGGATAAACTTCAACTTTCCTTAAAAGGCCACCCCGTTGAGCCTAAAGCAATTAAGACAGGGGGCCGAATCCGTGCATAGAGCAACCACTCTGCGGCCCATAGGAAACCCGCCCTGTTTACTTGTTGGCAAGCTATCTTTACCACATTACAAATCTAAAGGGCAGCCCCATCTATTTATCGGACAAATGGCTTTGTGTGTTTTCATAATGCTTTGCCGGTAGGGGCGCTTTGATTGAGAAAATCTGTCGCATCGTCGTGGCTAATGCTATTGTCCAATAGCCGCAAAAGACCCGTGGTACTGGTTTGGCCAAAAGAGCTCAATAAATAGTCAGTATATACGTCAAGACCTGTTTTCATGCACCAAAGATAATTTTGTATTTAACACTCTAACATAAAACAAGCGTAACATCGGTTCATAACTCATTTAGCTCTTTCTCCACCACCACCCCTGCTAAACCAATTAGCATTATAATCAGTAGAATCCACGAAAACCAACCGGAATCAGACTCCGGTTGATGTATGGGATTGTCTAAAGCAGGCGAAATACCTGAAATCAACGTGGGGGAAGAAATGGGAAAGGTGCTTACTTCCCCGCTAAATGGATAATAAGTTTGCTGAATCATGGCGATTAAAGTTTAAAACTGTGAATTAATACGGTAAATACATCAGCCGGTTGTGTAATCTCAATCAACTGCTTTCGGCCCTGTGCATCTGCATAGGGAATACTTTGGCCTTCATAAACCAAAAAAAGATGGTTGAGGATGGGATTGATTTCATAGAAATCCAACCGTTTTTGCAGAACCTCTGCCAGTTTTCGTGCGTTGCTGAGTTTACTCTCCCACTCACTGAACGTATACCGGCTTTTAGTACCGGGAGCGGAAGCTGCTTTTTGATGGCGTAATGAAATGACCGTTTCCACGTACTCACTCAAGGTCATTCCATTTTGATTGGCTTCGTGGGCCAATTGGATTTTTGTTCCCCCGTCATACTTGAATCCCAGGGTGACTTTGTTACGGGCGTTTTCCAGCCCTTCCAACTGTAATGCCCTGCCGTTGTTTTGATACTCAATCATCGTTTTTGTAGTTATATAGTTTACTTGAACGGCTCAAAAATAATTAACCCTGATTAGCCGCTTTGGGGTTAATCAGGGTTAATGCAGGTTAATCGGCGTTAATGATTATTAATCACGGTTCCCCCAAGTGCTCAATGATAGCTTCTACCTGTTTAGGGGTAAGTACCCTATCGGTAGAACTTAATGACAAATCGGGAATTTTCTCCAGCCATTTTTTCATTGTCAATAAGGCTAACAACATCGAAATTGGACGGCATGGCTGTTTTACCAAAACCCGCTTTTTCCTTAATGCGTTGAACAGCATAAGGAAATTGATCTTTTTGATTACGTTCAGAATCAATATAGGCCAAATGAAAGCGCATAAGCGGGGTAATCGTGAAGCCAAGGAATTTAAGCTGAGGATTCATACAAAGAAAAGCCGCTCCGACATTTTCCGTCAGACGTGATTTGTGGGAACCCTCTTGCCCCTGAATCACAGTGATGGTATTAGGATAGATAATGCCGGACTCACCCAAAGACAGTAAAGGACGGGCAAACTTAATATCCTGGCAGGCTCGAACTTCAATCATCTTTTGCACTTCCCGAAGGCGTGGGAGATAAGATAATTTAGCCGCTTTTGCAGGTGCGGTTAAAGGGAATTCAACTACCTGTTCTTCTTTATATCGCCCTAATTTTTTGAATTTATCCAATAGCTCTGTCATGAGAGGTAAACGCCTCCTGCCGCCATTAAATCCATGAGTTCTTTGGGATAATAATCCCGTTGCACAGTAAGTCGAATAAGTTGATCAGCTACTGAACCGGTAAATTCCAGATAAGTATTTCTCAGTTTTTCCAACGTGGCTACTAAACCCACAAATGCGGAAAGTTCGCTTTCCAAGAATTTAATGGTTCGGTAGTTGCTTTCAGACTGTTCTTCGAAGGGCAGACTTCGATGCGCAGATAAACGGCGTTGTTTCTTTTCAAGTAGAATTACGACTGCGTTCAATTCTTTATCAAGAACTGCTTCTCAAAACAGCATGATGCTGTTTTGAGAAGGGGTGAGAGATGGGCTCATTTTCTGCTCCTTTTCATTGGATAGATTGTTGCTTCTGCCTCGATTTCCTGACGGGTTTTCTTCTTTTAGGAAATTATCCATTCATCCAGTTGCTGAGCAAGAAAAACCAGCCCTTTACCCAGTTTTTGGTGAGGAATCTCACGGGTGGAGGTTAACTGATAAAGCGTATTTTTGGGTATACCCAAATACTTGGCAGCTTCATCAATGCTGAGTGGTTTGGAAGTGGAAGCTGAAGGGCGGTTTTGCTCGGCAAGCGCTTCACGGACATTGACTTTAATAATCTCGGCCAATTCGAGCGGTGAAATAACGATGATTTGCATTTGTTTTCAGGAGCCTTTTTTTGTTGATTTGGCGAGCTCGGTTACAAATGAACAGCAGTTATTTATGGTTGTTTATTTATTGGCAGGGGGCTGTAAATATTATTAGCCTCCCCAATTTTTTTCTAAGCACTTGATAATTAGGTTTTTAATATTTTCAACTATTTTCCTTGCCTCTTTTAAGTTTTTTGGTTTGATACCTTCATACAATAATGAATCTTCTATTTGTTTAGCCGAGAACCCTGTTAATCCCTGTATTGATTTTGACATATTATCTTTACTGGTTGCGTCATCGGTTAATATAAACCTTAGTTGCGCTAGATAACAGAATAACTTTCCGGCATCCTCTTTTTCACTTATGGTTTTTTTATCACCTTTACCTCTTTCTTTTGGCTTAACTATTTCAATTTTCTCTAACAGGGGCCGACCGGCCTTCTTAAATCGTACGGCTTGACTTACGGATAACTCGGTGTTTATATTCTGAGTGGTACTTATAAAATCGTTTGACAATTTTATAATATGCTCGCTGTTGATAATTTTCTCATACTTCATTATAAGCAAACTCACAAATTCTTTAAAACTATATGCATTGCCTCCAAACGTATTTCTCAAATGTTCTTCGCTGTTTAGTTTTTCCCGGTCACCTTTTTCCATCACTGCGATTTCTTCGTCACTCATTCCGAATAGTTTGGCAAATGGATTGGGGGAGATTACACGTTTGGGAACGACAATTTGAATTTTTTCATCATCGGTAAGTGATTCAAAAGATATTTCCCCGGTGAAACGGCTGTCCTGAAGGAAAAAAGCATGGTAAAAACAGTATTGTATTTTGCATCCCGCCAATCAACACCTTGTTCCTCTCGAAAGCGATCTCGAAAATGGCGCCATCTGATAGGGTGAAATTTTTCAGTTACCGCACGTTTGGAGAATAAAAATGATTCTAATCGCTGCCTGAATTCGATGACTGAATCACGATTTAATTTCGCTTCCTGATCTCTTACCTCAAAATAAATATCATTCGTCACAATTTCATTTTTATCATACGTTTCAAAAAGAACCGGCTCTTGTGCAGCTTAATTATTTAAGTTATCATTCTGTTTCTCGGGGGAGCTATTCATCGTTTTAAAAGCTTGTTTTGGTTCATTTACAGTCAGAGATCTTAAGCCAATCGGGAAAACCTTTCCTGAATCAGTTGTTTAATGGCTTCTTTAAAATATTGACACATATCTTCCATGGGCAATTTGTTTTTCTTTACCCGGTCTATTCGTTTGGTAATGTAGGCTAAGCTACCCGATTGCAGACGAATTAAGCTATGAGGGATGGTCCTAATTCCGGCAATTTTAGCCAAGTGCATGGTCAGATCTTCTACCTCAGGTAATTGCGGATAATGAGGTGTTGGGGGTTTAAGAATATACCCTCCCCAAAGCCCTACAATTGTAAATCGTTGAGCTTCCTTTTTCTTTTCTCCGGAAACAATCTCTAAAGACAGTTTTGGCTGGACTCCCGTGACGGTCATTTGGCTTCGGATGACCTGAGTGGCCAGTTCTTCCATTTGATTTTCGGTGTAGGGCAGTTCAGGGGGGGTAGATCGTCCGAAGATTTTTTTACTGCACGAAGCATGGAAATCGGTTTCATCGGCACCCAAAAATTGATAACAGTATAAACACCTTTTCATAACATTTCCTCCTCATCCACAGGGTAGATACTTACGGCTCCGATACAGTCTTTACAACAGGCCAGTAATAATCCCATGCGGTCACGGGGATTGAGTTTCCAGTTTCTTTGGGCAATGTCCAGCAACCATCCTTCGGGAATCAGGCCATCGAAGAAGGGCAACAGTACTTTATCAGTGAAAGGTGTCTGTTGTAAAGGCAGGGTAAGACTGATTGGCTCAGGTTTTTCTCTCTGCAAATATGTTTTATCATATTCAAAATTATAGCCGTTTTCATCCTGTATCAGCCACCCTGCGGTCAAAGTGTGCATTTTGACTTCAGCTTTTCTCATCGGTCAGTAGTTTACGGTTAATGGGCACGGCTCCTGTTTCATACCCAAATAGTTGTAATACTTGGTTTACCTTGTCCATACGTAAAGTTTGTTTGCCCTGTTCAAGTTCACGCACAAAGCGGAGTCCCACCCCGGCTTTCTCGGCTAATTCAGGCTGAGTTAGTTTGGCAGTATTGCGCTTTTCTTTCACGAATTCACTTAATGACATATTTATACCCTTTTGGGTGTAAATATAAGAAAGAATGCTTTACTTATACCCAATGGGGTATAGACTTTAATTTTTTTTCTTCAGCGCTTAGATATATTTCAGTTGAGAAGGATTCATTTTGTTATCTGCCCACTTTTCGAGAAAGGGAAGTTTTATAAATTGTCTGAAGTTTAGGGACACTTACATCCGCGTTTTGCCAGGTCAGAAAAATCAAAGCATGCCAACTTCGAGAGCTGCTCCACCGTCAGGTGGGTGGTATCAGGTTTTGTGTTATCAGTGCCTATTTCGCACCCTTCCAAAGGATTGAATTTGAGGCGTTTTTTCTTTAATGAATGTTTAAATAGAGTTTTTAACCAAACAATATGTTTATGTGTATGCGGCATCCCAAAACCCTCGGTTTCGTAAAGATATTTCCTGAATCCGGAAATGATCTTTTCATCGAAGGTGCGCGGTTGCCGCGATGTGAGTTTTTCTGATTCTAAATAGTTGGTAAAGTTTTTGGCATAATTTTTCTCAATATCAACCGTCGCTTTGACGATGATCTTTTCTGATACCTCCAACTCTCTGTCCTTGATATACTCCGTAATCAAATGGAGGGTAGAGAAGCGAAACAGGCGTTTTTCGGTCACAAATTCTTTGACCAGCATAGCCGTGACGTGTTCAAACTCGATCTGAAGCAGATCAAACGTTCGTTCAATTTTTACCTTAAACTCGTTCAGCCACTTATTATGCTTTTTATTATTATCGCCATTGCCCTTGAGTCGTTGGTTTTCAGCATCCCAAGCCGACTTTCGGCAGTCAATATGGACATAGCCTATCTCTGCATATTCTCCCTCAATTGTTACTCGGCAGCAGATACTGCCAAGCGTATCATGGCCAGGGTCTTGCTTTCTGAGCATTGCTTCCTTCTTGGCTTCCGATTTACAAAACCAAAATAAAACGTACATCTGTTTAATGTTGTACATAAGTAGTGAGCTTGCGCCACACTACCCATTGGTGAGAAGACTAACAAAAAGTATGCTAAATAATTTTCCGTCACGATTACGTCACTTTTTGACGTAATCGCAAACGTAATCGTAGCGCAAAGGATTGGACGTCATAGGCTAAAAAACAGAAAGCCACCGCTTTATACAAGCAGTGGCCTCACCATCAACAGGTCTCAGCAGAGAGGAAGAGATTCGAACTTCCTCTCGTAAATTCTTGTAAATGAGGTCTTTTCGCATAGCGAAAATGACGACGTAACTGCAAACGTAACCGTGAGTTGGCAAAAAATTAGGCAATCAGCCCAATTTCTTCTTTTTGCTCCCACATCGGTTTTACCTTTGCCTCTCCAGCTACGCCACTAGGCTTTCCCAGTTGCCCTTTCAGCATTTCTATCATAAACCTTTGATCGGCTATTACGCTGTTTTTTTGCTCAAGTATCTGGTCATACTTATTTGCAAAAAAATGTTCTATTTTCTCTATTAACTCTAAACTTGAAGAGGCTTTCTCAATATCCTTCTTTTTCTTAAACATTTCTCCCTCACCCGTCATTAACCAAGTTGGGTTAATATCAGGATATTTTGAAAAAATGGCATCGAATACATCATAGCTTGGTTTGCTCTTACCATCTACAATATATAAGATAGTGCTTGAATTTTTTGCAATTGAAATTGCGAAAGAATTGTTAGTTTTTCCGAGCTCTTTTATAAGAATTCGGAAACGTTCAGCTATTGTAGTTTCCATATGTCCGTTTGTTTGATTTCATTTTAGTTAACTCAACTTTAATTTTTACTGCCCTGCTTGCTGTTTTCGCTTAGCAAGAATGTCTATGAGCTTCTCTATTTGTTCGTCTTTCACTTTCATTTGCTCATTCATCATATTTATTTGTTGATCCTTCATATCAAGTGCTTGCTCAAGTATTCGTATTTGCAGCTTTAAAGCATTTTCATTTAACTCATTCATGATTTCTTTTAATACGTTAAAATTTTGGCTATCAGAGTTTTGTATAAAAATATTGTAAATTTTATCACATTTATTGTGAATTATTTGATATATATATTAAAAATTATCATATATTTGAGCATAATTCAACAACAAATAAACAACTTTTTAGAAAATAGTTGTAAAAGTTGTAATAATAATTTACTAAACGGTACAGGTCATGTTATTAGAAGATTTGCGTAAGCTCTACCATGACGGGGTGATTAAGAAGAAAGCCCGCTCAGAAATCAAAACTGATTTCGTCAAAACTTTTGGCTATTCAACCGATCAACAGTTCACAATGATGATGTCTGTCGGGAGTCTGGAAATTCCGACTCCAAATGAAATGGATTGGCTGTTGGAAAGAGTACAACGCTACCACCTACACTACACTGAAAATCAATTGGCACTCCAGTCATGACGGGGGCTTGGTTTTGGATTGAAGGTCTGATAATATGTGTCTTAGTTTTTGGATTCCCTATGCTGCTTTTTTGGCAGCTGTTACGACTTATCAAATTTATAATCAAATGACGATTTCTCTCGAAATGGTGGGTTTGGCTGTAACCGGGTTTCTCACTATCGTAGCCTTTTGGCTCGTGCGTGACATCCATAAAGACGCAAAGGACTTCTATAAGGCCAACCGAAAAAAGTAATTATCAAGACTAATTTCTAAGCATATGACACAACGGCAACAACGCATCGGAGCAATGGAGGCAGCATTGGCACGATGGCAACCCAACTCCCTCAGTGAGCAGGAGGAAAGGGAAATTATTGACAAAATAGTAAGGCATTGTGCCTGTATTGGTGAAGGACCGCTTACATGGCTGATGGGCCAATCTCGGCCCAACACAAGCACTGCTCTTCTTATTAAGACAGAAGAGAATAAGGAACTTTTAGCTTGCCCACGGTGTGGGGAACGGCGATTTAAAACGCCTAAAGCGGTAGATGGTCACATGAGAGTCTGCAAGAAAGGAGGTACGGAGAAATGAGAACATGGTATGAGTCATTGCTTGAGAAAAATACCCGTCTTTTCGTAGAGATCAGGCAAGTGCCCAGAGTTGACGGAATCCCTAAAAAAGAGATCATGATCTTGGGTTTTGTGCATAAAAATACGCTTGGATCGTGGGATGCATTCATGAATACGCAGGATGATATGTCGGAACTGGGCAGTAAACGTGAATTGTGGGAAGCCCAACGGCTCCTTCAGCTGACCATTAAACGAGCTGAGGAAAAGGACACAATTTCTTAGGTCATCAAGATTTTTGGAAGGTCGTGTGGTGTAATGGTAACACGCGGAAGTGCGCGCCGATTATGGGTTCGAACCCCATCACGATCTCAGGGTAGGGACAGAGTTTCTACAACTCCCAACCGCGCCGGGGTAACGCCCGGCGCGGGGAAGGGGAAGCTTTATCTAAAATTCAACGTATACACCTTATGGTTCATGCCGATTTTACAAAGAATTGACAGCAGTGAGGCATTTGGGCGCTTCCTGGCATTGTATCGAAAACACAATGACGGATGCCCGGCGCCATCTCACACCCGAAAGAAAAAGTGTTTGGACGGAACTGTAGTAGAAGTCACGATTCATCGTCGTACGGGTCTTATACCGGAGCAGGTCAAAACGACCTTTTATATGATGCTTCAAAAGTACGTTGATAATTACAACTATGTAGCGGAGAAACTTCCGGGCTTTATTTATGCAGAGAATGGCCGTTATCCTTCTCTCCTTACCAATAATGCGCGCATGGGAGAATGGTGCGATTGCACCGATAAAACCATCTATAATCACCGCAAACATTTAGAAGCTTTGGGCGTCATTTCCACCAAATTTCGCGGGCGCAGGAACGATTATGAACTGTGGATAACCCCCGAGATACTCTTCGGAAACGGCGAAGAAGAAAAACCCGAAAATGCTCTTAAAACGCCCAAAATCGACTTTTTAAACATCAACGAGAAAACTTTTCCGCCTAGTAATACTAACGGAGAGAGTATAGTAAAAGTAAATATCAATGCGGAATCGTTGAAAAGTGGATACAGAGAGAACAGTTACGGAGGGAGGGGTGGAACAGAGACCCTCGGGAGCCAAAAAGACGCGCTTTCGAAGTCCATAGCACAGAGTGAGGAGGCCGGGCCGGCGCGGCGGCCAAATCAGGAAATAATGGCTCAGTCTCAAGAGGAACGCGACAGGCAGGCTGATGCGCTGAAAAACAGAGTACTGCCGAAATTGCCGCCAAGGTTGGAAAAGCATTTTGGCGAGTTGCTGGTTAAGTTTTGGATGTATGCCTGGAAGGTATTATACCCAAACCGGGAATTCAGCAAAGAACAGCAGGAATTGGCGATAACGGCCATTTATTACGGTGTTTATAACCGATTTGATGACGCTCGCGATGGGAAAGGTTGGGCGGATTTTCAGGCACGGCAACTCGAAAAACTGGATAAAGCGGCAAAGTACTACGATAATCATCCTGATGCCTATTTGCCTGACCCTTATGCAGTTCAAATTCGTGGGAAGGGCTACTTTGACCAAGAAAATGAACGTGGGTTTGCCGGATTGGAGGCTTGGATGAAGCGGGATGAGGTACGTGCTGAAAACCGCCGCAACAAAAATGACGAAGAACGGGAACGCCGCCGAAAACGCGCCGAACAGCTGCTTCGTCAGGCGCGCCGAGACTTTGAACGCTTGGCTACCGGTAGTGACCAACGGCAGGAAGTACGCGGAAAAACGCAACTGCAGCTCTGGAATTATTACCGTATTATTTTCTCAGGCCTTGGCAAACAGTACGAACGCAAGTTTGCACAACAGTATCTTGACCAACAGGCGCGGGATTTTCAACCGCCAAAATACTACCAATCCAAACGGCAGCGCAAAATCTACTCTTCAGATACCACCGTAGTGGAAGTAGATGAGTGGATGACTGACGGCGATTGGTATTACTCTGAATTATAACTTTTAATCAATCAATTCTAAGCATATGTACACTAAAACAAAAGTGCTGAAGGCAAAAAAGGCACCGAAAAGACAAGCCGAGCGCAAGCCGCTCACCGATGAACAGCGCGCCGATCAACGGGCAAAGGCCAGTTGCTGTATTCTGGTCGAGTTTTATAATCCTATCGTCATGGGTGATGGTACCACTACGCTCAACATGAAAAAGTGGAGCAACGAATGGCAACAACCCCACAAAGGTAACCTCAACGATTGGGTCAATGAGTTGATGCGTATTTTTGATGTGTACTGGAAAGGCAAAGCCAAATCGGCCGCGATTTTTGATACCCGTTTTCAAAAAACGTGCATCGGTTCGGAACGGAACCCGGATTGTAATAAGTTGTACCAATTTGAGAACAGGGTCTGGAGGGCTGTCAAATGATACTTCACATAACCCTTCGACTGTATGAATCTGAGGCTGTTTCACTGAGAGGCTATCTTATTGGAAAACTTCAAGACATTGAAAAACTCAATGGGTATGCTCATGACGGTGATTTCGTACTTTGTGAATGGCTTACCGAGAAATATGGAGCTAAAGTGGCCGGTATAGAGAGACGTAAACCCAAGACTCCGCAAAAGGTGACAATGCCCGTTTCGGTGGCTCGAATCCTTTGGAAAAGTTGGCAGCAGGAAGTGATTCCGACAACACTCAATAATGTACTTGGCGGTATTGACGGACAATTGAAAAATGTAAACCTTTATCCCAGATAAATAAAAAGCCCCGTGTTGGAAGCACGGGGTTGCTTTAAAAGCTAAGCAATAAGACGCATGTAAATATAACGCTTAGCACTATATGTCTGCTCAAAAATCTGACAAAATTATTGCCATCCCGGTAAAGGCTCATGTAAAGACTTTTCTGGAACATAAGGACAACCTTGGTAAAGGACCTTATGAGATCAGGAAAGACCATTGGCTTGGTGAACTCATTACAGCTATCTTCTCATTTCATCCGCTCTCTGAAGTGGAAATTCCTGCGGAGTACTTTCCTGAAAAAACGGTTAAGCTGCCAACCATCGAAGTGATCCCGAAGTTTAAGGTGAACCGAGAGCTGCTTACCGATGAACATCTCAATAAAGTAGGCATGACATTGGAGGTGATGTTTAAACACGCATTGATCTTTTATTCCCGCGGGCGCATGACATTGCTCAGGAGTGAGCAGGGCGCAGTGAACCGATTTTATGAGGATTACCAAATCGACACAAGCCATTACGACACTGATGCAGCATTTAAAGTGGTGAACCGATCCAAGGCCGCAAAATAGTCGCAGCGGCGAACCGTTTTGTGTCCTGTTTCGGTGATTTTGTGTCCTATTTCGGCAAAAACGTGTCCCGAGTCGATTGGTAGACTATAAAACGTGTCCTTCCATTTTTGAATGGGCTTTTTGACCTTTGTTTGTTATGGTAACAGCAATTAAGATCGGCACTTTTGATCAGGGCAGCAATGCTGCCTATGTGCGTAGGTTGTACCTTCTGGACAGTGCAACATTGGATGGACTGCTTGACCCGATACGTTTTCCCAATGCTATCAATTCATTGACTATACCGGTCGATGGTCTTGCGGTATCGATTGGTACAGAATTGACGTATCTTGATTTTCAACCTAAGACCTGCGTCTTTAATGAAAACCGAAACTTGGACAGTAATGGCTATTTGTATGAAGTCGGGTTCAGTTTCGATTTCCCCCGCGATCGATTTGAGATCGTGAGTTGGGCGCAGTCCACTCGCTACAAAGAATACGTTGCCCTTTGGGAAGATTACACCGGAACTGCATACATCACCGGCACAAACGAGATCGGTCTGGAAGTAAACATCACGCGCTCGATCACGGCACTCAATAAGATGGCCGTTCAGGTTTCCGGTAAAATGGTCACCCCTACTTATTATTTAGAGTCGGTGGATCTCTCGTTATTTTTTCCTGCTGCCGACTTCAGTTTCAATTTCTCACTTGATTTCAATTCTTAACTGCCATGCCAACTTTCGCCAACCTTGCTCAGTATACAGCTACCGTCACCGCCCGATTTAACAAGCCTCGGCGCGGCGTTTTGGGTTCAGATGGGATTTTGGCCTCGGATGTGTTGGCGGCTCTGATCGATGCCGGCACCTACACCACCGAAAAGGTTGAATCAACTTTGAGTGCTACCGCGATCAAATCCCCGAAAACACCCTACGATACTGCCAAAGGGCTTGAAATTTGGGGCACTAACGGGGCTGTGTTTGGTCTTACCAATGATTATTTGGAAGCCTCCATAAAAAGTCAATACGGCGGCGGCGCTCCGGAAATGGAGTTCTGGGATGTATTCGCCAATACAAAATTCAGTTTTAAGGACGGTGCCGGCAAAACCGAACGGCTGCGACTGATGGGCGGCAGTGCGTGGCTCCCTGCCAATTTGCATGTGGGAGTAGGAACCGACCGAACGCAAAAAAACGCTTCGCTGTACGTTGGCAGTGAGATCCTGTTTGCCAATACCATTACCAACAAAAAAGTAATATTGTGGGATGCCGGCACCGGTAACCATGAATTTTATGGTTTTGGTGTAAATGCCGGTATGGTTCGCTATCAGGTACCATCAACTTCAGCAGATCATGTATTTTATGCCGGCAATTCAGGAGGAACCACTTCGGTAGAAGTATTCAGGGTGCGCGGCAATGGCAACGTTATTCTCGGAATGGCCGATAACGGTCTGGCTAAACTGCAAACCCCTACTATTTCATTAGGCACTGACATCTGGCAATACAGCGCTGAGGGTGAAGCAAGACTGAACTTTACTTCTCCGGGCTTTTCGTATTACCGAGTGCCTGATGCCGGTGGCCACTATTTCCGCCACGGCACCAAGGATACTCACCGCATGAGCAAAGATACTTTTGGACAATTTCAGGATGCTATCAGCGATTTCATACAAACGTCATTCTCAACACCTTACTCCGTGGCCACTCGCTCGTGGGTGCATCGAAAAGAGGCTTCCGGCACCGATTACCGATTCTTTGATTACGATGGTGCTACCGCCCGGGATTGGTGGAATGTGGCAGCTGCGGCAGGTACCTTGAGAATGACGTTGGCGCAGGTGATGTACCTGAATTACGGTTCTAATGTCGGGATCGGCACCAATACTCCCGATGGATGTGCCGTTCTGGATATTTCTTCCACCACAAAGGGCTTGTTGCTGCCGCGTATGACCACTACGCAGAGAGATGCCATTGCGAATCCTCAAAATGGGCTTGTTATCTATAATTCAACGCTTAACAAATTTCAGGGTCGCGAAAACGGCGCTTGGGTAAATCTTACATAGTATGAATATTTTTAAGATCCTGCCCTTTTCGGGCAAAGACACTTCGGGCGAGTACACGCTCACGGCGTTGTCGATCCGCTTCATTGGTTCGGTTACCATTGAGCCTTCGAGTGAGGGCATGTTTCAGGTGGATTATTACACCGACCGAAAGGTCATTCGGGAAGCCAATCGCGACATCATTACAAGCGCCACCATTCAGAGCCAGTTGGTTACGATGGGTTTGGATGAGACATCGGCATCGGTAAAAGCCCAAGAAATGATGAGCGCAGCCATTTTGCACCTGCTCGGTGGCGCAAGCAAAGAAGAACGTTATGCTACCTTGAGCCAGATCATCGGCAGTTTCGGCATGGAGCTGTTGCCCATTGGGGAGCAGGACGGCGCACTGTTTGACGAAGTAATGTATTCCGTTCCGGCCGAAACGCCGATGCAGGAAATTGTAAACTGATCTTATCTATTCGACTATGGAAACAATTGCTAAAAATGTAGAGAAAAATGCGCCGGAGCTTGTGCATCTGGTATTTACGCAGGAAGAAAAATCGCTCATCGGGGCGATCATGCAGGAAATGCCGGTAAGCCAGCAATACGCCCTGAGTACACTTTTGAAAACCGGAGAAAACCGCGCCGTAACGATCTCGACCGAGCAAAAATGACCTTATACCCTGACATACGGGTACGAAAGTACCAAGGCGGCAAGCCTGACTGGTGGGAGGTGACGGATCGGGTGAAGGTGCGGTGTGCGCTGCATCCCTACGGGCGTTTTTTTATCCCATACGGCTATACAAGTGACTTTGCGAGTGTGCCACAGGTTTTTTGGTGGTTGGTGCCACCGCACGGGCGAACGGCTCCGGCGTGTGTGGTCCATGACTATTTGTATGAGCATAACCCGGTGAAGGCTACGCGCAAAGAGGTAGACCGGTTTTGGCTGGAGTTACTGAAGCAATCCGGGGTACCGACGTGGCAGGTATGGACGATGTATCTATATGTAAGAGCCTTGGGATGGTACACATGGAAATGATATTATTTTAGTGGGTTATTTAGGTTTTAAAGCCCGGTTGCGATGCAGCCGGGCTTTTTTCGTCCTGTTTTCTGCCCTCTGATTCAGATAGGTTCGTATCGTGATTTTGTGTACCGATGACTACAACTATTGAATCTTTATTGGGAAGAACCTGGGCATTGGAGCCTCGCTTCCATAATGCGCAATCACTTGCGCTTGCGCGTCGAATGGCAAAAAGCGGCGACTCAACGATAGGTATTCCCGAACGGGCAGATCCTTCGGCAGTAGAACCAAAAGCATCGTGGGTAGATAGTCGCGGCCAAAAACACTACGGTTGGGATGTAGCCGGTACCAGAAGCGGAAAAGTGGCCCTCATTCCGATCATGGGAACAATGAGCCGTTATGGTGACTTATGCGCCTTCGGTACCGAGGATATTTCCAATTGGATATTGGAAGCCAATGCCTTGGATGAGATCACTTCGATCGTGCTGCAGATAGACAGTCCCGGTGGTGACGTAAACGGCACCGAACTGTTGGGCGATATCGTACGCACAAGTCAAAAGCCTGTGGTAGCCTACGTGCAGGGCATGGCGGCAAGCGCAGCTTATTGGGTAGCAAGTCAGGCTCGCGAGATCATCATGGAGTCGGAAACATCGACCGAGGTGGGCAGTATCGGCGTGTTGGCCGTGCATGTGGATGCTTCTGAGTATTACGCCAAAGAAGGCTTGAAGGTCACGATCATTCGCTCGGAAGGCAGTGATGATAAAGCGCTTTTCAACGATGTAGAGGGTCTGAGTGAAGAACTCAAGGCTGAGGTGAAAGCACAGTTGGCTCCCATCAAAGCCCAATTTATCAAAACGGTCAAGTCGGGTCGGCCCGGTATCGGTGATGTTTTTACCGGCAAGATGTACAATGGTAAAGACGCCTTGAAATTGAACATGGCCGATCGTATCGGATACCTGGGCGACGCCGTGTACAGAGCTGACCTGTTGGCTCGTAAGCAAACAAACAACTAATTTTTAATACAATTATGGTGAAGAACCTATCAAGTTTTTTTAAAAAGGATTCGGCGGGTCCTGTAGTGATCATGACTCAACCGGAGGCCGGATCAACTGCTGAAACTACCGCTCCCGAAGCTCCTGCCGAAACACCTGACGCATCTGCTGAAACCGCTACGACCGAGGTACCTGAGCCAACTGCCTCAGCCGCTACAGCTCCCGGCACTCAGGTGAGCATCAGTTCCGAGCGCCTTGCAGCTTTGGAAGGATTTGAACGCGAACTCACTGAGCTGAAGCCCAAATACGAGATCCTGAATACGTGGTACAACAACGTAAAAGGACAAGGCGCATCGGTGGGAAAAGATGCTTCGGAAACTTCCGGCAAGACCGAAGCCAAAAGTTGGGAAAAAGCTCCCTGGAACAATTGATTTTTTAATTCTTTAATACCTATACAGCCATGGCAGATGCTTTAGATTTGAGTTTATTGGCCACAACGGCAACGGATTATGCGCGGGAAAACAAAGCCCCCATATTTTCGAAGCTGATCGGGGCGGGCTTGGGTGGTACGCCAAATACCCCTATTAAGCCCATTGATGAGTTTATGATGATGATTCCCGGCAACGACGAGGTCGTATTGACGGAATTGTACCTGGAAAGTGTGTTGCAGTCCGGTGCCACCGGCACTTTTGCCCCTACCAATAACGTGTTCAAGATCAAACCGAAAAAGGCGAAAGTGAAGCCTTGTAAGGTGGATCTGCTCTTTACCGAGCAAAAGATTCTGTCGCTTTATAAATCCTGGTACGGTCAGATTCGGGGTGGCAAAATTGACCGAACAACGTACCCTTTTGAGCAATGGGTGATCGAGCACGTATTGAAACGGGTTAGTACCGACCTGCGCCAAAAAGCCTTGGTCAATGGCACCCGTAACGATGCCGGTACCACACCGGAGCAGGTTATGGACGGTTTGTTTGTGAAGTTGGCGGCGGCTCGGGCGAGTGGCGCTATTGGTGCTTCGCAGATCGCGACCATCAATGCCATCACAACTCTCAACGCAGTGGCCGAGTTTGAGAAAATGGTCGACAAGATCCCGACAGAGTATTTTTATTCTGATTTGGTGTGTATCAGTCCGCTCAGTTTCAAGAAAGCCTACGAGCGCAACTACCGTAAAGAATGGGGAACGCTTCCTTACAATGCCGGCTACAACAAGCAGGAAATTGAAGGGACGACGATCGAGTTTTTGGTTGAGCCGGGTATGCTTACCACAGGGCTGACCGCGTTTGAATCGCCGATCATTACCACTCGTGAAAATTTGGCGTGGCTTTACGATGACGAAAGCGCACAAACCCGTCTGGAGTTTGACTACGGAAAACGTGACCGTTCACTGGCATACGTGATGGACTTTCAGGTAGGTTTCGATTGGGCTTTGGATAGTTTGTTTTGGTTGGGCGACGTGGCCTAACCCTCCCCACTCAGGGAAGGGTGTTTATTTACTTCTTTAACAGCCTTAAAACTTTTTTACTAATGGCACTAGTCAATTTTGCGAATTTAAACGCTTCAAGCGAGCAAAAAGGAAACCCCGGAGGGATTCGGACATTGCTTGTTTGTCAGAAAAGCTTCATCGACGGTGTATGGCCTAAGGAGGCCGATACCCTGACCGGTGAAATTACGACCTTGCCGACCATGAAAGCGACGGCAAAGTTTGCCGCCTATGATTGTCCGGACGGAACGGTGGAAGTCAGCAGTGAAAAGCAGGGCGATCCCGGCTTCCAAAGTTTCAAACATGGAATTGAATTGATGCTTGCCGGTTTCTCCAAAACCATTCAGGCCGAATTGGCTAAAAACATGAATGCCGGCTCGGTCTATATTCTGGAAATGAACGGCGGTGAGTATGTGGTGGTAGGTTCCAGTGATAACCCGATCTTCTCAAAACAATCCTTTAAAGGAGGCAAGAAAGGAAGTGACAAGCGGGGCTTCACGCTCAAAGGCGAACAGGACGGATTCATGTGGGATATTTTGCCGCTGCAGCCGTCGTTGGTGGCGACCATCCCGATTCAGGCAGTTATTTAAACCTCCCCCCCCTGCCCCCCTCTCCTTGAATAAGGAGAGGGGGGGGTAATCCATTCTAATTATGGCTGAAAAATACACCGTAACCGTGCCTGAAGGTGGGGCACGTCATGCGTTGCCCGGCATGGGCCTCATTTCGATTCGTGAGGATATGCCCGATCACCTTATTGAGGTTTTTATCGAAAATGGGGTCACTCAGTATTTCGAGGAAAAAGCCGATACTGTTGAACCTGAAACCAATAAAGCCGATGAACAAATCCAAGACAGTGCCGCTGCCGTTGACACCAAAGAAGCAGGTGCCACAGCCACCCCTAACGGACAACCTCGACGCCGAAACTCCTGAAGAGGAAGTGGAGGAGTCTGAAGATGATCGCTTGAAACGTAAAGCACAAATGCAGCTGGATGCTTTGCTTGAGGCAAGAGCTGATAAGGCCGACGAAGAAACAGAGGAGACCGATGCCGTTGATACCGGTTTCCCGGTACGCGAGAGATAAAAGTCGAAACTTTTAAAGGCCCCAATCGTAATAGATTGGGGCTTTTTTGTTTCTTTGCGATGCGAACATTTGAATGATAAAGTACAGTAGTAAGGCAAGCTCAAGGGCTTGCCGGTTGGCGTGTGGTTGAAAGTACCATAATGCCTGCTGCTGTATAGCTCAGATGTTCGCAGCGACCAATCGGCTTCATTATGTACATACGTCCTGCAGAACTTCCACCCCTGTATCATTTCCTGCGCCGTCACGGCATAGAGATCAATTTGCTCATTGAAACATTGGCAGCTTATCAGGAAAAGCACCGCATCGGTGGACCGTCTGCCTCTTTGTTTGACCCCTACGAGAATCCTGAAAAGTACATTGATGCCACCACGTACATGGATAAAATTGGTGATTTTTTGGAAATGTTAAGCGTAGAAAGTGTCCCGTCGAGATCGTAGGCTAAGGGTTACCTTGGTAAGAAAAAAAGATGACCGAGGAACAGATCAAAGCCGAGCGGGTCAAACTTAAAAACAACCTCTCTTACCTGCGACTTCAACAACGTGCCGGCAAGGCTACCGCTGCCGAAGTGGAGCGTGCAGAGTTGGCGTGGAATACTTTCGCAGATGCGCCGTCTGAAACGCTCAAGCAAACGAACGTTCCTGCACCCGCTCCCCAAGGCCAAGCCTGGCAATCGGAAACCGTTGCCAATACATTGGCTCCGGAAGTGGCGCTGATCGTGGATGAGTTGCGCAGGCAACAGGGCGAATTGGACTTTCAAAAACGCTCGCTCTCGATGCAGCTGCAGG
Source organism: Runella sp. (assembly GCF_965279615.1). NCBI lineage: Bacteria > Pseudomonadati > Bacteroidota > Cytophagia > Cytophagales > Spirosomataceae > Runella > Runella sp. The sequence continues at coordinate 6,864,588 of NZ_OZ257252.1, read as the reverse complement.
CGGTACCGAAAGACGTACCCTGCTCCGATATCACTAAGCAGATCCTGGAACTGCGCGAACAGTGGATGGCGCTGGGAGATGAAATACGATTTGTGATCGCAAATGGGCAACGCCCATCAGAGGAGCGTCCGAAGGAATTTGACGCTGAGGCTTACGAAAGTCAATTGCCCAACGATCGGTACCAACTCAGCAAATTGATCGAAAACACCAATATCAATGTAACATATCGTTGGCCACAGCGCATGGCTCAGGCCAAAACCGAAGCTAAGAAGGCCGAATATCGACTGAAAATAGCGAAGGGAGAACGGGAGCTTGAGATACTGCGTCAATACTTTAAGTCAATCCAATAATGAATGTAAAGCATTTGATCACCAAAAAAGTAAAGAGTGGCCAACGCCGCCTGTTTTTTGAGATCCATAATTCGCACGATGTGGCGAGAAGCGGGCCATTGAAAATTGAACTCAGGAACAGCGTTTTAAAAATTCATACGACAGAGGTGATGGTGAAGCCCATTGACCCCAAAAAATATGGGGTATTTTATGTGGATGTGTCGAGTGTGATCGATAGCGCCTGGAGAAAGTTTGATTGGTATTTTCAGAGCCGAAGCGGTCGGAATCCTAAATCAGAGAAGTTTGAAGATTTAACAGAATAAACACGTTTAAGTTAAGCCATGATTACTGAATTATTTAAAACCGAACGGGTCAGAGTATCCGCGTTGGTACCGCACGTAAAAAATCCGCGTAAGATCAAAGTTGAGGAGAAACGAAAGCTTTGGGAACGCCTCCAAAAATTCGGGATGATCGGTATCCCGGTCAGAGATGCTGACGGCACGCTGCTCAGTGGCCATCAGCGTTGTGAGCTGTTGGCTCAGAACAGCTTGGGTGACTATGAGATCGATGTACGCACGGCCGTACGAAAACTGACGGAAGAGGAACTTCATGAGGTGATGATCATCGAAAATCGCCATGCGGGTGAGTTTGATCTGGAAATGCTCAAGTCGGAATTTGAGCAATACATGGACCTCGGAGACTTTGGTTTTGACATGGCTGAGCTGGATAAGCAGCTTGCTGAGGTAACCAATGAGCAGGCTCCTGAAGCTGAGATGCCGATCGTAGCCACGATGAGCGAAAAGTATACGACGTTTGTGATCGTCTGCAGGAATGAGATCGACGAAAACCATATAGCTGAAAAACTCGGTATTGAGAGAGGGAGGTGCTATAAAAGTACGAAGGTTGGATTGATGCACGTGGTGGAATCTAAACAGGTGATAGAGCGATGGAAGTAAAAACCCCCAACCCTAGCCCTTCCCCCAGTGAGGGGAAGGGAATAGAAGTGAAAGTGGTGATACCGTCTCATAAACGTTGGGATCGGGTTTTGACCACGATGGCCGTGGACAATGCGATCTTGTGCGTGGCTGAAAGCCAACGTGAACTGTATGCCAAATGCAACAAAGGCGTTGAGATCGTGACGCATCCTGACAGTATTGTTGGACTGGCCCGAAAGCGCGATTGGATAGTGCAGCACTTCAAAAATGTAATGATGCTCGACGATGATATTGACCACCTGAAGCGAATCTATACCGGTAAGGGTGAAGTGATCGTGGTGGAACCGGATGAGGCCTATGATATCATTCAAATGACCGCTAACGCCGCTAAAGCGGCCGGTGCGTATGTGTTTGGGTTCAGCTCCTCGCCAACTCCCATCAGCTACGACAGCTTTAATCCTATCAAGCTAACCGGCTACGTGACAGGATGCGCGCATGGGGTATTGGAAGGGTCGAAACTTTGGTACAATCCTGATATTATTTGCAATGAGGATTATTGGATAAGTCTTTTGAATGCCTACCATCATCGTTTTATATGGAAAGATACCCGATACTATTGGTCGCAGAAAGATACGTTCGTGAACCGTGGAGGATTGGCAGAATTTCGTAATTTGGAGGCGGAAGAAAAGGATTTCAACTTACTGCGCCGCGTATTTGGTGAAGTGGTAGAACTCCGAAAGTCTCAACAAAATGCAAAACACCCTTTTCAGAAAACCCTTAAACTGCCTTTTTAAAGTTGTTATTCATATGATTGCCTCTCAGCCCCCGGCAGTTTGCTAAGGGGCTTTTTTTCTACTCAAATTGAAAAAATAGTAGTTGTGTCATTTGTATAATAGTAGTAAAAATACTACCTTTACAAAGTCAATTAAACAAAATAGTTCTATGAAATCCAGTGAATTTCACCGTCTGGTTCAAAAAAATGGATGGCAATTGTTAAGAGTATCAGGAAGCCATTACATCTATGAAAAAGACGGAAGAACGGAGCCGGTCCCTTACCATGGTTCGAAAGAAATGGGGGAAGGATTACGGAAATCGTTGACAAAGAAGATGGGGCTGAAATAGCCTCATCTTTTCCTATGAAAAACCTGTCGCACACATATATGTCGAAAATCACAATTGTTATCGAACGTGCCGGTGATGGCACTTACTCAGCCTATGCCGAAGATGGCATAAGTGCATGGGGTATGGGTGATACCCCCGAAGCTGCAAAAGCTGAAGCCTTAGAAGGGCTACGTCTCTTTGTTGAGAACAACAGTCCTGCAACTATCCCGACTGTACTGAAGGGAGAATATGAAATTGAGTACAAATTTGATACGGCGAGTTTGTTGGCCTATTATAAGGGCATTTTTACAAATGCCGGGCTTGAACGGATCACGGGTATCAATCAAAGACAAATTCAGCACTATTTTTCAGGTGCAAAAAAACCACGCCCTCAACAACGCGAAAAAATTGAAGCGGGTTTACATAGACTCGCAAAGGAATTGTTGGCAATAGAACTTTAGTTTAATTGACACTTTTCTTTAGTTCGTCAGCATGGGCCTCCTGAGCAATCAGGGGGCTTTTTTATGCAAAAAACTTCAAAAATAATTGGGAAAACGCTTTTAATATCCGTTCTGTCGGGAGATTTTTACATAAGCAGTAGGGCAAACTACTCGCTGAAAATCAACCAATTAACGATAATATTCTAAGCAAAATGGAACCCCAAATCATCCCCGCAGTACCTCCAAAACGTAACCTTGAGCGTTACATCGCTGCTACCGGCAAAACTGAAATTGAATACAATGCCTGGGCAACGGAGGTAGGCAAGAAAATGCACATCAACAACCTGGATAAAGTTGTTTGTGCAAAATTAGACATCTACACCGTAGCCCATCTATCCAACCTTTTGACAGAATTGCCGCTCGGCATCGCTGAAAATGACGTCAATGATTACCTGATCGAATTCAGCGTTAATCCGCTAGAGCTGGCCAAACTCTGGAACGAAATGCAGGCTGAAGCACAAAGTTGGATATGCAAAGAGAGCATTATCGCCAATAGCCTGGCATTTTTTCCGAAAACTGATTTTGAGCAATTTGGTGACAAAAACCACCTCCCTGATGTGAGTCGTGTATGGTTCAAAAAAGATGGATTGAACCTCGACACCCAAGGGCAGGAAATGAGTGAGAACTCAGGATTTGAAATCACGGTTCAGGACCTGATCGACTTCGTGATGAAATGGCGCCCCCGCACTTACAAAAATCCGGCTGAGTTGACCGTAAAGCGCATTGAAGAGCGATTTAAGGAGGTAACAACCTTTGGCATCAAAGACTATTATGCGCAGCACCTGATGAAAATGTGCCATTTTGAGAAGCCGGGTATAGACATTCTTCCTTTCTAATCTCCATTGTTTCACCGCAAAAAATTAACTGAGGGGCGTCAATGTCCCTCAGTATGCTACCACTATGCCTAAAACGACCGACGTACCTCACGAGCTTCGTGAGTTCAATAAAGTATTTGAAGATATAGCCTACCGCCACGGATGGGGAGATGTGTTTGTGGATTTTGTTGATTATAGCATTGCCTGCTTCCTGAATACAGGCGACCCAAAAACGGCCGACTATCTTGAGAAAAAATATGCAGATCGCTATTCACGTTTTCGACAGTTGTTTGCCGAATGGATCAAGGCGCAGGAGCGAATGATTTTCGGGGATAAAGCCTGGTACGATACCTTAGGAATTTTCTATGAACTTATCGCTTCTTCGAGCAAAGCAAGTCACCTTGGCCAATTCTTTACACCTCCTGCTTTGGTGGACATGTTGACGCTGATTACCGGCGGTGAGGAAGGCGCGGGCCGTCATATTTCTGACCCTTGCTCAGGCTCTGGCCGTATGCTGATATCCTTTCATGCACACTATCCCGGCAACTACTGTTTTGCGGGTGATATCGACCCCATCTGCACGAAAATGACTGCCCTGAACATGATGTTACATGACTGCGAAGGGCAGGCGGTCTGCATGAACAGCTTAGACCCCGACGATTGGCGGTTTGGCTACGCCATTAACCCATGGATAAGGCAAACGCGTGGCTTACCTCACATAGCACGCATTGAAAAGGAACAGTGCCGCCAATGGCGGGGATTTCAGCAGGATAAGGAAAAATATGCACAGCGGAAAGCTGAAGTGGCGGCCGCTCAAAAAGAAGCGTTGACAGCCGTAAAACCTGAGCCGGTGATGGGTAAGTTTGGGCAACTTTCTTTCCTGTAACTGCCTGAAAATTAGGCGTTTTTTCGATAAATATTTTCGGAAAAACGCTTTTTATATCTGTTCTGTCGGGAGATATTTACATAAGCAGTAGGGCAAACTACTCCTTGAAAATCAAACAATTAACTAAAAATTCTAAGCAAAATGAAAAATTTCGCAATCATCTATGGAATCGGTGATATGGTGCAAACCTATTACGTCAGAGCTATTAATCGTGGTGTAGCCAGGGCAAAGCTCAAGGCAGACTATCCGGAGTCAAAAGTAATGACTATCAGGGAAAATTTGACCGAAGAAAAAAAGGCAATAAAAGAAGCAGTCGCGCAAGGTGTTGTGAAAGTCGGAGTACAAAGAAGTATGCAATTGGGCTTCTCTGACTTGCCACTTTTTGCCAAAGACGACCAACTTGACCTCTTCTAAAAATGAAAAGCCCGGAGGCAAATCCGGGCTTTCTGAACATCAATCAATAAAGACTAACATTCTAAGCGTTGCAAAGATGGGTAAATACGAAATAACGACCAAGAAAGGATATGATTTTTTTGAATGCAGTTCCGCCCTGCAGAAGTGTATCCGGCGAGGAATGGAGGATGAAGCGCTTTATTGGGCAGTGGAGCTTTATGACAGCAATTTTAGTGAATACGTTTGGAAACGATTACGTATAATGAGTAGCGAAGATGTGGGGTTGGCAGAGCCGAATATCTCTTCTGAGATATGGGCGCTGTACTGTATGTTTAAGGAACAGGCCAAAAAGAAGGAGGATAGTAACGAGCCCCAACGCCTATTTTTGACTCACGCGGTTCTGCTCCTGTGCAGGTCTAAGAAAAGCCGCCTCATTGATTGGGCATTGCTCTTTGCCTGGCTAACACATCCCTTCAAAAAAATCCCCGTGCCTGACTTTGCTCTTGACAAACACAATGACCGAGGCAAACGGCTGAAACGCGGTTGGGCGCATTTCTTTAATGAAGGTACTATTCTAGCCAATCGTGCGGAAGTAGCTAGGGAAGAGGAATTTCGAGAGGCGGCCAAGCGGGCTATTGGCGACCCTACGGGGACGAGTCTGTTTTAAAATGTAGAAAAACCAAGGCACATTAAAAATGATATGATTGAATATATATGCCTATATTATCATCAATCTAATAACAACACAATTTTTTTGCACAAAAAATATACATTTTGTTTTTTTTATGCAAAAAAAATTGTAACTATGCAAAAGCATAGTTACAAAAGGCAGCATCTATTTAAATTTAGTTACCTAAAATTAAATTAAAGATGAATGCTGAAAGTCCAAAAAATGAGCCGCAAGGGGGAGGGAGTTCCCCTTCAAAGTTCAAAAACTTCACAAGAAAGTTTTGGCACTTCTGTGAAGCTGTCATAATTGATGTTATTGCTATTTGGATTGCTACCGAAATGCTCCAAATACATCACTAAAAATTGTTGCCTAAGTATGCCAAGTATTATTTAAATTCCTCGCTTTTTAAGCGAGGTTTTTTTTTCTCTGATTTCACTCAGAAAAACAAGTTTATGTAAATCAAAAGAGAAAGTTATGATACCACTTTAGTTTCACTTCTTTTTAACTCTTTTAATAACATTTACAAATTTCTACTTTATATCTGATAAAAACAACGGGAGAAAGCCCGTTTTTTCTATCAAATATAATATTTTTTTCTATTATTTATATGGGAAAACATGTTATAAATAACAATTTTTCCCATATATTTGCTAAATATGTACATGAATGATACCAAATATTCAGAATAAGGAAGATAGGGTTACATAGGTTATATCAGATTTAAGACTTAGGAAACTCATCCAAGTCCTACTAAATTTAGAAGAAGGAATGAGAATATTTATTATTGAGAGCGTGCCTATTTTAGCAAGCGCTTTGCCATCATTGTTAAGTAATATAGCTGACTTTGAAGTAATAGGTGTCTGTGATAATGTTTCAAATGCTGTTTTGGCTCTTCAAAATGACGAACCTGATATACTACTTTTAGACTTGTTAATTAAGGAGTTTCCAAACTCGGAAGCTTCTGATTTGAAAGAAAATGAAGAAATAATCTCTGATCTATTCCATGGGCCATTAAGCATAATTCTAAAACTACTATCTCGTAATACAAAGATAGTAGTTCTTACTAAATATAAAGAACATAGTATAATAGCTGCATGTATGCAATTAGGAGTCTTGGGATATGTAAATAAGGATGCTTCACTTGATGAGCTAGTATTTGCATTTAAAAAAGTGTTTAGAGGCAGAAAATATATTAGTACAGATTTTTTTTTCAACGAAAATGGCGAATACTTAGTTGGCATGCTAGATACTTTAGTAGAAGCAAAAAAACTAAAAAGAATGGGGAGATATAAAGAAAATAAAGCTTTGGAAACAATCTCTCCTCGTGATAAAGAAATTCTCAAATTATTATCTCAAGGTTATACTTCAAATGAGATTGGTGATACTCTTGCAATGAGCAAAAGCTCTGTTGAAGAGCGTAGACAAGATCTTTTGAGAAAATTTAATGTTAAGAATACCACTCATCTAATTAAATTTATGGTTGATTGTGGAATAATATAAGGATCTTGAAGTATATAGGACAAGCCCCTCATTAAAGGAGGGAATTACTTCAAAATATTAAATAGTCTATTGTTTTATAGGGATATTTGGTATGTTTGATAATTATAAACCTATACCCCAATGTCTGCTAAAAATAATGAAGCTAAAAAAGCTGATGAACCTGCAAAGGAAGAGATTGCAGAAGCTCCCAAACCTATACGATGTTTTGTAATCATGCCCTTTAGCTCTCCTGAAGGATACGAAAGCGGGCATTTTGACCGGGTTTACCGTCATATTATAAAACCTGCCTGTGAGTTGGCAGGAGTACTACCTGAACGAACTGATGATGGCTTGGAATCAGGGTATATTTTGGCTAAAATGCTCAAAATGTTAACTGAATATGAGTTGGCTATTTGCGATATGAGCGCTGTCAATGCCAATGTATTCTACGAATTGGGGGTAAGGCAATCTTTCGGCAAACCCGTTACTCTGATAAAGGATGAAAAAAGTAGAAGGATATTTGATGTTCAGGGATTTTCAAGTATTGAATATGATTCGAATTTGAGGATTGATAAAGTACAGGATGCAGTAACAAATATAGCTCAAGCCTTGAAAGAAACTCTTGAAAAAAATGATAATAGTGTAAACTCTATTTTACCATTTTTAGAAATGAAAGTTGCTAAAAAGCCCGATCAAATAGAGATATCAAATGAGACCGCGATTATTCTTAATAAAATTACAGAGATGGAGAAGTACGTCTTATATCAAGATAAAAATATTAACAATAGTATTGCATCATATAATGACGCCCTTTTCAGAGATATCTATGCTATTAAAAAACGAGCTGATAAAATAATGAAAAACTTTGTTGATGCTAACGGGCGTATAGTGTCGAATATTGACTTTTTTATCGTCAGTAATCTTATAAAAAATGTGCTAAATTATAGAAATAAATACAACTTATTATTTAACAATATGCCTAAAAACGATTTTGAACAATTTTATTATATTATAGACACTTTGGATAAGAATGATTTAATCGTGGATAATATTACTGACGTCTCCTTTTTAGATATACTTGAATTACTAAGTTATATAAGGAATAATTATATTCATAAAGTTTAGAAGCTTCTTAGCTTTAAATATTTGTCCTATTCTATCTAAAAATCACTCTTCAACTTGAGGCGTGATTTTTATTTGATATGGCTAAAAAGTTAGGAATTGGCAAGTTGAAGCGGGTTTTGCGGATAGACGAAGATACGCTGGACGTCTACCTGCGCTACTACGCTCAGGAAATTGAATACGAGCAGCTCACCGAAACCCAGTGTGATATGCTGGAGCGATACCGCAAAGCCTGGGCGCTCTACTGCATGGGCCGGACCGATGAAATGGTGAGGAGCCAGCTGATGCGGGATTATGGCATTCAGGAACGGCAGGCCCGGTACATCTTCGAAGAATCAAAGTTCATTCATGGTAAATTGGATCAGGTTGATAAAGACGGTCGCCGGGCGGCGTCGATGGCCTTCTATGATCTCATGGCTAACTTGGCTATGAAAGATAAACAATACGAAACGGCTGTCATTGCTCGTGATAAAGCCGATAAACTCGCCAAACTTCACGACTCGGAAGAAATGGGCTTTGACCCTGAGGACTTCATGAAGGCTTCCAAATTTGTATTTATCAATAATATAAACGTGCTGAAAAAACAGCAGATGGACTTGGATGAGTGAGAAAACCGTTCAGATACACGCCAACGAAAAACAGATAAAAGTGCTCAGTTCAAGAGCCAATCGCAAGTCGTTTATAGGTGGACGTGCTTCCGGCAAGTCTACTGTTTTGGGTTTTGTGGTTGGGTACCTGTTTGAGCATTTTGCCAGGGCCAAATGGGTATTAGCAGGCTTAACATATGTGCAACTTGATCTAGTGGTGCTGCCGGCCATTCGTGAAGCTTTGGCGTTCATGAAATACAGTGAATACCATCCCAAGGAAAACCCGCTTGGAGTGTATGTCGTTGGTATTCGTCCTCCCGATCACTGGGTTGCTCCGTATAAAAAAGTAGGGCGGCTAGGGTATCAATATTGTGTTACATTCATTAACGGTTTTACAATTCACTTTGTCAGTCAAGACCGGAAAGAAAGTCACCGGGGTCTTAGCATAGATGGGATTTTAATTGATGAGTCGGCCACTATCAGCAGTGATTTTGTACGTAAAGTGCTGTTGCCCGCACGGCGCGGTAACAAATATGCCAAATGGCGTGACCATCCCTGGAACAAAGGCTTTTTCGATTTTTCATCGGCAAGTTGGACGCAGGAGGGAATGTGGATCTATGAAACCGAGGAACATTACAATGAAATGATGGAGCAGCGGGCTAAGCTGACTCAGGATGAATTGAAAGCTATTCCGCCAAAATTTCTTTTTCTGGAATCTACCTTCCGTGATAATCAGGATGTACTACCTGATGATTATGAACAACAGTTGCGTGACCAACTTGATCCACTTGAATTTGCGGTTGAAGTGGACAACGAACGCATGGGCAAACTACCCAATGGATTTTACTATGGCTTCAATCCTGACAGGCATTGCTACACCAAGGCCCATGACTACATACCCGATGAAAAAACGGGTATCCTGTTATATCGATCTAACGATTATGAAAATGACAAACCCCTTGATTACAGCCTTGATTTTAACACCGATATCGTATGGGGCGTAGTAGGTCAGGATACCGGCAAAACAATGAAGGTCATTAATTCACACTATGAAAAGGTCTTACCTTCAGAAAAGAAAAATGTAACCAATCAAAAAAACAGCCTTATTGAAAAACAGGCCAATTGGTTCTGTGATACCTACGAAAACCACACCAAAAAAGAGGTCTTTATCTACGGTGATCCCGGTGGTAACAGTACCACCGCCGCCACTAAAATAGATAATCGTCCCTTCTTTGACCAGGTCTCTGAGATACTCATTAAACGTGGGTGGACAGTATACCGCAGGGAATTAACCAGCTACCCCACTCATAAGGACAAATACCACCTTATCAATATGCTCTTTGAAGAGAGCAACCCACGTGCCCCTCATATACTCATCAATAAGCTTAATAATAAGGTACTCATCATCAACATCACCCAGACCCCCGTCACTACGGACAAGACCTATAAGAAGGCAAGGCGCATCGGCAAGGACAAGAGTTCAGAGCTAAGTACTAAAAACCGAGAGTATGCAACCGACGGTACTGACGCTTTGGATTATTGGCTCTGGGCTAAATGTAAAATGTATTTATCGAACCACGCTCCACGCAAAAATCATATTTACGTTTACGGTGGCTAGGGTATATTCCTTAAATGCGTAACCGGCAATTGCCGCTCCCGATAAAGTGCGGGCCACCTTAGAGTGTGTAACACACCTTTTAAAAGGGCTTTTTTTGCGTAACGCTTTCAAAATCAGGAAGCACCGAAAAAAACGAGTGCAAAACCCATGCAAAAGCGATAAAAAAAACGTGTCCTGCCCGAAGCGAAATAGGAATAGTAGTATTGCCGGTCAAAGAAAATGCACATGACCAAGATCAATTTGAGCGCAGTACTCTCTGAAGTCAACCGACCGAATGCCGTTTTTCATATCACTTACCGAAAAGAAGATGGGCAGTGGGGTGAGAAAAAGAATTGCCTGTTGAGGCGACTTGGTGATAATGCGCTCAACGAACGAAAGAAAATGAATCGAAGCGGCAAGCTGAAATTGGCTCTGCGTGACGGATATCAGTTTGAAGTTTTCATTGATTTTTTGCTCACGTTCAACGGTCAATCCATCAATCATTTCAATTAATGGCCCCCATCAAAAAAATAGCGAGTAACGTCTATTTGGTTTCCTACAAACCACAGTCGGCCGTTACCGTCACATTTGGCAAGGATGCTTCGCAGACGGTGGATGCGGCCTACGGTGAAAAACCCGGCAGCGGCAAAAGCTCCGGCTCGAAAGGCGGCTACGTATCGCGCGGCAAAGACGATGACAAGTTGGTGCAGCTGCATAAGTTGCTGACTGAATCGCCCAACAAGTGGCAATTTGTCAATACCCGCCGCAATTTCATCGGCGGCGTAGGTATCGGGCCACACAAAGAAGAAGTGGTCAAAGGCGAGCTGAAGTATACACCCATTCCCCGAACACCGCAGTACCGCGAGTGGCACGAACGCCTTGACTTAGACACGTATTTGGGTGAGGCAAGCTACCAAGTAGCCTTCGGTGGCGACCTGTTTGTAAAACTCACGTTAGGAATTGGTGCCAAAACCGAATCCCTGCAGGTGGTGGATACCTTCGAAATACGTGCGCGAAAGCCAAAAGAGAAGGAAACCAAGATCCTGGAATATTGGCTCAGTTCCAAGTTTGGTTATATCAAAGGAGTAAAAGAAGAGGATGTTGTCAAAATTCCTGCCTTCGACCCATTGGAACCAACCAAATACCCCGTCAGTATCATTCACATCAGGCCCGCAATTCCCGGTCAGAAGATATACGGCTTCGAGCCTTGGTGGGGTACTGAGCGTGTGACCAAGATCACCAACCGCGTTCCCGATTACTACGAAGCGGCTTTTGACAACGGCTTTTTTGTCACCCACCACGTGGACATTCCCGACAATTATTTCAAAAAGGAAGGCTTGAATGACGAGGAAGAAGAGGCGTTGAAAAAGCAGGTATTGGATCAAATTGCCGACACCCTGATGGGACTGGAGAAAGCCAACAAGATCCTGTTCACATTCTCTAAACTGTCAGTCGATGGAAAAACCATTGAAGGTGTCAAGATCACACCGTTGAAAAATCCCATCAACGATGAAGCTTTCCTGAAGATGTTTGAAAGCATCAACCTCATCCAAGCGAGTGGCCACGGTGTGCGCGCTGACCTCGCCAGTGTAGCGTTTAATAATGGATTGGGTACCTCCGGAAAAGAACTGGCCACGTCGGCCAACTACATGCAGGACTTCATGACCCACTTTGATAAGATGACGATTTTGAAACCTGTGCGCATTGCGCAGAAGATTGATGGGATAGAGCCGGAAAACTATTTGTGTATCTACCGGATAAGCAGCTATACCTATGACGTGACTCCGGAAGCTTCGTCACAAAATCCAAATAATAATTCATCTCCAACCACCCCGGAACCATGATGCAGTTTGCTCCTCATTTAATTGTACTTGCCTTCACGATCGTACGCATTACAATTGCCTGTATAACGATCCGGTACGACCGGCAAAAGGATACCTCGGAAAAGGTCGGCCATATGATCGGTACATTCCTGTACTACTTCGTCGCCCATTTCATCCTTTGGGCAGGTGGATTTTATACCGTTTTCGGGCAATGATCATCAGCACTATTGCACAGCTAAAGGCTGCTTTGGGCGGTATTCAGCAGGAAATGAATTGGTCCGCTTTTGAGCCGTTCATTCGTCAGGCCGAAAAGGTCTACATCATCCCTGCCATTGGCGAGGAATTCTACGACGAGTTGGCCGAACTGACCACGCCTAACGCCAAACAGACCAAACTGTTGGAATGGCTCCGCATCGCCGTAGCTGAATACGCCGACCTGCTCGGTGGGATGCGCCTTTTTATGCATACCTCCAATGCCGGTAAGCAGGTGCCGCAAATGCCCAACATGGGTCCACCCGCGAAGTGGATGACCGTAACGGCCATCAAGCAGGCCATTGCCAAAGCGGACTTGGCGCTTGAGAGCGCCCTGCAGTATTTGGAGAAACACAAAGCCGATTTCCCCACATGGAGCGAGTCAGAAGCGTATACCATTGACCATTCCCTATTTCTGGCCTCGGCCACCGAACTCACCAAGTACTTCCCGGCCGCCAAGGATTCACGTCGGTTGTATCTGTCACTCCGAAATTACATTGCCACCGCGCAGGAATTCTTTTTGGCTCCCTTGGTCGGTGATGCGCAGTTTGCGGTTTGGATCAATCGAATGGCCGATGACAACATCACACCAACAGCTCAGGAAGCGCAGGCGTGGAAACTGGCCCGCTACGCGCTGGCGCATCAGGCCTTTGCCGAAAGCATCCCGTACCTCAACATCAATGAGGACTGGCGGTTGGTCAGTGAAACCGACGGTATTGTCAACGAAGGGATTTTGGATGCTGCGCGTCGGCAGGAAATGCTGACCAACTGCCAAGCCAAAGCTGAGGAATACAAAAATCGTCTGCTCAATTACATCAACAGCGTCGCCTCCGCCACGGTGTTTCCCGAATATTTCACCAACATATACGTTGCCCCGAAAGCACCGCGGGCTACGTCCATTCCAAACGATCCTTCGAATCCTTATTTCGCTTTTTAACCATGACAGTCATGAATCCAACCCCCAACATCGAAACTGCCGATGACCTTGAAAAGAAGATAGAGCAGTTAAAACAACAGGCCGCCCTCCAACGGAAGAACGAAGAAACCGACCGTAAAAACCGCTTGGAAGTCGAGCGCGGCCAAGACATGGAAACGCTCAAAAACCTCAAAACTGAGATCAAAAAACTAGATTCGGCAGCAGCGTTATCCTCCAAGTTATCGCTGAATGATGCACTGGCCCTTTCTGAAAAGAAAGCCAAGTATCAGTCTGACATCGACGAGATCGAAGAAAAATACAGCATTGGCGCTTATGATCCCGTGGTTGATTCTCCCAAGCCTGAGCCGCGTCCGGCAATGAGTATCAGCACGTCCCGCGCCATTTATGTGCTGATCGCCTTGTTCGTCGGCTGTTGTGCGCTCACCTCGTGGGTAGGCATGAATGCCATCAACGACCCCTACAACCCCGTTGGACAAAGCATGATGAAGAACGCCCCGCTCCGCGCACTCGTGGCCTTCGATATGACCTTCCTTACCTTTTTGGTAGGAGTATTTTTTGTATGGTTATTTTTTAACGATCTCTTTCAATTATGGCACAATCGAATCAATTCCGAACGAAATTTGTCCACCCTTCTCAGCGAAGCACCTTCCTGGGCCGTATTGTTTTTCTTGTTGGGTGTCTTTGCCTTGGTCATGTGGGTGTTTGCCAATTACTACCTGACCGCCTACGCTTAGACAGCCTCAATCGATTACGGGATTGCGTCCTGAAAACCGCCGAAAGTCAATCCTTTGTGAAGGAAAAGAACAATCGAAACGAGCACCCGCAGATCAATGAGTACATGAAGGCCTGCGGTTTTAAGACTCCCGAAAAAATGCTGCCACAGCACAAAGCCTGGTGCGCCGCTTTTGTTACGTGGGTATACAAACAGTGCAACATTTCGGTACCTGTCAAATCCGGAGCCGCCGCCGTCATGACCTGGAACGCGATGAGCGCCCAGCGCATTCGCCCCGGAGAGGCCGTATTACCAGGCGATGCCGTGACGTACAAGCAATGGTCACACATTGAGTTGGTCAGGCATTGGCCGCTCGACCCGCGCATCACGTACTTTTTTTCGACCGGTGGCAACACCACCGCCGGAGCCAAACAACACGGTGTGTACGTCAACATTCAGCGATCAAAGAGTTTTGTCCGTAATACCATCCGTCTTATCCGATGAAAAAAGTACTTGATTTTCTCGAAGAATGGGCGTGGCTCATCATCGGGTCCATCCTGATGATCCTGTTTTTCGGATCCGTTTTACTGGAAGCATTTCAAACCTTACATCCATAACAGCCATGGAAATTTTCAAAACCCTCTTGGATCGTTGGCAAAGCCCAATGCCCAAGTTTTTCAAAGTCCTCTTCTTTCTTGCCGCCACCATCGTGGCGTTGAGTGCCGGTGCCAATATGTTCATTGACCGGCTCACTGCTTTTGGCTTGGTGCCGCCCCCATTCCTGACCGATGTAGCCGGTTGGGCTGCCGGAGCCGCCGCCGTCGTGACCAAGTTCACGGTCGATTGGAACGAAAAGCGTCGCCTCGAACGCCTTAAAAGTTTCAAACCGTGATAGGATTGACAAAACTTTTGAACTTGATTCGGAGCGTTGGGCAGAAGTTCAACGCTCCGATCAACCAAAGGCCCTTGCGCCTGTGGCAATTTTGGCTTCTCCTGTTTATAGGTTTTTCGATAGGTATGCCTTTGGGGTGTATTTTAAATCCATCCCGCTCATTCTCCACGTCTCGGAGTACCCTTAAAGATTCCACACAATTCTACAAAACGCTGTACTTGGCCGAGAAAAGCAATGTAGCGTTACGTTCCCGAATCTCAACGCTGGAACGCCGACAGGAACGCCTTAAAAATGACTATGAAAAAGCGATTGATCGGATTGATTCTTTGCGCGGAATTGCTCTTCAGCGTGAGATCGACCGCGTGTTCGGACACGCTAAGTAAACTCGAAGCTAAGCCCATACGCCTGAGCGAAGCAGGAGCGCGGATGGCCCTCAAAGCCATTGAAGAGGCCAAAATGCTGAACGGCGTAGTGGCGCTCAAAGATTCCATCATCCGTAATTATCAACTGGATGGCGAGCGAAAAACCAAAACCATTTTGAATAGCGCCCACGAATTACAGGCTGCTCAAAACAAAACAGCGACCTTGGCCACCTCTCTCGAATCTGCCAAACGCAAGCTGCTTTGGTCCCGTCTCGAAAATTGGGCATGGCGTGGCGCAGTGCTCCTGATTGCTGCTAAGAAAATCGGTTTATGGTAAAAATTCCCTCTTCCTGGAAAGACTGTTCCACCGCTCAGATCATCGAAGGGCTAGAGCTGCAAATGCTGCTACAATCCTATGGCAGCTATCCTGAGGTAGTGTTGGAGTTGCTGGGTGATTTGGTCTGCCTGCTCACACAACTCGACCGCAACAGCTACGAGCTGCTGTCCAACGATGAAAAGTTTGAATTAATTGAGCAACTTCGCTGGGCCACCGTCGATAAAGTCACCGAGTTGCCATTTACTTCCTTTCATCACCGAGGTCGCCGGTATTTCCTACCCAAACCGCACTACGCCGATACCTCAAGCATTGAGTTGGCAATGGCCAATATGCACTACCTCGCCTTTGTCAATGGTACTAAGGCTGCCTCTCCGCGATTGTTTGATTTACTGGCCACGATTTGCCGACCCCGAAAATGGAATTGGAGGCTAAGGCGTTTATTGCCTGGTTACGACGGCGAAGACCGCCAAATCTACAACTCGCTGCGAGCAGAACAACGAGCTGTCAATTTCCAAAACCTGCGCCTTGGCGTATGCATAGCTATTCTCCAGTATTGGGAAGCCCAAAACAACGAGTTTTACGAAATTCACAAAGCTCTCTATGACGGTGCCGGTGGTCGGAGCCTTTTTCAGAATGGTGAAGGATGGCTGGCCACATTGGAAGATGTAGCCTCAGCGGGCGTCCATGGTAATTTCGATAAAGTGTGCGACACTAACGCTCATACGATCTGGATGTACCTTAAGCATCGGAAGATTCAGATCGCTGAGCAGCAAAGTTTAGCTGAAGAAGAGAAGAAATAATGTACTATATAATGATATTAAATATGTTGAGCTAAAAATAATTATGTAATTGGCTGACATACAATATGATAAAGGGTTTTTCGTTTGGCTTAGGCCAGTATGGGGATTAGTAGTATTATTAATCCTTTATTAAAAATATTATTAACCATATATTAAAAATATTCTAAATTTTATAGCAATATTTGGCCGAAATTTTGTTGTAAGCTTATATACTAATATACTTTAACAGATTAATCAGAACTCTAATACTACTAAAAAATGATAGCTGTACATCGGTTAGATATTGACAATGACAGCCAAAATGCTATAAAAATTGCTTCGGCGGTCTACTATGGTTACTTAAGGCTTCAGGCCTTTGTGAGCAAGTTAAGTAAAGCGTTTATTCTTATGATAATAGGCATACCTATTCTTATATTACTCATATCGCTTTCTGTTCCGTTTTTATTTATTTCCCTATTATTACTGAAATTCCTTAACAATCGGATTAAGAAAAGTTTGAGATGTGACGATATTGTCCTTACAAAGGACAATATTGATGAAGTAAGGGAGTTACGTGATATGGTTAAACAGAAAATCGAAAAACTTGATAAAGTGCTTAATTCAATAGACAACAGCTTAATGTTTTCATTAATAATTACAAATGAATTTAAGGTAACTCGGGATATATTTCATAATTTATACTGCCAAGCTGATGCTAAGTTGTCTCAATTGGATAATGTAAATCAAAAAGGCCAGTTTTTTAAACTGTCTACTCATGATGAATTGTGGAAAAATAGAGCTCAAGTATATAATTATTTGATTTGATGTTTGAGAGCTCCTACAAATTCAGATATGTAAATCACAATTTAAAAGAAGTAGAAGGTCAGCTTGTTAAAGAACACAAGTTGACTTTTTGTTGTAAAAATAAGCAGAGGTACATAGTAAATGTAGAGCAATATAATCATTACGTATACTCAATAAAATTCTTCTCTAAGGCTCATAGATTTTCAGAAAATAAATATCGGCTGCTTACAAAGTATTATGACGCACCTGCAGTTATAATGACTTGCATTAGGATAATGATCTTTTTTTATAAGGCCAACCCTTACTCCTCCTTCATTTTTGTTGGCGAAAATGGCTTAAATGAAAAAGATAAAAATAATACTAAGCGCTTCAAAGTTTATAAAAGGATAATGGAAACTTTCTTTGCACCAGTAACATTCGCTCATTATACATATGTGGAGAAAAGTGCATATTTAATGCTAAATAAGGATAATACTGAAAGTAATTTGCTGACCAAGATAGAAAGTGTAATGCACGATTTGCTCTAAGATTTAGCACGATTTACTACGTAAAAAAAGGCTTGTTAAACAACAAGCCTTTTTTTACGTAGTAAATTATAAAGATCAAATTGAGAAATGAAAATTTGGCATCTCATCGTAAGTACGACCATCCAACATTCTTCCAGCCATTTTTTTGTTTTTTCCTCCCCATTGTTTAAAGAAGAAGGGAACATTAGAATTTTGGCATTGATTTCTAATATCTAACACCCATTCTGGCTTCATAGGCCTTGGTTTAAAACCGGATTCGCCACCAACTATTACCCAATCAATAGAATTAAGATTGAGATTTGGAAGATTTTGCAAAAGTGGTTCGCAAGAGAGAAACTTTATAAATGCCCCCGTTTTCTGTAAATGCCCAATCCGAAACATAGTTTCTTGGTTTTCAACAGAAACTCCGGCCCAAATATTTTCTGTCCAATTTAATAAAGAAGAAAGTTCTTCTAATCGTTCGGCACGCTTCGTTAATACCTGAAATTGGTGTTGTGGACACTCGTTCATAACCTTGAATACTTCTTGAATGTATTTCAAAGGCACATCTTCATGAAAGAGATCACTCATTGAGTTCACAAAAATAATAGAGGCTTTCCACTTACGTGGCTCATTGAGTACGGTTGGGTGCAGTGTTAATTTAAAGCCATTTCTATATTTATCGACACCCATTGAGTGTAGTCGCTTAGCGAACGAATCAGCATAGCAAAACTTACAGCCCTGTGAAATCTTGGTACAGCCGGTAGTCGGATTCCAAGTTTTTTCAGTCCATTCTATGCTTGAATTTGCCATTATTCAAAAAGGTTAAGTTGTTGATTTTGACCATATTTCTGCACTTTTTTCCAAAATTCATTTCCAAGCTTATGCTTGGAATAAAATGCTAGATGGTATAGTGGCAAGTTTTTATTATCAGACCGTATTTGATGTTTATCAGTCGGTTTTACATATCCCAAATCTACCATATTTTTATCGTAATTCAAAGATAAAAATTGCATAACATTCTGTTTGTCAGGATTTTTCTCAAGTTCTTTTCTCCAATCTTTATTGTCTAAAAACTTTACTATTTTTTCATTTTCGTCATCAAGATACAGGTTAAGGTTTCGATTGAAATCCATACCAATTGCTAACAAAATCAGAAAATCCATCCTGAATTTACTCAACGCTCTTATAGTTGAGAAATGCAAATTTAAGGAGAATGGATCTACAAAGGCAAAGCATAAGGTTGACCCTGTCATTGATATACTGTGAATAATTGCTTGAATTTCGCTTACATTCTGATTAGTATCTCCCTCAATAAATGATATATCTAACTCTGGAAAATGTTGAAGTGCCCGAAATTTTAAGGCATCCATCTTTTTTTTATCCATCTCACAAAGAATGTATTTATTAAACTTAAAAGGTGTTGACATTGCTATTAACGCAGATGTCATAATAATTTTATTTGTATCTTTTATTTTGGCATAGCCAGCACCTGAGAATAGGTCTATGTATACCAGATTCTTCCAATTATTCTTCATACTATTTGTAAATATATCACAGTAAGTCCCGACTAGCTTATACTTACGTTCTGCCCAGGAACCAATTTCTGGTAGTGCTAAGCCATCATTATTGGCCCTGATAATTGGAGAGAATTTGCTCATAGTTAGTTGTTTTCGTTAAAAAGCATAATTTAATTCAATATAAGCAGTTGTCATCAAAAAGTTATCAAACGGCTTATGCACATTTAATTGCAAAAATCCTGTCCTGTTGGGTTACGGCAGTTTTTTTCTGTTTTGGCAAAAAACCAACAATGCTTATCACCGCTGATTTTCAAAACTATCTTGATTACTTCAAAGCCTGGGCAGAAGCTCAGGAACTCTTCTTCCTCTACGGAGGGGTAGAGCTGGGCATACAGTATGCCACCTCCAAGCCCGATTTCTCTTATCCCTTCATCTGGCTGGAGCAGCCCGAAATTATCTCGGAAGACAACGGTGCCGGGCAACTCATCGAAGCCTATTACGGTGGTATCAGCGTGATCAACTCCGCACCCCTCGATGATCGCGCCGCTCAGGTGCAAGCAGAGGTCGATGCTATGCGGCTCCTGCAGGGCCTCCAAAAAAAGATGCGATTGGACAACCGCCACAAAGGTACGCTCGATTGCACCATCAGCGGCATGAAAAAAACGGCCGTAGATCGAGGTTGGGCCGGCAGTCATTGGGGTTGGAGATTGGAATTTGAACTTAGATTTACCGCCAATGGATTACTTAGCTAATATCACCCATCAGGATCTGCAGTTGTCCAAACTGCCCATCGTCGTCAACATCGATGCCGCCAGTCCCGTCACCTATCCCGCACGTCACGACCTTCGGTACTATCTGGAGGTCTTTGTCCCTGAGTTTTACCAGGGCGGTTTTATTTCATTGACAACGTTAGAGGGAAGCGAAGAACCGTCCCAAACGTTGGCCGGCATTACGGCCTATCCCGGTGCCAACTTCGAAATTCAGGACCTGTTGCACGGCTTGGTAGAGAGCTGTGTACCCGCGTTTGGGTTGAGTCAAATAACTATCTGCGAAACTATGGTTAGGCCTTACTACACCAAAGCCATTCGTAAAAACGGCACAGTATTGATCGATCAAACCTTACTACCATCCTCCTACGTATTCCGGGGAGGGTTTTCCGAAAACGACTACGCTTCCTACAAAAGTCGCTTCTTTACGAGCTACATCGGAGCCAATCGGCGCTTTCTGACGTGGAAACCTGACTTTGCCACCGTTCGTCCCAACCAACCCGAATACCTTTCGTTCCTGACCAATTTCAGTCCCACGCCTGCCGAACTGCGCCTGCGCGTAGAGATCACCTACGAAGACTGGAGTGTCGAAACCATCACCGCCAAGACCCTCACCAACGTTTCATCAATGGCGGTATATGTGGTACCCGTCGGCCCGACGGTTCTCAATCTCCAAGCTCGCATGAATGCCAACGGGAAGTTTGTGAGCCGTTACAAAGTGTGGCTTTCCAACGAAAACAACGAGCGCCTTTCCGAAGAACGCACCTACCTCATCGACAATCAACCCTACCGCAAGGTGCGTTTTATTCTGTTTCAAAACTCATTGGGCTGCTTCGATACGCTTGATTGTTACGGCGACGGTACCGCCAATCTGAAAGTACAGCGCGAAACCGCCGAACAGTTTCGTGGTTATGAGTACCTGCCCGGTGTTTCAGAGCGGGTCATTAACCGGATCACCGGCGAACGTGAGCTGACCGTATCGGTAGGTTACGGCCGGTATAACATCAAAGACCTGCGCGACTATTGGCAGGAACTGTTCTTTGCCGAACAAGTATATTTGATCACCGATCGCGAACATATCCCCCTCACACTCGTCACCGACAGTTATTTGACCGACGATGATCGGGAAAAACTAGTAGGCCGCACACTCACTTTTCGATACACTAACCCCGAAACTTCCTATAGTCGTTTACCCGTCATGGCGGCGGCTCCTGTCCGCCCTACCGGTTGGCGCGGCGACGCGCAGGCCTGTGAACTCAACCAATCTACCGGGCTGCGAAACGGTAAAAAGCGTTATGGCCTGTTGGTAAAGTATTTCATCGACAGCGGCGAAGACGTAAAACCCCGCACTCAAAAATCAAATATTGTAGGTACCGAAGGCTATATTCCGTCGTGGGACAGTGCCGATTGCGCCGCCGCAACCACGCCTTTTAAAAACCTGCTCCTTACCCAAACCTCTATCTACAAACGCAACAACTGTAACATCGGCCAAGTGGGCGGTAATTGGTCCATTTCCATTCCTGCCAATACCTACGGCTCAGAAATAAGTCAGGGCGACGCCGATGGCAAAGCACAGGCGGCGGCAAACGCTCAGGATACGCAGGAAAATGCCAACCTCAACGGCACCTGTATCATCCCAACTCCCATTCCGATCGGCATCACCAATGCTTGCCCAACTGCATCGACCCAGCCCATTTTTGCCGTCATTGTGGGCAGTGATGAGATCGTCACCAACACAAGCTACAACACCCCAACAGTACGTTACGCAGCTGCAGGCCTCAATGCCGGCACCTATAATATTGATATCCGGGTCGCGTATGCCGCCTCACCGTTTGTCAACTTTCGTTTGCGGATTCCTTCTAAGGGATTTGACAGTGGCGTGTTATCCGGCAACCAAACCTATCGGATCGCCAACATTACCGTCAATTGGGGAGATAGCGACTTAATCATCATCGGCGAACCGGCATGATCCTGAGCGAAGAACTACAACGTGAAGCCACGGAGCTGGCCGAAGAAATCACCCGCGATGCCGTAAATTATTTCGAAAAAGCCATTGAGCGGGCGGGTATTGTACTAACGGGAGAGTTGAAAAATACCATTGAATATCAGATCATTCAGCAAGCCGCTAAGCTATCAGTGGCGGGAGTGATATCGTTCAAGGGGTATGGGCGTATGAAAGATATGCGGACTTTAACTTACTCAATGATGCCGCCCATTGAGGCAATGGAATATTTTGCAGAAAAAGTCAACATCGAAAACTTTGCTTACGTTCCCGGCTATAAGACATACGGCAGCGGAATGTGGTACGCTACAGACCGCATCGCCTTTAAACGTATTGCCTGGGCAGTAGCCATGTCCCGTAAAAAAGTCCCTACCGTGCGACACAATGCAAAGAACAGATGGTACAACAAAACCAAAGCTGATTTTATGAACGTGATGCGCCGACGAATGCTCGACCGCGCACAGGGCATTGTGCTCAAGGCTATGAAAGATGCTGTTGACTTGTAAGTAATTACACAAAAATTAGGTAGAAAGTATAATAATAATACTTATAATTAGTATAACAACCTCTACTTTTGCGGCAGTAAAACATGAGAAAAAATGCGCGATATTGACATCAGGTCTGCCCTCCACAATCAATTTTTAATGGACTATCGCTTAGATGGTATCTCCAGAATTGTGGATGAACTTCACATTTGTGGTGGAAATACAATTGCTGACCTTGCTGTAATAAATGGTAGTTTACACGCATTTGAAATCAAAAGTTCTGTTGATACTCTGCAACGATTACGCTTACAATCGGATTCTTACATTAAAGTTTTTGACTACATTACTATTGTGGTTAACGGGAATCACCTTAATAAGGTAATGGATACAATGCCTGACTGGTTTGGGATTTGGCTTATAGAGGATGAAGGGGATGAAGTTCGAAGAACTATAATTCGTCCTGCTCGAAAAAATGGTTCAATTGATGCTTTTTCAGTTGCGCAACTTTTGTGGAAGGACGAAGCTATTGAAATATTACTTCAGGAAGGGCATTCGAAAAAGATAAAAACAATGAGAAAATGGCTGCTGTGGGAATATATGGCTCAAAATATTCCCACAGACAGGTTGTCTGAATTAGTAAGACTAAAACTGAAACAACGTCAGAACTGGAAAGAATCTGGTTTTAGTAAGGGAATTGAGCCATCAAAGTGATGTGATGGTTTACGGTATAAGTTACCCATTTTTGAGCATTTCCCGGCCCAATCGCAACGGAAGCGCAATCAGATATACATTTATCACCATAACTGAACGCCGGGCCTTTGTAATAACTCTCTTTCATCAACTCCTTGCATTTTTGAACATACTGCTGATTGCCCTGAGGATGTTTACTAGCCTGTTTACCTCTAAAAACAATGAATGCATTATCAGTTGTATATTTGACAGAACAAGTACCTTCAAACTTTTCAGTTGAATTGTCATAAATAGGATGCAAGTTGCAATAATCGGCAAAAGCTAAATCCGGTATATTGGCAGTGGATTTTATACGATTAAAAAGTGCTAAATCTGTCCTTTCAATCGCTCCTATGTCACCATCTTTAAACTTGGAAAGATCTTGTGGAAAACTGCCTGCTCCAACAAGAATCCGACTAATATCCTGTATATTTTCAATACCTTGATATAGGGTTAAGAAAGAGTTTATGAGATGAATAAGGCTGACAGCGATGTATTCAAAGTCAATTAACAGTAGTGTCTGTTCTTTAGTAAGATTGTAATGGTTAAAAAGCAAACCATAAAAGCGATTAATTACATCCGATGTCGCATAATCAGATGTAATTCTCAGGCAGACATTGTCATCTAAAAAGTTTTCCTCTTTCAAAAAATCCAACAGGTCTTTAGGAGCTAATGTTTGAATGGTCGGTCTAACATTAATCCCATTCTTTTTAAGTTCTAAAAAAATCAGCTGACACAGAGCCTGATCTTTCCAGATATCTTTTGGATCAATATACACAATTGGAAACTCTTTTAGTTTGTCCGATAAATCCTTAATGAGTTTGACTATCGGGTCTTTTTTTCTGCCAACTGCCGGAGGAAGAATTTGAATAATTGGGGCAATAGAGGATTTGATATCGGGCGCTAAAAGTTTAAGTGCTTCTAACTCTCCGGCTTTTGAGCGCATAAGTGGATAATACCGAATATTCGTCATAAAATAATGTAAAGGTTTAGTGAATTATTGCAAGTTTTAAAAAAGAAAACACAATTAAAAGAAAAGTTATCAAGCGGTTAGCAGAGTTAATTAAGCATAAAAACTAACCTCATTTCCTGTCCTGTGCTACCCAAAAGGTACGGTGCAAATTGGCACTGTACCTTTTTTGCGTATACAGCCATGACATTAGAAGAAGTAGCCCGGCTCAGGCTCGAAATCCTGGGTGATGAGTCGGCCGATACCATTGACGGCCTCCAAAAGGGGTTGAAAGAGATCAACTCCGAAATGCGCCTCTTGGAGCTGAACGGGGAGAAAGGAAGTGAGACGTGGAAGGAAATGAAACGCCTTCAGAAAGACGTCAACGAGGAGATCAAAGAGATGACGCGCAACATCGACCTCAATGATGCGTCGATGAATGAACTCACTGCCCGCAGCCGTCAACTCAACCGCGAACTCGGCAACCTCACCGTTGGCAGTGAAGAATGGATCGACAAACTGAAGCAGATCAGTGAGGTCGATGAAAAAATCGACGGTACCCGCGAAGCCATGAAGCGCATCAAGGGCGAAGGCGAAGAACAGACCGACTTTTGGACGAGTTTCAAAGCCAACTTTTCCGCCGCCTTCACCGTTGATGCCATCACCGGTGCCATTGGGAGCGTCATTGATTTCGGCAGAGAGATCTTCGAAACAGCCGGTAAATTTGAACGTTACGAAGCTGTTCTGAAAAATGCTCTGGGCACGCAGGAAGCCGCCACCAAGGTGATGGATAACATAAAACAATTGGCCGCCTCCACGCCCTTTACCGTTGATGAACTGACAGAGTCTTACGTCAAATACGTCAATCGCGGCCTGCAGCCCACGATGGCCGAAATGACAAAGATGGGTGATATTGCCGCCTCACAAGGCAAATCCTTTGACCAACTCACCGAAGCCATTCTTGATGCCACCACCGGTGAATTTGAACGTCTCAAAGAATTCGGTATACAGGCCTCCAAGAACGGTGAAGAAGTAGAACTCTCGTTCAAAGGTGTGCAGAAAACCATTGCCAATACCCCCGAAGCCATCAAAGAAACCCTGCTCAGTTTTGGCGAATTGGAGGGGGTAATGGGAGGGATGGTTGCTATCTCCGGCACGCTGGAAGGAAAGGCCTCCAATCTCGGCGATAATTTTGATGCCCTTAAGATCATTTTGGGCGATGTACTCAAACCCGTATTCCTGGGCGTGATGGATGCCATGAACGCCGGCATTGAGATCGTCAAACAGGTAGTCGAAAATTCCGAACCGGTCGTTACGGTCTTTGACAACATCAGTAAAATAGCCGGCTCCTTGTGGCAAAGCATCAGATCATTGATCGGTCAATTTATCGACCTCAATTCAACCTCCTTTACCGTACGCGATGTCATGTCAGCGATCGGTTTGGCCTTTAATGGCCTTACTACCCCCATGCGCGCGGCCATCGCCACGGTCCAAATGATCATCGACGCCTATGGGGCATTAATGACCAAAGGCAAAGAGCTGCTCAACTTCTTCGGGGCAGATTTCAAGATAGATCCCAAGGCGACCTTCGACAACATGCTTTCGAATGCCGATAAGAACTTCAAAGCGATCGGTACCAGTTGGACCAAAAATGTCGCTGACGTCCAGATCAATAAGATAAAGGATGTTCAGGACAAAGCCATTGCCTCGGAAAATGCCAAATACGCCGCCGAAAAAGCCCGCATTGATAAGACCTTCAAAGATGCCTCAGCCAAAGCCGCCGAGTTTGCCAAGCTCGAAACCAATCATACCGCTGCCGTCAACAAAGCCAAAGCCGATGCCCTTAAAGCGGAGGCCTTAGCCCGTCAGAATTACATCAAAGAAACGGTCAAAGATGAAACTGAGCGCGATAAACAACTGAAAGCAAATGCCCTGCAGTTACGTACCGAATTGCGTGACCTGGATAAGAAATCAAACGATGAGGTAGTAAAACATAAGTCCACTAACCAAACTAAAGTATCGGCAGAAGCACAAAAAGCCGCCAAAAAAGATGCTGAAGAGCGCGAGAAATCAGAAGCTGCTGCCAATAAAGCCATTGAGGACGGGCGTGTTTCCCTTATCAAAAATGACCTGGAGCGGGCGTTGGCCGCCGAGGAGCTGAAGTACAAACGCGAGGTACAGCGCATCAACGAGACCAAGATCGCCGAAACCCTTAAGAAACAACAGCTTGAAGTATTGGAAGAAACCCATCAGGCCAAAATTGACAAACTGAAGGACGATGCCGCCAAAAAAGAAGAGGCGGCAGCCAGGAAAAAAGAAACCGACGAAGCCGCTGCCCGTGACAAAAAGCGTAAAGAAGATCAACTGCTGTTGGATGCCGGTTTTAAAGCCGAAATTGAAAATGCCAAACTTACGCTTTCACTCACCACCAACAACGCACAGGCACAATACGACGCCAAACTGAAGCTGTTGGAGGCAGAAGCGCGGTACAGAGAGCAAAAGTTGAAAAACGAGGCCGAAGCCGAAAAGAAACGCATTGCCGAAAGCATCAAAGATACCGACGACCGAGCCACGGCCATCAAAGCCATTGATGCCACCCTGACCGCACAGCTCCAACAAAACGAAACCAAACTGCAGGCCGACAAAGTAAAGCTGCAGGAAGAAGCCACGGCCAAGCGCAAAAAAGACAATGAAGAATTCTTGAGCTGGATGAAAAAAGCACAGGACGGCGATTTTGCGGGCTTTCAAAAATACCTGAGCGAAAAGGTCAAAGAAGAGCAGACCGCCAACAAAGATCGTGAAAAAGACAGTGTTCGACTTTCTGATGCGGTGCGAGCCATCATGAAAGGTGATTTCACGCTTTTTACGCAATACTTGGCGCAAAAGACCAAAAATGATACAGTCTTCAATTCGGAACGTTTTCAGGATTTTTCAAAAACCACCCAATCCATCGGGCAGGTCGCTCAGGCGGGTGTAGCCGCATTGCAAAAGCTGAATCAGGCCTATCTTGAGAAGCAGCAAAGCAATATCAAAAAGGAAAAGGATACACAACTGGCAGCGTGGGAAGAGAAATACAAAAAAGGGCTGATCTCAAAAGATGAATACGAAAAAGGCGTCACCAACATCAATAAGAATGCCGACGATAAGCTGAAGGCGGCGCAGAAAGAGGCTTTCGAACGGGATAAAAAATTGCAGATCGCCATGGCGCTCATTGCGGGTGGGATGGCTTTCGTCAAAGCCTTGGCCTCGGGTTTCTTTCCGGTCAACCTTGTCTTTGCCGCCGCAACGGCTGTGGCCACCGGGCTACAGGTAGCCGCCATCAAACGGCAACAGTTCTCCGGCGAAAACGGTGGGGTATTTCAGGCAGCTAACGGCTACGTACGCAATGCCGGTGTACCTCAAGGCCCGAGACACGGATTGAAATACGGCGATTCCGGTATTTCGCTGATCGACCGAAGTTCCGGCAATGAGATCGGGGAAATGGAAGGCGGGGAGCCGTTCATGATCCTCTCGCGCAACACCTACAAAAACAACCGCCCGGTCATTGACCGACTGCTGCACAGTTCACTGCACAAAAACGGCGCTCCCATCACCCTACGCGATGGAGGTATTATTTCCGTGGCTCAAACCCCGTTCATGTTTCGCAACGGCGGTCGCATGTTTATGGATGGCGGCATGGATGATGGAAGCGGAGGTAGCGGCGAGTATCAGGAAAGCAATTCCGACTCCGGGAGCGGAGGGTATGACAGCGGCAGCAGTGGCGACGTGGAAGGAGTGCCGGATCAGAATGATACCAAGGCCATGATCGCCGAAAATACCCAAATGCAAAAGGACATGCTGGAAGAATTACGAAAAACCAACGGTAAGTTATCTATGCTTTTGGTAGCCACCGGCCAAAACGGCAGCGAACTCCGTAATCATTCCGGCTTATTAAATGACATCAAAAACAAACCAACCGGGCCAAGCCTGCACGAGATCCAAGGCGCGTTTTCGTCGGCAGCAGCGGCCATTGCCAAATCCAACTTATAACTATGGGAAGTTTTCAAATCCGTCTTGAAGGACAGGCCATTGACCTGCTGCCCGGTAAAACCGTCACCCTCAATCGCTTCAATCCACTCCTTGATTTTGATGTGGTGCAGGGAGCCAGGGTGCTGGATTTTGTAGTGCCGTTTTCACCCAAAAACAACAAATTTTTTAACTGGTATTACAAGCCGCAGGCCTCCTTTCCGACCGAGGATCTCTACTGTGAACAGTACGCCGACGGTGAGCTCATTGAGCGCGGTTACATTACCCTGCGGGAAGTGGCCGCCGATGGCTATAAAGTAATGTATACCCAAAACTTGGGTGAGATCTTCGGGGACTTTCAAAAAGTGCTTTTATCCGACATCGATTTCGGCAGCGAAGCCAAACCGATTGCTTTTACGGCAGCCTCCAACTACCTGACCGATGCCTACTGCTTACCAAAAATTCAGAACGCCGCCTTTTACGGTACCGCTTCGCCCATAGGTTTTGGCGGTTACATGAATGATTATGACGCAGGAGCATATACGGCAGCCTCGCCACTCGTGCCGATGATGTACCTGCGTTGGTTATTCGGCAAGATCGAACAGCTGTGCAATTTTACTATCAAAGGGGAATTTGTCGATGACGTTATCATGCAGCGGCTGATCATCTACAACACCTTTGCCGTAGAGCCTGCCGATACAGTCATCCACTACCGCAACCACCTGCCCAATATCACCATTCCGGAACTGTTAAAAGAACTGCGAAAACTCTTTAACTTAGGCTTGTTCTTCGATGTGCGTTCACGTACGCTCACCATGCGTTACGCCGATGAATTACTGCAGCAACCGACCGTATTGAATTGGTCTAAAAAATTCGGGGTTATTGCGGCTCGCTCCCCGGAAATGGCCACGCGGTTGGAGTTGGATTGGGAAGTGGATACGACCGATGGCCGTATGAAGGTTCGGCCCAACGATTATGAAAAATACAATACACCCGGTAATGAACTGCTTTTCCCGGTCAAAACCCGTTTCAGCACCACCGATGTTACGGAAACAGGCCTGCCCATTGTAGAGCAACCCGGTATCACTACCGTCAATAACCAACGTAACAATACATTTGCTCCCCGCCTCCTGCTGTGGCACGGCATGGTGGGAGGTATTCCGTTTGCTTCCAACTATTACTCCACCACACGTCTCGCTTGGCACGGAACCAACAATTTAGCAGATGCCCGATGGAAACAGTTTGAAACCTTCAGAGGCCGAACCTCAAGGCGCGTATTGCCCGGCAATCTAACAGCCACGGATATCGCCCTGATCGATATGCATCAACGCGCCGGTGAAACCATGACCATCCACGTGCAGGGCCGTGATTACCTCATCGGCAATCAGCGCATCAATTTACCACTGCAGGGACCAACGGAGTTGGAAATGTGGATGAGGTAGAGTTATAAAAGATATGTCGTTTTTGTATCTTTGAATAATAAATAACTGTACGATGAAATTCATTCCAGACTTTGTTTTAACTTCTAAAAAGTATTTCAACCTTATCTCTCAAAAGCTTAAACAAGGACTTAAAACTACATGGAAATACCTAAAAAACAGGAAGTGGAATTGGGAAGCTTTGATAGCCTTGGCGGCCTTTCTTTATAGTATTTCAGACAACAATAGTAAAGATGCCGACAATAAGAAAGAAACAAAAAGAATCAGTGAGCGTGATTCAACGCAGATTGCCCTACTGACTCAAACTTTTTTAGATTCAAGAGTTAAAGATTCTCTAAATAGACTAGAATTAAAACGTATAAGGACCCATGATTCCATTCAGCTGGCTATTCAAATTGAAAGAAATAATTTCGATAGACAAGAATTCTATAGGGTTAGACAAAGGGACTCGGCACAATTAGCTGCCATAAATAATCAGATAAAGGCAACTAAATTAACCGGTGGCCCGGAACTCCGAGCATCATTTCCAAGTGTTTTTCCTTTCTATCTAACCAGACCAAGACCTGCAAAAGATACTTTAGATTTCGGTTATCGTTTTATTATAATAAATGCCGGCAAGACCGATCTGAAAAATTTAAGAGTAAGGTCTTTTATGACTTTTGGCATATCTCAAAAACCTATAATTTTTAAGGCTTTCTCCCTGGTTTCAAAGCATTCTTCAGGAGAGATAAACGATTTGCTTCCCAGTAATGAAACGGCAGAGTTCGTTTTAGGGCTTGAGAAAAATACTAAAATAGTTGTTGACAGGCTTCGAGATATATTGACTATTCACCAAACTAAGCAAACCTATCTTGTACCCAAAAAAGATGTATTTATATTATTAGAGTTCATTTATGACGATATATATGGAGATGAGCGCAAATACTATAGGATTATATCTTATAATCAGAATTTTAGGTATAGTAGTGATGAAAAAGGAGCAGTCCAAATCTTTGAGTTTATAAGCCCAAAGAGAAAGTTAACGGATGAAATTAAAGGTTTAAAGGACATTATTCAGGAGCATGGATTTGATTATAAAATTTTTGAACAAATCATTCGACGAGAAAATACAATCTATGATTCTTTTTTTAAGGTATAGTATAAGTCAAAATACTAAATCATAATTTTCAAAGTGTGGTAACGTATACAATAACGGGTAGTGTGGCAGATGATTAATTGTTTTTTGTTAGTGTTAGTTTAAGCGGATTTCAGAATGTCATTCCATGACATCATTTTAGCCGCGATCCGCTTTTCTCTGATTCGGCCATAATGTTTTAAGTATCGGTCATTTTTCAATCCCAAACAGGACGCTACGTCACTGACCTCCATCATCAATTCATTCAGGGCGATATCGGTAAAGGTCTTTCGGGCGATCTTCGTAGAAAGCACCACCGGGATACCTACTAAAACAGCTATCTGTTTCAGCGTATCGTTTCGCTTCTGATTCGATTTGCTGGGCAGGTTTTGAATGCTGCCTCCATACTTACTTAAAATAGCCAAGGCCGGCTCCAGTAATTTAACCATAAAATCTTCCTCTGTTTTCTGGCGTGAACCTTTCAAAAATACCCCTTCTTTGCAATGTTCGATTCGAAACAATTTGTTAGTGTACTCAATGTGGTGCATACCGCTAAAACAATTAAAGACAAAGGCATCCCGCTCCAACTCACATTTGTGAGCGGTTTGGGGGGCAATAAATCCGCGTTTTGCCAAGTCAGAAAAATCAAATTTCGCCAATTTGGAAAGTTGCTCGACAGTCAGGTGGGTGGTATCAGGTTTTGTGTTATCAGTGCCTATTTCGCACCCTTCCAAAGGATTGAATTTGAGGCGTTTTTTCTTTAATGAATGTTTAAATAGAGTTTTTAACCAAACAATATGTTTATGTGTATGCGGCATCCCAAAACCCTCGGTTTCGTAAAGATATTTCCTGAATCCGGAAATGATCTTTTCATCGAAGGTGCGCGGTTGCCGCGATGTGAGTTTTTCTGATTCTAAATAGTTGGTAAAGTTTTTGGCATAATTTTTCTCAATATCAACCGTCGCTTTGACGATGATCTTTTCTGATACCTCCAACTCTCTGTCCTTGATATACTCCGTAATCAAATGGAGGGTAGAGAAGCGAAACAGGCGTTTTTCGGTCACAAATTCTTTGACCAGCATAGCCGTGACGTGTTCAAACTCGATCTGAAGCAGATCAAACGTTCGTTCAATTTTTACCTTAAACTCGTTCAGCCACTTATTATGCTTTTTATTATTATCGCCATTGCCCTTGAGTCGTTGGTTTTCAGCATCCCAAGCCGACTTTCGGCAGTCAATATGGACATAGCCTATCTCTGCATATTCTCCCTCAATTGTTACTCGGCAGCAGATACTGCCAAGCGTATCATGGCCAGGGTCTTGCTTTCTGAGCATTGCTTCCTTCTTGGCTTCCGATTTACAAAACCAAAATAAAACGTACATCTGTTTAATGTTGTACATAAGTAGTGAGCTTGCGCCACACTACCCATTGGTGAGAAGACTAACAAAAAGTATGCTAAATAATTTTCCGTCACGATTACGTCACTTTTTGACGTAATCGCAAACGTAATCGTAGCGCAAAGGATTGGACGTCATAGGCTAAAAAACAGAAAGCCACCGCTTTATACAAGCAGTGGCCTCACCATCAACAGGTCTCAGCAGAGAGGAAGAGATTCGAACTATCTTTTATAAGTAATTGTAAGTGAGGACTTTTCGCATAGCGAAAATGACGACGTAACCGCAAACGTAACCGCGAATAGGCAAAAAATTAGGCAATCAGCCCAATTTCTTCTTTTTTCACCCATAACGCCATCACCTTCGCCTCACCAGTTACGCCACTAGGCTTTCCCAGTAAATCCATTAGTTTCTCAATCTGTCGATTTTTAAATTCAAGTTCAGATTGGAATACTAACCGCATTTCCTTAAGCTCTTTTCTGAATTCGCTTTCCAATTCATTTAGATGTTTTTGCAAATATCCATCTCCCCTTTCAGATTGAACTGGTGTGTTTGAAAACATTTCCCCCTTTCCTTCTAAAAGCCAATCACGATTTACTTGTGGATAAACCTGTAGTATTGATTCAAGGAGCGTGTACCGTGGGGTCTTAGTCACGCCTGTTATAGTGTTAAAAATAGCATTTTGCGATACTCCAACTGCCTTGGCAAAAGAACTCTGATTTAATTCCAATTTAAAGATCAGTTCTCTTATCCTTGAGCCTATTTCTTTACTAGCGGTCTCTTTCATGTTTATTTATATGTTGGTGTAAATAAAGTGACTTCCTTCAATTTAGTTGCTTTTTGTCTTAGCAACTGCTGTTCAAGCAGCAATTTCTTATCTGCCATTTTTTTGTTTTCCATGATATTTATAGTTTACAGTGTAATAGTGGTGATTATTTATGGGCAAAATAACATGCAATCCGATAATTTTTATTTTTTATTAACTATCTAATTATTAAGTATTTATATAAATAAATAAAATTATTCTATATGAAATCATATAATTTATATGATTTCATATTATCATTGCACATCGTTTGATACAAAGATTGTTACAAAAGTTGTAAAAATCAATACCGTTAACTCAAAATGGCAACACTCAAGGAACACGTAAAACAGCTTGCTCAAACTGACCCTGATCAGTTTGCAGCCTTTGAAGCTGAATTAGGACGTGCGGGATTGTACAGTCACTTCTACCGAAGCGTCCTTGCTCACGACAATTACAACCTCAAAAAGATGCGCGCCCAGCTCGTGCCCATTCTGAAGAAATTCTTCCCTTTTGAGGATCATCATTTTGCCACAAATACCATCCCGGCAATTGCTCAACCCTCCCTCCAATCATGAATCCCGAAACAAAATTTTGGCTGCAAGCCATCGTCATTTTCGTGCTCCTTTTTGACGGCCCCATTTTGGGAGTATGGTACTTACTCCGTCGTAAAAAACCGTAACCATAAACACTGACGGTTCGCCGTTGCGATAGACATGATGCTCATTTACCGAATTCAAAAAATGGACGCCGCCCTTCAACGCGGCCTCCAAGCACCGGGCGACGATTTCATTCAACGTCAGGCCTTGGAAGAAATCATCAAAGACGCCTACTATGCCGGCAAGCCCGTACTTGACTACCTCCTCGAAAAACTGCAACCTGCTCCCGCAGTTACTCAAGCTCAAGTCGAAGCTTTCAAATGCACTCACCCCGACTGCAAAGACAAACCTGCCTTCAGTACTCAAATGGCCTTGAATGGCCACATGAAAAAACACGCTTCCAACCCCTAAACCTGCTATACTTATGGAATGGCTTCATTGCAATAATCCCGAACGCGGATTCCTGATCACCGAAATTGAAGAACCACGTGTAGATGGTGTCCCAAAATTGACAGCCCGAATAGTGGGTAGTTACCGAGTTGTCGACGAAACCACCGTTCATGCCCGATTATTCGATTCCTCCGAAAAATCCATTATGCACGATGTCTTTCCTGATGTTGTCGCCGCCCAATACTTCATCCTAAAATTCGTCCTTTCGTTGGCAAAGACTCCGGCACAAATTGCCACGTAATTAATTCAACTGCTCTCGCTAAGCGGTAGAACCATAGCTGATGCTATGGTGAGGTTCGACCCCTCTTGGAGCAGCCACCGACATTGCATAAGCCGCCTTGTCATCCCACAGACTTCGACCCCCTGTGGGTAAAAAATTCAACCTCATGTAACTCCTCTTGCAGGGGTCAGGGGTGAATTATAACCAAAACTTTATGAAATACCCGCGTACCATTGACCAAAGTGCTGCCCTTCGTCGGTTGCACCAAAACGTTAACAAGCTCAACGAGGCCATGCCTGTCAAAACCTTTCAGCGTACTCAAAAAAGCGGTAGCGTCAAA
Source organism: Runella sp. (assembly GCF_965279615.1). NCBI lineage: Bacteria > Pseudomonadati > Bacteroidota > Cytophagia > Cytophagales > Spirosomataceae > Runella > Runella sp. Next base: position 6,829,952 of record NZ_OZ257252.1, on the reverse strand, counting down.
ACCATCGTCTACCGCCCCAAAAGAATCAACGCCAGTACCAAGGCTACGGCCGAGCATCTCGTCAAAGCCTACGTCCGTCAATTCTACAAAACCATCAATGCCATTGGCGACGCTGCTTTTACCGATGGCCTTCCGTCACTCGAAACCAACGGCGTCCAAATTGCCGCGTGGCGTTCGTTTTCCGACCGCACAAGCCGCAATCATCTCGCCACCTTACGTGATGCCAATATTGTCTCAGAATACAAATTTCACGGCTCAGAAGCCGATTTTGAGGTGTGGATAAACCCCGAAATCCTGTTCGATTTCGCCCAATTGGAGGTCGAAAAATCGCAAATTTCCGCCATCACAGGCACGGTTTTAGACCATCTGGACAAAAATTTTCCGCATAAAGTCACCGTGACTCATAGCAACTTAGATATAGAAATAGATAAGGCCAGTAAACAGCACGGCGACATTCAAAAAACGGAAGGTCTGTTAGTTGAACAGGGAAACAATCATGGCAACACCGAACAGCAACAGCCGGATGAAGGCAAAACCGACACTTTAGGAGCCCTCCCTTGTCACAGTGACAATCAGCCGGGGGGTGCGCCGGCTGGCCGAAAACGACAGCGCTACGAACGCACGGATGCCCAAAAACAGGCCATTTTCGACGGTTTCCTAAACAGCTTTTGGCTCTATGCCAAACAAATCCTCTACCCGTCGCGCAACTACCAACCGTGGCAGGACGAACAGGCCCTTCGCACCATTCGCCGCTCAGTGTATAACCATTTTGAGACCGAATTGACTGAAAAAGAATGGGATAACTACCAAAAGGAGCTGTATCAACGCCTCGAAATGGTCTCCCGGTATTACGCCAAGCATCCCGATAAGTACATTCCAGAGCCCTATGCGTGGGGAAAAGAAGGAGCAGGGTATTTTGATTGGGAAAACGAGCGTGGTTTTCGAGCCACCGAGCAATGGTTGCGCAACAGTCAGCAAATGTACCGCATCCATTACACCCGCCAAGTTGTAAGCCGAGCTATACGATCCCTGCAAAAACACCGAGCCGGTACCGCTCCCGTCAAACTCCAAAAACTCAGCTACCTCGAAGCCTACCGTACCATTGAGCGCAGCCTCGAACGCTATGGCGAAACCGTCCTCGACCGCTTCAAAACCCTTGCCATCACCGTTGGACAAGACAAACCGGTCGTATTTCAACGCGGCTTCACCAAGGTCATCAAAAGAACGAATTAAACGTAAACACTGATAGATAAATGACAACTCAAAACAACGCCCAACCACGTCAGCAAAACAACGCTGATCCGCTCAAACTGGAAGCCTCAGTTCAGGCCATCGTCCGCTTCGTCGACGGAAACACTCGCGTATTTTATTCCGGAGATATCCGATATCGCGGCAAATGGCAATACGGTCACCTTGGTTATTGGGTCCAGTACTGGAAGCATCGTATCGAACATGAAACCCCTGATGGTTGGACCGGCAGAGTGGCAGAAGGAGCCATCTACCGAAATTTCGATGGCTTACGTGGCGATAAAATCGCCCAATTCGTAAAAGGAACCGGTTGGACTTCACAAGCCTGATTTGCATGAATAATCATTACTTCGGTGGTAAGTCCGCAGATGGGCATTTCCACCAAATCATCAATTTTATTACGCCTCACATCACCTACGTTGAACCTTTTGGAGGAAAATTGGGGATTTTCAGGCAAAAAAGAGAGGCAAAAAGAACCTTCGTTATTGAGCGAAATCATGACCTGATACCATTTTATAAGCAGCATGGTTTTACCGTTTACGACGGAAGTATACCATTCCAAGGAGACTACGACAATGACACCGAATGCTTCTACCGTCATATTATGAAAAACTCTCTCGGTCGTTTTTGCCTGATCGGAGATGCCCTGAGAGTTCTTGAGGACATGCGTGAAGAATTCGACAGTTACGGTGTATTTCTGTACGTTGACCCACCATACCCATTAGATAGTCGGCGGGATTCCAGACCAAATTATAAGTTTGAAATGAGTGATCATGAGCACGATTTGCTTCTTGAAACCCTGTATTCATTCGATAAGGCTCACATTGCAATAAGTACTTATGAAAATGAAATATACAATGATTGGTTAGCAGGGAAAGGGATAGAATGGAATATGGAAGAAATCTCCGCTCAAACCCGACACGGCCGTGTCACCGAGCAACTCTGGATGAACTACCCCGCACCCGCGGAGCTCCACGATTACCGCTACCTCGGTGCCGACTTTCGCGAGCGTGAAGATATCATCCGCAAGCAAAAGCGATGGGCGGCCAACTTTGCCGAGCTCTCGATCCTTGAGCAAAAAGCCATGCTCGAAATCCTCACCAGTCGCCTCGCTATATCTGCCGAGTCTGGCCAAGGAAAAAAAAGAAAAAAAGCCAAAGATGTTTCACTTATCCAAATCTTATCCCAATGAAACTTTTCTCCATTATCGCCGCCGTCGTTTTTGCAATCATCGCCGCCGCTTCCTATATCCTTGCTTACCTTTTTCTGATTTTGATCATCATTTTCCTGCCATCCAAATCTAATTAAGCCAATGCCAACCGATAAGGTCATTATCAAACTCTATTCGGTAGAGTATGCTGCTCTTTTTGGTCATCTCCATAAAATCAGCACCCATACCGGTCAATTGGGTCTGAACAGTACCGTCAGTCACATGGTGCTTTATGATTTGTTTTGGCGCAAGGGTCATACTATAGAATGCAATGCAAAGAGTAAAAAGTCGAAACCTCGAAGCATCACCCTGAAGCCCGTCGAAGCCAAAGCGCTCTATGATGAATTACGCCCCCACAGTTACACCGATGTGCTCCTGTGCCAAATCTTCGGTCACCTCGACCGAGCCTTATTAAACCTCGGATTCAATAACACTTTAATGTATTAGCTATGGTAAAACTATCATTCATAACGGAAGATAATTGCGCCTCTCTGGGCCTCAATGGAGTGCAATCTTTTATAAAGGCCACTGGCACTACGGAATGGGAACCGGTCCAACACATAGATCCTGAATTCCTCTCAACCATCGGAAAGATGCAGACCTTTCCCTTTGGCTTTACGCAGGAATTTAAAGCCAAGGTTCTTGAAATGATGCAAAGCAACCGCGGTCGAAAATGCCTCATTTCCACTCAATGGATCGCCGGGCTTCAATCCCCCAACGCCAAGTACTTAATGGGAGTCGTCAAAACCCTCAATGAAGGCCTCACCATTACCGAAACCGTAACAACTAAATTTAAACTTAAATAAGAACATGGCACAGATTACTGAAGCACAACTCATGCGCGCTCAAGAAGCTTTTCATGCAAAAATGAAGGCAGAACACGCCCAAAAAGGCACTATGACATGTAGTTGCCACGTCTGCAATTGCCCCCAACGTAAGGAACTTTTAGTCAACAAAATGCACGTTTTTTTTCATCCTGACGGAAGTAAAATAGATGCCGTTTGTGACGAAGGCCTTCGTACACTTTGCATAGTTTATAATATTGATTTAAACCAAAAACGTTGATCCAATGACCTACGCTACTAAAATCGTTTTAGTAACAATTTTCACCGGGCATACCCTAGACCTCACCAATATTGAGGTCATTAGCCCGATCCAAACTGCTTCTGGGCCGTTTGGCACCGATGGGAGTTACCGCTCCCTTTTCATCGAAATTCACCTCAAAAGCGGCAATTGTCTCAAGTACAATTTCTTTACAAAAAAGTACCCCAGCAAACCTAACGAGAACGATTTGAAAGAATACCGCGAAGCCATTGCCAATTTCAAAACGCAACGTTTCGCACTACTGGAACAATGGGCCATTGCCGTAGCCGGCACATTAGCCAAGGAAGGAGTCGAATCATGAAAGCCATTTCATTACTCCAACCGTGGGCTTCGCTTGTTGTTGAAGGTGTAAAAGGATATGAGACCAGAGGTTTCAATACGAACCACCGAGGTAAAATTCTGATCCATGCCTCCCTTGGTCAAGAATTAAAGACAAAGGGAATGCCTAAAATAAAGACAAAGGAAATGGTCCTAAACTGGCCATTCAATATCTTCATTACCGATTTCAGTGCTTTGCCATTCGGTGCCATCATTGGCTGTGTTGATTTGATAGAAACCTATAAAACGGAAGAGGTCATCGAAAAAAATCTGCTTTCTGAATTTTGCCCCGCTAAGGATTCTATCGAATATCACCTCGGTGACTATTCAGCCAACCGTTTTGCTTGGAAGCTGGAAAACCCCATCATTTTCAAGCACCAAATTCCGATCAAAGGCAACTTGTCCATTTGGAACGTACCGCCCGAAGAATCATGGATCGCAGAATTAATGATCGAATCTTCAAGAGAGGAGGTCAAGAATGATTAGACAAAAGAAATCAACCGCCCTTTGGGTGATCATTCCAATTGTTATTTTAATACTTCTCATTTTTAACAGTTGCCGACTCAGTACTCAAGTCGGCAGCCCTACCGATGCTTCAGTTGATTGTCAGCTGAAGCAATTCGGCGGCATGACCTATCTGATCGTTTACAGTTCGTCAGGTATTCAAATCGCCAACATCACCCGCGATAGCCTCGAAGTAACGACCCGCCGCCGTGCTGAGCTTTACATTCAACTTGCCAACCGTCAACTCCAAAAAAAATGACAAAAGCCGACATAGTTACCCAAATCTATTATAAGTCCAAAGACCTTCCAAAACCCGAAATTGCAACTATTGTTGACGCACTTTTTGAGGTGATCAAAGAAAAGGTAGCTGCTCGCCAAACTATCTATTTGCGCGGCTTTGGAAACTTTTTTTCCAAATATCGTTCCTTACGCAAAGCTCGAAATGTCAAAAAAAATGTAGAGATCATCGTCGATCCCTACCATAGTCCTGCCTTCAAACCATCACAGGAAATGATAAAAAAAGTAAAAAATGAAACTGCAAAAATCAGCCAAAAATCAACTCGCAAAGCACGATAGATTTATCAGGTTCATTGATAACCATGGCCAAGCCTACATTTACATATCTGATATTGATCTACTGACCGCTGAGTATAAACGCCGTACGGGAAATATACTCCGGTGGTCTCCCGCTCCTGTGTTGTATTTCTACAATGTTTGGGTAGAAAAGGAAGCAATCCAATTAAACTGACACAACTATGATCCAAATAGAAATACTTATTGAACCCATAAGTCATCGGGATGCCAAGATATTAAGGCAGGTTTTTGATAGTGACCTTTCTACTGTCGGTAGTATTACCTTCGAGTTTCAATCAATGTACCCATTCAAAATCCTTTGGTATAAACTGCGGGAGAAAACCCAACTATCAAAAGACGCTTCATTACTTCTTTTGATTGAGTTCAGGCATGAAATTGACAAACATCTGTGATCATGCGCGACTGAATCACGGGCGCCACGTCACGAATGTGAAGTGCCTGACTTTAATTGCCCAGGAATAATCACACCGAAAACTTAACCGCAAAATTCACTATGCTACAAGAAATCATAGACGCTTTTAAACAAGAATCTTTAGGCAAGGTTCACAAAGAAGCAATCACCGAAATCACAAAGGATGACTTTTGCCGAGCCATTGCATTAGCAATCATCGGCGGCACTTCTCATAGTTCCCAATATGCTGAATCAGGAAGTACAATCTTCATTCACGGCACAAGTCGTGTTGAACAGGTATCAATTCGTAACTACAATGGAGACCCAGAATTGCTGATCACCGATACGCAAGGCAAGTTTCTTTTTTATGGCCGCTTTGCCCGTTCCATCGGGATAGAATTACTTACCGAGCAATATTTCAACATATTTCTATTGCTTCGAGACCAAATCAAAGACTCTTCTGATGTGACAGATCACCCACTTTCAAGTATCGAGAAATCACAATGTTAATTCTAAGCACCTTTCCCGGTATAGATTTACTCGGCGAAGGCTTCAGGGAAAACGGCTTTTGCGTTGTTCAATCGGGCGATATCATTTTAGGAAAAGACATCAGAAACTTCAAAAGCATAAAAGGTAAATTCGATGGCATCATCGGCGGCTCTCCGTGTCAGGACTTCTCATTGGCTCGGCGAACTCCTCCCAGCGGCTACGGAATCCAAATGCTCAAGGAGTTCAAACGCATTGTCATCGAATCCGACGTCGATTGGTTCCTGCTCGAAAACGTCCCCAACGTTCCAAGGATCAGCATCGACGGTTATCAGATGCAACGTTTTTTCCTGAATGCCAACGAATGCGGAAGCACTCAAAACCGCCACCGCTATTTTCAATTTGGCTCAAAAGCCGGTATCGTGTTAGATATCCCACGGCTCCCTAAACCTACCCGCTCCGAAAAGTGTGTCATGGCTACTGAAGGTAACAAAACCGACCGTCGCACTTGGGAAGAATTTTGCGCCCTTCAGGGAATCACCGAACCATTCGACCTTCCCGACCTCACCAAAGCCGGAGCCTACAAAGTCGTAGGCAATGCCGTGAATCTCCACGTGAGTCGTACCATTGCCGCCGCGATCAGACGCGCACTCGCCTCCCCCACCTACCTTTCCGACGTCCGAACCTGTGCCTGTGGGTGCGGTCGAATCATACCCGAAAACAGAATCACTGCCACCGATGCCTGTCGAAAACGAGTCAGTGTGAGCCGACGTATAATACCATGCGTCATTCAGTAACACTAACAGGGCTAAAATTTTTTGTATCTTTACGGCTCAATAGATGTTCACATCTATCAGTGTAATTGATCACCAATCCCGACTTCCCTGACGTCGGGATTTTTGCTTTCAGAAAATCCCGTCCTTTCGTCAATTCTTACAGGCTTCTACTTTCGTTCAAAAAAACGAAAGTCATGCCAACTCGTTCTCAACTCCTTAATTACATTACCGGAATTCGTAATGCGACCCCGCAAGACCCTGTTCAAACTACCGAAATTGCCGATTTTCTTGAAGGTATTTTAAATTTTATTACTGCCGATAGCGCTATTGAAATAAATACAGCTTCAGCAATAATGGAATTAAATTCAACAAATAAGGCATTGCGGCTTACAAGAGTAAATGCTGAACAAATGGATAATTATCCTAATCCTGTTTCCGGACTCCTTTTGTTCAATACAACCACATCTGAATTATATGTTTATACAGGTACGGCATGGGAATCATTATTGTCAGTTTAATTCTATTCCATATCACCAATACTTATTGTAAATCGCTATGAACTACCTCACCATCTATCCGAAAATTTCTGTGGAGAAGTGCTTAGATGGAAAACCCGATTGGTGGAAAGTGACCACCCGCGTCAAGGTACGGTGTAATTTGCACCCCTACGGGCGCATTTTCATCCCTGCGGGTTTTATCAGTGATTTCGCCAGTGTACCGCGCCTGTTTTGGGGCATCATCCCCCCGCATGGCCGCACTTCTTCCGCCTGTGTCGTGCACGATTATCTGTACGAAGCCAAACCGCTCAAAGCCACCCGTACCGAGGTCGACCGCTTTTGGTTAACCCTGCTGAAGCAATCCAAGATTCCTCGGTGGCAGGTCAATATGATGTATTACTATGTTAAATTATTAGGTTGGTATAATTGGTACAACGTCAACTCCAAGATCATGAATTTCTTCCTACCCATCATCACATTTTTTAAATCGCTTTTCAGCGGTCTAACCAAGGTTCAGAATGCCGAAAAATCGCTGAACAGTATCTTAGAAGTCAAGGCCGAAATTCAATCCAAAAAATGGATTCTGCCCGCGTTCACTTACTTTCTCACCCTCTGTACCGGTTTGATGCTCGGTGCCTTGATTTCAAAAATGCAGATACGGAAAGCCCAACAACTCGCCGTAGCCGCCGCCCTGCGGGAGCAAAGCCTTCTCGATTCCCTCAATTACAGTATCCAATTAGCCCAACATGCCAACACCATTTCCCAAAAAGATGAAACCATTCTCACTCTTCGTCAGCAGATTCGTTCTGACAGCATTGCTCATCTTAGTGAGCTTCAGGCCGTTCGCGCAATCAACTCCTACCTCAAATCCAAGCGATAGTTTGAGTGAGGTCAAATTGTTCGTCCAAAATTCACGCGCCATTTATGATAGTTTGATGCGGTTTCAGGACGCAAAAATTAACCTATCGCTTAAAAATAATCAGATATCCAACTATCAAACGCAGGTCACCGGCTGTCAGATTCAGAACTCAAAGCTCCGCTCCGACGCCAACGACATGGCCGTTCGATTGTTCGATGCCAACGAAGCCAATCAGATCCTGCATCGCCGTTTTCGCCGTGCCGATATCGAGCGGTGGGCATGGCGAATAGGAGCCGCCGCCATTCTCTACCTAAAATTCAAATGACCAACATCATACGCCTCAAGCCCGACGAAGATAAGCTTCAAAAGTACCGCGACTACTACGCCGGAGCCGCTGAGCTCGACGCAGAAGAGAAAACCTACCTCGACCGATACGAGCGCGTCATGCTGCTTTTCGAGCAAAACGAAGCCGACGAGGAACAGCCCGTCTGGACCCGTGCCGCCATCGTTAAGTTCGTTAGGGAGAAATACAAGGTCAGCGTTCAAATGTCCAACCGAATCGTGAACGAGTCGCTGGAGTTATTTGGCGATATGCAACAGCTTTCACTACGTGCCCGTAAAGCCTTCCGTCTTCAGCACTTGGAGCGCCGCGAAAAAGACGCCGTCCGCGAAGGTGACCACATGGCCGCTGCAAAAATCAACGACCAAATCAATAAAATTCTCGGCACTTACTCCGAAGAGCCACAGGAAAAAGACGACACCGATTATTCTGTTCCACTCTCCGTCGTTTTCCAACCTATAGACGTCCCCTATGAACTCGTCACCGATACTCCTAAACCCGTGGCAGATTAGTTTTCTGGAAGCCAACCAGCGCATCAAAGGTGCCGTCTGCGGTCGTGGAGCGGCCAAGACCAACACCCTCAACCACGTCATCGGTCTCTCTGCCCGAAGCCTTCCCCGTGCCAAGGCATCCCTCAATTGCAATACTTTTACCCAAGGCTTGGAAATCATACTGGAGCAAAGTGAGGATGTTTGGAAGCAGTACGGCTGGCATCCCTACGACCCCAAAACAGGTCGTGGAAACTACGTCCTGTTTCGCCGTCCACCCGATGATTGGGTCAAGCCCATCTATGCTCCCAAAAAGTGGGAAAATGTCGTTTCTTTTAAATCAGGCTATGCTTTGCAAATGCGTAGCTACGACCGCCCAAACTCCAACCGTGGCGGGAACGATTCTCAAAATTTCATTGACGAAGCGGGATGGTTCAAAGAAGACTGGATCAATAAAATCGTTCTTCCTCGGAACCGCGCCCCGCTTGACATTGATTCTCACCTTAATCTCGCCTTCTATTTTTTTACGTCCGTACCCACCCATGCCGAAGGTCAATGGATATGGAAGTACGAACAATTGGCCAAGGATCAGCCCAAGAAGTACCGCTTCAACGAAGCCACCGCCAAAGACAATTATGCTTTGTTGGCCAAGGTTCCAGACTACATCGAAACCCAACGCGAGATTCTAGACCCCATCACCTTCGCCATCGAAATGATGAACGAACGGATGACTGCCCTCGCCAATGGCTTCTATCCGAGCTTTAACCAGGAGCGTCACGTGCATCATGGCTACAACTATGATTTTGATGATGAGTTGGGCATTTGGCACAAGGAACATAAGGATTATGACCCTGAAGCAGCGCTTGAAATTTCGATGGATGCCAACGCCGCTTTTACCTGCGCGTCGGTCTGGCAGGAAAGCAAAGACCACACCACCGAGCATTGCATCAATGCCCTTTTTGTCAAACCCAATGCCGAAAAAAGCAACCTTGTTCAGCGCCTCGCCTTCAAGTTTCACGAAACCTACGCTCAGCACCGTAAAAAAGTAGTGTACTTGTGGGGAGATCGCAACCTGACGTCAAAAGTTGCCCAATCAAAACTCACACAGCAGGATGTATTCACCGAAACCCTCCGTGCCCTTGGCTGGACAGTCGTTTCTCGCGTCAATGGTTTCAACTGGCTCCATAAAGACAAACACTTCTTTATTGATGAAATTCTAAACGAGAAAAACCCACGTTTACCCAAAGTGCGGATCAACGCCAAATTAGGTACACCCTTAATCCACTCTATTCAACAAGCACCCATCAATGATGATTTTACCAAGGATAAAAAGTCTGAAACTCGTTCTATGCCCCAAGAATTAGCCACCCACCTTTCCGACACCTTAGACTATTACGTCTGTGGTAAATACGGAAGCCGTACCGGGCGTTTCGGAGCTTCTACATCCGTTATTCCTGCGGTTGGTTGGATGTAAAAATCCGTCCTTTCTGCGATTAAATATTGATTTTAGTTTTGTATGAAATTGTAAAAATTATAAATAAAATGAGCAATCTAGATGAAAAAATACGGCTAAAAACTGGCGGACTTGGTCTTTCTGAAGAAAACTATACAATAGTTGAGAAGAATAGTATTTTGTCAGCAAAGGAAGATACCCTTGCCTACAAAAACGCAGTAATTGAGGCGTATAATAACCTTACGACGCAGGGCAACTTTCGAGGAGGTTGGAACGCGTCTACCAACAGCCCGGCACTTACTGCAACTCCAAGCGCCGCAAACGATTACTACGAAGTTACTGTGGCAGGAACGCAAAGCATTACAGGAAGCAGCACCGCTTTCGTATTGGGAGACCGGGTAAAAAGCAACGGCACCGCATGGGTAAAAGTGGCTTTTTCGTTGGGTGATGGCAGTGTTGCACAAACAAAACTGGAAACGTTGTTGAATGTTTTTCTAAACTACCTGAAGGACTCTTTTGACTGGAGCACAACAGATAATAGGATTGTTATTCAGGATGCCTCCGGCAATATCTCGTTTGATCTTGGCGAAGATGGAATTTTAAAGCTATTTGCCCTTACAGCAGGTGCAATCAGTGCAAAAACTGTCAACGGCATCGAACTTACCCCTGAGGATGATTATTATCAAATTCTGACTGATAGTTTAGGTAACGTAGCTAGCTTGGAAACGTGGGATGGCAAATTAAAAAATGCAGAGGTAGACACAAAAATTCTTAAAGTTGCTTCTAAGATTGGGCTGGAGGCTGATGTAGATGGGGGATTGATTATTAGGAATTTGCTGACCAACAGCATAATTTTTTCAATTTCGGCAACCGGTGAAATTGCATTAAGCAATCTTACCATTAATGTTGATTCACAGGAGCAATACCCGCTTTCACTTCAGGACGCAGATGGCAATATTAATTTTGCGCTCGACAGAAATAGCAATGTTATCACGAAAAAATCCATTGCTACAAATGCAAAAAAGGGTTTTCGTAGAAACCTGAATCACATTATTGGTTATGGGCAGTCGCTTAGTGTGTTAAGTGCCACCGGTGCAATTACCACATCACAGCGTTCAGGGTACAATTCTCTTATGTTTTCCGGAGGTGTCGGCCCGGTTACCTGGGCGGGAAACCAATCGGCCAATGAAGTCGATGTCTATGCAGCCCTTACTTCCCTTCAGGAGGTGACTGCTGAATCCCCTTATTCGGGAGTATCGGAGATGATTCAGGAACGAATCCAAAGCGAAAATGGATTTGCGCCTGATACGGGTTATCGTCTGCTTTTGAGCGCTCCGGGCAATGGGGGCATGTCTTTAGCGCAACTCAGTAAAGGCACAATGCACTACAATCACCTTTTGAAAGATGTCAGCTATGGATTGCTACGGGCAAACGCTTCAGGTTTGACGTACGGTGTTGATGGCATTATTTGGATTCAGGGAGAATCAAATCTTTCCGATGCAAATTACAAAGCTCCCTTAATCCAGCTTTGGAAAGATTTGGATGCAGACATTAAGGCCATTACCGGACAAACAACCCCGGTGAAATTAATCATGTATCAGACAAACGGCTTCAACGCTGTTTCGGTAACTGCCGGTACGATCACCGTAGCAGCTCAACAGTTGGAACTCGCCATAGACGACAATTACCCTCATATCATAATGGCCGGGCCTACGTATCCATATCCATGTCAATCGGATAACACCCACTTAACCCCAATGTCCAGTAAGCGGATGGGGGCAATGCTTGGGCTTGTCTGGAAACGCATTTTTGTAGATGGCGTAGACTGGAAGCCTATTTATGTGGTTGATAGCCTTCGCCAAGGCAATATCGTAGAGTTGGAGTTTTATGCCTATACCATGCCACTTCAGTTTGACACAACAAACGTCAGCAATCCGGGCAACTTTGGTTTTAGATTATTTGCTGCCAACGGTACAGAAATTACGATTACTTCTGTAACACTTACCAGAAAAGGAACAGCCGTAAAGATCGTGGCGGCTTCTACGGTTTATGCCGGTAGTTATATGACTTATGGTTATGATACAGGAACCTATCCGGGATCAGGGCCAACTACCGGAACGCGAGGCAATTTGCGTGATTCTCAGGCTATCACTTTCGACGCGTCCGGAATTAATACAGTTGTTTACAATTGGTGCCCTTTGTTCAAATATACTTTACAATAATTTTTTCAACTTAAAAAACTTAAAACTATGGCCGGCATTAGAATAATCAACAAAGACGCCAACTATTCGGCATTGGGTCTTGGAAATGTCAACAAGTCTGAAATATATATTTCGACAATCAACCTGACAAATACGACGCAAAGAACTGCAATCAGGGCTTTGTACAATTCCCTTAAAACAACAGGACTGGACAAGAAATTTAAGGTTTTCAGGCTATTCTATGCAGGTACTTCACTTGCGGATTCAATAAATTTAATGAATCCGGTAACGGGTGTAGCAGCAAATCAGGCAACGTATGTAAGTGACAATGCCTCTTACCACACTGCCTCGGGATGGACACCAAATGGCGCGGCGGGCCACTACGCAATCAGCAATTATTTACTCAATGAGGATATTAATAAGGTACACTTCCATGCGTGGAATTCGACTACTCCAAGTAATTCGAATAGTTTTCTCCTCGCTCAACAGGCTAACGCAACCGGAAACGCTTTTTATATTGCTTTGCAAAGAAAGGGTTCAGGTCCTTTTGCAAAAGGGGCGATAACGCCTTACAGCAGTGTTTTTAATCTAAATGCGCCCTCCGGCTATGACACACACACCGGCCTTCTTTCGGTAGCTCGTCAGGCGGGCGGAATTATGAAGCTCTATGACGATGCGGTTGAGGTTATTTCCGCAACCCGGGCCGATACATGGAGTATGAATAATACTTCAATGCTGCTTGAAGGAACGATAGGGTCGAGCGCAACCACCAATTATGCAGACTGTACACTTCGCTTTTTGGGTTGGGGCAGCTCAGAATGGACGACTACTGATGAGGTAAATTTGAACACGATTTTAAAGGCCTTCTATTTGGCGATAGCATAACTCATTGTTGTGTTCAAAGGTATACGGCGCGTGTATAGATGTCAAGAAAGAGTACATAAAAAGGGATTTTGTGTTTAGTTACTAACAATGAAGCCCGCTCCGTCACCGGAGCGGGCTTTTCCGCTTTTACACCTCAGACGTCATCAAGGCCGTGGGTCAGTTGCCTCTCTATCTATTTTCCGTTCGCCAATTTGGTTGAAAAACTGACCTAAAAATTGGTAAAAAGTTATTTTTTCGTTGGCCTAAGAGCCTCAATTTGCTTGATCGTTGCGCCAAATGCCCTACCGTTAGCATTCCAAATCTCAGCCGCTTCCTGAATTGACACCGGATATTGTTGCGATAACCAAACCAATGAATCAAGATCTTCCTCAGAAATATCCCGAAGTTCACGGTTAAGCCGTGGCCTGATCACAAATTTTTTATAGACCGAATCATACACCAATTTAGTGCGTATCCAAGCGCCCTGAATCCCACCGGTCCGGATGGCGCTCATTATACCGGCAATAGGCGATAATAGAACCCATACAATATGAAATAATACCGTTCGCCAAATGTACCCCCATTCCAATTTCATGCTTTTGTTTTTTGAGATTTCGCGTCCTTTCGTCTCTCCGTTTCACCCGCCAATTTAGCAAAAAAAACGCGGTTCGCAGCAAAACGAAAATGCAATCCCTCAAGCGAGAATCAGTACTATTCGATTTTTTCAACGGACTGGAAGCCGATGGCTCTCCACGGGTGGCTGATTTTCGATACTACAAAACAGATGGCACCTGTGGAGAAAAACTCAAATGCACCCGCTCCTTTGAGGACGTAACGCAGATTATTGCTCAACCCATACCAGAATTCCCAAAAGGAGGAACGGAAAAGGCAGAAGCCAAAAAGCGTGACACCGTGCGACGGCCCGGACCCAACCTCAAGTCCAACTTCATGATCAGGATTCGATTTACCGCTGAAGGGGGGGAGACCGATTTCCGCAACCTCAAAATCAAGCTACTTACTCACTACCGACCCAAAGGTTCATCCGATTGGTTCGCCATTATCCATCCCTCACGATAGTCATGCTTCAAACCATTTCCAATAATCTGTCAGTGGCCACCAACGGCAAAACGGGTGCTTTCCTGAGCTTCGTTGGCCATGACCAAGCCCATACCCCCGTCGTGGGTTGGTACGATACTTCTGAGGCATTGTACCCCGACCACTACCCGTGGGGCCTTCGCGATGATAAGCCTAATCAGATGCACAAGCTCATGTCGGCCAATGACAAAGCCTTGCAGCTGCTTCGCACCCAGACCAAGTACATCGTCGGTGGTGGCGTAGGTGCCTTTCGTAAAATCGTGGAAAACCGTAAAACCATCTATGAGCCGTACGAAACCCACGAACTTCAGGATTGGATGGAAGCCGCCGAGGTGCAGGATTTTTTCAAGGCGCTGGCATGGCAGTGGTCATTTTCGTGGAATAGTTTTGCCAATATCAGCCTGAGCTATCAAGCCGGGCGTTTCTTCGCGCGGCCAACCGTACGCGATTTATTCACGATCCGTGCGGGTAGAATTTTAGCGGGAGAAAGCCGCATTCAACGGTTTTTTCTCTCCGATAAATTTGCCACGCCCTACTACAATGCCGCTCCCAAAATAGCCGTTCCTGCCTTCGATCCTGCCTTTCCGACTGCATTTGCCGAGAGCATCATGCACGTCAAAGAGCCTATCCCCGGTCAACCTTTCTACGCGTTTGCGGGGTGGTGGGGTGGAGAAAAGTGGCTTGAAGTATCCAATCTCATCCCTCAGTTCCACATTTCAGGATTAAAGAACGGCTACAATATCAAGTACATGATCAAGATTCCCGTGGATTATTTCATTCAGCAGGGAATCATTGAGGAAGATGCCCAACGCGCTGCTTTTGCCACACTTCAGTCCAATTTCGACAAATGGCTGTCGGGTGTCAATAATGTTAACAAAGCGTTGATTACACGCTACTTCATGGACAGCACCGGCAAGCAGGTATCGGGTATCATCATTGAGCCGTTGAACAATCCGCTCTCCGATGAAGCCTACACCCGAGTGAGCACCACCGCCGACGTCGCTCATGCATCGTCGCACGGTATCCTTCCGAGTTTGGCAGGAATCGACACCGGCAGTAAACTCGGCGGTTCAGGATCAGAGTTACGGCTTGCTTACGATTACGCCAAAATGATGACCGCCACTGACCGCCAAGCCCAGATAAAACCAATTTTAGCTGCGGCCCGCATCTCCGGTGTTCTTCCACGTGACGTCACATTTCAAGTCATCGACGCACAAATGACCACCTTAGACGCAAACCCCACCGGCACTCAAAACGTCATTACCCCCAACCAATAATGCCTACCCTCATCACCTCCACCGCCCAACTCAAGACCCATTTGGGCGGCATACAGAAATCATTGGATTTCAACACCATTGAGCCATTCATTCCGGTGGCCGAGCGTCGCTTTATTGCCACGGCCATCGGCAAAGACTTTCACGCATTTTTGTGCGGGACCGACGATGCCGCTTTTGCCACCGTCAAAGCCCTTGCCACCAAAGCTGCTGCTTGGTATGGTTACTTTTTGGCTTTGCCACACCTGCGGGTAGTAAGCGGAGACTTGGGCACCATGATGAATCAGCCCTCCCGCACCACGATGGCTCCCAAGTGGGCACACGTTGATTTAGTCTCGAGCACCTCCGAAAATGCCGATGCCGCTTTGGAAGATTTGCTCGAGGAACTCGAAACCTGTGAAGCTCCCGAATGGACAGCATCCCAAGGTTTCAAAACCAACCGTACCCTTATCGTACGCAATGCCGCCAAGCTCACCGAGCATTTGCCCTTGGTGCAAAACCGCCGCCGGACCTTCATGGCCCTGCGTTTTTACCTCAAGCGTGCCGAGGATACTATCGCCGCCGAGGTCTGCACTGATGAGGTTTTTGATGCGCTGAAGGTGAAATACATCAATGCACCCGATACCCTCACGGCCTTGGAAAAGAAGCTGCTGTACCTTATCGGTGAGGTCATTTCGCCTTATGCTCTGTATCGAGCCATTCCCGGTATGCGTCTGCGGGTTGATGGAGATGGTCTGTATGTGCAGACCATCGACGATGCCATGAAGAACCAAACGCCCTCCACGTACCCCGCCATCGACGCCCTTTCCAAAGACCTGATGAATACCTACAAAGAGGCCGAAACCGCCTTGGCCGAGTGGCTGGATGCCAACGCCACCGACACCGTATTTCCCGCTTATTATACCAAAAAACAGGGACGCACCCGCGAAATCGTAACCCTTTCAGACAGTTCACTCGGATTTTTTTAACAATCAAATACTCCCCAAAAAAATGTCTACCAATCAACGCTCATTAAGAAACAACATCATTCCTACCCCGGCTGTAACAGTGCCGCTAAACGGCTCCATCATCACGCCCGAGCAGCTGGAAGAGCTCAAAGCCCAAGCTATCAAAGCCAACGAAATAGCCCAAAAAGCTGCTTCGGAGCTGGAGGAAGCCGAAAAAGCCAAGCAGGAAAGCAAAAAAGCCCAGTTGCGTCGAGAGTATGACGGCTTCATGGGCGATGCCGAAAACTACCGTCAGGCGTCCCGCAATGCCGACCTTGTTGATGGTGAAAAAGAAAAATACCTCCGCTGGGCTGCTGCTGCTGAGGCCAACGCCCGCGAACTCGGTCTACAGTTAGGAATTGTTCTCCCCGATCCTGACGAAGACGAAAAAGCCGCTACCGCCCGCCGCAATCGGCTCCACCGCATTCTTACCATCGCCCAGGTAGTTGGATTGCTCGGCTTACTGTGGATGACCCTCGACGCCTTCTTCTTCGTCGGTGAGCTCATCAATATGCACAATGTGAATGTCCCTGAAGGAGGACAATCCATCCGACCCGCCTACGACCTGACCAGTATTCAGAAGTACATCTTTGAGTCCTTCACGATGTTCGCTGACCTGCCGCGTGCCGCTATTATCTGTCTGTTGGTATTCCCAACCATCGTGCTGTATGTAGTCCCCATCATCAAATCCAAAAAGGACTTTTGGACCGAATTTTTCCACGAACTCACCCCATGGCAAAGAGCAATTATTTCCGTCATCACTGTACTTGGATTCTTATTGTTGTCAGTATTGGCGCACATGGCCAAGCCCTAAAAAAGCAGCCGTTCCCCGGCTTTCCCGAAAAGCCCGTTACCAACAATGAATCCCAACTGCGTCGTGCCATTTTGGACACCGCCCAAACCCAACTCAAGCTGCGTGAAAAACCCGGAGCCGCCAACAACAACCGTGACCCACAGATCACTGTCTACAACCGAGCCTCGGGCGTGCCCGACAACGCCTTCTACTGTGCAAGTGCAGGATTCTGGTGTCATCTTAAAAATGGTGTGCGTCTCGCCATTCCCTCACCTGCTGCCGTGCGCTCGTGGTTTGCCGACCCCAAAAAGCACGTCAAATGGCAACAAGGGCAAAAGGTGCAGGTGATGGATGCCGTCAGTCTTTTTCGCAGCCATGTGGAGTTTGTGGCCGATCCTGCGGGCTTCAATGATGAAGACGAAGAGTTGGTGCAGCTTATCGGTTTCAACACCACCGGCGGTGGCAAAACGCTTCAGGGATGCCACCTGAACTGGCGCTCCAAATCGTGGGTCAAAGCCGTCACCAATCACATCACCCCATTTCTCAAAAACCAAAATGGAACAGCCGCCAAAAATTGACCAAGCCCGCATTGACTACCTCTTTGCGGCCCTGCTCCAAAACGTGCACGGTCAGGAAACGCCCGACCCCACCGTGTTTTTTGAGGGTGTTCCGATGACCGCCCACGAAGCCTTTCTTTTAGGGGCCATGTTTACAGAATCTATTTATGAAGACCTTTTAAGCCTACAAAAATGAAATTCGGAATCACCCAATTATGGGCCAAAACGCCCGCCATACTTCTTCAGGGCATTCAATTCATGGTCGCTTTGGGAGCCGCATTGGTAGCCTTCTTTGCCAAGGCAGAGTATCCCGCCGAGCTCGAAAATATCATCCTGAAGATATACCTTGATTTGGCGGCAGGAATTGCCATCCTCGCTCAATTTTTCGGTGTAGAAACCACCGATACCTATCCTGTCAAAAAGTAGTGATTTTATGAAAATCTGGGCTGACGAAAAAGAATATACCCTTGCCGATGACTGGTCAGCCGTACCCTCTGACCGGGTCATGGGCTTACTCAGGATCGCTCACGAGCAGCCCGCCAACGAGCGCTCCAAGCTGGATGCCCTCCAACTCATCAATCCCATCCCGCCCAAGATATTCCGAAAGCTCGTGTCATGGCAGGTCAATGAACTGGCCCAGACGCTGGAGTGGGTATGGGAAAAGAAACTCGAAGGCCGTCCGTTCGAAAGTTTTGAGCACGGTGGCATTATCTACCATACCCCGCCGCCCAAGCTAAGAGCCACCAACTTTGCCGAATATTTGACCGGTGTGGTGTACCTTTTCCAAGCCTACTACGATACCGATACCCCGCGTGAAGTATCCGGTGCGCACCTGGTTGCATCGCTGTGTCGACCGATGCAATCAGGAACGGATCCACTCAGTCCCAATTGGTCAGGCGATTACCGTGAACCGTTCAATGAGTACGTCGTGGAAGCCCGCGCCAAGCTGTTTCTCGACCTGCCCGTGGGCATCCTTGTCGCCATCGTACAGTATTTTGTGGAGGAACTGAAGTGGTTATATGACCATTACGACGTATTTGATGACCCCACCCCCGCCGCCAAAGCCAAGGCTAAAG
Source organism: Runella sp. (assembly GCF_965279615.1). Classification (NCBI taxonomy): domain Bacteria; kingdom Pseudomonadati; phylum Bacteroidota; class Cytophagia; order Cytophagales; family Spirosomataceae; genus Runella; species Runella sp. Next base: position 6,810,838 of record NZ_OZ257252.1, on the reverse strand, counting down.
AGGAGGAATTCGACTGGCAGGCACGATTGATGGATATGAAAAACCTGCGCTATGTCGTAGCCGAAGAGCGCATTTTCGGTACCGTGGCCGAGGTCATGAAAGCCCCCGTCAACGATGTGTTTGATGCGCTGGAGCGTCTAAAAAACAAAGAGTCCGGCGGTCGACCGGTCACACCAACCACCCCAACCCCCGAACCCGATGAAACTGATTGATGAACATTTCGAGACCTACAAAGCGTATTTTGAGCAATTCGTTACGCCCGAAATCGGCCTGAAAGCCTACTACTGCGATTTCATTGAGACCGTCATGGCGGCTTCCCGTTCCGAGGAAAGTTTCGGATATCCGTTACTTCACCTCGAATATCCACAAATACGTTTTGAGGAAAAGTCCGAGATGCTGATGGTACATTTTGACAGCGTTGGTGTGGTGTTGGTTCATGCCGATGAAGATTCGCCAACCGCCAAAGCCGCCGCCATCAAAATTGCCCGTCAAATTTGGGATAAGATATTCTCGGAGATGAAAAAGGCCAGCGTGTTCAAAGACATCCTAATTGAATTCAGCCTCAACAACGTTCGTGGCGAAGTGGTACTTCCCACCTTCGTCGACCGTACGTATGGATACGAGTTTCGCTTTGTGCTCACCTTCTGGGCGCAGGGTCATTTGTGCGATGACGACGAAGATTGAGACTGTACAAAAAAAATGTACGGTTACATCGCGTTTTTTGTGAACCGTACTTCTCAAAATCAACGCGTTAGTTTCCGAAATACAAAAAAAATGTACGATTACATCACGTTTTTGTGAACTCCTATGTTAGACTTTCTTGCCGATTACCTCGTTTTTCAGGCGCTGTACCTGACCCGAAACCGCCTTTCACACAATATCGTTGCCGCCGATCCTGACGACTACCCCGACCGTGATAAGCTGAAATACCTGCTCACGCTCAAGGTGCCCGACTTCCCCGGCAGTACAGATTTCGTGGACCTGCTCACCATACCCAACCGCGAAAAACCGCCCGTAGTGGAAGGTTTGGTGAGTCGTTACGACGGTGCCAACTTCACCTTTGAGGGCATTTTGGACGGTCTTCTTCAGCGGCAAAAGCCCACGTTTCGTCAGTCGGGCATCACCACATTGACCGAGCTCACCACGCCCTACTGCCTCGTCGAAACCATTCAGTACGAAGGCGTCGATGTCGTTACCAATGCCCTCGCTCCGCGTTGGGCAGTAAAGGCAGGGTTGACCGAGTCAGACTTCGACCAGTGGGGAAGCCGCTTCTTTTCCACCTATCAGTCGGGCGAGCGCAAGTTCCTCACGTGGCAAAATGATCACAAACGCGTTGCTCCCAATCAGGAAGAATACCTGTACTTCATGCTCAATTTCACACCGCTCCCGAGCATCATCAAGCTGCGTGTCACCGCCATATTCACCGATGGCAGTCGTGAGTATTACACCCCGCTCCAAATCCGCGCCGCTCAATTCGGGCAGGTGGTGTGTGTGCCGGTCGGTGCTCACATCATCGGTACCAATCCCGCCAAAACGCTTCAGTCCTATCAGGTGCATATTTCCAATGAGTTCAACGAGCGGCTTTCGGAGTACAGAACCTACCATCTTGACCACCGCCATCACGCCCAGGAGCGTGCCATTCTTTTCAGCAACTCCTTTCATACCTACGATACGCTGAGGCTGACCGGCACCTCGTTGGAAACCCTCAAGGTGCAGCGCTACACCGCCGACCGCGAACGTCCGCTCAATGCGCCCGCTGATTTCAGTGAGTTTTACATCATCGACCGCATTGGTGACCGTGAGCTCGCAATCAGTACCGGTTTTTTTGAGCGAAACGTTGCCGCCAATCTGCGTTATTTGGATGAGTTGCTGTTATCTGAAGAGTGGTTTTTGATCACGGATCGCAATCATGAGCCGCTGGAACTCGTCACTTCGCAGTTGACGGATCATGACGATATTCCAGACCTTGTGTCACGCACCTTTCAGTTTCGTTTCGTTCGTCAGCAGAATTCCTTCAGTCGGCTCCCCATTGCACCACTTGCTCCCGAGCGCCCTACGTACTGGAAGCCTGAAGGCCTTCGCTATTTGCTGGATGCGTTCGGCAAGCGTACGGGTATGATCCGCCCTCTAAAACTTGTCAAATACTATGTCGACGAAGATATCGCCGTCAGTCCGCTGACCCAAAAGCCCAATGCTGCCGGTGATCCTGACTACGTAGCCGAATACATCGACGATGCCATTGAGATAGGCTCCACGCCCTATCCTTCAGCCGCCATCACCCGCCAAACCACCTACATTCGTGATTCGGCCACCTGCGCTTCAGGATTAGAGGGAGGCGCAGCCACCATCGTGATTGCCGCCGCCAAATACGGTGGCGAACAGCCCGGTGATGCCAATGCCTTGGCTGAAGCAGAGTACAATTCATTAAACACTCAAGCCTACTCTAACGCCAATGGTACCTGTACGCTCAATGCCGACTATACCGCCACAGTACCCGCAGGTCATTTCCAGTATCGTTCCAATGCTCCCGCTAAAATTGGCCTCTACCGATTAACGGTTCCGTTCCCCGGTGACCAAGGCAACACGCCCGAACTTCAGTCGGTAGTTGGGTCATATATCTTTCTCGTGGGCAGCAATGCGCTCAACTTCCCTGTGAGCTCTGCCTTTTACTTCAGAGTCTATGGCACTCCCGGAGCCGCTTACAACGTGAAGGTGTATCAAAATGGTGTTTTGAAGAAAAACGTATCCGGCAACTTCAACGGAAGCGGGTACGATAACCATTATATGTTTGATGATGCGGGCGTTGGTGGAGGTTTATATTCGCCCGTCAGCCTCGACAAATTTTACATTCAAATCGTATGATAGCCACTTTTGAGACCCGGATCAACGGCTACGTAGTTGACCAAAGCCGCTCACAGAAAGGAACCTTTGAGCGGCTCAATCCTTACCTTACGTACGAAGCCAAGGATTTCCTGACCGATACCGCCAAGATTCCCGCCCTGCCGTTCACCCCCACCAATCGGCGTATTTTCGGCTACATTGATATTCCGAGCCTCGGCTCCGATGTTCCTCGCTTTTTGTTCGAGCAATACATCAACGGGAGTTTAGTGCAGGAAGGCATTGCTTTACTGACTGATTTTTCGGAAGAAAAAGGCTATCAGCTTACGGTCGTGCAGCCCGTGGGTGAGTTTTTCGGCGATATCCAAAACATGCTTTTGTCGGAGATTGATTTCGGCAGCGTACCGCTGATCCTGCCGATACCTGCGGTCATTCAGGAAAGCGGCAAGGATGCCATTTGTTTCCCTTCAGTCGTAAACACTGACTACTATGGCACCAACGGCGCATCCGTAAGCTATTCAGGCCGTGTCAACGATTATGTGGCGGGAGCGTATACCGCCACCGGACCCAAAGTGCCGATGGTTTTTGTTCGTTATCTGCTTCAACGGATCGCGGCCATTGCGGGCGTGACCATCGACGGTGATTTCATGATCGATGCCGACCTTGGCAAACTGGTGCTCTACAATATCCGTGCCTTGGATGGTGCCACCGAGGTCACCTTCAGCAAGCATTTGCCTGATATGACCGTCGTGGATTTCATTGTGGAGCTCCGCAAATACCTCAACTTGAGTCTGAAGTTCAACACCGTCCAAAAACGCCTCACCATTGGCTTCACGGATGATATTTTCAGTATTCCATGCACCAAAGATTGGACTTCAAAACTCGTAAAAAATCCAAGTAAAATTCTCGAAAGATCGCGGCGTCTGCAACTGACGATGGACTTGGACTCCAACGATACCTTGCAAAAAGACCGCCCTGCAGCAATAGTCGATTACCTCACGCCCGCTTTCAGCAATGACCTCGCTATTGCCAAAGTGCCCACCAAATTCAGCACCCTGCTCGTGGATGGCACGGGACTTCCCACCGCCAAGCAACAGGGAGCCACCACGGAATTCGCCCAGCTGGAGAAGAAATCAACCCCGCGTTTGCTCTTTTGGAACGGCATTGTGGGAGGCTATCCCCAAGCCCTGCCCACCCGTGCGGGCAAAAGTCTGTACTGGAACGGACCCGATGGCCTTGTCAATTGGGCATGGGCAAAAACCGAAGCCTTCCGCCGCCAAATCCACTACCTCAACTGCGAAATGTTGCTCACTGAAGCTGACCTTGCCTTGTTGGATTTCAAAGAAAAAGTCCACATCAACGGCGTCAATTACCTGCCCGTTCGCCTCACCAACAGCTACCCGCTCACTCAGCCGACTTCGGTGTTGCTCGTTTCAGCATAAAGCTGGATCCTATCGGCCGATTTGCCGTGGCGGTCCGTGATTTATCGATCGTTAGTGCTCAAAGCTTTTTCACGATGCCAGAATTTTACACATCATGCGTAAAATTCTGGCATCGTGATTATTCCTGGCACATTGCTTAGTGATCCTTCACAAAGTGCTGTGACACCGCAGCCGTGAACATGCTGCGCACAATCACGGTCGACACTTCACATTTGTGAAGTGCCTGGCTATAGCAATTGAGGGCCCGTCACGAGTTATTGACCGTCGTATACTTTTCAATAGCTTTTCGAATATCCTCTATTATGTCGGTTCTTATTCTAATTGTAGGGGTTTCAATTATGTACCTCCCGTTTACATGTTTAACAACTTGGGGATTACCAATAAAAACACTGTTCCCTAAATTACTGCATTCATTATATAGCCTCATTAAGATATTGGAGCTTTCTATTAAATCATTTTTAATAATGTTAAATAAAAACTGATTCAATTTTTCAAGAACTGGAATTATATCAATCAGATATGGTTCTACGTCAAATAAATCTTTGAGATTTTGAAGGTCAGCACCAAGCTTTTCTCGAATGTCCTTGTCTTCCAAAAGCTTATTTTTATCAAAGTAAATGGGTATTTCTCCTACATAATCATCGCTCTTCTCATCAAAATAAACTGATGGATTGATATAATTTATTGGATAGTGGAAATGAGCTGTATAATTCCTTAACTCCCCAAAAAAACGGTATACAAAGTGCTTTTCTTTAGAGGTAGCTATAAAATTTATAAATTTTTGATACTCTGAAGATTTCTTTGTGTATCTATTTATGACTCTTTTTTTAAATATATCGTGGAAGTTTGCAAAGGATAGTATAAAGTTGGTGAACTTTCTATTTACTTCAATAAAGGCGTCCTCAATTTCATCTTCAGGCATTACTAAAGGGTTATTCTTGATAGCCCAGAAATTTTTCAACTGAAATATTTTTGTTAAAGCTTCATTATGGTTTCTATCAAGCTCCTTAATTTTTCTGAATAAAAATAAAAATTCAAACAAATCTTCATTAGCCTTTCTGACTTTTTTAACCTCCTCTGTTGATACCTTTCTAATCGTAAAGGAATCTGGATTTCCTTGAATTTCTTCAAAAAGGTAGTAATCTTCGCCAGATTCGTCAATAATAAGCTTTGGATGATTTCTCCAGTGTTTATTTTTCATTGCTATACATGTTTTTCTGTACAAAGATAAATGTCTACTGTGCAGTCTTTTTGCGCAGTTAAATCTTTTTATGACTTCTTATTCTGAGGTCACTTAAGTAGGTCTTTCCCGTCCTTTCAGCTTCCCAAGTGGACGATTTCTTTGCATCATCCCTCACTCTCAGAGGGGATAATGCCATCTACACCATGTTTTCCACCGAACAGCAACGAGTTCTTCTCGAAAAATACGTCCAAGAGGCCGTCGACGAAATGCAGCGCCGTATTCGCTCGGCGGGCCTCATCATGACGGGCGAAATGCTCGACTCATTTAAGGTTTCAGCCACCGAAAGCGGAAGCGATTTTGTGTCCAAAAAGGTCAGCATGGCTGATTACGTCCGGCTCAAAGACTTACGCTCCATGCATTATGTGCGTACTCCGCCGCTTGAGGCTATGAAGTACTTCATCGAATCGCACGGAGTTCACCGCTTCAGCTACGTGCCCGGCTATCAGGACGGCTGGCCCGCTTCCGAAGAAATCGCCGTTCGTCGCTTGGCATGGGCGTTCAAAATGTCCATGAAACGCAACCCCGATGTCCGTCGCGGCTACCGTGGCATTTACTCCTCCTCCGTCTCCAAGGCCATGTCCGGACTCAAGTCGTCAGCAGGTCAGGAAGGTGCCCGCTTCGCTATGAGATTCGTCAAAAACATCCTTACCCAATAACCCGCAATGGATTTAAGAGAACAGGCCGTCATTGATTTGCGGCTCGAAACCAAGCAAGCCAACGTCGAAATGACGGCGCTGGAAACCAAGGCCAAAAACCTCCAGAAGGAACTCAAGACCGTGGCCAAAACCGTGGGCGAAGGGAGCGAGGAATGGAAGAAAGTGAAAAAGCAGGTCGACGAAGCCGACAAAGCCGTCAAAACGCACCGCGCCAACGTGGACGTGACCAAGCTTACGTGGGGGCAACTCAACAACCACGTCAAGCAACTTACCACCGACCTCAAAGGACTCGTGCCCGGTACTACTGCCTTCAACAACGCCGTCAAAAAACTTTCGGAAGCGGAAACCCAGCTGAAGAAAGTCAATGAGCAGGTCAAAGGCACCAATACGGCACTTCAGGCCACTGCCAAACCCACCCTCTGGAGCAATTTCGCGGGCGGTGTAAAAACCGTATCGGCGGCGTTCAATGCCATGATTGCCCTTCAGGTCATTCAGTTTATCATCAGTACAGGCAAGGCCATTTTCGATATCACGGCCAAGTTCGAAAAGTACGAAAAGGTGTTGACTACGGCCTTGGGCAGCGAAAAGCAAGCCAAAGCCAGTATGGAGGCCATCAAAATCATGGCCGCGAATACCGCCTTCAGCGTCGATGAGCTCACCGAAGGATATGTAAAAATGGTCAACCGAGGGCTTCGACCGAGTCAGAAGGAGATGGTCGCACTCGCTGACCTTGCCGCAAGCCAAGGCAAAACCTTTGACCAACTAGTGGAAGCGGTATTGGATGCCCAAACGGGTGAGTTTGAACGATTGAAAGAGTTTGGAATCAAGGCAAAAAAGGAGGGAGATAATATTTCGCTCGTTTTTAAAGGCCAAACCAAAGTTGTTAAAAACAACGAGGAGGCCATCTACGATGCCATGATTGCCATGGGCGCTATGACAGGCGTAGCGGGTCAAAATGCCAAAATGATGGAAACGCTCGGCGGTAAAACCTCCAACTTGGGCGATTCATTCGATGCCATGATGGTCACGCTGGGCAACGGCCTTCGTCCTGTTTTTATTGCGATCCTTGACCTGCTCGTTGCCTCCATTCCCGTGCTCACTTTAGTCGGGAAAGCGATAGGCTCGGTGCTCATCATTGCCAAAAGCATGGTGGTAGGCTTGGTGGATACGGTCAAAAATGCAGGGATGGCCATCTATTCGCTTGGCGATGCCGCTGTAAAACTCACACAGGGAAACCTCACCGGAGCTAAAAAGTCTCTCGACGATTCCGTTAGTTATGGGGCCAAAAGTGTCATGGCCATGAAGGATAATACAGAGAAAGGAGTGCAGGATGTAGCCAATATGTGGAAGAACCCTGCGGCGGGTGTAGCCGCTGAGTTTGCCGGTGGTGAGCAGGGGAAAAAGTACGCCAAGGCCAAAAACGAGGAGGATAAAAAAGGCAAGGCAGAAGCAAAAAAGCAGGAAGAAAAGCACCTTGCCGAAGTGACCAAAGCCAACGATGAAGCTATCAAAAAAATAGCGGAACTGGAGGCCGAAACCCACCTGCGCACCATCAAAGATGAGTTGGCCCGCGAGCGTACCGCCATTGCCCAAAAATACGACCTGAAGAAAGAGGAAGTGATGGCGTCGGTGGCCACGGATGCCAACAAGAATGCCCAACTGAAGCTGCTTCACGGCCAAATGGTAGCTGAAATAGCGGCTAAAGAAGCCGAGTTCCGGGATAAAAAAACCAAAGCCGACAAAGAAGCTGCCGAAAAGCGTGCCGAAGCCGATAAGTTCATCCGTGAGCAGGAAAAGCAAGCGGAGATGGCTCTCCTGGACTTCAAGGAAGTAGCCGCCAAAGGCAATGCCACCAAGCTTTCAGCCATCAAAAAGGAACGTCTCGAAACCGAGCTCCGCTTCCATTTGGAGAAAATTGCCGCCGAAGAAGCCGCTGATAAAGCCGAAGCCGCCCGCAAAATCACCGATAGCGGTCAGTTGGCCACGGCTGTAAAAGCCATCGAAGACCGCTCCCGCGATGAGCGTCTGACCGCCGAAGCCAAAACCGCCGCCGATATTAAGGCGGTTGAAGAGGATTTAAAACAGGCCCGAACCGCTAAGTGGACTGAAGGCTCCAATGCCATCACCGCTTTATTGAAAGGTGACCTGAACGGTTTTGTGCAGCACGCTTCCAATATCGTGCAGGGAGAAAAACAGGCATGGCAAACTCGCCTCGCCGAGAATACCGAAAAGTACGAGGCCGTGGGTCAGTTGGCTCAAGCATCGGTATCATTTCTCAAGCAGCTTTCCGAAGAACGGCTGAACAAAGAGTTGGCCAATATTGAGAAGGAAAAAAGCAGCAAAATAGCCGCTTCACAAGCTGAAACAGACAAGATACTTGCCGATATCGAAGCACAGGAAGCTGCCGAATTGGACCGCGTTGAGCAGGAACTGTTGGCCAATAATCTGGAAAAGCGAGAGCTCACCCAACTCAACAATGACTTCACCAACGCCAAGCAGAAATTGGAGTTGGAATATCAGGCCAAAATCAAAGATGCCCGCGACAAAGGCAATCAGGAAGAAGCCGACCGATTGAAGGCCGAGCGCGACGATAAAGTCGCCACCGTCAAGGCCAACATCATGCAGGAAACCTTGGGAGCCACCAAAGCCAAGGCCATCGAAGAGCAGCTCACCACCCAGAAAAAAAGCATCAACGATAAGTACAATGCCTCCATCCTGAGTGCCAAAAAGAAGCAGGAACAAAGCATTGATTCAATCAATAAAGACTCTGCCAATAAGGAGAAAGAAGCCAAGCTGAAGAACTTCCGAAACCAGAAGAAAGCCGATATCGCATCGGCATTGATATCGGGGGCGTTAGCCACTATCAAAGCGCTCGCGTCGGGAATGTTTCCGCTAAACTTGGTCTTTGCAGCATTGACGGCGGTGGCCACCGGCTTGCAGGTCGTCAAGATTAAGAATCAACCCGAGCCGCAATTTGCCCGTGGGGGTACCTTCCGCAATGCAGGTGTTTTGCGCGGATCAACCCACAAAGAAGGAGGCATCAACATGATTGACAGCCAAACCGGGGAAAAGGTAGCCGAGGTTGAAAACAAAGAAGCGTACATTGTCTCCAGTCCCGTCACCGACTACCACCGCGACACGCTGGATGAAATTATCAACCAGTCGATGAGCGGACGTCCCGAGCCGCTCAAACGCAAAAAGAAGTATGAATCAGGCGGTGTATTCAAAGCCGAAGGTGACCGTCCGTTTTGGGAAAAGAACTTCTTTGGCAAGGGTAAAAAAGCCAAAAAAGCGGCTGCGGCTGCCGAAGCGGAAGCCAACGCCGCCGCTTCGAGTGGCGGTGGTGAATTTGATGTCGACACAAGCAGCTATACCGGTGGCTCCGGTGGGGTAGAAGGAGTCGATGATGCCGCCGCTCAGGGTGCCGCTGCAAGGGAGCAGGGTGAAAAACAGTTGAAATTGTTGGAAGAAATTGCCAAGAATACCAAAGAAAATGTCAGTGCCACCAAGTTTGTGATCGCAGGAGTTGGTCAGACCGTCGATGCCACCAAAGCGGTCGAAGGAGCCGTCAGAGATACGAACCAAAGCGGTCGTTTAGATGGCATAATCGGTGCAATTTCAAGTTTAGGAAGAAAATAGTGGTATTATTCATATTTTAGAGAAAAATTACCAATGAATCGGAAAATAGAAGTAAAAATTCCTGTTCCCCGCTACGTTAAGAAGTTTCTGGAGAAGAATTATCGGTATGAAAAGGGTAGTATTTACGTCAGGAGAGACGAAACCCTTGGCATTCTGATAGAATCGTTTTTGGAGAAAAACTTTACCTCGCATCCCATCGCTGACCCTGAAGGCTGCGTAATTTGCGTAAAGATTTATCAGGACGCGAAGCTTTTGCACATCCCTCCCCATCGCCTTCATTACCTGACCAAGATCCTAAGTGATGAGTTTGATGAAGCCATCCGTTATTACTGCCTGAACGGTCACCGCATCACGCGCAACTACCAACCGCACGTCATTGCTTTTTTGGAAATGTACAACATCGACGATGACGACCTCACCGTCAATGCCGCCCTGAGAAAGCTGCGTTTGTACGAAGAAAAAACGGCCCTGAAACAGGAAAAATTTTGCGACGTTTCCGCTACAAAAACGGCGATGTGTGTGTAAATGCGACGTTTCGTGTATAAATGCGACGTTTCGTGTATTGCTGCCAAAAAGAGCCATGTTTTCTAACTCAATGCAAATCAACGCCTAAAGTTTTTTATAAAAATATTTTCAGTACCTCCATACCTCAAAAACCCGTCCCCTAAAAATCATGGAAACCATTAAAATCGGGAGTTGGAAAGGTTGCCCCAATGCGGGCTTCGTTCGTCGGCTGATCCTGATACCGAGTCAGGATGTCATCGACCTCCCTGATCCTGCCTTACTGTTTGACCACGATGACACCCAAACGCTCCCCATCGAATCCGTGGCGTTCAATCCTTATGCCCAAACCATCATTTTTGATTTTGAATACAAAACCTGTACCTACAGCCTGAATCAGAATCAAAGTACTGATGGCCCCCTATACGCTATAAGTATACAGGGGACGGTTCCGCTTCTTTTGGCAGGAATCAACAAAGAGTTGGAAAAGCGTCGCGGATATCGTTGGATTGCGTTCTTTCAGGATCACAACCATAACGTTTACATTGCCGGCACTCCCGATTATCCGCTCACGCTTTCCTACGTCCAATCCATCACCGATAAGACTTCCAGCACCGTATTTCTTTCGGGACGTACACCCCAACCGCCATACAATACCAACGCACTCCCAAGCCCTCTCCGGTACTTCTCATCCGCTTTTGAAAGGACGTTCTCTTAAAAAAACGTCCTTTCCTTTACCGTTAGTACCTCCGAAACTTGTACCGTCAATCAATCTCATGATGGTGCACGTTATTCCCTCCGGTCTCTACGCAATCAAAGACGAAACGCACATCAGCGTTCCGCAAGCCTCGTCGTATCCTTCCCTCTCACGAGAGGATATGCAGCGGCTCAATTACCTTCGGAATCCCGAAAATCCATCCATATTGGAAGTGTCCATTGATGGCTATATCAGTCCCTACGCCATCAACTATTATACACGGGTGCTTGAACTGGCCACCCGTGCGCAGGATGTCAAAGGGATTTTGATGGAGATCAAAACGGCGGGAGGAATGGTGGATCAGTTGGTAGCCTTTGCCGACTTCCTCTATAAGTACCCCAAACCCATCGTCACCCACACGTCGTACTGTTGCTCGGCAGGTTACTGGATCGCTTCCCAGACCAACGAGATCCATGCCGAGCCGCAGAGTTCCACCGAGATCGGCAGCATCGGCACGATCTACATCCACTACGACCAAAGCGGTATGTACGAAAAGCAGGGAACCAAAGTCCACGTTTTTCGTTCCGAAGGTTCGACCCGTAAGGCCGTGCCCAATTCCTTCGAACCGCTCGACAAAGAATCAGCCGACCGATTCCAAGCCCGGGTCAACGCCGCCAACGTCGAATTCAAATCCTACGTGCGTCGCGGTCGCGGGATGCGCATCAAATCCGACGCCGTCTGGAACGGCGACACCTTCGACTCCGACGCTTCCGTGGCCGTGGGACTGGCCGACCGCAAAGGCACCTACGCCCAAGCCCTTGAACGAGTAATCAAACTTTCCGACAAATAATCCACACTTATGAACCGTTCCGAATCCTCCGTTTTTTCCCGCTTTTTTGGTTCCGCCTTTGCCTACATATCGGGAAATGCTTCCCAAGAAGTCATGAATGCCGCCGAAGCTGAAGCGGCTCAGGTACAGGCCACTATTGAAGGCCTTAACGGCCAAATTACCACCCTCGCCGCCGAGCGTGACGGCTTCCAAACAAAGGTCACTTCCCTGACTTCCGAACGTGACACGCTGAAAACCGAAGCGGAGCAGCTGCGCACGTGGAAAGCCAACCACTCCAAAACAACTCAGGCGATCATTCCGGGTCAGGATCAGAACCAAACAGGCGATGACATCCTCTCCAAATTCCCTGAAGGAAGCCTGATGCGCACCGCTCTGGAGGCAATTACCTCGAAGGGTACTAAAAAGTAACCACTGAGGGGCATTTGTGTCCCTCAGTTTTTAATCATCGAACCAACTTTTAATTTTTTTAATATCCATGCCTCTAACTCAATCCCTTGACTACACTGCGATTCCCGCCGATTTGCAGCGCTATGTCGAAGCCAACCCCGAAATCATTACTGATTTAATTCAGGACGGCTTTCAGCAAATCAATAACGACTTCGACGTTCGCTATGCTGACGATGAGGAAGTTATCACCAACATGCGCGTGATGGACATCCTGCGTGTTGCTTCCGACGATTACACGCCCGTAAAAGCTGCCGAATTTGGCTACCGGAAGTGGAAAATGCAGGAGGTAGACGCTGATATTTTTATCCCGCGTTCGCAGCTTATTTCGATGGCCAAGTCTTGGTTGCGCAATGTCAAACGTGTCGGAAGTGTTCAGGAGACCCTTGATAATCCGTTCGAGACGTTCTTTTTGCGTGAAATTATCCAAGGCCAAGGCTTATTCCTTCGCGAAAACTCCTCTTGGAAAGGCGATGCCGATACTGCACAAACAGGATCACTGTACGCCTTGGACGGTCTGCTCTACAAAATGATTGCCGGTGTTGCCGACAGCAGCATTCCCGCCGCCAATACGCTCACGGTAACCACCTTTGCCGACGATGCAGCAGTCTATGACCACATTCAGGCATTGTGTGACAAATACGCTGACGTACTTCCCCGCCTTGCTGAAAGCCGCGCCGAAATCCGTCTTTCACGCCGCATGAAGCAGCGCTACGACCGTGGCCGTCGCACCAAATTCCCTGACTCAGTAGGTCCAAAAGACGTAGCTGTTTCGGCTGACGACTACGAAAACTTGGTGTTTACCATCGACGTAGGTTTGGCAGGAAAAGAGACCGTGGTCATCACGCCTCCAAGCAACCTGTTCTTCGGTACGGATGGTGGCCAAAACCGTCTCACTATCATTCAGGACGTCAAAGGCTGGAAGGTCAACCTGTTCTTCCGCGCCGCGTTTGATTTTGCCTACGGTAAGTTCATCGTTCGCAACAACAAGGTCTAAAAATAGGGCCTATGATTGCCCTCAGGGGGGTTGTCGGGAATGACAACCCCCACATTTTCCCACTGATAGATAAACCAGAAAATCACACCAAAACTTTCAAAATCACAATGAAAAAACTGCTTTCAGCCTACGCCATCCTACTGATTGGTTCAGGCATCGCCCACGCTCAAGCTCAGGAAGCCATTCGTGCTCAGGCCGAACGCCAACAGGTTTCGATTATCATCGTTCAGGACGAACATGACCTCAAGTTTGATTTCACGCACACGCTTGCCAATGTTCAGAATGAGATTGCCCTGGTAAGAGAAGCCGTAAATCTCACCGACATTGCCCGTGAGGTCGTTGATTTCGTCAAAGCCCACAGTCCGCTCACGGATACGCCCTTCTCTGAAGTTCCGGTGGCTCCTCCTGCTGCGGTGTATTCCTGCCTTGCACTAACCGGGTTACGACGAAAGTGCGGCCCCAAACCGGGTGGGATGAAACGCCTCTACATTGCACCGGTTGAATATTTTCAGGACTTGGAGTACCCAACCTACGACGATGCAGTCACTGGAGAAATAACCGACCCGATACCGCTCATCGCTACACCAACGCCTAAGAAATTTATTGAAATTCAGGCGGCTTATGATACAACTAAGTGGGGATTTGCTTCCAAAGGAAAGTCAGGCAACCAAAGTTTCGAGCAAAATATTACGTTCGATTACTACGGAATTGACAAAGATTCGGTATCACTGGTAGCGCGTTTGTTGAACACACCATGCGTAATTATTGCCCGTGGTAACAACAACATCAACTACTTTATCGGGTCGCTGGATGTGCCGTTGGAGTTTGAAATTAATGCCGACTCCGGTGCGAAAGGTTCTGATCCGCAGAAAATCACCTTCATGGCGAAGAACGACGGTTTCATGTTCCCGGTGATTCCTCTCAACGCCACGGCCACCTTCGCCGTTGAGCCGCTTCCTGCCGCAGCCTAAAGTGCCATCGTTTTGAAAGTTGGGAGATTGCCTCCCAACTTTTTTAATAACCTTTTTTAACAAACCAAAAAAATGAAGCTCACCAAGTACAGAATCACCGACATGGAAGCCGCGAAAAAAGAAACGTGGTTTCACCCTATCAAAGGTCGCACGGTTTGCATCGCCGATATCGCCGAAACCATGACCGATACTGAAGCCGAAATCTTCCATCGAGGAGGCTGCACCGTCATTGAAAAACTCCCTGAAGCTGCCCTAACAGTAGCGAAGGTTAAATAAAAGGTCAAATAATCAGTTCAAACCAAAACAAATGGCCGGTATACCCGGCCATTTGTTTATATCCCCTCCCCAAAATGAAAGCAATTGAAACCCTTGAAGCCGAACTCTGGCTCGCCAAGCGTGCCCATCGGCGCAATCCAAGCGAAGAAAATGCCGCCGCCGTTGCCGCCGTCGAAGCCGAAATCGCCGCGCTGAATCCATCGACACCCGCTGAATCTGCTGATGCTCCAGATGGTGGTGTCGTCAAAACTGTATATGTATCGGTAAAAGATATTGTGGATGAGGCTCCCACTAAACCTGCCGATGCTCCAGTCGAAACCAAAATCGTCACGCTGAATCCATCGACACCCGCTGAATCTACCGAGGCTGGCCAAGGTGAAAAGTCCACAGCTGGCAACGCCAAACCTGCCGATGCTCAGGTCGAAACTAAGCCAACGGATCAGGCTCAAACAAAAGTTGAACAACTTGGCACCCCCGCTAAACCTGCCGATGCTTCAGCCGCTAAACCTCCTGTAGAAAAGGCAAAAGAAGCGCCAAAAAAGGAAGAAAAGCCAAAGGCTCCCGCTAAAAAAAAAGAGGAACCAACGAAGTAAGTGAGTCTGACCGGCTGAGGGAGCAAATCAGAAATGTAGTTCTCGAAGCCGGTCAGCTTTCCAACCAACTCGTGGCGTCATATCCTTCTCCCAATCCCGAGGTGGTCAGGAAAATTATAAAATTGGATAAGACGCACACAGAATTGTTGCTAACTTATCAAAATACCCTCCAAAAAAATTAAACTGAGGCGCTCAGACAACCGGCAGATGTACAGATGGTTGTCCGATTTTGAGAATATACAGAATAAACCACACACACGTCGAACTGCGCGCCCTTTAACGTTGGCGGCGGTAAAAAGTAAAATTTGACGAATATCTGAAAGGCTATTTCCGGACCCAATTTGCAAGCATCCAAAATTTCAACCGCTTTTTTATTACTTCAATTCTTGTGAATTCATTTGAAGTAAAGTAATTCAAAATGTGAACGATAACTTGTTCATTCACAACAACACATTCATTATCATTCACAAATTGATGAAGTTCTTCGGCGTTGTTGAAGCTTATGATTCGACCTATGAATGCAGGCTCTTTGGTATGAACAATAAAAGCCGCTCCTGGTTGGGCGGCTTCGTTGTGTGCTAATAAAAATGTCGGTGGTTTCATGATGGCCCTTCTGGTATAGTACCCCGGGCTAAGGGGAGGAACTCTACCCTCCCTCCTTCTATGGGGTACTGGATTACGTATAGCACCTGCTCACCGCCCACCTCTGTGAGGTAGTAGGGCACCATAAGATGCTCCCTTACGTAAGCAGGAATAAAACGGCTTTTCCAACGCGAACTCATCGCGTTGATTTTAGCAAAGTGCTTTCTGCCAAGCTCTTTGCATTGGTTAAATTGTTCACTCATATTATTGTCCGTTTTGTTCAGCTGGTGCCGCTGTTTTTAGTGTCAAAAAAATGACGCTATTCCGTCCTAAAGTTGACAAATTCCGTCCTTTCATGCAAGCGATACCCCAATAGTTTTGCGGCCCAATATAAAAACAGCATACTATGACAGCCGTGAAACCACTCTTAAAAACTCCCATTACGTACTATGGGGGTAAGCAAATGATGCTCCCCCAGATTCTGCCGAAAATCCCCATCCACCGAATTTATGTTGAGCCCTTTTTCGGGGGAGGTGCGGTTTTCTGGGGTAAGCCTCCTTCCGAGGCCGAAATCGTCAATGACCTCAATAACAACCTCATCACTTTTTACAAAGTGTTGAAGTATGATTTTGACGCTTTGAAGGAAAAAATTGATGAAACTTTTCACTCACGTGCTCAGCACAAACTCGCCGACCTGATTTACGAAGGCACCCCAAGCGATGACCTAAAAACCGCATGGGCGGTATGGGTACAAACCAATATGAGTTTTGGGAGCATGATAGGAGCCGGCTTCGGCTATGACCGAAACGGCAAATGTCCGTTGAAGCTGTTCAACAAAAAAGAGGCTATTACTTCAGCTTACCGTGACCGACTCAAAAAGACCACCATCGAATCCAACGATGTTTTCAAGGTCATAAAAGCCTACGATTCTCCCGACTCGTTTTTCTACTTTGATCCGCCGTATGTTTCAGCGAACCAAGGCCACTATTCAGGCTACTCAGAAGAAGACTTTCGACAGCTGCTCGAGGCCTGCGCATCGATGGAGGGGAAATTCCTACTATCGAGTTATCCTGAAAAAATTCTCACCGACTACCGTAAAGAGTATGGCTGGAAACACGAAACCCACGAAAAGTCCCTCGCCGTCGATGGCCGTCGAAAGGAAAACAAAAAGAAGATTGAATGCCTGACGTGGAATTATTGAAAAACACCCCCGGAGTCGCCTAAGTACTCTTCCTGATTCCATCGGTATTTATACCGTGGGATGATCATTTGTTTTCAAATGTTTTCAAAAAAATACCTCGCTGACAACCGTCAGCGAGGTATTCCAAACAAAAACAACAATAATATTCTTTATTCTTCGGCTTCAATCAGGAAGCCGTGTTCAATCAATCTCAAAAGAACGTATTTATCCATTGATGCTTGCTCCGGCTTTATTACTCCTTTTCCTTCCCACTCATCCAATCTTTGCCAAACGTCATTTAGAAAATCAAGGTAGGATTTTTCGGCGTCAAATTTTGACGTCTGCTGATAGCCTTTCAATATCTCGGGGGAAGTACTGCCTTGCAGTACCTCCCCGGTGGTCGTTTTGTATGTCATGCGCTTAAATCGTTTCTGCGGTTATAAAGGTAAGTGTAAATCTCCTCTTGGTTAAATTTTTGTAGGCTTTCAAAGTTTGCTTCCTGATCCGTTACCCGATGCTTTTTTGAGTAGTCTACCAGATTGTGTAAAAAAACCACCCAGTTCTTAATTTTTTCAAATTCGGTGGTTCCGCTGTGTTGGCGAAACTCAATGCTTCCGTGGCGGATGAAGCTTTGCAGGTTAATTTTCCGATAGCGTGTGCCGATGGCCGTGGCCAGTCCGCTGATGCTATTGGCGGCTTCGATTTTCGCTCTGTCATTCCGAAGGCTTTTGCAGTAGTCGTTGTTATTTCCTCTGCGGCTGTTTGGTAGAAAGCTGTCGATTTGGTTTTCGTAGGTAGCATAATTAAGCATCAAATTTTTGATATCGCCGATGGTCATTCCTGCGGCATCAAAATGAACGTGCGTTCCGCAGCTTTTATTGATTTTTGCTCTTACCGATGTCAAAGCCTCACAAACCTTTCTCAATTGCTCCAGTCCCGCTTCGCCTTCCAATATTGGGCTTACGATTTCAAAGCCGGTATCGCCGCTGATGCTTGAGTCGCTTACTATTTTCCACCATCCGCGAGTCGTATGATTGTAGCTTTCATCTTCGATGTTGATTCCCGCTGCTCTGATGGCGGCAAGAACCTTTGAGCGTGCCACCCCGTGGGCTTCAATCTCAATCCCGAATTTTTTGTTGAAAATGGATGGGCGAAAAATCCCTTTTGATTGAACTTGGTTTGGCCAGTATTTTGCAAAAACATTCTGAACAAATCCGTAATTACCTCCGGTCAAATCCGCTACCTCTCTTCTGGTTAATCCTAAAGCTAAAAGCTGGCGAATTTTCTCGGTTTTTGTAAGGCTTGCGTTGTTTAAAATTACTTGCGTATTCATCTATCTATCAGTGTTTTACCGTTGTTTTTGATAGGACAAACAACGCACTAACTATCGCGCCAAGCAAGTTGTTGGCCAACTCTTTTCTCTTTATTTCGCTGATTTTCTGTTAGTTTCGGGCTCACCAAAAATCTACAAACAAATGAGTAAACTACTTGCCTTATTAAGCATGATTATGATTCTAAGTTGTGGCGATAGCCAAACCACCACCTCCCAGCCGCCGCTATTGGAGATTAAAAATATTGCCGGGCATTCCGTAAAAGAAGTAGCTGCTGCCCTCGGCGAAGCTACCGAGATGGAGCCCATTAAAATCGAAGGCAAAAAAAACCCGAAGTACAGTTACAAAGCCGGAGCAGTCGAAATCGTATTCATCAATGGCAAGGCCGATTGGATAACCGTCACCCTCAACAATGGCACATTCGATAAGACCGCCCTCGGAATCATCGGCCTCCCCGCGGCTGATCCTGCATTCAGCAACCCAAATGTAATGCGTTGGAAAGATTATGAAGAAATTCAAAGCATTTCCCTATTTCCAAAAGAAGGCGGCATTGACTATTTCTACATCAAAACCTTAACTGAATAGTGTGATTTATCGATCACTGTTATTCGGCGCCTGTTCCCGCCGTGATTATTCCTGGGCAATTAAAGCCAGGCACTTCACATTGTGAAGCCGCAGCGGAAATACACCGACGTCAAATCACAAAGAAGCGAAGCGGGAATTCACCTGCTTCGCTTTTCATTTTCAAATTTTGGTAAAGGTGTAGCCACGGGTAGTGTGGCAGATGATTAATTGATTTTTGGAGTGTTAAGCTGATTTCATAATGTCATTCCATGACATACTCATTTTCACCGCAAGTCTTTTCTCTCGGATTCTGCCATAGTGTTCCAGATATCGGTCGTTTTTCAACCCCAGACACGCCACTACGTCTTTGATTTCCATCATCAACTCATTGAGGGCAATGTCCGTGAAGGTTTTGCGGGCAATCTTGGTCGAAATGACCACCGGGATGCCCACTAACACCGCGATCTGTTTTAAGGTATCGTTCCTTTTTTGATTTGACTTGACGGGAAGATTCTTAATCTCACCACCATATTTTGATAAAACGTGTAATGCGGGTTCGAGCAGTTTAACCATGAATTCTTTCTCGGTTTTCTGCCGGCTCCCCTTTAAGAAAGTGTCAACCCTGTACTTTTCAATCCTGAAGGCTTTATTGGTATAGTCACAATGGTGCATTCCACTAAAGCAATTGAACACAAACGCATCCCGTTCGAGATCGCATTTTTTAGCCGTTTGCTCCGTGATAAAGCCGCGTTTGGCAAGGTCATAAAAATCAAAGCATGCCAACTTGGAGAGTTGCTCCACCGTCAGATGTGTCGTATCGGGTTTGGTATTATCGCTCCCGATTCCACATTCTTCCACTGGATTGACCTTGATTCTTTTTTTATCCAATGAGTGCTTAAACAAAGATTTAAACCAGACCAAGTGCTTGTAGGTGTGTGGGTAGCTAAAGTTGTTGGTGTCTAGTAGATAAGTTTTAAATCCGCTGAGAATTGTTTCGTCAAATGATCTTGGAGGTCTTTTCAAGAGTTTTTCCTGCTCCAAGTAGTTCAAAAAGTTCCGGGAATAATTCTCCTGAACATCCACGGTGGCCTGAACAATCAATTTATTTTTTACATCCAATTGTCGATCTTTAAAATACTCTGTACACAGCTGGGTGATCGTGTAACGAAACATCTTCTTTTCCGTCACATAGTCCTTCACCATATCTGCTGATACATACTCAAATTCGATTTGGAGTAAGCTGAAAATTCGCTCAATTTTTATTCTTACTTCATCTAAACGTTTATTATGATTCCTGATCTTGGCATCACTGCCAATAATTCTTTGTTGTTCAGCATCCCAAACGGACTTTCTGCATTCTATGTGAACGTAGCCCATTTGGACACTTTCGCCCTCAAGAGTCACTTTGCAGCAAATATTGCCAAGTGTGTCATAGTCAGGGTATTGTTTTCTAAGCATTACTTCTTCTTTGGCTTCCGATTTACGAAACCAAAACAAAATATACATCTGTTGGATATTAAACATAAGTAGTGAGCTTGCGCCACACTACCCATGGGTGAGAAGATTATCAAAAAGTATGCTAAATTTTTTATCGGTCACGATTACGTCAAAAAGTGACGTAACCGCCAAATTCTGACGTAACCGCAAACGTAACCGTAGCGCAGGGGATTAGAAGTCAATAGCTAAGAAACAGAAAACCACCGCTTTAAATATAGCGGTGGCCTCACTTACAATACCTTACAGCAGAGAGGAAGAGATTCGAACTCTCGATACGGTTACCCGTATACACACTTTCCAGGCGTGCTCCTTCAACCACTCGGACACCTCTCTGTTTATTTCAGGGTGCAAAACTAACCGAAAGTCCGTTGGCACACAACTATTGTGAACATAATTTAAGAGCGTTCGCGAAAAGAGTCATACCCTTACTCCGCACGCAGGGATTTTACGGGATCGGTCAGCGCCGCTTTGATGGCCTGAAAACTGACCGTCAAAAGCGCAATGCCCACCGCAAGAATACCGGCGAGGGCAAAGATCCACCATTCAATGTCGATGCGGTAAGCAAAATCATTGAGCCAACGCTGCATGGCGTACCAACCGATAGGAGAAGCTACCACGATGGCTACAAGGACGGGTTTGAGAAAATCGTTGGAAAGCAGGCGCACAATGCCCGTCACGGATGAGCCCAACACTTTGCGGATACCGATCTCTTTGGTGCGTTGTTCGGCAGCAAAGGCGCTCAGTCCAAAAAGCCCCAGACAGGCAATGAGGATGGCGACCAACGCAAACGAAGTAAATAACTGCTCGCTGCGCTGCTCGGTACGGTACATGGCCTCAAAGTCATCACTCAGGAACGAATAATCAAACGGCTGCCCGGGAGCGATTTGTTTCCAAGTTTTCTCCATTATCCCCAGAGCCGACGGAATGTCGTTGGTAGTAAGGCGGAAGGAAACGGCCTCCAAAAATGCTTTTTCGATGCTGCTGCCGAGCATCGCTCCGTTGACAACCATCACGACAGGTTCAATGTTAGTGCGCAGGGATTCGTAATGAAAATCTTCTACCATTCCAACGATGGTCAGTTGTTCGCCGCCCGTTTTATGGATGGTTTTGCCGATGGGATTTTGATATCCCAATCGTTTGGCCGCACTTTCGTTGATAATGACGGCGCTGCTGTCGGTTCGGCGGCCTTTAATGAAATTTCGGCCCTGCACCAACTTCATCTCCAGGGTCGGAATGTAATCCGGGTCAACCTGCCATTCCTGTATGTTGACGGAACGTTTTTCGTCGGTAGTACCTACCGGATACCACATATCATTCCCACGGTTGGAGGCCACAGGCAGAAAACCGCTCACTGCTCCCATTTTGACGGACGGACTCCGCAATACCTCATTTTTGAACGTCATCACATCCGAAGCCGTAGATTGGGCAGTTTTCACGATGACTACCTGCTCTTTATTAAATCCGAGTTTTTTAGTTTGTATATAGTGCAGTTGTTGGTGAATAAGCAAGGTGCCGATGATGAGTAAAACGGACAAAGCAAATTGAAAAACCACCAAATACCCGCGAAGGCTTTGCCGTTTGGGAACGGCCCATAACTTCCCTTTCAGGGCCTTGATGGGCGAAAAAGAAGAAAGGTAAAAGGCAGGATATACTCCTGCAAGGATACCTACCAATCCCGTGCCTATCACTAAATATAGCACCGACGAAGTAGTCAACAATCGTGTAAAAACAAGGGTTTTATCAGCCAATTCGTTGAAAGACGGCAATAACAAATATACCAAACCAATACCAACCAATAACGCAAAAAAGCTGGTCAGCAGCGATTCGGACAAAAACTGAAAGACCAGATCAAAGCGGGCGGAACCCATCACTTTCCGGACGCCCACTTCCCGGGCGCGTTTGGCCGAGCGGGCCGTGGCGAGATTGACAAAATTAAAGATGGCAATCAACAGAATGAACAACGCAATGAGCAGAAAGAAATAAACGTACTCAATGGGAGTGTTAGCGGAAAGTTCCCCCTGACGGTCGGAATGCAAGTGAATATCTCGCAACGGCATCAGCGAATAGCTGTAATTATTGCCTTTTTTGCGGACTTCAGCAAGCGTGGTTTGGAAGAATTGTCGCAATGCCGGGTCCAGATACGTTTGAAGCACCCGCTCAAATTTGGCGTCCACCGCTTTAGGGTCAGTGCCCGGTTTGAGCAAAAGATAGGTATTGAAAATGTGGTTACCCCATTTGCTGACTTTGGCATCTTTGGTTTCGTGCAAAGGCAGCAAAAAGTCTGCCTGAAAGTGTGATTGCGCAGGAATGTCAGCAATGATTCCCGTGACGTGCCGCGCTTCTTCGTTGTCAAATTGCAGTAGGTTGTTAAGGGCGTTGATGGTGCCGAAATACTTCTTGGCTGTGCTTTCCGTGATTACCACCGATTGCGGCTCTGTCAGTGCTTTTTGCGGATTGCCGGCCAGCATCGGCAGCGTAAATACGTCAAAAATCGTCGAGTCGGCATACAATACGCGGGACTCACGGATGATATTTCCGTTGCTTTTTACCAGATGGCTTCCGTATTTTCCAAGCCTTACAGCCTGCTCTACTTCCGGAAAATCGTTTTTCAGGGTTTGCCCCATGGGCGTGGGGGCTATTGCGCCTTTCATTTCTTTTTGCGAAAACGTGATATCGCTGTTGATGCGGTAAATACGCTCGGATTTATGGTTAAAACGATCATAACTCAACTCGTCCACCACATACAAAATGCTGAGCAAACTTACCGCGAGGCCAAGGGCCAATCCAAAAATGGTGATGGTTGAATAGCCTTTCTGCTGAATCAGGTTTCGAAAGGCAATTTTGAAATAGTTACGTATCATGGTTGGCGTTAGAAAAAGATGGATTGGAAATTCAGCTTTGCGGCGTTTAAAAAAGTAAGGTGTCAAATAATGCAGCACCGCCCAGCTGTATTCCCGTTTGGCGCGGGCAAGGCCGACCTGCTCCGCTCGCTTTTGGAAGATTTCATACAAGTCGCCCTGAAGGTCTTCTCTCAAATGAGGCGCCACAAACCATTCCAGTAAACGATCGGCCCAATGGGGCGGTTTGACGATTCGGGATTTCATATTTTTTAGGAAGAAAGTGGAAAAAGTATTTTACTTTACACTTTCTCCTTTACACCTTACACACTTTCTTATTCTGTTTTCAAACTCTTTATAGGGTTCATCAATGCCGCTTTAACAGCCTGAAAACTAACCGTCAGCAGCGCAATGCCGACAGCAAGAATACCGGCGAGGGCAAACATCCACCATTCAACGTTGATTCGGTACGCGAAATTTTCGAGCCAATGGGTCATGGCATACCAACCAATGGGCGAAGCGATCACGATAGCAATGATGATCAGTTTCAGGAAATCTTTAGAAAGCAACGCTACGATCCCGACCACCGACGCGCCCAGCACTTTACGAATGCCGATCTCTTTGGTGCGTTGCTCGATCACAAAGGCTGAAAGGGCAAACAAGCCAAGTCCGGCGATGATTATCGCCAACATCGAAAACACCGTGAACAGTTGTTGCGTGCGTTGCTCGGCAACATACAGGGCCGCGTATTTCTCATCCAAAAAATGATATTGCAGCGGTGCGTCGGGATTAAATACCTGCCATTGCTTTTTCAGGTCGGCCAGAAAAGGTTGGACGTCGTCGGTTTTGACCTTCAATACCAAACCACCGCCGTTGTTTCCAAGCATCATTATCAGCGGCGCGATCTTTTGTTTCACGGAAGCATAATTAAAATCCTTTATAACCCCTATCACCTTGAATTCCTTCTGACCCGAACGAACAATGGATTTGCCAATCGGGTTGGTGCCATTCCACCCCAGTTCCCGCACGGCAGATTCGTTGATAATCACCCCCGAAGAATCCGTGGAGAATTCCTTTGAAAAATCCCTCCCCAGCAAAACCTGAAGGCCCAAAGTGCGTATGTAATCGTAATCTACGTGAAAAATATCGGTGTGAATTTCGGTGCCGTTGCCTGTTTCATTTTTGGGAAATATCTGTGTGCCGTCTATTATATTGCCTATCGGTACATTCCTTGAAATACTTGCCGAAACCACATTTTTATTCTGTAACAGTTGTTGCTGAAAAGCGACCTGATTTTTAGCCAACGCTCTTGTGTCAGACAAAAACAGGATCTGGTCTTTGTCGTATCCCAGTTTTTTATTTTGCATATAATGCAGTTGCCGGTTAACAACAATGGTAGAGATGATCAATACCGTAGAAATAAAGAACTGAAACACGATCAACCCGCCGTGTAATGATTTTTTCTGCGTTTTTGGCGCAGCTAAAGAGCCTTTCAGGTTCTTTAAAATATCGAATGATGACAGAAAAAAAGCAGGATAGATTCCGGCAATGATACCGGCCAAAAAGCTTACTGAAAACAAAACCAGCAACACCCGATAATCCAGAAAAAAACTGAAAGTGGTATGCTTATCGGCAATCTGGTTGAAGAAAGGCAACAAAAGAAAGATCAAAAGGTAGGCAACCAACATCGCAAAAAACGTAAGCAGAACCGATTCTATTAAAAACTGAAAAACAAGGTGTTTTTTGATAGACCCCATCACTTTTCGAATACCGACTTCCCGGGAGCGTCTTGCGGCATAGGCGGTGGAAAGATTGGTAAAATTGGCGCAGGCCAACAGCAATATAAAAAACGCCAATATTGAAAAAGTATACACGTATTGGATGTCACCATTGGGCTCCAGTTCGTATTTTGTGTTGGAGTACAAATGAATATCGGTAAGCGGTTGCAGGGAAAACCGAAACGTGTTGACCGATTTTTGCGCTTCTGCCAGGCTTATTCCCATATCACGCTGCACTTCCGGCACCACATATTTTGCCACAAGCTGCGGAAATTTCGCTTCCAGTTTTTTAACGTCTGCATTGCCAGTCAGCTCCAAATAGGTGTAATAACCAACATTGCTCCAAGTGGGATTGGTAAGGTGAAACGTGGAAAGACTCAAAAAAGCATCAAAATGAAAATGGGAATTGTCGGGTAATTTATTAATGATTCCCGTCACTTTATAGGCTGTTTTTTGGGTGCCTATGGCCAACGATTTACCCAACGGGTTTTCATTTCCAAAGTATTTTTTTGCAAGATCGTTGGTAATAACGATGCTGTTGGGTGCTTCCAACGCATCTGCGGCATTCCCTTCAACGAGTGGAATCGAAAACAGTTGCAAAAAATTCAGGTCGGCAAAGGCAAGGTGATCCTCTTTGAATTGTTTGTCGTCGTATTTGACAAAATCACTCACCGACAGAAGCCGAGCAGATGATTTTACTTCGGGAAATGCATTTTTAATGCCTTCCCCGACGGCAGCATCAACATTCGGATAAACAGCTACGTCGCCATTGCCGGTCACTGAAATATTGACGCGATAGATATGTTCCGCATTGGCTGCATACCGATCATAATTCAATTCATCATATACAAACACGGCGATCAGCATAAAACAGGCAAGCCCAATGGACAACCCCAAAATGTTAATACCGGCAAATGCTTTGTTGGCGGCTAAATTCCGCCGGGCGATCTTAAAATAGTTACGTATCATATCAGGACTGAGTAAAAAACGTTTAGGATATTCTGCCTTACGGCGTTTAAAAAAATAAGGTGTCAAATAATGCAACACCGCCCACGTGTACTCGCGTTTGGCGCGGGCAAGACCGACCTGCTCCGCCCGCTTTTGAAAGATTTCGTACAGGTCACCCTGTAAGTCTTCCCGTAAGTGAGGCGCAACGAACCATTCTAAAAGCCGGTCAGCCCAGCGCGGTCCGACGTTTCGGGGCGGTAAGTTGGGAGTCATATTTATTCGCTTCGAAGGCTTTTTACAGGATTTATCAACGCGGCTTTGATGGCCTGAAAACTCACGGTCAACAGCGCGATGCCCACCGCCAATAAACCGGCCACCACAAACATCCACCATTCAATGTCGATCTTATAGGCAAATCCCTGCAACCATTGTGTCATGGCGTACCAGGCAATGGGCGAAGCAATGACGATGGCAATGATGACCAATACCAAAAAATCTTTAGACAATAAGCCTACAATACTGCCAACCGACGCGCCCAGCACTTTGCGCACACCGATCTCTTTGGTACGCTGTTGCGCTGCAAAAGCCGCCAATCCAAACAGACCAAGACAGGAAATCAAGATCGCAAAGAAGGTGAAGTAGCTCACAATGCGCGAAGTGCGAACATCCGCCTGATAGTTTCGTTGGAAGTCTTCGTCCATAAAACTGTACTCAAAAGGCTCATCGGGAAGCAGTTTTTTCCACTTTTGTTCCATAAAAGGGATAAGATTGGCAACCTGCGCAGTATTGGCATGCACGATCAGGTAATTGAACGAATCGGTGTTATTCAGCAAAAACGCATACGGCTGAATGGGTTGATGCAGGTCTTCAAAATGAAAATCTTTGACCACGCCTACGATTTCCAACGCTGAACGATCGGCTTGCTGACCAAAGCTGAGTTTATAACCAACGGCTTTTTCCAACGGCACATTTAGCTTTCGCAATGTCGTTTCATTGACCACGATGCGTAGGTTGGTATCGGCCATGAAAGCCCGCGAAAACATCCTTCCTTTAATGGGTTGAAAACCCATTAATTGCATAAAATCAGCGTCTACAAAGTTGGTTTTAACGTATTGCGCTTGGTCGGCGTTTTGGTCGGGGCGGTAGAGTCCAATATCACTTGGGCTTCCAATACCGGGATAATACTTCGTTCCTGCCGCGCCAAGTACCTGATTGTTTTGCCGAATTTCATTGCTTAATGCAGTATATGCTTTGTGCGATTCGTCACTGCGGAGCGGAATCACCAACTGTTGCTCTTTGGTAAAACCTAACGGCTGATTGCGAAGAAAACGCATTTGCCGCTCAATGACCAACGTAGCCAACACCAATGCGATGGAAATAACAAACTGAAACACCACCAATCCACGACGAAGGGCGATAGCGGAGACAGAATTGGTAAATCGGCCTTTCAGCACCTGCACCGGATTAAAGACAGACAAATAAAAAGCGGGATAACTGCCCGCCAAAACGCCAGTCACTAACGCCATTGCCACAAAAGCGGCCAAAATAGTAGGATCAATTAATTCCCTAAAGGCTATTTGCTTGCCTGTCAATCCATTAAAAACAGGCAAAAACAACGCTACCAACCCAATTGCCACCACCAACGACAACAGACAAAGAATCATCGACTCACCCAAAAATTGCCGAATTAACAGCCCACGCCCCGCGCCCATTACTTTGCGAACGCCCACTTCAGCAGCCCGCTTGGCGGAGCGCGCCGTGGCCAGATTCATGAAATTGATGCAGGCGATCACCAAAGTGAACAACGCAATGGAGGCCAAAATATAGAGATACGTACTGCTGCTTGTGGGGGTTACGATGTCGCGAATTTCTCCATTCAAGTGCAGATCAGGTACCGCAATCAATGAAATGCGCTTATCAAATCCGGCGGTGCGAAGGCCCTGTCGTGCGTATTTTTCAATGAACGCCGGCAATTTTCGATTTAACTGCTCCGCATTGGTGCCCGGGCGGAGGCGCACATACGTGCAAAACATGTTATTATAATAGAAATTTTGCGGCTGTTCCCGAAGAAAACCTCCTACCCAGCCCGCCGCCATGGGCACGAAAAAACGGGCATCAATGTGCGAACGCGCGCGTTCGTCACGGTAAACGCCCGTGACCTTGAAGTTTTCTCCGTTACCCGTTGAACCATTGATCTTTATCAGCCGGTTGAGCGCGGGTGCAGTTCCAAACATCTTATGGGCTACATCTTCCGACAAAACAACGGAGTGCGCATCCTGTAAAGCATTTTTTGGACTTCCTTCCGTGAAATGATAGGTAAATAGGTCAAAGAAAGTGGAATCGACCTGATAGCCGTTGGTTTCATAAAAAGATTGCACCGACTTTCCGGCTTCACGTACCTGAAGCAAAATTTTGTTTTCACCAAAGTTTTGCTTCAAACGGGTAGTCTGCTCTATTTCGGGAAACTCGGCTTTCAACGCAGCAGCATAAGGAGAAGATTGTCGTGGATTGTCTTCCTGCGTTCCCGTTGAATAAATCACGGTGCTTTTTACCAAATACAGCTCGTTGGCGTGTTGGTGATGCTTGTCGTACGAAAGTTCGCTCCGGATATAGAGCAGCAGCAACATACAGCAGGTCATTCCCACAGACAACCCCAAAATATTAATGGAAGAATAAGATTTGCTGCGTACCAAATTACGCCAAGCGACTGTTAAATAATTGCGTATCATATCAATGCTGTTGGGTTGAGAATATACATTTTGGCGGTGAGCCGTTTGTTTTCGTTTAAAAAAGAAAGGTGTCAAATAATGCAGCACCGCCCACGTGTACTCGCGTTTGGCGCGGGCAGGGCCGACCTGCTCCACTCGCTTTCGGAAGATCTCGTACAGGTCGCCCTGTAAATCTTCCCGTAAGTGAGGGGCAACAAACCATTCCAGTAAGCGGTCTGCCCAGCGCGGCGGTTGATTTTGATTCATAGTTTATGAGGCTAAAGTGTAGAGTTGAAAGTAAAATGGTACTTTGCACTCTACACTTTCAACTTTACACTTCTTTCTATTCGCTGCGAAGGCTTTTTACAGGATTTAATAAAGCCGCTTTAATACTTTGGAAGCTTACTGTCAATAGCGTAATCAGCAATGCTCCTGCGCCCGCTGCGGCAAAAATCCACCACGACATTTCGGTGCGGTAGGTATATTTTTGGAGCCAATTGTTAAGATAATAATAGGCAATGGGCGATGCAATAAAAAAGGCAATGACCACCAACACCACAAACTCTTTGGAAAGCAAGCCCCATACATTGAGTACCGAAGCGCCCAGCACTTTTCGGACACCGATTTCTTTGGTGCGCTGCTCGGCTACAAAGGAGGAAAGCCCAAATAAGCCTAAGCAGGAGATAAGAACCGCAAGCACGGCAAAGAAGGACGCCAACTTACCTACACGCTTCTCCTGACCGAATTTAGCGGCATATTCTTCATCGGCAAATTTGTAGGAAAACGGCACCGAAGGAGCGTATCTCTTACAAACCACCTGAATTTCAGCCAATGCCGCAGGAGTGCTTGTGGTAGGATTAATCTTTATGTTCATATAGTCAAAGCCTCTGTTTCTCATGTAAAAAACGGTTTGTTTGATCGGTTGATAAGGCGATGCCATCAGCATGTCTTTGATTACACCCACCACTACATGATCTCTGTTTCCAAATCGTACGGTTTCCCCAATCGGGTTTTTAAGCCCCATGTACTTAACAGCCGTCTCATTCAAAATAACTGCGGAAGAATCCGTACCGAACTCGCGCGAAAAATCTCTTCCTTCTTTCAGTTGCCAGCCCACCGTTTTGCCATATTCATGCGTTACCCGAATGTTGGCAAAATCATCTTTCAGCGTCGGATCTTTTCCTTTCCATTGCAGGCCGCTCATGTTATTGTTTACCCCGGTAACAGGGCTGGAAGATTCTGATACTTCGGTGACCGTTCCTGATTTAAGCAGGTCGGCTCTTACCGCCGCAAAATGAGAATGAAGGTCATTGGTGGACATTTCAATCGTAATAAGGCCGTTTTGCTCGTATCCTATCGGGCGATTTCCGGCAAATTGGATCTGTTTGAAGATCAGAATAGTACCGATAATCAAGGTAACGGATACTGTAAATTGAACAACGACTAAAGCCTTTCTTGGAATGGACGCAAAACGACCTACCCGAAAAGTTCCTTTAAGGACGTTGATGGGCTGAAAAGAGGAGAGATAAAACGCCGGATAAAAACCGGCAATGGCCCCGGTAAAGATACTGAAACCAATTCCCAACGACCAAAAAACGGGATTTGACCATAGTATAGTCATTTTCTTGTCGGCCACTTCGTTGAATATCGGCAAAATAAGCGTCACCAATAACAGGGATATGATAAAAGAAAAAAAGACAACCAACGACGATTCAGAAAAAAATTGACTTATCAATTGCCCGCGCACCGAGCCGATTGCCTTGCGTATCCCCACTTCTTTGGCTCGTTTTTCGGATCGTGCCGTCGCTAAATTTATAAAATTGATACACGCCAACAGCAGCACAAACACCCCGATAATGCCAAAAAGCCACACAAATTCAATGCTTCCTCCGGCATTTATCCCGTTCTTAAATTCTGAATATAAATGCCATTGACGCATCGGTTGCAGAAAGATTTCAGGTTTATAGGTGGCGTCCTCTTTGTTTATTTTATTCAGTTTGATATTCCTGATCTTTGCCGAAACTTTTTCCATGTTAGCATTATCCGCTATTTGAGCATAAGCCAATGTAAAATCGTCATTCCATTCACCCTGTTCTTTGACCCATGGATTCTGAATTTTGTAAAGTTCCCAAGGCAAAAAGAACGACACATTTCGGAACGTTGAATTGTGCGGCAAATCTTCATAGACGCCTGTCACTTTTACTTCCACTTTATTATCCACTTTTATGACTTTATCCAAAGGATCAGCCTCCCCAAAATAGGCTTTTGCCAACGACTCAGCGATCAAAATTGAATAAGGCTCCTGCAATCCCGCCCGTGTACCTCGGAGCATTTTCAACGATAACATGTCAGATACCTGCGCATCGCAATAATTACCTGCTTTGGCAAACGTCTTTTCATTGACCGCCAAAATATGATTATCAGTCCAAGAAGATTGTACCACATACTTAAAATCAGTGCCATAAACGTCACGAAGTTCTTGGGCGATCAGCGGCGGAACAGTAGTACCTGATATTTTTTCTCCATCATAGGTTTTATGCTGCATGATCTGCGCAATGCGGTCATAGTTTTGGTGGTATTTGTCATACGACAGTTCATCGTATATCCAAAGACCAATGAGGGTAGCCACCGACATACCTGCCGCCAAACCAAAAATATTGATGAAGGAATATGTCTTATTGCTGATAAGGTTTCGTAAAGCGATTTTTAAATAATTACGTATCATAGCCGGAGTTAGAAAAAAAGGTTGAGGATATTCCGTTTGCTTTCGTTTAAAGAAAAAAGGTGTCAAATAATGCAGCACCGCCCACGTGTACTCGCGTTTGGCGCGGGCAGGGCCGACCTGTTCCGCCCGCTTTTGAAAGATTTCATACAGATCACCCTGTAAATCTTCCCGTAAGTGAGGGGCAACAAACCATTCCAGTAAGCGGTCTGCCCAGCGCGGCGGTTGATTTTGATTCATAGTTTATGAGGCTAAAGTGTAGAGTTGAAAGTAAAATGGTACTTTGCACTCTACACTTTCAACTTTACACTTCTTTCTATTCGCTGCGAAGGCTTTTTACGGGGTTTAATAAAGCTGCTTTGATACTTTGATAACTCACTGTCATTAAAGTGATTATCAATGCACCTAAACCTGCCAAGGCAAATATCCACCACGACAGCTCTGTACGAAACTCGTATTTGGTCAACCAATCCTGAAGAAAATAATAGGCAATAGGCGTAGCAATGACGAAGGCGATAAGTACTAAATACACAAATTCCTTCGATAATAAACCCCAAACATTGAGCACCGATGCTCCCAAGACTTTGCGTACGCCGATTTCTTTGGTGCGTTGTTCGGCCGTAAACGTAGCCAAGCCAAACAATCCGAAACAGGCAATCAAGACGGCCAGAAATGTGGAAACCTGAATGAGCTTTGCGGTTCGTGTTTCGGATTCATACGCCTGCGCCAGAGTTTCATCCAGAAAATTGTACTCAAATACGTGATCCGGATACGTGGCAGTCCAAGCCTTTTCAATGTGCGCCAACGCCGCCTGCATGGTTTCGAGTTTTTCACTTGGCAATTTGATCCCTGCCTGATAAAAATTATTGGGCACCACCTGAAGGATTGTCGGGTCAATTTTCTGGTGTAAGGAGTTCACATTAAAGTTTTTCATCACACCGACAATCGTAGCAAACTGCTGACCGTCACCGTAATATACTTTCTGTCCGATGGCGTCTGCCGGTCGGTTGATCCCCATTCGATTCAGAAATATTTCGTTGGCAATGACTTTGAAGGAAGTTGATGAAGTGTCACTGTCACGAAGGCCTTCCCCGGCCAATAATTGAATACCGTAAGTAGCCAGATAGTGAGAATCGGCCATTTTCATTTGTGTTTTGATCGGAATGGCTTTCTCACTTTTTCGGTATTCCATGGCCTGCATCCAATTGCTTTCTGCCGACGCGCTGTTGAAGGAAAAACTGACGTCCTTAATTTGCGGAGATTGCGAGAGACGATGGCGCAGCATTTGCAGTTTTGCCGGGCTGTTGTCCGGCAGTCCTACCGTAACGATGGCCGATTTATTAAAACCCAAATCTGCATTTCGGAAGAAAACCAGTTGGCGATTAATGAGTAAAGCGCTGCTGATAAGAACCAATGAGATGGTAAACTGCACCACCACCAACCCCTGACGTAATGTAAAGAGCGGTTTTCCCTGTGCAAACGGATTGTTTTTCAGCGCCCAGATAGGGGCCATGCCTGATAAGCGAAAAGCGGGATAAACACCCGACAATAACGTTGTCATTCCCATCAGTCCCGCCACAAACACGCCCGTTTGCCAAGTAAATAAATCCGATACCGTGAGGGGAATCGCCAGTGTATCACTGACCAACGGCAGAGAAAGTTGAGCCAACAATACAGCGATGAGTACCGCAAAAAAGGTAATCAGCCCTGCTTCTGTTAAAAATTGATAGACCAACGAGAGGCGATTGCTGCCCACGGCCTTGCGAATACCTACCTCTTTTGCTCGTTTAAAGGCCTGAGCAGTAGTTAGATTGATGAAATTAAAACAGGCAATGAGCAACACAAATAAGCCAATGAATGACAGCGTTTTGAGTAATTCTATATTGGCCGTTCGCCCGCTCATGTTACCGGTGTAATGGAACTTAGCCAAAGGATTCAGGAAAAAGCGTTTATCAGGCAGCGCTTCTTTTCCTATGTACTTTACCACGATGTTTGAAAACCGTTTGGTTAATTGCTCGGGGCGAAGTCCGTTCTTCAGCAGTACATACACTTGGAAATTATCGCCCCAGCCATTCCACTTATTGAGGTCAAAATTCGGATCTGAATTTTTAATGGTCGGGAATGAAACCAACATATTAAAAGGGAAACTTGTGGTAGTGGGGTAGTTTTCCAGCACACCGGCCACTTGCAGGTCTTGCTTACTGTCCAGTTGGAGAGTTTTGCCGATCACATCGGTGGTGCCAAAATACTTTTCGGCGTAGGCTCGGGTCAGCACAACGGTATTCGGTTGCGACAGAGCCGTGCGGGCATCACCCGCTACCCATTGATAGTCAAGCAGATGAAACAGGCCATTGTCGGCAAATACAAACGACTCTTTGAATCGTTTGTCGGAAGCAGGAACGGCAACCGTCTTTCCCCAAACCTTAAACAGCGGAACTACTGATTCAATCTCGGGAACGTCATTGTGCAGGGCGTTGACCATGCCGGTATACGTGCCGGGGTAGGTCTGTTTTTCCTTCGTATTTTCAGTTTCTACCCGATAAATACGACTGCCATTGGCGTGATTTTGGTCATAACTCGTTTCGTGTTTGATGACTAAAAACAGCACAACGGTACACGCCATACCTGCTGCCAGACCGGCAACATTAATGAAAGAATACCCCTTGCTTTTGGAGAGGTTTCGGAAAGCGATTTTTAAATAATTACGTATCATGGCCGGAGTTAAAAAAAAAGGTTGAGGATATTCAGTATTGCGGCGAACCACAGGTTTTCGTTTGAAAAAGAAAGGCGTCAGATAATGAAGCACCGCCCAAATGTACTCCCGTTTAGCACGGGAAAGGCCGACCTCCGACACCCGTTTTTGAAAGATTTCGTACAAATCGCCCTGCAAATCTTCCCGCAGGTGAGTCGTCACGAACCATTCCAAGAGTCGGTCAGCCCAACGCGGCGGCTTGTGTTTCTCTTTATGGGTAGCCATGCGCTTTATAGGGGTTGATTATTGACCGATCAACTGCAATTTTCCCTGTGGAATGGCTTGCCATAACTGGTCGCGCAGCACCTGAATTTCCTGCAAAGCTCGACTGCCCAAGGCAGTGACGGTAAAGAATCGCTTGCGTCGCCCGCCGCGTTCGGCCGTGGCACCGCCCATTTGGGAACTTAAAAACCCCTTTTCTTCCAATCGGTACAACGTGGCATGTACCGCACTGATGGTAATGCTGCGGCCCGTTTGCTGCTGCAACTGTTCCCAAATAACAACCCCGTATGCCTCATCGGAACAGCCGGCCACCACCAGCAAAACAATTTCTTCAAACTCACCCAGAAAAGTTCTTTTCATTGGATTAACGGAGGGAAATGATTAGTTATAATTATGCAAATCAAATCCTGTGCCAAGGGCAAAAAAATACATTTCTACGCTGTTTAGGCACATTTGAGAAAGTGTAGGTGTCCAAAAACGGACAATAGATGTACTATACCGTACAAGGTATAAGCGAAAATGGTTACCTTTAGTCGGTTACTTCATAGGTCAGAAATGCTCTCCAAAGCCTCGCAGACAATCCGGCAAAGTCTGTCTGTGCCACGCTGTTGAAACGATGTGAGTAATTTAGGCCTGTAAGTATGCTTTATGAACTGAGAAACCACCGAAATTGTATGAAAAACTTCTTTTTTACCCTGTTTATTTCCCTGCTCTCAGGCGCTTTTGTTACGCTTACGGCACAGGAATTGGTCAGCAACGGTCAACGCGAAATCGTTTTCAAATCGGTGAATGTTATCCCGATGGATCAGGAACGAGTGATCGAAAACCAGACAGTGGTGGTTAAAAACGGAAGGATAACAGCATTGGGCGATGATGCCAAAGTGAAATTCAATAAAGACGCTTTGGTGATCAATGCAAAGGGAAAATACCTTACTCCGGGTTGGGCTGAGATCCACGCGCATGTTCCTCCCATCGACGACATTGAGCCCATGAAAGAGGTATTAATTCTTTACTTAGTTAACGGAATTACCACGATTCGAGGCATGCTGGGGCATCCAAAACACCTTGAATTACGCAGTAAGATCAACAGCGGAGCCATTCTCGGACCCCATTTTTATACCACCGGCCCATCCTTCAACGGCCAAACCGTCAAGAATGCAGAGCGCGGCGCAGAAATGGTACGCGAGCAGAAAGCAGCAGGGTACGATTACCTCAAATTACACCCCGGCCTGACAAAAGAGACATTTCCCGCCATTGCCAAAACGGCGCACGAAGTGGGCATTCCCTTCGTCGGTCACGTCTCCTTTAACGTGGGTGTGTGGCGGGCCATTGATGCCAAGTATTCGACCATTGACCATATGGATGGTTTTGTGGAAGCCCTTACGCCCGGCATTGATACGTTGGTTGAACAGGAAACCGGTTTGTTTGGCAGTTGGATCGGCGCGCGCGCGGAGACGACGCTCATTCCAAAACTGATGGAAGGCTTACGCAAAAATAATATTCGCGTAGTAGCTACGCAGGCATTGGCCGAACGGTGGCTTTCTCCCTTACCGGCCGAGGAATATACCGACGACCCTGAAATGAAGTACATGAAGCCGGAGCAGGTGCAGGGTTGGACAAATACGAAAAATACGTACCTCAGCAATCCTAACTTTTCGAAAGTGGGAGCCGAAAAACTGATTCAAATCCGTCGGAAATTGATCTATGAATGCCAGAAAAACGGGGTTGAACTGTTGTTAGGTTCTGATGCTCCCCAAATCTTCAATGTGCCGGGTTTCTCTATTCATCACGAAATGAAATACATGGTCGATGCCGGCTTGACGCCTTACCAAACCCTTCGTACAGGAACAGTCAATGTGGCTTCCTATTTGAATAAAACGGACTCGGGAACCATCAAGACCGGAAACGTTTCGGACTTGGTTCTGTTAAGCGGCAACCCCCTGAAAGACATCAATCAAACCCGCAACATTGAAGGCGTAATGATCGGTACAAACTGGCTTTCGAAGGACTATTTGGCAAATGAATTAAAAAAACTTGAAAAAAAATGACCCAATATTTCCCCATTCTTCGGGGAGAATGTTGCTTAGGTTGATTTTCAGAATCACAATGCGAACGGAGTAGTGCGTCAATGCATGATTTCGTTCGCATTATTATTTTCATTCTTATGGTATTCGCGAGTATTACTGTCCTGTAAATCTACTTACCTCTTACCGAAATAGGTTATTTTTTTTAGTTTTATTATGTTGAAAATCAAATAGTTAAAAATACATCCTCTTCATTTCAAGCACTCAAATAAAGCGCTTTTACGTATCACTACCGGCATAATTTTTTAAGATTTTCCTTCTTTCACTCATCTTCCTCAGCGATCAACATCACTGTAAAGAAGATTGTGTGGACTCGCTTACCATTCCATTATTTGTTTTTCATCAATCCGACTACCCATTATGATTGACCATGAACAACCCGAAAATCAGGGCAAAACGCCAAGTTCCTCCCGCCGTGATTTCCTCAAACAGTCGTCGGTAATAGCCGCTATGGCGGTAGCTCCTCCCGCCACGGTAGACGCTGTAGAAAAAGGATTAAAAGAGAAAATTGTAAGATTTGAGCAAATGCCGCTTCAGGTTGAGATCAACGGCACATTGCAACGCTTGAAGATCGAACCGCGCGTAACGTTGCTGGACCTGCTTCGTGAACAACTCCATTTGACCGGTACTAAAAAAGGATGCGATCACGGTCAATGCGGAGCCTGTACCGTACACGTTGATGGGCAGCGCGTAAATGCCTGTCTGACATTGGCAATGACCACCGAAGGCGCCAAAGTAACGACCATTGAAGGATTGGCCGAGGGGGAAAAACTGCATCCGATGCAGGAAGCCTTTATAAAGTACGACGGCTTTCAATGCGGCTACTGCACGCCCGGGCAGATCATGTCGGCGGTAGCGTGCATCCGCGAAGGCCACGCCAATACACCCGATGAAATTCGGGAATACATGAGTGGTAACATTTGCCGTTGCGGGGCTTACTCAAACATTGTGGAAGCGATCACGGAAGTAAAACAGAAAGGAGCCAAGGTATGAACCAGTTTCAGTACGTACGGGTCACGACCCCGAAAGCAGCCGTAGCGGCCGTAACGAAGGACAATTCCACCGTATTTTTGGCGGGCGGAACCAACCTCATTGATCTCATGAAGCGTGAGGTAACAGTTCCTGAAAAGTTGGTTGATATTACGAAGATTCCTCTCAACACCATTGAGAAAACCGATAAAGGGCTGCGCATCGGAGCATTGGCTAAAAATACGGCTGTTGCAGAACATGAACTCGTCAGGAAGCATTTTCCGCTGCTGTCAATGGCCATTAATGCCGGTGCTTCGCCGCAATTGCGCAACATGGCAACGGTGGGCGGCAACATGATGCAGCGAACCAGATGCTCTTATTTTTATGATACAGCCATGCCCTGCAACAAGCGGGAAGCGGCAACGGGTTGCGGCGCTATTGGTGGATACAATCGAATGCACGCCATTTTTGGGGCGAACGATCAATGCATTGCCGTTCATCCCAGCGATATGTGCATTGCCATGGCTGCGCTTGATGCAGCGGTGACGGTCGCCGGGCCGAAAGGCGAGCGCAAAATACTTTTTGCTGATTTTCACCGCCTTCCCGGAGATACCCCTTGGAAAGACAATACGCTGCAACCGGGCGAGCTGATTCTGTCAGTAGAGTTACCGATGAATAATTTTGCTACTAATTCACATTACCTGAAAGTCCGTGATCGCGCTTCGTATGCCTTTGCGTTGGTATCGGTCGGCGCGGCTTTGAGTATGAATGGCAGTACGATCCAAGACGTTCGATTGGCGATGGGCGGAGTAGCGCACAAACCTTGGCGGTTGATGGAAACGGAGCAGTTTCTGCGCGGCAAATCGGCTACAGAAGCTACGTTTCGACAAGCTGCCGAATTGGCAATGAAACAGGCAAAAGGGTACGGTGAAAACGACTTTAAGTTGACATTGGCTCCGAATACGATTGTTGAAGCACTCAAATCGGCGGCAAAAATCGCCTAATTCCTGAACATGGAGAATAATACAAAAAATCCCCCCATTGACCGGGTCGATGGAAGGATGAAAGTGACCGGTGGTGCCAAGTATTTTGCGGAGTTCGAACTGCCGAATGTAGCTCACTGCGTGGTGGTTACCGCTGATATTGCCAAAGGCACCATTGCCGGACTTGATACTAAAAAAGCCGAAGGCGCTTCGGGAGTATTGGGCGTTTTTACGCATTTAACTATGCCCTCGGTTCCGGGTTGGGATGCTCCTCCAAGCGGCAATGCCCCGACCGGACCGCCCTCAGGAGGGCAAAAATACCGGATCTTGGGCAGCGATCAGGTCTTGTTTGCAGGACAGCCTATTGCGTTAGTAGTGGCGGATTCACTTGAGCGGGCACAATATGCGGCTACCCTTGTGAAAGCAACTTACAAAAAACAAACGCACCGCACCGACTTGACAAAAAACCGTGACAAAGGGGTTACGCCAACCAATGAGCGATTCAAAGATTATACGCGGGGCGAAGCAGACGGATATAAATCAGCCCCAATAACGCTGGAAGCCGATTATACAATTCCGGTAGAAGTACATCATCC
Source organism: Runella sp. (assembly GCF_965279615.1). NCBI lineage: Bacteria > Pseudomonadati > Bacteroidota > Cytophagia > Cytophagales > Spirosomataceae > Runella > Runella sp. The sequence goes on along the minus strand of NZ_OZ257252.1, from coordinate 6,771,938 downwards.
AATGGAGTTACACGGTGTTTTGGTTCATTGGACCGAGGCTGATAAGGTGATGGTCTATGCCAAAACGCAGGGTGTGAAAACGACCCAAAAAGCAATCGCACAGGCATTTAAACTGGATGAGAAAAATGTCCACGTTCATACCGAATTCATGGGCGGAGGTTTTGGGATGGCACTGCGTACTTGGCCGCAGGAAATCGCCGTGGCAGCGATCGCCAAAAAAATAGGCCGCCCGATAAAGATGGTCATCACTCGTAATCAGATGTTTACGATGGTGGGTTATCGACCAAATACGCTCCAAACTATTGGAATGGGGGCTACGAATGAGGGAAAATTGGTTGGCATTGCTCACAATGCCATTGCCGAGACCGCCAGCTACGAGGATTTTACCGAAGGCACCGTCAGCATGACCAAATTTATGTACGATTGTCCTAACATAAGTACTCGCTATAAAATCGTGCCGCTTGATCGATCTGTACCCATTTGGATGCGCGGCCCCGGCGAAGCCACCGGTGCGTTTGCTCTGGAATCAGCGATGGACGAAATGGCCCATAAACTGAAACTTGACCCTATCGAATTTAGGCTCCGAAACTATGCCGAAACAGACCCCGAACGCAATCGCCCTTTTTCGAGCAAAAACTTAAAAGAAGCCTATCAAAAAGGAGCCGATGCCATCGGTTGGGCAAATCGCAAATCCGAACCCGGCAGCGTGCGCGAAGGAAATTGGTTAATTGGCTACGGCATGAGTTCCGGTACTTTCAACGCCAGTCGTGGGCAGGCTACGGCGCGGGCCGTTGTTTCTAACGATGGTAAACTCTTGATCCAAAGCGCGGTTACGGACATTGGTCCCGGCACGGGCACCGCTATGGTCGCCATCGCCCATCAGGTATTGGGCATTCCGCTCAAACAAATCAACTATGAACTTGGTGATTCATTGCTACCTAATGCTCCCAATCAGGGTGGTTCTACCATCACTTCTACCGTAGGTTCGGCAATACATGATGTTTGCAGTAGCTTAAAAAATGCATTGGCTGAATTGGCTCTTAAACCGGATGCGCCGTTGTCCGGCAGCCGGCAGGACGAACTGGTATTTGACGGCGGGTTCGTTTATGATAATACACGTAGTAAGAAAGTAGCCATCGTCGACCTGCTGAAAGCAAACAATATGCCTTTGCTGGAAAAAACGCAGGAATCAAAAGGCGGAGCTGAGCAACAACAATATTCAATGTACTCGTTTTCGGTGCACTTTGTGCAGGTGCGGGTAAATCCTGCGACGGGCAGTGTACGGGTATCGAAAGCCGTAAGCGTTGCCGATTCCGGACGGATTGTCAGCCCAAAAACGGCGGCAAGTCAGATGATCGGCGGTGTGGCAGGTGGAATTGGTATGGCATTAACCGAAGAAGCGGTCATGGATCACCGTTTTGGACGCTTCGTTAACAACAATCTGGCGGATTACCACGTAGCCGTGAGCGCTGATGTGCCGCACGTTGAAACGATCTTTATTGATAAGCCCGATCCTTACATCAATCCCATGGGGTCAAAAGGAATGGGTGAAATCGCGTTGATCGGTTTTGCGGCAGCCGTTGCCAATGCCGTTTTTAACGCCACCGGCAAGCGTGTTCGGGATTTACCCATTACGCCGGACAAGCTGTTGAACAAAGCCGTCTGAGTGTTACATTTTGGTGAATTTCGTTAGTAATATTCGACAGTTTGCTTCCCCTAAAAATGGGGAAGCAAACTGTCATTTTCAACTACTTCACTCACACTATCTCTCCATATCCTATGTTTAAGTAACGCCCGGTTTACACCATCTATTTATCAGGTGGGGGTCATTACGTCCTTTGAACTTTACTTTAATGGTGACCTGTTGTAGCCGCATCAAACACGCGACAGAAGTTGCCACCGCCTATCTTACTGATCTCATCCGCCGTAAAGCCGGTCTTTAACATTGCGTCCACAACGGTATAATAAAAGCCCAACTTCTGATCCTGCCAAGCTTGGTTGGTGCGCTCGCCGATTCTGCCGCCGGATTGGGGAGCGGATTCACCGGGTTTAGGAGCACCTCTGTAAGCCGGGGTCAACTTGGTATCTGTGCCAATACAGACATGATCAATGCCAATAATATCGACCAAGGCCCGAATATTTTGGGCATATTCCAACGATGTATCAGATAAGTGCCTCCACACGCCAATGATCCCCCCTGCGTCGGCGACAACTTTAGCTTGCTCATTACTGATGAGCCTTGGTCGCATGATGCGAGCCATGGCCGGATTCTGACCCGTGCGAGAATCCAGACCGGTATGCGAGAAAACCATCGGCTTAGTGGATGTCTTGAGCGCAGCGGCCACCGTCTCTGCGTTGGCGTGCGTCAGGTCGATGAGAATACCCAGTCTATTACATTCCTTAATGACCTCCGTCCCAAAAGCGGTCATTCCGCCCCATTGTGGAGGTTTCGTATAAATATCGCCCAACGGCACAGATGCATCATTATCGTGTAGCAGCCCGAGGTGTCGCAAGCCTCGCTTGTAGGCCTCCGTGAGTCGCTCCAACCGCCCTTCCAGAAAGTGACCGCCCTCCACCGATTGGATAACAGTCGGCTGATGCTTCTTATGGGCTGCTTTGAGGTCTTTCAGATCCAATGAACGCTTCATGCCGTTATTAATCAACTGTTGATCCATGGCAGCCAACCCGTTAATGAACCGTTCGTAGGCGTCTCCGGGATTGCGTAGTGGTTGATAGTCAACGGCAAAGGTCATACAGATGGCCGATAAGCCCGACTTTTTCATCTCGCCAATTAAATCAATGTTCGGACCCGGAACTTCTGCGGCGATAATGGGAACATCGATATGATTATGCGTGTCGATGCCGATTGTGTCGGCTACGATCTTGGCTACCTTTGGGTCAATTTCGTCATCCATAGCCCACGCCGCCATTGGGTTCAGCATTATTGCTGCACCGGCAACGGCGGTAAGGAGTTCACGACGGGAGTATTTTGTTTGAGATTGAATCATGAATTTACAATTAAGGGGAAATTTAGCAGGCGATCATTGCCATTTACTTACGCGTAGATGCAATGCTATGTTTCACTCATCCATTAAATCTTTACTTAAGGAAGTCGTCAAGTAAAAAATGCTTTGCTCATGACCATAAAGGAAATCGGATTGTTTTATTTTTATAATCCCCTGAAAGAAATTACATTTATAAAACAATATGTCACTTTATGGCACTACATTACGGCATTCCAAAAGTGATGCGATGAAAGATCAGCATTTTATATGATAATAGGACCGGTCATTGATTCCGTAGCGACCTTTACAGGAGCAATTTTGGGGGCAACTTTCAGCACAAAAATTCCTGAACGTTTAAAAACAATGCTCCCGCTTACGTTTGGTGCGGTATCTATGGCGATGGGAGTCGTAATGATTGCCAAAGTAAATCTTCTTCCACCCGTCGTTTTGTCTTTATTGATCGGCAGTACAATTGGTGAACTTTTAAAAATTGAACAGGGGATTGAACGCATTGCCCTAAACGTAAACAATCAGGTATCCCCCCTTTTTCCTGCCAAATTAAGCCAAAAAAACGACAAAAATTTTCTTACGGGTTTCGTAAGTGTACTCGTTTTGTTCAGTGCCAGTGGTACCGGGATTTTCGGAGCGATGAATGAAGGCATCACGCACAACAACTCCATTTTGATCTCAAAGGCTTTTCTTGATTTTTTTACCGCGATCATTTTTGCCACTTCTTTAGGTATCATGGTTGCCACAACGGTTATACCTCAGTTTATAATCCTTATCAGCCTATACTTTTTGGGAGGGGTCATTATGCCCTATACAACTCCTGAATTAACAGCAGACTTTTCTGCCTGCGGCGGCGTGATCATGTTGGCAACGGGTTTGAGAATTACCAATATAAAAGTATTCCCCATTGCTAATATGTTACCTGCCTTATTGATTGTAATGACGATATCCCACTATTGGCGGATCATTTTTCTTTGATACTAATTCACCAACTTCCGGGCTCCACTCCTATCCCGTTCCGTTTATAGCGTAAAGCAACCCTACTCCCTCTTTTATAAAAGGACTGAAATGTACGATCAAACTATAGGAATAATTTTAAAAGAAGGCAATTGGAATCCCGGCATTGATGTAGGTCGTTAGGCAAAGCACGCCCCCAAAGTTATCGGCGCCAAAAGCACCAGCAATGGCACCAAGTGTTCCCGAAGAAATTTGACCGACTTATATACCAGATTGACCACCGCCTGGTAAGTCAGTTTCATAATTTCTGCAATTTCATCGTAACTCAGTTGAGCATAAAACCGGAGATAGATGGCTTCCTGTTGTCTTCCGGTAAGCTGTCCCATAAAGTGAGTCAATCGCTCTTTCTGTTCTGAATCCGTTTGTTGCTCTATCAACCAGCTTTCATGGCTTACTTCAAACCATTCGTTAGGCTCCTCTTCTATTTCACCAAAACGATTTTCTTTTCTTACTTCTCGGGTTAGCTTGAATTTAAGGGCTTTGAACAGATAGCCTTTAACCGAAGTAACTTCACCCAGACGCTCTTTGTTAGTCCAGAGATCCAAAAAAAGATCCTGAATACAGTCGTCCAAAAGCTGCCTGTTACGGACAATTTTGTACCCGTACAGATATAACAGCTTATAGTACTTCCTAAAAAGAGCTTCGAACGCTTTTTGATCGGCATTTAGAAAACCCTTCCACAATTGAGCTTCATCCATCTAACCGAAAATTATCTCTACCATTATACAAAAGCAAAGCAAAATTAGACTATTCAAAGTCTATACAAAGTGAAATTTTAATTAATAAAAAAAAAAGAAGAAAAAAAATGATTATCCCGTGACGGTTTGGTGCACTTGTCTACGAAAGGATCAAAAACTTGCTATGAAGCCGGAACAATTGCTTACTGACGAAACTTTTCTGGCCTGGTATTTCAGGACCGATGAAGTCTCGATGAATAAATGGGAGCGCCTAATCAGTGAAGAGCCCAATTTGAAAGCCAACGTTGAAGAAGCCATTTACTTACTGCAATTAATGCAGAGCGAAGAAGAGCTGACAATGGATGAGCACCAAGTAGACGATGCAGCCAATCGACTGATGGCTGAAGTGAGAAATCGGGAAGAAGTACTGCCTTTGAAGTCCTCATTTCAGAGGATCATTGTACGGTGGCTGTTGCCGGTAGCTGCGTGTCTTTTGGTCGCGGTGGGGATTGTTTGGCAGGTGCGCCAAGCACCGGGCAATAATGTGTATGTAGCTGCGGACCAAATGCAGGAACTGAAGTTGGCCGACGGAACAACCGTCAAACTCAACAAAGGCTCAGAACTCAAAGTGGCCGGCATGGAGAAAGAAGAAACCGGCAACCGGGAAGTGTGGCTCAAAGGCGAAGCATTTTTCGACGTGAGCCATCTGCCGAATAACCGAGGGTTTGTGGTGCATTCGGGTGATGTCACGGTGGCGGTTTTGGGAACACGCTTCAATGTCCGGAATTCATCCGGTAAAACGGCGGTAGCGCTCGAATCCGGCAAAGTAGAGTTGTCACTAAATACTGCACGCTCTCAAAAACTGGTAATGAAGCCCGGTGAATTAGTGGAATATTCGCCCTCTTCGGGAGATCCGGTAAAAACGGAAATAAACGTTCGCAACTACTCTGCTTGGCAGTCGGGTAAAGTTATTTTCGAAAATGCCGGATTGTCGGAAATTCAAAAAGTGCTTGAGGAGCGCTTTGGGCTGAAAATAGAAGTAGAACAGGGCAGTGAACTCGGTGAATTCAACGGAGCATTTCCCTCTGATGACCCGACAGTACTTATTCAGGCGCTGGAAAAAGCGTATCCGGGTCAGATAATCCGCGTTGAGGATGGACTGCGCTTTAGAAAAACTGACAATAATTGATGAACACTTTTTGAATACCAAACCTTAATTTATATGAAAAAACTCTGCATCCAGAAATCACGGTATCAGGTAATATGCCTGCTGTTTTGCTGCTTTGCTTATCAGGCGTCGGGGCAATTGTTTGCTTCACGTGCGGCAACCGGGTTTCAAAAACGGCATCAGCTGTCCGGCACAACCAAATCCCTTAAAAGCGCTTTACAGGACCTTCAGAGCCGGTACAAGGTCTCCTTTTCTTATGACCGACGAACCATTGAGAATAAAAGCATTGATTATGGTTTGCAAAAATTCGGCTCGTTGGAAAAAGAATTGGAGTTCATTTCATCTTCTCTTGATCTGCAATACGAAAAACTTGATAAGAATCTGTATTTATTGACCCCCATCATGAAGCGGACCGGTCTTGTACAGGAACCCTTGCCGACGACGGCTCCTGCACCCATAACCCGAATCTCTGAAGTGCAAACGCTAAGCACGCCGCAAAATTTGGCAAAGCCGATTTCGGGAAAGATCACCTCAAAGGTCGACGGAAGTGCTTTGCCCGGCGTCAACGTGATCATTAAAGGAACTCAAACAGGTACCATTTCAAAAAATGACGGATCATTCAGCATTGATGTGCCAACGTCAGCCACAGTGTTGGTGTTCTCGTTTATCGGTTATCAGACCAAAGAAATTCAATTGGGTGACAGAACATCCATTCAGGTCGAACTGGAGGAAAGTGCCATTATGCTGAACGAAGCAGTAGTTACCGCCTTGGGTATCAAGCGGGAAAAACGCTCGTTGGGTTATTCTGTCGGCAACGTAGAAGGAACGGCACTTACGCAAACACCCCAAAACAACGTGCTGAATACGCTGGCCGGTAAAGTAGCCGGTGTTCAGATCTCGCAAATGGGAGGAACGGTAGGCTCTTCGGTGAGTATGGTTATTCGCGGTGCTAACTCACTCAACAGCGAAAATCAGCCCTTGTTCGTCATTGACGGTGTGCCGGTGGCTAATAAGATGACCAACTCTTTTGCGGGTGCAGACATGGGAAATCCGATTTCTGACATCAACCCCAACGACATTGCCAATATCTCCATTTTGAAGGGGCCGAGTGCCGCCGCATTGTACGGCTCTCGGGCGGGTAGCGGCGTTGTTTTGATCACCACCAAATCAGGGGCAGGTGGAAAAAAAGGCATTGGTGTTTCGTTGAATACGTCGGTGGTAATGGATAAGCCATTGGAATATGTTCAGGTTCAGAATAAATTCGGCTCGGGAAAAACAGGGGCGCACGTATTGGAAGAAGCGGAAAATGAGAGCTGGGGAGCTGCATTGGATGCCGGCGAAAACTGGGTTTTGTGGAATAGCAATGGACAAAAAGCGCCATTGGTCTCATACCCAAATCGCTTTAAAGATTTCTTTCAGACCGGCGTCACCAATACCAATAACGTGTCGGTAAGTGGGAACTATGAAAAAGGCAACTTCCGTTTGTCGGCAGGAAATATGACCAATAGTGGAATTATCCCCAATACCGACCTCTCCCGTTTCACCATCGCGTTGAATTCTGCCTATAATATTACGGACAAGTTTCGCACTTCCGTCAGTTTGAATATAACGCAATCCGGCTCAAACAATCGCCCATTGATCGATGCCAGCCGGAATGATCCTGTTAGAAGTGTCTATGAGATCGGCTCTCAGGTGAATATCAATGATTTGCGGGATTACTGGTTGCCGGGACAGGAAGGAATTGCCCAACGCAAGTACAAAGACAAACAAAATAACCCGTTCTTTTTGGTCTATGAAAACCTGACGGGTTTTACCAGAGACCGTACTGTTGCCAAAATTCAGATGGATTATGATTTCACCAAGGAACTGACGTTGACCGGAAAATATGCCCGGGATTCCTACAGTGAAATATTTGAGTCGAAGAAAGCGTACAGCAATTATGAAGCGTTAAAAGGTGGCTATACGATCTCCAATGACTATCGGAAGGAGCAGAATTTCGACTTGATGCTCAATTATAAAAAGAGTTTCAATACCGATTGGAGCCTCAATGCCATGGTAGGGGCGAACCGTTTGCAACAATATTACCGGTCATTCTATAATGCAACGACCGAGTTGGTGATTCCCGGACTGTACACCATCGCCAACGGCGCTCCCGGAACCTTCAATCCGCTCAGTGCTTTGTCGCAAAAATTGCTTTATGGGGTTTACGGCTCGGCGTCCATCGGATACAAGGATATGATCTATCTTGATCTGACCGCTCGGAACGACTGGACCAGCACGCTGAAAAAAGGCAACAACTCTTATTTCTATCCGTCAGCGTCGTTGAGTGTACTTGTGTCTGAAATGGTAAAAATGCCTTCTTGGGTTGATTACGCGAAAGTGCGGGCCGGTTTCGCACAGGTGGGTAACGATGTAGACCCCTACAGCCGCTCACAAACCTACAGCACTGCGTTGGATTGGGGCTCTGCCAAACGCATGTACATGGCCGGAATTCTCCGAAATCCTGATTTAAAACCCGAAATATCAACCTCTTACGAAATTGGCGCTGATTTCAAGTTCTTTAAGAACAGACTCGGATTGGAAGCTACGTATTATAAGCGAGGCAATAAAAACCAAGTGCTTTCCATTACAACTCCTATCGAATCAGGAGCGAGCAACAAGCAAATCAACGCCGGTTTGGTTGAAAGTCAGGGTTTTGAACTTGGCATAACTACTACGCCGATAAAAACGAAGGATTTTTCGTGGGACATGAACTTTACGCTGACGCGCAACCGCACCTACATTCGTAGGCTTGCCGAAGGAATCAAATATTTCTCATTTACATCCTACAGCGGTGCCGAAGTGCGTACTTACGAAGGAGGCCAGATCGGTGATATTTACATGGCTCCCATGTTGAGAGTCAAAGACAAAGCGTCGCCTTATTACAACTACCCCATCGTGACCAGCGGCGGTCTTTACCAAACCGATAATGACCCGAACAATCTGGTGAAGATCGGTAATTTCAATCATGCCTTCCTGATGGGTATACAACCCACGATCCGATACAAGAATCTTAGCCTGTTTGCCAATATCGACTGGCGCCAGGGTGGACAGTTTTATTCCAATACTATGATGTTCCTTGGCAATAACGGGATGTTGGATGAGACGTTATCCGGTGTACCTTATGATCCTTCACGAAGCCTTGCCGAGCAGATCAAAGCGAATCCGGATATGTATTTGGGTGATTGGGTCGGCGGAAGAAATGCCGCTTACGGTGGTTTTGCCTGGCCGGAAGGAAGCGCAGAAGCCGCTAAACGCCTAAAAGATGCCAGCCTAAACCCGGGCGTACTTGCTACCAAAGATGCTGCCGGTAATACCGTTTATACAGAAAACCTGGGCGGAGCCGGAAGCAAGTGGATCGACCCATTCAGCGCTTATCGGTACGCGAACCGACCATTCCCCGACCGCAACCTATATAGCGCTACCTACGTTAAGTTACGGGAAATCTCCATCACCTATTTCCTTCCCAAAAGCTTTATCAACCGTTTCGGAGTACAGAACGCTTCCCTGTCAGTGGTTGGAAACAATTTGTACACTTGGACGCGCCACGGAATCAAAGGTTTAGATCCTGAAAGAGCGTTTCGCCCTACCGGAACCAGTTGGTCGCAGGGAGTTGAATATTACAACGTGATGCCAATGACCGGTTCTATAGGTTTCAAATTGAATGTTGACTTTTAAAATTGAGTAATCATGAAATTCATACAAAATAAAAATTGGATACTTGCCTTAACCTTGGGCTGTTTACTCTTTTCCTGCCAAGATCTGACCGAAATTGACAAGAACCCCAACAGTCCGGAAGATGTTTCTTCCAACTATATCATGACGTACGTGCTTTCCAATACCGGTAAAACCTTCTTTAGTTTGGGGAGAGACGGGTCTAAGATCGGAGCGGCGATGCAGTACATGCAGGCCGGTACCAACGAAGGTGCGGCGGTAATCAACCAATATGCCTGGACGCAGGAAGCGTGGGACGGCTACTACGACATCCTTCGCAACAATCAGTTGATCTATGACAAAGGAATAAGAGACAACAACCGCTTTTTTCAGGCCATTTCCCTTACCATGAAGTCGTTGATCTGGGGGTTGTTGACCGATCTGTACGGAGACGTTCCTTATTCGGATGCCCTCAAAGCTTCATCCGGAACATTTTTTCCGAAATACGATGAACAAGCCACCGTATACAAAGGAATCATGACCGATCTGAAGCAGGCGGTGACGTTGCTGAACAGTTTGGAAACCAAAGATGCTGTAAGCGCCACCTCAGATATTTTATACAAAGGAGACGGAGCCAAATGGAGAAAATTTGCCAACTCCCTTCGTTTGCGCTATGCACTGCGTTTGGCCGACAAACGTTCAGAGATGAGTACTTTGGGAGTCAATATTCAAACCGAATTTACCGAAGCTGCGGCAGATGCATTTACCGCCATCGGCGACGATGCTTCCATGGCGTTTCCGGGCATTAATGCCGACAATTCCGCTCCGGGCGGTCCACTTAATGCCTCTAATCCAAACTATTTGCTCAAACCCGGCAAACCCTTTGTGGACAAATTGATCGCTTTAAATGACCCTCGTCTTCAGCGTTGGATTCAGCCTGTGTTGCGTAAATGGGATACCAAAGTGACCAAAGAAACGACCGTTACGGTAAAGAATATTTATGGCGAAAGTTATTCGGTGGTATATGTCCCCACTACGGCAACCAATCTGGATACTTCGCTCTATGTTGGCTTGCCTATCGGGTTGCCTATTACTCAGGCGGTTACCTATAATAAAGGAAACGACGCAACGGCATATAACAACGAACGCAGCCCCTACATTTCCTTTCTTCACGAAAGGTACCGTAAGAATACCGATACCTATGTTCCAATGAACTTTATTACCTACAATGAGGTAGAGTTTATCTTGGCGGAAGCCGCTTTGGCCGGTAATTTTGGTGCCACCGATGCCGAAGGACATTACAAAAAAGCGATCAGGGGATCAATGGACAAGGCCGGAGTATTTACTGTAACGTATGATTTTGACAAATACTATGCACAGCCAACGGTAAGTTATGCTTCTGCGACCAACAAATTGGAGCGTATCATGGAGCAAAAATGGCTTTCGTCGTGGTTCAGTATTCAATCATGGTTCGACTGGAGACGCACCGGATTCCCTGCCTTGAAAGCGGGAGAAGTGGCGCAGTACGGCAAAGCATTGCCTATCCGTTTTATGTACCCCGTTCCTAATCAGGACCCATCGTACCTAACCAATTACAATTCAGCCGTCGAGCGATTGACAAGTACCAATTTTATCCCGACGGGCCAAAGTAAAGATCACCCTTACGCCAAAATGTGGTTAATACAAGGCACAGGTAAACCTTGGAATTAAGAATAGACTTTCCAAGTTTCGATAGTCAGAACTTGGAAAGTCCAGTATATACTGTAGAGACGCAACATCTTCGGTCCGCCGATGCGGCGTCTCTACTAATTTAAAGAGCAATGAAGATTATTTTAAAGGCACTTTTTTTTTGTATAGTTTCCAATAGTTGTTTTGCTACGGCATGGGTGGATCTCGCTCATGCCGGCATTTATCGCCGACAGGCCGATGCCAATGAGTTTAAAGAAACCGTCACTGTTTTGCAGGAAGAAATAGTCAAACGCTCCGGGATTTTGCCCCAAGTTTCTTCGAATCTTGAGAAAGCATCAGGCGCGGCTATTTATTTGGTGTTGGACAAAAACATGGGTGAATTACCGGCAGAGTTTAAAGCCGCCGTCCTTCGTTTACCACAACCTTCACAGGAAGGGTTTCGGTTGGTTTCGATAGCCGAAAAGAATGCCGTAATCATTGTTGGAAAAGATGTGAGAGGGCTATTTTACGGGGTAGGCCGATTGCTCAGAAAAGCCGAAATAACCAAGGGACAAATTCGTTTTCCGGCAGATTTTCGTATTTCTACAAGTCCCAAATACCCAATAAGGGGCCATCAACTCGGTTATCGGCCGAAGACCAATTCTTACGATGCCTTTACAGTAGCTCAATTCGATCAATATATCAGGGAGTTAGCACTGTTTGGGGCCAACAGCATCGAAATAATGCCCTCCGGTACAGACGACGATTCCATTAGCCGTCACATGAAAATGCCGACGATGGACATGGTCAGGGAGCAGTCGCGTATCTGTCAACGTTACGGATTGGATGCGTGGATGTGGTACCCCAATATCGGAAAAGACTTTTCCAATCCGGATAAAATAAAAAGAGAATTGCTCGTCCGGGAGCAGGTGTTTAAAACCGTCCCTAAAATAGATGCCGTTTTTATTCCGGGAGGTGATCCGGGCGACTTGGAGCCGGATGAACTCTTTGAATGGCTGGGAAAGATGGCGGTGGTTTTAAAAAAATATCACCCCAAAGCCAAGCTCTGGGTTTCTCCGCAATCCTTCAAGCCTGAAAATGCGTGGTTCGATGCTTTTTTCCGCCATGTAAACAAAGGTTATCCTTGGTTGGGTGGAATTGTTTTCGGGCCTTGGGTAAAAGTGCCTATTGAGGAGATCCGAAAAATTGTAAAACCCTCTATTCCCATCCGAAACTACCCTGATATTACGCACTCCATTGCGAGTCAATATCCTGAAACGGACTGGGATCCGACTTGGGCTGTTACCCTCGGAAGAGAGGCCGTCAACCCTCGGCCGAAAGACCAAAAGCTTTTCCACAATGCGGTAGCCCCTTATTGCATCGGCAGTATAAGTTATTCGGAAGGGACAAACGACGACGTGAATAAATTTATCTGGAGCGATCAGGATTGGGATCCTAAAACAAATGTTTGGGAAACCCTGAAAGATTACAGCCGCTTGTTTTTTGGTGCGGATGCGGCAGTGGATGGTGCGCTGGGGTTGGCCGAGCTTGAGAATAATATAAAAGGTCCGGCGATTGCGGCCACACAAATTGATCGAACCTTGCTCAGGTGGCAAAAACTGGAACAATCGGCTTCACCGACTCTTTTAGCTAACCCACGTTTTCAGATGGGACTGATCCGGGCGTATTTTGATGCGTATATCAGGGAAAGAAGTATTTATGAAACCCAACTGGAAAGACAGGCGTATGAAATCCTGAACGATACAGAAGCAACTCCGAAAAAGAAAGTACAGAAAGCAATGGAAGTGTTAAGCAAGGCTTGGAAGGAACCAATTGCCAATCATTTGAAAGATAAATGCCTCGCCTTGGCGGATTCTTTGTTTCGGAGCATCGGTGCACAATTGACCGTGGCTAAGCATGGAGCTATGCCGGGACGCGGCAATTTTATTGATAATCTGGACTATCCGGTCAATGATGCCCCTTGGTTGTTGAATGAACTCAAAAAAATCGAAAAGATGGATGACGTTCAGGGAAAGCAGGCTTTAACTAAGTTGCTCAGCAGAGGCTACGCGGGTAAAGGCGGAATCTATGATCACTTTTCAGATCCCGTAAGTCGTGCAAGGATTGTGAGTAAATTCTCTTGGACAAAAGATCCGGGCAGTCTTCGATCGCCGCGCATTGGCTACGGAATGAATCTTCCCGGAAAAGAATATTACGGAGAGTTTCCCGGTGTAAGTACACCGGTGCCGCTGGTGCCTAAGGCTTGGAACAGCCAGATCGAAGTTTTATACGAAACTCCTTTGCAAATCAAGTATGATCAACTGGAGCCGGGAACAAAATACAAGGTCAGGGTTGTCTACAGTGGCAGGTTCAAGTCGAACATTCGAATGATGACGGTAGAAGGAATTTTGATCCACGATTACATCAAAACCGGCCAACAACCGGAATATGAATTTGAAATACCGGCCAATGCCATTAAAAACGGTGAAGTAGTGTTTCAGTGGAATTGTAAGGAAGGTGAACGGGGGCTGCAAGTTTCCGAAATATCACTGATCTGTGTGAAATAGCTGTTTGACCCCATCCGGGGTCACATGTATATAGCTAATGATCCAATTCTACAAATATGTGACCCCGGATGGGGTCAAACTTCCCGGCAGAGCAATTGTACCCAGAAATTTACTCAACGTTATCCTATACCGGTTACAAGAAAAGCCCCTAAAAAGGGGCTTTTCTATTTATGAGTCAAGCCGATTATTGTTTTCTTTGAATCATAACCGGCTATAGTACCCATTACTTCATCGTGTAGCGTTTGATACTGATTTTAGCGCTCTTTCCGGTATTATCAATCGAATTTATGTATATATAGGCTCTGTATTTACCGTCGGCAGTTTCAACCCATACGCCGGATTCCGCTTTCAAATTGATGGCATAATCGGGAAACCCAGTTAGATCAAGTTGTTGAAAATCAACATCGTCGATGTAAATACCGTACTGCAATCGTGCCAGATGAAAATCCCGCAAAGCCCAAACCTTATTGAGTTTCGCACTTCGGTTAACTCCTGCGGGGAGCGTTACGCCGGGAAGGTAGGTCTTTGCAGAAGGAGCCACCAGCGCATGAAGGAACGTTGTGTTCGGAATAACACGGTACAGATACACCAAGTCAATTTTAGCGGCATTGGCAGCGGCGGCAGTGGGCCCGTACACAGCCATATCCTCTATGGAAATATAGGCTGCATCGTTATCCTTCACTGCAAGGTCAAGCACCATGTCCATCTCAGCGATTTTATAAGGCCCCATCATGTAGGATACCGTTTGGCCGTTGCTGGCAGTGGCCGAAAATTTAAAACTCACTTCCTTACCTTTTGCTGCGGCCGGAATCCGATAAAAATACCGCAGTGTAGCAGCGATTGTATCTTTGGTAAAAGTTACGGTGGTTTTATTTCCGCTGTTGACGGATTTGCTTCCCACTTCAACCCCTACGTCCTGACCACTGCCGTTGGTAGAATAGGATTTATTATCCAGATAGGTCGCTTCAGCGCCACCAATGGAAGCCTCCACCTCGGCCGACACAAGTTTGCCCAATGATTTTGGAATGGCAATACCATACGCAAACTCAATATTTAAACCAACCAAGTTAGGGCCGAGCGTCCTTTTTATGACGTCGTTCCGAAGTTCTTGCGGCAAAGTAGGGATTGCGTATTTCTCATCTTCACATGCTGAAAACAAAAGCACCGGCAATAGAAGCGTAAGGCAAGACAATAATTTATGTTTCATGATATTCATTGAATTAAAGGATTACGGTTTCTGAACAGTCACATTTACTGTGTATTCTTTCCTGATCTTACGATTCCCTGACACGACCGTAAATTTTTTCGGATTTGCCAAATCTGAAAAATCCACTCTGCCGGTAATTTTCGGGTCAAGTTTCGCATCCGTTACGAGAGAGAACTGAGGATACAGGTTTTTAAGGTCTGTACCGTAGAACAGCTCCACGTTTACTGTTTGGGCTACAGTATCTATCACCGCGGCTTTGGTTCTTACCGTTTGAAAATCAGAACCAAGCATTTCAAAACTACTCACATAGCATTGTGTTCTGGTCGTGATGATCAGCCCGTCTTCGTCAATGGGGAAGTCTTCCTTACAGGCTACCAATGCCACTGTAAGAAGGATAGTGCTCATTATTTTGATATATCTTACCATTGTATTTCTTATTATTGGTTTTAAAATCCAAGGTTTGAATTATAACCAAGGTTTATTTTGGCTCAGGTTCGGGTTACGATCACGCTCAGCCGTCGGAATTCGGAAAATGTATGCCTGCTGATAAGCCAACTCCGAAGCATTCTGAAAGTATTGGCTGATATTCGCCCCGTGGGTATCAATGGTCCATACACCTAAGCCCTGAGGAGGTCCCCATACTCTTTCCAACGCTCTCCAGCGACGAAGATCAAATCCGCGTTGTCCTTCTGCCAAGAGTTCAACAATCCGTTCCTGCTCAATAGCTGCAAAAAAGGCAGTGGCATTGGCTGTTTTGTCGGCCTTCAACGGCGGAAGATTACCGCGACGGCGAACCCGATTAACAAGAGCAATAGCATCTGCCTGCGGTCCTTTTGCAAAATTTGTGGCTTCAGCATACATTAAAAATACATCTGCAAGGCGCATAACGGGATAATTATAATCTCCGTCGCTTCTTCCCTGTCCGGCATAGTTTCTCAGAAATTTACGGAACACGTATCCGGAATTACTGCCGTCTGTATTATAGGTTATATAAGATACACCGTCAATGACCACGGGTACGTTCCAGGTCTTGTAAATAAAAGGACACCATCCCGTCGATTTCAGAGAGGTCATACCCACACTCACCTCATAATCCCACATGATGGAAGATTTCATTCTGAAGTCCCGGTTTTTGTAACTGTTGGGGTTTACGGCAGAGTTCAACGTTGTTCTGGCTCCGGCATTGGCCGCATTGATCGGAATCAATTTAGGCGCAAAATCTCCGGTGATCGTAGACTGGTATCGGTCGGCAATTTCGTATCGTGGTGATACCCAGCACTGCGAGCCTTCGTGAGAGCGCCCGGCCACATCGCGCATCAGTTCTTCTCCCTGACCGGTACCTGTTCCTCCATGGGTAAAGCCCATGATTATTTCCGGGTCATTATTGGCAATAGGCGTAAACAGGTAATAATAGTTAGGCAGTTTATCTGCTTTTCCTAAAGAATCAATTTCTCCGGGATCGCCGTTACGGAAAAGAGTCAATCCGTAATTGTTTATTACAGCCTTGAAATCATCAGCCGCCGCATTATAGGCAGTAATGGCAGCATTTGGATCCGGCTTGAACGTATCCAACTCCGGCCACCCGAATTTATTCCAACTGGCCCAGTAAAGTTGTAATTTACCACGAAATGCCAAAGCAGCCGGTTTGCCCGCACGGCCGGTTGCGGAAGCTTTCACGGGAAGTTTTTCGAACGCATATGTAAAATCAGCCATGATAGAATCCTTCACCTGCGCAATCGGCAACCGTGATAACGTAGAAACTTCCGAATTATCGTTAATGACCTTGCTGATGTAAGGCACATCTCCCCACATAGAGATAAGTCTGAAATAGACCATTCCGCGCAGAAGTTTCGCTTCGCCTACAATGGTTTCCAGTTTAGGTTTAGAAGCCGGACTCGCAGTGAGGAGCATTTTATTTACGTTTTCGATCACGTAGTTGGCGCGGTTAACACCGCCGTACAGATAGCGCCACATTTTAACGAAGGCACCGCCATAACCTGATGGATTGAAGTTGCCATCCTGATAAGCATCTCCCAAGCGTAAGTTTCCGCTGGTAGCACTTGTTCCTCTTGTCCGGACGTATTCACCATGGCCGTCCATGTAATAATCACGGTCAAATACGGGGCGAATGGAGGAATAGGCACCCTGCAAAGCGAACGTAGCGTCGTCTTCTGTTTTCCAGAAAACATTTGCGCCCAATTCTGTGGTCGGCTCCAGTTCAAGCAAATCTGTGGTACATGAGCTTGCAATTGTCATTACAACCGCAAGCGCCGACACAGTAGCTATTTTTGAGATCATTTTTTTCATCTTCATAAAGTTTTAAATACCAATATTGACACCGGCTGAATAAGATTTGGTCAAAGGATATGCATCGCTTTTATTGCCCTGCATTTCAGGATCCAAACCACGGTATTTCGTGAAGGTTTTCAGGTTTTCAGTTGAGAGGTAGAAACGGAAACTACTCAAACCGATTTTTCTAAGCAGCGATGGCGGCAGTGTATAACCTACCTGAAGGTTTTTTACGCGCAGATAATTCAGGTTGTCCAGCCAGTAAGTAGTTTCTTCCCGGTTGCCGCCACTTCCGTTCAATCGGGGCCAGCCTCCGGTACGATTCTCCGGCGACCAGGGATTGGTTATGTGCAACTCGTTGAAAGCATAGCGTTGCGCACCGATACTGGTGTTGTTGTAGGCATTGATCCAGAAATCTTTTCTTCCGGCGGCACCTTGCAGCAACAATGAAAGGTCAAATCCTCTCCACGCCACATTCGCGTTCAACGAGAAGTTGGTCGTAGGTCTGAGGCGTTGAATGTTTGGATAGGCTACTTTGTCATTGTCATCAATTCTGCCGTCACCGTTAATGTCTTTCCGAAGAATATCGCCCGGAGAAGCGCCCTGAGGCGTTGCATTGTATACATCCTGCCAAGTCTGGGCTATGCCAATGTCCTGATAGGTATATAAAAACCCATAAGGCATACCAATAAAAGCCTGATTTCCTGAGTTTTGTGATGTTCTGCTCAGAAACTCATTCCATTCTTCGAGTTTGGTGCGGTTATACGACGCATTGACACTCACGGCATAATTGATATCTCCTCTTCTGTCTCTCCAGGTAAGGTTACCCTCAATACCTTTGTTGCGAAGATTACCGATGTTTTTACGAGGGGCATCGTAAGCTCCGGTAAGCAGAAGCGACATATCAGAAGGTCGGTTCATACCGGTTGTTAAGCGATTGTAATAATCAATTTCAGCACTTAACCGATTGTTAAGAAATGCCAGATCAAGCCCTAAGTTAAAGACGCTGGTGTTTTCCCACGAGAGATTTTTGTTAACCAGTTTTCGGTTGACAAAACCTTTCACAATGCTTCCGCCGATCATGTAATTACTGGCACCCAATGTAGATTGTTGCTCGTATCTCCCAACACCGCTGTTGTTACCGAGGCTTCCGTAAGATAAACGAAGTTTACCGCTGTTGAGGAACCGGCTTGTGAAAGTACTGATGGCGGCTTCTTCCGTAAAGCGCCATCCGATGGCTGCGGAGGGGAAAAATCCAAACTGGTTGCCCGGAAGGAATTTCGAAGAACCGTCAGAACGGAAGTTAAGTTCTAACAGGTATTTATCGTAAGCGGTATAATTAACGCGTCCAATGAACGACTTAAGTCCTTCCGTACTGGAATTTCCACCGGTCGACTGAATATCCGTTAGGGCAGCATCAATTTCATGCAGTGAAGGATACAGGCGGTCGTTTCTTGAAGAACTTTGTGAGCGATCATACCAGAACTCCTCGCTGTAAACAAACATCGCACCCAACTCATGATTCTTAGCGATTGTTTTAGTGTAGTTCAACCGTCCGTTTAACATCGTTTTGTAACCGGTTTCCGTAAAGTTACCAACCCCTGCGTTTGCACCCACAAACACCCGGCTACCGAACGATTTGGTCTGGAAGTTGTACGACTGGTTCGGGGTATTTGCGTTCCAACGGAATTGGTTATAATAATTCAAGGCATAATCAACCCTCGCCGTCAAACCCGGGATCGGTGACCAGTCCAGGTACAAACTGGTGTTTGCTTCCTGCCGGTCCATGCGGTTCAGGTTATTCTGGTAAACCGTGTATGGGTTATACGCCTGAGGGTCTTCATTATACGCCATTACACCGCCATAATAGCCGGTGACCGGGTCAAATGGAAGAATCCCCGAAATAGCATATTGCATATCAAAGCCTGCGGTGTTCGCCGGATCGTCATCGGTAAATCCATCTTCCAACGCATACGTCAGCTTAGACCAGTTACCGTTGAATTTGATACCCGTATTTATATTTTTACGGATCTTATAATCGTAGTTGAAGCGGGCGTTGTAGCGTTTAAAATCATTGTTGATCTGAAGTCCTTTCTCGTTCATCATCCCGATAGATACGAAGAAATTTGACTTCTCACCGCCACCGGATGCCGACAAATTGTGATTTTGAATGGCTCCGTTCCGCATGATGATGTCCCACCAATCGGTATTTGGATAGGCCACCGGATCGATCAAACCCATGGCAAGCCATTGGTCAATGGTACCATCTTTGAAGGTGGAGTTTGACCGAAGCGTATTCACGGCGGCCGCTTGCTGGTGCAGCGTCAGCGCACGCGGATAATCCGCCAAAAAGTCAAATGCCTTGGTAGGTACCTGAACCGCATAGTTGCTTGAGAAATTGATGCTGGCTTTTTCCTGTCCTTTACCTGATTTGGTGGTGATCAGAATTACCCCGTTTGCCGCTCTGGAACCGTATACGGAAGAAGAAGTGGCATCTTTAAGCACCGAGATCGTTTCGATATCATTGATGTTGATACGGTTGATATCTACGTCGGGCATTCCATCAACGACCACCAAAGGACTGGCGTTGTTTACGGTACCCAAACCACGAATGATCAATGCGGCACCGTTGCGTCCGGCCATCCCCGTACCTTGCGTTACGGCGAGGCCCGGAACAAGCCCTGATAATCCGGAAGAAACGTTGGAAAGAGAACGTCCGGTAATTTTGTCATCAATTTTGATGGCCGAAACCGCGCCGGTCAGGTTTACCTTTTTCTGCGTGCCGTATCCTACAACAACCACTTCTTCCAATACTTTGTTGTCGGCACCCAATTGAACGACTATATCGGTTTGATTACCAACCGCAACTTCCTTCTGGAGATACCCTACATAACTGAAAACCAGTATTGCTGACTTGTCCGGAACATTAAAATTAAATGCACCATTGGCATCGGTGACCGTACCGCGCTGTGTTCCTTTGAGGATAATGCTTACCCCGGGCAGGCTCTCTCCTTTTTCGTCAGTAACTTTACCGGTAACGGTTATATCCGTTATCTTCTGAACATTGCTTTTTAACTCTAACATTGACGATTTTGGTGCCGCGTCAAGTTTTTTAAGAATTATAAACTCCCCATTTGTTTGATAACCAATGCCGTATGGAGCCAAAAGTTGTTGAAGAACGTTTGCCAGCGGTTCGTTCTTAAATTTAAGAGAAACTTTGGTCTCGGGCGGGAATATGCCCGGCAAATACGTGAATCGTACATTCGCCTTATGCTCTACGGTAGTCAGTACTTTTGCAATCTCTTTATTACTAAATTGAATTGTAACCGTACGTTTCATTAACTCCGGAGCATCTCCTTCTCTTGCAAAGGTCTGTGTTGCAAGCACGCAAATGCTGATAACAGAAACACATAAGAGTTTCATTATCAGCATTATTTTAGGGCTGTTGTTGAAAATTTTTTTCATATTTTACACTTTTTTTAAGGGTTCTGAAATAGAACATGCATCTCCCGCTTTCTTTTTCTGTTGAAGTATCGTAACTCAATTTTTGTGGGAGAATTTTAGGCCGTGCGCAGTATGCGCTTCCGATGGTTTGTTTGTAGGGTCAACTTTTTATCATATTTTTTTAGGGGGTTTTAGGTTAATAGATTGGTTAGTTAGAGATTACATCCTCCTCCGGAGATCACGATTTCTGTTCCGAACACCTCATAGGTTGCGCCGATGGTTTGGCATATAATATCAAGTTTTCGAAATAAAGGCAGATCGCCCAATGGCGCAGTGATCCTGCAGGATTCAAATAAGGCAGTATTCCGGCGAATGCTGACACCATAGGCCGTTTCGAGATCGTTTAGAATGTTGTTTACCGAGGTATTGCTATAATAAAACTCCTTTGGATTTTCGGTTTCTGTAAGCAGAGCAGGTTGTGTCACAAGGCCTTTTTCAAAGATTTTGGTAGTGGCGTCGAAAACAACTTTTTGATTAGGATATAGGTAGATCGCCTGATTTGCCTTTTGATCTTCCGAATTATCGGTAGCGTATACCATCACTTTTCCGGAAGTGACCGAGACATTACCTGTAGCTTTTCCGGTAGTTGACACTACGTTAAATTTGGTCCCAATTACCCGCACGATGATGTGGCCGGCATACACCATGAAAGGCCTTGTGCTGTCTTTTGCAACATCGAAATATCCCTCTCCTTTGAGGTAAACAATCCTTTTGTTTGCAGAAAAGTCAGAATAACTTAATTTACTTCCGGGCTTTAACTTTACAGTAGTACCGTCTTTCAACAAAATCGTTTGCTGTGTTTTCGTAGTATTCACCTTTTCGTTCAGGGAAATTTCAGCCCGACTTACCTGCTTTTCGTACTCTAACGGTACGTCATTAAACGTTGATCGACCACTCCAAACTAATCCACCAACAAGGAGCAACGTTGCCGCTGCCAGCCACCACCGGTACAAAGTCCACGGCGCACGGTAGAATTCAGCTTCCGGATCGGTGTCATCAACCGCTTCCTGCACTTGTGTCCAGATTTTATCTTTTATCTTCTTATCGCCCTGAACCTGAAGCCGGTGCAAAGACATGAACAGACTACGGGCAAGGGTAAGATCATTGATCTTTTCCGGAAATTGTTCCTTAAAGTCTTCCCAGAACAACGACTCTTCCCGGCCCTCGGACAGCATCCATTTTCGGAAGCGCTCATCAGTAAGAAAATCTTCCGGTTTATAATTGTTGTAATTTTTCAAAGTCTAAATAAATATACCCAATGTTTATTGCATTATATATATACAAAGGAGGATTTATTTAGTTTGACCCAAAGAAATTTTATATTTTTTTTTGAAAAACTTACAAATGATCTTTTGGCAGAGTGAAGTGTTATGTTATTGCCAGAGATAAACCAGAACCAGCTGAATAAACGAGTAAAGCAGGTTTGAATTTTTACGAAGTAAGGTGAGCGAATTGTGCAATGTATTTCGGACTGTTTTTTCGGAAACATCCATGATGGAAGCAATTTCAGGAATGCTGAAATTTTCATAATACCGAAGCGTAATAGCTTCCAATTGACGTTTGGGGAGGTTTTTAAGAATGGCGACCAATTTATGGGTTAATTCCTTATCGGTCTCATCCGTACTGTATTCATAAGCCGGATGGTTGTCTGTGATCAAAAAAGACTCAAAATCTATTTTATCAACTGCCTTTTCCTTTTCATTAATACGACGAATATCTCTTCTAAGACTGAGAAAGAGGTAGAACTTGATATTGTCGACTGCTGAGAGCCTTTCACGGGTACGCCACAGCCTGATAAACAAATCCTGAATAACATCCTCTACCTGTGTTTGATCCACCATAAATTTCTTTCCGTAGGAATACAACGAATCGAAGTATAGCTCATATATCTCGGCATAGGCACTTTTATCCCCTAGCCGAAAGGCATTCCATATTGCTATATCATGAAGTGAATCCTGTATCACACTAGCCGGGGGTTTGACTTAATAAAAGTAGCACTTTTCAGTAAATAATACATTCCGGGCCTTGTTTCATCTTTTCTATTTATCATAAAATATATCTCTCCTTGTTTAATTAAGTTCACCATTTGCATGTACTCAGTTCCGTGGTGGCCTATCGGTGGGAGGGGTATTTCAAAGATGGCAGTTTACCAATAAATATACCTTATTTGTATATTATTTTTGTAATTGACTACTAAGATTAGATTACTGAGGAAAGCTCAAAACTGTTGCAGTTTTGAGCTTTGATTATAAAAAACCCATTCTCAGAGCTTTTTTATGTCTTGAAGCTTAAGGATTGATCAAGGCAAAAACCTTCAGAATGAAGTATTTCTTACTTTCTTCCAAAGTGATAACTTTTGTGAACGTAATGAAGAGTCCCGTTTGGAGTACACCCTGTTTTTTGCTGACCCGGAGCGGTGGGCAGATGTGTGGCAGGCCGTACAAAGTGCTGAGATAATACAACTGCTTAAAAAGGCGAAGACCTTAATCAAAGGTAGGTCAAAATCTAATTGATAATGAAACAGGGCCCTTACAAAGAGGGTGTGTTTGGTCAAGGGTTCATTTGCAGGGTAAGTGTATATCTTAAAAAAAAATATGGCCATACCTCATTAAGATATGGCCATACGGTACACTTTACCCTACTTAAAATATTATTCAATAATCACCGGAGTGATTGAACATACATTTTAATAACTATACAAATTTAAGGTATAAAGTCAACTTTAAGGTACCATTGAAGGCCTGACAACCGCGAAACCTACCTATTGGCAGGTGAAATCACCGGAATCTAAGGCGAAGTGTTGAAAATTATCAATGGTATACTCTCGCGTCATTGCTTTGAATGTGATTTAGCGAATGATGTCTAACCAATAATCGGGACCTAATACCCGGAACATAAAAAAGCCATGCGGTTATCACATGGCTTGTACAATCTTATAAGGTTAGGAAAGGGATGCTAATTATAGTAGGGGAAAGTGCCTTTTTCTTGGTACAAAGAAAGCGAACATTTGCTTCCCCGGAACCTGAAATGAACAGAATAGGTACCTTAATGAGTGAACGCATTGAAAAATAAACAAATCGTCGCTTTCTCTAAATCAAAGGATTAACGACGCATCCCTGAGGTGGCTCCAAAAAGCGGCACACATTTTTGCACAACATAATGCGAAATGGGAATTCAGAAAGGGATTAAGACTCGAAAGAGTTATGATGTTGATTTTAAGCAGGAAGAAGCGCGAAAGAAATCTCTGCGACGTTTGGAATTGTCGAAAAACGGATCGATTTCTATAGTACATTTGAACTCTGTTGTAATAAATACTCAAAATGGCCGTAATTAAACTGTCAGTTGAGCAACCCGTGTAGGGAAATCCGCGATTTCTATAGCCAACCCTGTGAATCATGTTCCGATCTGCACGGGTGAATTTTTAAAGCCTCGACAGTTCAATTGGTTTTGAAACCGTGTATGCTATGCCAGGGTCTAAAAATTCACTGCTCGCTTCTTCATTGTTTGCTAAACGTTTATTAAACCGATTTATTTATGAAAAAGTACATTGGGATTGATGTAGCTAAAACTACCTTAGCAGTGGCCTTGCCAACAATGAGCGGAGGCTGGACTATTAACACTTATCATAATACACCGGAGGGTATCCATTCCTTATTAAGCCATTTACCTAATGGATCTCACTGTATTTTGGAAGCTACGGGTTCTTATTCCGTTTTGGTGACATACATGCTTTGTCAGGCAAAAATTAATGTATCGGTCATTAATCCTAAACAGAGCCATAATTTCGCTAAGATGCAATTGTCAGTCACTAAGACTGATCCAAGAGATGCTGTTTTATTGGCCGAATACGGTCGATTAATACAACCGCCTCTATATCAAATGACTACTGATAGTCTGTTGCGTCTTCGACAAAAGAGAACACTATTGCGCCAATATCACAAGCAACGCACCATACTTCTAAATTTACAACATTCGTTTGCTCCCCTACCGGTTAAAGATTTATCAACTGAGCAAAGTTTACAGGAAATGATTGATCGCTTTGAGGCTGCTATTGCCAGCCTCCAACAGGAGGTATGCCAAATATGTCAGGATGATTTTAAAGAACAGTATAATCGATTAACATCAATAAAAGGCATTTCGCATAAAGTTGCTACGGCACTGATTGAGACTACAAATGGCTTTCAGGATTTCCGTTCGGCTAAAGCATTAGCCAAATTTATTGGCCTTGCCCCTACTACTTATCAATCAGGTAAAATGGCTACTCATCGCGGTATTTGTCGAACGGGAGATCCTCATTTGCGTGGTTTATTATATGTTGCCAGTTGGTCAGCAATCCGTTATAATAAAGCGTGTCGAGAGTTTTATCAGCGTCTGAAAGCTGCCGGTAAAGCATCTAAATTAGCTCTGATTGCTGTTGCCAACAAGTTACTCCGCCAAGCTTTCGCATTAGTTCGATTTGATGAAGATTATAATGATAATTATCAACCAAAATTTCGATTGAATGCTTGCATTTGAACACAGTTCATGATTCATGCAAGCGCATGTTTATAGTTTTCGTCATAATTTCGATCATCTCGAACGCAAGCGAATATTCGAAGCACTAGCTTATTGCGAACGTTGTTAATCACGAGCCGCATCGGCCTTTAGATTGAAAGTTCTGCCGGATATTTAGATGATAAATTCAACGGAGTAGTTTGGCAGGATAATGCCTCTAATGAGATGGGTTATTTTATTGAACGCTCTTTATCTGTCAATTCAGGATTTGTGCCTGTTGGGGGTGTTAAACCGAATACCGCCACCTTCATGGATGCGACTGTGCTTTTAAATACGCCCTATTATTATCGGATTCGGCCTTCCAATACCACCACGGGGCACCTAAGCAACGTGTCCGGTGTCTTTACCGGGGTATGTACAACGATGTATACGCTCAAAGAAGGCAATTGGAATGATCCAAGCGTTTGGTCCTGTGGCCGCTTACCAACTCAGAATGACAAAGTGGAAATCAATCATACAGTGACTGTTCCTGAAAATTACGAGGCGATGGCTTCTGATCTACTGTTTAATGCTTCCGCACGGTTGATATGACAAAGCGGTTCACGATTGCAATTAGGCAAACCGGATTAATTTACTGTTTTATGAAAGGATCATTGAAGTACGGATGATATTAAAAGTATATATAAACCAAAACCTGCGTTGCACAAAATGGTAAAGTAAAGTGGCAATAGTGTAGGTATGACAGGGGGGATTTATATTCTGTATTTGCAAGGCAATAGTAAGCCTCATTTAATTAAATAACGCGGTGAGTTGAATCAGGAGGTATTTTGCAATAATTTAGGGCCTTCTTTTATTTACTCAACGATGCCACGCCTTTCTTTATTCATTCTCGTTCTTTTCTATTCCTCCTGCCTTTATGGCCAGACTACCTATACTACCAATGTTAACTGCCGTCTGTCGGCCCGAAAATTTATTAATGGAGAGTCCGGTACTGCTTTTGATCTTATAAGTGATTCTCAATATAATATCTATTATATTCCGGCTTACTACAAAGATGATATTGCCATTAATTATAATGTTCATGGTTGTGGAGGACAGGCCTCTGACCTGTGGGATGCTCGCTGGGTAAATGAAACAAACAGAGGAGAGTTTATTAAACCCGTTGAATTTACCTGGACAGGCCCTAATATATACGAGAAGGGATTTATTCAATTTTATGATCAAAACTGTATCTATGGCGGGCGAGGCTGTACGAAAGAGGCATTCTCGATTCCTAATCCCTACACCCCTGAGGAGGGTGACGATTTTTTCCATCCTTATTTAAAAATAAAAGCCCCGACAAAAACGACCGAATATACCTTGACTTACAGTAAGCGCTATACAGACCCTAACGGGAATGTAAGTATCTATACCGCCACCGGCAAAGTAGTCCTTGTAATAGGTCAATCGGTCCCGACAGGTATAACACATTATCAGCAGCTCATTGACAACCCTACCTTCAGCACCCCGACCTTTCTCAGTAAAAATGATTTCAGCGTGTGCGCCGATGCTTCAGAGGCTTCCCTGTTTGGCATGAAGTTGAATGATGAAGGACTGAAAAAGGAAAACTTGGGAATTCGTATCAAAGAGAATACAACCGGTAATGAGGAATTGTACGGTAAACTTTCTCCTCTCATATATATTGGGGCAGATTCCATGACAGTGCGCTATAAACACCCCAACCACCTTGAAAACCCAACAAACAGCCTTAAACTGACCCTTGAAATATATTTATTGGATGATCCTTCCTTTGCGGTTGAATCCTTCCCGTTGACGGTCTATCGCGCCCCGCTTCTGATGGTTCATGGTCTGTGGTCAAATCCGGATGTTTTTACCAAACTTGAAAGCCAATTGCAGTATGCTGACATCTATCCCTACCCTTATTACACTTCAGCGCCAATTCTGACCAAACGTGCTGATTACTCGGGCACAAACAGTGCCTCCTTTGCCGAAAATGTACCGAAAATCAAAGTTGAAATAGACGAATTGATTCAGGAACTGGCTCAAACCCATGTTGCAGCAGGTGCCGTTGATTACATCGGACACAGCATGGGAGGGGTTTTGGGCAGAATGTATTTGCAGGGAGATACCTACCAAACGAGAATTCACAAACTCATCACCTTAAATACCCCCCACTCCGGCTCTCAAATAGCCAATATCATGGCTGATGCTAAAATCGTGCTGCCTACCTCCATGCACTACCTGTGCAATACGCTGATTCCGTTGTTCTCTGAAGCGGCAACCCAAGCCTGTGAAGGTGGGGCACTGGATAATTTACGCGTAGACAGCCCGGAAATTACCGGAACACTCAACGGCATACGGCGCAACTATCGAACGGTGCCGTCTCATACCGTTGTCACGGTCGAATACCAAACTCCCAAGGAGATTTTGGAGGGATTGTTTGAAGCCATAGCTGATGAAGTTAACCCGTTGAGTCCCGGTGCAAAAAATATCATCAAAGGCATCGGAAAGTATACTTTTAAAGATGTATTGCCCCATATGATGTTGGATGTGGGTACGTCACTGATCTTTGACGGGCTGAATGATGCAATTGTCTCTCAGGTCAGTCAACAGGGTGGCATGACCGGCAGTTGTACAAGCCTGATCGAAAATCAGGGCCATTGCGGCTCTCCTGAAAATGATGAGGTCATTGAGCAAATCAAAGCACTATTGCTCTCGGCACCCGGCAGTAGTTCATTTTGCCAATATTTTAACCCCATAAATATCGGAAAACCGACGGTTCCCCTTAAGATTCCTTCCGGAACTGTTGCAGTTACTTCCCCCAAACCGGGACAATTCATACGGGGAGGAGCGACTACTGCCGTCAGAGTTTCGGGTACCAATTTAACAGATATCAAAGTATTGGTTGAATACAGTTCAGCAGAGATCGTTACTGCTCGGTCGGTTGGTACTGCGGGCATTTATACCACTCCGGTCAGCAGTGAGGAAGGCAGGAGAAAGGTGATTGTTATTGGAAAAACTACCGCAGGCGGATATGTGGCCGATACCTCTTGGTTTTACATCAACAATCATTTATGTGAGTCCATTCGATCCGGCGATTGGTCGGCGTCTGCTACCTGGTCGTGCGGCCACGAGCCAACGGTCACAGACATCGTTATCATACAGGCAGGGCATACAATCACTGTTTCGACCGACGCTGCACAAGCCCTGCAGATCAATTACTATGGAGGAATACTCAAATTTTCCAACCCCAATGCCAAGATATTTATAAAGGGAAACGACTGATTGGCCTGCAGCCAAACGCTATTTTTTTTCTAAAATGCTTAATCGTTTCTTCAATTCGCTGATTTCTTCCGATTGTTTTGCGCTGTAAATGGTCAATTCTTCCACTTTTTCCAGCAGTTTAGCCACGATCATATTAATTTCAACACCGTTTTCAACCACTTCTTTGGCAGAAGGAACGTCAGGCAATCGTTTGTTTTCGTTGGCAAACTTCATCACCTCTTCAATGGGCGCAAGTTTGTAGCCGGACTCAAATACCCGATCAGACCATTGATTTTGGTTGTCATATTTGATCTTGAAATTGGAAACCAAAAATTTGCCCTCCGAATCCAATCCCAAAAAATCACGGCCATTGATTTTTAAGGAAGGAGAATTAAAACCTATGCGCATATTCACTACGCCTTTAACATCAAGTCGGTAAGCCGGTGCAGCCGTCCCGATGCCTACTTTGATGCCGGCATTTGCGGTATCTCCCAGAATAATGGCGTTATTGATCGCTACTTTAGCGTTGGTACCGATGGCCACAGAATTGGTAATAGCAGATGCCGTACTGTTTGAGTTGCTGCCCAGAAAAATATTATTTTGTCCTGTCACGATAGTATTGCCACTGCTGAATCCCAAGAGAATATTGGACATATTTTTTATTTTAAGAATCGAGGAACCATTGATTCGATAGGAGCTGGTATCGGGAATCGTAATGCCGCTTTTAACCGTTAGAATGCTGTTGGCAGGAGTTTCAATGATTTGTGCCTGAGCATAAGCTATAATGATTAAAAAGAATGGAAGAATTGTAAGCTTTTTCATAAGTAGTTTATTTTCAGATCCTTATTAATTCATACTGCTCCATCTAAAGGGTATACTTTATAAATGTATATTGTTTTCACGAAGCAATATAACTACAGGATGTTTCAAAGATAATCAGGAAAAATGTGATTCATACGGTTAATTCTTTCACCTTTAAATTTTCTGAGTATTTGCTTTTAATTCCCTAGTGGCTGATTACTAAAGGGAGCCCGCTTCAGTAATCAGCCATTTGCTGTTATTAGAACTTATTGGGGAATTTTAAGCACTGATTTACAGAATTTTATATTGTAGTTGATTGGCAATGAGTTGAATTGATCAAGTTAATTATTTATGAAAACCATAGCTGCTTTTGCTAATTGACAGCTTGAAGCATCCTTTCAGGGATTCGTTCGGCTAAACCTCGCAAAACCAAAGAAAATTTCCCAACACGCTCTTAATCTATGATTTTTCCTTCTTGGATACATCGGCTTCAACGAGACCTTTACAAATATTGACATTATGATTGACACACAGTATAGATGAGTTGAATCGTCAAGAAGAACACTAGTCACATTGGAACTGCTCTGTGAGCGTTAAATTTCTGTCAAAACTAAAACATCGCTTTTCGGTGCTTAAAGCTCCTGATGCATCTTTAATGCTGTATTTCAAGCTTATCTGAATGTATTCTTTGGGTGCTCCATATTGTACAAAATACTTCTGCTCCTCCAATTCCCGGTAATCGGCTTGGTGGTTGAGGCTTTCTTTCAAAATTCGTTTTGCTTCTTCACAGCATTTAATCAGACTGTCCTGTGGAGTATAGGCTTGAGTGTTTTTAGCGCTGAATGGCTTTAAATAGTCAGTTAGTACAATGATCACCGCAATAGCAATGATAATGATCCCCGTTCCAATAATCTGTCTTTTTTTAAACGTCATTATTCCTACTGAAAATTTAGATTGCTTTGACAACTCATTGCAAATTTATGCCTTTTTTACCTCCATCCGCCCGGTAAACGTATTCTTTCAATTTTCTTCCTGCTTTCAGGAAGTTATTTTACATAAAAAGGCCTTTCCTGCACATTGAACGAATATTTTGCAGAATCAATGTATCAGTAATGCACATACTGAACGTTTAAACAAAAGCGTAGTATTCATACTGCCTTTCCCGACCTAAACTACACTGATCTACAGCCATGCGTAAACTTCTCCTTTTGGCCTTGCTATGGCCATGCCTGAGTATATTACACGCCCAAACCCCCAATCGTTTTTTAATCCAAGGCATTACTGCCGACACCTCCTCCAATCCGCTGGGTTCGGCTACTGTTATGCTTTTGCAGCGCAAAGATTCCTCATTGGTCAATTATACCCGCTCCAACGAAAAGGGTGCCTTTGCAATGCGCAATGTCAAACGTGGCGATTATTTACTTAAGATCTCTTACGTTGGCTACATTCCGTTCCAACAGGATATTGTCTTTGCCGACAATGAAGTTGTTGATATGGGAACGCTCAAAATGAAAGCCATTACCAAAGAACTCTTTGAAGTAGTCATCAAAACAGCACGTGCACCGCTGACCATAAAAGGAGATACCATCGAATACAATGCGTCTTCGTTTAAAGTACCGGTCGGCTCAACGGTGGAAGATCTGCTTCGAAAACTTCCCGGTGTGCAGGTAGACGCCAACGGAAAAATCACCGCTCAAGGACAGCAAGTGCAGAAAGTAACCGTGGACGGCAAGCGCTTTTTTGGCAATGACCCCAAAATGGCGACCCAAAATCTACCGGCGGAAGCGATCACAAAAGTGCAGATATTCAACGATAAAAGTGAGCAATCGAAAGTAACGGGGGTAGATGACGGCAAGCAGGAAAAAACAATAAATCTGGAGTTGAAGGATGAATTCAAAAAAGGAGGGTTTGGAAAACTGACGGCCGGTGGCGGTACCGATGGCAACAGCAGCGCAGGCCCGCGCGGAGAGCTGAAGGCAAACTACAACAAGTTTGATGATAAGCACCAACTTTCGCTCATTGCGATAACCAACAATACCAACCAAACAGGCATGTCATGGAATGATTATGAGGACTTTAAGGGCAGCAGTTCGTACAACGGCTGGGACGATAACGGCAATTTCGGCTTTGGTGACGATGGATATAATTCCGACGAGAACGAAGATGGCGGCCTTAGTCTTCCCGTGGGCGGCAATGGCGAAGGCTATTCAAACAATATATCCGGGGGCGCCAATTACAACTACAACACAAAAAAAATAAAGACGAACGTAAGTTATTATTATAACTCGACCCGAAAGGTACTGGATGCTCTCCGAAACCGTGAGACCTTTCTCGAAACCGGCTCTTTCAAAACAACGGAAGAAAGCAGTCAGATCAATTTTCTGGGCAATCACCGCTTGTCTTTTCGCCATGAGCAAACCCTTGACTCGCTCAATACTTTTATTTTCACCAATAACAGCCGTTATAACGTAGGCAATGCCCGATTGAATAGTTTGCAGGCCAATTTTAAGAACAATGATGTTAAATCAAACGAAAGCGCCATCAACAACTTAACCAAAACAAACAAGTTTGAAATGGCCAATACGTTGATCTATCGCCTAAAGTTTAAACCTAAAAAAGGACGCAGTTTTGCGGCAAGTCTTTCCTATAACTTTACCAACAACGATGGCAGTGCCGACCAACAATCACTTAATTCATTTTACAATGCCACAAACCCTACCGATGTGATTCGTCAGTTGTTGGACCTGACCAATACCACGGGCGGAAAAACAAGCCAGATCAAAGCCGGTCTGTTATTTGTCGAGCCGTTTGCCAAGCGTTATTTCTGGGAAAGTTTTATCAATGTCAGTCACCGTTCCAACACCATTGACCGAGATGTATTTGATCTGGCCAAAGACGCCGGCCGTCGCACACCCGTAGACAGTTTGAGCGGTTATTATAACAATAATTATGACTATGCCCGCATTGGAAGCAGCCTCCGTTACTCATTCAAAGGATTGAATCTTTCGGCAGGATTGGCGGTACAGCGTTTCGATATTAACGGAAGTTTTACGAGAGGTGTCAATCCGGCCGCTTCGTCAAGCCTCGGCAATGTATCAACCATCCATCGTACGTTTACCGCGTTGATACCCAATGCCACCTTTAGCTATGACCTTAAGAATAACCGTTATATGTCGGCAAACTACAGTGTAGGTGTCACCCAACCAAGCACCCGCGATCTGCAACCCGTCATCAACAACAGCAACCCATTGTTTATCAGTCAGGGTAATCCCGATCTGTTGCCGGAAGTCAATCATAACATCAGTTTTGGGTACAATATGTTCAATCCGGCGAGTTTTACAAACATTTACGGCCATTTGTACTACGCCTACCGACTAAATCAAGTAGTTTATAATCAACAGGTTGACCCTTCTACATTGGTTACCTTTACAAAACCGGTCAATATTTCGGGCGGACAAAGCACGGGAGCCTATATAGGTTTTGGATTTCCGTTAAAAAAGACCAAAGCCAGCATGAGCTTTAACCTTAATCCCGGTTTCAGCAAAAGCCTTACGCCCATCAACGGAGTCATGAACCAAACCAATAGCGTCAACTATCACTTCGGTGCCCGTCTGGATTTGACGCCAAGCGACAATTTCACCTTCTTTACCAATGCAAGCTGGAGTATCAATAACACTAAATATTCTATCAATACCACTCAAAATCAGCAAATTATAAATCACAGCTACGAAAGCACCATGAACATTCGGTTGCCGAAAGATTTCTTTATTACTTCGAGCCTCAATTATCAAATATACATCAACAATCGCTATGGTTTTAACCGACAGATACCGATTCTAAATGCATCGATCTACAAGATTTTGGGTAAATCGAAGAAAGCTGAAGTTCGCCTTTCCCTTTACGATGCTTTCAACCGTAACTTGGGAGTCAGTCAAACGGCTTATCAAAATTACGTTTCGCAGGAGCGTGTGCAGACGTTGGCGCGTTATTTCATGCTGAGTTTTACGTACAACATGCGCGGAATCAAGACCACCATCAAGCGCGGAGACAGCTTTTTCTAAGCTATTGAGAGGCAGATGCTCTACTTTATTACTGAAAAACGGGCTATAAACAGGGTGAGTCATATCTCCCCTACTCCGCCTGTTTTTCCATAAACTCTTCCGCTACTCTGTCTTCTTTCCGGTAGAAAGGGCGGATAATGATGCGTGTGCCGCGTTCGTAAGTGAAAAACCGATATATCCAATTGCTGAGCACGACCAACTTGTTACGGAATCCGATCAAATAATAAATGTGCACAAACAGCCAAGCCACCCAAGCCACAAACCCACTCAAATGCAAATTTCCGGGAAGATCGGCGACGGCCCTGCTGCGACCAATGATGGCCAATGAGCCTTTATCAAAATATTCAAATGGCTTTAAAGCTTCTCCTTCATGCATTCGTTTCAGGTTTTTAGCCAAGTGAACTCCCTGTTGAATGGCAGGTTGCGCCACGCCGGGATGACCTTTGGGGTATTTCTCCGTTTTCATTAACGCAATATCGCCAATGGCAAAAATGTCAGAAAAGCCCTGAACTTGGTTAAATTCATTGACCAAATAACGCCCTTTTTCAATGGTGGCATCGGGCAGGCCTTCTATCGTTGAGCCCATCACCCCGGCTGCCCAAATGAGCGTACGGGTTTTAATCTGCTCACCGCCCTTGAATGTTACCACCTCGCCATCGTAGGATTCTACCATGGTTTTGAGCTTGATGATGATGCCCATTTTCTCCAAATTTTTCTGCGTACTGCGGCTCGCCTCGGGCGACATGGGCGGCAACACCCGCTCCAGCCCTTCTACCAGATAAATATTCATTGTCTTGAAATTCATTCCCGGATAGTCGCCCGGCAATACATGCTTACGCATTTCGGCCAACGAACCCGCCAACTCTACCCCGGTAGGGCCGGCACCAACAATGACGACATTGAGCAAACTTTGGCGAATGGTTTCGTCTTTGGTCATATTGGCCTGCTCAAACGATTGCAGCAATTGGCTGCGCAGATTGAGCGCGTCGGGAAGGCGCTTCAGCGGGAACGAGAAATGCTTGATCTGTTCATTACCAAAATAATTGGTCTTAGTGCCCGTCGCGATGATGAGGTAATCGTACGAAAGATCTCCCACGAGCGTAGAGATCATCTTATTTTTGGGGTCAATGTACGTGACGCGCACCGGACGAAAATGGAAATCTTCGTACTCTTCATCAAACATTTTTCTAAGTGGCTCCGCAATGGCATCCGGCTCTAATCCTGCTGTAGCAACCTGATACAACAACGGCCAAAAACCATGATAATTCTGACGGTCAAACAAGACCACCTGAAAGTGCGTATTCGACAGCTTTTTGGCTAAGTTGATACCGCCAAACCCTCCTCCTACAATGACAACTCTTGCCTTGGTGGAATCGGGAATATTTAGAGAAAGTTCCTGTAAGTCAAGCATAGAGACATGAGGATTTTTAAACCCTTTTATGATCTTATGCCATTTCTTTTCTAAAAAATTGAACCACCGGAAACAGGCGCTTATGACATTGACAATGGTTAAAATGGGGAGCTATTTTCCGGAAATCAGCCCAATTTGGGACATATTTCATCAAACTTGTCCAATAATTTACCCATCTACTCCAATTCAGGAAAGGTAATTCATTGGACAAATTTCGGTCGGTCGGGTTGTGAGCAACCCTCTACACACGAACACACTTGCCGTGTAGCGGGTTGCTCACAACCCGACCGGCTGTTAACCGAGAAACCACTTATCATTACCGATGGTGTCTTCTTCCATACTGTCCGTAAATAGCAGTCGCTTGTCCGTATGCGGACAATTTAGAAATTTAACTTTGCTGATTATCAACATTTTAAACTACCGGTATAGAGTTTGATTGTTTATTATGCAGTTCCAGTTGCTATCTATTCAGTCATTGAAAAAAGAAATTGGAAATTTAGTTTAGGTTAAGAAAACGGAAAGCACCCGAGTAATATTCGGGTGCTTTTTTATTAACATTCTTTAAAATTCTGTTTATCAGTGCATTCTATCTCCGCGTACGTCGAGTGTTTGCATAATGTTGGCTTCGGCGGCCAAGAGTTCTTTCCAACGGGCTCGCACTTTTTCGGCAGGTAGGTATTCTTCAGCGAGTTCGATGAAATTGCGATAATGCCCCGCTTCCGAGATCATGAGTTCGTGGTAAAATGTACGCAGGCTTTCATCGGCAATGTGTTGGGAAAGAAGTTTGAATCGTTCGCAGCTTCGGGCTTCGATCAACGCACACACCAACAGCCGATCAAGAAAGACTTCATCGCGGTCGCCTTTTTTCTTCACGATTTCCTGTAAACGATTTACGTATTCGTCTTTTCGCGCTCTTCCCAACTTAAAACCGCGCTTATTGAGTTCTTTGAGCACCATTCTGAAATGCGCCCATTCTTCCGCCACCACGGGCGTCATGACTTCTACAAGCTTTTCTTTTTCGGGAAAATGCACGATCATGGAAATACAGGCCGAAGCCGCTTTTTGTTCGCAATACGCATGGTCTATCAGAATATCTTCCAGTTGCATTTCGGCAATGTTGACCCAACGCGGATCAGTGGGAAGTTCCAGGCCAAGAGTAGTTAATGAAGGCATGACGTTTGTTATTCCGGAATTAGTAAGAAATAAGGGGTTAAAAGGTGCTTTAGCGGTGAATGTATGTGTTATTTAAGCAGTGAAATGAGTGATCAAAATGGCAGTTTTCCCAGATCAACGTTTCCGCCGGTGAGAATAATACCTACTTTTTTACCTTCAAAACGCTCTTTGTTTCGGAGCAATGCCGCAAAAGGAACCGCAGAGGACGGTTCAATGACGATCTTCATACGCTCCCAGATCAAGCGCATCGCTGCGATGATCTCGGGGTCGCTCACAAGCAAAATATCTTTGACGTGCAAACGAATGATCTCCAACGTTTTAGTGCCCAAACTCGTCAATAATCCATCGGCGATGGTGTCGATGTAGGGTGCTTTTTCGATGTTGCCCGTTTTGAAAGAAAGTACCGCATCGCCGGCGCCTTCGGGCTCGCCCGCAATGATCTCGGCTTTAGGATTCATATAATGAGCGCTCAGGGCCGTCCCGCTCAACAATCCTCCCCCACCCACGGGTGCCATAATAATGTCAAATTCACCATGATCTTCGATAAGCTCTTTGGTCGCGGTAGCCTGACCTGCAATAACCCGATAATCATCAAATGGATGGATCATGGTTGCTCCGTATTCGGCAATCACTTGCTCTACAGTGCTTTCGCGAGCGTCGAGCGTTGGTTCGCATTCGATCACTTCGGCACCATAACCGCGTAC
This sequence comes from Runella sp., assembly GCF_965279615.1. Taxonomy (NCBI): domain Bacteria; kingdom Pseudomonadati; phylum Bacteroidota; class Cytophagia; order Cytophagales; family Spirosomataceae; genus Runella; species Runella sp. The sequence continues at coordinate 6,735,226 of NZ_OZ257252.1, read as the reverse complement.
AGCATCCTTTTTTACCTGCGGCGCGGTGCGTGGCATTACAATATACGCTTTGGCTCCAACCAATCCTGCGGCATAGGCAAGGGCTTGTGCATGATTACCCGATGAGTGCGTTGTTACCCCATTTTGCAACTCTTCCGGCGTCAGCGACAAAACCGCATTTACGCCGCCCCGGGCCTTAAATGCGCCTATTTTCTGAAAATTTTCGCACTTAAAATACACATCAGCTCCACTGATCCGATTCAGCGTTTGACACGTCATCGTGGGTGTGTGATGGACATAAGGCCGAATGCGTTCGTGCGCCGCCGTAATAGTGGATAGAGTTGGAATCATTTTGCCGAATTTTGGGAGCGAATATGGCACAAAAAGTCGAAACCGAGCAAAACAACTTCATTTTTTTGCGGAATAAAAATAGCCGGAAAGCAAGGTAGATACTTTACCGGCAACCATTTACCGTAAAAAGCCGAGCAACATTATTATTTGCGCAAAAAGGGCGGACGTAAACCCCGCCCCTACAAGTATAGGTATTTCTTTTATGAATTAAACTACACTGCTTTCCAGGTCATGATTGCTTTTACCTTTACGCCGTCTTCCATATCTTCTACCTCTACTTTCAGAAGCTTTGATGACGATTCCACTACTTTCCATTCTGAAATATCGTTTTTATCATTGGCCGCCTTTTGCAAAAATGATGATGTTGTCTTTGTCACATTCACGTAATAAGAACATCAGGTCAGGATCCGCGTCGAAGTCCACAGGAGGGTCCATAACGAAGGAAGAAAGCATGAGGCGTTTGCCCATAAATGGTAAGTTACTGCCGGCGGGTTCTGCTTCGATATCGTTTTTCTTGCAACCGGACACAGTCAGTACGATGACAGCTACAAGGGCTATCATAAAAGCGTTAATTCGTTTCATGGCTTAAAATTTTTATTGTTTAAAATGGTTGTATACGTCGGCAGGAAGTAAATGGAAACCTTAAAAACCGCCTGTCGATGTTGCAAATATGGCATTTGCACAAGAGCCGTATCAATCGAAAGTCGACTGAAATGTTATTTTCCGTTACCGAACCGGTGAAAGAAACGCTAAATAGGCCGGGAAATGGCAAAGCCGAAAAGGCTATCCGGTACAGCAGGCACCCCTATGTCAACCCATTTATGCGGCGGCCTTAAAACGGAGCGTCACTGCCGTTCCTTTTGAAAGTTCGCCGGTCACTTGGATCGTTCCCTGATTGGCTTCCACAAGTTCTTTCACCAGCACCAACCCCAAACCGGTTCCTTTCTCGCGGGCAGTGCCGATTTTAGAAGTCGTTTTACTCGGGTTGAATAATTGCGTAAGTTGTTCCGGCGTCATGCCAACGCCCGTATCCTGCACTACAATATGGCTGTGTTTGTCTTTTTCAAAATAGGTAAAAGTGATCTTGCTGCCCGGTGAAGAAAACTTCAGCGCATTTTGAAGCAGGTTTCGCACAATCACCGCCAAGTGATTTTTGTCGGTAAGAAGCCGTACCTCAGCGTTTATTTTATTGATGATCTGTATATTTTTTGCTTCACCTATCGGCAACATCACCTCAATTTCATCTTCAATGATGGGCAAAATATTTACTTTTTCCATGTTGGGATGGATACCTCTCATTTGTGAAACAGACCAGTTCAGTACGTTATCAAGCATGGTATGTACATTATTGAGCTGAACCGCCAGCGTTTGGGCCGAATCCGCGAATTCGGCCTGACTCAGTGCACCCCACTGAATGAGCATAAGGTAATTTTTAAGACCGGCCACAGGCGAGCGCAGATCGTGCGAAAGAATGGCAAAAAGCTTATCTTTTGTGTGGTTCAAGACAGTCAATTCTGTTTTTTGCCGCTCAATGCGTTTTTTATTTCGTTGGAGTATCACCAAAAAACCAACAAGCAGCCCTGCCACTACCACAGCCCCTATGAGCAAAATCTGCTGTTTTCTTTTTTGTTCAGCTAAAAAAGCTATTTGGTTTTCTTTTTTTTCAAGGTCCAGTGATGCTTTCAGCTGGGTCATTTGGAGTTTGCTGTCTCCTATTTGGCGTTTTTGCTGCAACCAAAGTTTTATCTCATTAAACTTAATTTCCCCTTCATACGCTTTTTTGAAAGTTCCCTGCTCCACGTACAAATTGGTTAAATTTTGATAGAAATAATACAAATGCAGCGAGTCCGGCTTTGATTTTTTATGTTCAGCTTCCACTCCGCTCAACAGTAGGCGTTCGGCTTCGGTGTAGTTTCGCAGCATGGTCTCCACTCTTGCCGCATCATTTAAATAGATCCATGCTCCTTTAGCCCGAGGCAGTTTATGTTCCACCATCGCCAATTTGCGATACACAGCCATCGCCTGTGCATTCTTCCCCATTTTTTGGAGCAAATCCGCGTAGTCTATTCCGTGAGTAAACCAACTGTCAAGGTCATGCTTTTCATAAATGAGCATACTCTGACGAAAATATTTTTCAGCTTCTTTATAGTTTTGAGTACGCATATTTACATCACCAATGAATCCATATGACTCCGCCACCACTCCCCAATCATTGGATTTAGTTGCGTAATTCAAGGCCCGATGGGCCAACTCAAGGGCATTGCCGGTATTTTGGTGTATTGAGATGGCCGTCAATAAATGATAACATTTTGACAAGTGCAGGTTATCATCCGCTTTTTTAGCTATGGCCACCCCACGGTTAAGCCATTTTAAGGCATTGGATTCGTCACGTGTTATATACAAAAAAGTATATGCCATACGGAACATGGCTCGGACCACCGCAAATGTGTCTCGACTGTGTTGGGCAACTTGCAGCGATTGGTCTAAAAAATACAGGCATGAGTCGCTGTTCAACTGTTCATATTCTATGCCTAACTTCAACAGTAACCGACTTCGGCTGCTGTCTGTCTTTACAATGGCCAGTTGTTTTTTGAGCGCAGGGATGTTCGTTTGAGCGTGAGCAAAAAAGCAGGTTGTCCAAAACACCGAAACCAAGCACAACAAATTCCTAATGGCTGAAAAACACATGATTAAATAAATCAGGTTAGAATGGTAGGATACAAATTTGGGGCACTGCCCCCGTCAATAAAATTTATATATATTGAAAACGGGGATTCACGTACAAAATCAACCTTTTCACAAACTTCTCCTTTTTACATTTTAGTATATAAAAGAATATGCTTTTTTTTGCAAAATTTACTTTTGGTCTCGGATAAAGATTTCGGTATTCATTTTATCTTTTTCCCGAATTTATTGAAAGGAAACACTTTACCCTACGTGAACTTATTTAATCAGTATCTTCTGCGCCACCTACAGATATCTGTTGCTGACTCAGCCTTTATTGCTTCTTTTTTTCGGAAAGAAGTTTTGAAAGCCGGCGATTATTTTGTGCGCCAAGGCAATGCCTGTGCTAAGTTGGCCTTTGTCGCTGATGGGGTTTTGAAAACCTATTATACTACCTACTCCAACCAAGAAAGCATCCGTTATTTTAGTGAAAAACAACAATGGGTAGGGCACTTGGAAAGCTTTGTGGGCCAAAAGGTCGCCCCAAACTCGGTAATTGCTGTTTTAGAATGCCACTTGGTCACCATCACCTATCATTCGTTTCAACAACTGCAACGTGATTTTTCTCTCATGAGCGCTCTCCCGGAAAAAATCCGTGAAGAAACAACCTCTGCCTCAGTTAACCTGTACAAAGACATCCAGGATTATAAAGCGCGCTATGAGGAATTCATCCGTTCAGAACCCGAGTTGGCATTTCAACTTTCTACGGAGGATATTGCCGGCTATCTGCACATCCCGCATGAAAAGCTGCTCCGGATACTGTGTGAAACGCTGTTCTTCTTCTGAAACAAACCAATTTGTATACATCTATCTGTTTTATGCTTACAGTTACTTTAGGGCGTTACAGCGACTTACAGCACAATGAGTTAGCTATTCGCCAACTGACGGGATTAAAAAGTGATGAATTTGATTTGCTGCATTGCTTTTTCGAAAGTGACTTGACCGACTACTTTGCTCAATATACCCTTGAAGGTACTCCCAGAAACCGCAAAGTATTCTTCCGTAAAAATACCATATTTGCTGACACACAGGATGCTCTTCTCTTTGTGCTTATTTATTTGAAAGGCCATGTTCGGCAAGAACAACTGGCACTGTTCTTTGGCATTGATCAACCCAAGGTCAGTAAATACATAAAATTTCTACGCCGAATTTTGTTTCAAGTCATCAAGGCCTATCCTGAAGCAATTTCAAGGTATAAAAAAGAACGAATTTTGAACAACAGAAATAAAAATGACAAAAGCAGAATTAGTTACCGCTATATCTCGGAAAACAGACTTTGAGAAACTCGATGTAGAAACTACAATCGAGGCATTGTTCAGCGTTGTCAAAAAGTCTTTAGAGCAGAGAAAAACCATCTATTTGAGGGGGTTTGGTAATTTTTATAACAAAAAACGGGCGAAACGAACAGCGCGTAATATCAAGCGAAACATCACTTTAACCGTGCCGGAACACGATTTTCCTTCGTTCAAACCTTCAAAACTGTTTATTGAGGACCTAAAGGAAAGACGCGGGTAATTTGGCGAAACCTATCAACCATTTCTACTTACCAGATAGCCGTTAATGTGTTTGCCGCTGATCTGTGTACGGTATTGATCCCCAATTGGAATAATGGCTCCGGAGGTCAGAACAATGTCGTTTTTAGCAATAGATTGAATGGCTTCGCGGTGTACCATGTACGAGCGATGTACCCTCAAAAATACATCGCCTTTGAGCTGTTCTTCCATTTTAGAAATCGACATGATGGGCAAATAACTTTGCCGGTTCGTGACGATCTCTAAAAAATTGTCTTGTGCTTTCATGTACAGTACATCTTTGTAAGCAATCTGCACATAGATATGATTTTCCCGTATAAAGAAATAAGGTTCTACGCCCGCAGCTCCGGGCAGAACGGATAATCGTTGGCGTACTTTTTCGATACTCTGAAGAAAGCGGTTCAGATCAAGCGGTTTGAGCAGGAAATCAATCGGCGATACATCATAACAATCCAAGGCGTAATCACGGTGCGCCGTTACAAAAATAACGCAGGGTGCAAAGCGAATGCTTTTCACAAAGGCCAAACCCGACATATCAGGCAGTTCAATATCACAGATCAACAGATCTACTTCCAATTCCGCCATTTTGGCGTAGCCTTCCATGGCCGAACCGCACGTTCCTACCAATTCCAGCAACGGATTCATCTGCACAAATTTTGTCAGGATCTTTTGCCAGTCGGCATCATCATCAATGATCAGCGTGTTAATTTTCATGAATCGTATCCGACTTTAATGGGTGGCGTTCTTTTCTACGTACTATTAAAGGAGCTTGGCTTACAAAAAGAGAACATTCACCCTTTTTTTATCTTTATCCTTGTTTTAGTTGGCATCAATGTGTGCTTTTAAAAATAATATTTATGTCGATTAATAATGTACAAATCTAACAATCCTTGCTAAAAAATGAACAAACCCCTTTGCTTTTTATCAAAAGGACAGGAAGTATTTATCCTTCCACCCGCCAACCCGCAGGTAATGTGCTGACCTATCAGGAATATTGGTTTCGGATCCAGTCTCAAAACGGCATTGGAATTGGCGGAGCGAGACTCGCTGCGGATAACGGACAACAGATAACGGAGCTTTTGCCCAAGTGTGCCTAATCCAGTCACTAAAACCTTACGCCTAAAAGTGTCTGAGGCCAAAGGTGAAAAAGTCAATGTAAATCTGACGGATGCTTCGGGAAGATTGCTGTTGCAACGCGCTTTTGTGCCCGAAACCAATCAACATCAGGAAGAATTTGAAGTCAGTGATTTGGCCAATGGAATGTATTTTATGCGCATCAATACAAATGACAAACAGACCACTATCAAAGTAGTTAAAGTGCAGTAAAATAGTGCTGGTTTTTTCTCAAAAGCTATTGCAACAAGTTGCAGTAGCCTTTTTTAGCGGTAAGAATGAAGCAATAACGACCGTTTTTTTTCTTTTCTATGCCTAAAAGAAATTATCTAACCTCCCTTCTGAAGTAGTGGAAAACTTTTCCCGGTACGAAATTTATTTGCTGCTACGGCGCATAAAATATCCGTTTTTCAACCAATATTTGTTGAAAAATGGGCATTTTATGTTTTTAATGTACCAAAATGAAATATTGGCTTCTATCTACTTTGTTGTTTATCAGCGGAATTCTAAACGCACAATACGAGAAACTGCTGCACAAAAATTACCAAGAAAGAGCCAAACTGCTGGGTAATTTTTGGGAAACAAAAACAGTCAATAACCAATACGATTCCACCAAATTCTTTGATGAAGTAATGGGCATCCGAAAAATGGCCGCTCAACACCACGACGATGGCTTGGAGATGGATACGTATATGATGGAGTTGAGTTTTTTTCTTTACCGAAAAAAATACCGAAAAAACACCGCTTTAGGGCTTGAGAAATTAGAAAAGGTATTAAAAATTGCTCACGATAAAAAGTTACTGACCGAGGCATCGGTCGAAAAACATTTTGGCTCGTATTATTTTTATCGTGTCAAAAATTACGAATTGGCTTTTGAGCATTTCCTGCGGATGTATGATCTCATTAAGGACAAAAACCAGGAGGAATTTCCCGATAAAGTAAACTGTATCAATGAATTAGTGTATTGTTATTATTATTTTTCGGATTATCCCAAATCCATTGAGTACGCCAAAGCAGCGATCAAAAGCGAACATGAAAACCACAGTCAGCATTTTTTATCTGCCAACTATTCGCTGATTGGTACCTGTTTCAGGCAAATGAATCAATTGGACTCTTCCGATCATTACTTCAAAGCCTCCTTAGAAACGGCTCAAAATCAATACGATACCCTTTGGGTAGGTCGATCCAACGGTCAGCTGGGCTACAACTGTTTTCTGAGAAAACAATACCCGCAAGCCGAACTCCTGCTGAAAAAGGCAGTGGCAATGACGAAACAAAAGCAGGATGCCCGCGGTGCCGCCAACGCCTTGATTCCTTTGGGTGCCATCGCCTTGTTGAACAACCATTTTCCTGAAGCCAATGCGCTGCTGATCGACGCCAAAAAGCAAGCGGCCTTCGCCCACAAATTGGAAGTATACGAAAAGCTATACCCTTGGCTCTCAAAGCTATACATCCGACTGAACCGCCCCGAATTGGCCACGATGTATGCCGATTCGGCCGCTTGGACCACCGACAGTCTTCATCGACAATTCAATGCCCGCAAAATGGTAAAAGCGTTGCAGGAAAAAGAACTGCGCCAACACCGGGCGGAACTGAACGAAGTAGAAAACCAAAAGCGAATCAAAGAGTTGGAACGAAATGGGGTCATTGTTTTACTGGCGGCAGGTCTATTTTTAGCCCTATACATTTATACCAACCAACGGCGCAAATACCTACAAAAGCAACTCATCATCAGTCAAGAGCTCAAACTGAAGGAGCAGGAGTTGGCGTTGGCCGTTCAGGAGTTACAACAGTTTGCCCTGAATATCTCCGAGAAGAACAAAATGGTGGAAGAATTACAACAGAAATTGGGCGATTCTGTCACCTACGAAACCCTCGAACGTTTACAGCGCTCCACGATCCTGACCGATGAGCAATGGGAAAGTTTCAGGCAGTTGTTTGAAAAAGTCCACGGCGGTTATCTCCACCGCGTCAAAGAAAAACTACCGGGTCTGACGCCCGCCGAGATTCGGTTTATGGCCTTGGCCAAACTTCAATTTTCCAACAAAGAAATGGCCGCCGTTTTGGGCGTATCGTCCAACGGCATCCGTTCGATTTGGTTTCGCTTACGAAAAAAACTGAACCTGTCCGAAGAAGGCAGCGTAGAGGAACTCCTCGAAACCATCGGCTGAATCAAGTACAAGGGTGAAAGTGGAGAGGTGAAAGGCTTTTTTGTCTTTCATTTCCAATTACCTTGCCCTTGCCGGTGTCTCCACCGGCAATCGTTATCCTGCTCCGTTTCTTAAAAAATCCGCAAGATCGCCTCAAAACAGTAAAATAACTCACTCATTTTCAATTATTTATAAATTGAAACGTTTTTGCAACGCTCCTAATTTGCCTTTCACAGACCGGGTCATGTAGCTTTGGCTCATGCTTGACAAAGAACCCATACCACCTCTGTATCGAAAAAAGTGGATGGCCATTTTGGCTATCGTTCTGGTCTTTGGTCTGCTCATTTTTCTGTGTTGGTATTGGTATCACAACCAACTGGAAGAGTTAGAAAAAAGTATTCAAAAACATCAAAATCTCCGATTATGAAAAATCTCTTTACCCTTCTCGTTATGTCTTTATTGACCGTCCCAAGTTTTGCCGCCAGGTATCACGTAAAAACAACAGGCTCAGACGTCGCCGCAGGCACCAATTGGACTGCGGCCTTTGCCACCCTGCAAAAAGCCCTCGCCACCGCCACAAGCGGTGATGAAATTTGGGTAGCCGCCGGCACCTATTACCCGGACGAAGGCGGTGCGTTTTCCAACAATGACCGCAATGCCCATTTTACGATGAAAAACGGAGTTGCCATTTACGGAGGTTTCCCAGCCACAGGTAATCCCACCATGACCGACCGCAATTGGGTAAATAACCCGACGATTCTCAGCGGCGAGATTCAGCAGGACAACGATATTTCCAACAATACGTATAACATCATCTATAATTTTTTCAACAATTTGGACGCCACCTCTTTGTTGGACGGATTTACCGTTTCAGGCGGTTATGCCTACGGAATTGATTACCGTACTCTACATGGAGGCGGGGTACATAACCGCAACACGGCCCCCGCTTTTCAAAATTGTACTTTTTCAGGCAATCGCTCTATCGCTTTTGGCGGTGGGATGTTTAACGAAGAGTCTTCTCCAACCTTGGTCAATTGTTCCTTTCAGGCCAATGAGGCGCTTCAAGACGGGGGGGGGATATGTAATTTTAATGTTCCTCATTTTACCCTCACCAATTGCTCTTTCTCAGGAAATAAGGCCAGAACAGGCGGAGGCGTGTATGTGTATAGTCCTATTGTTTCTACTTTTATCTTAACCAATTGTTCTTTCTCGGGAAATAAAGCAGAAACAGGCGGAGCGCTGGATAACGATCGGTTTTCTTCTCTTACCCTGACCAATTGTATTGTCTGGGGTAACAGTACACCACAAATACGTAATTCAGGTGGAGCTTCGGTCTATACCCATTGCCTGATTGAAGGCCTGAACCCCGCCGGAACCGGCAACTTGGATGGCACTCAACCGGCAAATAATCCCCTCTTTGTGAGCCAACCTGATTTTAATGCTGCCCCCACTACGACAGGGAACCTGAGGTTGCAACCCTGCTCTCCCGCCATCAACGCAGGCACCAACGGCACTTTCACCAATGCCGACAAGGACTTGGACGGCAATGCCCGCCTTGTGAATACCGCCGTAGATTTAGGTGCCTATGAAGCTCCAGCTACCGTTTTTCATGTTAAACCAACAGGCAGTGATGCCAACGACGGCCTGAGTTGGAACACCGCCTTTCGTACCCTCCAAAAAGCACTTCAATCTACCTGTAGCGGCACTTCGATTTGGGTAGCCGCCGGAACGTATTACCCGGACGAAGGCGGTGCGTTTTCCAACAATGACCGCTATGCCTATTTTACCATGAAAAATGGCGTTGCCATTTACGGAGGTTTCCCTGCCTTAGGTAACCCGGTCATAACCGACCGCGATTGGGTAAACCATCCCACGATTCTCAGCGGCGAGATTCAGCAGGACAACGATATTTCCAACAATACGTATAACATCATCTATAATTTTTTCAACAATTTGGACGCCACCTCTCTGTTGGATGGATTTACCGTTTCAGGCGGTTATGCCGACGGAAGTGAGTACCGTACTAAAATTGGCGGCGGGGTACATAACCGTAACACGGCCCCCGCTTTTCAAAATTGTACTTTTTCCAACAATCAATCTCTATTTTATGGCGGTGGGATGTACAACGAAGAGTCTTCTCCAACCCTGATTAATTGCTCCTTTTCGGAAAATCAGGCTTTTCGAGGCGGGGGAATGTATACTACTAATAACTCCTCTCTTACCCTCACCAATTGCTCCTTCTCAGGAAATAAGGCCGAAGCGGGTGAGGGGGGCGGAGTATATAGTAGAATTGTCTCTTCTTTTACCCTAACCAATTGTTCTTTCTCGGGAAATAAGGCAAGATTTGGTGGGGGAATATTTACTTCTGTTACCCCCTCTCTTACCTTGATTAATTGCTCCTTCTCAGCAAATCAGGCTAATGCAGGCGGAGTGTTGTATAACGATGCGTTTTCTTCTCTTACCCTGACCAATTGTATTCTCTGGGGTAACAGCAACCCACAAATAAATCATTCAGGCGGAACTCCGGTCTATTCCCATTGCCTGATTGAAGGGCTGAACCCGGCCGGAACCGGTAATTTGGACGGTACTCAATCAGACAATAACCCACTCTTTGTGAGCCAACCTGATTTGAATGCTGCTCCCACTACGACAGGTAATCTGAGGTTACAGCTCTGTTCTCCCGCCATCAACGCGGGCACCAACGGTACTTTCACCAATGCTGACAAAGACCTCGACAGAAACTCCCGCATTGCCTTCACCACCATAGATTTGGGGGCATACGAATCTCAATCCGCACCGACTGCCGCCATTACTCCTACCATCAGCAGCACCAACCCCTCCACCTGCGGCGGCAGCAATGGCAGCATCACGCTGAGCGGGTTTTCTCCCAATACCACTTACGCTGTCACCTATACCAAAGGCGTAACGAACGTTCCTGCGGCTGACTTTACGGCAGATGCCAACGGGGACATCACACTGACCGGCCAATCGGCGGGGGTTTACACCCACATTGAAGCCACTTATGGGGCTTGCGTCAGCAATGCCGCCACTGCTACGCTCAACGACCCCGTCAAACCTTTGCTTACGTTGAGTACCATCCCCGCCATCTGCGTGGGTGCGACATCGTTTAGCATTCCCTACACCAACCCCACTCAATCGCCCAACACCTATTCCATTTCGGGAACGGGCATTACCGGCGTCACCAACGGAGGTTTGACCAATCCCATCAATGTCACTTTGAACATGGGTGCTTCGGGCAGTTCGATTCCATTTACCTTGACAGTTAAAAATTCGACTACCAATTGTGAGTCGGCTCCTATTATGGGCAGCGTGGCGGTCACGGCCAATACGGCAGGGGCGGCCTCTTCTTCGCCCACCCTGTGTATCAATACCCGGCTGACCAACATTACCCATATCACAACGGGAGCCACGGGCATCGGAACGCCAACGAACCTGCCTGCGGGGGTGAGTGCGGCATGGGCGGCCAACACCATTACTATCAGCGGTACACCAACGGCCTCAGGTACTTTTAACTACAGCATTCCCCTCACGGGAGGCTGCGGCACGGTCAATGCCACGGGTTCCATCACGGTCAAATCCCTGCCCACGGCCGTCATCAGCGGCGGCGGAACCGCCTGCGCGGGAGCCACCTTGCCCAACGTTTCCATCGTTATGACGGGTATAGCCCCCTGGAGCGTTACTTACTCCAACGGCTCCACCCCAACGACGGTCAATAACATTATGACAAGTCCCTACGTGATCACGGGTGCAGCCGCCGGCACGTACAGCGTAACGAGCGTCAGTGATGTCAATTGCACGGGGACTTCCATGACAGGAACGGCCACGGTCACGGTCAATCCCGCCGGCGTGGGCGGAACAGTGGACAACGCCCAAACCATCTGCGCCAATACGTCCCCCGCTGATTTGAGCCTGAACGGCCAGACGGGCGATGTCGTCAAGTGGCAAAAATCAACCGATTTGGCTTTCACTTCACCCACTGATATTGAAGTGACCACCACGACCCTGACCGGTGCAACCATCGGCAATCTGACGGCCAATACGTATTTCCGCGCCGTGGTCAAAAGCGGGGTCTGCGCCGAAGTATTTTCAAGTGCTGTTTTGATAACGGTTCTGAGTCCTGTTGCACCCGTTACCCAACCCGACACCCTTGTTACGTCCGATGTACCCTTTACGCTGCGTGCTACGGGTTGCACAGGCAGCGATCTTGCCACCAGATGGTTCACAAGCAGCGACAACAGCCCCGTTTTGATGCCCGCCACCCTCGCCGCCAACGGTAGCTTCTACGCCCGTTGTGAGCAAACTGCCGCTGCAACCGTTTGTTTGTCACCTTATTCCAACAACGTTAATGTTACTGTTATAAAACGTATCTTTGTCAATGCCGCCAATAACAACCCTACCCAAAATGGTGCCTCATGGGCCACGGCATTTAGCCAACTGACCGCCGGCCTTACCGCTGCCGCTTTGGCTTCCGCTGTCCCCGTCGAAGTCTGGGTCGCAAAAGGTACCTACAAACCCGGTACCCTGCGCCGAGATGTGTTCACCCTTCCTTCGGGCGTGAAGGTCTACGGCGGATTTGAGGCCACCGAAACCCTGCTCAATCAGCGCAATCCCAAAAACAACCTCACCATTCTGAGCGGTGAAATCGCAACCCCCGCCCACAACGACAATACACACCACGTCGTCGTATTCAATGCCGCCAACGACCAAACCCGACTCGACGGATTCCGAATCGAAAAAGGTTACGCCGAGTTTTTCGCCGATAACCAAAATACCAACCTAACGGTCGCTCAGGCCCTGACCTCCGGCGGCGGAATCCTGGCCCTAAATAAAAGCAAAGGCACCGTCACTAACTGCATCATCTCCGACAATAAGGCTACCTTCGGAGGGGGCATCTTTCTGGGCGACAGCAGCCAACTGATCATTTCCCAAACCGTCATTTGGGCCAACGAAGCCACTTTCGGCGGTGGGCTCTACATCCACGACGGCAGCCGACCACGGCTCGAAAATGTATCCATTGTCTCCAATAAGGGCCTCGGCGGCGGGCTTTACGTCAACGCAAGTCAGCCCACGCTCATTCACTGCACCATCGCTTCCAATCTGGGCACTAACGGCACCGCCGGCGGTATTTTCAACACCAATGCCGCGACCACCCTCAAAAATGCCATCCTCTGGGGTAATTCCATGCCCCAATCCACCAACGGAAGCAGCATCTTCTACAGCATCGTTGAGGGCGGATTTGTCGGAACGGGTAACCTCAACCAAAACCCCCGGTTCGTCAGTGCCTCACCGGCCGGCCTGGCCCCGCTCACGGCATTGGGTGATTATCACCTGCTGCCCTGCTCGCCGGCCATCGACGCCGCCCATAACGCCGACGGTCTGCCGCAAGACCTCGACGGCAATCCCCGACCGTTCCCCTCGGCGGCGGGCATCGTTGACATGGGTGCCTATGAAAGCTCAGGATCAGCAGGCTCCGGCCCCGCCACGCTCACGGTCACTGAGCCCATCACCTCGGGCACGGTCCTGAAAACCGCCGGTCAGATCACCGCCGCTAATCAGGTCTCAGGGGCAACCGTCGTCTATCAAGGCAGTCAGTCTGTGATGCTCCTGCCCGGTTTCTCCGCCGGCGGAAATACTTTTCAGGCCCTCATCAGTGATTGTCAGACAAGCGCCGTGACAGGCAGTCAGACGCAAAAATAATCTTTACAATGTCTTCTTTTTTACATCCCATTCCTTTTGAAAGCGCGGTAGAGCTGCCGCGCTTTCAAACCAAAAACGGTGAGCAGGCCATTGAACTCAACCGTATCCTATACCTCAGTGCGCAGGGAAATTACACCCGTTTTCACCTTGACGGCGGCGAGACGGTCGTTACCTCGCATTCGCTCAGCATCTACGCCCGGCTGCTGGAACAGCGGGGCTTTGTGCGGGTGCACAAATCGCACCTGCTCAACCGTGAGTTTCTCAAACACTGCCGCATTCAAAAGTCGCAGTGGCTGGTGCTGCCCGACCGGCAAACCCTCGAAATTGCCCGAAGAAGAAGGGCCAAGCTCAAAAAAACCGTCGCCGCGCTGTAAGAAAAACGCCTACCTTTGGGTATGCGTCACATCATCAATCTGATCGGGCCACCCGTTTCGGGCAAAAGCACCATCATCCGGGAATTGAAAACCCTGCTCCCTGTTTATCACGTACTGGCCATTAATGATTTTCGGCGGCGGCAGGAGGAAACCACTCCCGACCGAGAAACCACCGCCTGGAATCAACTGTGGCTGGAGGCGCTTAAATCTGAATATTGCATTATTGAAAGCACCGGCACCTCCCCCCACCTTGGCATGATTCTGGACCGCCTTTGGCGCGCACCGGGCACCAACATCCTTACCGTTGCTCTGAAGGCAACGCCCCGTATCCGGCGACAGCGCGAAGAGCAGCGCCGGTGGAGCGACTACCAACAACTTCCGCACTACGAAGCCCCCTCGGGCCGACCTTGGCGACCCGTTTCGGGTATGTCTATCGCCATCAGTGTAGACACGGGCAAGTTGCTTCCCGCCCAAACGGCCGCCCTGCTTTTCGAACAATTACCGGCTGATTTTTTGGAATGATTTCAACACCTTCATCGACTCAACGTTAGAAAAGCCAGTAGAAACGGATACCAACGGCATTTATACTTACGTTAATTAACCTTCAATGCAATGAACCGTTTTTACATAATCACCTTTCTATTCTTTGTTCTTGTCATGTCTTTTTCACCTGCCAACAGCCAAACGGCCGACGCGCCCAAACTGATTGCCGAAGGAGCCACGCTTCAGTTGGTTTCTGACCAATTTTCTTTTACTGAAGGCCCTACCGTTGATAAGAAGGGGAATATTTTTTTTACCGACCAACCCAACGATAAAATCTGGAAGTATGATATTGATGGCAAATTGTCCCTTTTTATGGACAAAACGGGGCGCTCTAATGGTTTGTTTTTTGATAAAAAAGGCAACCTGATCTCTTGTGCCGACGAAAAGAATCAGCTTTGGTCGATCAGTCCGAAAGGCAAAATTACTGTTTTATTGGATGGCTATCAAGGCCTTAAATTTAACGGTCCCAACGACTTATGGCTCGACTCAAAAGGAGGTATCTATTTTACCGACCCTTATTACCAACGTGATTATTGGGAACGTAAAAAACCGGAAATAGAAGGTCAGAAGGTGTATTATCTGCCCAAAGGCAAAAAGGAAGCGGTTATTGTCGATGATGCGCTGATGCAACCCAACGGAATTGTGGGAACCCCCGACGGCAACTACCTGTACGTAGCCGATATCCGAGCGAGCAAAACCTATAAATACAAAATCAACGACGACGGCACGCTCTCCGATCGTCAGCTGTTCATTTCCCAAGGTTCTGACGGCATGACGTTGGATAGCCGAGGTAATCTCTATATTTCCGGAAAGGGAGTGACCGTCTATGATCCTTCAGGCAAAAAGATTGAAACAATTCCCGTACCTTCGGGTTGGACAGGTAACCTTTGTTTTGGCGGCAAAAATCGTGATCTACTGCTAATTACGGCCTCCAAATCTGTTTTTACCTTGCAAATGCAGGTAAAAGGGGTGGAATAGAAGTCTTTCTCTCATTCAGGAAAGAACTGTTTTTCGGAAAAATTCCCTGTCGACTAAATTCATGGCGGCCGCAAAAGTATTTGCCACGTTGAAACCACTTTAAGAAGAGTAATACTACTAAACTGCGGCGTCAGTCGCTTGAAAACCCTTAATTTCTAATGGATAATTTTCAAATCAATCGTCGTCGCTTCTTACTGGGAACTTCGGCGTCTCTGGCTCTTACGGCGTTCAGTGCCAAAGGGTTGAATAATCTTAAATTGGCAAAAACCTATCGAGTAGCATTGATCGGAACGGGTTGGTACGGCAAAAGCGATCTTTTCCGCCTTATTCAGGTAGCATCTGTCGATGTCATTGCCCTCTGTGATGTAGATAAAAACATGCTCGAAGCGGCCGGCAAACTCGTGAGCCAGCGGCAAAAATCCGGCAAAGTGCCCAAACTTTACGGAGATTATAAAAAACTGCTGGCTGAAAACCAATTAGACATTGTGATTATCGGGACGCCTGACCACTGGCATTCATTGATGATGATAGATGCCGTAAAAGCCGGAGCACACGTTTATGTGCAAAAGCCTATCAGCGTGGATGTTATTGAAGGAGAAGCCATGGTAGCCGCCGCCCGTAAGTACAACAAAGTAGTTCAGGTAGGTACCCAACGCAAAAGCACGCCTCACCTTATTGAGGCCAAAAAGAACATTGTTGAGGCCGGACTGTTGGGCAAAATATCACACGTGGAAATGTGCTGCTACTATTCCATGCGCAACAACGGCAATCCACCCACGGAACCTGTTCCCGCTTTTCTGGATTATGAAATGTGGACAGGACCCGCTCCCCTGCGCCCCTACGATGGTCTACCGCACATCCGTTGGTGGCGTACGTTTATGGAGTACGGCAACGGCATTACGGGCGACATGTGCGTACACATGTTTGATACAGTACGTTGGATGCTGAAACTTGGCTGGCCTACCAAAATATCTTCTCAGGGCGGCATTTATGTGCAGAAAGAAGGAAAGTCGAATATTTCAGATACACAGTCGGCGGTCTTTGAATATCCTGAACTGAACTGTGTTTGGCAGCATCGTACGTGGGGGACTCCCAATAATCCCGCTTATCCTTGGTCGTTTACGCTTTATGGTGAAAAAGGGACTCTGTGGGCAAGCACTATGGCATACGATTTTATCCCACAGGGCAAGGGAGAAAAAATCCACATGGATGTAGTCTATGAAAAAGAGAAATACCCCGAAGACGTGAACGAGGAGCGCATTGAATTGAACGCCGCTCCTGCCACACGTCTGCATATGCTTGATTTTATAGCAGCAATAGAAAACGGAGGCCGCCCGGTAGCCGATATTGAAGAAGGTCATATTTCAACGGCAAGTTGTATATTGGCTAATATCTCAATGAAATTAGGTCGCCCCGTTGTATATGATTCTAAAAAGCGGGAAATTGTTGGAGACAAAGAAGCCACCGGTCTGCTGCAACGGTCTTACCGCCAACCTTACAAACATCCGGACCCGGCAAAAGTATAGGAATTGGTATCTTTAAATAGTTAAACGAAGGGTGAGGCAATGCCTCACCCTTCGTTTATCAGGACAATCTCGTTGATGAGTTTTTTAACGAGAAGAATTTCATCTTGTGTTTTCAGCAGCAGATCGGCCACTTTTTCAGGATCAAAATTATCTAAATGCTCAATTTTTTTTGCAAACGTTGCTAACTCCATCGTTCCCGCCGTCACGGCAGTTCCGTACAATTTATGCCCCAAGGCCTTCAACGCTGTAAAATCTTTTTCTTCGGCTTTTTCAAGCAACGCGTAATATGATTTTTCCAATTCAGTGATGGTCAATAACAAAAACTCATTCAGGATCTCTTCATCGTCGCCCACGTAGGTTTTCATCGTCTCAATGTTAAAATGGCTACTGACATCATTGAACGATTGGCCGGATTCCCTTGGGTCTTTCACCTGTTTTCCGCCGATCCATTTTTCAAACAGCTCAATAATGGCCCCTTCCACAAACGGCTTGGCAATAAAATCATCCATGCCCGCCTCCAGACATTTCTCCTTTTCCCCTTTCAGGTTCCCCGCCGTCAGCGCGATGATCGGAATATGAATTTCGTCCTGTAACTCCCTGATCTTCTCCGTGGCTTCGTACCCATTCATTTCGGGCATCTGCACATCCATCAGGATGATATCCGGCAATTGCCACTGACATACCTTCAGCGCTTCCAGACCATTCAACGCTTCCAGAATCACCGCATTCGGCGCCACCCGGCGAATGATCGTTTTGGCTAACAGCATGTTCACCGGATTGTCTTCCGCGATCAATACCCGAATCGGAGCCGATTCTGTTTTATTTTCAACCGATAAGCTGACAACTGACAGTGCTTCGCCTTTGCGATTCAACCGCGAAAGGGCTTCGTACATTTCCTGCATTTTGATCGGCTTCACCAACCGCTGATTGACCTTCAATTCCTCACATCCTTTGATGATGGTGCCGTCGTCCGAGGAGCTGTGCAACAGGATCACCGGCTGCTCTTCGGGCAATTTGTTGAAACTGCTGCGGATCTTCTTGATCGTCTCCAAACCATCCATGTAAGGCATGTGATAATCCATCATGATCACATCGTAGCGATTACCTGTTGCCAGGAATTGTAATGCCTCAAAGCCATTTTTGGCTTCTTCCGAAACGATCTGTTTTAACAACAGCATCTGCCGCAGGATCATCCGATTATTGTCGTTATCATCTACAATAAGCGCTTTTTTGATCAGGTCGATATTTTTCCAACTGACCGATTCTCCGACTTCGGTTTTGAGCGTCAGATCAAAATAGAACGTGCAACCCTGCCCGGGCACACTGATCAATTGCAGTTTGCTGCCCATCAATCCCAACAATTTATTGGAAATGGCCAACCCCAGACCCGTTCCGCCGTATTTTTTGGTGGTGGAAACATCTTCCTGCGCGAAGGCCTCAAAGATCTTCTCCTGCTTGTCGGGCTGAATGCCGATACCGGTATCACGCACTTCAAAACGCAGCGTGATGACTTCCTGCGTCGTGTCGGTCAATGGCTCGACCTTCAACTCAATTTCCCCCTCTTTGGTAAATTTGATGGCATTGCTTAAGAGATTGACCAACACCTGCTTGAGGCGCACTTCGTCGGTCCAAATGAAACGGGGCAGGTCCAGGGAAATGTTCAATAACATTTCCAATCCTTTGCTTTGGGCCTGATAGGTGATGATGTCGGCTGCCTGGCTTCCCAGTTCAAAGAGGTCACATTTATCAATGTCCAGTTCGAGTTTGCCGGCTTCGATCTTGGAAAAATCAAGGATGTCGTTGATGATCGTCAGCAGGGAATTGGCCGATTGGTTGACGATAGAAAGGTATTGTTGCTGAGTTTCGTTGAGGGAGGTTTTCAGTAACAGGTCCGTAAACCCGATCACGCCGTTGAGGGGTGTTCGGATCTCGTGGCTCATGTTGGCGACAAACTCGGATTTTGCCACGCTGGCCTGTTCGGCCTGCAGTTTGGCTTTTTTGAGTTCTTCGCGTTGCAGGCACATTTCGGTGATGTCCTGGGTGAACATCATGATGCCGCCGATGGAGCCGTCGAATTGATACCAGGGGCGTACTTCCCAGCGCAAAAACTGATCGTGGTCCCAGCCTTCGGGGCGCCAGCGGTCTTCGTCATTCTTTTCCACGGCTCCCAACAGGCATCGTGAATGGATGTCTTTCCATTCTTGCGAGACATTCGGAAAAACTTCATAATGGCTCAACCCCAGAATATTCCTTCCTTTCAGTTGGTATTCTTCCATCCAGCGATTACTTATTGCAATATATTTAATATCGCTGTCAAACATTGCCACCGCAGCGGGAGCGTGTTCCACAAACGCCATCAGGCGCGCACGCTCGGTAGTCAATGCCTGCTCCGTTTTTTTGCGGGCTGAAATATCGGTAGCAATACCCAGAAAGCCCGTTATGACATCTTCACTGTTTTTGATTGGGTGCAAAACCAACGATACCATAAAACGCGACCCGTCTTTACGGACATAGGTCCACTCCCGTTGATCAAACCCATTGCGCTCAGCCGGATATACCATGGTCTGGGAAA
This sequence comes from Runella sp., assembly GCF_965279615.1. Classification (NCBI taxonomy): domain Bacteria; kingdom Pseudomonadati; phylum Bacteroidota; class Cytophagia; order Cytophagales; family Spirosomataceae; genus Runella; species Runella sp. The sequence continues at coordinate 6,715,666 of NZ_OZ257252.1, read as the reverse complement.
GAGGAATGAATTCATCATATTCCTTCTTAAGTTCTTCGTTACGCAGAAGCATCTCTTCGGGAGCATGAATAATAGCCGGTGTTTGATGACCGATCATTTCTTCGGCGGTATAGCCCAACATCTGTTCGGCACCGCTGTTGAAAAGGGTAATGAGTCCATTGGCATCGGTAGAAATAATGATTACTTCATACGCCGACTGGAGTACATCGTTGAGTAATTTTCGGGAATTGTTGACTTCAATGAGCGCTTTTTTCTGAACATCAATATCCTGAAAGGTGCCATAAACCCTCTTGCATTTACCTTTTGCAAACTCAACATTTCCCCTTGCCCTTACCCAACGCTCATTGCCTTTGGCGGTAACAATGAGCAATTCCAGATCCCAAGGTTGTTGGTTCTCTATGGCATTTTTAACGGCCGCGGTAATTTTAGCGCGACTGTCACCCTCTTTGTAAAACGAAATTGCCGTTGATAATTCCGGCTCAAAGTCAGGCGCAACCTCGTGAATATCTCTGGTAATTTCCGACCAAAAAATCTTTTTAGTGCTCCAATCCATTTCCCAACCACCAACACAGGCGATCTGGTTGGTTTGCTCGAGCATTTCTTTGGTTTTCTTTAGATCTTCCTCCAGTTGATGTCTTTTGGTAATATCCAACGAATTACCGATCACATAGTATTCTCCATCCGGTCCTTTCTCACAAATGTTGTTAAATATCCATATCCGCAGCGAGCCGTTTTTATCCAACGTATGCATCAATCCGCTGGATCGGCCTTCCTTTGTGATGTTTTTCAGGTAACGTCCCAACGAATCATGAGAACTTTTGGGCACGATATCGTAGAGGCTCATACCCAAAATTTCGTCTACTGTGTATCCTATAATACCGGCCCCCGCCTCATTGACCGACAGAAAATTCCCCTGCAAATCGTGCGTACACATCAACCCCTGCGAATTCTCAAAAAACCCTCTGAACCGATCTTCACTGAGTTTCAGTTGCCGTTCTCTTTCTTTTTCCACCGAAATATCTCTGGCAATGGCAAAAACAGTCCCGGTAGATTTTTCGAGCGTAGACACCCACTGCAAATATTTATACGAGCCATTCGGAATTCGGAAGCGATAATTAACGCTGCCGGGCTCTCCGCCTTCTCGCAACACGACCATCCGTTGTTGGCTTATTTCGAAGTCATCGGGATGGAGAAAATCAGACAAGGGGGTTTCCAGCAGCGTTTTTTCTTCCCACCCAAGTACTTTCTGAAACGCAGGGTTGATCCGTTTGAAATAACCATCCGTTCCTGCCACACAGATCAGGTCATTGGATGAGTTAAATAAATTTTCAAAATACTTTTGTTCTTCCCGCTGTCTGCGTTCTACAATTAAAGCAACGGCAGCCTCTCCCAACAATCGTAGAGCACGTTGCTGTTGTTCCGACAGTCTGCGTGGTTTATCACCAATCACACAAATAGTGCCCAACGCATAGCCATTGGGGTCAATCAGCGGATAGCCGGCATAAAAACGGATAAAAGGATCTGAGAGAACAAATGAATTATCTTTGAATCGTTCATCTTTGGTGGCATCTTCCACTTCCAGAATCTCCGTATCCATGATGGTATATTGACAAAAAGTCAGACTTCTGTCTTCTTCAGTTATATCAAGTCCTATTTTAGCTTTAAGCCACTGTCTGTGTTCTTCGATCAAAGAAACATGTGAGATGGGAGTACCACATATTATAGACGCAAGTTCGGCTAGCCGGTCAAATTCAGCCTCAGGTAACGTGTCTACAATTTGGTAATTTAATAATGCTTTTAATCTCTCTTTCTCATTTAGGGGTATTGGCAGTTGTTTTTCCATCACGGGTTATGTCAATTCTCAAAACGTTAAATAAAGCCATTAGCTCGGGCTATCTTTCCTACAAAACCGGTAGTATTCTCAGAAAGAATTTCAACTAAAAAAGAACCGCTTTGAAACTTTCTGAAAAAGGGGAAAAACACGCACTAATAGCCCTCAAATACCTATTGGTATTAGGCAAATGTAGCGACAACACGATAGATTTCAGAGGAATTTATAGAAAAATTTGTAAAATATTTCTTGCATTAAAAACTGCTTTGCCACATTTAGTAGCAAGCAAAAATTGTGCCTGAAAGTCAGAAAACGGCTATACTGAATTATCTTTTTAAAATACAAGCCCCGTTCAGTTACATAATTATAGAGCTGCGGCCTAAAATGCTGACAGTAAGGCTTTTTTTATTGATTAACAACTAAAAAGGCTACTCAAAACAAATAATACATCTGCTGTTCAGCTGTTTATTGTATGTATCAACATTTCATCAGGCTGACCTTCTAAAACAGTTGCCATTATCACTTTACGCTATCAAAATGCTTACAAATGATGCCTTACACGATATTCTGATTTACTCTCCCCAATGAATCATGTGCCATACGTCACACTAGACATGTTCATCTAAATTATATCAGGAGAATCTACTCAATTGTCTGCATTTTCGCCCAATTCATTCGCCGGAATCAGTTGCATGACGCCGCTGTTTTCGCAGGGTGTTCTCTAAATTGTTTTTAGCTTATTACCTTATCGGTTTAATTGTATTGACCTGTCAGAAAGGCCTTGATTTCCGGATTTCGGCCGGCCGGTTCTGACAGGAACTGTTTTTCCAATAAGCAACTCACACCCTCAAAAGCTTGCTTCCCTTCCTCGATAACTTGATACGCCAGTATTTTGTTTTGGCGGTCTTCCAATATCCAAACTGCTGTACCGGAAACAATACCACGACCTATAAAATAGCCTCCATACTTCATCAAATCTGAAATGGAAATACATATAAATTCACTTTTCATAACAAATAATGCTGTTGGTAGAATTAAGTGTAGCAAAAAAACAGGAAAATAACTTAGGTTAATTAGCTCAATCTAACTCTTTTCATATGATTATTTACAAAAACAAAACAAAATAAACAGTTTTCTCTTGAAGACGAACAGCCGTTTGCACATATAAGGCTACTTTAATTGATAATTTTTTCCGGTTTTTACCGGATAGGCTGTCCGAAATTGTAGACAATATAATTGATTTAGCCTTTAAATGCTTCAACTTTTTCACTCGGAACATATTGATTTTCAAAAATCTATGAAATACTCACTATCACAGTGATACCTATTCCGATTACAATTTCAAAACCGATGTATACCACTCAATAACATTGGTCCATGAAAAGGGAGTTCTCTAACTCTACATTATATACGTTACCTGATATGTATATTTTATTTTTATCAAGGCAACTGCCTGATTGCTTCATTTCAAACCGTAAGAATAGCTATAATTACTTGATCGTACCTTTTTCCAAATCAAACTTCATGCCTGTTTTGTTTAGAAGGAAGAGCACAAAAAACCCCGTAGTGTCAAGAAACTACGGGGTTTTCAACTAATTGTACATAGACAAGAAGTAAACTCAAGTCATGCGGTACTAACGTTGTATATTTTGCTTTCTTGCCCAAATGGCATTAAAATTGAGTTTTTAGCTAAAAAGTTCTTTCAAAATGCCATTGTTGACATGGGGCTACCGGCCTGTTTGATGGCATTCAGGTCTTTTTTGCTTACTTTTGCGTCGATAAGTGCTTTTTCGGCTACCGGTAGAATTATGTTGCTGATGCACCCGGGAAGCGAGTTGCGGGACAACATTATCCTATTTTTGATGAATCATCTGTGTAGCTACAATGTTGGAGCGCAGTTGACCGTTAGAAATTACAGCCGCCCACACAAAAGATTATATGGCTACTATAGTTGTCGTTTCGATTTAAATTTTGTTAATTGTTATTTGTTACGGGTTAAGTGTGAATGAGTTATTCACTAAAACATTTAACTGACTATTCGCCAAGCGGCCATGAAGCGTTTTCTCTGGTACATAGGCAATGCCATCTTTATCCTGCTTGTCGCGGTTATGCTGCTGACAGAAGTAGTGATATTGGGCATTCAGTTTCCGGCGATACAAACTGAAGTTGTCAACCGGGTGGCAAAGTGGCTCTCTCATGAATTACAACATCCTACCTCGGTTGGGCGCGTAAATGTCCAGTGGTTTGATGCGGTTTCGTTGGAAAATGTCACCATTCTGGACCGAAACGGTCGCCCAATGATCGATGTAGCGCGTATTGATATTAACCACGATTTTTGGTCACTTATATTCAACAATGACACGAAGAGTTTTGGGACAACCCTGGACGAAGCCACACTTTACAAACCTTCCGTTTGGCTCGTCAAAAATCCTAAAACGGGCGAATTGAATCTGGACGCATTTATTGAACGGATTGAAGAGCTTACGGCCAATCCCAATGCTCCCGGCAAAAAAGATCAAAACGTTCCGTTTGTCATCAAACAGGTGCATCTCATTGATGGTTCGTTCCGTTGGGACGATCCTCGGGAGAAACGGATGCACGGAAAAACCTTTGACTATAATCACTTCACCCTTAAAAGCATCAATGGCGAAGCCAAAAACTTTTTGGTTCTGGGGGATACTATCGCGCTCAATGTCAGAGGCCTTCGCACTTTTGATAAGCGCACCAATCTAACCATCAAGAAGTTAGACAGTAAAGTATTGTACTGTCGCACCAAACTTGAACTGGCAAATCTGAACGCGCACATCGGCAGTTCAGTAATTGGCAATTATATTTCCTTCAACTATGATTCGCCCGCTGCCTTCGGCGATTTTAACGAAAAAGTATTGATGCGGGCACATTTGGACAGCACGCGCGTACGCTCCGAAGATCTGGGTTGGTTTGCCGATTATCTTTTTACGCTTGATGAAACGTGGCACGCAAACGGCAATTTTGTGGGGACGGTCAATCATTTCAAATTGTCAGAAACCAATTTACGGTTTGGGAAAAACAGCGTTTTACGCGGTGACATTGCCTTTAAGGGCGTTACCGAATTTGAAACGTCGGTCATGGCATTTGACCTTAAAAATACCCGAGTAGACGCCGCCGATCTACGGCAATATTATCCCGAAAAGGCATTCAATGATTTGGTTCAAAAATTTGGCGTCGTTGATTTCTCCGGTAAATACAACGGTACCATTGACCGTTTTAAGCTCAACGGTGACTTCAAAACCGCGCTGGGGCAGGTCAATGTAAAAGAGCTTCAAATGAATTTGGCGGCCAAAACGCCTACTTATACCGCTGACATCAGTACACAGGATTTTGATCTGGGTAAGTTGGTGGACGATGATGATTATTCAAAATTAGACCTCAACGGAAAAATCAGCGGCAAAGGGTTTTCACTTAAAACCGCCTCTCTTAATCTCAACGGTCTTCTGCCCCGCTTCCGATACAATGGCTACGATTATCGAAACGTATATTTGAACGGCAACCTTCAGAACAAATTTTTCAAAGGATCGGTCATTGTCAAAGATTCCAACCTTATTGCAGATGTGGATGGAGCTTTTGACTTTTCGAAAGATAAGTATGCTTACCACGCCGAGGGATTCATCCAACGCGCCGATCTGCGCGCGCTCAAATTCGTCAAAGATTCGTTGCTGATACACACCGAATTGAATGTTGATATGGAAGGCAACACCATGGATGAGATCGTAGGGAAAGCCAAATTTCTAAACAGTTACGCTACCCTCAAAAAACGCAATATCGTCGTTGACACACTATTAGTGGACTCGCGTCTGGCGAATGGACTTCGTCGCCTCTTTATTTCATCTGAGTTTTTCGACTTTCAGGCAAACGGAGTATTCCAACCCACCAAAGCGGTCAAAGATCTGGCTCAATTATTTGATGAATATCAGATGTATTTCTTCGGTGATGAAGGAACTCGGGTGCAATATTACGAAGACAAAAAAGCCAAGAAACCCTTTTGGCAGCGATACAGCATTGATTACCACATTCGTACCAAGAAGATGAATCGGTTGCTGGCCTTCCTGTATCCTGATGGTTACGTATCAGAAGGCGCAACGGCCGAAGGAGTATTTACCGTTGATAATACGTCCATTTTTTCCATGAGCGGCCAATTTGATACGCTCAAAATCGGCAACAATTCATTTTATAAATCCGAACTTGACCTCAATACGTCTAAATTCACCAATAGCCCGGAGGTTTTGGCATCAGCCATCATTAACTCGGAAAAACAGCAGTTGGTAGGGATCGCTCCCACCGAAAAACTGGGCATTGAAGCCGCTTGGGAAACAGACCATATCAATTTCAGAAGCAATCTGCGCCAACAAAAAATGACTAACCGAGCTACCTTAAACGGTGAACTTCGGTTTGTGGGCGATTACCTTTATTTACAATTTAAGAAATCAAAACTCCGCCTGTTGGAAGAAGATTGGAATGTGGATGCCGACAATCTTATTACCATCACCGGTCCCAACGTAATTTTCAGCAACGTCAATTTAAAACCAAGCGGGAAAGACCAACTTATTGCCCTCAACGGCGAGATCTCAACTGACTCAGCGCGAACCCTTACGTTTGAAACCCGTAATTTCGAACTCGCCACGCTAACGCCTCTTATCAATATCAATTTGGCAGGAACCGCCAACGGCAGCGTAACAATGCGGGACCTCTATCGTACATTGATCTTTGACAGCAAAGCTGATGTCCAAAAATTAACGTACAATAACTTCCTGATGGGCAACCTGACCGGCAACGGCGAATGGGACCCTATCGACAAGCACTTGCACGTCGATATTCACCTGGACTCAAAAGCCAAACGCGAGCTTTCCATTAAAGGCACCTACACGCCCAATTTGGCAAATAATGAGTTGGATTTGAAAGCCGGTTTCAACGAAACGAATCTGCAACTATTGGAGCCTTTTGCCCGTGGCTTGGTGTCCAATCTGAGTGGCCGTGCATTGGGAACCGTTTCCATTACAGGCCCCGCCACAGCACCTGTGCTGGACGGAACGGTGGATGTAAAACAGGGACGTCTTACCTTTGATTATCTTAAAGCCGTATTTTCATTCGAAGACAAAGTGTATTTTGGAGAAAGCGATATTCGCGTCCGAAATTTACGCCTGACCGACCCCGAAGGCAATACCGCCACGTTGCGGGGCGGTGTGTATCATGACAGTTTCAATAAGTTCTCCATTGGCTTTGATGCCGACATGCGTAACTTCAAAATCCTGAACACCAACATTCGGGACAATGAATTGTTTTATGGAAGTGCTTACGCTACGGGTAAAATGGAAGTGTTCGGGCCTATCAATAATCTCAAGATCAATGCTGATCTGACGAGCAATCGCGGAACCAAGATATACATTCCACTCGACGGCGCGGCCGAAGTAGCTTCCGAAGACTTTGTTCAATTTGTTTCTTCTTCGCCCGATACCGCCAACAAACAAATAGCCGGCAAAGACAAAATCGTTCCGGCCGAAGAAAGCATCATCAAAATGGATTTTCGGTTAAACATGACCCCTGACGCTTACTGCGAGATCCAGTTTGACCGCCAAACCGGCGATGCCATCAAAGCCTACGGGCGTGGTTTGATCAATCTTAAGATCGATACGCGCGGCGATTTCAACATGAGCGGAGCGTACGAGATTCAGAACGGAGACTACCTCTTTACGTTGCAAAACGTTATAAACAAGAAGTTTCAGATACAGAAAGGAAGCCGAATTTCGTGGACAGGTGATCCCTATGGTGCGGCACTTGACGTGAAAGCAAGCTATACATCCAACGTGTTGCTGGGTCCGCTGCTGCAAACAGGTACTACAGGCACCACCAATGAACTTGCCTCCAGACGCTATCCGGTAGAAGTAACGATTGCATTGAATGAAAAAATGCTCGCGCCGCAGATCTCTTATTCGCTCAAATTTAAAGAATATCCTTCCAACTATTCGTTATCGATTACAGCCGTTGAAGAGCGCCTCAAGCGTGATGAACAGTTCTTATCGCAGCAGGTTAGCAGCATGTTACTGTTTGGGCAATTGATTTCCGATCAGAACAATATTTTGTTGCAATCGGCTTCCGGGCTCTCCAACAGTCTCAGCGAAATGGTGACGAGTCAGTTGAGCAAATGGGGATCTTCCATCAATGAAAATTTGGAATTGGGGGTTTCGGGATTGAACTTCAATTTTAACGAAACCAACCCCAACGCTATTAATAACCTTCAATTACGTTTCTCGTACCGGTTCCTCAACGACCGCTTCCGCATCACCCGCGACGGCCGACTTTCGTACGGCCAAAACCAATACGACGCCACAAGCTTATTGCTGGATTGGACCCTTGAATATTGGCTCACCGACGACGGCAGCCAACGCCTCCGCATGTATAATCGAAACATTCAGAACCAATTCAACTCCACTACAGGCACGCCCAATGCCATTTCATACGGTGCCAGTTATCTGTTTACGCGCAGCTTTAACAATTTCCGATTCTTCGGCCCGAAAGCTTCTCGTCCCGAAACCACGCCGATCCAAACCCCTAAGACCAATTCAGGGCGGTTGACAACCTATCGTAATTTGGAAGAAACGAAGAATTAGGCATAATTGCTTTTGCTTTTATTTCCTGCACTATTCAGCTTCTTATACCGACTATTTTAAGTAGCCGAGCAAAAGTTTTCGGGTTTTTTCAAGGTAATATTACGGACGGGTCGGCCGTTGCCGTTGCTCACAACCCGACTCGTCCGCTCGAAGAATGGCCTACTGTTTCAAATACTCTAAAATTTATGCTCAAGTACTTAAAAGCTACGACTTCCGGAAAAGATTATACCCATGCTCAACACCTATTGAATTTTATTTTACACTTTGCGTCGTTTAGTACTTTTTTGATTTCCGGCGCATGGAAAAAATAACTTACGGAGAAAAGCGTTTTTGATTCATAAAAACTATCCTTAGTTAAGAATTACAATCAGGCAAAAACCGTACAGCAGCAATATTTTTTAATCCGACGATTATACCTTTGCCTCTTGCGACTTTGCGTGATTAAATCAACCTTACATGTCGTCACTCATTTTCTGGAAAAACTGGAATCCCGGTCAACGTTTTTTATACATTACTTCACTTGGCCTGCTTGGGTTAGGGTTAGTTGCTTTGCTGTTCTTTCACTATCGAGGCATTGAAAATACCGTCCGTTGGGAAGTATTGAGCGAACTGGACGAAATTCCGATGCCGTTGGATACGCTAAAGTTATCCGGAAGTGCGGAACAGGCAACCGTCGGACCGGATACAACTCAGGCGCAGTCAAAAATCATTCTTCCGGGAAAAGGTTATTTGCTTAAAGAGCAATTTGTTCCTGTTCGGTCAGATATCCCTGAGTGGCTTGTATTTGGCTACTGGGGCATTGTATTAGCAGGGCTGGTGTTACTTTTGAGTGCCGTTACGGTGCTGTCGCGCTGGTGGTACATCGGCGTAATGATGGTTTTTATCGGAGTGTTGGCTACTTCTCATTTAGAAGTTTTACAGCTTTTCGGTTCCGATAAAGCCCTTGGGTTTGGTATTGCAGCCGCGCTGCTCGGCAGCGTCAGCTACTATTTACACGCTTTCAGAGATGACATCACCATTGAGCGACGTATATTTATCTTTACAGTTTTGGTGATAGGAGTCTGCGTATTTTTCTCATTTTTCTCCAAAATACAGTTTGTCGCGCTTACGGTTACCTCTTATTCTTTATTACCGGTAGTAATTATTGCCATTGGATTTATCGGATGGTTGTCCATTGAGATCATTGCCGGTTTTGTCTACGTTGTTACTCATCCACGTACCGGTTTTGGCAAGAACAGCCTACTCAATTTTCTGTTTATCACCGGCTTATACTTGTTTAGCCTACTGTTATTATACTTCAAGATCACCCGGCAAACTGACAGCAGCTTATTGTACCTCAGTCCTTTTGTGCTATATGTTGTGAGTGTTACAGTGGGAATTTGGAGTTTGGCCAAACGAACCGAAAACAGTCTGCCTTTTCGCGAAGCTGCCGTCTGGCTGTATGCGGGATTAGGATTGGTCACAACGGGTGTAATGGCATTTGTGCTGTTTACCGACAACAATCCATTGATCGAGGTCTTTGAAGATGCCATTATCTATTCACAATTGGCCATAGGAACCGTGTTTACCGGATACATCGGTCTCAATTTTTGGCCATTGTTCAAACAGGGCAAAGCAGTCTATAAAGTCATTTATAAGCCCATGCGCATTGTTCAGTCGCAGGTTTGGCTGATCGGGGGTATGGGGGTAGTTACATTGATATCCCTCAATCGTTTTCATAGTATAGATCAGGCACAGGCAGGGCATTATAATGGATTAGGAGATCTGCACACCGCCACACAGGAATACGTGATTGCCGAGCAATATTACCAATTGGCGCTTGATATGGATTTTCAAAACCATAAATCAGGTTTTTCGTTGGCTTCGCTGGCGTTGCGTCAGGGCGATCGCCTCAGCGCGGGAGCTTACTTCCAACAGGCATTACACAAAGACCCTACCCCGCAGGCTTACGCAGGGCTGAGTCAGGCACTGTTAAATGAGAATCTGTTTTTTGATGCTGTCTTTAATTTGCGAAAAGGCATCGATCAATTTTCGAAAAGCGGCGAGTTGCAAAACAACCTCGGTTATCTTTATACTCGAACGGCTATTGCCGACTCTGCTTATTATTATTTTGAACTGGCCCGTCAGAATTCCATCAACATTGCTGTACCCGAAACAAACCTGTTGGCATTTTGGGGGAAAGCATTGGCGGCGGTCGATTCTGCCAACTCCCTGTCGGCGCTTGGCCTTACAAAAGCAGAATTTAAAGAAACGAAACTGCTGGAAAGTAGTAAAATTTCACTTTCACACGAAGCCAATCGAATTGCATTGGCACAACTCACGGGCGAAAGAACACAGGTCGAAAAAGTAGCCCTTGCTCTTTCCAGTGATTCGACCCTAAGTGTAAATAACTTTGCTTATTTATATAACGTAGATCAATATACGCAAGATACAACATTGGCGCCTTTATTGAGGCAATTGATCAATACAGGGAACAACGGGAATTTTTACAATGAACTGCAACTCGCCCACGCTTACGCTGAATACAATCGTGATAAAATAAGCGCTTTTGATATATTGGCCGCCCAAACCGTGGCTGATACCTCGCAAAAAGTTGCCTTGGCACGCCAAACACTGCAATTTTGGTTATTGAAAGAACGTACTGAAGAACCTGCCGCCACCGCTTCAGTCGCTTCTTTGAAATCTGAATCAGATTTCAAAGAAGCCCTTCGCAGACACCCTTTCAGTATACCTACCCTGCAGAAAGTAACGGCCTATTTTAACCAACGGAATCAGCCCAAAACGGCTTACCAATTCATTTTAAATGCGCTCCGATTTCGGCGCGATTCTCCTGAATTACAAAAAATGTATATCCTTCAATGTCTTCATCTGCGCCTGACAGAGTTTGCCGAAGATGGACTTCGAGACTTGTTCTCCCTGACCTCTTTTACCGACTATCAAGCATTTCTGAAAATCTATCAGGCACAACGCGCACTCATCGAAAAAGAACGTGAAAGTTTTAGATGATTATCGTACTTTTACTTATTCATTTTGCCCTATAACTCTTTTCTACCATCATAAAAAAATAACCACTCTTTATGTGGAAAGTACTGGCCACTGGCTTAGGAATCTTAGCTGTATTATTCAGTTGTGTGTTTGCTTACTTTTACTTTAAATATTTGCGTTATGAACAGGACTTTGTAGCTGAATACTTGCTTAAAAACCCTAAAAAGTGCGCAATATATTGGGTACGTAATGATTCCCTGTTGGTCAACCATCGTGCGGACACACTCATGCCATTGGCCAGCACAGTCAAGATCATAGTTGCTATTGAGTTTGCTCAACAGGCAGCGGAAGGAAAAATCAATGTTGAGGAACGTGTTCCGATAAGCGAGCCGGGACGGTTCTATATTCCGGATACCGATGGCGGTGCGCATCCAGCCTGGTTGGAAAGTTTGAAAAAGGAAAAATTGTTGATCAAGAATACTGTTTCATTGCTGGAGATTGCCAAAGGCATGATGCAGTTCAGCAGTAATGCCAATACGGAATATCTGATGTGGAAATTGGGGCTCAATAATATCAACGCCAATCTTCCAAAGCTTGGACTTGTTAAGCATCAATTGCTGTATCCGTTTGTATCAGCCCTTTATGTATGCTCGGACGAACACTCAGCTACCGGATTAAAAAAAATGCCTATGTCGCTGTATCTCCAACGTACCAATAAGTACTTTGAGCTGATGAAAGTGGATACCGGCGCCAAAGCCACCTTTAACATGGCGAATGTTCCGCTTCCCGTACAGCGGATTTGGTCGGATAGATTGCCAAGTTCAACGGTGCAGGAATACGCCGGGTTGATGAAAAAAATAAACAGTCGCACGTATTTTAACCGAAATACGCAAGCTGTTTTGGATCAGTTGATGGAGTGGCCAATGCGGTTCGATCCTGCCAACAAAAAACGGTTTGTACATTTTGGGGCAAAAGGAGGGTCAACGGCATTTGTTCTGAACTATGCACTTTACGCTACCGACAAGCAGGGAAACAAGACTGAAATGGTCATATTTACCAATAATCTCGGTGTTTTTGAACAAACGCTGTTACAGGCAGAATTTCAAGTCTTTATCCAAAAAATACTGATCAACAATCCGGACAACAAAGCCATATTATCTATTTTGAAACAACTCAACTAACATGTCATCATTACCGGGCAAACTTAAATGGGTCAATGCCGCTTTCAGCCGCATTACTCAAATCATTGACAATGAAAATGTGATCGGCGAAATGAAACGGGAGCTTTTCAGCTCTGATGTGACGGCTCACCTCAATCAGACTACCCTGCGCTTTGATGTTCACGGTTTTTTGACAAAACAAGTCAATGTGCATGACCGAAACGATACCATTATTGCAACGATCGAACTGCATTTTGGCAGAAAAGCAACGCTGCATTTAAACGGAGAAACCTACCTTTTCAAGAAAAATGGGTTTTTATCCCGTGAGTGGTCGCTTATTCATGACCTTCCCGGTACGGACCAAGACCCTGAAATAATCCATTATACAACGGTTCGTACTTTTTTCAAAAAAGAAGGTGAACTTACTGTTTTGGAATCGTCTCCCCAAAATGATATATTGATCCTGACGGGGTTGTTTTTACGTAATTATTTTGTACGGCGTCAAGCCAAAAAAGCGGCAGTGATCGCTGCTGCCGGATAATACACTAATCCTTTATTTATATTCATAGACATCTATTCATTCAGGAGAAATATAATCAGTCATGAAAATCATTGAAACCTCCCACATTGCCAAACGCTACGTAATGGGTAGCGAAGTAATTGAAGCGCTCAAAGACGTAACAATATCGGTCAATAAAGGTGAGTATGTTGCTTTTATGGGACCGTCAGGTTCGGGCAAATCTACCCTAATGAACATTATTGGTTGCTTAGATACGCCAACTTCGGGAAAATATGTTTTGAATAATAAGGACGTAAGTGATATGAGCGAGAACGAACTCGCCGAAGTACGTAACAAGGAAATCGGGTTTGTGTTTCAGACCTTTAATCTTCTTCCACGCATGACTTCGCTCGAAAACGTGGCACTTCCCCTGATCTATGCAGGTTTTACCAAGGCTCAACGAACCGAAAAAGCCATGCTTGCTCTTAAGAACGTAGGTCTGGAAAACCGCGCCGGACACCGCCCTAACGAGCTTTCCGGGGGGCAGCGCCAACGCGTTGCGGTAGCCCGGGCGTTGGTCAATGATCCCAGTATTTTGTTGGCCGATGAGCCAACAGGGAACTTGGACTCAAAAACATCCTACGAGATCATGGATCTGTTTGAACAACTTCATACCAAAGGCAATACTATTGTGGTTGTTACGCACGAAGACGATATCGCCAACTATGCTCACCGCGTGGTTCGCCTCCGTGATGGTTTGGTAGAAACCGATACGATCAATAAAAATCCAACAAAAGCGCGATTAATGGCGCAGGGGTTGGGAAGTCATTAAATTGAAAAGGCATGGCCTTTTAAGAAAAATATACGCAAACGGTCGGGTTGTGAGCAACCCTCTGCACGGATAAGGTGTAGAGGGTTGCTCACAACCCGACCATCCATTTATGCTTAAGCCCTTAATAAACGTTGATCTCTTTACTTCAAAAAGGGCTTATCTACCACCATTTCGGTTTCGATCAGCGAAGGCGCAATTTTAAGGCGGTCGCTGTCCGGTGTTTCTGAAACAGCTCTACGGGCACTTCGATTGCCCGTGATTTGAAAATAGGCTTCCGACAAAAGCGGCTCCCTCAAATCGCCAAAGGCGTAAAATGGTACGCTTAAATCTTCTTTAATTTGAACATTTGGCTTAAAACCTGCCGTATAATCCGACTGTCCGGCCGAATTGAAAACTTTGATCACAATAGGCATCATGCCTTGTGCGAATCGGTTTTTACTGTCTTTGATCAGAATAGACCCTACGTTTTTTCCAACAGTCACATCACCAATTAAAAATACATCCATAAAAGGCTTTAATCCATTGATAACCAGTTCGCTGGCTGAAGCAGTACGGCTACTGACCAAAACATAGACGCGCTGTAAGTTTGCGCCAATATTTTCCGTTTTGGGTTGGAAATAATTGAGATTAAATTCTTTTCCTTGGTTTTTCTCAAGGTCAGGCGTCGCTTTTGAGTTGTATTCATCGCGCGAGAAAACGGTCTTATCCGTTACGCCTTTGGCAATAAAACTTCCCAATGTTCTGGCCGTGGAAGTATATCCACCGCCATTATACCGCAGATCCAGAATAAATTCGTTGATTCCTGCGGCTTTGTACTTTCCGAAAATGGTAGCCATTTTTTGGTCATACAAAGGCTGATCGCTGTTATTAGGTTTTGAATAGAACCGATTATAGACCAAATAACCGATTTTTTTCGTGCCTTTGGTGTACACAGTATCCAGCAACATCGGATCTTCCTGCAACGCCTGCGCAACAACCGTTTTGGTTTGATCGGCAGATACAAACGCCTTGTTTTCATAACGTCCCACGGTGTATATATAGTTGGTACCTTCGGCAAAAAGCGCGGTATAATTGTCAACCGTAGCCAATTGTCCATCCACTGTGACTTTAGCAAAAATATCTCCGCGTTTGATGCCTGCCTTTGCCGCAGGAGAGCCTGGAAATACGTACATGACAAAGCCCGCAATGGTGTTATTACTGTTGTATAAAGCCATTCTCGCGCCTGTCGTTTTGCTTTCTCCCGATAAGGAAGATTCGGTTTCCTGTGCATTTGACAGGAAACGTGAAAAACGGTCGCCGTCAGGGCGGGCCGTTGCATCGAAAGTATAAAGCAGTGAGTTAAAATAGGTCTCGGGTGCCAATGTCTTATTGTCTAACGCACCTGCGGGAATTTTGTCTCGCCAATAGTACCAATAATCCATGTTGACCGAGAGAAAGTCATTCACTAAAGCATCTCCCGACGATACATCTCCCTGTTTACACGCATTCAACCCGGTCAACAAGGCAACGATGCCGAAAAGGAATGTTTTTGAAATTAATTTTTGCATATTTGTTGAGAAGGTTTCGACGTACAAAAACGTGATAAACTCAAATTTATTTTAAATAGCCTGCTATCCCAAACTTTACGCTGCTTTTTACTATTTACGACAAAATACCCACTCAAATGTTTCTACGCATTGTTATTTTTTCCACACTCCTTCTTCCTTCTCTTTTGCTTGCCCAATGGCTTCCGCAAACAAGCGGTACAGAATCTCATTTCCGCTCTATTTCGGCCATCAATGAAAAAGTCCTCTGGGCCGGCGGCACCAAAGGTACGGTTTTGTACACCGTAAATGGCGGCGAAAATTGGACAGTTTTACAGGTAATCGGTGCCGAAAAACTGGACTTTAGGGGAATTAAAGGGTTGAACGAAAAAACCGCCGTTGCCGTCAGCGCAGGGCTGGCCGAGGAAGGGCAAGCACGTATTTATCGGACCGAAGACGCCGGCAAAACGTGGCAACAGGTATGGGCAACTGACCAAAAGGGCGTTTTTCTGGACGGAATTGCTTTTTGGGATAAAAAAAACGGTCTCATTTTCGGTGATCCTATTGATAATCATTTATATCTGCTCAAAACAGCCGACGGCGGCAAAACGTGGGAACGTCTCTCCCCTACTGCACTTCCCGCCAACTTGCCTAATGAAGCGTCCTTTGCCGCCAGTAATTCGACCATGGTGGTACAGGGCAGCAAAAATGTTTGGGTAGGAACGGGCGGTGCCGATCATGCTCGTGTATTCCGCTCTAATGATCGCGGCGCTACGTGGCAGGTAACCGATGCACCCATGAAAGCCAATGCTTCTTCGGGTATTTTTGGCTTACACTTTTGGGGCGCTATGCACGGCATAGCAGTGGGCGGTGATTACAAAGCCGACAAGGAAGCCTTTGAAAATGTTATCCTGACACAGGATGGCGGTAAAACGTGGCAAAACAGTACTCCTACAAACCCCGCAGGGCTCAAAGAAGCCGTTTATAAATTAAAGAACGGCACACTGATTGCCGTAGGTCCTGCAGGAAGCTGTATTTCAAAAGACAATGCGAAAACGTGGCAACCACTTTCCGGAGCACCCAATGGGCTGCACGCTATGGCTTGTGCGGGCAATACCTGCTGGGCCATTGGTTCGAAAGGGCAAATTGTAAAACTGTCAAATTAATCTTTACATTTGCACTAAAATAATGGCATCGGGGTGCCTCCTGTGAGGCTGAGATCATACCCGTGAACCTGAACCGGTTAGTACCGGCGTAGGAAATGCATCATACTGAAATCATTCATATCATCCATAGCCACATTTCCCTTTTTCGGGGAGATGTGGCTTTTTTTATGCTTCAACTATGAGCTTTGAAATCGTCAAAAAAGACCTGACCAACTGGCAAAACCGCAAGGAGTGGTTTTTTAATCGGGAGTTTACCGATACCTACGAGCAATGGTACGAGGGGCCTTACAAACGAGCCGAAGTGTGGCAAAAGAAAGTCATTGAGCAACTTGTAAAAAAAGATCCCCGCATCAAAACCCTGCTGGAATTTGGGTGTGGTACCACTCGTTTTACCCGATGGTGGCATCAAATAGACATTGAAGCTTCCGGCGGCGACATTTCGCCTTTTATGTTGGCGCAGGCAGTGCATTTGTTCAAGGGCGATCTGGTCATGGCCGACTCCCATTTCATGCCGTTCAAAGACCACACCTTCGACGCCGTGGCATTTATTACGACCTTTGAATACTACCGCGACCCGGTAAAGGTAATTCGTGAAGCGGCTCGGGTGGGCAAAAACGGCATTATATTTGGCATGATGAACCGCAATTCTCCCAAGGTAGTCCGCCGCCGCATTCAGCAGGCTTTCGGAAAAAATCCCTTTTACGTTACGGCTACGTTCTACACCCCCAATCACCTCATTTCTGTCATTGATGAAGCACTCAAAGGCCGCGAATACAGTATTGAATGGACGTGTACAGGCCTGCCAAAGTGGTTCCCGGTACAGCAATGGAGCGTTCCGTACGGCGATTTTTTTGGGTTGTACGTAAAGCTGTTGTAAGGGCTGAAAAGTTTAGCCCGGCATAATTTCCAAGTTTAAAAGCATCCTAAAACAGAAGTTATGAAAAACAATGAGACAGGTAAAATCACGGACGAAGATTTCAAGAATCTCATTTACCCTTTCTGCGGAACTACTCGCAAAGAGGTAAAAGTCGGTCCCGGTTTTGGCACCGACATTTCCATTATTGATTTACCCAACGGGTTTGAGATGGCTCTTACCAGCGACCCGCTTTCTTACATTCCGAGCCTTGGATTGGAAGAATCAGCTTGGTTGTCGGTGCATCTCATGGCCAATGATATGGCCACTACCGGCATTGCACCTCACTACGCTCAGTTCATATTAAATCTTCCCAATCACGTTTCGGAGGCCGATTTTCAGACGTATTGGCAACACATTCACACTTTTTGCCAAACCATCGGCGTAGCCATTACGGGAGGACATACGGGTCGGTTTAAAGGAATTGATTCGACCATAGCCGGAGGCGGTACAATGATAGCAGTGGCCGAGAAAGGCAAGATGCTGTGCAGCCGATTTGCCCAACCGGGCAACGACATCGTCGTGACCAAACAAGCCGCGCTGATTGCCACATCCATTTTGGCAAGAAGCTTTCCAAATACGGTAAAGAATAAATGCGGAACAGAAGTTTTTCAACAAGCCATTGAATTATTTTACCAAACGAGCAGTCTCAAAGAAGGGTTGACTGCCGCCGCATTTAATGAAAACGAAGGACCGGCTGTTACGGCCATGCACGACGTAACCGAGGGCGGAATTTTGGGTGCTCTATATGAAATGGCCGTAGCGTCTCAATGTGGGTTGGAAGTAAACGCTGATTTGCTGCCCATTGGAGACGCTGCAAAAAGCGTTTGTGCACTTTTCAACATCGCCCCCTTCTACTCTGTTGGAGCAGGCTCCATGATCATTGCAGTAAAGCCTGATAAAACGGCCGGATTGCTTCGAAAATTAAATGAAGAAGGAATTTCAGCGACCAAGGTCGGCAGCTTTACATCCATTGAGAAAGGCATTCAAATCCATGATCACGGAACGTTTTCTCCCCTTATTCCACCGCCAACTGACCCCTACTGGGCGGCCTTTTTTGACGGATTAACCAAAGGATTGACATGAAAAATACCAAGAAAATAACGGGCGGGGTGTATTTGGTCATTGACCCAAGTTGGGATCCATCGTTTACATTGCCCCGCTTGACCCAAGCTCTCAGCGCAGGGATCAGTTCGATACAGATTTGGGACAACTGGCCTATCCGGTCAAACAAAATTGGTTTTATAAACGAAATCATGGCCTTAGCCGGGCCCTTTCATGTTCCCGTTTTGATCAATAATGACTGGAAGTTGTTAAAAGAAACAATGTTGGACGGAGTACATTTTGATAAACCCTGTTCTACATTAAAACAAATTGAAAATAACATCGGAAGGACTTTTCTAAAAGGAGTCACCTGCGGCAACGATCTGACCACCGTTCAATGGGCCAACGATCATTTTTTTGATTATGTCTCTTTTTGTTCAATGTTTCCATCTTCATCAACCGATTCCTGTGAAATCGTCCGGAAAGAAATAGTAAGGCAAGCGCGAAAACTGACTGAAATGCCCGTTTTCGTCGCCGGCGGAATTTCTTTGGAAAACATTAGCCTTCTGCAGGACTGCGGTATAAACGGAGTAGCGCTTATCTCTGCCATTATGAAATCAGCCGATCCTTTTGAAACAACAAAACAATTCAATCACTATTTCTCAACATCCGATGAAACCAACACTCATTCATAAACTGTGCTGCCCGTTCGACAAACAGGATCTCTCGTTGACAATCATTAAGCAAGACGCTGACCAAAACATTATTGAAGGGCTGCTTACATGCGCAGACTGCCGGCGTTATTATCCTATCGTATACGGAATTCCTATCATGAACCCTGATGAATATCGCGAGAAACAACTTGAAGAACCAATTCTTCAACGGTGGTCTAAGCAGTTAGGAATTACACTCAATAAGAATTTCAGGCTTTCATAGGCAAGTCTCGTGTGGAGGGTTGCTCACAACCCGACCATCCTTTTTGTCAGGGCAAAAACTGTTTTTTTCACCCTGACAAAAATACCTTATCACTGTATTTACTTCTATTTTGTATTTACCCTTTCCCAATCATGAAAGATCTTTTGCTGAAGAGTCGTTACACCGGCAAGAGGCTTGATCGGAAAATCCCGCTCCGATTTTTGCTTTGTTGTGATTGATTTCGACGTTTGAATCTTATTCCTCAACCCTAAAATTTCAAGGGTTTACCTATTTGTCCGGCAGCGAGCGCTTTTCTCTGCGCACACCTGCCTGCCACGCCGGTGCCCTATTTTTTGGCGGGAATTTCACCTAAATCTACGCGATTCGTGTCTTTATTCCAATAGAGACGATAGTTTTTGCCTGAATCGATTTTATACTCTTCTGTTACTTTATCGAGGGTGCTCACGCGCATATACACTTGTGTATCAGCCAATTTAAACTCAGCTTTTTTCTTGGAAGGAAGAAAGAATGCCTGCCAATTGGTGCGGTCGCCGCTAACTTCGTAGGAAACCTCACCGCTCAATTCGTTTTGAATGGAGAACGGGAAACGGTCGTTGATGGGGTCTTCGGCTACATCGGCCAGCGCCACTATCTCTATTTTTACCGTTACCAATTTGCCTTTGTCTTTTTTCTTAACGCCTACGTACAATTCTTCTCCTTGGCAACTCAAAACACCCACGGCGCTTTTGGTGCTGTCTACTTTTTGGCAAGGTGTGGCGTCTTTTCCGGCATCAAACTTGTCCGCGGCCGATTTATCCGTGAAAAAATACACCTCTACGCCCACGGCCCCATTGGGTTCGGAAAGATATGGCGTAAAGTCAAAGCCTGTTTTCAGCAGCGTGTCGGGGTTGGTAACACGGAGGCTTTTGTAGAATGTATCGGATGTATTTACCTTTTCGTTCTGGTAAACCGTGACTCGATAAAAAGCCGATTTTGTTCCTTTGGGAAGCGAAACTTTGATGGGCTTATTCTTAGCCAATAGCTTATTTACGGTAGTATTGGGACGAAATACAACATAGTCCACAATTACTTCCTGAAGCATTTTTTGGGCGGCAGCGTCGATGGTCATCAAAAACGTGCTCAGCAAACCTAAAAGGAATATCTTTTTCATAGAAATGGAAAGTTGTAAACGCATACACAACGTAAATGTAGTGGATTTATTTTTCGACAGTCTATCTTTGTGCCATGAACCTGTTTAAATTACTGCGTGCCAACTCCCCGTTTATCATTCCTTATGGTCTATTGCTGATCGTATTGGGCATATATCAAATTCTTTATCGTCAGGGAATTATCAGTTTGGAAGTCAATCGTTATTACAGTTCGCTTGCCGACCCGTTTTTTAAATACGTCACTCACTTGGGCGACGGTGCCTTTTGCATTGGCGTTGGGCTTGTGATGATGTATTGGTCGCGGCCAAAGGGCATTTTAATTATTTTATCGTATGCCATTTCGGGAATCTTT
The DNA here is from genome assembly GCF_965279615.1 of Runella sp. NCBI lineage: Bacteria > Pseudomonadati > Bacteroidota > Cytophagia > Cytophagales > Spirosomataceae > Runella > Runella sp. Next base: position 6,694,633 of record NZ_OZ257252.1, on the reverse strand, counting down.
GCACAACTGATCAAAAATTTCGGATTTCCTCATGAGCCTCGCCCGGCGGAATATTTTTCGGGAATGATGCAGCATTTACATACCGTTACAGGTGTTGAATTGAGTCATTGGAACAGTTTCCCTTCGGGGCACACAACCTCTGCATTTTCTTTATTTGCCCTGCTCGCAGTTTGGGTTAAATCTCCTTTTTTGAAATTTCTTTGTCTGGTGATGGCCGCAACAATTGGATTTTCCAGAATGTATTTAATGCAGCACTTTTTGATCGATGTCTATACAGGCTCACTTTTAGGGACTTTGACGGCGTATGCATTGGTGTTAAACAGTCCTCGGTTCAAATTGCCTTCCACTTTATAATTATTGATCATCAGCACATTATTCTTTAAGTGCTTTATAAAATAACGCAACATTGAAAAGTCACTCTTCTTTCAGTATCGAAAAACCGTGGGTCGTCACTTTATTGGCGCTTGTATTTTTTGTTCCGTATTTAGGCGGCGTTCATTTATTTGATTGGGACGAAATCAACTTCGCTGAATCAGCGCGGGAAATGCTGGTAACGAAGAATTATCTACGCGTACAAATTGATTATCAGCCTTTTTGGGAAAAACCACCCTTATTTATCTGGATACAGGCACTCTCAATGAAAATATTCGGCGTAAATGAATTTGCCGCACGATTTCCTAACGCCATCGTTGGAGTCATTACGCTATTGACCTTTTATTTTGTTGGGAAACGTCTGATCGACGCCCGTTTTGGATTCCTATGGGTTTTGGCCTATTTAGGATCGGTCACACCGCATCTTTATTTCAAGTCAGGCATTATTGACCCATTATTCAACTATTTCATGTTTTTGAGCGTGCTGTACCTCACCCCCTCGCTCCGCTCGACCCCTCTCCTTGGTAAGGAGAGGGGAACGCCGAAGGAAGGGGTGAGGTTCTTTCTTGCCGGGATTTTTGCGGGTTTGGCCGTTTGGACCAAAGGCCCCGTGGGTGTTGGAGTGCCAACATTGACGTTGGGCGCTTTTTGGTTGATCAATTATTTTCAATCAAAATCAGTCGCCAAATCATCAGACTGCCTCAGCTATTATTCATTCAAAAACCTCTCTATTTATGCTTTAACGGCAGGATTGCTTACGGCAGGTTGGATGTTGGCGATCATTTGGGAAAGCGGTTGGGCTACGTTTGTCGCCTTTTTGGAATACCTGTATCGACTCGGTGCCACTTCGGAAGCAGACCACGGGCAACCATTTTATTACCATTTTATAGTGGTTCTGATCGGTTGTTTCCCCATTTCTGTGATTGGGCTTCCTTATGTAAGTCGCATTTTTAATCCTTTGCTTCGGAAAATCGGAAAATCTTCGAACGGGATTATAAATCCCTCACAGTCAGCGTTCAGGATTACAAATCCTGAACAGCGGTCGTTTATACTTATGATGCTTTGTTTGTTTTGGGTGGTGATGATCGTTTTCTCAATCGTAAAAACCAAGATTGTTCACTATAGCTCCATGACCTATTTTCCATTATCTTTTTTAGCGGCATTATGGATACATCGTTGGCTGAAAGGAGAGATCGTATGGCCGCGTTGGATGACCGTTTTGTTGCTTATTATTGGATTTATTCTGTCATTGGTGCTCACTGCGGTTCCGTTGATCGGTATGTATTCAGCCATTATTGCACCTTATATTGACGATACGTTTGTTGTAGCCAATCTTCAGGCACCCGTCGAATGGGCGGGGTATGAATGGTTGTTCGGCGTTATTTATTTTGGTGCCATTGTATACGCAGCAGTTTTGTGGCAGAAGCGAAAGTTATTGGCTGTCAGAACATTGTTTTTTGCTACGGCTATTTTGCTGTTTGTTTATGGTGCCGTCGTTGTTCCAAAGATTGAAGGTTATACCCAACGAACAGTCATTGATTTTTACATTTCAAAGCGCGGTCAGGATGTATACGTATGGCCGATTGGTTTTAAAAGTTATGCTCAGTTGTTTTACTTTAAAAAACCCATCGGTGTACGCGCTGAAGCAAGCGATGAGGGTTGGCTTTTAAATGGCCCCGTAGACAAACCTACCTTCCTTATTTCCCGCGTTGACCGTGCCGAGGAGTTCAGAAAACACCCGAACCTGGAATTGATCAAAGAAGAAAATGGCTTTGTATTTTTTCGTCGAAAGCCTGATTATCAGAAAATTTCTGAATCTATGACCAAATGAAAAATGCAACGGGAAGCACTGATCATGCTTCCCGTTTTTATTTTTCTTCCTGATTTATTTGGAAAATTGAATTGTGAACTATTCTTTTGTATCAAATTTAACCAAATGGTTAAACCAAAAGTTAAATATGCCGGAAGCAGAGCTATCCACCGAAGAAAAAATCTTAAAAGCAGCCGAAGAAGTGTTTATGCGCGACGGCTACGATGGGTCACGTATGCAGGACATTGCCGATGTGGCGGGCATCAATAAAGCGCTTTTACATTATTATTTTCGCTCAAAAGACAAGTTGTTTGAGAAAATATTTGATGCTAAGATCCAAGTATTTTTTCCGCGCCTTGAACAGGCTTTTTACCAAGATCTGCCTTTTATGGAAAAGGTTGAATTTTTCATTGAACAATACATCGGATTGTTGAGGAACAATCCTTATTTGCCGCTTTTTGTCTTGAATACCATCAATAAAAGAGATAATTCGGATTTCATTAAAAAGGTACCTGCCGAGCTAAGTCAGCGTCTTATTATGAGTTATAATGCTGATTTTCAGCAGGGAAAATTACGAGCCATCAACCCGCTTCAGTTTGTAATCTCGGTCATGGGCATGTGTATCTTTCCGTTTCTGGGGCGGCCCGTTTTGCAAAATATGTTTAAGGCCGACAGCAACGCCTTTGACAAACTAATGGAACAGCGCATTGAGGAACTTAAAGTGTATATTCGATTGATTTTGACCCCGTAATATTTTTTTATCCTATTTTTAACCAATTAGTTAAACTGTAAGGTTATGCGAAGTTGTATTCTATACGTTGGCTTATTGATGGTACTCAATCACATCAGCCACGCACAAACCACTTTATCGTTGGAGGATTGCTACCGGCAGGCCGAAACACACAGTCCGCAAGCGGCACAAATGCCACTCATTCAGGAAGCTACCGATTTACAGATCAAACTGCTGAATCGCGGCTATATGCCTCAATCGCGCCTCAACGGACAGGCTACCTGGCAGTCGGATGTGACGAGTGTGCCTATTTCTTTGCCCAATTTTGAAATTTCACCGCCGCCTAAAGACCAATACAAATTGACGCTGGACGTGACCCAAACGATTTGGGACGGCGGCGTAACCGAAAAACAAAAAGCGGCGGCACTGGCCAATCAGCAGGTAGAAAAACAACGAGTGGCGGTGGATATTTACCAAATTCGGGAGCAGGTAAGCAACTTGTTCTTTGGTGCCATTTTTGCCGAACGCCAACTCCTTAATTTTGAAATTCTACAAAAAGAAGTGCAAGTCAAACTCACCAAGACCCAAGCTTCGGTGCAAAACGGTACGGCGATCCGCTCCAATGTTCTGAGTTTGGAAGCACGATTACTGGAGTTGGAACAACAACAACTGGAAACCCAAAAGCGGCGAGCCGCAGCCTTAGAAGGTCTTTCTCTGCTGACAGGAACAGCAATAGACCTTTCAACGTCACTGCAACCTCCTGCGGCCACCGCTATTGCGGCGGCCGTAATTGCTCGTCCTGAACTGCGTTTGTTTGATGTGCAAAAACAAAATTTGGCGGTCAACGAGCAACTCATAAAAGCAAAGAACCTTCCAAAACTTTCGGCCTTCGCAACAGGTGGTTACGGCCGACCCGGGCTTAATTTTTTGGCAACTCAATTCAAAACGTACTTCATTGGAGGGCTGCAATTACAGATTCCGTTGGCGCATTTGTATACGAATAGCCAAGGATTGGAAATCCGACAGTTGAGAGTAAATCAGCAACGCATTGAACGTCAACGGGAAAGTTTTTTGCTGGCTACCCAAATTCGCTTGGCAAGTCAGCGGCAGGAAGTGAGTCGTTTGCAGGCATTGGTAGAAAGCGACCGCAAATTGATCGAGATTCGCGGTACAATTCGCAAAGCTTCTGAATCTCAACTGGAAAACGGCATCATCACCGCCAGCGATTATCTTACCGAACTCGACAACGAAGATACTTCCCGCCAGAACCTGATCTTACACGAAATTCAATTGCTCCAGGCACAAAATAATCTGCGCCTGACAGCAGGAAACTGAATAGTACGCTCAAAAAAACCTTATAGGTTTATGACAGCAATCAATTATTGCAAACCTATAAGGTTTTAGTATAGCTGCTCAGGCAAAACAAAATCAATCATTCAACACCCATTGATTACATCCAAACATGAATCGTACATACTTCTCTCTTTTTTTACTTATTGTCTTGACAGCCTGCAAGGGCAGCGATCAGGACTTTGATGCCAGCGGCGTTTTTGAAGCCGACGAAGTGGTGATCTCATCGGAAGCGGCCGGAAAAATTACCCGCTTTGAAGTGGAAGAAGGCAGCGACCTGAAAGCCGGCCAAGTGATCGGCAACGTAGATTGTAAAAATCTCTCGCTGCAAAAAGCCCAAATCGAAGCCAGTATTGACGCCTTAGGCCAAAAAACCAACGATGCCGCTCCGCAAACGCAGATCGTGCGGGAGCAGCTCATTTCGCAACAGCGTCAGATCGCTACCCAACGCGAACAATTACGGGTACTCGAACGTGAACGTAAGCGCATAGACAACCTCGTAAAAGCCGAAGCTGTACCGGCCAAACAATTGGACGATATAGACGGACAAATTGACATTCTCAAAAAACAGATCGACGCCACTGAAAGTCAGGTGGCCGTTTTGAATCAGCAGATCAAATCGCAGCAACAGCAGGTATCGATTCAAAATCGCGGGGTGTTGAGCGAGCGTAAACCGTTGCAGGAACGCATTGCCCAAATGGATGACCAACTCCAACGCTGCAATATCACCAATCCGATCGACGGTACAGTATTGGTCAAATACGCCGCTGCCGACGAGATGACCGCTACGGGCAAAGCATTGTACAAAATTGCGAACCTTTCAACCCTCACATTGCGGGCTTACATTACGGGCGACCAACTCGGAAAAGTCAAATTGAATCAGCCCGTAAAGGTATTTGTGGACAACGGCAAAGACGCCTACAAAGAAGTAAGCGGAACGGTGACGTGGATCGCGAGTAAGGCCGAATTTACGCCCAAAACAATCCAGACCAAAGACGAGCGCGCCAACTTGGTCTATGCGGCCAAGATCAAGGTTAAAAATGACGGTTATCTCAAGATCGGCATGTACGGTGAAGTGAAATTATAAATAGCCGGAACGCTGATTTTTAAGATTGCTATGATTCTTTATGAACATAATTTTATCATAAAAACCCTAAAGATCAGCGTTCCATTTTAACCGGAAACAATGGCAACAGTACGCGTAGAAAATATCAAAAAAACGTACGAAAAAGGCAGCATAATAGCCCTTGACGACGTCAGCTTTGAGGTCAAATCGGGCGAGTTGTTCGGGCTTATCGGCCCCGATGGTGCGGGCAAAACCTCTCTTTTTCGCATTCTTACCACTCTCCTCTTGCCCGATGGCGGCAATGCACAGGTAGCGGGCTTGGATGTGGTCAAAGACCTGTGGGAGATACGACGCATTGTCGGCTATATGCCCGGCAAGTTTTCGCTCTATCAGGATCTGAGCATTGAAGAAAACCTTACCTTTTTTGCGACAGTCTTCAACACCACCGTTGAGAAAAATTACCACCTGATCGAAGACATTTACGTACAGATCGAGCCGTTCAAAAAACGATTGGCGGGCAAGCTTTCGGGCGGGATGAAGCAAAAACTGGCGCTTTGCTGTGCGCTCATTCACGAACCCAAAGTGCTTTTTCTGGATGAACCCACCACCGGCGTTGATCCGGTATCGCGCAAAGAGTTTTGGGACATGCTCGACCGCCTCAAAGCACGCGGTATTACCATTGTGGTTTCAACCCCTTACATGGACGAAGCCGGCCGTTGCGACCGCATTGCGCTCATTCAGAAAGGGAAGATATTGGAGTTGGACACGTTGGCCAAAATCATTAAGCGCCATAGTCAGAACCTCTACGCCGTGGATGCTGACAATCGCTACCAATTGATGAAAGACCTGCGCATTCCTGCCGAGATCGAAAGCTCTTTTGCTTTTGGGGAAGAACAGCACGTTACGCTTCGTACGAAGGAAAACAGCGAAGCGTATTTAACCGATTATCTCGCCCAACGGGGTCATACCGATATTAAGGTCAGAAAAATTGCACCCAACATCGAGGATATTTTCATCAAACTCATGCTCGAAAATCAATAGAATTTATGACGGGACCGGTGATTCATACGCAACAGCTCACCCGACGATTTGGTGATTTCGTGGCTGTCAATGCCATTACGTTTGACGTGCAGGCGGGTGAAATATTTGGTTTTCTGGGCGCAAACGGCGCCGGAAAAACCACCGCAATGCGCATTTTATGCGGGCTGCTTTCTCCTACTTCGGGGCAGGCTACCGTTGCGGGCTTTGATGTGTATCGTCAAAACGAAGAGATCAAGAAGCACATCGGTTACATGAGTCAAAAATTCTCGTTATACGAAAACCTCACCGTTCGTGAAAATATTCAGTTTTTCGGCGGCATCTACGGCCTTTCGCGCAAAGAGTTGAAAGAAAAAACCAATGTACTCATCGAGCGCCTTGGATTGCATAACGAAGCCGACAAGCTGGTGGGTTCGCTGCCTTTGGGTTGGAAGCAGAAAATCTCGTTTTCGGTTGCTATTCTCCACCGCCCCAAGATTGTCTTTCTCGATGAGCCCACGGGCGGCGTAGATCCCATTACCCGTCGGCAGTTTTGGGACATGATCTATGAAGCGGCCCACGACGGTATCACGGTGTTTGTCACCACTCACTACATGGATGAGGCCGAATACTGCGACCGCGTCTCCATCATGGTGGATGGCACCATTGCCGCTCTGGACACGCCCGCCAAGCTGAAACAACAATTCAATGTAAACAATATGGAAGAAGTGTTTTTGCAATTGGCTCGCGGAGCAAAGCGCAGTGATGGGTAACCCCTATCCCCAACCCTTTCCGCGCGGCGGTCCGACCCCGTAAGGGAAAGGGAGTTGTTGTCCCCCTCCCTCACAGGGGAGGGGCTAGGGGTGGGGTGTAAATTAATAAATCAGCATAAACTATCAATATGAAAACCTTTTTAGCTTTTATCCAAAAAGAATTTCGGCACGTGCTGCGCGACACACGCAGTTTGGTGATTCTGTTAGGCTTACCGGTGGTGATGATGATCCTGTTTGGGTTTGCTCTGTCGAGCGAAGTAAAGAATTCCAACGTTGCTATTCTGGATTATGCACAGGACGATGCCTCTCATCTGCTTATTGACCGTATCAATCAAAGTCAGTATTTCAGCGTACAGCATTACCTGCATTCAGAAGCTGAAATTGAAAAGGTCTTTCGCAAAGGTCAGGTGCGGCTGGTGGTCATTTTTCCGCAAAACTTTCAGGAAGATCTGTTGCACAGTAATCACGTGCAGGTGCGGCTCATTGGCGATGCCTCCGACCCAAATACGTCCAACATCGTCATCAACTACGCTTCAAGCATTTTTCGGGATTACCAAAACGAATTGAGCGACAACAAAAAACTGCCGTACAGCATCGAAACCGAAACCCGAATGTTGTATAATCCTCAGTTGAAAAGTTCCTACAATTTTGTTCCGGGCGTTATGACGCTGATCCTGATGTTGTTGGGAGCCATGATGACGTCGGTTTCGATTGTCAAAGAAAAAGAAATGGGCACGATGGAAATCTTGCTTGTGTCGCCCATGCGGCCTTTGTTGGTCGTGTTGAGCAAAGCAATTCCTTATCTGGTGCTATGTTTTATGGATGTTGTGATCATTCTGTTGCTGGCGGTTTTTCTGTTGGAAATGCCTATTCGCGGCAGTTTATTTCTGCTGTTGGCCGAAAGTCTGTTGTTTATTCTGACTACACTGTCGTTGGGATTATTGGTTTCGACGATTGTTGATTCGCAGCAAACCGCCATGTTTCTGTCGTTGGTGGGTTTTCTGATGCCGGCGCTGGTATTCAGCGGGTTTATGTTTCCGATTGAAAACATGCCGTTGCCCTTACAGATCGTCAGCAACATTGTTCCGACCAAATGGTACTACAGCATCGTTCGGGCGGTGATGGTCAAGGGTTTAGGGTTTTCGTATGTTATCAAACAAACCCTGATCCTGTTCGGCATGACTGTCTTTTTTCTGGGCATTGCCATTCGAAATTTCAAGATACGTTTAGCATAGAAAGAAAGACTTGCCAAGGCTGGGCGCCCCCGTTTTAAAACTTGGCAAGTCTGATAACGATTCCCTATTTCAAATGAGAAATCTTCTCTTTTTACTCCAAAAAGAATTTCGGCAGATCTTTCGAAATCAGACCATTTTGCGGATGATTTTGTTGATGCCCATTATTCAGCTTATTGTAATTCCATTGGCCGCGGATTACGAGATCAAACAGATTTCCATCAGCGTGGTAGATCAGGACAATTCGCCTTATTCGCGTAAATTGGTTCATAAACTTACCGCCTCGGGCTATTTTCAACTGGTCGAATACACCCAATCGTATGCTCAGGCAACTCAAACGGTGGGCAACGGAAAAACCGACCTCATCCTGACCATTCCCCGGTATTTTGAACGCGACCTTATCAAATCAAGCAAAGGCCAATTGCATTTAGCTGCTGATGCTGTTAACGGCGTTCGGGCAGGATTGGGAACGGCGTACGCTTCCCAGATGATCGGCGATTTTAACCGTGAAGTGCGTGAAGAATGGATGCTATTGCCGAAATTCAACGAAATACCGCAGATAGAGATCACATCGGCCAATTGGTTCAATCAGCACTTTGATTATCACCTGTTTATGGTTCCCGGCATTTTAGCCATTTTGGTCACGATGGTGGGTGCGTTTCTGACGGCGCTCAACATCGTAGCCGAAAAAGAAGTGGGAACCATTGAACAGATCAATGTAACACCTCTCAAAAAACACGAATTTATTTTGGGAAAACTGATCCCGTTTTGGGTGTTGGGCATGGTATCCATCACGCTCGGAATGGTGTTTGCTTTTCTGATATTCAGAATTTTACCGGTCGGTTCTTACCTCACCATTTACGCTTTTTCGGCGGTGTATCTGTTGGGCGTTTTAGGGATAGGCTTACTTATCAGTACATTTTCCGATACACAGCAGCAGGCTACACTTTTCGCTTTCTTTTGCATGATGGTTTTTATCCTGTTAGGTGGTCTGTACACACCCATTGAGAGTATGCCCGATTGGGCCCAATGGCTGACGAGAATAAACCCGCCATCCTATTTCATCAAAGTTATCCGGGCTGTGTTTATCAAAGGAAGCGGTTTCAGTGACCTTCTCCCCGATTTTTGGGCGATGGTTGGTTTTGCCATTTTATTCAACGGATTGGCGATCTTCAATTACCGCAAAAGAAGTGCGTAAAAAGTACCTATTGGCCGGAACATAAATCCCTTTTCAGGAATTATCTTTAAAAAGGATTTCAGATTTTCAGTCAACATTCATTCGTATGAGCCATTTTGATATTTTAGCCATTGCCAAACAACATTTACAAGCCATCAGCGAAGGCAAAGCGGGGCAGGAATTAGCTCCTTACTATGCGCCCGCCATTCTACAGATCGAATATCCCAACGCGCTGAATCCCAACGGCGGAACCAGTGATTTTCAGACGCTGATCGAGCGTTCGGAAAAGGGAAAGCAGATCATTGTTCGCCAAACCTATGACATTCAAAAAGAATACGTGGCAGGGAATACCGTTATTTTAGAAGTTATTTGGAAAGCCGTGCTTTCGATACCTATCGGAAAAACCCCGCCCGGCGAAGAATTAAAAGCTAACTTTGCCCTTTTCCTGGAATTTGAAAACGGACAGATCAGCAACCAACGAAATTACGACTGCTTCGTTCCCTTTTAACGTTACACAATTTATGAATGTCATCATTCGAAAAGGAACACCTGCGGACTTTCCCGCCATTTTCAGGCTGATTCAGGAATTTTCGATCTTTCAGAAAACGCCCGAAAAAGTGACCATCAACCTTGACCAAATGCTGGAAAACAGGGACCTTTTTCAGTGTCTTGTGGTCGAGCACTAAGATACTTCCATCATTGGCTTTGCTTCTTTTTTCATGGCCTACTATTCATGGTCGGGCAAGGCATTGTATTTGGACGACCTGTACGTGAAGAAAGAATTCAGAGGCCACCAGATCGGAACACAGTTGCTTGACAAACTGGTTGATCACGCCAATTTCGAGAAGTGTACGAAAGTCCGTTGGCAAGTCTCTGATTGGAACAAAGACGCCATCGAATTTTATAAGAAAATGGGTGCCAAAGTGGATGATACCGAGATCAATTGTGATTTATACCTTTAGCGACAAGTTAACCAAACCTATAAGGTCTGTTTACTGCGATAAACAGACCTTATAGGTTTAAGGGTTAGATTATGCTTATTTATACACCTTCTCATAATACTCCGCCGCCATACGATCAGAGTTGAAAAAGCCACCGACCTCGGTCATGCTTCGCAAAACAGTCTCGTACCAATCATTGCTGCGCTCGTAGTACAAAGGCAATATCTCATTTTCCAATACATCCAACATATTCGAAATATCCTCTCCGTCACGGTTTGACTCTGACGCCACCGGAACGATAAAAGAATTTTCGCCATGCCGCGAGAACTCACACACCCAACCATCGTAGGTCGAGAAGTTGAGGCTTGCGTTCATGGCTGCCGTCATGCCGCTTGTGCCCGATGCTTCGCGCGTCACAACAGGTGTATTGAGCCACACGTCGGAGCCTTCTTTCAACTGCTTGGAAAGTGCCAATTCGTAGCCCGTCAATACCGCCATGTTGGGATACAAATGACTCAGGTAAAACAGTTGATTGAACGTATAAATGGCACTGTCGTCTTTGGGGTACGGTTTTCCCGCCCAAATAAACTGAATCGGAAAATCTTTGTTGCGCATGATGCGGTCAAACCGTTCACGGTCACGGGTCAGCAGGTCGGGACGTTTATAGCCCGCAAAGCGTCTGGCCCATACAATGGTCAGGATGTTTGGATCAAATAATTTACCCGCCTGATCGGCTACCGTTTTGAAAAGCTGCCCTTTCAGTTCTTTTTTACGTTTCTCAATTGCGTCCAAATCACCTTTACTGCGTGCTTCTTCGAGTTCGGCATCAGCCCATGAGGCTTTGTGCTGTGAATTGGTCACGTGCGTGATGTCACAGATGTCCGGTGCCCAGCTCCACATTTGTCGCGATACATCTCCGTGCAGCTTGGAAACGGCGTTGGCCTGATGGCTCAATCGCAATGCTGCCAACGAATGATTGAAAACGGTTTCTCCCGGTCCAAAGCCCGTAATTTTTCGAACTGTCTCAAGCGGCACTCCCGAAAAGAAACTCAGATCATTCAGAAAGTAAATATTGTGCTTTTCGTTCCCCGCTTCTTCGGGGGTATGTGTCGTAAATACCAATCGTTTTCTGACCGACTCTTTCTTGCCGAATTTCTTGTATAAATAATACACCGACGATACCGCATGGGCTTCATTCAGGTGATAAATGTCCGGTTCGTAACCGAGCTCATCCAAAAACTTTGCGCCGCCAATGCCCAAAAGCATGCACTGCATCACTTTCACAGACGCGTCGGCGTCGTAAAGATGATAGGAGATTTGGCGAGCCCATTGGTCGTTGCCGTCGGTATCGGTGGTCAAAAAGAACATCGGCACCGTCCCGAACAGCTTCGGGTCCAGAAAATACGAAGCCACCCAAACGGGTTGATTGGCAATGGTGATCTGAAACCGTATGCCCGTGTCTTTCAGGAAGCTGTACATTTTTTCCCGAAACTGCGGCACCATACTGTTGTCGGTGGCGCGGGTCTGGTCATAGTAACCGTGTTTCCAAAGGATGCCGATCCCGATGAGGTTTTGGCGCAGGTCGTGGGCGCTTTTCATGTGCGAACCGGCCAAAAAGCCCAACCCTCCCGAATAGGTTTTGAGGGCTTGATCAATGGCGAATTCCATGGAAAAATAAGCGACCGATTTCTTGTAACGTGAGTCGATAGCGTACGGGTGGGCATACGCCGAAGGAAGTTTTTTAGCCATAATTAAGGTACGATCATAGGTTGACAAAGGTGCTAAACTAAGTAAATTTCCCTTTATATCAGGTAATACTATAATTTTCTTAGCACAAGCCCCAAGGTCTCCCTGTTGTTAATGAGTGTGGATAGTGTGATTTTAAAAGCTATACCGGCCATTGTTTCCGTTGAAAATAACTACAGGTGGGTTGTTTTTATTTCACAACGTGCTTTGGGAGTCATTCTTCTACTCCCGATCTGTTAATGAAATAAATTCCTAAAAAATCATTCCACACGCCCTGTTTTCAGTACTCTTGTATAATTATGCGGTTGAATAATGGCTAAAATTTTGCAAATCCAGTCGCATTATTATACTTTTGCACCCACAAAATACAAGGCTTGCTCTTTCATTGATCCAAGCCTACAAGATTTGCTAAAACCCTGCAAATTCTGTATTTTGAGAAGTACCGGGCCCATAGCTCAGTTGGTTAGAGCATCTGACTCATAATCAGGGGGTCGTAGGATCGTGCCCTACTGGGCCCACACTCAAAATCGTAACTGACTTATTTATAGACAGTTACGATTTTTTTTATCTTCTATTCTTTGAAACTGTAGTGTTTTATGTATTTCCAAAACACTAGAAATCATCTTAAACACTTAATAATCAAACACTTATCTGTACATTTGGTTAAAAAAGTGTAATTTGATTTTTTTTAATAAATCTTTCGATAATTACTAATGAATTAATGCTTAGATTACTCTTCAATGATTCACATATTAATAGATACCTGTTCCTTACTTAAACTGGTTCATGCTACAGAATATAGCTCTTATTTGTTAGAGCTAGAAAATTATGTAAACAATAATACAGTGAGGCTGTATATGCATAAGCATATACAAGCTGAATGGAATAAGCATGTACAAAAAGAAACAGTAAGGAAAGAGAAAATTATTGCAAAAAATTTATTAAATAATCAAGCAGAATCTATTTCATCTACGAATACATTACAGGCACTTGTAAATACATCTCATATCACTTCGCAAACTGAGCAAATAGAAGCATTTTTAAAAAATTCGATTAATATTCCTACAGCAAAGATTATAAGCGATGAAGTAGTAGAAAGGCTTAGAAATAGGCTACCTCCTTTTCACAATAAGCCTTTAAGTGTTAACGACTGGGAAATTCTTGGAAGCGTATGTATATACTGTGATAATCATAACATAGATGAAATAATTTTTCTTTCCCATAATCATACAGATTTTGGTGAGTCTAAAGATAAAATCCACCCAACTATACAAGAGCGTTTCAAAGTAAATATTAAATACTTTAGTGATTTTTGGCCTTTTTTTGAAAATTTAAGAAATGCTCCTTCTGCATATACCTTCCCATCTCATTTACATGAGTCTTCTAATTCAAAATATTCTTACAAAGGAAACATCAAAGCAAATGATTTAGATAGTATCCAAAATTTATATAATAATCTTTATAAAGAAATCTCCTTTATTCCAATCAATATTTTAAGAAAACATTATCCCTTCGCTGTTTCAGATGACGAGGGCGCATATTATAATAATTTCACGCTTTTCAAAGTCAATGACTCAGCAATAGAAGCTCTGGAAAGCAGTACAAATAAAGATGATATTTCAAACATTTTAGCAAACAACTTAATATTCTATTTAAATGGCAGAGAAAAATATAAGAATTTTCGATTAGATATTAAAAAAAGCTTAACAGCTTGTCAATGTTGTAGATGTATGTTTAATAGGCTGGATTTTAGTAAACTATTTGAGGCAATCCAAACCAATACCAATCTACATGCTGAATTCAAAGACAAGTTAAAGGTTGCATATATAAATTTTCAAGTTGGAAATGTTTATACTTCATATAGGCAGTTTTTAGAAATAAAAAACAAAGCTTTAGAACAGCAATTATATATCACGTATTTTATATCATTATACAATTTAAAACAAATAGGAAGCTTTCTAGGCCATTTAATTTATGATATTGATGGTACCGAAAATATTTCAAAAGAATTAAAAAAAATAGACCTTTTTAGTAAAGCTGTTGAACTTAAACTCGAAACGGATTATAATTTATTGATTTATATAGCCGAAGAAAAATTTTTCAGTGAAGCATTTCAGAGCATGAGCGCCCATCTAAATGACATAAAAAGCCATTATAGAACCCAATTAAAAGGCGGATGGAGTGTTAATAAACATATTTGGTCACTACAAAATTCTTTTTTAAAGCTTTATTATTTTCTAAATCAAAACTTTATTATTTATGATAGGTACATCGACTTTGAACGTATTTTTGAAATGCTTATTGAAGGATTTCTTTGTTCTTATGCTATTAATGACACTCAAGGCGACAAAATAACCTCACTCGATGATTATTGGGTACACAAGTTTTTGTTTCATGGAAACCCTAAAACAATTTTAAAATATGTTAATTTATACCATTTAAATTCAATAAAATACAAAACTGATATTGACAAAAATGAGTCCTTTCGTTCTATATCTTTATCATTTTTAACTAATGAATCAGATTGTATATTAAGTTTCAATTCCTATGCAGATAAAGACAATAAATACTTCTCAGACAAGTACAATTCTATTTTCGAAAATATAATCACAATGTCTTCTCTTTTAGAACTTGAAATTGATTATATAAATATATTTGCCGAACATTTGCTTAACTTTCTGCAAAAAACAATTATAATAAAAAATTCGGCTTATGAAATTTTATCACTTTTTTTCTCTCAAAAGGGTCGTTTCATAGAGTCAAAATTATTAGATAAATATTTGAGCTATTTTTTAAACACGAAAAAGGGACATAACGACAAAGTTATAGATGATATTCTTGACTCTTACAGCAACAATTCTTTATTAGTCAGTAATGACCAACTAATTCAAATTCTAGAAAATTCCCTTCAAACATGTAAAATTTGTTCTACAAGGCATACTACTGAGACATTAAATACATTGTATAAAAAAGTTGAGAGCAAGTCCAAAAAATTCATAAAGAAATACATTCAAAATAGTTTAAAATCAAGTTTTGAGTTTGAGATTTTCGACTATTGTACAATGTATGGTATAATACCAAAGGATAAAGCTCTTGTTTTATCATTTATAAATAAATTAAATATAGAAGATTCTTCAAAAGGCGCTCCTATTGATTCATACAACAACCAATATCGTTACCTAGACAATTTACTAAACCTGTGCTTTAAATTAAATATTAATACAAATTCAGCCAGTTTTCAAAAATTCGCAAAAATATCTGATTATTATGAATGGATAATTGATATGGACAATTTTGATTATTCAAAATTTAACCCTGAGTGGATTTTGCATTTCCAAACTTTACATTATTCAATCAGGATGTCTAAATCAAGAAATCTTAAACGTGCGTTGGTTAAATATCTTAGAGACAATACTCATAGTGGTATTGAGAAAAGACTAATTGAAATCACTTATTATTCAAAAGAAGAAAGTAACCACTAGAGGGTTCAAAAGAATAAAAATTCAGACAAACAGGTATATTCTCAAGTATTGTAAGAGCTCTAAAATGGCAGAAGAGTGGTTTACCTTTTTCGTTTCCTAACATATGGCTTTTTTACTGTCACACTTTCAACCTCTTCTTTCCTTATGTACTTTGACGGCGGGGAAAGGCCATATCTTTTTGCGATAGCAATTTGTTCATCTGTAAACTCCAATTCAAATTCTACAGACATTCTTTTAAGCAATTCGCACGCGAAATGAAAGTCGTCATCGGCAATGGAAATTATTCCGGGCATTTGTGTTGTCTAGTTTTAGCATTACTACACAACATGAATGCCAATCTATGTCTAGCTTACTTCTTTTCTGTAATAAAGACTGCTACAATGGCACTTACCCAAATTTTAAGTTTACGTTTTGACTTGAACTTAGGAATTTGATTTATAGGCATTCTGCGTGGTATTGGCAAAAACTGTGGACTACGTTGGGGCAATAGCCCTTCTACAACGTTCAACATATCTCTTATTCTAACATACCCTTTGTTATCTGTATCAAACCATTTATTCGCCTCATACTCCATTGAGGGACTTTTAAAGATAATAGTGTCCCGTCTTTTATTTAACAGATGGGGGAAATAGATCGCTAAAAATAATTCCCGAAAACTTCGAATACGTCCTTTAAGATTATACCGATTGAAATACAGAGCAATATACATCAACTGTTCAAAATGGTTTAATTGTAAGTATCCCTAAAATTCAGCCATTTTCGAAGTTGAAACTTCTATAGAGGTATTTTCCTTCTCTACATCAATCGTTTCAATACAAACAGTATTCATACCACTTTTTTGAAACCGGATTTTTCCCTATTATTATGCTTGAATAAACCGGCATACCATCATGGCAGAGCAACAAAAATCGGACAGCAAAAAACTTACCAAAGTAGAGCGTGCGGAAGTGGAAAGGGAAGATATTTTAAACCGCCTGAAAGGCAAAATACTCGAAACTACCCGTGACAAAGTAGCCTTTCTGCTCAATGATTCCGGCGAGGCCCGAAACTCCGATATTGACTTGGCTTGGGCGTATTGGAATACGTTTGAAGGAGATAAATTCGAAGGACCGTTCCTTACCAAAGAAACCCTACGGCAGCTCACAAGGTATTCAACGCTGACCCGTATGCGGCGAAAAATTCAAAATGACTACAAGCTCTTCGAAGCAAACGACGAAGTGAAAAAGCGCCGAGGCATATTGCAGGAAGGCAACAAAGAGATCGTTTAGTAGCCCTTTTGCCGCTAAAAGCACAAAAATACAGGTTTCCCTGTAGCCAAAATGCAGGTATTTCCGGATTTACGGGCTTTCTGTTTTAGCGGAACTTTGCAGCATCAACTTATAAAAAATACAAGTATGAATGCTGTTGCTGCAAACGCTGTTATAACACCCGCTTCCGACACTCCGTCGGCCCCTTCCTTCCCTGAGTTAGTACCTCTCTCATCCAAAGAGATGAAAAAGTTAAAAAGAAATGCTCTTTGGGCGCGCATTGTGTGGACAACGGCAAGCTTGTCCCTTTTGCTGTTTGGAATCGGAAATTGGTACGATAGACTTCAGAAAATCACCTATGGAACAATGACCTCTGAAGAAAAATCGCTGTTGGTGTTTACAATGACCGGTTCGGTTTTGATCTGTTTGATTTACATTTTCATTGCCCGTTATCACATCCGTAAAAACAGTATTGACATAAAAAACGCAACCAAGCAGGTAGGAATGATCAAGGTCATTTCGAAAGAGTTTGTTTATCATCGGGAAGCCTCAGACGCTTATTTTGTCTTCTTCAAATGGCTGTCTGACCCCAAAAGTGAGTTGATCCAATGGGACGATTCCGGAATGTACCATCAACTTCGGGAAGGCGATACCGCTTATGTAGAACTGGTGCCTCATTCTCAAAGCGTTCTTGTGTGTAAAAAAATACAGGAGGCGCAGCCGACGGAGGAGAGCGTCAAGCGCGGTTATTATTTTTAGGAGTGGCAGAAGAATAACAACTTGCCGAGGTAAGTTGTGCCTACTTCCGGCATCTTGCTGCATTGCCGGAAGATGGATGGTCCGGAGGGTTTTATTTCAAGAATGAAGCAATGGTAATCAACTATTCCGGGCTTTAACTGAAAAAGGGTGAGCTATAAACACTCACCCTTTTCTATCAGTGCTTCATGTGACTTCCTTCAGCTTTTTTGGCCATGTCCTTGTGGAAACAATGAACGGCACAGGCAACCCCTTTCAGGCTATCGTGTACATTGCCGACCACATTTCCTTTAACATCAATGATATCGCACGTTTCGTCAGGATTATCCTTGATCTTCAGTACCAAAACACCTGATTCATCATAGAATTCACTGTTGTTTTTTGCCATTTTCCCGAGCGTCTTTCCGTTGGCATCCTTCAATGTACCATCAGCCGCCAGAAAAGCTACTTTTTTGCCGTTGGCATCTTTAATGATTTGGTCTTTGGTTACTATACCGACACCCACGCCTTTTTCATTTTTTACCTTGCCGTCTTTGCCGATACTTAGCGACTGTTTGTAATTGGTCTGGGCAAATATAAGTGTAGAACTGAATACCAAAAGAGCAGCAAAAGCCGCGAATTTAAGTGATTTGATCGTTTTCATTGTATCTAATAGTGGTTATTTCGTACTCAAAAGCTACGAAACAACCACCGATAACGACATGATAACAATCAGTAAATCCATGTACTTTTCCCTTTGTTTAGACGCCGATTATTTTTCTTTTTATAGAGCAAAAAGCACTCCACTCATTTCTGATCTCCCATTAAAATCATTCCTTTGATAGTTTCTTTGTCTTCCCATACACAAAACGCCTGCTGTTCATTGAGCGTTAGCAAGCGGGGAAATCGGCCGGTACCCAAATTGACCGGTGGGTTTTGCGGCGATTGGCGCAGCCAAATTTGGCCCTGATCCTGCCACGCGATCATGGTGTATCGGTTGGTTGTGGCAATGGAAGCATTTCGACCTTGCCCGAGGAGTTGCTCGGACTCTCCCGGTTTGGAGGTAAAGAGCTGATTTTCCCGCCGCCAAACCGATGTGAGTACGCCGCTTTTTGTCACGCTCATTCCGCCGCCATCCATGGGGCAGGCGTTGAGTTTCCATGTTCCTTCGCCCATTTTCACGGCGGGCAAAAATGTATTTCCGCCATCTTCCGAGGTCGTAACATACATGTCCCGTGATCCGTTGATCCAATTTCTGAACATAATATACACGCGCCGGTCGCGCATGAGGATGGATGGCTGGCAACATTCACAAACCGTCGCGTCGGGAGAGTGGTAAATGAGTTTATTTTTACTCCACGTCAGGCCACCGTCGTTGGACGAAGCGCCGAATAGCTTGTTTTGTTTGTCGTCTCTCAAATCGAGCCAAATAACCATAAAATTGCCCTCTCCATCGCTCGCCAAGGCGTTAAAACCTTCTTTCGCAATTTCGGGCACATCATTGACCATACGTTTATTTTGCCATTTTCCGGTGGCCCGGTTGCGTACAAAGACATAGACATCCCCGCGTTTATCAATAGCCGTTATGACCGTAGCAAGACGGGAAGCTGCAATCTGTGGCCCCCGCGAAACACCCAAATGCAACCCCTGAAGACTGTCCACCAATAAGGGCAATGAAAAGGTTTGCCCTTTGTCTTTGGAGAAAGAATAGTAAAACGCATTACCTTTTCCAAAGACCATTTCGATGGTCCCGTCTTCACCCACGCATAGAGCAGGTTGAAGGCCTTTCGTTTGAAAAAGCGCTTGTTGGCCGTGGGCCGCCGAAAGGGTAATAAAGAGGAAAACGGTTATTTTTTTGAACATTGAACTTCTTGTTTTACATATGATATAAGGCTGTTTCAATTTTTTTTTAACCGCAAAGAACACAAAGTACCTGCACAAAGGGCGTAAATTAAAACGTGAACGAAAACTTTAGGCCCTTTGCGCTATTCTTAGAGTTCTTTGCGGTTAAAAAAATAGATTCTATTTTAAACAGCACCTTACCAAATATGCACACGCAAACTATCCGGGCGGTAGAGTTTATTGGTTGGTTTTACGTTGAATGCTTCATAAAACTCCGTCATGTTGGCCAATGGGCCGTTTACCCTGAACAATTCGGGCGAGTGTGGGTCCATCGTGATGCGCATACGCATGGTTTCGTCGCGGCTCTTGATGCGCCAAACTTGGGCAAAACCCAGAAAAAAGCGTTGCTGCGGCGTAAATCCATCAATTTTCTTTCCGCTTTTGGCCTGTTTTGTTTTCATAAATGCCTCATAGGCAATGGAAAGACCGCCGATATCCGCCAGGTTTTCACCCAAGGTCAGTTCACCATTCACACTCATGTTGTCCAGTACTTTATATGCTCCGTACTGCTTCACCACTAACATCGCTTTGCGTTTGAATTTATCGCCATCGGCGGGTTTCCACCAGTTTTTCAACATTCCCATGTAATTATATTGACGGCCCTGATCGTCGAATCCGTGCGTCATTTCATGGCCGATCACGGCACCGATGGCTCCGTAATTGATGGCATCGTCGGCGGCATTATCGAAAAACGGAAATTGCAGAATACCCGCCGGAAATACGATCTCGTTGAACGTTGGATTATAGTAGGCATTCACAGTAGGTGCCGTCATCCCCCATTCGGTTTTATCAACGGGTTTGCCAATTTTGACCAAGTCGCGCTTGCCGTTATAAATTGCGATCTCCCGTTTGTTGGCAAAGTAGTTGTCTTTTACAATATCCACTTCGGCGTAGTCTTTCCATTTGTCGGGATAGCCGATTTTCTTGATGAACGCATCCAGTTTTTTGACAGCCTCGGTTTTGGTCGAATCCGACATCCAATCGAGGCGTTTGATGCGGTCGCGGTATACATCCTGCAGGTTGTTGACCAGCTCATTCATGCGGTCTTTGGCGTCGGCGGTAAAGTATTTTTGCGTAAAGAGTTGCCCCAACAAATCGCCCAAACCACCATCCACGGCGTTGGTGATCTGCTTCCAACGCGCGTCCTGCACCTGTTGGCCATTGAGGGTTTTACCATAAAAATCAAATTGCGCATCCCGAAATGCTTTGGTCAGCGAAGACGCCGCGCCTGATAAAACCGACAGTTTCATGCGGTCTTTCAACACGTCGATGGGCTGCGTTTTCAGCAATCCGTTCAATGCCTTGTAATAATCCGGCTGCCCAATGATGAGCGTATCCGTTTTTGCACCCATTGTTTTTACAAATCGTGCCCAATCAATGTTCGGCGTTATGGCCGCTAAGTCTTTGATGGCAAACTTATTATAGTTCAATTCAGGATTTCTTAAATCAACGGGACTGCGGTGCGACTTAGCAATTTCAGTTTCCAATGCCAATATCGTTTCCGCTTTTTTCTTCGCGGAAGTCGAGTCAAGGCCTGAAAGGGTAAACAGGGTAGCAATGTATTTTTTGTAGGCATCCCGTACTTTTTTGGTTTCGGCATCGGTGCGGAAATAATAGTCTTTCTCGGGCAAGGCAAGGGCCGTTTGAGCGAGTTGCAGCGCATTGTAGCCCGGATTCTTTTCGTCAGCTGCTACGTAATATCCTACCCATACGCCACCGGGTGACTCCAATTTGGCGGTATAGTCCATGATTTCCTGCGGCGTTTTGAGCTTGTCGATTTCCGCTAAATATGCCTTGATCGGCTCAATTCCCTTCTTTTCGATAGTAACGGTATCCATGCCCGACAGGTAATAATCACTTACTTTCTGCTCTAAACTGCCTTTGGGATGCGTCGTTTTGGTACTTTCTTCCAAAATCCCGTGAAGTTTGTTGAGGTTTTCTTCATAAAGTGTATAAAAAGACCCCCAACCCGTTTGGTCAGCGGGAATTTTGGTGTTTTTCATCCAATTGCCGGAAGCATAACTAAAAAAATCATCGGCAGGATTTACGGTGGTATCCATGCCCGATGCATCAAAAAATGTCGTTCGCGTCGATTCATTTTTATCGGTTTTGCAGGCTGCCAATAGAAGGCCGAAAAGTCCAAGGCAAAGGAGAGAAGTGAAGGGTTTCATGAAAGGCTGAGTTTGGTTTTTTGTGGATTTAAAATAAATAATATCGCGGAATGCTAACAAGAGAATTTACTCGGGGAAATTTACTTATTAAGTGCATGAAGAAGGCTTGAATGGTCAAATTTCACATTATCTGAAAAGTGTACCTACAGTTTAATCCACAAAGCTTGTCCAACACACACAAATCTCAAACTATACAATGATGTTTACATTATTGACGGATTGAGTATTTTAAGTCATGCTAAGTTCTTTTCGTGCTATCAATCATCTTCCTGAATCACTATGCATTTCTCCTCAAAGATCATTTGTTCGGCCCGCAACGTAGTCACTTTAAGCGTGGCTTCGGTACTATTGGCATTTATGTCAAGCTGTTCATCTACCAAAAACGAAACTATGTCTTCCACTGCAAACTCCTTCGGCGCTGACCTCGAATTTCTAAAAAAGCACCAAAAAACGCTCACGCTCACCGCGCCCGACGATGATTCGGCACAGGTAGCCGTGGTCGGCGACTTACAGGGTCGTGTCATGACATCAACCGCTAACGGTACTTCAGGCAACAGCTATGGCTGGCTTAATTATAAATTATTGGAATCCGGAAAATTTACACCACACATGAGCGCATTTGGTGGGGAAGATCGCTTTTGGATCGGTCCCGAAGGCGGGCAGTTTTCGGTTTATTTTCAGCAGGGCAAAAAATTCGTATTCGACGATTGGCAAGTACCCGCCGTTATTGATTGCGAACCGTTTGATTTGGTTTCTTCCGATAAATCCAAAGCAACCTTCCGCAAAACAACGTCGTTGACCAACTATTCAGGCACAAAATTCGACATCGTGATCGACCGAAGCATTGAAGCACTCAGCAAAGTGGAGATTGAAACTGCGATCAACTTTCCCCTCAAAGACGTAAAAACAGTAGCTTACGAAACCGTGAGCAAAATCACCAACCAAGGTCCCGACTGGAAAAAAGAAACGGGACTGCTTTCCATTTGGATCTTGGGAATGTTTAATCCTACCCCCAAAACAACGATCGTGATTCCGTTCAAAGGCGGTGCCGACCATAAAAGCAAGATCAACGACAGCTATTTTGGCAAAGTCCCTGCCGAGCGTCTCATCATCGAAGACAGCGTTTTGTACTTCAAAGCCGACGGCAAACACCGCAGCAAAATCGGTTTACCGCCAAGCATTGCCAAGCCTATCATGGGCAGTTATGATTCCGAAAAAGGCGTATTGACTGTTGTTTCTTACGATGTAGACCCCACCGGCGATTATGTCAATTCCATGTGGGAAATCCAGAAAGATCCCTTCAAAGGTGACGCCGCCAATTCTTACAACGATGGTCCGGTAGAAGACGGCACCCAAATGGGGCCATTCTACGAATTGGAATCCTCCTCTCCTGCCAAAGCCCTCAAAAAAGGCGAAAGCATCACCCACCGCAGCCGTACCTACCATTTTGAAGGTGATCAAAAAGCGCTGAATTCTGTCGCAAGGAGAATGTTGGGCGTGAGTTTGGAAGAGATTGAGAAGCATTAAATTCATTACTTTGTCACCCTATTTTGTCATCCGCATTTGTCACCCTGTAAGGGTCTATTGTCCGCTTTGCAGGACTCTTATTACGCGGTTTTAGACCCTTACAGGGTGACAAATCTTACCGAATTTCCTCTGCCTTAAATCTCCCCAACCTCATGAAAAAACTCCTTTTCCTCCTCTTCACGACCCAAGCCCTCGCCCAAACTCCCTGGAAACCGCAAAAATGGCCGATGTTGAAACACTACGACCAACAACACCTCACGCGGATTGCGATGCCCGTCGGCGGCATCGGTACGGGAACGGTATCGTTGGGAGGGCGCGGGCAGTTGCAGGACTGGGAGATCATGAACCGTCCCGGAAAAGGATTCAGTACTACATTGCCGGGCAATATGGCTCCGTTCTTTGCCATTTACGTCAAAAAACCAACGGAAACGGCACAGGCCAAAGCCCTCATCGGCCCGCTCGAAACGCATGAGTACCAACACATGGAAGGGCGGCCCGTCGACCATCACGGTCTGCCGCGTTTTGCCAAAGCGAGTTTCGACGCTGCGTATCCGTTTGGACAGGTGAATTTGTCGGACGAAAAACTGCCCGTTACGGTTCAGATAAAAGCTTTCAACCCCCTCATTCCCGGCGATGCCGAGCGCAGCGGGATTCCGATGGCGGCCTTGACCTACGAAGTCACCAACATGTCCAACCAACCGCTGACGGTTTCGGTGGCGGGATCCATGCGGAATTTTGTGGGAAAAGACGGCTCTAAAGGTTCCAAATCGTGGAAAGGAGAGTTTAATCCGTCAGGGGCGAAGAAGAATAAAAATCAATTTCGACAGGGAAAAGCAGGCCAAGGCATTTTTATGTATTCCGACGGCGTGGACAAAGCCGACCCCGCTTGGGGCACCATTGCGCTGAGTACCAACGCCGTTGGCGACGTAAGCTACCGTACTTCTTCTGTGAGCAATGCTTGGGAAAATGCGTTGTTGGATTTTTGGGATGATTTTACGGACGACGGAAAACTGACCGAAAAAACCACCGTTGCCGACGATGATCCGATGGCATCATTGGTCGTAAAGAAAACCATTCAACCCAAACAAACAGAATCCTTTACGTTCTTTATTACATGGCATTTCCCAAATCGCTTTGCGTGGTCGAAAGAGCGCGTGGGCAACTATTACACCACTCGCTACGCCGACGCTTGGGACGTGGCCGAAAAGTCTGTTCCGCAATTGCCCCAACTTGAAAACGAGACGTTGCTCTTTGTCAACAGCTTCCTCAAAAGTGATTATCCCGAAGCCGTCAAAGAAGCGGCGCTGTTCAATCTCAGCACGTTGCGCTCCCAAACGGTGTTCCGTACCGAAGACGGACGGATGTTTGGTTGGGAGGGTGTCATGGACAGCGAAGGCTCCTGCGCGGGTTCGTGTACGCACGTCTGGAACTACGAGCAGGCCACCGCCTTTTTATTCGGCGACTTAGCCCAAACCATGCGCGATGTGGAGTTTAACTACGCCCTCGACAGCACTTCGGGTATCATGCAGTTTCGGGTAGGCCTGCCACTCAACAAAGGCGCAGGCAACGGCATGGCCGCCGCCGACGGGCAAATGGGCACCATCATGAAGTTTTACCGCGATTGGCAACTGTCGGGCAATACGGCTTTTTTGCAAAAAAACTGGCCGAAAATAAAACGGGCGTTGGCCTTTGCGTGGGTGCCCGACGGTTGGGACGGCAACCTCGACGGCGTCATGGACGGAGCGCAACATAATACGATGGACGTAGAATATTTCGGTCCCAATCCGCAAATGCAGATTTGGTATTTGGGGGCGTTGAAAGCCGCCGAAAAAATGGCCGAAGTCCTACACGATGCCGCTTTTGCGCAACAATGCAAAACCCTGTTTCAAAGCGGCAGTACGTGGGCCGACCAACAGTTGTTCAACGGTGAATATTACGAACAACAGGTGATCTCGCCCGTAGGACGCAAATTTGCGAAAGGGACACTTTCGGGTTGGAACAGCATTCAGGGCGATTTTCCCCCGTTTCAGTTGGCCAAAGGCTGCTTGGTAGACCAATTGGTAGGGCAATTCATGGCGCACGTGTGCGGCTTGGGTTATTTAGTGAAACCGCAAAACGTGCAGACCTCGCTGAAATCCATTCTGAAATACAACTACCGCGCCACGCTGACGGAGCATTTCAACAACATGCGCTCCTACGCCCTGGCCGACGAGCCTGCGTTGCTCATGGCAAGCTGGCCCAAAGGCCGTCCCACGGTGCCGTTCCCGTATTTTGCCGAAGTGATGACGGGTTTTGAATACACCGCCGCCATCGGAATGCTCTACGAAAACATGACGGACGACGGCCTCAAATGCATCCAAAACATCCGTTACCGCTACGACGGTGCCAAGCGCAGCCCCTTCGACGAAGCCGAATGCGGCCACCACTACGCCCGCGCCATGATCAGTTGGGCTTCCACACTGGCACTGAGCGGTTTCCAATACTCAGGCGTAGAAAAAACCCTTCATTTCAACGACCAACCCGGCACGTTTTTCTGGTCCAACGGCTACGCGTGGGGCACCTGCACGAAGCAAAAACAGGGCACGCAACTCAAAACCACCCTCACCGTTTTACACGGTCAATTACCCGTTCAAACCGTACAGATCGGTAATAAAAAAGTGCATGAATTGGCGTCAAATGCGGTTTTGAAGGTTGGGGAGAAGGTGGAGTTTGTGCGGTAGAGGGTGCTTTTACTAAACACAACCCTCTCCTTTAACTTTATTTGTTAGTTGCCCTAAAATGTAATAGCATTGCGGTTGTGAAGTAAGGCCCCTTTTGAGACAAGAGCAATAGCATCCATACAAAAAGTACAATCTAATCACGGAATTTCAATTTGATGTCGTTCCCCCGAATAGCTGCTTAATATATGAATAAGGAATTAGACAATCATTTTTTTGAAAATATTCGAACACTTTTACGCAAAGCCCAAGAAACTTTAGTAAAGCAGGTAAACGCTGTAATGGTACTTACCTATTTCGAATTGGGGAAGCAAATAGTAGAGCAGGAGCAACAAGGAAAGGATTATGCCGATTATGGTGCTTTTATTCTCTCCGAACTTTCCGAAAAATTGACTGCTGAGTTTGGAAAGGGCTATTCTAAAAGAAATCTGGAGCTTATTCGTAAGTTTTATGTCACTTTTAAGAATGCGAAATCACCGATTTCGCAAAGTTTGAGCTGGACACATTATATCCATCTGATGCGGATAGACGATGAAAAAGAACGTACTTATTATCAAAATGAAGCCGAACAAAACAACTGGAGTGTAAGAGTACTCGAAAGACAAATTAACTCAGCGGCCTATCATCGTTTACTGATTTCTAAAGGTACTACAGAAAATGACAGTCGCCCTCAAACAGACGCCCCTAATCCTTTAGGAACCTTAAAAGACCCTTATGTATTAGAATTTCTGGACCTGAAAGAGCAACCCAATTATTCGGAAACACAACTGGAACAAGCCATCATCGACCGTTTAGAACATTTCCTGTTAGAACTGGGGAAAGGATTTACGTTTGTGGGCAGGCAGGTACGCTTTACCTTTGATGAAGAACATTTTCGGGTAGATTTGGTTTTTTACAACCGTTTATTGCGTTGTTTTGTGCTGATTGACCTCAAAATTGGAAAACTCAAACACCAAGATTTAGGACAAATGCAGATGTACGTAAACTACTACGACCGTTTTGTAAAAACAGAAGATGAATTACCAACCATTGGTATTATACTCTGTAAAGACAAAAAAGATGCGATGGTAGAAATCACCTTACCTAAAGACAACAAACAGATTTTTGCCAGTAAGTACTTGTTGTATTTGCCAAAAGCAGAAGAATTGAAAAAATTAATAGAGGAATAAAGTATGCTATCACCCGAATTAAAATCAAAAATCAATAAGCTTTGGGATAAGTTCTGGAGCAGAGGTATTACCAACCCTATCACAGCCATTGAGCAAATTTCATACTTGCTTTTTATGCGAAGGATTGATGATGCTGATGCTTTGGAAAAAGCAAAGGCAATATATGCTGAACAAGAATACACATCCATCTTTGAAGGAAATGAAGATTGTCGTTGGTCTCATTTTTCATTGCTTGAACCCGATACAATGCTGGAATTGGTTTCTAAAAAAGCTTTTCCATTCATCAAAGACCTAAACGACCCATCACAGCCTTATACGAGGTATATGGGCAACGCCCAATTTATCATCAGCAATGCTGCATTGTTAGATGAAGCAGTAAAAGCGATTGATGAACTTTTTGAGGATATTAAAAGGCAGCGAGATGAAGGCCAACAATTTCAGGATACACAAGGAGATATTTATGAATACCTGATTGATGAAATGGGGTCCGGTGGAAAAAATGGGCAATTCCGTACGCCAAGGCACTTGATTCAATTTATGTGTGAATTGGTTGACCCTGACCTGACAGACAAAATCTGTGATCCGGCTTGCGGAACGGGCGGTTTTTTGGTGGGTGCTTATCAGCACATTCTCACGAAATATACAAGCCCCGAAGAAATTACTGAAGATGAAAACGGCTTAAAGCGTTTCAAAAAATACGGGGGCGATAAAATCACTAAGCAAGAAGTTTGGGACAACCTGAACGAAAAGACTTTCTATGGCTTTGATATTGACCAAACCATGGTGCGGATTGGTTTGATGAACTTGATGCTACACGGCATTAAAATTCCACAAATTGAAAACACGGATACGCTTTCAAAGAAATATGACCAGCTACACCAAGACGGAGAGTACTCGGTGATTATGGCAAATCCGCCATTTACAGGGAGAATTGATAAAGGGGGAATGAGCGACAAACTTAAAATTGATGGCACGCAAAGCGAGTTGCTTTTTTTGATTCGTATTTCCAAAATGCTCCGCCCTGAAGGAAAAGCAGCTGTCATTGTACCCGAAGGTGTACTCTTTGGCGGTAACAAAAACCAAAAGCAAACCCGAGAAATATTGCTAAAAGACAACCGGTTAGAAGCAGTCATTTCTCTGCCCAGTGGTGCTTTTAAACCTTACACTGGCGTAAAAACAGCCATTTTGGTTTTTACAAAAGTCGAAGAAGACAGCCCAACTTGGCATACCGAAAAAGTTTGGTTTTATGAACTAAAAAATGATGGTTATAGCTTGGATGATAACCGCCGTAAACTGGCCGAAAACCCATTGCCCATAGCAGTGGATGCTTATAAAAACAGAGCCACCGATACACTGATTGAGCGAACCAATCACTTTTATGTACCCATCGCCGAAATAGAAGAAAACGGGTTTGACCTGAGTTATAACCGCTACAAAAAATTTGAATATGAAGAGCAAATCTACGAGCAACCGCAAAAAATTCTCGAAGCCCTGTTTCAGCTTGAAGCCGAAATACAAATAGATATGCAGGAACTTAAAAAATTGATTGGCTGATGGAAATGGTAAAAATATCAAGTTTAATCACAGATAAAATATCTGGTGAATGGGGTTCTGACGCATTAACAAGCAATGCTGTGAATGTTATTAGGACTGCGAACTTTACTAATTCAGGGATAATTACTTTTCATAATCTCGTAAAAAGGGAAATTGAAAGTAAGGTAGTAGAAAAGAAGAAGCTTATAGATGGCGATGTAATTATCGAGAAATCTGGAGGAAGCCCAAGTCAACCCGTTGGTAGGGTTGTCTATTTCGAAAACCCTGATGATTCAACATACCTGTGCAATAATTTTACAACTGTATTAAGACCAAATAGAAAAAAGGCAAATCCCAAATATCTATTTTACTTGCTTTACAATTTTTATCAAACTGATAAAGTTCTTGCATTTCAAAACAAGACAACAGGAATAATAAATTTAAAGTTAGACAGGTATTTAGATAGCGAAATATCATATGAACCTGACATCGAAACCCAAAATAAAATTGTAGCCATATTAGACAAGGCAAAAATCATTTCGGATAAGCGAGAAGCAACCATTAAGAAATATGATGAGCTGCTGAGGGCTACTTTTTTGGAGTTGTTTGGCAACCCAATGGAACGCCCAAACCGTTGGGGTATTGGTCAGATTCGAGATTATATTATTGATATTACTGCTGGTACAAGTTATGGAGGAGAAGATAAAAAAATACTAACTGAAGATGAATTAGGCGTTTTAAAAATAAGTGCTGTTACTAAGGGGATTTTTGACCCATTAGAATATAAAGCTGTAAAAAAGAACCTAATTACAAAAGATGTAGTCAATCCTTTAAAAGGTGACTTACTTTTTAGCAGAGCAAATACATTAGAACTTGTAGGTGCAACTTGCATCGTTCATGAGAATCATGAAAATTTAATTCTTCCTGATAAACTCTGGAAAGTAGTAACTAACGAGGCAAAACTAAGAAAGGTATTCCTTCATTTTACTTTAAAAAATAAAGATGTTAGAAAAACGTTTCTTTCCATTGCAACAGGCTCCAGTGGCTCGATGCTTAATATTTCAATGGAAAAATTCAAAAGCATAGAAATTCCATTGCCACCTATTGAATTACAAATGAGATTCGAAACTGCGTATTTGAAGTATGTAGATATTCGAAAAAAGCTACTTAGACATAGTGAGTTTATCAAGCAATTAAACAGATCATTATCAAAATTAGCTTTTGCTGGTGAGTTGAAATTTGAAGGAGGAATAGAGTTAGAGGTATTACTTGATAAAGATTACAAGTTCTTCTTTGATAATATCAAGAACATTTCAGTGAAAACAATCGGACAACTTATTAATCGATTGGATAAAAATGAACTTAACGAAGATCGCTTTTATGAACAGCAAACTTATGACAAAGCCAAGAGCTTTGTCTTTGACCTAATTAAAGACGGCAAAGTGAAACAAGTGTTTGATAAAAAAAGCAAAAAAGTAAAACTTAATGTTGAATGAAATTATTGAGACTCCAAATAGAAAACGAAGAGGGTTTCAGAAGCCTACAAAAGGGTTTTGAAATCAATTTCCATTCGTTGGCAAATACCGAAGCTATGGAACAGTTTCGTCCTTTCTGTTTCGCCGGTTTAAATGGTAGTGGTAAGAGTAATGTTTTAGAAGCAATGGCCAATATTTTCTATCATTTAGAGGTTTGTTCTGCTCGTTATCTTCCTGAAAGCGTCAAAGACCCAAATAACTTTAAACGAAATGAATGTACGCCTGATGCTTTTACGCTGGAGTATTTGATTACTGAGAAAGAGGCAAAACCCAATAACATTGAAGAGTTTTTCAAAGTGAAAATTTCCAAAGAAGAAGGTAAAGAGCCTGAGCTGTTTATTAAATCTTTTCCGTTTGACAAATCAGTAGAAGAAAGGGAAGTTTCGTTAGTGCCTCCTATCGGTAGAGATAGTTCAGCAGAAGGAAAAGTCTATTTACCTGACCATATTATTGGTTATTCTTCTGGGGAAAATGAGATTTTGAGCTTGCCATTTATCAAAAGTCGTTTAATTCACTTAGACGAATACCGCCAAGCAGTAAGAGATAACTATAGCAGTTTTAAAGAATCGGAAAACAGCTTAATTTATATTGATAACAATATGAGTCAAGCCGTGCTTTTGTGTTGTTTACTTTTTGAAAACGAGGATACACTTGCTCCCTTAAGAAGCGATGATAATACAGGGATTTTGGGACTGCGAAGCTTCAGAATGAATATTCATCTTCACAATTTTGAGTTTATAGATAAGGAAACTAATAAGCCATATAAAACTACAATCCTAAAAATATTAGAGCAAAATCAGATTGATAAGTTGAAAAAATGTGCCACCTCGTGGTTTTTAGACCAAAAGGCCCAAACACTTTGGTTAGATTTTTATGTGAACGATGCCACCAAAGCAGCTTTTAGAGAACATTTTGACAATGACCCATTAAAATGCTTCCAATCCTTCAGATTGTTGTATGAATTGAACAATCATTTTGTTGACGAAGAAACAAAAGAAGAAGTGTACCGTTCCAAAGGCGTTTACACAGACGGAAAACTTCCGGTTGGCAATCCGAGACAAGACGTTTTTCATTTCTTAGATTTTTACATCACCAAAAAAATCAAGGGAACAGACGAAGAAAAAGACCTGCTATTAAGAAGTTTTTCAGACGGCGAACATCAATTCATCCACACCATGGGAATTTGTTTGTTGTTAAAAGACAGGCGTTCCATTTTATTGTTGGACGAACCCGAAACCCATTTCAATCCGAGTTGGAGAGCCAAATTTATTAAGATTCTCAACGATACAATCACAGCAAGTAGCACAGGTAATGACTACAATGTTCATTTATTGAAAGATATTTTGCTCACTTCTCATTCACCATTTATTATTTCAGATTGTTTGCCAGATAATGTAGTGCTTTTTGAGAAAAAAGGCAAAATCACAACAGCGAAGAAAGTATCAGAACTTGATAATGCTTTTAATACTTATGGAACATCAGTGGAGCTAATTCTTGACAGGTTATTTAATTACGACCAATCAATTGGGGATTTATCATATTCAGAACTTGAATCTATCGACTTTAATGCTCTCAATTCAAAAGAGGAAATTGAAAAAGTAAAAACAAAATTGAGAACATTAGGAGAGTCTATTGAAAAGGATATGGTATTAGCCCGATTAAATAAGATTAAACCAAAGAACTAATGCTAAGAACCTATAGACCTATAAATCACCCAATATTTACTTTGCATAACTATGTAGAACATTTAGTTTGCCAAGTTTGGTGCAACGCTTCTGATGCTTCCACTTGTTCCGATTTACTTGATGCCAATTTTGAGACAATTTATAATACTTATCCTTGGCTCAAAGCAGATGTAGATGTTATTTATGAAAAATGCAAAAAATTAACTGATGAACAAAGAGCAGATATAAGAGAGGCTTTCAATGTAAATAATAGAATTGCCGAATTGTGCGAAGGTATATTATCACCGATTGAATTAGATACTCTTCCAAATGTGGTCGAGAAAAATATGAAGCCATTGTTAGTTAAATTTTATGACTACCTAATTGACAGAGCAGAAGTACCGGGAGACAAACTTGACTATTACAACACTCTACTTCGTGTAAATCCTTCATTCAAATTTTGCCCGTGTTGTGGTTTGACACCTATCGAATCAGCCGAATCTCATTACAGAGAAGACAATGACCACTACTTACCAAAGGCAGAATTCCCTTTTGCATCGGTTAATTTTCAAAATTTAGTCCCGCTTTGCAGTAAGTGCAACAAGAAATGCAAAAGCACTAAAAACCCATTTGAAGCAGGGCGAGTTTCATTCTACGCATTTGATACAACTCATATTCCAATTGAAGTTTCCATTTCAATCGTAGACAATACAGACTTAGACTATAGAAAACTAATAATTAACGACATTGAAATAAACTTCAATAATGACGTTAACAAAACTTCGACTTGGGACTGGTTATTCAACATAAAAGAACGATATAACGAAGAAACAAGAGGGTTTTCAAAAACCGAATTGCGAACACTTGCAAACAGACTTTTAAGAAACGCAAAACGAAAAACAGGCCTTACTTATGAAGAACTACTTGACGACACAATCGAAGATTATGAAATAGAAATATTTGAAGACCGTAAATTCTTAAAACGACCATTTTTACAAACTATAAAAACAAAACCAGAATGGATGGCAGTGTATGCATAGAACCAATGCACAGGTGTAAGTATATTTGCAAGCCCCCCGTTGTTCGTTGTCTCCCGCAGGATAACTGCGAACGCCAAATAAACAGATTGTTTGCAACACGGCAAACGCTCCAAAAGCTATTCATCAATTAATTAGCCCAAAGCGGAGCAGTATGTAATTTATGCCGACAGTTGTTTACTTACCAAAGAGTTTATGACCAAGCGCTATATCATTTTCAGGAAAATATCAAGAGATATACTTAAGTTTTGAACTATGCATTAATAAAGAATCAAATGGAAAAACTAATACAACCTGACTATTTCAAAATCTGGAAATCAATGTTGGATGTCAACATCCAACAAGAGTTTGCTGAAATAGAAATGCAGGAATTAGAATCACATAGTTTTACCTTTTATACTTCGATTTCGGTAATGTCATCTTCAAAAATTGAGGGCGAACAACTCGAATTAGACAGCTATGTAAAGCACAAGATGCTGAACGTAGAATACCTTCCTGAACTAACTGAAAAACCCAACGACTTATACAATGCCTACTTATTTGCAAAAGAAAATGAATTGACACCAAAGAATTTTTTGCAAGCTCATTTATTTATTGCTGCTCACTTACTGCCAAAAGAGCAACAAGGTGCAATTCGCAAAACAGAAATGTTGGTAATGGAACACAAAACAGGAAGAATACAATATGAAGCGGCACCGATGGCAATTGTAAACGAGCGATACCACCAACTATGGAAAGAAATAGAAGCATTATTGAAGAAAGAATTAAGCATTGAACAGATTTTTTATTATGCTGCATTTATACACTTGGCCTTTGTAAACATTCATCCTTTTGGCGATGGGAACGGCAGAATAGCACGATTGTTAGAGAAATGGTTTTTAGCTGAAAAATTAGGCGAACGGGCTTGGTATATTAAATCAGAAAAATATTATTACAAAAACGTAAACGATTATTACAAAAACCTGACACGATTGGGCTTGTTTTATGAAGCATTGGATTACGAAAAATCTATTCCGTTTCTTTTAATGCTCTCCAAATCTTTAACTTTTGAAAAATAAGCAATCAATGGGATTAAAACCATATCAACAGCAAGTTATCAACAATCTTTCTTTGTTTCCGGAATATATTCAGGATAGCCCCCGTTGTTCGTTGTCTTCCGCAGGATGACTGCGAACGCCATATAAACAGCCTGTTTGCAACACGGCAAATTCTCCAAAATCCACTTCATCAATTAATTACCACTATTTGCTCAGTGCTAATAGGAACAATCGCATTTCAGGTATTTTTCCATCAAAAATTTCTTTTGAGGACTGTCGGTCATAAGACCAACAGCGGCAACAAATCCTGTAACATGAAAGAATAAGGGTAAAATTGATAGGAAGTAGGCAACACAAACCCTGTTTGGTCAGTTACTCATAAAATCATTAACCACTCACTACAATGCGAATCTTTTTTACAGGCGGCTCGGGAAAAGCCGGAAAGCACGTCATTCCGTACCTGCTCGACCAAGGCCATAAAGTGCTGAATGTAGATCTAACGCCACTGAATCATCCGAGGGTGGATAATCTAACGGCTGATATTACCGATTCCGGACAAATGTTTAATGCCATGACGTCCTATACCGGGTTTGATGAATTGGAACCGGGCACCGGCGTACCCACATTCGATGCGGTCGTCCATTTTGCGGCTGTACCCCGCATCTTACTCAAACCGGATAATGAAACCTTTCGGGTCAACACCATCGGTACTTATAATGTAATTGAAGCGGCGGTGAAGCTTGGCATTAAAAAGATCATCATTGCCTCGTCGGAGACCACTTATGGAATCTGTTTTTCGGATGGGCAAACCGACCCTAAAATGTTGCCGTTGGAAGAAGATTACGACGTTGACCCCATGGATAGCTACGGATTATCGAAAGTGGTCAATGAAAAAACGGCCCGCAGCTTTCAGCGACGGTCAGGCGTTGATATTTACGCCCTTCGCATCGGAAATGTGATCGAACCGCACGAATACGCCGAACTGTTTCCTCATTATTTCAAACACCCCGAAGTACGCCGTCGCAACGCCTTCTGTTATATCGATGCCCGCGACCTGGGACAGATCGTGGACTTGTGTCTGCAAAAAGACGGCCTGGGCTATCAGGTTTTCAATGCCGGCAATGACCACAACGGGGCCATAGTCCCAAGCAAAGAATTGGCGGAAAGGTTCTTCCCCGGTGTGCCGATCACGCGCGAATTGGAAGAGCATGAAGCCCTGTTTTCCAATCGCAAAATCCGTAAAGTGCTGGGCTTTAAAGAGCTGCATAACTGGCGAAAATATGTAAAATGGGAGTGATTTGTGCCGTTGTTGGTATTTTTTTCACCAACAACTTCTTTTGAGGTCTGTCCAAAAGCGGCAAACAACGAGGTGAATCCTAACCCCCTAATCAGTCGATAAAATCACTACTTTTAGACCCCTCCGGCTGGGCGGCCAGTGCCGGTGACAAAGAGATTTTTGACTTTTATGCCCTTTGTGGTTACTATTGTTTCTTCACAAAAGATTTTTCTTTTGTCACTGCCACCAATTCAAAAAACGGCATCATTGAAATGAAACATTTCAATATGAACGACAACATCAGGCATTTTTGGGAAACTGCCTACCGGCAAAACATCGCTAAAATGATCGGCATTTGCTATCGGTATACGCAGGATAGGCCGTTGGCCGAAGATCTGGCGCATGATGCTTTTTTGGTAGCCATTGATAAATCGTCAAGCTTTGAAAATAAAGGACCTTTTGAAGCTTGGCTGCGACGTATCGTCATAAATGTCGCCTTGCAGTACCTCCGAGCGCAAAAGAAACAAAAGAGTTTTGAAGAATGCGCGGCTTGCAGTATCCTTTACAATGATATCCCGGAAGAAAATATGAGTCCTGAAAATACTACTTTCTCAGAAGCGGAGCTTTTAAAAGCCATCGACTTTTTGCCTGAACATCATCGACTTGTATTTAATCTCTACGTCATTGATGATTTTACACATGCTCAAATCGGGGCTACATTGGGCATCAGTGAAGGAACATCCAAATCACATTTGGCAAGAGCCCGCAAGAAAATCAGAGAACTTCTGAATGCCGGTCTGAAAGAAAACAAAGAAAGAAAAAGGGCAGTGTTGCTATGGCTACTCCCTTATAAACTCCAAAATATAGATGCTTTTTACAAAAAGCAGTTGACGGACTTAGCGATCCAACCGCAAAAAACAATCTCATTTGATAAAGTGGATTTCAGAGGTGCCTCAATCCCAACCTACACTCCACCTACTGCTTTCCCTAAAATCTATACGGCAACCGGCGCTTTTGCGGCAAGTACCATTGCCGTGAGTTTAGTCGTTATTGTTTTAATCCCGTATTTTAATTTTTACAAAGAAGATAAAGACCCGGCGATTGCAGAGGATTATCATTCAATGTCGGCAATCAGCGTTGCCGGTTTGGAGTCAAAAAACAACAAGGCCAATAAATTTTCATTTTCCGGGGCAAAAGCTGCCACCTTTTCACAGAATGCCATCATAGCAAATGAAACAACTAAACATTCAGAAACTATGAAAACGGTAAACACGTTAGGAGCATTGCTTATTGCCGGTTCGACGTTGACTCTTGATACGTCAAGCCTATTGACAATATCGCCCATTGGCATTAAAAAGGGCGAAATAGCCTCAAATACGCCCTTGGAATTACCCAAACTACACCAAGTCACCGAATCCGCCACATCGACTCCGAAAAAAAAATCTCCTGAATTAACGGGTACGTTTTATGCTTCTACCTTATTTTGGTCACCCGTAAATAACGAATTATATCTCAAGGGAAATCACGTAAAAGTCAATCTCAATACCCAAAAATTTAACGGCAGCGGCACATTTACATTCATCAATAAGATAGATTATTTAGTGGTTGACGGCACTCCCATGAAGCTAAACGAAACCATAACCCTTACTGAAAAGAAATATTATCTGAAGCAGTTGACTGAGTCAGAGGCCATTAAGAAATACGTTGATAAAGGGAAGTTAATCGTAGAAATATCGTTGGCCGAATAGTAATTGAACGCAATATCTTTGCTGTACCCTGATTTTTCATTGTTGTTCGCAGTCTTCCCAAGGGAGACTGCGAACTTTATTTAAACAGCGTATTTGTAACACGACAAATAAAAGCCACTATAAACTTCTTTCCGGACTTACTTCACACTTCCAACGCACTATCAAGCGTAATCTAATCATAGCTTCAATCAACAGTGCATTTATATCGGTAATTTCAAGCCTCTTCAAGACAGCGGAGCTTTGTGTGTCCTTTGTGCTGTTCTTAATGCCTTTGCGGTTATGAAGTGAACCCTTCTACGCTGACATAGAAAATTGTTAGCCTCTTCAAAATTTCTCTCTTCTCCAAAAAATTGGTTTCTTTGTAAACGGCCTCTGAAAAGGAGGTTAGTTTCACTCAACAAACCCTATTTCCCCAAATTTATGAGAAAAACGCTACTACTTACTCTTCTTTCTTATTCACTTTTTGCCCAAAATCCCGTTGAGACTTTTACCAAAGACATGGAGAAGAAAGACGGTTTTTTGCCCTATTACTGGGATGCCAAAAAGGGCAAGATCTATTTGGAGATCAAGCAATTTGACACGGAATTACTCTATTATCCCACTTTGGCGCAAGGCATCGGCTCCAATGATATTGGCTTGGATCGCGGCAGATTGGGGCAGGAACACATCATCAAGTTTCAGCGTACGGGAAATAAGATCCTGATGATGGAGCCCAACTACGGCTACCGCGCCCTCAGCAACGACCCGCTGGAGCGCCGCGCCGTGGAAGAATCCTTTGCGCAATCCGTTCTTTGGGGATTTGAAATCGCCGCCGAAAACGCGGGCACAGCGTTGGTCGAACTAACGCCTTTTCTGTTACAGGATGCCGTAGGAGCCATTCAGGACATCGCGCGTACGAAACAGGGGACATTCAAATTAGATGCTTCACGCTCGGCGTTATACCTTCCAAACACCAAAAACTTCCCCCAAAACACCGAATTTGAAGTAACGATCACCTTAACGGGCGATTCGCCGGGCGGGTACCTGCGTTCGGTCGTTCCGACACCGACGACTATATCAACGCGTCAGCACCATTCGTTTGTACAATTACCTGATAATGATTACAAACCGAGAGCGTTTGACCCTCGCATGGGTTATATTTTCACTTCTTTTTACGATTATGCCTCGCCCGTGAGCGAGCCCATTGAGAAGCGCTACATCGTTCGTCACCGGTTGAAGAAAAAAGACCCTTCGGCGGCGCTGAGTGAGCCCGTCAAACCCATTGTGTATTACATCGATCCGGGAGCGCCCGAGCCTATTCGTTCGGCCTTGGTCGAAGGAGCCAAATGGTGGAATCAGGCATTTGAGGCGGCGGGTTACAAAGATGCATTCCAGGTAAAACTCCTTCCCGCCGATGCCGATCCGATGGATGTGCGTTACAATCTCGTGCAGTGGGTACACCGCTCTACGCGCGGTTGGTCGTATGGCGGCAGCATCATTGATCCGCGTACGGGAGAGATATTAAAAGGAAAAGTTACGTTAGGTTCGTTGCGCGTTCGGCAGGATTACCTCATCGCGCAGGGCTTAGTGGGTGATTACAAAACAGATTCTACCAACACAGACGATATGTTGGGTATGTCCATTGACCGTTTGAAACAGCTTTCAGCGCACGAGATCGGGCATACGATAGGCTTACCGCATAATTACGTTGCAAGTGTTCACGGTCGTGCTTCGGTGATGGATTATCCGCACATGTTGGTCGAATTGAAAAACGGCAAAGTGGACCTGTCCAACGCGTACGACAAAAAAATCGGCGATTATGATAAGTGGTCTATCATTTGGGGGTACCAGGATTTTCCGAAAGGTACCGACGAGAAAAAGGCGCTGAATGGTATTGTTGACCAAATGTATACCAAAGGCCTGTACTTCCTGACCGACCAAGATGCACGTCCGGAAGGCAGCGCCCACCCGCAAACACACTTATGGGACAACGGTTCAAATGCCGTCGCTGAGTTGAAACGCGTATCTGAAATTCGCAAACTGACATTGTCCAATTTTGACGAACGCAAACTCCGCACCGGAACGCCGATGAGTTCATTGGAAGAAGTTTTTGTGCCGATGTATATGTTTCACCGCTTTCAGGTAGAAGCTGCCTCCAAAGTATTGGCAGGCGTAAATTATCGTTTTTCGGTCAAAGGGGAGAAAGACTTGGCAACATTGCCCGTCAACGGAAAAGAGCAGCGCGAAGCATTGGCGGCATTGTTACAAACCATTCAACCTGATTTTCTGAAAGTTCCCGATGGCGTTCTGAAGATGACGCCGCCGCGAGCATTTGGGTACAACGCCAATCCACGCGAGACGTTCAAGCGCCGTACCGGCTTGGTATTTGACCCA
Organism: Runella sp.; assembly: GCF_965279615.1. NCBI lineage: Bacteria > Pseudomonadati > Bacteroidota > Cytophagia > Cytophagales > Spirosomataceae > Runella > Runella sp. The sequence goes on along the minus strand of NZ_OZ257252.1, from coordinate 6,655,266 downwards.
CTCGCACCACCGGAAGCTGCAACGGGACTGACATTGCGGATGTTGCTCAATCCCGAGCGTTTGAGTCGTTTGGTCATTCAATCCTCCATTGATGCGTCATTGCCAAGTTTGGAGGAAGTACTTGACCAACTCATCAATGCTACCTGGAAATCAGCCGCACCACGAGTAAATTATACGGGAGAAATTGAGCGATTAGTGGAAAATTTAGCGTTGGGTCACTTGCTGGATATCAGTCGCAACAAAGACGTTACACCCCAAGTAAGAGCCATTGTATCGTTAAAAGTTCAGGAGTTAAAGGGTTGGTTGGCAACGCGTACCTCTACCGACAGTAAGCAGAAGGCGCATTATCTTTTTGCCAACCGGCAAATCGAAGAAGCAAGTACAAATGCAGGTGATCTGATTCCCGTAAGTCCAATGACACCGCCTGATGGTCAGCCGATTGAGTCCGGTTACGAATGGTTAGCTCCCGCTTGTGATTGGGAGCTGCCTTCTTTTTCCAAGGGGAAATAACAGCGCAGAGACGTAAGATTTTACGTCTCTGCAAAACATATTAAGACGTAGCATCTTACGGCGTTTTTGAAGGAATAGAGACGTAAAATCTTACAACTCTACGTAGTTAATCAAAAAAGATGCTGGAGATGATCACCAATAGAAAAAAGACCACGATCACGATCAAATAATAAAACAGATCAATGAAGGGGTAATCTTGGCGATTCAATTTATCTAACCACTTATTAAGCATAACTTTATAGTGTATTCTAAATTATCAGGAGCGAAAACTGAGAATTTGTCTCACTTTTCACTATTGATTTTTTTATACTAATTTCCCGCAAATCTAATGCAAATTTTCGTAAATACTCCGTTCAGTGAACCGCTTCGCAAAGTCTTGAAACAACAGTTGCCGGCGGGGCATTCGGTATTTTTTAAAGACGAATGGCCGGAAGCAGAACAACGCGCCGCTTTTCAGCAATCACAGGTTATTTTAGGGAATCCTCCTGCGGAATGGTTGGCAGCTGCTCCTCCTGCGCTTAAATACTGGCAATTGGAATCTGCCGGTTTTGATAAGTACACAAAACTGAATTTGCCCAGCGTAGCCGTTTGCAATCTGGCTGATTATTTTTCCATTCCCTGCGCCGAAACGATCGTGGCGGGTATCATGGCTTTTTATCGCGGCCTTGAAGAATTGACGTTGCTCAAAGCGGAAAAACGTTGGGTAGGCGGGCCGATCCGTTTTCGTCTGAATTTGCTTACCGGCAAACGTGTCGTGATCTTGGGAGCCGGCAGCATCGGGCAATCCGTTAAAAAAATGCTTTCAGGATTTGATTGTACCGTTAACATGGTGGCCCGCTCCCACCCAAGCGCCGATATTCATTCACCCAAAGAACTGTTGGAAGTATTACCCCAAACCGACTTGGTTATCAATTGTTTACCGGGTGCCGCCAAAGGCTTTTTCACCGCTCAAATGATAGATGCCCTGCCAAATACGGCGGTATTTGCCAACATAGGTCGCGGCAACACTGTGGATGAAGCCGCACTGATCTTGGCTTTACAGGAAAAACGCTTGGCGGGCGCAGTATTGGACGTGACGGAAGTCGAACCCCTGCCGGAAGACAATCCGCTTTGGGAAATGAGTAACGTCATTCTCACGCAACATACCGGCGGTGGGCAGGTAAGTGAAGACGAAGGAAAAATCACTTTTTTCGTCAAAAATTTCCAGCGCTTTCTCAAAAACCAAGCTCTTGAAAATCAGATTGATCTATCACGCGGCTACTAGTTTCTCTTTGTTTACTTTTAATCATATTGGCATGAAAAAATACCTCTTTTTTCTGATTGCATTTTACCTGATTTCAGGAAACGTTTGCTACTCTCAACAAAATAACGATGAAAAAGTCATTCTAAAACTCTTGCAAAAACAGGAAGCTGACTGGAATGCCGGCAATGTGAATGCGTTTATGGAAGGGTACTGGAAATCAGATTCACTGGCTTTTGTCGGGGCCAAAGGACCTACTTACGGTTGGAAAAATACATTAGAAAACTATAAAGTGCGCTACCCGGACCGCGCTACGATGGGAACGCTGAAATTCACGATCTTACGATTAAATGCATTGGACAAAAACGCGTACTTTGTCATCGGCAAATGGCACCTTACGCGGCCGGAGAAAGGAGATATAGGAGGACATTATACGCTTGTTTTCAGAAGGATCGGCGGCAAATGGCTCATTGTAAGTGATCACACATCTCAGATGTAGATACATCTCTTTTACATTTTTCACGGGGCCGCACGTGCGATTTATCATTTTAAATTTATCATTCTCTCAATCCTCGTATTCCACCGCCTTTAGAGTAAGTTTTTTCTCAATTTCCCGCAACTCATACCAAATTTTGCGATTCCCGCCCGTGGGGCGCACATTGGTGTCGCCGGCGCGGTAAATGGGAAATTCACGGATCAACTGTCCGTTTTCAATTTTAAAAGAATCGTGACCCATGTACCCTTCGGTCAGCATCGGCAAAAGCGGCTCAGTACGAATGGCATCAAAAGAAGTGGGAAAAAACTCGAACGCGTATATCTTACCAAAGGAACCGCTCCCGTACGTGCTTGCATAGATATATATCTCGGGCGAGCCGTTTCGATTAAGGTCGGCCGTCTCCGCATTGACTACCCAACCGTCTGTTTTTTGACGAATAACGATCAATTGCTGATTGTCTCTGCTTACTTTAATGACCAACTCCCGAATAGCGCCCGATTCACTCGTACTGATCTCAAATTGATGTTTTTGGAAAACAAGGTTCTTTTTAAAACTGTCAAACGCAGGAATATCAATTAGGCTTTCATCACTGCGTGAGAATCCCGCCAGTGCGAAAATCGCAACCCAAAGTACGAAAATGGATATTATTTGGCGCTTTTTCTGCACTGGGTCGCGAGTTAGTAGAGCTTAAACGTTGTCAGGGATTTGAAAATTTTCAACTATAACCCTATCTCTATCAAAAAAGCGGCCAAAGAGCCGCTTTTTTGAATTTATTTATGTCCATGTTAGACTTTTTCCAATTCAACGCCTTTATCTCTCACCAACCGAAACTCTCTGAAACGCCTTATTGTAGACATCGAAAAGCCAATGATCAACACGAGCGTGCCAATCCAAAGCACATTAATAAGCGGTTTTTCGACCGCCTTCATGACGATATAGTCGCGTTGTTTTGAATTTACGGCAAAGCTGAATGTACCTGTTTTAGGGTCAATTTCCATGAATTGAATACGTAACCCCAAGTCTTCGTTTACTTCGGGTTTGCGCATTACCATCCGGTCTTGGTTGATGGCAAAAGTGGGAGTAATGAAATATTCGCGCTCTTTATCCAAGATTTTGATCTGCGCTTTTACGGCTACATCATTGGGCGTAAGCGCAATTCCTTCCACTTTATCGGTACGGCCTACGCTCTCCAATACCGCTACAAAGTCATTGATAAAAAAGGTATCCTGCATTGCCACACGGACATTTTCAGTCGGCGACCATTCTTCCGCTTTTTTAGGGTCACCCCCTATTGTTACATATGAATACAAATCCTTATTCAGTTCACGCTTAATATCCGGCGAAGTGACCAATCCCATTTTCTCATTAAATTGCACTCGAGGGTACAAGGTAGTAATGCGTCCATTGGGTTCGCGGTATTCTACTTCGTAGTGTGCATTTTCGGCGTATACCGAAACGGTGTCTCCTTTTTTGTGGTATGTTTTATCACCAAGCGTAATATCACGCAGACAAACCGCATGAAAATCGCCTTCGATCACATCTACCCAACTGTTGGGAACAAATTCGGGCACGTCACGGATCTCAATGCGCGGTCCGCGATAAGTGAGCAGGTAATCGCCCATACGCGTCGGCTGTCCGAGCCATAAGAGTACATTCTCTTTATTTTCTTTGTTGTCTTCTTTGGTAAAATAGTCTTCTTTTGAGATCAGTAACCCTGAAGCATTGAGCGACACAACTTTCTGATAACCCGACGACCATAGAATTCCGAGCAACATCAATGCTACCCCAATGTGCGTAACTGAGCCTCCGGAAACCCGGTAACTACCACGCAATACACCTATGATAATGGTGGTATTGGCCACCAAAGCAAATACTCCGGCCGTCAGCAAAGCGATGTAAGGCAATTTATTAATGCCACCGAATGTGATCAATAAAGCACTGATAAACAACGAGATCCACAAAGGAGTAAGCAACTCCTGCATTTTCCCTTTCTGTACACGTTTCCACCAGAAATACTGCCCTATGCCCGATAAAATAGCAATCACGGAGAAAAACCAAAGTTGAAATTTGGTATAATACGTAATGGCATCTGTGGGAGGCGCCAATCGCGAAACACCGCCAAACGACTCAACAATGCTATTCCAAACAGGAATAGAAGTCGGAATAATGACTTGGAAACTGGCCAAACACAGCACCGTAGCACCCATGAAAAGCCAAAACTCACGCGAATACGACGACACTTCTTCTTTGTCTGAAGGCATGAGTTTCCACGCCCGAACGCTCAATACTACGGCCACAATGATAAATGCAAATAAATAGAGCAGCAATTGACCCGAAAGACCCAGGTCGGTAAACGAGTGAACAGAAGCATTGCCTAAAATTCCGCTGCGAGTCAGGAAAGTAGAATACAAAATCAGGATAAATTGTGCAATCACCAAAATCACCGAAGTCTTAAGCGCCGTGGCGTTTTTCTTGGCAATGATCATTGTATGCAATGCTGCAATGACGACCAACCAAGGCACATAGACCGCATTTTCAACAGGGTCCCAACTCCAATAACTGTTGAAACTCAAAGTTTCATACGCCCAATAACCGCCCATCAAAATACCTACGCCAAGCACAACGCCCGTAAGCAACGTCCAAGGCAATGCCGGCCGCAACCATTCGATCACCTGCTTGCGCCAAAGCCCCGCCATCAAATACGCAAAAGGCACCAACGTAAGCGCGAAACCTAAAAACAAGGTCGGCGGGTGAATCACCATCCAATAGTTTTGCAGCAGAGGATTGAGTCCGTTTCCATCTTTGGGAACAAAATCGGGATTCAATTGTAAGAACGGTGCACCGGGATTGGCTTCGGCAATGGTTAAAAAAGGTGTACTGCCGATTTTAAAATCCAACCCGGGAATAATAACACCCAAGATCATTGAGGTTAAAAACGCCTGTACTAAGGCATAAACCGTCATCATCGGCGCTTCCCATAGCTTATTGGTACGAATCAAAATCACGCCCAAAACCGCCTGCCAGAACATCCAAAGCATAAAACTTCCCTCTTGCCCTTCCCAAAAGCACGACAACATATAATACCACGGAAGCGCCCTTGAGGAGTGACTCCACGCATAATGGTACTCAAAATGATGGCCGTAAATAATGGCATACAGCGTAACGCAAACACCGATAACCGACGCCGCGTGAATGTAAAAAGTACCTCTGGCGAAGCGCTTCCACGTCTCTACCTGTAGGTTATCAGTCGATAAAAGAGTGGCTCGTAAATACGCATACGTAGCGACCAAGGCCGTTACGAAAGAAAGAATTACGAGAAGATGTCCTAAATTTCCGAGAGTCATGTTTTGAGGTGTTGGACGCCGGACGTCAGACCTGAAAATTTATTCCAAAGGCCAACGTCCAACGTCTATGGTCTATATTTTCGCCGTTGTAGCTTCTTTGAAATCAGGCTTTTCGTTGGTGTATTTTGACGGACATTTCATCAGAATTTTGTTGCATTCAAAATAATCTTTCTGCATCCGACCAATCACCACGACTTGCTCAGACTTATCAAAGTCCTGCGGCTTGGGGCTCAGATAAACCACTTTTTTAACAACCTTATTGGTATCCACCAGCATAAATTCGAAATGGTTGGCATCCATTACGGGATCATATTTCATGCCTACGATTTGCCCATTGGCATCTTTTGTCAATTTGCCCACCACATGAATTTCCGACGTTTCTCCCTCTTTGGCCATTTCTTCAGCCTCCGTAAAGTTGGAGTAAGTACTTGCATTACCATAGGTAGAAACAATGATTCCAATGGCAATGGCGATAACGATTAATCCGAAAATGTGTATTTTTTTCATTGATGTTACTGATTTTTGATACTTACTCCCAAAGGCGTGTTACGCCGTAATCTTCAAAAAGTTTTTCTTTCGTAATAATAGTCAAATCTTCGCTTAGAGCTTGCGCTATCAACGTTCTGTCAAATGGGTCGCGATGGTGGAATGGAAGCTGAGATAATATAACGGTATGAGGTATCTCAATATGCAAAAAATTAGAGAGCCCATTCTCTACAGCCCACTTTTCAACTTCTTCAAAAGGAAGCCCTAAATCCAATTTATTAATATTAGTTTTAATAGCCATTTCCCAAAAAGATACTGCACTGATATAGCAATTTTTATAGTCTGTCAGGATAATTTCTCTTGCCTTCTCCGAAAGCATGGAATCTCCTTTCATAAACCAAATAATTGCATGAGTATCTATCAAATAAGTCATGGATACATATACTCTTTAAATTCATCAAGAGGTTCGTCAAAATCATCAGACATAACAATTTTGCCTTTGAAACTCCCAAAAACGGGTCTTTTCTCTTGGGGTTCATCAAGAGACTGTTTACGCATCCAAGAATCTACCAAATCCTCCAGTTCAGCCAATTTCTCAGCAGGCAATTTTTCGATTTTCGCTACTAAATCTACGATGCTCATTTCTTTAATTGTTTTTCCAACTTGGACACTTTCCTATCTATATTTACCAAAAAGGCAATGATTCCAATAAAAATAACGGAAATTACGGCAACAACGACCCATATTTTTCCATCGGCCCGCATCTGATCGGCCATTGGTACTTCTTGACTAACAGATTGTTGTGCAAAGAGGTTTACCGAAAGCAATAAGTTCACTAATAAAAAAAGTATTTTTCTCATTGGTTCATCAAGTTATATATAATTAATCATTGGGGGTCAATTCCCGCAGTCGTATGCGCAAAGAAGCGATCCAAAGCCCCAGTAACATCCAGCCAATGATGATGGGATAAAATACCCGTCTCATTTGGTTGTCCATATCAAGTTGACCAAACGCAGGGTTACCGCCATTGCCGGGATGGAGTGAGTCGGTCATGCGGGGAAGGATGTAGATCAATGGGACAAATACCGCAAAAGCAAAAATGTTGTAAACAGCCGAGATGCGTGCTTTTTTCTGCTCATCTTCCAGGGAGCTTCGTAAAACGATATACGCAAAATACATCAGCATACTGATCGCTACGCCGTTGAGTTTGGGGTCGTTGGGCCACCAGTCGCCCCACGTTACCCGCGCCCAAAGAGCGCCCGTGCTGCAACCAAGAATACCAAATAACAACGCCACATTGGTAAACTCTACCGCTTTTGTATCGTCGGCGAGGTCGTTGGAACGTAAATAACGAATCGAAAAAATCATCGAAGTCAACAAAAATAAGGTCGTGGCAAACCAAAGCGAGACGTGAAAGTACACGTTTCGGATGCTTTCATTTAAAATATCACGACGAGGTACTTCGCCCATCAGGCCAAAATAGAATCCGTATACCAACAGAGCAACTCCCAGTATTTTCCACCAACTTTTTCTCATATGCAAGTGCCGAGCGATGCATGATCTATTCAAAACACCGTCTCTTCTTTTTTATTGTTTACTGTTTTAAAGTATTCGTTATGACTAACTTCTCCATAAATACGGAAACAAAATTAATGACAAACTGATTACAATCGCATCTAATGCCAACAATACCATGATTTCCTCCCCACTGACTCCCCTTTCCAAACCATCCAGGGCATTTTTTGCCAATTTCATGACCATCAAAAGCATGGGAATAATAATGGGAAAGCTCAGGATCGACATCAACGCGGCATTGTTTTCTGCTTTTGACGCGATGCCCGCCACCATTGTAAGAGTAGACGAAAATCCGATACTGGCCAGCACGATGGTCAGCAAATACATCGGCATATCTCCTACCGGATTGCCCATGACAAAGGCATAAAACCCAAATCCCGCCAACGACAAAATGAGCATTAACGCTGAATTATACAGTATTTTGGAAAGAATGATCCACCGAGGGCTGGCAAGCGTGTAATAATAGAGCAATCGCCCCGCCCGTTCCTGCGTAAAACTTTTGGAAATGGCGCTTACGGCCGTAAACAGCAAAATAATCCAGAAAAGTGTATTCCAGGTGATCGGATTGAGTTGATTGGACTTAAGGCGAAAACTTAAATAGCAGACAAACACGGTACTTACAATGTACAACAACATGCCATTGAGCGCGTAGCGTTGTCGCCATTCCAGCGTTATTTCCTTTCCGATCAGCGTCCGAAGTTCTTGCATCAGTATTATTTACCATATCATCTCATCATGAGATGACATTGGAGCCGCAAAATTACGACACAAACCAACGCGATGTACTGAGTGAAGTCATTAGTTTTTAATTTTTATCCGACCAACACTTCTTTGGTGCGTTTCCACCAAAGTAAATACACCAACGAGACCACGGCAAACACGGCCGAGATGTAAAACGCAAAGGGCATATTTTGTACTTTGCCTTCGTACCACCAGCCTGACCACCAAGCTCCTACCCCAATACCTGCTTCCAACGCAATGTACATGGTTGCCAAGGCTCGACCCCGATAGTTCGGATCACTCAAATCAATAGTCCAGGCCGTTAAGGTCGGGGTATTCAGTCCCCACGAAAATCCAAACAAAACAGCCGCAGTCCAAAAGCCAAGCGTCGATTCCGTTAATCCCAAAACAGTCATCCCAACAGCCAGAATAATGGTGGAAACAATCATGACCGGCACTCGTCCGTGTACATCTGACGATTTGCTGGCAACAACCCGAATTAAAAGTGAGGCCACAGTATACACCGTAAAAAACAATCCTTTATTCGCAACCCCCAGCGTCTTGCTCATATCGGGTACGAGCGTTAAAATAACCCCCGACGAAAACGATACGCAAAACATGACCAAAAACACACTGAAAACGCGAGGTTCAAAAATATCTTTTCGAGAAATTTTGAATAATTTCAGACTGAACGGCTGTTTCTCAACGAGGGTTTCTTTCATGTTGAGCAAGATCAGAATCGAAATCAACGCAAACGATGACGCTACATAAAACATGGCATTGATGCCTAACCCCAGTGTAATATAACTACCGATAGATGGCCCGATAGACATGCCCGTTGCCGTAAAAATACCCAACATCCCCGCCGCTTCTCCCCGGCGATTTTCAGGAATAATATCCGCAACGTAAGCCGCCGTGGCAGTAGGTTTTGTGCCCGTAGAAAATCCGTGCAGAAACCGCAAAAGCAAAAATGCCCACACTACATCAATAAAGGGATAAACCAAACTGCACACACAACATACCAACGATCCAAAAGCCATGACCGGCACACGACCGATGGTATCAGTAAGTTTACCGCTGAAAGGGCGCGAAAGCCCCGCTGTGAGCGTAAAAAGGGCAATAATAAGTCCGATGTGTTCTTTTCCGCCCATCGCGGTCAGGTAATCGGGCAACTCAGGAATCATCATCTGAAAACTCGCTGAAAACAGAAAATTACTAATGCAAAGAAGCCAAAATTGAAGATTGTACATAACGAAATTAACGAAGGAGAATGAAAAAGAGAAAGGACTGAAAGACGCGTTCTGTGTATCTTTCAATCCTTTCTCATGCTTTATTTATAATTGTTTATCTTATTTCAAAAACAGTTTCGGGCAAATCTTCCGTGTTTACATATAGATCTGTTAACGGCAATTTCGCCCCGATGGTCTCTAAATAAATAATGGAATCCAAGGATTTTCCTTCAAATACCAGTGACCAAATTCCATCGTTGCTTTTACGCCATAATTCGGCCCAAATACGACGGGAATCTATCAACAGATATTCTCTGAACGTTGGTATATCACGGTAAAGTTCAAATTTTTCACCACGATCGTAATTGGCAGTACTTTGAGAAAGCACTTCAACAATCAACACCGGATTGAGCAAACTATTGGTTTGGATGTCTGAAAATTCAGGCTTACCACAAACCACAACCAAATCAGGATAGGTGTAAAGCCCGTTGGAAGGAATAAAAACCCGTTGGTCGCTCGAATAAGAACGGCAAGTTTTTTTTCTTAAAAAGGCACCTATCTCAATGGAAAGATTTTCCCTTATGGCATTGTGTGCAGGCTTTGCCCCGGCCATCGCCTCAGGCGTATCTCCTTCAAAATCACCCATGGGGTAGATTTGACCATCAAAATATTCACTTTTGTAAGAAGCCTTCTCTTCCAATTTCAAATATTCTTCAGGAGTATAATATTTTTTGGGTAATGCAGTCATTCGTTTAACAGTATCCTTACAAAAATAAGAAAAACAAATAAACTTTATACCTAAGAAAATTTGGTATATAGAAATATAATGTATCTTTGCTTCATGCAACAACAAACTTACCTAAAGGGCTGCCTGAGTGCCATTGTCCTGCAATTATTGCAGGATAACAAACGCATGTATGGCTACGAAATTACGCAACGGGTACGCGAAATAACGGCGGGAGAGCTTCAATTGACTGAAGGAGCACTTTATCCAACATTACACAAACTGGAAGCGGAAGGTGTACTTACCACCGAAAATGCCTTGGTGGACGGGCGCAATCGGAAGTATTATAAATTAACCGAAAACGGTCATCAGCAGGCCCAAAGCGCGGTCTCTGAATTGGCCGATTTTGTGACCAACCTACAAAAAATCCTACATTTAAAACCCTCAATAGGATGAGCCTGACAACCGAACAACTTGACCTAATCAGCAAAGAGATTATCCAAGGTGGTATCAAATACCAGGATCTTTACGAAGAATTGCTGGACCACTATATTTTGGCAATCGAAAATCGTGCAGTTCAAGGACAAACTTTTGAACAGGCCTTCGGCGAAGTGCATACTGACTTTGTTAATTACAGACGTCCTCCCCGAGCATGGGATCACTACGGAGTTTGGAAAGATTATACAAACGGAGGAAAACCGGAATATGGGTTGGGAAAACTTCAAGTCGAATACGAAGAAACCCTAACAAAAGAAATCTCCAAACGGCACTGGCAAATCATGAAAAATTACTTTCGTTGGCCTACGATCATTACCACGCTTTTGGTGGGGTTGCTCACGTTTCAGTTTGCATATTTGGTACCGCCTAAGGCTTGTATTTGGATTATTTTCGCTTGTGCGTTTTTTCCGCTTGTACTTATTTTACCGGAGTCTATTCGTAATTTGAAACAGTACCTCTTGAAAAACAGAATGTTTGCCAATTCTTTAAAAACGAATGCTGTTTCCGGGAGACTGCTGTTTTCCATAACTTTATTCAGTTGTGTATTAAATGTTATAAATGTCTCGAATAGATTTTTTGACTATGAGTTACTAAAACACAACCCTTTTCCTATAACTGCCGGGTTATCTTGCTTCTACATCGCCTACTCCCTCAGTTTTTACCAACTCTACCGCGAACGATTTAAAGTAAATATGGCATAAGATGAAACTAACAGTCGAGCAAGTTGAAATGATAAGTGAGGCGCTCATTCAGGGAGGCATCAAATACCAAGACCTATACGAAGAGTTGTTAGACCACTATATTTTGGCTATTGAAGACCGTATGAGTCAGGGGAAAGTTTTTGGGGATGCATTTAATGAAGTGCATTCAGAATTTGAGAAGTACCGCTATCCGCTCAGTTTTAGATACTATTACGATTTTCGACGATTCAAAACCATTCAACAACGCAATTATGGGCTTGTAAAACTTCAGGAGGAATACAAAGAGCGACTCAACAAAGAAATCTCCAAACGGCACTGGGGAATCATGAAAAATTACTTTCGTTGGCCTACGATCGTTACTACGCTTTTGGTGGGATTGCTTACGTTTCAGTTTGCCTACCTTGTGCCGCGAACATTTTTTGCGTGGCTCATGTCTGCCTGCGTTTTCTTTCCTGTTTTAGTGGTATTGCCGCAAGTTGTCAGGCAAATTTGGCGCTATGGATCAGGGAAGCAAAAATTTGTTAACTCACTTAAATACAGCGCAATATACACACGACTTGGGTTGCTGTTTGCATTGTTAAGCGTTACGTTAAACCTTCCAAAAACTTTTTTTGATTACAACGTATTCAACGATAACCCACTCTTTATCACTGCCTCATTGCTGTGTTTCTATATTGCCTATGCCCTTAGTTTTTATCAACTCTACCGCGAGCGGTTTAAAGTAAACATAGCATAAAAATAACCACAAAGAGCACTAAGGAGACACAAAGATTTTACTTCTGTTCTTTGCGCTATTCTTAGTGCTCTTTGTGGTTATTACTTGTTTTCTACCCTATATCAACTCCAAAATCCGCTGCTCAGATACAGCATAGCCGATCTTAGCTTTCAACTCGCTGATGTGTACGCGCTCCTGCTCCATGCTGTCGCGGTGGCGGATCGTAACGGTATTATCTTCCAACGTTTGATAATCGACCGCAATACAGAACGGCGTACCAATCAAATCCTGACGTGTATAGCGTTTACCGATGGCGTCACGCTCCTCATAAAACACGCGGAATTCGGTTTTGAGGGCTTTTTCAATTTCACGCGCTTTTTCCGGCAAACCGTCTTTTTTCACCAATGGGAAGATCGCTGCTTTGAAAGGAGCCAAGGCAGGGTGTAATTTTAACACTGTACGCTCTTTTTGCGCATCACCTTCGCCCACGGTTTCTTTCGTAAAAGCATTGCAAAATACCGCCAAAAACAAACGATCAGCCCCTACCGACGTTTCGACCACGTACGGAATATAGTTACCGAAAGGTTTTCCGTTTTCGTCGAGGTCATTATCAAAATACTGTTGTTTCTTTTTCGAAAGTTCCTGGTGGTTTTTCAAGTCAAAATCCGTACGTGAGTGAATTCCTTCGATCTCACGGAATCCAAACGGAAACTGATACTCAATGTCCACGGCGGCATTGGCATAGTGTGCCAATTTTTCGTGAATGTGAAACTTCAATTTTTCGGCAGGAAGGCCAACGGCTTGATGGAATTTCAAACGCGTATCGCGCCATTGCTCGTACCAAGTCATCTCGGTATGAGGGCGCACAAAAAACTGCATTTCCATTTGTTCAAACTCCCGCATCCGAAACGTAAATTGCCGCGCAACGATCTCATTACGAAAGGCTTTCCCAATTTGAGCAATCCCAAACGGAATTTTCATTCGGCCCGATTTCTGCACGTTGAGAAAGTTCACAAAAATACCCTGCGCCGTTTCGGGACGAAGGTAGATCAGGCTCGAATCTTCGGCCACCGAACCTACCTGCGTGCTGAACATCAGGTTGAACTGGCGCACTTCGGTCCAATTGGTGGTGCCTGAGATCGGGCATTTGATTCCTTCGGCAATGATCAGTTCACGCACACCTTCCAAATCACCGTTGCCTAACAATCGACCCATTTCGTTTAATAATTCCTGTGCTTTTTCAGGTTGTCCATCTGCGGCATATTGTTCGGCTTTTCCTTCCAGCAATTGGTCGGCGCGATAACGTTTTTTAGAATCTTTGTTGTCGATCATCGGGTCGTTGAAACCGTCCACGTGCCCGGATGCTTTCCACGTAAGTGGGTGCATAAAAATCGCCGCATCAATACCCACGATGTTGTCGTTGAGCTGCGTCATGGCTTTCCACCAAATATTTTTGAGGTTATTTTTCAGTTCTACGCCGTTTTGGCCGTAATCATAAACTGCCTGTAGACCATCATAAATTTCAGAAGAAGGAAATACAAATCCGTATTCTTTGGCGTGCGCCACAATGTCCTGTAAAGAAGTCGCCGGTGCTTGACTCATGGGTACTTATGCGTTATCAGTTAATTGTTATCTGTTGCGTCAAAATCATATAAGAGCGCAAAATTAGGGAATTTGTGACGTAATGTAGATATTTAAGTCAAAAACTAAGATTTTATCATTCCAATGCTTATACAGAATCTTTCGCTCAAAAACTTCAAGTGCTTCGAAGAAGTCGATGTGGAATTTGCCCCCATTACTCTTTTGACGGGAGCCAACAGCAGCGGCAAGAGTTCGTTGATTTACAGCTTATTGGCTGTTTTGCAAACCGAGCAGTTTCCTTTTTACCTCTCACCGAATGGAAAGTATGTAAATTTGGGAGGGTTTGAGGAGATGGTTTGGAAAGGCTCAATAGAAGAAGATCTTGGAATCACTTTAAAATTAAAAGACATAACAATATCAACAACTTGGTTAGAAAACTCCGAGAATGGATTGCCATATATTGTTAAATGTGTTTTTGAAGATAAAGATGAAATACAAACTTTTAATGATGATGGGAATATTTCAATTATTATAAAAAAAGCGAATCAAAATGTAAAAATAAAGCATAAAGAATTAGAAGAGCTTTTAGATAATCTCACTATTAATAAATCCGAAACCCAAGTTGAGATTCATGGAATCAATACAGATACCACTTTCGATACATTATCCCCTTTATTATCTAAGCTAATTCCGGGAGATAGTATATATTCAGCAATAACAGATATTGAGGAATTCTTCTGGTCTATTTATAATAATGAATCCGAACTCCCATTCAACTACATCGGCTCCTTCCGTCAACCTCCCGAACGCACTTACTACCAAAAAGCCAAAGCTCAATCAAAAGTAGATACGGACGGGGCAGGTTACATTGATCAAATAATCGAATGGGAAGAAACCAACCCTGAAAAATTAGCGGAGTTAGCCAAGATCATGTCGGAGCTGGAACTGTTTCAGGAAATCAGGTCCAATAAATTCAAGGGCGGCAGATTTGAACTCGCGGTCAAAACGCAGAAAAACAGCGAAATGGCCGCGCTAACCGATGTGGGGTTTGGTATCAGCCAATTTTTACCCATTATCGTAGCTGATTTACAGTTGGATGATCATTCCTGTTTGGCGCTATCGCAACCTGAAATTCACCTTCATCCCAAGATTCAGGCCTTGTTTGGAAATTTTTTGGCTAATCAGGTCAAGCGCACCCAAAAGCAGTACATCGTCGAAACCCACAGCGAATATTTATTGAATCGAATTCGACTGTTGTTGGTCAAGGGCGAGCTTAAACCCGAAGATGTCCGCGTGTATTATTTTGAAAATGACGGTATTAAAACCACTACCCATAAAGTGGAATTTGCGACAGATGGCCAAATCAAAGGCGCACCGCAGGGATTTTTTGATACCTATGCCATTGATGTAATGGATATAGCCATGAACTCATTTGCTGACTGATGAAAGATATTTTTATTGACAATAACGTGGCAAGTCGCTTCAAAAACCCTGCCGACGAGGAATACAAAAAGTTATTGAATTGGATTACCGAAAAAGGACATTTAGTGCTTTCTCAGAAGCTTTTAAAAGAATATATCAGCAGTAATCGCGGTAACTTCGGACAAAGCATTATTACAGTTATTGACCGATTGACGCGTGAAAACAGAATAGTAAGGATTGAAAATACTCAACTGAAAGCGTTCTCATTTCCTTCTCACGTTGAAAAGAAAATTGACAAACTGCGAATGAATATCGAGGATTATGACCATCTGAAAGCAATCGTATTGTCAAATCGTAAGATTGGAATTGTCATCGATGAAAAACTTCGTAATTCGGTAAACGATTATCCAACCATTGATGGCATTAAATCCAAAGCTGTCTCCCGCCCCGAGCACATTGATTACGAAAACTACGATCCTTTTTAATGTTAAAACGCCTTCTCTATTTAATTCGTGACGAATTTGGTCTCTCGCGCAGTCAGGCTCGAGGATTTTTAGTAATTGCAGCTGTGATGATCTTGTGTTGGTTCGGCCCGTTGACGTATGATCGTTTTATGTCAGAAGAATCAACGATAATCACGGAAGCCGATAGCCGCAAAGCAGACAGTTTGCTGGCTATTCTGGAAAAGATACAGCCCGAAAAACCTTATTATTCTAAATCAGATCGTTCGACTTATCAGCCAAAAGACAGCGAAGAAAATCCTGAACGGCCATTGTCTTTATTTTATTTTGACCCAAATACGGCTTCAACAACGCAGTTTCAGGAATTGGGAATGCCGAAATTCATTGCTGAACGCATCGTTAAATACCGCTCCAAAGGTGGGCAATTTCGCAAAAAAGAAGACCTGCAAAAGATTTACGGATTGGCTCCCGATTTGTACGAGCGTCTCGAACCGTACATTAACATTCCTGAAAAGAAAGAAACTGCCACTGCAACAAATGAAGCTAAGCCTTCAACGCCTTCTTTTTCAAATCCCCTACCAAAACCTGCCTTTACGAAACCAACATTGGTTGCTTTCGATATTAATACGGCCGATACAAGTCAGTTGATTCGATTAAAAGGAATTGGCAGTAAGTTAGCTGCCAGGATCGTAAAATTTCGCGACGGTTTGGGTGGTTTTGCTTCTACCGCGCAGTTTGCGGAGGTGTTTGGGTTGGATTCTTTGGCCTTGAGCGAGTTAAATCATTTTGCGCAGGTACGTTCCGCCGTTCAAAAAATCAGCATCAATACCGCTTCACCCGAAGAGTTGGACCGGCATCCCTATCTTTCCAAACGTCAATCTGAGATCATTGTACGGTATCGGGAGCAACACGGGGCATATAAAACAGCGCAGGACCTATTGAATATCAGGATTTTGGACGAGAAGTTAATAAATAAGTTAGCCCCTTATCTGGCGTTTTGACCTCATCCCCCGGCCCCTTCTCCTTAGTAAGGAGAAGGGGTGCCCGCAGGGCGAGGATGAGGTTATTCCTAAAATTCACGGTGATTTGACTCTTCGTAGAGGCGTTCAGCCGGCAAGTTTCTGAAGTAATCGTACGTAATTTTCAGTCCTTCTTCACGATTTACTTTCGGCTCCCAACCTAACACTTTTCTTGCAAGTGTAATATCCGGTTGACGTTGTTTCGGATCATCTTGCGGAAGTGGTTTGTAAATAACTTTTTGCGAAGTTCCTGTCAACTTAATGATCTCTTCGGCAAATTGACCGATGGTGATCTCGGCAGGGTTACCCACGTTTACCGGCATTGGATGATCACTCAACAGCAAACGATAAATACCTTCCACCAAGTCATCTACGTAGCAAAACGAACGCGTTTGTGAACCGTCGCCAAAAACCGTTAGGTCTTCTCCACGCAAAGCTTGTCCGATGAATGCAGGCAATACCCGTCCATCATTCAGACGCATACGTGGGCCGTAGGTGTTAAAAATCCGTACGATACGCGTTTCGACGCCGTGGTGACGGTGATAGGCCATCGTGATCGCTTCCTGAAAACGTTTCGCTTCGTCGTAGCAACCACGTAACCCAACGGGATTCACATGGCCCCAATATTCTTCGTTTTGGGGGTGAACCAACGGATCGCCGTATACTTCGGAAGTGGATGCTACCAAGATACGGGCGCCTTTGGCTTTGGCAAGTCCCAAACAGTTGTGCGTACCTAATGAACCTACTTTGAGCGTTTGGATCGGGATTTTTAAATAATCAATCGGACTTGCCGGAGAGGCAAAATTGAGGATATAATCCAAGTCACCATCGATCACGATATGTTTTGATACATCGTGATGAATGAATTCAAAATTAGGGTTTGAACGTAAATGCTCAATATTGCGCAAATCGCCCGTTACAAGATTGTCCATCCCGATCACGTAATAACCCTCTTTAATAAAACGGTCAGAAAGGTGTGATCCTAAAAAGCCTGCCGCGCCTGTAATTAAAACTCTTTTCATTTATCAATTAACATTTATCAATTAACATATCATTTTACCAAAACCACATCAGAAGCATTTTAATGGGGTTTATTCTTGTAGTTTTAAGAATTGAAAACAAAATCTTAGCCACTTCATCCGTATCATTATAAATACTTTCAAACGCTTTTTGCTCAATATAGCCGGTATCTTTCAGTAAAGAAAGCCAATACTTTGTTTCTAAACATTCTTTATACGCTATCGACATTTTAGCTGAAAAGTCGGATTTTGAAATTGCTCCGTTCGCCTCAGCAATATTAGCACCAATAGACGTACCGCTTCTTAACAATTGCTTAGAAAGTACAAATTCTTTTTTATCCTCACTTAAAAATTGATATGCTCTTACTATTCTAATTGCAAGTGCATACCCTTTTTCGTACGTTACATTATCTGCTTTGGCTATAGGCGCTTTTTAAAATGATCAATGTTGGATGATAATTGGTAAATGTCAAGCATTTACCGTTTCTCTTCCAATTGAATAATATGTAAAACCAAGTTCTTTCATGTGGTCAAGCTCATATACATTGCGACCGTCAAAAATTACTTTGCTCTTCATTAACAACGCCATTTTTTCAAATTCAGGTGTACGGAATTGAGGCCATTCTGTAAAGATCATCAACGCCTCAGCATCGTCCAATGCGGCATAAGGTGTGTGTGCGTACGTAATTTTGTTGCCTAATACATAATTCCGCACATTTTCCATTCCTTCAGGATCGTACGCAATCACTTTAGCGCCTTCTTCGAGCAGGATACTGATATTTTCCAGCGCCGGAGCTTCACGAATATCATCGGTGTAAGGTTTAAAAGACAACCCCCAAACAGCGATGGTCTTTCCTTTCAAATCGCCGCCAAAATGTTTTCTCACCAATGGGATCATTTTGGTTTTTTGTGCTTCGTTTACTTCCATTACCGACTTCAGTACTTTGAACTCGTAATTATATTCTTCGGAAGTCTTGGCCAACGCCTGAACGTCTTTCGGGAAACAACTTCCGCCATAACCAATTCCTGCAAACAAAAAGCGTTTTCCGATGCGGCTGTCTGTGCCTATCCCTTTACGCACATTGTCCACGTCAGCACCTGCCAATTCACAAAGGTTAGCGATTTCATTCATAAAAGTGATTTTCATCGCCAGGAATGAATTAGCTGCGTATTTTGTCATTTCAGCCGAACGTTCGTCCATAAAAATGACCGGATTCCCCTGACGTACCAATGGTGCGTACAGTTTTTCCATTACTTTCTTTGCTCTGTCTGAACGAGTTCCTACTACCACACGGTCAGGTTTCATAAAATCTTCTACCGCAACTCCTTCTCTCAGGAATTCAGGATTAGAAACTACATCAAATTCTACTTTTGCATTTTTGGCAATGGCTGCGCTCACTTTTTCCGCCGTTCCGACAGGTACAGTACTCTTGTCAACGATGACGGCATATTCTTCCATGATTTGACCCAGATCATCGGCTACTTTCAGGATATATTTCAAATCAGCAGAACCATCTTCACCCGGAGGCGTTGGCAATGCCAGGAAAATCACTTGAGCATCTTTAATTCCTTCGGCAAGGTTGGTCGTAAATTTCAAACGCCCTTCTGCCACGTTGCGATGAAAAAGAACATCCAAGCCGGGTTCGTAGATCGGAATGATTCCGTTGTTTAACTTTTCAACTTTTTTAATGTCAATATCAACACACACGACTTGAATCCCTGTTTCAGAGAAACAGGTTCCTGTTACAAGTCCTACGTACCCGGTTCCTACTACTGCTATTTTCATAACCCTTAGTTATTAGTTTTGACTGTTTTGGAAGTTCTAAATTTATAGAATCTAAAAATTGTATTTTTTTTAGCTTTTAAAATCGCCTCAAAATTAGAAGAATTTTGACAATCCCTCTAAAGCAACCCCATATTTGTATCCTTACAAATGATTTTACGGCAATGACGCTATTTTTCCTCGAAAAAATATTACCTGAAAATTCGTTGTTAAAACAAATTTTTTCTAACTTTTACAATTCACGTAAGAATACTTTTAAACTGTTATTCAATCAATACCAAATTCGGGATTTACCCCCAAAACCGATAGATAACAAGTTGTTGGCACAATCGTTGAGTTAGTATACATTAGAGAAATTGAATCAACAACTAACCTTTTCACTCCTAAGTATTATGACCGCAGAAGTTGTAGAAAACCAAGATTTGATTGCACAATCAGTGCGCGATTTTGCCACACGCCTCATCCTTCCGCACGTACGGGAATGGGACGAAAGCCAGTATTTTCCTGCGGAAGTGTTTCATCAACTCGGTGCATTGGGAGTAATGGGTATCTTAGTGCCCGAAGCCTTTGGCGGCGCAGGATTAGGGTATCGTGAGTATGTAACCGCTATTGTGGAATTGAGCAAAGTAGACCCGTCCATCGGGCTTTCCATGGCAGCTCATAACTCGCTCTGCACCAACCACATTTTGATGTTTGGCAATGAGACTCAAAAACAAAAATATTTACCAAAACTGGCTTCCGGTCAATGGATCGGCGCATGGGGGTTGACTGAACCCAACACCGGTTCTGATGCGGGAAATATGCGAACCGTTGCCGTCAAAGACGGCGAACATTGGGTTTTGAATGGGTCTAAAAATTTTATCACTCACGGCAAAAGCGGCAATGTTGCGGTAGTAATCACGCGTACAGGCGCTCCCGGTGACAAACGAGGTGCCACGGCGTTTATCATTGAAAGAGATACGCCCGGCTTTTCGGCAGGAAAAAAAGAAGATAAACTTGGTATGAGGGCTTCCGAAACGGCTGAATTGATTTTCCAAGATTGTCGCGTCCACGAAAGTCAGGTCTTAGGAGAAGTAGGTGAAGGATTTATTCAATCCTTAAAAATATTGGACGGCGGGCGTATTTCCATCGCAGCGCTGAGTTTAGGAACGGCCATCGGCGCGTATGAAGCGGCGTTGGCGTACTCAAAAGAACGCCATCAGTTTGGTAAAGCGATCTCTCAATTTCAGGCCATCGCGTTTAAGTTAGCCGATATGTTTACAGAAATTGAGGCCGCCAAATTGCTCGTTTATGATGCCGCCGACCGCAAAGATCGCGGCGAAACCGTAACATTACAAAGTGCCGTGGCCAAATATTACGCCTCAGAAGTATCGGTGCGCGTATCCAATGAAGCGGTGCAGATTTTTGGTGGCTATGGTTTTACAAAAGATTTTCCCGTTGAGAAATTTTACCGCGACTGCAAGCTCTGCACCATCGGCGAGGGAACCAGTGAGATTCAGAAGCTGGTGATTTCAAGAGAAATTTTGAAATAAAAACTCGTAGGGGCAGGCCTTGCGTCTGCCCGGTACCGCGTCTAACCGTGTCTATTTGATACTAACGCGTTTGCCCAAATTGACGACAGCTTTAATGTATAACAAAAAGGCGTGGGCACAAAAAAGGGCAGACGTAAAGCCTGCCCCTGCATTTATTTTATTTTTAAAACCTTAATCAGGTTTGCCGTCATCGGCGATGTTTGGCTCGAGTGTATCTACGAGCGCATTTTCATCTTCGTTTACTTTCGCACGGATTTTAGCTTCCAGTTCTTCCGTCAATTCAGGATTATCTTTCAACAATTGTTTTACAGCATCACGGCCTTGCGACAGACGATTGCCATCGTAGCTAAACCATGAACCTGATTTTTTGACAATCTCCAATTCTACGGCCAAGTCAATGATTTCACCAACTTTAGAGATACCTTCTCCGTACATGATGTCAAATTCAATTACTTTGAACGGTGGTGCCAATTTGTTTTTCACCACTTTCACTTTGGTACGGTTACCGGTAATATTATCGGCACTCTCTTTGATCTGACCGATACGACGAATATCCAAACGAACCGAAGCATAGTATTTAAGCGCGTTACCACCCGTGGTTGTTTCGGGACTACCAAACATTACGCCGATCTTATCGCGCAACTGGTTGATAAAAATACAGCAACAGTTGGTACGGTTGATCACCCCGGTCAATTTACGCAATGCCTGCGACATCAAACGGGCTTGTAAGCCCATCTTACTGTCACCCATTTCGCCTTCGATTTCCGCTTTCGGAACAAGGGCAGCTACGGAGTCAATAACGATAATGTCAATGGCACCCGATGAGATCAAATGTTCGGCAATTTCAAGTGCCTGCTCACCGTTATCAGGCTGTGAGATCAATAAATTTTGGGTATCAATACCTAATTTTTGAGCATAAGTACGGTCAAAAGCGTGCTCAGCATCAATAAAAGCTGCCAACCCGCCGGCTTTCTGTGCTTCAGCAATGCTGTGCATGGCAAGGGTGGTTTTTCCTGATGATTCAGGACCATAGATTTCAACGACCCGACCGCGTGGCAATCCGCCAATTCCTAACGCTAAGTCCAACCCAACGGAGCCCGTTGAAATGACTTCCACGTCCATTACTTTTTTGTCACTCAGACGCATCACTGTGCCTTTTCCGTAGGCTTTATCCAGCTTCTCAAGTGTTGTTTGCAGGGCTTTAAACTTCTGTTCTTTGTTGTCTGCCATTGGATTAAATTGTTGCTTTACAGCTGATTATAAATATTAATACTAACGAAATTTTACTACCTTAAGTAGCCACCTTTATAAAGGTAAAATTACGGTTTTTCCGCGACATTCCCAACTCTTTTTTTATACTGCGCCGGGCTTGCTCTTTGTTTATTGGAACAATAAAAATAAGCGTAAAAATCCTGCCCTTTAACAATCTTTCAGACCTCTAATTATACCTTACGTCACAGGCAAACTTGGATAATTTGGGTTATTTAACGTACCTTTGCGCCCGGAAACACAAGCAAGTTCTTTTCCTTGCTGCTTATTTGCACAAATTTCAAGACTGAATGTTAAGTCGAAGACACCTGCGCGTAAAGGTGTTACAATCCCTTTACGCCCTGCAAGCTGCCCGTGAGGCAGACTATCAATTGGCCATTGATTTCATTATGGAATCTTTTAAGCCGGACCTCAATTCCATGACTCCCCAAGATCCCTTGAAGTTGGAAGGAATGCGAAAAATGACCACGCTGTTGCTGGACGAAAATTACCGCAAGGGAGAGATCATTCAAGATGACGATACGCCGGCCACTGCTTTTGTGACGGCCAAAAATGCCCTCAAGTATTATCAGGATCTATTCAAAAAAGATAAGCAGCGCATTGCCCGACAATTAACGCCTGAGGTAGAAGCCATCCAAAATACCTATCTGCTCCTTTTACAGCTTTTCATTGAATTTGGTTCTCTCTCCCGGAGCGAACGTGAACGTCAATATGACGATCCCGACAACAGGCCTCTTTCAAAAATTGCGGGTTTTGATACCAACAGAGTAGTTGTTGCGTTGACCGAAAGCAAAACACTGGAAAACGAATTTATTCGTCGCGGAATTACGTGGGGGCAGCAAACAACGGGGCTTGTTCGTACCCTTTTTAGGGATGTATTCAGAAATGACGACGCCTATCGCGCTTATTGCGAAACTAAAAATCATACGCCCGAAGAAGATCTCCAACTCATTCTGAATGCGCTTAAAGATGTCGTTCTGAAAAACGAGGAAGTTGTAAGCTTTTTTGAACTCAACGACCTGTATTGGAGTGAAAACGGCGACCTTGCCCGTAAAATGGCAAACAAAACGCTGAAATCGACTATCGAAGACAGCGGACTACAACTCGTTCCTTTGACGGATGACTGGGATGAGGACCGCTTTTTTATGGAAGAGTTGTTTGAACAAACTATTGCCCGAAACGACGAAATTGAGCAGATCATTGCCGAGCCACTCAAAAACTGGGACTTGGAACGTTTGGCACCGATGGATTATATCATTCTGAAAATGAGCGTTTCAGAGATGATGAGCTTTCCCGGAATTCCCGTAAAGGTGTCAATAAACGAAGCAATTGAAATCGCTAAAGAATATAGTACGCCAAAAAGTGGTAAATTTGTAAATGGAATCTTAGATACCCTTTCCAAGACGCTTATTAAAGAAGGAAAAATCAGAAAAAGCGGAAGGGGATTGTTGGATAATAAATAAATCCCGGTCAATAGTGTAGCATTTACCGGCAGCACTGAACTGAAAACAATTAACATTTAAAACAACATGAGCAATTCATCAAGAGTATTGATAGCATTTCTGGCAGGAGTAGCTACCGGCGCCGCTGTTGGAGTTTTGTACGCCCCTGAGAAAGGCGAAATTACCCGTGACAAACTTTCGTACCGTCTTTCCAAATACCGTGAACAATTACAAGGTCTTATCGCCGACTTGCTCGAAGGCAAAGACTTGCCCGAAAGCCTGGCAAAAGCAGAAGGCCAAAAAGTAGTGACAGACGCTCGCGAAAAAGCAGAACGTTTATTGGAAGATGTAGACCGCCTGATGGCCCAGATCAAAGGGCAAACCGCTTAATATTCGTTAAAAGAATGAAGTTTAGCGTTAAATTCGCATTCTTTGACGCTAAACTTTTTACCTTCTACTTTAACCCTGTTGCTTAACCATGCGATACGTTTTTTTGACCTTATTAAGTGTTGCCTTGTTTTCCTGCGGAAGTAATCAGGACAAATCTGCAACAAGCAATTTGGATGATAAACTTCCCAAATTTGAGTTTGCCGAAGACATAAAAAACTTTGACTTCGGAACGCTTACCGCAGGCAAAGAGGTGGAGCATAGCTTCAAATTCAAGAATGCAGGCGATTTTCCGCTTATCATCAACAACGTGAGCGCTTCCTGCGGCTGTACCATTCCGCAATGGCCTCGCGAACCCATCGGTCCCGGCGAGCAAGGTGCGATCTTGGTTCATTTCAACAGTAAAGGCAAACAGGGGCAACAATTTAAAACCGTCACTATTTTTGCCAATACCAATCCTGCCACTACTGATATTCAGTTCAAAGCAGACGTAGAAGCCGCCAAAGATTCAACCGCAGCAAGTTCGCTTTAACATTTCTCATACTAACCTTTTATTCACTTATTAATTATAAATCCATGCTGAACAGCATTTTTTTACAGGCCGGCGGCCAATCTTCCATGGTTTACCAGCTCCTGCTTTGGGGAGGTATTATCGGTGTGTTTTACTTTTTCATGATTCGCCCCCAACAAAAAAAGCAAAAGGACCAAAAGAAATTTTTGGAAGAGCTTAAAAAAGGAGATGAAGTAGTAACCATCGGTGGCTTACACGGCACCGTGGTGTCGGTATACGAAACGACCGTTACGCTTGAAGTAGACGGCAGCAAAGGCACAAAAATGAAATTCGAAAAGTCCTCGATTTCGCGTTTGGCAGGTACAAGTGCCGCATAGTAAGAGTATTTTGCTCAAAGCACAAACTGCCAGCACAAACAGATCAATTCAAAGTGGCGCAACTATCTCTTTCTTCCCGCCCTTCTCGTAGCCGCATTATCCTGTTCAGTTTGGTAGCGGCTACGATCATTTGGCTTTTTAATAAGCTTAATAAAGATGGCTATATCCTTCAGATACAGTATCCGATCAATTTAACTTTCAACGATTCTCTGTACATTCCCATTACCCCGCTCCCCAAAAGCGTTACCGCTACGTTGACGGGCAATGGCTGGACATTGCTTCGAAAATCACTTCCCTATACCGTTTCGCCTGTCAACTACCCTATTACCAATCCACTGGCGACTCGCTCACTCAATCCCGCCGCTCTGACGACCATCATGCACGAACAGGTAAAAGATGTGCATATTACCAACGTAATGGTCGACATAAACAGTTTGGATTTTGAAGAACGAATGATCAAAACCACCGTTTTGAAGGTAGACAGTGTAAATCTGAACCTTTTGCCTCGCTTTGTGGTATCAAGCCTCATCAACCTCCGTCCTGCTACTGTTACTTTCAACGGACCTACCTCCTTGGTAAATGATATTGCCGATACTATTTTGGTGCGCGTACCGGCGCAAAAAATACGCGGCAACTACGACGAAGAACTTCCTATTCGTTATCCGCAATCTCCTCTATTGAAAGCCAGTACCGACCGGGTTTTTGTAAGTTTTGAAGTTGCGGAATTGTTTGGCAACATCACCCCAACTCCTCCTGTTGTGGAAGAAAAAAAGCCGCAGACGCAAAAGCCAAAAGCTAAGCCA
This sequence comes from Runella sp., assembly GCF_965279615.1. Taxonomy (NCBI): domain Bacteria; kingdom Pseudomonadati; phylum Bacteroidota; class Cytophagia; order Cytophagales; family Spirosomataceae; genus Runella; species Runella sp. Next base: position 6,629,422 of record NZ_OZ257252.1, on the reverse strand, counting down.
AGCAGTAAAAAATCTAAAAAGAAAAAATAGTATTTACGATAGCGGATCGTCGGTTCTTAGCTGAAAAATTCAATCCCCAATCGGAAATCATCTCCAATCGGAAATATAAGAATGCTCCAGATCGGTATCACCGGTGGTATTGGCTCAGGCAAGAGCATTGTGTGTCGTATCTTTGCGGCACTGGGCGTTCCTGTGTATTCTGCCGACGACCGTGCCAAATGGTTGCTCAACCACGACCCAAAGCTTAAAAATGCCGTTACAGAGTTATTAGGTCTCGAATCGTATTTGCCCGACGGTACGTACAACCGCCCTTGGGTAGCCGGTCAGGTATTTCAAAATCCTTCGCTTTTACAAAAACTGAACGCCATTGTCCATCCGCGTGTCGGTGAAGATACCGCCGAATGGATGAAGTGTAACGCCGCTGCTCCTTACGTGGTCAAAGAAGCGGCTATTATGGCCAAGGCAGGGCAAAACAACGCGCTTGATAAAGTAATTGTAGTGCATGCTCCTGCCGACCTCCGCGTAGCTCGAGTTTTGCAACGCGATCCCCAACGCTCCGAAAAAGAAGTCCGCGACATCATTGCTCGTCAAATCTCCGACGAAGAACGCCATAAAATTGCAGATCATGTCATTTATAATGACGAGAGTCAATTGCTTATTCCGCAGGTGTGGAAGCTGCATCAATTGTTCATACAGTAATTATTCATCGCTTCATTTTTTTTAATTCCTAATTACTCCGAAAACGTATCCTGTTCGTTATTCAGCCAAGCTGATACCCTTTGCCTGAATATCATTTTCATATACTTCGATGCTTTTAATGGCATTTTCAATCTTGGATATAACTATTTTCAAATTGGTATAATAATTACAGTTATAAAAGATACAATAAAATTCTTCCAATAAATTAATAGAATTGATTATTAAAATTTCTTATTATTAGATAAAAACAGCAACTTAAATGCTATCGCTTAGAATTTTAATTGTTATACAGAATGTCATTAACATCTCAAATTCAACGATATAAGCAACTACATCAGCTTATTATAAAAGGTGCCACGGGGTCTGCCAAACAACTTGCCGACAAATTGGGCATCACCGAACGGCATGTATACAACTATTTAAAAGAGTTGCGCGAGATGAATATCCCTATTGAATATGACCCTATCTGGCAAACCTATTATTATACCCAACCAGTACATTTTGAGTTTTCATACGGCATTACTCCACTCAATGATTCCGACCTCAATACTATCGAAGGCGGGGGCAGCACAAAATATCAAGCCGAAAAAATAATTAGTCCACTGAAATTTTATTTCTGTGATGTCGATTAGGTTTGCAAAGTCATAGAAAGCAACGTTGGCCAACACCGCCCCCAGTGACGTTCAACATATGTTTTACACAAATCTTTTTAAAAAATGAAAACGTTGGATTTGGAAAAGTATGGAGTATCCATAATTAACTACCCGGATACCATTGTTGTAGAAGGAGGTAGCCAAATATCTTATGATTTAGGAAACAGAGTTGGATATGCTACCGGTATTATTGTAGGAACTATACTCTTTGGAGGGACAGCAATTGCATATGAATTGACCAAGGGCAAGTTATTAGATTTAATAAAATAATTGACAGCCGCCTATCAATACCAAAGAAAGTAATCATATTGATAAAATTAAAAATACCAAAGCAATGGAAAGTCTAAAAGAGTTTCAAGAATTAAATAAAGAAGAGCTTCTTTCAATAGAAGGAGGAACGAGCCCGGGTTTTGCACAAATTTACCAGCAAATTAAATCTGAAGTATCAGACTTCTCTTCAGGTTTTAGCAATGGATTATCAGAAGGGCTCAATACAGCCCGTAATGCCGTTAATAAGGCTTTTGGCTTAAATTTTTAATGAAAAAACAATTCTTATTTTTAAAGTATTTTATTCAAAATCCATATAATTTTAATAACGTAACTGCTCCTGAAAAGAGCGTAATTACGTTATTAAAATTATGTACCTCATGTTTTATATTTGCACTAATCTATGGCTTTTCACTGGCACTGCTAAGCGGTTTATCTATCGTCTTCTTTAACTACAAGTTATATGAAATTTTTAAAAGCGAATCTATTGTTTCATTTAAACATTCCGCCTCAAAGAGTTATTATATCATTAATATTATATTGCTCTCTCCGGTATATGAAGAACTGGCTTTTCGGCTATGTTTATTAGTTACTAAATCAACTGTGGCCATTTCTTTTGCATTAGTTTTTTTATACTATTCCGGTCCAATTTGGGCAATTGAAAAGTTCGGAATAAGCATATTTTTAAGGTTACTTATAGCCGTTTTATTAGCAATCATCATCTTGTCAAATGATAGTATTTATACTTATTTAAAAACAAAAAAAGAGCACATTTTTTATATATCGCTTTTTTTATTTTCCTATACACATTTTTTCAACTTTAAACCTCTTACAGGAGAAAAATTACTTTTTTCTCCTGTACTAGCCCTGCCCTATTTTGTATATGGTGCAATATTTTCATATATAAGAATATACTATGGGATAACATATTCAATCTTTATTCATATTTTATTAAACATGGCATCAATAATTATTTTTGGGTAAAACAGACGGAGACAATGAGAGTATATTGGCTTTAGTTTATCTTTTACAAATCACGTAAAATGCAAGCAGTTATTTTTGATTTTATAGTAAATCCCGGCAAATTGAGTAATTATTGCAAATTAGTGCCTCAAAAATCTCTTTTAAACAAGCTATATACTACTTTTAAAATCTATCTATACTGTACTGCATTTATGTTGTTTGGTGTTCTTATGAGATTTATTGTAGACAATTATCTAATAAAATATTGGGGCGTCTCTATTCAAGATGACTTCAAACATAACCATAAAGCTATTTGGCATGATTATAGTAAAATTCATATTACTATTCTTTCAGTTCTCATTGCTCCGGTCTGGGAAGAGTTTGTTTTTCGACTCCCTTTAATTGTCAATCGGCTTAATTTTTCTATATGGATATTCATTAGTTTAATATATTTTTCCGGAACCATTGGTGATTTTAATTTTTCTTCTGCAGAAGAAAATACCAGAGCAGGAATGGCTTTAATAATATCAATTTTATTTTGGAGATTTACGCCTGATGCTTATTTGAGAAGAATCAAAAACCAATATTATAATATTTTAATTTATTTTTCTATTATTTCTTTTTCATTAATTCATATTTCAAATTATGCTCCTATAAGATGGAATGTTTTGCTTTTTTACCCCGTGTATGTGTTACCTCAACTATTTTATGCTATTGGGCTTAGTTATTTAAGAGTAAAGTATAGTTCTATGCTGTGGCCTATTTTACTTCATATGATAATTAATGGCGTTCCTGCTATTTTACGCAGTTTATGATTTGTTTGTTTTAGCAAATAAATATATAAATTATACTACTTTATCATGACGAAAATACATTACAACCGAAAAGAGAGTTTACAGTTACTATTCGGAATATTCATTGGTCATTTGCTCTATAAAACAATGGATTTACTAATTGATTATTTTACAAAGTAAAATCCTATTTTGGTTGACTACCGGATGCAAGAGCCGTTTGTCTTGTGTTGCCTCTTCCTTAATTTTTATATGTCACAATTCCTCCCCGATACCTTCCTGAACAATACCACACAGCTATACTTACCTCAGGTACAGGCAAGGTATAGGAATGGCGCTATCTCAGAATATCAAACCGAAAAAATAATTAGTCCACTGAAATTTTATTTCTGTGATGTCGATTAGGTTTGCAAAGTCATAGAAAGCAACGTTGGCCAACACCGCCCCAATGGCAGTCAATAAATGTATTACAAAAACCTTTTAAAAGAATGAAAACGTTGGATTTGGAAAAGTATGGAGTGAGTGAACTTCACAAAGTAGAAATTGGTCAAGTTGTAGGAGGGGTAGGTCTTGGAACAAATGTCGGTAGAGCTGCATGGTGGCTAGCAACTACAGTAGTAGCTTTTGCAGTTGATCAATACGATGATATAAAGAAAGGTTGGAATGCGGCCGCCGATGGCAAACCTTATAATTATCCGGATAAATAAAGACAAAACTTCAAAGTAGCATGAAACATTTTGAAATTAAAGAACTTACTGTTCTCACTCAGGAAGAGCAACTTATGATTCAAGGCGGTGGTGAACCTGGTTTTTTTGTAGGCTATTATGCTGAAAAAGCATGGGAAGCAATAAAAGACGGCTGGAGTGCATTACAGAAATGGAGAGAAAGTAATCAGGAAAAATATGGGCCTTGGATTGGCTAGTACATTTTGATTCTGATGTATAAACTGCTTTTCTAAGTGAGAATTAAAAAACTATCATAATTTTATTACACTATAAAGTTCATAATATAGGTTATGAATTTTATAGTGTAATTTAAATTGTGTAAATATTTATAATATAGTCAAGAGATAGTAGCTCACCAATGGGATTTAAAGTATCCAATACATATATTTATGAGAATTGCAATATTTATCAATTTTTTATTATTTAAATCAAGCAAGCTTATTTTTATCTTTACTATTTTTGCAACTCAAATGACTATTTCTTATTTATTTCTCTTTATTGCAGAAATAATAGGGCAGGAAAACGCATTTAATGGTGCTGATTTCTCTAAATTAAATACAACGGAGATATTTGTAATAACAGTTATAATTGCTCCTATAATTGAAACTTTAGTATTCCAGTATGGGGCGATAAAAATATCAAGAAAAATTGTCAAAAATATTCATTTTCAAGCATTTATATCTGCCAGTCTTTTTGCAATAAGTCATTGTTACAATTTTTTATATGCAATGAATATACTAGCAGCCGGATTAGTATTCGGATATGCATTTATTATATCTGAGCAAAGAAAATATTATCCTTTTTGGATTATTTTTTTTATTCACTCACTATATAACTTTCATGTCTTTTTAATCAGAACTTTTCTCTAAAATGTATCTAGCCAAATGTAGATAATAGTTTATTTAACAATTGAGTTAATTTGAATTCCGACAAATTAAACTTCTATGCCTCAACTCCTCCCCGATACCTTTCTAAACAATACCACACAGCTATACTTGCCTCAGGTACAGGCAAGGTCTATGGTACTGTATGGCTTGGTGCTGCTGGCGGTGGTAGGAGCGGCAATAGCCGCTTTTTTTGTTACAATAGATGTATCGTTTACGGCAGCCGGCATGGTACGATCCAAAGCAGAAAAAACAGAAATACATTCTCCGTTAAACGGGCGGGTAATGAGCGTTTGGGTGCAGGAAAATCAAGCAGTGCGCACAGGCGATACTCTCCTTACCTTGGCCCCTGATGTACTTGATGAAAAACTGCGTCAGGTTCGATCTCAACAGGCTCAATATGCACAATTGGTCACGGATTTAACTTTTTTGACTAACCTCGATCAAAATATATCAAAGGCCTGGGGCAATACTTCTTTTCGAACTTCATTGTATGCGCAGCAATACAATCAACTACGGGCTCAGTTGGAAGAAAATGAAGTAAGGAGCCATAAAGTAGCCAAAGAACTGAAAGCCGATACGTACCTGCACAGTGAAAAAGTACTGGCTACCCGCGAGTTGGACGCCAAACAAGCCGAATACGACCAACTTCAGAAAGAACACCAACTGCTCATTGAGCGGCAGGGAAGCCTGTGGGAAGCCGACCTCAACGCTCACCGCCTCACTTTAAGCCAACTCAAAACGGAAGAAATGCAACTCCGAAAAGAGCGGGCACTGTATACGCTGCGAGCCCCCGTATCAGGTACGGTGCAACAATGGGCAGGGAAATACGAGGGGAGTTTTGTACAGGCAGGCGAATCCCTGGGCATCCTTTCCCCCGATTCAAGTTTGTTGGTGGAATGCTATGTCAGGCCATCTGATATGGGGCTGTTGAAACTTAATCAACCTGTGTTATTTCAAATGGACGCCCTCAACTACCGTGAGTGGGGATTGGCCAAGGGTGTAGTGATTGATATTGCCAACGATTTTACGGTACCATCAACATCAAGTACTTCAACACCGGGCGATGCCTTTTTTCGAGTCAAATGCCGTCTCGAAACGGCCGGATTAAAACTTCAAAATGGCTATGAATTACGTCTGCAAAAAGGTATGACCTTGCAGGCACGCTTTGTGATAATCCGCCGCACCTTAGCACAATTGCTGTTTGATAAAGCGGAAGATTGGCTAAATCCAAACCAAATAGATACAAAAAAGTAGCTTCTTAAGAAGAAAAGAGCCACAGGCAGGAGTTCATGAAAAAACGAACACAAATAAAACAACACGATAGCACGGATTGTGGTGCGGCCTGTTTGGCATCAGTAGCAGCCCACTACAAACTTCGAATGCCCATTGCGCGGATTCGCCAATATGCCAATACCGACAAAAGAGGTACGAATGTGCTCGGAATGATCGAAGCAGCCAACAAATTGGGTTTTCAGGCAAAAGGTGTAAAAGGCAGTCCCGAAAGCTTGAAAAAAATACCTAAACCCGCCATTGCACACGTTATTATATCCTCATCGTCCCTCCCAAACGGGCAGCCTGCCGAAGTACCGGTGGCGGGACTGCACCATTACATCGTTATTTATGAGGTTACAGACAAACACCTCACCGTCATGGACCCCGCCGATGGAAAAATTTCCCGGAAGACCCATGAGGCATTTTTGAAAATGTGGACAGGGGTATTGGTATTACTCCTACCCAATGAAGATTTTCAGCAAGGCAATGAAAAAATATCCGTGGCCGCACGGTTTTGGCAGCTCATTCGTCCGCATCGTTCGGTGATGTTGGAAGCCCTTTTTGGAGCAATCATTTATACCATTCTTGGGCTTGCCACTTCCATTTATGTCCAAAAAATCGTGGATAATGTATTGGTGGAAGGCAATCGCAATTTGTTGAATTTGATGAGTATCGGCATGTTGATCATCGTTGTTCTTCAGTTGTTCATTGGTTCGACAAAATCGCTTTTTGCCCTCAAAACAGGTCAACAAATTGACGCTCAATTAATTTTAGGCTATTACAAGCATCTACTCAAATTGCCTCAATCGTTTTTTGACACGATGCGAGTAGGTGAAATCATTTCTCGTGTCAACGACGCCGTCAAAATCAGAGTTTTTATCAATGATATTGCACTCAATTTGATCGTAGATATTTTTATTGTGCTGTTTTCTTTTGGATTGATGTTTACCTATGATTGGAAATTGGCGATGCTCATGTTGGCAATCATTCCTTTCTACGTTATTACGTATTTCATTGCAAACCGCTTTAATCGCAAAAACCAACGAAAATTGATGGAAAGTGGTGCAGAACTGGAAGCACAGTTGGTTGAATCATTAAATAATGTTGCTACCATCAAACGTTTTGGCGTTGAGGAATTTACCAATCTTAAAACTGAAAATCACTTTGTACGTTTACTGCGCACCGTTTTTCATACGGCTACTCAAGGTCTTTACATTGGCAACGCATCGGCGCTGATCACAGGTATTTTTACAATTCTTTTACTTTGGGTTGGTTCAGGATTTGTGTTAGACAACGCGTTGACTCCGGGAGAACTGCTTTCGTTCTATTCCTTGATAGGGTATTTTACAGGACCCGCCTCGGGTCTTATCGGTATGAACAAAACCTTGCAGGAGGCGCTCATTGCTGCCGACCGCCTGTTTGAAATCATGGATATGGAACGCGAATCCGGCGATAACAAACTCCGGCTAACATCCGATATGTTGGGGGATATTCTGTTTAAAGAAGTGTCATTCCGCTATGGGGCGCGTGTGGCCGTATTTGATAAATTGAATTTACTGATTCCGCAAGGCAAAATCACAGCAGTGGTAGGCGAAAGCGGAAGTGGAAAATCTACATTACTATCGCTTCTCCAAAACCTATATCCATTGCGTGAAGGAGCTATTTACATTGGAAATTATGACATCAACTACCTCGACAATGCAAGCTTACGACAAATCGTGAGCGTTGTACCGCAACAAATCGACCTGTTTGCCGGAACAATCGTTGAAAATATTGCGGTGGGAGAATATGAGCCCGACATGAAAAAACTTATTTTTTACTGCAACCTGTTGGGTATTACTGACTTTATTGAGAAACTACCCAATGGCTTTCAAACACAATTGGGAGAACGAGGCGCAAACCTCTCAGGAGGTCAACGACAACGATTAGCTATTGCAAGAGCATTATACCGCACTCCTCACATCCTGATTTTGGACGAGGCTACTTCGGCGTTAGATTCTATTTCGGAGCAGTTTGTACAACGCACCATCCAACTACTGCGCCAAGAGGGTATTACCGTCATTTTGATTGCTCACCGCATGAGCACAGTAAAGAACGCTGACAAAATTGCCGTACTGCATGAGGGTAAACTTCTTGAAGAAGGTACACATCAACAATTAATGATCAGCACAAATGGACGGTATAAAACGCTTTGGGAGCAGCAAAGCGGGCCTGTAATGTACAATTAGCGGCTTTTATTTTTGTCTTTATAATTAGGCGATTTACTTAAAATATTCTTGGCGGCACTTCTACTCTATTTTTTGGCAATATACCTTATTGCTCTTTTATTTTCATACCCAACAAATCTTTATATACCTACCAGACATGTTGTTTTTTTATACAAAAAATTATATGATTATTGTCATTTAATATAAAATTTACAGGTATTTTCTTGACTATTAAGAAAATAATAAAGTATTTTCTCTAAAAGCTACACATTCAAATGCACCATTTTTTTTAAATAGTTAAAAAAATATACCTTATTGACTGCGTATTTAATTACTAATTCCATCTAAACTCTCACACTATAAATTGCTTATAAGAATGTAGAAAATCAGTTTCGCCATTTTCATTCTTCATAGCATTATTTGGCATATAATTTTGGTTTAGAAAAGTCTGTTCATTAGAAAATAAACAATACAAAATGATATTTTTTATAAAAAATACATCTATTTTTGTACAAAATCTAACATAGCCTATATTTTTAATTACAAAATTCAATAAAAAATGGCATATTTAATGTCTTTTAAATCTATTGTTTTTCAATCGAAAAAGTTTTCAATAAAATCAATTGAAGGTAAAACAGGCGCTCTGCTTCAGCCTTTGTCAGTGGCAATTTTCGGGCTTTCATTCTTCCAAAACCAATTGTTCGGTAGCCTTATTTTTTTACAGAGTACAGTTATAAAATTTGCTTTTTTTACATCAACACTCGGCTTTTTCCTGGTAAGTGTTTTTGAATTCAGTCCGGTAAAATACAGCAAATTATTTGTTAAATCTTTTATTAAAGTATTTTCACTTTGGGTATTCGTTTTAGTTTTTAATCTTGTTTTTTTAATATTTAGGAACCAAGCAGAAGAAATAGTGAAATTTGATTTGACACTGAATCACACCGTTTCATTTTTGTGGCTTTTTTTGCTTCATTATATTATTAATGTTATTCATAAGAATAATTAGCCTATTCATCCATTTTTGTCATTGATAACAGCAGCCGGCATTTTATTTTTAAAACGATAGATAGTTCATTGCTTATTTTTTGGGTGGAAATTAAACGCCACTGTTTTTACCCTTTTGCCGGCAGTTCCGTCTGACAGGCGCTCTTCCAAAACCATCGCCTGAGCCGTTGGCAGGTCAAATACTTCCTGCATCGTACGAATGGAGGCCGCAGGTACACCTTTTTTCTCTAATTTTTCGAGTAAGGAAACTGCCTCAAAATGAACGATTTTCTCGGCCAATACTTTATTCAATGCCTCCCGGTTTTTGACCCGTGCTACATTAGTATTAAATGATTCATCCTTTAAGAGGCCGGGCAAATCCAGTATTTCACACAAATGTTTAAACTGCTTTTCGGTGCCTACGGCCAATAAAACGGCCTTCCCATTGTGGCACTGATACATATCTCCATAGGGTGCGATATTCGGATGCTTCGTTCCCATTCGTTGCGGAATATAGCCTTCCATGAGCCAATTTGTAGCCTGATTGACCAATGATGCTACCGCTGATTCAAACAACGACGTAGAAACATACGACCCTTCCCCAGTTTGCATACGGTGCAGCAACGCCAATAAGATCCCCTCTTTTAACTGGTGCGCCGCCAACACATCGATCAGCGCAACGGGCATTTTAACGGGTGGGCCGTCGGCCTCGCCATTCATGTATAAAAACCCGGCTTCGGCTTGCAGCACTACATCAAAAGCGGGTCGTTCGCTGTGCTCGTCGAAAGCATTGAGTTGTGCAAAGATCAATCGGGAATTAAGTTTGGAAAGTGTTTCGTAATCAACTCCCAACTTTTGCGCTACTTTCGTACGGTAATTAGTGATCACTATATCGGCATCCCGGAGTAATTCGCACACCTGTTCGCGGCCACCAGCTTCCTCTAAATCAAGCAGATACGTTTTTTTATTCCAATTGACGGAGGCATAATAAGCGGAATACGGAGAAGCAGGGTCTTCTGACGGCAGTTTCCACGTACGGGTCATATCACCGCCCGTTTTTTTATTCTCTATCTTTATCACTTCGGCTCCTAATTCGGCAAAAAACATTCCAACGGCGGGCCCTGCCAAAACGCTCGCCAATTCCACCACTTTTAGTTGATTTTTAAAAAATTGCTCCGTCATCTCTTTCGCTTATTTGTCCCCAATTTGCCAACTATTCTTTGATTTTCAGTAATGATTCGGTTACTTTACCAACTCTTACTCATCTTAAAATCAGATTGAAACCATGAATGAAGGCTATAACCCCGAGGAAATCAAATTATTAAAAGAAGAGTGTCAGGAAGCCGGCACCAACTTCATTCATTGTGACGACGAAGATGTCAGCACCTCAGAAAACGGCGAGTTGGCTCATGTCCAGTTTATAGGCAGTTACAAAGGTCAGGAGGTAATTTATGATGCCATTATCTATACGTTACGCCTTCACCACAGTAGTTTAGTCTACGAAAAAGCCGTAGAACAAGCTCAAAAAGTATATCCCGATTATTTGCCGTTGGATGAACGTGCACCAGGTTATAAAATCAGTCCTACGATTGAAGAAGAAGCGGAAGAACTTATCACCGAACTCATCGAATCCATTGAGGAAGAAGAAGAAGTGAAAGTAAAAGAACATTTGGAGATCGAGCCTGAATTTGAATACGGCGTAGGGTTGGATGCCTGTCTGAACATTGAAGCAATAACAGATGACGTAGTCACAAAATTTATCGAAGATTTTAACCACGGGCGTTTGAAATTAGATACCACTTTATATTCTTTCACCAGTTCTGAAGAAGACGAAGATTAGTTGACCCCATTCAACAAAAAAGGACGAGGAGCATCCTCGTCCTTTTTTGCAATAATTCAATAAAATTCTCATCCGCTGTTTTTGGGCAAACGAGAGACCGGTAGACCCGGTTTTGGGCAGACGCAAGGCCTACCCCTACATTTTCGATTGTTTGGCGAATGCCAAATAAACGCCCAATCCCAACATCATCACACCCGTAACTTTGTTTTGGATGCGCGAAAAGTGAGGAAGTTGGTTTAAATAATTCCCTGCTTTTCCAAAAAGTACCGCTACCGCTGCATTAACCAACGTTCCCGAAACGTTGAACCAAACCCCTAAACCCAATACCTGCCACTTGAAATCTTCGGAATGAACATTTGCGAACTGGGGCAGAAAAGCGAGAAAAAACAATGCCACCTTGGGATTCAGTACATTCGTATAAACGCCTTGCCAAAAGATCTTTTTCAGCGGCGTTGCTTCAAGAGCAGCCTGCGTTGACAACGTGTTTTTGCTTAGCAATGAGGTAATTCCTAAATAACACAAATAGCCTACTCCCAGAAATTTGACGACATTAAAGGCAACTGCTGACTCGGCGATCAATACCGAAAGTCCCAAAACTGCCGCAAATGTATGCACCAAACATCCGCCCGCAATTCCTAAAGCCGACACAATACCCGCCTTGGTTCCCTGTGTAGTACTGCGCGTAGCCACATAAATCATGTCGGCGCCGGGTGTCAGGTTGAGCATTAATGTAGCAAAAGCAAAAAGCAGGAAATCTTGAACGTTCATAAGCGGGTTGTAAACACTAATTGAGGCTGATCTTCTTAACTAACTCTTCCAATTGATTGGCTGTTAAATTTACAAAATTCCCGGTTACGTGTCTTTTGTTGTAGGCAATAAAAGTATTTTCCACCAATGGGTTAATGCGGTACAGAAAAGCCGTTGAGCGATCGCTTACATGGGGAACGTACGCTAAAGCGACATTTTGCAAGTTGTTCTTTTGGGCAAAATCGCTTAAAAGCTGTTCTATTTCGGCTTTCGATTTTCGGTCAGGATTGGTGTAAATAATGAATGTTCGGGCTTCATTCGCTCCTTTCTGCCTCATTTCTACCTCCAATCGTTGGGCAACTGCTCCCAATTTATCTAAATTTTTATTCACCCAGATCATTACGCCTCTTGAACGGATTCCGTATTTACACATGGGGCAGGCTTTAGTGCCTTTGTCAGGTCCCCACACGTGTACGGGATCAAAAGCGGGGCATTCTGTGCCGGTCAATAAACCTGAATTTTGAGTCTGTTTGTCATATTGAGGATGTAATACAATGTCGCGTCGACCGTTCAAAACTCCTTTTTCCATGTGCAGATCTACTCCTCCATAGCGAATATATCCCGAAGAAACCTCCATTTTGTACCAATAAGATTCCGTCAATAAAGGATCTCCTTTAAACAAAAAATCGTCCATGTAGTAACATTCCTTTTGTGTTGGTGCTTTGACATAAAAATGGATACGGGCAGGTTCTTTTCGATTGGGATAAGGTGCCGGCTTTATACTGCGAATCTCATATTCGCCTTTGGCGTTGGTTTTGAGCCAACCACGGCAATAGCCATGCCACCACGCGTGGCTTTTACGGTCTTTTGTCCCGATCTTGGCGTATTTTCCTGTAGCATTGGTGTGATAAAAATACATCAGTACATTGGCTGCGGGTGTTTTTCCGTCAGACAGAAATACCTGCCCGCGAATTACCATGCGTTGGCCTTTGGCCGAATCGGGAGCAACGTGTGTTATATGGGTGAGTTTTTCAGATTTTACTTCGTCAAATACGCAACAATCACAGGAAGGGAGTTCGTTTTGAGCTTTAACAAGCCGGCTTTGTACGCACAAAAAGAGGATAAACAAAAAAGGGAAGAATCGAGTGTTCATGATAGTATGTGCTTTTTAAAAAGCCATAAATAATAGTACCAAAGAATTAAAATAAAATCTCTCTACCGGTAATTTGGCACATTCTTCCCGAGAATAATATCCCTTTTCCCCATCCAAGTTCCTTTTTCGTTTTTCGTTAGCGTAATTATGCCCGAACCTCCTCGATTTTGGGCACTGTCTCGGTCTTTTTGAGTTAATAAAGAATCTCCTTCAAATTGGTATTCATCAATCCAATACTCATTTTTAGTGGGCTCTTTGATAATGGGGTGGATATGTGCGGCAAACTTTCTGATCGGATAAGCTGCGGGTCGGATGGAATTGAATTTGTAGCGTCCCTGTGCGTCAGTTTTCACCCAGCCGCGCAAATGACCGTGTCGGCGGCCATGTACCTGTGTAGCAGCAGGTGTATATTCGCCTTTTACGTCAGTATGATACACGTACAAAATCACGCCGGAGGCAGGCGTTTTGCCGTCTTTTTGATAAATGATTCCGCTGATTTCCATACGCTCACCTGCTTCTTCAGCGTCGGCAATGGTCGTTTGCCAACTCAGTTCTTTAGGCATTCCTTCATAGATCAGTTCACAATTTTCACAGCTTCCGCCTACTTTTTGGGCTTGAGAAAAACCACAGACGGAAAGCAAAATCAAGAGAACAGGAAGTTTTTTCATGGCAGTATCGAGTTGATTGATGATACAAACCAAAAAGAATTCCGGAAGAAGGGCTAATTTATTAGGTGAGATGTCAAAATTCCTTGACATCTCACCCTTTTTGCAAGATTAGTTCTCTCCGCCTTTTTTGTCATCATTACTGATGCTTTTTTTCTGACGTTGTGACTGATTCGTCATCTTACCAAACTCATACGAAAAGCTTATCCGCCAGCCACGGTTGAAATATTTGCTGCTGCCTTCCTGTACAAAACTTGACGACGAGATGTACGTTTTTTGTTGAATGTAGGGAGCAAAGAAATTGTCTAAGCCCAAGCTTACAGAGCCTTTTTTGTTCAGCACTTCTTTTTGCAGCGCCAGATTATAATACGCATAACCGCTCATTTTCCCCTGTAACATTACACGTGGAGAGTTGAAAAATCCGAAGAATTGACCTTTGAATCCTTTACCAAAATCATAGGTCGAATTCATATTGATGCGGTACATCCAATTGGAATTTTGGGCTTGCAAAGCAGGGCTGTTCAGAATGTTATAATACAGGTTGAAAGAGCCGTTGGTTGAAAACTTCTTCTTGATCTTGGTGGTGGCACTCAGCGTAAGGCCGTACGATATATTTTGTGAAATATTTAAAAAGTTCGTATTGCTTACTCCTTCGCTGTTCACGGTCCGGATACGCTCAATGGCATTGTTAGTCTGCCGCATGAAAAACGTCGTATTGATCGATGACTCTTTGATATATACGTTATAGCTTGCTTCGGCGCTGTGAGTCAGCTCAGGTTTGAGGTAAGGGTTTCCCGAAAACGTCGATTTAGGTTCACTGGCGTTAACATACGGGTTCAGATACCACAACATAGGACGCTGAATTCGTTGTGAGTAGCTTATTTTTATTTTTTGATTTTTGGGTAAATTTCTCGACAGGCTGATGTTGGGGATGATGTTGCCGTAATTGTTCGAAAAAGGCACTTTCCCCGCCAAAAATTCTGCCTGAATAAACGTATGTTCGTACCTTGCGCCGGCATTGATCCCCCATTTTTTCTTGGAGGTACGTGAGTATGCAATGTACCCGGAAGCCACTTGCTGATTGTAATCAAACACATTGGCGAGAGAAGGCACATCCACAAAATTAGACGAGCCGTCGAGCGCAGTAGCTACTTGGTAATCACTTTTTACGTTCCGTAAAATGGTCTTTGCCCCTACCTCCAACGTGCTTACGCTATCCAACGGATTAGTAAAATCGATTTGCATTGTTCCTTCATAGTTGCGGCTGATATTTGGGCTTTTTTCGCGGTAATAAACGATGCTTTCGGCGTTGAGTTGGTCGAGGTTGTAATAACTGTCTTCCGCTTCTTTGGAAAACATGGTCAGGATATTAAATTCTTTCTTTGGCTTTTTGAATGTCTTGTTATAATCAATGTTCAACGTACCGCCGTCCCAATCATAAATACGGTATAACTTTCTGGTAAACAAGGACTTTTCACCGTACTGACTTGTAAAATCATTGATATAATCGAAATTCATGGCGTTTTTACCATCGTAAAAATTCAATCCCGCGCTCAAACGATTCAACGTATCAATGTCCCATTCGGCCGAGATCGTACCGTACAGGTTCTCGCCGCCGCCTCTGAAATACGTATTTTGAATCAATTTGGTCTGATAATTTTCCACCATTGACGTACGGATCAGGCTATTTTCTCCCTGATTTCGCCATTTGTTAAAACCGCCGCGCGCCGTAATTCCAAAAGTTTTTTTACGATAATTAAGTGAACCGTTATAGTTGTCATTCCACCGGCCAAACGACGTATTTGCTTTTCCGTTAATACCCTGTAGAGTGTTGCGTTTGGTAATGATATTGATGATACCGGCGGTGCCTTCGGCATCGTATTTTGCAGAAGGTGAAGTGATTACCTCAATTTGTTTGATATCATCGGCGGGAATGAGTTTGAGCACATCGGCAATGCTTTTTGCCATAAGGTTGGACGGTTTATTGTTGATCAACACTTTGATGTTCGAACTTCCGCGCAGTTCCACATTTCCGTCCAAGTCTACCGCAATAGAGGGAATTTTGCGTAAGACATCGCCCGCGTTGCCGCCCTTGATCGTGATGTCTTTTTCGGCATTATATACCAAGCGGTCGGGTCTGTCTTCAAACAATGCTTTTTGCTCCACTACCTTTACTTCGCTGAGTTGTTGGGCTGCCTGAGCAAATGAAATAACACCCAGATCCAAGTCATTTGCCTGCGTAACCGTCACATTCTGAATCGTTTTATCGTTGTAGCCAACAAACGTAACTTTAACCTGATACATGCCTTCAGCTACTTTTGAAAACGTGAATTTGCCGGTTACATCGGAGGTTGTTCCTTCCACGATTTTGCTGTCTTTCAAAAGCGCGATGGTGGCAAACTCAACGGGTTTGCGGGCGGTAGAATCAAGGATAAATCCTGTGATCTTTGATTTTTGGGCAAACGAAGTCCCGATCAACCCTATGCATAGGGTCAGGAAGAATAAGTGTTTCATCTTTTAAAATGGTTGGCTGATAGTAGGTTTTTGAGTTGGCTGTATGTTAATATGTTAGGAGGTTTTGTTGCGCTTGTCCATTGTGAATACTGCAATTACAGGAAATGGTTACAGCAAAGTGGTGATTATTTTAAGAATGTTGCATGAGCCCTCCTTTTTTTTCGTCTTTACCCGATTTATTCTTTTTTATTTAGCGCTCAATGTCCAAACATCACCGCCCCAATTGTGCTTGCCATCGGTATGTTTTCCGCTGAATAGCCACAGTTTATTTTTAAAAACCACACTTATTCCGCCACTTCTAACGGCCCGGGGAGCATTTTTCAATAAAGGTCTTATGGCATTTCCGCACAGGCTGCTCCCCACAAAACAGCCAAAAGCGGAAAGGGTTTGCGAGTAACTTTTACTGACGTTTACTATCAGGATGGCTGCAAAAAAAATCAACTTTTTCATGATGAACAGTTTTAAAGTTTTACCACTCTGACATCATTTATTGCATTGGTTTCCAGTACCCAAAGACCACCTTTTTTGTCAACAATACCGCCCGTCGGCATCCATGTACCCGGAGTTTGATAAACTGTCGAAACCCGACCGTCGGGAGCTATTTTTTTGACGTTCTTTTTACCGGTAACTGCTACGTAAATATTCCCGCCGGCATCGTCCCACATCCCAAAAATACTGTTATTGGGTTTTCGTTTAGGCTCCTCGCCTTTGACGCCATCTAAATCCTGAGTCACAATCACCGCTTTTCTATCTACCATTTTACAGAGATCGTTGTCGTCAACGTAGTAAAAAGTACCGTCTTTGCGGCAAAACTGCCAACGTACATCTTTGGTTGGTACAGTAGCAAGCCATTCCACTTTTTGGTCAGGCGAAATTTTCATCCAGTCGCTGCCATTTTTGCTGCTGATAAGGCGGTACATATTGCCGGCAGCATCGCGTACAAAGCTATAGTTTTGCAAAAAGCCCTCAGTAGTAGGTTTTATCTTCGTAAATTTGCCTTCAGCGCCATATTTCCATACATAGTGGCCCCATTTATCGGTAGTTTCTCCTTCGTACCAAAGGTGTTCACCGTACAGATTATCATGGGCATCCATGTAGAGTTCGTGTGTATGCACGTTGGGAACAACTATTGTTTTTGATTTTCCATCGGATGAAATTTTCCAAATGCGCTTGAGATCTGTGTAAAAAATCTCCCCTTTTGAATTACTGACTATCCCAATGCCCGGATGGGCGAGGGTCGTCAACGTTAAGAACAGCCCCATGATGCCGCTTACAAAGATCGTTTTCATTTTCTCAGGCGTTGTGTTTGACGAATCAAAACAACGAAGAGGCTTTCAATAAGGAAAAATAGTTTGGTAACATGTCGAAAATTCTTGATGTCACGTCTTTTTATCATTTGATGTAACTTTTTTGGCGGCGCATATCCGAATTGCCTAACTTTCAACATGGAAAAATTTTTCAGATACCGTCTCGACCACGTACTGTTCTGGATTGCCACAATTTCGTTTCATGCCTACAATCGCAGTAATATCATTTATGATTTGAGCGTAAGTGATTTTGTAGGGGAACTATTGGTGCGTAACATTCTTCTGGCAGGCGTTATTTACGGTAATCTATGGGTATTGATTCCCCGTTTTTTCGATACTAAGCGTTACGGATTGTATTTTTTAACCCTTTCAGGAATCGTTTTAGGCTATGTATTTCTTAAAAATCTCCACGACATGTACCTCTACGGCTATGTGTTAGGCGATGTAGAGCGGCAATCGTTGTTGACCAATACATTCTACAATCTATCCATTGCCGTTTTTTACGCTATTTTCAGTATGGCAATATGGCTGAGTCGAGAGTGGTTCTATCAGCGGGAATTGGTCCAACAGATCAGAAATGAACAATTAATTACCGAATTACAGTATTTGAAATCGCAGATCAATCCACACATTGTCTTTAACACGCTCAATCTGATCTATGGATCTATTCATAAAACCAATCCCGAAGCCCGGCATTTGGTGGTACAGTTCTCAGATCTGTTACGCTATCAATTGTATGAATGTAACGTTGAAAAAGTACCTATCCAAAAAGAGATCGAGTACCTGAAAAACTACGTAAACCTCCAACGATTACGTAAAAATGACAACTTGAACGTAAGCCTTACGCTTAAAGATGAACTCAAAGGAGTGTCCGTAGCACCTTTGCTTTTTTCTCCTTTTGTTGAAAATGCATTTAAATACGTAAGCAATCATGAAGTTAAGCCCAATTGCATTACCATCCAACTGGCTTTAACGAATAACGCACTGATATTCAACTGCTATAATACCAAAAACGGTAAAATATCAAAAACCACCGATGGCTC
The DNA here is from genome assembly GCF_965279615.1 of Runella sp. Taxonomy (NCBI): domain Bacteria; kingdom Pseudomonadati; phylum Bacteroidota; class Cytophagia; order Cytophagales; family Spirosomataceae; genus Runella; species Runella sp. The sequence goes on along the minus strand of NZ_OZ257252.1, from coordinate 6,610,705 downwards.
AGGAGGTATTGGAATTGCGAACGTAAAACGGCGATTGGAGTTGCTGTATCCGCAACAACACCAACTGAAAATTACCGAAGAAACGGATAGATTTGAAGTAGATTTGAAGATAGTTTTATAGCTCATTTCATGAAGATCAAATGCCTTATCATTGACGACGAACCCGTAGCCCGCAAAATCATGCAGGAGTTTGTCGAAGAATTGGAATGGTTTCAGCTCATTGGCCAAGCCGAAAGCCCCTTGAAAGCCATTAACCTAATGGCACAGAATTCTGTAGACTTATTGTTTCTGGATATTGAACTGCCTCAAATGAGCGGACTTGAATTGCTCAAGAATTTCACCAATCCACCCGTCGTCATTATCACCACGGCGTATCCACATTATGCCCTTGAAGGATTTGAGTTGGATGTGTTGGACTACTTATTAAAGCCCATTTCTATGGAGCGTTTTCTGAAATCGGCCCTGAAAGCCAAAACGTTTTTCGAACAAAAAAACAAAACTTCATCTCCTTCGGCAGATTATTTTTTCATCAAATGCGACGGCAAAATAGAACGCATTGAGATCCGTGATTTGCTCTACGTCAAAGCATTGGAAAATTATATAATTATTCAAACGGCCCAACGAAAATTTCTTACCTATCTGACCATGAAAGGATTGGAAGAATATTTACCCACCGAACAATTTGTCAAGATCCATAAATCTTACCTTGTTCCCATTGCTAAAATTGACCGCATCGAAGGGAATGAAGTACAGATCGGCAATGAAAAATTACCCCTAAGCAGAAACCTTCGTGCGGATGTCCTTCAACGTATTGATGAAAAATTGGTAAAAAGGTAAGGCTTCATGCCCAAGCACCGGAACTGTGTGTATTTTTTGGGCTAAAATGAATCCTAAACAGGATATAAAACAAAAAAAATGAATGTTTTTCCGCTACAATTATTTATTTTTTTACTCTTCCAGGCAGAGAAAGTAAGTCAAAACAGCATAAGCCAACTCCCTTAAAAAGCATTCAAAGCAACCGTTATTTCTCACTCCGGCTCTAAATTCGTCCCACCCTGATATAATTTGGCACACGATACTAATTATCCGGCGATAAGTTTGGCATAATTATAGTAGCTATAAAAATCGTTTCCCGATACGGACAAAAAATATACCTTTGTGGTAAACTGGCAAATAATACCTTAATTTGATATTTATTATTTGTCTAATTTGCGCTTAATCGTAATTAATTTAATCATTACCCACAATTATCTTATTCCCTTGACTAGTATTATCTTTTCGCAAGTCAGAATTAAGAAAAAAATTACACTCAACGAAATGAAAAGCTCGGTAATTTTTAATCTAACCTCTAACTGCTTTGTATTAGCATGAACACTTTACCTACCGGTGAATTAAATTATAGTGACGACGAAAATCCGACATTGGAAATCCGAATTCTAAAGAAAGATGCTGATAAAGTTTTTCAACTTTTAGTTCAAAGAGAAATTTCTTTCAGTTGTTTTCAGGACAAAAAAATCCATGAGCCTTTGTCTCAGGTATCCTCCAAAACTTCCGGCATTTACCCTGCCAAAAAAGTGAGTCTATCCATCATGGAGCAACTTTCGAACCTTCACAAAGAAGTAACGAATCACATTACCAGCAAAATACCTTCTGTTCAGGAAGCCTCCGAACGGCTTGGACTCAGCCAGTCAAAGTTTAAAACGATTTTCAAAAAAGTTTACAAAGAGCCTTACTACCAATACTTTAAGACGCAAAAACTGATTCAGGCTAAAAACCTGATCGAAAGGGAAGAATATTCGGTCAAGGAGGTTTCTGAGTTGTTGGGATACTCAGAGCCCATAAAATTTATTCTGGTATTTAAGAAGCGTTACCGAATTACGCCGGGGAAATTAAAAACCAAATATCCCCACGAGTTTGCGGCCACAAAAACGCAACCATAACTTTTTAATAAATGCAGAGAGTGATTTTTACCGCTCTCTGCATTTTATTTTATAGGGGAATATTTCCGTGTTTTTTCTTAGGAAGTGTTGCCACTTTATTTTCGAGCATTTTAAAAACTCTGAGCAGTTTTTCTCTGGTTTGCTCAGGATAGATCACTTCATCAATGTACCCGCGATGCGCGGCTCGGTAAGGGTTGGCAAACTTTGTGGTATATTCCTGTATCTTTTCCTGCAATTTGGCCGCCGGGTCTTCGGCCTCGGCTATTTCTTTTTTGAAGATGATCTCGGCTGCGCCCCCTGCTCCCATCACCGCGATCTCGGCACTTGGCCAAGCGTAATTCATGTCGGCACCAATGTGTTTTGAGTTCATTACGTCGTAAGCACCGCCGTACGCTTTGCGTGTAATGACCGTTACGCGCGGTACCGTTGCTTCGCAGAAAGCATACAATAACTTGGCGCCGTTTGTGATGATGGCATTCCACTCCTGATCGGTACCGGGCAAAAACCCCGGAACATCTTCCAAGACAAGTAAAGGAATATTGAAGCTATCGCAAAAACGAACAAATCGAGCGCCTTTTGTACTTGAATCAATATCCAACACACCCGCCAAAACGGCAGGCTGATTGGCCACAATCCCAATGCTGCGGCCACCCAAACGGGCAAAGCCTACCACGATATTTTCGGCAAAATATTTATGTACTTCCCAAAAACTGCCTCCGTCCACAATTTCATCAATCACCTCGCGCATATCGTAGGGCTGGTTGGGATTGTCGGGAATCAAGGTAGTTAGTTTTGTTCTTTTTTCGTCGCCGCCGGTATACGGAAGCATGGGAACATCTTCTTCGCAATTTTGGGGTATGTAACTCAGCAGCTTGCGAATATCCGTGATGCATTCTACTTCATTGGCACTCACAAAATGCGTTACGCCCGACTTCGTAGCGTGAGTCATGGCACCGCCAAGTTCTTCCGAAGTAACATCTTCATGGGTCACCGTTTTCACTACGTTAGGGCCCGTTACAAACATATAAGACGTATTTTCAACCATCATGATAAAATCCGTAATGGCCGGCGAATACACCGCTCCCCCCGCACATGGTCCCATGATGGCCGAAATCTGCGGAATAACACCCGAAGCCAGCGTATTACGATAAAAAATATCGGCATAACCCGCCAACGACAATACGCCTTCCTGAATTCGGGCGCCACCTGAGTCGTTCAAGCCAATCACCGGCGCGCCGTTTTTCATGGCCAGATCCATGATCTTGCAAATTTTTTCGGCGTGCGTTTCAGATAAAGAACCTCCAAAAACCGTAAAATCCTGCGCAAAGACATAGACCAATCGTCCTTCAATGGTACCGTAACCGGTAATAACGCCATCTCCCAGATAATACTCTTTGTCTAAACCAAAGTCTTTGCAGCGGTGCATGACAAACTTACCTATCTCTTCAAACGAGCCTGTATCCATCAACAATTCTACCCGCTCGCGGGCGTGTAACTTGCCTTTTTTATGTTGTTGTTCAATCCGTTTTACGCCGCCGCCGAGCAATGCTTCTTCGTTTTTAGCGTCTAAAACTTGATTCCGATTCGCAGGTTGGTTCGTCATAATTATTGGTTAGCGTCAATCATTAGCAGTTGATACTCTCAGTCGCAAATTTAAGCGAGTTTGTTACTTTATCTAATGAACAGTATCCTTAAAACAATATAGAACATCATTTCTTATCAATTCCTGACAGAATACGCCGAATATCGTTGGCTCGCTGCATGAAATCCACACTGGCCTCAATGTCGCGGTCGTCTATAAAGATTTTGTATTGCTGCAAAAACTCAATGTAATCACCCAATGCACGGGAAAGATTTTCGCGATTCTGATCAAAAATAGGTGCCCACATGGCCGGAGAACTCTTCGCTAAGCGCACCGTCGAGCTGAAACCGGTACTTGCCATATCGAAGATATTTTGCTCATCTTTTTCTTTCTCCAATACTGTATAACCCAAAGCAAACGCCGTTACGTGGCTCAAATGCGATACATAAGCCAAGTGCAGGTCATGCTCGGCAGGCATCATGTAATGCAGTTTCATACCAATATCTTTAAAAAGCGCCTCTACCAACGCCACACTGTCGGCATCACTTTTTTCGCAATCACACAAAATGACGTTCTTTTCGGGCAATAACTCACGGAAAGCCGCCGAGGGGCCTGAATTTTCGGTTCCTGCCATGGGGTGAGCCGCCACAAAGCGATGGCGGTTTGGATGTGCATCGGCCACTTCGCAAATGAGTTGCTTTGTAGACCCCAGATCGACCACGGTGGCTTTTTCTGAAATCAAATCCAATACCAACGGCAATAACTCAACAATGTAATTGACCGGTACAGCAAGCACGACCAAATCGGATTTTGGAATGGCCATTTCCATCGGAAGTACTTCATCTACAATGCCTTTAGCTACCGCCAAACGCCCGTGAACTTCGGAAGCATCCACCCCGATAAAATGCATTTTAGGATATTTATCCCGTAAAGAAAGGGCATAAGAGCCGCCAAGCAGACCAATGCCGATAATAGTGGTAATCATTTTCCGGTAACCTGTTTAATTGGTGGGTGCAAAAATAGAGAGTTATTCAGAAATGTTTCCGGAAGTTTATGAATGTGCCCAAACTTAACGCGGGTTTATTAAATGCTTGAGCATAAATTTTAGGGCATTTGGAATAGATATGCCGTTCACCGGTCGGGTTGTGAGCAACCCTCCGCACAGGAATACACTCCGGGTGTGCAGGACGGGCGGCCGCTGCCGTTGCTCACAACCCGACCGGCAACCCATCTGATATTTTAGCAATACTTTTTTGTAAAACCCCAAAACTTTTGCTCGACTACTTAACTAAGTTTTTGGGTGGTTCAGTAAAAGCTTTATTTTTGTAACGAAAAATTTAGTTAATACCATGCCACGCATTATTTGTATTTTATTATTGCTTTATTGTCAATGCTTAACAGCCCAAATTAAACTTTCCGGCAAAGTACTGAACAGCCACGACCGCAAGCCATTACCCTTTGCCAACGTATTTCTTTCCAATACCACTAAAGGCACTCTAACCAACGAAGCGGGTGTTTTTGAACTTCAAAATCTATCAAAGGAATCGTACGATTTGGTCGTTTCGTACATTGGTTATGAAACGTTAACGCTGAAGATCAGGCCTGATACGCTGCGCGGAAGCTTAGCTGTGTTGCTTGAACCCAAAGCCAACGAACTTCAGGAGATCACCATCAAACGCTTACGCAACGGCCACGAAAAGTACTTTACGCTTTTTAAGGAAAACTTCATCGGCCGCACTGTTTTTTCCGAATCCTGCAAACTCAAAAACCCTAAAGCTGTCTGGTTTACGGACGACGAAGAGGAAGGCATTGTCAATGTCAACGCCGATGAATTGTTGGTGATTGAAAACAAAGCTTTGGGCTATATCATCAAATACCAACTCGAAAGTTTTACGTATAATTTTCGCCAAAACTACGTGACCACGCTCGGCTACCCGTTCTTTGAAGAAATGACTACCCGCAGCGAACGCCAACGCCGTCGTTGGGCCGAAAATCGAAAAAAGGCCTATTTAGGCTCAATGGAGCATTTTTTAAGAAGTGTCTATTTAGAACGCACCACAGAGGAAGGATTTACCATTCAAAAACTCATTCGAAAACAACGCAATGAAACCGCAATTGCTGACAGCGATACTACACTCCGTAAAATGGGTTCGCCCAATTTTTCCAGGTACGTTCAATATTTGCTCAAAACGCCACTTCAACCCAACCAAATTACGCAGAAACAAGGTGAATTAACGCAACTTGTTTTTGATGACTTTATGTATATAGTATACGAAAAAGAAGACGAAGAGCCGCAATTTTTAAAGCAAATTAGCAAACAGAACTATCAAGTCTCCATCTTCCGACTAGTTGACGGGGCAACGTTGCTCTCTCCCAACGGCTACCTTCCTGACCCACTGGCCATCGTTGTAGAAGGACGTTGGGGCAACGAAAAATTAGGTGAGTTGCTGCCTACTGACTATTTGCCCACTGAAAAATAACCGTCGGTTTAACGACCTATCTACTTATTTTTTGTTATTTCAGGGCCAATTTAGTCCTGAATGACAAACGATTCACTCTACATGCGCCGAGCCTTGGATTTGGCGGCTCTCGGGCGCGGAAGCGTCAGCCCCAACCCGATGGTGGGTTGCGTTATTGTGCACAATGACCAAATCATCGGAGAAGGTTGGCACCAACGCTATGGCGATTGGCACGCCGAAGTAAATGCCATAAACAGCGTAGGGGCGGGGCTTGCCTCCGCCCAACAGGAGCCTATATCTGGTCAAGCAGTCGGGCGGAGACTAGCCCCGCCCCTACAGGAATCGACGGTTTACGTAACACTGGAACCGTGTTCTCATTTCGGCAAAACACCACCCTGCGCTGATCTATTGATCGAAAAACAGGTAAAAAAAGTAGTGATCTGCAACGATGACCCCAATCCATTGGTAGCAGGAAAAGGCATTCAGAAATTACGAGATGCCGGGATTGAAGTTATAACGGGCGTATTGGCCGAAGAAGGGCGCAAACTCAATGCTCGTTTTTTTACGTTTTTCGAGAAAAAACGTCCTTACATTATTCTTAAATGGGCCGAAACCGCCGATGGTTTTATTGCTGATGAAAACAAACAACCTTTAGCCATCAGCTGTCTGCAATCGCGCACGTTGAGTCACCAATGGCGGACGCAGGAAGATGCTATTTTGGTGGGAACCAATACCGCGCTTAACGATGACCCTAAACTCAACGCTCGACTATGGGCCGGGCCTGACCCAATTCGAATCGTTCTTGATCGTACTTTGCGATTGCCTCGAGAGCTGCATTTGTTTGACAATACCCAAAAAACGATTTGCTATAATGCTTTCAGCAACGAAGAGGAAGGTGAAACAACGTTTGTACAGATAGATTTTGATGAAAATTTTCTACCTCATCTTTTCAAAGACTTCCACAGCCGAAAAATTCAGTCGGTACTTGTGGAAGGAGGATCGCAGCTTTTGCAGGCTTTTTTGAACGATGGGCATTTTGACGAAATACGGATGTTTAAAAGCCCCAACGCTATTGGTAAAGGCACCTCCGCCCCGCTCCTGCCTACGGGTGTTCGCTTCACTGATCAAGCGAAAATCGGCACCGACTGGTTGACCTGTTATCGCAAGTACGAGTAAGATATAACAGTAACATAATGCTTACAAACAAAAGAAGTCGATGCCGGCCGCATCGACTTCCTGCAGTCGCTCGCATCTTGCGAGTGACGACTATTATCAGGCTTCCAGCCTGTAATTTTATTTAGGCCGGAGGCCCATTAATAATCGTCACTCGCAAGATGCGAGCGGCTGCTTGAAAACTATTGCTCAGGTACCAACTCACTTGTTTCCGTAACAAGTAATTGCGCCACTTCGCGTTTTTGACGCGCATTGGTCAATGCAGCTCTCACAAAATGTACAAACAACGGATGCGGAGCCATCACGGTACTTTTTAATTCAGGGTGATATTGAACCCCGATAAAATACGGATGTTTCGGCAACTCGATCACTTCCACCAAGTCGTTTTCGGGGTTGATACCCGACAATACCATTCCCGCTTTTTCGAAATCTTTGCGGAAATAATTATTGAACTCATAGCGGTGACGGTGCCGCTCGCTGATGTTTGATTTTCCGTAAATCTTATGGGCCAACGTTTGAGGCTGCAACTTACATGCATACGCTCCCAAGCGCATGGTTCCTCCTTTGTTGGTAATGTTTTTCTGCTCTTCCATCATACCAATAACAGCATGATCGGTATCGCCATCCATTTCGGTCGAGTGAGCATCGGCCCAACCCAGCACGTTACGAGCGTATTCGATCACGGCCATTTGCATTCCCAAACAGATCCCGAAGAATGGAATATTGTTTTCGCGTACGTACTGCACCGCCGCGATCTTGCCCTCTATGCCGCGTTCGCCAAAGCCCGGCGCGACGAGAACCCCGTCCAATGCCGCCATTTTTTCCGCTGCATTATCGGGAGTAAGGTGTTCTGAATGAATCCATTCGATCTCTACTTTGCACTCATTGACCGCCCCTGCATGAATGAATGATTCCGTGATGGATTTATAAGCATCGTGCAATTCCACGTATTTTCCGACCAATCCAATGCGTATGGTACTTTTTGGATTTTTAAGCCGATCTACAAATACTTGCCATGCATCCAAGTCCACGTCCTTATCGTCGTAAATGTCGAGCATATAAAGCACGCGTTGGTCGAGGCGCTCTTTTTTCATCAACAAAGGCACATCGTAAATGGTGGATGCGTCTAATGCTTCAATGACCGAAGCCGGTTGAACATTACAAAACAACGCGATTTTCTTACGCATTTCCGTTGGTAACGGATGCTCCGTGCGACACACGAGAATATCGGGCTGAATACCGGATTCCTGCAACATCCTAACAGAGTGCTGCGTTGGTTTGGTTTTCAACTCACCGGCCGAGCTCAAATACGGAATAAGCGTGAGGTGAATCACGAGTGCATCATTTTCACCCAATTCGAATTTTAACTGACGCACGGCTTCCAAAAAAGGAAGCGACTCAATATCGCCCACACATCCGCCGATCTCGGTAATGACCACGTCATATTCGCCCGATTCACCGAGCAAAAGCATTCTGTTTTTGATTTCGTCGGTAATGTGGGGTACAACCTGAACCGTTTTACCTAAAAAGTCGCCGCGACGTTCGCGCATGATAACATCGTAATAGATGCGCCCGGTAGTGACGTTGTTGGCCTGAGAAGTACGTACGTTCAGATAACGTTCGTAGTGCCCCAGATCAAGGTCAGTTTCTGCGCCGTCGTCGGTGACATAACACTCCCCGTGTTCGTAGGGGTTGAGTGTTCCGGGATCTACGTTGATGTAGGGATCAAACTTTTGAATCGTGACCGACAATCCACGTGATTGAAGGAGTTTTGCGAGGGATGAGCCAATGATGCCCTTTCCCAAAGATGACGTTACGCCGCCCGTAACGAAGATATATTTTGCGGTTTTTTGCCCGTTAGCAGCCATGATAAGCAGTGAGTTTTTGACTGGTTACGGGATACAAAGGTACTAAAATTCAGCACTGAGTCACTATCAGGCTTTGCACAGCTGCTCCAATTTTTACGTAAAATCCTGATTACCAAGCACAAAAAAATTAATAAAAAGTTGAAAATAGTTAGTCGGCCACAATTTGATTCAACTTTCTTACATTTACTTTTCAAATAACTGCACTCAATGACCGCTGCTATTCGTTTGCTATTGCGCCTGTTTCTTTTTGCGATTATCATCGTCGGAATCATCTCTGTGTGGGAAGGCACAAAGACCGGAAAATGGTTCTCACTCGGCTCTTCCGGAGAGACCGAAACCACCCACGCAATGGTGTTGGAAGAGGTGCAATCGTTGGGAAAATTAGAGTTGGTCCGTTACAATTTTAAAGACATTGTAGAGCATGAGCAGATTCTCCAATGGTTCCCCAATCCTAAGGCGGTTTTGATCGTTCAGGGTGAAGCCATCGGCTGCATTGACTTAACCAAGATCACCACCTCCGACGTTACGACCGAATCCGATACCGTAGTGGTGCATCTGCCTGAGCCGGAACTGTGTAGCTTTAAAATAGACCATTCCAAATCAAAGGTCTACAATACAGAATATGCCTTTACAGAAGAAGCAAAATTGGTACAGGAAGCTTACAAACACGCCGAAAAGCAGATTCAAAAATCAGCGCTTGACATGGGTATTTTGGACCAAACTAAGCAGAATGCCAACTTGATTCTGAAGCCCGTTTTGGAAAAAATATCGGGTAAAAAAGTGGTACTGCGCTATCGCCTGAAAGCGACCATCCCGAAGCCCCGATAATACTGAAGAATGCACAGATTTAACCTATGATAAAATGAAAAAAACGTTCATGTTTAAAGCTTCCCTTGCTTTAGCTTGGGGTTTGCTTTTTCCTTTTGTAACATCGGCGCAACGATCAGTTTCAGTCTCCTCTCCTAATAATTCCATTGAGTTAACCACCGGAATTGCCGCAAATGGGGCTATTCATTACAGCGTCAGCTACAAAAAAAATACTTTTATAGAGCCTTCTACCTTAGGCTTTTCACTTAATAAACCTAAAATTTCTCTTACTCAATTTGCCATCGTATCAGTTGATTCTTCCACAGTCGACGAAACTTGGCAGCCCGTGTGGGGAGAGGTGAGTAAGATTCGAAATTCTTACAAAGCGTTAGGCTTATTGCTAAAAGACAATTCAGGAATTTTAGTAAAGGTCCATTTTCGGGTATTCAATGAAGGCGTAGGCTTTCGGTATGAATTTCCGAAACAGGAAAAACTAAGTCATTTTATCGTCGGCGATGAACTCACACAGTTTAATCTGGCGGGCGATTACAAAGCCTTTTGGATTCCGGGAGATTATGACACCAACGAATACCTCTACAACACAACTAAACTCAGTGAAGTAAATGCCACTGCGGCGGCGGCCAAAGAAACCGACATTGCGCTCAAATCGGTTATTGGCACCAATGCCGTGCAAACACCGCTGATGCTTAAAACACCCAAAAGCCTCTATATCAACATCCACGAAGCGGCGTTGATCAATTATCCGGCCATGAATTTGATGCTGGATAAAAAGACCTTTACGCTTACATCACATTTGGTTCCGGATGCCGTCGGCAACAAAGCCTATCTGCAAACCCCCTTTCAAACGCCTTGGCGAACCATCAACGTGAGCGATAAAGCGACCGAGATTTTGGCTTCGAAAATGATCCTGAACCTCAACGAGCCTTCCAAAATCACCGATGTTTCGTGGATAAAACCGCAAAAATTCATTGGTATGTGGTGGGAAATGCACGTGGGAAAAGCCACTTGGGAAAAAGCCTCAGTGTCCACTGCGGGCGGCAAACACGGTGCCAACACCGCCAACGTAAAGACCTATATTGATTTTGCAGCGCAACACGGATTTGACGGTGTATTGGTGGAAGGTTGGAACGAAGGATGGGAAGATTGGTTTGGAAATTGGAAAGAAAACGTGTTCGATTTCATTACGCCTTACAGCGATTACAATTTGGATGAGCTGACCAAATACGCTCGTCAAAAAGGCGTGCGGATCATCATGCACCACGAAACTTCCGGGGCGGCAACCAACTACGAACGATGGATCGACAAGGCCTATCGCTACATGAACGACCACCAAATGAATACCGTAAAAACGGGCTATGTCGGCAAAATCATTCCCCGAGGCGAGCATCATGACAGCCAATGGATGGTCAATCATTATCAGCGCGTAGTTGAAAAAGCCGCCGAATATAAGATTATGTTGGAAGCCCACGAGCCTGTGCACCCTACAGGTTTACACCGCACGTACCCGAATTGGTTGGCCAATGAAGCCGCACGCGGCAATGAGTTTAACAATGCCCCAAAATTGGGTCTTGTGCCCGAACACGAGACCATTTTGCCTTTTACCCGCCTGATGGGTGGGCCTATGGACTACACCCCAGGCTTTTTTCATTTTCAACTGAATCAGTACGATGCAACTCGCATTACCCGTGTACGAACTACACTTGCCAAGCAATTAGCGTTGTACGTAACCATGTACAGCCCTTTACAAATGGCAGGCGATTTTCCAGAGAATTTCAACAAACACCTTGATGCCTTTCAATTCATCAAAGATGTGCCGGTCGATTGGGATGACACTAAAATTTTGGAAGCCGAGCCGGGCGATTATATTACGATTGCCCGCAAAGAAAAAGGAAAAACCAACTGGTTTTTGGGCGCCATTACCGACGAGAATGCCAGAAATACCCAATTGTCATTGAGCTTCCTAGAGGAAGGTGTCACCTATCAGGCCATTATCTATCGGGATGCTGAAAATGCGGATTGGCAAACAAATCCGGAAGCTTATTCCATAGAAAAAATGATGGTCACAAATAAAAGTACTCTAAATTTGCGTTTAGCTAAAGGCGGCGGTTGTGCCGTGAGTTTTAGCAAACAATAATTTTATACCATTCTTTTCATTACCCGTATCCATGCAAAACACTACGTTCAAAATCACATTCATTGCCCTGTTCATCGGCCTTACCTCTCATTTTTCTTTTGGCCAAATCGACGTATTGAGAAAAAAAATCCAACAGATCGCCGCAAGTACCGACGGAACGCTCGGCGTTGGTATCTTAGGGTTGGAAAATCACGACACGCTTACGTTTAATAATCAAGTGCATTATGCCATGCAAAGCGTGTACAAATTTCATTTAGGATTGGCCATCTTGAATCAGGTCGATAAAGGAAAACTCACCTTGAATCAAAAAATTCTTGTTCTGAAAAAGGATCTGCTGCCTGATACCTGGAGTCCGTTACGTGAAAAATACCCCAACGGAAATGTAGAAGTACCGCTCAGCGAACTTCTCGTTTTTACGGTTGCCCAAAGTGACAACAACGGGTGTGATATTTTATTCCGTATCCTGGGCGGCCCGAGAGCCGTAGACAATTACATCAAAAGCATTGGCATGACCGACGTTGCCATCATGACAACCGAAGAACAGATGCACAAAGACAGTAAGGCGCAATTCTCGAATTGGACCACTCCTTGGTCGGCAGTGTTGCTTTTAGAGAAGTTTTATCAAAAGAAGCTCCTTTCACCTTCCAGCCACGCTTTCATGTGGAATACAATGGCAGAAGCCACCACGGGCAGTCAGAAAATAAAGGGATTACTGCCGGCGGGAACTGTGGTAGCGCATAAATCAGGGCTTTCGGGGTCCAATGGTGAAGGCATCACGGCTGCGACGAATGACATTGGCATTGTCACTTTGCCCAACGGCAAGCATTTTATCATTTCGGTCTTCTACAGCAATACTAAAAAGAGTGATAAAGAAAGCGACCGCGTCATCGCGGAAGTTTCCAAAGCGGCTTGGGATTATTTTTCGTCGAAATAAGCAAGCGTGATCCAAGAATATACACGTTGTTTGAGAAACTGAATGCACCATTCAACAGTATTTTCGATAGTGCTTTCGGTTTCTCAAAACCGAAAGAGTAGCAGCATCAATGGTGATTTCTAACAACTATGAACAAACTCAGCCTTGCCTGAGCTCTCCCAAAGCTTTATTTCACTAAATGTCCTGAGAAAAAAGTAAGTATGTTACCATTGGCATCCACGCCGCTATAATGGCGTGGTCTGGCGTTGAAATTTGTTTGATATACCATTACTTTAACGGTTTCACCATCCGCTAAATTTACATTGACCCCAAACGTTTAGTGAATTCTCTCTTGATTTTCCATTGTATTTGCTGCCACCACCACACACTTTTCTTTGTTTTTATCACATTTTTCGAGTGTAGTCCGGATATAGGTAGAGACAGCCGAACCGCCTTCCCATTTTACACTGACATCAAAATGATAAATACCATCCTGAGGGACGGAAAAATAGGGGGCGGAAAAATTGCCTCCTTTATCAAACACTTCGATATCCAGCGTAAGAGGTTCAGGAATGCCAACGTTTATGGTATCATTTAAACCGGTATAAGCCATAAAAGCAGTAGGAGCTACTGCGGCATATTCTACCCAAGCAGTGCCATCGCAATAAAACACTTTGTTGCTTGTAGTATTGAAATACTGTTTTCCCTTATCAGTTGCTCCGCAGGTCGGAGCAGTAGCGGTAGCAGGAATAAAAATGAAGTTAGGCGTAATCACCGCATTTTGACCGAAAATCTCAGTAGTAAGAAAAGGTGCGCAAAGAATAAGCACTAAAGCAAGCTTTTTCATAAGACTAAAAAGAAGGTGATAACTAAAACATTTCAAAAAAATCGACATCCCAAAGTCTTACCTGACTAAATGCCCCGAGAAGAACGTGGGAATATTGTCATCTATTCCTTTGCCTTCCAAGACTCGGCTTCCTCCGCTGGTTTGTGTGACAAATACTCGAACTTTTTCTCCCAACACTAATTTTACGTCGACTCCAAATGCATGTTGTGCCGCAACTTGATCATTCATTTTACTTGAAGCTACTATTTCACAGTTTATGCCTGCATTATCACATTTTTGAAGTGTAGCTTGGGAAAAATTAGGTGTTGATGCAGTTCCCCATTTTATACTCACATCAAAATGATAAAGTCCATTTTGGGGAACAGTAAAAGTCCCCGTAACAAAATCGTTCCCTTCGTCAAATACCTCAGTCATTCCAGACAATGAGCCACTTGTACCATTAATAACATTACCATTATTGGTTAGATAGGCCATAAAAGCAACGGGAGTTATAGCGGTATATTCCACCCAAGCCGAGCCGTTACAGTAAAACATTTTATTGCTTATGGTATTAAAATACTGTTTACCCTTGTCAGCGGCAACAGCACAACCGGGAGCAGAAGATGTAGCGGGTATCTGAATAAATGTTGGCATGATGGTTGCGTTTTGTCCCAAAACGCTCAGTAATGAACAGGTAAGCAGCGAGATGAGTAAAAGATTTTTCATAATAAAAGGAGGTTTAAGGTTCTGATAATGAATTTTTTATACCAATTTACATCCCCTAAAGAATATCCCAAAACATATGCCCCGAAATTGAGTAAACGGTAACCTTCGACGATATAGACCAATATTTCCGGGGTGAAGTTTTTACATACACGATTAAAAGAGTCTACCGAAAGTTTTGCAGTAAGTTGGCTCAACCATCAGGTTGAATCCGCAAAAAACCCACTTACAACCTCTCCAATAACGATTATTGCTCTATCTTTGCCCATTCTCTCACTCATCCATTCACTAATCTTCTAATTAGTTTACATCGTGCGTATCGGAATCTTTTTTGGCGGCCCCGCGCGTGAGCGCGAAATCTCTTATGCAGGCGGTAAAACGGCCTATGAAAACATGGACAAATCGCTGTTTACGCCCGTGTTGGTGTTTGTAGACAGCCTTGGCAATTTTATCCTAACCGACGAGTCAACGCTTTATCATGCCGGCATTCGGGCTTTTTATCCGGGGCCTGCTTTCAAAGAGGGAGGTTTTGAAGTGTACATTGAGTCTTTGCAACAACAACTCTCGCAAATCGAATTAGAGGAGTTGATGCACGGCATCGGCACGCCGATCCAACCGCAGGATTTTAAAAAATATTTCGATTTTGCCTTCATCATTCTCCACGGCCCCGACTGCGAAGACGGAGCCATTCAGGGATTGATGGAATGGCACAAAATGCCGTACATGGGACCGGGATTGCTTGGCTCGGCCGTAAGTATTGACAAAATTTTGCAAAACGAACAAATTGCCCGCGCCAACGGTCAGCAGAAAAAGATGAAAGTTTTGCGCTGGGAAGAGTGGAACGGCGCCAATATTCACCAAAAATTTGAAGAAGCCAAAGCAGCAGTGGGTTTGCCCATCGTGGTAAAAGCACCTCACCAAGGATCTTCGATCGGTGTAGCTATTGTGAAAGACGATAATGTGGATGCCTTCGCCAAAGCTGTAAATCAGTGTTTTTTCTCGTTGGAAATAAGAGCTGATGATTGGAAAAGTTGGTCAACCGTTGAGCAACACGCTTTTGCACAACGTATTGGAAACCTTGACGAAAGTATCGGTTATCCCGTAATGATTCAGGAAACGGGCGAAACCATTTATCATCCCGTTGAGCTTCTTGAGAAACTGGACTCTTTTTTACTTCATTCGCCCTGCGCTTCGCTTTTATCCGTCAATGCCGAAGACCAAATATTGATGGAAGAATTCATGAATGGACAGGAGTTTTCGTGCGGAGTAGTGCAGGACGACGACGGAACCGTGATTGCATTACCGCCTACTGAGATCGCAAAAATGGATGAAAACCAAACGTTTGATTTTAAGACAAAATATAAACTCAACGTTACGCGTAAGTTCATTCCTGTTAGAACGGAATTGGAGAACAATCAAAAGATCCAATACAACATCGCGCTGGTTTTCGAGAAATTGGGCATGAATGCCGTGGCTCGGATCGACGGCTTCCTGACACCCGACGGAAGAGTTCTGTTGCATGACCCCAATACATTGCCGGGAATGTCGCCTACGTCGCTTATTTTTAAACAAATGGCCGAAATCGGGCTTGATGTTACGCACGCCATCACCTATCTGATCCGTCAATCGCTGCGCGAACGTATCCGTACCGGAAAAGATACCCTTCATTTGCGCAAATTGCTGGCAACCTTAGATACTAACATTGAACACCGACTTTCGGAACTTACGTTACAACCGGTCGAATTTGAGGCTACCACTGAGGCATACATTGAAGCTCGACGTACGTTCAGCCAACTTTCAGCTTCGGGAAAAGTAAAACCTGTTGCGGTCTTGAAAGTAAGTGAGAGCGAGAAATACGAATTGCCTGTGGGTCTGCTTTTTAAAGATACAATCGAAGATGTGTTGGAAATGGTCTCTCAACCGGTGCATCCACTTATTGAAGAAACCCGCGAGAAAGCGAAAAATATCACACGTCGTTTTGTGGGATAAAACAGAAGACCTTCCAAGTCTTGAAGACTTGGAAGGTCTATCATACCATGCAGTCGGTTTATCAAAACCGCCACTCTCTTGTTAGCTATTCAGGATTTTAAATCTTGAATCAGACTGCTTTCGGATTTGAAATCCGAAAGAGCAGTGTGCAGGTTTTGAGAAACCTGCTCCACCACAGTCTTTACTTCTCCGGCAAATGCACTTCCGCCATCATGCAGCGAGCAGAGCCACCACCATTTCCTTCAATAACCGACAGATCGAAGTGCAAAAGAACCGCGTAATCGTCAATTTCATCGCGCTGTTTGGGCGTTAACGATTCATACGCCTGTGTTGACATCACCAATAATTTTTCACCACGTTTATTATTGACCAGCAGCATATTACCTGCAAAACTGTTCATTTGTTCCAAGGTAATCTCAATAACCTGTTTTCCCGTTTTTTCAAGGTCTTCACGCACCATTAAACGCTCATCAGGGTCAGGAATGGCCTGTAAACAAACCACGGCAAACGCATCACCGACACACATCACCACGTTCGTATGATATACGGGTTTCCCGTTAGCATCCACCGCGTTGAATCTCACTACTTTATAACCTGTTTCTTCCACAAAGGCGTCCAATACTTCATTGTGCGTGCGAGGCGAAAGACAGGCATACGCGATTTTATAACGACGATCAAGTACCATGCTTCCCGTCCCTTCGAGGTATTTTTCCTGCTGCTCAAAAGATGACAGATCAATGATCTCTTCTACGTGAAAACGTGTTTTGAGATCTTCAATAATATCCATTCGGCGCTCCAACCGACGGTTGGGTGCCTGCATTGGATAGAGTACTATTTTCCCGCTTTGGTGAAAAGAAATCCAGTTGTTCGGAAAAATCGAATCGGGCGTAAAAGGCTCAGGAGTATCTTCATAAATAATAACATCTACGCCCGCCGCCGTAAGCTGCGACACCATATGATCAAACTCTTCCAGTGCTTCCGCTTGAGCAGCCTCTTTGGTTTGGGCGGCAACAGTCACATTCTGGAACGCGTTACTTTCGGCCGTTTCTTCATTGAACGCAAACCGCACAGGGCGAATCATCAGGATGTGCGATGTGGCTTGGGGTTGCATTTTGTGCGACATATCAACTTCATTTTCTGATTTTAGGAAACTTGACAGAACTACCTGTTCTGCTAACAATGTGTGGCTATCATTAGCTTCAATTTATCCTAAAGTTAATGATAAAATGAATAAAATCCTTAAAAATCGTCTCGCAAAATCGGCAGGCTCATGCAGTGTGAGCCGCCCCGCGCCCTTGAAAGCTCCGCTGAAGGCAACATAATAAATGTATCCGTGATGGTTTCGGGCGAAGAAATACCGGCTTCAAATTCATCTAATAAATCCTTGGCGCGAATGGTTCGGAAGCCGGCCGTTCGGAAAGCTTCGAGGGTTTTGTCGTTGCGGTCATAACCAATCACAACGCCGTCTTTCAGCGCCAACAAATTGCAGGAGTCGGTCCATTGCTCACGGGCACCAAACGGAAATTCGTTGTTGCCTGAATAGATAAACTTGATAGGATCAGCGCATCCCAAGTCGTTTTTACTGATGTCAGTCAGTAAATCTTCCAAGTTTTCGATTTCGGTCGGTTTGTTTTCCCAACCTTTGTTGAATTGCATGATCTGCAAGCGGTCAGGATCTTCTTTGGGTGCAAAAAAGTGCAAAACATCGCGTTTTTTGGCTTCGTCTCCCTGCCGGGCAATGGTTCCCAACAACACCCACACATTGCGTTTTACCTGCGTAAAAACGGTATCAATGTGCATATAATCCCGTTTTTTAGGGATTTTTACGACGGTAATGGTATCGACTACATTTCGCTCAAACAAGGCTTTCATTACCTGCTGAGCCGCATAGAGCGTGGTGCGTTCGCTGCAACCGATCAAAAGGTGCCGAGGTGCCACCATCATCACATCACCGCCTTCGAGCGTAGAGCGCAGATAATCACTTTTAAGCTCATCGTCGGTCAATAAAAAATGATGCTCATTGTCGGGAATTTCGATGATATTATCCCGATACGACTCAAATATGGGATGGTAAAAAAAGATATATTGCGTCAAAAGTGACTCTCGGGTGCGGGCAGTTTTGGCGGGTTTATTTAGCAATACATGATTGTTGATGACGATGCCAATGTCTCGCGTAAAAATAAAGTTAGGAACAGGCGCAAAGATCATAGACTTATCGGGCAATGAACCCGAAATCAGAATTTTTGCCAATTCTATCGCATCGTATTCTTTGAGTTTATGCTGTATTTTGAAGGAACAACGCTCTACCGCACAAATTGACGCGATCAATTTGGTTTTAACGGCATCAATTTCCAAAATTTCGGCCAAGAGTTTCTGAATATCAACGACCTTATCGGAATTAAAATAAGAAGGGGTTCCCGGCTTAAAAAACGCACGTGACGTATCGGCATCTATTTCTTTCAGTTTTCCTTTGATCTTTTCGGGATCAAGAAAATACAGAAGGATTTTCACATAATAATCGTACTCTTCGCGCCGCATGGTATCAAGGTGTACAATGTCTTCAAAAAGCCAATCCTGTGCTTTTGAAGGCACTACTTTTCCCAAGCCACGATCCGGACTATGAATAAGAAGTTTGCGTAACGTTCCCACTTCAGAAGAAACCTTAAGCTGATGATTGGAATTCATAACAATAAGTTAAGGGACGTTCGTTTTTGCGAATTGCGACGTACAATGCAATGCCGAAACGAATCTAAAAGGTTGTTTTTTCGCAAAATACAATTTTGACGCAAAACAAACATTCATTAAATCAAAATAGCTTTATTTGGCCATTTTATAAATAATAATGCAATAAAAATAAACTTCTCAGAAGCAATTTAACAATTGTATTCTTATTGAACAGGTACTTCCTGACTTGTAAAATACACTTGTTTGGACACACGATCGAAGGTAAAATCCAAGCGTCCCAAGCTGGCTCCACCCCACCCTACCTGATTGACCAACACAGGCTTTCCAACTGAGTTTTTCAACGCTGTAGGCTCATTCAAAAAGGTATGCGTATGACCGCCAATGATCAGATCAATGTCTTTGGTCTGAGGAGCCATAACGAGATCCGACACTTCGCCTTCGCTCATTTTATACCCTAAATGCGAAAGGCATACCACCAAACTGCATTTTTTCTCATTCCGCAAAAACGCCGCCGTTTCGTTAGCTGTTTTGATCGGATCAAGGTATTTGGTGCCGCCAAAAAGCTTTTCCGGAATAAGGCCTTTTGGATCAATTCCCAATCCAAAAACGCCGATCTTTACGCCTTGCACCGTAAAGATTTTGTAGGGTTGCGCCAAACCTTCCATCGCTGTTCCTTTAAAATCGTAATTGGCTACCAATACGGGAAATTTGGCGTAATCTTTGATCTGTTTTACGTAAAGCTCCAGGCCTCCGTCAAAATCATGGTTGCCCATCGTAACCGCATCATAACCCATTTGGCTCATCAGTTCGATCTCCGGGCGACCTTTGTAGAAATTAAAATAAGGAGTTCCCTGAAAAATATCACCTGCGTCAAAGAGCAACATATTAGCCTCTTCCGACCGAATCTTACTTAAAATACGCGCACGATTGACCACCCCGCCGCGTCCTGCCAAACGGTCCGTTTTTGGAAAAGGCTCCAAACGACTGTGCTGATCGTTGGTGTGTAAAATGGTGATTTTCAATGAGTCGGCGTTGGTAGCAGCCCATGTTTCAAAAGGCCATTGGCCCAATGCCACCGCACCGCCGGCGCCCAATATGTTTCTGAGAAATATTCTTCTTTCCATTTGTATAACAGTATCGATGAAGACCAGAGATAAGGCCGACCGGCGACCTTTTATAGTTAAAATCTATTAAGTAATATCACTATTATTCACGCAAAGCCGCAGAGATAAATTCGCGATAGTCAAAATATTAGCGACTTTGCGTGGTAGTTAAAATAAATGCTCACACTATTTATTACTGCACAACAGTGCGTCCGTCTTTTTTAGGATCAAGCTCCTGGTTTTGCTGACCTTTTCGCCGCAGATAATCGGCAATGGAGTCGCGCATCAGGTAATGCAGTACTTCAAATCCTTTATTATTTTTAACAATAGGTGCCATATCGCTGCTTATCGCCAAATAATCGCTGGTAATGAGCGTATACGTTTTTTGCAGATCCAACGGTTTGCCACCGATCAGTACTTCTACCGGTTTGTTGCTTGCTTTGTCAATGACCAGCTTCAGACCCGACTGAGGTTCTTTGCGTTGTGCCAAATATTCAATAACCTTTTGCATGGTTTCACCGGAAAGCGTCAATGCAACCAACTCATTATCAAAAGGCATAATTTCATACACATTGCCAAGTGTAATATTGCCTGCCGGAAAATCAGCCCGAATGCCGCCGTTGTTAGTAATGGCTAAGTCCACCGGTTTTCCCAAGCGTTCCTGCCCCATTTCCCGCAGAATATCTGACATCAGATTTCCTAATTCGGACTCAGGCCCCCCTTTTGTTATGCGACGCGGCGATTTAACCAAAACGGCATTCATGCGCGCATCCAAGCTATCGTGGTAAGGTTGGAGATAAGCAGCGATCTGTTGTGAAAGTGCGCTTGAAGGCGCCGAAGTAGTATCACTGACCGCGATGGAGCGCAATTGTGCGGGTTTACCGATGAAATAACGGGTACAGGCAGTAAACGAAAAGGCAAACAGCGCGATCAGCAGTATATTTTTTTTCATTGCTTTTAGTTGGGTGACGAATTGGGAACGAAAGTTACGTAAATTCTTTTTACCCCATTACTCTTAGTTCTTTTTCCAGCGCTTCCCGACTCTCGGCCACTACCCGTTCGTAATAGGCTTCATACTGAGGCAGGATGTTGGCCAAGTCAAATTCTTTTGCTCTTGCCAGCGCATTTTCTTTGAAACGCGGTAGGTTCTCTTCCTGTAAAATATAGGCAGCATTTTTGACCATATCATCTATGTCGCCTACATTGCTCATAAACCCTGTTACACCCTGTACATTAAGTTCGGGCAAACCGCCGGCATTCGATGTAATAAGCGGCACTTCGCACGCCATCGCTTCGAGTGCGGCCAAACCAAAGCTTTCCGTTTCAGAAGGCATCACAAACAGATCGGCCACTGACAACACTTCTTCAATCGCATCCAAATTACCCAGAAAGCGAACATCGTGCATCAGTTTCATTTCACGACACATGTATTCAATGCGGTTGCGTTCGGGGCCATCACCGACGAGCAGTAATTTGGAAGGAACAATGTGGCGCAGTTTGTCAAACATCAGAACAATGTCTTCGATCCGTTTTACCTTCCGAAAATTAGATGTGTGAACAAGCAGTTTTTCGTTATTGGGACAGATCGCCAGTTTAAAGTGGTCTTTTTTCTGCTTTTTGAAACGATCCAAATCAATAAAGTTAGGAATTACTTCAATTTCCTTGGTAATTGGAAATGACTCATTGGTTGCATTTTTCAAAAATTCCGAAACTGCCGTTACACCGTCGGATGCATTGATACTGAACGTGATAACAGGCCCAAAAGCAGCATCTCTGCCCACCAATGTAATGTCTGTACCGTGCAGCGTGGTAATAAATGGAATATGAATTCCCTGTGATCTCAGGATTTGTTTTGCCAAATAGGCAGACGATGCATGCGGAATAGCATAATGCACGTGCAACACATCGAGCTTTTCATCGTTAACTACGTTAACCATTGCACTCGAAAGTGCTGATTCGTAGGGGGCATATTGAAAAAGCGGGTAATTGGGAATGTGAACTTCGTGGTAAAAAATATTCTCGCTGAAAAAATCAAGACGAGTAGGCTGTGAATAAGTAATAAAGTGAACTTGGTGACCCACTGCCGCCAGAGCTTTACCTAACTCGGTGGCCACTACACCACTACCTCCAAAGGTAGGATAACAAACTATACCTATTTTCATTCGTAAACGGAGCGTTAGATGGACTGATTTATATGGGCAACAAAAAAAATCCAACTTTTTCTCCGTATCGTGTGTAAAGATTTTATGAACTCTCGAAACGCTTCAAAATTATTCCGTGTTTTGTACTGAGTTGAAACCTTAATTCATCATTGGTCATATAACCCTTTCTCATTGAAAAGACGACTATCCATAAAAGATGTAGTGCTTGGCTTTCTGCGACTTATCCGCTGGCCCAATCTTCTTATAATTGCAGTGACCCAGTACATGGCGCG
Source organism: Runella sp. (assembly GCF_965279615.1). Lineage (NCBI taxonomy): Bacteria > Pseudomonadati > Bacteroidota > Cytophagia > Cytophagales > Spirosomataceae > Runella > Runella sp. Next base: position 6,588,048 of record NZ_OZ257252.1, on the reverse strand, counting down.
GCTTTTTTTGGTCGGCCCGACTCACGACTGGCAGTCGATCGTAGGTGAAACTTCCATCTTTTTAATTACCCTTTCTACCGTGCTCGTTGCGGCGGCGGGCTACATCATCAATGATTATTTTGACATAAAAATCGACCTTATCAACAAACCCGAACGGGTCATTATCGGGCGCTATCTCAAACGCCGGGTAGCCATGGGCGCACATCAGGTACTGAGCGTGATTGGATGTTTTCTGGGGTTATTTGTCAGTAAATGGATATTCCTGATCAGCGTTTTATCGGTGACGTTGCTCTGGTTTTACGCTTCCTACTTCAAAAAACGTCCTTTCATCGGTAATCTTATTGTTTCGTTACTGACAGCACTTTCACTCATTATTTTGGCTGTTTACTATCCTCAAAATCGTGATTTGGTGATCCTGTACGCACTTTTTGCTTTCGGCATCACCATGATACGAGAAATCATCAAAGACATGGAAGATGTACGCGGCGATGTATCGCACGGGTGCCGTACGCTTCCTATTATTTGGGGAATTCCCCGCACTAAGTTATTTCTTTATTTGCTCATTGGTCTGTTCATTCCTACGCTTTTTATGGCAGCCCATTGGCTTCATAATGAACGCCTTGGTTGGATGTTTGCAGGATTGGCGCTATTGACCGGTTGGTTGGTTTACCGTTTAATATATGCCGATACGAAACGCGAATTTGGAGCGTTAAGCAGTTTATGCAAACTCATTACGCTGATTGGCATGGTTAGCATGGTATGGATTGTTTTTTAAATTTGACTCATTATTCACGTTTTACCCCAATTAATGATGAAAAAATACGCTTTGATCAGTCTTCTCTTAATCACTGTGGTGATCAGTACGCGCATTCAAGCCCAAAAATGCCTGGGAATCAGTGTAAAATCCGGAATGGGTTATGAAATGGCCACTTACAACGGAAAAGATAAACTCACCGGTAAAATTCTTTACAACATCAAAGAGGTTAATACCGAAAACGGCGCGACTGTTATGTCAATTGAAATGCAATCGTTCGATGCCAAAGACAAACTTCAAACGACCAATGCCTATAAATGCTCCTGCAAAGGTAACGAACTGATGGTCGATATGACTTCTATGTTGGCAGGGCAGGAAAACCCCCTCTTTAAAGATGCCCAAATGACATTCAGTTCTACCGATCTCATTTACAGTGATTCGTATACGGTAGGCGCTGCCCTTAAAGATGCCTCCCTCAAAGGACAGGGAACCATGGGTGGCGGGATGAACCTCACATATGAAATGTTGATGAGCAATCGAAAAGTAGCCGGACAGGAGACCATCACTACACCTGCAGGTACATTTAATGCCTTTAAAATCACTTCGGATATGAAGGTTAGCACTAAAACAATTATGAATATTTCATTTGATTTTCAGGCGGTAAGCTTCAGAGCACCCAATGTATTATGGGATGTACGTTCGGAAACTTATCGGAAAGATAAATTGATGGCTTACAGCATACTCACAAAGATTTTCTAAGAGGCCAATCGCCATAAACAATAAAAACGGCTCTTCATGCATTATGAAGAGCCGTTTTTATTATCAACTGTCAAAAATTCAAGTACAACTTATTTTTTCCATTTCAGCGTATTCAACAAGTGCATAACATCCTTTTTGAGGTAGTCTATGGCGGGCTGAAGCGAGTCCTGCTTATCGGCAATTGTAAAATAAAGCGCCCCTCGGAGATAATGATTGGTAGAATCCGTGGTAAAAAACTGGGTATAACTTGGTACATCGCCTGCTATTTCAAAAATAACCGCCGTTCGGCCCGATTTTGTTTTGATCACCTGCTCCCTGATTCCTGTTGCTCTGACCTGATGTTTTCCTGCCAATCTGTACGCATCATTGATAAAACCTGACAAACGTTGCGGATTATGCTGCACAGGTTTATAAGTTAATTGAATACTTGCGTTCAAAGAAGGATAATTGACAAAGATCCAGTGCGGTTCGGCCATTCTGAAAGTATCCGGCAGAATCACGGCACTTTTGGAATATTCAAATGAATAAGGATGAGCTTCTTTCAACAATTGATACGTTTGAGGAGGCAAGTCCATACGCGGATACCCCTTGGGTTTTGGGGCGTAATCGGGCGTTGAATTACCGCACGAACTCAACAAAACACAAAACGCAAATGCGAAAAGGCTGTACCGAAGAAGGATTGATATCTCCCTGACGCTCAACTCATTCTTTCTTTCAGTTCCAGACTCCCGGTTTTCGACTCCTGTTGGCTGATTAAAACACATAACTGATTTCCTTAAAATCAAAATATTCCAATTTATTGTTGATCTGAACCGCCAAGTGCCCCGTTTCGGCTACTCCCACAATCACTCCTTCTACCTCTTCACCTCTGCGTTGAAACAAATGCGGCTCCTGATAACGAAAAACATGTTGCAAATAACGTGTTTTCAGAAGGTCATACTTTCGATTGCGCAATAAAAGATAGTTTTTTTCCACAGAAGCCAACAAATCAGGCAGAAGTTCCTCCAATAAATATTCCTTTTTCGTTTCTAACCCAAGCGACGTAGCGCGCCCTTCTTCAAAATCCAATTGATTGATATTCAAACCTATTCCAACGATTGAACTTTCAACGCGGCTTCCCTGTACTGTATTCTCAATCAGGATTCCGCCTAATTTTTGATTTTTTACGTATATGTCATTAGGCCATTTAATTTTCAAAAAATTCCCCAAATAAGGACTCAAAAAATCGTAAACGCCTAAGGATACGGCAATGTTAAGCCGAAATTGCTCGCCCGGCGTCAAAAAGTGAGGGTGCAGGATCAGTGACAAAGTGAAATTCTCTCCCGGTTTGGCGAGCCAACGATTACCCCGTTGTCCACGACCCGCCATTTGGTGATCGGTTATGACAACGGTACCTTCAAGGCCTTCGCCTTGGCGCAACAAAACCGCCGCTTCGTCGTTAGTGGACTGACAAGATGGCAGATAATGTATTTTTTTTCCAATAAAAAGGGTTTTGGGCTTACTTTTGTACAAAATTTTTTAATTTTAGAATTGAATTGATGCAATTTAAAACTTACGCATGAAACAACGCAAATCGAATAGTATATCTTCAGAAGAACTGTGCCAACTGGTTGTGAAGGGAATGCAGGAAAAGAAAGCAGTGGATATTGTAGTGATGGACCTGCGAGAAATAAAAAACTCCATTACCGACTTCTTTGTTATTTGTACGGGTAACTCCGACACTCAAATTGATGCCATCGCTGATTCAGTAGAAGATGAAGTACAAAAAATTACCAATTCATTGCCCTGGCAGCGAGAAGGGCGTGAAGCAAAAGAATGGATTTTGATTGATTATGTGGATGTAGTAGTTCACGTTTTCAAAAAAGAACGCCGCGAATTCTACGGACTTGAGCAACTTTGGGGTGATGCCAAAGTTATCTACGTTGAAGAGGAATTTGCTTAAATGAACATTAGCCGGAAAAATAGTGTTTTCCTGTGGTGGATTCAATATAGTGAGTAGAGTAAAACCAGACCTATTTTCAAATAAACCATTTGTTAATTGTTTTTCGTCCTTGCAGCACAGACCCTTCTTTCATTGGTTTTGACTGGCTAAACGATTAATTATTAACCATTAACCGTTAACGATTCAATTATTATGTCCGAAAACAATGGAAATCCGCTCAACTCCAATAACCGCAATCCGCGCCGTTCCGGGTATCAGGGGTGGATTATTGCGGCATTGGTGTTAGCAATTTTGGGGATTACCTTCTTCAGTAAGAATACTGCGGTAAGGCCAATTACCCAAAAGAAATTTGAGAAGATGGTTCAAGCACATGAAGTGCAAAATATCGTCATTGTCAATAATGAATTTGTAGAGGTAACGCTTACTCCAAAAGCGTTGGAAGACCCGAAGTATCGGGCTTTGTTTGCCGACAAGCCTTATTTCGGCAGCGGAGGTCCTCAATTTCAGTTTGAAGTTACATCTGCCGATAAGTTTTTGGACGATTTCCAAAAGCTGAAACCCGATAGTGATTCAATTGACTACGATTTTGATCGCAGAAGCGATTGGACAGGCTTCCTGAGTACTTGGGGCTTCCTGATCATCATGATCTTGGCCATGTATTTTTTACTTGGACGAATGACCGGCGGCGGTGGTCCCGGTGGTCAGATATTCAATATCGGCCGTTCACGTGCTACTCTCTTTGATGCCGAAAATAAAGTTAAGATAACCTTCAGCGATGTTGCCGGTTTGGAAGAAGCCAAAGAAGAGATCAAGGAAATTGTGGATTACCTGAAAAGCCCGGGCAAATTTACCAAACTTGGGGCTAAGATTCCGAAAGGTGCCCTTTTGGTAGGCCCTCCAGGTACAGGAAAAACCCTCATTGCCAAAGCAGTTGCCGGCGAAGCAGGCGTTCCTTTCTTCTCGCTTTCAGGTTCCGATTTTGTGGAAATGTTTGTAGGAGTTGGTGCCGCCCGTGTGCGCGATTTGTTTAAACAAGCGAAAGAAAAAGCACCTTGTATCATCTTTATTGATGAGATTGATGCGGTAGGTCGTTCACGTGGCCGTGGGGCAATGCCCGGCGCAAATGATGAGCGTGAAAATACACTGAACTCTTTGTTAGTAGAAATGGACGGTTTTGCGACCGATTCAGGAATTATCATCATGGCCGCCACTAACCGTCCTGACGTACTTGACCCTGCGTTGTTGCGCCCGGGTCGTTTTGACCGTCAGATCTCAGTGGACAAACCCGATATCATCGGGCGTGAGGCTATTTTCAAAGTACACTTGAAACCTATCAAACTTTCTCCGGATGTAGATCCTAAAAAATTGGCGGCACAAACGCCCGGTTTTGCAGGTGCTGAAATTGCCAACGTTTGTAACGAAGCTGCCCTTATTGCCGCTCGTCGCGACCGGGAAGAAGTAACCATGCAGGATTTTCAAGATGCTATGGACCGTGTAATTGGCGGTTTGGAGAAAAAGAACAAGCTTATCTCTCCCGATGAGAAGAGAATAGTTGCTTACCACGAAGCAGGGCACGCAGTAGCAGGGTGGTTCCTTGAACACGCAGACCCATTGGTTAAAGTAACGATCGTACCGCGCGGTGTAGCGGCACTGGGATATGCACAGTACCTACCGCGTGAGCAGTATCTTTATCGAACTGAGCAGCTCATGGATGAGATGTGTATGACATTGGGTGGTCGTGCGGCAGAAGATGTTGTCTTTGGCAAAGTTTCTACGGGCGCTCTCAGTGACTTGGAACGCGTAACGAAACTGGCTCACAGCATGGTAACGGTCTATGGACTGAACGACAAGATCGGAAACATGTCTTACTACGATTCAAAACAGTCTGAGTATTCTTTCAATAAGCCTTATTCGGAAGAAACGGCTCGTATGATCGACGAAGAAATGCGTAAAATCATTGAGCAGGCTTACAATCGTTGTCACGCATTGCTTTCGGAGCATCGCGAAGCGTTGGAAGTGATCGCGAAAGAATTATTGGAAAAAGAAATATTGTTCCAAAGCGACTTGGAGCGTTTGATCGGAAAACGTCCTTTTGAAAGAGAGACGGTTTATCAAGCCTATATGAATACTGATACCGGCGGCGTTGTTCCGGACGATCAAGAAGCAGCAGAAGCAGCGACTGAAGTGAAATAAACATTCCGGCGTAGCTTGAAGGGTTAGAGATATAGGGGTAAAGGACGTTCGTTCTCCCTGATTTCTAACCCTTTTTTATATCTATTCCCTACTAAAATCTAACCTCTATAATTCTTTCTTATATTCTATGCTTTACGTAATTCATGCTTACGACTTTACTGACGAACAAGCGCTTAATCGCCGCATGGCCGTTAGAGCCAATCACTTAGAAGGTGCTAAACGACTGAAATCTACCGGCAATTTTGTTCTGGGAGGTGCCCTGCTGGACCTTGAAGGCAAGATGATCGGGTCAATGATGGTGGTCGATTTTGAAGAAGAGGTGCACCTGCATCAATGGCTTGATAATGACCCGTATGTAACCGGCAATGTATGGGAAAAAATAGATGTAAAACCATTTAAAATGGCTGATGTCTAGAAGCACAAAAAGGCACTGCGACGAATCACAGTGCCTTGCTATATATATTTTGTAATCTTAATGGCTTATAATTCTTCGCCTTCGCGCATTTTTTGCACGTAAGAGGCATGAATCACTTGCTGACGACGTTTCACTGATTTTTTCTCGAAAGCAGAGCGTGAACGCAATTCTTTCAAAACTCCGGTCTTTTCAAATTTCTTCTTGAAACGTTTGAGTGCCTTGTCAATTGATTCGTTTTCTTTGATTTGTACGACGAGCATATGTGTTTATGTTTATATCTTTTTTAAAACGGACTGCAAAAATAAAAGTCTGCTCTTAAAAAATCAACTTTATTTGTGTTTTTGTTTCAGTTATTTACGCGCACCAAGAAATCATCCCTTCCGGACACATGAAGTACGCCATTATTGACCTCGGTACCAATACCTTCCATTTGTTGATCATTGAAAAAAGCGCGGAGAGAATTACGCCTGTTTTTAAAACACTTGTTCCTGCCAAAATCGGAAAATCAGGTATAAATCAGGGGATTATCACCGAAGAAGCAACTCAACGCGCCCTAAATGTATTGAAGCAATTTCGTCAAAAAATAGATGAATACGGTGTTGAGCTATCCAACACGAAGGCCATCGGTACCAGCGCCATTCGAAACGCAAAAAATGCAGAAGATTTTTGTACAACGGTACAACGTGAAACAGGAATTACCATTGAAGTTATTTCGGGCGACCGCGAAGCGGAATTAATCTACCAAGGCGTTCGACAGGGAATTGATTTGGGAGATAAGATGTCAGTCATTATGGACATTGGTGGCGGCAGTGTTGAATTTATCATTTGCAATGCTTCACGGGTTTTCCGGAAGCAAAGTTTTGAGATAGGTGGTCAACGGCTTCTGGAGCAATTTGTACTCACCGACCCTATTTCTCCCTCTGCGATTCAGCGAATGCATACTTATTTTCAGGAACAACTTTTACCGCTCGTAAATGCCGCTCACCAATACGCTCCGCAAACATTGGTAGGTTCATCAGGTTCGTTTGATACATTGACCGACATGGACTTTATGCATCGCCTTGGTCACTTACCTGACCCTCAACAAACGAGTTTTGAGATTTCTCAAGAAGAATTCGCGCGCGCTTACCACTTACTCACTACCCAAAGCCACGACGAGCGCATGACTATTCCCGGAATGATCGAGTTACGGGTCGACATGATCGTGCCGAGCGTTGTATTGATTCATCATGTATTGAAAAGTCTGAATATCAGTCGAATTCGCAGTACTACGTATGCGCTTAAAGAGGGAATCATGGAGTGGGTTACAGGGACGGATTAAAAATCCTTTTATTTGCTATTGGAGATTTGCAAATCTCCAATAGCAAATATTGTAGATTCCGAAGAGCAAATAAAAAGGCGTCTGACGATTTTGAATCGTCAGACGCCTCGCTATCATTAAGCAACGCAATTAGTGTGACTCTCTGCTTACTTTATCACCCGATTTTCCTATCAAAAAGTCAAAGTCACAACCTTCATGCGATTGGGTCACGTGCTCAATGTAGAGTTTGTTATGACCACGATTGTAACCCAGATCCAATGGCTTCCAAGCAGCACGACGGCGTGCGATCTCGTCGTCCGAAACGTGCCAGTGGATATATCGCTCGTGAATATCAATTTCAATGAGATCGCCGTTTTCAACCAATGCCAGATTCCCGCCAATGGCGCTTTCAGGAGACGCGTGCAACAGCACTGTTCCGTAGGCCGTTCCGCTCATGCGAGCGTCAGAAATACGCACCATGTCCGTTACTCCTTTTTCCAATAACTTTTTCGGCAATGCCATGTTTCCTACTTCCGGCATGCCCGGGTATCCTTTAGGACCTACATTTTTGAGCACCATCACACAGGTTTCGTCAATATTCAGTTCGGGGTCTTCAATGCGGGCGTGGTAATCTTCAATGGTTTCAAATACAACCGCCCTTCCTTTGTGTTTCATCAGATGCGCCGAAGCGGCTGAAGGTTTGATCACAGCCCCATTTTCGCACAGGTTCCCTTTAATTACCGCAATACCTCCTTCTTCCAAGATCGGTGTTTCTCCCGAAGCGATCACGTCAGGATTCCAGTTTTTAGCACTTAATGAATTATCAATCAATGATTTTCCATTTACAGTAATAACATTTTTGTGTAAATGTTCTTTAATTTCATTGATCACTACCTGCAAACCGCCCGCGTAGAAATAATCTTCCATGAGGTATTTACCGGAAGGCATTACATTCAATAAAAACGGCATCCGTGAACCTACACGGTCAAAATCATCCAATGTCAAATCTATGCCTACTCTACCCGCAATTGCCAGTAAATGCAGCACAAAATTGGTAGACCCTCCCACACCGGCGTTGACCATAATAGCATTTTCAAACGCTTCTCTTGTCAGTATTTTAGAAAGTGTCAGGTTTTCTTTCACCATTTCCACGATGCGCATTCCTGTCATGTGGGCATTCATTTTTTTGCGGGAATCTGCGGCAGGAATAGCCGAAAGTCCCGGCAAAGTAAGTCCCAAGGCTTCCGCCATTGTAGCCATTGTAGAGGCCGTGCCCATTGTGGAACAGTGACCAATGCTGCGACTCATGCAACTCTCGGCTTCTTCAAACTCTTCGGCAGTCATTTTGCCCGTTTTCAGATCATCGGCAAAACGCCATACGTCTGTTCCTGAACCAATGGCTTTTCCCTGAAAACGGCCCGCCAACATTGGCCCACCCGGCAATACAATTGTGGGCAAATCGACACTTGCCGCTCCCATAATGAGCGATGGAGTGGTTTTATCACAACCTGTAAGCAGCACAATGGCATCAAACGGATTGGCACGAATACTTTCTTCTACGGTCATACTGGCCAGGTTTCGGTATAACATGGCCGTAGGCCGAATAAGCGTTTCTCCCAACGACATCACCGGAAACTCTAATGGAAATCCACCCGCTTCATACACTCCATTCTTAACACTTTGTGCTAAATCACGAAAGTGAGCGTTGCAAGGTGTTACTTCCGACCACGTATTGCAGATCCCAATGACGGGTTTTCCTTTGAATTGATGCGGCGCGTGGCCTTGATTCTTCATCCAGCTACGGTAAATAAAACCATCTTTACCTTCTTTGCCAAACCAGTCTTGACTGCGGAGTTCCTGTTCCATTATATAATTTGGGGTTACTTAATTCAATACGTGCTTTACTACTGGAAAGCCGAAAACATTAAAATCTAATAATTGTTTGGACGAAGAAGGGCAGGATTTTTGAAATTAAACCAAAATGACCTCAAAAAAGGCATTTTATACGCTGCACCAATACTCTATCTTAACAACTTGACTATGTTGTTTTTCGCGTTTTCACAGTACGAACAAGCCAATACAGCAACAATCCGATCGGGCCCAACATAAAGCAGAAAAAGAGCGGCAATACGATCCATCCATGTCGAATATTGTTTTCTTCAGCATCTTTTAAGACAAAGCTGCCTGCCACCAAATCAAACGCTAAGTAGTGGATCCATCCCGCAAGTACTGCACCGTCTCCTCCATTTGAAAATAAACGCTTAACTCCCGCCAGCGAACCAAAATCGTTAAAATCCAACGGGCCGCCGCTGAAAATGAAGTACACATAAAAGCACGCCAGTAGAACCGGAATAAGATACGAACGTACTAACCATTGTGTAACATGCCAACGCGGTGCAAAAATCATGAGCAGCCATTGAGGCAGCACAAGGGTATTGACAATTTGAAAAGCGGTTTCCATCATTTGTTTTGTCGCGCTGAAAGCGTCTTTTTTACATCATTCAATTTACCGCAATTATGCAGATGGTAAACCGTTTTGCGTGTAAGTTTGTTGAAAATAACACAGCTACATGTTGGCATCTAAGATACACATAAACTACGGACGGGTCGTCCGTACCACAACAAATGAAAATTTATACAAAGACAGGCGATAAGGGTACCACTTCACTTGTGGGAGGTACTCGCGTAAGTAAAGCAGATCTGCGCATTGATACTTATGGTACAGTGGATGAGCTTAACTCCTACATTGGATTGGTACGCGACCAACCCGTCAATGAAGGGCGTCGTGAATTTTTAAAGTACATACAGGATCGCCTGTTTACAATTGGTTCTATATTGGCATCTGAGCCCGACAATAAAAAACATTTCATCCCTGATCTCCACGAAGAAGACATCACGGCGCTGGAACTTGCTATGGATGATATGAATACCTCACTCGAACCCATGCGCTCGTTCATTCTGCCCGGTGGTCATGTATCGGTTTCGTTTGGCCATGTAGCCCGTACCGTGTGCCGGCGTGCCGAACGTTTGGTGATAGCACTTAATGAATCCGAACCGGTAGAATCGGAAGTGATTCGGTACCTGAACCGGCTTTCTGATTATTTATTTGTGCTTTCACGAAAAATGGCACAGGAATTGGGTGTAGAAGAAATAAAATGGGCAGGGCGAAAATCATCGTAGGGGCAGGCCTTGCGTCTGCCCTTTTTGAATCTGATTTTCAGATTTCATCGAGCAAGGGGCGGAGGTAAACCCCGTCAAAAATGGATAGTGAATACGTCTAACTTTCAGACATGGGGCGGAGGTAAACCCCGCCCCTATGAGTACGATTCATTTTTTTTAATAACTAAACCGATATTTTCTTGTGTTTATGCTGAATTTTAAAAATATTTGCATTGACAACTAATTTTAGTCTTTTATCGAAAAAAGTGCCGGTGAAAGACAGTTTATACCTGAAAATCAGACACATTAATCGCTCACATACAGTAAACCACCAATCACAATGACAACGGACACATTGGCCATGGAAATCAAACGCGCAGAAGCTTCGCGTATCCATGAAGTAGATTTCGACAATTTGGTATTTGGTCGCCACTATTCAGACCACATGTTTGTCGCCGACTATATCAACGGCGAATGGACCAACCTTCAGATTGTCCCCTATGCCAACCTCAGCCTCAGCCCTGCAACCGCCGCTCTCCACTACGGGCAAGCGATTTTTGAAGGAATGAAAGCTTACAAAAACGAAGCAGGAGAGCCGCTTATGTTTCGTCCGTTGGACAACTGGGCACGCTTTAACAAATCGGCAGTGCGCATGTGTATGCCGGAAGTTCCTGAAGAAATTTTCATGGGCGGTCTCACAGAATTGCTTCGCACAGATGCGGCCTGGATTCCAACTGCACCCGATTCTTCTTTGTACATTCGTCCATATATGTTCTCAACTGACGCATACATCGGTGTAAAACCTTCTGATACCTATAAATTTATTATTTTCTCCGGGCCGGTAGGTAAATATTACTCTAAACCACCACGCGTAAAAGTAGAGCAACACTATATCCGCGCCGCAGAAGGTGGAGTAGGTGCCGCCAAATGTGCCGGTAATTACGGTGGGTCTTTGTATCCCGCTCGTTTGGCCCAACAACAGGGCTATGACCAGATCATCTGGACCGACGCTCGTGACCACGCATTTGTGGAAGAATCAGGCACGATGAATGTCATGTTTGTTATTGATGGTAAACTTATCACGCCGGCCACTTCTGATACGATCCTGAACGGAGTAACCCGTAACAGTATCGTAGACATCGCTCATCACTGGAACATTCCCGTGGAAGAACGTAAAGTTTCGATCAAAGAAGTAATTGATGCCTTGAAAGAAGGACGTCTGGAAGCTGCGTTTGGAGCAGGTACTGCCGTGGTAGTGTCACCGTTCGGCGTGATTGGCTTCGAAGGCACTGACTACGAACTTCCTGCCATAACCGAAGAATCTTTTGTAGCACGTGCCAAAGCATTTTTGACTGACATCCGTACCGGAAAAACCGAAGATCCGTTTGGCTGGGTACTGAAAGCCTAACCGGTCAGAGCATTTATAAATCAAACTCAAAGCGTCGGACGGTTACAGTCTGACGCTTTTTGTATGTTTTGAGGTTTTGAAATGTTAAATTTGTAAAAAATGTCGCATATATGTACACCGCAATAAAAGGAATTTATGAAAATGGAGTGCTGACGATGACAGAAACTCCTCCTCAAGTTAAGAAATCAGAAGTTGTCATCTTATTTATGAATGATTCTGAAGCTCCGAAAAAGGGAGTTAAATTAGGCAGTTTAGAAGATAAGTACAGTATTCCGGACAATTTCAATGAACCACTGGACGACCTAAAAGAGTATATGTAATGGCATATATTGTTGATACTCAAATTTTTATTTGAAGCATTATTAGCCCCAACAAATTATCTAGCCACGTCAAAGAATTACTTCAAAACAACCAAATTTTGGTTTGTCATATTAGTTTATTCGAGATTGCCATTAAACAAAAAATCGGCAAATTATCTGAATTAACGCTACCAATTGATGCTTTGATAAAGCAAGCCATATCAGATAATTTCTCGTTTCTCAGTATTTCGACTTCTCACATAGCTTCATACGATGCCGTACCATTGGCAGAAACGCATAAAGACCCTTTTGATAGACTTATCATTGCAACTGCAATAGCTGAAAACTTACCTATTATTTCAGCCGATGAAAAATTCAGACTCTATAATGATCTCATTACACTTGTCGAAGCCTAACGGTAGTAAATTCTATATCTTTCTCGATACTATTTTCTTACTTATGTCGCAAGTAAGTCTTTATGACAATTTCTTATATTTCAAATAAGTATACCGAGCATTTTCTTTGGCGATAAACCAACCGTAGTACCCATCCAAAAAGCCGAATTTGAAAATATATTCCATCAGAAACCGAAAAGCAGGACTGAGATAGATTTTAATAAAATTAGCCTTTTTGCCCAATTTGCGCCCTTTTTCAGCAAAAAGCGTACTGTAACGGTTTGTTTTTTCTTCAAATTGTTGAGGCGTATCAACGGTATAATGGTGTACGTAACCGGTCAGTCTTTTAATACTATGTTCGGGTTTAAGCGTCAGCCCTTCATGAACCGCGTCGGTATTCCACTGTATCTTCTTTTTGTTAAAAATACGAACGTGCGATTCGGGATTCCAACCACCAAAGCGAATTAATTTTCCCGCAAAAACCGTCCGAAAAGGTAAATCATACGCATCGGCATCCGGTGCAGGGGTAAAGGCCTGTTTAATACTTTCAATCAACTCCGGGCTTATGACTTCATCATCATCCACGGATAGTATCCAATCGTGTTTCGCCCACAGATTACCAAAGTTTTTTTGTTCTGAATAGCCTGTCCAGGGACGTTCCAATACGTTAGCACCTGCCGCCCGCGCAACTTTGCGCGTAAGATCTGTACTTCCCGAGTCCACCACCACAATGTCGTTGGTAAGTGCTTTGAGTGCCTCAATCGTCTTAGCGATCTTTTTTTCCTGATTTACAGTAATGATAACAGCTGAAAGCGATGTCATGGCATGTTTTTTTATAGATTTCAGGTATGCAACCTAATCTTTTATCCTCAATGGAACAAGTGCTCACACCTTCTGTAAAATGGACATTTATTGAAAAAATCAGCTTCCGATTCTTTTTTCTGTTTTTCGTACTTCAGATTTTCCCCTTTCCGCTCGGTTATTTGCTCGACAATGGTTTTTATAACGATGCCTGGACATGGCCCATCAATTGGGCGGGCAACACTTTTTTTGATATACCCGAAATTTCTGTTCGGCCCAACGGCAGCGGCGATACTACGTGGAACTGGATTCAATTATTTCTGATAACCTGCTTATCTTTTTTCGGAACTGCCGTATGGACCGCAATAGACTCCAAAAAAACCAATTACAATAAATTAAACTACTGGTTTAGCGTAATAGTACGTTTTTATCTGGGCATTACGATGCTTTCGTATGGTTTTGCCAAAGTATTTTTCTCTCAATTCGGCACCGTAACCTCGTATCGGTTATATGAACAATTCGGCGATATGAGCCCCATGGGGCTGCTTTGGACATTTATGGCCTTCTCCAAAGGCTATCAATTCTTCACGGGTTTAGGCGAGGTTGTTGGTGGATTTCTTCTCTTTTTCCGCCGTACTACTTTGATTGGAAGCCTTGTTTTGATCGGTGTAATGAGCAACGTAGTTTTGCTTAACTTTTTCTACGATGTTCCTGTCAAAATTTTCTCTTCGCTGCTTTTATCCATGGCATTCTATTTAGCGGCAGCGGACTTAAAACGCTTGATGAACCTATTTTTCCTAAATCGCCCCGTACCTGCTCGAACATATCCGCTTTATTCTCAAAAAAAATGGTTCAAATGGTCGCGTATTGTTCTTAAAACATTAATTATCGGTGGTATTGGTACTGTTCTTATTTTACAGGGTATTAATTCATTAAAATACCAGAAAAGCCCCCAATCCGCTTTTTACGGCCCTTATCAGGTCAAACAATTTAAGCGTAATCAACTGGATGTTCCCCTTACTGACACACTACGTTGGGAACGTATGTTTGTAGACCGGCGCGGCGCTACTGACATCATTGCCATTACGAATCAATACGGAATGCAACAACGTATTGGCTTTGAACGAAACGAAAAAAAGAAAAGCATTGTGCTAAGTGAGTGGTTATCGAACGACAAAAAACACCCGTTCACTTACGTTCAACCCGACTCTAACACGTTGATTTTAAGCGGCAAATGGAACAATGATTCTTTATATCTTGAACTTCAAAAAATGCATAAGAAATTTCAGCTTATTCATCGTGGATTTCATTGGGTCAATGAGCAACCTTTCAATAAATAGGATAAATCGGCAACAGCGGCGTAGCGAGGGGAAGTACCAGTTCGATGGTAGTTCCATTATTCGGAGCCGACTGAACGGTTAAACTTCCGTCGAGTTCTTCGACCCGTTTTTCCATGTTGAACAGGCCGTTTCCGCTCCCTTTCACCAAGTCCTTATCAAAGCCCACACCATTGTCTTTGATGCTTAAATGCAGTTGTTGATTTTTGTTAAAGATATTGATCCAAACATGGCTCGCCTGCGCATATTTAGCCGCATTGTTAATGGCTTCTTTGAAGATCAGGTAAAAATTATACTGTTGATTGGAAGGCAATTTATACCCTTTCAGGTCTTCCGCAACACAAAATTCGTACTTAATACGTTTAGGGTCAAGCATTTCTGACGCAAAAATATTCATTTTAGTCGTAATACTTTCCAAGCTGTCGTTCATAGGGCGGGTGGTCCAGATAATATCCCGAATTGTACTCACCGTTCGCTGCGAATTAATGCTTATCAAGTCCAATAATTCCTTTAATTGCTCATCTTTCCCTTTCAATTGTCGTTTGGCCGCCTGACTCAGCATCGCAACACCGCTTAGTGTAGCGCCCAAATCATCGTGCAGATCACGCGCAATCTGACTGCGAATTCTGTCTGATAGCTGCAATTGTCTGATCGTTTCTGCCTGCGTTTTTTGGGCATCACGAATTTGTTTCAGACGATTTCGGTAAAAAGCATAACTTAATACGCCAACCAAAATGACAATAACTGTCGCCAACAAAATGATCCAGTAGGTCTGGCTGCGCAGCTCGCCCTCCTGCTCTGCCTTTATTTGCTTGAGTCGTTGATTTTCTCTGTCTTTTTCAAATGCGGCATATTTCAGCTCAACCAATTCTGCACGTACCACATTTTTCTTTCGTTCTATCGAATCATTCAGTGTTTTGTATGTTTGAAAATAATCAAGTGCTTCTCTATAATTTCCCTGTATCTCTGACAGTTGCGCCATTTCCTGATTAATATGCGCTATTTCAACAATAGAGCCAAACTGTGTTGCTGTATCAAGTGCTTTTTGGAAGTAAACCTTAGCACTGTCGATATTCTGTTGCAGGCGAAATGTTTTGGCTGTTTCTTCATAGCACTGGATTTGAAGCAATTTCTCTCCATATTGTTGACTTTGTACCGTAGCTTGCCCAAGATACCCCAATGCGAGCGAAAATTCCCGGCGATCATTGTAATTTCGGGCAATTCCTAATAAAATCTGGGGTAATATCTGATAATTTTGATCGGCTTGTTTGGCCAATCTAAGGCCTTTTTCCAAATACTTGAGCGACTCTTCATAGCGGCCCATGCGACGGTATAAATCTCCGATCTGCTCGTGATTAACCGCCATTCCCCGTTTTTGATCCGTTTTTTTATTCAGCTCCAAAGCACGAAATGTATAGTCCACTGCTTTGTCAAGTTGATTCATGCTTTTGTAATTCTCGGCAATATTATTGAGGCAGATCGCTCTGCCACGCTCCCACCCCGATTGCTCAAAAAGCTTTAATGCCGTCAGATAATATTCCTGACCTTTGGCATAATTTCCCTCCAACGACTCCAAAATGGCGTAATTGATGAAACTTTGCCCCAAATTGACTTTATTATTTAGCTTTTTAGCTAATTGATTGGCCTCATTGGCATAACGCCAAGCGGTGGTTTGATCTATTTCGGAGAGTCTATAAGCCAGACGATGAAGCGTAACAACTCGTGCGCTGTCTTTTACAGGATGCGTATCTAACCAGTACCGTAGGCTATCAACCAGGCGGTTTTGAGCCACCAATCCAACGCTAACTGTAGAAAGCAACAAAAAAAAAGCAACACGAAATGCCATAAAAAATTGACCGGGAACAGTGGTTGATGGAGCGAAGTTGCTAATTTTCCAATACCTTACCTAGTACAATTTAGTTAATGGTAACAGAATCAAAATTCAGTATTGCTCAGACCTGCATTTAGAATTCGCACAAAATGCCGAGTATGGGTCCAATTCTCTATCTGAGCCTACAGGAAGTGTTTATTTTGGCCGGAGATACAAGGCTTTCCCTGCCATTTCGACGCTTTTATTCTACAAAAACAACCCGATCATTGAATTTACATACATCGTTATTCCAACACGCCCAACATGGAGGTTGGCTGTACAAAACTGATCACAAATCAATTGTGGTATTATGGATATGGGGAAGATCCGGGATTTCGGGCAAGTGCTTGGGTAGAAGTGTAGGAAGATGAATTTATTCCAGAGCATCTTTAATAATTTTCATCAATTCATTTTTTTCAATCGTACTAAATTCAGATTTATCGTAGATAGAAATCAAATACACAATTTCGATATCTGTCTTTTTTTCAATGTAATAGGTAATAACCCTAAAACCACCACTTTTACCTCCCCCTTTACTTTTGCTTCGTAAACGAATTTTATGCAATCCACTTCCTAAGTCAGTACCTTTTCCCGGATTTGTTTCCAATTCTGCAATCAATTCTTCAAGTTCTTCCGTCAATGTACGAAACTTCTTTGCAAGACGTTTAAAGTCACGTTTGAAGTCTTCAAAAAGTTCTACCTGCGTCATTGAGCAAGTTCTTTTTTCAAATCAGCTAAAAATTCACGGGCGTTAGTTGTGGCAGCATTACCTGCTTTAAGCTTTTTTATTTCTTTTAAACCCTTCCGAATAGCAGGAAGCGAAATATCGTCCAAGACATCCTCATTCTCGCTGTTAATCAAAGCCTTAAGTTCATTTTTCACTTTCTTGGGCAATATTTTATATTGCTCATATAAAATTTGGGCAGTATTCATTATTTTCAATTGTATTTCCTAATACAAATATACTTTTATTCTTTTCCCCTTAATAACTTTTTGAAATGCTGTCTTATCACTAATCTGAGTTTCTTAGAATTTCCCAAATCTATTCCCCCTTTCGCAACACCTTTCCACTCCGCCGCCCGGTGTGTTTTTCATTATCTACAACCAACTCACCGTTTACAATGACGTATTTCATGCCGCGTGAATATTGATGCGGCCGGTCGTAAGTAGAAGCATCGATGATGGTAGCTTCGTCAAAAACGAGCACGTCGGCAACCATGTTGGGTTGAAGTATACCACGCCCCGTAAGTTTGAATTTTTGGGCGGGCAACGACGTCATGCGACGAATAGCTTCTTCCAACGGAATGATTTTCTTTTGTCGTACATAGTATCCCAATACACGTGCGTTGGTGCCATAACCGCGCGGATGCGGTACGCCAAAATTATAGACACGAATGGAAGCATCGGAGGCAAACATATTTTGCGGATAACGCATGATATTTTCCACATCCCAATCACCCATGCCGTGAAATACCATGCTTGCCCCGCCTTTCAGGGCCATTTCCACGATAGTTTCGGCTTCTGCCGTTGCTTTATGTTTGCGCCCTTTTAAAAGGTTGATCTCTTCGATATTCTTTCCGTTCAATGTCGTATCGGCATCGTAATACGCCACTACTGCGTAAGTGAAATGGTTTTGCTTACGTCGTTTAAGGGTCGCCACCATGTCTTTGATCATGCGCTGACGCGTTGCAGGATCATTGACACGCGCTTTAATGGAGTCCAATCCGCCTGCCAACGACCAACTTGGCAACAGCGTATTCAACCCCGTGCTGCTGGCGGTGTAAGGATATTGGTCAATGGTCACATCTATTCCTTCCCGTCGGGCGTTTTCGACGGCTGCAATCGTTTCCTTTGAGCGCCCCCAGTTATTTTGGCCGCTTACTTTAAAGTGTGAGATCTGTACAGGAATGGTAGCTTGACGACCAATAGCTACGGCTTCTTCAATGGCTGTCAACACCTCATCACCTTCATACCGGATATGCGAAGCATACACACCTCCGTAGCGAGCCGCTACTTTGGCCAAACCGACTATTTCTTCGGTTTTGGAGTATGTTCCGGGCACGTAGATCAAACCTGTAGCCAAACCAACCGCACCATCTTTCATGGCTTTTTCAACGATTGCTTCCATGCGTTGCTGCTCTTCCGACGTGGAAGATCGATTGACGGTTCCCATTACTGCTTTTCTAACGTCATTATGACCAATCATTGAAGCGACGTTAACGGACGTTTTTACACTGTCCAATTGTCTGAAATACAATCCTAGGTCAACATTGGACAAACCGCAGTTACCCGTCACAACCGTTGTGACACCATCGTAAATGAAGTTATCGGCGGTAGGGAGTTTAAATTCATCTTCTTCGATATGGGTATGCACGTCAATGAATCCGGGGCAGACGATCAAGCCTTTGGCATCCAATATTGTCTTGGCAGTAGTGGTCGACAACTGGCCTATCCGCGCAATTCTCCCATTTTTAATACCAACATCTCCGTAAAACCAAGCATTTCCGGTACCGTCCACAATCTTACCTCCGCGTACAAGCACATCAAATTCCTGAGCAAAAACCGCCGTCGTTGTGAAGAATGTAAAAGAAGCTATCGTAAAAAGATGTTTCATGAAGTGGGCAAAAGTTAGGTTAAACGAAGAACGTAAAAAAATTGCGCAAAAAAAATTGGCTGGCCCAAAGGCCAACCAATTTATCATTCATATAAATGCAGAATTAATATCAACCTGTAGGGGCAGGCCTTGCGTCTGCCCTATCGCCGTTTTCGGGCAGACGCAAGGCCTGCCCCTACGGTTCGCTACTGGGTTTTGGAAATGACGCCACCTTTGCGGCTGTCAACTTCTACTGTCCATTTATCGGCTTTGCCTTTGACGATCCAGCGTACTTTCACGGCATTCCCACCGCCGCCGCCGAAACCGCCAAAACCGCCGCCACCACCAAAACCACCACCACCGACAGTTCCGGGAATGTTGGCTACTTCAATGGTTTGTGGGTTGAACTTCTGTTCTCTGGTGATTCCCAGATCTTCATTCTCAACGACCATTCCTGCCAATACTTGGGCATTTTTGAGCGTAATATAATCAGGGCGTTCGATTTTAAATCGCAGATCATGCGCCGAGTGGGTCGGAATAGCGCGTTGATTTTGGACTATGGCCGTAACTTCCGTCAAACCGTTGGCCAAAGTTTTGGATTTAATGTCAATGATTTCCAACTTAGGCATATGGTAGGCGTGCAGCATTGTGAAAGCCATGTTGCGGTGACCTTCTTCTTCCAACAAAAAGCCCGGCGTGTTACGGACATAATTGCGTTTGGTGCCGCCGATCTCAATATCACCGTATTGCGGGTGCTTAATGGGTTTCCATTTTACATAACCGTCACCCAATAACAAAAACTTATCAAATTCTTCGTATTCTGTGTTTTGATTGCGGTTTTCGGTTGAGTTTTTGTTGAACATCCGCCAAGACGTATTGATTTCATTAGAAAACATAAATACGCCGCGTCCCAAGCCGATCCAGTCTATTTCGCCGCCATACACCGTATAAAGGTCTTTCCAAAGAACATAATATTTATAGCCCGGGATCATTTTTTCACCCGTTTTTCCAATAACATCATACACAGAAATATCCGATTGCGGCACATATATGGCGTCTTCTTCTGCACCGGGAGGACGCAAAAACATCCCACCGGAGTTGTGATAGCTTTGGGCACCGGCAATGTTTGGATGCGAATAAAAGAATTTTTTTACATTTTGTGTTTCAGGCAATGTACCCGGATAGAAAAGGGCTCCTCCCTGAATGTAGTCCGGTTGCCATCCCCAACCCCAGTCGCGGTTAGGGTCATAAGAGCCCGGGTTATCTTCGTTCACACGGCCGTCACCATCGTTGTCAATTCCTTCAAAACCAAGCATTTCGTATTCTCCCTGCTCGTCCGGTTTGGCCAAGATCATGCGTCCCGGAAAGTCAGGATCAACTTTATATCGACCCGTAGGCGACTTGCGGCGCATGGTCACGATGTTGCCATCGCCATCCAGATCATCGTAGGTATCTTCATCTACCAAGCCATCACCGTCATCGTCCAACGGCATCATTCCTGAGCGTGACGAGCTGGTTGTGTTTGATTTATGAATAAAGTTTTCGTGCGCATCAGGGTTGAGTGACGGGATGATGTAGAACGTACGTCCTTTCAACATATCGGTCACAAAATCCATTTTGCCGAAACTTTCGGCCAAATACCATGCCGTATACATGGCAAACTGTGTTCCCTGCAACTCATTGGCGTGGATGTTTCCGTCGATCCAAAATGCAGGTTTGTGTTCAGGTTTACCGCTTTTAAAATCAGTAATGGTCATTACATACATTTCACGACCTTGGAAAGACTTTCCGATAGATTCGTATTTAACCAAATCCGGATAGGCTTTGGCCAATTCCTGCATCAGTTTATTGAATCCTGCGTAATCCATGTAATAATTCCAACCCCATTTTACTTTTGGATTGGCAGGCGTACCGATTGCCCGCATACCGTTAAGGTCCGGATCGGCAGATTGAGCCAGCGCCCCTTGCCCCAAAGCAGCGCAGAAAAGGGCTATAATGAATAGTTTTATGCTATTTTTCATCTTGTAAATTTCTTAACATTTGAGATTAGACTTCAGTCCCTTTTACGGCAGCTACTTCAACGTAACTTCCGTCGATTTTACACCTGCCGTAGGGCATCCCGCTTCAATGGTCAATTTACCGGTTCCTGACACCAACCATGTGTATTCTTCCGATTCATCAGAAGCAAGCGCTGAGCGCAGATTCAGGCGTCTGCCCGACACAATGGCTTGACCTGCTCCTAATTTAAGTTCTGTTTTAACTTTCTGAACAAAGCGAACACGGTCACCGATCTCAGCGTATGTTGGCAATAAGCCTTTGTTGATCACAGTGGCCGTCACACGCGTCAGGTTGTTGCCTAATGACTCGGTCTTTACATTCACCAATTGAATTTCGGGCATTTGAGCGCCTAACCCTGTCAGAAATTTCACATGTTTATCGGCAGCAGATGCCAGATATGACACCGGAGGGTTCAATTTTGAGAAAGGAACAATGCCTCCCACTTCCACTTTTTGACCGGGGAAATCAGGATGTTGAACCGTTTTCCAATCTACATAGACACCTGTTAGTTTTTCTTTGTCGGCCCATTTCAGAAAACGCGCATCCTCTTCGCCGGCATTAGCAGCACTTGCCGCTGCTGCGGCGGCACCACCGCCGCCCATCATACCACCCATGCGCCCACCGCCACCGGCAGGAGCATTTGGGGTTGTTGCAGGAGCATTTGGTGAAGGATTGGCAGGAGCAGCAGCACCTCTTCTGGTAGTATCTCTGGGAGCTTCTACTTTAGGTGCCCACCAACCGGGAGTGGTAAAACTGTAACGCCCAGCGTGATAATAGGCCGTTTGAGAGAAATTGGCACGCGTTTGTGGCATCGTCGGGGCATCTTTCAACCCTGTACGTCCATTGTATAATTTTGATACCTGATCCATGGCCTTGGCATCTTTCGCAAGCGGTCCTGACAAAATCCGACGGGCTACTCTTGATGCATCAAAACGCGGGGCTTCACTTAGGTTATTGTTGGGGCCGAAAGTAAGTACGGCAAAAATGTTAGGTGCCCGATATAAAAAGTCCAATAAGGCACGTACTTCGGGGGCTTCGGCCGCGTACTCACCTGCACCTGTTGTAAATATCTGATAATCGAAGGTAAAGTTTTTCTCAGGATTTACACCACCGATTCCATCTTCATTATAAGCGCCGTCTTTATCATTGTCGATGCCTTCTGTATATACTGCATATTTACCGCTTTCACCCTTGGCAGGATCAGCTTTGACTAAAATGCGCGCATCGTCTTTGCTTGTTACATACGTTCCCGCAGGATCTTCCACACGTATCCACGTTACCACTCCATCGCCGTTAAGGTCCTCAAATGGGTCTTCATCAACACGTCCGTCGCGGTCGTCGTCGGTTTTGGCATCGTTGGTCAAACGCTCATACTTCAGCTTGGCCGAGAATTGTTCCTGTGCGTCAGGATTCATGCTTGGTAAGAAATAAAACGTTTTGGTATCCAACAATTTAGCAACGCTGTCGGCATTGGCGGCTCCGAGTATTTTTTCAGCCGTTTGGATGGCCAATTCACTGCCTGCCAAATGCGTACCGTCCAGTCCGGCTACAACAAGAATGGCCGGTTTTTTGGTGGCATCCCCTTTTCCTAAGGTAAGCAACCACAGGTCGCGGCCGCCCGAGCTTTTGCCGACCGAGCTTACCGAAGCCAATGCACTGTACTTTGTGGAGAGATTTTTAAGTCTGGTGGAGAGTTGTGCGTGGCTATTGTATGTCGTTTGCGCTTCCAACGTCTGTGCAACGCATACAAATGCCAGTACTCCTCCATAGAGTAGTTGACGAATCATAAAGTTTGGTTTTTAGTGTTCAGTCCTATGTGCCGGGAAATCAGTTAAAAATCAGGAGAAAAAAATTTATTTCCAACCTTTACCTTTTCTTTCCGCACCATTGACAGGGCAAGTTAGCCAAGAAACTTTATACCAAATAGTTTGTTGTACTTTTGAGCGATAAAAACCGAAATTTTAGAGAGGTAACCGATAGTTTTGCTAACAATGTCTTTTTTTCAACTCAATTCCGTTTCAAAAATATACCATCATCAATGGGTTATCAAAAACATTAACTTTGGGCTTTCTGAGGGCGAAATCTTTGGTTTATTGGGGGAAAGCGGTTCCGGAAAAAGCACATTGCTCCGCATCGCCGCAGGATTATTGGACGCCGATAAAGGTAATGTATGGCTCGAAGGCCAAAAATTACGTCCTGCCAGCGACCAACTTATTCCCGGACATCCCGACATCAAAATTGTGCATCAGGATTATAATTTATCGGCCCCTTTAACGGTGCGGGAAAACATAAATTATGCCCTACGCTATTACGAAAAAGCCTACCGCGACGAACGAGTAAACGAACTTCTCCAACTTTGTCAACTGGAAGCCGTCGCCGAGCATCCGGCCAAATTGCTTTCCGGCGGCGAAAAACAACGTACAGCCATCGCCCGCGCCTTGGCCGAAGAAGCCAAAGTGTTGTTGTTGGATGAGCCTTTTGCCCATTTAGATCTGCCTAACCGCCACCGCCTTACCGAGACTATTCGCGAATTGGCCGAACAAACCGGCATCGCCTGCATTTTCGTTACCCACGATGCCAACGATGCACTGAGTCTTTCCACCCGAATGGGTATTTTAAAAGAAGGGCAACTGATTCAAATTGGCACACCCGAAGTCATTTACACCTCTCCTGCCGACGCTTACGTGGCCGAATTAACGGGGGAAGTAAATCTGTTGGAGGCTGATTTTTTCAAGAATTATACCAATTCCTGTTCTAAACTTCCCGATGGGCGTATTGCGGTTCGTCCCGAAAAATGCCTTCTTTCCTTATCTCCCACCATTTATGGAGTGGAAGCCATTGTAAAACGTGTGGTTTTTGAAGGAAGTCACTACAAAATTTACCTCCAAGCCGCAAGCCAACTTTTAAAAGTGTATCATCACGAAGTGGTGCCGTTGGGAAAATCGGTATTTGTTGATTTGAAACCGTAGGGGCAGGCCTCGCGTCTGCCCGGCGCGCTCCAAAACTAACTCAACGCTTATATTCCAAAATTTACTTTGTCTGAGACACCGGGCAGACGCGAGGCCTGCCCCTACGATTTGGTTTTACGGTTTAGGGAAAAAATTCCCCAACACTGCGTGCTTAGGCATTGGCCTGAGAATTTTATGAACAGATTAGTTCGTAAAATTTTTCAATGTCTGTTAACACCATGAAATTCCCTAAAAATATTCCTGAGCAATCTCAATCCGTGCAGCCCGGGCTGGAATATAAAATGCACAATCCGGAACCCATTACGATTCGACCCAACTACAAAGGAGCCGATAAGTTGAAAGACAAAGTGGCACTGATCACCGGTGGCGACAGCGGCATTGGCCGGGCAGTGGCAGTTCATTTTGCACGCGAAGGGGCAAATGTGGCGATTGTTTGTACCGATAGAGAGAAAAAAGATGCCGAAGACACGCGCCAAATGGTCGAGGAGGAAGGGCAGGAATGCCTGATCTTGATCGGTGATCTGAAAGACTCTGCCTTTTGCAAAATAGTGGTGGAACTGACCGTTAAGGAATTTGGGCAATTGGACATAGTGGTCAACAATGCCGGCATTCACTACGAAACCAAAGAATTGGAGGATATATCGGAAAAGCAGTTGACCGAAACCTTTGAGGTCAATGTTTTCTCTTTCTTTCATGTCACGCAGGCAGCCTTAAAACACTTGAAAGAAGGCGCTTCCATCATCAATACTGCCTCTATTGTGGCCTATCGCGGAAGCGAATCGCTGATGGATTACGCCGCTACCAAAGGCGCTATTGTTTCGTTTACCCGTTCATTATCAAGCAATTTGGCAAGCAAAGGCATTCGCGTGAATGGTGTAGCACCCGGCCCTATTTGGACGCCCCTTGTAGTATCAGGGCGCGACCCTGAAAAAGTAAAAGGATTTGGAAAAGATACGCCCATGGAACGTCCGGGACAGCCCTGCGAATTGGCCCCCGCGTATGTATTCTTAGCATGTGAAGATTCATCCTACATTACAGGGCAGGTAATTCACGTCAATGGCGGAACAATCATTAATACATAATTAAACAACTCGGCATTATGGCTACGACTCAACCCATTTCATTGCCCGTTCGACATTCGAAAAAGCATTTTGAAAAACTCAATAAAAATCCACAGGCTTCCGCGAAGTCAGTAGGATTAGTCTATGTTTCTGACACATCTCCGGGCTACACGCGCAAGCGTTCGGGCAAAGCATTCAGCTATTACGCTCCTGACGGCAACCTGTGCAAGGACAAAAATGCATTGCGTCGGATAAAGTCGTTGGGCATTCCTCCCGCTTGGACAAATGTGTGGATCTGTGCCGATGAAAAAGGGCATTTGCAGGCAACGGGCACCGATGGCAAAGGGCGCAAACAATACCGCTACCATGCCGATTGGAGTCAGGTGCGCAGCACTACTAAATACCACCGTATTGAACGCTTTGCCAATCAATTGCCGGTATTGAGAGAGCGACTGGAAAATGACATGGCCGCCAATAAATTAACGTACCATAAAGTAGTGGCCCTGGCGGTTCGAATCATAGAACTTACCGGCATCCGTGTGGGCAATGAAGCGTATAAACGCATGTACGGCAGTTTTGGCCTTACTACGTTGGAAGACGATAACATCGAAGCAAGTGCCTCAAAAGTAACGTTTTCATTTAAAGGAAAAAAGGGCATTTATCACCGTATCCCGATTCGAAACAGTCGTTTGGCACGTCTGGTCCAACGTTGCAAAGACATTCCGGGCAAAGAACTTTTTCAGTATTACGACGAAGAAAAGAACGCCCATTGCATTACATCCACTGACGTTAACACGTATCTGCACGAAACCGTAGGCGATGGTTTTACAGCCAAAGATTTCAGGACGTGGATCGGTTCGTTGACGGCTTTCTGTGAATTCAAAAAAACGGGTGATTTCGAAACCCAAACCGAGGCAAAACAAAACATCAGGCAATGCTTGGAAGCAGTCGCAAAACGATTGGGTAACACCGTGACAGTCTGCAAAAAATACTACGTACATCCCGCGCTTATTCGGGCGTATGAAGAGCATAAATTGTTTAAATACATGGAAGATGTGGATGTATGCGCTGAAAATCCTTTAGGCATTGATGCACTTTCTCCCATTGAAGAACAGCTCTGTAAATTGTTGAAGGACTATAACTGACCTTCTTCTTCGTAAAGGGTGAAAATATTTGGGGAGCATTACAAATATGCTTAATTTTCAGCATAACTAAATTGACTCTTCATCATGCGATTTTTACCCTTTTTAGCCTTAGTGCTCGGTCTTGGGAGTAACGTTACCCGGACACTTGCCCAAGGCACTCGTTTGTTGCGCCAACCTACGGTCAGCGACCGCGCCATTGTATTTGTATACGCCGATGATCTGTGGCTTGTAGGCCGCGACGGCGGCAATGCTCAACGTCTTACCACACACGAAGGAACCGAATCTTTGCCTCATTTTTCTCCCGATGGGAGTCAAATTGCCTTTTCGGGACAGTACGGCGGCAACACCGACGTCTACGTTATTCCCGCTTCGGGCGGAGAGCCCAAACGCCTCACATGGCATCCCGGCGAAGATGCCGTACAGGGCTGGACACCGGACGGGCAAAGCATCGTTTTTCGTTCGGGGCGCAAAGGTAATCCAACCGCTCTTTCCAAATTTTTCAAGGTAAAATTAACAGGTGGATTTCCCGAAGAATTGTCTGTACCGCAGGCACATGCGGGCGAGATCTCCCCTGACGGGCAAATGATAGCCTATCAACGGGTGGGTTTTTGGGATGCCGAATGGCGCAATTACCGAGGCGGTCAGGCCCAACCCATTTGGATCGTAGACACCAAAACACTCACGCTCAAAACCACCCCGCAAACCGACCGCGAGCGTCATACCGATCCTGTTTGGTACAAAGACGTGGTGTATTTTCTTTCCGAGCGCGACTACGCCAACAACGTTTGGTCATTCAATCCCAAGAACAGCGAGTTGAAACAAATTACCTTTCACAAAGATTTTGACGTAAAAAGCCTGGATGCTTCCAACGACCGCATTGTATACGAACAGGGCGGTTATTTACACCTGCTCGACCCACAAACCGGCCAAGCCAAACAACTGATTATCAATGTACAGGGCGATTTTACATGGTCAATACCACGCTGGCAGGATGTACGCCCGATGGCCTTGGTGAATGCTTCCCTTTCTCCTACGGGCAAAAGAGCGCTTTTTGAATACCGAGGGGATATTTTTACCGTTCCTAAGGAAAATGGTGATTGGCGCAATATCAGCCACAGTTCGGGCGTGGCTGACCGCGCACCGGCATGGTCGCCCAATGGACAAAAGATCGCCTGGTTCTCGGACGCAAGCGGCGAATACCAATTGATGATCTCGGATCAGGAAGGGTTGGAAAAACCGCGCGCCGTTGCACTGCCAAGCCCTACTTTTTATTTTAAACCTCAATGGTCGCCTGATAGTAAATACATTTCTTACACCGATACCGATTACAATTTATGGGTGATCGATGCCGAAGGCGGGCAACCCAAAAAGATTGATACAGAGCGATTTGCTCACCCCAACCGAAGCCTTAATCCTGTTTGGTCACCGGACAGTAAGTGGATCGCGTACGCCCGTATTTTAGACAATCAACACAAAGCCATTAAAGTGTATAACATGGAAACGGGCAAAACGCATCAATTGACCGATGGTATGTCGGATGCGCTTTCGCCGGTGTGGGATGCCTCGGGCAAGTATTTGTATTTTTTGGCCAGTACCAATTATGCCCTCAACACGGGTTGGCTTGATATGAGTTCGTACCAAATGCCCGTTACGCGCGGCGTATACATGATTGTTTTAGCAAAAGGTGAACCGTCTCCGTTTCTGCCCAAAAGCGATGAAGAACCCATAGAAAAAGCAGAAAAGAAGGAAGAACCGGTGGATGATAAAGCAAAAAAAGTAGAGAAAAAAGGCAAAGAAGAGCCTAAAAAAGAGGAGAAAGAAAAACCGGAAGCTAAAAAAGGAGTAGTCGTAAAAATTGATTTGGAAGATATTGACCAACGGATTTTGGCCCTGCCCAAAGTAGCGGTGAAAGGTTACGAAGAAATCATTGAAGGGCCCGAAGGTTCGCTTTTCTTCTTCGAAAGTATTCCTGACCAACCGGGCCTTACGCTTCATAAATACACCCTGAAAGACCAGAAAAATGAAGACTTTTTAAAGGGAATCCAGTCCGCAGTTACGTCCCACGACCGCAAAAATTTATTGTATCGCGGCGACGGCGCTTGGGGAATTGTTGCAACCGCCAATCCACCCAAGCCGGGCGATGGAAGGCTGAATTTGGCGGGAATGAAAATTCAGATCGACCCCAAAGCCGAATACAAACAGATCTTCCGTGAAGGTTGGCGCTATCAGCGGGACTTCCTGTATGTCAATAATGTGCATGGTGCTCCTTGGAACGACGTGTATCAATGGTATTCGCCTTGGATCGACCACGTTCGCCACCGCACTGACCTTAATTATATCGTAGATATTTTGGGGGGAGAAGTAGCCGTAGGCCACTCTTTTACCTCCGGAGGGGATTTTCCAACGCTGGATAATATAAATCCTGCGGGGCTTTTGGGTGCCGATTTTTCCATCGAAAACGGATTTTATCGCATTAAAACCATTTTTACGGGCGAAAGTTGGAATCCTGAACTGCGCGCCCCGCTCTCCGGTCCGGGCATTGATGTCAAGGAAGGAGATTATTTACTGGAAATCAACGGAATGCCTCTTACCGCCGACGTGGATATTTATAACTTACTGGAAGGCACCGCTAACCGTCAGATCAAAATCCGCGTTAATGCCATGCCTGACCTCAAAACTGCCAAATCTGTAACGGTTGTACCGGTTGCCAACGAAGGGCAGCTTCGCACACGAGCGTGGGTGGAAGGAAATCGCCGTAAAGTGTCGCAACTTTCTAACGGTCAGTTGGCGTATGTGTGGATTCCCAATACGAGCAATGCAGGCTACGAATATTTCAACCGCTATTATTTTGCCCAACAGGATAAAAAAGGGGCCGTCATCGACGAGCGTAACAACGGCGGCGGTTCGGCTGCCGATTATATTGTGGATGTTTTAGCCAGAAAATTACAGGGATATTTCAACAGTCGCGCCAACGACCACAGGCCTTTTACAACTCCTATGGCGGGACTTTGGGGACCTAAAGTAATGATCGTCAACGAAATGGCAGGTTCAGGCGGTGACCTCATGCCGTACTTATTCCGGCAAGCCAAAGTAGGGCCACTCGTAGGGGCGCGTACTTGGGGAGGATTGGTCGGAACGTGGGATACCCCGCCGTTTATTGACGGTGGACGCATGGTAGCACCACGCGGCGGCTTTTTCGATCTTGATGGAAAATGGTCGGTAGAAGGCGATGGCATCGCCCCCGATGTAGAAGTAATTCAAGAACCTGCAAAATTGGCCAAAGGCGAAGATCCTCAATTGGAAAAATCGGTGCAGGTAGCGTTGGAATTATTGAAAACGCAAAGTGTAACGCTCAAACCCGAGCCGGAAGCGCCCATTCGCTATAAAAGACCACAGAAGTAACCGAGAGCAAAAAAGGCTTGGAAAGTTTTAAAAACTTTCCAAGCCTTTTTAATTAAAGAGAATGAGCATCCAATAATTTTAAATTGGGAATTCCCTCAAAATCAGAAGTATTATGAGTGATCAATGTTAAATCATTGACTAAAGCTGTAGCGGCAATGATTGCGTCGGGGATTTTGATTTTCCTTTGACGACGTAACGCGATAGTCTGAATTATTATTAATTCTTCCAAATCATAAATACTACATTCTCTCACAAAGTCTTTAATGAGTTCTGAATTTGGTGTTATAAAACTAAGTACCTCAATTCTGGTAATCACCGAAATGTTAGGTATTTCATTTATTACTAAATCCATAAATTCTTTCCCGGCACGTGGCAATTTCCCCATCAGGTAATCGGTAACCGCATTACTATCAATCAAATAGTCCGTTCCCATTCATTACGGCTTTCGTTAATATATTTTTGCAATGCTTCCCCTTCTTCCTGAGGTAATTTACCGGCAAATCTTTCAGAAAGCTTTTGTGCTGTTTGTGGTTGAGGCTTGCCTTCCCTTTTCACTATCCTAATGATATCCATTTCCTCAAGGTCTCGAATTAAATTTAAGCCTTTAGGGTTACGAATTTCTATGAGTAACGTTTCCATGTTTATCCAATTTTAACAAATATAACAGAAAATCAGGCACTTTATTCTGCCTATTATGACATCTTATCAATCAAATCACGGGCAATTTCCTGAAAATAAGCTCCGTTGTAAGGCCCGAACCAATTCATGGTCATGGTTTCGTAACCGTCTTTTCCGTAATATTTATCGGGAGTCACATAGCCAATGTACCCTCCGTTGAAACTCGTGACCATCAATTTAAGTCCTTTTTTCTCGGCATAAGCACTCATTTCGGCGACCAATTCTCCCGAAAAGTCGCACGGAAAACCAACCATCAATACATTTCCAATACGCATCGCTTTGACGTAATTCGGATAATCACCAAACGCCCAACGAAATACCCAAGGGCGCATACTCAAGCCGGTAGAAATTCTCGGAACAGGATGGCGTAACGGCAAAGGCAATGTCACCATTTGAAAGGCCGGATTTTGAAAGGTCTGCATCATTTTAAGCTGCTTTTGTACATCCGACTCCAAGCTATCAGCTTCAGCAACTACCTGCATCAGGTCCGTTTCGGCTTCAATTTTGGGCCCCATGCTTCCCACCGCTCCCGACATAAACAGCGCAAAGTTGGCTTCACCGTGTTCTAAAGAATCCACCAAAACCCCCGGGTAATCGCGGGATAGCACAATATTGTCTGAACTTGTAATGGTCGAATGCGCCGCGTAAGAGCATAAGAGTGCTTTTTGGCCGTCTTCTCGGACAAATTGTAGCGTGCGCAGATAAGGGTCAATCGTTCCGTCATCAAACGCACGGTTACGAACCCGCGCAGTATCGGCTATTTCATGGTAGGCGATAGCGGCCGGCTTTACATTTCTCTGCGCAAGTTGTACCGCTTTCACAATGGCATCGGCAATCCACGTAACATTTGCTTCGTTAAATTCTCCCCCAAACAATTTCCCTACAATTCCTTCGCTCCATCCACCCATGCTGTTGTGTGAATGTGTTGCGCCTAAATAAACCTGTTCAAACGGAATGCCTGTTGCTTTGAGTTTGGTTTTCAACTGTTCCGTTACCGCCGGCGGAATGATCAGTAAATCAGCGGCTACAATGGCCGCTTTGGCGGTCCCATTTTCAATGACCACGGCACGAACGTAAATAGAATCATGCACCGATTTATACAACGCTCCTTTTCGTACGCCATAACCTGCCGTTGGTGTTGGTGATCTGGGCGTAAAATTCACTTTTGCCCAACCTACATTCAGCGGAAAACGGCTTATTTCTCTTGGAGGTGCCTGCGGAGACTGTTCATTATCAATGGGCGCTTGTGGCACTTGCGAACCGGGAATGGACAATGCCTTGATTTGGCTCTTCCATTCCTTATAATAGGCCATTTCTTGGTAAGGCGTATCGTCGACGGTCGTCAACATACAGGCCAATATAACAACGATCAGCAACACTAAGCCGCCGAGAACTTTCAGAAGTATTTTGAGAAAACGCATATAGAAAAGAAGCAGAATTTTTGTTTAAGATTTGCAAACTACGAGAGAAATAACATGATGTATACAAAAAGGCGCAAAGAAATATAATCTCTTTGCGCCCAAGCATATATTATTAGAAATCTAATCCAGTATAAACGCCACCATAGATTTAGGGCCGTGTGCGCCTAAAACTAACGATTGCTCAATGTCAGCGGTTTTGGACGGACCTGCAATGAAGGCCCCAAACCCGTACCGGTCGCCGCCAATGCGGGTATAAGCGTCGTGCATTTTGGGAAGAATTTCCGACTTTTTGACAATCAATGCCAACGTTTCGGCAATAAAAGGCGTTACACGTTGTCCCATTTCCGTCTCGGTTACCCAAACCGAACCGTTTTCCGCTACGGCAAACTGTCCCTGCAAAATAGCCAAACCCACATCTTCCAATGAATGCGGGTCAGAATTCAGCCAACTTTCCTGAGCGATGTCGGCTAAAAGAGGCAAGTTTGTGATAATGCGTCTTCCTGAAAAATGCGTTTGCAGGTAAGTTTTGATCTCTTCCCAATCCTTAACATAAATTACTTCACCACCAATCGTAGTCAGAACGGATTTGAATTGTGCGGCCAAATCAGTGTATGGATTACCAAAATTTTGAATTTCGGGCAAAGGCGTTAAAGCGGGCTTGTTTTTGGCAACGGCTGCCAATATTTTTTCACGACTCATTTTTATATAGATTTTGTCATGCCTGAAGCAGCTGAAATAACAGAAAATTTTAGCGTTTGTGTCTTTGTATTCTTCTACATCACCGGGCAAACGCAAGGCTTGCCCCTACGTTAATTTCTGTTTTTCTTATACCATTCGCCAAACGACTCTTTGGGCGGCTCGGGCATTTCGCGTTGTTTGAACCAAGGATTCAATGAGTTATTCACCACAAAAGGCGCATTGGCCAACGTAAAACGACCGATTTTCCCTGACAAACGATATACCGTTGGGTTTGACAATACCGCCGACATTGCTTTCATACTGATGGTCTTGGCCGTAGGAGAATGCCCACTTTTAGTAAGTACCTGCCGCCAATCGTATAACTGCTCGTGAATGTTGATCTTAACGGGGCAAACGTTGGAACAACTCCCACAGAGCGTACTGGCAAAAGGCAGATCGGCATTCTTGGTCATATCCAGATTAGGTGCCAAAATCGACCCAATTGGACCTGCTACCGCATTATGATAACTATGGCCGCCGCTGCGACGATACACAGGGCAGGTATTCATACAGGCTCCGCAACGAATGCATTTGAGCGAATTGCGGAATTGTTCACGCCCCAGTTGAACCGAACGACCGTTGTCCACCAACACAATGTGCATTTGTTGTCCTTCACGTGGTTTGGCAAAATGGCTCGAATAGGTTGTGATGGGTTGCCCCGTTGCCGAGCGTGCCAACAGGCGCAGAAAAACACCCAGATGTTCGCGCTTAGGAATGATCTTTTCAATGCCCATGCAGGCAATATGCACATCGGCCAAATGAGCGCCCATGTCGGCGTTTCCTTCATTGGTACAGACCACAAATTCGCCCGTTTCGGCCACGGCAAAGTTCACTCCTGTGATCGCCACGCGGCGCGTCAGAAACTTTTCGCGGAGGTTTTCGCGAGCGGCATGCGTCAGTAATACCGGATCGGCACAGCCTTCGGGCGTTCCTAAATGTTCATGAAACAGTACTCCTATCTCTTCTTTTTTCCAGTGAATACAGGGCAACACAATGTGACTCGGCGGTTCATTGGCCAACTGCACAATGCGTTCTCCCAAGTCAGTATCAATCACTTCCACGCCGTTTTCGGTTAAATACGGATTAAGGTGACATTCTTCCGTCAGCATTGATTTGCTCTTTACGATCTGGGTTACGCCCTGACTTTTCAGGATCGACAACACAATTTCGTTATGGTCGTGCGCGTCGGCGGCCCAATGTACGGTGATGCCGTTTTTTTGCGCATTTTTCTCAAATTCAATTAGATAATTGTCCAGTTCAGACAATACATTGTGCTTGATCTGAGAAGCGGTCTCGCGCAATTTTTCCCATTCGGGAATGGCAAATGCCGCGCGGTCGCGTTTTTGACGCACCCACCACAATGTTTCGTCGTGCCAAGTGGTACGGTCAAAATCTTTATTGAATTTTTCGGCAGCGTCAGCGTGGTTCATTTTTATTTTCAAGTGTTACGGATTGTCTGCAACCCGGACATCAAACATTTTCATTTCAGACTGTATCGGATTTGAGAATCCGATACCACTTTCAACAACCCGGACATTAAACATTTTCATTCAGATTTGTTGGTACCAAAACCTTATAGGTTTGTAACAAAATAGCGTAATTCATTAAAAGAATAAAACCTATAAGGTTTCCCTCGAATTGCAAATTCGCTTCAGTTTTGTTCCTGATTGCAAATCCGGAACAGCTTGTTTCATTTCGAATTCAAAATTTCTGCAATGTGCATTACTTTGATCGGCAATTGCCGACGACGAATGACTCCCTCCAAGTGCATCAGGCACGACATATCGCCCCCGGTCAGGATTTCAGTACCGTTTTTGACATGATCATCTACGCGGTCAATGCCCATTCGTACCGAAACGGCTTCCTCGGCTACGCAAAAAGTACCCCCAAAACCACAGCATTCGTCTACCCGGTCGAGTTTTACCAAATTCAACCCGGTGACCATATTCAATAATTTTTCAGGCTTGGAAAAAGGCGGTGCCACCAGTTCCGACATTTGCGCTACATGGAGTCCGCGCTGCCCGTGGCAACTTTGGTGTATTCCTACACGATGCGGAAAATGAGCTTCTAAATCTTCGACCTTTAAGATATCCGTCAAAAACTCCGTAAGCTCATAAATATGGGTACGAACGTGTGTAGCTTCTCCTTCTCTTTTGTCGTCGTGCAGGTGATCTTTGATGTGCAATACGCAACTTCCGGAGGGAGAAACAATGTAGTCAAACTCGGCGAAGTTATTGATAAACAGCCGATCACAATCGTGTGTCAGGTGTGCATACCCTGAGTTGGCCATCGGTTGACCACAGCACGTTTGTTTGGCAGGATATGAAACTTCACAGCCAAACTTCTCTAATAATTGAAGCGTAGCGATACCCACTTGCGGGTAAAACTGGTCTACATAGCAGGGAATAAATAATCCGACTTTCATAGTACAAACTTACGTTATTCCCTGCTAAAATGCTGTCCTGTGGACACCTGTTAAAGAAATTTAATGAGTACTCAACAATTACTTTTTCTGTTGAAGGAACACGTAAACCCCTTTTTTATTGGCAACAACAATGTCAGGAATTTTGTCATTATTCATATCTTCAGTCACAACGTGAAGGCCTACACCTGAGTTGTTATCAATTTCATGGGGCGTCCAAGTGGGCGTTGGGCCGGGTTTGAATTCAAACCAGTACAAAACCGCCGGCTCAAATTCTCCGGGATCGTGGCCATTGTGGGCAAAATAGCGTTTGCCCGTCACCAGATCCTTCTGCCCGTCGCCATTTACGTCAATTAAACTTACTCCGTGTGTTTGAGAAAATACTTTGTAAATATCGTGTTTTGTCCATGTTGGATTGCCCTGTGCGTCTTTGCCCTGCTCATGCCACCACATACCATAGCTGTGGGCTGAAGCGCTTATCACGTCTTTTAAGCCGTCTTGGTTAACGTCCATCAGGTACATTTGAGAGCAATCTTCCCCTAAATTTGCTTTGTGAAACGCCCAATTCGGTTGCTTGCGATCCACGGGAGCTTCCCACCAGCCTTCTTTGATAAGTACGTCCAATCGGCCATCGTCATTCATATCCACTAAACCGAGTCCGTGCGTAAACCGGTGCGTACCGGGAATGTCGCCTTCTGCGATCACGGTTTTCTGCCATTCTGTATCCCCTTTTTTGGTTGGTGATTTTAACCAAATGATCTGCTTGGACTCAGAATCGTTGCCCACAATATCGGGACGACCATCTCCGTCAATATCACCAAAATAAGGAGATTCATTTCCTAAGGATTTACTGATCGTGTGTAGTTTCCAATGTCCGGGTTTGTTTTGAGGATTTTCGTGCCACACCACAGGGATGCCCGGATAATCTACCCGTATCAGATCTATCCATCCGTCCTGGTTAACGTCCATGCTGAAATTCAGAAAAGAATTACTGTAGCCGCCGTTGACGGTAAATGTATCTCCTTTGGCTATTTCGTGGCGTTCCCAGTTGGGAGCCTGAAACCAAAATGCACCCGCCATTACATCCTTTTTGCCGTCATGATTGACATCACCCACGGCCACGCCCTCGGAAAAGAACATCTTAGTAAGTGTCTGTTTAGTAAAGCTTACGTCTCTTCCTTTCTGCGCTTGGCAATTTATTGTCGCTGCAACAAGTGGTAAAAGGGTTATTACTGCTAACTTATATCTATTCATGTCTTGGTTAATGGTTATCTATATAATTGTTAAAATTCCGGTAATTGGCATGATATATATATTTGTTTCAAGACTTGGAGAAACCATTTCTCAGCCCTGCTCTTTCGGTTTTGAGAAACCGAAGGCACAAAGCGTGAATTCAGGTTCTCAAACCTGATGTTTGGGGTTTGAGAACCCCATTGAATGTGCCCGATCACTCAATTCTTTCGGTTTTGAGAAACCGAAAGCACGAGAATCGAAAGCACGAGGCCTATTATTCATCAAATTGAATACTGACAAATTTCATCAAATTGTCGTTGGGTTTGGTTCGTTTGATGGCAAAAAAGTACACATTATGCCGTCCCAAAACAGGATTATCCAGCGATGCGGTAATTTTTTCCACTTTATCACCCGAGCCGGTTGACTTAAATGCTGCACGGCTTATAACAGGTCCTGCCTGCGAATCAATCCGCACTTCGATTTCTCCGTCTTTGTCAGAGGCAGCGTATTCGTACGTCAACTTTTTAATATTGGTCAAATCAATGTTTTTCAACAAAACATACGACTTATGCGCCCCTTGCGACAGATTATTACCAAAACGGGCAAAACCCACCTGCGCATCGGTGTTTACAGCTCTTACTTTTGCACTTCTTAAACTGATGACATCGCTGCCGGTCAATGGCCCTATTATTTTATTTCCCTTGTCTTTATACGAGGCCCAAAGTGTATATTGACCGCGCGTTTCAGTAGGCTGATGCGCATTCAATACCAGTGCGCCCTGCAATGGCAATACCGTGCGGGTTCTTTGCGGGTCTGTCAACGAAAAGATGTACTTGACCATTTCCTGTGCGTCCTGAAGGGCTAATTGCGGGTGGGCACTCATTACGTGCTCTTTCCCCCAGCTTCCGCCACCGCCGTTGATGATTTTTGCGGTCAAGGTTTCCAACGCCCCGGGTTGTGTTTTATAGCGCTTGGCTACCTCCAACAAAGTAGGGCCAACTGATTTTTTATCAATGGTATGACAGGCTTTACAGTCACTTCCGTCCATTAGCATTTTTCCTAATGAATTGATTTCAAGAAGGGCTGTTTCGGGCAGTTTCGGGATGCTTTCAAGCACGCTTGGCTGCGGATTGTAGCTGTAAAAAACCGAAACCTTCTTAGGGTCAATGGCTGTTTCTTCTTGGTCTTTTACCTTAACTGTGTACTCAAAAGGTTTATTTTCCCAGAAAAATGATTTGTTCGCCGTAGTTGTGATCGCTACATCGGGTTTGGTATTTCCTACTTTAATAATAAGCGTATCGGTGGCTGTTAAACCCGCTTTGTCGATTACTTTTAAAATGGTTTTGTAAACGCCCGGTTTCGTGTACGTGTAGCTCGGGTTGGGTGCAGTGGCTCCTACATTCTTTCCATCAAACAACCATTGATACGTAATTTGGTCATCATCGTCCAAATCACGCGTTCCCCGGCTGTTGAACACTACCCGAAGCGGTGCCTGCCCCGTTGCTTCGCGCAAGACCGGTCCATTTCGTTCGGAGGTCAGAAATACAGTTTTATCCAAATGGGCCGCCGCTGCCGAATCTACTACCGCTGCCTGAGCGATCGGGGCTCGATTTCCGGTATTATATTCAATTTTGACCAAACGGGCGTCCTCATTATCAGCCCCATATACTGAACCATATTCCAACATATACATAACACCATCTTCTCCAAAGGCCAGATCAATCGGGCGCCTGAAATCGCCATTGCCTGCCATAAACGGCTCGCTGCGTACGTAATTTTCGTTTTCATCAAATCGTAATGACAACACCCAATTCCGCATCCAATCAAAGACAAACAACGTTCCGTCATAGTAATCGGGAAATTTGGTGGGAGACGTGCTGTTTTTATTAAAGGTATAGAATTGCCCCGCCATGGCGCTGCGTCCGCCCATTCCCAGCTCGGGAAACTCATTCGAAGCGGCATAAGGATACCAGATCATGGCCGGTGTGGCAGGAGGCAATTGGCTCAAGCCGGTATTGTTGGGAGAATTATTGACGGGTGCTTTGGGGTCGTACAACGGCCCTGCCGTTTTGGTTGCGAAATCCCATTCGGGGTAAGCATAATTATTGCCCAAGAAGTAAGGCCACCCAAAATTTCCCGCTTTTTTAGCTTGGTTAAATTCATCGTAGCCGCGCGGTCCCTGCGGACTTTCTTTGCCCGCATCCGGGCCGATCTCGCCCCAATACAGTACTGATGTTTTAGGGTTAACAGCAATACGGTACGGATTTCGGCAACCCATCGTATAAATCTCAGGGAGCGTTTTGGGGGTTCCTTTAGGAAATAAATTACCTTCCGGAATGGTATAAGTGCCATCGACTTCGGGATGGATGCGGAGCACTTTTCCTTTCAGATCGTTGGTATTGGCCGATGAACGCTGTGAATCCAAACTATAATATTCTTGGCCCGGGCGTTCGTCAATGGGCGCATATCCATCCGAAGGAAATGGACTGGAACTATCACCGGTTGAAAGGTACAGGTTGCCGTTTTTATCCCACGCCAACGAACCGCCGTGGTGAGCACCACTGTTTTTTTGGACGGGTACTTTCAGCAAAACCTTTTCGGACGCCAAATCCAGCACATTATCAGGCGAAATTACGAAGCGGGAAAGCTGAAAATCAAAAGGTTCTTTTTGCTCCTGCCCGCCGGGTGCGTAATAAACGTACATGAAATGATTGACCGGAAAATTCGGATCAAGGGTAATACCGATCAGTCCCGTTCCTCCCATGTTTGTAATGGGAAATTTCCGAACCAACGCGTGCTTTTTCGTGCGGGTATCGTAAACGGAAAGATTGCCGTACAATTCCGTAAAAAATACACGACCATCCTGCGCAACGGCTACTTCCATCGGTGCATTCAGGTCATTGACCAGTACGGTTTTGACAAAGCGATTTTGTTCAGGCGTTACTTTCGCGTAGGCCTTTTTATAATCCAACGGTTTGTTTTCACCGATAGCGTATTTGATACCGCCCAACAGATGTTGCAGATACAACGGTTCGCTATAACTTTCGTCGGTATGGCCGCTGCCTGTATAAAAGGCGCGCCCACCGTCGTATTCATGGTACCAACTGATGGGGTGATTGGCACCGTTTGTGCCGCCTTCGTAGGTATTTTCGTCTAAGTTGGCTAACACGCGAATGCCGGTAAAAAACGAACGATAATTATACCATTCATCGGTGCGTTCCCAGCGGTCGGGCAGCATTGAGGTAGCTCCGTGGGTTTTGTCCGTTACGTCTACCATCGCTTTTCGAATGTTGGAATTATGCGGATGACTGGCAAAGTGAGCGCCCATGAGTTTTCCGTACCAAGGCCAATCGTACTCGGTATCAGCGGCGGAATGAATTCCCACGTAGCCCCCTCCTGCCTGAATATATCGCTCAAAAGCTGCCTGCTGCTCTCCGTTGAGCACATTGCCGGTGGTATTGTTAAAAATGACCGTACTGTACTTTTTGAGACTGTCGTCGGTGAAATAAGCGGCATTTTTAGTCGTATCTACCAGAAATCCGTTTTCTTTTCCCAATTTCTGAATAGCCGCAATGCCAAAGGGAATAGAAGAATGTTTCCACCCTTTTGTTTTTGAAAAAACCAACACCCGAGCTGTAGGAGCCGGCTGTTTTAAGGCCGTTGAAAACAACAACAACACAATTCCAATCAATCCACCGGAAAGAAATTTAGCTTTTGAAAACATGAGTGCAACGTCGAAAGATGAATACTGAGCAGCCGCTTTGATTACACTATTTCAAGCCTTTTCAGTACTATATCTACTTAAATTTTGTTAAGTGCCTGAGTATAAATTTTTGTGCTATTTGAAATAATATATCGCTTTTCGGTACCCGGTCGGGTTGTAAGCAACCCTCTGCACAGGGACACTCTCCGTGTCGAGGGTTGCTCACAACCCGACCGTTAAAGTAAACTTGAAATGTATAAATGCAAAAAGACCGCTTGCGGCGGTCTTTTTGCAGCACGAATGCCTATCAGTTTTCAGCAATTAAGTTTTCCAGAATATCGCTGAGTGCCTTAATACTGGTAGGCTTAATGATGACATCCGTAGCACCGAGTTGTTTTACTTCCGCCACCATTCTGGGATCGACCGATGTAGAGTAAATATAGGTAGGGACGTGTTTGAGGCGTTCTATTTTTCGTATTTCCACCAAACATTCTTTGCCGTTCATGCGCGGCATGTTCATATCCAGAAATATGTAATCAGGAACAAATGATTCATCTACGTTCAATTTCTCAAGGGCTCTTATTCCGTCATTGGCATATTTACACTCTATGGTTTCAGAAATGCCTTCCAAAGCTATTAAAAATATCTCCTGGTCGTCAGTGTCATCGTCAATTAAAAAAAAGGTCACCGAATTTTCCATAGTACGGCTAGTGATTTAAGAATGAATTAATAAAGGTTGCCAATTCGTTAACGTCAAAAATAAAATCAATTGAATTGTTACTTATAGCCTGTTCAGGCATATAAGCTACTTGGGCGGTCTCGGGTTTCTGGGCTATAATAAGCCCTCCTGCCCGTTTGATGGCTTTCAAACCATTGGTACCATCGGCATTCGCGCCCGATAATACTACACCTACCAACGACGACCCGTACACTTCGGCGGCCGATTCAAAGGTTACATCTACCGATGGGCGACTGAAATTTATTTTCTCGGAACTGTCCAACGAAAATTCATGGTTATTTTCAATCAATAAATGATAGTCTGCGGGAGCAATGTAGATATTGCCGGGTTCCAATACATCTTTGTCTTCCACCTCTTTAACAGGGATGACGGTTTTACTCGCAAACAGCTCTGTCAATGTGGATTCAAGGGAATTTTTACGGTGCAATACAAGGATGATCGCAAACGACAAAGGTACATTTAAGGTTGGTAATAATTTAAGCAAAAAATCAATACTTCCTGATGAACCTCCAATAACAAGGAGCTTACATTCTCTTTTTATCTTATCTTCTGCCATATTTTCTCCTTATTCAATTGCTTAAACTTTGATTGTATGGACGAAAACTTCAACGTTTCTTTGGCTCCCAATGCCAAATAGCCCAATGGCCCTACACTATCGTCAAACAGTTTTAAGACGCGTTCCTGCAAATTTTTGTCAAAGTAGATCAGCACATTACGACAAAGTATTAGATCAAATTCGTTAAAAGAACGATCAGAGACCAAATTATGCATCGAAAAAATCATCTTTTCGGCCAACATTGTGTCAAACTTCGCCTGTCCGTAATGTGCTGTATAGTACTTCGAAAAATCCTGAGCTCCCCCCGAAGCTATATAGTTTTCAGAATATTGCTTCATTTGAGATAGGGGAAAGAGCCCTTTGCGCGCTTTTTCGAGCACGCTTGGATTCAGATCGGTAGCATACAGCAATGACTTTTGGAGAAGATTCGCTTCCTGCAATAAAATAGCCATCGAATAGACCTCCTCTCCTGTGGAACAACCTGCATGCCAGATTCTGATAAATGGCTTGGCCGCCAAATTTTTGATCACATCAGTGCGGAGCGTTCGATAAAACAGCGGATCGCGAAACATCTCCGTTACATTGACCGTGATCTCTTCTACAAACCGCTTCAGGTAGTCGGTATCGGTGCGAATACGGTATCGAAGTTCTACATAACTTGTAAATTTATCAAGCGAGCACAAACGGATAATGCGCCTTTTTAGTGATGCCCTTGAGTAATTGGTAAAGTCGTAGCCATACCAGTCAAACAGTTCAGTCAGCAACAGTTCGACTTCTTCCTCTTCGCTCATTTTGATTCTTTCCATTAAACAACCGACAGCAA
Organism: Runella sp.; assembly: GCF_965279615.1. Lineage (NCBI taxonomy): Bacteria > Pseudomonadati > Bacteroidota > Cytophagia > Cytophagales > Spirosomataceae > Runella > Runella sp. Next base: position 6,545,875 of record NZ_OZ257252.1, on the reverse strand, counting down.
TTGTAACAATCTATCCACATTGATGGGCTTTGATATGTATTCTGTAGCGCCCGCCTGCAGGCACTTTTCACGGTCTCCCACCATAGCCTGCGCCGTTACTGAGAAAATAGGCGTGGCTTTTCTTTTCTCAATCTTTTTTATGTGCGGAATTGCCTCATATCCGTCCATATCGGGCATCATCATATCAATAAGAACAGCATCTATTTCTTCATCACTGTTCAGAATCTTAAGGGCTTCCTGAGCGCTCAGACAGGAAACGCACTCATACGACTTGGCTCGCAGGGTGGCGACCAAGGCAAAAATATTCCTTGCATCATCGTCAATAATCAATACCCGTTTTTTACGCATTTCCTATTAGTTGTTAAACGTTAAGCAGTTTAATGTTACCCCCTTCTTCCGATAATCTTTACGACCGTTCATACAACCAAACCCGCAGCAAAGAAATCAGTTGGTCTATGTCTACCGGTTTTGTGATGTAATCAGATGCTCCCGCCTGAATACACTTATCGCGGTCGCCGGTCATGGCTTTGGCGGTCACGGCAATGACGGGTAAGTTCCTCCAGTGGTAGTTTTCTCTGATTTTTTTAGCAGTTTCGTATCCATCCATTTGCGGCATCATCATATCAAGCAGCACTACATCAATGGCCGGATTTTCGTGTAATTTTTCCAATGCTTCTTTACCGTCAAGCGCTGTCACTACGTTCATTTTGTAGTTCTCAAGCGCTTTGGTCAGCGAGAAAATATTTCTTACATCGTCATCTGCGATAAGCACCGTTTTACCATTCAGAATCTCACCCAATACGCCTGATTTTTTAGTATCACCGCTTTTCATCGCCGCCTGTTTATTTTCTTCTACCAAATGCAGGAAAAGAGATACTTCATCAAGCATTCGTTGATAAGAGTGGGCAGTTTTGATAATGATGGAATCAGCGTACTTTTTGATTTTCAATTCCTCGGTCATCGACAGGCTTTTTCCCGTAAAAATAATGATCGGAAAGTTTTCCAGTTCCGGATTCTTTTTGGCTTCTTCGAGCAGATCATAGGCTTTCACATCGGGAATACCCATGTCCAGAATCACACAGTTTATTTCTTTCCGTTGGAGGGCTTCAACTCCTTCGGAAATATTGCTTTTGAGTTCGGAACTGATATTAAAGGTCTCCAAATAATAGGCAAGCGCTTTGGCATGTTTTGGATTATCTTCAATAATAAGCACTTTTTTAGCCTTACTGCTCAATACATATTCTATTTTCTCAAACACTTCCTTTATTTGTTCGAAGGCTGCGGGTTTGTCCATAAAATCGACGGCTCCTTTCATCAGGCTTTCATTTTTCAACTTATGAGAAGACATGATATGAACCGGAATATGCCGCGTCAACGGATTGGCTTTCAAGGCATCCATCACTTCCCAACCGCTCATAACAGGCAGCTGAATATCCAACAATATACCTAAGGGCGCATATTTGCCGGCCAACGCCAGCCCTTCATCTCCCCTGACGGCCACAATCCCTTTGTATCCTTTGCGGCGAGCATAGTCGAGCAATGATTTGGCAAAATTGGTATCATCCTCAATGATCAGGATCAATTTATCGGCAGTGGTTATAGCAGCTCTATCGTCAGGAATAGACTCCGGAATCGTTGCACTGATGAATTTAGTATCTGCAGAGAGTGGTTTTGCTGCAACGATAGCAGTGGTTTCTTCCTTCCATTTATAGTCAGATTTGGGTTCAGTGTGAGCAGTATGTATCGGAAGGTACAAGGTAAATTCGCTTCCCTGATTTACTTTACTGGAAAGAACGATTTCACCACCCAATAATTTTGCCAATTCCCGGCTGATCGACAATCCCAGTCCCGTACCGCCGTATTTTCGTTTTGTAGAACCATCGGCCTGTTGGAAGGCTTCAAAAATAAGTCGCTGTTTTTCAGGAGGAATTCCGATGCCCGTATCTTTGACGACAAAACACAGCCTATTGAGCATTTTTGTATGAGGCGTTATTTCAAGCGTAACCGAGCCTTTATCCGTAAACTTAAGTGCATTCGAAATAAGGTTTTTCAGGATTTGCCCCACCCTCATTTTATCTGTTTCAATAATCGAAGGCGTATTTTTTGCGACATCGATTTTAAAGTCCAATTTCTTTTCTTTGGCTAGTGGTCCAAACAATGCCTGCTGCTCCTCCACAATATCATTGATGGCTACCTCAAGGTATTCCAACGTCATTTGCCCCGCTTCAATTTTTGAAAGATCCAGTATCTCATCAATCAGGCCCAACAATCCATTGCCCGACGACTGGATGACCTTGGAATACTCCACTTGGTCTTCGGTCAGGTTCTCTTCGGTATTCTCGGCCAACAGACGGCTCAGCAACAGAATCGAATTGAGTGGCGTACGAAGCTCATGCGACATATTAGCCAAAAATTCCGATTTGTAACGGGTACTCAATTCCAACTCTTTGGCTTTTTTCTGGATCTCATCGTTTCGTTCTTCCAGGAGTGTGCTGCGTTCCTGCAACTCCGTATTGGTTTGTTGCAATTCTTCCTGTTGCACACGAAGCTCTTCTTCCGATGCCTGTAGTTTCTGAGATTGGGCTTCGAGTTCGGCATTTACATTTTCGAGTTCATTGTGCTGCGCCTGGAGTTCTTCCGATTGGGCCTGTGTCTCTTCCAGAAAATTCTGTAATTTCAGATAATCCAGCGCAGAGTTGATACCGATCGCGATGGCCTCGGCGTTATTTTCCAAAAATTCGATCTCAAGCGGATTTAATACTCTCAACAACCCAATTTCCAACACGCCTATGCATTCATTGGCGAATACCAAAGGCACAATGATAACTGAAGCCGGAAGCACAGAACCTAACGAAGAGCTGATTGGCAGGTAATCAGCCGGTAAGTCGCGCAAGATCAGCGTTTTTTTGCTCTCAACGGCTTGACCTATTACTCCTTCTCCGGCACGAATCATTTGAGGAGCATTGATTGCCGCAAAATTCCCCGTTAATTTAAAATAAGCCTGATTCTCGATCACGTACAGGGTTCCCAAAGGCGCATTCACATAACCGGTAATGGTCTCAATCAATCTGTTGGTAAGTAGATTCAGGTCGCGTTCTCCCCGAATAGCGTTGCCTATTTTTACGGCTCCTTCCTGCAACCATGTTTTGTTCCGGAGATCATTGAAGGTTGTTTCCAACGCGCCTGTCATGGTATTCAGCGCTTTTGAAATTCGGCCGAGTTCATCTTCTTTTGTGTCCGAAGCTCTTGCTGCGTAATTTCCTGCCGCTACTTCCTGAGTGAATTTTTCCATTTGCGTAATTCGCCGGGCGGTCTCAATGTATTTTTCATCCGCCAATTTCTGCTCCGCAATTCGAGTGTCAAGATCCCGTTTGATACGCAGGTATGTAAAAGCCGTAATCAGTATCGAAATGATCGCGGCGATCACCAACAATATAGGCGTATAAGTGATGTAAATACGTTGTTGCGCAATGCGCTTTTCAAGCATATCATTTTCTTCCTTTTTGACGCGGTTTATCGCCCCTCTTAAGTCGTCCATGATCTTTTTCCCTCTCAACATTTCCTGATGCCGAATGATTGTATCACTGCTTACGATCCTGTTTTTCCGGGCAATGTCAATAATTCGCTGCATCTGATCAAACTTAGCCTGATACAGTTTTTTTATTTCTTCAAGGTATTTTTGTTGAACAGGATTGTCGATGGTCAAAGCGGTAATTTTGTGGTAGCTGACCGATGTTTTCTCGTAAGCGCCATTGTAAGGTTCCAAAAAAGTCGGATCTTCCGTGATCAGGAATCCCCGTTGACCCGTTTCGGCATCTTTCATGAACGAAATAATATTTTCTGCCTCAATCAGTACCTCATTGGTATGATTTACCAATTCAGAATTTGCGATCAGTTTTTGTGTACTGTAAAAAGAAGCAAAAAGGCTGACTACCAGTAGAAATACAGAAATCGAAAAGACAATTTGTAATTGCCGGATAACAGAATCCGAAGTAGCACGAAGAGGCATAACGAATCGTTTAAATTTTTATCGGGAAATGGTACTGTTTTAAAAGAGAGACTACACTGATTTTTTAATTCACCTATTCTTCCGTTTGTACTACGGGCAATACAATGATAAACATAGCTCCTTCGTTCAAACGGCTTTTAGCCGAAATAAGCCCGTTGTGCATATCAATATTTTTCTTGGCAATAGCCAACCCAATGCCGGTACCTTCGTAACTGGTTCGCTCATTCAGGCGTTGAAAGATGACAAAAATGCGGTCAAGAAACTTTTCATCAAAACCAATACCATTGTCAGTCAACTCAATACGGCAATATTTCCCATCAGGCGACGGCTCTCCGTCAATTTCTTTTGTTTTAATAAACTCAGCACTGAGCTTTATGACAGGTTGCACATCACTTTTGGAGAACTTTAGTGCATTGCTTATCAAATTCTGAAAAACTTGGCGTATTCGGCTCGGAATAATTTCTAAAACGGGCAACTTACCTACGAGGATTTGGGCATTTTTGGCACGTATAACTTCATCAAAATCAATGAGAAGTTCATTAAACAGCACGTTCAGGTCGGTAGGTTGGAAATTAGCAGATACCGATAATTGAGAATATTCCAGCAAATCATTGATAAGCTTCGACATCCGCGCCGACGAGTTGATGGAGCGGTCAACGAGCGTAACGGCAGTTGTATTTTCTTTCAGGTATTTTTCCTTAATCATGTCGTTAAGGATCTGAATTTTGCGAAGAGGCTCTTTCAGATCATGCGACACAACCCAGGCAAACTGTTGAAGTTCATGGTTGGTGCGCTCCAATTCTTCGTTTTTGGTGAGCAGTTCTTTGGTTCGCAGTTCAACTTTTTGCTCCAACAACTCGGTAGCCAGTTTTTGGTCGTGAATATCCGTAAATGTACCCACCCAACGAATCGTTTCCTCTTGCTGCTTAATGGGCGTAATGCGCAAAAAATGGTATCTATAATCCCCGGTGACAAGTTCCCGCAGACGCACCTCCCGGGTGTATTCCAAGTGTTTTTCAAAGTAATTTTCCCATCCCTGGTAGCCGGAATCTTCCGGGTGGGTTTCGGGAAAAGTGTTGGATTGGGAGGAATAAAGATACCAATGCTCGTTCACGTACTCAATTTGGCCTTTGGGGTTGATGGTAAAAGCCATCTGTGGCAAAGAAGCCAGCACCGACCGCAGTTCCTGCATTCGTTCCACCAGATCCTCCTGTGCCTGCTTACGGACTTCCACTTCCTTCCTGAGCGACACTTGTGTGGCTCTCAGTTCCTGTTGCTGTTCATACAGGCGGTGAAGGGTTTTTACTTTTAATACGAGAATATCAGCATCAACGGGCTTAGTGAGGTAATCAATACCTCCGGAAGTATACCCTTTGGTAATGAATTTTTTTTCTTTGTTAATGGCCGAAAGAAAGATAATGGAAGTATCCCGGGCTTTACTGAATCCTGCAATGGCAGTAGCTACTTCAAAACCATCCATTTTGGGCATTTGAACATCCAGAATAATGACAGAATAACTTGTATTCAATACCTTCTTTAATGCTTCTTCTCCCGATTCTGCGGTGTCAACCGAAAAGTGATGCAACTCAAGAATTTTTTTTAACGGTAGAATATTTTCCGGCCTGTCATCAACAATTAGAATCATATTCAAAAGAATGGTTAATGATAACGTTAAAACCGACGAAAGAATGGCCTGCTCAAAAACACCTACTTTTCGGTTCGAGTAAAGCGAAAGGTACCAAAAGTAGTGGTTTGGTTACTTTTGGAACTTTTTGTAAAGATATACTACATATTTGGGTAGCACAAAATCTAACGACAACTATGGGCGACAAATACAGAATTGTTCATTTTTTTTACAATCTCAAAAAACAGTTTTTGCGCTTATCCCCTGACTGAAACTGCAAAAGCCCCCGATTTTCGGAGGCTTTTGCAAAATGACTGATCCGGTAAAGAAACTCAAATCAGCAGGTTGATCATTGCTTTTAAGACTTTCCCTGTAAAAGGCCACGTCAGATATGCCGTAGGTCGATTTGGAATGGGCGAGATCATTAATGGTCCTTCGGTAGAGCCTACAAACACAATTGGGATGTTTTTTTTGATTCTCCGCTCAGCACTCAACACGAGGTTGCTGTATGAGTCTTCACAAATAATCAAGTCGGGTTGGAGCGTAAAAATGCTCTTAAGGAGTTCGTCAGATGCAGAGGCCAATACGCGCAACACTTCGTATCCCGGCTCTTCAATCATCTTTTCAATAGGGTGTACACGGTCGGAATTATCCTGTAACAGGAGTGCTTTAATGTTCGTCATTATTGAGTTAGGGTAAAGTATTAAATTGTAAAAATACAAAATAGTATATATAGTTACTATAAAAGGTATATTTTTTTTGCTTTGGGCTTTTTGCGAGCAAAATACTAAATAGTAACATAGCGAGATTTTAAAAAAATTACGTTGGCTGTTTTTATTTTACGGTCGTTGATTTTGGTCATTATCCAAATCATAGACTTTTTCCATCAGGTATTAAAATCAACTTATATGTAATAATTTATTATTACGTATATTAGACTGAATTAAGATTCTGAGTAACGGTATATTTGAATAAAAATTTATAAAATTTTCAGGATACTTAATTTTGGGTCAAAAACTTGATTGGTATATATTACGGAAAAGTAAAATTCAAAATGGTCTCAGTTCTCAAAAAGGATTACAGTAAGTATTATTGCTGCTTTTTTATCTTCTTTATCTGTTCTTCAACGGTAGTTGGTTATGGCCCGAAACCATTTCCTAAAAAAGTGTGCCGGGTTCTTTTTATTGGAAACAGTATCACTTATAGCGGGCAGTACATTACAGATATAGAAGCCTATCTGACAGTACATTACCCCAAACGGCATTTTGAATTTATTAATGTGGGCTTACCAAGTGAAACCGTTTCGGGGCTTTCCGAAGACAATCACGCGGGCGGAAAGTTTCCGCGCCCTGATTTACATGAACGCTTGGAAAGGGTACTTGCTCAAACCAAGCCTGACTTTATTTTTGCCTGTTATGGAATGAACGATGGTATTTATCTCCCGCTGGATGAAGTTCGTTTTCGTAAGTTTCGAGAAGGAATCAATTGGTTACATGCCCGAATCGAACAAATCGGCAAACCAATTGTTCACCTTACTCCGCCCATTTTTGACGACATTAAGGGCAAAAATGTAGGGTATGGTGCTGTACTTGACGTTTATTCGGAGTGGTTGTTGAGCCGGCGCGATTCACTGAAGTGGGAAGTAGCTGACCTTCATTTTCCCATGAAAACCTATTTAGAAGATCAACGTAAAGTCAAGCCTGACTTTGCGTTGGCAAAAGATGGGGTGCACCCCGATGCGTTGGGCCATTGGATAATGGCAAAACAGGTACTTATCTATCTGGGCGAAAAAGGATTGGAAGGCGTCGAAGACGTAAAAACGACATTGGCATTCCATCCAAACGGGGAAGCGATCTTAAAACTGGTCTCAGAAAGGCAACAAATCATGAAAGATGCCTGGCTTACTTCTACCAAGCACCAACGTCCTGAAATGAAAGTGGGATTGCCCCTTCAAGAAGCCAAGGCAAAATCGGCAGAAATAGAAAAACAACTGCGTAAATTAATAAAGACCAAATAAAATTATTTCTCTAAGTCCTTCATTCACCAACAGTTGTTGTTTCATTTTAAAGTTGATGATCAAAAATCCAAATGGCAATTGATCCACCCTTCATCAAAACGGGCTTCGTATTTTTTATAGAATTGAATGGCAGGTTCGTTCCAATCAAGTACCTGCCACATCATGCCCGTACATTGGGTATTTTTGGCTTCTTCGACGGTAGCATCAAAAAGCTGTTTTCCTAATCCATAACCTCGCATAGACTCCGTTACTACGATGTCTTCGAGGTAAAGGCGTTTGCCTTTCCAAGTGGAATAGCGATAGTAATACAACGAAATGCCCACCACGCGCCCATCAACTTCCGCCACAAAAAGCCCAAAGATCGGGTCGGGGCCAAAGCCGTCATGGAGCATCATTTCAGGCGTATTGGTTACTTGCTCAGGGGCTTTTTCATACAAAGCAAGCTCACGAACCAACTCAAATGCCTGTGGTACATCCTCAGCAGTACCTTTACGAATCCGGATATTCATGTTAAAAAGAAGAGTAATTTTAGTATTTATTCAAATTGGCTGTCATAATACTCATTGGTATCTTTTTTGACTTTTTCGGCAGTTACTTTGGTGCCGTTCAAGAGGGGTAAACCATTTGCCTGAATGTATTCAAATCCGGTTTTATAGCCTTGAACGATCAACCGCACAATATCGTCGGAGTTAAATTTCAGCATATCAAGATCCAACGGTTCGTGAGGGCGCAAAACCGACAATTTCAGTGAACGGCCTTTAAGGCCCTCTTTTTCGACGTATGTTTGCCCCCAGGCAATATCGCTGTTGACGATCTGGTTGACATTGATGTCTTTGACCCGGTCCAGCAATTGCAACAGATTGCGGTAATTAACAGGTTCATTATTATAAATATGCTCTGCATGACAGGCAATACACACTATCTCAGTAGCGCCGTCTTCAAGCGCGGCTTTGAGCGGAGCCACCACTCGAAGGCCGCCGTCCAAAAACGCCGCTTTCCTTTGTCCTTTGATGAGAATTGCGGGCATCAACGTTGGCAATGAACTGCTGGCCATTACATATTCTACAAAACTTTCATCGTCAGGGGTAGCGTAAACCATTTTTCCGCTCACTACATCCACGGCACCTACTTTGAGTTTAACGGGGCTGTTTTTGAGAATAAATTCGTCCAGATTGTTGCGGATCAACGTGTGCAGAGGCGTCGTATCCAGCAGACCGTCAAACCGACTCATGAGGGTATCAATTCCCAAGGTAAAGCGCGACCGTACAAGGGCGATATCTTCCGGGCGGGTAATATTTTTGATCCAGAATTCAATCAATTGACGGCTGATACCGGGCCAATCCACTTTCTTTTTTTCGATGAATTGCTTCCCGGCCTCATTGACCATAAAACCGGCATTCAGACTGCCTACCGAAATACCATAGATCATTTCAGGTTCAAAACCGTTTTCCAACACTGCCTGGATCACCCCCACTTGAAAAGCGCCCTTCAAAGAGCCTCCACCGAGAACTAATGCCTTCATATTTAATTATCTTTATTTATCAACAAAGTGGCTAAACCTGCTCGTCCTGCATTGTGTTTAGTATTTATACACAGCGCCACTCCTACTATCCTACATTTAAAATTATTCGCTTTTCACAAAAATGATGTAATGCTTCTCATTTATTGAATTGCAACTGAAACAAATTATCCAACTTTCGTGTAATGTTAACAGATTTTGTACCAAATTTGGCGTTTGTCTCATAACAAAACAAGAAAAGGTTACAACAGGCTGAATTTGTACATTAGTTTACGGCTGATCTGTCCACCCATTGCTCACGATTTGCCGCAAACTTTCCTCTGAAATTATGTCTCTTTCCATTAAAGATATTCAAGCCCCCATCTCCTCAGAAATGGACGCTTTTGAGCGAAAATTTCGGCAATTTATGAAAAGTGAGGTAATGCTTCTCGACCAGATCATGAATTATATTGTGCGTCGAAAAGGGAAACAACTACGACCTATGTTTGTTTTTTTGACGGCGGGTATCAGCGGCAGCATCACCGAAGCTACGTATCGGGGCGCGGCACTCATTGAATTACTCCATACCGCTACGCTTGTCCATGACGACGTGGTAGATGATTCCAATTACCGTCGGGGCTTTTTCTCGGTCAATGCACTTTGGAAAAATAAAATAGCGGTGTTGGTAGGCGATTACCTATTGTCGCGCGGTCTTCTTCTTTCCGTTGATAATCAAGACTTTACTTTACTGCAAATTGTTTCTAACGCCGTTCGGGAAATGAGTGAAGGCGAACTGCTCCAACTTGCCAAAGCCCGACGTTTAGACATTACAGAAGATATCTACTTTGAAATTATTCGTCAAAAAACAGCTTCGCTTATTTCTTCGTGCTGTGCCGTAGGCGCCCGGTCGGCCGGGGCTACTGATGAATTGGTTGATAAAATGCGCCAATTTGGCGAGAAAGTAGGATTGGCTTTTCAAATCAAAGATGATCTCTTTGACTTTGGAGAGGCCGAGGTGGGAAAACCGCTCGGCATTGACATCAAAGAAAAAAAGATGACCCTCCCGCTGATCTACGCTTTACGCCAAACTACCTGGATCAAGAAGCGTCACATCATCAATATTATCAAAAACCACAGCGACAAACCCCCAAAGGTAGCGGAGGTTATCCAATTTGTACGAGATTCGGGGGGTATTCAATACGCCACTCAAGCCATGCAAAAGTTGGTTGAAGAAGCCAAAGTTATTTTACATTCATTCCCTGAATCCCCTTATCGCACTTCATTGGAAGGCTTGGTTCAATACACCATTGACCGCAGTAAGTAATCTCTCCTTTTTTTACAATTATAATTTGGTACGCAAATACGCCATGAGCAGCATTGCCAATCCACAAACGCTCAGCCCCAGTGACTCGCGGGCGAGTTCGATGTTGATGCTGCGCATTTTCATCTCACCCCAAAATATGCCTTCGTATTGCGGAGGCCATTGTTGATAGGAAGCCACAAAATAAGCTACTGCCATTACTACAAACACATACGTATGAGGTGCTTTGCCGAAGAAGATACTAAGGCAAGCTGCAACGGCAATTCCGTAAATAGGCATCCAAACCTCGGGATCGGGGTCATTGTATTGCACAACTACAAAGTAGACAAACAAAAGAGAAAACAGAAGCGAAACAATTTTGATAGGGCTCATAGTTAAGAAAGTTTCAATGCATTAACGATACTCTTCTCGAACGGGCGAAAATACATCAATTACTCGCACATCGGTCAGGGCCTGTCCATAATGTACGGTATTTGATGGAATCACAGCTACATCCCCTGCTTTACAAATACGCGTTTCGTCGCCAATAGTTATTTCCAACTCTCCTTCCAAGATATTGGAGACTTGTTCGTGCGGGTGCGAATGCCGGGGAAAGGGACTGCCTGCGCTTGCGCGATAATAGGCAATGGTCATTTTTTCGCCGTGGATCATTCGGCCAAACCAATTGGGAAAGATCTCTTTTTCGGGAGTGGTTTCCACATTATGAAAGATAGACATCGCGTAGGGTTTTGTGATTATATAAACCTATAAAGTATGAGTAGCTACAGCATTCATACCTTATAGGTTTGGTTTTGGGCAAATTTACATGTTCAGAGTATTACAAACAAAAAGCCTTGCTCCAAAACGGTCAGAGCAAGGCTTTTTATGATATGAATCAGGAATAATTCCTACTTTTTCGTTACACGAATTGAGATACGGCGATTTTTAGCGCGTCCTTCTTCTGTATCGTTGGATGCTACAGCATATTGATCACCGTAGCCTTCTGAATCGATACGAGTATTATCAATACCCATATTTACTAATTCAGTCTCTACCGCAGCGGCACGATCACTCGAAAGTTTAAGATTGGCGTTGGCATCACCTGTATTGTCAGTATATCCTCCCAATTTAATGTTCACGGCAGGATACGCTTTCAAAATCTCCGATACATTTTTCAATTGCTCCTGAGACTCCGGCTTCAACGTTGATTTACCTGTTTCAAACAACAAACGGTCAAAATCAAACCAAGTTGTTTTATCAACGGCTTTGTCTGAGCGAATGAAGTCGATCAGACCTACCTCGATTGGGTTGCCACTGGCTGCAATGTTGAGTTCAGTACCATTGTCCAATTTTACCGAAGCCGCACTCATTGTAGTGCTTTCCATCATCGGAACTTCCTGTACCGGCGACATCAAATCAGTATGCGCAGATTTCACTGCGATGTAAGGCGCAATGACCAACGAAACGATTGACATCAATTTGATCAAAATGTTCATCGAAGGACCTGACGTATCTTTGAACGGATCACCTACTGTATCTCCCGTCACAGAAGCTTTGTGCGGTTCTGATTTTTTGAAATACATCTGGCCATCGATCATTACGCCTTTTTCGAAAGACTTCTTGGCGTTGTCCCAAGCACCACCTGCGTTTGACTGGAAAATCCCCATCAACACACCTGATACCGTTACCCCTGCCAATAATCCACCCAATACTTCAGGTCCCATGGTAAAACCAACCAATACCGGTGTGATCAACGCAATGGCTCCCGGCAGGATCATTTGCTTAATAGAAGCCTCTGTAGAAATGGCAACGCATTTTTCGTATTCAGGCTCGGTTTTGTATTCCATAATGCCCGGAATCTCACGGAACTGACGACGAACTTCGTTCACCATTTCCATCGCCGCTTTACCCACCGCAGAGATACACAATGCACTGAAAATAAATGGAATCATACCACCTACGAACAGGCCGGCCAATACGTCGGCTTTGTAAATGTCAATCTGAGTAATGCCCGCAATTCCTACGAAAGCGGCAAATAATGCCAACGAGGTCAAGGCAGCGGAAGCAATGGCAAATCCTTTTCCGGTAGCGGCGGTTGTGTTACCAACGGCATCCAAGTTATCGGTACGGCCACGTACTTCCGGAGGCAATTGTGACATTTCAGCAATACCACCTGCATTATCGGCAATAGGCCCGAAAGCGTCAATAGCCAATTGCATGGCCGTCGTTGCCATCATTCCGGCAGCGGCGATAGACACGCCGTAAAGACCGGCAAATTTGTACGAAAGGATAATTCCCGCCGCTAATACTAAAATAGGCAATACGGTTGATTCCATCCCAACGGCCAATCCACCAATGATATTGGTCGCGTGTCCTGTGCCTGATTTTTCAATGATCGACAACACCGGGCGTTTGCCCATAGCAGTGTAGTATTCCGTAATCATTGACATCAATGTACCTACGGCCAATCCTACAAGAATGGCATAAAATACATCCATAGCTCCAAAAGGGATTCCACCGCGAAGCACCATATTTTCAGGTAATAAATAGGTTACCAAGAAATAACAGGCAACCAACGTAATGGCAATCGAAGCCCAGTTACCGATGTTCAACGCATTTTGTACCGACGAATTTTCATCCTTGATACGTACAAAGAATGTTGACACCAACGAAGCCAACAACCCTACACCCGCGATCAACATAGGAAGTAACACCGGAGAAAACCCACCGTAATTATCTGTCACTTCAATTTCCTGACCCAATACCATCGTGGCAAGAATAGTAGCCACATAAGATCCAAATAAGTCGGCACCCATCCCGGCTACGTCTCCTACGTTATCACCAACGTTATCGGCGATAGTGGCGGGGTTACGAACATCATCTTCCGGAATACCGGCTTCTACTTTACCTACAAGGTCAGCGCCTACGTCGGCTGCTTTGGTATAGATACCACCGCCTACCCGTGCAAACAACGCGATAGATTCGGCACCCAATGAAAAGCCTGCCAATACTTCAATGGCGGTTTTCATTTCGTCGGAAGTCAACGGTTTGCCGGCAGCAAAATGATTGTAAAACAAAATGAAAAGACCACCTAAGCCTAAAACGGCTAAACCGGCTACGCCCATTCCCATTACAGAACCACCCGTAAATGAAACTTCCAGCGCTTTAGCAAGCGACGTGCGGGCGGCGTGTGCCGTACGTACGTTGGCTTTGGTCGCTACTTTCATACCGATGTACCCTGCCGTAGCTGACAACAACGCCCCAATCAAAAAGGCAACGGCAATAAGTGGTGAAGAATGGATGGGATTTTCGGGGGTACCTTCCTGCGTACCCAAATACCCTAAAATAACGGCCGTTGGAATGGCGAAATAAGCCAGGATTTTCCATTCGGCTTTTAAGAAAGCAATGGCTCCATCGGCAATGTAACCGGAGAGTTTTTGCATGTTTGCATCACCGGCCGGCTGATTCGACACCCAGCTAAAACGCCAAGCAGTGTACAATAGCCCCACGACACCAAAAGCAGGAACGAGATAAACGATATTATTCATGCGTTGTAATTAGGATATTTAATTTAAGGTTTCGAAAAAATTCGGGCAAATATAGCAGAACCTGCCCCATTTACCCAATGTCCAAGGTAGGAATTTGCTTATTTTATATCGCTTTTGTACTATTTTTGTACTAAACGCTCTTCACTATGAAAACTATCTTTGCTACTCTTTTCGCGTTTGGACTTGGCATTGCCTGTTATGCGCAAAATGATTCTTCGTCAGCAGAAAGCCAATTCAAGCGCACTTGGGCGCTAAGCACTTACGGCGGGCTCAGTCAATTTTACGGGGATTTACGGGAATATAAGTTTTGGCCAATTCCCGAAAACAACTTCGACAGCCAATCAGAGCGCGGAACATGGCACGTAGGAGCAGCACTCAAATACCACATTTCACCCATCTTTGGCGTGCGGGCCGATGCAGGAATGGGCACGCTCAACGGAACCAAACGACGAATCTATTACTCCTATTTTCGCGCGAATTATGCGCAAGCCACTGTCTCAGCTACCTTAGACCTCAAAAATCTCCTGTTAGGAACTACTCGGGCAAATCGCTGGGAGATCGAAATGTACGGTGGAGTGGGCATGATACGCTTCCGTTCCACCGCTTATCAATTGGGCTCAGGTATACTACAGCGACGTTCCAATGATAATGCATGGGCATTCCCGCTCGGTCTGACGGCTTCTTATGCGCTCTCTCAACGCTTTCAGGTCTTGCAGAAACTAGCTATACCAATGTTACTACAGATTTGCTTGATGCCACTGCTCCCACCTCCGGACCCAACAAAATGGACAGCTACGCTTGGGGAGCGTTGGGATTGACCTATCAATGGAAAAAATAGGCCGGTTGTTTTTATTGTTAAAGAAAAATAAATTCAGATGCCTGTTTTTTTACCTTTTAATATGTCGTACAATTACCTGACTTTTCTTACAGAAAGAGATAGTCACTGATGGTAATTCAACAAAACAGCCCCTTTATGAAAAGATTGTCTTTTCCGGCATTCACTTTATTGGCCTATTTCTTATTCTTTTTACTACCCTATCTTTCCCAAAGTCAACAGGCGGGAATCTCTATTCAAACGGGACAAGTCCTTTTCAAAAACGAACAATGGAAATTTAAGGCAGGCGATTCGGCCGAATGGGCAAAGCCAAACTATGACGATCGTCACTGGCAAATATCCACCAATTCCCTCTTAAAAAACAAGGCTCTTTGGAAAGCTAAAAGAGGCTGGTTCAGGTTAGAATTTAAACTATCCAAGAGTAAATTATGGACTGATTACAATTTGATTATCAGACAATTCGGCCGATCTGAGCTATATTTGGACGGACGGCGGCTGGCTCACATAACCGCCACCGATCCGGACGATTCGACATCGCAGCTTGCCATTATGCAACTTCCGTTTGCCATTACCGACACCAATACTCACGTTTTGGCTTTGCGTTATTCATTTCGTTCATCTCCTCTCTACTACGCATCAACCAATCAGGAGGCTTTCAACATTTGGCTTGAGCCATCCAATCAATCTATATTTAATCAACTGTTGAGTACTGCCTGGAATGCCGGTATCGGTGGCATACTGGCCGGCTTGTTCGGGATTCTCTCATTGCTTCATTTCCTTTTTTTTCGGGCCAATCCCAACCAGCGCGTACATTTGGTTTTGGCTTTTTCCACCTTTTTCTTTACGCTCTTTTTCGTGCTGAGCATGATGGATGGATTTACCGGAACCCTTACTCAAAAATCGTTGCTTGATCTGGGGCAAATTTTAAGTATACATCTGGCTTTTGGCTTATTATTGACTGCCGTTTATACCTATTTGAAACGAAGACATGGTTGGTTCTTTTACCTCATCATTGCCTTACTACTTACCGGTTTTACCCATCAATGTTTTATTGGGCCCGTGCCCGACAACTTGGCTTTTGTTCCCTTTATTCTGCTTACGCTTGATTATATCAGGGTTAGTTGGCTGGGTAAACGATACGGCAGTCCCGATGACAAATTGCCTTGGAATTCGCTGCGATTTTCATTTTTTGCCTTTGTGTTGATGATTTGTTTGGTCATCGCAACCGCAATTACAGATATTATTATTGATTTGGATGGCAACGCATTTATCTTTGTTTTTTTTCTTGTTATCTTCGTTTTTGCGGTGATTTTGAGCATTCCCATTGGGTTATCGCTCTCGTTGGTACAGGATTATACCCATGCCTACCGCTCTATGCGCCTGAATCTGGAGGAAGTACAGAAACTATCGGCCAAAACACTCGCGCAGGAGCAGGAAAAACAACAAATTCTGGCTACTCAGAACGAAACCCTTGAACGTCAGGTCAAGGAGCGAACCGCCGAGTTGAACCAATCGCTTGAAACCCTGAAAACCACCCAAACTCAACTCATTCAAAAGGAAAAGATGGCTTCGTTGGGAGAGCTGACAGCCGGCATTGCGCATGAGATCCAAAATCCTCTGAATTTCGTCAATAATTTCTCCGAAGTATCCGGTGAGTTGTTGAATGAATTGCAGGAAGAACGGGCCAAATCACTTAAAGAACAAAACAAAGAATTGGAAAATGAATTGCTGGCCGACTTGCAGCAAAATATGCAAAAGATCACCCATCATGGGCAACGGGCAAGTTCAATTGTGCGCAGTATGCTGGCACACTCACGCACTTCGTCCGGCCAAAAGGAGCCAACCAATCTTAATGCCTTAGTCGACGAATACCTGCGGCTCGCCTACCACGGCCAACGCGCCGCACAAGCAACTTTTAACTGCCAACTGATCACCGATTTCAGTACTGACATTCCAACGATCACCCTTGCCGCTCAGGATATAGGTCGGGTGTTGCTGAATCTGTTCAATAATGCCTTTTATGCCCTCCAACAAAAGCAGCAGCTTGCCGGCACTTCCTATGAGCCAACGCTTTGGGTGAGTACATTCCTGCGGGACAATAACACCGCTGAAATACGTATCCGCGACAATGGCATGGGTATTCCGAAAGCCATTATTCAAAAGGTATTTCAACCGTTTTTTACCACTAAACCAACAGGAGAAGGCACAGGGCTTGGGCTTTCGTTATCGTACGATATTATCACAAAAGCCCATCAGGGAATGCTCGACGCCGTAAGTACCGAAGGAGAAGGGACCGAGTTTATTATTACGCTACCGCTTGATAAGTAAATTTATTTTCAGCGTTTTGGGAGCTTTCTATTATATTAATAAATCCGCATTCATGAACATGAAAAACGGCCACCATTGGTCTTTGACGGCTATTTTTTGGACAATCTTTTCCTTTCAAAGCTTTGCTCAAACCGATGTTTCGCCTGTTTGGGTTTCAAAGGATTTGCTAAAAAAACACGTTTATACCTTAGCTTCCGACAGTTTACAGGGACGTGGAAGTGGCACAGTGGGACAGTTCAAGGCGGCCGATTACTGTGTTAAGGATTTCAAGAACAGCCATTTGTTGCCTATTTTTCAGCTTGATAGCTTAAATTGGTCATTTTTGCAGAAATATTACTTTACACCAAGTTTAGTAGCTTTTTTTGGCAGAATGGCTGTCACAGCCAAGCGCAGCGAACTATCTGACCCTCCCTCACCTAACTACAGCGATAGCCGGATATTGTTTGCCCATAACGTGGGAGGGTTAATTGTTGGGAAAGACTTGCCTAATGAAACCGTTATTGTTTCTGCCCATTATGACCATTTGGGAAAGATTGGCAGCCTAATTTATAATGGAGCGGACGACAATGCCTCCGGCTCTGCTTCTGTCTTAGCAATTGCCGCCGCCTTTGACAGTTTGGCGCAACAGGGCATCAGACCTCGTAGAAGTGTTTTATTTTTATTGTTTTCGGGCGAAGAAGGCGGACTCATTGGCTCTAAATACTTTGTAGCAAACAGTCCAATTCCCATGAATCAAATCATCTGTGATCTAAATGTAGATATGGTAGGAAGAACCGATTTTAAACACCGAAAAAAGCCTGATTACTGCTATTTGATTACCGGTAAGCAAGACAATGAACTTCGCCAAACTATCAAAACGGCCAATCAAAAATCGGTCAATATCAATGTAGATCACAGTTATGATTCCGAAAACGATCCCAGCTCATTTTACTATCGTTCAGACCATTACAATTTTGCCAAACAGGGTATTCCTATCGCCTTTTTTATGGATGGCGAACATCCTGATTATCACCAACCTTCGGATTCAGCCGACAAAATTAACTATCCATTACTTCAAAAGAGGGCTACTTTAGTATTCCAAACAGCATGGATGATGGCGAATCCGTGAGAAAAAAGTGCCGAAAAGGATCATCAGAATAAACGTCAAAAATGCCTAACTTTGATTTCTATTGTAAAACTGATTAAATGGCCAGAGACAGATACCATAAACTTGTAAAGAATGCCTTGATTGCCGAAGGTTGGACTGTGACAGATGACCCGTTGTATATTCCCACTTTCAAAAGAACTGTACAGGTTGATTTGGGGGCTGAGAGATTAATTGGAGCAGAAAAAGCTAACCTGAAAATAGCGGTCGAGATTAAAAGCTTCATTGGCCTGTCTGAAATACATGAATTTTACAAAGCGTTAGGCCAGTTTAATTATTACCAATTGGCTATCGAAGAAACCCAACCTGAACGTATTTTGTTTTTAGCAGTACCGCTTGATATATATGATACGCTTTTTGAAGAGCCACTTACTCAAAAAGTAATTGAAAGATTCGGCCTTAAAATCATTGTTTATCACGTTCAAGAAGAAAAGATTGAAAAATGGATAAGCTAACATATTACAAATCAGTTATTTTAGATTTAATGAATGATATTATTAAATCGTTTGAAACCGCTTCCAATCCCATTAAAGTACAATTGATAGTGGATGAAAGCCACGGTCAATTCTTATTGTATCAAAATGATTGGCGAAATGAGCGACGTATGTATGGAGCCATGCTCCACTTGGAAGTAACTCCCAATGGTAAAATCTGGCTACATCATGACGGTACAGACCTCGTCATTGCCGAATCATTATTGGAAGCCGGCGTTCCCAGAGAAGATATTGTCCTCGGTTTTCGTGCGCCTGTGGTTCGCCCTGATACCGGATTTGCGGCGGCATAAGCTTAGATATAGAACTACACAAGAAAGTACGAAGTTTATTTAGAGATTTTTAACAACTCTAAAAAAGTCGAACTATCCTTTAGCTCAGAAAAACGACATTTCAAATTAATATGCAATTTTCCCACCTCCATTGCCATACCCAATACTCATTGCTCGACGGAGCCGCTGACATTAAAAAGCTGTTCAAAAAAGCCAAAGCCGACGAGATGCCCGCCATCGCCATTACCGACCACGGCAATATGTTCGGCGTGTTTGAATTCGTGGCCGAAGGTCATAAACAAGGCATTAAACCCATCGTAGGTTGCGAGTTTTATCTGGTAGAAGACCGCCACAAAAAACAGTTTACCAAAGAACAAAAAGATGTACGCCGTCACCAACTGTTGCTTGCCAAAAATGCCGAAGGCTACCGCAATTTAGCCAAGCTTTGTTCATTGGGTTTCATAGAAGGGATGTATGGCAAGTATCCGCGTATTGACAAAGAACTGTTGGTAAAGTACCACAAAGGGCTGATCGCTACCACTTGCTGCATTGGGGCAAGTGTACCGCAGGCCATCATCAAAAAAGGCGAAGATGCCGGACGGCAGGAGTTTAAATGGTGGCTGGATCTGTTTGGCGATGACTACTACGTCGAAATCCAGCGTCACGGAATCCGTGACCAAATTGTTGCCAACGAATCACTGCTCAAATACGCCAAAGAGTTCAATGTCAAGGTAATATGCTCCAACGATAGCCATTATGTGGAACAGGATGATGCTAACGCGCACGATATTTTACTCTGTGTAAACACCGGCGACAAACAGGCGACACCTACCAATAAGGATTTTGACGACGCCAATCCTATGCCCAAAGGCACCCGTTTTGCGTTTTTCAACGATGAATTTTATTTCAAAACCAAATCCGAAATGCTCAAAACGTTCAGCGACCTTCCCGAATCGCTGGACAATACGCAGGAAATCGTCGATAAAGTGGAGCTTCTGAAGCTTAACCGCGACATTCTGCTTCCCAACTTCCCGATTCCGGAAGAGTTCAAAAAGCACAGTATTTCGCAAATGATCGACTTCAACGGTAAGATGAAAGAACTTACCGCCGACGTACTCAATCAGTGGGAATTCCTCAAACACTGGACGTTTGAAGGAGCGCGAAAAAAATACGTTGAAATCACTCAGGAAGTGGAAGAACGCCTCAATTTTGAGCTGAATACCATTAAAAACATGGGTTTTCCCGGCTACTTCCTTATCGTGGCCGATTTCATTCAGGCAGGCCGTGAAATGGGCGTACTCATTGGCCCCGGGCGGGGGTCGGCGGCGGGAAGTGCCGTGGCGTATGCGATTGGAATTACCAATATTGACCCTATCAAGTACGATTTACTGTTTGAGCGATTCTTGAATCCGGACCGTATCTCCATGCCCGATATTGATACGGATTTTGATGACGAAGGCCGTCAGAAAGTAATCGATTATGTGGTGCAGAAATATGGCAAAAATCAAGTGGCGCAGATCATTACGTACGGTACCATGGCCGCCAAATCATCCATTAAAGACGTGGCTCGGGTGATGGATCTGCCGTTGTCAGAAGCCAATGCCGTGGTGAAGTTGGTTCCTGATAAGCCAACGTATAACATGAACTTGGACAAAGTTTTCAAAGTTCCCATCGAGAAAATGGCTGAAATGATCTCGCCGGATGAAGTGGAAAACCTGAAAAAGCTGCGCGAAATGCTCAAAGGCACCGACCTTACGGCTCGGGTTTTGAAAGAAGCACAGAAACTGGAAGGAACGGTTCGCAACGTAGGCATCCACGCAGCAGGAATCATCATTGCTCCTGAAGACCTCACCAATCTGATTCCCGTCAGTACGTCTAAAGAATCAGAGTTACTGATCACACAATACGAAGGAAAGATCATTGAAGACGCCGGTGTTATCAAAATGGACTTTTTGGGGCTGCGAAACCTCACCATCATCAAAGAAGCTCTGCGGATGATCGAGGCCAATCACGGCGTCAAAATAGACATTGATTATATTCCGCTCGACGACCCTAAAGTATTTGAATTGTTTCAACGGGGCGATACCAACGCCGTTTTCCAGTTTGAATCCGACGGGATGAAAAAATACATGCGCGAACTTAAACCCGACCGTTTCGGGGACTTGATCGCCATGAACGCCCTGTATCGTCCCGGCCCAATTGCGTACATTCCCAATTACATTAACCGTAAACACGGCCGTGAAAAAGTAGAGTACGATCTGCCCGAAATGGAAGAGTATCTCGCTGATACTTACGGAATTTGTACGTACCAAGAGCAGTTAATGTTGCTTTCTCAGAAGTTAGGCAACTTCACCAAGGGCGACGCCGACGTGCTGCGGAAAGCCATGGGAAAAAAGCAGATCGAGGTATTGAACAAGATGAAAGGCAAGTTCATCGAAGGTGGAACAAAGAACGGGTTGGATGCCAAAAAACTGGAAAAAATCTGGACTGACTGGGAAGCTTTTGCGTCGTATGCTTTCAACAAATCGCACTCGACCTGCTACGCTTTTGTTGCCTACCAAACCGCTTATCTCAAAGCTCATTATCCGTCGGAATACATGGCGGCAGTGATGACGAGTTCGTTGGGTAACATCGAAAAACTGACTTTCTTTTTGGAAGAATGTAAAGCCATCGGCCTACCCGTACTGGGCCCGGATGTCAACGAATCGGAGCGGCGCTTTGGTGTGAACAAGCGCGGCGAGATTCGTTTCGGACTGGGAGGCATCAAAGGAACGGGCGACGCCGCCGTGGAAAGTATCATCGAAGAGCGCGATAAAAACGGCCCCTATAAAGATATTTATGATTTTATGACCCGCGTTAACCTGCGGACGGTCAATAAAAAAACCATCGAATCATTGGCCTACGCAGGAGCGTTTGACTTGTTTGAGGAATATCACCGAGCGCAATACTTTGCAACGATTGACGGTGAACAACAAAACCTCATTGAAAAATTAACCAGATATGCCAACGCCGTTCAGGCCGATAAGTCCAATGCGCAGGCATCGCTCTTTGCCGGTTTTGGCGGTGGCGGTGCCGCAATTGCCAAACCTAAAGCGCCAATCGTGGAGCGTTGGGGCGACATCGAACGCCTTCGTAATGAGAAAGATGTGGTGGGTTTCTACATCTCAGGCCACCCGTTGGATATGTTCCGTCTTGAATTAGACAATTTTTGCACATGTACTCTTGACCGCGTTATGGCAACCTCCGAACTTATTGAAGCCTCTGATGAGGAGGAGGTAGAAGCAGGCCCAGTCAACGTAGAACTTGGAGGAAAACCGTTATTGTTTGGCAAAGACGTTACAGTAGGCGGAATTGTGAGCAGTTTTCAGATTCGTACCACTAAAAACGGTAATCCGTTCTGTATCTTTAAAATGGAAGACTACGCCGGTTCAATGGAAATGGCGCTCTTTGGTGAAGATTTCGTTAAGTTTTCGGCTTACATCCAAACGGGTCACTTCCTTTTTATCAAAGGCAAAATTCAAAACCGTTGGAAATCGGAAGACCAATTTGAATTCAAAATCACTTCGATGCAATTGTTGAGCGAAGTGCGCGAAAAACTGACCAAAGAGATTCGTCTGAAATTGGATCTGGAATTGCTCGATGAAGTGCTGGTTTCCAAACTCAACGCAGCCGTGCAGGCTTACCCAGGCAGTTGCGCGTTGACGGTTTCTGTGTTCGATGATGTTACCCGCACAGAGGTCAAGCTTCAATCGCGCAAACACCGCGTAGCACCTACCAACGAGTTTTTTAAACTGATCGAAACAATGGGCGGCGTGAAGTTTTCGGTGAATTGATACAGTATAGAAGAATCTATAAATGCGCATTTTGTATTGTTTTTCCATCCGTGGATTCACAATGTAAGATGTGCATTTTGTATTATGAGGTAAGACAATTCAGTTCGTCGTTCTAAAACCAACCTTCCTCTATCAATTCAAATTCAACAATTATAAAACATATTAATTATGAACGGAAGACTAAAGGAATACTTTGAATCAAATATTATCACCTCAGAGGAAAAAATACTTGAAAATATTTCTATTGAGTGGATTGCGGAAATTTACAAGAATGCAAAACTAATCAATAGACATACTGAAGCAGACAGAATTTTTAGTGAAATCCTTACAAATTGTAATGAATGGTGGATAAACGAAACAAAAAATATAAATCCGGAAGAAAAATTATATTGCATTTTCTTTGAATATGATTATATCTATTCTGAAAATCTTGATGCTGTTGCTTACGGGATTAATATTGGTGATTTCAGAAAATTACAATTAGAACCATATGATATTGGCCTTTCATACGATTTCGCATCAGGATTCTATGCTTGTCCCGGATTTACAATTAAAACATTTAGTCCCTTATCAAATCTTGGGATTGATATTTGGGAAGAAACTTTGCTTGAGAATGGATTGCCTATTGCTTACACGCCTGAATGGGAAGCGATTGTAAAATATTATAAAAATATAACTTATTCTATTGTTCATAACGCCTTAGAATTATTTGTCAAGACAGACGCCTTCCAAAAAATCAATAAACATGACTCATTTCAATTATTGATTCAAGAACATGATATGGGAGAATCTCAACCTGTATATTTTGTTTAGATTTTCAGTCGACGCGAAATAAAAATAATCCTGCCCTTGATCATAGTCGTCAAGTCAAGAACCTCGGAGAGGCTTAACCTTTGTAGATTTGTATAAATGATTGAGTTTTTTTAAAGGCTTCGGAGAAGCCTAACCATAACCATAAATTAATGTTAGGCTTCTCCGAAGCCTTGTAACTGATTATTGGTTGGCAATCAATTACTACAAAGGTAGGGCTTCTCCGAAGCTGTTTTGAAGCCCTTGGTCTTTGGCATAATAAGATGAAAACAGACAACTATTTCCCAATAACCTCCCGGCGATGAGCCAATCCCCAAAAATGAAGTTCGTCTATCACTTTTTCAAGTGACAAACCATGCGGAGTGATGGAATACTGAACGGTTGGCGGAAACGTATCGTACACTTCCCGAACAACAAGCTTGTTCGCTTCCAGATTTTTTAATTCCTTGGACAGCGTTTTATCCGTTATTCCACTGACTTCTCTTGCTATTTGCTTGAATCGTTTTGGACTTTCTGACAACGAAAATAAAATAAGTAACTTCCATCTTCCCTCAACAGCTTCAAGGGCATCTTTTATGGAAAGCATTGTTTTTGGGCAACCGCCTTTCGCCAACATGTCTTTTCAATTTTTACATTACTTCCTGTTTGGATAGTGCTTTCCGAACAGGAAGTGCTATCGTTTGGATAGCAAATGTAAGTAATTTTGGCCCCATAAAAAGAAAAGACACTATGGCAAGCGCACAAAAAACGTCAAAAACAATGAACATTCTCCTCTGGATAGCGCAGGTACTTTTAGCAGTTAGCCTTATTTGGTCAAGTACCATGAAACTGTTTCAACCGGCCGATAAATTAGCCGAAATGTGGCCGTGGACCGTCGAGAATGCAAACTTAGTTAAGCTGACAGGCGTATTGGATTTTCTGGCGGGCATTGGGTTGGTTTTTCCGTCATTGCTTCGTATCCAACCCAAACTGACCATTTATGCCGCCTACGGAACGATTGCGCTCATGATCGCTGCCGGCATTTTTCACATCGTAAGAGGGGAAGCCTCTCAAATTGGCGTAAACATTTTCTTTGCGGTTTTTGCCGTTTTCATTGTGTGGGGGCGGCTAAAAAAAGCACCGATCACTCCTAAGCCTTAAAATTGATTTACCGTCTGTGCGGCGAAACTACCTAATTGTTGAATTTTGATGCTTCTCAGCAACGATAATACAAAAACAAAATCATAAATTGTTCGTGGTCAAACATTGAAAAATTCATCATAGGACATCATGCTGAACAGAATTTTTACACCTTTCCCAACTTTGGCAACTGAAAGACTTACACTTCGTCAATTAGTAATGAATGACCGACAGGGAATATTTGCGTTGCGTTCCAACAGTGAAATAAACAAGTATCTTGACCGGCAACCAAGCAAGACACTCAAGGATGCAGAAAACTTTATCAATAAGATCAATGATACTATTAAAAAAAATGACTCCATCTATTGGGCAATAACGTTGACCGATAATAATACATTTGTAGGTACAATCTGCCTTTTGGGCTTTTCAGATCAAAATGACAAGTGTGAAATCGGCTATGAACTTTTGGTTGATTTTCAAGGGCAGGGAATAATGAAAGAAGCGATAGAGAAAGTTATTGAATACTGTTTTCAAACAATGCAACTTCAAACAATTGAAGCATATACACATAAAGACAATCAGCGTTCTGCAAAGCTTTTAGAGAAATCTGATTTTATAAAATCACCGGCATCAGATAACCCACATCACAACTATCACGTTTTCACCTTGGTGCATTCAAATTGGCAACCTAACCGTTACTGAACTCAATCCTGACAACGAATTTTCACAAAACGCATTTTTTGACTACAACAAAAGGCGATTTGGCTACATCTGTCTATTTGCGACTGCGGACCTTTGCAGAAACAAAAAATACAGAAAATGAAAATCGTACTAACAGGTTCTTTAGGGAACATCAGCAAACCGCTGGCCATTGATTTAATAGAAAAAGGTCACCATGTAACAGTAATCAGCAGCAAAACCGAAAGACAAAAAGACATTGAAGCTCTTGGCGCAACAGCGGCAATAGGCTCAATGAATGACATTGATTTTCTAGCAGATACTTTCAAAGGTGCCGATGTGGTTTATCTGATGGAAGCACTTGCTCCGGGCAGTTTCTTCAACCCAAATCTTGATGTTGTTGAAGCTGTAACCAAAATTGGGAGCAATTACAAACAGGCTGTTGAACAATCCGGCGTAAAGCGTGCAGTACATCTCAGCAGCATTGGTGCCCATACCGACGTTGGCGTTGGAATGCTTAAATTTCATTATAATGTAGAAAATCTATTGAAGCAATTGCCGGAGGATGTTGCAATTAAATTTATGCGGCCTGTCGGGTTTTACTATAATATGTTGGAATTTATTCGTTCCATAAAAACACAAGGTGTGATTGCCACAAACTACAATGCGGCTTATAAGGAGCCCTGGGTGTCGCCATTGGACATTGCGGCTGTTATTTCCGAAGAAATCGAAAAACCTTTCGACGGTAGGGAAGTTCGTTACATAGCAAGTGATGAAAAAACGAGCGATGAAATTGCCGCTATCTTGGGAGGAGCCATCGGTAAACCCGACCTGAAATGGGTAGCCATTCCTGATGACCAATTATTGCAAGGAATGATTGCCGCAGGGATGAACCCAAAAACCGCTCAAGGCCTGATAGAGATGAATATGGCAAGACAAAGCGGAACATTGTTTGAAGATTATTATCTCAACAGACCAACATTGGGCAAGGTAAAAATCGCAGATTTTGCACACCGGTTTGCAACGATTTACAACCAAGAATAACTATCTTAGCAATGTGAACAGACAACCGCAACGAATAAAGACAATCAGCGAATTCCATCAATTCAGGGGTTTGCCGAGACCCGAACACCCATTAATCAGTGTGGTAGATTACAGTGCTATAAAACATTCACCTGATTCGGGAACAACAAGTTGGTTTTTGGATTTTTATTCCATATCAATAAAACGAAACGCCAATGCCAAAATAAAATACGGCCAACAGGAATATGATTTTGATGAAGGTATCATGTTCTTTATGGCTCCGGGTCAGGTTTTCAGTGTTGAAGTTGATAAAAATTTTCCACCAAAACATTCGGGATGGATGCTGCTCATTCATCCCGATTTTCTATGGAATACGTCTTTAGCCAAAACCATCCGACACTACGAATACTTCGACTACTCGGTAAACGAAGCATTGTTTCTTTCCGAAAAAGAAGAAATCACCCTTGGGGGAATTATGGAAAACATTCAGCAGGAATACCATTCCAACATTGACAGATTCAGTCAGGATTTGATCATTGCTCAGCTTGAATTGTTGCTTAAATATTCAGAACGGTTTTATCAACGTCAATTCATCACCCGGAAAATAAGCAACCATAAGATTCTTGATCGTCTGGAGGCTATTCTGACGGACTATTTCAACAGCAATGCTTTGATAGATAAAGGATTGCCCACGGTTCAATCCATTGCCGAATCCTTAAATGTATCGACCGGTTATTTAAGCAGCCTGTTGAAAGTGCTGACCGGTCAAAGCACCCAACAACATATCCATAATAAACTCATCGAAAAAGCTAAGGAAAAATTATCCGTTACTGACTTATCAGTGAGTGAAATCGCGTACGAATTAGGGTTTGAACATCCGCAGTCGTTCAGCAAGTTATTTAAGACAAAGACCAATTTTTCTCCTCTGGAATTCAGGCAATCGTTTAATTGAAACAAGGATAGCTGACGAGTAAAACCGTTATCACTAATTAAAGCAATCTTCCAATGGCGAAATTGCTCTGAATTATTTTGTCTGACCCCGTACGGGGTCACATATTTGTAGGAGTAAAGCTTTTTCTACAAACGTTTGACCCCGTACGGGGTCAGACAAGACGCAAATAATTTAAAGTAATTTAAAAAAGCACTATAAAACAAAAAACGAGCTATGAAAGTAGGTGCCTTTTCGATAAGCCTTAGTGTCAAGGACATTAAAGCTTCAAAAGAATTTTATGAAAACCTGGGCTTTAGCGTCTTTGCCGGAGACATTGCGAGAAATTACCTCATCATGAAAAATGGGAATGCACTCATTGGATTGTTTCAGGGAATGTTTCAAAACAACATTTTAACCTTCAATCCCGGCTGGGATGAAAACGCCGGGAAAGTTGAAGCATTTGATGATGTTCGGGAAATTCAGCGGGAGTTAAAACAAAAAGGTGCCAATTTAATAACCGAAGCTAACGAAAATACTTCCGGCCCTGCGAGTTTTATGATCACCGACCCAGATG
The DNA here is from genome assembly GCF_965279615.1 of Runella sp. Taxonomy (NCBI): domain Bacteria; kingdom Pseudomonadati; phylum Bacteroidota; class Cytophagia; order Cytophagales; family Spirosomataceae; genus Runella; species Runella sp. The sequence continues at coordinate 6,517,841 of NZ_OZ257252.1, read as the reverse complement.
GCAATATTGTTCTATTTGACCAACATGTTTAGCATTTAACCCAAGGAAGCGACCTATGCTGCAAACAACGTTAGACAGCAAAACAATTGACACTCTTCGGGATATTCCCGACCTTATTCCCGTCTATCGTGAGTATTATGAAGACTGGAATATTCGCGTATTCAACAGGAAGCAGCATGAATGCCGAAATTATCTGTCGCCCAACCGGCGGGAATTTTACAAAATTCTCCTTATTACTGAAGGTGTCGGGGTATTTACCATGGGACTGAATACCTACTACATTGAAGAACCCACTATTTTATTCATTCACCCCAACGACATTATTTCCTGGAAAAATATGTCTAACGAAAGCGGTGGATTTTATTGCCTGTTCAAAAAGACATTCATCAATGAACATCCCCAATTAAAAGCGACCATTGACAAATACAGCCTGTTCAGCGATAAAAACAAAAGTGTCATTCGTTTAAAGAAAAATGAAGCTGCAACGTCGGAAAACCTTTTTTCCCGAATGCAGGAAGAAGAAGTTTCTGCTTCCGCCTATAAAGAAGATGCGATGCAGGCCTACTTACAATTGCTGTTGATAGAAAGTATCAAAGTGGGCAATTTTCCAAAACCTGACCATGTTTCTGACGAATTCAGGTATGTTCACGCGTTTTTCCAATTGCTGGAGCAGGAAATCACCGGCATTAATTATACCACTCCGATCCGTATCAAAACCGCTAAAGAATTTGCAACCAATTTATCGGTTCATCCCAACCATTTGAATGCGTTGCTGAAAAAGCATACCGGCCAAAACGTAAGCACCCATATTCGTAATCGATTACTGGAAGAAACAAAGGTGTTATTGCTCCAAACTGATTGGAGTTTACAGGACATCGGGTACAGTATTGGGTTTACGGAACAGTCCAATTTCAATTTGTTCTTCAAAAAAAATACCGGAATTACGCCCGCCGAATTCAGAAAAAGCGCCCATCTTTGAAATTCATAAAACCTCCTTTACTTTCCATACAAAACGATTTTTGAATTGTATCCACCTTTGTATCATCAATTAAATACAAAGCAAAAATGGAAAACATAAAAATTCAAATCCCTGCAAAGAATACACAAAGTGAATTCAGCAGTATGCGCGGCGCCCACGTTGCCTTACGCGTTCCCGATTATGAAGCAAGTAAAAAATGGTTTATGGAAAAACTTGATTTCAGGGTTCTGCACGAATGGCCTTTCGGCGATATGCAGCTCGCTTATTTAGCCCCCGCCAACGACGACAATTTTTGGATAGAGCTTTTAGCCGGCGGAAACCCTGCTCCCAAAGCCGACTATTCAGACTTGGGCGAAAGTTTGCAACCGGCAGGTTATCACCACATTTGCATGGATGTAAAAAGTGTAGACGAAACGCTTGCCGAACTGCGCAAAAGGGATGTAACCATTGTGGGCGAAGCATTTGACCTTCCGGTCATTGGAAAACGACTCGGTTTTTTTGCTGACCCTTGGGGCAATGTCATTGAATTGGCCGAAGTGTTAAAATAAATCACTTCTAGATTTTAAGAAAGGGAATCATTGTAAAATTGGGGCGGATGTACTAAATTCATGCAGCCCCAATTTTACAAACCTTTACGTACAATGAAGCAACCACTAAAGTTTATCTTTTTCTTTTTTTCTTGCCTTTTCTTCACTGAAATAAAAGCACAAACCCTTAACGGGCAATTAAAGAAATTGTCAGACGCAGCTGATAATTCAAGCCTCCAACCTTCTGAATTCTCTAATACGATTTCTTATGAAGCCGTAACAAAACAATGGAAGAACGTAGCGGAGGTGAATCAATGGATAAAAGCAAACTTTAGCTATAGTATCGAAAGGGCCAAACAACTGGCCGAAAACAGCTCTACAAGGGAACAAACCCATATATACACGCCGGCGGAACTTTACCAACTCAAAAAAGGTGTGTGTATTGATTTAAGCCGGTTTGCCGTTGAAACACTCAACCGAATTGATACTTCAAAAGATGTTCAATACCTAATGATCGAATTTGAACCGATCATTATCGACAGCAGTATTATCAGGAAACATTGGTTGGCCGCTTATCAGGATACATCAGGTTATTATTTATTTGCCGACAGCAAACGTCCCGGTCATCTCGCCGGCCCTTACAACAGCATCGACGATTTCATCACTGAATATCAAGCCTTCAGGGGCAGAACCATCGTTTCCCGGAAGCTTTTGCCGAGTTATGAAAAGAAGAAAATAAAAAAAATGCTGCAACAAAAAAAAGCATAGCCTAACCATAATTGATACCGAAAGCGGGAACTTATTCCCGTCCACCAATTGTAAGTACGGTTAAAAGATTCCGGCAAAAACGTATCGACAAAATGAAAATGGAGGCTTACTTACCGACAGCATTGCTAAGGCCGTTCGTGAAGTCTTACCTGATCATCGAAAGTCAGGAAGAATTGGTGAACAGGGTGCTGCCGGGCACTTCACTCGCCGTTGCTTTCAGGATTAAGGGACAGGTAAACTATCTGACAGAGAGCAATTCCACCGTTCTGCCTTCTACCGCCATTTCAGGTTTACGAAAATCGGTACGGCTCATCAATTATTCAAAAAATACAGCCACACTCATCGTTTCCTTTACCGAAACAGGAGCAAACGCCTTTTTTAAAGAGCCGCTCCACGAACTGTTTGAAGAAAGTATTTCGCTTGATAATTTCATTCCGCAGCACAAATTATCGATCATTGAAGAACAACTCGCCGAAACACAAAATAATAACCAACGAATTGCCATTGTTGAGCAGTTTTTAATGTCCAAAATAGGCAATTCAACGCCTGACAAACTGATCCTGAACGCAATTTATCGGATAAATGCCGCCAAAGGCAGTATCAAAATGAGAGAGTTGGCGGGCACGCTTTACATAAGTCAGGATGCGTTTGAGAAACGATTCCGAAAAATTGTCGGCACCTCGCCCAAGCAATTTTCCTCTATTATCCGTATGAAATCTGTCATTCATCAAAAACAACCGACTCAGAGTCTCACTGAAATCGCCTTTGATGCCGGCTATTTTGACCAACCTCACTTCAATAAAGACTTTAAGTTATTTACGGGCCAAACCCCCACCGACTTTTTCAAATCTTCTGTTTTCTGGTAAATCAATGATTTTTTACAATGATTGAGCTCAGGCATTTCTCAATTTTGTCACAACAAAAATGAAGAAAAATGAAAGCAATCATCAACATCAGTCTTACGCTCGCGGTATCGCTTATGTGTATATCTACGCGTTCGCAAGCACCTGTTAATCAATCATTCACCAAAACAAAACAGGAAGTTAAAATGGAAAATCAGGAAATGAAAGAATTTATTTTGTTGGTTCGCGTACCGCAAAATTATGGGTCAGATCAGGCCGTAGAAGTGAGAGTCCAATGGAATGCACTTCTCGAAAAATGGAAAGCAAACGGCACCTATATCACAAGTTTTGTTTATCCCAACGATGGTTATCTGGTGACAGGTTCAACAAAAACAATTACCAAAGAAGGCGTTATATCCAACAATTTCAAGTTGGTAAGTAACATGATCTTAAAGGCCGCAAACTACGAAGCTGCCTTGGAATTAGCCAAAGAATGCCCGGTATTGGCGCAAGGCGGAATGATCGAAGTACGCGAAATTCAGCCTCGCCCGGCCGCTCCTGCCAAAAAATAAAACCAACCGAAAGAGTCTGCCGGAAATGCATCGTACGTTGCGCTTCCGGCAGACTCTTTAGTATATTTGTACGAAACGCCCAACTTCAGTAACGTTAAGTGGAAAATCCCCACACCAAACTATTTTCAATCAAAAGAAATGAAACTTTGCGTAGCTCAAACAAGACCTGTTAAAGGCGATATTCAAAGCAATATAGAAAATCACAAAAAGTTAATTCAGTTGGCGGTTGCCAATGGAGCGGAAATCATTATTTTTCCTGAACTATCCATTACAGGTTATGAGCCAACGCTTGCCGATAAGTTAGCTACGATTCCGGATGACGTTCGGTTTGATGATTTCCAAAAGATCAGCGATGCAAAGCATATCACAATTGGAATTGGAATGCCGTTAAAAACTGATTCGGGTTTAAGTATCAGTATGCTCATTTTTCAGCCCGGAAAAGCAAGGGAAATCTATTCCAAAAAATACCTGCACGCGGATGAAGAACCCTATTTTATCAGCGGCAAAAGTACAATTGGTTTGATTGGGTCCGAGTCCAACATTTCATTCGCCATTTGTTATGAACTATCCGTGCCCGAACATTCGGAAAATGCGCATAAAGCCGGCGCGGAAATTTACATTGCAAGTGTGGTTAAGACGGTTCCGGGTGTAGAAAAAGCCATTAAAACCTTAACTGATATTGCTCAAAAATACGCCATGACGGTGCTAATGGCCAACAGCGTTGGAGTGTGCGATGGTGATGTCTGCGGCGGAAAAACCTCTATTTGGAATGCTGACGGAACATTGGCGGGACAATTAAATGATACTGACGAAGGCATACTGATCATTGATAGTGAGACACACGCCTTGATTGAAAAAACAATATAAAACAAGGATTCCATTCCAAAAACAGTTAAAATGCTGATAAGAAAATACATAGACGCCGACAGAACACGAATACCGGAACTATTGCGCCTCAATACGCCCGAATATTTCTCCCCCAATGAGGAAGAAGATCTCGTTTATTATTTAGACAATCATGTCGAAAATTATTATGTGATTGAGATAGATGGCGTTGTGCAGGGATGCGGCGGTATCAATATATCGGATGATGGTGAAACAGCCAAGCTCTCTTGGGATATTGTTCATCCTGAATACCAAGGAAAAGGCTTGGGCAGCGAATTGACCAAATTCCGAATTGAGCGAATCAAAGAAATGGAAGGCATTAAAATGATCTCGGTCAGAACGTCGCAACTTGTTTATCCTTTCTACCAAAAATTCGGTCTTGAAGTACAGGAGATCGTAGAAGATTTTTGGGATGAAGGCTTCGATATGTACCGAATGGAATATCCAATTACGGATACAGAATGAGTTTAACATTGCAAAAGAATATCCTTTGGACCGGCATAGAATATCATTCTATAGAGAATTGTGTCCTGACGATCAAAGCCAGGCAAGTACTTGTAAACTCCACTATTGTCGGCCTCTACAAAAACATCATTTATAAAGTTGATTATCAAATTAAGACAAATCAAGATTGGGAAGCCTTTTTTGTTAAGATAACAGCCCAACTCAATGCCGACACTAAAATTCGGCGTTTTCAAAGTGATGGAAAAGGCAATTGGACCGTAAATGGACAACTTGTTGAAGAATACAATGGCTGCCTTGACATTGATATTTCATTGACTCCTTTTACCAATACTTTACCTATTAACAGGTTAAAATTAGCCCAAAAAGAAGAACGAACGATTCAGGTTTTGTACGTGGATGTATTGGGAGAGCAACTAAAACCGGTTCATCAGAAGTACACAAGGCTTTCTCGAACTGAATACAACTACGCGAACATTCCAAAGGACTTTGAAGCAACGCTTACCGTAGATGAATCAGGATTGGTCGTAAATTACCCTTCACTTTTTAAGCGTACCTTCATCATGGAAAACAACAGCGGGCAATAACTCCTCTCAAGCCGCCGCTTTCGCGCTTAGATCTTTCAGTCCCCATTCCTGCATGATGTACAATATCGGCATCAGCGTTTGGCCGTAGTCGGTAAGTTTGTATTCTACGCGTGGCGGGATTTCGGCGTAAATAATTCGTTCCAGAATTCCGTCCTCTTCCAATTCCCTCAATTGATTGACCAACATTTGCTTACTGATAACCGGCAGCGCCTTCTGAAGTTTACTGAAACGGTTGCAGTTTTTACTGATCGCATATATGATCAAAGGCTTCCATTTACCGCCAATTTTGTTCAGGCAGTGCGTAACGGGGCAGTTATGGGGGTTAAAATCTTTGTTCTTACGGGCGTTTTTGAGCGTATTTTCCATTAGTCTAAAAAAATGTACTAGTAAAGTTCAAAGTGACTACTTGTGGATTTTAGACAAAGATAAGAACTTTGTTTATCTCAAAAACAAAAGGCAATGACAGCAGAACAGATCAAAGAATTTATTCAGGGCGGCGAATGGGTAAGTATCACGACCGAACTCCGTCCCAGTATTACGAAATCAGCAACCGGAGACATCCAACCGTTTTATTGTTCGAGGGTTTTCACATATTCTCCCAATGACAAATTTGAATGTACCGTAATCAATTACGCAGATCCGAACGGCAAAGTGCCTTTGGTAAAGATCAGGATCAAAGGGCACACTAGTTGGCAAGGCGAGCATCCCCTTGCCGAAGGCGCTTATAAAGTGGATTACGTGGCCGATGAAGCGTATGAAGTGACGCCTTTGCACCAAGGCTTTGCCGACGCCGTGAACTGCGCACCAAGCCAAGGACTCAACAAATGGGAAGTAAATGTGATGCAGGATGTGGTTGGGAAAGCATTTCCTGCCTTTGGCCTTTCAGAAGGGCAGATATATGTTGACTACGACTTAATTTATATTTACAATGATCTGTTTTTCAACGGCAGCAAAAACGTCGATGGGCGCGCTTTTGACAAACCCGAAAATCGACCGACAAATCTACAAGTACCGCTGATCAGAAAGAAATAAGTAAATAACGTTTACCGGAAAATTCAAAGCAGGAAAGATCACTTCTTTTCTGCTTTTTTGTTAGCTGCTAAAAAATTTTCCACGATTGTCCAATTTCCTTGACCTCGTTTGTCATGTAAGTGTAAATAAATCACTCACATATCACTTTTACAGAAATGAAAGAATTTGCATTGATTTTCAGACACGAAGATGGCGGAGCGGTAGCTTCACCGGAACAAATTCAACTATGGATGCAGCAAACGATGGATTGGTTGGGAGGCATCGCCGCCCAAAACAAACTCGTAAGCCGGGGAAATGGGTTATTGTTTGAAGACAGTCGAGTGGTACGGCCTAACAATGTGGTGACCAACGGGCCTTTTGGCGAAATCAAAGAAACCATCGGCGGCTACGTGATCGTGCGGGCCGAATCGGTGGAAGAAGCCGTGGAATTTGCCAAGGGTTGTCCCGTTTTACAAGGCGAGGGCAACAGCGTAGAAGTACGGAAAATTGCGGGTGGAGGCGATTTTCATTAAATAACCTCACCCCGGCCCTCTCCACATTGGAGAGGGTGCTTTTATGTTTTATGTATGCAACAACCGGAATTGATACCACATTTGTTCAGGACAGAGTTCAGAAAAATAACGGCTGTAATCGTTAAAAGGTTGGGAATTGACCACATTGAAACAGCCGAAGACATTGCAAGTGAAACATTTTTGTTGGCAATGGAATCGTGGCCGTACAAAGGCATTCCCGAAAACCCAACGGCTTGGTTGTACACAGTAGCAAAAAACAAGGCTAAAAACTACATTCACCGTCAGCAGATTTTTGACGAAAAGATTGCAGATTCAATTAAAGATTCTTTCTCAGAACCGCTGGAAATCGACTTTGATCTATCTGAAAAAAACATTACAGACAGTCAGTTGCAAATGTTATTTACCGTTTGCCATCCTTCCATTTCCACCGAAGCACAAATAGGGTTGGCCCTCCGGATTCTTTGCGGCTTTGGAATTGAAGAAATTGCCGTTGCATTTCTCACTAATAAAGAAACCATCAACAAACGTCTTTTTAGGGCCAAAGAAAAACTGAGGGCCGAAAAAGTACCCATCGAATTCCCCTCAGATGCTGAAATAAATGCGCGACTGGCACCCGTACTTACTACGTTGTATTTGCTGTTTAACGAAGGATATTACTCTGAAAGTCAGGACACAGTAGTGCATGAAGACCTTTGTCTGGAAGCCATGCGATTGACGTACCTGCTCATTGAGTACGCACCTACTAATCTACCGCCCGTCAATGCATTATTGGCTTTAATGTGTTTTCATGCGTCAAGATTGGAGGCGAGAAAAAACGACAACGGGGAACTCATCTTATACCAAGACCAAGACGAATCTCGCTGGGATCAGGAACTGATAAGCAAAGGAGTTTACTTTCTTCATCAGGCATCGCAAGGCTCTCAATTATCAAAATATCATTTGGAGGCCAACATCGCTTATTGGCACACCCTCAAGGCCGATACCAATGAAAAGTGGTCGGCTATTTTACAACTTTACAATCAACTACTGATTCTTGAATACTCCCCTATTGCCGCTCTCAATCGAACTTATGTACTCTCTAAAGTTTACGGAAAAGCGCAAGCCATTGCCGAAGCCGAAAAACTGAAATTAATAAACAATCATTATTACTTCACTTTATTGGGGGAATTATACAAAGATATTGACAACTCAAAAGCGAAAGTGAACCTTCAAATGGCGCTGGCATTAGCCAAAACCAATACAGATAAGCAGACGATACAGGCGAAATTGAAAAGAATGAAATAAGTAATTAAGAAAAATTAAACGAGACTTTCCAAGTTTGTAAGCACACTGATTATCAAATAGTTATTGAAAAAACTTGGAAAGTCTTATTTCGCATATATACTTAAGTAATCAAGCAAAATTAGTTTAGATTTATTATATTGGCGACATGAGCCGAAAAGAAAAGCATATTGACCTGATAGAATCTGAACAAATTACCTTGCGGGAAGGGGCAAAATATCATCCGAAAGTGGAGTTTAGAGAAAAATGTCGTGCTCTTTTATTGAATCAGGCAGGTGTAACGATTAAACAAATTGCTACCCATCTGGATGTCAATCATAATACCGTCGGAAATTGGATAAATGCTTGGGAAACAGCAGGCATTGTTGGTCTAAATCGCAAAATAGGTCAAGGTCGTAACCCGATTTTGAGCGTCACTAACGCCAGTCATATTCAGCAATTAGACAAGGCAGTTGAGACCCATTCGCAAAATGTGAAAGCGATTCAGGCCGAATTAGTAAAAGAATTGAATACCTCTATGAGTTCAGATACGGTCAAACGCTTTTTAAAAAAAATCATTACTCATGGCGACGCATCCGTCGCTGTACGCATCAAGGCCAAAATAAAATAGTATATGCAGACAAACATGAACGCTGGAAATTATTGCTAACACTTTGGTTATTAGATTATATAGAGCTTTACTTTGCCGATGAGTCCGGCTTTACGATGCAACCCTATGTACCTTACGCCTGGCAAAAAAAAGGAATAACTCAACGTCGATTTGCCCGCAGACAGAAAAATCGCTTAAATGTATTTGGCCTGATGAGTTTGTCCGGTCAGCTAACGGTTTATCACAGTGAAGCCAATCTGGATGGTGCCTTTATTAAGAATTCCCTGGATGATTTTGCTCAAAAATCACACACTAAACCTTACGTCATTGTACTTGATAATGGCCCTATTCATCATGCGAAAGTAGTTAAAGATGAGTTGGATAACTGGGAAAATTTAGGTTTGTCTATTTTTTATTTACCTACTTACAGCCCACACTTGAATCCAATTGAAATTTTGTGGCGCTTCTGCAAATACAGATGGCTCAATAAAACACATTATAAAAGCTGGTCAAAGTTAAAAAAAGTCATTCTTTGTATTTTTAAGGAGTATGGCTCGACATATACCATCAACTTTACAGAGCTTATTATAAAAAATACCCCAATTAATATCAAGCTTAATTTTGCGTGATTACTTAAGATATTTTTCGTAAATTAGCATTGTGAAAGAAAGCAAAGCCATCTATCTCGATTTCGTCGTAGACAAACTGACCAATTCTATTCAGAACACAATTTCGGGTGATAGTTTTGCTACAGAAGTATTACGATTAACAACTTCTGATTTAAAGCAGATTACCAAAAGTAAGGGCTGGAATTTTAATTGGAAATCGGAACTTGAGGACAATGCGAAAGAGGTTTTTAAATTAACCATTGCCAACAATCCAACCATTATTCAAGGTTTACTTAGTCTGACATTAGAACATGATCATGTGTATATGTATTTGCTTGAAAATGCCCCATTTAATGTTGGCCGAAATAAGCTTTATGATGGTGTGGCAGGAAATTTAGTAGCTCATGCATGCAAGGTCTCTTTTCAAAATGGATTTGACGGCTTTATTGCATTTACCGCCAAAACAAAACTTATTGAGCACTATCAAGAAACATTAGGTGCTTATAGATTGAGTGGAAACAAAATGATTATACCCACAGAATCAGCGCAAATTTTAATCAATAAGTACTTTAAATCATAAACAACATGGGATATATTAAAGAACCCGAAGGCGTTGACTTTATTATTAAAAGTGATCCTCTAACAGACGAAGCCCGTAAAGAAATCAGTGCATTCATACAGAATTATAAGAAATCGGCAATCGTAAAAAAAGACAATTCCGGCAAAGCACCCCGGAGACGGACTAAGCAAGTTCCTATTTAATACCAAAACTCTTGGCGTTAATATTTATTACGGACGTTTCAATAACTCTTCCAACGTATACACTTTTCCATTGACCAATACATAACGTACGCGTTGCGTATCGTGAATATCTTGCAGCGGATTGCCCTCTACGACACTGATATTGGCAATTTTCCCTACTTCCAGTGTACCTAAGTCTTTATCAACATTCAGGCTCTTTGCGGCATTGATCATTGATGTTTGCAGTGCCTGAAAAGGCGTAAATCCACTTTCTACATAACTCCATAATTCTACGTGTAAACTCGTGCCATAGGGCATAATGGGCGAATCGGTGCCGCTTGTGATACGCGCGCCGCTGTCGAGCAGACGTTTTGCTACTTTCCCGGTGTTGGCATAATTTAGAATAAGGGCCGTAGGCTGGTTTTTCATTTGTTGGGCCGTTTCAATCGTTCCTGTGCGGTAATACGCAGGATAAAGCTGTCGAAATTGCGGCGTATCAAACAGGCTCGTGTCCCTCGTAATCGTGTTCCAATAACCTCCCGAAAGAGCCAATGTAGGCGTAATGACCATCTTTGATTGGCTGATGATCTGAATCATATCATCATAACTATGGGCCGTCAACGTCAGCTTGGTCGAATACCCCCGTCGGCTTGTGGCACCTAAGTGTTCTACGGCATCCACACCATAGCGTGCGGCAGGAAAAATTTCGTGCGACGATACCGTCATGCCGTTTTGGTGGGCATATTCAGTGATTTTTTTTTGCCATTCGTCAGGCATTCTAACGTAGGTTTTGATGAGATCGTAGTCCAGTTTTTTGGCGCGATTTAGCTCGAGTTTGAGCTGTGCTTCCGAGCCAATAGCCGTAGCCATGTTATAATAAATTCGTCCGCCGTCGGTGAGTGCGCCTGTCAAAAAGTGAAACGGCCCGGGGCGTTTGCCGCTGTGCCAAGCTTCACGTTGCTCCACGGCATCGTAAGGGTCAGAGCCTGGCTCTCGCACGGTGGTAATGCCATATGCCAACCAAATACGTCCCGTTTTTTCGCCAAACTGCGCATCAAGGTGAGAATGAGTTTCAAACAGTCCGGGCATTACGGTCAGGTTGGAAGCGTCGATTTTACGGTAATTGGCAGGATAATTGGTGCGGTGCGGCTGAATCGCTTTGATACGGCTGTCTTCCACCACCAAATCCACATTAGTAAGCAGTTTTTCATTTTTGCCATCAAACAACCTTCCTGCGTGAATAACAGTCGTTCCTTTAGGCTTGGCATTGGTCCACGTCAGATCAAGTGGAATATCTCGCTTGCTTGTATCGGCTACTATTACTTTTCGTAAATGATCGGTGGCAATATAAACCAACGCTTTTGAATCGCCCGTCCAAGTCGGCGCTTCGGCTAACTCAGAAGTAACTGCGCGTGGTTGACCCACAAATTGCCCTTCTTCGGTTACATCAATGACCCATAATAATGCATCTTTGACGTAAGCTAATTTTGTCCCATCCGGCGACCATATCGGGCCGTTTCGGTAGCGCATCGCGGTAGTTTGATACGGTATAGGCGTGTTCAAACTTACCGCCTGACCGCTTTCGGAATTGACCAGTAAAAACTTGCTGATTCCTTCCCGAAACTTTGAAGAATATGCCTCCAATGCCGCCAGCAACACATATTTCCCATTCGGCGACCACGACGGCTGCCCCGGCTGAAACATCGGTTTATACACCGCTTTGGTTGTATTTGTGGTCAGATCCATGATTTGCAGGACGGTTCCGATAGCCAATGTATTACGAAGTCCCTGTTTCATAAACGCGATCTTTTTGCCGTCGGCTAACCACGAACCCTGAAACTCATCGTCAATAGTTTGGGTTAATTGCGTTACTTTTCGGTTTGACAATTCCATTGTAAAAAGATCCATGTTTCCCGAACGATCAGCAGAAAAGAGCAATTTTTTACCATCCGGTGACCACGCCAAATCAGTTTCATAATGCACATCATCGGTTAATTTGACGGGTTTGGGAAGACCAATGGTCAGCAACCATACATCGCCTACTGCAATGAATGCCACTTGTTTTCCATCGGGAGAAACCACAGGACTTCGAATTCCTTTTACCGTTTTTGGAGAAGAACCATCAAAATCGTAGGTTTTTCGTTGATATATGGGCGTACTTATCGTCATCGTAACCTGAAAAGGTACTTCTACATTGCCACCATCTTCTGTCGCCCGTCGTTTAATTTTGCCGTCAGTTACGTACAAAAGCCCGCCGTTGGCTTCCCATGCGGCACGAAAAGGAAATACATCTTCGCCCATTTTGCTCAAATTCACGATTTTCCCCGTCGCCACTTCGACCGACATCAAAGCCGTCTGTGCTACTGTCAGGAGTTGATAGCTGATCCATTTACTGTCTTTGCTCCACGCCGGTGCGCTCGGAACGCTTTTTCCCGCCGGAGCCAATAATTTTTCCGTACCGTTTTCGGCAATGATATAGATACCGGCGCCATCTGCCCTGCTTGACGCGAAGGCCAAGGCCTTTCCATCGGGCGAATAAGAAGGTGTATAATCGTGTTCTAAATGAGTAGTAAGGGCTGAAGCTTCGCCCGTAGTAAGATCAATTTTCCAAATGTCATAATTCCCTTTTCGGTCAGAAGAGCAAACGATGCTTTTACCGTCAGGCGCCCAAAAAGGTTCACGGTGGTCGTATGGGCCTGAAGTATGTTGTTTGAGGTCTTTGCCTTCTTTGTCTACGCTCCAAATATGATACGTCCCGCCTCGATACGACTGAAAAGCAATACGTTGTCCGTCGGGGCTCCAACAGGGTTGGCGGTCATCACCCATTCCATCCGTTAATGGTTTTGCGGTTCCGCCTTTGGCAGGTAGTATGTAGATAGTTCCCTGTAAATCTATAGCAATGGTTTGACCATCGGGCGAAAGCGCCATCGCCATATTCGTACCTTCATTGACCGTAATTTGTTTGGAATCCAAGCGTTGGGCCGCCGCATTGAAGGTTAATAACAGCAGCAAAAGAGGATAAAATTTCATTATTCAGAGATGTTGAGCAAATCTATTGTTATAAAGTAAAAGTACATTACTTTATTCTGAATCATCATCAAATCTCTTATAAATTATTTGGCAAAAGCTTAAAATCATATAAGGCATATAAGAACATATAAGCAATTTTAAATCGCCTTATATGAACTTATATGCCTTATATAGTAAAAGAAAAATACTGAACCTACGAAGCTAAGAATAATGTAGCTACGGCCAGTACCTGTTCTTTGGTCAGTGGCTCGTCAAATGCTTCCGTAGCGGCATTGGCCGAAACACCACTAAGCGTTTTAATATCTACCCCTGCTTGAGTAGTATTTTCTTCGCCGTTGTAGATTGCCTGCACTACTGCATTATCGATACCGCTTGTATTGCCTGTTATCCAAGGTTTTACCAAAGCGCCGTTTGCTTTACGCATCTGACGAAGGTGCGAAGCATGGCGAGCCTCAACCGAGTGGATATTGAGAGCAGCAGTAAGTACGCTGTTTTGTTGTACCAAGCCCGGAGCCTGACCTTTGTAAGCACGAACACCGGTATCTTCAAGCGATTGTGCTACGGCCAGAAACAACTGATAGTTTGAGAATGCAGTTGCGAAAGGACCGGTTCCTGAACCTTGTCCACCCGAGAAGTCAAATTTTGGCTCGTTCACGGGGGTTCCACCTGCACCGGTGATGGCGGTTTTCAGGAAAGCGACGTGTGCTTTTTCGTGGTTCATGATGGTGGTGATGGCAGCAGTAGGTGCTCCCGCAGGAATCAAACCTGCACTTGCCAGCGCTTTTTCGTAGAAACGATACTCAAGGTATTCGAGCGTAAGCGCATAGTTCAGTACATCGACCACATTGACAGTCGATTGGCCATAGGCCTTCTGAAACATGCTGCCCATTGCTACCGGTACGGCAGCCATTGTCAATTTTTTACCCAAATCAGCAAAATCGCGAAGTGCTTGGCGGCGGGTATTGAGGCGCTCACTCATTTCAGGGTCACGCTCCTCAAGCATATTTAATATTTTGAAAAAATCCATGATGTTCCGTTGGTTATGCCAATACGCCGGCGTTGATTTTTGTTTTGATAAATGGTGCTGCCGCCTGTAATACAGCCGACGGATCTTTGGACATTTCCAAACCGTTGGCGTCTACGACGGTGCTGTCGGCAAACGTACCGTTGCTTAGCAAATCACGGATATATGCAGCGTGACGGGCTTCTACCGATACGATTTTACCGGCAATGGCCAGCAGATCGGCAGAAGTCAAAAATCTTCCTGCTCCGTTATACGCAGCTACACCCAAGTCTTCGAATGTTTTAGCGGCGTTGAGTACACTTTCGCGTTTTCCAAAATCTATAGAACTAAAATCAACTTCCAATCCACCAATCGCATTGGTACCGAGGGCAGCTTTGAAAAATTCACGGTGAGCTATTTCATGATCTCTGATATCGGTCAAGAGCGCCGTTTCGTCGGCAGTGATACCTGAGAACTGAGACTCAATGACTTTTTGATAAAAAGCGGCTTCCAATTGCTCCAAAGCATAAGCATAGTTTAATACGGCGTTATCTCCGGTACCAAGATTGGCTTCCCCTACAATAACATCTGTATCATCGTCATTACAACCGGTCAAAATCAGCGATGTTGCTGCTGCCGTTCCTCCTGCCCATTTCAGAAATGAGCGCCGATGCACACCCTTTACCAGCAGACCGGCGCCGGTTTCAAGGGATGGTGGTGTGTTTTTGATAATGTTCATACAATTGGTTTGTTAAAAAATATGTACTATAACTAATAAAGGCTAATGCAGGTATTGATCGTATGATCAGTTACTTAATCTTTCAAATCGCGTTTGAGCTCGTCAATGCTTTTTTGAAAATCTGACTTAAATTCTTTCCAATCGCGCTTCAGGCCACCTTTGAGTTCGGCGATATCATCGTCCACGTCTTTCATACGCGCATCCAATCTCTCTCTTTGAGCACGCAAACGAATTTTTTCGGTATCATTGGCTTTATCTATATCCCGGTCTATCTTCGCAATGCGGTTTTCGATCTCGGTTCTTCTTTCTTCCATTGTTTGCAAAAACTCCCGTTCTTCCTGTTTGAGTTCTGCAGTAATTTCTGCGCGTTTGTCGGCGGCATCTTCTTTTGCGTCCTTCAGATCTTCGGCTACTTCAGCTCTTTCTTCTTTGGCTTCCTGTTTTGCATCGGCTAATTCTTCCTGCGCATTTTCGTTTTTAGTATCACAACTTGTAAACATTAAAGCGCTAACTAACAGACTTACAGCAACTACGTACTTTTTCATAATCTCAACTTTAATTAAACTGATATGTATTTGAATTGACATAAATGGTAAAAACCCCGTACCAACGGGAAAATCATTTCAAAAACATCCAATCGTTACCCCAACTTTCTACAAATGGGGAAATAAACTACCCGTACCGAAATTGGGAGCTTTTACTAATCAGGCATAGTCGGTCCCGGTACAATTATTTATACTATAAGTTATATTATTGTATAGTGTAACAACCGGATTCAACCCCAAAAACACATAAAAGCCATGGAAACGCCAACAACAAACGAGTCGAATACCTCTATCGGGAACCCCGGAAATGAGCAATGGAATCCGGATCCGAATCAACCTCGGGAAAACGCCAATGAGTCATCAAGCGAGCAGAAAAATCCGAGCTTAAAAGAAAAAGATGAGGATGAAACTCCAAGCAAATGGCCCATCGACCAAAATGCGTACGATGAAAGCCAACAGGACGAAGTACACGAAGAATTTTTGACTCCGTCGGGAAATACATTTAACACTAACCCATAAATTGGGACATTTACAAAAGAAAAAGGCTTGCCGATGGGCAAGCCTTTTTTGATTATTGATTTAACCGAAAGTTCTATATCATTACCTTTTTACCTCCTGCTGCAATGGATTTGTAGATCGCTTCCACTACTTTCATATCCTTCAGTCCTTCTTCTCCCGTAATATCAGGATCAGGTTTTCCATTCAGGATGCAATCGGCAATACCGTCCATTTGCCAAGTTTGGTGCATTTTGGAAGTATCCCAACTCATATCACCTTTGTGAGTACGGCCTTTGATGGGGCCATAGCCAAATGCAGGGCTAAGGTCAACAAAGCCTTTTTCGCCTATTACGTAAAGTCTTTCAAAATTGTTAAAATTGTACGTAGTTGCACAGGAGGCAATTGCGCCACTCGGAAAGCCCATTTGCCACGTAATGGTTTCGTCCACTTCTTTAAACTTCACCGGATCTGTTTTGGCTTCTTCTGCCGACACCCAAATGGGTTCTTCGCCCGTGGCATAGCGAGCGCCATTGATACAATAAACACCTACGTCCATCAGTGCGCCGCCTCCTGCAAGGGCTTTTTTAAGTCGCCATTGATTAGGATCGCCGCTTTTGAATCCATCATAGGTATTTACGTGCATAATTTTGCCTAATTCGCCGGCTTTGCGCATCCGTATCAGTTCGCGCGTGTATGGTTCGAAGTGCAGTCTGTATCCAATGTACAGTTTTACATTGGCTTTTTTACAGGCTGCGATCATTTCCTGCGCCTCTTTTACGCTGACGCTCATGGGTTTCTCACAAATGACGTGTTTCCCCATTTTAGCCGCCCGAATCGTAAATTCGTGGTGCATGGAATTGGGCAGCGTAATGTAAACGGCGTCAATGTTAGGATTATCTTTGATCTTTTCGAAGTCTTTATAGTCGTAAAAATTAGCTTTGTCTAAGCCGAATTTCCCTGACCATTTGTCAACTTTCTCGGGTGTTCCCGTTACGCCACCCACCAGTTTTGCCATCTTACAGTCTTTCATGGCCGTAGCCACGCGATCTGCATAACTTCCAAGTCCTACCAGTGCAACACGGAGTTGTTTGTCAGCAGGCGGCACAGCGGCTTCGGCCGGCGTTAAGGCAGATACCAAAGGCAGGGTGAGAGCCGAGCCTCCAATCTTAAGAAGAAAATCACGACGAGATTTCATGAAGCAGTTACAGTTAGTTTCTCTAAAAAGCATCCATACGTCGTTTTCTATGGTTGCTACGGCTAAATTTGTGAAATACTTTCAGGAGAACTTTGTCTATATTTGTTCCAAAACTCTTGAGAAGTACCATTTATCTTCAAACAAAACCAAATGAGAAAAATTACGTTCATGCTGGCAGGAATGTTCCTGGCGTTTCAATCTTTTGCTCAACTCCAATCCCCTCAACAATTTTTCGGTTTTGCCCCGGGCGAACAAATGGTTCCCACGCATCGGCTGTATCAGTACGCTGAACATGCTGCGCAGCAGGCTCCTGCCAAAGTAAAAGTGATGTCGTATGGCCAAACGTATGAAAAACGGCCTTTGATGATGGTAGTGGTCAGTTCTGAAGAAAACATGAGGAATCTGGAACAAATTCGCACCGATCACCTCAAAAGCATTGGGATGTTGGCGGGTCAGCCCACAAGCAAAACCCGTCCTGCCGTGATATGGATGAGTTATAACGTACACGGAAACGAAGCCACCAACTCGGCAGCTTTTCCAAAAGTATTGCATGAATTGTTGGCCGGTGGCACCGTTTCGGAAAAGATCCTGAAAAATGCCATTGTTATTTTAGCTCCCTGCCTCAACCCCGACGGCCATGACCGGTATGTAAACTGGTATAACCAAAAAATAGGAATGAATGCCAACGCCAATACTTCAGCGTGGGAACACGGTGAGCCTTGGCCGGGCGGTCGTTATACGCACTATTTGTTTGACCCCAATCGCGACTGGGCTTGGCAAACACAGGAAATCACCCGTCAATTGATTGCAGCTTATCACCAATGGATGCCACACGTACACGGAGACTTTCACGAAATGGGTCCTAACAGCCCGTATTATTTTGCTCCCTCTGCGAAGCCTTACCATGAAGATATTACCACTTGGCAACGTGAAATGCAGGAAGTGGTGGGAACATACAATAAACGTTATTTTGACCGTAACAACTGGCTTTACTATACCCACGAACGTTTTGACCTTTTCTATCCAAGCTACGGTGACACGTGGCCTACCTACAACGGCGCCATTGCCATGACCTACGAACAGGGCGGCGGCGGCATAGCCGGTTTGGCCTACGAACGCACCGATGAAGGTGACACGCTGCGTCTTACCCACCGCGTAGCCCACGTAGCCACCGCAAGTATTGCTACCATGGAAGCTATTTCTGACCGTTCGGCCAAAGTAGTGGACGAGTTCATCAAATTTTATGAGCGCAGTCAAAACAACCCCATTGGAACTTATAAATCGTACGTGGTTAAAACTGCCGGCGACGAAGGTCGCGTAAAAGCAATGAAAGAATTGCTGGACAAAAACCAAATTCGCTACGGATATGCCACCGAAGCCCGGTCATTGACCGGTTATAATTACCTGAACCAGAAAGACGAAGCCTTCAAAACAGAAGCCGGCGACTTGGTCATCAGTGCTTATCAGCCGAAGTCTAATCTTCTGAAAATATTGTTCGAGACCAAACCCATGCTCGAAGACTCAATCACCTATGATATCACTTCTTGGTGCGTACCATTGGCTTTCGGCGCAAAAACCTACGGCGTCAAAGAGCGACTTACTCCCGGCGCACAGCCCGCAGCAAGTGCCCAACAACCTGCCATCAGCGGAAAGCCTTATGCTTACTTAGTGAATTGGAAATCGGCAGAAGATGCAAAATTCTTAGCCGCCATCCTGAAACAGAAGATTCGCGTTCGGGCGGCAGAAAAACCATTTGAGATTGGCGGAAAAACCTATGTTCAAGGCACGCTCATCATTACCCGTGCGGGCAATGAACCATTGGGCGATAATTTTGATAAAATCGTTCAGGCCGAAGCAGCCAAGGCGGGAATCGTACTTAACGCCACTGAAGGCGGCGGCGCTACAAAAGGCTCTGATTTTGGTTCTGATTTTGTTTTTAGACTGAAAGCGGCTCCACGCGTGGGTTTGATTGCCGGAGACGGCACCTCCATGACTACCGTGGGTGAAGTTTGGCATCTTTTTGACCAAGAGTTAAAATATCCGATCACGCTTCTTGACCCCAACAGTCGTTTCAACAGCGCCATTCCTTTTTCAAAATTGGATGTGTTGATCGTTCCCACTTCGTTTGGCGGCAATATTTTACGGGAAAATCAGTTTCCTGCCCTGCGCGAATGGTTGCGCGGAGGCGGCAAATTGATCCTTATGGAAAACGCTACCGCATTACTGGCAGATAAAGAAGGCTTTGGCCTTAAAAACAAAAAAGAAGACAGCAAAAAAGCCGATAAAAAAGCCTCTGCTGACTCCCTGAAACTATACGCGAATCGTGAGCGCGAATCGGTTTCCGATGATACCCCGGGAAGTATTTACAAGATCAAACTGGACAATTCTCATCCATTGGCCTTTGGCTTTCCTGATCATTTCTTTGCTTTAGTAAACAATACCTATAATTACGACTTCCTGAAAGATGGTTGGAACGTAGGGTATTTGAAGAAAGAAAAAGAAGGTTATGTCGCAGGTTTTACCGGTAAAAACGCCAAAGACAAACTCCAAAATGCGCTGTTTTACGGTGTAGAAGACATGGGGCGCGGTAAGATCATCTACATGGCCAACGATCCTCTTTTCCGTGGTTTTTGGTACAATGGGAAGTTGCTGTTTTTAAATGCGGTCTTTATGGTGCCTTAGGATCGTCTCCGCTATTCGGGATTTGAAATCCCGAATCAGACTGCTTTCGGATTTAAAATCCGAAAGAGCAAGACAAACACGAGGTTGTGAGCAACCTCAACGCAGGTTTTGAGAAACCTGCTGCACATACATACATGTTGGCGGTTTCTCAAAACCGCCACTCAGTAAGGAAGACTGCTCAAAAGAAATTTTAAACAATCTGCTGCATACTTATAAAAAGTAAAAGCGTCTGACTAAGTCAGGCGCTTTTACTTTTTATAAGTGCTTAAAGAAATTTAGAACAGTCCTTCTTTCTCCATAACCGCTTTTAGCGTAACGCCCAATTCATCAGAGGCTTTTACCAACGGCAACCGCACTTCGCTGCCGCAAATGCCTTTGATTTCCAAACACTTTTTGATTCCTACGGGGTTTGATTCAGCATAAAGCGGCGCATCCATATCCAAAAAACGATACTGAATAGCGGCTGCTTCGTCCATCCGTCCTTCGATGGCATGCCATGTCATTTCGGTAAATTCTTTCGGAAATGCATTGGCGATCACCGAAATAACGCCTCTCCAACCTACGCTTACCATTGGTGTAACGTGGTTATCATCGCCTGAGATCAAAAGGAAATCCTTTGGACACTCACTGGCCAGTTCCATGTACTGGTCAAAATTCGCACAGGCATCTTTGATGCCGATGATATTTGGGTGTTTTGCCAATTCCACGATCGTTTCCACTTTCATATTGACTACCGTGCGTCCGGGAACATTGTACAAAAACACAGGTACAGGGCTCACGTCAGCAATGGCGGTAAAGTGAGCGATCAGGCCTTTTTGCGAAGGTTTATTGTAATAAGGACATACCGACAAAACAGCATCAACGCCCGTCAGATCGGTCTGCTTGAATGTTTCCAATACAGCTCGGGTATTATTTCCTCCCAATCCATACACAAGAGGGAGCTTTTTAGGATTGTTTTCCTGCACAAACTTCAAAAGATCAAGCTTTTCCTGAGCAGTTGTAGTAGAAGTTTCGCCCGTAGTACCCTGAACAACAAGGTAATTAACACCATTATCGCTTACAAAATGAAGGAGTTTTTGGAGTGCCGGAAAATCAATATCATGGTTAGCGTCAAAAGGGGTTACAAGCGCAACGCCTACGCCTAAAAATCGGGTGTCCATTGGGTACTTTGTCCGTTAGTTATTAATTGAGATTGGTGGAGGTTAAAAGTCGAGGTATGACTTTCGCTGCAAAGGTATCAAAATTTGTTAATCAATTACTTCCAAAATTATCGCACAGGCTTCGCGTATCTGCTCCTCGGTGATGATCAACGGTGGGGCTAATCGCATCGAATTATCACAAAATAAGAACCAATCTGTAATAACGCCCGTAGGGGTCTTTTGAATGGCTCGGTCAATAATGGGTTTCAAAACTTCAAACGACTCAAACTCTACCGCTAACATTAGCCCCCTTCCCCTTATCTCTTTTATTTTAGGGTGTTTCAAAAGGCTGTGTATCAATTCACCCTTTTCGGTGATGGATAGCTCTCTACGGGATGACAAAGTATCCTGCACAACTTCCAGCGTAGCCAACGAAGCCGCACAACTCACCGGATGCCCTCCAAATGTAGTAATATGCCCTAAAATGGGGTTATTTTTAAAAACGGACATTACTTCTTTGGAAGCAATAAAAGCACCGATGGGCATCCCGCCGCCCATCCCTTTGGCACACAGCAGCACGTCCGGTACAACATTGTATTGCTCAAAAGCCCAGAAGCTGCCTGTTCTGCCGAAACCGGTTTGGATTTCGTCATAGATCAGCAATGCACCTGTTTCATCGCAGCGTTTTCGCAACGCCTGATGATATTCTTCTGTAGGTACACGCACGCCCGCCTCTCCCGAAATTACTTCAATAATTACCGCAGCAGTACGGGTCGTAAGCTTATCCAAGTCTTCTATAACACCGTGCCGAATATGATGAACATCAGGTAACAAAGGTCGAAAACTGCGTTTGAAAAACTCCGCTCCTGCTAAGCTCAGTGCCCCCTGTGTAGATCCGTGATAGGCATTAAAACAGGAAATAATTTCAGAACGGCCTGTAAAACGCTTAGCCAGTTTCATGGCCCCTTCTACGGCTTCGGTGCCGGAGTTGGTGAAATAGACATTGTCTAAACCCCACCCTAACCCTCCCCTGAAGGGAGGGGATGAAATGGGTACTACCCCTCCCTCACCGGGGAGGGGCAAGGGGTGGGGTTTGATTGTTTTAACCAATGCCTCAGCCAATTTCACCTGCGGTGTTTCGATATATTCGCCATACACCATCAAATGCAGGTATTTATCCAACTGATCTTGAATCGCTTCCAATACTTTAGGGTGTCGATGGCCTACATTACTCACGGCAATACCCGAAATCATATCGACATAACGTTGCCCATCTTGACCGTATAGATAAATGCCCTCGGCGCGTTCGATGTCCAATGCCAAAGGAAAATCGGACGTTTGGGCGAGGTGATTGTAAAAAAGTTGCTGACGATGAGAAAGTGCGTTGGGCATTGGGATATGGTTTTCAGCTGCAAATATCAACAAAAAGCCTGTTGTGCGTAAATCAGTAAAATACTTTTACAAAAACAGTCTGTTATCTGCTATCCAAGGTAGGAATAGGTTGCCTGCACCTTTTCAATAAAATAACACTTATTATGGAAATTGATTTGCGGGCCAACCTAAAGGCAACAAAGTATACAAAGCTTCTAAAAAATACGTTGGTTGATTTGTTTGATATAGAAGAAGCCGCGTTTGACAGCTTTGCTTATCAACAAAAATTGTACAATCAATTACTGCTTATTCAGAAAGAAATACAAGAGTTAGAAATAGGTAATGAGGGCACAATAGACTTACTAAAGAGAAAAATCACGGATTACAAAAAGCAGTTGGAAGACAGCAACGAATCATTAAAGAGTCTTTACGAGTTGCTTAATAGTGCAAAGAAAATTCATGAAGAAAAATTAGAGCAGGAGCTTATTTTTCAAGAGAAAGAAAAGAATGGATATGAAGCTTATATCGAATACTATGAGGTGCTATTGAGGGAGAACCAAAAATAGAGAAATCAACTATATTTTATTGATTTTTAACAACTTCCCATAAAACAAAGAACCTTCGGCCAAGGCCGAAGGTTCTTTGTTTTTACCAATAACGATTATTAAAACAGGTTTCTAGTAACCTGCATTTTGCGTCAGTTTTTTGTTCACATCAATTTCGCGTTGCGGAATTGGGAGAGTCAAATTATTGCTGTTGTAAGGAGTTGTTCCAACCGTTCCTTTGGTACGTTTGATGTCATGAATTTGCTGCCCTTCAAACGCCAGTTCCAACTTACGTTCTTTCAGAATAGCCGGCAATGTCAGTTGTGCTGCCGTCAAAGCCGTTAGTCCGGCGCGGGCACGAATGACATTAACATCGGCCAATGGAGCGGCCCCTACCGTTGTTCCCAAACGGAAGTTTGCTTCGGCCCGGGTCAGATACATTTCGGCCAAACGAATCACGATCACATCTCCAAAGCGGTCGTTGAATTTGCTGGTAAAGGTTCTGGAACCGGCATTGCTGGTATCGAAAAACTTACCGCGGATATCCGCTGCTTCGTACAAAGCCAAATGTTTTGACTGCACACGCATATCGCCCCGACCTTGATTAAGTGCAGAAGCATAATAGGTATTCATCGCGTTTGAACCATCTTGGTCAGTGACAACAATACTAAACACGGTTTCTGTACTGCCATCCGTAAAAGCATCGGCAAATGTACTTTCGAGTGCATATTCTCCACTCGCAATAACACGGTTAGCCGCATCACGGGCCAATGCATAGTTTCCCTGCGTCAAATATACACGAGACAGCATAGCTGCCGCAATGGGGTTTTTATCC
This sequence comes from Runella sp., assembly GCF_965279615.1. Taxonomy (NCBI): domain Bacteria; kingdom Pseudomonadati; phylum Bacteroidota; class Cytophagia; order Cytophagales; family Spirosomataceae; genus Runella; species Runella sp. The sequence goes on along the minus strand of NZ_OZ257252.1, from coordinate 6,493,874 downwards.
AGTTGTTCGCTTTTTGTAAAATCATCAATAACTTGTGCATATACTTCGGCAACACTGTTGCGGGCTTTAAAATCGGCATCCGTAATGGAACGCGTAGGAGTCAATACCAACGGCACACCGGGATTAGTGGCATTGTCACCATCGCCCCAAGATTTTGCAAACAACCGCACCAATTCGAAATACATGGCACCTCTGATGAGTCTCGCCTGCCCTTCAAAACTGTTCTTATTGGCAGCGCTCACTTTGTCTAAGGCACTCAGCACGTTGTTTGCCCGGTTAATTGTTGTGTAAGCAGCAAGCCATGTATCTCTCACCTGTGTGTTACCGACAGTAACGGTTTTACGCCAAAGCTCATCCAAAACCGCAAACGTTCCGCCAAAAACGATCTCACGATCATCTCCGAGAAGCTCACCGGAAAACTGAATACCTCCGCCGTAAAGGTTCGTACTGCTCATACCGTCGTACGTCCCAACCAATGTTACCTGCACATCCTGCTCGGTAGCCAGCGCCGTTGACTCATCAATACTTTGAGTAGGTTGAACATCCAGCTTATCATTACACGAAGCTACACTCAAAAGGAGGGCTCCTGCAAACAAGGAATTTTTAATATATATATTCATGATTTCTTTCAGTAAAAATTAGACAATTAAAAACCAATGTTTATACCTCCTGTGATAGTTCTTGCCTGAGGAGCTGTATAAAAATCATACCCCTGCGCAATGTTTGATACCACATCGTCTGCATTTACTTCCGGATCCCAACCGGTATATTTGGTGAAGGTCAACAGGTTTTGGCCTGTCAGGAAGAAACGCACGCTGTTGATCTTGGCTTTGTTCACCAACGCTTTAGGAAGGCTGTAAGAAAGCGTTACGTTACGCAAACGGACAAAAGAACCATCCTGAATAAAGCGGCTTGAAGGTTGAGCACCATTATTATAAAATAAACGTGCTTCCGGGAATTTGGCGTTAGGGTTCTCTTTTGTCCATGAATCAAGTTGATCCACGGTCTGATTGTCTTCAAAACGTGCATTTGCTGATGAGTAACGTCCTACCCCATAGAAATTGATCTTATTGCCAAATATGCCGTTGAAGAATACGGTTAGATCAAAACCTTTATAACTGAACGTATTGGTAAAACCGCCAATTAATTTAGGCTGAGGATTTCCAACCACTACACGTTGCGCAAGGTTATAATTGTTTGTGGTAGAATGGTCGATAGATCCATCGGTATTGGTTGAGTTTTTGTACCATAAAGCATCCCCATTGGCCGGGTCAACTCCTGCATACTCTACCGTAAAGAACGTACCCAAAGGCTGTCCTTCCACGGCACGGCTCATGCTGTTAAGCCCTCCTTCAATGATCTGTCCCTGTGCATCAGTAGGATTGCTCTTTAAATTGGTGATCTTATTTCGGTTGATCGCCAAGTTAAGGCTCGTTTTCCATTTGAAGGCTCCTACCAGGTTATCGGTATTTAACACAAACTCAAACCCTTTATTTTCAAGACTTCCGACGTTTTTAACCTGTGTAGTAAAGCCCGTTGTACCCGGTACGTTTACGTTCAGCAAAAGACCGGTCGTTTGTTTGTTGTAATAATCGATCTCGCCACTGATGCGGTTATTGAAGAAACCAAAATCAATCCCAATATCCACTTGGTCAGAAGTTTCCCAACGCAGATCAGGGTTAGCCAATTGCGACGGACGTTGTCCCGGCTGACCGGCATAAGCCGCATCCCCTGTGTACAAACCTAATTGTGGGAAGTTGCCGATCTCAGCATTTCCTGTACGACCATAACTGGCTCGCAATTTCAGGAAACTGATAAATGCGCTGGTTTTCAGGAAGTCTTCTTCCGTAAGTACCCAACCTGCCGAAGCTGCCGGGAAGAAACCGTAACGACTGGCGCTTCCGAAACGCGATGAACCGTCGAGGCGCGCGCTCAAACTCAGCAAATAACGATCATTGAATTTGTAATTGGCGCGGGCAAAATAAGATAAGAAACGAAAATTGGTCTCGGTAGAACTTCCATCGGTTTTACGAGCCGCACTGGCAATCATACGATAAGCATCCGAAGGAAAATCCTGCCCCTGAGTCGTGTTGAACTTCTCTTGAGATTGTTGATAAGACATCCCTAACGTTCCATCAATCGCATGTTTACCAAAGACCGTTATGTAGTTAAAATAGTTGTTGGTATTATAGTTTTCAACCCGCGTAAAGGCATTTTCACCAAAACCTTTAGGAGCGCCAAAGTTACGCTGAGTCTTACTGTTGTAATACGATTCTTCCTGCTGGTTCAATACGTCTATGCCAAGTTCCGAACGGAAGCTAAGTCCTCTGGCAATTTGAAGTTGACCATACACGCTGCTGATGCTGCGGTTTACGGTAGTGTTATAATACGCATTACCAATATTGATCAATGGGTTATAATACGTTGGAATAGAAATATCTCCCGGAGGCGTACCAGTCGGCAATCCGGTCTCGGGGTCAGTGGAAGGTGTCATTGGAGGCAAGGCCACCATTTGAATAGGGTTATCAAACTGGCGGTCACCGGATAAACGTTTGTTTAAGGTGCGCGCCATGCTCATATTGATTCCCATGCGGAATCTGTCGGATACTTTTTGATCCAAATTGATACGTCCCGACATACGATTGAGCGCATTTCCGATCAAAATACCTTTTTGGTCAAGCAATTGTCCTGAGACAAAAAAGGAAGTTTTATCATTACCGCCGCTGATATTAAGATCATACTGACTCATTGGGGCTTTTTGATACGCCAAACCACCCCAATCGGTACTGACTTGTTTAGGTGTACCGAATGTTCCCAAACTTTGCGTTTGGAAAAAATCTTCCATATACGTCGTATACGAATCAGGATCGTTGGCTTCGTATCCATCAATACGGTCAGAGTTAGCCGCCGCTTGACGATACAATTTCAGGTATTGATCCGTATTCAGGAATTTTACCTGTTTTGTAGGTTTGCTTGAACCCATTTGGTACCCGAAATGGATATTGGTACGGCCCGATTTACCACGTTTGGTGGTGATCAAAACCACCCCGTTGGCTGCCCGCGAACCATAAATAGCTGCTGCCGAAGCATCTTTCAGTACTTCAATAGATTCAATATCCTGTGGGTTAATATCGGCCAAAGGGTTAGTTGCAGCACCGTTATTACTCAAATTTTGAGTTGTTACCGGAATACCGTCCAATACATAGAGCGGTTGGTTGGAAGCAGAAACCGATGAGTTTCCACGCACCCGTACCTGAATCGCCTGACCCAATTTAGACGAACCCGCATTCACCTGCACCCCCGCTGCTTTTCCCTGAATAGCTTGATCAAAGGTATTGACGGGCATATCCTGAATATCAGAAGGGCGAATTTTGGCAATGTTTCCGGTAAGTTCTCTTTTAATTTGTGACCCGAAACCCGTTACCACAATCTCGCTGAGGTTTTTGGCATCCGTCGCCAATTGAACATTAATCACCGAACGGCCATTTATTTTTTCTTCTATAGGAGCAAACCCAACAAAACTGAATACCAGAGAAGCGTTGTCGGGAACTGAGATGCGATAATTCCCGTCACCGTCTGAGTTAGCACCGCGAGTAGTACCTTTTACTGAAATCGAAACGCCCGGCATACCGGTACCATCTTCGGATGAAGTAACCTTCCCGGTCACAACCTTGTCCTGCGCTCTTACCGCGACGAACGACAGACAAAGCAGCATCCATAAGCTAATGCGTAAAATGTGTCTCATGCAATTTGATTTGTTTAGAGTTGATAAATAATAAAAATGGATAACATACTAAATCCTGTAACAATCAGCCTATTACAAGCAAAAGCTTGACCGCCGATCGTCAGGGGCAAATCGTAACCGGTAAGAAAAATGATTTTTGGTAAGTGTATCTACAAAAAAGTAAGCAGTGATTGTTTAGGTTAAGCTCCCGGGCCGATTCACGTAGACAATGAACAGCGACCCAACAACAGAAAGTACAAATTTGCATATAGGAACGATACCACAAATCACCCTTTTTTAGGGATATTACTTTCTGATGTACTAAACGCTACATTAACTCTTTGTGCAGATAACTCTGAATACGTCTCAAAGGTACTGATTGCTACTTAAAATATCAAAATTCTCCGATTATTCGCTTTTATTCAATCCCCTGAAAAAGGGGATATTATAGTTGCGACATCCCCCATTAAGGTTGATAAAAACAGGTAGTTCCACCCACCCACGTAAAATCTTTGTTAAAACGTACCCCGATCATTTCACCTCTGCTCAACCGGCTTAAACTGGTCAATAACTGCGGTCTGGGCGCATTATCCTTCCAAACATACAGCATTCTGATCTCGCATTTGACCAGGCCATCAGGGGCTTGGATGATGGGTTCGTAATTTACTTTTCGTTGTAAAATCCAATTTTCAGGATCGGTCACCTCAGCGATGTCCTTAGCAGTTACATGAATTTTTACGCCGCTTCCGGCAAACGAAAAGAGTGGTTTGAGGACGTAATTTTCCAGATCTTCTGGAAAATTATCAATATACTCACTCAGAAAATGGGTATCAGGTACATAAGGGCTTTTCAAATACGGAAGTGTATACTTGCTGATTCGAAAAAACCAGTTGGGATGCCCTACCCACTTCACATCTACGTCATCGGTGAGTTCAAACTCTGTTTGGAGATCGGGGAAATTGGTTAGATCATCAAAGATCAACCTGTTATAAATCCGCTTAATTTCAACCTCAAGGCCGTCTTTTTCATAAAAAAGTTGACGACCTACTTTCTTGACCTTGGTATAGCAAACCGCCTTAATGCCCAGTAACGCTTCGGTCACTGCAAAATCAATGCGGGTTTTTTGCTGTTCAGGATAAATTTCCAGAAGAATAACATTTTCCGGGTTTTCATCGCCAATGATCACTTCTTTCAATTTAGCGATGTATTCTGCCTGATTGGCCACGCCGCTGAAGTAATTGCTGTAGTCTTCCGGTATAGGAAAGTAGTCACGGAATTTTTCGGTCACGTAACTTTGAAAGCCAAAGATCGACGGAAAGCCCTGCAATTCGATCAATTGAGGCGTTAGTTCTCCATTTTCATCTTTGCAAATGGCAAAGTCAATGGCTAAGAAAGACGCGTGTTCGTTTTCATGCGGCACAAATTGTCCGACCGGAATAGCGTGCTGTGTTTTGGCCTTATAATGCGGGCCAACGATCACATCTACAAATGATTCACATGCTTCGATCAACTTATTTTTGAGCGCAGCAGGCACAAAAACGGGTGTTTCGGCCACCCGAAATTCCAGTTGCCCCGGCCAATCGGCATGAATGCCATTGATAAATTCATTGTATTTTTCTTCGCTGAATGCAGCGTTGTAAGCTTGTCGCAGGGAAGGAATCATAGGTTGTAGTTAAAGGCTTTTACCCAAACAAGATAGCAATAAGTTGTTCTTTTGTTATTCCAAAGTGAGCAGAAATGTTATTCAAAATGGCATTTAATGTTCCAATTTTTATTGGAATATGATTAGGAATTGTCTCCTGATGTTGGCCTTTTTGCTCAGTTCTGATGCGGATATGACTTCCTGTCTGCCGAACAACCTGATAATCTAATTTTCTAAGCAGTTTAACAAGTTCTGCGCCTGTAATATCTCTCGGTACTTTCATTTAAAGCGCAAAAACTTCTTCTTTTACAAAATGCATTCGAATTACCTTAGGCGCTAAATCAGGAGAATCAAAATGACACGCTACCGCATCTCTTATCATTTCTTTCAATTCCTCCATCGTTTCACCTTGGGTGAAGATATTTTCTCCTAAAGCACGTGCCGTATATCCCCCTTCCGGATCTTCTTCGACTACAAAAATGAGTTCGCTCATCATGGTCAATGCTCAAATATTTATATCAAAAATAGCTAAGAAAATGATAAAACCAAATGCAAATCCTACACTAACTGCACTCCTACCAACTGCTCAGACGCTCGTTGAAGAAATGAAGGAATAATGACGGATTCAGTACGCATGATCTTTTCAGGGTCTTGCAATGAATCGACCATGTCGTTGTATTTTTCTTCACCGTAATTTTTGACGATAAGCGTCCGTTTTTCTTCTTTCTGAAAATGCCGCAACATTCCTTCTCCGTCGGCTTCGGGGTGAAACTGTGTTCCAAAGATTTCCCGCGAAAACCGTACCGCCATCACCGCCCGCTCCAAATGCGCCACATGAGGACGTTCTTTTTCGATGCAAAGCACTTTGGCACCTATTCGTTCAAGTTCCTGATAGTTGGGGTCAATAACCTGGTAATCACGCGAATCAACGGCATAGAATGGGTCAGGTAATTGCTCAAAAAGATCTTCTTTCAATCCAAATTGCGTTTTGTGCATTGGGAAAATTCCAAAAGAAGTAGAACGACGTTTACATACCAATCCGACACCCCAATGCAAACATGCCATTTGATACGAATGACAGATCAACATCAAGTGTTTTTTACGTGGATGGAATGGTTGGCGATTGTGTTGCCAAATTTGATCCAACAATAGAAAGAAAGGCTTTTCCCAAACTTCTCCCACGGGAACAGGATTGCCGGGACCGCCCGATGAAATATAAATATCGTAGCTTAGATCAGGCACCTCGCATTTTTGACGAACATCAAAAACGTCATAACTGCCTGCAATTCCTTCCTGTGCCAAAAAATTCTCTACCAATGCTTTAATACAACGCATCCCCTCATTGGCATGGCCGTCGTACATATCCAAAACCGCAATCTTAATCCGCTCCATGAGCTTATAGGTTATTTGTAGTGCTGAAAATAATAAAAAACGTACCGTTACATCACTTAAATTCTTACAGAAAAGAGTTTAAAAGCTGTAACGGTACGATGCTTACGTCGCTAAAACACTCCGCAAAGTTACGGAAATGTTATCACAAACAAACGATTATACGATTGGAACGGTTCAACAATTCCACCTATCCTATACTTGAACCCAACGTTGTTCGCGGCTGCTTTGAACGATCTTATCGCACAATTTCAACTCACGAAGTCCATCGGCAAAGGTTGGGTACGTTGGTTTTTCGGGGCGTCCGTTGCGAATAGCGGCGTATACTTCTTTGAACAATTGCTTCGAAGTATCGGGAAACCCTTCGTTGTGGCCGCCGGGGAAAGTGAGCAAAGAACGTACTTCTTCGTGTACTAAGGCCGGGTCACGGATCAACGATTGGTTGTAACCATCGCGACGGCCGATCCACATTTCGTTGGGCGCTTCTGAGCACCAGTTGAACGTTTGGTTAGAACCGCTGATCTCCAACGTTGCGCGGTTTTTACGTCCTGCCGCTACCTGACTGACGGTTGCTACGCCTTTGTTGCCGTTTTCGAAACGATACAAAATAGAAGCATAATCTTCGGTCGTGATGGGTACTTCTTCGTAATCTTCTGCCTGAAGCAATTTACCCGAATAGGTAGCAATCGCTTTTTTAGGCTTCATCCGGGTTTTATGGACGGTGTTAAAGTCGGCCATTACTTCAGTGATGTGTAAGCCCGTAATGTACTCGATCAGGTCAAACAAGTGCGAACCAATATCGGCCACCGCCCGTGAATCACCTGACTGCGAAGGCTCAAGACGCCAGTTGTAATCGGTAGGCAGGAAAAGCCAATCCTGAAGATAGCTGCCCTGTACTGAATACACATCGCCCAGTTCGCCTTTTTCACGCATGGTTTTCATCTGACGAATGAGCGGATAGTAGCGCAAATTGAAGTGAACGGCATTGACCAATCCCAGTTTATCGGCCAATTCGACCAGTTCTTCGGCTTCTTCGGTATTGGTAGCCAGCGGTTTTTCGCACACTACATTTTTTCCCGCCAACAACGCTTTTTTAGATTGCTCGTAGTGCAGGAAGTTGGGCGTACAAATGTGAACGCACTCAATGGAATCATCTTTCAACAGATCATCAAATGAATCATACGCTTTCGGAATTCCCAACGACTGAGCGCGGGCCTGAGCGATTTCGGCCGAAAAATCAGCAATACCTACTACTTCTACATCCGGCAGGCGACGAAGCGCTTCGATGTGTGCGGGGCCAATAAAGCCGAGCCCTACAACGGCTACTTTGGTTTTTGACATAGTATTTTTGGGTTTTGAACGAGGGTTTGAATGTAAGAGTATTTGAGAGTTGACGACAACAATTATTCACGCAAAGTTGCTAAAAGGCAAATTTAGTGGCGCAAGATAAAGTAATTTTAGAAAATTCAGACGGAATTTGGGGCGTTTCCGTTAGCAATAAAAGAGCGTGTCTCATTGAAGTGACCGATTTAAAGGTGTCTTTTTTTAAGGCGCTTTTAACCTGTTTTTACTGATACGGATTTTAAACCGATGGAAGAATTTTTCACCTGTTTAATAACTTTTAACAGTGTTTCGGCCTTTTCAAACCGCGAATGACGTACTTTTGCAAATAAAGCATGTGTAAAATTGTTCTCTTCTAATCGTAAAATTAGTGTACGTGTGGCTGTAGGCCTCTTATGGCTGATCCTTTTGGGGGTTAGTTCTGAGGCTTTTTCACAGATTTTAGTTCCTAAACGACTATCCACACCCGTTTTTCTGGATTCCATCAAAAGAGCTACTCCCGTAGTTCCTAAAGTAATTGCCTCTGTTGGTTTAACTGCAGACAGTACTTTGGCAGATTCTCTCCAAGGCGACAGCGACCTCAAAGCCACCGTTCAATACAGCGCCCAAGACTCTACCATCATGGACCCCGGCGGGCAGGAAGTTCACCTGTACGGTAAAGCAAACGTAACTTACGGTGCCATTATCCTTGATGCTGATTACATTCGGCTCAATTGGAAAACCAATGAAGTTTTTGCCCGGGGCAACTACGATTCAACCTCAAAAAAGTGGATTGGGCAGCCTGTTTTTCAGGACAATGGAGAAAAATACGATACCAAAGAACTTCGCTATAATTTCAAAAGTAAAAAAGGTTTTATCAAAGGAATTGTAACTCAGCAAGGCGACGGGAATATTCGGGGAACAACGGTCAAGAAAGACGAAGAAAATAATATGTACGTGCGAGGTTCCATTTACACCACGTGTAATCTGGAACATCCTCACTTTTATATTGCTGCCAAAAAGATCAAGGTTATTCCTGAAAAACAGGTTATTTCCGGGCCTTTCCATTTGGTCGTTGCTGATGTGCCTTTGCCGCTTGGTTTACCATTTGGTTTCTTTCCCGTTCCCAAGAAAAAAGAGATCGGTACTTCGGGGATCATCATGCCGCAGTACGGAGAAGAGCCCAACGGACGCGGATATTACCTGCGCGATGGCGGCTATTATTGGGCCATCAGTGAGAAGATCAACATGAATTTTACCGGACAAATCTATTCCAAAGGAAGTTGGGGCTTGGGAGTTGCTTCTACTTATGCTCAGAAATATCGCTACAGCGGTAGTTTCAGTGCACGCTTTAACCGCAATTTGCAGGGAAATGAGATCAAGATCCTGAACCGACCTCGTAATGATTTTAGCCTTACCTGGAGCCACGCACCCGTTCCGCGCGGCACGTCAAGTTTCGGAGCATCGGTCAATATCGGAAGCAACAGTTATAACCAGTACAACGAATTCAGTACTACTCGCTATATTCAAAATGTGGCAAGTTCGTCGGTACAATACAGTAAACAATTCGGACAATTTGCCCGGATGGGAACCAGCGTACGGGTCAATCAACGCTTTCCCGATCGCTCAAAACAGAAAATAGACACATTAGGAAGGGTAACCAATACCGACCCCGGCTCGTTGGACGCCGGCGTTGACTTCAACTTTGGTATTAACCAAATCGCTCCTTTTGCCCTGAAAGGCGGTACCGGCGCCTGGTACGAAAGCTTTCGCTTGGGAATGGATTTCAGCGGTGGGGTTAGTGCCAATAACTCCATTGTGTATGCTGATACCTCAACGGTACGGCTGGGTTTTACGTTGTTCAACCCACCGGTGGCCATTACCCCCGAATCAGGCACGGCGACTACCTATGCCTTAAACGCCCAAAGTTTGCCGGAGTTCATTAAAAATGCTCAATTTACGGGGCGTTTTTCCGTGCCGATCTCATTGCCAAACATTAAATTATTCCGTTACATCAACATCACTCCGGGGATTTCGCTGTCGGGCGAAACTTTTACCAAGAAATTCAAATACCAGTTCATTGAGTCAAATAAAGTACGCGTAGATACACTGCAAGGGCTCTTTTTTGCGAACAACGTTTCCTTTAGCGCCAGCATGAATACCCGCGTGTACGGTACTTTTATGATACGCGGCAAACGCTTGGAAGCTATTCGGCATACGTTGATCCCTGCCGCCAGTTTCAGCTACGTCCCTGACCAATCAAACCTTTATGAAAAAACGGTTGTGAATGAACGGGGTGATGTTCGTTACCTGAATCGCTATCGAACCATTGGTGGAAACCTCACTACTTCCGGTACTTCTGCCGCCGGTATTTCGTGGAGTTTGAATAACCTGTTTGAGGCCAAAGTACGCCCGAAATCTGATTCGACGGGCAAACAGTTTGAAAAGAAATCAATACTTGACAACCTCAGTTTAAACGGCTCCTACAATCTATTGGCCGACTCCCTGAAAATGTCTGATATCAGCCTTAATGCAAATGCCCAGGTTCTCAAGAATTTAAACTTCAACTTTTCCGCCAATTTTGATCCTTACGCCTACGTTGCCGACGCTTTGTACGGAACCGTAGGGCGAAAGATCAATCGTTGGTCGTTTTCGGAAAAACAAGGATTGGCCCGACTCAATAACCTTAACTTTGCCCTTACCACTCGCTTTGCACCCAAAGGTTCTGATAAGCCCAAAAAAGCCGCCACGCCTAATACTGAAGAGCAACAACGCCTCATCAATGCCAACCCGGATGCTTACGTGGATTTTAATATCCCGTGGACGGTCAACCTCAGTTATAACTACGGATATTCGCGTCAGGGGTTATCCAAGGGAACAAATATCCAAACGCTTCGCGTCAACGGTGACTTTAGCCTAACGCCTAAATGGAAGTTTGTGTTTGATACAGGGGTTGACGTAGTTGCGAAAGCACCTTCCATCACAAACATTGGTATCACGCGTGACCTGCACTGCTGGGAAATGACATTTAACTGGACGCCATTTGCCGGCTCAGGCATTCGAGCAAACAATTACTCATTTGAAATCCACGCCAAATCAGCGTTGCTGCGTGATCTGAAACTTTCCCGTCGCCGTTCTTTCTACGACCGTGGCACTTACTAATCACTTGTTTGCAAAACAGAGTCAGTTAATTTTTAAAATGCGTTGTTGAAAAGTCGCTCCTTTTTTTGTTTTTACCTGGAGCATATACACTCCGTTTTCAATATCGTCCAATTTCAGGTTTTTGGATGAAAACTCTTTTATTTTATGGCCGGTCAAATCCAGTAAACAGGCCGACTCCGGCTCATGATCGACAGGGAGTTCTATCGTTAGAGTAGAAATGACCGGGTTTGGATAGGCTTTAAAAATACCTTCACCGTTAAATTTAGCAGAAACTATGCGGCTATATTCAAATTTACCATCAAAATCAACCTGTTTTAAACGATAATAATTAAGTCCTGATGTTGGAAAAATGTCTGTGTAAGAATACACTTGCTTTACATTGCCGGTTCCTTTTCCAATTACTCGGCCAATTACCTCAAACGTTTGTGCATTGCTGCTTTTTTCGATTTCAAAATGACTGTTGTTAATCTCTTCGCTCGTTTGCCAAGTAAGCTCTATGGTTGTTGCCTGCGTTTCTGACTTGAATGAAATCAGATGTACGGGGAGGGTAGAACTCGTATAACTACAGGTACTGACAGCAGGAGTAAGGACAGAAGCGCTTGTGGTCCAATTAGAAGAGGTATTAATGCTTACCCCAATACTCGACATATTTCCTGATACAACTCCGGCACTGCAATTAAACCGACCATTGTCTTGATTTCCTACCGCAACTGCGTTTGAGCCATTTGCTAAACCGGCAGGTAAAGCCGTAGAATTGGTACTTGCACCGGTATCAGTCCAATCAGTGCTTCCAAAATTAATTGCTGAAATAAACGTAGGAGAGGCCAAACTCCCTTTAAAGGCAAACAATTGATCCCCTGAAGTAGAAAGCGCATACGTGCCGGTCGAAGTAACAGTCCCGGCAGTAACCGTTGTGCCTCCTGACATTGTTACCACAGTTCCTGAAGCAACACCTCCGGCGGGAGCAGTCCAAGTAAGAACGCCTTCATTTGTACGAAAGGAGGTGCCATTCCAACCATTATCTGTAAAAAGAATAGTGGCGCCCGCAGGAATAGGTACCAATGCTACCCAAGAAAAAGAATCGGGCGTGTCTGATTGAAATGCTGTAAATGCAATTTCTCCGGCACAGTAACTTTTAAACCAAACCAATAACAATAATAAAAAGAGATAGAATGTCTTCACAGGATATAAAATTAGAATGAAAATAAAATCAACATTTCACTAAGGAGCATAGGCAGCGATTACATCCATTTGGCTGCCCATTTTAGCCGTTAGCTTTTTCACTTGACCAATCGTATGGAGTTTTGGGAATCTGTACGTCCTTTTGGACAATGATGGGTGCTTTTCTGTAGTGTTTAAATCTCTATTCATACCTTATAAAATTTTCTATCAGACGGCTTTTTTTGGATAAGGTCACCAATCATTATTAGACATTCAAAATATCACATATTGAAGAGAACTGTCTTATTACAGAAACTATCCCTCGAAAGAAAACGTGAAGTATAATTATTATAGAAATATTGGTACATTTAAAAATTAAAGCCGATTTACAAGGATGTTTTTAAGTTAATTGGTCGTAATTAATAAAGAAAAAAAATTAAATTAAATTTTAAAGGCTTCATTAAAAGCCATAAAATATTAGCATTAATAGCTGAAGAAACATTGCAGGAACAGTAAATAGTACAGTTTAAAATAACGGGGCAACAATGAATATAAATCATCATTTTGTTCGGTCTGAAAACCACTTATCGGCGTAATAATGACATAAGAAAGGTAAAGCGATTCTTAAAGTCCGGACGTTTCGGCTGCTAACCGGCAATGGAAGTAATTATCCTGCCAATCTGTCAGTTTTTAAGGTAGTGGCAAAGAAATTGCCGACATTTGTAAAAAAGACAGAACAGTAGCGTACATCTATTTATTATGACAATGAACAACGGAAATGACATAACTACGGACGAAACGACAGCACCCGTAGAGGGCACTGAAACTCCCGTTGAGATCGCTCAGGAAACCGAAACAACGGATATGCAAAAATTAGAGGCCGAGATCACAGAATTGAAAGACAAATACCTGCGCCTATATGCTGATTTTGAAAACTTCCGTCGTCGCACCGCCAAAGAAAAATTAGAGCTGATCTCAACCGCCAGCGAGGACCTCATGAAGGCGGTATTGCCCGTCGTAGACGACTTCGAACGTGCCATGTCTTCCTTTGAGGCAACGACCGATATTGTGCCGTTAAAAGAAGGGGTTGGCTTGATCTATACAAAGTTTTCAAAAACGCTGGAAAGCCGCGGCCTTAAGCCGATGATCGCCAAAGGCGAAAAATTCGACGCTGATCTGCACGAATCCATCACTCAGTTTCCCGCTCCAACCGAAGACTTAAAGGGCAAGGTGATCGATGAAGTAGAAAAAGGGTATTTATTGAACGATAAAGTAATTCGCTACGCTAAAGTAGTCGTTGGAAGTTAATAGTGTTATCCGGTATCTGTTTACTCTTATTCGAAATTAACAGTCAGATAAACGGATAGCGGATAACGATTGAAGAATAAAGAAATGGCACAAAAAAGAGATTATTACGAAATCCTTGGCGTTGGCAAAACGGCGGCTGAAGACGAAATAAAGAAAGCCTACCGTAAGTTGGCGATTAAATATCACCCCGACAAAAACCCTGATGACCCTTCAGCCGAAGAGAAATTCAAGGAAGCTGCCGAGGCATATGGCGTATTGAGTGATGCCGAAAAACGCAAACGTTACGACCAATTCGGCCACGCAGGCATGGGGAGCAATGGCGGTCCCGGCGGCGCTCAGGGCTTCGATATCAATGATATATTCTCGCAGTTTGGCGACATATTTGGTGAATCATCTCCTTTTGGTGATATTTTTGGAAACGCCGGCGGTGGTGGCGGGCGGCGGGTTCGTCGCGGCACTGATCTTCGCATTAAGTTAAAGCTGGATTTACGCGAAGTGGCCGATGGTGCCGAAAAGAAAATCAAGGTAAAACGCTATGTAAGCTGTAATACCTGTGGGGGCAACGGTTCCAAAAATGGAGCATCTCTTAAAACCTGTACAACCTGTAACGGTAACGGTCAGGTACGAAAAGTAGTAAGCACAATGCTTGGGCAGATGGTATCGACCAGCACTTGTCCTACTTGTAACGGTGAAGGCAAGATCGTAACGGAACGTTGTGAGGTCTGCGCCGGCGAAGGCCGTGTGTTGGAAGAAGACGTGATCAGCATCAAAATCCCGGGCGGTGTAGCTGATGGTATGCAGCTTTCGATGAGCGGGAAAGGAAACGTACCACCCCGAGGCGGAGTTGCCGGAGATTTGCTTATCGTTGTGGAGGAAGAAGAAGACGAACACCTAAAACGAGATGGTAACAATCTCGTATATGACCTTCATCTCAACTTTGTAGACGCTGCACTCGGTACTATCGCTGAAGTTCCTACCCTTGATGGGAAAGCTCGTGTTCCGATTGAAGCAGGTGTACAGGGCGGAAAAATACTGAGACTAAAAGGAAAAGGGATCAAAGAGCTCAACGGCTACGGGCGCGGTGACCAATTGATCCACGTCAATATCTGGACGCCTAAGCAACTAAGCAGCGAAGAGCGTACCATTCTCGAAAAGCTAAAATCCTCTCCCAATTTCCAGCCAAAACCGGGCAAGAACGAAAAAGGGTTCTTTGAAAAGATGAAAGATTTTTTTCACTAGGATTTGGGTAGACATAACGACAAAACGGGGGGCTAAGGCCCCCCGTTTTGTCGTTATAGTCATTAGCAAGTGTGAAACATACCATCACTGCCAATGTTTATTGTTTAGCAAAACTAATTGCAACCCAATGTACCTGCCAAACGGTCTCCAAGGCGTTGCCGGTGCGAAGAAAGCCGGGATTACTTCCATCTATACTGAAAACCTGTAAACCCAACAGCCATTTACTTTACCAACCGAATAACCGGTGAATAATTCCAAGCTAAAACTATAGACGATCCAAATAGGGATACCCTTACATCGTTAAAAAGTCGGTCGTAGGCCATAGCATTATCAGCGTTGACGATGTCGTAGTATCTGACGGAAATTATATAAAATAAAGTGCAAAAATCTAAAAACATTAATAGCATTGCCACGGGATATTTACCTTTTCCGGAGCAGTAATGTCCCGATTACAAAGTTTGCAAATTTAGTCCTCGGAATTCAATACCCCGATGGGGGTGTTTTTTGCATAAATTAAAATTTCTTTCTTTGCAGACAGTTAAATCGCTATATGCCCGGAGCAGACAATATAAAGAAAACCAAGAAACTTATCGGAATTACAGTATACCTATTTGCAGTTCTATACTTCTCCACTATGACACAGGCCCAAAAGCCTGTCAGCATTACAACAAATTTTACGAGGCTTGATGTAACGGACGAACTTTGGATCTATACAGATACAACCCACCGGGAGACTATACATACTGTTTTGGGCAAAAAGGATCTGTTCAAACCATTCCTAAAAACGTATCCAAACAGCTTATCGCCTCATTGGTGTTTTTTTACCGTCAAAAATCAATCTGACAGACCAAAAAATCTCATTCTCAAATACGAACAGATTTTTGCTGATACACTTCTTGTTTACACAGTGGAAACAAGAGGAATACAGCAAATCGATTCACCCCAAAGCTGGAAAATTCCTACCCCGGAGCGCCCATATCCCTATATCCGTTACCCTGTTTTCAGTTTAACCATTCCCGCAAATACCTCCTGCACACTATGGATAAAGCTTCTCAAACGCGACGGCACCGTTTTGAAACTTCCGTTTTCCATTTGGGATGAGGAGGCGTTTTATACGTATTATAACGATGAAAATCTGTTCAGAGGCTTTTTTTACGGATGGCTTTTTTTGGTCAGTTTATTTTCACTTCTACTGTTTGTTTTCCTGCGTGAGCGCATTCATTTATACTATAGTTTAAGCGTACTGTTTCTTATATTAATTCTGGCCACTACGGGCGGCACAGTAAACCAGATGGGATGGTTTCTTCCTGCCTACATATCCGGACCGGCAGGAAATTCATTTTTTAATATGGCCTATACTGTATTTAATCTTCGCTTTACCATTGTATATGTTGGGGCAAATTATTTGCCCAAATGGTTATTACGTGGCTCAAATTATTTTACAACCTTGTGTATAAGCCTCTTTTTGGCGCTGATTTTCTTTGATTCTGTCTATAATCTACCCGTTGTTTATACCCTCTTTTCTCTCATTTCGATCATCTATGTCAGCACCATACTTATCTTACTGTTTTATGGGGTAATGCGCCGATCAATAGGAGCAAGATTCTATTTGGGTGCAGTCTCTCCGTTATTTATTTCATCATTATGTTACTGGCTGGCTTCCATTGGAGTAATTAGTTATGGAGAATGGATCATCACGAGTTTTAAGGTAGCTGTATTGATTGAAATTTTTATTCTTTCCATTGGCCTCGCGTATCATTATTTCAATGAAAGAAGGGAAAAACAACTAATTCAGGATAAATTGATAGGGTTACAGGTAGAGGTCATCAAAACCCAAGAGTTTGAGCGGCGGCGCATTGCAGCTGATCTACACGACGATCTGGGAGGAACGCTCTCCACCATACGTCGTCGAGTCAGCGACATCCTATCTGATCTTAAAGGTTCGGAAGTTGCCCGGGAGCTGGCAGATATTGAACATCTCATTCAAAAAAGTAACGACGATCTCCGGCACATTTCACATAATCTCATGCCCCCCGAGTTTGCCCGACTTGGCCTTGGGAATGCCCTGCAACAACTCGTCAGGGCGCTGCCAAGGCAACCAACCCAATTTGATTTTTTTATTTCCGGAAAAGAGCGAAAACTGGCTACTGATCTTGAACTTAACACCTATCGCATTGTATCTGAGCTTATTCAAAATATTATCAAACACGCTCAAGCCACAAAAGCAGCGATCCAGTTGATCTACTACGACGATCTGCTTTCCATAACCGTTGAAGATAATGGCATCGGCAATCGGCACTTGCACAACACTACAGCGGAAGGTATCGGCTTACAAACCGGCAACCTTCGCGCCGAATACATCGGTGCCAAATTGCATCGGGAAACAAGTTCGGGAGGTACATTGGTGATTCTGGAAGTGCCTTTCGGCAATGAAATCATCCCATGAACTTTCCTATAAATCCGTGAATTTGAACGCTGTAGCTCTATTTCATCAGCGTTTTTTCAAGTAATATTCTCATTGCTACCCATTTTCTGCGGGCCGGTACAATGATTTTTCCATTGCTTAGCATAATTTCTCTTTCAAAAGATTGAATATGGGCGAAATTTACTAAATACGAGCGATTCACCCTCAGAAAATGCCCATTATCAAACAGTTCTTCAAACCTCTTGAGATTCTTCGACGACAACAGCTTACGGCCATTTTTTAGGCAAATATTAGTATAGTTTCGGTTCCCTTCCAAATATATAATTTGGTCAACCGGAATTTGGGCAATTATGCTTGTCATAGTAGAGTAAAGTAGTTTCAAAATTGTTACCACCGGATACCTGCCCGGTTTACTTTCTACAAAGTTTACCTTTTACGAGTGCGGCTTCAATACCTCGATGGGGGTATTTTCAACGTAAATTAAAAACCCGTTCTTTGCATGAATCTTAAACCGGGCAAGTTGCTTTATGAAGTGGAGAGGACATATACTTCCGGCGGGGCTACTCTTCCTTTGGCTGTATAATGCTCAGGCACAGACTATTTTCCTATCTAATACCCGTCGGCTGCACTTGCTTGACTCCCTCAAGCAGGCAATGCAATCGCTAAATCGGCAACCGGCAGGTTTTCTACGCGACACTGCTTTATTTTATACCATCGACCGTTATAATTACCATTTTTTCGAGATCAACCGTTCCTTTACCGAACAAACCGGAAAAATGTCTTTTTACCCCGATTCAATGTATCGGATTGCCAAGCGACATCAATGGCAAAAAGGGATTGTGATCAGTGCTATTCGACGTGCCGACGCCATTGCCTACTTGGGAGATAAAGCTACCGCCATCGGCTTGTACAAAGAAGCCCTGAAAATCTGCGAGAAACTCTACCTTCCCCACGAGCAAAGTTTAGCTTTTATCAATTTAGCTATTTGCTACGCCTACCGAAAAAACGTTACTCCCAACGAGTGGAACAAAGCCATGAACTACATGGCTACCGCCTTAAAAATTGCCCTTAAAAGCAATGACGTAGAAAATATCCATCAGTACTATAACTTCATGGGCGATTTTCGCGTGATTCGAAAAGAGCATGACAAAGCATTGCCCTACTACGAAGCCGAGCGCCCGTTGATGCTCAAACACCGTCATTTGATAGGCTCTCGCACCAATTTGGCTTACCTGGGCATTTGTTATTTACATACTAATCGGGAAGAAAAAGCCTGGCAGTATTTAAACGAATTCTTCAGTGTCAATAAGTCAGATGAAGGCTCTTATGCTACTTATCTGCACCATCATGTACTTTATGAAATCAGCACCTATTACCTGCACAATCGTAAGGACTATGCTAAGGCCCTTAAATACCAATTGCAGTATGAAAAAAGCATGCACGAGTGGCCGATCTTTAACCTCGCCTCACATTACGAGGCCATGACGGATATCTACAAAGGACTGAAAGATTATCCCAATGCGTTTCGTTTTCAGCAACTTTACCTTGTTGCTCGGGATTCGCTTAAACTTGAAGAAACAAGTCGAAAATTTGCAGAGATCGAGAACCGGCTTGAGCAGGAACGAAAAGAAAATGAAATTAAAAATCTACAAAATAAAGCACTTAATCAGGAAAATAAGGCCCAAAATGATTATTTATTCTATTTGTGTGTACTCTTTTTATCTGTGCTTATTATAGTCGGATTGGCGTTTTATTCTAATTGGCTTAATAAGAAAAAAGCAGAGTCAGAACTTCGATTGGCCGAGGAGCGAAAGGAGGCCAACAACAGAATCATTCAAACGCAGGAATCAGAACGCCAACGCATTGCGGCTGATTTGCACGATGACCTAGGCGGTACGCTGGCAACCATCCACCGCCGAATTAACGATATTCGCCAAAACCTGCAGGACCCAAAAGCTGCTAAGGATTTTAACGACCTCGAACCCCTTATTCAAAAAAGCGGCAACGATCTGCGACGAATATCGCACAATTTGATGCCTCCTGAATTTGCTCATTTTGGCTTGGCCATTACCCTCCAACAGTTTATTCGGGCAATTCCTAAACAACCTACTCATTTCGAATTTTTGATTTCAGGCAAGGAACAAAAATTTCCTGTTGATGTAGAACTCAACATATACCGAATCGTATCTGAATTGGTGCAAAATATACTTAAACACGCACAAGCAACCCGCGCGTCCGTTCAATTGATTTATTATGCTAACTTACTGTCTATCACTGTTGAAGACAATGGAGTAGCTAACCGCTTGATAACAAAAACCAAAACGGCGCCGGGAATAGGGTTAAAAAGCAGTAATTTACGTGCTGAGTACATCGGTGCCACGCTACGTATAGAGACAAATACAGGAGGTACTCTGGTGATTTTAGAAATTCTGTACCCAAGCAGTAATGATTCTACGCCCTACAAAGATTTTACTCATTGATGATCACCTGATCTTCAATAACGGCCTCAAGCTGTTACTTGATGAGCAGCCTGATTGGAAAGTTTGCGGACAGGTCTTCCATCCAAAAGATGTTTTTTTTTCCATCCAGGAGCAAAACCCTGACCTAGTTGTCTTGGATATCAATCTGCAAGGTATAAACGGTATTGAATTGGGTAAAAAAGCCGTCAGTAATTTTCCAAACCTAAAAGTGATTATTCTTACCATGTATAATCAGTCCAAATTGTTGGAAGAAGCACGGAAGGCCGGATTGCACGGGTACATGCTGAAAGACGCCACCACACCTGAATTATTGACCGGATTACGGGCTGTACTGGGAGGAAAAACGTATTTTGATCGAAAAGTGGCCGACTGGGAACAAACCCCTGATGATCCTTTCGGCGATGATTTTGCACGAAAACTTAACCTAACTTTCCGTGAACTCGAAATCATTCAATTGGTCAAAGAAGGACTTAACAATGAGCAAATGGCTGAGCGGCTTGGTGTAAGTTTTTTTACCATCAAAACGCATCGTAAAAACATTCATTTCAAGCTCGGAATCAACAATGTTGCGGAATTAATTCAGTTTGCCATCAAACACGGAGTGTAGAAATCAAACTATTTTCTGAAATCTTGGGTTGAAAAACCGTAGTCTTTTACAAAACGAATTATTCCAAGATCAGTAATGCGGCGCGAAATTCTCGAAACAGTTAGGTTAAGTATTCCTATCATCATTGCTCAACTCGGCGTCATTCTCATGGGTGTCACCGACAATCTTATGGTTGGTCGCTTTTTGGGAGCGGTGCCTTTAGGCGCCGCAGGTTTAGCCAACTCACTCTCTTTTTTGGTGTCAAGCATTGGCATGGGAGGATTAGGCGTAGTGGCTACCCTTATTTCGCAGGCGAAAGGCCAACAAAACGACGCCGAAATCGGGCGGTTGTTTCGGGCGGGGATTCAGGTATCCATTCTTTTAAGCATTTTTCTGGGACTCGCGGGGATAGGCATGGCCACGGGATTACATTTTTTTGGTCAAACGGAAGAAGTGACTCGCTTGGCGCAACCTTTTCTCTATATTCTCAGCATTTCGACCATTCCTATGCTGCTGTTTGTGGCGGCTCGCCAACTTGCTGATGGTTTGTCGTTTACGCGAGTGGCTATGTTTGTAACGGTTACAGCATTACTTGTCAATGCCTTTTTCAATTGGGTGCTTATCAACGGTGTATGGTTCTTCCCAAAAATGGGTCTTAACGGCTCGGCCACGGCTACCCTACTGGCCCGTATCTTCATGGCTACGGCCATACTGCTGTATGTTTTAAAAAACGCTTTTTTTAAAATATATCTCCGTGCTTCGCAAGGGCTGGTATATGGAGATCTGGTCAAAAAAATCCTACGTTTGGGTATTCCGGTAGGCTTTCAGTTTTTCTTTGAAATTGCCGCTTTTTCGTTGGCCGTAGTGATGATCGGTTGGCTCGGTGAAAGCCAATTGGCAGCTCATCAAATTGCCATCAATTTAGCATCTACTACTTACATGATGGCCACCGGTATCGCTTCGGCGGGTGCTATTCGCGTGGGGCGGGCTTTTGGGGAGCAGCAACCTAAAAAAGTACGCAGTGCAGGAACTGCGGCATTTTTGCTGGTAGCGGCATTCATGGGCGTGTGGTGCATTACGTTTCTGACCGCCAATGATTTTCTGGTATCTCTCTACCTGAAAGACAACCCGGAAGTAACGCACATTGCGGCTACGCTTATGATCTATGCCGGCTTTTTTCAACTCTCCGACGGTATACAGGTCACCGCACTGGGAACGCTGCGCGGCCTGACCGATGTCAATGTTCCAACCTTTATTACCTTGATTGCCTATTGGGTAATTTCTCTTCCGTTGAGTTATATACTGGGTTTTACGTTCAAAATGGATGTAGAAGGAGTTTGGATCGCTCTTTCAGCAGGGCTTACTTTTTCGGCATTATTTCTTACTATCCGATTCTATCGATTGGTACGCACAAAGCGCTCAAAATCCCTCATTTTGCCGACATTTTAGGTTTCAGGAAGGTTAATTTTAGGGCAGACGCAAGAATTTTAGGGCAGACGCAAGGCCTGCCCCTACTTGTTTTCAATTTATTCATCTACTAAATCAAACAATACGTAGCATTTGCGATGTATTTTGCTTTAAGTTTTATGAATATTTGTAAAAACATCGACACCTTATGCGCGCCCTTTACCATCTCATTCTTCTTTTTTCAATCAGTTTTGTCACTTTTGCCCAAAAGAAAACCGTTACTCCCCCGCCCGTTGACCCCCTTTCCGGTTTTGATTCATTTGTGAACCAAATGCTTATTGATTGGCATGTGCCCGGCGCATCGGTCGCGATTGTAAAAGATGGTAAACTTCTATACGCCAAAGGATATGGATTTAGAGATGTAAAGAAAAATTTGCCCGTTACCGAAAAAACGTTGTTCGGCATTGCCTCCTGCACTAAGTCGTTCACTTCGGCGGCATTGGCTATTTTGGCCGACGAAGGCAAGTTGGATTGGAACAAGCCCATCAAAGAATACCTGCCCGATTTTCAATTGCAGGATGAATTTGCTACAAGAACCATTGCTGCACGGGATCTGGTATCTCACCGCACGGGCCTCGCTCGTCATGATCTTACGTGGCTGTATGCCAATCTGGGCCGTCAAAGTTTATACCAACGCCTGAAATACCTGCCGCTTTCCAAGCCATTGTATGCACAATATCAATACAATAATTTGATGTTTATGACGGCGGGCGTACTGATCGAACGAATCTCGGGGAAAAGCTGGGAGGATTTTTTACGTGAAAAAATCCTTCAACCGCTCAACATGAACCAAACGGTGTTGACCTATCCTGAACTGTTTCAAAAAGAGGATTATGCGCTTTCGTATCGCGACCATAACGGTCAATGGGTAGAGCAGGGATTCGGCAGCAATGTCGACGCCATTGGCCCGGCAGGTTCCATCAAATCCAACGCCGTAGAGATGGCCAATTGGCTTATTATGCAACTCAACAAAGGAAAATTCGGGGAGAAACAAATCGTTTCTGCCGCCAATTTAAAGGAAAACCATACTCCGCAAATTGTCGTATATCCTGCTGAGGCACCGTTCAGTGAGTTGGGCTACGCCGCTTACGGCATGGGTTGGAGCATTAATACGTATCGTGGGTACCAACGTTTAGCACATAATGGCTCAATTGAAGGCTATCGTTCACAAATGGCCTTTTTTCCGAACGAAAATATAGGAATTGTCATTCTGACCAATACGGGCGCGGCAGATTATTATTTCGTCAATTCGGTTTGTAATTATTTTTCTGATAAATGGCTCAACTTGCCGGTCATTGACTGGGTTCCTCGTCTCAAAATCGCTCAGGGTGAGGCCAAAGCTAAACAGGAAAAAGCCAAACAGGACAATGCCTCAAAACGCAAAACTGATACCACTCCTTCCCATTCCACAGATTCGTATGCCGGCACCTTTGAGCATCCTGCGTATGGGTCTTTTGTGTTGGAACCTAAAAGTGACGGCACCTATGTAGGTGCTTTTCATGGGTTGCCTTTTACATTGGCGCATTATCATTACGACATCTTTGAAGGAACCGGTGTTTTTGACCAAACAAAATTTGATTTTAAAATCGGTACCACAGGCGAAATCAATCGAGTAATACTCACATTGGGAAATGCGGGAGAAATTGAATTTAAAAAAGCAGTTAAGTAAGCGGAATTTCTAAATCGTTGAAATATAAGCGTTGATATACTTATTTCACCGCTTATCCAAATTTCGTAGAGGGAGCAAATTATGTTTTGTAACCTTGAATCGAAAATCCCAAACAGCGATGAGAAAATGGTTACTCGCCTTTGCGCTGGGTGTTAGCGCATACGTCCAAGCCCAACAAAAATACAATCTCCAACAAAGCATTACGATTGCCTTGGAAAACAATCTGCAACTGCGGCAATTGATGTTGCAGGTACAAACAAATCAGAATGTTTTTGAACAATCCAAATGGCAACGTTATCCGACCCTCAATTTCAGCGGAAGTCAGGGGTTGCAATCAGGACGTAACATTGATCCTTTTACCAACCAATTCGTGGAACAAAAGGTCAATTTTTCGAATTTTTCGCTCAATACAGGCGTCAATTTGTTTAATGGTTATCAACAAAAAAACATCATTAA
Source organism: Runella sp. (assembly GCF_965279615.1). Lineage (NCBI taxonomy): Bacteria > Pseudomonadati > Bacteroidota > Cytophagia > Cytophagales > Spirosomataceae > Runella > Runella sp. The sequence goes on along the minus strand of NZ_OZ257252.1, from coordinate 6,469,846 downwards.
ACAAAATCAATTGAACGTTCAGGCTACCCAAAAAGACGTAGAAGCCAATCGTAACGCACTGGTTTTGAACGTTGCTTCTGCCTACATTACATTATTAAACAATCAGGAACAACTTGAATTTGCCCGTCGGCAGGCCGAAACGACCCGTTTGCAATTGGATCGTACCGACCGATTGGTCAAGGCAGGTTCATTGCCTCAAACCAACCTGTATGATATCCAATCACAGTTGGCAAATGACGAGCTTTCCATCGTAAATGCGCAGAACAACATTGAATTAGCAAAGTTGACGCTCAAACAATACCTCAATTTGCCGGCAAGTGAAGTATTTGAAATAGAAGCCATTAATCTTCCCGCTCCCTCTGCCACTACTCCTTACAGCGCAACACTGGAGCAGGTCTATAACGCAGCCATCAAGTATTTACCCGACTTGGATGCGGCCAATTTACGCATTGAAAGCGCCAAAACAGGCATTGAAATTGCACGGGGTGCCAAATTGCCTTCCATCACGTTGGGCGGCGGACTCAGTTCTTCGTTTTCGAGTGCAGCTCCCAAACAACGCTTTGTGGGTGACGGCGGCGCTTCCACCATAATGGATGTCCCTTCTACTACCCGCTATGTATCGTATGCCGGCTTTTCGGTACCTGTCATCGAAAAAGTAACCGTACCGAGTGGCTCCATTCAGGATTTCGGTTATTTTGATCAATTGAATTTTAACCGAAATGCCTCCATTTCTTTGTCGTTAAGAATGCCTATTTTTAATGGCTATCAGGTAAGATACCGTATTGCGAATGCCATTATTCAGCAAAAAAACCTTGAATACCAGTATCAGATCATTCAAAACCAAATTCGTCAAACGGTTGAGCAGGCGTATTACAGCATGGTAAATGCTGCCAAACGTTACGATGCTACTTCCCGACAGATCGCCTCTCTTGAGCTTTCGTTTAAAGCGGCCGAATTACGTTTTAACGCCGGTGCCATCAATGCTACGGAGTACAACATCGCCAAAAATAACCTGGACCGCTCGCGTGCCAGTTTGATTCAAGCGAAATACGAATTCCTTTTCCGAACCAAAATTCTGGATTTCTACCAAAGTCGATCCATTACGTTGGAATAAAAGAGCAAAATACGCGTCAACAATAACACAAGGTAAAAGGCGGGAATGCAGTAAAATGCCCGGTTTTTCCTAACTCATACACTAAATCACATTTACAATTGAATTAATCATGGCTAAAAAATCTTCTTCTCGTTTATGGTGGATACTGGGAGGCATTGTGTTGGCATTGGGAGCGGGGTTGGTAATTGCTAAACAGGCAGGTTGGATCGGCAAGATAAAACCTACCGAAGTAGAGTTTGCGAAAGTAAAAAAGATAGACATTATTGAGCGCGTAAGTGCTTCAGGGCGCGTTCAACCCGAGATTGAAGTAAAAATAAGCCCCGACGTACCGGGCGAGATCATCGGCCTCTACGTAGAAGAAGGGGACTCGGTAGTAAAAGGGCAATTGCTCGCCAAGATCCGTCCCGACAACTATGATGCGTTGATGGCCCGGGCGCAGGCCGCTGTCAATTCCAGTAAAGCGGAAGTAGAACGCTCGAAGGCCTCCCTGGCTCAATCCAGCGCACAGTTGATCCGGGCAAAAGCTGATTATGAGCGTAATAAAAAATTACAGGCTGATAAGGTAGTTTCAGACGCTGACCTGGAACGAAGTGAGGCCGATTACGGCGTAGCATTGCAGAACGTAGAAGCCGCAAAAGCTGCCATTTCCGCCTCCAAATTCAACGTACAAAGCTCTGAGGCAGGCCTGCGTGATGCTGCCGAGAACCTTCGTAAAACGACGATCTATGCTCCGCAAAGCGGAACAATTTCAAAATTGAACGTCGAACTTGGCGACCGTGTAGTAGGAACATCGCAAATGGCAGGTACCGAAATGATGCGTATTGCCAACCTTAACAACATGGAAGTACGGGTGGATGTCAACGAAAATGACATTGTACGTGTACACCTTGGCGATACCGTAGACATTGAAGTCGATTCTTACGCAGATCGCAAATTCATGGGTACAGTCACCGAAATTGCTAACACAGCCAATGGAATGAACACAACAGGCGCGGCCGCCACGTCAACCGATGCCGTAACTGAATTTGAAGTAAAGATCAAAATCCTGAACTCTTCTTATCGTGATCTGATGGCAAAAAGGGCCAAGAAATCATACCCTTTCAAACCCGGTATGACGGCCGCCGTAGAGATCATCACTGACCGCAAAGTAGGCGTTCTTTCCGTACCGATTGCTGCTGTAACCACTCGTGGAAAAGACACCGGCGAAGAAAACAAAGAGGGCCAGGGACCGGGCGGTCCTCCACAGCAAACCAACGATAATGAGCAAAAAGCCAAGAAAGAAGAAAAAATTAAAGAGCTTGTGTTTGTAAACGATAAAGGCAAAGCCGTCAGTCGTGAAGTCAAAACAGGTATCAGTGACTTTGAAAATATCGAAATTTTGTCCGGGCTGAAAGAAGGCGAAGAAATCATTTCCGGGCCGTTCATCGAAGTGTCCAAGCGTCTTAAAGATGGCACGTTGGTCATCAAAAAAGTCAAGAAGAAAGACGCAAAAGAAGGCGATAAGCCCGAGAACTAGGCTAAAAACAACTTTTTAAGAATCAGTATTTTTAACGGTATGCCGTTCCAACTGCACCGTTAGTATACTGATTCTTTATTTTTAGGGGAAAGTGATTAAATTTGTTCTTCAACACTTTTCCCTAACCGATGAATCGTTCCATTTCTATTTTTCTGCTCAGTTGCCTTGTTTATAGTTCAGGTTTTGCCCAAAACGAGTTTCCTTTAGGGATAGAAGTTCGGGATAAATATACCAAACGTATCCTTATTCCGATCATCTCAGTGCTGGCCGCCAATAGCCCTACTGAATTGTCCGGCCAAATGAACTACGATCAGTACGTTGTTACTGTAACTACCGGCGTTAATTATCAGGTCGTAGTAGCTTTTCAGGAGTATAAAACGTATCGCCAAACCCACACATTCACAAAAAATACAGCCTCTGCTAACGCCAAAACTACGTTGGCCATAGAATTGGAGCCTCTCAATCCGCCTAAAAATGCAGTTATTGCCACTCAACCTCAACAACCGCAAGATCAGAGTATTGTAGTCATTGATAAAAATTCACGCACAGCAATTGCCAACGCAGTTATATCTCTGAAAGAGAGCAAAACGGGAAACAGTATCCCTGTTAAAAAAAGTGCGGCGGTTTCAGGAGGTTGGCTGGCTGTTTTAAAAGCAGATGAAAAATACACGGCGGTTGTAACATCACCGGGTTATCCGTCTTATCAGGAAACATTTGCGCCCAAGCTTGGCGAAGTTACCCAAATTGCCATTGCCCGAATTCCCAAACAGGAGGTTAAGTTTCAGGCAGTGGATGCTTTGACCGGAACGCCTATACCTGCGGCATTTGTACTCACAAACGAACTTAAAGAAAGTTATTCAGGCACTACACAGGCTGCCAATGATGTATTTGCGCCACGCGTACCCGTTCAGCAACAGCCTTATACCCTTAGTGTAACGGCCAACGGCTACCGAAGTTATGAATCTAAATTGGCCCTTTCCACTTTCTCACAGGAAGGATTACCTCTTCAAACCATTCGATTGTCTAAGGGAAATATTGTTTTACGAATCAAAGTGCTGGAGGAACAAACCGGAAGAGCCATTCCTGCCAATTTACGAATAGTGAATGAAGACAATAAACAGGATGTTTTCAATCAGCAACACTCCTTCAACGGACAAATTCCCATTACGCTCAATCCCGTTGGAAAATATACCATAGAAGTTGAATCAAAAGGATATATGCCCTTTCGGAAAGAGTTGGAAAAAGCCGTCATACCTCTTAATGAAATAAATAATTTGACCATCAAATTGGCGAAGATCGGCGATATTTACATCACCCTTTCCGCCGTAAATGCCGCTAACGGCAGAGCAGTCCCTGCCCTTTTCAAAGTAAAAGCCTCATTAACGGGACAAATCAAACAACTGAAAGGTGCCGGCCCTCTCCGACACAAGATTGTTGAACCTGATATTTATCAGATCGAAACAACCGCGCCGGGATATGCTCCGTTAAAAGGTGAAATAGACGCCGAAGAGATCAGCGTAGGACAGGTATTTCATTACGAAGCCAAGCTTATGCCCGCTTCTATGCAAGCAGCCGGCGATGCTCCTATTCAGGCGTTTAACTTTACAATTCTTGATGCTCAAAGCCAAAATCCCATTCCTAATGTACGCCTGAAAATTACCAATCAAGCTACTCAACGCGTCATTGCGGCCAGACCGGTGGGTAAAAATCTACAGGCAAGGTTAAAGACAGACCAGGCATACCTTATTGAGGCTGAGGCCAAAGGATACGAAAAAGCAACCCTACAAATGTCTGCCGCCGAATGGGCAAAACGAGGCGAGTTTTTGACCAATATCTCGCTGGTGCCGGCGGCAGGAACTGTCGCAAGCCCTGCAAAGCGATTTGTCAATGAAAAGATATTTGACAATATCAAGGCAGGCCAATCCGTAAGCATCGAAGACAATATCTATTTTGACCAAAGCAGCTACATTCTTCGGACGGAAGCCTTTGGACAATTGACTCGTTTGGCGGCTATTATGGCCAAAACTCCCGCTATTCAAATTGAAATTGTAGGCCATACCGATAATGTAGGCGATCCGCGTTTGAACAAGATCCTTTCTGAACAACGGGCAAAAGTCATTGCCAATTTTTTAGAAAATGAAGGTGTGGAGGAGTCAAGGCTCATCTACCGTGGCGAAGGCGGCACGAAGCCCATTGCCCCTAATGATACTGACGATAATCGCCGTCGCAATCGACGTGTGCAATTTTTGATAAAGTAATTCAACCATCATCAACATACTATGAAACACCTCTTTACCTTTCTTATGATCGGATTGGCGTTGCCCGCCTTTTCTCAAAAACCTTCGCCTGAAAGTCTAAAAGAGGCTATCATGGCTAAATTGTCTACCGTTGAAGGTGTTTTTGCTGTAGCATTCAAAGACCTGCAAACCAATCAAACCCTGTTTATCAACGAGAAAGAGAATTTTCATGCGGCCAGCACCATGAAAACGCCCGTGATGATCGAAGTATTTAAACAGGCTAAAGCCAATAAGTTCAAGCTTACCGATTCAATTTTGGTTAAAAATGAATTTAAAAGTATTGTGGATGGCAGCCCTTTCAGTCTTGATATCAACGACGACAGCGCCGATGGTATGTACAAACAGATCGGGCAGAAAATGACCATCTATGACCTGACCTACCAAATGATCATTGTCAGCAGCAATCTGGCTACTAACATTCTGATCGATCTTGTGGATGCCAAAAAGGCCAATGCAACCATGCGCGAATTTGGCGCAAACGACATTCAGGTACGGCGGGGCGTTGAAGATGACAAAGCATTTCAATTGGGCTTAAATAATTCCGTAACTGCCTACGACCTATTGTTGATCTTTGAGAAAATAGCCAAAAAAGAAGCTATTGACCAAACGGCTTCAGAAGGAATGCTTCGTATTTTATTTGATCAGAAATTCAACGATGTTATTCCGGCCAAACTTCCCAAAGAAGTAAAAGTAGCGCATAAAACAGGGTCTATTACGGGCGTCCAGCACGACTCAGGAATTGTATTTTTGCCGGACGGTCGCAAATACGTGATCATTCTTCTTTCCAAAGGATTGGTCAAAGGGAAATCAAGTATCGGAGCCTTTGCCGATGTTTCAGAAATGATCTACAATTTTGTAAAGTAAAGTTCATCAACAGCGCAGGTCAACTAGAACATTTCTTCCTCGATCCCCTCTTCTACTTTGCTTTTACCTTCCAAAACCTCCAAAATAGGTTTGATCTGGTAGATACTGCGATTGTAGCGGTTGCTGAGAATGATGATAACAAACTTATTTTTAGGGCTGAACCACATCAACGTATTATAGCCTTTCCACCAACCGGTGTGATAAACGTATTTTGGTTCACGCGTAGCTTCGTTTACGTGCATCCGAAAACCATAACCATAATTTTTTATTCCATGCCTTTCAAAACTTCGCGGCGTGAAAGCCTCTTTCATTGTTTCCGGGCGCAGGATGCAGCCGCCGTTCAGTCCGGCGTACCAACGCAGAATATCATCCATTGTGGAGTATACCCCTTTATCACCTACAACATCGTCAAAATTATCTTTCGCCAACTTACGGTTATACTGATACCCCGTGGTTCGGTATAAATTAAGTGAGTCATTGTGGCTTGTAACCAACCACGTATCCTTCATTCCCAAAGGCTTAAAAATTGATTGACGCAGATAGTCTTCAAATTTCTGTCCTGACACTTTCTCTACGATGGTGGCAAGCAAGGCGTAGTTCGTATTGCTGTAGCTGAAATTACGATTAGGCGTATTGTACAATTTTGGTTTAACAGCGCAATACCAGCGTACAATGTCATCATTGCAGGGATAAGGGTTGCGTTTACGCACACTGTCGGTCAGCACATACGCATAATTGGGCAAGCCGCTGCGGTGCGACAGCAGGGACTTAATTTGAATGCCCGAATATGGAAATTGAGGAATAAATTTTTGAATGGAATCATCCAACTTCAACTTTCCTTCTTCGTATAGTTTCAGAACAGCAACCGCCGTGAATGTTTTTGAAAGCGACGCCAATTGAAATTTAGATTCTGAACGCAACGTGTCTTTGTGTTCCATTTGCGCATAACCAAAGGAATTACGATACAGAACAACCCCTTGTTGTGCGATCAACACATTCCCGTTGAAACGTTCAAGCTTAAATTTTCGTCGAAAAATCGAATCCAGACTTGCAGATTTTTGGTCTGCTCTGATTTTGGTACGAACTTTAGAAATCTGTTCCGGTGTCAGCGTGGCATCGGTGACACAATCGGCCAGCACGTTTTGGAGAGAAACTGCGTGTTGCTGATCTGCGGTATTTTGACAGGAAAAAGCAACAATCAACGCGAGAATGATACCGGTTTTAAACATCTCAAAAGGTTAAAATACGAGGTACTAAGTATTGAGTATGATCGTTACGCAATACTATGCAACACCCGGCCATACCCTCTTTCGTTTACAAAAATAACAAAAAAGGCTTTGACATCAAGCCAAAGCCTTTTTATGCTGTTTAAAATTCAGCGCCTTAAATATCAATTCGTTGACTATCAACTTTTTAGCCAACAATTAATCTTTAGTTTCCGCTTTTCTTAGCTTCAGGAGCTTTGCTGGCAATTACTTCACCTTTCAGGGTTAAGTACAACGTGCCGTTTTCAGCATTGCTTGGAATCGTTACCGTTTTGTTGAAAGGTCCCATTACGCCTGCATTGAACGTAGCTTTAACGGTTCCTTTTTTGCCCGGCATTACAGGCTCACGCGTCCACTCAGGAGTTGTGCAACCGCATGAAGCCGTTACATTTCCTAAAACGACGGGATCAGTACCTGTGTTGGTAAACTCAAACACGTAGCTTACCGGTTTGCCTTGCTCGATTTTTGCAAAATCATGCTCGTTCTTGGCAAACTTTACTACTCCCTTTTGGGCATAGCCTGCTGCACTGAATACCAAAATTGCTACGAAAAATGAAAGAAACTTCTTCATGGTTTTTGTAAAATTTAGTTTTGTAAAAGTTGGTTGCTTGTCTAACAATAATTGTGTGAGCAAAAGTTTTGCCAAACGTTCTTTTTGACAGAAATTTTGTAACAAAGTAACAGAAAAAACTTGTATTTTGAAACCTGACATGTTTTCCATTATATTTACTTGCCAAAACAATGGTACTCAGTATTCGTTAGTAAGTTTTTAATAATTGTTTATTTATTTTACTTTTCATTAGTGAATAACTAACGAAAACCTACTAAAATTTCATCAAGAAACGTGATAGAGAACGAACTCGCGACCGACTTTATTGCCCTTACGCGCCAAGGGATCCTAAACGATTATCGTTTGGTATGTGAAAGCCGCCAGGCCAGCTTATTGGGCCGAAAGGATGTGATGGGAGGCAGGGCAAAGTTTGGAATTTTTGGCGATGGGAAGGAGTTGGCGCAGGTGGCGATGGCTAAAGTTTTTCGCAAAGGAGATTTTCGTTCAGGATATTATCGTGACCAAACCATCGTAGCTGCCCTCAACAATCTTACATGGCAGCAATACTTTTCTCAATTATACGGCCATGCCGACTTGGCTTTTGATCCGCACACGGCCGGGCGTTCCATGAACAACCATTATACAACCCGCTTTTTGGATGAAAATGGTCTATGGAAATCTCAAACAGATACGTACAATCACATCAATGACTTAGCTCCTACGGCCGGGCAAATTCCCCGCTCGGTAGGATTGGCGTATGCTTCCAAACTGTATCGTCAAAATGAAGAATTATGGTCTATGACCGATTTTTCACACAGAGGCGATGAAATTACCTTTGCGACCATCGGCGACGCTTCTACTTCCCAAGGAATGTTTTGGGAAACGATGAATGCCGCCGGAGTATTACAGGTACCGCTGTTGATGTCGGTTTGGGATGATGGTTTTGGTATTTCGGTACCGGTCGAATACCAAACTACGAAGGGAAGCATTTCAAAAGCACTCGCCGGCTTGCAACGCCACGAAGACGAAAACGGAATTGAAATTTTTACGGTCAAAGCATGGGACTATGTAAGTCTGCTCGAAACCTATCGTAAAGCCGAAGAAATTTGTCGCCGTGACCACGTACCGGTGCTCATTCACGTACAGGAAGTAACACAGCCACAAGGGCATTCATCTTCAGGAACACATACCCGCTATAAATCTGCGGAACGACTTACGTGGGAACAGGAATGGGATTGTAATCGTAAGTTTAAAGAATGGATTCTGACCAATGGCTACGCGAGCAACGATGAACTGGAAGAGATTGAAGAGCAAGCCAAAAAGTTTATTCGTTTGCAACGAAATGACGCATGGAAAGCATACAGTGAGGCCATCCTGAAAGAACAAAACGAAGCATTGACCCTTATTCAGACCGCAGCTCAGGAAAGCCGTTTTAAAGCTGAGTTGCTTCAACTCGTTGATGAAGTACAACGAGAGTTTGTTCCGCTTCACCGCTACAATACTACTGCCGTCCGAAAAGCACTGCGTGCGCTTCGTTTTGAATCAAGCCCTGCCAAACAGGCACTCATTGATTGGCTCGAAAAAAATACAGAGATAAATCACGATCGCTTTAGCTCACATCTTTACAGTGAATCGCCAGACTCTCCCCTGAAAGTTCTTCCTGTTGCTCCTTATTACGACGATGAATCGCCGTTTGTGGATGGCCGCGAAGTAGTACGGGCCAATTTTACCGCTCTTTTTGCTAATGATGCCCGAATTGTGGCGCTTGGTGAAGATGTTGGAAAAATCGGCGATGTCAATCAGGGATTTGCGGGATTACAGGAACAGTTCGGAGAACTCAGAATAACCGATACCGGCATCCGTGAAACAACGATTATCGGACAAGGCATCGGGTTAGCCATTAGAGGCTTAAAACCCATTGTTGAAATACAGTATTTTGATTACGTATACTATGCCTTGGCCACCCTCACCGACGATTTGGCATCTTTGCATTATCGAACCAAAGGCGGCCAAAAAGCGCCTGTTATCATCCGAACACGCGGCCACCGTTTGGAAGGAATATGGCACTCCGGCTCACCAATGGCTACTGTGATTCACAGTTTACGTGGCCTTCATGTATGCGTACCCCGCAACCTCACACAGGCCGCAGGAATGTATAATACCTTACTGCGCGGCGATGACCCTGCGATGTTGGTTGAGCCTCTCAATGGTTATCGTCTGAAAGAACGGATGCCCAACAATTTAGGGGAATTTTGCGTACCGCTCGGTCAAACCGAAATCTTGCGCGAAGGGAATGATTTAACCATTGTAACCTATGGTTCCATGTGTCGGATTGTGATGGAAGCCGCCGAAGAACTTTCACAGGCCGGGATCAGCGTTGAAGTCATTGATGTACAAACATTACTTCCCTTTGACCTTGACCACCAAATTCTTGATTCCATTAAAAAGACCAACCGCGTGATTTTTGCCGATGAAGATATGCCCGGCGGCGGCACCGGCTACATGATGCAACAGGTTCTGGACACCCAAAACGCTTATAAGTGGCTTGACTCGGCACCACGGTGCGTTTCGGCCAAACCTCATCGGCCGGCCTATAGCTCAGACGGCGATTATTTTTCAAAACCAAATGTGGAAGATATATTTGAAGCAGTATATGAATTGATCAGCGAATCAGCCCCCGAGCAATACCCAAGTTTCTGTTGATATCGTACAGGTTCTCTGCGCAAAGGCCTTACTCTTCCTACCCTTTTCGTTAGCCCGCAATTTAGGTTGCGGGTTTTTTTATTGTTATAAAATGGTTGAAGATTTTGATAAAAATCTCTCCTGTTGTACCTTTCCAAAAAATCCCAAAAAGGTAAAAAAGTTTTCATCCCATAGGATTTATAGTGATTAATAATTGATGAAAATCAGCATATTTTCTAGTAGGTTGCAATTGTAATCGCTAATTTTGTGCTTCACTTTCAATGACATACCTTACCAATTAGTATGAATTTTAAATTATCTCAAGTACCTGACCGTACCAGTAAACCACGTCAATTCGGGCTAACCATGGTTATGGACAAAGGATTAAGCATTCGTGAAATTGAGGACATGCTTGATATTTCTGCCCCGCACATCGACATCGTTAAATTAGGATGGGCAACTTCATTTGTCACCCCAAATCTGAAAGATAAAATTGCCGTTTATAAAAGCGCCGGGATTCCTGTTTATTTCGGAGGAACATTATTTGAAGCATTTGTGGTCCGCAATCAATTTGAAGATTATCGCCGTTTGATCGATGAGTATCAACTGGAATACGCCGAAGTCTCCGATGGCTCGGTGGATATGCCGGAAGAAATCAAATGCGATTTTATCAAAGTATTGGCCGAACAGGTAAAGGTACTGTCGGAGGTTGGCTCGAAAGACGAAACCAAAATCATTCCTCCCTACAAATGGATACAGTTGATGAAGGCTGAGTTGCAGGCAGGTGCGTGGAAAGTGATCGGTGAATCGCGCGAAGCAGGAAATGTAGGTTTGTTCCGTTCGAGCGGAGAAGTACGCCAAGGATTGGTAGAAGAGATCTTAACGCAGGTTTCTTTCAAAGATATTATTTGGGAGGCTCCCCAAAAAGCACAACAGGTGTGGTTTGTAAAACTCCTCGGCGCTAACGTCAATCTGGGCAACATTGCCCCTAATGAAATTATTCCCCTCGAAACCATTCGTTTGGGACTACGCGGTGATACCTTCGCCCATTTCTTAAACGATAAAACCCGCAAGCGCTGGAAATTAACAAAGTAGCAACGCACCACTTCGCGTTATCATTCTACAACACAAACACACACACACATGGAAATTCTCTCGCAAATCTTAGACTTTTTTCTCCATCTCGACAAGCACCTCGCCGACATCATCAATGAATACGGCACACTTACTTATCTGATTTTATTTTTGATTGTTTTTACTGAAACAGGATTGGTAGTGATGCCACTCCTTCCGGGTGACTCACTTTTGTTTGCAACGGGTGCTTTGGCGGCTTCTACAGGCGCATTAAATCCTTGGTTTGTGATTCCTTTATTGATCGTTGCGGCGCTGATGGGCGATAATGTCAATTACTTTGTGGGTAAATTCCTGGGAAGTACTATTAAGAAACGAGAACGCATCCTATTTTTTAAACGTGAATATTTGGAAGAGACCGAAGCTTTTTATGCCAAACACGGCGGTAAAACCGTCATTATGGCTCGTTTTATTCCAATCGTGCGTACCATTGCTCCTTTTGTGGCGGGTGCCGGCAGCATGACCTATTCCAAATACATTGTATTTTGTATCATCGGAGCTTTGCTTTGGGTGCCGACACTAACCATGTTGGGCTATTTTTTCGGTAATTTACCCATTGTAAAACAAAACTTCGAATTGGTTATTTTCGGTATTATCGGTCTTTCTGTTTTGCCAATGATCTGGCAATTTGCCAAAGCCAAAATGTCTCCGGCTAAAAAGACAACGGCTTAAGTAGTCGAGCAAAAGTTTTCAGGTTTTTACAAGGCAGATATTACTCTAACGAGCGGACGGGTCGGGTTGTGAGCAACCCTTCACACGGAGAGTGTTTCCCTGTGTGGAGGGTTGCTCACAACCCGACCCGCTCGGAGAACCAAAAAAACGACCGCTTAATAAAAAGCCGGTTTGTCAATACACAAAAGAGGCCGCGATCATGATCGCGGCCTCTTTTGTCTCTGAGTCAACTTAATATTTCAACGTCGTATCGGCAGGGCTGTCGGCGGGGCCTTTATCTTTTTTGCCGAATACCGATACGTTTACGTAGCGCTTGGGATATTGACGAAAATTTGTCATCAATTTATTCACACTCACAATCGTGCGATTCAGGTTATCGTATAGGGCTTGGTCTTTCAATAATTTTCCCGCCGTCCCCTGCCCCTGTTCGAGCGCATTAAGCGACTTTTGAAGCGTTGCCACCGCGGCATTTGCCTGTGCCAATGTTTGTCCAAGGCGCAACGCTTTCAACGAATCTGTGGCGGTTTGTAAATTGCCAAGGATCGGCTTTATTCCCTTCTCTGTTTCGATCAAGGCAGCCGATAACGCATTTACATTGGCCAACGTAGCCGAAATAGATAAACGATTTTGTTCCACCATCCCGTTAATCCCCATAGCCGTTTGGTCGGTTGTCGTCAAAAGTTTGTTGAGCGCGTAGCCCGTTTTATCAAATTGATTGATAATTTTATTGAGGCTGACAATCAGTGAATCTGCATTTTTTACCACCGGCAATGCTTTTTCCTGCAACAATGACTGAATCCCCTTTTCGGTCTCAGCCACCAAGGTATCACCTTCCGGAAGTTGTGGGGCACCTGACGGGATCTGAAGCAACAGCGCACTTCCTCCAAGCAACTCCGAAGTAAGCATTGCTTTGGTCCCTTTGGTTAAAATAATATTACGATTGATCTCAAGCGTTACCAAAACGGTATTTCCCCTTTGCTGCAATAATTCAGTCGCTTTTACGATCCCTACGGGAACACCGTTGAGCTTAATGGGATTGGAAGGCTGTAGCGACCCTACATTATCATAAATCACGTAGTATTGATTGGTCGTTGAAAAGAAATCTGAACCTTTTAAAAAATTGAAGCCAAAATACAGCATCGTAATGGTGACAATTGCCAGTATACCAACTTTTGCTTCTTTCGATATTTTCATGGATGTGTATGTATTAAAACGTAAGAGTCAAAAGTTAGGAGTACATTCATAACGCTTAATTATTCAACTCTTAACTTCTGTGTGAAAGGGCAAATTTATCAGTTTTCTTCCACTTCTTCCTTATATTGCTTAAAAGCGCGGAAGATAGATTCAGCTATTTGCTCTTGCCCTTCTTCTGAATTCAGGTACTTTTCTTCCTGCGCGTGGCTCAGAAAGCCTGCTTCTATCAAAACACTCGGCATGGCCGTTTGCCACAACACCATAAATCCTGCCTGTTTTACACCACGGCTGCTGCGGTCGGCGTGTTTTTTGAATTGCCGTTCTATCTTTCCCGCAAAATTCAAACTGCTGGCAATATACGCACTCTGGCGATTGGCAAGCATAATATACGCAAGCGGAGAATTAGGGTTAAAACCGTTGTACTTGTCTTGATAATCTTTTTCCAATAAGATAACAGCGTTTTCGCGCTTTGCCACCTCAAAGTTTTCGTCCGACTTGTGCAATCCCATCACAAAGGTCTCGGTCCCCGCAGGGCTAACTTTGTTCTTTGGAAGAGAGTTGCAATGAATGGATATAAAGAGATCAGCTTTGCGGCGATTGGCAATATTGGAACGTTCGTCCAAATCCACAAACTTATCCGTAGCGCGGGTCAATACGACCTTGACATCGGGCATTTCAGACTTAACTTTGAGAGCCAGTTGAAGGGCAATCTCTAAAACAATGTCCTTTTCACGCGAGATACGCCCGCGTGCGCCCGGGTCTTTGCCTCCGTGTCCGGCATCAATGACTATTGTCTTTATCCCTCCTTCTGCATCAGATTTTAAGGTAAAGCTGCATAATACTATCCAGCTAAAAATCAGTAGGGTTTTAAGAATCGTCGACATGTACGTAATAAATCTGATTAGTTCTGTAAACTAACGTAATAACGTATTAAAACAAAAAGGCTGCTAAATTAGGCGAGCTTTCTATTTGATACGAATTAAAGGGTTTTTAAATTTCAAAAATAAATAACATGCAAAAAACTTTCCAAGATTTTATCCAAAGGTAAAATCTTGGAAAGTTTTTATTGAATTTTCCCACAAAGAAACTCAAAAATAGGATAAATATTGCATAAGAAGCCCTACACTCCTTCTGCAACTACCTCTTTTACATCAGGTACCATTTGCGTAAGCAGATTTTGGATACCCGCTTTAAGCGTCAACGTAGAAGAGGGGCATCCGCTGCATGAGCCTTGTAATAATACTTTTACGGTTCCGGTACCTTCTTCAAAAGAGTGAAAAGAAATAGCACCGCCGTCTGATTCCACCGCCGGACGTACATAATCATCCAAAATGGTCTTGATCTGGCGAATGGTCGGGCTGTCAGTATCTAAAATAGCGGTGTTTTTATCAACTGTTTTTTGCTCAAAAACGGGGTGATTCTCTTCAAAATAAATTTTCAGGAATTGTTTTGTATCCAAAATAACTTCGCCCCAATCCGTTGCATCATCTTTGGTGAGCGTTACAAAATTGGACGCTAAAAAAACGCGTTGAACAAATGGAAACTGAAACAGATCTCCTGCCAACGGGGATGCTTTCCCCTCTACTTGGGCTGACTCAATATCCGGATAATCAAACGAAAGTCCTTGAGGTACAAGCTCGAAGTTCAAGACAAACTTCATCGAATTTGGATTTGGGCTCGCTTCGGTATAAACAAATACAGGTTGCATGGTTGGGTATATTAATCGTTATTTTTGAATGGTCAACTACTAAAGAAAGGGGATAATCTTAAAAGACCATCCCCTCTGCAACAAAAAATTCAGACAATAGGTTTACTTTTTATCCCCTCCCGCTTTGGGCTGATTATTCGGTTTTGCGTTATTGGCGGGATTATTTCCACCGCCACCGCTTTTTTTCTTCTTATTTTTATTACGGTTGCCCGTTTGCTGTTGATCGCGGCTGCTGAATTTCTTATCCATTTTCGCCAGATCGCTGTTGAGCCCGGGAGCAGGAAGCGCCGACACAAGTTCTTCAATTTCTAACACTTCCAAGGAAAGGGGTTTCTGCCCTTTTACGTTAAGGCTCAATATTTTATTGACATTTTCAAGCGAGATCGGGTGCCAAGTGGTACTGTCGTTTTCGTACCCAAACCACATGATCTTCTTAAAAATATCGGTTTTCTGCAAATGCGCATTTCCCTTTTGAGTCTTAAGCGGTGCATCTACGTGCGGAATATCCTTCAGCGCATCAATGTAGGTTTCCAACTCATAATTAAGGCAACATTTCAGTCGGCCACATTGCCCCGACAATTTGGTCGGATTCAATGAGAGATTCTGATAACGGGCTGCAGAAGTGGTAATATTTTTGAAATCAGTCAGCCATGTAGAACAACACAATTCGCGTCCGCAGGCGCCGATACCACCCAAACGCCCCGCCTCTTGGCGAAGACTGATCTGACGCATCTCAATACGTGCCTTAAATTCACCGGCCAATACTTTGATCAATTCACGAAAATCGACGCGTTCGTCGGCAGAGTAGTAAAAAGTAGCTTTGGTGTTATCTGACTGAAACTCCACGTCTGAGAGTTTCATATTGAGTTTCAGGTCTTTGACCAACTCACGCGCGCGGTACATGGTGGTCAGATCACGGGCAATGCTTTGCTCATGTTTCTCCAGATCGCGCGGAGTAGCAACGCGGTAAATGCTTTTCACATTTTCGTCATTGGCTACTTTCTTTTTGACCATTTGCAGGCGAACTAAGTCTCCCTGCAACGATACAGAACCAATATGATAGCCGGAGGCCATTTCGCAAACCACATAGTCGCCGGTATGAAGGTCCAACAGGTTTATATTGCGAAAGTATTCTTTTCTACCACCTTTAAATTTTACTTCTACAACATCGAAACGTTTCATCAGCGGCACATCCATATCACTGAGCCAATCAAAAACGTTCATTTTATTACAGCCACCCGTTCCACAGGCGCCGTTATTTTGACAACCGGCCGTTTTTCCATCTAAGCCGCGAGTACCGCAACCACCGGTTGAACATGATTTACAAGACATATAGTTAGTTGTTAGTCAATCGTCTTCAGTCATTAGAACGGTCCAAGCCAAAAACAACTGACCACTAACGACTTCCGACTAATCATTATAACGAATCAAATCCAATCCAATATCTTTACGATAGTATTTTCCTTCAAATTGTACCGTTGCTGCTGCTTTTTGGGACTTATTTACGGCTCCTTCGAGCGAATTTGCCAAGGCTGTTAAAGTCAACACACGGCCGCCGTTGCTGAGAACTTCCCCATTGCCGTTGGTGGTAGTCCCTGCATGAAAGACGAGCACGTCTTCTATTCTCTCCAATTCTGTAATTTTCTTACCTTTTTCGTACGCATCAGGATACCCTCCCGAAACCACTACGGTAGTAACTGCCGTTTGCGGCGAAATAATAAAATCACTTTCAGCCAGTTTTTGGTCGGCTGCTGCGAGCAGAAGCGTCACAAAATCAGACTGAATTCGTGGCAATACCACTTCTGTTTCGGGATCACCCATACGCGCATTGTATTCAATGACATAAGGTTCACCTTTTACGTTCATTAGCCCAATAAAAATAAATCCGACGTAGCGAATTCCTTCGGCCTGCAATCCGGCCAGCGTTGGTTTAACGATTTTATTTTCTACTTTTCTCAAAAAATTCTCATCTGCAAATACCACGGGCGAAACGGCACCCATTCCGCCCGTATTAGGACCGGTATCTTTTTCACCGATGCGTTTGTAATCTTTCGCTTCAGGCAAAATTTTATAATTTACGCCATCGGTCAGCACAAAAACCGACAGTTCTATTCCTCTTAAAAACTGCTCAACCACTACTTTGTTGCCGGCATCACCAAATTTTGCTTCTACGAGCATATCATTCATGGCTGTTTTGGCCGTAGCAATGGATTCTGCGATAATTACGCCTTTGCCCGCTGCCAGTCCATCTGCTTTCAATACAACAGGTAATGTGTGGCTTTCCAAAAAAGAAAGACCTTCTTCTAAGGTTTCTGAAGTAAAAGTGCGGGAAGTAGCGGTTGGAATGGCGTACTTTGTCATGAAATTTTTCGAAAAATCCTTACTCCCTTCCAATTGGGCCCCTAAGTGATCAGGGCCTACAATTTTGACTCTTGCAAATTCGGGACGGGCTTTCAGAAAATCAACAATGCCGTTTACCAAGGGTTCTTCCGGCCCTACAATCACCAGTTTAATTTTGAAGTCTGTAATTGCTTTGGCGGTTGCCTCGAAGTCATTATAGCTAAAGAGAAGATTGGTCGCTATTTGCGCTGTACCGGCATTGCCCGGGGCTACATATAACTCATCACAGTGTGGACTTTGCGCGATTTTCCAAGCAAAAGCATGCTCACGTCCGCCCGAACCAAGGATTAGAATGTTCATTTTTATAAGATAAAAGGGATCGCTATGGTGTAAGGTTGAGTAATCATAAAAGTAAGAGCAAACACATGTTTGTTCTTACTTTTATGCCGATTAGCTTTCCTCTTAGTTTGCTACTTCTGACAGGAATTTGATACGCATCAATCGGAGTTCATCTTCTGTCACATCTTCTTCTGCCAACTCATCCATGGCAACTGCGATGCTGTCCGTTTCTGTCGCCATGAAATAATCGTAAATATCCCGTTGGCGGTCACGGTCCATGATCTGATTGATGTAGTAATCCAAGTTCAATTTGGTTCCGGAGTAGCAAATGTGTTCAATCTCCTCAATCAATTCGTCCATCCCAAGTCCTTTTGCTTCCGCAATCTCATCCAAATCCACTTTTCGGTCTATCTGCTGAATAATAAAAATCTTCACTTTGGACTTGTTAGCTGCCGATTTTACAACTACGTCCTTAGCGGTTTCTATTTCATTTTCTTCAACGTATTTGGTAATTAAATCAATAAACGGCCGACCAAATTTCGACACTTTTCCCATCCCGACTCCGTTGATCTGGGCCATTTCCTGAGAAGTAGTGGGGTATGTAGTCGCCATTTCTTCCAACGACGGATCTTGGAAAATCACGTAAGGAGGAAGATTCTTCTCTTTGGCTATTTTCTTGCGCATGGCTTTCAGCAAGCCCAAGAGTGCTTCGTCGTACGCATTACCACCGCCTGCGGGAGCAAGATCGCTTACATCTTCTTCTTCGTTTGATTTCTGATTTTCACTTTCGTCAAACGTATGATCTTTAGAGATCGTAATCGGATAAGGGTCTTTAATGTATTTCTTGCCCTTTTCGGTCATTTTCAATACTCCGAAATTCTCCGAATCCTTACTCAAAAACCCAAAGATCACCAATTGACGAATCATTGACCGCCAAAACTCCACACCATATTCTTCGCCTTCTTCTTCGTCTTTGTATTTACCCGCACCGTACATTTCAAGCTTATTGTGCTCGTAGCTTGTTACGTAGATATTGTCCGTAGCAGTGATCAGATCGGCAATGTGGTCACCATCAAACCGTTCATCCGTTTGGTCAATGGCTTTCAGCACCAATACTGCTTCATCCTGAATTCTGGTGCGTTGGGTAGGTTTGATACAATTGTCGCAAAACCCACAGTCTTTCTCCATGTACTCACCAAAATAGCTTAACAACTGACGGCGACGGCACGCTCCAAGATTAGCGTAGGCCACCATTTCATTGAGCAAATGGCGGGCGTTATCCCGCTCAGTTACCGACTTATCTTTGTTGAATTTCTCCAGTTTTTGAATATCGTCGATGCAATAGAACATGACGCAGTTTCCTTCCAAGCCATCACGGCCGGCACGGCCGGTTTCCTGATAATAGCCTTCCAAGGATTTTGGCGCATCGTAGTGAATCACAAAACGCACATCGGGTTTGTCGATGCCCATGCCGAAGGCGATGGTTGCCACGATCACGTCTGCTTCTTCGTTAAGGAAAGCATCCTGATTGTGCATCCGAGTGGAAGAATCAAGTCCTGCGTGATACGGCAATGCTTTTACATCGTTTACATTCAGCAAATTGGCAACTTCTTCCACTGTTTTGCGGCTCAAACAATAGATGATCCCCGATTTGCCTTTATTGTTTTTGATGTATTTAATGAGTTGCTTATTTACATCTCCCAGTTTAGGGCGGATTTCGTAGTAAAGGTTTTTACGGTTGAAAGAAGTTTTAAACATCGCTGCTTCTTCCATGCGCAAGTTTCTGACAATATCCTGCTGCACTTTAGGAGTAGCAGTAGCGGTCAAAGCGATCAGGGGCAATTCCGGGTTGATGTTATCAATGATTCCCCGGATTCGACGGTATTCCGGTCTGAAATCATGGCCCCATTCTGAGATACAGTGTGCTTCGTCAACGGCGACAAAAGAGATATTGGCTCTCTGCAAAAAATCCAGGTTCTCTTCTTTGGTCAACGACTCAGGCGCAATATAAAGGAGCTTTAAGGTTCCGTCTAAAGCATCCTTTTTTACTTTATTGATTTCCGCCTTATTGAGTGTAGAGTTCAAAAATTGGGCATTGATGCCAAATGCATTGAGTTGATCTACCTGATTTTTCATCAAAGCAATAAGGGGCGAGATAACAATTGCAACCCCTTCGGTGGTAATTGCCGGCAACTGGTAACAAAGGGATTTACCCGCGCCGGTTGGCATAATAACGAACGTATTATTCCCCCCCATGATGCTATTGATGATAGCTTCCTGCTCCCCTCTAAACTGACTGTAACCGAATATCTCTTTGAGTCGCTCTTTAAGCGTATGCTGCACGCCTGTGTCTACCTGAATCATCCTCGTGACTTATAAATTTAGTGGCTTTTACTCTCCTGATTTACAGGACTTTGTATAGCTTTTTTGGTGAGTTGAAAAGTTAAAAAATGCTAGTTATGCAGAGTTTCAATGATCTCGTATGAAATGATCATGAACTCTAATATCTAAGTTTGAAATTAGTAAAAATTATCAAATTTGACACAACAAATTTTTCTCCGTAAAAAAAACTTTTTTTTTCATCGGACCACCCAAAATACCTTACAAAGCACTGACAGCCAAAACCTTGCAGGGCTTTTACTTAGTAAAATAAGCAGAAAAACTGTTTAAAAATATATTTATTATGCCTGTTTATTTATCGCATACGTCCTTGCGAGCGAACAAATTTCTCGTCGCGACGGATAAAACGGTTGGCGATTACGTTGGACAACATTGCCAATATAAGGGCATAAAATCCGAGGCCAAAGCTGCCGGTGCTGTTGGGATCAAAAAGATTTTTAGCTTTTCCGAACACAAAATACATGACCAAACCCATTATGATCGTCATAAGGATAGAGTTGGCAGCACACAGTCCGGATTGCAGGAGGCGGTTTTTGTATTGAGATAAAGCAAAAGCGGCCAAAGCAGCCACAAGCGCGCCTAAAGCAGCCAAGTACCATACAGGAGTAATTGCCGAACTGTTGCCTTGTTGATGAATGAACCGCAGGGCAGTCAAATGCACGGATTGGGTAGTATCTAAGGCTGTTTTATCCCAAATGGGTAAGGAAATCATTCCTCCCATTCCAACGGCGACTAATGCTAAAAAAAGTGTCTGAATACGCTGTAACATAACTTGTTAGTAGTTATTCTTATTTGTTTTAAATGATGTACTTAGTAATAAAGGATGGCAAAGGTAATGAATTGAACATAAAATTGATATATGCTTCAGGGGGAAGATGTGAATCCTTCTTTTGAACTCTAACGCCGGACAATAGTGCATCATTTTGATAGATAAAATTTATTTTTACGAAAAAATCAGCTTTTAAAAGAATACAGTATGCTTTCAAAAACCTTCGGCAGTGCAGTATACGGCGT
The DNA here is from genome assembly GCF_965279615.1 of Runella sp. Lineage (NCBI taxonomy): Bacteria > Pseudomonadati > Bacteroidota > Cytophagia > Cytophagales > Spirosomataceae > Runella > Runella sp. The sequence goes on along the minus strand of NZ_OZ257252.1, from coordinate 6,448,760 downwards.
CAATGCCACCATTATTACCATTGAAGTCACGGTAGGACAGGGAATGCGTTTTTTTATGGTGGGCCTGCCCGACAGCGCCGTAAAAGAGAGTGAACAGCGCGTAGAAGCTTCTCTTAAGTATTTCAATTACCGAATGCCCCGTCAAAAAGTGGTGGTAAATCTGGCCCCGGCCGATATTCGCAAAGAAGGTTCCGCGTACGACTTACCCATTGCGCTTTGTGTACTTCAAGCCTCTGAGCAATTGTCTGCCCAAAAGAACCTTGAAGAGTATATCATCATGGGAGAACTTTCGCTTGACGGAAAACTGCGGCCCATCAAAGGAGTTTTGCCCATTGCCATTGAAGCCCGAAAATTAGGGTATAAAGGATTTATTCTTCCCGCTGCCAACGCCCATGAGGCGGCCATTGTCAATAATCTGGACGTGATTCCCGTCGAAAACCTGAAAGATGCGATTGAGTTTTTTGAAGGAACAAAAGAGATTACTCCCGTAACGATTGACACAAGAGATATTTTTCTCAGTACGCTCAACGAATATGAGGCTGATTTTGAGCACGTTCAGGGGCAGGAAAACATCAAACGCGCGCTCGAAATTGCGGCCGCAGGCGGTCATAATGCCATTATGATCGGCCCTCCCGGCTCAGGAAAAACCATGTTAGCCAAACGCATTCCGTCTATTTTGCCGCCATTGACGCTCCATGAAGCGCTCGAAACAACCAAAATACATTCTGTTGCGGGCAAGTTAGGTACAAAAGCGGCACTGATCTCACGACGTCCGTTTCGTGCTCCGCACCATACCGTCAGCGACGCCGCGTTGGTGGGTGGCGGCTCCTTTCCCCAACCCGGCGAAATATCTTTGGCGCATAACGGCGTTTTGTTTTTGGATGAATTACCGGAATTTAAGCGAACGGTCTTGGAAGTAATGCGGCAACCGCTGGAAGAACGTCGCGTTACCATTTCCCGTACCAAATGGGCGGTGGAATTCCCGGCCAATTTTATGCTCATTGCCAGCATGAACCCTTGTCCATGCGGCTACTATAACCATCCTGATAAAGAATGTGTTTGCCCACCGGGAGCCGTGCAGCGTTATCTGAATAAGATCAGCGGTCCCCTCCTCGACCGCATTGACCTGCACGTTGAAGTGACGCCCGTTTCTTTTGATCAAATTGCCTCTACCCGTAAATCCGAAAACAGCGCTGCCATCCGCGAGCGAGTCATCAAGGCACGGGAAATTCAAACAGAACGTTTCAAAGAAAGTGCGGGTATTTATTGCAACGCCATGATGCCCTCTCAGATGGTAAAGGAAATATGCGACGTTAACCCCGCCGGAAAGATATTGCTCAAAACCGCCATGGAACGCCTCGGGCTTTCGGCGCGGGCGTATGACCGTATTCTGAAAGTATCACGGACCATTGCCGACTTAGCGGCCAGCCCCGAAATCAAAATTGAGCATTTGGCCGAAGCCATTCAGTATCGGAGTTTAGATAGGGAAAGTTGGGCGGGATAGATTGATCTAATTTATTCTACGTCACATCTTTATATAATTCTTCCACGACCCGGCGGCCCGTTTCCACTGCGCCGTGAACGGTACCGCTGTGCCCACCGTAATGTGTAGCCTCACCGGCAAAATAAAGTCTTCGTTGAACCGGATATGAAAGCGTTTGGCGATTCAGTAATCCGCCGCCACCCACAATCGGATAAGAATAGGCGCCTTTAATAAAAGGCTCTTTGCCCCAATCCATGAGGCGAGCGTTGGTTAAGGAACCCGTTGCAATGCCTTTTCCATAAACTGCGTCCAAATCTTTCAACATACTTTGAATCGCTGCGGATGCCGATACTGCACTGAGTGCCTCGGCCTTTTCGCCCATTACCAACCCCGTCAACACAAACGATTTGGTGCTGCGTCCGTTTGAACTTACCGAATATTCGGGTACAACTCCCGAAGTATAGACCGAACCCGTGGCAGCATCCCAAAAACGTTGATTAAAAACCAACACGGCTTTTATTCCGGCGCCCATACCTATGCTTTTAATGGACGCGATCTTAGTATCGGGAAGTGCGGGAGTAAACTGTAAATCTGTGCTTTGCAAGACAGAAAGCGGAACAGTAATGATCACCTTGTCCACATAGCGCCGTTGGGCCTGCGCATCTTCCAACATGATCCGCTCGTTGCTGTAATCGATCCGCTTTATCTGAGTATTAAGCACAACTTTTGGAATAACGCTTTTGCATTTTTCTTCTAACACCGAAACCAACGAACGATTGGCCAACGTAAAATCACCACTGCCTGCAGACCGCGTTTGGTTTTCTTCCGTTGCTCCTAAAATACTCAGGCGATTGGCCGAGGTGCCATATTTATTGGCCACCAAAGCTTCCGTAATGTGCCGTACCTTTGCCGCAAGTTTGGTCGACTCCATGTATTGGAGCAATGTCATATCCGTTCCGGAATAATTAATTGCCTGTTGCGCCAATGTCAACGCGGCTTTAAAGTCGCTGTCATTGCCCCATTGCTTTTCAGAAAGCAACTGCGAACCGATCTGATAAAAATCCGTAGAAGTATCGGTAATAATCGAAGCACCGGATTCTTTGACCCAATCGTACCAAACCGACAGGTTGCCGTGAATTTCTTCGGCGCCCAGTTCAATGTCATAATCAGCAAACCCTTTTAAGGAACGAATACGGCCGCCGATTTTATCAGAAGCCTCATAGATAGTATAGTTAGCTTTTTTTCCTTCCAGTAAATATCCCGCATACAATCCCGCCGCTCCTGCCCCAATGATGGCGATTTGTCCTTTATATTCACGCTCGGCATAAGGATCTTTTTCTTTACAACTGCCAAAAGCAATGACTCCTCCGGTGGTAATGATGGTATTCTTAAGAAAATCGCGACGTTGCATAAAAGTAAATGAATGATTGATCAAATGTACTTGCTTTCGACGTTCAACGTCTTTCTTCTCTCTTTTTCTTTTGCCCATTTATTCACAAACGCTGACCTGACTCTCATCTGTACATTCACTAAGTAATTGTTGGTTTGTCTTGTGCAAAACAGGATGGATAAAATCAGGGGCTATTTCTGCCAAAGGCACCAGCGTAAAGCGGCGTTGGTGCAATCGTGGGTGCGGTAAATGCAGGTATTCGGTTTCTAAAACTACATTGTCAAAATACAGCATATCAATGTCTATAACTCGTGCTCCCCACCGTAAGCGCCGCTCACGGCCAAGTTGTTTTTCAATGTCGAGTGTCTGCGCCAATACCTCTTCGGGCGATAAAGTCGTTTCAATTTTAATCACTTGATTCAAAAAAGCAGGTTGGTCGATCACTCCCCAAGGGGCGGTTTCGTATAAGTGCGATTGTGCTGTAACAGGGGCGATTCGTTCCGAAATCAATTGCGTTGCTTTGACCAACATCGCTTCACGCTCGCCCAAGTTGGCTCCTAACAATAAAAAAACTGAATACCGGTTCATGCGGCAAAGTTAGGAAACAATCGTTGCGGTTTCCTTTTCGCTCCGTAATTATGGCATTTTTGAGATATTCCCTTGGCTCTCTGATTTTGATTGTCAAGCAATTACGCTCTATTTTTTCATCTGCAACAAAAATAATAAAAAGAAAACTCGCCCTTTTGTCTTTCAATACAAATAGCTAACGCGCGACACTCATGGGTAACATCACCAAAATAAAATCAATTCTCTTCTGCCTTTTTTCGACACTCACTTGCTTTGCTCAACAGGAAATCCCGTTGTATAAGGGCGCGGTTCCCAATGCGAAAGATGTGCCTAATGAAGAAGTGAAAACTCCGTCGAATGTTGTCTCTAAAGTCTCACAGCCTACCCTTACTGTATTTTTGCCGCCCAAAGACAAAGCGACCGGCGCTGCCGTAATTGTTTGTCCGGGAGGCGGTTACGGCGTATTGGTTATTAAAAGAGAAGGCTACGATGTGGCCGAAGCATTTACCAAACGAGGCATCGCCGCTTTTGTGTTGAAATATAGATTGCCAAGTGATAAAACAATGATAGATCCTTCAATTGGCCCGTTGCAGGACGCGCAGCAGGCCATAAAAACCATTCGGCAACGGGCCGCAGAGTGGAATGTTGATCCTCAAAAAATCGGTATTATGGGTTTTTCGGCGGGTGGGCATTTGGCCGCTACGGCAGGAACGCATTTTGAAAAATCTGCCGTTCCCAACTCAGAAGGCATAAGCGTTCGTCCGGACTTTATGGTTTTGGTGTATCCGGTCATCAGTTTTATGGAGGGCATTGGCCATAAAGGTTCAGGGGTTAATCTATTAGGGAAAACGGCCTCAACGGAGCAAATGAAACTTTACTCCAACGAACAGCAGGTCACTGCTGCTACGCCTCCTGCTTTTATTACCCATGCCAGCGACGATACAGTAGTTCCTGTGAAAAACAGTTTGATCTTTTACGAGGCATTGCAGCAAAATAAAGTTCTCAGCGAACTGCATATTTATTCAAAAGGCGAACATGGATATTTGAAAGTGCCGGCATTTGATGAGTGGTTCGGTCGTTGTCTGCATTGGATGGCTACGGCGGGGTTTGTGCCGCAGTGAGTTTTGGAGTTTTATTATTATTTCTTTGTTTATAATTTCATCTTCAATTTCGTCTTCTTCTTTTTTTTGTTGACGGACGGGCCGTCCGTACCACATTACATTATTTTTATTTCCGATTCCAACCTTTTCTTATGGGTAGTTGCTCTTTGTGATTGAAAGCAAAATTCATGACCGAAAAAGAACTGATTCAACGCTGCCTTTCCCAAGATCGTGGTGCACAACGTCTTCTGTATGACCGTTACAAATCGGCAATGTACACGTTGGCGTACCGCATCACGGGCGATTTTGACGAAGCAAACAGCGCTTTACAGGATACTTTTCTATCGGTATTTCGCAATTTGTCGCAGTATCGCGGTGAAGCAACATTGGGGGCTTGGATCAAGTCGATCTTGGTTCGAAAGGCGTATCGCAACGCTCAATTACAGCAACAGTACATTTTGATGGAAGAAATTCCGACCGATACTACTGCCGTAGACTGGGGAAACGACGCCATTGAAGCTGCCCATTTGGAAAAAGCCATTTTGAGTTTGCCTGAAGGTACGCGCACCGTATTCGTGTTGGCCGAAATTGAAGGATACACCCACCGCGAAATAGCCGAAATGTTAAGTGTATCGGAGGGAACCTCAAAGTCGCAATTATTTTACGCCAAAAAGCGATTGAGAGTGATATTAAAAAGGAGTGAGATTTGAGGAGTAAGAAGTCAGGAGTGCATTAGTGAAGAGTGCGTTGGGATTCTCAAATCCCAACACACGGTACAAAACAAAATGCAAGATGTCAAAGTCATTGAAAGATAAACTTCCGCTTTATTCTCCGCCCGAATCGGTCTGGGAAAACATTGAACAAGGTCTCAATGAAACGCCTTTACAGGAAGCAATACGTAAACTGCCCGTGCATGAACCTCCTACTCAGACGTGGTTTGACGTAAGCGCTCAACTTCCTCACTCTCAAAGAAGTTGGTGGCGATACGCTGCCGCTGCTGTGGTGATTTTGCTGATTGGAGTTGTTGGCTATATAAGTTTACAACGCAGCAACGAAAATGCGATCATCTCGTATTCACAGGAAAAACTCAATCCTAAAACAATGGTTTTACCCAACGAAACTATTGAAAAGCAGTACGCTCACTTACAGGCACTTTGTGAAGAACGCGTAACCGTTTGTGAAAAACCCGAATTCAAAGCCCTTAAACAGGAACTCGACGACCTCACAGTTGCCGGTAATCAACTCAAAGAAGCCCTCGGCGCTTACAATACCGACGCGGCTCTATCGGCTCAACTCTCTGAAATTGAGCAGGAACGCGCCGATATTCTTCGAAAGTTAAATGAACGGATTTTGTAATCGCCAAAGCAAATCATTACACACTGCAAAACGCCATGAAAGAACGAATCATTTTCAATTTATGGAGATTCCCACCACTCATTTTTACATTACTCATTTTACATTTTACATTTTTCGGTTCAACTGCTTCCGCCCAAACGTTGCAGGTAGTGACCAAAACGATAGAGAAAACATTTGACGCCGACCGATACCCGAAAGTAAAAGTATGGGGCGAGCGCAGCGACATAGAAATAGTAACATGGGGCCGCAATGAAATAAAAGCTACCATTGAGCTAACCGCCAAACACCCGGACCGAAACATTGCCGAGAAAGACCTGGAAACGCTGCGCTATACCGCTGATAAGAGCGGCAGAACGGTGAACCTGCACAATTTTGTGGTATTGGCCAAAAACGGAAGTAAACCTCAATCCAACCTTAAAGCACGTTTCACATTATTTGTCCCGGCAAATTGCGCCGTAGAAATTCAAAACAATTTTGGAAACATAGCCGTCCAAGGGCTCCAAACCATCATGCAGTTGCAGACGGAGTTTTGCACTATAGAGTTATCAGACCTGCGCGGAAATATAAATGCCCGAACGCAATTTGGCGCATTGAGAGCCGAAAATCTCAACGGGATACTCAGCTTTGTGACCGAACGCACCGACCTATTGCTACAACAAATCAAAGGGGAATGTCGTGTACGGGCACAGTACGGGAGTCTTGATATTCAGACCGATAAATCCCAGGTAAAATTGGACGTAGAAACCAAAAATACAGAACTCCGCAACGGCACCACTGCCGCCAAGCGTTAAAATATTATCAGCCAAAGACCATGAAATCATCTATCCATCTTTTAACATTTATTATCCTGCTCACCTTTGTCATTCCGACGATAGGAGGAATCTCACTCTTTGCTCAAGATTCCGTTCGCATCACCCACACGCAGGAAACAGGAGCTCTTGAAAAACAGCGGTTTATCGACAAGTATGATTATGTCTTTATGACCAAAGAACCCACTAAGTGGATGCTGAAAGGGTTAATTTCCGCGAGCTATTATCCTGCAATAACGAGTGATTTAGGGTTAAATGGAATAGGTATAGGATATGAATATAAATTAACACCAGGTTGGTCTTTGGGTAGTAATGTTTTCTTCCAAAAATATCAAAAAAACTACCGAATTAACTATGCAGTAGAAGTTTTCAGTCGTTGGTATTACGACATGAATCGTCGTATCCGCAGCGGAAAAAGCGCCAATAATTTCTCAGGCAATTACTTTGGGATTCAATTCAATCATTTTCGTGACGAACCTATCCTAGAGAAAAATAATTCCTATGCATTTTTTCCCCGCTCTTGGATAAATACGGTAGGTTTGCATTGGGGCATACAGCGACGCTTTTTTACTCATGGACTAATTGATTTTAGCCTGAGTCTTAACTACTATGATTCTCATTATACCGACCCGGTGAGTGGATATAACTCTCAACTTTATAGTTCAGGATTGATTCTCGGCAGTAATTGGAGGGCAGGTCTGGCCTTTGGAAACTTCAAAAAACAAAATCGTTTAGAAACTACCTGTGATGTTTTTCAATGTCTCGAAGAGGAACACAGTATGCTGAAAATTGCCCTTCCTTCTTTGAGTCTGAATCTTTTTACACAGCAATTAAGAGGCTCAATAGCTTATGAAAAAAAACTCAAGAATTCTCCCTTTTCACTTAACCTTGAATACCAAACTGGCTTATACTCTTATTCAAGGGTCTATAATCCTATCTTAAAGAAATCAATTGCCGGCTTTTATTATCAATCATCTCATTGGCTAAGTCTTGATACCCGTTACTACTTATTTCAGAAAAAACAAATCAGAAATGGGAGATCAGCCAATAATCTGTCAGGATTTTACGGAGGCTTGCAAGTCGGACTTGGATACACATTTAGTCCTAATCATGACTTATCAACCTATTGGGCAGCACCTATTATAGGATTTCAACAAAAGATATTTAAAAACGGCTTTCTTGATTTTAGGCTGGGATTGCCTATTCAGGCGCTTAGTGGAACTAGGTACAATGTTCCCATCAGTCCGAATGTAAGTGATCTCAAGTTCGGTTTCGCCTTCTAAACTCTACAGCTATGAAAAAACTGTTTCTGTTCATCTGTTTGAAACTATGCCTATTAAACCTCTGCTTTGCCCAAAACGACTCCGCCCGCATCACACACACGCAAGAGGTCGGTACGCTTGAAAAACAGCAGTTTATAAATAAGTATGATTATGCTTTCACGGCAAAAGCACCTTCCAAGTGGCTGGTAAAAGGCTTTGGGGCCATTGGAAATGTACTTAATTCCAGACTTGCTGACAAGGGGTATATTAAAAAAGCTGCTGATTTCAGAATTGGAATCGAACGAAAACTAAGTCCTTCCTTCTCATTAACAATAGATGCTGCACATAATCAAACTTCTATACTCAGAGACAACGGATATGCTGACCATTCTTATTATGGTTTTCTTGATGGCGTCAAACATTGGTTTGCTTCTGCCGAATTGCGATGGTACGTTGATATAGTAAACCGCATTAAACAAGAGGAGAACGGCAACAATTTTTCGGGGAGTTACCTATCCCTTAAAGTTGATAAAGTATGGCATAACGAAACATACATTGGCTCAGATTTTTACAGAACAGAGAATAAATGGGATACTGATTATTTTCGCAACTATTATAAGTCACAAATCAGTCTGAATTATGGAATGCAGCGACGTTTTCTCAGGTATGGTCTCGTTGATTTTTCGGTAGGGTTAAGCCGAAATACTGAACAGCAAATTCATCGCCACCTTACTTTCTCAGACGGAGATAATTCCTATTCAGGACCTTTGAATCGGGCTACTATTCAGGAAAGTATTTCATCATCACAGCAAAACAATTGGACTATTACTACTGATCTCAAAATTGGTATCGGCTTTGCTGACTTCAAAAAATCCACTAAAATCCCTCCCTCTGAGATAGTTCAATGCATTGAAATTGAAAATGAAACCCGAATGTGGAAAATTGCCTGGCCACGAATGAAACTTAACGCTACTTCTCAAATTTTGGACGGAAGCATTGGGTATGAACAAAAAATTGCTCAGTCAGCTTTTTCGATCAATACGTATCTTAACTTTTCATTTTTTCACGCCCAAACCAAAAATACCGACCAATACAATCCAACGAACGGAACATTTTTTAAAGGGAATGGCGAAAATACCACAATCAGCGGAATTCTTTTGATCCAACCACGCTGGTATATTCTAATGAATCGGCGGGTTCATTTAGGTAAAGCAGGCAATAATTTAACAGGCGTTTATACGGGCTTGAACAATATCTTTTCGAGTTCTCATTGGTATACCAAAAACGATCGATATACTATCAACGGCAGTTATAATCCACTTTTTGTAAGCACCGGGCTAATGATAGGATATCAACGAAAACTGTTCAAAAATGGGTTTATTGACCTCAATGTATCGAAAGGATTAGTTAATCATGATTTCTATTATCATTATTTGATGGGGCATGGTCGTTTGATTTTTGATCTTAAACTTGGCTTTGCCCTCTGATAAAGACCATCAAATAAAGCGCCATTCTGTTTTTTGGCGTTTTTACGTACTTTTGTCAAATCAAATGCTGCCTTTTGATCTGATTTGATTTACGAATGAATTACATAAAAGCTTTTGCCCCGGCCACCGTCGCCAACGTAGCCTGTGGGTTTGATATTTTTGGCTTTGCTTTAGACGAACCCGGTGACATCGTAGAACTCCGCAAATGCGACAAACCCGGCGTAATCATCAAAGACATTATCGGTGACGATGGCCGCCTTCCGCGCGAACCCGAACGCAATGCCGTTTCGGTCGTGATGCTTAAATTTCTGCAACACATCGGCTCTACACAGGGAGTAGAGATCGTTCTCCACAAAAATATGCCGCTCGGCAGCGGTATGGGCTCAAGTTCAGCAAGTTCGGTGGTGGGCATTTTTGCCATCAATGAATTGTTGGGCCGCCCGCTTACCCAACGCGAATTATTACCTTTTGCCATGGAAGGCGAGCGCATCGCCTGCGGAGCAGCTCACGCCGACAACGTTGGGCCGTCGCTTTTGGGCGGTTTTGTGGTTATTCGGAGTTATTCACCGCTGGATGTATTCAAAGTAAAAGTTCCTGATGAACTCTACTGCACATTGGTGCATCCTGACGTTGAAGTCAATACAAAAGACGCCCGCTATATTCTACGCAATGAGGTTTCGCTCAAAAATACCATTTCACAAATGGGTAATGTGGCGGGGTTGATTGCCGGTTTAATGCAGGAAGATTATGATTTGGTCAGTCGCTCCATGGTTGATGTGATCATTGAACCTGTTCGCTCTATTCTCATTCCTGAGTTTGACCACGTAAAACACGCCGCGCTTGAAAGTGGTGCTTTAGGATGCAGTATTTCCGGTGCCGGACCATCCATGTTTGCGCTCAGTCGCGGGCGTGACACTGCTGAACGCGTAGCCCAATCCATGAGCGAAGCCTTTGGCAGTGTAGGCATTACCACCAAAAGTTACGTATCACAAATCAACCAAGAAGGTCCCAAAGTATTGGAAACCGCGTAAATAATTCTCTTAATAAAACGTTATACCATGCTTTCTGCAACACTCAAAACGGTCCTTTTTCTGATGTTTACCGCCTCGTCGGTTTTTGCGCAATCGCTCAAAAAACTGCCGGAAGCTCAATTTCCAAAGTCAGAAGTAGAAATGCACATGCGCTTTCTGGCATCTGACGAGTTGCAGGGGCGCCGTACCGGAGAGCAGGGCAATCTGGTAGCAGCCCGCTATCTTGCCGAGCAATTTCGTTCTTTAGGAATCAAGCCCGCTCCGGGTCAGATGGATTATTTACAATCGGTTCCTTTTGTCATTCAAAAAGTTGCTAAAGAAGGTTTACTGATCGCGGGAAATGACACTTTGCATTCCGGCAAAGAATTTGTGATTTTGGGCGGAGGCCCGGCCAATTTCAGCGCGGATATTATTTTTGTGAATTATGGACTGGCAACCGACTATACAACCGATGTAAAGGGAAAAATCGTGGTAGCGCAAGTAGGCACCCCCGAATCCAAAACACCGCAGGAGCTTTTTTCGGCTTCCAATGAAAAACGTAAATTGGCGACTGAAAAAGGAGCCGCCCTGTTGATCGAGTTGTTTACCGCCCAAATTCCGTGGAATTTTGCGTCACGCTATTTCGGTAATGAAAAGCTGAGTTTAGACAACGGCACAAGCACCGGTGTAACCCACGTTTGGGTAAACGGTCAGCAAAAAAAATACGCTGATCTGTTTAAAAGCGGGGCTTCATCGGCTAAATTCCAAACCACGGGGCGCGACCAACAAACCATTACTTCTTACAATGTTGCGGGTATTATTGAAGGAACCGACCCTGTGCTTAAAAACGAATACATTGTTGTAACCGCGCACTTTGACCACGTCGGAATGGGTAAAAAAGGCGGCAATACCTACACCGCCGCCGACAGTATTTTCAACGGCGCCCGCGACAATGTCTTTGGTACCGTTGCCATGTTGACCGCTGCCAAGACATTGAAGCTCCAACCCGCCAAACGCTCCATTTTACTTATTGGTTATACGGCAGAAGAAGTAGGTTTGCTGGGCAGTAAATATTATTCCGAACATCCGCTTGTGCCACTGAATCAATGCGTTTTTAACCTCAACAGCGACGGTGCCGGCGTTAGCGACAAGAGCATTGTTTCGGTCATTGGATTGAATCGAACCAATTGCAAAGACGAGATCGAAACCGCCTGTAAAGCGTTTGGTTTAGGAGTATTTGCCGACCCTGCTCCTGAGCAAAATCTTTTTGACCGCTCAGATAATGTCAACTTGGCCATCAAAGGAATTCCCGCACCTGATTTCGCTCCGGGGCTAAAGAGTTTTGACGCCGAAATCGCGAAATATTATCACCAAGCCGCCGACAATCCCGAATCGGTTGACTTTGATTATCTGCTCAAATTCTGCCAATCATTTGCGTATTCTGCCCGTCTTATTGCCAACAAACCCGTTCGTCCCTACTGGACCGCAGGCGACAAATACGAGCCGGCCGCTAAAGCGCTTTATGGAAAATAAGTGATTGTTTTTTGCTAATTTTGTTAAAAAACTACATTCATTTATGAAAGCAGTTGACCAATTGCCACTTAACGACGTTCAACTCAGCCTTCTTAGAATGTTTGCTCGCCCTATGTCGGAAGAGCAAACACTCAAAATAAGGAGAGCGCTAGTTCAGTTTTTATCCAATGAAGTGGATAATGAACTGGAGAAAGTTGTTAAAGAAAAAAATATTACCGACAAAGACTATGATAAACTGCGCAATCAACATCAACGTACTCCTAAAAAATGAGGGTTGTTATTGATACGAACGTCTTGCGCACAACCATCAGGAAAGGCAATTTTGAACGATTTATTTATGAAGCTTTCAAGGCTGAAGTTTTTGAATAGGTGGTAAGCACCGAAATTTTAAATGAGTATCACGAAAAATTAACTGATTTTTATTCAACTGAAACCGCAGATCTGATTATAAATATCTTAATGGCCGCTCCTAATGTAATCCTTGCCGAACCCGCTTTTCGCTGGAACTTCATCAGTGACGACCCTGACGACAATAAATTTGCTGACTTAGCGATTTCAACAAACGCCTTCTGTTTAGTTAGTTATGATCGTCATTTTAATATCTTCAAAGGAATTTCATTTCCAAAACTTAACGTTGTCAAACCAAAAGAATTTAAAAAAATAATTAATTGGCCATAGCGCCACTAGACCCCACATGATTCGTAAAGCCGTTATACCCGCCGCAGGTTTAGGGACCCGTTTCTTGCCCGCTACCAAATCTCAACCCAAAGAAATGCTTCCTATCATCGATACGCCCACCATTCAATACGTGGTGCAGGAAGCGGTCGATTCAGGCATTGAAGATATTCTTATCATTACCGGTCGCGGCAAACGTGCCATTGAAGACCATTTTGACCGCAATGTAGAGTTGGAAGCCAAATTGGAAGAAAAGCATGACGAATTGCTTTGGAATGAAATGCGCCGTTTATCAGACATGGCCAATATCCATTACGTACGTCAACGCGAAACCAACGGCTTGGGTGACGCCATTTATTATGCCAAACAACATGTTGGCAATGAGCCATTTGCTGTACTATTGGGAGACACGATCATGGATTCGGTCATTCCCGTAACTCAGCAATTGATTGACACTTATGAGCAATACCAAAGTACCGTGATTGCGGTAGAAACCGTACCGCGTGAAAAGGTAAATCGGTACGGAATTGTGGGTGGAACTGCTCTGAGCGATACCATCATGCAATTGGATGCACTGATCGAAAAACCTTCCATCGAAGCGGCGCCTTCTACGTTGGCCATTGCAGGACGTTATATTCTTTCTCCTGAGATATTTACCGCCATTGAGCAAACGGGCAAAGGCAAAGGCGGCGAGATCCAACTCACCGACGCCTTTCAAATCCTGCTGCGTCGCGAAAGTATCTACGCACACCGCATCGAAGGTGAACGCCACGACATCGGAAATAAGCTTGATTTTCTGAAAACCACCGTCAAATTTGCCCTCAAACGCAAAGAATTCTCTAAACCGTTTCTGAAGTTTTTGAAAGAGACGTTGGCGGAATATGATACTAAATAGTCAAGAGATGGTCAGAAGGTGGTCATGAGCAATAACTGTTGTCATTTCTCATTCAAAGTATAAACAACTCATGACCACCCTGCTGACATAAAATAACGTCATGTCCAATCTTCTCCTCATCGACGATGAAATTAAACTCCGTGGGTTGCTTAAACGCATTCTGGAGTTGGAAGGCTATCAGGTCAACGAGGCGGGAGATGCACAAACGGCGTTCAAACTTTTAGAAAAACAGGATATTCAGGTTGTTGTTTGCGACGTAAAATTGCCTGATGCGCACGGAGTTGAATTGACACAACGTATCAAAGAGCAATTTCCCCTCGTCGAAATCATCTTGCTTACTGCCTACGGCACCATTGCCGACGGCGTACAGGCCGTTAAGAACGGAGCCTTCGATTACCTTACCAAAGGTGACGACAACGATCGCATTGTGCCGCTGGTAGCCCGCGCCGTGGAAAAGGCCGAACTCCAACAAAAAGTTAAGCGATTAGAAGAAAAAGTCAGTCAAAAGTTTGGTTTCGGCAGCATTATCGGTACTTCAAAACCGATTCAGGACGCTGTTACGTTAGCCCGTAAAGTAGCCGTCACTGACACAACGGTACTGCTTTTGGGGGAAACAGGTACGGGAAAAGAAGTATTTGCTCAGGCAATTCACCAGGAAAGTCCGCGCCGCGACAAGCCTTTTGTGGCACTCAATTGCAGTGCTTTTAGCCGTGAAATTCTGGAAAGTGAACTGTTTGGCCACCGAGCGGGTGCGTTTACGGGTGCACTTAAAGATAAAAAAGGGCTTATGGAAGAAGCCCACAGCGGCACACTGTTTCTGGACGAAATCGGCGAGATGAGTCTTGACCTTCAGGCCAAGCTCCTGCGTGTTCTGGAAACAAATACGTTTTACAAGGTGGGTGATACAAAGCCTACCCAAGTAAGTGTGAGGTTTATTGCTGCTACCAACCGCGATTTACTAAAAGAAACTGAAAATCAGCACTTTCGTTTGGATCTATATTACCGTTTATCGGTTTTTGAGATCAAACTTCCCGCCCTCCGCCACCGTCTTGAGGATATTTCATTATTAGCAACGTATTTTGTGCAAGTCTACGCCGCTAAAATGAACCGACCTACGCCGAAACTGTCAGCGGCATTTTTAGAAAAATTGCAGCAAAATCTCTGGAAAGGCAATATTCGCGAGCTGAAAAATGTGATTGAACGTGCCGTTATTTTGGCAAATCATTCCGAATTAACACTACAGGAACTTCCCTTTGAAATGCAATTCGGCGCGCTAAATCTCACACAAAGTATAGCCACTTTAGCTGAAATAGAAAAACAGCACATTGCCCGGATGCTGCATCATACGCAAGGTAACAAAACCGAAACGGCTCGCCTTCTCGGCATCGGTCTCACTACGCTTTACCGGAAGATAGAAGAATACGAACTGTAGAGACGCCCTTTCCAAAATGAAAATCAACCCTTCCAAAACGGAAGGGTTTTTTATTGATGTATGAACAATAAAAAATACAACTACCTAATAAATAATCCCTTACATTCTTCTTCTTTCCAATGGCACAGCTTTGGCATACCTAATGGCATCTCATTAAAACAGATTTAATTATGGTTATGCTGATCAGTCTTCTTCTCACGGGCATTGGGTGTTTTGCCCTGTTCTATGGTTCCATTCGATTCTTTGACAAAATCTAACACTATGTTCACTATTCTGTTCATCCTCTCTTTGGCGGTGTTTGGCTACCTGGTGTACGTCTTACTCAAGCCTGAAAAATTTTAATAACCCCGCCCTTGCCCTCCCCTGTGAGGGAGGGTGTAAAATGATACAATTATGTTACAGGAAATTCTCGGTATCGGTTTAATTTTTGTCCTTACAGTTGCGTTCGCGCTGCCTTTGGGTCGCTATATCGCAAAAGTATATTTGGGGCAACCTACGTGGCTGGATTTTATGTCGCCACTCGAAAATGTTATTTACAAACTCTGTCGCATCAATCCTAAAAAAGAAATGACGTGGAAAGAGCACTTGGTGGCGTTGCTGACCATCAATTTTATTTGGTTTTTCTGGATGATGTTTATTCTGATGAACCAAGGTTGGCTTCCGCTAAATCCCGACAGCAACCCTTCCATGAGTCCCGATCTCGCATTCAATACAGCCATTTCATTTTTGGTCAATTGTAATTTACAACACTATTCCGGAGAAACGGGTGCCACTTACCTATCTCAAATGGCTGGATTGATGTTCATGCAATTTGTGACGGCAGGTACAGGAATGGCGGCGGCGGCAATTGTATTTAAAGCCATGAAACCTCTCCCCTCCGAGGGAGAGGCTTATACAAAGACTCCCTCCCTTCAGGGGAGGGTTGGGGTAGGATTAGGCAACTTTTATGAGTATTTTCTCAAATCATGCACTCGTATTTTATTGCCTATTTCGTTGGTATCGGCTATTTTTCTGGCCTTCAACGGCACTCCTATGAACTGGGAAGGAAAAGCCTCCATCGTAACCCTGCAGGGCGATTCGGTGCAGGTATCACGCGGGCCTGCGGCGGCCTTGATTGCCATCAAACAGGCAGGAACCAATGGTGGTGGATACTTCGGAGCTAATTCAGCCCACCCCCTGGAAAACCCTAATTACCTGACCAACATCGTTGAAAACATTCTCATTATCCTCATTCCGATTGCCTTTATCTTCGCGTTGGGTTTTTATCTTAACCGTAAAAAACTCGCTTGGATGATTTTTGGCGTCATGACTCTGGGCTTTTTCATTCTTTTGAGTGTCTCCGTTTATTTTGAAATGCAGGGTAATCCTGCCATCGACAAAATGGGTATCAGTCAAACGTTGGGCAGTACAGAAGGAAAAGAAATGCGCTTTGGATCGGCCGCTTCGGCTTTTTGGGGTATCACCACTACAACCACTTCCAACGGATCGGTCAATGCCATGCACGACAGCATGACGCCGCTTTCGGGGGCCATGCAAATGATCGACATGATGATCAATGCACTTTACGGAGGCGTGGGCGTGGGCTTCCTGAATTTTTACATCTTTATCATTATTGCCGTCTTCATTTCAGGGTTGATGGTGGGACGAACACCCGAATTTCTGGGCAAAAAGATTGAAGCCAAAGAAATGAAAATAGCCACGATCATCGCGTTGCTCCACACTTTTTTGATCCTGTCCTTTACGGCTCTTTCAAATTATGTATTTACCAAAGACCCAAGCGTAGGTTGGCTCAACAACCCCGGTTTTCATGGGTTTTCGGAAATGCTGTATGAATACACTTCTTCATCGGCCAACAACGGCTCGGGCTTTGAAGGCTTGGGCGACAACAACCCTTTTTGGAACATCACCTGTGGGATCGTGCTGATTTTGAGCCGCTACTTACCCATTGTAGGTCCAATCGCCATTGCCGGGATTTTAGCCAATAAAAAGTACATTCCCGAATCGGCCGGAACGCTCAAAACCGATACCGCTACGTTTGGTTTTATGGTTTTTGCCGTGATTTTCATCATCGCAGCCCTGTCTTTCTTCCCCGCATTAGCGCTGGGACCGTTGGCTGAGTTTTTCACTTTAAAATAATCTATCCCAAAGATATGAAACGTTCCCAATCCAATTCTCTCTTTCAGGGAGGGATGGCTAAAACAGCTCTGCTGGAGTCGTTTGTCAAATTAAATCCCGCTGTTATGTACCGTAATCCCGTTATGTTTACGGTTGAGATCGGAACGGTGGTGATGTTTATCGTATGCCTTCAAATTGCCTTTGGCGGTGATACCACCCAAGGAAGTTTAGCCTATAACATCGTTATTTTTACGGTGCTGTTTCTAACCTTACTTTTTGCCAATTTTGCCGAAGCCATCGCAGAAGCGCGCGGAAAAGCCCAAGCCGACAGTCTGCGCAAAACCCGGGAAGAAACGCCGGCCAAAGTTATCAGAACGATGGGCCGATTGAAGATAAATGAATTACAGATCATTCCGTCTTCCCAACTCGAAAAAGGGGATGTGTTTGTCTGCGATGCGGGTGATATTATTCCGACCGACGGCGAAATCATTGAAGGATTGGCAACCATTGATGAATCTGCTATTACAGGAGAATCTGCTCCCGTTATTCGCGAAGCAGGGGGTGATAAATCGTCGGTAACGGGCGGAACCAAGGTGCTTTCGGACCATATAAAAGTCAAAGTGACGACGCAGCCCGGCGAGAGTTTTCTGGACAAAATGATTGCCTTAGTAGAAGGAGCTTCGCGTCAGAAAACCCCTAATGAAATTGCGCTCACGATCTTGTTGGCCGGTTTTACGCTGATCTTCGTTATCGTCTGCGTTACGCTTAAACCTTTTGCCGATTATGCCAATACGCCTATTACGATTTCTGCCTTTATCTCTCTTTTTGTGTGTTTGATTCCAACGACGATTGGCGGTTTGCTTTCTGCCATCGGAATTGCCGGTATGGACCGGGCATTGCGGGCCAATGTGATCACCAAATCCGGGAAAGCTGTCGAAACGGCCGGTGATATTGACACCCTGCTTTTGGACAAAACAGGAACCATTACCATTGGAAATCGCAAAGCCACGCAATTTTGGCCAACAGAAGGCATCAGCCAAGATAGGTTTATTACTTCCGCGCTGTTTTCCTCCTTAGCCGATGATACACCTGAAGGTAAATCAATTCTTGAATTAGGCCAACAAAAAGGGCAGAAACTCCCTTCTCTTCCCCAAAATGCCGAGATGATAAAATTTACGGCCGAAACGCGCTCATCTGGGGTCAACTTACCAAACAGTGTTCGTATCCGAAAAGGAGCTCAGGATTCCATTCGCAATCTGATCGAAAGAGCGGGCAACGTATTTCCAAAAGATACCGCTGAACAGGTTAGAATAATCGCGACGAATGGCGGTACGCCTTTGGTCGTATCCGAAAACGAGAAAGTGTTGGGTGTCATTGAATTACAGGATGTTATTAAACCGGGTATTCAGGAACGCTTTGAACGTTTGCGTAAAATGGGGGTAAAAACAGTCATGGTAACGGGCGATAATCCACTCACGGCCAAGTACATTGCCAACGTGGCCGGCGTGGATGATTTCATTGCCGAAGCCAAACCGGAAGACAAAATGAACTACATCAAAGCCGAGCAGGCAAGCGGCAAGCTCGTGGCTATGATGGGAGACGGTACCAACGATGCCCCCGCCCTAGCCCAAGCGGATGTAGGCGTAGCGATGAACAGCGGTACACAAGCTGCCAAAGAAGCCGGCAATATGGTTGATCTGGACAACGATCCCACCAAACTGATCGAGATCGTGGAAATCGGCAAGCAATTGCTGATGACACGCGGTACACTCACTACGTTTTCCATTGCCAACGACGTAGCCAAGTATTTTGCCATCGTTCCGGCATTGTTTATGGCCTCGATCCCTGCATTGCAGTCACTCAATATCATGCATTTGGCCAGCCCACAAAGTGCCATTCTATCGGCCGTCATTTTCAACGCCATCATTATTCCAATGTTGATTCCGTTGGCGTTGAAAGGCGTGGCGTACAAACCTATTGGGGCAAGCGCCCTGCTGCGCCGCAACTTGCTGATTTATGGCTTGGGAGGTCTGATCGTACCTTTTATCGGTATCAAACTCATTGATATGATTGTAGGAAGTCTGATGTGAGATTATTGTAGGTTACTCAGCTTGTGATGGAGGTTACTCATAACCTCCATCCGGGTTTCTCAAAACCCAATGAGAGGGTTGGTGTCGGGGGTTACTCCTAACCCCCGACCGGGTTTCTTAAAACCCAATGAATAATCATGATAGATTTAAAATTCGTCCGTACGACAAAAAACAGTTCCAATTATTAAAATGAAAACGCACATAGTTCCCGCTCTATTGATGACCCTCGCAACGTTTGTTGTATTTGTGGTTATCTATCCTCTGATCGTTTGGGGGTTTGCCCAATTTGCTCCCGAACAAGGTCGTGGAGAAACCGTTTCTGTCAACGGTAAGGTCGTAGGTTTTGCCAAAATAGGTCAGAAATTTACCGATGATAAATACTTTTGGTCGCGCCCATCGGCGGTAGAATACAACGCTGCCGGCTCTGCAGGCTCCAATAAAGGGCCTTCCAATCCTGATTATTTGGCGCAGGTACAGGCTCGGATCGACACATTTTTGGTGCATAATCCTACGGTACAAAAATCAGCCATTCCTTCTGAGCTCGTCACAGCTTCGGGAAGCGGACTTGATCCTGACCTCTCGCCGCAAGGTGCCGAGGTGCAAATTGCCAGAATTGCCAACGCCAGAAATATCGCTGAATCTAACGTTCGGGAGTTGGTAAAAAGACACACCAAAGGCCCGCTTTTGGGTATATTCGGGCCTTCGAAAGTCAATATTTTGGCCTTGAATATCGCTTTAGACCAATTGAAGTAACGATTAACGACTGCCGGACAAATACGTTCTGAACCGGCAGTTCCTTATTTTCCACAAATCAGACATTATCATGAATAAGTTTATAACAACCATAATAGTCGGTCTGCTGTTCTCACCGGTATTTGCTCAAAAGATTGACTCCACCGCAAAGCTTATCATAAGTGGCTACATAGAAGCCTATTACAGCTATGATTTCAATCAACCTACCAACAATGACCGCCCGGTATTTGTATACAGTCACAATCGTCATAATGAATTTAATATCAATTTAGGTTTTATCAAAGCCGCTTATGCCGGCGAACACGTTCGAGGAAATGTAGCTTTGATGGTTGGGACGTATGCCAATGCCAATTTGGCCGCCGAACCGGGCACCTTGCGTAATATATTCGAAGCCAATGTCGGCGTTAAACTTTCAAAAACGAAGAATATCTGGTTAGATGCAGGCGTTTTTGCCTCACACATCGGTTTTGAAAGTGCCGTTTCAAAAGATTGTTGGACGCTTACCCGCAGCCTGATGGCCGATAATACACCCTATTATGAAACAGGAGCAAAAATCAGCTACACCACCGACAGCGGCAAGTGGTTCTTATCCGGGTTGGCGCTTAATGGTTGGCAACAAATGCGGCGGGCCGATGGTACTACGCGTTTGGCAGCGGGTACCCAAATCACCTTTAAACCTTCCGGTAAAATAACACTTAACTCCAGTACATTTTTGGGTGGCCGCCCCGATAACTCCAACCGAACGCGTTTTTTTCATAACCTCTACGGTACCTTTCAGTTAACGGAGAAATTGGGTTTCATTGCTGATTTCGATTACGGCATGGATCAGCGTCAAACCGGTTTAGCCGGCTATGATTCCTGGACAAGTTGGGTTGCCATTCTAAAATATCAACTTAGCCCTAAAGTGAGCGCAGCAGGGCGTATCGAAAATTATACGGATAAAAAGAGTTTGGTCATTGCTGTCACTCCTTCAAACAATTTCCACGCCAATGGGTATTCCATTAACTTTGACTACGCTCCGATTCCCAATGCAGTATGGCGCATAGAGGCCCGTCAATTCGTTAGTCGGGACGATATTTTCGAAAAAAACGGCAGAGCAACAAACCATGATTTTACGTTGACTACTTCACTGGCAATCTCATTTTAACATTACCTTATTTGGCCATGCCTGAGCAAACCGAACAAAACGCCCAATATTTCCTTGACCTCATCAAAAAATCACGACGAGGTAAGTTTAAGGTATATATCGGTATGAGTGCCGGCGTAGGGAAAACGTACCGAATGTTGCAGGAAGCCCACGCCCTTTTGCGCAACGGCGTAGATATTAAAATTGGTTTTGTGGAAACCCATCGTCGGGCTGATACGCACGCATTGACAGAAGGTTTGCCGCTCATTCCGCACCGTACGGTTTTTTATCGGGGAAAAGAGCTGGCAGAAATGGATTTGCAGGCCATTCTGAACCTTCATCCTGAAGTGGTGATCGTGGATGAGTTGGCGCATACCAATATCCACGGCTCCAAAAATGAAAAGCGTTGGCAAGATGTATTAGACATTTTGAATGCCGGAATCAATGTCATTTCGGCCGTTAACATTCAGCATCTTGAAAGCCTCAACAACGATATTCTGCGTATTACCGGCGTTGAAGTCAAAGAAACAGTGCCCGATAGTGTATTGGAACAGGCTGACGAAGTGGTAAACATTGATCTCACCGCCGATGAACTCATTGCCCGCCTGAAAGAAGGTAAAATCTATGATCGTACCAAGATTGAAACGGCGCTCAATAATTTTTTCAAATCCGATAAAATCTTGCAGTTGCGCGAATTGGCGCTGAAAGAAGTGGCGTCGCAGGTAGAACGAAAGATAGAGACAGAAGTCCCCAAAAACGCCGCCTTCCGCTCCGAACGATTTGTGGCCTGCATCAGTTCTAACCATGAAATTGCCAAGAAAATAGTGCGTAAAACCGCCCGTTTGGCCAGTTATTACCAAGGAAAATGGTACGTATTGTACGTTCAAACGTCGGGAGAAGCTACCGACAAAATCGGCTTGGCAACTCAACGTCACCTCATTAATAATTTTAAATTAGCCACTGAACTCGGCGCCGAGGTGATTAGGGTCAGAAGCAATGAAGTAGCACAAACTATTTTTGATACGGCTAAAAAACACAATATTACTACCGTTTGCATCGGCAAACCGCACGGCAATTTCTGGAAAAACCTTACAGGCAATTCACTCTTTTTCAGACTATTGCAAAAAGTTTCCGATACTGACATTGATTTAGTAGTCATCAGTTAAAAAATCCCCTCCCTCACAGGGGAGGGCTAGGGTGGGGTCATGAAACTAAAAACCAAACTTCGTCTTGCGCTTACCTTTCTGTTTGCCGTGATCCTTTTACTCGGCACGTTAGGAGCATGGTATCTCAAAAAACTCTCCAACGAAGCGCAGGAGATATTGAAAGACAATTATATCTCGCTCGAATACATTCGTAACATGCGTAATGTGATTGATGAAAATGTGTGGAAAAATGAGAATATCCTGCTTTTTGAAAAAAGCCTTTTCTTTCAGGAACAAAATATCACAGAAATAGGTGAAGCTGAAGCTACGCAGCAATTAAGAAGGCACTTCAACGCTTTTCGTCGGAATCAGGACAGTACTCGTATTCGACTCATTACGCAGCAGTTGGCTAAGCTTACGGATGTCAATATGCAGGCCATTGTGCGCAAAAATGAGCAGGTCAAAAAAACCGCTGATGAAGTGTATACCTATATGGTGCTTATTGCTACGATTTGTGCACTGGTGGCTTTTTCATTTATCATCAATTTCCCGAATACCATCGCCGAACCTATCCAACAGCTTACCGAAGGATTGCGGGAGATCAGCCGAAAAAATTACGAATCGAGGTTAGGAGTAGAGCGCAGTGATGAATTGGGTGAAATGGCACATGCGTTCAATCAAATGGCACAAAAACTTGACGAATATGAACACAGCAGTTTGGCAAGGGTACTGTTTGAGAAACGCCGTACCGAGACCATTATCAACCAAATGAATGACGCCATCGTAGGCTTGGATGAAAATAATCATTTGCTGTTCATTAACTCTGTCGGCGCTGAAATGCTTGGCCTGGACGCCTCCCAAATAGCGGGTAAATACGCTCCGGATGTTGCCCTCAAAAATGACTTATTACGCACCTTGCTAAACGACGAAACCTCTTCCAAGCCGCTCAAAATATTTGCCAATGAGCGTGAAAGCTATTTTGCGAAAGAGGTATTGGACGTACAAAACGGTGAACAGCGAATTGGCAGGGTAATTATTCTTAAAAACATTACTCCTTTCCACGAGTTGGATCAAGCCAAGACCAATTTTATTGCTACCATCTCTCATGAGTTAAAAACTCCCATTTCCGGTATCAAAATGAGCCTCAAGCTCCTTGCCAATCAACGCATTGGTGAGTTGAACGATGAGCAGAAAAACCTGCTTAATCACATTCAGGAAGACAGTCAGCGCTTACTTACCATTACCGGTGAATTGCTGGATATGTCACAGGTCGAAACGGGCAATATTCAATTGAATTTCAGAAATGTAGCTCCACAGGAAATTGTTGAAATGGCAACCGGTGCCTTACGTTTTGCGGCCGAGCAAAAACACATTGACCTTCACTCCGATCTTCCCTCCTCATTGCCTGCCATTCAGGCCGATTCAGACAAAACAACATGGGTATTGATGAATTTTCTTTCCAACGCCATTCGGTACAGTCCTGAAAAATCCATTATAGAGATTTCTGTTAAAACCAATCAAAAATACGTAGAGTTTTCGGTGCAGGATGTTGGAAAAGGCATTGAACTTAAATATCAACAACGCATCTTTGACCGCTATTTTCAAGTGCCTACCAATGGCCAAACCAAATCCGGCACCGGGCTTGGTCTGGCCATTTCCAAAGAGTTTATCGAAGCCCAAAAAGGACACATCGGCGTTGAAAGTGAACCGGGAAGCGGCAGTCGTTTTTGGTTTCAGTTACCGGTAGTTTAGCTCGTCGGGATTTTTAATCCCGATGCAGTCTGATGGCAGATTTGCAATCCGCATTACCCTTTCCAAAGTCCCTTGGCTCGTCGGGATTTGCAATCCCGACGTAATCTGATGGCGGATTTGCAATCCACACTATCCCTGCCAAAGTTTTCTAATAACTACCAAATGAGAAAATAATACAACTGGCACCACAAATCCCGGCAACCAAATAAAAGAAGGTTTTAAGACGCCAACATTCGGTTGCTCAAAACCCAATTGCTGAAAGGGAAACGGCGCAGACAAAACTGCCGTAGTTACGATATTTATCAATAGCCCCAACGCAATTATATTCCACCAAAGCAATACTCTAGAAGACCATTTGTTCCGAGAAAAAACCATAAATACCACAAGGGGAGCGGTTAAACCCGCCAAAATATCCAAGTTTCGTCCTTCAAAAGTCATGACTCCGGGAATTTGACCAACTATAAATAATTGAAAAAGCAAAAGCTCTACCCCGATTCGTACCGTGTGTATCCAAGTCAGTTGACGAAGTGGTAATTGATCAATGAATTTGCGGCCATCCAAGCGTAGAAATAAAATTATAATCAGTAATAAAGGAGGCAGAATCGCTATCAAAAATCGAGGTGGTACTACCGTTACATTTAAAAAGAAGGCGTTTTCTGCCAAAACATAGAGAAAACTCAACCAAAGTAAACAGCCCATCAAAATAAGCAGCGCCTGCTTTTGGGAATTCTTTCGAAGGATATAATACATTCCAATAACAAGCAGTATGACCAATAACGTAAAACAGGCCGAAAGCCACACGGGAATGGGAAGATAGAGGGAGTGTAAATCGGGTTGCATGATGAAAAAAATAAAAGACCGGCAATAGTACCGGCCTCAAAGTAAACACACCCAATTTGATGGTTTATACCAATAAACAACTTTAAAAATGAATGGTACACTTTATGAGGACGAATGGTCAACCGTTGACGGCAGAATCCAGCCACTTTCTAAACTCGGCACTTCGATAGCGACTTACAACTACATCTTCTGTGGCTTGTTGTTGGTGCAATGAAGGCGACAATGAAACAACCAATTTGCGATTTACGTCGTCTTTCACCGACTTGATTGCGCCCAATCCTGCTATAATTTGTCGATTTAACGGAAAGAAATAATCATTTTCCAATTGCTCAGAGAGCTGCATCAGCGACTGATAATCAGTCGTTAGCTTTGTTCCATTGGATTTAACCAAAAGTACTATTCCTCCTGTCGAATAAAAATACGCTATTTCAGCGGGTTGCAGAAGTACTTGCCCGCTCACCGTCTCTACTCGAATCAAACTTGGCACCGCAGTTAGTTGGCTTTTTTTATGCAAGCGATGATCAAATTCAATGCTCGTCTGCGATTTTGCCCAATAAATGGTTTGAAGCAAATACAAGGCAATATAACTGCCATTAAAAATAGTGGCAATCGTAGCACATACCACCATTCCCGTTGCTAAGATTGACGGCGTGGGCCAACGGCCTGCATATATCCATTGCGACAGCGGAAATACTACCAAAAAGGTAAGCATCGTGCATAAACCATTCAATCCTATCTGCCGAACAATCCGTCGTAAGGGATCAATATAAAACGGCATTCGAACATCCATCCAATGAAACAGACGCACGTTTACTTCCCAACACGAAAACATCACAGTAGCAACAGTCAAAAAATACGGCCAAGGAAATTGGTAAGTGACTTGCCAAGGGAATTGTTTAGTAAAAACGACATGAGAGGCAACCAAAGCGGCTAACGGGATAGCAATAATTCTTGCATTCCGGTCTTGTTTCCGCGAAAATACCCTTTCCATGCTTCCTGTTTTAAACCGCTAAAATCCATTGGGTTTTACCCTTCATCTGTTACATCAAACTCTTTGTATACCAATCCGATTTCCTGCCGTACGGCATCAAGCAGAGAAATCAGATTCATACTATCTGTCAACGACCACCCATCACTTTCAAGCTTTTTTGCTGTCAGACAGGCATTCACCTCTTCTATTTCGTACTGATACCCCCACGTCGGGCGGTCAAACGTAAATGTTTCAGTTGTTTCATCAGCATATTCTACGGTAACTTCCTTGCTTTCATGCCAACGTGAGCTAATGGATATAGACCCTTTTTCCCCGTACACAAATGCTTCACAAGGGGTTTTAGCCATGAACGTACAATCCAGAAAGGCAAATTTTTCGTCATTATAAGTCAACGTCATTCCCGTAGACTCATCTACTTTAGTTGCACCAAAAATAGCCTGTGCCGTAATTTTGGTAGGTTTTCCTAAAATGAGGTAAGAGAAAAACAAAGGGTAAATACCGATATCAAGCAACGCACCACCACCCAGATCTTTATTAAAAGTGCGCCTATCCACATCATAGGGCGCTTTAAAACCAAAGTCTGCTTTCACACCCAATACTTTTCCAATGGCTCCCGATTCGATGATTTCAAGGGTTTTGAGCGTAGTTGGCAGAAAACGTGTCCATAGGGCTTCCATTAAAAAGACATTTTTGCTGCGTGCTACGTGGATCATTTCGCTTACCTGAGCGGTATTCATGGCAAAAGGCTTCTCGCACAAAACAGCAATTCCTGCATTGAGACATAACAGCGTATGTTCAAAATGCCCGATGTGAGGCGACGCAATATAAACTACATCCAGTTCGGGACAATTAATAATCTCTTCGTAGCTTCCGTAGGTGTATGTTGCCCCATATTCACGGGCAAACAGTTGCGCCCGCCCTAAATCACGCGAGGCTACGGCCGTGAGTTTGGCATTAGCTACCTGCATTAAGTCTTGAGCAAATTTATGCGCGATGCGCCCCGGCCCGATGATTCCCCAACGTGTCATGTAGATTTTGGTTTGAGTTTAGACAAAGAAACAATCAGACAAACAAGAATTCCAAATAGTTGGCGGAATTAATCACTTTCGTGTTAACAATTAGAAAATTATGGAATTAGAATTATGACTGCAAGATAAATATCCTCTACCCTTCCCGACGTTTCTTATAGGCTTTGGCAAACATGAACAACAAGAACCCAAATGCCAACACCCCGGAGAAAGCATAAAGAAAATTGAGCATGCTTTTCAAAACACCAAGCAACACAATGCTTACCAAAAAGAGCGTAGGAAGTTCGTTGAGAAGACGAAACTGGAAAGAATCAAAGGGCTTTTCACCTTTTTCCAGTTTAACAATGATACGCTTACACCAAAGATGATAAACGGTGAGAAGAATGATAATGGAAAACTTAACATGAAACCAACCCATTTGCCAATACGAAGGATTGAGAAAGGTCATAGAAAGGCCGCAAGTCCAAGTAAGCATCATGGCGGGATTACAGATGATTTTGTAAGCACGTCGTTCCATAAGGCCGAATTGCTCCTTAAAAGGCTGACGAAGGTGCTCGGGTTTTTGATCCGCCTCGGTATGGTATACAAATATACGTACCAAATAAAATAAGCCTGCGAACCAGGCCACGGCACCGATGAGGTGAAAGGCTTTAATGTAAAAAAGAGCCATAACTTGATGTTAATTGTTAATCGAAAGGAGTTATTCCAATAAAACCCCAAATAACGATTAACAATTAACAATTAACAAGTTTTGGGCTATCCAACCAATAATTTTTGACCTCTGCGCACCATATTTCCCCGAAGGCGATTCATCTTTTTCAGGCGAGATACATCAATTCCGTACCGCTCTGCAATCGTTGAAAGCGTATCTCCTGCCTGTACACGGTGATAACGTATTTTAATTTTTGTATTGGCCTTGCTTTTAGAAGAACCTCCGGCCAAACGTTGCAAAGTAGTTGACTCTTTATAAACAATGAGTCGTTTTCCTCTCTGAATTTTATTGGAACGTATTCTATTCCATTTTTTCAGATCATACGTATCTACACCATAACGATTCGCGATTTTTCCGAGTGTCTCGCCCGAGCGTACCGTATGGTACACTTTTTGGGTTTTGCGTTTAATGATGGTCTCAGGATCATCGCTCTCATCTTCGGCAGCGACAAGACCTCCTACTTTTTTAATGCCTGTAGTACTGTCTGAAATATCACCATTGGCTGCCAGAGCGGCAATAGCGCTAAACGGCGTTCTGGAAGCAGAGTCCCAGATCATTTGGCGGTTTTCTGCCAGATAATTATAACAATGGTTGGGAACTCGCAGTATACAGTTTTTAGTCTTCGCCGGTAATTCTGTATTGATAAGCATAGGATTCAGCTTATACAGTTCCTCCATTGTGATTCCTCCCAACTTGGCAAAAGTAAAGAGGTTGAAATAACCCGAAACCTGAATGGTATCTGACACCGTCGGAAATTCAGGAACTTCAGGAAAAATACCATGATCGGCGTGGTAGTGCATCATGTAGGTAATCGCCACAAACTGAGGAACATAATGCCGAGTTTGCTTAGGCAAAAAGTTATATATTCCCCAAAAAGTACTAGATCCTGACCGACGCATAGCGCGTTTTACATTGCCCGGCCCGACATTATAAGCAGCCAATGCCATTTCCCAGTCCCCAAACGCATTGTAAAGGCGCTTCAAATAACGACAGGCAGCATCCGTTGATTTTACCGGGTCAAAACGCTCATCAATATAATCATCCTGATGCATTCCGTATTCACGTCCGGTAGCGGGCATAAACTGCCACAATCCCCCCGCACCTGCATATGAAATGATTCGGGGATTCAATCCTGATTCGATCAACGAAAGAAATTTCAACTCACGCGGCATCCCGTATTTTTCGAGGGTCTGCTCATAAAGCGGAAAAAATAAATTCATCTGCTCCAGCATCTTTTTAACAAAGCTGGGCTTCCGATAAATGAAGTATTCAACAAATTGATGTGTTACCTTATGATACCGCAATGGAATCTCGTTCTGCAACTTGGCCAACCGTTCTCGTATCACCATTTCCGGTACCGTTGAGTCTGCCATTACCTCAACTTGTAATAGTTGCTCTTCTACCGTACCGGTATCAGCTTCTACTTCCTGTGAACGAACGGATGTTCCTGTTCCAAGCCAAAACATCCCCATCAACATCCCTACCCCCGCGATTCGCTTCAATTCCATCATTGCTTTTGGTGTTTTCTCGTTAGGTTTTACATTTTTTTCGTTTCGTTTTCAATGGCTGAGCTGTGTGCCTATACAACAGAATGCTGCGGCGTATGTGTATCTATAAGCTGTTTTGAAAAAGCCAATAATTCAGCCTCTCCAAAGGGTTTTCCCATTATTTGCAATCCCATCGGCAATCCCTGCGCATCCACTCCATTTGGGATCGAAATGGCAGGATTTCCCACTACATTGGCTTGCACCGTAAAAATATCCGCCAAATACATCTGCAACGGATCTTCGGTTTTGTCACCAATCGGAAAAGCCGTTGTAGGAGTGGTAGGCATCAGTAAGAAATCATATTTTTCAAAAACTCGGTCGGTTTGTTCTTTCATCAACCGACGTACTTTTTGAGCTTTGGTATAGTAGGCGTCATAATAGCTCGCACTCAGAACAAAAGTTCCGAGCATGATCCGACGCTTCACTTCTTTTCCAAATCCTTCACTCCGTGATCTTTTGTATAAAGAGGTCAGGTCTTCCGCTTTATCGGTTCTATGACCATAGCGAACCCCATCAAATCGGGAAAGATTTGAACTGGATTCGGCGGTAGTCAGGATGTAATACGTGGGAAGAATATACGCGAGTAAATCGAAGTCAACGGGCTCTACTACATGCCCCAACTCGCGCAATGAATCTAATTTAACCTGCATTGCCTGTTTGATCTCAGGTTGTAAACCTGCACTTTCCAAGCCTTCGCGGAGATACCCGAGACGAAGCGTTGGTTTCAAACTATCCGAAAGTTGAGTATAAGCCGCGACAGGCCGTGTAGAAACTGTACTGTCAAAATCATCAGCACCTGCCATGATTTCGAGCAACAACGCCGCATCTTCAACACTTTTGGTAATAGGTCCAATACAATCAAAGGAAGAACCATACGCCACCAATCCCCAGCGAGAGATGCGCCCATAGGTTGGCTTAAAACCGACTAATCCGCAAAAGGCGGCGGGTTGGCGCACTGAGCCTCCCGTATCAGAACCTAAGGAAACCAAACACATATCTGCCTGCACCGCTACCGCAGAGCCTCCTGATGAACCACCCGGAACCCGGGTAATATCTGCCGCATTGCGAACAACGCCAAAGGCAGAGTTTTCATTGGAAGATCCCATTGCGAATTCATCGCAATTTTGGCGCCCAATGATAATTGCATCTTCGTCTAAAATTCGCTGAATTGCGGTGCCTGTAAATTGGGATACGAAGCCCTCCAGAATTTTACTGCCGGCCTGTAACCCGTGGTCTTTGTAGCACAATACATCTTTGATTCCAACAACCATCCCGGCCAATCTTCCTGCTTTTCCTGCGGCAATTTTCAGATCAATTTCTTCGGCACGTTGGCGTGCTTCTTCATCATAAACTGCCACAAAAGCGTTCAGGGTCACGTTTTTCTCTTCAATATTTTTAAGATAATACGCTACCAACTGACGACACGAAACGGAACCGTCATTCAAATCTGCCTGTATTTCACGAAGCGATGTGTAGTACTTCAAAACGAAAGGGTATTATTAATAAGGTAAATCAAGGTTGGTATTAAATAAAAAATCGGCAGTAGCGCTTACGCTACTGCTGATTTGGGTATTTGAAGCATTTATTAGAGTTTAAACGCTGTTTTCAGGCGCTCAAGCCCATCCAAAATTTTTCAAACGTACTAGCGACTTACGTCGTCCAGTCCTTTTTCAATATTTTCTTTTACCTCTTTAGAGGCATCTTTGAATTCACGAATGCCTTTTCCCAACCCTTTCATGAGTTCAGGAATTTTTTTCGCTCCGAAAAGCAGTAATACAATAAGGCCGATCAAAAGGATTTCTTGTCCTCCCAAGCCCAAAATCAAAAAAACCGAAAGCATATTCATCTGAAAAATAAGTTAGTGATTATTTAGTTATCCGTTATTTGAAAACAGTACCTATTCACAAATAACAAGTCATTGTACGTCAATAAAACGAAATTGGGCATCAATTTTACCTTACATTTTTGAAATTTAACCCTTTTTTAAGATTTCGTTCTGCAAAATTAACAACTATTTTTCGAAATATCAGTCTATTGAGACGGTATTTCGCTGAGATTCCCATTGGCGAAACGCCTGTAAGTCATCTCCGATTGCTTTAAAAAGCCATATCACCAACGCAATATCGTCACTAAAACCGATCACCGGAAGGATGTCCGGAATTAAATCGATCGGTGAAAGGAAATAAATCAATACTGCAATAATTCTGGTGAGTGTTTTCCAAGGTACAGCCTTGTACTCCCCTGAAGTATAGGCTTTCAACAACCGCGCCAATACTCCGACCTTTTCGCGCAAGGCTTCATATCCTTCACCTTTTAAGGCATTTGTTTTGTTCAAAACATCCTTCAAAAGCTGTAAAAGGCTGCCGGTATTACGAGCATAGCGGCTTGCTTTACCCGTAGCATTTTTAAAAAATACGGACTTCAATACGCGTACAAGAATGTTGTCGGTAGTGGACTCAGTAGGCATTTCTTAAATTAATAGTTAAATGGTTATATGGTTATTTTACTTTATCAACAACATACATATAAACGTTGAATTCCTGAAAAAGATTTAGTACCCTCTAAAATAAAATACTTTCTATTCCGTGATCCATCCTTCTCGACTACAAAGTTGATGAATATGTTCATAGTGATGTTCGCTGTGCCATGCATACAAAGCTACCACTTCCTGCAACGGAAACACACGCTTTGTTTCAGGGTGAAAATATGTACGTTGTAAGTCTGTTTCGGTAAGTGAATTGAGCAGCATCACCCATCGTAAATGCAGGTATTTAAGCAATTGCAGCGACCAATCTAAGGGAGCGCCCTGCCCATCTGCCAACTCTGCCCATAGGGCCTCTTCGTATGGTTTAATAAACGGATTATCTTCGGTCAACGCAAGTTTGAAGCGAATATAGGCATTCATGTGGCTATCGGCTACGTGGTGTACCGTTTGCAATACAGTCCATCCTCCCGGACGATAGGGCGTTTCCAATTGATTGTTGTCTAACGGATTGACAATATTAAACAATTTGGAAGGCAAGGCACTGATGGTCTGAATTTGAGATTTTGTCTCTTCTACAGTGTACGTTTTCCCATATTCAAACCGTCCGATAGGATAACTGAGTGACTCCATACGCTTTATAAATTATCTGTTTTGTACTTTTTTGTTCGAGTAAAACTTATTTATCTTCCAAAATCATCCTGAACACGAACAATATCTTCTTCGTCTGAAGGATTTTCAGCATCAGTATGTTGCCAAATCTCAGCTAAAATCCCCCATTCAGCCAGTCCAACCAATCGATGCCGTTCCCCCTGTTTCAAAACGATCAACTCACCGGGTTTATACGCCTTTACTTCAGTTTCTTCATCTGTATCGCTCGTCACCACACCTACTGTGCCTGATACTACCCGCCATATTTCGGCACGACGATGATGGTATTGCCACGATAGCCGTTTTTCGGGCGCTACCACCAAAATCTTAGGGCTCAATTTTTGGGTAATTTGAAGAGAGGAAAGTTGGACGGTCGGAAAATAAGTGGCCGCAAATTGAGGCGTTTGCGACTCATCCAACACAAAAAAGCCCCCCCAAGGGCGGGTCTGATCTTCTTTCACAACGTTGAATCCCTGTTCAGCCAAAGAGGCTGCAATCTTTGAAAATACTTCCGGTTTTGTGGGTACAGTCGGTTCCATTAAAAAAATGATATAGGTGAAGCGTAAAGTTAGAAAAATCTTGTAAAGTAATCTCCGTATTTTTGCCCGAATTTTAAACTATTCTCATGTCTTACCCACAACTGGAAGTTTTTCTATCTCCTCAAAAAAAAATTTATTTTGCCTCTGATTTCCATCTTGGAGCGCCTAATCACGCTGAAAGTATGGTACGTGAACGCAGGTTGGTCAGTTGGCTTGAGTCCATTCGTCATGATGCACAGGTCATTTGTTTGGTAGGCGATTTATTTGATTTTTGGTATGAACACAAATTAGTGGTTCCCCGTGGTTTTGTGCGATTTATGGGAAAATTAGGAGAATTAACGGATGCAGGAATTCAAATCATTGCCTTCCCCGGCAATCATGATATGTGGATGAGCGGGTATTTTGAAAAAGAGTTGAATATTCAAACATTTCGCCAACCGCTGGAATTAGTGATTCATGGCTTAAATGCCACTATTTCCGATTCGAATAATGTTAAGCCAATTTCAGAAGCAATTTCAAAAAAATTCTTTATTACGCACGGCGATGGGCGCGGTCCGGGAGACCATACCTATAAAATGCTTCAAAAAGTATTTGAGAGTGGTTTGGCACGTTGGTCATTCGGCAATTTGCTTCACCCGGATTGGGCACTTTGGTTGGGGCAAACCTGGGCCAATTACAGTTGGCGAAAAAATGAAAAAGGCGTTAAGCCTGAGTTTCTGGGAGAGGAAAAAGAGTGGTTGTTGGTGTTTGCAAAAGAAGAAGAAAAAAAGTCACATCACGACTATTATGTCTTTGGGCACCGGCATATTGAATTGGATTATCCCGTTACTGCGCAAAGCCGTATTTTTATCTTGGGAGATTGGATCGTGGAAAATACGTATGCTGTATTTGATGGTAAAAGCATGAAATTGCACAACTATCAGCCCTAGCCGGCGCTTAGTTTTTATTTATGACATCTTGCCGGGTAATATTCTCCCTTGGAGCCTGATTAAGAATGGCTCGGTAGTCTTTCTTTTTCAGATCACCATTCTTAACGGAATTAATAAACTTAGCCCAGGCAAACGGATTTAAGAACGGAATAGCGGTGGTAAAACTTCGGTTCGCGGCGTTTTCACGGCCAAAAATCTGTTGGTCCATGAAATTTCGATAGTTACCTGCGGCGCTTAAAGGCGTTACGGCCGCCAACTGCATCAGCAACTCCTGACGGGTATTTTGCTCAAGATTATTCCGCTCAAATTCATCCGGAAGTTTCATAGCCACAAATGCCTTTTTGAATTCTTCTTCGGTGGCATAAGGATACACTTTTACTTCGGCCAAGGTCTTAACATCTTCTTTCATCAAAATAATGGCCGAATACGATTCTTCCATGTGCCGACGG
The DNA here is from genome assembly GCF_965279615.1 of Runella sp. NCBI lineage: Bacteria > Pseudomonadati > Bacteroidota > Cytophagia > Cytophagales > Spirosomataceae > Runella > Runella sp. The sequence continues at coordinate 6,414,612 of NZ_OZ257252.1, read as the reverse complement.
GGAATAATATGGTATTGTTTTTGGTAACCCAAATAACTGAATACAATACTGTCTCCCGGAAAAACAGGCAGTGCAAAGTACCCTTCCGGATCGGCCAATGTACCCCGCCCGGCCCGAGGAATAAATATATAGGCTTTTCCGAGGGTTTGGGTGCCTTTTACCCCCACTACTCTCCCCGTAAACATGATACTTTTGACTTGGCCCTGTGCTTTTACTTCCGATGAAACCGTCGCACTCAGCATTATCGCCAATATCAAAATGAAGACGTTGTATATTTTTTTACGTTGCATAATCTATTCATTATAATCCGGAGCAAAATACCCTCTTTGTTTAACGCCGGAGGTCAGGAAAAAATTTTAACAAATGTCACAATAAAGGGAGTGGAAAGCAACAACCCGTCAAACCGATCCAGAAATCCACCGTGTCCGGGAATTGTACTTCCCGAATCTTTGATCGCAATGCTTCGTTTGAACAATGATTCTACAAGGTCTCCCAACGTTCCTGACACAACCATCAGTGCTCCGATACAATACCATTCCCAAGGGCGATGCGATGTAAAATTGACCCCTAACACAAAAGCTACAATGGCTGCCGCTAAAGCTCCCCCTGCCGCACCCTCCCATGATTTCTTGGGAGATACTCGTGCAAATAATTTACGCCGTCCAAAGTAAGTTCCTGCAAAATAGGCCCCAATATCCGTAGCCCAAAGCAGCAGCAAACAGCCAAGAACAATTTCGTAATTGTATTTGCCCCCGCGCATGGCCAATACGCTTAAAAGTGAAAAAGGAATGGCGACATAAATAATACCCAAAAAAGTGAACGCAATATTCATAAAGGGTTTCAGGTCGCGCTTTTTATAAAGTTTAATAAAGAATATCATCGTTACCATGGGGCTAATGAGAAAATAGTTTTGAAAGCCAACGATTTCTTTCTCAATCAGAAAAGTGATGACATTGATAAAGACACCGCACATGGTTCCGTAGTACGTTAGCGGTTGGTTTCCGTCTAACCCGAGAAGTTTATAAAATTCGAGTTGAGTGAAGATGCTGATCGTACAAAAAAGCAGGAGAAACGTCCAGTCTGCGTATAAAATTGCCCCCAAAATAATAGCGACTCCTGCTATAGCGGCAATGATGCGTTGTTGTAAATTTGAAAGACTATCCAAACGAGATTTCATTCACTACAATTGTTTTGGCAATGATAGCATCTTTCACGGGAACATACAACTCGCACTTTCCGAAATGGTAACTGCTATCCTGTTTATTTATAATTACAGCCGAGATTCCCTGCTGTTCCAAGTATTCGCGTACAATTTCTGCACGGTGCTGAAAGCTCGTTTCAAAAACTTTTTCCCAGTTATTAGGTATCATTGGTAAGATTAGAGCTTCGTTGAGAAATCACTTTCAGGCCCCAAAGCAGTGCTGCCGTTAAAACCAATGAAACGCCTGCTCCTACCCAAGTAACCGACGACTCTGTAGATATTTCAACATCCAAGACTTTTCGGTGAGACAAAAATATAATCAAAACGGTAAGGCCATTATTGATAAAATGGGCAAAAATAGGTGCCCATAGATTACGGGTCCAAAAGTACATATACCCCATCATTGCTCCCAGCAACATTCGGGGCACAAATCCATAAAATTGCAGGTGAATAGTACTGAACAAGACCGCAGTCAACCACACGGCAGAATGTATATCTCTTGTTTTATGAAATATTTTGCGTTGGATAATTCCTCTGAATAATACTTCTTCGCCAACCGACGGAATGATGGCAGTGACACATAGCGCAATAAAGAATTTAGGCCAAGAATTAAAATCAGTCATGAATTGCGTCATTACTGCCAGTTCATCTTCTTTATGACGCATCCAATTTTCAAGACGTTGTAATCCTTCGGGCAAGTGCAGATGGCTATTCCATTCTATAATCCAACTGTTTAGGGGGAGAAAGGCCAGCATTGACAATAAGACCATTGCCCAAACCGAAAATGCAGGCAACGGCCGACTCACAAACTCCTCCACTTTATGTTGTTCTGACCAACGCCAGTATATAACACCCGGAATTAAAAAAGTGAAAGAATGAGAAATAGAATGAAAAATCATTAAATACCACCAAGCGTGCGGAAATTGCCCGGGCTCCTGAAGCATCATAGAGAGTTGTTCTAAATCAGGACCTCCAAAGGATGATGCAAGGGTAATGATGATGATCGTAGCTATAATATTCCCAATTGATGTCCCCAATAATACCAACCCCAGCAACAACATTACATTGCGCCAAGGAGGGCGTTGAGGAACACTATGAATAATTTCGGGTTGAATTTCTTCCACAGGTTGGAATTTTAAACTTGTACAAAGATAACATTGCTCGCAAAAATATGGTATCCCAAAACTTTTTAGGAGTAAAAATTATCAAATGGTTCATTACGTTGATTTCTGTAAATAAGGCTGCAGTAGCTGTATAATAAAAAAACAGGCTTCCGGAGTTCCTAAAAGCCTGTTAAAAATTATAATGACATTTTACAATGTTCGTTTTACTTCTTTCATTTCAAAGCTTTCGACGATGTCCCCCACCTGAATATCATGTAAACCTTTGATACTCAAACCAAATTCAAATCCGGATTTTACTTCATTGACATCGTCTTTGTAACGTTTCAACTGCGAAATATCTCCTTCATGAACCACGATGAAGTCGCGGATAACTCTGACTTTATTATTACGTTTAATGATACCATCGGTCACATAAGAACCTGCTACGGTACCGATCTTACTGATCTTGAATACTTCACGTACTTCGGCATTACCAACAATCACTTCTTCCATCGTTGGTTCCAACATACCTGCCATGGCGTCTTTTACTTCATTGATGGCATCATAAATGACGGAATACAAACGGATTTCAATTTGCTCCTGTTCGGCCAGTTTTTTGGCATTGTTGGAAGGACGAACCTGAAACCCTACAATGATGGCATCGGAAGCGATGGCTAAGTTAATGTCGGATTCTGCAATCTGACCCACCGCTTTATTGATGATATTTACCTGTACTTCTTCCGTTGAAAGTTTAAGCAGTGAATCCGATAATGCTTCTACCGAACCATCCACGTCACCTTTTACGATGATATTCAATTCTTTAAATGTACCGATCGCCTTTCTGCGACCAATTTCTTCCAAGGTAATGTGCTTACGGGTACGAATGGTCTGCTCACGCATGATCTGCTCGCGCTTGTTGGCGATTTCACGAGCCTCACGTTCATTTTCCATTACGTTGAACTTGTCACCCGCCTGTGGCGCACCGTTCAACCCTAAAAGTTGTACCGGAGTGGATGGGCCTGCTTCTTTAAGACGTGTACTTGTGGCATCAAACATGGCACGAACACGTCCGAAGTGGGCACCCGCCAAAATCACATCCCCAACTTTCAATGTACCGGTCTGTACCAGAATAGTTGCTACATAGCCACGGCCTTTATCAAGTGATGCTTCAATAACGGTTCCGGAAGCTCTGCGGCCGGGGTTTGCTTTCAGTTCAAGCAAGTCTGCTTCCAGCAATACTTTTTCCAACAGATCGGGAATACCTACACCGGATTTTGATGAGATTTCCTGAGTTTGGTATTTACCACCCCATTCTTCCACTAAAATATTCATATTGGCCAATGCCTCACGGATCTTTTCTGTATTGGCACCGGGCTTATCTATCTTACTAAAGGCAAATACGATCGGAACGTTGGCATTTTGAGCGTGATTAATTGCTTCCCGTGTTTGGGGCATGATAGAGTCATCAGCCGCAATTACAATGATAACCACATCCGTTACTTTAGCTCCACGAGCACGCATGGCCGTAAAAGCTTCGTGACCCGGCGTATCAAGGAAGGCAATTCTGCGTCCGCCATCTGTTTTTACGCTGTAAGCGCCAATGTGTTGCGTAATCCCCCCTGCTTCACCGGCGGCAACCCGTGTACGGCGAATATAATCAAGCAATGATGTTTTACCGTGGTCAACGTGACCCATAATGGTTACGATCGGTGCCCGTTCCAGGAGATCTTCTTCGGCATCTACCTCTACTTTCACATCGCCCTGAATCTCTTCTTCCGCTGAAATAAATTCAACCTCGTAGCCAAACTCATCAGCGATCAGTGTGATACTTTCAGCATCGAGACGTTGGTTGATCGAAACAAACATACCCATGCTCAAACAAACCGAAATTACTTCCTGCACCGATACGTCCATCAAAGAGGATAATTCGTTGGCAGAAATAAATTCCGTTACTTTCAGCACTTTCGCATCTTCCTGTTCCTGCATTAAGCGTTCTTCTTCCGCATCTGCACGCAACCGGCGGCGTTCACGACGTTTATCAGCCCCAAAGTTCTTACCACTACTGGTACCACTCAAACGTGCATAAGTAGCCTTGATTGAATCTGCCACTTCTTTGTCGCTGATCTCATCTTTACGCTCTCCCCGACGGTTGTTTCCGCCTTTCTTATTTGCGTTGGTACCGGTATTTGTATTGGTATTAGGGCCTTTTTTCGCGTTGTTGTTATTCCCTCCGGCAGCATTTGCATTAGGTGCGGTCGTATTGGGAGTAGCGTTGGCGTTGGGAGTAGCCGGGGTGTTTGTCTTGGCACCATCCCTTGGCGGATGCTGATGCTGTTGATTCGGATTATTAGGTCTGTCGCCCTGTCTGCCTCTATTGTTATTATTAGCATTACCTTGAGCATTAGGAGTATTTGCCGGCGCATTTTCGGTCACTTTTTCTCCCTTACGCAGGCGTTTACGCTTACGCTTTTTATCCTTATCCTTGTCTCTGTTGCCTCCGTCTCCATTACGGCGTTCGGTAGGCAATTCGATTTTCCCTAAAATAGTCAACCCCTTTAAGGTCTCTCCTTTTGCTTCAATCAGCACCGGCTCGGGTTCCGGTTCGGGCGCCGTCACTTCTTTTGGTGGCTCAGGCTTTACTTTTGCGGGTTGTTGTTGAGCTGACTGGTGAGGTCTTTCCGCTCTGGGGGTAAATTGTTGTGGTTTAGCATGCTCTTCCCTTGGTTTAGGTTGAGGTGCCGGTTTAGATTCCACCACTGGTTCTTGTACCACTTCTACTTTAGGTTCTATAATTGGCTCTACTTTTGGCTCTGGTTTGGGTAATTCTTCAACAGCCTTTACTTCCGGTTTAGGCGGTGTTTCAACAGGAGGAATGACTTCTGCTTTTGTCTCTGCAACCGGCAATGCCACTTCTTTAGACGGCTCTACGGCAACAGATACAGGTGCCGTTGGCTCCGGCTTTTTCTCTTCTACCGGTTTTACTTCGACCGGTTTCTCTTCAATTTTCTTCTCTTCAATAATAGGTTCCGGCTTTTTCTCTTCTACAATCGGAGCAACCTGTGTTGGTTTTTCTTCCAATTTAGGAACAGCAGGAGGAACACTTGGAGTTTTAGGAGCATCCAAGTCTATTTTTCCAACTACTTTCAGTCCAATAGAAGGTGTTTCGGGAAGCACCGGCTCCGGCAGCTTCTCCTCTTTTTCCGATTGTGATTCTGAAACAGCAGGCTTAGCAGGATTTGCCGCCGCCTGCGATGTACGAAAATAGAGTACAGGGCTGTCGTCTGACTTAGTTTGTGGTGCGGCAGGTTCTTCTTTTTTGGGGGTAACTCCCCCCAACAACGCATCTACCTTGAATTCTTTGGACAGAAATTCAAGTTGTTCCGCGTTTAACTTTGTATTGGGATTATTATCAACCTTAAAGCCTTTAGCGCCCAAAATACCGGCGACCGCAGCGTGGCTTCGGTTGAGTATTCTGGCTGCTTGACTAAGGCGCATACTTTTTTCTTCCGACATACTGGAAATAGACGTACCGAAGTACGAGTTATTGGTTATTCGTTATTAGGAAAACCCTGAAAATTAACCCAAAGATACAGATTTATTTTTCAACTACATTTATCTGTTCTCTGTACGTCAAGTATAGTCAGCAATTAACTTATAAATGTCCCATTTTTAAGAGTCATTTTATACCATATTGACTACATTTATTCAAATTCACGACGTAAAATTTCCAGGATCTCTTCTACTGTCTCTTCTTCAAGGTCGGTACGGCGTACAAGTTCTTCTCTACTGATATTGATCACTTGTTTTGCAGTATCCAAACCAATCTTGCGGAATTCTTCAATCATCCACTCGTCGATCTCGTCCGTAAATTCGCTCAAGTCCACATCTTCCTCGTCTTCCTGACCTTCTACATCACGGAACACATCTATTTCCATGCTGACCAAACGTCCGGCGAGTTTAATGTTTTGTCCGCCTTTTCCAATCGCTAACGACACTTGGTCCGGTTTCAGATACACCGATACCCGTTTGGTATCTCGGTCTATCACCATTGAAGTGATTTTGGCAGGGCTTAAGGCACGTTGAATGAGCAATTCGAGATTTTCGGTATAATTGATCACGTCAATATTCTCATTGTTCAGTTCTCTCACAATCGTATGAATCCTTGAACCTTTCATCCCTACACAGGCACCTACCGGGTCGATACGATCATCGTAAGACTCTACCGCTACTTTGGCACGCTCGCCCGGCTCACGTACAATTTTACGGATGTTGATGAGGCCATCGTAGATTTCAGGAATCTCGGTTTCAAACAATCGCTCCAGAAACACGGGAGAAGTACGCGAAAGCGTAATTCTTGGTGTACCGTTGTTGAGCTCTACTTTATGAATGACTACCTTTACAGGTTCTCCTTTACGGTATTTATCCTTAAAGATCTGTTCCTGTTTGGGCAATACCAATTCATTCCCTTCGGTATCTAAACAAATGAGTTCATTTTTGAGTATTTGGTATACTTCTACATTGAGAAGGTCTCCGACCATGTCTTTGTATTTGAAGTACAGCAACTCTTTCTCCAAATCTTTTACTTTCTGGATCAACGTCTGACGTGCTGTTTGCACGAGTCGCCGTCCAAAATCTTCCAATTTTACTTCTTCCGCTACTTCCTCGCCTACTTCAAAGTCATCCTGAATTTTGTGGGCTTCAGCCAGAGGTATCTTATCCGGTTCCCAAATATCTTCTGAATTATCGTCCACAATTTCACGGGTACGCCACATTTCGAGGTCGCCGGTATCAGGGTTGATAATCACGTCAAAGTTGGTATCAGTACCGTATTTTTTACGAATCATTGTGCGAAACACTTCCTCCAGTACCTTAATAATCGTAGGACGATCAATATTTTTGGAGCGAGCAAACTCAGCGAACGATTCTATTAATACTACGCTATCCATTTTCTTTCAAAACAGTTAATTGTTATTTGTTAAACACAGAACAATTCTTTAAAGCTTAAACAGTTTATAGAGGCTTAATTCAGGCATTCCAACGTACGTTGTTTGAAATAGCTAAACTAAAATAACACTTTCTTATGATACTTAAAACTTAATTTGCACTTCTGCTTTTGCAATGTCTGCATAGGCAAATGACAGTTCAGCAGGGACTTGGTCTTTTTTCTTCTTTTTCAGTTCTTCCAACAAGACAAATCCTTCTTCATCGGCCGAGATCAGTTCTCCTTTTTTCTCTATCCCGTCTTTCAATACTACCCGTAACGACCGCCCGATATTTTTACGAAACTGCCGCGGCATTGCCAGTGGATACCCCACTCCCGGAGACGAAACCTCGAGCGTATATGCATTTGGAATTACCTCCTGAGTTTCGAGCATTTCTCCCAATTTCCAACTAATTTCGGCACATTCATCAATACTGATGCCCGGATCGCTGTCAATTAGAATAGTTATTTTTTGTCGAACTTTTGAGGAAGAGACCTGCACTTCAACGATGAAAAATTTGTCATCCTCTAAAAGGGCAGAAAGTAACTCGACAATTTTTTCCTGTACATTCATTTTTTTCCAACAAAAAAGGGGAATCCGTTTCCCCTCAAAATCTTAACCGTAAATTGTGGTGCAAAAGTAAGCACTTTTTATTAATTTAACAATACCCATTGTAATTATTTGCTATGCCACAGCACGTTGTCGTTTATGAGTATGATGTTATCCGGCGCGCTTCCGAGGTTTCAGGCGTTATAAGTATAACCCAAAATGCCGATACATTTGTTCCCGATACTACTTTTGACTTACTCAAACAATGGACCTTTACGGCAGAAGCCGATGCTGTTATTCAGTTTTTCATGCAAAAAGGCAAAGAGTGTTTACGATTTAAAAATTATGTAGGCATTTTGCAGACTTCCGATGGCACCCAATTTGAGATATTACCCAAACTATCCCAAAACACCGGTCTTTTTACGGCAAGGCAAAGCTTATTAAAAATGCTTCGCACGATTTCTGACGTTCCCTTTCATCGACTTTCGCAAGCTCACTTACAACAGGCAAACCAACCGCTTTGGGAAATTTTTATCTCGGCATTTATCCGGGAAATGGAGCAAATCATGCGGCAGGGATTGGAAAGAGCTTATCAAACGATTGAAACCGAACAATCATTCGTGCGCGGGAAATGGCTGCCCCACCGCCAAAACCCCTTGCATCCGGAATCACTTTTTACGGCCATTGATGAGTTCAAATCCGATATTCTTCCTAATCGGCTGTTGAAAACATGTGTTTTATTTTTAGCCAAGCGCAGTCAGCATCTACCAAATCAGGTTAGATTAAGGCAATTGCGCTTTGCCTTTGAAGAAGTGGGAACGTCGCATCAGGTAAAAGCAGATTTTGCGAAATTGGAAAAATCTGACCGGCGCTTTAATCGCTATGTTCAGGCGCTTCAATGGGCAAAAGTGTTGCTCAATCATCAATCATGGGCTACGGCGGGAAAAGACGTCAACGATTCGTTGTTATTTCCGACCGAACGTTTGTTCGAAAATTATGTAGCCCGAGGAGCAAAGCGTTACCTGCCGGATCATGAAGTTTCTTATCAGGACAATATGCATTTTTTGATCGATGATCATTCCGGCAAACGCCGTTTTCGGCTTCGCCCCGACTTAGTAATCCGCAAAGACAATCAAACTTTCATTTTAGACATGAAGTGGAAGTGGATTGAACCACATGCTAAAAATTACGGTATCGAACAATCAGATTTATATCAACTGTATGCTTACGGACGCAAGTACAATGCTGACGCCTTATTTCTGATCTACCCCGCTCATGAGGATTTTCAAGCGCCGCTTCTTCCCTTTCGTTATGAGGAAGGATTGGTTTTGAACGTTATTCCTTTTGATATAACGGTGCCTTTATCGGAAGAAATAAAAACGATGGAAAACAGACTGGAAATAAAATAGAAAATGCATCAGTCAATCCAAAATGAATTGACCAATGCATCATTCATCGTTGATGTTAAGCATTCAAAGCGCGATTACCCGTTGCGGCCAAACAGGCTTCTTTGAAAGCTTCTGTATACGTAGGGTGAGCATGCGACATACGGCTTATGTCTTCTGCTGAGGCGCGATATTCCATCGCAACCACCGCTTCAGCGATCATATCAGCCGCGCGTGGGCCAATAATGTGCGCGCCGAGAATTTCATCTGTTTCTTTATTAGCCAAAACTTTTACCATACCGTCAATGTCCATGCTGGCGCGGGCACGGCCAAGGGCTTTGAACGGAAAAGAGCCTGATTTATAAGCAATTCCCTTTGATTTCAATTCATCTTCGGTATAGCCCACTCCGGCTACTTCCGGCCAAGTATATACTACGTTTGGAATCAACAGATAGTTGATATGTGGTTTTTGTCCTACAATGGTTTCTGCTACCAGCACACCTTCCTCTTCTGCTTTGTGGGCCAGCATCGCTCCACGAATTACGTCTCCAATGGCATAAATGTTGGGCACTTTTGTTTGAAGTGTATGGTCATCCACTTCAATTTTACCTCGTTGGTCAGTAGCAAGACCTGCATTTTCGAGGGCCAAACCATCGGTATAAGGCTTACGTCCAACGCTCATCAGGCAATAATCTCCCGTAAAAGTGACCACTTCGCCTTTGGGGTTTTCGGCCGTTACAATAACTTCATCGCCGGTATTTTCAACGGTTTTTACTTTGTGACTAAAATAAAAATCCGCTCCGAGCTTTTTCACCGTCCGCTGAAGTTCTTTGCCCATGGTAGCATCCATGGTAGGAATCATAGCCGATGCATATTCTACAAAACTTACCTTGGCTCCAATGCGGGCATATACCGAGCCTAATTCTGCCCCGATTACTCCTGCCCCAATCACAATAAGGTGTTTGGGTATTTCATTGAGTTGAAGGGCTTCGGTAGATGTAATGATACGTTTTTTATCAATCGTTACGCCCGGCAGTGACGACGGTTTAGAACCGGTGGCAATGACGATATTTTTGGAGGTGATCATTTCAATATCGCCGCCTTCTTTCGTCACTTTGACGGTATTTTTATCGACAAACGAGCCAAGTCCCTGATATACATCAATTTTATTTTTCTTCATCAAAAACTCCACTCCCTTGCATACTTGACTCACTACTTCGCTCTTACGCGCAATCATCTGTGCCAAATCTACCTTTAAATTTTCAAGCTGAATACCGTGTTCGGCAAACGTGTGTGAAGCGTTGTAATAATGCTCGGAAGAATCAAGCAAAGCTTTGGAAGGAATACAGCCTACATTAAGGCATGTTCCGCCAAGGGTTTTATATTTTTCAATAATGGCGGTTTTCAAGCCCAACTGAGCACAGCGAATGGCGCAAATATAGCCACCCGGCCCCGAACCGATTACGATAACGTCGTATTGCATAATGAATTATAAATTTAATAGAGATTTCAAATGTAAAATGGGCTTACTCTGTCGATTTTCCAACTCTTTAACCAATTCCTTGAATTGGGTTAGGCGCAAATGAATTACTTTGTGTAAATCTTTGGCATTATTTTCAAGTCGGAAGTCTTTCTTTAAATCTATTTTTTCTGCTTTAGCAACCTCCACTATCCAGTTTTCCAAGTCAGGACATAAACAAATAATTTTATGCCCTCTTTTCTCGTCTTTAAAATATTTTACCTTGAACTGAGTGCTTTGCAGTTTCCATTCCTTTTGGATCGGGTGTTGAACTTGCAATGGATCTTCATCAATTAGCCCTTTATTTTCTACAGTTTTACAAAGACTGTCGCAGACTTTATTTCTGCCTTTGGAATGATCAATATGTTTTATAGAAATTCCCAATGAATTGGCTAATGCTTCATCAGGATAACACTCTAAATACAATATCATTCTATCAAAAACTTATTCAAATTCAAAAATATGTCGCTATAACCCATTAATGATGACAGGTCTTTTTCAGATAAAAGCTTTAGCTTAGTTTCATAATTTCCCATGTACGTAATATAAACCGCCAGTTCACTCAGAGGGGTTTTTTCAATAAGCGGCTCTAAGAAATAAGGATTATGCGTTGCAATAAAGAATTGATTTCCGGCTTCGTTTTGGGCAATGAGTTCGGCAAGATATTTATTGTAAAAAGGGAAAATATGAGATTCCGGCTCCTCAAAAATCAAGGCAGAATCTTTATTTGACTCAATAGCAGCAAGGTAGAAAATAATACGCTGAAGCGTATCTGACATACTGCTGAAAGGATAAGATAAGCTAATGCCATTTTCTTCACTTTCAACAATGTCTATTTCTTCTTTTCCTCGGTTTACGTTCAATTTATATCCTTTATCTGAGATAATTTCACCCACCAGCTCGCGCAGGTGTTTATTATAAAAAAGAACATCCGGAAGATTCTCACCAAAAGGAGGCAACAGAAAAGTAGAAGAACTACTTTCAAAGTTATTAAGTAGTTTGTATTTGTAATACTTTGGGAATTTAAATATGCCATTAGCATAACCGACATCTCCTGAAACACCTACTTTCCCCTCTTTAGATAAATGGTAATCAATTAATGAGGTTGCACTATTTTGAAAATAAATCTCAATTTTTAACAGCTCATAAGCGAGAATCAGTCGTGCATCATCAATATGAACTTGAATGTCATTATCAAGCTCATATTTGTGAAACAAATCACCTACATTTCGGCAGCGGGCTATTTTTTGCAAGTTTCTGGAAAACTCTACCGAAAACAACCCCAACGCTTCCAGAATATTTGACTTCCCGGTATTGGGTTCGCCAATAAAAACATTCACTCGCCGCGCTTCAAACGACAAGTCTTTGATAGACTTAAAATTCTGAATGTTAATATTTTGAACCATCTTTCTAAAAGAAGCGTCCTGCAAGAAGTTTTACAGGACGCCTACTTAATTATCTTAAACTTCCAGCAGCAATCGGGTCGGGTCTTCGAGCAATTGTTTCACTCTTACAAGGAAACTTACCGAATCGCGCCCGTCGATGGTGCGGTGGTCGTAACTGAGCGCTACGTACATGATAGGACGAATCACAATTTCTCCATTCACTACTACAGCACGCTCTACGATGTTGTGCATTCCCAAAATAGCCGCCTGCGGTGCATTAATGATGGGTGTTGAAAGCATTGAACCAAAAATACCACCATTGGTGATGGTAAAGGTTCCGCCCTGCATTTGGTCAATGGTCAATTTATTGTCGCGGGCAAGGCCGGCCAAACGAATGATCTCTTTCTCAATTTGAGAAAATGTCATTTTTTCAGCATTACGAATGACCGGTACCACCAAACCGCGTTCTGTAGAAACGGCAATGGAGATGTCCGAGAAATCATTGTAAACAACTTCATCGCCATCAATGAATGCATTCACTACCGGGAACTCCTGTAAGGCTACGGCGCACGCTCTTGTGAAGAAAGACATAAAGCCCAAACCCACACCGTGTTTTTCCTTGAATTTATCTTTGTATTTATTCCGTAACTCCATGATCGGCTTCATGTCTACTTCGTTGAAAGTAGTCAACATGGCCGTTTCATTCTTAACAGCCACCAATCGGCGGGCGATGGTCTTCCGCAAAGAAGTCATTTTTACGCGACGTTGTCCGCGTGGATCGGCCGCTTTGGGAGCAGGAGTACTTGCTGCAGGTGCAGCAACCGGTGCCTTTGGCTGTTCTGCCGGCGGGGTAGCAGGTGCTGCTTTGGGTTGGGCTGCAATTGCATCTTCTTTCATGATTCGTCCACCAATACCTGAACCGATTACGCTTGCAGGATCAATACCTTTTTCTGCCAAAATCTTAGCTGCTACCGGCGATGGATGGCCGGCGGCGTAACTGTCTTTGGAAGCGTCTGCCGTAGCTGCCTGCCCGTTTGATTGAGGAGCGGCGGCAGGGGTTTCCGGTGTGGGTTGAGAAGCCGATGAGCTTCCTACTTCAATTTTACAAATAACTGCTCCAATGGAAAGCGTAGAACCTGCTTCTGCCACAATGCGTAGTATACCGGCGGCTTCAGCCGGAAGTTCGAAGGTTGCTTTATCAGACTCCAGTTCACAGAGCACTTCGTCCAATTGAACTATATCGCCGTCTTTTTTACTCCAACTTGCGATGGTTACTTCTGTTACAGATTCACCCACTGTTGGCACTTTCATTTCCACTACTTTCGCCGCTGTTGCCGGAGCAGGTGCTGCAGAAACAGCAGGGGCAGGAATCGGTGCAGGGGTAGCGGCAACAGGTGCAGGAGTAGCAGCAACCGGAGCCGGCGCAGGAGCGGCCGATGCCGTTGCTGATGTTTCAACCACACAAATCAATCCACCAATCGGCAATACATCCCCTTCCTGAGCTTTGATACGTAAAACGCCATCTGCTTCAGAAACAACGTCAAACGAAGCTTTGTCAGAATCTAGACTGCATATTACTTCATCACGTTTGACACTTTCACCGTCTTTTTTCACCCAAGAACCAATGGTTACTTCAGTGATCGATTCTCCGACGGTAGGGACTTTTATTTCAATCTGTGACATATATTCAGAATTTGGGAATTGTCAATTTGAAAATGAGTTAGGTTGATAACGGAGTAAATCAGAAAGAAATCCGATGTACTCCGTTATCACTATATATTTTAAGAAAAAGCCTGTTCAATGAGTTCTGCCTGCTCTTTAGCGTGTATTTTCATGTAGCCGGTTGCCGGTGAAGCACTGGCTTTACGGGCGATCACTTTTCCTAAGCCGATCTCAGGGAATTCACGCAAAATAAACGACCAGTACCCCATATTTTCGGGCTCTTCCTGTACCCAAAGCACTTCCGCTTTTTTGTACTGAGCCAAATAGGCGTCTATCTGCTTTTTAGGGAAAGGATAAAGCTGTTCCACACGGATAATGGCAACATCTTTACGATTGTCTTTTTGCTGTTTATCCAACAGTTCCCAGTAAAGCTTGCCCGTACAAAGCAACACCTTTTTTACCTTTTTAGGTTCAGCAAACGAGTCTCCGATGGTTTCCTGAAAAGATGTTCCTTCGGCAAAATCACTCAATGGCGATACTGCCATCGGATGCCGCAGCATCGATTTTGGCGACATCAAGATGGCCGGCTTTCTGAAAGGCAATGCCAACTGACGACGAATCATATGGAAGTAGTTTGCCGGGGTCGTAATGTTGCAAACATACATATTGTATTCAGCAGATAGAATCAGAAAACGCTCAGGGCGGGCACTTGAGTGTTCAGGCCCTTGGCCTTCGTATCCATGAGGCAACAGCAAAACCAATCCGTTCATGGCATTCCACTTCGATTCTGTGGCCGCAATAAATTGGTCGATCATGATCTGTGCGCCATTGACAAAATCACCAAACTGTGCTTCCCAAATGACTAACGCGTGAGGGTTTGCCATAGCATATCCGTATTCAAAACCCATTACGCCGTATTCGGAAAGTAAAGAGTTATAGATCTCAAATTTGCCCTGTCCTTCCTCAATGAAAGCCAAGCTATTGTGATTGGCATTGGTTTCAGTATCATGAAGCACGGCATGACGGTGCGAGAACGTTCCGCGTTGGATATCCTGCCCGGTCATCCGAACTGTTTTTCCTTCGGCTAAAATAGAGCCATACGAAAGAAGTTCGCCCGCCGACCAGTTCAGCGGTTTTTCACCCGCAAAGATCTGCTTGCGTTCTTCAATTACTTTTTCAATTTGTTTTAAGGCTTTAAAACCTTCGGGCAAATTTGTAAGCGCTTTGCCTACTTTATCAATAACCTCTTTTGAGATACCCGTTACCGGTGATTTTTCAAAATCTTCGGGTACCGAACGGCGCAATTCTGCCCAATCCCGTTCCAATTTCGGTCTTTTATAAGGAAGTTGTTTCTGTTTTACTTTTTGAAGCAGATCCTGCAATTCACCTTCAAGTTCTGCCTTCATTTGATCCGCTATTTGGGCGTCCAATTCTCCGCGCTCGGTCAACATTTTCAGGTACAGATCCCGACCGTTGAGCTGCTGAGAGATTTTTGAATACATTGTCGGTTGCGTAAAACGCGGCTCGTCCGACTCGTTGTGTCCATACTTACGGTAGCAAACCATGTCCACAAACACATCACGGTTAAACTCCTGCCGAAATTCAATGGCCATTTTCATAACAAATGCCACAGCTTCAGGGTCATTGCCATTGACGTGAAAAATAGGCGCATCAACGATTTTAGCAATGTCTGAACAATAGATCGAAGAACGGTCGTCTTCGTGGTCTGTTGTAAATCCGACCTGGTTATTGATCACAAAATGTAATGTCCCTCCTGTATAGTAAGCAGGCAGATTTGACATTTGCGTTACTTCATACACAATCCCCTGCCCTGCCACGGCGGCATCGCCATGAATCAAAATAGGAAGCACCGGATCATATTTATCCTGTCCTTCTATATGGCTATAATGCTCATCCGCACGGGCCCGAACATATCCGACTACGGCAGGATTAACCGCTTCCAAGTGCGAGGGGTTAGGCATCAATTTCAGGCTAACGGCTTTTCCGGCAGGAGTTTCGACCTGACTTTCATAGCCCATATGGTATTTTACGTCACCATCGCTGAATTCATCCAATTCAACGTTTTCTTCAAATTCATTGAAAACCTGTTCGTAAGGTTTTTGAAGAATGTTGGTCAACACATTAAGACGGCCACGGTGAGCCATTCCTATCACGACTTCCTCCACTCCCAATTCAGCTCCGCGGCTGATCACCACATCTAACGCAGGAATTGTTGCTTCTCCACCTTCCAATGAAAACCTCTTTTTACCCAAAAACTTGGTGTGCAAAAAGTTTTCGAAGGTTACTGCATCGTTTAATTTTTCAAGGATACGTTTTTTCTGCTCAATGGTAGGCGTAAAATTGAGGTATTCCTGCTCAATTTTCTTTCTCAGCCAACTTTTAGCGCGACGGTCACGGATATATTGGTATTCAAAACCAACCTTTTCGGTATAGACTTTCCGAAGGGCATCTACGATCTCACGCAATTTTGCCGCACGACCAAAGACTTCAATTCCGGCCTCAAATACCGTTTCCAGATCGCTCTCCGCTAAATTAAAATCTTTTAAATCCAACTCCGGATAACGATTCTTGCGAGGTCCGAGCGGATTGGTTTGTGACATCAAATGTCCTCTTTGGCGGTAACCTCTGATCAGGTGAACTACCTCCATTTCTTTACGGGTATGCGAAGCAGAGATTGGCGCTTCGGCTACCGGTGCGGCACCATTGCCATTTAATTTAGGCTTATTTTCACCGTATTTGGCAGAAAATTCAAACCCTTCAAAGAATCGCTGCCAACTTAGATCGACAGAATCAGGTTGTTGTAAATATTTTTGGTACAAGTCCTCAATGTACGCAGCTTCTGAATTAGCTATATATGAGTATTTTTCCATTTAAAGAGACGCTGGTTGAAAGTGTCGCAAATTTAGTTCATGTATTTTGAATTCGTTGCAAAAGTCTTATAGATTTAGCAAAAATCTACTTA
Source organism: Runella sp. (assembly GCF_965279615.1). NCBI lineage: Bacteria > Pseudomonadati > Bacteroidota > Cytophagia > Cytophagales > Spirosomataceae > Runella > Runella sp. The sequence goes on along the minus strand of NZ_OZ257252.1, from coordinate 6,397,843 downwards.
GGACGTGGATTCGGTTGAAGTGTAAACACAATTTCATGGATGCCTTTACCTGCTCCGGAACATTGGTAGAGTTGCCATAAAAGTCTTCCACTCGCCTTGAATTATAGGTATAACCCACTCTAATATTTTTTGAAAAGTCATATCCCAATAAAACCTGAAAATAGGTAACGGTTCCTAAACGAACAGACAGGCCTGCCAATGCTACATTTTTGTAATGCATCAAAGCATTCAGATCTGTTCTGATTTTTCCCTGCTCCGGCTTCGTAATAAGCAGTGAAGGAACTACATTTAAGTCATCGCTGAGATCCATATTCAGTCCTGCCTGCAAAAAAACAGGTCGCTGGTAATTGAGCAAGCCGCTGGTATTATTGTATCCATAACTCTGTTTCAAAACCTCCGGCATTGATATTCCTCCAAAAAACATTTCATCCTGATAATAAATTCCTACACCGGCACTTGCTAATGCTTTATTAATTCCTCCCGTGGTGTTGATAGCGGTACGTGAAGGCAATACGTTGATTCCGCCTAATGCCCCAATCGAAATTTTCTGATACTCAGAGAGTTTAATAATATAAGAAGTACTGCCGAAAACTGCTACATTGACCGATACCCGATCATTCAGCCCTTGCAGCCCCAGTCCAACTTTGCCGTTGGCAACGCTCCCATCCATCGCAAAAGACTGGGTGACAGGCAATCCCTGGATTCCTGCAATAAATTGTCGGCGCAATACTGCATTAAAATAGAAGTTTTCACGAATCCCCGTAGCGGCCGGATTAATGGCAAGAGGATTGACCAAATATTGAGAATATTGAACTTCTCGCTGTGCAATTGTATGATATGCAGATAAAAAACAATAGCTGATGAATACCCAAGTAAAAAGTGTACGTATCTTTTTTTCCATGATGATGTATAGTGACTCTTTTATCAACGCAAAAGAAAGCACTAATCTTGCCAAACCCAATAAAAAGGCAGAAGTCCATGCGAACTTCTGCCTTTTTAAAACGACCCTGAACTAATTATTTCACCTGATCAAATCGGAAAGCACTAATCGGGTGCGGTCGCTGTTGTTTTTTGTACAATTGGCCACACGCCGGGTCTTGGAAAACTTACGCCTTTTGTAGCGCCCCGCACGCCGTCGTCCTGACCAAAATAATATAATGGCCAACCTTTATACACCAGTTGTGTTTTGTCACCCACTTTGATAGCGCTAAAGAGTGTTTTGTCAAGGGTAGAGGGTATATCCTTCAATTCCGCCTCAAAAATCGGCCAAACTGAGTTATTGCTGAAATCAGCTTTGGTGAAGTTATTCTTGCCTTTTTTATCGTTGGCAAAAGCATACAATGTTCTGCCCTTTCCATCGACAAAAAATTGGGTATCGGCCGTACCTTCCTTGTATTCAGCAGTATAAAGCTTGCCATCATGCCCCTTCAACTGCGCATTGGCAAGCATTACGGTGTAGGTCGTTTTAGCCGCTATCCAAACTCCTCCCACATTTTCACCTTTTACATCACCGGCAACAGCATCACTTTTGTAGGCATAAAGCGGCCAGCCTTGATACGTTGTTTGTTTTGCCCCATCGTCCCGGGTGATTGTTCCAAAGTCTGCGGCATTAAGCGTCGGGTCCAACTTTAAGGTTTCTTTGAAGAAAACAGGCCATGTGTCTTTGCACCCACCCGTACAGACCGATGTACCATTAACATCTTTCGTAAATACATAAAGTGTTTTGCCGGCGTCGTTCGTGAGTACTTTGCCCAAGGATGTTTCCTGTAAACTTACGTCATAAACAGGCGCTGCGTCTTCTGTCTTGCATCCTACCAGTAATGCCATAAGACAATAACCCACAACAAGTTGCGGTAATTTGTTGATTTTCATTTTTTCCGGTAATTTTAAGTGTTCAATAAAAGTGATTTCGTAGCCAATACGGGCACCAGACTGTAGAGGTTGCGTAAGACACTAAAAAGAAAGCCGTCTCTCATTTGAGGTTCGGCTTTTTTGTTGCGACTTTATACAGGATTTATAAAAAAAGCAGAAGCCCTTTTGAGCTTCTGCTTTACTAACCAACCTTCAAAACTTTCACTTTTACAAACTCAATATCTTTATCTCTGTACGTCGGTTTTGTTGATGTTCCTCTTCAGTACAATTAACGCCGTCTTTGCATTTATTGACAAGTTTACTTTCGCCATAACCGGCAGCAATGATTCTCTTGGAAGAGACGCCTTGGTTCACAATGTATGTTACCGCCGCTTTTGCCCGTTTGGTAGAAAGCGTTTTATTGTACTTAGCTGACGAGCGGCTATCTGTATGTGATCCAAACTCGATCTTCATTTTTGGATATTTGTTCATCAGATCTACCAATTTTTTCAATTCAGAAGAGGCGTCCGATCTAATATTTGACTTGTCTAAATCATAATAGATATTATCGATTTTAATCACATCCCCCTTTTCAAACATTGTGATATTTGCTTCGGATGTTTCCCCCCCTTTTACTTTGCTTCCCATCGTCCCTAAATTATCCTTTAGGGCTTCAATAGAATAATCACATCCGCTGGGTACTTCAAATACATATGTCCCATTCTCATCGGTTACTGCTTCCTGAATGCTTTCATCGCATTCATTGTGAAGTAATACTTTCACACCGGAGATGGGTTTACGGTCTTTCTGGGTCGTTACCAGTCCACGAAGCGTAAATGTTTTGACCTTTGCTTTGACTTTATTTAGTGGGATATCCAATTTAATAGCGTCGATTATATCCGCCTCTTTGGAAGCAAAATCAACCGAATTGCCAACATAGCCTTCGTAGGATGTTTTGAATACAAAGGCTATTTCAGGATCAAGGCACAAGCGTATGCTGCCGTTAGTATCGGTTTGCCCCGTTTTTACATCCGTCTCGCTTTCGTTTTTGCTCGCCATGATTACGACAGCATTTGCCAAAGGAGTTTTTGTCTCTGCGTCAATCACATTTACGATCACATCCTGACACGGATTAAGCGGCCCATTGCGTTCGAACCGAAACAGGTCATCGTCAGAGCCGCCTTGGCGGCGATTGCTGCTGAAAAAACCGCTTGTGCGTTCTCCATCGGTGATCAATCCAAAATCATCTTTGGCAGAGTTGATCGGGGTTCCCATATTTCTGGGCTTTCTGGCCATCACTCCCTCAATGAGTTTGGCATAAAAGATATCAAGGCCTCCCAAACCGGCATGACCATCTGACGCAAAGTAAAGATTCCCCTGCTCATCTACGAATGGGAACATCTCATTGCCGGCACTGTTGACAGCCGGCCCCAAATTGATGGGAGTAGCCCAATTTCCGCCTTCGTTTTTACTTACGTACAGATCTGTTCCGCCAAACCCGCCGGGCATATCCGACACAAAGTACAGGAGTTTATCATCTTTTGACAAAGACGGATGCCCTACTGAATATTCATCGCTGTTGAATGGCAACTCTTTTAGATCATTCCAGCTGCCGTTCACGTTTTCGGCAGAATATAATTTCAATTTATTAATTCCATCTTTGCTCGTCTTATACTTACCGTTAAGGTAGTTATTACGGGTAAAAAGGATTCTTTTGCCATCTTTGAAAAAAGCTACCGGGCCTTCGTGGTATTTTGAATTAATGGATTTGCCCATGTTTTGGGACTCAATAACTGCATTTTGTAGAGGAGTGTTGGAAGTACCGTTTACAGTACGATAGTTTCCGGGAGTATGTGAGTCGTTGGCTGTCGGTGAAGTATATTCATCACTTCCCAGTAAGTATACCCCTTTTACACGATCAGTTTTATTAGCGGCGGCAGAACCTCCCAGTCGACTCGTTTTTTTTGAATTGATAACAGATAGATCAGGTATTTCGTACAGGTCCAAAAAGGCCGTTTGGTTCCAACCATATACGCGTTTTACATTTAATCCTTCATTACGTGCCGATACAAATACCAAACCCTTTTTATAATAGGTGGGGCTAAATTCGGCACGATTTGTATTAATATTATCCAGCGACTCTACCGTATAACTTGTTGCGTTTTTAGATAGCTTTTTTACATCAGTATATAATTTTTTAAAGTCTTTTCCACGTTGATCATCTTGCTGAGATTGGTTATATTTTTCATAAGCATCTTTAGCCTCCTCGTATTTTCCATTGCTTGCCAATGCCTGCGCATAGTACAAATAGCAATTGGCCTGATCAGCAGCAAGCGTATTTCCCTGCTCTGTCACTAACCGATACACACGTTCTGCATTTTGAGTATCTCTGATCTGTCGGTAGCTATGACCTAATTTAATAAGTATATTCAGTTTTGTTGAATCTGCCGGGCTTCCTTTCAGCACCTGTTCGTAAAGATCAATCGCTTTCGAATAAGCCATCATTTCATATTGACGATTGGCTTGCTGCAACGGCGACTGCGCTTTTACTTCCTTTACCCAAAGGCCAAAGGCCAAAGTAATGAGTAAAAAATATGTTTTCATAGATCACGATTTAAGATAAAAAAAGGTATATTCTCCCTTGTTGGTATCGTAAGAACCCTCCATGAAGAATATACCTTTAACTACGGTTAACAAACAGCCTCTTTAGAAATAACGCGGGGTAAGGATTTTGCTTTTGCTAAATCCAAACTCATAACGCAGCATTATTTCGTGGGTGGGAATGCTCAAAAACTTGCGTTCCTGATTAAGTCGATTACGCGTCCAGTCGTAAGAATAACCCAGACGAAATTGATCCGAGAGTTGTAATTCCAACATTCCTACCAGCGCATCACCACTCAACACTTTCCCATCTTTGTCTTCCTGAATCTTACCTGCATACGTTGAAAAACGATTATGACGATAAGACATTCCGACGGCAATACGATCGTTAAACCAAAGATTTAAGTTTCCGTCCAGCGATAGACCCGTTCCCTGTACATAGCGAGCCATCATGGATGGTTTCAATTTGATATTGTTACGACCAATCACAAACCCGCCTATGGCATAGAAATGACGGCGTACTTTCGCACGGTTATCTCCGGAATCATAATCTGACAGGTTGTTCTCAATCAGATACGGCACCGAAACGCCGATATAAGAGCGATCATTACTAAGATAGATACCTGTACCAAAGTTAGGCAAAATTTTGGAAACGTTACTGGCAAAAGCGGGGTCTGTCAGGTTATTGCCGAGATTCGCTTTGGATAGATCCCAACGAAAGCTCATAGCTCCTCCCTGTAATCCCAATGCCAGTGTTGAACGCTCGCCCAGTTTGATACGAAAGGCGTATGACAGCATTGCACCGGTCCAGTTTTCAAGACCGATCTGGTCGTTGAAAAGTTGAAGTCCAAGCCCTACTCTTTCGCGATTTACCGGCATATCAATGCTGAATGTCGCGGTCTGGGGAGCTCCGGCCATGCCACCCCACTGGTTGCGGTAGAGAGCGGTTGCGCTCAGCACATCACGGCTCCCGGCATAGGCAGGATTAAGTGCCATCATATTGAACATGTACTGGGAGAACATTTTGTCCTGCTGAGCCCAGGTTTTACTGCTGCTGATCAAAGCGATCAGCAGCAGTAACATTGTCCATTTTTGTTTGATGATATTGGTCATCGTTCTTATCGGTTAATGGTCATAAATCGGCTTGTCTTCTTAATCTCGCCGCCGTTTTGGTCAACCAAAATCACGTTATAGAAGTAGGTTCCTACCGGTATTATTTGATTGTTGGTACCAACTCCTACGTTAGCTGAACCTTCCCAGTCGTTCTGATAATCGTTGTTACGGTATACCAGATTCATCCAGCGGTTATAGATTTCTAAAACAATCTTCGTGCCGGATGGGTGACGAATTACAAATTTATCATTAATACCGTCACCGTTTGGAGAGAATCCTTCAGGAACAAACAACCCGGCATCAGATGGAATCACAATCGGCGTAAATTCAGCCTCTGTTGCATCCGTCGGATCATTGTTTCCGTTCAGATCAGGATTCAAACCGTTGGTTGAAATATCAGCAACTGTATTCTGTCCTGATAGTGCGGTACCGTTGGCACGGTTGAGATAAGGCGTAATTCGTCCGTCTGTGGTTACATTGACCGTAAAGAACAGTGAGTCTAATCGACCGGCTGCCAATCGGCTTTGCTCAGCGATCAAGAGGTTCACGTTGCGATCTCCGTCGAAGTCAGGATTGATCCGTAACGTACTTGAGTCGTTGGCCGTTGGTGTTCCTACCAGTTGGTAACTGGCTCCTGTCAGCGAACTGTAGACTTTCGTCAATGAATCCGAAACCTGTACGTTGGTCAGCGCGGTTGCACCGTAGTTTTTCAAGATAACGCGATAAGTGATGTTTATACTTCCATCGCCTTTGCGCAGTGTATCTTTGATTGACATAGCCAAGCCAAGCAAACCTTTTCCGGGGGTCGAGTTAAGTGAGATCGGAGTAGATTCACTGTTATTACGTGGATCAAGGTCATTGTCAGGGTCAGCGTTATCACCCGTAGTTGATGTATCCGCTGTCATTACTCCCCCTTCTGTAAATCCTACACCGATAGCGATGTTGTTGAAGGTTGTTACAGAATCAGGTTTGTAAAGTGAGACAACTACCGCCAGGTTGATATTACGCGTTACGCCTTTTGGCAATGAGCTTAGTGTGTCAACCAACAGGTTGGTAAGTAATCCCTGACCTGTATAGCTTGAATCCACTGCTAATCCAAGATCTGCCGTTACCAAAGGTTTACCGATAATGACCGCCTTACTACCGAACGTTTTGCCCAAGTCATCCTGTACTCTCAATTTCTTGAGGTCAGTTGTACCAAGGTTTGTTACACTGATGGTATATGGTATTTTGAATTTACCATCACCAAGAGCTATCGGCGTACCTGCTGATTTAGACAAACCAACCAATGTGCTTGGCAAATCGAATCGTACAGGTGTTGGAGTATTGATCGGTGCATTCACGACAACACCTTTGTTTGAAGCATCCGTAACCGGTGTACCGCTTCCGTTTGCTGTTGCAATCACGCTGCCCAAGAACGGCCCACTATTACCATTTGGTTTAATATTAATGGTAATTAGAACCGTTTCTTCAGCCCCTACCGCCAGTGTACTTCCGGAACCCAGGAAGTTCTTATCTGATGTTCCATTGTAACCCGTGTTTGGTACAAGTGTGCTGCCGCTTTGTACTACAGGAGCGCCCAAGATTGCAAACGTAGTTGGAGAGACGAAGCTAGTGGTGATACTATCCCGTACCTGTACATCTGTCAGAGGTACGTTGCCTACGTTTTTCACCGTTATTTTGTAGGTGACATTGTAGCCGGTTGTATCGCCTTCGCCTTTTTTCTCGATCTTATCAACCGCCAGGGCTACGCCAATGGCAGGAGATACTGTACCGTCGCTGATGACAATGCTCACCGATGAAAGGTTGTTTGCAGCATTCGGATCTACTTGGTCAGCATAGGTAACCTCGGCTTTGTTAATTACCTGATTACCTGCTTTCACCGCTTTGGTGACAACTGTCAATGTTGTACTGTCTCCTGCGGCCAGTGCCGGAATACGAGTTTTAAGTACACCACTTGTATTTGTCAGGCCCGACGTTGAAACCAATTCCAATTCTGTCGGCATTATGTCGCGTACGTCTACATTGGTTGCATTGTGCTGTCCGTTGTTTTTCACAACAAGTGTATAAGTGACTTCTTCACCAATAAGGGCGAGCGTTTTGTTCGCTGTCTTCTTGATGCTTAAGTCGGAACGCAACGTGTCGGTAGCGCAATCGAAGATTTTCACTTCAATGGCAGCCGGCGCACTATAGCAACCGTCTCTCTTATAGGTAACATAGTAAGTACCTACACCTACTGCTTCAGGCGTACCCACCAAACATGCACATGATGGTTGAGCGGCTGATTTAAAGATGGTTGTGTACGTTATGTTTCCTTCCAGTGCCGAGGTTAAATCTACCGTATTACTTGGGCAAGTATTACGCAGATTCTTTACGATTGGCGTTGGTAAGCTTTTGACAACTACCGTAATGTACGCCGAGTTCACTGAGCAGCAAAGACTGTCGTCAACCAATCCGTATGAATAAGTACCCGGTTCTGTTACATTCCACTGTCTGATACCATCAGAGGCAGGGAATAAGACTTTGCCGTCTTTAAACCATTTTACTTTATAGCCATTCTCACTTGCTTTCAACTTAACCGTATCTCCTTGGCAGATAGTGATTGTTTCCGGCAGCGTATCCGCTTTAAGGACACCGTTCACTATGATCTGCGGTCTGAATTTGATACCGCTGAATATAAGCTTCATTGTATCCACTCCGGCTTTACAGTTGCCTGTTCCGTCAGGATCGTTGGTGGTAAGGGTGAGTATTACATCACCCTTAATTAAATCTTCCAACGATGGATAGTATGTTGCATCCAATGCAAGCGAGTTGCTGAATGTACCTGTACCGTTTGTGGTCCATACTGCTCCTGTAGCCACACCTCCGATTTTACCGTTGAGCTTGTACTGAAGTGCTGCACAAATGGAAGCGTCTGCACCTGCATCGGCGGTAGCCGGATTGGTTTCACAAGGCGTAGTCTCACAAGATGAGATCAATACGGAGATGGCAGTTCCTGTACTGTAGCAACCTGCCGTTGAGCGGAAGAATGCGTAGTAAGTACCGCTTACACCTACTGCTAAAGGATTAGCTACCGGCGGAGAGGTTGGTGAATTAGTCTCGTGGAATTCGAGTACCAAACCTGCTCCCGCAGTGTAATTCTTAACCGCAGTGGTTAGATCTACCGTCTTCACAGGGCACACATTTGCTAAGTTTACTACGACAGGAGCCGTAATGGCCGGAGATACGATCACATTGATCGGATTCGAGGCTACACTCTTGCAAATTGAGTTAAAGCAACATGCCGCCGTGTAAATCGTACTCTTAGCAGGGATGAGTGTAATGCTACTTCCAATTTGGCCGTTTGACCATTGAATGTATCCTTCACAGTTACCCGTTGCGGTCAGCGTTACCGATTCACCAAAACAAAGCGTTGTTTTCGATGCCTGAATCGTCGGAGGCGCAGGGCTTCCTACCGTGATAGTCACCGGAGCGGAAGTTGCACTCTCACAATCACCTACTTTACATTTAACCGAGTAAGCGGCTGTTATGCTCGGACTTACTTTGATTGAGGTGCCTGTTGCATTGTTTGACCAAAGCAATGTACCGTTGCAACCGGATGCTGTCAGCGTTACGGTATCACCTTTACAGATGGACGTCGCAGAAGCAATGATGGTTGGCGCGTAAACTTTAGTCACAACCACAGTTACTGCATTCGAAGCATCGCTGGTGCAATCTCCTTTTTTACATACTGCGGTGTAAGTGGTAGTTCCCAACGGTGTTACTGTGATACTGCTTGTTGAATCGGAAGTTGACCAGTGAATGGTTCCTCCATCACAACCTGCGGCGTTCAGTGTTACGCTTGTACCTTCACAGATCACTGCCGAAGTGGCAACAATGCTTGGTGCAGTACAATTAGCAACTTTAACAGTTACCGGTACAGAAGCCTCACTGGTACAAGTACCCAAGTGACAGATTGCCGTGTAAGAAGTCGTAACAGTTGGTGCTACCACAATACTTGCACCTGTCATATTGTTCGACCAGGTAACTTCTCCGTCGCAGCCTTCCGCTGTCAGCACCGTTGTTTCACCCAATTTAACAGATGAAGGCGTTGCTTTCACAGTTGGAGGTGTGATCGGCACAACCTTGATGGTGTAATTATTCGAAATTGGGCTCGAACAATCTCCTACTTTGCATATTGCAGTGTAGGTAGTAGTTATCGTTGGAGTCACTACAATTGCCGGGCCTGTTTCATTTGTTGACCAATGAACAACACCTGCACAGTTGTTTACCTGAAGTGTTACACTTCCGCCGGGGCACACTTTATCAGTGCTGCAAATTACAGCCGGTTTCTCAGGAGCAGGAACAACGGTTACTGTTGCTGAACCCGGATTGCTTTCACAGGCACCTATTTTACAGATCGCAGTATAGGTTGTAGTTCCGTTAATTACTGCTGTAATACTTGCGCCCGTAGCACCTGTGCTCCATATAACCGTACCTGCACAACCGGCGGCTGTAAGCGTCACCGAGCTGCCCGCACATACTGTAGATGATGGGCTTACCGTGATGGTTGGCGGTGTTGCGTTGTTGCCTACGGTTACTGTCACACTACCCGGAGCGCTGTCACATTTACCGGCGGTGCGGCATGAAGCGGTATAGGTAGTGGTAGTGGTAGGTTTAACCACAATACTTGCCGTTGTTGCACCTGTGCTCCAGATAATTGTACCTGCACAATTGCTTGCCGTCAAGGTTGTGCTGTCACCCGCACAGATACTTGGTTTAGAGGCAACCACCGTAGGCGCGGGGCCGGAAGTAGTTACTGTAATTTTTACTTTATTTGATTTAACGCTTTCGCAAGTTCCCACTTTACATACCGCAGTATATTCAGTAGTGGATGCAGGAGTCACAGAAATGGTGCTTCCCGTTGCGCCGTTAGACCATACGATACTGCCTTCACACGTTCCTACTGCTTTCAGCGTAGTACTTTGACCTGCGCAAAGCAAGGTCGAATCAGATGAAATGATCGGAGCAGTTGGGTTTCCTACTGTTATGGTTACAGGGGCGGAAGGATTGCTGACACATTGACCGAGCGTACAGGTAGCTGTATACGTAGTTGTTGCGGTTGGGCTCACTACAATACTTGCGCCTGTGGCTTGATTCGACCATGTAACAACTCCGTCACAACCGGCGGCCGTAAGGGTAACGCTGCTACCATTACAAACTGTAGTTGATGTAGCTGTGATCGTTGGTGCCACTGCCGGAGCTACTTTTATAGTGTAGTCCTTAGATTTGGCTTTACATCCGTTCACATTACATACTGCTGTGTAAGTTGTTGTAGCAGTTGGGTATACTACAATAGCCGGGCCTGTTGCGCCTGTTGACCATTCTACAACACCGGGACAGTTATTCACCTGAAGCGTAACGCTCTGACCCGGGCAAACTTTGTCGGTACTGCAAATGATTTCCGGCGTCGGTACACTTGGTGTCACCGTAACAGTTACGAAAGCAGGATTGCTTTTGCAGGTATTAAGTGAACAGTTACAGTGTCCGATTCTACAGTATGCCGAGTAAGTAGTGTTCGCATTTGGCGTTACTGTAATTTGCGCGCCTGTTTCGCCTGTATTCCATACGATTGTACCTGCACAATTTGAAGCAGTCAGTATTACCGGCGTACCTGCACAAACATTCGTTGAAGGATTTACGGTAATGATCGGCACTGTTGGCGAATTCACATAGATCGTAATCGAATTTGAAGGCCCGCTTTCACAACCGTTTTTCTTACATATTGCCGTGTAAGTAGTGGTTTGAAGTGGTTTTGCCACTAAGCTGGCTCCTGTAGCCTGATTCGACCAGATAATAGTACCGCCTGCACAACCCAACGCATGGATCACAGAACTGTCGCCCGGACAAATTTGAGTGACGGCACAAGCCAGAATCGGAGGCTCAGGTTGTACGCAATCTGTTCTGATTATCACACGCGACGTATCGTTGGATGTTTTCGATGGATCGTTGTCCGGGCTCTTAACGATTGCCGTATTTGTGATTGAGCCAACTGCATTAATCGTTGCCTGGACTTGCAGGGTGCGGTTAGCACCATTTGCTAAGTTTCCAATTGTCCAAACACCTGTTGCAGCATTGTACTCACCGGCAGGGTTTGCACTTACGAATGTCAACGAAGCAGGCAACAGATCACTTACCGTTACACTTGTTGCATTGGCAGGGCCATAGTTAGAGGCAATTACACTATAGGTAATTGTTTGTCCAACGGTATAAGGTCCGGCTTGAAGTACTTGTTTTGTTACGCCCAAGTCTGTCAAACGCACACATGATCTGATCGTAAGATTCAACATAGCGCCGTTGCTGAATTCTCCACATTCGGCGACTTCGAATAAGAAGTACTGGCCTGATGTACATATTTTACTTGGATCAGCCACTTTCGTTCCGGGTTTGTGGTCGAAGGTAGTATACCACTCAAAGTGACCACCCGGCGTGCGAATTTCACTATGGATAAAGGTTGCCAAGTTTACACATGTATCAGGACATGTATTTTCTCCCATACCGCCACATGTTGGGGTTGGAGGAATAGCACAAGGTACTTTTACAGTAATATCCTCGTCGTCTTCATCATCTTCTTTTGGTTTTCCATTGCCATTGCCCGGATTTGAATCAATATCAGGTTGGTCAACCTTGCTGATTTGAGCAAAGTTTTTGATCGTTCCTGTACCCGTTACTTTCGTAATGAATGACAAATTAATAGTTTGACCTACTTCAATTTTCGCAATTTTTCCGGTCAATACAGCTCCGTTAAGGGTAAATGCTGCATCTCCTGATACATATTGTAAGCCGGCTTTCAATGTATCGGTTACCTCAACATTGGTCGCTACCGAAGGACCGTCATTTTTCACTGAAATAGTGTAAGTGACGTTGTCATTTTGGTTTGGCGTTTTATTGCTGACTATTTTAGCTAAACTTAAATCAGCAGCGCAGCTTTTAATATCTACCTCAAGAAGCGCACCATTGCTGTATACTCCACAGGCTGCTACCTCGAAAAGGTAATATTTGCCTGAAGTACATACGTGTGTTGGGTCTGCTACTAATGGACTGGTAGGGCTTGAGCCTGTATGCCACTCGAACTTACCACCCACGGTACGAATTGCACTTGATATATGGTCGTTTAAGTTAACACATACAGCAGGGCACAGATTTGATACAATACCTGCACAAGTAGGCGTTGGAGGAATCGGGCAAGCCTTAACTGTTACCGGTTCGTCATCATCATCATCTTCTCCTTTGGTGAAGCCATTGCCCGGCGTCGAATCCTTGTCTTTCACAGGGTTGCCGTTCTTATCCTTGGCATCCTTGATCTGGGCAAAGTTGGTCAACGTCGTACCTGTAAACGAAGCATCCACTTTCACCGTGATGTCTACCGTCGCTGATGCTCCCGGGGCCAATGGTCCCGCAAGCGGTACATTCAATGTCGCGATCTGACCCGCGGCTGTCCAGTCGGCATCGGCCAGTGTCATACCCGCAGGTAATGAATCCGTCAGGGCAATCGCCGTGGCTGTCATCGAACCTTCGTTCTTCACTGTCAGCGTGAACGTTACATTATCGCCCGGAGCTACTTCTGAATTTTGTCCTGAAGCTAATGTTTTGCTCAGGGCCAAGTCAAAGTTCGTTACCGCTGCGTCTATTGTTAAATCACTGCGATTGTTAACTGTCAGTACGACAGGACCACTGAAACCTGTTGTTGGATCGGCATCGCTGTCCGTTACATCCGATCCCGTGTTTGGTTTCAAGCTCAACTGACACGTGTCAGGCAAACTCTTAGGATCAAACTGCACATAATACGTTCCGATCGGCAGGTTGGTAAACAAATACTTACCGTCTGTGCCTGTTAACATCGAGTCTTTCTTCGCCGTCGGTCCGTTTGCGGTTCCTGTCCACAGGATCACCTTCACGTTTTTCACCCCCGGCTCACCGGAATCCTGCTGTCCGTTATCGTTACGATCTTTCCATACATAATCACCAATGCTGCCAAGTGGCACGACATTGATCGGCTCATCATCGTCATCATCTTCTCCTTTAGTGAAGCCATTGCCCGGCGTCGAATCCTTGTCTTTCACAGGGTTGCCGTTCTTATCCTTGGCATCCTTGATCTGGGCAAAGTTGGTCAACGTCGTACCTGTAAACGAAGCATCCACTTTCACCGTGATGTCTACCGTCGCTGATGCACCCGGGGCCAATGGTCCCGCAAGCGGCACATTCAATGTCGCGATCTGACCCGCGGCTGTCCAGTCGGCATCGGCCAGTGTCATACCCGCAGGCAGCGAATCCGTCAGGGCAATCGCCGTGGCCGTCATCGAACCTTCGTTCTTCACCGTCAATGTGAACGTTACGTTATCGCCCGGCAAGACATTCGCACTCTGACCCGAAGCCAATGTTTTGGTCAAAGCCAAGTCGAAGTTCGTTACCGCCGCATCTACTGTTAAATCACTGCGATTGTTAACTGTCAGTACGACAGGACCACTGAAACCTGTTGTTGGATCGGCATCGCTGTCCGTTACATCCGATCCCGTGTTTGGTTTCAAGCTCAACTGACACGTGTCAGGCAAACTCTTAGGATCAAACTGCACATAATACGTTCCGATCGGCAGGTTGGTAAACAAATACTTACCGTCTGTGCCTGTTAACATCGAGTCTTTCTTCGCCGTCGGTCCGTTTGCGGTTCCTGTCCACAGGATCACCTTCACGTTTTTCACCCCCGGCTCACCGGAATCCTGCTGTCCGTTATCGTTACGATCTTTCCATACATAATCACCAATGCTGCCAAGTGGCACGACATTGATCGGCTCATCATCGTCATCATCTTCGCCTTTAGTAAAGCCATTACCCGGCGTCGAATCCTTGTCTTTCACAGGGTTGCCGTTCTTATCCTTGGCATCCTTGATCTGGGCAAAGTTGGTCAACGTCGTACCTGTAAACGAAGCATCCACTTTCACCGTGATGTCTACCGTCGCTGATGCTCCCGGGGCCAATGGTCCCGCAAGCGGCACATTCAATGTCGCGATCTGACCCGCGGCTGTCCAGTCGGCATCGGCCAGTGTCATACCCGCAGGCAGCGAATCCGTCAGGGCAATCGCCGTGGCCGTCATCGAACCTTCGTTCTTCACCGTCAACGTGAACGTTACGTTATCGCCCGGCAAGACATTCGCACTCTGACCCGAAGCCAATGTTTTGGTCAGGGCCAAGTCGAAGTTCGTTACCGCCGCATCTACTGTTGGATTGTCTTTATTAATACCGCCTTTGGTTGGATCAAGCACGATGGCAGTCGTGAAGCCTGTTGTTGGATTGGCATCGTTATCCGTTACATCAGGACCTACATTTTGATTCAAGCTCAACCGGCATGTATCAGGCAAACTTGTTGGATCAAACTGTACCTGATATGTTCCGCCCACCAAATTAGTGAACGAATAATACCCGTTGACGTCTGTAAATGTCGTGTCGATCGCCGTCGTTGGAGTTGTGCCGTTGCTGGTCCACAAAATCACCCGCACGTTTTTCACGCCCGGTTCACCTGAGTCCTGCTGACCGTTGTCGTTACGATCTTTCCATACATAATCGCCGATGCTGCCCAATGGACTGTATAATGCACCATCAACCGTTGGATTATCTTTGCTCAAACCGCTCTTGGTAGGATCAATGCTGACAATTTGGCTGAAACCGGTTGTAGGATTAAAATCACTGTCTTTGGTATCATCATTACCCTGATCAGTCAGAGTGCTCAGCACACATCCTACAGGAAGCGTGCTCTTAACGATCTGTACCTGGTAATCTCCGACAGAAAGCCCGTCAAATGTGTACCAACCCGGCAAACCTCCGTTAGGATTAGCCGTTGTCAGCATTGAATCAACCTGCACAAAAGAATTACTGATGTTCTTATATAAACGTATTAATACGCCGTTCACACCCGTTTCTCCGGCATCCTGAATACCGTCATTATCCGAGTCTTTCCATACATAATCTCCAATACTGCCCAGTGGACTGTATAATCCCGCATCTATCGTTGGATTATCCTTCAATAGGCCTCCCTGTTCAGGATTGATCGTTACTACTTGGCTAAAACCGGTAGTAGGATTAGGATCGCTGTCTGAAGAATCAGCACCTACATTCTGTTTTAGTGAAAGCAAACATCCGATAGGTAATGTAGTGCCGACAAATTGCACTTGGTACTCACCCGGAAGCAGATTGGAAAACTTATATTTACCTGCGCCTGCCGTAAGGGTAGAATCTGTTTTTACAAAATTACCTAAGTCATTTTTTTGGAACAGACGTACCAATACATTATTTACGCCCGGTTCACCAACATCCTGCTGACCATTGTCGTTTACATCTTTCCATACATAATCACCAATACTTCCCAGTGGTCCGGGAATAACAATGATTTCACAACAGCCGGTAGCAGGGCATGTATTTACCTGAGCACTAAAGCCAAAACGTCCGGTACCTTTAATAGTCAAAGTATCACCGCTCACGCTTGAACTGTCGGAAGGAGCGCCCGTAATTGGTGCTCCGTTCTTTGTCCATATGACATTAGAATAACCCGGTACGGCAAGTGCAACCACATACTCGTCACCGGGATACCATAAAATAGGAACAGAAAAACAGGAGGTAGCATAATCATCTTCGCCTAAAACGCCGTTATTCGGGTCAGAGTCTGAATCCTCCTGCCCGGCCGCCATCGATACTACTTCAGCAATGTTAAAATAAACACCACGACCGATAACTGTTCCTGTCAATTCAAGCTTTACCGAATCCCCGGGGCTGATTGTTGGGATTGTCCACAAGCCGGCATTAAAAGTACCTACACTTGGCGTACTGCTGAGAAGCGTCGCGCCGGCAGTAGGAAATATGTCTTTTACACCAATTGTTTTCGCGGTATCAGGTCCTTCATTTTTTGCATAAATTGTATAAGTAACAGCTTGGCCAAGGGTTGGCTGAGCATTGCTTATGGTTTTAGACAGCTTAATATCCACCACTTTAGGAGACTGCTGGCCCAACGCACTAAACACAGTTAGCATTAAAAGCACCAATATCCCCATAGAAGACGCGAAGCCTTTTGGAGTAAATTGTGTGCCGGTGTGAATAACTGACTGAAAATTAGATACTGCCCCATCCTCTAAAGGAGGGGAAGCAGATACCCATCGTTTCGATTTTTCATCGAAGCGCGTCCTCAGAACACGATGTTTATCCTGAGGAGGAGGAATGGATAACTCACTCATAATCTGTGAAGTAAATGTTTGAAATGTAATATTCGGAGTAAATTTATAGGGTAATAGTGTATTCTGTTGATACAATGGTGGGGACGCCCCCGGCAAATGATAATAATTATCAATAGCTACCGAATTTACCAAATACGCAATTTGGCCATTCTGTACCAATTTTGGCTTAAAGGGCTTATTATAAACAGCACTGTTTCGCACAGGCTTGCTAATTGAATGAGCCCAAGGGAGACAAGATAAGGCTTTTGTAAAAAAAGTCCAAAGAGTCTTTTTAAAAAGTACCTTTGGTAAGGTGCTTTTTAGGTTAAACCCTTTCTCCTTCTCTTGGTTTTGGACTGTGGTAAATAGTGCTTTCATCTGCCACTTTTCGTTTATTATTGAATATACTTTACCGGTAAAATCTGATACCTTTGATAATGGAGTTATCACCATAACATATTTAATTATGCTCTTACCGTTAAATTAAGGCTTTACCCCATCTAAAAAGTATCTAAAATTATGCCAAAGTCTCCTACTCAATAACTTACTTTTGCCAAAAACAGCTAACCTACTGTCTACCAATATTTTGCAAAAGGCGTCGTTGTTTTATAAAACCTCTGAATTTTGAATTTTTCCTGAATATCATTGTATTATAAACGAATTATGTGCCGTCAACGGGGGGTAGCTAAAACCGTGCCAAGAAGCCTGATTTTAAGCCCCTTTTAAGGGTAAAAAAAGCTTGATTCAGCCGTTTTAAGGAAGATTAATACTAATCAAGAGTGTTTTTGCTTACGGAAAAAGTACACAGCGGCCACCGAAGTTTATGGAAACATTTGCAGCAATTGAGCGGGCAATTTAGCAGGCCGAGAATTATACAATTTTATCAAAAATACCTTTTAGGTATACATAGATTTTGTTTATATACCTATTTTAACAAAAAAAGCTGAACAAGTCTGTTCAGCTTTTTTTGCATGCATAAATTTATTAAAAATCATATCCTAAAGTCAGATAGGGAATCGCTTTATTGATTTCTCCATTATCCAATCCCCAGGCATAATCAAACTTAACATAGAAGCCAAATAACATCGTTCGCGCTCCCAAACCATACCCCAATAAAAATGGATTACGGAAATTATTGACGGTTGCACTAAAGAAATCCAACCGGATAATTTCTGTGTTCAGGCTGTTTTGGCGATTGAAGGGCCACTTACCCGTCCATGCAGTACCAATATCGGTAAACCCAACCAATTGAAAATTTCTCAGAAAGTTTGAAGTGATCGGACCACGATAAAAATACTTAACAAGCGGCATTCTCAGTTCACCATTAAACAGTAAATGGTTTGTACCGGATACCTTATTTATGTTAAACCCTCTGAGGTTGGTGGCCAACTCCACGAAAAATATATCTCGGTTATCAATAGGAATTAAGGCACTGCTCAAACCTACCGCCAGAGGATTCACACTCCGCTCATCCTGATTATTTCCGGTCCAGTTTTCCATTCCTCCCAAAACACTTTGTTTAGGCGCTTTACCACCTGAACGAGCAAAAGAAATACGCGTAGCAAAAATCAAATCACGGTGAATTTTCTGATAATGCCGAAAATCAACCACCAATCTGTTGAATCCACTTGTACCGCTTATGCCTCCAAACAAATCATAGCGCACTTTAAAGCGCGTCCCTTCCATCATATTCATCCCATTGATGCGAGAGTTGTCGTACACAAATTCGGCACGAGCTCCTAAATAAGAGGAGGCAACATCTGCAGCAGCAATATTACTAACGTCTAACAATTTGGATTCTGCAAAGAAAGGGGTAAGTGAGACCCGTGCATTATTATTGAAGGGATAGGCGGCCGTAAACGCTACCCGATTATAACGATATTTCTGACTGGCCGGCGGTTGAACATAAAGGCTTTGGCGGTCTACGCGAACACTGAAATCAATTCTGTGCGCGAGATTTTCGTATTCAGCCCATAGGTTATTTGTTCTAAAATTGAGAAGGCCTAAGAAAAATCCTGCTTTAACAATGTGATTTTCAAGCAGATCGTTCATTGTAAGCGACTGTGCAAACCCAAAACCGCGTACAGGATCTATGCGCCAATCGGAAGTGGCATCGTTACTGATGAATAAACTTTTATAATCAATAGGCCCTTTTATGGTAATATTATCTCTTTTGCGATTCCGACTTGGCAGGTTAGCCGCGCTTGATATAGTAGTACCTCTTCGCTGACGATACTCAAAACTTTTAAGAACTTCAGGATCAAATTCATAATTATCAGTATCGACCTCTCCTGAATCTAATTGTATTTTTCTAGGATTGGCCATTTGAGCTATCATGCTGGCATCGGCCGCAGGATTAGTGCGTTGTTCTGTCTTATAAACAGACATTCCCGACATGCTTTGTACCCGTGGAGTGGCAACCAACTCATTGGAGATCGGGGTAAGGCGCCTCTGATAAAACACGGCCTCTTGATCTTTAAACCAATTGACACTTACAAACGCCCCCGAAGCCGCCAGGTAATCATAGTCCCGAACGTTTTGATTAAAACCGGTCATAGGAGTTAGCTTTTTAATATCTAACTCATACCGATATAAATTTGTAATCCCCTTATAATCTGAGAGGAAATAAAACGTGTTTTCGTCAGCAGTACGCGCGTTCGATATAATGTTCAGGGAATCAACAATTCTCGTGACTGTTTGTGCACGAGGATTTCCATCATGAACAAACAACGCCATTTTCTCCTTGACCGTTTTATAAGACCCCTTATCCGCAATTGCCAACGAATCTTTTATGCGGTTTGATGAGAATACTACCCGAGTGGACGATGTTCCAACGAAATGGGGGTAACGATCATCGTATAAATCACCCGTAAGCCCAAGCAACGAAGAACGCCCGATATTGAAAAGAAACAAATCATTTTGCCCTCGGCTATCGGCACTCAATGCTAAAGTAGAGCCATCGTTAGAGATATCAAAATCAACCACTTGATTAACTCCTCTGATTTCGCGACTCAAACGCAGCTTGGATCTACCTTTTTCTCCAATATCAAATAATTCTAAAAACACCCGTCCGTTTTCTTCAGAAATGATAGCCAAACCGTTGTTACGGCTCCATGCAATCAAAGGCATACGACTCAGGTACATCCGTTTTTCCTGCGAATATTTCCCTTTCAGAACTGTCGTAACTGCTTTAGTTTCAGTATTGATGATCTCGACGGTATAGTGCCCTGCCTTGCGGTTTGTTACGGCAACGTATTGGTTATCTAAGCTAATTCGTGCGCTGTTTGGCAAATGCCCCAATGGCAATTCCAGTTCCTGCATCCAGTCACCGGAAGGGTCTTTATAACCGGTGGTACCTGCAGTAGTAGCCATGTTGGTGTAAAAGTCCCGCCACTCTTTGAGAAAACGGGAAAACGATACTCCCAAAGTACTGGCTACGCTGGTTTGTTCGGTGCGTATGATGCGTGTAAGGTTGAGAATATTTGAAATATTGTCTTTTCCATACCGCTCAGCAATATAATTCCAAATAGATTGTCCGACCAACGTTGCTTCCGGTCCGGTCAATAATGAAGGCTTTTTCATCTGACGATGAACGATGGCATCTCGCATATAATCATCCAGTTCAGGACTCCAACCTTCGGCGATATATGCCGCTATTCCGGACATAAACCAGTCGGGCAACGAGAGCAATAATGAACTTTGCAACGCATCTTTCAGGCTTCCCCCATAAAGCATATCATAAACAAACAAGCGGGATATCTCCTTGATTAACTGCTTCCGAAAGCTGATTTGGTCTCCTGTAAAGGCAATTTCTAAGCGAGCTTTGGCCAAATTGAGTTCTGTTTCACTTAAATCAGAACTGTTTGCCATTCCCATATTGCTTTGTAAAAGCTCTTGGGGTGAATTGTAAAGAAAAATTTTGATACGGTTATAGGGTGTATACCCAAGGGCTTCCGTAATTCGGTCAAATTCAGATTCAGCATATTGGGCTGCCAAGGTAGCAAGTGGCGTACCTGCCCCATAATGATAGATCTCAAAATTGTTGGTTTTAAGGATTTTCCATTCAAACCGCTGATATTGTACGCGGTTTTTGCCGAATTTCTCTTGAGAAGGATAATTTTGAGCTTCAACCGATTGGGCCAACAATGCCACGGCCCCCATCCACAACAATCTAGTTATAAAACACCTTTTCATATTCAGAACTACTCTGTTAATCGTTAAGTGTTAAGTGTTTAAGATCAATAGCGCAACAAATGTACCATTAACTTATACTATTAACGCTTAACTTTATTTAGAACGAAAATATAACGAAAAAACTCGCTCAATATTCGCCTCTTTATTTATTTCTTCTCCGGTTTCTAAAAATTTTGCAAACTGCTCTGCGAAATAGGGTGCCAAGCTTACTCCTTTCGTTCCCAGACCATTAAAAATCCCAAGTGACGGATATTCAGGGTGAATCCCGACAAACGGTCTTCGGTCTTTGGTAGAAGGCCTTATCCCTACCTGTTGCTCCAAAATTTGGTAGGGTGTTTTTAAAAATACGTTGATTTTTTCCTGTAAATATGCTCGCGCATCTTCTGTCGTTTCCCAATCAATATCATGCCAGGTATAGGTAGCTCCCAGGCGGCATTTTCCTTTTCCATCAATGGACAAAATAAACACTCCCTGATTGACTATTTCTTTGATCGGATAGTTATCAATAAATGCGATAAGGCTTTGACCTTTCACAGGATTGAACGGCAACCAACTGAAAAACGGATTCTGACGAGCTTCAAATCCTTCACAAAATAGTATTTTTTTTATCTTCAACTCTCCGTACTTTACTCCATCTTCTTGAATTTCAATTTTTTGATAATCAATTTTACCGTACGAATATTGTTTTTTATCACTAAAATAGGTTTCAATTTTTTGAAGCATTCGGGTGCAATCTACCCAACCTGACCGGGTAATTTGTAGCCCTCCGTATTGATTTTGAATATAAGGAGCAAATTCAGCATCATTTGTCCGGTCAATCACGTACTTTGCAATAGTGGGATCAGCCGTTTGAGCTATATACGAGTTTTGTTCCTCAATGGAGCGAAAGGGACGATATACATCGCAATCGTGAAGAAATTCCACTTCCAACAGTTGCTGCATTTCTGAGTAAAATTTGTGCGCAAACGGAAAAAGCTCGTCGGCCTTCCAGGTACGGGATAATTTCTTCCCGGTCAGCGGATTAAATATGCCGGCAGAAACTTTAGAAGCCGACGGAAGCGTTGGATCGTTCAGGATCAGTACATGATGCCCGCGTTGCGACAATGTCCATGCAAGGATTGACCCGGCGATGCCCTGCCCAACAATCAAATAATCGGCTGTCATTCGTGCGCGTTGCGTTGTCTTATCGAACTGCTGATTTTTTCATCGGCCAAATTAGTAAGCAATTCTATTTGTTCATCCAATGTCATAAAAGAAGTGTCTACCAAAGTAGCATCCGCTGCTTGCCGTAAAGGACTGTCGGCCCGGGTGGTATCAATTTGGTCCCGTTTGTGAATGTTTTTTAAAATATCTTCCAGATCAAGCATTTCTCCTTTTTCCAGCAATTCAATCTGGCGACGTTGTGCTCTGATGTGAGGATCGGCAGTCATAAAGACTTTGAGTTCGGCTTCCGGAAACACTACAGTTCCAATGTCACGTCCATCCATCACTACTCCTTTGGCTTTGCCCATTCGCTGTTGCTGCGCCACCATAGCTCGTCGCACTTCCGAGATAGCACTGACCTCACTTACCCAATTGGCTATGTATAATTTTCGAATTTCGTCTTCTACATTCAATCCGTTCAGATACGTTTCATTGCGTCCGTTCTCCGGGTTTCTCCTAAAGTCAATTTTTATACTTTCAAGTGCCTTCGTAATTTCTTTAGGATTGGTAAGCGCAATATGGTGGGTGTGGAAATAAAGTGTTACAGCCCGATACATGGCACCTGTATCTATATAAGCATACCCTAAATGAGCAGCGACACCTTTGGCAGTGGTACTTTTACCGCAGCTGGAATAGCCATCTACCGCAATAATGATTTTAGACATAAGTAGTGAAATAGGTTCGCCGACAAAGATAGGAATGAAGTGCCGAGAATTCCAGAAACAACCGATTTTCTGAGTTTAATAAGTGATTAAAATTAGTTTGATCGTTTGTATTTAACACTCTTGGTTTCTACATTTACTTTATAGACCAATCATTAATCCCCTACGCGTTTACCGAATAATAAATTAGAGCAATTCTGTTTTTTTCTAACACGTTTTTGAAGTTTCTTTGTATCGTTAATTCTAACTAAAAATCACACGTTCACCATGAAAAAAATGTTTTCTATCGCATTGTTGGCCTTTGCCACAATGATTTGTTTTCACTCAACTTCATTTGCACAATTCTCAAAAGGCGATAAAAGAGTTGCTATTGGTGTGGGTCTTTTTTCACTTGGAGCCAATGCAACCGTTGAGTATGGAATTATGGATGATTTAGGAGTAGGTTTGTATGCGAGCTATGAACGCCCCAGCCTTGGATATATCGGTATCAACTATTCGTATTCAGACATCCAGATCGGACCACGTGCCACCTATCACCTTAATCGTGTATTGAATTTGGATAGTAAAGATTTTGATCTTTATGTATCAGGTGGAATCCTGCTCCGCAGCTATGGTTATCCGGATTCTTATTGGAATGCCTACGGTCTTGGTTCAAGAACCCGCTATACTACTGCTACTTTGCTGGCAAGAGTAGGTGGTACTTATAATTTTTCTGAAAAAATGGCTCTTTTCGCTGACCTTGGCTCGGGTGGCTCTTGGGTTCAGGCCGGAATTTCATTTAAATTCTAAAAATTCTAAGCTATCTTATTTGTAGGTTGTGTACCAAACATCTATTTTTGGTACGTATTTAAACAAAAAACCCAAAGTAAGTTTATGAAAAGACTATTTGCACTTGTTTTCAGCTTTGCTGTACTTCTTGTAGGCAAAAGCTATGCAACCAACACAGCCGAGTATTTTGTTGATGCACAAGCCATTGAGCAAACGCTTAATGACGGTGAGCAACTTGATCTGGCAAATACCGCAGAAGCCGCCTCTGCACTTGAAAGCCTTATGGGCGCAGGTCAAGCTGATGCTACGAAAGTAATGGCCGGTGACAAAAAACCCGTCGTAGCTTTTATTCTTTCATGGGTAGTAGGTTGGTTAGGTATTCACCGCGCTTACTTGGGTACTGCAGGTGGTGTAATTGTAGGTTATATCTTGACCTGCGGTGGATTGGGAATTGTGAACTTGATTGACTGGATTGTTTTATTGATGGAAGTGATCGAAGAAAAGAAATTCGATTCGTATGTCAACAACAAGAAATTCTTCATGTGGGCTAACTAGTCTCCGTTATAGATACAAAAAAGGGAAGTAGCCAAGCTACTTCCCTTTTTTGTTTTCTCCTTCGATCAATACCGCTCGAATTTTCTGATTATTCTTCGCCTTACGCTTCCGATTGGTTTCTTCCGCCATTAATTCAGCACGGCGCGCCCCTCCAAAATAAAAGGCCTGAAACATACCGGCACCCGTAAAAAAGCCGATCAGATAATACCGATGCCACACATGATAAACTCCAAAACCCAACGCAAGAGTTTGCAGACCTACTGAAACCAGTCCTTGCATAGGAAATCCTGCATACATTTGCCCTACTCCGGGCATCACAAACGAAAGCAACTGCGCCTTTTCCGGGCTTTTGGGCTTTTTTCGGAGGAAATCATACAACTCGTCGGCATTTATACTTAATTGATTACGAACGACATACCGTTTAAAAATCTCCTTTGACTCCGGCCAACGATCCAATTCATTAAGAGTCAATATTTCCAAAACATCTAACGCAGAAAACAAGGTTGAATCGCGCACATAGAAACGCGTTTGCAGGATTTGCCCGTGTGCTTCACCATAATGCCGGCTCAGGTAACCACATAAAGCCAACTCATAGCGCAATCGAAATTGTAACGTATCGTTTGGTTCGTTCAGGTCGATGCGTTGGGCCGTTAGCCATGCCTCTTCAAAACGTTTCAAATACTTCTGGCATTGAATTTTTTTGAACAATAAATCATTGGCTGACAAGCGATATATGTCAGCATTCATTGAATCAAGACGCCGGCTTTGGTCAAACAACGCCTTTTCATAATACACTGCGGCCAAATCAAATTGACCTGCCTTCGAAAGACTGTCGCCCATCTGAGAAACCTGTGCAATCCCTCCCTTATTGATTAAAAACAGTACGCAGAGGAATCTGCATATTAAATAAAATCTGTGCATCCAGTTTATCATTAAATTCCTGCTGACGAATATGAACCGTCAATACACTTCCCCAGATATTGCCTACATAGAAAAAAGTAAAAAGCCCGCTGTACAGCAAAAAACGAGGGCTTTTCCAGCCATCTTTTCGATATGCTTCATACGCCTGAAATCCCAATGCCGCGTTTTGAATAAGGGTTATTACTCCCTGACCCAATTTGCCGGCGTACATTTTTCCGGTTCCCGGAATGATCGCCGACATCAATCCTGCCACTACCGGTGATTTTCGTCTATGCTTTTTGAGCGATTCAAAGCTTTGTTTCATCACTTCTTCTTCCTGACTGAACGCAAAGTACTTTCCCGTAAACTGCGCCTGATACGTTGAAAAGCGCACCGTATCGCGTCGCAGTAAACTTACTCCTGCCAATTGAAGGTTCTTTAATGCAATATGGAGCGAATCAACTACTTTAAGATCTGTCAGAATAGTGTCAGCCTTTTCGTATCTTTTTGAGAATGTATGCCCAAATTCTTCTAAAAATCGTGAGGTAATATAATTGGGGTGTTGAATAGGTACTTTTTCAAAATAATAGATAGCCGAATCGATCTGTTGTTGATTATAAAAGGCAATGGCTCGAAAATAAGGAAGTGATTGCTTCTCTTTTGTCCACTGAAGTACATCATTGTAATACTTTCGTTCAAGCAGGTATTCCACAAAAAGTGAATCCGATGAAGATTTCTGCTGTGCTTTCAGAGGCGTCCAAGCCAATAAACTTACTAAATAACAAAGTGTACCAAACGACCCAAACAGAAAGGCAGACGCTCCTTTTTTACTCATTATTTACTGTTTTTGGCGTTTAGTCGGTACATAGCAGGTGTATCTATGACCCTTCCCGTTAGGGGTGAAATACGAATAAATTCAATACTGGTAGCGGCTACGCGATTGCACCGGGAAATACGATCAGCACTTAGGGCAATGCCTTTAAATATTCCAAACTCCTGAATTGCCGCTCGGCTGAATCGAGAACAGGAAAGTTCATAGAGGCATTCTGCTGATATTTGTGGTGATATTACTTTCTGATAACCCGTCAAAGCGCCGTTGAGCATCCAATAAGCAGGATTAAAACGCAGAAAAGCTTTTGCCTTTGTTTTCTTAGACTGTCCAAATTTTACAGTTGGCGCAGAACCGGATTCGGCCAGCAATTCCAAATCAGAGACTTGCGCCAAGCTTACGATTGGCGCAACCAACAAAAGCAAAAGGACAAATTTACAATGTCTAAAGAATATCATTTTATGACCTTGGCGTTAGAAGGGATGGTAAACTCCAGCAAATTAGACTGAACCTGCTCATTTATTTTCAACGCACCATAGGCCGTTTTTGTTACAATGGAATCCTTGGCCGTTACATAATCAATCTGCGTAATTGTCTGGGGAAAATCAACCGTTCCCAGTTTCATGTAATCGTAATAAAACACCTTTTTGATGGTACGTTCTGATGGATCAACATATTTCATAAAAATAGGGTTTTGCCCTTTATGGACAAGCTCTACCCGCTTTATGTTTTTGGCCAAAGGCGTTGGAGACTTCCATGTTGTGATCATTACCCCATTTTCAAATTTTGTAGTACCCAAGCTAAATCCCATACTCGAAAGCCCTAAATCGGCTTTACGATTATGAAGAAAAAAGAAAAATTGGGTCGTTTCTGTGCTGTAAGTGGCATTTTGTTGTTGCAGCACCGTATTTTTCGTAGGGTCATACACTCTCAATTCGCCATTGGCATTGTTAAATAGATACAATTCTGAGGGCTTTGGAAACTGCGTCACCATCCTGCCCGAAGTGGCATAGCAAAGTTCCGCGCGTGTATTGGTTGTTTTTCCTTTGTGATTGGTACGCATGGTCATAGAAGCACTCACTTTACGTACCTCCTGTGCATATCCTACAGTGGCAAACACTACCCAAAAAGCAATTTTTACAAAATTCATTTTATCATTTTCAAAACGTCGGCAAATTACGGCCTTTCGTCCACATACAAAAACATAAACGTCAGACTTCTACATTAACGCATTTCCAACCTCAAAAACCTCAATCGACTCCAAGACTCCAATAGCTTTAAAACAGAAAAGGGGATGATTTATCTCACCCCCTTTTCTGTCCATTATATCTTTTTACGCGGAGAGTTGAGCTTTCACAATACGATCCTTCCCGTACATATCCTGAATAACTTCTACTTTTTTGAATCCTTTTTCGAGGAACAATTGCTTAACAACTCCCCCGAAATGCTCATTTATTTCAAGATAGCACGTCCCATCCGATTTTAAATGGTTGGTACAAAAATCAGCGATGGCACGGTAAAACAGCAACGGGTCTTCATCTTCTACAAACAACGCCAAATGAGGCTCAAAACGCAGCACATTGGGCTGCATACTTGTTTGTTCGGCATAAGTGACATAGGGAGGATTGCTCACAACTACGTCAAATTTTCCGTCAAACGTATCATCTTTTAAAATATCGTACTTCTCAAAAGTAACTTCTGATAACAATTGGTGAGCGTTTTCACGCGATACGGCAAGGGCATCGTCAGAAACGTCCCAACCCCAAACTTTAGCAAACGACATAAACCTGTCCAATGCAATTGCAATGCAGCCGCTTCCTGTCCCGATGTCTACGATTTTAACGGGGCTCTCTTCCCAAAAACAGTCTTTTACGATCAGGCGAACCAATTCTTCTGTTTCAGGACGTGGAATCAAAACGGAAGGAGAAACCTTAAATTCCAACCCACAGAAGTAGGTTGATCCAATAATGTGTTGAATAGGTTCGCTCTGATTCAAGCGTTCAATGATCCTGTCCCAATTGGGTTGTGATTCATCCGGCGAAATAGGCTTATCCGTCAGCACATCAACGCTCCGTAAACGAAGATAATGCTCCAACAGCATAAAAGCCATGGCTTTTACTTCCTTCGAGGAATAAGCAGTAACGTTTTGTACGATGTAATCAAAAAGTGACTTAGCTGAAGTAAACATTGAGCAAAAGTTAGGTTTGGGGCCTTGGATTCGGGAAATTTGCCCTAAACCCATTCAAAAACACTTTATAATTCATGGAGTTAGCCATTCAGCGCATTTCGTAACTGCTCCCGAAGAGCCACTCGTTGTGCCATTTCTTTTCTGCTGCTGCGATACCATAAATAGGCAATTACACCCACCGTCAGGTACGGAAATATAAATAAATAAGCGATTCCCGCGTTGATACCGTTCCCTATCACGTTTCTGCCTGTACTCATATTGGTCTCAACAGCTCCTTTGCACATAGCACACTGCGCAATTGCACTTTCAGCGCCGACAATAAGCAACAAAATAATAGCCACAAACAAACTCTTACATTTCTTCATAGTTGTATCTAATTATAATAAGGGCTAATCATTAAATATACAATCACTCCCGTGATACTTACGTATAACCAAATGGGAAAAGCCCATTTAACTGCCTTTTTATGGAGATCGATCTGATTGCTCATGGCAAAATAAATGGCCCTCAGCACAAACCAAACAACACCGATCGATAATGTAATATGCGATACCAGCAAGACGTAATAAATAGGGCGAATGAGGCCTTCACCACCAAAAGGAGTCGACTCATTTGACAAATGGTAAAGCACATAACTTACCAAAAACAAAGAACCCAAAATAAATGAAACGGTCATCGCTTGGCGGTGAGCTGCGATGTTTTTCTTCTTAATAAAATAATAACCTGCCAATAATGAAATCGTAGTCAATGAATTAATGAGTCCATTGATATGGGGCAATGCTTTTGTCCATTCACCCAACTCTACTTTAGGGATACGTGGATTGAGCAAAATAGCCACCACCAGAGGAATTGCTACCGCAATTATGTTAATTACATTATTGTATTTCTTGTCTTTAGGTAATGATAGTGTTGTCATTTTAATCTTTGACTTTATCGTAAATATCAATGAGAACTTTTAATTCTGCCAGCAAACGGTCTACTTCCTCCGGATCAGTACCATCATATACACCTCGAATAAACCCATCCTTATCCAACAATACAAACTGTTGATTATAGGGAATGAGTTCAGCAGATTTTTTCCTTTTTACGGGATCAATTTTATAGATCTCAGCCGCCTCTTTTTCAACCTCTGCTCCTTTTAAAGGCTCTACAATTACCTGCTCCGAAGCCAATTTCTCTACTCTGGCAAATTGTTGTGTTAACTGCACGGAAGGATGTTCTCCAAAAAAAGCAACAACCTTGATCTTTTTTTCAGTGGCAGTCGGAATTTGATAAAAAACGGTGTCCGCCCCATTCATTACTACCTTTCCCGTTGAATCAACGAGAGGTTGCAGATAGGGCAGCGTAAAATGATTTTCAGTAAACGCGTGTAAAAATAGAACAATTAAAGCCGGCAGTACCAACACCACGGTTAGCAAGCCGGCTTTTAAGTATCTTTTCATAGTATAGAAATACTCTTTTACTCAGTAATGAGTTGGCGAAATAACTTTTAACTTCTCTAAATCAGCGTAAGTCAAAAATAGAACCTCCCTCACGCATAAGCGCAATCAATAACCACACCACAAAGATACATGGAATAAGAATAGCCCAAATAAGTGTTTTGACTTCGTGCTTTAAGTGCATAAATTCACCCACGATGTAAAATGCCTTAACGATGGTCATTCCTACGAAAATAGCTGTCTTAAGCGGTCCTGCATGCAGCGTAAAAGCAATTAAAAACTCCAATGCGGTAAGCACTAAAAGAATCCAAAAAGTACGCCAAATCGCTTTCCGTTGCTCTGCGCCGGCATTCTCATCAACTTCATGTTCGTGTACGTGTGCCATATCTTTTTAAAATAGTAAGTTAAACGTTAGAGAGTAGCGTTAAGCAAGCATAACTACTTAACGCCTAGTATTTAATAGAATTTTGAATTACACCAGATAGAAGAAAGTAAATACGAATACCCACACCAAATCTACAAAGTGCCAATATAATCCAACTTTTTCGACCATTTCATAATGCCCACGACGCTCATAAGTACCGGTTGCCGTGCGGTAAAAAACTAAGAAATTCAATATTACCCCTGAAAATACGTGAGTACCATGAAAACCTGTAATGAAGAAAAAGAAGTCAGCAAAAGCAGGAGGACCATATTGGTTTTCGGTAAGGTTTGCGCCAAAAACAGTTTTTGACACCCATGAACCATCAACGATTTCTTTGATTACTGTACCTCCGTCTGTTCCATGGATAAAGTGAGTCCATTCCCACGCTTGGCAACCTAAAAAAGTAGCACCACCCAAAAGAGTCCAAAGCATGTATTTCTCAACGGTAGCGCGGTCATTACGATGCCCCGCTTCTACTGCCAATACCATTGTTACAGAACTGAAGATCAGGATAAAGGTCATTATCCCAACGAATATAAGTGGTGCGTGTAAACCATGAAGGAAAGGTAAAGCATCAAAAACCTTTTCCGGGATCGGCCAATAGGTTGGTGATGAAATAAAGTCAGCAACTTTACCCGCATAGGCCGGGTAGCTGTAGCGAACCAAGCCATAAGAAACCAGCAAAGCCGAGAAAGTAAATGTGTCCGAAACCAAAAAGAACCACATCATCAACTTTCCGTAGCTGGCTTTCATAGGTTCAACCCCTCCTAGCCATACGTTTTTAACATTCGGTTGTGCAGTAGCAGCCATCGTTATTCTATTAAATATTGCAAATTTTAATTAAGACTCTTTTTCAACGAAAATACAAAAGGAAAACAAATAAATAGATCCACAAAATGTCGAGGAAATGCCAATACGTAGTACATATCTCAATCCGGCGTAAGCTTTTTGCGTGTACTTTTAACCGCATTGAAGAAGTAAATGTAACACAAAGCACCAAAAGACCGGTAATTAGGTGAACACCATGTAATAAAGTAAACACATAAAAGAACGATCCTGATGGATTTCCTACAAAATAAACGTTCTGAGCAACCAATTCTTTCCAACCCAGAAACTGCATCACCAAGAATGCCAGCCCAAGCACAAAAGTAATAGAAATTGCTATTTTGAGTGTATTGAAATTGTCTTTTTTTGCCGCCAAATAGGCCCAATGCATTGCTACACTACTGATAAAAAGTACGACAGTACTGTACCAAAATATCTGCGGAATTTCAAATTCTACCCAGTTTCCTTCGGCCCGTCGGACCAAATACGCACTGGTTTGGGAAGCAAACAGCATGATGATGGTCACAATAAACCCCCAAAGAATAAACTTCTTAGGATCCATTGCCATCGTTTCAGGCGCTTCCTCTATTCTTATTTTCTCTACCTCAGCCATGATCCAAATTAAATTTTGTCCAATAAGTACGCAATTTGTACGATTGGTAAATAAATAAATGAGCCAAACATTAATTGCAACGCAGTTTTATCGGAACATTTTCTCATTAGATGAAAGGTCTGCGCCAAAAACAAAACACCAAACAACATCGCAACCAATGCCGAATTAATTCCTGTCATCCCAAGTTGATAAGGCAGCCATCCAACCGGCAATAAAAATACCGTATAGATCATGATTTGGATCGCGGTACTTTTGTCTTTCCCTCCTTTTGAAGGCAATAACCGAAAACCGGCTTTCTTATAATCTTCATCCAGCACCCAAGCAATGGCCCAAAAATGAGGAAATTGCCAAATGAATTGAATAGCGAATAAAATGCCCGGTTCAAGACCAAATTGGTTAGTAGCGGCCACCCACCCGATCATGGGAGGAAATGCACCCGGTATTGCACCTACAAAAACAGCAATGGGGCCTTCTTTTTTCAAGGGAGTGTATACAAAACCATATAAGATGGTCGAAAGTATCGCCAAAGCACAGGCACGCAAATTAAACTCTACCAAAAAGATAAAAGTGGAAACAGTAAACAAAACCACGGCCAGCCAAATTGCTTCCTGTACACTTACCCGTTCACCGGGAAGTGGCCGAGCCTGTGTACGTTTCATTAATTTATCTAAATCTTTTTCAATGATCTGGTTGATAATATTGGCAGCACCTACAATACAAAAGGCGGCAAATATAAAAATGGATAACGGCCTCCATTCCACTTTAGCTGTCCCCAAACTGTACCCAAAAGCACCTGAGAAAGCCACTAACCATGCCAATCGCAACTTCATAAGTTCCAAATAAGCACGGATTTTCAAAAAAAGTATATCTAAAGTTATTGACATTTCAGATGTTCATTTTTTCGGTTTGCAAGACCATTTTTTGCTTAAAAACACTTTCAGCATTGAGCAACAACCACACAACAAACTGCATTCCGATTGAGACAGTGGCAAGGGTCAAATGGATTGGCTGTGCTACAGCCGGTACACTTAAATATGCCAGTGTTATTCCTGTTATTATCTCTACAACTATTATTGATAAAAGAGCCAACGATAGTTTATAGATAATTCCCTTGGTCTGACTGTTTTTAGTTAGCAGATAAATTAAACCTGCGTGCAATGTGAAAATAACAATTGAAAAAGAGCGGTGAACATAGAATGAAATACCTAAATTCTCTACCCATTTATCTCTCGCTCCACTTCCTAAGCTCGCCATCACTACATCCATTGCTTCGCGTACCTGCGTTCCAATCAGCACTTGAAGTAATGACAATCCTATCGTCCACTTGAGCCACTTATCAATCAACCCTTTGCTTCTTATTTCTTCTACTTCTACATAACCTGCGTATGATCTTGCCATTACATATAATAACACAAACACGATGACAATGGCCAACAGCATGTGTAATGTAACGATGAGTGGTGATAATTCTGCCGAGACAACTTTAGCACCCAACCACCCCTGAAAGCCTGTCAGCAGGAATGCTGCTAAGCTCATATAAAAAATAGGGCGATCTTTTTTCAGGAAGGGAATAGAAGCGAGAAGCGTTCCAAAGATCAAAACTCCTGTAAAAGCACCAAATAAGCGATTGAGGTACTCCGTCCAGGTCTTGGTAACATTAAATTCAATTTCACCCTTGAGCTTTGCTCCGTAAATTTCCTGATAGTTAGGAGGAAGTTGAGACGCTTCTGTAGGAGGCACCCAACTTCCAAAACATTTTGGCCAATCAGGACATCCCATTCCGGAGCCGGTGCTTCTAACAATTCCGCCGACAAGTATCAGTAAATATACTACGACAACGGTTAAAAGCGCCAGCCTCCGAAATAGGCGATTGTTATTTTTTGGGTCAATGACCCTGGAATTGGTCATTATAATTTTGTGCCTCAATTTCTTTTTCCTGCGCTATGTACGCGTTCTCATGAGGGAAATTCGATTCCGGCGTTTGAGAATGGGGTACGTTTTGCGGAATAAAATCTACGTCCGAACCCGGCTTGCTATAATCGTATGGCCAACGATATACTGCCGGAATTTCTCCTACCCAGTTACCGTGTCCAACATTCACAGGAGTTGTCCATTCCAACGTATTTGAATTCCAAGGATTCAATGGCGCTACTTTACCTTTGAACATACTGTAGAAGAAGTTCCAAAGGAAAATAAACTGCGCAAAGAACGTAAAGATAGCCGCAATACTTACAAACATGTTGAGGTCGGTGAATGACTTTCCGAAGTCAAAGCTTGTAAATTGATAATAACGACGTGGGAAACCGGCAATACCGATGTAGTGCAATGGGAAGAATACCAAATAAACCCCCGCAAATGTCAACCAGAAGTGCAACTGCCCCAATGTATTGTTCATCATACGACCAAACATTTTAGGATACCAGTGGTAAATTCCGGCAAAGAATCCAAAAGCTGATGCAGCACCCATCACAATGTGAAAGTGAGCAACCACAAAATATGTATCGTGCAATTGAATATCCAAAGCAGAGTTACCTAAGATAATCCCGGTCAATCCACCTGAAACGAATAGTGATACAAGCCCGATTGAGAAAAGCATTCCGGGAGTAAATACAATATTACCGCGCCAAAGTGTAGTAATGTAGTTAAATGCTTTCACCGCCGAAGGAACGGCAATGATTAGCGTTAAAAACATAAAGATTGAGCCTAAGAAGGGGTTCATCCCTGTTACAAACATGTGGTGAGCCCACACGATAAACGCAAGGAAGGCAATAGCCATCAAAGAGGCAATCATGGCACGATAACCAAAGATAGGTTTCCGTGAATTGGTAGCAATGATCTCAGACGTAATTCCCAAGGCAGGAAGCAATACGATATATACTTCCGGGTGACCTAAGAACCAAAATAAGTGTTGGAACAGAATCGGGCTGCCTCCTACGTTTGGCAGTGCTTCACCGTTAATGTAAATTTCAGAAAGGTAGAAACTTGTTCCGAAATGACGGTCAAAAATCAGCAACAAAGCCGCCGATAACAATACAGGGAAGGAAATGATCCCCAAGATTGCGGTAATCATGAACGCCCAGATAGTAAGTGGAAGACGAGTGAACGTCATACCGCGGGTACGGAGGTTAATGATGGTTGTAACGTAATTTAAGCTACCTAACAACGATGACATAATGAAGATTGCCATACTCAACAGCCACAATGTCATACCCATTTTCGAACCGTCGTGTGCCTGTGGCAATGCGCTCAAAGGTGGATAAACAACCCATCCACCGGCAGCAGGTCCCGTCTCCAGAAAGATTGACGAAAACATCAATACACTTGAGACAAAAAAGAACCAAAACGACAACATGTTCAGGAACCCCGAAGCCATATCGCGCGCTCCTACCTGTAAAGGAATCAGGAAGTTACTGAATGTACCACTAAGACCGGCAGTCAAAACGAAGAATACCATGATGGTACCGTGCATTGTAACTAAAGCAAGGTAGAAGTTCGGGTCAAGGGCTCCCGTTTCGGTGATCCATTTGCCCAGAAAAGGTTTCATCCAGCTAATATCCGCACCGGGAAAACCCAATTGAATCCGGAAAACTACTGACATTGCCGCCCCAATAATTGCCCAAAAAATACCCGTGATCATGTATTGTTTGGCAATTACTTTGTGATCTTCTGAGAAGATATACTTGCGCCAGAAGTTTAATTCTTCATGATGTTCATGCTCATCATGGGCGTGAACATCGTGCTCCAAATTGGCCTCTACTACTGACATTTTTATGAGAGTTTAAAGTTATTTATTCAATTAACGTAATGAAGAAGTTGCCGCAGCTGCTGAACCTGTAGCAGCAGTTGTGCTGTCAGCTTCCTCTACGTAAGGCGCATAATCCATTGCTTTTGCCCGCAATTTCTCAGGAATTTTAGAGATGAATTTTGGATCAGCTTCTAAAATAATCGACAAAACGGGTTTTTGCTGTTGTTTCCAGGCATCTACGGCTGCTTTATCTTCTACGATAAGACGCAAACGCATGGCAAAGTGACCACGTCCACAAACCTCTGTACAGGCAATTTCGTAATCAAAGTTAGGATTGCCTGTTTCAGCACGCATCTGCTCGGTTGATTTATCCGGTGTAAACCAAAATTTGGTTGGCATCCCCGGAACCGCATCCATTTTTACACGCATGTGAGGAATAAAAACACTGTGCAGTACATCACGTGCGCGAATTTTCAATGATACAGGTTTGCCGACTTCTACGTGCATCTCACTTACGTTAATGAAGTCATCAAAGGAAGCTTCATCTGAATAATCAATCCCGCTTGGGTTGTTATTGTTATCGTCAATAAGTTTATAGTTATAGTTTCCAAGTTTGTTATCCTGAATACCTCCGTAGCGTACAACCCAGCCAAATTGTTTTCCCATGATCTCAATTACCTGAGAATCAGCAGGAGCATCAGCCATGATCTCTGTCCATGTACGGAATCCTAAGAATACTAAAACCGCCATAATGACCGCTGGGATTGCCGTCCAGATCAATTCAAGCTTGTGGTTTTCAGGATAAAAAGTGGCCTTATATCCTTTCTTGTATTGATATTTCCATGAAAAGAAAAATAACAGAAAGTTGACGACGAAAAACGCAATGGTCAACAATGACATATCCAACCAGAACTGACTGTCAGTTTCACGACCGTGAGGCGATGAAGCTTCGGGCAAGAAGTAGTTTCTGGCAGACAGGAATGACCATACAGTGCCAACGGTGCCTGCTATTAGGAAAAACATCCACATAGCACCGTTAATCTTATTATTTGGAACGGGAGCATCCGGTTCAGTGTCTGATTGAACACTACTCATCACTTTCTGCAATTTGGCTGCGATGGCAATAGCTACCCCAAGCAGCACAAGCAATAATAAACCAACTAAATATACCATTGTATTAAGAGAGGTTGTAATTTAAATTCGTTACGCAATATCATGGTGCAAAGACTCTTCCAACATCGGGTGATTGCGTGGAATTAAATTTGCTTTTGTAAGTTGAGTTGATACTGACCAAATAAAGGCACAGGCAAACAACAGTACAAATCCGAATTCTACTGCTCCAAAACCTCCGTTTGCTCCTACCGTACCGGGCATGATGTTGGTATAAAAGTCAAAGTAGTGACCTACTAAAATTGACCAACATGCAATTTTCAAAATAACAGGAGTACGTTTTGCATCTCGTGTCATTAAAACCAGAAAGGGAGTCACAAAGTTTAACAAAACATTGATAAAGAACGGAGCTTTGTAGATACCACCATAGCCGCTGAAACGCTCACGGTAATAGATGGCTTCTTCGGGTAAGTTGGCGTAATAGATCAATAAGAATTGCGCAAACCAAACGTAGGTCCAGAAAATACTGAAAGCAAAACAGAATTTACCCAAATCATGCAAATGGCTTTCATTTACTACTTTTAAATATCCTTTGTCTTTCAATGTAACAATGGTCAAGGTCATGGTAGCCAAACCTGCTACGTGCCAACTGGCCAAGGTATACCATCCAAACATCGTTGAGAACCAGTGGGTGTCGATAGACATCACAAAATCCCATGCCGATGTAGAAGAAGTTACGGCAAAAACAACCAAAAATACCACACCGTATTTAATAGATTTTTCGTAATTATCAAGTCCACCAATTTCATCTTCCTGAAGAGAAAGAGTACGAATAACGCGCCATAAAGTATACCACAAACCAAAATAGAGTACTAATCTGATTAAGTAGAAAGGCTTGTTCAGGAAGCCTTTTTTACCGGCAATGATGGCATCATAATGCTCACTGGCAGGATCCATGATTCCTTCGTGCATCCAGTGATATATCTTATCACCAAAAAATACCGCCAAGACGATCATAATAATGGCAGGTACCGGTAAAAACGCAGGCATAGCTTCCGGGATGCGTTTGAAAGCGGCCGACCAACCTGCCTGTGCCAGATAATTATAGGAAATAAAAAACATTCCGATAACAGAGATACCCGCAAAATAAACACTGTTTAGCCATAAATTGGCAATGATACGTTGTGTCCAGTGATAACCATGAGCCCCATGGTCATGTGCATGCTCTGCAGCGTGACCGGCCGCAGCATGAGCTGCTTCATGAGCGTCATGTCCTCCCCCCTGCGACAACAGGTATGAGCCTATCAGAACCAGTGCAATACCGGCTCCCATTCCAATAAGAAGATTACGTTTCGACTCGGCGGTAAACTCAAATTGCTCTTCTACCGAAACAACTTCGTGATGATGTGCGCCCATTATAAAATTGTTATTCGTTATCGATTTTTTTTGTTATTGTTAATGGCTAATTGTCAATGTTTTATCGTAATCCGAAAAACCACTAACAATTAACGTATCGGGATTAGCCCTTTTGTAATTTATGGACATAATGTGCTATTTTCCAGCGTTCTTCAGGAGTAACCTGCGAACCATGTGGCCACATACGGCCTTTCCCATGCGTAATCACGTGGAAAATATGCCCATCATTCATCGTAAGATAAGCATCTGCTTTATAGTTAGGCACCCCTTTGTACATTTCCGCAACAGGGCCATTACCATCTCCGGCTTCACCGTGGCAATGCTGGCAATAACGACCATAAAGCGCTTTTCCCTCCGCCAATGTTTTTTCATTATTGGGAATCGGGTTTTTCAAAATAGCTTCGGCAGTTGCGATGTCATCTTTACCGATATGATAAATCATCAGATCAACACCTGCACTGTCAAACTGCGTTTTGTAATTACGGCGCGATACCGTTCCGGGAACAGGCTCACGCATGTTTTTACCGTCAGCATTAATTGGATTCTTTTCGATTTGAGTATAAGGCTCATACCCAAGCGAATTGTACATGTTGGGTGCAAATTCCCAGCCCGTATCATCATGACTGCGTTGGCATGAGGTCATGGTTGCGGCGGCAAAAAAGGCACCTATTATTAGTGTATGAATTCTTTTCATTTGTGTATCAATACATTACAACTGTTTAACACTCACTTCTTCCGCCCCCGACGCTTTGATCAAGCTTTCGATTTCGGTTTCTGACAGCTTATTTTTGCTCAAGTCGATTGCCATTACAAATTTGTTGTCAGTACAACGCGGGTCAAACAAAAGCGGTTTTACGGTTGGCCCCAAGCCATTCGAAATGAAAAAAGTAAATGTCATTCCAAAAGCAGTAAACAATACGGTTAATTCGAACATTGCAGGTACGTAGTTAGGATACGAAAGTGGATCCTTTCCTCCAATTACCATTGGCCAGTCAATGCCCATTGTCCAGGTTGTAAGTGCCAATGCACATAAAAAACCTGTAACGCCAAAGCAAAATGCGGCAATACCGATACGGGTACGTGGGTGACCGATAGCAGTATCCATTCCGTGTATTGCAAAAGGAGAATACACTTCATAGATTTTTACACCCGCACTCTTGATCTTCTTCACTGCGGCAAGGGCTACATCGTCATCGTCGTAAATCCCTACTAAAAATTTCTTATTTATATCAGCCATTATTTTATCAGTTAGATTCCGAAACCGGTTTGTGGCTATTACTTAAAAGTAGCATAGCCTGAATCATTACTACTCAGCGTCTTTTTTATAGGCAGGTGAAGCCAAACGATCAGCTTTTGATACCCCCGAAACTTTAATTGGTAATTTTTCAGAGGCTGACTTAATAACCCCTTTTACTTCAGCCATGTTAATAACCGGTAAGTATTTAGAGAATAAAAAGAAACAGGTGAAGAAAAAGCCGAAAGAGAAGATATAATCACCAATATCAAACATGGTTGGCGAGAACATTGCCCAGCTGGAAGGAACATAGTCACGGTGCAGTGAGGTAACAATAATTACGAAACGCTCAAACCACATACCAATATTTACAACAACTGAGATGAAAAATGTCCAAGTAACACTGCGACGTATTTTACGGCTCCAAAACAACTGCGGAGAAATTACGTTACATGTCATCATTGCCCAGTAAGCCCACCAGTAGGGTCCGGCCATACGGTTGTAGAAAGCATAGCTTTCATATTCAACCCCTGAATACCAGGCAATAAAGAACTCAGTCAAATAAGCAACCCCTACAATAGAACCTGTCAGGGTGATGACCTTATTCATTGATTCGATGTGCTCGAAGGTAATATAGTCTTCCAATTTGTATACGACCCGTGTTACCAACATCAGGTTTTGCACCATTGCAAAGCCTGAGAAGATAGCCCCTGCTACAAAGTATGGAGGGAAGATAGTAGTGTGCCAACCCGGAATAACCGACGTTGCAAAGTCCATAGATACGATGGTGTGAACCGAAAGTACCAAAGGAGTTGACAAACCGGCCAGAATCAAGCTGATGTATTCATAACGTGACCAAGCACGGGCTGAACCGTTCCAACCCATTGACAACACGCCGTAAACGTATTTTGAAACCTTGTTTTGGGCACGATCACGAATGGTAGCCAAGTCAGGCACCAAACCTACGTACCAAAACAAACACGATACTGAGAAGTAAGTAGAGATTGCAAAAACGTCCCAAACAAGTGGTGAGTTAAAGTTAACCCATAAAGACCCAAATGCATTGGGAAGTGGTAATGCCCAGTAAGCTAACCAAGGGCGTCCCATGTGCATAAGAATAAATGAAGCAGCACAAAGTACGGCAAAAATGGTCATTGCTTCCGCTGCACGGTTAATTGAAGTTCTCCATTTTTGACGGAATAACAACAAAATGGCGGAAATCAACGTACCGGCGTGACCAATACCAACCCACCATACGAAGTTGGTGATGTCCCACGCCCAACCGACCGTTTTGTTTAGGCCCCAAACGCCCAAACCTTCCCACCAGGTCCAGAATAAGCAAACTGTACCGTATGCTAAAACCGCCAATGAAATTACAAAAGCGACTTTCCACTCTTTGGTTGGCTTGCCTTCCACCTGCTTGCAGATATCCTCTGTCACGTCGGCGTAGGTTTTACCACCGGTTACAAGAGGGGTTCTTACGGGTGAAGTAACGTGCATATTTTTGAAAGTTAATTGTTAATTGTTATCTAATAATCTTCTTGTATAGGTAAAATGTTCTAAGTATTT
Organism: Runella sp.; assembly: GCF_965279615.1. Taxonomy (NCBI): domain Bacteria; kingdom Pseudomonadati; phylum Bacteroidota; class Cytophagia; order Cytophagales; family Spirosomataceae; genus Runella; species Runella sp. The sequence goes on along the minus strand of NZ_OZ257252.1, from coordinate 6,357,367 downwards.
ATTCAAAACATTTTACCATTCTTGCTATCCTAGTGCCCTCCGTGTTCGGCATGTGCTTCTGTAGCGGCAGCTTTGGAAGCGTCCACATCTTTATTACGGATCTTGGTCAGGTAAGAAATTTGCGGTTTAACGTTGATCTCTTCCAGCATTTGGAAAGCACGCCCTTCTTTTTCCTGCATCAATAATTTAGAAACGCGGCTTTCAGGATCGTTCATATCTCCGAAAACAATGGCATCTGTTGGGCATGATTGCGAGCAAGCCACTTCTATTTCACCATCCACCGGACGGCGACGTTCTTTCTTCGCATTCAATTTACCTTCCTGAATACGTTGTACGCACATTGAGCATTTTTCAATTACTCCGCGCGAACGAACTGTTACATCAGGGTTAATGACCATTCTGCCAAGATCATTATTATAATGGAAGTCGAAATTGTCGTTATCAAAATATTTAAACCAGTTGAAACGACGAACTTTATATGGACAGTTGTTGGCACAATAACGAGTACCTACACAACGGTTATAAGCCATTTGGTTCAATCCTTCCGTGCTGTGTGTTGTTGCCAACACCGGACAAACCGTTTCGCAGGGAGCGTTGCTGCAATGCTGGCACATCAAAGGTTGAAACACAACTTCCGGATTCTCAGAAGCGATTTCCAATGCTTTTGACCCGCTTAAGCTTTTATCCAGTACGTCAGCATCTGATGAATAGTAACGGTCAATGCGAATCCAGTGCATTTCGCGGCGATTGATCACTTCCTGACGTCCAACAACTGAAACGTTGTTTTCGGCTTGGCAGCTGATCACGCAAGACCCGCAACCTGTACATGAGTTCAGGTCAATGACCATTCCCCATGAATGGTTTGGTTTCTGGTAACCATTCCAGAGCGTAATTTCATTTGGTGATTTTAGGCCTTCCGAAGTAGAAACGTGAGGGAAATAGCGCCCCGCTTTTGTATCTTTTTGGTATTCTGCCAAACGCGCTTCCTGCATGACAGCCTTACGGCCCATAACCGTTTCATGCGTCTGTGTTTGAGCAATTTTATGCGTATCGCCCGTTTTAGAAAGTGTTGCTTCTCCAACTGTAAAGTTGGTAAAGCCTGCTTTGTATTGGATCCAAGGATAAACATTTACACCTACTCCATTCCCTGATTTACCCGCTTTCTCGCGACCATATCCAATGGCAATTGAAACGGTTCCATTGGCTTGACCAGGTTGAATCAATACAGGCAATTCGATGGATTTTCCTTTTGCTTCTATCTTAACAAGATCGTCTTGTGAAAGGCCGAGTTCTTTAGCAGTTTTCTGAGAGATAGTAGCATAATTGTCCCAACACGCTTTCGTGATGGGTTCAGGGAATTCCTGTAACCAGGGGTTGTTTGCCAAAGCTCCCGTTCCCATTCCGACCTTTTCGTAAAGTACTACTTCAAGTCCTGTACTGTTGGCTTTGTAAGCAGCTGTTACAGCTCCAATTGCGACATCCAGTCCGGCAATCGGGCCTGCAATTGCTGCGGTAGTGGCAGCTGTACCTTTTTCAACTATACCATCGTGTAATGCTTTTGTCCATACACTTTCGAAATTATCGCCGCCAAGGATATTGGTTTTCCAGTAATTACGAAGATAAGCGTAAAAATCAGCATTTGCGCCGGACCATTTTAACAGACTTGACTGCGCTTGGCGCGTCTTATAAATCAGTGAAATAGCAGGCTGTTGTAAGCTATAAAACCCTGCTTTAGGTTCAGCATCACCCCACGACTCTAAATAGTGAGGGGCAGGAGCAATGTATTTACATAATGAAGAAGTTTCATCGGCACGGTCGGCAAATGAAACGGAAAGACCAACTTTCGGAAGTGCCTCCTTCAATTCCGCTCCACGTGGATGATCATATACCGGGTTGCAACCATAAACAACAACCGCACTTACCGATCCCGCCTTCACGTTATCAATAAAGGCATTCATTGCTACGTCATTTCCCTGACGATAATAAACCGGACTTCCTAAATCAATGCTTGTGCCATAAGCTCCCAATGTACTGTTAATGGCATTTACGACCACTTGCACATTCGGATCATTTGAACCTGAAACAACTAAGGCAGAACCTTGAGCTGCTTTTAAGTCCGCAACCGCTTTATCAATTAATTTGTCTACTTCAGCGCCTAAGGAAGTGCCTCCTTTTCCGGTCAGTTTACTGTAAAGAGCCAAGGCAATCAATCCTTCCTGTGAAGGCTTCACGGCGGCACGATAATCAGCATTGGCGCCGGTCAATGACATCCCGGTTTCAAACTGATAGTGACGTGACATATCTCTTTTGCCACCTTTAGCGCTATTCAGCTTACGTCCTGCAACGTATTGACGCGAAAATTCTTCCGGTGATATCCAACTTCCCAAGAAATCACAGCTAAGTCCAACGATTACTTTTGCTTTACTGAAATCATAAGAAGGAATAATAGCTTTACCAAATGAATCGCTATTGGCTTTTACTAAGCCGGCTACCGAATTGGCATCATAGGTAATGTGCTGAGTAGTAGGATATTTTGTCGTAAAATCAGCAATGACAGCTTTAGTGGAAGGGCTTAAAATTGTAGAAGATACGATGCGAATTTGTCCACCTTTACCGGCTATAGAAGCCAATTGTGCAGAAATTTCTTTATCAATCGTATCCCAATCCGCATCTGCCTCCCCCTTTTTAGGACCTTTTAATTTCTCGGCATCATATAAAGCCAACAAAGAAGCGTGTGCACGAGCACTTACGCCTCCTTTACTTACGCTTGATTGCTTGTTGCCCTCAATTTTGATGGGACGGCCTTCGCGCGTTTTTACTAAAATACTTGCATAATCTCCGCCTTCTGCATACGTTGAAGCATACCAATCAGCGATTGAAGGGAAAGTATCTATTGGTTTATTAAGGTACGGAATAGCTTTTTTGACAGGAGCATCGCAAGCCGCTAATGATACTGCGGCAAGGCCAAACCCCAATACTTTCAGAAAATCACGACGGTCTGAACCGATTCCGTCAACGATGCTTTTGTTTTGGGCAGAATCGCTAGCTTCAAAGCTACCAAATTCGTTATGGGCATTTTTTATAAAAGTCTCATCATTCCGAAGCTCTTCTAAACCTTTCCAATACCTCTTCGTTTGGTTTTCCATATATATTAATGAATAAGAAACGTGATTAATAGTGACACTTTGAACATTCCAAACCACCGATATCGGCTACTTTCAACGGCTCTTTGCTTTTTGATTTATGCAATTCTACCAATTTGTCGTAGTAAGCGTTGCCTTTGGTGTTAACATCTGTCTTACGGTGACAGTCAATACACCAACCCATCGTCAGTGAGGAACGTTGCTCTACCACTTCCATGGTTTGAATCTCACCGTGGCACTGTTGGCATTGTACACCACCAACATTTACGTGTTGTGCGTGATTAAAATAAGCCAAATCAGGAAGGTTGTGAATACGCACCCATTCGATTGGCTGATTTTTTTCAATGGCGGTATAAATTTTCTGAATTTCCGGCGATTCTTTTTTGATCACTCCGTGGCAGTTCATACAAATGTTGGCCGATGGAATCGTAGCCGATTTACCGCGATTAACACCGGTGTGGCAGTAGTTACAGTCAATTTTATACTGTCCTGCGTGAAGTTTATGCGAGAACGCAATCGGTTGCTTTGGCGCATATCCCTGTTGGATACCTACACCGTACATTCCGTCAATGGTTGCTTTGGTTACCATAAGGATAAAGAACCATACGGTAGCGCTGCGAACAGCGGAGTTCTTACTGAACCCAACCAATCCATCACGAAGTTTATCCGAGAAGGAAGTCCCTCCTGTAGCAGTTGATTCGCCACCAACAGCCTTAGATAAAATTGAAACGATTGCCATCAGCACTCCAAGTACCAATAACATCACGATCAATAAAGCTACAAGAATGTAAGTAAACAAATCTGAAGGAGCAGACTCACCGGCAGGAGCCGCAGCAGCACCGCCCGGAGCAGCGGCAGCAGGAGCAGCCACCGTATTGGCTTTTTCAATGTAGGCCAAAATGTCTTTCACTTCTTTTTCTCCAAAAGCAGGGAAAGCAGTCATTTGTGCTTTATTGAATTTAGCGTACAAAGCAACTGCGTATTCGTCACCACTCTGAATAACGCCATTAGGGTTTTTGACCCATTTAACTAACCAAGCTATATCGCGGCGTTGTTGAACACCTTTTAAGCCGGGACCTACCACCACTTCATCTTTAGGAGAGTGGCAAGCCTTGCAATTATTATTGAACAGCGTTTCACCGCTTGCAGCATCGCCGTCCTGCGCTATTACTTGCTGACTGAACACAGCCAGTAAAGCAATCAGTAACGCTTGGGCAACACTACGCATTTTTTTGAAAAATAAACTACTTCCCATTTGTGTATGAATTAACAAAACATGATACTTCTTGACCGTACAAAAGTAATGCACGAATTTATACGTGCCAAAGCATTTACATCCTTAATTTGCAATAATTCTATTATTTAGATTCTTTCTAATTAAATTCAGAAATAACCCGGAAGCATAGCCTTACTGCTTATTTTTATTGAAAATCAAGCAAATTAAAAACAAAAAATACCATCCAGCCTGTTTTAAATATTCATGGCTAAATGGTACTTTTCTTAGAAAACACATTTTACTTTCGAGGTCCCGAGCGGATTCGAACCGCTGTACGAGCTTTTGCAGAGCTCTGCCTAGCCACTCGGCCACAGGACCTTTTATTATTTTTAAATTGTTAGTTTGATATGACTTTTTACGGTCGTAAATATCATAACAAACTAACAATTTAGCAAATCAGGAGTCAAAAAATTACTCAGCCGACGCTTCTTTTGCTACTTTTTTGGTAGCAGCGGCTTTCTTCTTCTTCTCTCCTTCTTCCAACTGCTCTTTCAAGGCAGAAAGGGCTTCCAAGTCACCTAAAGTTGCTTTTTCAACTTCTTTAGGTTTTTCTGCTTTAGGAGCTTTAGGTTTTTCTTCTACCTTAGGCTCTTCTTTTTCCTGCCAAGTTTTAGTATGTGAAAGTACGATACGTTTTTCGTCTTTCAGGAATTCAGTCACTTTGAAATCCAGAGATTCACCGATTTCGCCGACGGTTCCGTCTTCTTTTGCCAAGTTTTTAAGGATACATACACCTTCAATACCGTAAGGCAATTCAAGGGTTGCAACTTTGTCACCTTTGGCTACGACTGTACATCTATGTACTGAACCTACGGCAAACACTGTTTCGAAAGTATCCCAAGGATTTTCTTCAAGATGTTTATGGCTCAAAGACAAACGGCGGTTTTCAGCATCCAATTCAAGAACCATTACTTCAAGTTCTTCACCAACTTTAATGAAGTCACTTGGGTGTTTGATTTTCTTGGTCCATGAAAGGTCAGATACGTGTACCAAACCATCAATGCCTTCTTCCAATTCAAGGAAGAGACCGAAGTTGGTCAAGTTACGAACTACACCTTTATGAACGGTACCTACTGCGTATTTGTCAATGATTTCCTGACGAGTCCAAGGATCTGCGGTCAGTTGTTTTAAGCCGAGCGACATTTTGCGCTCATTGCGGTCAAGTGTCAATACCACTGCTTCCACTTCATCACCGATCTTCAGGAAGTCCTGCGGGTTACGCAAGTGCTGAGACCATGACATTTCAGAAACGTGGATCAGACCTTCAACACCCGGCATGATTTCAAGGAATGCGCCGTAATCTGCTACGTTTACAACTTTACCTTTCACGCGTGAACCGATTTCAATTTCCTGAGAAAGAGCTTCCCAAGGATGAGCCTGCAATTGCTTCATGCCCAATGAAATCCGTTTTTTATCTTCGTCGAAGTCAAGAACAACAACGTTGATTTTCTGGTCGAGGTGCAACAGATCAGAAGGATCGTTGATACGTCCCCATGAAATGTCTGTGATGTGCAACAAACCATCCACGCCTCCAAGGTCGATAAATACCCCGAATTTGGTCATGTTTTTGATAACACCTTCGAGTACCTGACCGCGTTCCAGATTGGTAAGAATCTGTTGACGCTGTGCTTCGAGGTCTTTTTCGATCAATACTTTGTGAGATACAACCACGTTATTGTTTGCGTGATTGATTTTCACCACTTTCACTTCCATTTTCTTGCCGACGAAAATGTCGAAGTCACGAATTGGCTTAACGTCAATTTGTGAACCGGGCAAGAAAGCTTCGATGCTATAGATATCAACAATAAGACCACCTTTGGTACGACGTTTTACAAAGCCGTCGATCACCAAGTCATGATCAAATGATTTTTGAATATTATCCCAAGCAGTAATAACCCGCGCTTTTTTGCGGGAAAGCACCAACTGTCCGTTAGGGTCTTCTTGGTTTTCAATATATACTTCAATTTCGTCGCCGATTTTCAGGTCCGTCAAATCACGGAATTCTGAACGCGGTACGATACCGTCTGATTTTGATCCAATGTTCAAAATCACTTCGCGGTCATTCATACCGACCACGACTCCTTTTACTACCTCTTTTTCGGCAACGGGAGAGATTGTACCGTTGATAAGTTGCTCCAACTGGGCTTTTTCAGAAGCGGAATAACCGCTGCCAAAGCCTCTGTTGTCGGCTCTGTCCCAGTCAAAATCAGTTAATTGAGCTTTACTCATAATGAAGTTGTGAAATTGCCCTTTCTTACATCAGCCAACAGGCAAACCGGCTGAAATTTGGTGAAACAAACGATTGCCTTTGCAAACGGAGTGCAAAAGTAGAAAATCTCACCGGAAGAAGCAATTTTTTTTACGAAACCTTTTCTCTTTTGGAAAGGAAAGGCATCCAGGAATCATCGGTAGCGCCTGAATAATCGCGCAAAAACATAATAAAGGAAGGTTTGAAAGGGCGATGACGCATAGGCATCAAGGCCTCTTCCGGCGTATAATCACCTTTACGCGTATTACAACGCTTACATGCTGTTACAAGATTATCCCAACTTGTACGACCTCCGCGCGATTTTGGAAGCACATGGTCAAGGGTCAATTCTTCATGAAGACCGCAATAAACGCAACGGTGCCCATCACGCTTGAAGATATTCTGCCGCGTCATCATCACTCCTTTATAGGGTAAATGAATATAACGATGAAGGCGAATGACAGTAGGCATTGGAAATTCTGTACTGACAGTGCGCAAGAAATAGTTTGAAGACTCGGCCACCAATTCAGCCTTGTTGAGATAGACCAACAGGAAGGCTTTCGGAACGGAGCAAATGCTCAACGCGGAGTAATCTTGATTAAGGATTAAGACTTTCCTACCCATACCGTTACAAAGGGTGTTTTAGGTTTTCGAAAGTTACAACTTTTAACTTTAAAAACTGCTACATTCTCGTTTTGTTGTAGTAAAAAATCTTTATTTACTCATAGCTAACGCTTAATTGCCTCTTTATCATCGGCTTTAATAAGAATATATAAGAACATAATTGTATTATCAAGGCTCATAGGATCACCTTTCAGCCCCATTTTTTAGCCTTTTAACATTTTTATAAATAAATTCTTTAAAAAATGAACAGTGTTCATTATGTTTGCATCGTTTATAAGATAAAAGGATTAAGCAGCAGAATATGGGAATTCAGGAAAGAAAAGAACGGGAAAAAGAGGACATGCGCAGGCTGATTCTGGAGGCTGCCCGAAAGCTGTTTTTAGAGCAGGGCTACGAAAAAACGAGTATCCGTGGCATTGCTGATGCTATTGAATACAGCCCGGGAACTATCTATCTATATTATAAAGATAAGAATGAACTATTGTTTGCCCTGCATGAAGAAGCATTTTTGAAAATGATGCAGGAATTGAGCAAAGTAGTAATTATAAGTGATCCTTTTGAGCGATTGATCGAAATGGGCCGGCAGTACATTAAATACGCCCTTGAAAATCCGGAGCTCTACGATCTGATGTTTATCATGCAGGCACCCATGGAAACACTTGCCTGCCGCGATGAAATATGGGAAGACGGCTTAAAATCTTTTGGTCTCTTGAAACTGGTCATTGAAGATTGCGTAAAAGCCGGGTATTTTAAAGAAACCAATATTGAAGTAATGGCCATGACCATCTGGGCTTATATGCACGGGCTCGTGACGATCTACCTTAAAAATCGGATGAGTATGTTTCAGGATAATCAACAGTTAGAACGCATTCAGGAATCCTTTCAATTATTTGTCAAAATGATCAAAACGTCTTTGTAACACACTGTATAACCCCTGATACGTATGAAGCCTTTTTTTGCACTTATTACTATTGTCATCTTTGCATCAATTGCTGTCCTTCATTTTTATTGGGCGTTGGGTGGGCGTCGTTGGGTAAATGCGGTAGTTCCACATCGTGGTAATAGCCAACAAAAACCTTTATTTACGCCGGGGCCTTTGGCAACGATCGCGGTAGGAATAGGGCTCGTGTGTTTTGCGTGGATTATGGCACTAAAAGTAGGTTTTGTAAAGAGTTCATTGCTATCTGATCAAGCCATTCACTATGGTTCAATGGGCATTGCCCTTATTTTTCTCCTGCGTGCTATTGGGGAATTTAAGTACGTTGGCTTTTTTAAAAGAATAAAACAGACCGAATTTGGGCGAATGGATACTCGCTGCTATTCTCCTTTGTGTCTGGGCATCAGTTTAATCATTCTCGTTATCAATTATTACTAAATCACTCTGTAAACAGCCATGAAATCACTTCTCACATTGGAAGACATTGGCGAATTTGTTCTCGCTGTCTTTCTGTTCAGCCGCCTGGAATTTGCCTGGTGGTGGTTTCCCGCCCTTTTATTACTTCCCGATCTAAGTATGATAGGTTATGCCATCAATACTCGAATCGGCGCTTATCTGTACAACTTCGTTCATCATAAAGCATTGGGGATCAGCATTGCAGCAGTAGGTTTCTATTTTGCTCAACCTGCGGTGATGCTGACCGGGATCATCTTATTCGCTCATTCTGCGATGGACCGTATTTTTGGCTATGGCCTCAAATACACCGATTCATTTAAGCATACTCATCTGGGATGGATCGGAAAATGACCTTTTTTTGCCCTTTCACTAAACACTGTTCATTTTATAAGATATGATAAGGATATATTTTACCTTGCTTTTGCTCTCGATAAGCATCGGCATACAAGCCCAGCACTCAACCATTTTGGAGGAATACGTTCAGGAAGGATTGAAGAATAACCTTGCCCTAAAGCAGGAAAATCTGGAAATTCGGAAAGTACTCGAAAACATCCAACAGGCCAAAGCACTATTCTACCCAAGGGTGACGTTTGCACCTACGTATTCGCTGGCAGCGGGTGGACGGAGATTACAATTCCCGGTAGGAGATCTGCTCAACCCGGTATATAGCACACTTAATAAGCTTACGCAAACAAGCGTATTCCCGCAAATCGACAATGTAGATGAACTATTGGCTCCCAACAATTTTCACGACACTAAAATTACAGTTCAGTATTCTATCTATAATCCTGAAATTCAATACAATTACCTGATCCAAAAAACATTATTGACGGCTCAGGAAGCCAAAAAGAAAGTGTACGAAAATGAACTTCGGTACACTATTGAAGGAGCTTACTACCAATACATACAGGCATCTGAAGCCATCAAAATTTTTGGCAATGCGCAAAAAACGCTCAATGAGTTAGTGAGATTGAATCAAAAATTGGTGAATAATAATGTGTTAACCAAAGATGCCGTCATCGCGGCTGAATATGAGGTAAGCAAACTTAATCAACAGGTAGCCGTAGCAACCAAAAACCGCGAAACAGCAAAAGCTTATTTTAATTTCCTGTTGAACAAAGACTTAGGTGAAGGAATTGTGGTTGACTCAACCAATCTGAAACCTTTAACTACGTATGAATCACTGGATAAACTGAGCGAGTCGGCCCTGCAAAACCGTCAGGAATTGAACCAACTCGAGCAATCCATTCTCGCTTCTAAAACCGCCGTTACATTGCAGGAAAAAGCCTCAAAACGACCTTCGGTCTTTATTGGCGGAAATACCGGTTTTCAGGGATTTGGCTATACTTTCAACAAACAGGCTTACGGAGTGGCTCAATTAGGTTTGACATGGGATCTGTTTAAAGGATATGAACGAAAATCGAAAATTCAGGGAGCCAAAATTCAGACAGAGTTGCTGAAAACAAAAAAACTGGAAGTCGAAAAACAAATCGAACTGCAAGTCACTCAGGCGTTTCTGGAATTGCAGGCCACTCGCGAAAACCTAACGCTGGTACAGGACGGAGTGAATAAAGCCGAGCAATATTTCAGGGTTGTCGATAGTCGATACCGAAACAACAGTGTGCTTTTCATTGAATGGATAAAAGCACAAAATGAAGTGCTGACGGCTCAGTTACAGCAATCACTCGCCCGTTTTGACGTGCTGATCAAAGAATCTTTATTAAACAAAGTAACAGCCCATTGATTTAATCCATCTCCTCAAACCAAAGAATGATTTTATAACGCATACAATCATGAAACAATACTCCTTTATCATCGCTGTTTTCCTCCTCGCGGCCTGCGGCAAACAGGAAGACAAAAAAACAGAAACCGTTGTGTTGGGTGAAGAAACGGTCGTGCCGGTAAAACTTGAAAAAGTAACGCAAACCGTTCGTTCTGAGTCCATTGTCGCTTCGGGATTGGTTGCCTCTTCGGGAGAAGCAAAACTTTCCTTTAAAATTGGCGGGATCATCCAAAAAATATATGTCACCGAAGGCCAAAAAGTACACAAAGGGCAAGTGTTGGCCTCGCTCAATATGACCGAAATTGACGCACAGGTAAGTCAGGCAAAATACAGTGTGGAAAAAGCCGAACGTGACTTCAAACGCGTTGAGAGTATGTACAAAGATACCGCCGCTACACTCGAACAAATGCAAAACGTTACCACAGGTTTTGACGTGGCAAAGCAAAATCTTCAAATTGCTCAATTCAACCGTTCGTATGCGCAAATTACCTCCCCTATTGATGGAGCTGTCATCCGGAAAACCGCTAATGAAGGCGAATTTACAGGTCCGGGCACATCCATTTTCTTTCTCACTTCCAATCGTCAAAGTGATTGGGTAGTTCGAGTTGGCGTATCGGATAAGGATTGGGCACGACTCAAAGTAGGCAACAAAGCAACTGTTGTGCTGGACGCCTATCCAACAGAAACGTTTATGGGTACCGTTACCAAGTCTGCCCCTGCCGCCGACCCAATGAATAAGCTCTACGAAATTGAAGTGCGGATCAATCCAAACGGCAAACGATTTGCGTCCGGATTGTTTGCTAAAGTGGAGATTAAACCTGCCGAAAATCGCTCTTATGTCATGGTTCCCATTGAAGCCATCATTGAAGGAAACGGACAGGATGCGTTTGTGTATGTCTTGGACGAATCGCGCAAAAAAGTAAAACGTCTGCCTATTCAGATCGGCTTCGTAGACGGCGATAAAGTGTTGGTAACAAATGGATTGGATGGAATTACCGAAGTCGTTACTTCAGGAAATGCTTTTCTGACCGAATCTTCTACCGTAATTATTAAATAACCACAACTACACCGATGAATCTTTCAGAATTTTCCGTCAAGAACTGGCAGTTTATGCTGGTGATGTTTGTGGGCGTGGTAGCGTTGGGACTCAATTCCCTGTTTAATATGCCGCGTGCCGAAGACCCCACGTTTGAAGCCCCTACGTTTGTCATTACGGTCATTTATCCGGGCACCGACCCCAAAGATATGGAGGAATTGGTGGTTGATCCCGTTGAAAAACGCCTCAATGAACTCAAAGACGTCAAAAATATCCGTACGACCATTGATGATGGTCTGGCGGTATTCCTGTTGGAATACGAATATGCGGTAGACAATGACGAAAAGAAGCAGGAAATTGCCCGCGAAGTAAATTCGATGCGCGGGATTCTCCCAACCGATATTTTCGATATTCGTTATTTTCAATTTGATCCCGGATTGGTCAATATCGTACAGGTAGCGTTGGTTTCGGAAGTTGCTTCCTATAAAGAAATGGCCGATTATTCCGAGAAACTGCGGAAGACGCTGGAAAAAAACAAAGACCTGAGAAGCGTAAAAGACTACGGTTTTCCCAAAGAAAATGTGCGCATTTCGCTCAATGTGGAGAAAATGGCGCAGGAAGGCATCGCTATTAATCGGGTAATGGGCGCTTTACAGGCCGAAAACCTCAACATTCCCGCAGGAAGTGTGCAGGAAGGCGCGCGGCGATTTAACGTCAAAACCAGCGGCGATTATGAATCGTTGGAACAAATGCGCAACACGATCGTATCAACCAACGGTCAGAAGATCATTTACCTGAAAGACATTGCCGCCGTCGATTTTAATTACGAAGAAGAAACCAATTTCACCCGTTTAAATGGACGAAGAGCAGTTTTGGTAGCGGCAGCGCAGAAATCCGGCAAAAACATTACCGAAACAGGAAAAGTACTGAATGCAAGCTTGACAGAGTTTGAAAAAACGATGCCCAAGCACATCAAAATGGTGAAGTATTTTGACCAATCGGTGAGTGTAGATCGTCGTTTAGGGCGTTTTGCCAAAGACTTCGGTATTGCCATTTTGCTTGTGGCGCTTACGCTTCTTCCCCTCGGATTGCGGGCTGCGTTGGTGGTAATGGTTTCGATTCCGCTTTCATTGTCTATCGGCCTGACAGCAGTTAATTATCTGGGTTACAGCATCAACCAATTAAGTGTAGTAGGCTTGATCGTAGCATTGGGAATATTGGTTGATGATTCGATTGTGGTGGTCGAAAACATTGAACGCTGGATGCGCGACGGTTTCTCCAAACGAGATGCGGCCATTAAGGCCACCAAACAAATCACATTGGCTGTCATAGGATGTACGGTGACGTTGGTTTTAGCCTTTTTACCATTGCTGTTTTTACCGGAAGCCTCGGGCGACTTCATCATAAGCTTGCCGATGGCCGTGGTAATGACCATTTTAGCTTCCATGGTAGTGTCGCTTACCATTGTTCCTTTTTTGAGCAGTCGTTTATTGGAAAGCAATCACAATCCGGAAGGAAATATCTTTCTGAGAGCGTTGAAAAAACTTATTTCGGGTTCTTACAGCAAGTTATTGAATTGGGCACTGCGGCATCCGCTTCCAACCCTGCTGTTTGCCGGGTTATTATTTGGTGCTTCATTGTACATTCCTAAACTCATCGGATTTGGGTTATTCCCTAAATCAGAAAAGCCCATGTTTCGGATCACTTTTGAAACGCCCGAAGGAAGCAGTTTGAATGAAACAAATCGCGTGGCGCGGGTGGTGGAGAATGAATTGAAACGTCTGCCGGAAGTGAAATTTTTCTCTACCAGTGTCGGGCGTGGTAATCCTCGGATGTATTACAACGTCATTGAGCGTTCGGAATCAAGCAATTACGCCGAAGTATTTGTGCAATTACAGGACGAAATCCATCCGCCTGAAAAAGAAAAAATCATTGACCAACTTCGCGACAAACTGCGTTACGTACCCAATGCCAATGTAGAAGTGGTAGATTTTGAACAAGGCCCCAATACCGAAGCACCCATTGCCATTCGGGTCATGGGTGAAGACCTCGAAAAGCTTCGCAGCGTAGCCGCCGATGTAGAGAAAATGTTGAAGGAAACACCCGGAACGATCTACGTTAAAAACCCACTTACTACCCGTCGTACCGATCTGCGCGTAAAGATCAATAAAGAAAAGGCCGGATTGTTGGGAATATCGGTAGCGGATATCAATCGTACTGTTCGTCTGGCGATTGCAGGGTTGAACATTGGTACGTATAAAGATGCAAGTGGTGATGATTACAGCATTAATGTTACGTTGCCTAAAGGGAAAACGACCACCCCCGCTGTCCTTAATAATTTATACGTGAATACACTAACGGGAGCGGCCGTGCCTTTACGACAAGTGGCTGATATTCAATTCGAAACATCCACAAACCAGATTCGCCACTACGACCGTGACCGTTTTGTGACTGTTTCAGCCTTTGTTAAAAGCGGTCATTTGGTCGATAATGTGTATAAAGAAGCTATTGCCAAATTGGACAAATACAAATTCCCGAACGACTTCAGCTACGTAGCAGCGGGAGAATTGGAAGCGCGTCAAAAATCATTTGGCGGTTTGGGCACCATTATTCTTATCACGGCCTTCGGCTTTTTGGGTGTTTTGATTCTGGAATTCGGTAATTTCAAGAGCTCTTTGATCGTTCTTTCCGTCATTCCGTTGGGTATTATCGGAGCTTTTACCATGCTTTGGATCGTAGGCTATCCGCTCTCTTTCGTGGCCGTTATCGGGCTTATTGCGTTGATCGGTATTGAAGTTAAAAACTCTATTTTGCTCGTCGATTTTACCAACCAACTTCGTGAAGAAGGGCGACCATTATTTGAAGCAATTCAGGAAGCGGGCGAAATTCGTTTTGTACCCATTGTGCTTACTTCGCTTACCGCCATTGGTGGTTTGATTCCGTTGGCGATTGAAGGGAATCCGCTTTATTCGCCGTTAGCGTGGGTATTGATTGGAGGATTGATAAGTTCAACGTTGTTATCACGTATTGTCACTCCCGTGTTATATCGTCTGATTCCTCCGCGCGTAGAAGTGAAACAGGTAGAAATGATCGAAGAATAGCGCATAAAAGCGCGTCCAACATGTTTTAGACGCACATAATCACTAGCTTCGGAGAAGCCCCACCTTTGTAGGAAAGATGGTTATTCCCTGGTTATAAGGCTTCGGAGAAGCCAAACATCAAATTAATGTTTGGCTTCTCCGAAGCCTTGTAATTAACTGACAATCCTATACTACAAAGGTAAAGCTTCTCCGAAGCCATTATTTAACTGACAGTTAAGTACATTGGCTAAAATAGTTTGATGTATTTCGCAGTTGTTTGACCCCATCCGGGGTCAGATATTTGTAGTAATGCCGCTCTTTTCTACAAACATCTGACCCCGGATGGGGTCAAACAAATAATGCAAAGTATTTTTAATGAACTACTTATATGTCCAAAATTGTTTTGGGTAGGCTTTTACTAATTCGCCTTTTATCGTTTCATCGCCACTCGGTAAAGCACTGAAGCCATTGCTACAAACAAACCTGCGCCTAAAAGTTGGTAGCCGCCTTCACCAATGACAGAAGCAATTGCGGATTCAAGATTGATCTTAGCCAAGGCGTTGAAAATAGCATCATTTACGGAAAGCAACGCAACCACCACTCCCGCCAATGCACCACCTGCGACAAGGCCGGTAGAGAATAAATTACCTTTGCCCAGATCAGGATCTTCTTCTTCAATGCCTTTGCGTTTGGCATTCCAGTTCACAAAAGCTTTGACGCAACCACCCGCAAAAATGGGCAACGTTGTAGAAAGCGGTAAGTACAAACCTACCGCAAATGATAACGCATTGACTCCCATGATCTCGATGGTAATGGCGGTGAAAACACCAACCAATACAAACTGCCAATCAAGATTGAAAGACAACAATCCTTTAATGAGCGTCGCCATAAGCGTCCCTTGCGGCGCGGGGAATTTGTCGGTGCCGATGGCATGTTGAATGCCCTGCGCCACCAAATCAGGGGTAGGAGTATCCAATAATTTGACGGTAGCTCCAATCACCAACGACGAAACAATGACTCCGATAAACAACGCAATTTGTTGATACTTGGGCGTGGCTCCCACCAAATAGCCCGTTTTTAGATCCTGCGACGTATTTCCTGCGTTGGCCGCTGCGATACAGATCATACCTCCGATCACCAAAACGGCCGGTTCGTAGAGTTTACCGGTAAGGCCAAAACCAATGAAAACCAAAGAAGTAGCCATAATGGTTGCAATCGTCATCCCCGAAACAGGTGATGAGCTTGAACCGATAATACCCACAATCCGGCTTGCCACCGTCACGAAGAAAAAGCCAAAGACAACTACTAAAATCGCAATCAAAAATTTGGTCAATAAACCATCGCCCGGAATTTGGGGCAAAATCACCATCAATATCACTAAGGCCAGACAGCCAAAAATGACCACTTTAAACGATAAGTCCTGCTCGGTACGAACACGAGCACTCTCGCTGCCCGCTTTCATGGAAGCCAGACTTTGCTGAAACGAAGAGATGATCGTGGGAATGCTTTTCATCAAGGCCATAAAACCGCCCGCCGCCACAGCCCCGGCACCGATCTGACGAATATAGGCGCGATAAATGGCCGACGCTGTGTCGGTAAAACTGTGCGTGGCAGGATTCCAACCACCCGGACCACCTGAGGTAGCGAGGTCTTTGAGATAACCGAGTTTGATCAATTGCCCGGCAATAGTGTCTCCGGGCACGAGCGTAGCCAAAAGCGGAATCAATCCCAACCAAGCCAGCAAACCACCACCCACCAATACCGCAGAAATGCGAAAGCCAATAATATACCCTACACCCAAATATTCCGGCGTGATTTCTCCGCTGACCACTGCCGACGGAAAAATTTTACTCGCTTGTTCAGAAGCTAATCTGGGCACTTCAGCAATAACGTGAAGGATTTTTTGCAGGAAAGCGTACAGCATGGCAATGCCCAAACCTTGGTAAGCGGTTTTGGCCAAGTCACCGCCTTTTTCACCTGCTATCAAAACGGAGCCGCAGGCCGTTCCTTCCGGATAAGGCAGCGTCCCGTGTTCCTGCACGATCAGCGAGCGCCGCAATGGGATCATCATCAACGTCCCCAAAATTCCACCCAAAATGGCTAAGGTCAATATCGTCCAATAATTAAAGAAATCAGCACCGATGCTTTTGCCTTCTTCAGTGGTGGATAAAAAGAGAAAACCCGGCAAGGTAAAAACCACGCCCGATGCAATGGACTCCCCCGCCGAACCGGTGGTTTGAATGATGTTATTTTCAAGAATCGTGGTTCCTAAATATTTTCGTCCCAACGAGATCGCCAAAACGGCAATCGGGATAGACGCCGATACTGACAGTCCCGCTTTAAGCGATAAATAAACGGTAGCAGCGCCAAACAAAACCCCAAACAAAATGCCCATTACTACCGACTTCACGGTAAACTCGGCCATGTTTTGCTCGTTAGGCACATAGGGTTTAAAGTCTTTGATTTCCATGAATTAAAGGTTTAGAAGTATAAATACCGGAATGCTATTTTCCTTTCCAATCAATCCAAACTTTCATACGTCCTGCCTGACGGTTGTCCCAAGAATAGTATGGAATAAGGGTAAAATTATCATTACCATTCTGCGCTTTTATCGTAGTTACGCCTCCTAACAGTGCCGGCTCAAAAGTGGTACTGAACTGCGTTTTTTTCGACAACAGGATTTGATCATAATCCAAATGACGATTGTCCTGCTCTTCCACGCAATACACCAACGGCCCGCGCTGTATGGCACGTTTGCCTTCGTTTGCCTTCACGCGCGAATCGGCCGCAACCACTTTGACGGGCATTTCCATGCGAAGTTTAAGGATATCATTTTTGGCCCAAGTTCTCGAAACTGTCACGTAGCCTTTGTCGGGCGTTAACTTCTCTACAACTTTACCGTTGATCTCAATCGTGTATTTATCGCACCACGCAGGAATGCGCAGTTTTAACGCAAAATCTGCTTTGCTGCTGTCAGGAATGGCTTTTATTTCCACTTCACCCGCCCAAGGATAATTGGTTTTTTGAGCAAATTTCACTTTATGCGCACCTAATACAACCTCGGTTTCGCTGCCTACATACAAATTGACCCACAATGTATTTTCAGACGTATTGTAAATATAACCGCCTACCGAAGGCATCAAACGCGACACATTGCTTGGACAACAGGCCGTACCATACCAAGGGCGGCGGTGATGCAGTCCGAAGGAAGCCAAGGGATTTACATAGAAAAATAAATTCCCCGTAAGTTGTACTCCCGCTAACGCTCCATTGTAAAGTGAGCGTTCCAACACATCCACGTATTTTGATTCTCCCGAATAAAGATTCATGCGTTGATTCCAGAAAACCATTCCCACCGAAGCGCAGGTTTCACAATAAGCCGATTCATTGGGCAGGTCATAATCAACCGTAAAGCCTTCATTCTTAGTGGAAGAACCGATTCCTCCCGTAATATACATATTACGTTCTACCACATCGGCCCATACCCGTTCAAGCGCTTGGGTATAACCACGGTCGCCGGTTTCGGCAGCTACATCGGCCATGCCTGTGTAGAGGTACATTGCCCGGACGGCGTGGCCTTTAATATCGGTCATTTCGCGCACGGGTACATCGTCTTGGCAATAACGTGCGCCGTCAAAATGTTTGTCGGTCCAGATTTGTCCCCGCCCGTTTCCTTTGCCACGTTGCTCAATGAGCCAATCAGCGAGTTTGAGGTAGCGATCGTTATTGGTCGTATGGTATAGTTTCACCAACGCCAATTCCAGTTCCTGATGCCCGGTCACCCATGGTTTATTTTGAATACGAAAAGTAGAATCAAAATGATTGGCAAAACGAATCGACACATCCAACAGTTTACGTTTACCGGTGGCATCATAGTACGCTACAGCTCCTTCGATCAAGTGTCCGAGGCAATAATCCTCGTGCTTTTCCATGTCGGTCCAGCGTTTTTCCAAACCTACTAATGTATAATAGGTATTGAGATACCCATCGGGAAGTTGAGCTGCCGCAATTTTATCGATCCATTCATCGGTTTTGGCTTCCAGTACTTTATCAGGCGTGGTTTTGAGCGTATACGCAATTCCTTCAATGACTTTATACACGTCAGAATCATCAAAATAAATGCCTTTGTGTTTACCGCTGCGCAGGGCTGCATTCTCAAAATTCCGAATCCGCGCCGTCGAATCTTCAGTATACGTCATACATACCGGCAAGGTAGCCGAGTGTACTTTTTCAATACGCGGTTTCCAGAAGAAATCTTTGACGGTAACTTTGGAGAAATTAACGGGAGAAATTTGGCGTTGGGCAAAAGCGCCGTGAACCGCCAAAACAATAATCAATGACAGAGAAAGGCCGGATTTCATAGATAAAAGGTTAGCTATTTATACCAAAGCAAATAAACCGATTTTTTTAACTAAAAAGACCTTCTACGCCGAAACATAGAAGGTCTTTTATCCTGAAAACAAAAAGTTGTTTATGCGAAAGTTAAGGAGTTGATCTCAATTTCTTTAGAAAGTTTATCCACCGTTTCAAGCAAAGCATCTGCATTCGCTTTTTCCACTTCAGTCAATGGCTCAACCTTACGACGTGTATACAATGTGATAGGAAAACCGCGTTTTTGCAGGTAATATTTTGCAACGGTCGGATAAGCCATGTGAATAACGCCCATCGTATCGATCAGGAATTGCTGTACGCGTTGCACATTTTCCTGCTGCGTTGGCTCGTTGAAATTTTGGCATAGCCACACGATCAATTCAGGAAAGAAATTTCCCTGAATACAGGACAATCCGGCCGAACCGGCTTTTAACGAAGCCGCTGCATGTTCCATGTAAGCATCATAAACGCCAAAAACCTGACCGGCTGTAGCGGCAATTTTGGCTTTTACGTTTTCAATATCCAATGAGGTATCTTTATGATAAATCACCCGCCCTGTGGCCGCCAGTTCTCCCAAATTTTCGGCTGTAACAAGTCTTTTATAAGGGACAGGACATTCGTAGAGACCAAACGAAACGCCCGGAGTCAAACTAAGAAGCTCGTGCATCCGCTCCATGAATACCTCATCCGTTTCATCAGCGCCGGCAATTAAACTCGTAATCACGATTACTGCCTGAATACCCGTTGCGTAAATCTTTTTGGAAAATTCGGCTTGTTCAGCAATAGAACCGCCAAATGTTCCCGTTGCCACGACGGGAACTCGTCCGTTGGCCACGTCAACAACGTGCTGGGTAATGGCAAGGCGCTCATCTTCGCTCAGTTCGTACATTTCAGAAGAAAGACAGTTGGCGAATAAACCCGCCGCGCCGGCTTCTAAATAAAATTCAGTAAGTTTGGTTAATCCGTCAAAATCAATCTCCCCGTTGTCTTTAAACGGGGTCAACATTACGGGAATAAAACCTTGTGGAAGGGAATTTTGCATGGATGAATAATCTATAAAAATGTAAAAAGACGTATCCTGTTAAAAGTAACCTTTTGCGAATCTGTTCAATGGTAAGTTCAAAATCAGTTTAAAATGTTTCAGGCTGTTTGACCCCGGATGGGGTCAGACGTTTGTAGATAATAATTCTGTTTCTACAAACATGTGACGGCAGCGACCGTCCGCCCCATCCGGGGTCAAACAACACACGAACAATTCCACCTATTTTGACTAAACAATTATGGTCATTGTATAATTAGTATCAAAAGCTTAGCTGTTGACTAAATTACCAACTGTACTACTTACTGCTTTTTTGTTCGAAAGTACTATTTTTTCATAGCTATGTTCACCTATGAAAAATAAAAAATGCCCGGTGAGAAACGTATTCACATACTTTTAAAAGTAAAATTGTCAAATTGACATTTATTATTTTTCTTTGCACAAGTAAGAATTTATTTTTCACTCTTTTAATAGTAATTCTGTCTTTTAGACTCCACTTAAAACATTCTATTTTATGTCCCTTACACTCGGAAATACCGAATATTTCAAAGGAATCTCCAAAATTCAGTTCGAAGGTCGCGACTCTGACAACCCACTGGCGTTCAAGTGGTACGACGAAAATCGTCTTGTTGGTGGAAAGACCATGAAAGATCATTTACGTTTTGCCGTTGCCTACTGGCATACCTTCTGCGGCACCGGTGCCGATCCGTTCGGTCCGGGCACTAAAGAATTTGCGTGGGATGCAAGCAGTGACGCTGTACAGCGCGCCAAAGATAAAATGGATGCCGCTTTTGAATTCATTACTAAACTTGGCGTACCTTATTATTGCTTTCACGATGTGGATCTGGTTGACGAAGGACCAACCATCAGCGAATACGAGCGCCGTATGCAGGCAATTACTGAATATGCAAAAGGTAAACAAGCCGAAAGCGGGGTGAAATTGCTATGGGGCACAGCCAATGTTTTCTCTAACCCTCGTTACATGAACGGCGCTTCAACCAATCCTGATTTCAATGTGTTGGCATACGCCGGCGTTCAGGTAAAAAATGCGCTGGATGCTACGATTGCTCTGGGTGGCGAAAATTACGTATTCTGGGGCGGACGTGAAGGTTACATGAGTTTGTTGAACACCAACATGAAACGTGAGGTTGATCACCTTGGTCAATTTCTAACCGTTGCGCGTGACTATGCCCGTAAAAACGGATTCAAAGGAACGTTCTTTATTGAACCTAAACCTTGTGAGCCGACCAAGCACCAATACGACTATGATTCGGCAACCGTGATCGGTTTCTTACGGCAATATGGTTTGGACAAAGATTTCCAATTAAATATTGAAGTGAACCACGCAACGTTAGCGGGCCATACTTTCCAACACGAACTCCAGGTAGCGGCTGATGCCGGTATGTTGGGCAGCATCGACGCCAACCGCGGTGACTACCAAAACGGTTGGGATACCGACCAATTCCCCATCAATTTAAGTGAATTGACGGAGGCGATGTTGGTTATTCTCGAAGCAGGTGGCATTACGGCTGGAGGTATCAATTTCGACGCTAAAACCCGTCGTAATTCAACTGACCTTGATGATATTTTTATTGCACACATTGGTGGCATGGATGCTTTTGCCCGGGCGCTTGTGATCTCAAATGATATTTTGGAAAAATCATCCTATAAGAAACTCCGTACCGAACGTTATGCTTCTTTTGACAGCGGCGCCGGGAAGGATTTTGAAACAGGTAAACTGACATTGGAAGATCTGCACAGCTTTGCCGTATCGGCAGGTGCGCCAAAACAGATCAGCGGCAAACAGGAATTATTCGAGAACCTTCTGAATCAGTATATCTAGGAATTAAAGCTTCGGAGCGGTCCGCCGCGCGGAAGCACAACATTTGTAAAATTATACAGCGTCTGACGGTTTACAACCGTCGGACGCTTTTTTTATTAATCAATGTCCCCAAACCAACGACATGACGGCGAAAGCATCAATGATCCAGAGTGTTGGTGAAACTTCTTTGCTTTTTCCGGTGGCCGTTTTGAGAAGGGTCCAACTTAAAAATCCGAAAATGATTCCCTGCGTGATGGAATAACTGAACGGGATCAGTACCAATGCCAATAAGCACGGAATTGCCTCATCCATAACGGTCCAGTCAATTTTTGTGATGGGTTTCATCATAAATGCACCCACTAAAATCAGCGCCAGAGCAGTGGCAATGCTCGGAATGACCGACAGTAAAGGTGATAAAAACATGAAGGGCAAGAACAAAAACGCTGCTACTATTGCCGTAAGTCCCGTTCGCCCGCCCTGTTCAATCCCCACCGCCGATTCTATATAGGCGGTTCCGGGGCTGGTGCCCAGTAACCCTGCCAATGTAGTAGCTACGGCATCGGTCAAAAGTGATTGTTGAATATTACGCGGATCACCGTTTTCGTCATAAAGATCAGCCGCTTCCGCTACTCCAACAAACGTAGAAACACTATCAAACAAATCCGTAAAAGTAAACGCAAATATGACCGGCCAAAGTGCTAAAGTCAGCGAGCCGGTAAGATCAAGCTGAAAGAGTAGGCTAAAATCAGGGGCAGCCCACAATCCATTCCAATTGACCAAGGCAGTTTGACCAAAATTAACGGCGGAAGCATCTCCCCACCAACGCCCGATGGGAATAGCCATCAATGTTGTAAGCACTATTCCAATCACAATTCCTCCCTGAACCTTGCGCACAATCAATACTGCCGTAATAATCAGGCCTATCAGAAACGTCAGCAAAATAGGATCTTTGAGATTTCCCATTCCCACAAGCGTAGCAGGATTACTCACGATAAATTTAGCATTGGTCAAACCAATCAACGTAATAAAAAGCCCGATTCCCGAAGAAATGGCATAACGTAATGGTTTGGGAATCGCCTGCACAATGTATGTACGAACGTTAAAAACGGATAGTATCAGAAAGATAACGCCCGCCCAAAATACCGCACCCAAAGCGGTTTGCCATGCTACTCCCATCCCTTTTACTACCGTAAACGTAAAAAAGGCGTTTAGTCCCATGCCCGGCGCTACAAGTAATGGGTTTCGAGCATAAAGTCCCATCATCAAACTACAGAAGAACGAGAGCAAAACCGTTGCCGTCAACACGCCGCCAAAGGGCATCCCCGACTGACTCAAAATGGCAGGATTGACCACAATGATGTACATTGTAGCGAGAAAAGAGGAAAGCCCGGCAATGACCTCAGTACGAACCGTTGTGCCGTTTTGAGAAAGCGAAAAGTAGCGTTGGAGCATAAGAGTGTGCAGTTGCCGGTAAAAATAAAAATGTCAAAGCTGAATGCAAAGCCCTATAGGGGAATTTACATTCAGCTTTGACAAATAATAAGTAAAAGGAAAGCGCTCTTAGAATTTCAATGCCAGACGCTCGACCGGGACATCGTTTATCAAATGGCTTTCAATGATCTCCTCTACGTCTGAGAGTTCCACTTTTCCGTAGAAAACACCTTCAGGATATACCACCAAGGCAGGGCCGAAAGCGCACACATCCAAACAACCGGCTTTTTGGGCGCGAATATTCATATGCAAATTTTTCTCTTTCAGGGATGTTTTGAATGCATCAACCAAAGCTGCGCCGTGTTCGGCTCCGCAGCATTTTTTGCCGCCATCTTTTTGATTGGTGCAAATAAAAACGTGTTTTTCGTATTTCATAAATCAGTTAGAATGGATTAAAAATAAACGTTGGACGTTGGATTTGGGACTAAAGATAGTACCCGCAACCCAACGTCCAACGTTTAAAGAGAACAAAATTTATCGTTTTGCTACTGACGGTGCTTTGATAAGCGCAATGTAATCAGCCAAGATCCGATTGGTTTCGTTCATATAAATGTCCTTTTTCTTTTTCTCAGGAACTTTAACGGTCGTCGTTGTTTCGTCCTCGTCGCCTTCATCTTCTGTTTCCAGTTTTTTCAGGGCAGCACGTTTCTTCTCGGCTTCTTCGCGTTCTTTTTTACGCTTGGTTTCCTGCAAGGATACCGTGGTATTTTCGCGCGCTTTACGGAACAGGTCAAGTTCATCTGAGAATGTTTTCAACTCTGCTTCCGATTTGAGGCGTTGCTGATATTTTTCTTTCAATTTTACCACCTGTTTTTCATTCAGTGCTTTGCTCAGATCAAAACGTGCGGTTGCAATTTGATCCCAAGGTAAAGCGGTAGGTTGCGAGCTTTCGCCGTATTCTTCCGCGCTGAAAGCCGATGGGAATTCAATGTCCGGTGATACACCTTTACGCTGCGTACTGCTGCCGTTGATCCGGTAAAACTTCGCAACGGTAATATTGATCTGACCCAATTTGTCAGAATCTTTGATCCATTGGTTCAGGTCAACCATCGTTTGAACCGTTCCTTTTCCGTAGGTCTGTTCGCCAAGAATGATACCGCGTTTGTAGTCCTGAATAGCCGCTGCAAAGATCTCAGAAGCCGAAGCACTGAAACGGTTGATCAATACTGCCACAGGTCCGTCATAACTTACACTTGGATCAGGATCCGTTTGTACTTCTGTATCACCGGTCGATTCACGTACCTGAACCACAGGACCTTTTGGTATGAATAAACCTGTCAATGAGATCGCTTCTGTCAATGACCCGCCACCGTTGTTGCGTAGGTCGATCACGATTCCTTCTACATTTTCCGCTTTGAGCGAATCAATGATTTTCTGAACGTCGCGGGTTGTGCTGGCAAAATCCTTGTCACGCTTACCGGCACCTTCAAAATCCCGATAGAAAGACGGAATATTGATAATACCGATTTTGTAATCGTGTTTGTTTTGGTTGATCGTTACGATCTCTTTCTTAGCGCGTGATGTTTGCAAGTTTACTTTTTCACGTACCAACTTAATTTCTTTCGGAGGGTCATTGGCAAGTGCATCACCGGCCAATACCTGCAAACGTACAGTTGTGCCTTTGGTCCCTTTGATTTTCTTGACCGCATCGTCTACGTACCAACCTACAATATCTTCGAATTTCCCTTCTTCACCTTGGGCTACCCCAATGATCTTATCATCTTTTTTCAGACGCTTGTCTTTGAAGGCAGGGCCGCCGGGAACAACTTCTACCACTTTGATGTAATTACCATCTTCACGCAACACAGCGCCAATGCCTTCAAGGGCTTGGTACATATCCTGTTTGAATTTGTCGGAATCAGCAGGAGAGAAATAACGGGTGTGAGGGTCAAGTACTTCGCAAAAAGCATTCATGTACATTTGGAATACCTGTTCGCTGCGGAAACGGCCCAAATTACGCTCACGGTTTTTGTAACGATCTCTCAAAAGTGTCACTACCGACGAATCAGCTTTTCCTGACAGCTTTAATTCCAACGCTTCATTTTTAAGCAATTTGCGCCAGAGTTCGTCCAATTCTTCCGTATTTTTAGCCCAAGCCGCTTTTTCACGGTCTGTATTGAATGTCTCATCTACAGTAAAGTCAAATTTAGGGCTGGCCAAAAATTTAGTGATATAATCACTCCGTTCACGATACCGCTTGCGGAATGTGTTATAAATGTCGTAAGCGGCAGCCAGATCCCCATTGCTGAGGGCTTCATCCAATTGGGTACGGTATTTTTCAAAATACTGAACGTCGGACGATAAAAAATACAGTTTAGCACGGTCGATGTCGTTGAGGTAATTATCATACATCTTTGACGACAACGAATCGTTCATCGTAAATTTGCGGTAATGATACCCGGAAAAGATCTTTGTAACATACGCCTCCACTTTCTCTTGCGTAAGGGTAGGTTTGAGGTCATCATCCGCAGCAGCGAAGGGAGGACGAGAAGATACTACCCGCGAACGCGAGTCGTCGGGTTGCAGACTCAGCAGCAACACCGGAGCTAAGGCGATTAAAAAGCTTTTCATTTTCATAAACTGATTTAATTGAATCCGGCCTTAGAATTTTGAAGATTATAGGTGGTTTGGTTGATCTTCAAAATCCGCCGAAATCATTTTACGATTTCCAATAACTCTACTTCAAATATCAATGTCGAATACGGCTTAATTTCCTGACCTGCGGCACGCTCACCATACGCAAGGTTATAAGGCACGTACAATTTCCACTTAGAACCCACAGGCATCAGCTGTAATGCTTCTACCCAACCCTGAATCACTCCGCCTACCGGAAACTCTGCCGGTTGGCCTCTCTTCACTGAGCTATCAAAAATTGTTCCATCAATAAGTGTTCCATGATAATGCGTCTTCACTGTGTTGTTGATGGTTGGTTTCGGGCCTTCTCCCGCTTTCAGGACTTCGTATTGCAAACCGCTGGGTAAGGTAACGACGCCGGTCTTCTTCTTATTTTCTTCAAGGAATTTTTCACCTTCCAATTTATTACCTTCAAACTTCTTGGCTTCCTCCGATTGGCGCTGTGATTGAAGCCTGTTAAAATAGTTACCTAAGATCATTTGAGCTTGGTTATCGTCCAAATCTCCTTTGCCGCCTTTCAGCACATCCTGAATACCTTTGGCTAATAAATTAACATTGATCTTGTCAAGACCCTGACCTTTTAGGTTTTGGGCTATATTCATCCCGATGCTGTACGCAACCGAGTCTAATTCAGTACTCATTTTGGAAGCAACCGCAGTTTTTGCAGGAGCCGCTTTGGCAGGAGTTGTGGTTTTTGCGGCAGGTTTGGCAGGTACTTTTTTAGTTTGTGAGAAGGAAACAACCGTTGAAATCAATAATACAGAGACAGTGCAAGCTAGATACTTCATTATG
This sequence comes from Runella sp., assembly GCF_965279615.1. NCBI lineage: Bacteria > Pseudomonadati > Bacteroidota > Cytophagia > Cytophagales > Spirosomataceae > Runella > Runella sp. The sequence goes on along the minus strand of NZ_OZ257252.1, from coordinate 6,330,635 downwards.
TAAATAATTTTGTTTGGTTTTAGTAGATTCTTTGAAGATCGGCGTCGCTTTCGTAATTAAAACCAAGCAAAATTCAAAAAATCAAAAGTTTCTTTAAACTTTCGTAAATAAACGTAAAATTGATAGAAAAAAGTTTGGCAGAATGAATTATTTGAAATTAATACCCCAATATGGGTTATTTGTATTTTTGTTTCCCACTAAAGCATTTACCTTCTTGAAACACACTGACACCACGATAGAAATCAACGTTCGGCATGAAAAAACATTCTATTCAACGCATTTGCAGCGGCAAGTGACGCTTGAGGTTGTTTTACCTGCCAACTATATCAATACAAACTTCGCCTACAAAGTATTATATATGAACGATGGGCAGGATCTGGACCGCCTGAACATGACTGAGGCTATCGAAAAAACTACACCTTTTATTGAGCCTTTTATCCTTATTGCTATTCATTGCGGTGAGCGTATTCAGGAATACGGAATAGCTTCCCGCCCTGACTATAAACAACGAGGAGCCAAAGCAGGTTCCTATACGCAATTTGTTTTGGAAGAGCTAATGCCTTATATCCAAGAACATTACCGAGTACTTACCGGTCCGAAAAACACCGTTTTCTGCGGCTTTTCGCTGAGTGGTCTTTCGGCATTTGATATTGTGTGGCACCATCCGGAACTGTTTGGCAAAGCGGGCGTATTTTCCGGCTCTTTCTGGTGGCGACAAAAAGCCTACGAAAATCATTACGATGACCATACCGACCGAATCATGCACCAATTGGTGCGGAATACACCCGTAGGGGCAGGGCTTGCCTCTGCCCCTGAAGAGCTAACCAAAGAAATCCGGGCAGAATTAACCAAAGAAATCCGGGCAGACGTAAAGCCTGCCCCTACGGATCGTCCGCAATTCTGGTTGCAAACAGGCTCAGAAGACGAAAAAGATGATCGAAACGGTAACGGCGTCATTGATTCGATTGAAGATACACTTGACTTAATTGCAGAATTAGAGCGTAAAGGTTACCGATGGGGAAAAGATATACGCTATGTTGAAGTCAAAGACGGGCATCACGATCAGGAAACGTGGTCTGCCATCATGCCCGATTTTTTGAAGTGGGCTTTCGGAAAGTAAGTTAATAAAATTTGATTTTTCAGGGTTTTGTCATTTAGCCGACATTCGATTGGGTGTTGATGTATGAACTTTGCAGCATCAAATTATCAATCAAGTCATGAAAACTATCTTTTTAGCGGTAATCCTGCTATTGACACAGCTTACGTTTGCCCAAACTTCGGCAGTACGTAAAAACCAATTTAACCTGGAAAACGGCATTGCTCTATCAGGTTATGACCCTGTCAGTTATTTTCAGAAAAAGCCGACGAAAGGTTCAAAGGCGTATACAGTTACGCATGAGGGAATTACGTATCAATTCTCAAGCGCCGCAAATGCCGAAACATTCAAAAAAACTCCTGCTGCTTATGAGCCACAATACGGAGGGTGGTGCGCGTATGCCATGGGTGCTAACGGCGAAAAGGTGGAAATAAACCCTGATACCTACAAGATCGTCAATGGAAAGCTCTATCTTTTTTACAATAGACTTTTTAATAATACTCTTCCCGACTGGAACAAAGATGAAGTCAACCTGAAAGCCAAGGCCGACAAAAATTGGATGCGTATTTCCGGTCATTGATAATTCCTAAACCATCAACCTTTCCTACTTTATAACGATGAAAACGAAACGTATTATCTCTTGGATAGCCCAAGTTGTGGCGGCGATTATTATGCTTCAAACCCTTTGGTTTAAATTTACGGGCGCCGAAGAAAGCATTTACATTTTCTCTAAACTCGGTGCCGAACCCTACGGACGTATCGGTTCAGGCATCATCGAATTGATCGCCGGAATTCTTTTACTTACACCGCGTTATTGTTGGGTCGGGGCCGGATTGGGTTTGGGGACAATGGCAGGCGCTATTTTGTCCCATCTCACGCTGCTCGGTATTGATGTTTTGGGCGATGGTGGTCAACTGTTTGCAATGGCGCTCATTACTTTTAAATGCTGCGCTATCGTTTTGGTATTAAATTGGTCAAAAGCCATGACAACCATAAAAGAGCTTCGACCCGCCCATTGAATCAACATTTTTTTCTTAACTTTTTAGCCCTTAACTTGCTTTAAGTACGTGTTACCTACCCACATTTATGTTCTCAAACGTTCGTTTTCCACTTTGGCTCATTAAACTGTTTAATTACGAATACTGGACCTGGTGGGTATTTTTTATGCCTTTGGCTCCCTATTGGCTCTATTTAGCCATTCGCAATAGATCACTTACGTACTTTACAACCGTTAACACCTGCATTCCCGACGGAGGAGTTTTCGGGGAGTCAAAAAATGATATACTTAGTCAAATTGATTCTCGGTATTTGCCGGCAGGAGCTTTTATACAACAGGGAGAAGCATGGGAGTCTGTTGAACAAAAATTAAAAAACGCCAAGATTTCTTTTCCGCTGATTGTCAAGCCCGATGTGGGAGGCCGAGGGTTCAGAGTTCATAAGATAAACGACGCACAAACCCTGCAACGCTATTTAATCGAAACCCCACAACCCATTATCATTCAGGAATATGTAGCGTACGAATTGGAATTCGGGGTGATGTATGCTCGCTTCCCGGAAGAAACCAAAGGAAGAATTACCTCTATCACGCAGAAAGAATTTTTGAGCGTTATCGGCGACGGGCGCTCTACTGTTGCAGAATTGCTGGCTAAAAATACCCGCGCCCGCTTTGCGATGGAAGAACTTCAGGAAAGAGTAAAAGAGGCATGGAACGACGTAGTTCCGAACGGTCAGCGCCGTTACCTTCAACCCATTGGCAATCATTGTCTGGGAACCAAGTTTCTGAATGCCAATCATTTGATCAATCAACGATTGGTGCATGTTTTTGATCAAATAGCACTCCCGATCGAAGGTTTTTATTATGGCCGTTTTGATTTGAAAGTGAGCTCCTTAGAAGACTTTTATGCCGGAAATAATATCAAAATTCTGGAATTAAACGGCGCTACTTCTGAGCCGGGGCATGTCTATGATCCCAATTATAGTCTTTGGAAAGCCTACCGAGATATTATGCACAATATGCGAATTGTAGCCGACATCAGCGCGGCTAACATTCGCTTGGGTGTAAAGCCTACTCCTTTGGGTCAACTTTTACAAACTTCGCGGGCGTTTTTTGCCATGAGCGGGCAATTGTAAGGCTGCATCATTTGGGTAAAATGTTCGTATATTTACTCAAACTAACGCCCGTTTACCCTAAACCTTTGTAGAATGACGCCGCAATTTTCGCTCGAAACCCGCTATTGGCACCTTCGCGACCATCAATTATTCAGGCACCTTGATTCTGCGGAACTACGACAAATTTGCCTGATCACCAATTTCAAATCTGCCAGAAAAAACGAGATCATCTACTTTGCACACGACGAAATGAATCGCGTTTATTTTCTTAAAAAGGGAGTTATAAAAATTGTAGAACTGGACGTTGACGGCAACGAGAAGATCAAAGAAGTAATTCAGAAAGGAGACCTTTTCGGACAAATCACGCTCGATACTGTCGAAACGGATGAGTATGCCGTCGCTTTATCTGACGCTGTTACGGTTTGCAGTTTTAAAATTGAAGACTTCGAAAATGTCATCCAACAAAACCCTACCCTGGCCATAAAGTTCACCAAACTGATCGGCTTACGTTTTCGCAGGCTTGAGAATCGATATACAAATCTCATGTTTAAAGACGTTCGTACCCGTCTATTGCTTTTTTTGGAAGAGTGGGCCGAAAAAGAAGGCACGCCTACTCCCGAAGGTATTACCCTGAAAAACTACCTGACGCATCAGGACGTTGCCGGCTTGATTTGCAGCACCCGCCAAACAGTGACCCAGCTTTTCAGCGAATTAAAACAGCATGGACTTCTCGATTACAATCGCAGCAATATTATTATTCCTGATATAAAACAACTGCGAAAATTTACGGTATAAATATCACGCAAACGTCAGCGAGCCGACATTCATTTCGGGCATGATTGGGCACCTTTGTAACAGGAACAAATTATAAAAGCCCATGAAACAAATACTGTTACTGCTGTTGGTGCTGTCGGGAGGAATGGCCTGTCAAAGAAACGGGGAACTTTTACCGGTTTCGCTGACACCGGAGTCAACGACCAACAATATCGGCATTAATAAGCCTATCGCTCAATTTGACTCTGTAGGGCAAAAATTATTGGCCCAAGGTGAGTTTGTGTCCAATGTTCACACTACTTCCGGTGGGGTAAAACTGTATCAAAAAGGGGAAAAATATACCCTTGTATTTGATAACTTCAAAACCGACAGCGGGCCCGATCTACGCATTTATCTTTCCGAAGATCGTGTAGCTTCACGATTTATCGAAAGCAGTACTAAAGTAAACATTGGCAATTATTTTGTTGAAATTCCCGCTAATGTTGACCTGAAAACGTATAAATACGTCTTAATCTGGTGCAAGTCGTTTTCTGTATTATTTGGCAGTGCCGAACTGAAATGATAATTACAGCACTATGTATTCCAATTCGATTTTTTATCAGCTAACTTTTAAATGAATGAGAAAAGCATTTTTGATACTGTTTACCCTAACGGTAGTTACCGGCAGTCATGCCCAATATGTTTACCCTAAAAAACAGGCAAACGCTGACGTGGCATTGTCGGCCATCGGCGGATTTTCGGGGGCGTTATCGTACCAACAATTGTATGGTATTGGTAAAGTCAAACGATTTAAAGTGGGTTGGGGAGTGCGCCTAACATCCTTTGTCGGCAAGAACCGTGATTATACCACCGCACCCGCCCGGCTTACTTCAGGGCAAGTAGGGCCGCAGGTGTTGTTTGTTGAAAATGTTTTGTCCAACATTGACACGCTCCGTCTAGCGCATTCGCAAACCAACGCACTCAATTTGGTCATTAATCTGGAATACAGTTTCCGAAAGCTGGACGTTGGTTTCAACATTGACGCCGTTGGCGTAACTTTTGGCGGCGAGCAGACAGGGACGTTTATTGCCAAATCTACCGGCTCACGTTTCCACAATACACAACAATCGGCCAAACCTACAAGCTTTAATTTGTTATTGGTCAGCGATAATGACTTGGGAAGTTTAAACTCTGAACTTTATGCACGTTATTGGTTGACTCCGAAAACCGCCATACGCATCGGTGGCAGTTTTCAGTTTACCGAATACACTGCCTCTCAAAAACTTACGTTTGAGAACGACCGCTTTCGCAACAAGATATTAATGCCTTTTGTGGCAGTTTCTTTCAGATTATAACGCCGAAAAGATGCTTTAGAAGCTATGAAAACAATCTTAGTTTTAGTAATTTGCGTAAGTATATCGGGTAATGGGATTAGTCAAACATGGCAACCGATTGCTTCAAGCATTGGTTTTTCCGTAAAAATGCTCGGTGTAACGGTCCAAGGCTCGTTCAAAGGATTGTCGGCAACGCTGAAATTCAATCCTGAAACTCTTAATACAAACAGTATTTCAGCCACCGTTGACGCGGCTTCTGTTGATACCGACAATTCGCTTCGAAATCGACATCTCCGCGAAAAAGAAGATTTTTTTGAAGTGGCCAAATACCCTAACATCAGTCTAAAATCTACGAAGTTCGAAAAAGCCCCCAATGGCTACATCGGCTACTTTGAATTGACCATTAAATCCATTACGAAGATTGTAAAAGTGCCGTTTACATTTTCAGAGTCAAATAATAAAGCCACTTTTAGTGGAACATGTACTATAAACCGACGTGATTGGGCCATCGGAGGTAATACCTTCGGAATGTCCAATGATGTTACTATCCATCTAACAGCTAACACCATTTTAAAATGAATTTGCTCCAACGAACTAATCTTGATGTACTGTTCCAGCTTAGAGATTTACTCACCATCATCTCGTATGAGGCTTATTCCAGTCCGTTGCCCCTACTGCATGGCAGCAGCGTAGGAAAACACATCAGGCATACATTAGAATTTTACCAATGTCTTTTTGAGCAGGCACCGCACGGTTTCGTAGATTATGATGCCCGGAATCGCAATATGCGTCTGGAAAATGACCCCGCTTTCAGTCTTTCTTTCATCCATACATTAGAAGAATCATTGACCAAAGCGATTCCTCAAACGCCCATTACCCTCAAAACATCTTTTTTGGGCAACGAATCTGAACACATTCAAACATCATGGGCGCGTGAATTGGTGTATATGGCCGAGCATGCCATTCACCATTTTGCCGTTATTAAGATCGCCCTCCGGGAGCAGTTCCCGGAAATAACCCTCCCTGCTCACTTCGGCGTAGCGTATTCGACCATCAAGTACCGCGAAAGTGTAAATGCCTGATGTACTTAACCCACCATTGATAAATTATGTGCTTTGTAACCTATATCCCCTACCAACGAGGCTTTATTCTGACTTCCAATCGTGATGAAAGTGTAGGGCGTCCGAAGGCATTACCTCCCAAAAAATACTTTATTGATGAAACACCCGTATTTTATCCACAGGATAAGTTGGCCGGAGGTACATGGATCGCCACTTCGCCTAAGGCAACGGTTTGTCTGCTCAATGGAGCGTTTGTTAAGCACCGGCATCAGCCTCCCTATCGAATGAGTCGAGGAAAAGTAGTGCTTGATTTTTTTCGATATGAGCAATTGTCGGATTTTGTAGAGCAATATGAACTCAATGGCATTGAGCCGTTTACGTTAATTATTGTTGAACAGGAGAATAAATTACAGCTTTCTGAACTTCGTTGGGACGGTGCTCAATTGCATATAAAAACGTTAGATGCGTTTCAAACCTATGCTTGGTCGTCGGTAACATTATATACTGATACGATTATTCAGGAACGTGAACATTGGTTTAAAGAATGGGCGATTCAGCACGTCGTTTTTGAAGGAAGCGACGTACTTGACTTCCATACTTTGGGAGGTAACGGTGATATTACCAATGATCTCGTCATGAATCGCAACGACTTATTACGCACCGTAAGCACTACTCAAATTCAAAAAACGCCTGCGCAGTTTTTGATAAATTACCAAGATAGATTCACCGGCAAACGCTTCAGTTATCGCATTTTTGAAGAAGAGAAAATCAGTTGTTAAGTACAATTTGAGGCGTAAGTAATTGTCGTGTTTCTTCGTATGGAATATTAATACTGATAACGGTTCCGCCGTTAGGTTGACTTTCTATTGAAAGCGTACCACGAATGTCCGTAGCGCGTTGGCGAATGTTTTGTAAACCCATCCCCTCTTCCACTCTTTGGATCGGAATGCCTTTTCCGTTGTCGGCCACGGTCAGGATCACCCGGTTGCCCAATCGTTGCAGGGTTACAAAGGTTTTGGTAGCTTGGGCGTGTTTGAGAACATTATTGCATAATTCAAAACCGATCAGGTAAAGATTAAACTCAATTTCGGGCGTAAAACGCTCCGGTAGATCGCCGCTTGTCTGAAGACTGAATTGCGTAGTACCTGCCGAATTCAGTTTGTAGATCAAACGGTCAAATACCGGCAAAAGCCCTTCCCGCTCCAAGTCTTCGGGAAGCATATTGTGCGAAAGCGTCCGTACTTGGCGGCAGGCGTCGATCATCATTTCCACCACATTATCATAAATATCGCGCTCGTGGCGGTCAAGCTGTGAAGGGTCAAGAATCTGCAAGCTTAGTTTGGCCGCCGATAAAAGCCCGCCCAAGTTATCGTGCAATTCAGACGCAACACGTTTACGTTCAGTTGTTTGCCCTTTCAAAAACGCTTCTTCTATTTCACGTTTTTTGCGCGCCAGTTCATAATTTTTCTGCCGTAATGTACGGCTGTAAACGATCAATGCAATGCCAAATGCGCTCAAAAGAAATACCCCTATCAGCAAAAAATTTCGGGTACGGTTCTGCAAAGCGATCTGCTGCTCCAGACGTGCGCTGTCGACTTCGTACACGCGCCGCATATCTGCCAACGCCACTAATCGGCGGGCAATGCCCAAACTATCGCGTAAAGTAGCTTCCCGGCGGTAAGCCCTTAAGGAAGCAAGTTCGTTTCCAAGCTTCGCATACGCTACGGTGAGCGTTTGATAAGAAAATGGTTTAAGAGAAGCATAATTATACCGGTCGGCCATAGCCAATGCTTTTTCGGCATATCCCTGCGCTTTTTTATAATCTTTCAGGGCAAGAAATGATTCTCCGAGGCTATTGGTCACTGAAGCCACCCCCCGTGTATGGTTGATCTCTTCAAAAAGTGCAAAGGCTTTGCTCAAAAGCGGCAGGGCTTTACCGGCCCGCCCGATCTTATTATAATAATCACCCATTTCTTCATAGGTGCCCGCCAACGAGTTCTTATTGTTCAATTCCTGCGCCACGGCAAGTTGCTTTTCAAACATTTGAAGCACTAATTCATTCTTGCCCCATTGCTGGTACAGAGAATTGAGCATGCTGTAAAGGCCCAGCATAAATTTCAGTTTGAGTGGCCTGTCTTCGTCAGAGCTACTTTCCAGTTGCGCCAGGGCCGTTTTCAAATACTTTTCCGCTTTTGGAAAATCAGAGGAGCGCAAAAAACTTTGCCCCAGATTTTGTTGTATCATCCAGGATTTTCGGCAATTGCCACCCAAGGCGTCACACAGTTTGAGCGCTTCCAGACTTATTTCAAGCGATCTGACATAGTCATGCGTGCGGCGGTACTTTACTTCTCTGCGAAGCATAGCCTCTATCACCATTTCTTTATCTTCCTGCTGCTTGGCAAGCTCAAACAGGCGGTCATTATAGAACATACTCGTATCCAGATCGCGGTAGTCATCTTCCAGATACAAAGAACCCAACAAGTTGAGTACCTGCATTTTTTGTTTAAGTTGTTTGGAAGAAGAAGGTAGACGCTCTACATCGGCCAACATTTTTTTAGCTACCGCTTTAAGGCTGTCTTTATAGACATGATTGTAGTTTCGAGTATGATCAATACGCGGTACCTGCCCCACTGTTTTGTAGAAAGGTAAAAAGAAAACCCATAACAAAAGCCAATTTCTCATGCTGAAAAGCTAAAAAGTAGGGGGTAAACCGTTGATTATGTGGATTTTTGAAAGCACTAATTTAGAAGAATCTTAGGGAAGAGAAAAATAAATGATTTGTTTAACCGCTTTTTAATTTGTTTTTTAATCGGTATTAATCTTTCCGGCGGTGCTTTGTGTCGAAAAAATTACTCTCGCACCATGAAGCATTTTATTTGGTTTTTTTTATTTGTCGCCGTTACAACTCAAGCACAGGACACCCTTAAAGCCATTCCTGAAAAGAATGAGTTAAAGTACAATCTTAATGCCTCAGGTTCCCATTTTTTCAAAGCCACGTTTCTGAATCAAACGTGGGTACGTTTTAACAACAGTAATCCCGGTACCACAGTCTTAGGCGAAGCGGCCCCTCAAACGTTTGACTTAGGTCTGCGCCGTACACGGATGCAATTGTTCGGACAAATCACTGACCGTACGTTCATTTATCTCCAATTGGGGATGAACAATTTTAACTTTTTAAATGGTTTTCCGGCGTTGGGAAACGCACAGGGAGTTCCTTCCAACCGTAAAGTAGCTTTCTTTTTGCACGATGCAGTGGTAGAATTCTCGGCATTTCCCAACAAAGATTGGTTGAAAATTGGCGGTGGTTTGACGATTTTGAATGGTCTTTCGCGCTTTAGCCAACCAAGTGTGAGCAGCATTATGACGATGGATGTACCCGTTTTTGCTCAGGCTACGGTAGACCAAACGGATGAATTCTCGCGCAAACTTACCCTTTATGCTCGTGGGCAAGTGGGCCATTGGGATTATCGATTTGGTTTAACAGATCCCTTTCCCATCGGAACAAACGGAAACCCCGTTCCTGCGATTTCGGTCAACTCTACTTTTGCCGCCAAAGGACACCACAAACAATACCAAGGCTTTCTGGTTTACAACTTTTTTGACAAAGATGTCCACCAAACACCTTACATGACAGGCACTTATTTGGGAAAAAGAAAAGTATTGAACATTGAAGGAGGTTTTATCAGTCAAAAAGCGGCCATGTGGCGCACGCAAAATTCGGGCCGCGATACGGTGTATAATGCCATGAATTTATGGTCATTGGCGATGTTTGCCGATATGCCGGTCAATAAGGCAAAAGGAACCGCTATTTCTGCCTACTTAGGCTATTTTCATACCGACTACGGTGCCAATTACCTGCGTTTCAACGGCATCATGAACCCTGCCAACGGTACCACACAATCGCTGTCGGGAGTATCGGGAATACAAGGCAATGCTTTTCCAATGTTTGGCACGGGCAGCGTGATTTACAGCCAGTTCGGGTACTTATGTGCTTCTGATCTGTTTGGCAAAAATGGAACACTTATGCCGTATGCATCAGCACAACTGGCCGATTATCAACGCCTCACCAAAACAGCAGGTATATATAATATAGGAGTTAATTGGATGCTGAAAGGTCATAATTCTAAAATATCATTGGAATTCCAGAATCGTCCGGTCTATCAAAATGCCACCGATGGTCTTTTGAAACAAAACGGGCGGCGTGGCTCAGTAACGGTACAATATCAGGTTTTCATCTAAATTTTTCCGATAAGGCAATCGTATTCTTTGAATCGATCGACTATCGCAGTAATAAAATTAAAGATTTCATTAGTAGAGAAAAGGTTTAGGTAAGTTCGAATCCGACTTCTCATTGGGAGGTCGGATTTTATTTATTTAGCATATATATTGTATTTTATCAGGAAAAATTAATAAAAAATTCATTGATTTTTAATGCAGATTCTGCCGGCAGTTTTTTATCATTGCAAAAAATACATTCAATTTAAATTTAGTAAAACTTATGAACAAAATCATTTTCTCCCTGCTGTTGGGTATTGGTGCCATTTCTTATTCTGCTTCAGCACAAACTGCTACTCCAACGGCAGCTGCTTCAACCGATACTACTGCCCTAAAAGAATTTGCGGGCAAATATAAATTTGAAGGCCTTCCGTTTGAGTTCATGGAATTTTCGTTGAAACAAGGTTCTCTTGCAGTTCAGGCAGGAGATCAGGGAGGTCCAATTGCTCCGGTCAAAGATGCTGTTGATAAATTTGAAACCGCCGACAGCGCCGCCAAATTTACCTTTACCCGTAACGAAGAAAAGAAAATTGTAAAAGTAAAGGTTGAATTTCAGGGAATGGAATTCGAAGGTAAGAAAGAGTAAACTTGCTTTAGGCAGAAAATATCCCTAAAAGCATTAAAATATTAGTGAGGCTTACTGAAAAGTATAAAAATATTTTCAGTAAGCCTTTGTTTTTTAGTAAATTGCGCATCTTTTCGCTTGCACTCCATTCACCCTACTTATGAGAAAAAATTTTACTCTACCCCTTTTGGGGTTGGCATTGCTGATGGCTTGTCAACCCGACACTAATTATTCCCAACCTCAACCTATTGCAGAAGCCTTCGAATGTGACTACCAAATTGATCGGTATGAGCCTGAAATCAGAACTTTCGAAAAAGACAATCTAGAAAAAGGCATTAAAACCGGCGAGATACTATTTTACGGAAGCTCCAGCTGGCGCCTTTGGAAAGACATGAAAACGGATCTGGCTCCATTGCCCGTTGTTAACCACGGTTTTGGAGGTTCTACCATTCCTGAGCTTATTCATTATCTGGACCGGGCGGTATTTCCGTATCAACCGAAACTATTGGTTATCTACGGCGGCGAAAATGATTTGGCGTTGGGTAAGTATAAATCAGCAGAACAGATGTTTGATTCATATCGTGAATTGATAGCATTGGTACAAAATCGTTTTCCATCAACAAGGATCTGTTATGTATCCATGAAGCTGTCTCCCTCGCGCCGCAAGCATTGGGAAACTTTCAAGAAAGGAAATGCTTTGATAAAACTATTCACTACAGGTTGCACAACAGGGAAGCGCCTGTCGTACATAGACATAAATCCTCTTCTTTTCAACGCTAACGGTACTGTTAAAGGTGAGTTGTATACACAGGACAGCCTCCACCTTAACCCGCAGGGATATCGCGAGTATGCCAAAGTACTTGTGCCTTATCTAAAGCGAAAATACAGATAACTTATGCAAACCACTCGTCGTCAATTTATTCAGCAGCTGGGCTTTGCCGGCGCAGGCATGGCCTTTTCGGCAGCTGTGCCTTTTGATCTGTTTGCCAAATCAAAAATAAGTTTACCACGTACCACTCCTGAAATCCAAGGCATAGACTCGGCGGGAATTTCAGCATTTTTGGGTGCCGTTGCCCAAAGCAAACACGAGTTTCATAGTTTGATGATAGTACGCCACGGGCACGTAGTGGCCGAAGGTTGGTGGGCTCCGTACCGCGCAGACCTAAAGCATACTTTGTATTCGATGAGCAAAAGTTTCACTTCTACGGCCGTAGGCTTTGCGGTAGCTGAAGGAAAACTCAAGACGAGCGACTTGGTTGTATCATTTTTCCCCAATGATCTGCCTGCTACCATCAGTGAGAACTTAGCAAAATTGAAGGTCAAAGACCTACTATCAATGTCAGTAGGGCAAGAGGCGGAGCCTTTGATCAGAAATGAAGATAATTGGGCCAAATCTTTTTTGGCAACTCCCATCAAATATACTCCCGGAAGTGTCTTTTTGTACAACAGCATAGCAACCTATATGTGCTCGGCCATTGTGCAGAAAGTAACGGGACAAAAGATCGTTGATTACCTCAAACCCCGTTTATTTGAGCCGTTAGGCATTGAAGGAGCGGATTGGGAAGAAGATTCGCAGGGTATCAATACCGGAGGTTGGGGCTTGCGGGTACGTACCGAAGACTTAGCCAAGTTTGGCCAATTATACCTGCAAAAAGGCCTATGGAACGGCAAACAGTTGATTCCGAAAGCGTGGGTGGAAGAAGCTACAACCTTTAAAATACAGCAGCCCGCTCCCGCCAAACCTACCCGCTCCAATGACCAAAACGACTGGTTGCAGGGATATTGTTATCAATTCTGGCGTTGCCGACACAATGCCTTTCGCGGTGACGGCGCTTTTGGTCAATACACCATTGTAATGCCCGATCAGGACGCCGTCATTGCCATCACAAGCGAAACCTCCAACATGCAGGGAATTCTTGATCTGGTTTGGGAACATTTATTGCCTGCCATGAAGTCGCAATCACTGCCTGCCAATGCCTTAGCGAATAAGGAATTAAAACAACAACTGGTCGCACTGGCATTATTGCCTCCCAAAGGAGGGGTAATCCGCTCAACTGCCGCCAAAGTGTCGGGCAAATTGTTTCAGATAGAACCAAATTCATTGAATATAGAGAGCATATCACTGGCTTACCGCGAAGGCGACACCTACCAATTTTTCATCAAAGACAAGGCAGGAGAACATAGATTTATCTGCGGATTAGAAAAATGGGCCTTTGGCGAAACCGACCTCTCTCAACCAAACCTGGTTGTTTCTCCCAAAATAAAGAGAGAACGTATCTCTAAAATTGCCGCAAGCGGCAGTTGGAGAGAACCGAATACCTTTGAGATCACAATGCGTTATTATGAAACGCCTCACCGCGATTTTATCACCTGTAAATTTGAAGGAGATTCGGTTCAGGTAAGTTTTGATAACAGCATGAACCGTATGTCAGGAGCCAAAGATAAAAGGCCGGTATTGCAGGGAAAAACAAGCGTTTGATTCGGTGAAAGTGCAGAGGGTTGCTCACAACCCGACCGGTTGGGTTGTGAGCAACCCTCTGCACTCTTTATTTCCTCAAAAAGAAAGGCCTTCCAAATTTATTTGGAGGGCCTTTCTTTTTACTGTTGATTACCTATTAAAGAGGATTCTGCACAATGGCTTTGTTAGCATTCATCTCTCTTCTTGGAAAGAGGAATTCCCATTGCTTATCACCCGCCGGCATATCAAAAAGAACTGCGATAGACGCGATGGCGTTGGTTCCGTTTCTGTTCAAAGGTTGATTCAGGCGTTTCAAGTCAAGGAATCTGAAACCTTCACCCCACAATTCAACTCTTCTGTGGAAATATATCTCGCTTAACAATGTAGCACCGGTGCTTGTTGAAAGTTTGTAAGCAGCATCTCTTTTGCTGATCAGGTCAAACAAAACCTTGGCAGCATTGGCATCCTGTCCTAATTTAGCTTTGGCTTCTGCTTCAATCAAATACATTTCAGCGGCTCTCATGTAAGGCACATCACCCATAGCACTGGTAGAAGGAACACCCGGAAGTCTGAATTTTTGGTTTAGATAAGGTACTCTTACCCCACCCGGAGGAACGATTGAGTTGGCAGCAGTAGGTGCTTTTACCCACATTTTAGACCGAATGTCCGTAGTTGGGATGGCGTTATAAAGCAAACTGTTGATCACTTTAGGATACGTTCTGATAACGGTTGAGTTGTAATTGCAGGAAATATAAGAATGGTACCCTCCAAAGAACTCTGACTGATCTTCCAAGTGGTCAAAGCCCCACATCCACTCAGGGTTGCTTAAATCCTGAAAACCGTCCTGATATTGAGCTTCTGACATTGGAGCATAACCGGTTCTGGCTTCTGCGGCGTATTTCGCGGCATCGGCCCAGTTTTGTTGCGTAAGAGCTACCCGTGCCAAAAGGCCTTTTGTTACTTCCAGGTTTATGTGCGACTTGAAGGCTCTTGTTGTCTTTAACAATGTTGCCGCTTGTGCCAAATCTTTGTTGATTTGAGTATAAACCTCTTCCACCGTATTTCTTGCAAGACCTTCAGTAGTAGGTGTCAATACCAAAGGCACGCCCAATTGAGCGTTTGGTTTGGCAGCAGCATCGTACCGTTTGCCGTACAATTGAATCAGATTGAAGTAAGCCCAACCGCGCAAAGCCAGTGCTTCTCCTTTTATTTGATCTTTTTCAGCTTGTGTACCTGTTGCATTATCAATGTTGGCAATGGCAATGTTGGCATTGCCGATGGTTCGATAATACATCTCATAAGGAAAAATAGTCATCACGTTGGTGTCGGAGCGGTGAGCAGTCCATCTTGTTTCGCCCACGTGCCAGCTGGCGGCAGTTGCACCAATGATAACGTCTTCACCCATATGATCCAAAATGATCATCAGCGCAGGGTGTCCTGAATGCCCCTGTGAACTCTGGTAGCGGAGAATGAGTGCCCGATAAATACCGTTGATGGCGGCAGCTGCGTTTTTGGTGGTCGCATAAGCCGAGGCAGCATCAACGCTGGCAGTAGGTACAGTATCTAAATAAGTGTTCTCGCAGGAAGTAGCTACTGTACACAGCATAGCTACGAATGCTATTAATAATTTATTCTTCATGATTTTGTTGATGTTAAAGTGAAAATGAAATACCCATTACCACAGCTTTGGCAGAACTATACACGTTGCCGGTTGTACCGGAAAAGTTTTGCTGTACGTTCATACCGCTCCGGCGAGACTTTATAAAGAAGTTCTCACCACTGACATAAACTTGAGCGTTTTCCAAATAGAGTTTCTGAGCAATCAGTTTGGGTAAAGTATACGAAAGCGTTACAGTACGGATATTGAGATAGCTTGCATCGATCAACCAGCGGTCAGAATCGGCATTGAAATCAGTAGTACGACCGGCATCCATTCTTGGTACATCGGTAACGTCACCCGGTTTTTGCCATCTTCTCAAGATATCAACGTGCTTGGCATTATGATAACCGGAGCCCATCAAACTTTGGTAGGCGCCATCGTAAATTTTGCCGCCGATTTGATAGACGATCAACGCCGACAATGAGAAACCTTTGAATCTGAGGGTATTGGTAAAACCTCCCGTTGCTTTAGGGATAGAAGTACCGTTGTAATGATAGCGTGCGTTGTTAACGTTTGTAGTTACAGTATCACCCTTTTCGGTAACGAAAGAATTGGCCGTCTGAAAAGCGGAAGCTCTGTAAAGTACTTCCCCCGTAGCCGAGCTTATGCCCATATACTCTCTCAACCAAAAATCATAAATAGAACTGCCTTCTGTCAATTTTTTAGTTCCGTCAATGATCTCCTTACTCTCGTCAGGCATCTTGGTGATCTTGTTTTTCAGGCTGGTCACATTCAAATTAATGTTCCAGCTAAAGTCTTTCGTTTGAACCGGAGTAGCATTTAATTCAAACTCAACACCTTTGTTATACATTGTACCAATGTTTCTGGTTACGGTAGCAATACCGGCCGACAATGGTAAAGGAACGTCAAATATCAGGTTGGACGAGCGACGATCAAAATATTCAATAGTACCTGATATACGATTTTTCAAAAGACCAAACTCCAAAGCTACGTCGAACGCATTGCTGGATTCCCACTCAAGGCCACTGTTTCCTAAACTTAATTGAAGGATACCCGCTTCTGTAGCATTATTACGACCCAACTCAAAAAGCGGTTGCCATGCATAGTTGCTGATACCGCCGTCGTTACCTGTTTGGCCATACGAAGCTCTCAATTTCATCATGCTGATGACAGGAACCGCTTTCAGGAAGTTTTCCTGATCGATACGCCATGCACCGCTGGCCGAGTAAAAAGTACCCCAACGAACATCTTTGTAGAACTTACTTGAACCATCTCTGCGCGCTGAAAACGACAGGAAGTATTTTTGGTTGTAGTCGTAGTTGATACGTGAGAAAAAGCCTTCCACTCTACGTCTGTTGTATTGCGAATTAAGGTTGGTCGTAGTAGTAAAGTTTACCAATTCATAATTCCCGTCCACAACTTGTTGTGATCTTGAACCCTCCAGAATATTGTCGGTATAGTTATAATTTTCATGACCTACCAATACTTCAACGCCATGAGAGCCAAATGTCTTGCTGTAATTCAACAATTGGGACAGGTTGTAGCTTGTTATATTCTGAAAATCGTGGGAAGCTCTACCGGCAGGGGCGCCATCGCCGATTTCAGGGTTTCCAAAAGTTACATCGTTCAGGTTTGTAATGTCAGTACCCACATTGGCTGTAAACTTAAAGTTTTTCAGGAATGTGATTTCGGCAAAACCCCGACCGCCCAATACATTTCTACGGAAGTAATTTTGGTTAAGGATCGTTTCGGCAATTGCATGACGTCCACCGTTTTGAGGTCTGCTTGGAAGACCAAGAGCCGACAAATTACCATAATCCCATCTTCTTTGTCCGTTTTCAAGCGTCAGGAATGAGCCTGGGTTAGCAGGGTCATACGCATAAACAGGATAGATCGGAGCCATTCCTCTGGAGAAAAAGAAGGGGTTTACAAATGTAGTTCCACCATTGGCAGGAACATCGGCCTGATTGGACTTAGTGATCGTAGCTGAAATATTGGCTCCCGTTCTGAACCAAGGTTTCATTTGGCTGTTGACGTTCAAACGTGCCGTATAACGCTCATAATCAGAACGAATCAAAAATCCTTTGTCACTCAAATACGACAATGAAAGAAAATAATCTGAGTTAGTGTTGGAACCTGAGAAGTTAAGGCCTATTTCATCCCGATTTCCCTGGCGCATCAACGGTTTTTCCCAATTCAAATCATCGGCGCTGTAAATTAATTTTGCGTTTGGATTCAATTTTCCGTCGGTACCAACCAACTGCGCAAAGGGAACGTCATATACATTATAACCAACAAGGGCTCCCAGACCGGCAGAAGCATCGGCGCTGGCCTTATTGATCTCTACAGGGTTGGCGGCTCTATACGCAAAGTTGTTACGGTTAGCTTCCCACATCAATGGATAATAATCAGCCGGCCCAACGCGATCGTACTCAGGCAAAGCCCTGGTACTGAAACCTTTGGTGTATTTTGCGCTGATGGTATTTTTACCTTTTACTCCTTTTTTAGTGGTGATCATCACCACACCATTGGCCGCCCTGGCTCCGTAAAGCGCCGTAGAAGCCGCATCTTTAAGAATCGTAATGCTCTCAATGTCATCGGTGCTGATGTTGGCGATGCTGGCACTGTAAGGGATTCCATCCACTACATACAATGGATCATTTGAAGAAGAAATAGAGCCAAAACCTCTGATACGAATATCAGGAGCGTTGCCCGGCTGTCCGCTACCTGCGGTGGCCTGCACACCCGCAGAAGACCCTGCCAGTGCCTGAGCAACGTTGGTAATAGGCCGAGGTCCCAGTTTTTCTGCATCAATTTTAGCCGCAGAACCCGTAAATGAGGCTTTTTTAGCTGTACCAAAGGTAGTGATAACGACCTCATCCAGACTGGCCGCATCAGGAAGCAGTTTTACGGTGAAAGTAGTTTGGTTACCTACCGCAATTTCTTGGGCCGTAAATCCAACGTAGCTGAACAATAAACGGGCATTGGCAGGAACATTAATTTTAAAATTCCCTTCTCCATCGGTGTTAGTTCCGCGAGTGGTACCTTTCACAATTACGCTCACGCCCGGTAAGGCAGAACCATCGTCGGCGGTTACTTTCCCTGAAATTGATTTGTCTTGGGCAAGTACGGATGTACCTACCATCCCCCCCCAAAGGAGGAGAAACAGCAGTAAAGCTTTTCTCATAATGATTTAGTTAGTTGATAAAGTGTAACAGGAATGGATTTTTTTGGTGTGAAAATCCTTGCAATTTTAATGAATAAAACTCAATACCTTATTTTTTTGTTCATTTTTTTGAAAATTTAGGTACGTTTTTTGCTAAATATAATTTTTTCAGTTTTTAAAACTTCAAAAAATTATATTTAAAATAGTTTTTATTTTAAATATCTATTTTTTCCAAAATTGAAAATATTATAAAACAGACTTGGCTGACAATGCTTCCTTATGGCGATAACCCTAAAATGCCGGGTATTCCTCAGATTGAAAAATACCCGGCATTTTTTGGAGCGGACAATCCTGTTTTGAATACCCAAGTGCTCATCTTTATCTCTCCATCTCAGAAGTAAAAGAATAAGTCCCTGACCCGACTGCAAAAACGGCAAAGTTATTCTCGTATTTTATAAACCGTAATGCAACCGTATCGACAATGAGTTGCCCGTTTTCGGTGATGCTGCTTTTGTTTTTGGCAGGCAACCAAATTTCGGCTGTTGTGTTGGCGGGAATGGAAACTGTTAGTATAAAATGCCCGTTTTCAGTCTTCCATTCACTTCCTATTTTTCCTCTTACGGAGTTATAACTGCCTTTAACCCAGGTGAGATCGGCGGTTGGCTGCGGTTTGATCAGTATTTTTCGGAAGCCTGCTTCGGCAGCATTGATCCCTAACAGAGAACGATAAAACCATTCTGTGACCGAGCCAAACATGGGATGATTTTGAGACGGTGCATTGTCAGGATACTTCCATGTTTCCCAAAGTGTTGTAGCACCTTTGTCAAGCATGTACCCCCAACTTGGATAATCCCGTTGGTTAGCCACACGGTAGGCCAGATCATTTCGCTTTTGCAGACGCATCACATCAAAAAACATTTTTGTCGAGAAAATCCCCGTTGATACATGCCATCGGTGCCGCTCCAATTCGGCAATAAGCGCATTCAATGAGGCTTCTTTTTCGGGCGTGAAATCATACCAAAGTGCAAATAGCTGGGCAGCTTGCGTACCGTTGTCAAAGCGACCTGTACCGGGAATCAGGTATTTACGAATAATTGCACTTTTGACAGTTTGCGCTACTTTGGCGTATTGCGTAGAATCTATTTTTTTACCCAAAAGACCGGCAAATTCGGCCGCCAATTGCAAGTGATGATAATAAAACGCCGAGGCAGTAAAAGCTTCCGGTTTAGGGTCAATGGCTTCGTGGTCGCTGATGTCCCAATGAAACAGATTTTGGTCGGCTTTACTGCGCAAAAACGCGATTTGGCGCACCAACGCAGGATAACTTTCTTCCAAAACGCGCAGATCTCCGTAAAACTCGTACAATTGTTTTTGCAAAAATGGGAAGGCTAACTGCCAACCTAAAGGCCCGGATTTGTCACCCAACCCTCGGTCATCAATGCCCGTATTTGGGGCTATTTCGGTCATTCCTCCTTCAGGACGTTGGTCATTGATAAAATCGCGTACGGCTTTACGGTAAAAATTGGCCATGTCAAAATGGTACATAAAAGCTTCGGTAGTTACGACCATATCAGCTCCATAGCCCATTTTTTCCCTGCCCGGACAGTCGGATTGTACACTGAAAACGTTACTCAAAAAAGTCCATTGAGCGGTTTTATCCAATTGATTGAACATGGCATTGGAGCAACTGAATTCACCATTCGAAGCTAAGTCGCTGTTCATGCGTAAGCCTTCCAATAGCTGGAGCGTTGGCTTTTGCGTAAGCCCCGTCACTTCTACATATCGAAATCCGTGAAAAGTAAAACGCGGTGCCCACGTTTCAATCCCCTGTCCTTTTAAGATGTAACTATCTTCCTGCCAAGCGGTTGGTGGAGCACCCGGCCCGCCCTTAAGGTTCCATATCTGTTTGATTTGTCCCGCCACGGTCGTTAGGTAATTCAACGTTCCGTCGGGATGGACATCTTCACCATAACGCAATGTAATTTTAGTACCTGCCGCGCCCTGAACGTTGATGCGGGCAACGCCTGCAAAATTTTGCCCCAGATCGAAAAGATACACTCCCGTTTTAGGTTCAGTGATACGCACCGGTTTCACAACGGCCGTCACTCGAATCGGAGGTTGCATCTGCACAGATAATTCGCCGTCAGGGCCATTTGTAACAACGGCATTTTTCCAATTTGTCAGTTTAGCCTCAGGGCTGAGCCACTCTGTCTGCTCCAAACGAGCATCATACTGTTCGCCCAAATACACATTGTTACGCACAACGGGGCCGGGAGCTGTTTGCCAATATTCATCGGTCTTGATGCGTTCCGTTGTACCATCCGTATACACTATTCGAAGTTCGGCCTTCACACACGGCCGACCGGTTTGCTGCACATCGCGCAGATTAAAGCGACCGAACAACCGCAGCGGAAGCGGATTGTACCAGCCATTGCCGAGCATTATTCCGGCAACATTATTACCGGAACGTACCAACGCAGTAATGTCATGCACTACATACAAAGCCTGTTTTCGGTGGGCTGTCCAACCGGGATCAAGTACATTATTACCGATTTTTTGGCCGTTCAGATAAGCTTCATAATAGCCTAAACCACAGATGTATAGGCGAGCAGAGGCTACTTTTTTATTCGTTTTAAACGTACGACGAAAAAGCGGCATCGGGTCATTTTGATAAAAATCTTCGTCGCGATCAAACTGTTTACTACCATCACCGATCCATTTTGCCTGCCGGTCAGCCAAGGTAAGCATGGCCGTTTCAAACCATGCCGGTTGGCTCCACGCAGAGGCTTCACCGTTGGCATCATATACCCGAACCCGCCAATAATAACGCGTAAAAGATTGCAGTGCCTGACCGTTGTATTCAATATGAAGGCTTTGATCTGTGGTTACTTTACCGCTGTTCCATACAGCACCTTTGCCTTGGGAGATTTCTTTGAGATTTTTACTTACAATAAGCTCATACGCCGTTTGTCGCTGATTTCTTATTGAAGCTGTTAGCGTCCAACTTAAGCGTGGTTTGGGAGTATCAATGCCAAGAGGATTATCAATATATTCGCAGGTAAGCCGGTCCGGCTGCAAAGGAGAAACCGCCATGACCGACACCGAATGTATTATAAATAGAAAAGCGGAGGCAAAAAGGGCTTTCAAACGAGTACAGATTTAATTTTACCTTGGTAAAAGGCGCTGACTCGTAATAACTATTCATAGTTTGTCTTAGGTAACTGATCTATTTATCAGGTCCATAATTATTGGCAAGTAATTTAAACTCTGTTATAATCTCCTGAAGATAAGGGTGGTCCCAGCGAAAAATAAGAGAAAGATAGTGGGTGACATCCGTATCCGGAATCTGAGCATCTATCTTTAGAAATTGGCTGTCGTTAAATTCTCTAAACCAACCATCAAATTTTTTAGCTCGTGCTGTGTGTTTGAAATCTGCTGTTTCACAGAGATATAGTAATATTCTTTCCTGTTGATGACTAAAAAAATCTTTACAGATTGCGGCAACTGTTATTGGGATCAAAATATCCGGAGGAACTTTAGTAACAGGAGTTTTTATCCTTTCTATCACTAATTCATAAATTTGATCAGCAATTTCTGCTTTATTTTCAAACAGATAAGGAGTAGCTTTAAATCTTACTTCATAAAAAACACTGTGAGCAGTACGAAAAACATATCGAAGGTTATCATGTTCCAGTACTGCAAAATCATACTCTTTCCTCATTAAGCTGATGTTTCTTTACTTCTCTTTTCCAATTCAATTACTACTTTTTGAATTTGTGGATCAGTGGCAAATTCTTCCTGCATTTGACGCTGTATTTCACGTTTTTCAGCTGCCAATCTACGCACAAGCATCAAACCCTTAGATGGCATTTTTGAAGAAGTATTTTCAGCCGTTTTCATTGCTTTACTAAAATTGTTAGTTTCAAAAATAATGATTTGCCTTCTTAAAAACAATAATATACATTTTATCCCTGCGCCAACAACGCCAGCCAAGCATCTTTTAGCCTTCCTTCGTGAAGAAACTGTTTTGCCAACAGAATAAAATCTCCCCCTAAATTATTACTCTTAAAGCCTTCTATTTCAAACAATTGAGGCAATTGTTCAATATTCCCCAATCGTCCTAAGTCATTCTTGGAAAATGCCGGATTGGATTTGATAAAGTCAGGAATGTTGTCTACGCCAATGCCTCTTTGAGTGCTTGGCTTGGGAATTTCGAACAGCGCCTCTCCCGATGCGCGTGCGTACCAATCGCCGCCCATGCGGGCTACCCAGTCGGTTTTGCGTTGGTCAATGCGCCCGTTCTCGTCCAGAATATCTTCTGAAAAGTGTGCTAACAACACTTCGCAGATCACTAAATTGGCCGCGCCGCCTTCTTCGCCCAATGAAATAATTTGCTTTACCTTACATTCAAAAACCGCCTTCGATTCTCCTACGCGCGGCGGCTTTACCACTTGTGAAGGCACTTCCGTAAATCCTGCTTTTACAAACTCATTCGTTCCTCGTGGATATTCACAACTCGCTAACGACATTTGCTCTACCATGGCATAATCGACCATATTGATCACAACTTCGTCCACTTCCTGCACATTTTCGAAGGTGTGTTTATTGGTAGCGTCGCGCACGCGGCGATTGGGTGAAAAAATGAGCGTAGGAGGTTTTGTACCAAACAAATTGAAAAAACTGAAAGGACTTAAGTTAACATTTCCGTCTTTGTCAACCGTACTGGCAAAGGCAATCGGGCGCGGGGCCACCGCTCCCTGCAAATAATGATGAATGACCGGAACAGGAACGTCCTGTGGATTGATAGTAAGCATGACACTTTTTTATTTGGCCGGCAAGATAGTCGTTTTTACTTCTCCAAACCCGACTCTGATTTCTCCTTTTTGAGCAAATCCACGAATAATGATCGTGTCATAATCTTCCACAAACTTCCGTACCGAGCCATCCGGAAAGGTAATGGGATTTTTGCCGCCCCAAGTCAATTCCAGTAACGACCCAAAACTGTCGGGATCTTTACCCGAAATTGTGCCTGAAGCCAGCATATCTCCTACATTCAAATTGCACCCATTTACCGTGTGATGCGCTATCTGTTGTGCCACCGTCCAATACATATTTTTGAAGTTGGAACGACAGAGAAGATATTCGGAATTCTGATTTTCTGATTTTGGCAGAAGATACACTTCTAAGGTAACATCAAAGTTTTGACGGTTTTGCCCATTTAAATACGGTAAAACTTCGGGAGCTTGCTCAGTTGCAGGCACGCGGAAAGGCTCCAGAGCCTCCGGCGTGACTACCCATGGCGAAACCGACGAAAAGAAGTTTTTCGCCAAAAAAGGCCCCAATGGCACATATTCCCATTTCTGAATATCCCGCGCCGACCAATCATTGAAAAGCACAAATCCAAAAACATGATCTTCCGCTTCATCGACCGAAATACTGTCCCCGATCTCGTTACCTGTGCCAATAATGGTCGCCATTTCCAATTCAATGTCGAGGCGTTTGGTTGGGCCGAAAATGGGCGGTTGCGTTTCATCCGGGCAGGTTTGTCCTTTGGGGCGATGGAAGTTTGTACCTGAAACATAAATGGAAGAAGCTCGTCCATGATAGGCCACCGGCAAATGTTTCCAATTAGGCAATAAAGCGTTTTGAGGATCACGGAACATGGCCCCTACATTGAAGGCATGTTGCTCACTGGAATAAAAATCAGTGTAATCGCCCACTTTGACGGGCAAATGTAAAACCGCATCTTTTTGAGGGATCAAAAAATCTGACGCATACGTTTTAAAAGGGCTGCAGGAATCTTCAAAAATTTGCTGCAAAACCTGCCTCACTCCCACTCGAACAGCTTTGCCGGTAGCCATAAAATCATTAAGAAACTCTTGTTTAAAAACACTTTTGTCGAAATCAATACCCCCAAAAGCGCCCAGATCGGCTAATTTCGGCATATCAATGATCCAAGGGCCAAGTGCTACACCAACTCTTTTAGCACTTTTTGACGTTGAAAAAATGCCAAAAGGCAAATTATAAATGGAAAAATCGGAGTTTTTATCAATGGAAATCCACATAAAGAAAAGGATTGGATGAGTACTGAAACATGAACGAAAAACGACGCTTTTAGCTTGATAATTTTACTCCAACCAACTTCGGTAATACTGCCCATCGTCAATTTTCAGCGCCTCTTCGGTGATCATTAAAGGTTTGAATGTATCGATCATGACGGCGAGTTCAATGGTTTCTTTTTTGCCGATGCTTCGTTCGTACGCGCCGGGCGCCGGGCCGTGCGGAATACCGCCCGGATGAAGCGTAATGTGTCCCTGTTCAATATTATTACGGCTCATAAAATCGCCATCCACGTAGTAGATCATCTCGTCGGAGTCAATGTTGGAATGATTGTAAGGCGCCGGAATGGCTTTGGGATGATAATCATATAAGCGCGGACAAAACGAACACACCACAAACGCACTTGTTTCAAACGTCTGATGCACAGGCGGCGGCTGATGAATACGGCCGGTAATGGGTTCAAAGTTATGAATAGAAAAACCGTAAGGGAAATTATAGCCGTCCCACCCGACCACGTCAAAAGGATGCGTAGGATAAAGCATTTCGTAGATCTTGCCTTGCTTTTTGATCTTCATTACAAAATCTCCTTTTTCATCGTGTGTTTCGAGTTCTTCGGGAAGCTTATAATCACGTTCGCAGTAAGGTGAATGTTCAAGCAACTGTCCAAACCAATTTCGGTAGCGTTTAGGCGTATAGATCGGATGAAATGATTCTGCAATGAGCAGCCGATTATCTTCTGAATCAAAGTCAATTTGGTAAATCATTCCGCGCGGAATGACCAGATAATCACCGTATTCAAAGGAAATATTTCCGAATTGAGTGCGCAATTTTCCTGAACCGCGATGAATAAATAACAGCTCATCCGCATCGGCATTTTTATAGAAATAAGTCGTCAATGAGTGTCGCGGTGCGGCCAAACTGATATGAACATCATTGTTGACCAACAACCGTATTCTACTTTCCGGATAATCATCTTTGGGCGGTACTTCGAAGCCTTTCAATAAGCGCGCTTTGATGCCTTTCTCAACCGCAATTTTGGGCGAAACATCCGTCTCGGACAAAATCTCTTTGACCATCGTAGGCCGATGAATATGGTACATTAATGACGACATTCCGTCGAAGCCGATCGTACCAAACAGTTGTTCGTAATACAGTCCTCCGTTGGGCTTCTCAAATTGCGTATGCCGCTTGGGAGGAATTTTGCCGAGTTTATGATAAATAGGCATGACTTTTCTTAGTAAGATACAAAAAAGTATGCGCTAAGTTACAAAATAAAAATGCTAAGGCAATAGTTGCCTTAGCAAATATTCAATAAAATAGAACGCTGATTATTACGATTTTTATGTTAGCTCATATCAATCAGCGTTCTGAAAACTCAGGCCATCTGTATGGATTTTAGCCCTTTTTGTTGTAAAAATGCCATAGCGGCTACCCACAGAGCCACACCACCGATAAGCAGGTCACCCCAAAACGACAGTCCAAACAGCTGAAGAGCTACGATCACAAGGCTGTCGATCACCCAAAGAATGTCCAGCACGATGACAAATTTTACCATTCCTACACGCAACGGTTGCTGACGTGATTCGAACAAAACCAATCCCGCAAAAACCAACAGAAATACCCCTACACCAACAAAAGGCAAGGTAGATGTGATGCCAAAAATATTGGCAATGGCATTTGGAAAAAGAATGAGCAAAAGTGCTGTAGCGCCCGAGCTGACGCCATTGAGAAGCAATACATTTTTTAACGTTGTCATGTTTTATCAATTGTTTAATTCGGTAGCAAATGTAGATTTGTCCTGAAACTCGCTATTGATATTTTACGACAAAATGAAATTACTCGCATTACATCTGCACAGCATCATGGAATATGCCCGGTGGAAAGGGGTGTCATTTTCCGTTATGACTCAATTGATGCAACATCCACCCCATGATTTTTTTGCGGAAGCAGCGGTTGTGAGTGAGGAAGATTTTTATGCTGTACTGGAATATGTTGTCAAAAACAATGATGACGATTCGTTGGGAATTCATTTGGGGAAGTTTCTGAATCTGAATGCGTTGGGCCTGATTTACCGAATTTCGCTCCAAGCTGCCACTGTGGAAGAGGCTTTGCATTATTTGCAAACGTATCTGAATACAACCTTTCCGATCATTGAGATTAAAACTGCCGTTAATGAAACTTCGGCAGTTATTCAACTTAACATCAATAACAATAAATCGCTGCTCAATCGCATCATTTTGGAATATGCATTAACAGTCATGAGCCGCGAACTTTCGATGATGACTGCCGAGCAGGCACAAATACGACTGTATTCTCCTTATTATCAGGTAGATTACCCTTCGCCTTGGAATCATGACCTTTCGTTTTCATTGGATTTTACAGCAACAATTTTGAAGGCCACGTTGCAGGACAAGAGCCGCCTTCAATTGGATATTTTGATTCCTGAATACCTTAAATTGCTGGAAAGTTTAAAAGCCGAGCAAAGTTTCAGTAATAAAGTAAAAATCGCTTCTCTCCACATGGCACGCCCCGAATTGCCTGATCTGGAAATGATTGCCGACGCTTTTCATCTAACTCCGCGCACGCTTCAACGCAGACTGGGCGATGAAAACGTCACTTTTCGCCAACTCACAGATGACCTCAAACGTCAGATCTCTGCGTTGCTCATTCGCCATGATCGTTTTTCAGTCTCGGATATTTCCTACGTTTTGGGCTATTCAGAACCCGCCGCTTTTATTCATTGCTTCAAAAAATGGCACGGCGATTCACCGGAAAGAGTGCGAAAAAGCTTTTCAGGTGGATGGAATAAGTAAAGTTGAATTTACCTCGCAGCCAGTTCGGGAAGATTCAGATTTCCTTCCTGATACAGCAAGTTAAATTTCAGACTCGTGGTTTTCCATTGTTCACCCAGTTTTGCCAATTCAAATTCGTAGGTTCCGTACACTTTCCATACATCGCCGCCTTCCGCATTTGGTAAGTGATGGATCGCGGAGCCTTTGCAAAAAACGTTAGCTATGCCGCCTTGAATATGAATTTCAAAATTGGAAAGGAAATGCAATGTAAAGGCAAATTTGGGCAGAAAACCACTCCATGCCGCAATGATATCATCAGCCTTAGTTGGAGCGGCAGGTTGCCCGCTCATTGAAGAGTAATCCAGCAACACTTCATCGGCCAAACTATGTCGAACGGTTTCCCATTGATGCTTATCGGAACCGTTAAAAATGGCAATGATATTTTTGGTTATCAATTGTTCAACAAGTAGTTCTTCCATGATCTTTTATTAGTTAAAACTGTAAAAAGGCAGTAAGTTCATCAACCAACATTGCAATAACGCAACGTTGATTTCTCTAAAGCGGGACTAAAATGTTATGCCAAGCTACCACTTCAACGGAGACATTCTTAAACCTCAACTGCCCAAATTGACGCGGTCGCCGTGGGATTTGGGTTCTGAAATAACCAAAAAACATAAATCCATTTCCTGCTCATTGCTGATCTGATGCGGAATTTGGTTGGGAATATGAATACTTTCATTGGCACCTACACGGTGCGTTTGGCCATCGATCAGAAATGTGGCGATACCCGACAGAATATAGAAAACCTGTTGGGTCTTTTGGTGAAAATGCAACTGCTCGGCCGTATGTGGCGGCATTCGTTCCTGAATCACACTCAGGCTATCGGACTTCAGCAGGTGCCAACCGTCGCAATTATTTCCCCACGTATAATGTTCGGCGTTTTGGACGGAAAGGGGCGTGATTGTATCTCTCATTGAGTAAAACCGGAAAATAAATGTTTTTAAAGATTGACGCGCATCTAAAAATGTCAAAATCAATCACAGAACAATGATACTCAAAAATCGAGTTTTTGCGGATTTCAGCAAAGTATTTAGCTTTTCTATTTTTTTCGCAACACTTTTCACGCTTACCCTCAATGCCCAAGATCTCCGTCCGCCGGCCTATCCGCTCATTACGCATGACCCGTATTTCAGCATCTGGTCGGAAGCCGATCGTCTGACAGACGTAGCCACCACACATTGGACGAGCAAGCCGCAGTCAATGGAAGGAATTATACGCGTGGATGGAAAATCCTATCAGTTTTTAGGTGCCACACCGATCAAATACCGATCTCTTTTACCCACAGGTGCCGATGCCAATGTATCGGTCAAATATACGTTCGACGCTCCGACCGAGGCATGGAAACAAAACAATTTTGACGATTCAAAATGGCAAACAGGACGCCTTCCTTTCGGTTCTCACGCCAACCGCTGTCACCTCTCCTGGACCAAAGGCGGCGTTTGGATCCGGCGAATATTTGATTGGGATGGAGCTGCTGATCTCAATGCGCTTCGACTTATGCTTGCTTACAACGATGAAGTGGAAGTGTTTCTCAACGGCGTTCCGGTCTTTGAACACCACAACGTAGCCGAGGATTATCGTTCGTATGTTATCCCTGCGAAGGCATTGGAAACCCTCAAAAAAGGTCAGAATATCCTGATGATCTATGCCCTTCATACCAGCGGCAACGCGTTCATTGATATGGGTTTATCGCAGGAGATCAAAGAAGCGCCACTGCCTGCCGCCGAGCAAATAAGTGCGGGACTAACGGCTACTAAAACCTTTTACAATTTCAAAGCGGGGGGAGTTAACTTAGCGCTCAGTTTTCTGTCACCACTGCTATTGAATGACCTCGAAGTAACTGCCCGCCCGGTGAGTTATGTCACGTTTGATGCTCATTCCAACGACGGCAAATCGCATGATGTACAACTATTCATGGGTCTTTCCGGCGCCATCGCCACCAACCTGCCCAATCAGGAAGTGGTAGCGCAAAGCGGCAAAGGTTCGGGTTTGCAATGGTCGTCTATCGGCACGAAAGAACAACCGATGTTGAAAACCAAAGGCGATGATGTACGCATTGATTGGGGCTATGCTTACTTAGCCGTTTCCCAAACTGCGAAAGCTCAACTTACAACCGGCAACTTCTCGGCCTTGAAAGAAAACTTTGTTAAAAGTCAAAATTCTTCCGCAAATACCTCCTCAGGAGTAGCTTCGGATCTGGCGATAAGCGCCGTTATTGATTTAGGAAAAGTGGAAAAAATCAACAAAATACAGCACGTATTAGTGGCGTACGATGATTTGTTTTCCGTGCAATATTTTGGCGAAAACTTACGTCCCTGGTGGAATCGAACGGGCAAAGTGACCGTTGAGCAACTCTTGGCCTCTGCCGAAAAAGACTACGATAAAGTCCAAACAAAATGTATAGCTTTCGACAAAACAATAGAAACGGATGCGTTGAAAGCAGGCGGCAAAGAATACGCTGACTTGTGTAAGTTAGGATATCGTCAGGCCATTGCCGCGCACAAAATAGTCGCTAAATCCAACGGCGAACTGCTGTTCTTTTCAAAGGAGAATTTCTCTAACGGCTCTATTGGAACGGTGGACGTAACCTATCCATCGGCACCTTTGTTTTTGGCGTACAATACCGAATTAATGAAAGGGATGCTGCGTCCTATTTTTGATTACAGCGAAAACGGGCAATGGACCAAACCTTTCCCCGCGCACGACGTAGGCACCTATCCACTCGCCAATGGTCAGACCTATCCTGAAGATATGCCCGTGGAAGAAGGCGGAAATATGTTATTGCTTACGGCAGCCGTGGCGGCTGCAGAAGGAAAACCGGATTTTGCAAAAAAACACTGGGTTACGCTTTCTACTTGGGTAAAATACCTCGAAAAAGACGGATTTGATCCTGCCAATCAACTTTGTACCGACGATTTTGCGGGACATTTGGCGCGCAACGCCAACCTCTCCATCAAAGCCATATTGGGAATTGCCGCTTATGGACAACTCGCTCAAAAATTAGGCGACGCTGCCACGGGCAAAAAATACCTTGCGCTGGCCCGCGATATGGCCACCCGCTGGCAGACAATGGCAGACGTAGGCGATCACTACGCCCTGACGTTTGACAAAGGCAATACATGGTCGCAGAAGTATAATATTGTTTGGGACAAACTGTTGAACCTTAACATTTTCTCAACTTCAGTAGCGGCAAAAGAAATCAAGTATTACCTCAAAATGCAGCAAAAATACGGCCTCCCACTCGACAGTCGGAAGACATATACTAAATCAGACTGGATTTTATGGACAGCGGTATTGACTAAATCTCCTGCTGACTTTCAGGCGTTTGTTTCTCCTCTTTGGAAATTTGCCAACGAAACCCAACCCCGCACACCCCTTACCGACTGGCACGAAACCACCGACGGTAAACGTGTAGGCTTCACCGCTCGCTCAGTAGTAGGCGGGTATTATATGAAGGTATTGGAAGCAAAGCTCATGAAAAACCAGACGAAGTAACGTCTTTAAAATAGGGTTACAGATCGGGACAAATCCCAAGAAAGATGACCGGTCGGGTTGTGAGCAACCCTCTGCACAGGACTGCACTGTCCGCCGCTGCTCACAACCCGACCTTTCAAATGCTCTAAAATTTATACCAATATATCCTACACTATACTTCTGCCAAAACAGGCATTTGCACATTTTTCAAGGTATATTCAAACTGATTCAATTCTTCTTTCATCTCTTCCAAATACCGTTCCGCCTCATTCCTGAGCGACGGAATGAGTTCTTTATAATACGCGATGCCTTGCAGGAGATTCGCTTGGAACAATTGCAGGTAGCGCATTTTTTTAGTTGTCAGGCTGTTCCTGTTTTTCTTCAATTCATCGTCGAAGTATTTTACGTACATCTTGAGTTCATTCACAAAAAAGTTGGAACGCTTCACCGAATTGAGCAAGTTGAGGCGACCGTAAATATGATCTACCATCTGCTGTAACGTAAATATTCCCGAAAAATACGCCAGATTTGGTCCGGGACATATCGTGACGGCTTTAAGGTTATGAGCAGGTTTGAGGCCTTCACTCAATAACATCGAAGCTCCAAGTCCCTCGCATAAACAATCCTTTTCGGTCACTTCAGCCAATTGTTGTTCATATTCTTCCGTTGAAAGGTTCCGGTCTTTCAGTTGATTGATCTTTAAATGCTGGTATTGGCGCGAAGCCGCACAAATAGGTATTTCGGTAAATTCTGTATTGGCTACCAAAAACTTCTTATAACAAGGGCTTCCGGGTCGATTTTTGGCAATACGCGCTGCCAGTTGATACTGCGCCGAGCTTTTTCGAAAATTATTGAACGGAATACCCAACGGTGACGCATAGCTCAGGTAGTAATCGTCCGGTTTGGCCGTAGCCAAAGCGTTAAGCGTACTTTCGTCCACACTTGTTGCTTCGGGAACAAGCAAAAACGGACTTCCCCAGCCGGTAGCATCTGCCTGATAATGATCCAATAAAAAGGCATTTTCGTTGGCCGTACCAATGCCTCCCTGCACTGTAATACGAAGGGCCGGCTGCGTTTCAAAAACAGCAATTCCTTTGGCGGTCAGTGCCTGATTGCACATTGTCCATAGCTCTGCTGCCAGTGCTTCACGGTTGGATTTGAACTCTTCCATAATAGGTCCCAACAAAAGACCATCCGTAGCAAACGCGTGACCTCCGCAGTTCAATCCTGATTCAATTCTGAACTCTGATACCCAAAGACCTTTTTTTGCCAGTATTTTTCCCTGCGTCAGAGCTGAGCGATAATCACTTACTTTCAGCACGATTTTCTTCTTTAAGTAACCTACGGCATCAGGGAAAAAGTCGCTGAATGAATCAATGTAACCATACAGGCGTGGATTATAACCGGCGGAAAAAACCACCGACGATTCCAGATCACTTTGTGCAAAACCCCGCAAACTAGAAAGAGCATCCGAAAATTCTTTGGGAAGCATTTCTCCGGCTTTGGTATAATTATTTCTATCCACCTTCGCCATGATATTAACGTCTATCGAACCGGCTTTGATCTCACTACGCAATTGTTGTTGCAATTGCTGTTTGGTTTCTCCTTCTTCGAGTTGCATCATTTTTTGATAAAGCACTTTGGCTGCTGAGTTCTCAGGCAGGAGTTCAAAATACTTTACAATTTCATTTCCAAGTGCAAACGGCAGGTTTCTCAGGGTTTCAACCTGCTGTTTCACAATCCGATTGACCAGATTTAGGTAAGATTGAATGCGTTTGGCGCGCCAATCTTCCACCTGAGTGGTAATTGGAATAAACGATTCATTGACCCAAGGACTGTATAACTCACGAAGGCGCTCCATTAGCTCATCTTCAATGATGGATATAACCGATGAAATCCCAAAGCGCGCTACTTTAATGGGTGTTTCCATCGTAAAACCCAAACCCATGACAGGAATATGAAAGCTATGTTGTGTTGACATATTAAGAAACGGCGTTTTAATAAATGATTTAAATGGTGGGTTGAATCTACCCGCACATCAAACATCGACGTTTCTCTCTATCAAAACGATGACATCCATCAGGAATACCTCTCTTAACCATAAATGGCGGCCTGCTTATTTGTATTTTTTTTGAATCATTTAACAAATTAGTAAGTTTACACTTCGGTGTATAGTCTATCGACTACTAACACTAATTCTCTAAACAAAACACTCAAAAATCAAATGAAAAAAGTAGTTGTACTTCTTTTTGTTCTCATTTCAGCAGGTGCATCGGCACAAGGTATCAAGACGCCGTCTCCCAGCCCTACCCAAACACTTAAACAGGATTTTGCGCTTTCTTCCATTGAGATCAATTATTCCCGTCCGGCCGCAAAAGGACGGAAGATTTTTGGGGATCTGGTACCTTTCGGTAAAATTTGGAGAACAGGCGCCAACGCCGCTACCAAAGTAACCTTCGGAGAAGATGTAAAAGTGGGCGGAATGCCCGTAAAAGCAGGTTCTTACGCTATTTATTCCGTTCCAACGGCCAACGAATGGGAAATAATCATTAACAAAGGTGCCAACAACAGCGGTTTGACAGGCTATAAAACCGAAGACGATGTAGCTCGTTTCAAAGTCAAATCTATGCAATTGCCGATGATGATCGAATCTTTCACCATCATTTTGGGCAATTTGACCGCTTCTTCTGCCGACATTCAGATCCTGTGGGAAAACACGGCCGTACAAATCCCCGTGGAAGCTGATATTGATACTAAGATCATGGCGCAGATCAATTCAGCCATGACGGTAGACAGTCGTCCGTATTTCCAAGCGGCTACTTATTACTTTGAAACCGGCAAAGACATCAACAAAGCATTAGAGTGGGCTAACAAAGCCGTCGAGGCACAGCCTACTGCGTTTTGGGTAATGCACCTAAAAGCAAAAGTTCAGGCAAAAGCAGGTGACAAAACAGGCGCAAAAGCCACTGCTATGAAATCCATTGAACTGGCGAAAGAAGCCAAAAACGATGATTATGTAGTTTTGAATCAAAAGTTGATCGCAACTCTATAGTGCCGTGCCGGTTCTTATTTCAACGCTCTTCTCTAAACAGGAAGAGCGTTGTTTTTATAGAGATTGCATTTATCTTAAAGATGAGCTAATTATATTATAAAGAAGCAACTACCGAAGTAACTATCTCGAAGTGAATCACCACCTCAGAGAGGTGCAACATTTGTAGCAATGATTTGAGTCTCAAACGTTAAAGCTTCGGAGAAGCACAACCTGAATTTTAGGTTGTGCTTCTCCGAAGCTTTGTCAATAATGGATGATATTGAACACTACAAATCTTATGCTTCTCCGAAGCTATACCAGTGACGCAGCTCTCCGCAGGTTGTGTCTCCACAGCCCTTCACTGTAAGTAAACAATCTCAGGGCTTCGCCAATAAAAACTCCTTCACCAACTCCAATTGATCGGTACTGAGAAAATCAGCGCCGGCTTCGCGGAGTTTTTTCCAAACGACGGGATCTTCCGGGCAAGCCCACAGACGGAGTTTTTTGCCTTCGGCATGTACTTTTTTTACCAGTTGGCTCAGTTTCTGAAACTGCTCCTCGGGCATATCGCCTTTACCCCGCCACGAAAGATGATTGGAATAATTATCACTCACCACAGGCATGAGCTGAGCGCTGAGTTTCTTGCCCAAATCCACCGGACGGCCATCCAGAGAGGCTAATCTTTCTTTTGAATTTTTCAGCGTTTCAATGGGTCGGTTGCCCGAAATGAACAAGGTCACCGGACCTGCTTTCGCGCTGTTACCTTTATAAGAAGTAAAGACAGCTCGGTAATTTTGGAGTAACTTTTCCAATGCTTTATACGTACTTTCGGCTTCGGTCTTGAAATCTATCATGAGGTATACCGGTCCTTTATAACCTGCATATACCTGATTCCCATTCAGTGCCAGCCGCTCGGCCAACGGCTTTAAATATAGGTTTTCCAACGAATGCGCCGGATTAGTAAACGTTGGGCGTTCGTGCGAAACAAACAGTGTATCGTTGATCAAATATACATCAGCTTCTACACTCGTAAATCCCTGATCTAAAGCATCCCACAATGGGCGCGACTGTTCGTAATCATTGTGCGCATGGGCGTTGGGGAGCGGTATTACATCTGCCTTTACAGGCGGTGTTTGTAGCCTTGCAATGGGTTGAACCCAAGCCGTTTCCATGTCTCCCGCGCTGAAAGGGTTGTATTTGGGCTTGTTCGAAATGATCTTAGCGCGCACCATCAGATCATTTTCGCCTAATGTATAACTTGCCTCAGTACCTTTGATTTCTTGAAAAACCTCTGTTTTTGCCTTTCCTTTTTTCAGCCCGATCAACTGAATGGTATAACTCACATTTGGTTCAGCTTTTACCCGAAATGCAAAACTCACGGGTGTTTGGACAAGATTTTCCAATTCCACGCCCGAAGTAGCATAAAACCGCCCTGCTTCCAACGATTCGATCAGTGAACGAGGCGACAGATCTGCGGCATTGACCATCACCCAGCCACGGCCGGTGTTGCTGTATTCCAAACCAAAAAATTGATAGTTATGACTGTCATCCGTTGCTAAGCCGTACATCAGCGGGCGGCCCTGTTGCAGAAAATGCGTATTGATCTTATCCCACATTACCTCTGTTCCGTCACGTTTTTCATCTCCATAATTATGCACTAATGGATGCCCATTGAAGACCTCAAAGAAACGCTCATACCGCAATTGCATCAGATCCTGCGCCGTAATGGCATAATAAAAATTAGGGTGATTGATGTGCGGAAACATCGGCTGCCCTGTTAAGCGACGCTGTGCCACCACCAGATCAATGTTATTCTGCATTACCTCTGCCACGCTGTTGCCTCGTTGCGGGCGAATGAGATTTTGCACGTTGGTCATGTTGATGTGAATCGGCTTGCTGTCATAACTTGTCGAAACCTCTTCACTTTTAATGATCAGAAATTTTCCGGGATCATCAAAATAACTGCGGTACTCCTGTAGATTTTTAAGACGTACTTTCAGCGAGTCGTTGGGGCCTTTTTTGTAAGACACCCAATCAGGGCCAAACGTGCGCAAATAGCGCTCAAACGTACGCCGCCGCTCAGGAACGCGCGGCACATTGACCCACTTTTCTCCTTCCTGAAATGTATTATGGTCCGATAAACCCACGAAATTGTAGCCATTGGCTTTGTACCAATCCATAATCATTTCGGGATAATCGTCGCCATCGCTCCAGAGCGAATGTGTATGCAAATTGCCTTTGTACCAGTTTTGGGCGTAAGTCGTGGAGAAAGTGGAGAAAGATGCAATGACCAGAAGTAAAGAGAGCAGTCTCATGTGGGGTAGAAATTACGTATAATGGAATAAGGCTTTTCCAGGCAATTTCTAATACTACCTTCAGTTTAGTGGAAGGGACTATTTTTGCTAAAAAATAGAACGCTGATTTTTATGATGTTTATGCTAAATCATGCTGTTTTACATAATAATCATAAAAATCAGCGTTCTATTACCAAAACTACAATTTCCTTTTAGCTCGTTCGTATTGAATCGGCCAATG
The DNA here is from genome assembly GCF_965279615.1 of Runella sp. Lineage (NCBI taxonomy): Bacteria > Pseudomonadati > Bacteroidota > Cytophagia > Cytophagales > Spirosomataceae > Runella > Runella sp. Next base: position 6,294,245 of record NZ_OZ257252.1, on the reverse strand, counting down.
CACATCGTGCCCCAATTCATAGGCCGCCAAGAGCGGGAAAGTCGGATTGCGAAGCGATTCACGGGCAATGAGTACTAAGTCCGCTTTATTGGCAACGATGATCTCATCAGCTTGGGTCGCTTCAACGATCATGCCTACTGCGCCTGTTTTGATACCGACTTTCGTCTTAATGGTTTCGGCAAAAGGCACCTGATAATTAGGCCCGGCTTTGATCACGCCCGGAGGAACTAAGCCACCCGAAGAACAATCAATCAGATCAACGCCGTTTTCGTGAAGGATTTGCGCCAAGGCAACTGAATCATCAATGTTCCACCCATCGTCTACCCAATCCGTGGCAGAAATTCTTACGATAAGCGGAAAATCTTCGCCAACAATGGTTCTCAGTTCATTGACAACCGTAAGCAGTAGCCGAATACGATTTTCAAAACTGCCACCGTATTCATCACTTCGTTTATTGACCAATGGCGATAAAAACCCATTCAGTAAATAACCGTGCGCCGCATGAATTTCAATTACCTGAAACCCTGCTGCCAACGCGCGATGCGCTGCCGCTTTAAAATCTTCAACGACCTGCTGAATTCCTTCCGAAGTAAGCGCCAATGCGTATTTATTCTCCGCCGCTAACGGATATTCACTTGCTGCTACAGGCTGCCAACCGCCTTCTTCGGGAATGGCATATCGGCCACCGTCCCACGGTTTATGTGAACTGGCCTTATGTCCGGCATGAGCCAATTGGATTCCCGCGACGCTGCCGTTTTGGCGAATGAAATCGGTAATACGTTTCAGAAAAGGAATGTGTTCATCTTTCCAAATTCCCAGATCACCGGGTGAAATACGGCCTTCCGGCGAAATAGCCGTGGCCTCGGTCATCACTAAACCCGCACCGCCTACTGCTCGACTGCCCAGATGGACCAAATGCCAATCGTTGGCAAAACCATCGGTAGAAGAATATTGGCACATGGGCGAGATCGCAATTCGGTTTTTTAATTCAATGCCTCTAAGGCGCAGGGGAGAAAATAAATCAGGCATAAACAAAAACAGTTATGTAAAGCAATGAAGTGAGGGGCTACTTTGCTTTACATAACCAATAACGGTGTGCATTTAGTTTTATGTGTTAGGGCATTTTTCCAAGCGTGGTCACCTGCGTCAGGGTATCAGCCTTCTCCTCATTCTGTTTCTTCTTTCTGAAATATCTTCTAAACAGGATATTATGTTGTAATGCCTCCATGTTTTCGTCCAGCTTGGCCGAGCCGCTTTCCAAATTCTGAAGTAGCCCTCTTACGTTGTTGGCCGTTTTTTCGTCATGAAGAAGAACGCCAACCGTACCGGTTCTGTCGTTGGCAATTTGATTGGTGGTTTGCTGTAAATTGGAGACCAATGCCTTGGCCGAAGTGGAGGTTTCATTTAAATTTCCGGAAGTTGTTTTCAACGAATTGACCGTTTGTTTCAGATCATTGTACATCTGTTTGTCGGTCATAAGATCATTGACAAAATTACCCTGCGTGTTCAGGTTTTTGGAAAACTGCGCCAATGCTACCGTCGTGGCCTTGGCATTGACCGTGGCCGATTCCAAGCCTGTCAGGGTTGAATTAACTTTTTGGTACAGATCATCTTTGGTGAGCAACTTACCGATAGAGCCTTCGCCACCTTTGATTCCACGCACCAATTCTTTAAAATCGGCGGTAATAGCCAGTAAATTCTTGTTATTTTCCTGTAATGTTTTCAGCATATCCTGCTGAGAATCTTCCTTTTGCACATGAAACTGATAGCCATCTTCTACTTCTTCCGAGGCTGCGGTGCCGCCCGATAACACAATAATGGTATTACCGATCAACCCATCCGTACTGACTTTTACATGGGCATCTTTTTTAATAAACTTCTTAGAGGATTCTTCAATACCGAAAGTAACTTTTACTTTGGAATTTTCGACAAAGTCAACGTGTTTTACGGTTCCTACTTTAACCCCCGAAAACCATACATTGCTTCCTTTGGTTAAGCCGTTTACATCATCCAATATGGCGTAGGCGTCAATTTTGCTGACGAAGGTTTTTCGCAGGGTTCCTACCATCAGAATACCTCCGACCAAAATAAGAACGCCCAGCACCACAAAAATGCCTACTTTTACTTTATAACTTTCAGACCGTGTTGCAGATTTCATATTAATCCTGAAGTTTTGGTTCTATAAAATTGTAATCATAAAAACTGCGAATGCGAGGGTCGGCATTTCCGAAGACCTCATCAAACGTGCCTTGGTAGGCAAATTTTCCATCAAACAAGATGGCTACTCTATCACCTGTTTCTTTGGCACAGGTCAGATCGTGCGTTATGATGATGGAACTGGTGCGGTATTTTTCTTTTACCTGATTCATCAAATCGTTGATTTCCTGACAGGTAATCGGATCCAGGCCTGCCGTGGGTTCATCATAGAGCATGATCTTTGGATTCATAATGAGCGTACGTGCTATGCCGATCCGTTTGCGTTGCCCCCCCGAAAGTTCTGAAGGCATTTGATCCAGTGTTTTCTTCAAACCCACAGATTCAATCACCTCGTCTACCGCTTTGTCGATTTCTTTGCGGGTCATGTTTTTAACATTTCGAACGAGCGGAAATTCTAAATTTTCACGCACCGTCATACTGTCATACAGAGCACTGTTTTGAAAAGAAAAGCCGATTTTCATTCGTAACTGATCAAGTTCCTTCGAATTCAGATGGGAAACTGATTGACCAAAAACATTTACTTCTCCACGGTCGGGGGTTAGAAGCCCGGCGATGATCTTGATCAACACCGACTTGCCCGTTCCAGAACGTCCCAACACTACCACATTTTCATTTTCATACACATCCAAGTTCACGCCCGACAATACATGCAGACTGCCGAATGATTTATATAAATTCTTTATTTCAATCGTCTTATCCATGATTGTATGCGATTTTAACGGAACCAGTTAGTCACTTGAACAATAAATAATTCTTCCAGAAAAATCAGAAACATGGATAATACCACTGCCGAATTGGCGGCCTGTCCTACTCCCTGTGTGCCGTTGGCCGCATTAAAGCCTTTATAAGACCCAATCATGCCAATCGTAAAACCAAAAGAGATGGCTTTGATCACCGCCGTAGCCAGATCCAGAAATATAATATTGTCAAACCCCCGCTCCAGGAAGGCCACCAGATTGGTATTTTCGTTAATGGTTACATTAAGAAAAGCCCCCGTTAATGCCAGAATAGCGCAATAGAAAGACAAGATCGGGATAGTAAGCGTAGCAGCCGCTACCCGTGTAACCACCAGAAAACGAATGGGATTGACCGCCGAAACCTCCATGGCGTCGATTTGTTCGGTTACTTTCATAGAGCCTAATTCTGCCCCGATCCCGGAACCGATCTTACCCGAACAGATCAAAGACGTAACAAGTGGTGCCAATGCTTTTACAATGGCAATGGTCACCAATGAAGGCAACCAGGAAGTGGCCCCAAATTCCAACAATGAAGGGCGTGATTGTTTGGTAAAAACGAAACCCGTCACAAAGCCTGTCAATGAAATCAGGGGAAGTGACTTCAAGCCGATGGAATAACATTGTCGAAGAAATTCATTAAACTCAAAGCTGCCGGAGAAAGCCTCTTTGAAAAATAACTTCATAAATTCAAAAGCATCGTAAAATCCTAATAACCAATCATCTATTTTTTCGGAGAAGACATGTTTCGCAGATTCGCCGTTCATAATTCAGTAAGTGCTCACGCACGGGTTAATCGTTCATACGATGAATTATGAAAAAAGCATTCCAAGGAAAATTGTAGAAATTTTTCCCCACAAGCCATTTAGGAGTTAAAAAAATGGCCTAAATGCCCCAAAATGAGTAAGAAATGAAGGTCACTAAAAAAGAATAGTGATTTGAGGACAGCTTATATGGAAGAAATGTTTAAAAAGTCCGCGTCATTTTCATGTAGGGAATATCCCCTTTGAAGAAAAGGTCGCCCTCTTGCTGCATACCGAAATGCTCGTAAAAAGGTTTGGCGTCCAATCGCGCATCACACCAAATAGCGATAGCTTTAAGTGCTATAGCGCGCTCAAATACGGTTTGAAGTAAGGCACTTCCTAAGCCTTGGCGTTGAAAATCGGGGTGCGTGGCAAATTTCCTAAAACGTGCAATGCCCTGTTCATTCACAAACAAAGAAATCACCGAAACCTGTTGATCATCTACAAAATAGCCAAAATGGAAACCCTCTTCGTCTTCGGGGACTTTAACAAAATCAAGGGATTTGTCGGGCCACAGTACTTGGTGACGAAGTGGATACGTATCGGCAGCAGTAATGGAACGAATCATAGTTGCAGAAATAAACTTACCCGGCTGACGAAACTACGGGAGAGGTATCTGAAGCACCCGTCCGATGATCTCAAACCGTTAGACGGATAGAAAATCTAATTTTGAGTACTGAAGATGCCTTGCGGGTCGCACTTTTTGGCCAGAAGTTCTTTCATAAATTCATAATCAAGCAACTCAATGTCCATTAGGCGGGTCTTATGCAAATTTGCCCAAGCGGCATCATAATTCCCTTTATGAAACTCCAGCACGGATTTTTTGAGGTATGCGGTCGCAAAAGTTGAATCAAGACGTATAGCACGGTCAAGGATTTGTTCTGCTTCCAGAATTTCCCATTTATCGCTGCTTTCCTTAAAATGTATCAAATCAACGGTGGCCAGATCGACCAACAACCCCACATTGGTAGAATCAAGATCAACACCTTTACGAAGCATACGTTCTGCATCGGTGATATGGCCCTGTTGAAAACATACTACCCCTAAGCCCCAGAAAGTATCGGCATTTTGTGGATTAAGCAAATAGGACAAATTGAAGCGATAGCAAGCTGTATCAAGATCCCCTTCATCCAGGTACTCCCAAGCACGAGCCGAGAAAAACTCGCTGGCTTCTTTACGATTGGCGAAATTCTGATCACAATCGTTCAAAAAATTTATTTCAAATTCAATTTGTTCGACACTTTTGGTGGCTTCACCAAAAAGCGGCAAAAGGTGAAGGTTTTTCACCACAGTAGCCTCGGAAGCGGCACCGGTTGCTTTGTTACTTGTATCTGCCGGACGGCTGCTCGTAACAAACTGCATTGTTTGTGCTTTACTTTCCAGCACAATAAACAAACCGAATACCAAATAACTAAATGCCTGTATTTTTTTCATCGCTACCAACTCATCAGAACGTCTTATAAAACGCTGCTTTCAAAGGGTTATTATTCAATTTTTACTTTTTTCGTCTTTTAAAAGTATTTTTTGGCGGCGCGGAAGTCTTCTTTTGAGACTTCGCCTGTTGGGGTTTCGAATGTACAACTTTTTTGTTTTTCTTTTCATGAAAAGCGCCCTTAAAAGTTGGGTCATCTTTTCGTCGCTGATCATCCAGTTCCCGCAACATTCCCTGTTGTTCTTCAAAAGGTGTTTCAGGTACTTCCAATGCTTCCGGCAAAGGCTCGCGCGGAATGGTCATTCGAATGATCTTTTCGATCTTGCAATGTGATAATCATCCGCAATGGTCACAAAAGTGATGGCATTTCCTTCCTGATTGGCGCGTCCCGTCCGTCCGATTCGGTGAACATAATCTTCATAGATCAGCGGCACGTCAAAATTAACAACATGACTCACTTGGGTTACATCAATGCCACGGGCAGCAACGTCGGTTGCGATCAAAATTCGAACGTTTCCTTCTTTAAAGGCTTCCATTGCGTTAATACGCGTATTTTGGCCTTTATTGGCGTGAATGACCCGTACTTCGTCTTCAGAAACTACCTTCCGTTTCAGGAACTTATAGATATTCTCAGCGTTTTCGCGAGAGCGGACAAAAACCATCCCCCGTTCAAAAACAGCTTTATCCTGTACCAATAATTCAAGAAGATTGATCTTTGTTCTAAAGTTAGGCACATCGTAAATGATCTGATGAACGCGTGCAGCGGTGGTAGCCTGGGGCGTCACTTCAACACGAATGGGCGCTTCCAAAAAATTCTCCGAAAGCCGTACCACTTTTTCAGGAAATGTAGCCGAGAACAGCAGATTCTGGCGTTTCCGGGGAATGACTTCCAAAATCCGATTTATCTGCGGCATGAAACCCATGTCCATCATCTTATCGGCTTCGTCCATCACCAAGGTCGTCAGTTGCTTAACCACGATCTCGCCCCGCAGGTATAAGTCCAGAAAGCGTCCGGGTGTAGCCACTACGATGTCAACGCCTTTTTGAAGCGCTTCAATCTGGGTTTTAGGGCCTAAACCACCATAAATGGCAATATGCCGCAAATCAGTATATTTTGCCAATTCTCCCAGTGCCGCACCGATCTGCATCACCAATTCACGCGTAGGCGCAAGTATAAGTGCCCGCGGGTGTTGGCCCTGCGCATACTTGATACGCATCAATAACGGTAATACATATGCGGCGGTTTTTCCCGTTCCGGTTTGTGCAATTCCCAATACATCATGCCCCTGCAATACAAGCGGAATCGCCTGTTCCTGAATGGGTGACGGCACCTCATAGCCCGCATCAGCAATGGCATTAAGCAACTGGCGGTTGAGGTCAAAATCTTCAAAATTCATCTGAATTCAATAAATCAATGTTGAATGCGGAGCAAACGCCAAAGGCTGTTTTCGCTCCGCTACTCACGCAAAGTACACGAATTGTACGTAAAGCCCAAGTGTAAGGTTAGCAAAATATACCGCGATAAGGTTCATTAACTTGGTGATTTTCACGATTTAAAACGAGGAGAAGTTGCCCAAATTACACAAAGTAAGACTGTCCCGATAAAATAGTATCCCTACACCTTTCTTAAGCTCTTCTGTGATATTTTTCTAATTTTGTTCAAAATAAAACAAAGCAGATGTTTCTAAAAACCATAGAAGTTCAAAATTTTCGAAGCATTTCAAACCTAAAAGTTGAAGATTTAGGACAGATAAATATTTTCACGGGGAAAAACAACTGTGGAAAGACAACTTTATTAGAAGCTGTTTTTCAATTAGTTGCTTGGCATATTGGGGGCTTACAGCAGCTAAACTCTTTAAGAACCTTATCAAAAAACAATACTGATTTTTCAGGTTTTTTCTATAATATGAAGGAAGACTCTTCAATAGTTATAAATGGCATTTTCGATGAAAAATCCTATCAGCGAACTGTAACTATTCACTTTACCAAAGCTATAAACATTTTCAACGAAGAAAATACTAAATATTTACAATCAAACCTATCAGAAAGGCAAAAAGGCAGTAAACAGTCAGAACCTATTGTAGGTAAAGCTAAAATTAAAGATGGAGATATAATATTTGAAGATATAATGCAAGCACCAACTTTGTCTTTACGTTGCAATTTTCCAATTTTCAAAGTTTTTGAACATGGCAATTTGATTAGAAGTTTATCAGATATTATAATAAATAAACAAAAATCTAAAGTACTTGAGTTGTTACAACAGATTGATAATCGCATCAAAGATATTGAAGTTGTTGATAATGGAATTTTTCTTGATTTAGAGAATTTTCCCAAATTTATCCCTATTGAGATTAGTGGGGATGGCTTACGAAGAATCTTAAGCGTTATTCTATCTATTTACGGCGTTGGAAAGGGAGGAATGGTAATGATCGATGAAGTTGAAAATGGCCTGCATTTTTCCACAATGCCTAAATTCTGGCGAGGCCTTATCAACGCTGCCCAAGATATAGGGGTTCAGTTGTTCATCACCACACACAATGAGGAATTATTACAATCATTGAGTAAAACTGCTCAAGAGGGCCCGTATAAACAAATGCAGCCTAAAATAAAATACTACAATTTAAAACGTTATGAGAATGACGAAATAGTGGCTTATAAGTACGACTTTGATAAGTTTGATTTTTTAATTTCAAACGGCAACGAGATACGATAAGGTCATGAATAGAATTTATATTGAGACTACCAATCCCGAAAACGATAAGAAAACCAATGAATATCGTTTTTTTGAATATCTCTTAAGGTTATTGGGTTTGGAAGCTGAACTTATAGGAATTGGGGGTAAAGAGAAATTAAGAGCGTTTGAAAATCAATTCAAGGACACTACTAAAAGTGGAGATAAGAACCTTGTTATTATTGATGCCGACGGTGAGTGGAATATTGATAACTGGGATTTTGAATCAGAATCCGAAAAAATAAGTAGTTTAAAACAAGAACTAGGGGTAGAATTTGAGTTATTCTTTTTACCAAATCATGAATTGCAAGGCGATTTTGAAACCCTTTTAGAAGCAATTGTTGCTGTTGGTCATAAAAGAGTCCTTGATTGTCATATTCAATTTGAGAATTGCATTGAAGGCTATGAAGAATATATAACCCCTAATCGAAAAGCTCGTCTATATAGCTACATTACATCTTTTAGGAGAAGTCATAAACAAAATGAAAATTTCAAAAATAAAGGAGATTGGTTCTTTGACAATGAAGAGCTTTGGGATTTTAACGTTGATGGCTTAGAACCGCTAAAAAGCTTCATATTGAGTCATTTTTAACAAAATTAAATTCTCCTTAAAGGGGTAATTTTGCGACCTTCGTGTCGGTCTTTGCGATCTTCGCAGTTAAATCTAAATTCTTTTTTCATCGACAAATAGCCTATTTTTGTGGTTTGATATTTATCTCCAATCCGGTCAAAGATGAAAAAACTTTTACTCTTTTTGCTTCTCCCCTTCTTTGTTCATTCACAAGGATTTATCAACAGAAAACTGCTGAAATCTCTCAATAAAATAGATTCCAACCAAATCAGAGCACATGTCGAATATTTGGCGGATGATAAATTAAAGGGACGTATGCCGGGGCAGGAAGGGTACCAAATGGCCGTAGATTACGTAAGCGCACAATTTAAATCGATGGGTCTGCTCCCTGCCGGTGAAGCAGGAGGTTATACGCAAAAAGTACGCTTAAGGAGATCAATTCTGAAAAAAGAAGGGTTGGCTCTTCGCATGAATTTGAAGAACGGTGAGTCAAAAACACTAGAGTACGGCGCTGAATACCTGCTGTTTCCTCATCCGGAAAAAACTTCGGTTGACCTCTCAGCTCCGATGGTTTTTGTAGGTGCCGGGTTTGATCGACCTGAAATGGGCTTTAATGATTATAAAAATATTGATGTTAAAGGCAAAGTCGTGGTTGTCATGAAAAAAATACCCGACAGCTTGGCCGCAAATGTGAAGCTGCACCTCAACTACGCCGCTACTACCCAGGAATATGCCATAAGAAATGGTGCTATCGGAATTTTGACCTGTAACTATATCACCACTACGGCGCAATTTAAAGCACAAGCCAATACCATGACCTCCACCGGACAAATAGCTTCCATGAATGAGAATCAAAAAGTGGTAGGGTCTATTTCGCACCGTGGACTGCCTTTACAAATTGCGGGTTCTATCTCCATAAAAATGTTGAGTGATCTTCTGAAGGCAGAAGGGTTGAATTTTGAAAAGATCGGCGAGAGAATGGATCGCGGTGAAAACGTGAGCATTGATCTTGTATCCACGCTCCAATCAAGCTATACTACTCAACACGAGGACTTTATAAGCTATAATATTATTGGAAAAATTGAAGGAAGCGACCCTGAACTGAAAAATGAATACGTAGTTCATACTGCCCACCTTGACCATTTAGGCATAGGAAAAGCAGTAGATGGAGATTCGATCTATAACGGGGCGCACGACAATGCTTCCGGGGTAGCATGCGCGTTGGAAATGGCTCGTATGTATACCAACTTGAAGAAAAAGCCCAAGCGTTCTGTCCTTTTTGTGATCGTAACTGCCGAAGAAATGGGATTGTTGGGTTCGGCCTATTTTGCCTCTAATCCTACGGTGCCCAAGTTTTCGTTGGTTGCTGATGTAAATACCGATATGCCTACCATCATTGCTCCTTTGGAATCAATTTCGGCGTTGGGTGCCGAGCACAGCAGTTTGTCCGAGGTGGTGGCGCAAGCGGCAAAAGCTCTGAAATTGGGCGTGGAGCCTGACTTAGAACCCAAAGAAGGGCGTTTTGTGAGAAGTGATCAGTATAGTTTTGTAAAAGCAGGCATTCCGGCTCTGCATGTCAAATACGGCAGCAAAACTTCAGTGCCCAATTTCAATCTTCTGGAATCAGTCAAAAAATGGCGTGAAGCCACCTACCATAAACCTGCCGACGGCTTCGCAAACGGCATTTTTTATTGGTCTGCCGGACGCAAATATGCTCAACTCAATTTTTTGATCGGCTATTTAGTAGCGCAAAATCCCGAACGACCCACTTGGAAAAAAGGCGATTTTTTTGAAGTGAAATAAAGAATTAAGCGCGTCTCAGTTTCTCGTCAAGACACTTAAGCCAATTCCTTCAAAGCCTTCACCAATGCGTCCAGGTCGTCAGTTGTGGTAAATAAATGCGGGGTTACGCGCACGCCGTGAACGTTGGCATAGTCGATGGCAACCGTCCAGATTTTGTATTTGTCCATGAGCATTTTGGCGAGATCGGCAGGTTTGAGTTTAGTTACGCCTACGTTGGCAATCGCACCGTGGCGTTTGGGGTCGGCGGGTGTGTTAACCACAATCCCCGGATGATTTCTCACTTGCGATGTCCAATAACTTTGTAAATAACGAAGACGTGCTTCTTTGCGTTGAATACCGATCTTTTGGTGAAATTTGATAGCATCGGCCAAGGCCAAATCCGTATGAACCGGATGCGTACCGGTGTGGTTTAGTTTACGAATATCATCGTCGGGATAATTGGTCTCACCTATCAGCGGCCAAATCTGCTTGATTTTATCTTTTTTGACATACAATAATCCTGCTCCCAACGGGCAGCCGAGCCATTTGTGCAAACTGCTTCCGTAATAATCGCAATGCAGATCCGGAATTTTAAAATCAAAATGACCTACAGCATGGGCACCGTCTACCATTACTTCCACGCCTTTGGCATGCGCCATGTCGGCAATTTTTTGAACGGGCAGAATATGACCGGTCACGTTGATGATATGACACACCATCAGCATTCGCGTTTTGGGCGTGATGGCCTGCGCATACAGTTCCACAATTTCTTCATCGGAAGCAGGATGATTGGGCACTGAAATTATTTTATTGACAATTCCGTAACGACGTGCCTGCTGTTTGAACATATCCACCATCGCACCATAATCCTGCACTGCCATCACGACTTCATCTCCTGATTTCCAGTCTATCCCGGAAATAATCGTATCCAACGACTCGGTGGTATTGCGAGTAATGACCACTTCCTCGTGCGAAGCTCCTACCAAATCGGCCAGTTGTTTTCGCACTGTTAATTTATCGTCAAATTGCCGCGTCCGCATATAGCGTGACGAAATCGGATTAATGTCGCGAATATGTTGAATGTACGACTCAAGAACTTCATTAGAAGCCAACACGTAATAACCGTTCTCTAAGTGAATGAAATCTTTGGTTACGGTAAAACCTTTACGTAACTCAGACCAAAATACTTCATTTTGAGCCACTTGCTGAGGCGATTGTGCTTCCACAGATGACATAAGTACCTCTAAATTAATTTGCGGCAAAGCGGCCAAACCGGTCAGCGATTGGAGAAATTGACGTTTGTTGATGAGCATGAAGAGGACGGCGTTTAGAAAGAATAAGGATAGTTTTCTGTAAAAATAGGGAAAACAGCGCTCAAACTTCAATGTTATCAACAGTAAAAAAAATAGAAGATAGAATCAGGTTATTGATTACTTTTGCAACGTGAAAGCAATTATTTCAAGACTTTTATTAACCATTTACCTGTTTTCAGCTACTGAGTTCAGTCAGTTGTTGAAGCTGCCGGTACTTATTATACATTTTCAGGAGCATCAGCAAAAGAACCCTTCCATTTCGTTTTTTCAATTCCTCCATCATCACTACGCCATTAATCACGCAGACGACGGCGATGCCGAACGGGACAATCAACTCCCTTTTCAGTCGCACGATAATTGCAGTTCGTTTCAAGCCCCCATTTATCTCTTTTTGACGTTCGTACCACTAACCCCGAGTGTGGTAATTCTTTCCAAAGAAAAAACGTCTTTTTATTCGGATTCGCATCTTCTTTCGGCGCACTTGGATTCCATTTGGCAGCCGCCCCAATTCGTTTAATGAATAACTTCTGAGCGAGCTATTCAGCTCACTTTCAATCCTTCATCGGTTTCGATGAGGGTGTTCTGTTATTTCATTAAATTCTATTTTTATGTTAAATTCAATCATTGAGTTTTCCGTCAGGAATAAACTCATCATCGGGCTGTTTGTCATCGCCCTCCTCGGCTACGGCACCTACGAAGTCACTAAACTCCCTATTGACGCCGTTCCCGACATTACCAACAATCAGGTTCAGGTCATCACCATTGCTCCGTCTTTTGGCGCGACCGACATAGAACGTCTCATTACGTTTCCCATTGAGCAAGCCAACAGCAATATTTCCGGAATGCACGAAATCCGAAGTTTTTCCCGATTTGGCCTGTCGCTTGTGACCATCGTGTTTGACGACGAAACTGATATTTATTGGGCTCGTCAGCAGGTATCCGAACGCTTGCAAAAAGTACAATCAGCTATTCCTCAAGGGGTTGGTGTACCCGAATTGGGACCTGTTACGACGGGTTTGGGTGAAATTTACCAATACGTGGTGCGTCCCAAAGACGGCTATGAGAGCAAATACAACGAAACCGACCTGCGCACCATTCAGGATTGGATTGTCCGTCGGCAATTGTTAGGAGTAAAAGGCGTGGCCGAGGTCAGCAGTTTTGGCGGCAAACTCAAACAATATTCCATTGAAGTAGACCCCGCAAAGTTACAGGCCAACAACATCACCATCAACGACGTATTTAAAGCCCTCGAAAACAACAATCAAAACACCGGCGGTTCGTACATCGAAAAAGCTTCCACCGTTTTGTACATCCGCAGCGAAGGCTTGGTCGGTGGCATGGATGACATCAAAAATATTTCCATCAAAAGCCTCAGCGGCGGTACGCCCCTATTCATCGGTGACGTGGCCGACGTAAAAATCGGTTTTGCCACTCGTTTCGGCGCCATGACTTACAACGACCAAGGCGAAGTGGCCGGGGCCGTGGTGATGATGCTGAAAGGGGCAAACAGCAGCGAAGTGATTAAAGTGGTAAAAGAGCGCATTGCCCAAATTCAGAAAACCCTGCCCGAAGGCGTAGTCATTGAGCCGTTTTTGGACAGAACCAAAATGGTGAACAACGCCATCGGAACGGTAGAAAAAAACCTCTTGGAAGGGGCGTTGATTGTGATTTTTGTGTTAGTGCTGTTTCTGGGTAATTTCCGAGCAGGGCTTTTGGTGGCATCAGTGATTCCGTTGGCGATGTTGTTTGCCATTATCATGATGAACCTCTTCGGCGTCAGCGGCAATTTGATGAGCTTGGGGGCGCTGGATTTTGGGTTGATTGTGGATGGAGCCGTGATCATTGTCGAAGCCGTCATGCACCAACTGTCTCACAATAAGAAATTCAGCGGCATTGCACAGCTTAGTCAGCCACAAATGGATGCTGAGGTAAATCAATCGGCAGGCAAGATGATGAACAGTGCCGTGTTTGGTCAAATCATCATTTTGGTGGTGTATCTACCCATTTTTACCCTACAGGGCATCGAAGGAAAAATGTTCAAACCCATGGCGCAGACGGTGGCGTTTGCGTTGTTGGGGGCATTCATCCTGTCACTGACCTACATTCCGATGATGAGTGCAGTGTTTTTGAGTAAGAAAATCAAACACGACCTCAATTTCTCGGATCGACTCATGGCTAAGGTGGAAAATGCGTATCAAAATGCCCTGAACAAAGTCGTTGATTTTCCCAAAACGGTCTTAATCGCTACGCTCTCGCTTTTCGCTCTTGCACTTTTTGTGTTTTCAACCTTAGGCGGTGAATTCATTCCTGCCCTCGAAGAAGGCGATTTTGCGGTAGACACGCGGGTGCTGACGGGCAGCAACTTGACGACGACGATTGTCAATACTCAAAAAGCGGCTCATATTCTCAAAAGTCGCTTTCCCGAAGTGGAAAAAGTGGTGACCAAAATAGGCAGCGGCGAAGTTCCGACCGACCCCATGCCGATGGAAGCCAGCGATATGATGGTGATTTTGAAGGACAAAAGCGAGTGGTCTTCGGCAAAAACGTTTAACGAATTGGCCGAAAAAATGGGAGTCGCCTTGTCTGAAATCCCGGGCGTAACGGCCGGTTTTCAGTATCCGGTGCAGATGCGGTTCAATGAGTTGATGACGGGAGCGCGGCAAGACGTGGTTTGCAAGATTTTTGGCGAGGATTTGGATACGTTGGCGGCTTATGCTCATCAATTGGGAAGCCTCATCAGCACCGTGGAAGGGGCAAAAAATCTGTACGTAGAGTCGGTATCGGGGATGCCCCAAATAATTATTCAGTACAATCGGAATGCCATTGCCCAGTACAACCTCAACATCGCCGACATCAATCGGGTGGTCAATACAGCTTTTGCGGGACAAAGCAGCGGAATGGTTTTTGAGGGAGAAAAACGCTTTGATTTGGTTGTACGCCTCGGCGGTGAGCAAAAAAAGGACGTAACCGCCGTTCAAAACCTGCTGATTCCTACGCCGCAGGGAACGCAAGTTCCGCTGTATCAATTGGCTGATGTTCAAATCAAAGAAGGCCCGAATCAAATCCAACGCGAGGATGCCAAACGTCGGATTGTGGTAGGGTTCAACGTTCGAGGCCGCGACGTACAGACAATTGTCACCGAACTGCAAGCCAAAGTAGAGAAACAAATTCGTTTTCCTGCGGGCTATTACGTGACTTACGGTGGTGCATTTGAAAACCTCAACGCTGCCAAAGCCCGCCTCATGATTGCCGTACCCGTGTCGCTGATTCTGATATTTTTACTGCTCTTTTTTGCCTTCCATTCGGTCAAACAGGGCTTGCTGATTTACTCGGCCATTCCGCTGTCGGCCATTGGGGGTATTTTGTTTTTGGCGATGCGCGGGATGCCGTTCAGCATTAGCGCAGGGGTAGGATTTATTGCGTTATTTGGCGTGGCAGTGCTGAATGGCATTGTACTGATTGCAGAGTTTAATCGTCTCAAAGCAAGTGGATTAGATGATACAAAAAACATTGTTTTGAATGGCACAAAAGTGCGCCTTCGTCCCGTTTTGATGACGGCGTTTGTTGCATCCCTCGGCTTTTTGCCGATGGCTCTCAGCAACGGTGCAGGGGCCGAAGTGCAGCGCCCCTTGGCCACAGTCGTAATTGGCGGTCTGCTGATAGCTACTTTTCTGACGCTGTTTGTGCTGCCCGTTTTGTACATGGTTTTTGAAAAAGTGGGTATTAAACCTGTTAAAAAAACTACTGCGATTATTCTTTTATTGTTAGGTTTTTGGGGCAACAACGTCCATGCTCAAACGCCCATCACCTTGCAGGCGGCTATTGATACAGCTCTAAAGAACAACCTGTTGGTAAAAAATGAAAAACTGATTTCGACCTACCAACAAGCGTTGCTGAAAACGGCCAAGAACTTACCGCAGGCCAATGCCACCGCCGAAATCGGGCAAATCAACAGCGCCTACGTGGATTCAAAAATCAGCATCGGGCAGGCATTCAGTTTTCCGAGAGTCTATTCCACGCAAAAAAGTTTGTTGAACGAAGAATGGAAACGAAGCCTTTTGGCGGTCAATGTACGGGAAGTTATGTTGAAAAAACAGGTGACGCAGGTTTTTTACGGCTTAATGTACCTGCAACAAAAACGACAATTGCTGCAATTTGCCGACACGCTTTATACCGATTTTTTCAAAAGAGCCGAGTTGCGTTTGTCGAAAGGTGAAAGCAATGTGTTGGAAAAAGCCACCGCCGAAACTCAATTGGGACAAATTACGACGCAACTCAATCAGCTTTTGCAGGATATTGACATGATGCAGTTGCAGTTTCAGTTGTTGCTCAATACTTCCACCCCTTTTACCCCTTCTGCCAACAACTTCAAACTCGCAAGAACGGCCGCTGAGATGTCATTAAACGAGCACCCGTTTATGCAGTTGCTGAAACAGCAACAAGCCATTACGACCGCCTCCGTCGAGGTCGAAAAAGCACGACTGCTGCCCAATCTTTCGGTGATGTACAGCAACGGTAGCATCCGGGGCGTGGGGGCCGACAATAAAACCTATTCGGGCATGCACCGATTTCAGTCGGTGCAGTTGGGGGTAGGGATTCCTATTTTTACGGCGGCTCAAAAAGCCCAAATCAATAGTGCCAAAGTGCTTCAACTTGTGGCCGAAAGCAATTATTCGGTGGGTTTGCAGTCGCTCGATATTGAGTACAAAACGGCTCAAAATCAATACGATAAATTCGCCCAAACGGTGGCTTATTTTGAAAGTACGGCCCTGGCTAACGCCCGTTTGATTACGTCGACGGCCAACCAACAGTTATTTGCGGGAAACATCAATTACCTCGAATGGGTGCAATTGGTGAATCAGGCCACGACCGTCCGAAACGATTACGTAGATGCCGTTCGAAACCTGAATGAGGCCGTTATCCAACTCAATTATTTCAACAACAAATAGACAATCCCCATGAAAAATACCATCATATTCATCGCATTGCTTGGCTTATTGACCGCCTGCGGCAGCAAGACGCCCGAAGAACAAACGGCGGCGGCGCCAACCAACGAAAACGCCATCAAACTCACCGAAATTCAAATCAAAAACGCAGGAATTGTGACGGGGCCTTTAGAGCAAAAGCAAATTTCCTCGGTTTTGAAAGTAAACGGGAAGATAGAAGTACCGCCACAAAACGTGGTTTCCATCAGCGTACCGATGGGCGGTTATTTGAAAAACACGGATTTGTTGGTGGGAATGAACGTGCGCAAGGGGCAATTGTTGGCTGTGATTGAAGACCAGCAGTATATTCAGTTGCAGCAGGATTATTTGACGGCCAAATCAAAAATCAATTTTCTGGAAAACGAGTACCTGCGTCAAAAAGACCTGAATCAAAGTAAAGCCAGCAGCGACAAGGTCTATCAGCAATCGGAAGCGGAATTTAGAGGGCAGCGGGTATTGTTGAGTGCTTTGGCCGAAAAGTTAAAATTGGCGGGTATAAATCCAGCGAAATTGACCGAAGACAATATTTCCCGAACTGTCAATATTTATTCACCCATCAGTGGTTATGTTTCAAAAATCAACAGCAACATCGGCAAGTACGTTTCACCGACCGAAGTGATGTTTGAACTCATCAATCCGACCGATATTCACCTGGCGCTGAAGGTGTTTGAAAAAGACGTAGATAAACTCTTTATCGGGCAAAAAATCATGACTTTTACCAACAATCGCCCCGATAAAAAATACCTTTCTGAAATTATTATGATTGGAAAAGACCTCACCGCAGACCGCGTGAGCGAAGTACAGTGTCATTTCAAAAACTACGACAAAGCCCTCATTCCGGGAACGTACATGAACGCCGAAGTAGAGATCAAAAACAACAGCGCTTACGTATTGCCCGAAAATGCCATTGTGCGCTACGAAGGCAAACAATACGCTTTTCTTAAAAAAACAGCAACGCAGTTTGAAATGAAAGAAGTACAAATCGGCAACACCGAAAACGGCTTTACTGAAATTTTCAACTCTGACACAACCCATCAAAATTTTGTGGTGAAAGGAGCGTATACGTTGCTGATGAGTCTTAAAAATAAGTCGGAAGAGTAATTGAAAATCACAACGCGGCTGATACTGATTTTTCGCTCGTTTGCGTAGGCAACGCGAACGAGCGAAATGTGCGTTTGTAACGCTTTCCTTTTATATGTTACCCTTCCGCATCTCCTTCACGGCATAATCTGCCGCACGGGCGGTAAGCGCCATATACGTAAGGGATGGATTCTGGGTAGAAGTGGAGGTCATGCAACCTCCGTCGGTCACGAATACATTTTTACAGGCGTGCATTTGATTCCACTTATTAAGCATGGACGTTTTAGGGTCTTTCCCCATGCGAATCCCGCCCATTTCGTGGTTTTCGTTGCCCGGCACTCGCTTGGTATCCATCGTTTTGATATTGGTGAAGCCCGCCTTCGTAAACATTTCCGTAAACTGTTCGTAAAAATCTTTCACCATTTTCATGTCGTTATCATCAAAATCGACCGACATGCGCAATTGCGGAATACCCCAATCGTCTTTCAAATTAGGGTCAAGACGTATAAAATTGCTTTCTTTTGTCAACACTTCGCCCATCATATTGGCACCCATATTCCAGCCATTCTCCGAAGGTTTCTCCAAATGTTCTTTCAGGCTTTCGCCCCAAAAATCATCGTTTGAATTGCCGATTTTAGACGACCCAACTGACGCCGCATAGCCCCGAAGAAAATCCGTTTCCTGTTTAAATACATTTCGAAAACGCGGTAAATAAGCGCCGTTGGGACGCTTACCTTCGGTCGTAGTATCATGAAATCCATCGTATTCAGCCGAAACTCTGCCGCGATAATTATGAAACCCAATGTATTTTCCCAACACACCGCTGTCATTACCAAAGCCGTTTGGAAAGCGATTGGACTGAGAATTGAGTAAAATCAAATTGGAATTAAGTGCCGAAGCATTCAGGAAAATGATTTTAGCGTAATATTCCGTCATCTCCTTGGTGTTGGCGTCAATAACGCGTACACCTGTTGCCTTCTTTTTTTGTTCATCGTAAATGATCGAATGCACTACCGAATGAGGTCGCAGGGTCATTTTGCCGGTTCTCTCGGCCCACGGCAAAGTGGAAGAATTCGTACTGAAATAGCCACCGTAGGGGCAACCACGCTCACAAAGCGTCCGATGTTGGCACTTGGCACGGCCTTGTGCATAATGAATTTGTTTTGGCTCGGTGAGATTAGCGGTTCGACCAATAATAATATGGCGGTCTTTATAATTCTTCGCAACCTGTTGACTGAAATGTTTTTCAACACAGCTCATTTCGTGAGGTGGCAAAAATTCACCATCGGGCAGACTTGGCAGACCGTCTTTGTTACCCGAAATTCCCGCAAATTTTTCTACATAACTGTACCAAGGTGCAATGTCGGCGTAACGAATAGGCCAATCGACCGCAAAACCATCACGGGCGGGGCCTTCAAAATCAAAGTCCGACCAACGCTGCGTCTGGCGTGCCCACAACAACGACCGCCCTCCTACCTGATAACCACGCATCCATGAAAAAGGCTTATCCTGCACAAACGGATGCTCATAATCTTTAACCACAAAATGCAGCGTAGCTTCGCTAAATATGTAATGACCGCTCGACGCAGGGCTTTTTTGTTTGATCTCCAGCGGGACTTGTCCTAAATGCGGAAATTCCCACGGATTTTTCATGGCCGTTGGGTAATCGGTAATATGCTTTACATCGCGTCCGCGCTCCAGAACGAGCGTTCTTAATCCTTTACCGGTCAACTCTTTGGCCGCCCAGCCTCCGCTTATTCCTGTGCCGATGACAATGGCGTCGAAAGTACGTTCTTTAATGGAATCAATGTTTAAAAAGGACATCTGCTTGTTCTTAATTTCTGAGTGGGTTACTTCTAAAAAAGTCAACTCGGTTTTGACTTACTGCCTCTTCAACAAAAATAACAGAAATTCATTTCTAAATACACATACTGAAAGGTTGGATGCACCCGTTCCAAACTTTAGAAAATTGACGCATTATCACCAAAAATATCCATTCATCAAGCCCCGATTCCATTGCTTTAAATTGCGTTGCAGTCGATTGAATTACTATCTACTTTTGATACACAATAACAGCCTGAAATAACAGAGAAAGCATTCAAAAAACTAAAATAGCCATGGAAACAAACAGATTATATCGTATTACTAATCAATCAGTTATTGGTGGAGTTGCCGCAGGGATGGCGCACCATTTCGAGATAGATCGTGCACTGGTACGCTTCCTGTTCGTGATGGCCTTTTTCTTTACCGCAGGAATACCCGTTGTAATGATCTATATTATCTTGTGGGCAGTATTACCCCCGGCCATCAAAGAGTCAACGGATACGAACGTGATTCGTATCTAAGGGTTGAAGTGAAACAGTGTTTGCAACTGAATGCCGACTTTCTCTCGAAAGTCGGCATTTTTTGTTCCGGTGAAGTGCTGCAATAAGTGTTGCCGGATTCTCAAATCCAACATGTGAAATATTCAAATCCAACTATATACTATGGTCTCAAACCCACTTTCTTTATTTTTCAGTCAGAAACTTTACCCACCGAAAGCCAACAAAAGCCACCAACATAAATCCGATGATCACGCCCCAAAGGACATAATAACCGTAAGCCGCAGCGATTTGTCCACCCAAAACAGGAGCCGCCACCTGTGCAATCGAATAGCACATGGAGTACAGGGCAGAATACTGCCCACGCGTTTGAGGAGTAGAACGTTCGATTGAAAACGAATTCATGAACGGCATTGCGAGCATTTCGCTAATGGTAATGGTAACAACAGCAAAGGGCAGTATCCAGACAAATCCCTGAAAAACAATGAATAATAGATAACTGAATCCGCAAAAAAGAATGCCCCAGCTAATGAAAGTAAGTTTAGGGCGCAACGGCTCAATGTTATAGATCAAAATCATTTCAAAAAGAGCCACCAACAAGCCGTTGGCACCCAACAGCAACCCAATATGAAATTCGCTGACGTGCAGTTGCGTTTTCCAGAAAACGGGCACAATGCTGAAAAACTGCATAAACCCAATGGCAAACAAAATAGTAAATACCAGGAAACGCATATAAATACCGTCCCGAAAAGCCGATTGCGGCAACGTTATTACGGCATCGGTGTTTCCCTCGGAAGCATGCACTTTGTTCCGATTTTTGAGCAATAAAACCAATACCAGCGCGGCAGAAATATTGGTGATACCGTCGGCAATGAAAAGGTATTTGTAACCAATGGTTGCGAAAAAACCACCCAATGCGGGGCCGATCGCCCAACCCAAATTGATAGCCAAACGATTGATGGCATAAGAACGTGTTCGATTTTCGGGCGTACTGTAAAAAGCAATGGAGGTAGAATTGGCCGGACGAAACGCTTCTCCTACCAGGCTCAAACAAAAAGTAGTAGCACACAAAGTAGGCAACGTATGCATTTGCATCAACACAAAAAACATCATCCCGCCCAGCGCTAAACTCCCAAACTGAACGTAATAATGGCCTACTTTATCGGTCAATTTACCCCCAAAATACGTCCCCAAAATACCTCCTGCTCCCGCACAACTCACGACCAAACCGGCATTGGGAAGGCTGAAGTGCAACGCCTGCGTCAGGTATACGCTCATGAATGGAATGACCATCGTTCCGGAACGATTAATAAACATGACAAAGGCTAAAAGCCAGATCTCGCGGGAGATACCGCCGTAGGCATTTCGATAAAGAGTGGCTGTTTTCTGTAACATGATGCAGCAAAGTTACATAGAACTCTTTTTGATAAGGCTTTCATCAACCAATAAAATCGCAGAAATCAGCCCTTTGTCGGTTACTATATATTTACCTATACTTTCAAAATACAGGTTTCCATCGAATTGAATTACAGGTGAATGGAGATTTACGAGCGTCCGAAAATACCCGAATTTTGTCTCAATCAAAATCAATCTTTCACCTTACAATTCAACAACCATGAAAACGCTTAAATTATCCATCGCCTTGGCTTTACTGCTTACTGTGTTCTCTTGTTCAAAGAAAAATGACCCCATGCCCTCGTTCGACATTACGAGTGCCACTCAAAGTCTGGTACGAGTCAACGGATGTCAAAATGGGAACAGCCTGTTTGAAATCAGTTTGTTTTATACCTCATCACGGGATTTGAGTCGCTACTATGTTGATCTTTCCGTAGATTATCTTTTTGCCAATGGACAAAGCGGTAATTACAGCGATAATACCGCTCAATGGGATGGCCGTAAACTAATGGCCCAAAGCTGTACGGGTTTTGGAAGTAATAATTACATTGATCTGACGATCTATGCGATGCTTTTTGAAAAAGATGCGGAGGGTAATAAAACAGGTAATCCAATCGTGAGGGCTAACCCCGTAACAGTGCGTTTAGGAAAGCCTGCGGGGAGTAATTAAAGGGTGTTCTATTAACTATCGGACGGTTTGAAACCGTCCGATAGTTAATAAATCTACAACGAAACGCCTCGTTTCCAAGGGATAAAATCATCCTGTGCTAAGCGCTGAGCGTGAGTGAGTTTGCCGCTGGCTACCTGAATAATTTCTTCCAACAATGCATCGGCATTTTGTTGAATGGTTTGCTCTCCCGTTACTACAGGGCCGCAATCAAAATCAATGACATCCGACATTTTATTGGCTAATGTTGAATTGGTCGCTACTTTCATTACCGGGCAAATCGGGTTTCCCGTTGGTGTTCCTAAACCTGTCGTAAAAAGAATCACGGTCGCGCCGGCCGCTGTTTTACCCGTAGTGGCTTCTACGTCATTGCCGGGCGTACAAACGAGTTGTAACCCTTTTTCCGAAGATATTTCGGTATAATTTGTCACGTCCTGAATCGGAGCAGAACCACCTTTTTTGGCGGCGCCCGCCGATTTGATGGCGTCGGTAATGAGTCCGTCTTTGATATTTCCCGGCGAAGGGTTGAACGCAAACGCTGAACCGACAGCGTCGGCTTTGCCCGAATAGTCGCGCATGAGCTTTTCAAACTTGGCGGCTTTTTCTTCCGTGACGCAGCGATTCAATAATTCCTGTTCCACACCATGCAATTCAGGAAATTCTGCCAACAATGTTTTTCCACCCAAGGCCACTAAAATATCCGACACTTGGCCCAATACAGGATTGGCCGAAATTCCCGAAAATCCATCTGAGCCGCCACATTTCAACCCTATCACCAATTCCGTAATAGGCACATCTTCGCGCTCATGTTGATCGGCTTTGATCAAACCTAAGAATGTTTGTTTGATCGCCCCTGACATCATCTCGGCTTCAGTGCCCTGTTGTTGTTCAAAAATGTACAACGGCTTATCAAAATGCGGACTGCGTTTGTGTATTTCATCCATCAAAATCTTTTCTTCGGAATTCTGACACCCCAAACTCAACACCGTAATACCGGCAACGTTAGGATGTACAGCATACGACGCAAACAACGAACACAGCGTATGCGCATCCTGCCGCGTACCGCCGCAGCCACCTTCGTGGGTCAGAAATTTGATACCGTCTACGTTCTTAAAAGGCCGCTTTGTTTCACTTAAAGTACCGGGGGATACCATGCCAACAAAAGGCTCGATCTTTTTGATGACATCCATTTGGCCGTGCTGATACAGATGCAGAAATTCACGTACCTGATCACGATAAAGATCAGGTTGGGCATATCCCAATTCACGCTCAAAAGCGTCTTTTAGGGTCAACACATTGCGGTTTTCGCAAAATACCAACGGTATCACCAACCAATAGTTATACGTACCCACTTTGCCGTCTGATCGTTTGTATCCTTTGAAAGTACGTCCTACCCATTTGCTCACATCAGGCGGTGTCCAGCTATACGGTTGGCGCTTGGCAGTGCTGTAAGGCTCCGAATCATGTTTCAAATTATAGGTTGTAATGGGCTCACCACGTTTAATAGGTTGCGAGGCGCGGCCCACCAACACCCCATACATCATGACGGCATCGCCAATGGCTAAGTCCTGCGTTACGAACTTATGCTTGGCGTAAACGGTATAAGGCAATTCGTACTTTTCTCCTTCAAAATCAACCACTTCTCCCGCCGGCAGATCGCGCAGGGCTACAATAACGTTATCGTTAGAGTTTACTTTTAAGACTTTATGCAACATTTTAGATGGGTAAATTAAGGAAAAAAGCGATAGATTTCTTTACGGGGCATGATTCGGGCAAACACCAATATTTCCCTTCCACATAGAGACCGATACGATAGTCTCCTATCCGAATTCGATACGCATTTTTATAACCGGATAATTTCTTGAGGTTTGGAATATCCTGAAGCTTCTTAGCTTCTCTAACTGACAGGATTATATTTTGAAGCAATGAAATTACTGAATCAGGTAACTTTTTAGCATCTCTCAAATAAGCATTTTCGTAATCGTATTTCATAATGCTACTTCTCAAAAAGCCATTTTTCAAATTCCTGTTTATCTTTTTCGGTAGCCCTTCCCTCTTTCTTTCCCTCCTCCATTGCCAAATACAAGGCTGTATCTTCTTCTTCCTCGGTAAGTTCGCGTTGCTTTATTTCAATATCCAATGCTTTAAGTACACTCATCAAAGCCTTTTTTTGTTTAGGAGTTACTTGTATGTCCAGCATGAGGCGTTGTTTTCGGAGTGTTGCTGTTGCTGCCATTCTCTTTTGTTTTTTTGGTAAATTTAGAGAGATTATGATTTCTATCAAAAGCGATTCAGCGTTTTGTGTTTACTTTTGCGCAACTGATCTTGATTAAGCATTCCCATAATCACACATTCAATCAATCAAAATAATGGAATACCGTATCGAAAAAGACACCATGGGCAAGGTAGAAGTACCGGCCGATGTGTATTGGGGCGCACAAACCCAGCGTTCTATCATGAACTTCCCGATTGCACAAGATATTAACAAAATGCCCAAAGAAATCATTCGGGCATTTGCATACCTGAAAAAAGCCGCTGCTATCACAAACTTCGAAGCCGGCATTCTTCCTGAAGACAAGAAAAATCTGATTTCGCAAGTATGTGACGAAATTCTGGACGGCAAACTAAATGATCAATTTCCGTTGGTGGTTTGGCAGACAGGTTCCGGAACGCAGTCAAACATGAACTGCAACGAAGTGATCGCCTACCGCGCGCACGTTATCAATGGCGGCTCATTGTTGGATGAAAAGAAATATTTGAATCCCAACGACGACGTCAACAAATCGCAATCGTCTAATGATACCTTCCCCACAGCAATGCACATTGCGGCCTATAAAATTCTGGCGGAAGTGACCATTCCCGGCATCGAAAAACTCCGTAATACGCTCAAAGCCAAGTCAGAAGCGTTCAAAGATGTGGTAAAAATCGGCCGTACGCACTTCATGGATGCAACGCCTCTGACACTCGGGCAAGAGTTTTCAGGCTATGTTTCGCAATTGGATCACGGTCTTCGCGCCATTAACAATACCTTGGCGCATTTGTCAGAGTTGGCGTTAGGCGGTACTGCCGTTGGAACGGGAATCAACACTCCGAAAGGTTATTCCGAAAACGTAGCGGGCCACATTGCCGCTTTGACGGGTTTACCTTTCATTACTGCCGAAAACAAATTTGAAGCCTTGGCCGCTCACGATGCCATTGTGGAAGCGCATGGTGCCTTGAAAACGGTAGCTGTAAGTTTGATGAAAATCGCCAACGACGTTCGGATGCTTTCATCAGGTCCGCGCGCGGGAATAGGCGAAATCTATATTCCTGACAATGAGCCCGGTAGTTCTATTATGCCTGGCAAAGTAAACCCTACGCAGTGCGAAGCCATGACGATGGTGGCCTGTCAAGTGATGGGCAATGACGTAACCATCAACATTGGCGGCTCAAACGGCCATTTTGAATTAAACGTATTTAAGCCTGTCATGATCTATAACTTTCTGCACTCGGCGCGTTTGATCGGCGATGTGTGCGTGGCTTTCAATGATAAATGTGCGGTTGGCATCGAACCTTTGACCGAAAACATCCGTAAACACGTGCATAATTCATTGATGTTGGTAACGGCCTTGAACCCAAAAATCGGCTATTACAACGCCGCCGCCATTGCCCAAGACGCCCACAAACGCGGCATTACGCTCAAGCAGGCGTCGCTCGAATTTGAACTCAAAGGACTTGACTTCACACACATGACGTCCGAGCAGTTCGACGAATGGGTTCGCCCTGAGGATATGGTGGGTGGCTTGAAGTAAGTAATACTTAGAATCGAAAAAGTTTAAATGTAAAATTTCAAATGTAAAAGTTTGGTTCTTGTTCCTGTGGAAGTCGGCTGCACTTGTAGCCGACTTTTTTTGTTTGCTTCAAAATATATACAAATTTGTATATATACATTTTTGTATATATTTTTGTCCGTATAAATAGTTTAAAACAATGAAGAATCAAGTAGGCCCTCCGGTAACAGGCAATGACTTTTTTGGACGTAAGAAGGAACTTTTGCAAGCTTGGGATTTGCTGGACAATGGCAATCACTTACTATTGCCGGCACCAAGGAGGGTAGGCAAAACATCTTTTGTGCTCCAACTGAGAAAAGATGCTCAAAAACACGATTGGAAGGCCATCTATTTTAATGTGGAAGACGGCAACGATGAAACAGGTTTCATGCGAATGTTTGTGGAAGCCCTCAAAAAGGAAGAAAATTGGTTCAAAAAAAATGCTAAAAATACGTTTGATTCCATCGGTAAAATAATGTCATCGCTGGAAGCCGAAGTAGAAGTACAGGGAGTAAAAACAACACTAAAATGGAGCAACGCCGCTAAAAGCGACTTAAAACGTGAATTGGAAAAGTTGTTAGAGGATACGGGAAAATGCCTGATTATTATTGATGAGCTTCCTGTTTTACTTTCACGGTTAGCCAATATTCCCGAGGGCAAAGGAAGAACTGGCGATTTTCTGCACTGGTTGCGGTCATTTCGGCAAAATCCTGATTCTGAAATACGTTGGATTTTTTGCGGCTCTATCAGCATGGATACTTTCGCCGAACGTCTGGGTATCACCAAAACCATCAATGATTTGTACTCTTTTTCATTAGGTGCTTTCGGTGAGGAAGAAGCTCGACAGTTTTTGCAACAATTGGCCACTGACCAAAAAGTTTCGATGCCTACAGAAGTGCAGGAAGCGTTGGTTAAAGCCGTAGGATGGCCGTTGCCATACTATTTACAACTGCTTTTTGCACAACTCAAATTCATTCATAATCAACCAAATGGACTGGCGCTTACCACTGAACACGTGGCTTTGGCCTTTGAAAGGGCCTCCGATTCTTCCAACTTAAACACATGGATTGAACGTCTGGAAGAACAGCTTGCTCCAACTGATGCCAAATTGGCCAAAAACTTATTGGATATACTTTGTTTAAAGGAAAAAGGATTCAGGCGGGACCAATTAGAACAGGTCTTGGTTCGAAATAACGTAACGCCGGAAGAGGTTAAGGACAAAACGGCGTTTCTGCTCAAAACCCTCACCCACGACGGCTATTTGATTGAACATACGGGCGAATATGGTTTTCGTTCCCCGCTTTTACGTAATTACTGGTACAAACAACGTTTACAATGAACGACTCACCTTTCTTTTTACCCATGCAACGACTCAGCATTTTTATGCCGAGTCGATTAAGTGACGATGAAATAAAATTGCTGTTTTATGCCCGCAAAGACATATTTGATTCGCTCATAGACAGCCTGAGCCACGAAGAAAAAGGAAGTATTCCACAACATCATCTGATTGTAGGTCAGCGCGGTATGGGCAAAAGCACATTGCTTAAGCGGTTGGATGTCGCCCTGCGTACCGCTCCGCTCAATGCGCAATTCATTCCGTTTTCTTTTCCGGAGGAGCAATACAACATCGACCGTTTATCTAAATTTTGGCTCAATAGTTTGGATGCCTTGGCGGATACGCTTCAAACCGAAGGGGAGGAAGAAAAGGCAACGCAATTGGACGAGCAAATCGCTGATTTGAGTCGTCTCAAAAATGAGCAGGAATTGAGCCAAAAAGCGTATGACTTACTGCAAACCACCGCCCAACAATTAGGAAGGCGTCCTGTTTACTTACTCGACAACCTCAATTTGATTTTTGAACGTTTGGCACAAATTGAGCAATCTAAACTCCGAAAACTGATCACCGTTTCTGATGCGCCCATTTTTATCGGAGCAAGCGCCGACCTCCTCAACGGCGACTACACAGCTCCGTTTTACGATGCATTTCAAGTACACTATTTATATAAGCTCACCTTCCCGCAAACACTTGACTTGCTTCGCCATTTGGCCGAGATTACCAATAATCCTGATTTTAAGAACCAACTGAATCAAAATATTCCGCGTCTTGAAACCCTACACGCACTCACGGGAGGCAATGTACGTACCGTTGTGATGTTGTTTGCGTTGGTTTCACGCGGGTTGTCTTCGGATGTTTTTCAGGATTTAGAAGCGTTGATTGATCAAATGACGCCTTTGTACAAAGCCCGTTTTGAAGAATTAGCTCCCCAAGCCCAAGTGGTCATTGATGCCGTGGCGTTGAATTGGGATCCGTGCAACCTGGAAACCCTCCGTGAGCGTACTTCTTTGGAAAACAGCCAATTATCCATTCAACTCGACCGCTTGGGCAAAGCGGGGTGGACGGTAAAGCTGGGCAAACGAAAAGCCGCTTTTTACGAAATCAGCGAACGTTTCTTTAACATTTGGTACTTATTGCGCCGCGCCAGCCGCCGCCAACGCCGCGATTTGGTGTGGCTTTCCCGCTTTTTACAGGCATGGTTTACCAAGCCCGAATTGCAAGACCACGCGAAGGAATTCACGCGTGTTGTAAACGAAAAAGAGAAAATTCATGATTTATCCTACGGCTTGGCTTTAGCCCGGGCCTTGGGAGGCAAAAGTGGAGAAAAGCTCAAAGAAAAGGTTTATAAGCGCCTACTGGAACTGTATGATGGGGATGAAATAAAATTGGAGGAGACAATGGGCGTGGTTATGAGTGAGGTGAAGGAGGAATGGGTGAATATTTATAAAAAAAGTAAAGCTTGGGATTGGTTTCATATAGCATGGGAATTAGAAGACGATGGTAAGATAGAAGAGTCAGAGAATGCATACAGAGAAACCTTTAAGCTAAGTTCCGAAAATAATTTTGATTGGGTAGGAATAGCTAATTTGCTTTCAAGTTTAGGAAGAAATGCAGGCTCAAAACAGGCCTACCAAAAAGCCCTGAAAATAGACCCTGAAAATACCGACGCCAAAGAAGGGCTGATGATCTTAT
The DNA here is from genome assembly GCF_965279615.1 of Runella sp. Classification (NCBI taxonomy): domain Bacteria; kingdom Pseudomonadati; phylum Bacteroidota; class Cytophagia; order Cytophagales; family Spirosomataceae; genus Runella; species Runella sp. The sequence goes on along the minus strand of NZ_OZ257252.1, from coordinate 6,265,377 downwards.
TAAGAGACAAACTCGGCAAATTAGCCGAAGCTAAAGAGCTTTTTGAAGAATTAGAAACAGCTAATGCCGAGTTACCACAAGTCGTAGCATCTGCACTCCACGAAGCCGTTTTTGCCGCCTACGACCAAAATTGGGGTCAGGCGCGGGAATTTTGGAGACACGCTTTAATGCAGATACAGGAAACTCAACCAACGGAAAAATTACAAAATTGGCATATTGCGGCGGCCGTTACTGTTCGATTAGGCTACGGCGACAAGTTGGTGGCTATGTTTCGGGAAACGGGACGCGACCGCGTGATGCGTCCTTTGTACGAAGCCATCATAGCCCTTAACATAGATTCGGAAGAATATCTTTCTACCCAAGTAGCCGCCGAAGTGCGGGAAGTGGCTTTGGCCATTTTTCAATTCATGAAAGCCTATAATCAACCTTCCACTGATTCTTACAACGCCTAACAACATAAATCCAACACCTTACAATGCCGATAATACGGTTGACTTACTCCATTTAGGAAACCGATGTATTCAGGATTAACTTTGAAGAATTTCTCATAAACAGTCTGAATCAATGAATATTATTGGCAATTTAGCCCTCATCCTTACTACCCTTTGTTACTTTGGCCTTGCCTCTATGGCAGGAAAACCCATCCCCGGAGGGGATAGGGGCATGGGGCACGGTCTTGCTCTCTTTTTTTTATTCATAGGATTAACCATTGGGCTTATCGTCATTACGGTGATCATTTTTCTAAAAGATGGTTTTGAATGGGTTTCGAATAGCTCCACCCTTCGAAATTCGTTGATTGTAGTTGGGATATCATCCCTGTTGGTGATGGCTTTTTACACCGCTATGGGTGAAGGCGGCGCACCTTGGATTGTTAAATTTCTCGGAAAATATACCATTGTCTGGTTGATACCACCCTTTTTAGTAGGCGGATTTATGTTGCTGAACACTTCTTTACAGGCTTATGTGCCAAGTGCTGTCTGGCAGTGGCCGTTCAAATCTATCGCATTCGTAAGCGTTTTATGTTGTGTACTAATGGTGGGGGAATGGCTCATACGTATTCCGATCAACATAGTTCAAAGGGGCAATGCAAGAAAAGCCTACGACGATACTCGCAGACAGGAGTTTTTGGCTCAAATTGAACGGAATAACCCCGGTACCGAGATGGTCCTGATTCTGGGTTTTACTACCAAATACCAAGATAAAGAAGTGCGGGAAGCAGCCCTTGACAAAATCAAGTCCAATCCTCAATGGCAGGAATACCTCACTGACCGTTTACAAACCCCATGGGCCGAAGAGATTTTTCGCTTTTTGGCCGACAATGATGTGGAAAACAGACAACTTTTTGTCGAGCCCATCAAAGCAGGAATTTTGATGATGGCGGAGAAATTCAAGGACAGTATGGCGCGAACCCATACGTTTCATGAAGGTCAATTTTATTGGGAAACGGAAGCCATCCTTCAAACCGTCGCCAAATTCCAAGATTTCGGTGTTGACTATGTACCTGCCATACGAAAACTGCGAAAGGCGTTGGATACGCCGCTTAAAAGCTACCAACAGGCGGCCAATTTAAGATGCATTCCATTGCTGGACGCGTGGCTGAAAAAGCATGAATAGACGGCAACTGCTTTTTTGTAAATAAAGACGACATATAATAGGAAATAGGTACAGAGGCTTCTAAAACGCCTTACTATACCAAAGTAACGCTTTAGTATTCCAAATATACCGTTGAATAAATCTATTTGGGCTCTCTTTCCTTTTTGCCCTAGTTTTGACGTATGTATCTCACATCACAACATGTTTTGTGAAGAGTCATTCCTTCAAAACCCGAAACCCGTTATGATTTTTCTCGGAAATAATGCACTAACGCTGACCTCTGTCTGCCATTTTAGCTTTAGTTCAATGGTTGAACAATCAACTCCTTCGGATAATTATATGGCAGTTCATTCCTTCTTACTTTTACTTTCAGTGACCGGCTTTGTCGTTTGCATGTTTGTCATTGCAGGAGCTATTTTCAAGATAAGCGGTTTGGATTGGATTTCAAAGCAGCCCATGTTGCGCACAACTTTCGTTGTTCCGAGTTTAATTGCCATTCTTTTGATTTCATTTCTGTCACGAGGCGAGGCTCCGTGGATCGTGCAACTTCTTGGCAAGAAAGCGGCGGTATGGTTATTGATTCCTTTATTGACCGCAGGAACGGTTATCCTCACCACTACTTTCCCAAAATCGCCCCTTCCTTCTCGTTGAAAGTGCTTATCCCGGTGGATGTCTTTTTCTTTTTTATCGTCAACCCCAACGCTCATTCTGATAGGGCTATCCAAAAACGCAATTCATTTTCTGAAAGTTGGTAAAAGTAGGAACTACGGTTCAAAAGCCAAAAATTGCGCCTTAAACGACGAAAAAAACGCCTTATTAAGTCCAGGTTTTTTGGCCCATTCGTTGGCATTACCTTTGAACTATGAAAAGGGACCTCTAAAAACCCATTTTCGTACCGATAAAACAGCTAAGAAAACAATAACCTTCAATTACAGCAATGGAAGCAGCATTTTGGTTTGACTCTTGGGAAAAGGGCGGTTTTTATACCGGCTTTCACCGTCATGACATTCACCCTTACGTTTTAAAATATTTCACTCCAACCGAATTACGGGACAAAACCGTCCTCGTCCCACTCTGCGGTAAAAGTTTGGACATGATGTATTTAGCAGCTTTTGCCGATAAAGTCATTGGCGTTGAAATCGTAGAGAAAGCAATTTTGGCGTTCTTTCAGGAAAATAACCTGTCTTATACTCAACCTGACGCCAACACTTACATAGCAGGTAATATCACGGTTCTTCGTAAAGATTTTATGGCACTTACTCCGGAAGAAGTCGGCCCTGTTCATTTTGTATACGACCGCGCTGCGTTGGTAGCACTTCCGACTTCGATGCGGGAAGCGTATCTATATGCCATCGACCGCTTGACCGACATTGGTACGCAATCTTTGGTTATCACATTGGAATATTCTCCATCGTTGCCATCGGCACCGTTCAGTATTTCAGTGCAGGAAATGGAGGATTATTACGGAGCAGGGCATTTTATAAATTTGGCAGAAAGTCCCTTGCTGATGCAGCACGGTATGGTGCGGCGCTGGAATTTGGAGTTTTTGTACGAACACGGTTTCTTCCTTACCAAACATACAAACGGCGTCATTTTACACAAAGAAGAACAGGAACAGGCAATATGTTACTGATATTTTTTTCATAAATGAACAAACACAAAGAGCGCCGGGGAATTCCTCAGCGCTCTTTGTGTTTCAATCAATTTTATAAAACTATACGTCGCAGATGAGAACGCATTTTTTCAGCGACTCCAGCATTCCTGCTTTATCCTTGGCTTTAGGTACAAATTCCTGCCCGATGTAGCCTTTGTATCCTGTGGCCACGATGGCTCTCACGATGGCCGGATAGTAGATTTCCTGCGTTTCGTCGATCTCATTACGGCCCGGATGGCCGCCTGTGTGGTAATGGCTGATGTACTTTCCGTAGCGTTGAATATTGCGAATATGGTCTCCGCTCATGCTCTGCATATGGTAAATATCATACAGCATTTTGAATTTCTCTGAACCGACCATTTCGCAAAGTACAGCTCCCCATTCCAGATTATCGCACTGATAATCAGGGTGACTGGCGCGTGAACTCAACAATTCCATTGTCAATGTAACACCGTATTTTTCGGCCAATGGCATAAGGCGTTTGAGTCCTTTTTGGCAATTCAACAAGCCTTGATAATCTCCTAATCCGTTACGGTTTCCTGAAAAACAAATAACGTTGGTCACACCCGCAGCCTGTGCCTGCGGGAGCAGTTCTTCGTAGCATTTTACGATGACATCGTGGTTTTTAGGGTTATTCAAAAAGCTTCCCAAACCCGTTTTTTCCGGCCAGGGATCTGCCCAGCCCATGGCTGAGGTAAGGCCGTATTTCTTCATTATTTCCCATTCCTTCGGTCCGGTAAGTTCAATTGACTCAATGCCCATGTCTTTGGAGGCTTGGCAGAGTTCTTCGAACGGAATAGAGGCGTAGCACCAACGGCTGACGGAATGTTTGATATTGCCTTTTAATTTGAGAGGTTCAGCGGCCATAGCTTCAGTCGTTAAAACGGTAGAGAGGGTTACTGCCGACGCGCCAAGCGTCTTGATGGCGTCGCGGCGGGAAAGGTTTGACTTCATTGGAGATTTTATTTTTTAAAAGAGACACAGAAACATTTTCTAACGCATGCTTACAGGTGTAACTATAAACTACAGGGAGATAATACTGCTTAGTAGATTATAGAAGTGCCGGTTAAATGGCATAAAATACACCCAAATTACCGCTTGATAATTTATACCGTTACCTTTTGTAAATACTCCATCTAAAGAGTACTTTACTTGTCATTAACCTAAAAGAATAGCAAATATTCGCTATTGCCGGCAAACTAACCTGACTCTACTTTTGCACTTCCTCTAACTCTAATCCTTAATAAAGGCCACTATGAAACATGTATATTGTCGTATTTATATCATCATATCCTTACTGATTACTGTAATGAATCTTTCTTTTGGACAACCGGAACAGCAAAACAGGTTACGTCCCAAAGAATACCTGATAATTACCTTGAAAAAAGGCGTTTATATTAAAACTGATCTGCCTGAGTTCAAAAAAAGCATACAGGAAAACGGGATAGAATATGAAAAAATCCAACAAAAATATTTTCAATTAACGAAACTTAAATCTACAGATACCCTTGATATAAATGAGTATGCAGCATTAAATAAAGCACTTCATGTAGAACAATTCCCACTCCGCTGTGCCTATTCCTTAAAAAATATCAATACATTTTATGACAAACTGGTTTCTTCAAAATCAGCGAAGGCTAACAGATCTAACAGATCAGTTTGTTCAATTGATAATTTGGCCCTCACCTTTACTGCCTGCTATTATGATGGAACCACATTGGATGAAATAAGGGCGCAATTGGACGGTATAGCTACCGTTTATGCCGCCTCAACACTTACCCATAATGCCACTCAGTCAACGGCTCTTGTCAATTCCTGTCAGACAGTTTCATCCGCCGCTCCAATGCACTACCAAAATTTAATGCGTATCAAACCGACTTTATGGGGTAGCGGCTCTTGGGCTTATGGTAAAAAAGCCAACATGGTGATCATCGAATCTCAGGGTGATACAACCTATAATCATTGTGAATTGAATCACCGTACGGGGCTGAACTTGGTGAATTTAAGCGCAGAAGGCAGTTCGTACAGCCATTACTACTGGACGTTGGGAACGCTCATTGCAGATCACAAAAAAAAGCTCAGTACCGTCACTGATTGTTTGGGTATCGTGCCCAAAGTAGGTATAAATGGAGTGATATTAATAAATGAAGAAGTTACCTGCAATCAGGGCACAACAAATGACATTTCCAAAAACAACCGATACAATGCCCTGTTGGAAGGAATCAACCGGGCAAATGGCGGCGATGTGCTGCTGATGGCTTTTCAGACAGATGCTTTCCGGCCTGTCGATGAAGACAGTAACATAAAAATACTCACAAAAATTGCGGTCGAATGCCTTAAAATCATCATTGTTGAAGCTGCCGGCAATGGAAGCGAACGTTTAACTATTGCCGACAATTCAGGAGCTATTATCGTAGCAGCAGCTCAGCGGTCCGGGAGCAGTTACGTGGTTGAAAGTACAAGTAATTACGGTACGCGAATCAACTGCTTTGCACCGGGCTATCTGCTGAATGTCCCTGATATAGGCGGCGGTTACAGTAACTATTGCTGTACCTCGGAAGCCGCAACAATTATGGCGGGTGTCATTGCAGGTTTGCAATCCCGCTACAAAGCAACAAAAGGGCGCTTTTTTACCCCACAGGAAATAATAAGTGCCATTGATGCCTGTAACACTCCAATCAACGGAAAAAAAGTATATGACAACAGTGGGCGATTGGCGCAGGGGAAACGAATTCCTTTTGCCGATAAACTCTGGGAAAAATTACCATAACTATCTATAATTCATAAACTACACTAAACAATGAAAAAAGCAGTCAAATTTGGAACCCCACTAGGTCAGGATTTTTTTGAAAATAAACCTGACTCAACATTAAATAAGAGTATTACCGAAAACGGGATCAAGGAAATTTTAGCACGATTTGAAGAAGGCGCTGTTCCAATAACTAACGCCCGCCAAGGATATATTTTCCCGGAAGAAGTCTTTCGACGGTTGGTCAAAAATGTAGACGGGAAGAAAATAGAAGGCGTTGCCGTCAAGTTTGCACTTAATTCAGTAGGACATCTGCATCTTGTTTTTCTTCCCATTGAGAAACAACCTGACGGTAGTTACACAGTTGACTATGCAGACGCCGAAACCACCTACCAAAGTATTCCTTCGGCACCTGACCCCATCCTGTCTATTCCACCACATGGTGCCTAAAAACGATGCCGGCCATACTTAACAAGATATTTCTTTATGGCTCCTTATTTATAGGGGTTGTGCCGATGGGCATAGCCCTCTATAACTATTTCTTTCTCAAACAGCAGCATAAATGGGTACTGTACAAAATTGTATTTCATCTACTCATTGTGTGTGTATCAGTCTTTGTCCGGTTTAAAGGCCCCAATTTTTTCCTTTATTACATTTTATGTTTCGGGTTAGCCATAACGATCCATTTCATTTTTGTTCGTTATTACAACCGATCAATTGTAAGAACAGTTGCCCGGCTTTCTACGGTCCTGTACCTCCTCTTCCTGTTATTGGATGCCTTTGTACTGAGCGGTACCAATACCTACAAAAATTCCAGTTTTACGCTTTTTGATTTTTGGGCAATTACGGTTATTATCATCTACTTAGGGCAAACCTTAAAAAACACCCATATACGACGATTGCGAGACTACCCTATGTTCTGGATCAGCATTGGCATCGCGATTCCTTATCTGGCCAGTTTGCTGCATTTTTTGTTATCATCGTCTGCTTTAATTATCAATATCAAATTGTTCTTCGTAACCGAAAATATGTCTTTAATGGGAAATATAGCAGGGAGTGTGTTGCAAGCCATCGGATTTTGGAAATGTAGAAAAACCGCCATTGATGAAACTTTATTTAAAAAAATTTAGGGTATTTATTTTCGTTCTGTTGCTCTACGCCATAGACACTGCGGCGCAGCAGATTGATTTATCTTTAAGCCTGCTTGCCAATTATCCAAACAAGCCTTATTACCCAACTGACAGCATCGTGTTGGAATCTGAACAAAACACGTTGCTTATTACACTCAAAGCACAAAACCACAATCCGGCAAAATTCCTTTGCACTTTGACCGATGGAGTCGCCATCAACGATACTTTTTCTTCTTCCGGCGATATCCTTCTTAAAAATCTTGCAGGAGGTTCCTACACATTCAGTGCCCGGCAGGTAAACACTCAGACCACCAATACAATCCATTTCACCATTAAGCCTTTACTATGGCAAAAGGTCTGGTTTTTACCCATGATCTACAGCTCTCTGCTTTTGTTAGTGGCAGCTATTGTTTATCTGTTTGCCATGTATAAATTTCGTAATCGGATCAGGCTACAGGAAATTCGTAACGAAATTGCCTCCGACCTCCACGACGATGTAGGCAGTACGCTCTCCAACATCAGCTTTCTGAGCGAAATGGCCAAAAAGAAATTTGAAAAAAAACCGGAATCTGTTTTACCGATTTTAGAGCGTATTCTGGAAGAATCTAAGGAGATGGTCCAGACCATGCGCGGCATGGTCTGGACCATCAATCCTGAAAATGACAATGCTGCCGATTTTATCGACAAAGTACGCGCCTTTGCAAACGAAATGTTACAAAACCGTGAAATAGAGCTTCAATTCAGAAATGAAATACCTGAAAATCAACCCCTAACAATTGAACAACAACGCAATTTGTTTCTTGTTTTTAAAGAACTTGTGCACAATATTGCCAAACACTCCGGTGCTACAAAAGCCAATATCACTATCAAAAAACATGATAATTGGCTCAGTGCAAAAATCACTGATAACGGATGCGGGTTTGACAGCACACAGGTTTCGGAAGGTAACGGCCTTAGGAATTTACAACAACGAATTGCGCAGTTAGAAGGCAAAATAGAAGTGCAATCTACCGAAGCCGAAGGAACCACCACCAAATTCGTCATCCCTCTCTAAAATAACTATAATTCGCTATTTCCTTTTTTCATTTGATAGCCGACATTTGCATTGGGTGTGCCATCCACCCCGCCCCTTTCTTTTTCACTTCTCACTCCTCAAACTATGATCCGAGTAGCTATTTTTGATGACAACAGTTCTTTTGCCGGCAGTTTGGAATTGCTTCTGAAAGACAGTGATGATTATGTGCTTGTGGGAGCCTATCAAAATGCCCTCAATACCCTGCAAAAAGTAGCTAAATCTAAACCCGATGTAATTATTATGGATATCAAAATGCCCGAAATTTCGGGTATTGAGGCGGCAAAAATAATCAAGAAGGAGCATCCCGGCATCCAAATTATGATGCAAACCGTTTTTGAAGACGATGATAAAGTATTTGCAGCCATTTGCGCAGGAGCATCCGGTTATATTCTTAAAGGAACTTCCCCGGACAAAATTCTGGAAGCAATTGCCGATGTTTATACAGGAGGCTCGCCAATGAGTCCAAGTATTGCCCGCAAGGTCCTTTCCTTTTTTCAATCTCAGCAAACAGCCCAACCGGAGTTCTATGATCTTTCAAAACGTGAAAAAGAAATTTTAAAATACCTGGTCGAAGGTCACAGTTATAAGATGATTGCCGAAGCTTGTTTTATCAGCTTCAATACCGTTAATGCTCATCTTCGTAAAATATACGATAAGCTTCATGTCAATTCTTCTCAGGAAGCCATTTCAAAGGCGTTGAGGCAAAAAATAGTTTAATTTTTTGCCTCTTTTATTATCCCCTCTTTTAAAACAAAAGAGGGGATTTTTTTTGGGCAAAAATAGCAAATATTCGCTATTCCAATTAATTATTTATCTCTGCAATTTTGTATCGTTCAATAAATAAAATTACACCAAAAACGAGCAAATTTTAATACTCAAAAAAAATACATTCCTGTATTATTAATTACATATAATTAATTTTTCTATTAAAAAAATAGTAACAAAAAACGGCTTATCATTTCTAGTATATACTTTTTCTTTCTATTAAACCAATACGTCATAAATAAAAAGTAAATCAATAAACCATCTGCAATCATGAATATTCAGGAAATAGCATTGCCGGTTACGGAATATATAAATGAAGTAACACAAAAGTCCATGATTTTTCTGCATCATACTGCCGGTGGCCATCGCCCGGATGCCGTAATAAACAGTTGGAAAAATGACCGGGACAATAACGGAAATCCTATAAGAGTAGCCACTTCTTTTGTCATAGGAGGTATATCAACCACTACCAATGATACTGCGTATGACGGAAAAATTGTCCGTTGTTTTCCGGAAAGCAAATGGGCCTATCATCTCGGGATAGGCGGAGCACTGCTCAATAAAAAATCAATTGGAATTGAACTGTGTAATTATGGTCCATTAACGTTTCAGCCGGGGCGAGGTTTTGTAAACTATGTCAATACAATTGTCCCTGAGGCCCAGGTTATAGAGCTACCGGTTCCATTTAGAGGCTATAAATATTACCATAAATATACAAATCGCCAACTTGATTCTTTAAGTCAACTGCTCAATCAGCTTTGCAGCCTATATTCCATTAACCGTAATCTGGGTCTGAAAGCAAGTCTTACTGCCAATGCGGCCAATCCTGCTATTGCCTTCGGAGTAAACCCCAATGCGTTGAATGCTGCCTCAGGTATTTGGACACACACCAATGTACGTCAGGATAAGAGCGATTGCTCCCCCCAACTTCCCTTGATTTCCCTTCTAAAAAGCTTATAAAACAGTACCGCGATTACCGAAAAGCGTCAAATAGAGTAGGTAAAATTAAACTCTTACTACACAAAAATGGCAAAAAGAGCATTAGTTGTGGGCATTAATGATTATGCCCCAATCGGCGCAGGAGGCCCTGATTTACGAGGATGTGTCAACGATGCCCGCGACATGGCAAATACACTCGTGATCTGCGGTTTTCCTGCCGCAAACATCCGGATTTTGACCGACCGGAATGCAACACGGGCAAACATCAGCAACCTCTTGGCTTCGCTGGTTGCGGGAGCAGTGGCAGGTGACTCCATTGTTTTGTTCTATTCCGGTCATGGAACCAGAGTAGCTAATGTAGGCGCTGATTTCGAAGTGGACGGCTTGGACGAAGCTATTTGTCCACATGATTTTGCGTCGGCAGGAGTGATGAAAGATGACGACTTCAAAGCACTATTTGCGGGTTTAAAAACGGGCGTAAACCTTGAAGTAATTTTTGATTGCTGCCATTCAGGCACCGGCACTCGGCTTCTGGTAGTGGAAGGTGGCGGCATGTTCTTTGATGAAGCAGACCAATATACCGGAGCTCGCTTTGTTGCTCCCATGCTCGAAGACGAATTTTATTTTACTCATCAAAATGAGCTTGGGAAAAGAGGAAAATCGCTTCACACTACGCGAGCCCTCGTACCCGTTGCAGGGTTGAATCATACCCTGTGGGCCGCCTGCAAAGACAATCAGGTAAGTATGGAAGGCCCGATAAACGGCCAGACACGCGGCTATTTTACCTATCATTTTTGCCGTTGTTTAAGAGCGGTCAATGGTAACATAAAGCGGTCATTGCTGGACACTCAGGTCGCCAATGCGCTTTCAGCCATGGGAGCGGCACAACGCAATCAGACGGAATCCCAAACCGCTGAGTTCAGTCAAACAATTTTCTCATAGTCTAACGCTGTAAAGAAATGGCAAAAGATCATTCCGAAAAAGAACAAAAAGCAAAGGAAGAAAGCAAGCCGGCCGACCTTCAGGATAATACAGGTGGTGAAGTTACAAAAGCTGAAAAAGCAGCCGTAACCGAGCAAACCAAGAAAATCATTGGTCAACTCAGCAAAAAAGCCGGCGAAAGAGAAGAACTCACCATGAGCCGAAGCGGCGAAGGCTTTGGGGCAGAATTGGGGAGCCTTGACTTCCGAAATATGATCGGCGGGCCGCTGCAGGCGGCCATTGATGCACAGGTTGCTTCGTCAATAGCATCTGTTGACTTCATTAAGAAGGTCGGATTTAATGAAGATGGCACCATTGTTAATGTCCAATTTAAGAAAACAGCAACGACAACTCCGCAACCAACGGAAGATAATCCAAATCCGGCGGCAACTACTGAAAACCGAGAAATCTCCGTTCCTCTTTTGGCCTGCCTTAACATTCCTTTCTTACGAATTGAATACGTAGATATTGACTTCAATGTCAAACTCAATTCGGTAGATACGGCTTCTTCCAGTCAATCATTGGGTATTAATGCCGAAGCTTCAGGTGGATTTGGGCCCGTTCGATTTAAGGTATCCGCTTCTTACCAACGGCAATCTTCTACCGGCACAGAGGTGAAGAGAGAATATTCCATGAATGTAAAGGTTAGAGCAGTACAGGATGAGATGCCCAAAGGCATTGAACAGGTCCTTAATTTACTTCAATAATTTACCATAGGGCTTCTTTATCACAGGAAGCCCTATACTTAAACTTTTCCCTATGATCACATTAGCTGAATATTTAGGTTTTATCTTCTCGGAAATATCGGCAGCCCGTAAGATGGCCGATGAAAGCGCCGTAGAAATCGCAAAGAGTTATGCCAAAGATGACATTATGAAGTTCTTTTCCATTCCAAGGTTCAAAATCCCGACAATGGAGTTAAAAATACCGGTTGCCATTTCAGGGATTAAATTCAAGTCTGTCTTGAAACTTAACCTGACCTCTGACGAATTTCGTAGTTTTATCCGTAGTCAATTACAGAAAATTGAGCAGGATATTTTTATAAGAAAAAACAAAATCATGGCCGGGCCGCAAAGATTTGAACTATCTCCTAACATATTTATATCCAGGCCCTCTGTTGTAAGAGAAGTGGAAACCAGAGACGGAAGTTCATCTGAAACAGAAATTATGAGTCTATATTCGTTATTGACGGAAAATCCGGAATTATCGGACAATAACAACGTATTAAGTATTAAGCTTTCGCAAATTTTACAGCTCTTTTTAGAAGAAAAAAACTTATCAAATGATTACAAAAGCTTCTATGTTCAAAATGAACCATTTGCAATACTTATCAACGCCGTTGAAATAAAAATTAAAAACACTACCGTAGTTATAAAAAATACGATTGAAAATTTATTGGTAAATCCCGAAACTCAGGTAATTAAAGAGATAGCCAACGATATATCTATTTTTCAGATCAATACAAAAATCATTGAAGACGGTTTTTTTATACACTCTGTTAAAGATGAAAATAATACCGAAAGGCCTATAGTTGAATTTGAATAGGTTTAAAACTTTACTTTACGCTAAAAATGGAAAGCACTTACCACGAAAAGTTCGACAATATTTCCGGTTGTTTAAAAGAAGTCGGTCAACTATACGAATTGCATTTACAAAAAAATATGAATTTAGGATTGCAGGTTACTAAAGTTGTTAAGGAAATAAAGCAATTTTTTGAAAAAGAAAATGCGCCTTCAAAAATAGCTAAATGTGCCTCCTTATTAAGTGAAATTGATATAATAGACCGAGGCTATCATCCCAATTCTTTTTTAAAGATTGAGCACCCAAAACGAGAGATGCAGTCTATGCTCTTTTATAAAATTTTACAGGAAATAAATGCCCTGATCACCTATGAATATGAACAGATCCAAGACCGAATCAATCAAGCTGAAAAACTAATTGAAACCATTATTTTGTCCGCTCTGCAAAATAGAATCATTGATCCGAATCAATTATCTACGCCTCCGTCCGGCGAAGCATTGGAAGAATTATGGAAAATATTGGCTGAGCACGAAGTCCTGTTTCTCATCCAACGCAAAGCGTTGTGTCTGGTTTTTAAAAACGATTGCTTAGTCAGCCTTTCCAGGGTTTTATCGCTGATCCATTAACCATATCATATTACTATACCGGATACCGCCGTGAGCGATCTTCTTAAAATTGTACTTGAAAAAGGCGCTCCCGGTCGTTGCCTCAACTTTCCCGCCCCACCAAAAACTCCGCAAATTCTATCATTGGCCGTTTACGCTCCGACGAAACAGGCAAATTTTCCAGTGCCTCAAAACCTTTAGCGAAGTAGTCATCAGCCATGGTTTGGGCTATTTTATCAATGCCGAGTTGAGTATAAATTTCCGTTATAGCAGCTACTTTGGCAGCGGTATCGTAAGTACCTGGCTCAAGGCTCAGCCACTTATTTAGCTTCTGTTTGGTTTCTCCTTCGGCCAACAAAAGAGCTTCAATGAGCATAAATGTTTTTTTATTGGCCATAATATCACCCCCTACCTGCTTGCCAAATTTTTCGGGGTCGCCATACACATCCAACAGATCGTCTTTGAGTTGGAAACCCAGCCCCATATTGACGCCTGCGTCGTAAAGCAGTTGGGTCGTAGCGGTGTTGGCTCCTGCAATTATTCCGCCAAGTTCCATCGCAAAACCCAACAACACCGATGTTTTAAGACGGATCATGCCAATGTATTCTTCCTGCGACACATCCGTACGTGTCTCAAAATTCATATCCAACTGTTGCCCTTCACATACTTCGGCAGCGGTACGATTGAAGCGCTTTATGACGCGCGGCAATTGAGCCGGCTCCACGTCCAGCAATAATTCATACGCGTTGACCAACATCACATCGCCCGAAAGGATCGCGGTATTGGCATTCCATTTTTCATGCACCGTGGGTTTACCGCGCCGAAGCGGAGCTTGATCCATGATGTCGTCGTGCATGAGGGTAAAGTTGTGAAAAACCTCGACGGCAATGGCGGGATTAAGTGATTTTTGCCAATCGTCAATAAAAAGGTTGGTCGACAGAACGGTCAATAGCGGGCGCAAACGCTTGCCGCCCAGTGACATAATATAACGAATGGGTTCATATAATTCGGCGGGCTGCTCGCCATATGCTGTATTTTGAATCTGTTTTGAAATAGCTTCCAAATAAGGTTGAAAAGTCATCAGAATTGTGGGTTATCTTTTGCCTATTTTTAGTTATTATAGGTTGATTATTAAACGCTTGCAAATAATGCCTGACAAATAACAATTAACGTTTTAATGGGTTTCGAGCCAAAAATAATGGAACTTATGGGTATAACGGCCGGCTGACGAAAAAGTTTTGAGTATCTTGCGCGAAAACACCGGCAATTTCTGTCCTTGAAACGATTTAACCCTTTGCAAAACTTCATCTTAAAACTACCCACAACTTTTAACCTTATGTTGCGCCCTTTACAAGCTTATTTTTTCACCTTTTTCTGTTGCTTTTTACTCATAAGCTGTGCGTCATCACAGCCTCAAACGTCGTCACAAACAACAACTCAAACGACCAATAAATGGCGCGATCTGGTGGCTAATTCGCCCGTTTTTCGCCAAAACCATACGGGTTTTGCCTTGTATGACATTGAAAAACAGGAGACAGTAGCAGAATATCAATCGGACCGTTATTTTACGCCGGCCTCCAACACCAAACTTTTCACCTTATATGCCGGACTGTGCCTTTTGGGTGATTCCATTCCGGCCCTACGATATATAACGACGGGCGACTCATTGATTTTTTGGGGTACCGGGGACCCCAATTTATTACACCCCGATATGCCTTCAAGCCAAGTGTTTGATGTGCTTAAAAACTGGCGCGGGCACCTTTTTTATTACCCCAACAACTATATCGGAAAACGTTTCGGGCCCGGTTGGTCGTGGGGCGATTATACTGATTATTATCAGGCCGAAATTTCTCCGCTTCCGGTATATGGCAATGTAGTTCGTTTTACCAACAGTACCGTCAGCCCGCGCATTTTCAAAGACAGTCTGCGTACGGCAGGTTGGTCAGATGAGTTTAAACTGTCGCGGGAAGAATACAATAACGGCTTTTTTTCTACGGGATGGCCAACGAAATCGTTCATTGAAGACCTTCCTTTCCGAACTTCGGCTAAATTGACGGCGCAGTTATTAGCTGATACGCTTAAAAAAGAGGTTAGAATACTAAATACAGTACGGCCCGGCACTCCGTATCAAACGTTGAAAGGATTGCCGATAGATACATTGTACCGACGTATGTTGCAGGTAAGTGATAATATGTTTGCCGAACAGATCATGCTGATGTGCGCTACGCAGTTGGACACCAACAATTTGGGCGTTGAAAATAAGCAAAGCATCGACTACGTTAAAAAACAATTTTTGGCCGATCTGCCCGATGAACCCATTTGGGAAGATGGCTCGGGATTGTCTCGTTATAATTTGTTCACACCTCGCTCCATCATAAAATTATTACAAAAAATATACGCTAAAGTTCCCGATCAACAGCGGCTTTTTGGAATGATGTCCATTGGTGGCAAGGCCGGAACGATCAAAAGCCAATACAAATCCAAAGAACCGTTTGTATTTGCCAAAACAGGTTCTTTATCAAACGTCTATTGCTTAAGTGGCTTTGTACGCACCAAAAAAGGCAAAGTTTTGATTTTCAGCCTTATGAATAATAATTTCATTGTTAAAACCGCCGAAATCCGTCGGGAAGTCGAGCGGGTTTTAACGGAAGTGTATGAGAAATATTAAGTGCCTGAGCATAATTAAACACCTCAGGTTGTGAGCAACCTGAGGCACCCTGCGTGTGGATGGTTGCTCACAACCATCCTTTTTTCCGGTGACGGTGTTTGCATGAGATACCTCAGAGACACCCTGCCGGAGAACGCAATTTGATCGATCATCCATAGAATCAGATACAACCATGACTGCTTCAGAACAGATAAAACAATTCAATGCCGGCCGCGATGCGCTTTTGCTCGCGCATAAATACGAGCGGATGACCGAAGACCTGTATCGTTTTTTTCGCGCGACGAGCCATTTGTTTTACGATGATTTTGCGCAGCATTTTTCTACCGCTGATAGCTCCCGCGTGTGGGGATGTGGCGATCTGCATTTGCAAAATTTCGGCACGTATAAAGCCGAAAATCGATTGGTCTATTTTGATCTGAATGACTTTGATGAGGCTATGTTGCTTCCTGTCACCTGGGAATTGAGCCGTATGTTGGTGAGTATTCATTTGGCCGCCGAGGAATTGGATCTGGAAGAATCTGAATCTACCATTATCATTAACGCTTTTCTGGACAGTTATACCAAGACGCTTTCTTCCGGAAAACCCATTGATATTGAACGGCGTACCACTACGGGAATGTTGCAGCAATTCATGGAAAAACTGGAGAAACGCCGCCGAAAAGATTTTATCAAAGAGCGCACCATTAAGATAGATAATGACCGCAAGCTTAAAATTGACGATGAAAAAGTATTGAGCATTGCGCCCAAAAAAAGGGCAGAAGTAGAGAAAATGGTGATGGCTTGGCAACAGCAACACCCGAATCCTTTTTTCAAGAAAATATGTGACGTTGGCATTCGAGTAACGGGAACGGCGAGTTTGGGCTTGGAGCGGTATGTATTATTGGTAGAAAGTATGAACGAAAAATCGTATTTGCTTGACCTGAAGGAAGCTCGACAATCGGTTTTAAACTCCTATATTCATTTGCCGCAACCCGTCCGCGCAAGCGAAGCCGAGCGCATTGTGATAATCCAGCAGCGCGTCAATAATGTGCTGCCAACGCTTTTAAACGTGGTAGAAGGTGAATCTAAGTCATACGTTCTGAAAGAGTTACAACCTGAGCAGGACAAGTTTGATTTTCATGAATGGGACGGTGAATTGGAATCGTTGGAGGCATTGATTCGCACGATGGGTACGCTGACCGCCTCCGGGCATTTGCGCAGTTCAGGGCGGCAGGGTTCTTCGATTGCCGACCAACTCATTGATTTTGCGCAGGAGACTCAATGGCAAAATGATCTGAAGGCGTATTGTCAGGCATATCCTACCAAAGTGCATCAGGATTATTTTGATTTCTGTGAAGCATACGATGAAGGTTTTTTTATAGGCTAACGCGTTATCTCCGTGCAGTCACTTTTCAATTTTTTGGAAGACATCAACCGCTTACCGGAAGAAGCCAAAGCGTTGATCCTTGCCAAAACAAAGATCAATAAATATCCCAAAGGGCATTTGTTGTTTCATCAGGGTCAGGTTTGCCATTACATGTATTTCATGGCCAATGGCTTGGCGCGCATTTACCATTGCAAAGAAGACAAAGAAGTGATCGACTGGCTGGCCACATCAGGCAATCCGTTTACCGCAATTGACAGTTTTTATTCCCGACAACCGAGCCGCTATAACATCGAATTGCTCGAAAACTCGGAAGTTTACGCTTTTCTTTACGACGATCTGGAAGAATTGTACCGCAACTTCCACGCCTTTGAGCGCATCGGTCGACTCATAACGATGGATCAGTTTCTGATCTTACAGGAACGCATCGATATGATTCAATTCCAGAATGCTCAACAACGTTACGAAACATTTCTCAAACGGTTTCCCAACCTCCAAAATCGACTTCAACTCACTCATATCGCCTCCTATTTAGGCATTTCGCTCGAAACCTTGAGTCGTATTCGAGCTAAGTATTGATTTTTTGACTTTTGTCAAATGAATTCTCTTTTTGCCATGCCACTTTTGTTGCCTAACCATTTGCAGCAATGGACAAGACAATTTGGGTTTATATGTGCGGGCTTCACAGCCTCTTCTTCGCGGTTTTTCACGCGTGTTTTTGGAAACTGTTTCGGTGGAACAAAGACCTTCAAAAGCTCACTTCGTTAAACAGGGCAGTAATGCAGATCCTTAACCTTCGCCTCACTTATTTATTTTTGTTTTTAGCCTTCGTTTGCTTTCGTTATCCTCAGCCGCTTTACAGCACCGAATTGGGAAATGTACTGCTCATTGGATTTTCGATTTTTTGGTTGGGGCGCACGGCAGAGCAATTTATCTTTTTCAAATTTGACCGGCCGGCCATTTATATCTTCACGGCTTTGTTCATTCTCGGTTCGATTGTTTTTTTAATACCCATGCTTTAATAAACTGTTATTCATACCCTTATGAACCTAACGTCTATTCACCGAATTACGGGAATCATCATTGCCGTGTTTGCTTTCGCGCACTTGTTCAATCATGCTATGGCGTGGTTTGGTATTGAAACTCACCGAGAAATCATGGAATCGCTCCGCGTGGTTTATCGTCAACCTTTTGTTGAAGTATTACTGATCGTTTGCTTTGGGTTTCAGGTATACAGCGGCATCAGGCAAGTCATTTATTTAAGAAAGCAGCCTTCTCTAACGCTCAATGAACGTTTGCAACTCTACTCAGGAGTGGTTTTTGCCTATTTCATTGTCCAGCACATTCCGGCGGTACTTTTCCAACGAACCTACTTTACGTTTGACACTAACTTTTACTTCGCGGCTCGCGTAGTTCTGGAAGCGCCGTTCAAATTCTACTTTGTACCTTATTACTTTTTAGGGATCATGGCATTCGGATTACACGTCGCCGCTACCCACCGCAAAAAAGTGGCTTCAATAATCGATAAAAAACAGGCCGATCTTCAAGCCTTATTTATCATTTTTACAACGCTTATGATCGCCCTTTTCATTCTTTATGTGTTCATGGGCGGCCATTTTCCAATTGTTATTCCGAGGGAATATAATGTTTATTAAGAAATAAGAAATACAAACATTGCGTTTCAATAGGACGGGATAAAATAGCTGTAAAAAAAAGCAATACTTTCGGCTAAATTTGTCAGGTTATAAATCAAAAACACATTATTTGAACTTGTTGGGGTTTTTACCATTAGATGAATTCAATTTCCGGAGTCTAACAAAAAGTCAATAAATTTTGTCAGAATTACCTGTTTCCGCGTATATACTGACAAATGAACAATGCCTTGGCGTCGTTTGGAGATTTACAGGCAATGAATTCCAAAAATGACACTCAACAAAGCAGACAACAGGGAATTGAATTTTACCAAATGACATACCATTATTGCTAAGATTTCATACGCAGCTGATTACCCACATCATGAACATTATCAGGCTTTTATTCTTTTTTCTGATCGGCACCTCTGCGTTTGCGGGCGGCATCAAAGGCAGCGTCAAAACCGCTAAGGGTGAGCCGCTTGCGTATGCTGCCATTGCGATAAAAGGAACCAATCTGGGCACCATGGCCAACTCCGACGGCCACTACGAGTTGGCATTGCAACCCGGGCGTTATGAGGTTATTTTTCAATATTTAGGTTTCAAAACCATCGTTAAATCGGTTGACGTAACCGCTGATTTTCAAACCTTTGATGTTGTCCTTGAAGAGCAGGCGTTAAACATCAACGAAGTAAAAGTAGGCTCTAAAAGCGAAGATCCCGCGTATACCATCATGCGGCGGGCCATCGCCAAATCTCGTTTTCATGCGTTGCAGGTAGCTTCGTACAGCGCCCGCGCCTACATCAAAACGACAGGAGTAGCGACCAAAATTCCGTTTTTTGCGGAAAAAGCCCTTAAAAAAGAAGGCATTGAAGAAGGTCGCCCGATCTTGAACGAAAGTGTGAATGAGATCACTTTCCGTCAACCCAATAATTACCAACAACGTATTATTTCTACCCGTAACAGTCTGGATAACAGCGCACCCAGTCCCAACGCATTTGTGTTGGCCAGCTTTTACAACCCTACAATTGGCGATGCCGTGTCGCCGCTGTCGCCCAAAGCATTTGGCTATTATAAATTTGAATACGAAGGTTCGTTTCGCGAAGGCGATCTGGAAGTAAATCAGATCAAAGTTATTCCGCGCTCGTACGGCGAAGGCGTTTTTAAAGGCCAAATTTACATCATCGAAAACACTTGGGCGATTCACAGTTTGAACCTTCAAACCACCGTTCAGAGCCTTGATGTAGATGTTAAACAGGTGTTCAATCCTATACAGGCAGTGTGGATGCCAACCAATCTCCAGTTTCGGTTCGGCGGCTCCATGATGGGATTTTCCGGGGAGTTCAAATACGTCGTTTCGATGACCTATAAAAACCTCAACGTCAATCCTGCCTTCAAAGAATCGATGGTCGTATTGGATGAAAAATTTGAAAAACCCGCCAATGATCTGACAAAAAAAGACCTGCGCACCAAGAAACTCAATGAGCTTGCCAAACAACAGAAAGAGGTGTCAACCAAGCAGATGCGCAAGATCATGAAGGAATATGAAAAGCAGGAAAAACGCGAACGCAAAGAACAAAACGAAGACATCAACGTAGTTCGCAATGACTCCATCATCATTGATTCGATGGCTAACAAACGGAGCGATACTTTTTGGAATGAAATTCGTACCATTCCGCTCACCGAGATTGAAACTAAAAGCTACAAACATTCCGACAGTCTACGCATTGTAAAGCAAATAGCAATCAAAGCCGACAGCAGCAAAGCGAAAAAGGATTCTTCTAAAGTAGACTTTATCAGCATTTTGACGGGACGTTCATTTCGGCTTTCCAAAAATTGGGCCTTAGATTATGAAGGGCCTTTTAATCCCCGAAATGCAACGTACAACACCGTAGATGGCTATGTATTGGAAAGCAGTTTTAATTTCAAACGGCGCTTCAATCGTGACAATTCATTCTATGTCAAGCCATTGGTACGTTATGCGTTTGGTCGCGAAGCTGTATCCGGAACGGTATCGACCGGTTGGATCGGAAGACGGCGTGGCATCTCATTGACCGGCGGGCGGTATGTGTCGCAATTCAACTCTGACAATCCTATCAATGCCAACATGAATACTACTGCTACGCTGTGGTTTGAGAATAATTTCATGAAGATCTACGAAAAGGATTTCGGACGATTATCTTTTAATTACGCTCGTTTGGCCGATGTATTCAGTATTACGGGAGGTCTGGAATACGGTCGTCGCTACGAATTATCCAACCTCGAAAATGCCCGTCCCTGGATTCGTTGGAATCAATTTGAATTTACGCCCAATGCGCCCTTCAATCAGGAATACAGTGATCGCCTTGGTGCCAAAGAATCCAACTATCGCTTTCAAACCCACGAAGCGCTCACCTTTGATGTTTCAATTACATGGCGCCCCGGACAGCAATACCGCATTTACAACGGACGCAAACGGTACATGAACAACAAAAACCCTGCGGTGGTTTTTCAATACACTAAAGGCATTCCAAACATCGCCAACAGCGTCGTGGATTATGATCTGGTTGAATTAAGCCTTCGGCAGGATGTGCAAACGGGTGTGCGGAGCGAGTTGCATTATACTTTTTCAACGGGTACGTTTCTTAATAACCGCAGCGTCTATTTCATGGATTATAAGCACTTTATGGGCAATCAGGCCTTTGTACAATACGGTGATGCTTTTTCGCAATTCAGGGCGTTGCCTTACTACAAATACAGCACCTCGCAGCGTTTTCTGGAAGCGCACATAGTCAGCGAATCACGTCGCTTGCTGCTGACGCGCATTCCCTTTGTGCGTTTGGCCGGTCTGAAAGAAAATCTCATGGTGCATTATCTTCTGACGCCTACCCTTCCTCATTACACCGAATTGGGCTACGGACTGGACGGCTTAGTGCCGGGCTTTCCCTTTTTCAGGGTGGAAGCAGTAGCGGTATTCCAAGATTTTAAATACCAGCGAACTGTTTTTCGACTCGGAACAACGCTGAAATTTGGACGGTAGAGACGCAAAATTTTGCGTCTCTACATTTTACGTTCTTGTTGGTGAAAACTCTGAAAATGGCACAAAATTACCTCGGAGAGGTTTAACCTTTGTAGAGATGATTTGATTTTGAAGCATTCAGGCTTCGGAGAAGCCTAACATTAACTCATTTATGGTAAAGCTTCTCCGAAGCTATTTTTGAGATGCCGTTGTTGATGATAACACCGAAACTCTCTTTTTGCATTTGCGACCGGTTTATTGATAAAAACACTAACAATGGCACACAGGCACCTAGGACATGACAAATTTACTATTGATCACCACCATTACTTTCTCTGTGGCACCGGCGTTTTTTTGAACGTAATTGAGGCAAATTGCTGCTTTTTGTTTTCTTAATTCCTCATTATCATATACTTCTACAAACACTTTCCCGAAGTCTTCGGCGTTGGCTACAGTCTGAGCGCCGCCGAGTTGAAGTAAGTCTAAGGCTTCCTGAAATTTTTGATAATAAGGCTGTCCGAAAAAGATCGGCATTCCAAATACGGCCGGCTCCATTGTGTTGTGCAATCCATCCCGATAACCTCCCCCCACAAACACAAAATCAGCATAGCGATAAACGGAAGAAAGCATGCCCACTGTATCAAGAAAAAGTAGCGACGCATTCTCATTTTTACTACCCTTTACTAACTCGCTGTAAATCAGC
Source organism: Runella sp. (assembly GCF_965279615.1). Classification (NCBI taxonomy): domain Bacteria; kingdom Pseudomonadati; phylum Bacteroidota; class Cytophagia; order Cytophagales; family Spirosomataceae; genus Runella; species Runella sp. The sequence goes on along the minus strand of NZ_OZ257252.1, from coordinate 6,243,002 downwards.
GATTCTGCATTTACTGCCTCTTGCCATTTGGCAATTTGCTCGGCGTTGATCTCGTGCGGAGCAACGATGACTTTGAGCGGATGCTTAAAATTATTCAGGAATGAAAAAACCACTTCCAAATCATCAGGCCAAGCAGAACCTACAATCAACAAAGGGATATCACCTTTAAATTGGTCAATAATGGGAAATGTTTTGGCTTGTTTGGCAATTTGCACAACCCGATCCAAACGCGTATCACCGGCAAGTATAACTTGGTTATAGTTAATTGATTTCAGCAAATTTTCGGATTCCTGATTTTGTACTAAAATATGGTCGAGGCAAAATAATACATTACGGTAAAAACCGCCGTAAGCTTTAAAAAACAATTGATCAGGGCGAAAAATAGCCGAAAACAACACAGAAGGTATCTGCCGTTTTTTAAGTTCCTGAAGGTAATTCGGCCAAAATTCATACTTGATAAACAGCGCCATATCGGGCCGAATCACATCCAAAAACCGCGTTACGTTAGCAGGCGCGTCGGCGGGCAAATAACACACTAAATCTGCCTGATCGTAGTCTTTTTTGTTTTCATAGCCGGACGGTGAAAAAAACGTCAGCACGATCGTAGCCGTAGGATATTGCCGGCGACACGCCTCAATCACGGGGCGCCCCTGCTCAAATTCGCCCAAAGAAGCCGCATGAAACCAGAAAGTAGGAGTTGCTGATTCTGGATTGGCGATTTTGGATTTTGGATTTATGTTTCCCTTTTTCCGTTCTTCATATTCCTTGTTCCATCTTTCGATCAATTGCCAAGCCTGCTCCTGGCCTTTTACCCATAGGCGAGTTTTGAGGTGAAAAAGAGCTACCAAACGGGCGACGCCCTGCGCAAGATAAATTCCAAGAGTGTAGATGAAAGCGAACAATTTTTGGTAAGGTTGTGTTTTCTTGGCAAAGCTAAACGGTTAGGCGTTAAAAGAAGAAGCAACGTTTAAAATTTACACCATTAGTTAAGTCGGTCAACAAAACATTTTATACAATGAATTGGAATAAACTCAATGATAGTGCCCAATTAGAGGAAATCAAAAAAGAATCGCACCAATACCCCGTTTTGATTTTGAAACACAGCACACGCTGTTCTATCAGTTCTGCCACCCTTGGACGATTGGAACGCAACTGGAAGCAAGACGAAGTGGGTGATTTGAAACCTTATTTTTTGGATCTGATCGCGTATCGCTCCGTTTCAAATCAAATTGCCCAAGAGTTTGGCGTAGAACATGAATCGCCGCAGGCCATCGTGATTCGCAACGGTGAAAGCGTGTACGATACGTCGCATTTTGACATTACGTTTGATGCCATCAAAGCGCAGGCAGCAGCATTAGTCTAACTGATTTCTGCAATAAATGGAACACTGATCAGGATGATCTTTATGATAAAACAGCGAAAACCATAACAATCATACACAATCAGTGTTCTAACTATTACTGCTCAATCGCCGCAAAATATTCCTTGATCTTTTGGGCTTTATCTTTGCCCACAAACTGCGCGATTCGTTCCACATCTGCCTCACGAATAGCCTTTACGCCTCGAAATTCTTTGAGCAAATTAGCGGCTGTCTTTTTACCGATCCCTTCAATGTTTTCCAATTCACTCACGAACGCATTTCGGCTGCGCTTGTCGCGGTGGTAGGTGATGGCAAAGCGGTGAGCTTCGTCGCGAATTTGCTGAATGAGGCGCAGCGATTCTGATTTTTTATCAATGTACAACGGCAACGAATCTTCAGGGAAATAAATCTCTTCCAATCGTTTGGCAATGCCTACAATGGGGATTTTACCGTAAAGATCCAAGGCTTTGAGCGCATCGCAGGCCGCGCTGAGCTGCCCTTTGCCTCCGTCTACAACGATCAGGTCGGGCAAGCCGCTCTCTTCTTCCAAAACCCGCGTGTAGCGGCGCGTCACCACCTCATGCATACTCGCGAAGTCGTTAGGGCCAATGACGGTTTTGATGCTGAAATGCCGATAGTCCTTTTTCGACGGACGGCCTTCCTTAAAACACACCATCGCCGCTACGGGGTTGGTTCCCTGAATATTGGAGTTATCAAAACATTCGATATGATGCGGCAGGTTTTTGAGTTGAAGGTCGGCTTTTAATTTAATCAATACCCGGTCGCGGCGATTGGTGGTGGCGCTGGACTCGATCAATTGACGTTCAGCCTTTTCTTTGCGGAAAAAATGCACATTTTTGAGCGCCATTTCCAGTAAGCTTCGTTTATCGCCGATCTTCGGAATGGTGACTTCTGCCTTAAAATCGGTGGTAATGTCAATATTCGAAATGATTTCTTTCGCCTCGCTTTCGTACGTAGTTCGCATTTCAAACAGCACTAATGCCAGGATTTCATCGTCAGGTTCGTCTAATTTTTTCTTGATTTCGAGCGTTTGGGCGGCCATAATATAGCCGTTCACGATTTTAAGGTAATTTACGTACGCCGCGTCTTCGTCGGACGCAATGGCCACTACATCTACATTTCCGATCTTGGGGTTAATGACGGTCGATTTGGCCTGAAAGTTTTGCAGCGTTTCCAATTTCATCTTCCATTCATGGGCTTTTTCAAACTCCATTTTTTCGGCCGCCGCGATCATATTTTGCTTAAAATAATTCTGCGGAATGCTCATTTGTCCTTTCAATATCTGATGAACGGAAGCTATCTCCTGATCGTACTCTTCCAACGACTGCCTTCCTTCACACGGACCTTTGCAGCGTTTTAAATGAAATTCCATACACACCTTGAATTTGCCCGCTTCGATATTTTCGGGCGTCAGATTAAGGTTGCAGGTACGCAACGTATAGAGCTCACGGAACATGTCCAACAAATTGTACATCGAACGCAGATTCGCAAACGGCCCGTAGAATGTTCCCGTTTTTTTATCCAACCGGCGCGATGTCTCAACCCTTGGGAAAGGCTCATTAAATACCTTAATGAACGGGTAGGTTTTATCGTCGCGCAGGAGAATATTGAAGCGTGGCTGGTAACGCTTAATGAGTTGGTTTTCGAGCAATAATGCATCAAATTCCGTATGCACAATAGTATATTCTATCCGACGGATCTGACTCACCAAGCGTCGCGTTTTGCGATCAGGATGGTTCTTAACAAAGTAACTGCTAACGCGATTTTTGAGATTTTTGGCCTTTCCTACGTAAATTATCTCTCCTTCTTCGCTAAAATAACGATACACTCCCGGTTCGGTCGGAATTTTAGCTAACTCTGCTTTGGCTTCAAAAACGGGCATATTGGTTCATTTTTACTAACTACAAAGTTCGCCAAAGTTTGGCTAAAAAATGATTTTTTTTTACTGCTTAGAATTTCAAAATAACAATTTAATACAATTTTAACTTTGATTATTTATCTTTACTTTTCCCTACGGCAAGTCGGTATTCTTTTATCTCCTTATAACACCAAAAAGAATTATACCATGACACTATTTCTATCTACCATTCAAAAGGTTCGCCTTTTGAAGCTAAAATGGACAATCATTCTGTTTTTCTTATGCTCCCATCATTTCTCAATTTTTGCTCAAAATCAACTTTATAACAAGGTCAATCAAGCCCGCTCTACAACTTCTGCCACAAGGTATACGCTTTTTACAAGAGCTGCGGTGTCGACAAATATAGCCGTCGATACCGCTTTTGTAGCAGGCGCATCTATTACGCGATTAGTAGTCAACAAATCAGAAGTGGAACGAATAGCAAGCGAACAAAAACCATTTATTCAACTCTCCGTTCCGGTCACCGCTAATCAAACCATTGAATTGGAGCTCATTCCGCACTCTATCTTTTCACCTTTTTTCAAAACAACCAATGCAGCAGGAGCCACCAATCCGATCATTGACCTTGGTTCGTACTATCACGGAATTATCAAAGGAGATCCTCAATCCATGGCATCGATCAGCATTGTAAACGGAGAAATGACGGGGCTAATCTCTTACAAAAAAGGAAATTTAAATCTTGGCAAAGAACCCAAATCTTCCAATTACATTTTATATAACGACAAAGACCTTAAGAATAAGAAAGATTTTACCTGCTTTGCCAAAGAGCCAACGGTAAAAGCAATGGGGCAAAATCTATTGGTTAACCCTTCCAATGTAGCGTGCGGCTCCATTCAGGTTTACATTGAAGCCGACCATCAGATATACATGGATAATGGTTCAACTATTGGAAATACGGTCAATTACATCAATTCAGTTTTCAGCAAAGTGGCTACGTTATATGCCAACGAAGGAATTTCGGTGGTTATTTCTGAAATAAAAGTCTGGGATACTACCGATCCGTATATTGGCGCTACAACTTCAGGTATGGCACTTGACTCATTTATAGCCAAGGTTCCGCCCAGCTTTAATGGAAGACTTGCCCACCTTTTTTCGGGGCGCTATATCGGAGGAGGCATGGCTCTTTTAGATGCACTTTGCGATAAGTCACGGGCTTACGCGGTAAGCGGAAACATGTATTCCTATATTCCTGATTTACCGTTCTTTTCATGGAGTGTGATGGAAGTTGCGCATGAAATGGGGCATAGTATCGGCTCCCCGCATACCCAAAGTTGCTCGTGGCCGGTAGGAGCACTTGACAATTGTTACACTCCCGAAGGCGAATGTGCTCCCGGCCCGGCTCCAACCAATGGGGGCACGATCATGAGTTACTGTCACTTAACTGAAACCGGGATCAACTTAGCCAATGGTTTTGGGCCGTTTCCGGGGGATTTGCTTCGCGCCAAAACTCAGCTTTGTCTGGGAAGCGCTATCCCGCCAACGGATCTGGCAACCTTAGAAGTATATGACACTCAAGCGCTTATATCGTGGAAGCACTCTGTAGGTGTCTACACGATTGAATATCGTCCCATATCTTCGGTCGACTGGATCTCTGCCGGCACAACCAGTGCGAAAAACTTATTTCTGACTTCTTTAACTCCCAATACAGCCTATGAATGGCGAATCAGCATCAATTGTTCGGGCTACGTTACATCTACATTTACGACCAATTCTACACCTGCGCCTCCTCTTTATTGTACTACTTTTCATAGCTTCGGCTGCAATGCCGGACTCGCCATAAACAGTGTACAAATTGGCGACAGCCTTCTTAGTAACTTTTCCGGGTGTATTCCCGGAGGATATGGTTTTATTACATCTCCCACGCAGAAACTGGTGATCGGTCAAACCTATAATCTTAGGGTAGGCATGGCCGAATACTATAATTTTGGCCAATTGGCCATATGGATCGATCTAAACAAAGACTATCAATTTCAGGAAAATGAGAGGGTTTTTAATACATCTACCGGCCTGAAAGAGCCTATTACGGGGTCATTTACCATACCCATTGACAGCCCGTTGGGCAAAACGAGGATGAGACTGATTCTTGATTTTTCTGATACACCTACTCGTCCTTGCGGCCCCTATATTTATGGAGAAGCGGAAGATTATTACGTCGATATCGTCCATCCCTGCGAACAACCCATTACCCTCAACAGCCCAACTGATGATTATATTACCGGAAGCATTCTTAAGCAGACAAATTTAACCATTAACGCTGCCAACAAAATCGGATCCGATACAAACATAACCTACCAAGCAGGAAATTCCATTACGCTCAAAGCAGGATTCCAGGCAGATTCCGGGGCGGTTTTTAAGGCGCATATTGCGGGCTGTAATTAGGATAAGAGGACATCTCTACCAGTGTGTCGGGTTGCTCACAACCCGACATCCTCTCCGTAACTCTTCAGCAAGTTCTGTGCTATTGGGCTGTGAGACACAGCCCTTGGGTAAGGTAAGTTTTCTCAATTATTTCAAAGAATTCGCGATTTGCAAATCGCAAATTCTTTTCGAAGCCAATCATTATACTTTATCTTTCGCAATAGATAATTGCACGATTTCCTTCCTGTTTTCGTTACTTTACCGCTTCATTTGCATCCGGTTTGCAATGAATTTTATTTTTCAAAACATAACAGCCGATTATTCCTAATTATCATGAGAAAAAGATTCTTATCAGCAGTTCTCATTTTCATCACCTTTGGAGTTTTTGCCCAAAACGATGATTATCAACACGTTATCAGCGTACAATCAGGCGTGAGTCTGTTTTCTCCTTTTCGGGGGAAAATCACGAGTTCACAGGAAGCTTCGGATACAACAGTTTCCTTTTCTTCCGGCAAAGCCTACAATTTCCCCCAAATCAATGTGGCTTACGATCACGGCATCAACCGGTGGTTTTCGATCGGCGGGGCTGTCAGTTACAACAAAGTTTCGTTGGATTTGAAGGATGTTGTTTATAACAAAAAAGAAAATCTGGGAGATGTAAAACTGAATGTATCACGCGTTACGATTGGCGCTCGGGCGCTGTTTCATTACGGCAATGCCAACCGACTCGACATGTATTCAGGCGTACGATTGGGAATCGGCATTTGGGGGGTCAACGCAAGTTCGAGTTCAGTAGATAACAAACTGGACGAAGTTTTTAAGGAAGCCGGCGGAAGCGGCATTTGGCGAACCGTTATTGGCAATAAACTCGGTGGAGGTTTTGTGTTACCCCAAGTCCAAGTGATTTTGTTTGGCCTACGCGGCTACATCACCGAAAATATCGGCATCAACGGCGAGCTTTCCGCAGGCAGTCCTTATTTTGCTTCCATTGGTCTAAATTATCGGTTTGGCAGCGGCTATTGAGGCACTTACCACCTTATGCGTCAGACGGGACGGGCATCCCCATTCAAAACCGTCTAACGCATAAGCAGCTGCCCAACCCATCAGGCACTACAGATTACTCCAGCACAAATACAATCGGCATGGTAAATCTCACCCTTACAGCACGGCCCGATTGTTTGCCGGGCTTCCATTTGGGCATCAATTTCATGACGCGCAAAGCTTCTTCATCACAACCAAAACCAATGCCGCGTATTACATTGATGTTGGACAACGAGCCATCAGGCTCCACCGTAAAATTCAGGTATACACGACCTTGAATATTGCTTCTTTGAGCAGGGCTTGGATAATTGAGGTTTTTCATTAAAAACTTCTGCAACGCTTCCGACCCTCCCACGTATTGCGGATCTATTTCCACTTTATCAAAGATCTCGGGCGCTTTGGCTTCTACTTCGGCGGGTTTTGCGGTTTCAGGGGCAGCAATGTCTTCGGGAGGAGCCACGATGGCTACCTCTTCATCGCCCGTGCCCTCTATTGTTTCCTGTCCCGGATTGGCTTTTTCGAGTTCTTCTACCGGGGGCGGAAGGTCTTCGTGAGGCGGATTTTCCATTACTTCAATCATGCGGTAACGTACAGTAGTTTGCTTCGGCAATTCTTTGGGCTTCTCCAACTCGGGCAGCGGTTTTTCTTCTTTGGGGGCTAAGTTCACATCGCTTAATGTCACTTCCTTCATTGAATATTCCGGCTCTTTCGTCGCCAATTTTCCATAAATGGTTGGGCCGATGAACAGCAGTAAAAAGATACCGATACCTAATAAAACGGCATTGCGCAGAACACTTGGATAGGCTTTGCGGAGATCGTAAGCTCCGTAGGCACGGTGGCGATTCATGAAAACTATGTCGTCCAGGGTCATAGTTTCGCCGGTCTCGGCCAAGGCCGGGAAAGGATAATTGTAAGTACTCATGGCTATTTTTAGTTTAAAATCAGTTCTTTTTTAACACGACAGAGAATAGTTGATCATTTACATTTCCATCCACATACAATTGATTATCAATATTTTTTAACGTTACTAACATTACTTCATTTTGCTTATCAGGGGAAAAGGTGGCCTTCAACAAACGAGTGTCACGGTCATAGCTATACGCCGCCATTTTGCGATTTTGGTAATTTCCGTATTCCAGTACCACAACATTTCCCATATCAAAATACACTTTGGTTAGTCCTACGGATAGGTCTGTGCTTTGGGAGAAAGGTTTGCGCTTTGGCACCACTTCGTAGCTTCCACTCAACTCATTAGTCGCATTGGTAGGCGAAGGAAAAACTAAAATTAACGGCAATACAATAGCCGATAGAAAAATCAATCGCTGAATAATGTTCGTTTGCGTTTCTCCTTTAAAGGATCGAAAAAAGAACGTAATTACCTCTTTGTAATGCAATGACAAGAGATACAACAGCCCCAAGACAAGAATAATGGATTGAAGCAATGCGCCGGCATTGAGGTGATAGAAAATATTGATAAACAGAATGTTCAGTAAAACAGGCAATAAAATAACTCCCCCCAAAAGCCGCGTTTTCGGAAAGAGCAACAACAACGACCCACCCAATTGAGCAAATGCTACAATTAACGCAAACGGATAAGAGTAGCCAAAATAGGCCCACGTTAGCCACTCTCCTGAAAGTTCAGTCATCGGTTGATCAAGCATGGAAACCGGCACTTGAAATTGTAATTTGAATATCTTCTTCCAACCAAACAGGGCAATTCCAAAGGCCAAAGCATAACACAGCGTATTCAGAACAGAGAAAAAAAACGAGGCATTGTTTCTCTTTTTAAAGTGCCAATAAAAAGAAAAGATCAACGCCGCGATAAGGGCTGCTCCGGCCGCTGAAAACACCATCGGCGGGCTTATCCACGCAGGACGATAATCACGCCCAACCTGTAGAATCAACGCACTTCCGGCAAGTCCGGTAAATAAGCAGGCAATAATCTTCTGCGCCAATGAATGAGCATTCATAGCTTTTAAGGTTAAAAATAATAAAGGGTTTAGAAATGGCAGATAACGTTTCGAGAAGTAATCGTCCGGCAATCAACAATTACTTATCCGAACTATACTGATGAAGAAAAAAGTTTTATGGCTGTTAAAAGGTGTTTGTTTTGTAAAGACACAGCTCCGCCTGAAAACCAAAACAGGTTTGGTTGATTAACAAAACTGATCTTCAAAAATGATATCTCAGGACACAAAAGCAATTTATGTCGGCATTGCGTATCGGTACGGCGCTTTCCGAAGAAACCACGTTCCCAACGAATATGCCACACCGCAAACGCCTACCATCCACATGATGCCGGAAGTAGACATAAAACTCCAGTAACCCTGTGTCACGCCGGACAAAAATGCCATAAGCATCAGGAACAATCCAACGCCTAAAATAAGCGCGCTGCGTAGCGCAAACGGGTACGACTGCCGCAGATCATAGGCTCCGTAGGCTTTATTACGGAATTCAAAAATAATATCATCCAACGAAGCATTATCGAGTTGTTCTTCCGTCATGGCCACTTCGTGTCGGTAGGTTTCACGTAAATATTTTACCGCCTTGGTATTAGCTTCTTGGGTGATTTTCTCCAGTGCCAAATCAAAATTGTACCCTTTCCAAAGGTATTCTTCTGCTTCGCAGGCCAAATGATCGAGCAATTCATTGACCAGAGCGTCGTTGGTGCTGTTTCCGATAAGGTGCTCATGCAACCGGTTCAATTGTTCGGAGGTTAGCTTTTTCATATCAAAAAAGTCGTTAGAGATATGCCGTTAAGGATTTTTTATCAACTATGTATTAACAACAAAAAGGCTAAAAAAGTGGCAATTCTTCAGCCTAATGTTAATCCCTGCTGAGATTGGAGAAGGGTTTGCATTGCTTCCACAAAGCGTTCAAATTCAGACACTTTCTGAATAGCGGTTGCGCTTCCGCTCGGCGTGAGAGTATAGTACTTGCGCAACCGCCCATCCACTTCCTCCGATTCGGTCAGCAAAAAACCTTCCTGCTCCAACTTATGTAATACAGGATATAGGGCACCGAAAGTCAGGGTTATTTCGCCGTTAGTTCGCTCCTTTACTGATTGAGTAATTTCGTAGCCGTACATACGTCCCTGCTCAGCCAGCAATTTTAACACAATTGTTTTGAGAGTTCCACGTAAAAATTCGTTACTTGTTGCTTCCATAAGATTTAAAGAGTGATTTATGAGAGCAAATATATATAAGTTTTTTATATATTAAAATCTTACACTGTTTTTTTCTAAAATTTTAATTTCAAAACCCGGCAATAACTGCATCATTTTGATTTCACCGGGCGTTATAGCTAAAGAGGACAAAAACAGTTTAAATGATCTTTCTCTTAATTAAATTACTAATCAGTAAGTCTTATCACTATGAAAAACGGATTTTTATGGGCTTCCGGATTGTCTGCGGTGCTGATAGTTTTGATTCAAGCCTGCAAATCAGACCCTGACCCCAATGAACTCAATTCGCTTACGCTGACCTTCGACCACCGTGTCGGAGATAAATCCCTTACGTTAGGCACCGATACCTATCAAAACGCTTCCGGAGAAGACTTTGTGGTGACCACCTTCAATTATTTTATCAGTAATATTTCCCTTAAAAAATCAGACGGCACCACTTATACTTACCCACAGGATTCGAGTTATTTTTTGGTCAGAGAAACGTTTCCTGCCTCCAAACAAATTGTTTTAAAACGAATTCCCGCGGGTGATTATACCGCCGTTACGTTCACCATTGGGGTAGACAGCCTCCGCAATACGATGGACATCAGTCGCCGCAAAGGAGTGCTTGACCCCGGCGATGTATCGCACGACGACGGTATGTACTGGTCGTGGAATTCAGGCTATATTTTCATGAAATTGGAAGGTAATTCTTCGAAAGTCGAACCCGACCCCGCAGGAAATCAGAAATTCAGGTACCATATAGGAGGGTACGGAGGCTACAACGCCAAAATGTTCAATAATCTCCGAACCGTGACACTATCGTTAGGAGCCGTACCTGCTAAGGTAGGCCCTACTCAACAACCTGCCATTACGATCATCACGGATGTGGCGAAAATATTTGATGGAGTTCAGAAGATCAGTTTAGCCGCCAATTCTACCGTCATGTTTTCGGATTATTCCTCCACCATTGCCAACAATTACGCTTCCATGTTTCGGGTGTTGGAAGTAAAAGAATGAGTGTAGTTATCAATGAAAAAAACGCTTAGTATAGGGTTGTCTTTGGGGCTTTGGGTATGGGCTGCGTGCAGTCGCACGGGGGATACGCCCTCTCCGACCGATCCTGATCCTTCAGCCGATAAAATCGAAGTACCACAACCAAGCTATTTTCCTGCAAAGACGTACGATTTAGCTGCTAATCCTGTTACTCTCAATGGTTTTCAACTCGGAAAATCATTGTTTTATGATGGAATATTATCGCGTAACGGCACCATCGCCTGCGGAACATGCCACCAACAAACGTCGGCTTTTACCCATCACGGCCACGACCTGAGTCACGGCATCGACGACAAAATAGGCTCGCGCAATGCGCCTTCTATTCAGAATATGGCTTGGGCCAAAGAATTTTTTTGGGATGGTGGTGTGCAGCATTTGGATCTTTTTCCGATTGCTCCGATTGAAAATCCCGTTGAAATGGACGAGAAGTTATCCAACGTACTGCAAAAATTACGCGATAGCAAAAACCCCAATTACCCCGAACTTTTCAAAAAAGCGTTCGGAAGTACAGAAATCACGACGGAACGATTCATGAAAGCACTTTCGCAATTTATGGTGATGTTAGTGTCGAACAATTCACGCTATGACATCTACCTGCGGGGCACAACCAACGCCCTCACCGCTACTGAAAAAGAAGGGCTTACGCTTTTCAAACAAAAATGCAGCAGTTGCCATTCGGGCGAATTATTTACGGATCAAAACTACCGAAACAACGGCTTGAGTATTGATCGCAACCCCGATCAAGGTCGTTTTACAATTACGCAAAATCCCGACGACCGTAATAAATTCAAAGTCCCGAGTCTCCGCAATGTAGGCTATACAGCGCCTTATATGCACGATGGCCGTTTTACCACGTTGGAGCAGGTGTTGGACCATTATGCGCAAAACGTAAAACAAACGCCCAATCTCGACGGTTTACTTCAGCAGGAAGGAAAATTGGGAATAGCACTCACGGCCGACGAAAAACAAAAGATCATTGCGTTTCTGAAATCACTTTCCGACGAGCAGTTTGTTCAGGATACGCGTTTTTCTGACCCGGGATTTGGGCATTCCTTCTAAATAACAGGCATTCACTTTGTTATGCTGAATAGCCCGTTTTGTTTCATCTCAAAAAACAATTACTTTCGAATTGGTTTTTGAATAAATAACTGCAAAAATGTTTTCAACGGCTGCTTTTGCCAACATGATACGGAAAACGTACACAATGCCGGAAGGAAACTCGCCGCTTTTGTGCTGGGATATTATTCAAATGTACCGAGCCGCATCAACTCATCTGCATCGGGATCTTGCCGGCTTAAAATCCATTGAGTCCAATAAAAAATGGTTCTTAAGCCTTGATTTCGGCGCAATTCTGCAAAATGAATTTACGATTGTTATCACCGATATTGAGCAAAAGATAGAGTGGGTAAGTTCATCGTTTCAGCAAATGACGGGCTATTCAAAGGGTGAAGCTATCGGCAAAAATCCTAATTTTTTGCAGGGGCCAAATACAGACCGCGAACAGTTCGCCTTTTTGAAAGTACAAATAGCGGCACGGCAAAAAACCGCCACCAAGGTCGTCAATTATCGCAAGAATGGTAATGATTATATTTGCCAGGTCGAAATAATACCCATGCTGAATCGAAAAGGAGAATTGGTAAATTTTCTGGCCATTGAAAAAGAGGTGAAATAACGTGGAAAAGCCGGCAACATATTCGCCTCATCAATGTCCGCGTTGTCAACGGTCGTTTGAATGCAAACCATTCCTTTCGGCTCAATGCGCCTGTTTTCAATTTGCGATTCCGAGCCAAGTGGCTCTTTTTATAAAAACAACCTATGATGGCTGCTTATGCCCGACATGCCTTACAGAATTGATCAATGAGCCAATTTCTTCCAACCCATCATTAAACCATGACGTTAAAGAATTGTCTCAGTAGCAGCATTTTACGAACCGTAAAAAACCTCCAATCTCTTAACTGTTCTTATACCTGAATGAATACCTTGAAATTTTATTACTCAACGCTCACCACTGCTGTAATTACGGCTTTATTGGTGGGTTCCTGCCAAACGAAAGAGACGGAAGATGTGCTGGAAGAAGGCTCCTTTAAACTCATTCAGACCCAAATCTTTGAAAAATCCTGTGCTACTTCGGGTTGCCACGCATCAGAGCAGGACGCTGCTTTTCGGCAACATGGCTTAGTATTGAAAGGCGCGGCATCTTACGACAATTTGGTCAATAAATTTGCCAAAAATACAGCCGCCAACGCCGATTCCATGCGCTTGGTCATGCCGGGCAACGTGGCAAAAAGCTTCCTTTTCACCAAGATCAATTGCAGCGCGGCTTCACAGTTGGCCGGCAAACAATACGGCAATCCCATGCCTTTGGGTGCCAATGGGCTTTCAATAGGCGAAATTGAATTTGTCCGGAAATGGATCGAAGCCGGCGCGCCTCGTTCGGGCGGTTCGGCAGATGCTTCTTTGATCACCAATTCGGTTCCGCTTTGCGGCTCTACTTTTGGAAGTACTTTCACGGCTTTAGAGGCTCCCAAAGCCGCCGATGGTCTGCAACTCCACTTAGAACCCTTTGAGGTAGCCAATACCTATGAGCGGGAGATTTTCGTTCGTAAACCCGTCGGTAATACAACTGAATTGTACATCAATCGTGTACAATCACGTATGCGCCCCGGCAGTCACCATTTTATTCTGTATGACTTTAAAAACCAAAACAGCTTGCCTACCGAAGGTCAGGTACGTGACCTCCGCAACTCCGACGGCACCAGCAATTTGCTGACATTTCTGAGTATGCAGAACCACATTTTCTGGGCAGGTACTCAGACGCAGGAACACGATTATCAGTTTCCGGAAGGAATTGCGCTTCGCATTCCCGCCAATTATTCGTTTGATTTTAACTCGCACTACGTCAACAAAACAGCGGGTAAAATTCCCGGTGAAGTGTACGTCAATCTTTATAAACTGGCGAAGGAAAAAGTCAAAATTGTGGCTAACTCACTTAATTTAGCCAACGAAAGCTTCACTTTAAATGCAGGTCAACGCTCGGTAGTAACCAAGACATTCACGTTCTCAAAACTTACCAAAGTACTTATGCTGACTTCTCATACGCATAAATTGGGCGAGAAGTACGTCATCAAAATCGTGGGCGGTGACCGCAATGGCGAAATCGTTTATGAAAGTACTGATTGGGAACATCCACTAATCAAAACGTTTGCCCAACCCATCGAATTGAAAAAAGGGGAAGGGCTGATGTCAGAAGTAACGTACAATAACATTACTTCCAAAACCGTAAAATTCGGCCTCACCAGCGAAGATGAAATGGACATTATCTTTGGGTATTATTACGAACAATAATACCTTAAAGCAAGCCCTGTTCCTGCGCAAAATGCAATAACCCAAGGGGTGTATCAATGCCTGTCTTACGGGAAATATTCCGTCGATGGGCATTGATCGTAAATTCACTGATGGAAAGTTTTTCGCTGATCTGTTTGGTTGTAAGCCCCTGCGCTACCAATTTAATGATTTCCAATTCTCGGGCCGTAAGCTGGTATTTTACTGCAAACCCATCGGAGAGCGCAGCAGGTTGAGCTATTTCTTCTTTAATTTCGGGGAACCATGTTTCTCCTGCACTTACCGCTGATACCGCTTTTTTGATGATGGCTGCATCGGCCGTTTTGAGCAGAAAGCCGGAAGCGCCGAGGGCTTGTGCTTCTCGCATAAATTGAGGTTGCCCATAGCTCGTAAAAACGATCACTTTCACTTGCGGGAAATCCTTGCTGATGATTTTTAATGCACTAAAGCCGTCAATTTTAGGCATATTCAAATCCATCAGCACTACATCGACCGCATTTTTATACAGAAAATCAATGAGTTGGTGACCATTATGCACCGAAGGAAACAGTACAACATCGGGAAGATCGGTCAGTACGCTGCGCAAACCGTCGAGCAGCAACGGATGGTCATCGGCGAGTAAAAGACGCATACATTATTCAGCAGGATAAAGATTATCAATTACGATCAGCGTACCTCCATCAGGCCCTCGACTGATCTCAATCAGACCGTTCAGGTACGCTACTTTGGCTCGAATAGAGCTCAGTCCTTTGCCTGTTGCCGTGGTTGAATCAGCCATTCCAACGCCATTATCTTCTACCATCAGGGCTATTCCGTTGTCATGTTCTATCGCTTCTACCGTGGCATGAGTAGCATTGGCATGTTTTACAATATTCTGAACCAATTCCTGAATGATCCGAAATACTTCATTCAGAAACGAAATGGGATATTTTTCCTTGTCTTCAAAACCCACAATAATGGTGTCAAGGTGTAATTTACCGGAGATATTGACGGTTTCGGCCAGATCTTCCAGGGCGTGTCGAAAACCGTAGCGCTCAATGAGCAACGGCGTAAGCCGATGACTGATATTACGAACCGTTCCACTGACCACCCCCAATACTTCATACGCTTTGGAAAGTTTAGGCCTGCTTTGAGCGTCTGAAAGTCCTTTTTCCAGTACTGACGAAACATTGAGCGCCGCCAACGCCAGCGAAGCATTGACATCATCGTGAAGCTGATCGGCTATTTTGCGGCGTTCATTTTCTTCGGCGGCTACGATTCCCTGAATCAGATCAAGTTGGCGTTGTTTTTCCAATTGTTCCAACTCACTCTGTTTCAACGCCAATGCCTGTTGGTTCCGAATTTGTCGATTTCGCAGGTACAACCCTAAAAAACCAATGGTCAACAATGCCATCCCGATAATTGCCGCATAGAAAATGCGTTCCCGACGAATTTGCAATTCACGCGCGTTTTTTTCTTCATTCAATCTGACCACCTGCTGCTCTTTTTCCCGTAATCCCACTTTAGCCAATACTTGCTGAACAGCACGATAACGGTTCAAATTTGTCAATGAATCTTTGATGGAATAATAAGTCTGTACATTTTGAAGTTGGCCCGTTACATTGCCCCGCGCCTTTTGTAATTCGGTCAAATATTCATAATAATACAGTCCGGTAGCAGAATAAGGCTGTTTTTTGGCCAATGAATCAAACTTAAGTAACGCCTTTTGGGCTTTATCAAACTCCCCGTTGATGGTCAACGCATGGGCATAATACATTTCGGGTGGGATAAAATAAAATGCTGCGGTATATCCTTTTGCTAAAGCTTTTTCGTGATAACTCAGTGCCAATTTATTTTGTTTCTCATGTTCTGCAATAAGCCCCAATGTGGTAAAATAGTTGGGAAAGGGAATCTCTTTTTCAGGCAGCTGAAGCAAATTAATGGTTTGTTTTAAGTAAGCCTTCGCTTGCTCAAACTGCCCGATGGTTGCTTTTGAAAATGCCATTTGTGTCATAAAAATGGGCGTTTGTGCAGGAACCAAGTTGGGCTTTATAACTACTTCATTGATCAAATCCGCAAATTTATTGGTGTTAGCATAATCAGCCAGTAGTAAATTTTGTTGAAGCATATAGAAATAAACACTGGGTACCGGATTACGAAACCAAAAGTTGCTTCGTTCATAAAAGCGGGGCCTGTGAGCAAATGTAGGGTCTTTAGCCAACTCCAACAAAGCTTCGGCTTCCGCTACCTGCTGTGCCGGGTTATCCTCCAAAAAGTTAACAACGAAGTTATAACGTGCTGTGAATTCCGCATTTTTATCTTTGAGCCCCTGTGCAAGTTGAATAGCTTGGCGATAATAGTTTTCCCTGGATTTATCATCGTTAGGCGGAATTCGATTGGCAGCATGAAAGGTATAGAGAAAAGAAAGGTTTTCCGAGTCATTGGCGGCTTTAGCCGCCGCCTCTCCCAATGCCAAATATTTGATGCAAGAATCAACCTTATTCCAATGGCTATACAAGAGTACAATTCCCGTTAGTCCTTCCCGGTACTGTTGCGAATTTGGCGGGGCATTTTGAAGGACTTTTTGGTGTAATTTTGCTGATTCTTCAAAAATCCCAAACGATTCTTTGGCCCGCGCCCACGCCATGAGCAGCATGTGCGCCCACTCCCATTTACCTGCTTTTTGCACGCGAGGCACGTACTCTGCCAACCATTCGTAACTCAGCTCAAGATTTGTTTTGCCCGTATCCTGAATCAAATCACAGGCTTGATGAAAAGCAGTTTCATTGAGTTCTTTTTGTTGCAGTGCCTTCCACGTAGCTTTTACTTCATTTTCAGCAGTAGAGGCAGATTGAGCGGTTGCTGAATACGTTGACCATAAGAAAGCAAATACGAGGGTAAAGCAGCATATTTTCATGGTGCGTGACGATTGAGTTAAGTAAATATACTAAATATTTTTGCTGTTATTGTCGGTGAGGTTTACGGTTCATCTCCCTTTTTACTCTTATAATCAAAAAATTATCCGCTCTCTCCATGATAAATCGTCGTACTTTCATTCAGAACACTGCTGCCGGCGCGGCGGTCACGTTATTTTCTCCCTACGGCATTGCGGCTCCGCGCGCCACCAAATACCGCACCGCACTCATCGGGACCGGTTGGTGGGGAATGAATATTTTAGGAGCGGCCATGGCGGCGGGACAATCAAAGGTGGTGGCGATGTGTGATGTCGACCCAAACCAAATGAGTAAAGCTGCCGCCGAAGTAGAAAAACTGACCGGCGATAAACCCAAACAATACCGCGATTTTCGCGAATTATTAGCAACTGAAAAACCTGAAATTGTCATCGTTGCCACGCCCGACCATTGGCACCCGTTGATCTGCATTGCCGCCGTACAGGCAGGGGCGCACGTATACGTAGAAAAG
Source organism: Runella sp. (assembly GCF_965279615.1). Classification (NCBI taxonomy): domain Bacteria; kingdom Pseudomonadati; phylum Bacteroidota; class Cytophagia; order Cytophagales; family Spirosomataceae; genus Runella; species Runella sp. The sequence goes on along the minus strand of NZ_OZ257252.1, from coordinate 6,225,341 downwards.
CCTATCAGTCATACCATCAACGAAGGAAAAGCGATGGTGGCGGCAGCCCGCAAAACGGGGAAAGTGGTGCAGGTAGGCACCCACCGCCGCGTATCGCCGCACAATATATCGGGCAGGGATTTTATACGTTCGGGCAAAGCAGGCAAAATCGGGATGGTACGCACCTTCGTGCATTATGGCGGCGGCCCGGGACAGGTAACACCCGACAGCGAAGCCCCTAAAGGAATGGATTGGGACATGTATTGTGGCCCGGCACCTTTACGACCGTTTAATACCAAAATTCACACGAGAGGTTTCCGTCAATACCTCGATTTCGCCAACGGAACTTTGGGCGATTGGGGCATTCACTGGCTCGACCAATTGCTTTGGGTCATGGAAGAAAAATACCCACGAAAAGTATTCTCTGCGGGTGGACGCGCCATTAAAACCGACAACACCGACGCCCCCGATCATCAAGTAGCCGTGTACGAATTTGAAAACTTTACCGCCACTTGGGAACATCGTCAGTTTGCGGGAAATAACGCCGAAAAAACGCACCCGCAACAGGCCGTCGGGTGCTATTTCTACGGTACGGAAGGAACATTTCACATGGGCTGGCTCGACGGTTGGACATTTTACCCAACTGACTCCAAAAAGCCAATCATTCACGAAGACGCCAAACTGGACCTGCCCGACCAACAAAACATTACCAATCTGTGGGCCAACTTTCTGGAGTCCATTGAGAAAAAACAACTCCCCGTGTGCGACATTGAAATCGGTCACCGCTCTACCAACATGGCGCTTTTGGGTATGCTTTCCATGAAAGCCGGCAGAAGCGTGGAATGGGATGGTGAAAAGGGTATCATCAAAAATGACCCCGAAGCCAATAAGCTCCTCCAAAGAGCCTATCGTAAAGGGTGGGAATACCCGAAAGTGTAGCTATCTTAAAAACCGCAAAACCGAGAAATGTAAAATGTAAAACCGCAAAAGTGAGATGTCTGCTTTTGCGGTTTTATGCTTTTAACCATAAATCATACTTTTAGTACATTTAGGTCTTTTTAAATTAATTCTATCAATTACTTATGAAAAAAATTCTTTTCTTTTTATTCATTCATACGTTCCTACAGGCCCAAAACTTCAAAAACCCATTGCTTCCTGCCGGTGCCGATCCGTGGTCTATTCATAAAGACGGCTTTTATTATTACATGCACACCACCGGCAATAACCTGACCATTTGGAAAACAAAGGACCTGGCACAACTCGGTAATGCCGAAAAAACTACCATATGGACTCCGCCCTCCACCGGAGCATATTCAAAAGAAATCTGGGCACCCGAACTGCATTTTTTGCAAGGCAAATGGTACATCTATTTCGCCGCCGATGAGGGCCGCAACCGTAATCACCGTTTGTATGTATTGGAAAACTCCTCGCCCGACCCTACGCAAGGCACATGGACGATGAAAGGACAGTTGAAAACACCTCAAGATAAATGGGCTATAGACGGCTCGGTTTTTGAGCACAAAGGGCAACTATATCTTACATGGTCGGGTTGGGAAGGTGACGAGAACGGTCGGCAAGATATTTATCTGTGCAAAATGAGTAATCCGTGGACGTGCGTTGGCAATCGCATCCGCATCTCTGACCCACAATTTGAGTGGGAACAACACGGACTGCTAACGCATCCCGGTCCCGATGACAAACCCATCGTTTTGGTCAATGAAGGGCCGCAATTCCTGAAAAGTCCCAATGGAAGAGTTAATATTATCTTTTCAGCAAGTGGATGTTGGACAGATTATTACGCCTTGGGTATGATCCATGCCGCTCCAACCGCCGATCTGATGAATCCTGCTTCCTGGAAAAAACATCCAACGCCCGTTTTTCGGGCAAATAACGTTCAAGGTACTCATGCCGCAGGCCACAACAGCTTTTTCAAATCGCCCGATGGAAGTCAAAATTGGATTCTGTACCACGCCAATTCAGAAGCCGGCCAAGGTTGCGGCAAGCAAAGAGCGCCCCGTATGCAGCCTTTCACATTTACCGCCGATGGGGTTCCTGTTTTCGGAAGCCCACTGCCGCTTGGGATAGAATTGTCTATTCCGAAAGTAAATTGATCCAAACGACTTCACGATTTCATACCCTTGAGGTCTTTCATAGTTCGACCAGTGAAACTATGTGAGACCTCACACTCTACATTGCCGCTCCTTTTCATAAAGCTGCAAGGACCGCTTGATAATTTCCGGCAGTTGCTTTAGTGATACATTGGGATATATCTCTATATTTCGATGGATATTCCCTCTACCTAACTTTGTAAATTCATGTTACCTCGTACTGTCATCTTTACACTCCTATTCTGCAAAGCAGCTTTTCAGAGTTAATGGACTTTCCCGTTGCACTTACTTACCCTGTTTATCGTACTAATTGAGTGAAAATGCTGCACAAAACTCTCCTTTTCTCTCTGCTATTTTTAGGATGCACTTCCTATGATTTTGCGCAACATAAAGTTAGTTACAAAAAAAGTGACGGTTTGCCGGATATTACCCCTTATGTAGCGTATAGAGCAGACAGTTCAGAAAAATTAACTTTTGAGCAGGTACGAAAAATGCCCTACTCGGCTTTTATACCTAACGGTAAAGTGGGTATAAATCTAGGGAATACTAACATTCCCTATTGGTTTCGGGTAGATTTTGCAGATTCGGTGGCAGTTGAGGATTTATATATTTCTATACTGCAAGGCGAGATACAAATGGTGGATGCTTATTCTGTTAACCAACAAGGTAAAGTAAAAAACTGGAAAACAGGTGTCATGCGGCCATTTAGCAGTCATTTTTTTCGATCTAACCTAATGGTTTTTGACTTAGGAAAAAATCCTGAAACGTTTTATTTAAGAGTAAAATCCAATGATATTTTTCTTCCACTGGCTTTAAGCAGTATTCAGCCATACGTTAATTATTCTTACCGTTTCAGCTTTTTAATGGGGGGATTGATCGGGCTCATACTAGCTTTGGCAGCCTATAATTTTCTTTTATTTTTCTCTCTTCTTGATCGTACATTTTTATACTATTCTCTACACGCTCTCTGTGTTTCTTATATTGTATTACGTGAGCAAGGCTTCAATCACATGCTTTTTTGGCAAGATAATCCTGCCGCGAATTCCAATGTAAATACATCTTCGTTCATTACTATCTTTTTTGCCATACTCTTCATTACTAAGTTTTTAAACACCCGTGCGTTGGCCCCGAAAGTGCATTGGTTACTCGTCCTATTATGTATAGCAGGAGGATTGATGTTGCCATTGGAATGGTTAAGTGGTAACAACCGAGTATTGGTTGATAGGGTTTCTCAGTTATTGATTATCCTGATTAATTTTTCTTTTCTTTTTACAGGATTCTATATTGCATGGCTCGGCTACCAACCTGCCAAATACTTTATTTTAGCTTGGTTTAGTTGGTCATTAGGTATTATTATAGGCCTATTAGGCGTCATTGGTATACTGCCATTACAAAGTTTTTTGGTTCAACATTTTTGGGAGATAGGCGCAGCTCTTGAAATTATCTTAATGGCTTTTGCCGTTTCCTACCGCTTCAATCTCTTTCGCAAAGAAGCGCGTGAGGCGCAAACGTTGGTCTTGCAACGCTCCGAAGAAAATGAAAAGCTGTTGGCAGAACATAACCGTATTTTGGAGGAAAAGTTGCAAATGGAGCAGAAACAAGCAATTCCCGCTTCGACTCACGCGATTGATGTTCTTTTGGAAAAATTACAGACAGAACGCGGAAAAAACAAAAAATTGGCCGTTTCAACCTTAGAAGGCGTATTGCTGCTCCCGATTCCCGACATTATTCGTCTGGAAGGGTTGGGAAGTTATTGCACTATATACCTCACGCAAAACAAAAAGATCATAGCCTCCAAGCCGTTGGTCGAATTTGAACCCATGTTGGACAAAGCTGATTTTTTGCGTGTCCATAAATCACACATCATTAACATCAATTTTGTGGAGCGTTATGTAAGAGGCGAAGGCGGTATGGTCGTCATGGCCGACGGCGCAGAAGTGAGCGTATCGCGGGCGATGAAAAGCGAATTATTAAGTCACTTAAACATTTCATAATCGGGTAATTTGTCAACTAAATTCGTATGTCTAAAAAACTCTTTCCCGCTTTTCAGCAACTCAACCTTGCTATTCAGCAATTGCCGATTTTTTGCAGAAGAAGTTTAGGCAGTTTTAGCTTCCGAACGACGCAATGGTGCGTCGCCGAAACCCTTTAACTAACGACGATCATGAATCCTAAAATGCTCTTTACCTTCAATGCAGTTGTCTGCTTTTTATTCAGTGTGCCTTTGATGTTAGTCCCTCAGATGATCATGGAGATTTACCTTGTTGATAAAACCAATGTCGATCCCGCCGCATTTGTACTGTCGCGCGGTTATGGCTCGCTTATGTTCGGATTGGCCATAGCGCTCTGGACAGCCAAAGATGCGGGTCCTTCGGTAGCTCGTCGCAGTATATTGTACATGATTGCCGTGGCCAATGCCCTGCTGACCGTTGTGCATATTTATTCCTATTCGATCGGGGCAGAAAACAGTATGGCATTAACAATTGTAGCATTGGGAGTTGTACTGGGTGGATGGGCAGGAATGTTATTGGCAAAAGAAAGCGGCTTAAAACTGGCTTAGCAAAAATCAAGTCGTTTACCTTTTTGATCATCGTCCCTACCATTATTGGGGGGGGGCAATTTCAGGAAGTCCAACCTTAGTTTTGCCTACCTAATTTCCAATCATTCATGTCTATGCTCCTCATTGCCGACGACCACCGACTCTTTGCCGACGGGCTCCGTTTTATCATTGATTATGCTACTGAGTATCAGCTGGCAGGAGTTGTTCATACGGGCAAAGAAGTAGTTCCTTTTTTAAAAAATCGCAAAGTAGATGTACTGTTATTGGACGTGGATCTGCCTGATAAATCGGGAAGTGAAGTAGCCAAAGAAGTGCGTATAGAATGCCCTTGGGTAAAAATATTAGCCATATCAATGCTCAATGATTACGATTCAGTACAGATGATGCTCGGGGCGGGAGCGACGGGCTATTGTCTCAAAAGTGCGGGGAAAGATGAATTATTTGCAGCACTCGCGGCAGTAAGTCAAGGGGAAGTTTATGTAAGTCCTTCTTTATTTCCTGTGATGATGAATGGGCAAACGGAACAAAAAACTCACTTCAAAAATCCACTCCATGAATTAACTAACCGTGAAATTGAGGTAGTAAGGGCGTTTGCAAGCGGCAAAAGCGTCAATGAAATTGCAGAATCGTTGTTTTTGAGTAAACATACCGTAGAAAGTCACCGTAAAAATATTTATGCCAAACTTGATCTGCACAGTATCAGCGAATTGATGGTATTTGTTCGTAAAAATGGCTTACTTTAGTTACATGAATGGATGTTTTTTCTTCAGGTTATGGGTGGCACTGTGGTTGATGCAAATACCTGCATTGGCCCAAAAAAAGTATTTTGTGAGCTTGATTGATACCGAGACAGAGCTGGCACAGTCTACGGTATATGCTATGTTCAAAGACTCCAAAGGTTTTGTGTGGTTTGGTACAGCCCAAAGCTTAAGCCGTTTTGATGGGAGCAAGGTCAAAAATTACCCTACTCTAACTACGATACCTCACAATAAACAGGTCAATGCGATTGTAGAAAATTTCAATGCCGATTTATGGGTTAGTATCGGAGATTATTTGGTGAGGTTTGACCGTAAAAAAGAAAAATTTGTACCCCTAAAAATCCCAACACCAACGGGGCCGGATTTTATGAAGGGCTGGCCCATAGCTATGGTTGGCACAAAGGTTTGGTGCATTTCCCCGCTCACCCAAGAGGTATTTTGTTACGATTATACAAGCCGAAAAAAAACCGTTTTTTTGACCAAAATTCCTTTCTTGACGAACAACAACAACTACTTCAACGGTAGCTTTTACGACCATAAGTCAAGTCTATGGCTGCACCTTACCGAAGGCGTTTTGAAGTTTGATATAAACACTTTCCGGTCAACGTATTTTTTCAGTAAGCATGCACGCAACCAATTGGGAGAGCCTACTTCTTTTTTTTCGGTATCCCTTCAAAAAGACAGCGTTATTTTAGCCGGTACCGGCCGAACTGTGGCTATGCACATTGACTCAGGCGAGTATCAGGTTATTAATCCATTGCGTGTTTTTGTTGAGCAATACAATTCTATCGTTACATTGCCCAGGGCTCACTTTGATTTTAGGAGAGAGTATGGCGATGGCCCGGTTTGGATCAGACGCTCTTTTGGGGTTTTTAAACTCAATCCGCTGTTGCCTAAATTTGAGAAAACAACCCAAGCTACCCACGAGGCATTCACCCCGGAAACCTCAGTACGCTCTATGTTTTCTTTGAACGACAGTATAGTGAGGATAGGCATGAGAAACCGCAACTATTTGTACAACAGACGCAGTAAAAATTTTCAACAAATCTCCCAAAATCACCCCTTGATAAATGCAGTAGGCCAAATGTTAGCTGCCAAAGAAGGCTACTGGATAGCCTCTCCCCAAAAAGGACTTGCACTGTACAATCCACAGAAAAATAGACTACAGTATTTTCCCAATCCCGATACTCTCAAGCCCGAAAACCGATTTGCAAATCTACTTTTTAAGGTAATGGAAATAAGCCCCGACGCGTTGTTGATTTCGAGCGAAGCGGGCTTGTTTATTTTCTATAAAAAAACGCACAAATACTTCAGAATTCCTTACTTTGGCAAGGCATTGGGGCGTTATCCACTCCAAGACAGGGCAGGAAGGCTGTATATTTCAAACGAAAATCTTCACATTGGGCGGCTGCGCGATACAGTTTGGATACCCGAAAAAACGCTACCTATCTCTCATAGATTCAGAAACGGTTTTGAAGACACGCTGAATCAGGTGATTTGGGGAGCTACTACGAATGGGCTCAAAATGATTGATCCCAAAGACTGGTCATTGCGCGTTTGGGAAGTTAAAGACGGCATGAATAATCCCTATATCTATGATGTTTTGGTGGACAAACAGGGAATGGTCTGGTTTAGTACCAATCGAGGCTTGTCGAGGCTTGACCTGAAAACCAAAAAGATTGATAATTTTAAGCTATCGGATGGGCTTCAAAGCTACGAATTCAACTCCAATACGGCTCATGTAGCATCCGATGGCGAATTTTTTTTTGGCGGGGTACGCGGATTCAATCATTTTTACCCTGAAAATGTTCAGTTCAATACTCATTTGGCGTTACCTATTTTAACCGATTTCAAAGTTAGAGAAAAACCCTTTCAACTTCCTGTGTCTATCGGTGAGGCATCTAAAATTCAATTGAATGCTGCCGAAAGTACCTTTTCGATTGATTACAGTGCTATAGATTATTTCTCCAACGGCCAAAACACCTACCAATACCGACTCAAAGAGCTTGACAGCACATGGATTCAGGCCAAACAGCAAACCACCGCGCGATTTGTGCAGGTACCGGCGGGGAATTATACGTTTGAAGTAAAAGCCGCCAACAGCGATGGTCTTTGGAATCCCGTGCCTACCGGTTTACTGATTGAAATTGAGCCACAGCTATGGGAGACATTATGGTTCAGAGTCGCCATGCTCTTACTTTTACTGTTAGGCATTTATGGTTTTTACCGGTATCGATTGTATGTGATAGAGCAGCGACAACGAAGCGAGATGACCGTCATGGTCAAAACCCAAGAGGCAGAACGAATGCGCTTTGCCCAAGATCTCCACGACGGCCTTGGGGCCAATCTCTCGGCTATCAAATTGATCTTAGGACTGATAGATCACCCCGAATCGCGCCCCTTCAAAGAAAAAACCGAAGCCATGCTCGACGAATCTCTCGACGACCTCCGCCGTTTGATCCATGCCATGAGTCCCCGGAATCTGGAGCGGCTGGGATTGGTAAAAGCCCTCCGGGAAATGACCATCATCATTAATCAAACCGGTAAAATGGACATAAAATTTACCGCCGACGATTTTCCGGAATCCATACCTTCTGAACTGCAAATCAACCTGTTTCGCATTGCCCAAGAGCTTTTTCAAAACGCCATCAAACATGCGCAGGCTAAGCACGTTACGCTTACATTGCGCCGATTGCCCCACAGCTTACAACTCCACTACACCGACAATGGACGGGGCTTTGACACCACAAAAGTCGCCACCGTTGGTAATGGTCTATCCAATCTCCAAACTCGTTCGCAGTTAATCAATGCCACCTTTGACCTCCAGTCAGCCCCTAATAAAGGAACAAGTGTGCGGGTAGAAGTACCGTTTTAAGAATTGATTGCTCATTCATTGTGCCCGGCTCCTCCTCCAAAGAGCCGGCTATACGTATTTCTACGTACTCAAAATACCCTAATCAGGGGATGCGCGACATGCCTGTGGTTTCGACCTTTGTAAGATGAGACCCAAGCAAAATTCATGGAAATGGCACTTAGTGATTTTGCTATCGACGATAGCAGTAATGATGGCGGTAGTCGGGCTGTTGTTCGGCTAGAATTTATCCGATTATAACAGCACAAAAGACTTAAACCAAGCCATGAAGCTACCCGAATTGGGGGGCAGGCCGCGATGAAATAAATGGAAGTTTTGTATCGGAAATCATTATAACAATGCCCTGCAATGAACATACTGCCCTTTACCCTCACTCCCATTCATACTGTGGTTCTCCCGGAGCACGGTTCCGAGACAAACACCCTCACACTGCTGCGAGGCAGTGTACATGTAAAGTACGACGATATTGTGCGTCTGGAAGGTGATCGCAATTATACGCGCTTCATATTGGCCGACGGCCGTAAAATTCTTACATCTCGAAACATTAGTTTCTATGAGTCGCTCCTACCCGAGTATTTTGTGCGAGTACATAAGCGGCACCTTCTTAACCGACGCTACATGATCGAAAAACGCAAAGGATACGTGCGGATGAGCGATGGGGTGGAAGTGGAGGTAGCGCGCAGAAAAAGAGGGGTTGTAAATATCCATGATTTATAAGTTTGAAAAAATATAAAGGAAGACCATTTTAAATGAATAAAACTATGAAATTACCCATTTTTTTACCATTTCTCTTTGTTTTTGTTGGAGTAGTAGTTGGACATACTGCTCACGGACAAAGCTTATTTCAACTACCAAAAGTCTCTGCCACACCATCCGGTTGCTTGTCAAATGAAAAAGGCTACATGGTTTATAATACCACCGACAATAAGATATACTATTGTAACGGCACCAACTATCAAGCTTTGAGTGGAATTTCTACCAACTTCTTTTCATTGGATGGTTACTCTATTGTTTCTCAGGGAAAGATAAAATTGAGTGGCTTGAAGCCAAATGAAGGAGCTGTCAAAGACAAAATTTTAACGGCAGTTGATGACTTTGGAAATATAGAATGGAAGACTGCATCTGCCGGTAGTGGTGGAGGAAGTGCAGGGTTTTCTGCAATAGGAACATCTCCCGGAGGGTCAAATGGGCAGAATTTTACCGGTAACACTTACACAAAATTAACAATTTTTAATATTGAGGAATTTGATGATGCGGCTCAATTTAGTGGGAATACTTTCACCGCAGCTACTGCAGGAGTTTATCACTTTGATATAAAACTTTCTCTATTTCCAGTAACGATACCTGTTCCGGAAGCAACTATTGCTACTATCCAAATTCGTAAGAATACAAGTACTAATATACGTGTTTCAACTCAAGCTATTGTTTTGGGCGGTGTGGACTTTAATTCATCATTTAACATTAAGTTAGCTGAGAACGATACTATTGAAATTTATGCCGGTACAACAGCAGGTTATACCATGAAGATAAATGGGGGGTTAAATCTGAGTTTTGGGGGATATAAAGTTTATTAAAATAATCTTGTAATGAAAAATATAAAGGTACATACCCTTCGAAGACATATTAAAGTCTTAACTTTTTCTATAAGCTGCATTATTTGCAAATTATCCTATGCTCAAACTCCTGCAATCCAACTTGATACCGCAACTGTCAAAGAAGGAACGTATAGGGCTATTGAAATTCGTCCAAGCGGTAGTTTCAACAGTAGTAATAAATTTTATATATCCGTTGTCACAAAAATTACATGGAGTGCTTCGTCGAATCCCAATGACCCAAAATATATCAATGAATTTACCAATGAATCACCCATAGAGAAATGTAAGCACAAATACGTCTTTTGTTATGAAGCCCCAATTTTAGGGATTTACCCTATATCAGGAGATAATAGAACGATTTGGAATGTTGAAAGAGTGTATTCTGTTTTTTCGACATCGCCATATATAAAAACAAACTTCACACCCACTATTGCTACAAATGGCAGTAATAATTTAGTATGCACACCCTGTGAGCGAGATACGCTGCAAATAGTAAATCTTTCGGAGACAATCAATAAGTCAGCTTACCAAGTGCCAAGGGAAGCTACGGTACATCATTATTTTTTGGTAAGAGATAAAAATAACGATCCCGTTGAAGGGGCTGTCTTGAAGTATCAAATTAGTGGAAGCCCGGAAATCATATCTTCTCCCCCAACCAAAGAGTCCGGTTTAGCCGATTTGACAGTGAAAGTTGGCGGCGAAAATGTAGAGAGCATTTCAGATGACATAATTTCGGCAGGTACACAAAAAGAAATCAGTTTTGTTGATGTGGCGATTGCCAATAAAAGTTATGAATTACTTTCAAATGCTTTTGAAAACCCTTTTTCAATTTCAGTCATTGATAAAGCCGAGCCAACCGAAAAAGAATTTGGAATAGGATTTGAAATTGGCGTGGGAGCTGAGCTAGTCGAAGGAACAAAGTTTAGAGTTGTCCCTATTAATTTTGAAGCCGGAGTGGCAAGCATTGGCATAGGAGGCACTTACTCACCGTCTTTAACATTTGTTCCAGACAACTCGAACCCTAATATATGGCAGACCAAAATCGCCTCACCACTTGGAGTCAAACTTAATGGCTCGATTGGCCCTAAATTTGAAGGAGAGGTGGGTGTTTTTGGGGTAGAAGGCGGAGCATCCATTGAATCAGAAGCGAGTCTATCGTCTGTCGAAGAATATACCTATAATTTAGATGTGACAAATACAAATCACAAATTCTTTTTGGGTGCGCAGCTTTTTTCCTTGGGTGTTAAATTGGCCCCTGGCGGCTTTTTGCTGTCCAATTTTTTATACCGCCTTGCCGGTTTTTCAGGATTAGCTAAATCAGAAAAATACGGCTTTAACGTTGGCACACAATCAAGCTTTAATGCCGGAGTGTCGTTTAGTATTTCAAAGGAAATTTCAAAAAATGGAGAGGGAGCAAATTTTGGTATCGGTTTGGGTGCTGAGTTCAAGGCAGGTCTTTCGTCCAACGTTGAGTTTGCCTTAGAACAAACTCAATCGGAAGGGGTGAATTTCTCAACGACAATTTCTGCCGGAACCGGTGTAAACGCGGGAATAGCGATAGGTCTTAGTGCAGAAGAGTTAGAGGATAATCTTGAGGAGAACCTTGCTCTACCTTTTTCTTTGGCGTCTTACGAAAGTCAAAATAGTTTTGCCACTGTCTTGAACAGGCATTTAGAATCGTTCGGTGGTAATTTACTTGATGCATCTGTAGCATTCTCTAATGAGACAAACAAAGATATAGCCGGAAAGTCATATAAATTGAACTATGTGAACAAACTTACTTACAGTAAAAAAGCCATAGATAGAATTGGACTGCTATCAAACAATTTTGTATCTAAATTTTTTGAAGATGGTAATACTTTGAAAGCTCCTTTTACTCTCGTAAGCAGCGCTCTTAGTGGGTCCGGAAGTGCGTTTAAACAAATCAAACAATATCAGTCACAAGCCTTTGGAAAACCAAAAGGAACATTAAATACGGCAGACTTTTCAACTAGTAATACCAAAGAAGTTACTAACATTAATGACTATTCGATTGGTTTTGGATTAACAGCTTTTTTAGGAGTGGAATTTGAACTAGGCTATAAAGAATGGAATAAATATACCCTTCCCTTTAAAGAATATAAGTACGCAAAAGATGTTGACAGACTCTTACCTGTCATAGACTACCCTGACATTGAGTCTAACGTCCAACTGCCTACCTCGACCCCATTGGCTACCTTCATTTCTAATCTAAAGACGAGCATTGACAACACAGATATCAGTGCCCTTAATGCTGCCAAGAGTTTTGTTACAGAGGGGTCAAGTTTCTTGTCGAGCGTAGCACTCACTTTCTCCAATAGTCAAAATGGAACAACTTTAAGATTGGGATTGGATGCAAAGCCTTTTGTGAGTAGTGTTAAAAACGCACGTACAAACACCACCCCCAGCACTTTTACCTTCAACATCCCTGCGAGCAATGCGGCTTTCAATACAGGCAATGAAGTGCTTTTTAAATACTACTATCCTGAAAATCAACTGAGTGCAGCTACGCTAAGTGATACATTCAAACTTGTAACAGATGTATTCTTTTTAAATGCTCGCAACGGCAACACCAACCTGACAACCGCTCCAAATGGCAACTTTACCGTCAATACAACCTTCAATACTCATGAACTTGAACTGGCAGGTCTACCTCTCACCCTTACGCCTAAAGTTCTTTTTCAACCCATTGGCAGCAATACTTGGGAGATAATCGGCGATGTTAACCAAACCATCAACTTCAACCGTTTGGGTATCTTCGCCATAGGTGTATCGCTTCAGAAAGATTTTGATCCTCCTACTATTACCGTCACCCCACCTGCTTCTTTTGTTGATGGGCAAAATTTTCAATTTACTTTGACTGACAACCTATCGGGAATAGATTGGAGCAAAACCTATTTTATTTGCAACGGTACAATAGTACCCTACCAAAGAGTAGGCACAAGTAATTCGGTCAATATCCCCATTGCCAGCCTTCACGTAAGTGGCTCGCCACTTCCCGAGACGTTTTCCATTCAAATCCGTACGATTGATTTGGCATACAATAAAAAATCATTTTTCAATACCTATCCTTGTTCTAAAAACATCAAATTTATCAGCATTTTGGGTGGTGGTTCAACCCTCAACAAACACCAAGCCCTCGAAACCATTGAAGTAAGCGGCTCGGCGGTTATTCCACCATCAATTGAACTCAAAGCGGGCAAAGCTGTTTTACTAAGCCCCGGTTTTAATTCAGAAAATTCAGGCGGTTATTTCAAAGCAGAAATCGGCGGATGTAATACTTCCGGTGTCCCGGCTCAACCTGCCAATTTTATGGTCAGTTCAGCTGCCGTATGCAAAGGACAAGTAGGGGTGGTTTATACAACTCCTAATGTAAGTGGTGTAACCTACAACTGGTCCTACACCGGTACGGGTGCTACGATCAACGGTGCCGGCAATAGCATTACGATTAATTTTGCTGCTAATGCCACTGCCGGGACACTTTCCGTAACCGCCACCAATGGCGCCGGCACAAGCCCTTCGCTCACCCTCGCTATCAATGTCAATACGCCCCCCACTCCCCCTACCGCCTCAGGTGTAACAATAACTTCCGGCTCGACAGCAAACCTCACGGCTACGGGATGTACGACGTATAAATGGTACAGTCAGCCTGCTTTGGGAACGGCGATTCATACCGGACAAAACTTTACCACTCCCGCCTTAACTACCACTACTCCTTACTACTTGGCCTGCAACAATGGCACTTCCTGCGAATCGTCCCGTGTACCGGTAGTGGTAACAGTCCAATAAGTCATTTTCATCCTTTATACGAATATCAATGAAAAAGCATCTATTCATTTGCTTCTGCCTGTTATTGTTTCAAACGGGATTTGCCCAACAATTCCCCACCTTCGATTGGGCAAGAGTGGCCAGCGAAGGCTATCCTACCATTCCTTCAGTTGGTACTAATTATAGTTCTGACATACGCCTCATTAAACGTGATGCCGCAGGCAATTTGTATGTAAGCGGGCAAATCAACAAAGCCATGAAGTTTGCCAATACCGATATATATTCCCAAGATTATTTTGGTAACAACTTTGGATATTACCTCATGAAATTGAACCCAACCGGCGAGACCATCACTTGGGTAAAAACGTTGATGTATGCTGATATTACAAATTTTGAATTGGATGCTGATGGCTTCATCTATGTTGAATCAATGGGAAGTGGCGGAGGTACGCTTAAATATGGAGATGCTACTGCAGCAGGAGGAACAACCTATCCTAATGTGAATGGAGATGCTCTTTTGTTTAAAATCAATGCAGGCAACGGTAATTTGGTTTGGATAAAAAAACCAAATTCATCAGGGGTTGGTGGTGCAAACTATCCATTCATTCAAACAGACAATACAGCCATTTATGCCACTGATGTATTGGGACCCAATGCTAACAACAGCACCACCAACAGAGGGTATAGAGTCTTTAAAGCAACAAAAGCAGGAATTGATGCTGACCCAAGTTTATATATCAACAACAAAGTTTGGGTATTGGATAAAGATTGGTTTGCGGCCAATGTTGACCCTTTGTTTGAAAACCATATTTTTGATATGAAATTGACCCATAACAAACAAAGCCTTTGGGTGTACTTAAAAACGGGCGATGTTTGGATCGATGATTTTTCCAATCAACAATTCGATACAACAGAAATGATTGTGATTCGTTTGGATAATCTCAATGCTGCCATCCCAACGGTTGGTTTTATGAGGAGGTTTCCATCCCTTCATTGCCCGGATAAAGGACAGTTAGAAATTGATAGCCAAGGGAATGTGCTATTAACAGGTTTCTTCGGAGTAAGTCCTACCTACAATTCTCCAATAGTCAATGGAAACGGCACCGTAACTTTTGCCGGTACAACGTATGAATTTCCGATGAATAGTCAGAAACAATTCATCGCTAAATTTTCACCAACCGGTGCCGAAACTTGGATTAAATTTTATGATATTCAAATCCCCTATCAGTTTCGTAGCCTTACGCTTGATGCCAATGATAATATGTATGTGGCTAACGGCAGTTATCCAACTATGCAAACGATTGGTTCTTTCACAAGTATCAATGACCCTTGGTGGGTAATGAAACTAAAACCCAATGGCGACCAAGTGTACATGTGGTCGAATGAAGAAGGAGGCTCAAACAACAGTGACCCTGTTTTGTGTGGAAATGGAGATGGAGTTTTAATCGGAACAAACGGCGGCGGAGGTAAATATGGCACAAAAGAAATTGTCAGGTATAGCAGTTTTGTATTGTCAAATCTCAAACATTCAGGCACTACAAAGCCATTTGAAGAACTGAAGAGATTAAAAAATATCAATACCGGTCAAGATGTATTAAGTTATTACAGTTCACACCCTACCAAATTTACTGAATTAGGAGGCAACCTTGTTTTCTTTGCCTGGGGTGGTGCTGCACTTGGAAGTGATTGCTATTTATGGAAAACAGACGGTACTGAAAACGGAACCACCTCGCTGACTGCAATGTATAAGGGAGACCCAACTCCTACTCAACCGTATAGTGGTGAAACCTTAAAGACTCCAACTCACTTGTATTTTGAAGGTCAAAGTAGAAACTCAACTACCAATAATTTTCAACAAGATATATGGAAATCTGACGGTACAGTGGCAGGTACGGTTAAAATCAAATCTTTTGATATGGGAACCACCACGATGCCATCGGGAAACGCTAACGGACTCACTCCCTATGACATTCGGGATATAAAATTCAGCAATGACTTGGTGTTCTTTACGATGGCCGATGCAACAAATTCAAAAATAGATTTATGGAAAACCGATGGAACCGAGGCAGGTACAGTTCGACTTTATGAAGGATGTCAATCACAAATATCATCTTTCAATAATTATATTTATTATTTTATCAAAGGAATACCCGACCCCAATTTCGGCAGTGTTCAATACACACTCAGACGACACAATGGAACATCCGGCGGTTTTGTTAAAAACTTAGCTTCAACGGCAGCAGCAAATATTCCAAGATTTTTTGGAGTTGTCAATAATCAATTATTGTTCGTTGCAGATGGTACTATCGTACTCAATGGCAATAATGTAAATTCAGGCATGGAGCTTTGGAAAACTGATGGAACAGGGGCAGGAACAGTTATTGTAAAAGACATAAATCCGGAAGTATCAAATAATTTTCCTCCCGGCCCTTTTTCTTCCGGAAAAAGCTCAATTACTTATGCAAATCAGGATAATAGTTTAAATGGTATAATTAAAGAACCGGCCTTATATAATCGAAGCATCATTCACAATAACATTCTGTATTTTGGAGCAGATGATGGCATAAATGGTCGCGAATTATGGAAATCTGATGGCACAGAGGCAGGAACAGTTTTGATAAAAGACTTAATACCAGGAACATATACTGATATATGGGGACAGACATACCCAAGCGGTTCTGACCCTTATAGCTTCTTTGTATTTCAAAATAACCTTGTATTTACCAGTTGGGCTCCCGGCTCAGAAAATATAGCATTGTATAAATCAGACGGAACAAATGCAGGAACTTCTATATTGAAAAATTATGTCAGACATGGTATTTCATACAATTATAGTGTACCGGTTAGTTACGCTGTTTTGAACAATAATCTATATTTTTCCGGAAAAGAACAGCCCAATTCCTTGATACATCCTACTTATAATGAACCATTTACCGGGAATTTTAATGAACTTTGGGTAAGTGATGGAACACCGGATGGTACAAAACAATTAAAGAATCTTGTCAAAGGATGGCAAGCATTTAATCCAATGAATCTTTATTCATGGAGTGGGAGCCTATATTTTTCAATGTATGGAGCTATCGCACCAAACATTTTTGTTACCCCAACCGAATCAGAGCCTTGGAAATTCACCCCAGCCCCTTGCACAAATCCTGCCCCGGCAGGTCCATTAGCCACCGCACCCACTATTTTGGCAAGCTATCCGGCTACCATTAAAGCCAATGGCTGCCTTGGCATTGTAAAATGGTATGCCGCAGCATCGGGAGGTTCCCCCATTTTTACGGGAGATAATTATACAACGCCACTGCTCAATACAACTACCACTTATTACCTTACCTGCACGTTCAATAATTGCGAAAGCCAGCGCAGCCCGGCTACCGTAACTGTCAATCAGCCCAACTGTACTACACTCCCTTCACCACCTACCTGCAACGGCGGCAGCGTAGTAAACGGTAACAGTATCACCCTCACGGCATTGGGCTGTACTGAGCAAACCCGTTGGTATAATCAACCCACCGGCGGATCACTTTTAGGACAGAACAACACATTCACCACGCCCAATCTCACTACCCCCACCACTTATTATCCCGTGTGTTTTGTGCAGGGCTGCGAAAGCGCCCGAACGTTGGCGGTGGGTATTACGATCACCCCATCAAGCGGCCAAGCCCTTGATTTTGATGGAGTGGATGATGTAGTTACAGTTCCTGAAAATGTGGGTTTTAATGCTCAAAACTTCACCATGGAAGCATGGGCGCGATTTGATGCGAATAACAGAAGTCAACAAATTATGGATAATAGTCAGAGGTTTATGGGCTTTTATTATTCCCAATCCGGGAGTTCTATAAATATAGGTTTCATAGATAATACGGGTAATGAACGGAAGGCCGGATTTAGTTTTACACCAACAGTAGGTACATGGTACCATTTTGCAGGAAGCTTTAACAATTCTACCAAAGAAATGTACTTTTATATCAATGGTGAATTACAAGATATTCAGATTATAAATTACACTCCTAATCAATCAACTTTGGGAGTAAAGTTAGGCATCAATTATGGAACAAATGACTCATACTTAGATGGCAGAATGGAGGAAGTAAGATTTTGGAATGTAGCAAGAACAGAAACCCAAATCGGAGCAAGCTACAATACCGAATTGAGTGGCAATGAGAGCGGCTTGGTTTTCTACTATAAATTTGATGGAGAAGCCACTTGCGACGTACAGGATTGTTCGCCAAACCAGTTGCATGGTACGCGTAACGGCACCACAGGAACAAACAATAAACCGCAATTTGTCAATACAAGCGTCGCACTGACCGATGTGGCCTGCGGCGTTTCGAGTGCCTGTACACTGCTCAACCCCTGCCCCACTTCTCTGCCTATTGCCTCCCCCAACTATACTACCGAGACCCTAATCCGCCAAGCCAATGCTGTAAACGGTGGTATTTCAGCCACCAACCAAATCACCAATACCGCCAAAATCACCTACGAAGCTCGTTCGGTTACGCTCCATGCAGGTTTTGCAGCACAGCCCGCCAACACAGGGTATTTTAAAGCTCAAGCAGGCGGCTGCAATTAGTAATTCAAAGAATTGCCTATTCCATTTTTCAAACCTAAACCTTTCTAAAAAAATGAAGACCAACACATTTATCCTCATTGTATCCGCTTACAGCCTGTTATTGGGCTTACCGGCCGTTTTTGCACCCGGTATGGCCTTAGAATATTTTGGCGGCACAGTCGGTAACATGAATGAACATTCTTCCATCAATTTTATCGGTGGCTACCAATTGGCGATGGGTTATCTGGGTTTTATCACTTATCGCTCTACCAACAGCGCGGTACGTCGGGGATGGTTATTAGCCATCGCCTTTTTAACCATTTTTGCCATTGGTGTCTATGTTTTCAATATCAATGTCAGAAACATGCCTCCCACCAAAACCCTCTATTTTGATATGGCTATTTGGGCTGCTATGGCTTTGGGGGCTTTATATTTTAGAAGTAAAGAGTAAAAGCCGGCAAGGTGTTTTTTATTCAAAATCACCAAAAAATAATACGCAAATCTCCAAACAGCTTTTCAAAAACACGCTCAAACTTTAAACAACCAAAGCAATGAAAGCTTTTATAACCCTGTCGCAAGTCTTCTCTTTGCGCAGGGCCATTTTACCGAAGCGATGTTCAATGACATGAACAGAGGTGAGCCAATGGGTTAATTCTTCTGCCATAATGTAAACATAAAACCGCAAAAGGATTAAGCTCCTTTTGCGGTTTTATGTTTATCAATTTTACATCTTTCGGTTAAAACATTTTTTCACACAAACCGGGCAGACGCAAGGCCTGCTCCTACGAATTTATTTCACCACCGGCGGCGTGTAAAATTTCCAGGTGGATTTATAATCGCGACTCAATTTTTTGTTGGTCATCACGGCTCTGACCATATCCACAGGCAATGAATTTTGCTGCATCACTGCATCGTGAAACTGCTTGTAGGTCATTTTTTTGGTATCCACTAATTCTTTCTTCAAAGCATAGAATTGGAAGGCTCCCGTCATGTAGGCCAACTGATATAGAGGCTCGTAGCCACCCACAAACGACCGACGCACTTCTCCCTCGGCATTGGCGCGCTCGTGGCCTACGCGGTCGACGAGGAAGTCAATACACTGCTGTGGCGTCCATTTACCTAAGTGATAATTGAGTGAGAAAATAATACGGGCACAACGGTGCATCCGCCAGAACAGCATCCCCACTTTGTCTTCGGGCGACTGTGGAAAGTTCATGTCCCACAAGATCATTTCCCAGTACAACGCCCATCCTTCGGTCCAGAAAGGCGTGCGAAAACGACGGTAAGTTTTGTATCGATTGTTCATGAAACCCTGTAAATGATGCCCGGCAATAAGTTCATGGTGTACCGTAGCGCGCGAGAAATGCGGATTGTTGCCGCGCATACTCATCAGTTTATCTTCGTGCGACATCGCCGCCGTTGGGTACGAGATCAAGATCGTTTCGCCACCCAAAAAGAACGGGCTGAATTTCTGCCGCTCGGCCGACATCATGGCCATACGCCAGGTTTCTTCGGCAATGGGCGGAATCGTGATCAAATCTTTTTGTTTCAAAAACGACACCGACTCGTTGTAAAGTCGCAAAATCATTTCAGGCTGTTTACCTACAGGCACCATGGAATTTTTTACTTTTTCCTGTGCCTTTTTCCAATCATCGCCAAAGCCCATTTCGCGCGAGGCTTTCAGCAGTTCGCGGTCGCACCACGCAAATTCTTTGTTGGCAATGTCGATGAGTTCTTCGGGAGTGTATGAAATGAATTCAAACTCCAACTGACGGATCAATTCGTCTCTACCCACCGCTACGCCGTTGATGCCGCTGCCATCGTCTTTGAACGGCACCGTTGCTTTGGCTTTTTTATTGAAGAGATTGGCGTAAGAAGTCAGAAGCGTATCTACTTTTTTGTAAGGCTCAGGTACCCACCATGTGAAGTTTGGATCGTAAGCGTTATAGAATTCAAAAACACTTTTAAGCGCCGATTTTAATCCGGTGGCCGTTCCGGCGGCACGCTCGGCCAACGCGGGGTCGATCTTATCCATTTTGGCCGCTGCCTTACGCGCCTCGGTTATTTCCTGTGCCAGTGCGTTAAATTCAATGGCAATCTGCTCTCCATTGACGGCAGTACCGCGTCTGCGTGATTTTTCAAGAGCGTATATCTTGTCGGCAAACGGAAACCATGCTTGAGTTTGAGCCACTTCCGTTGCTTCTTTGCCTAATTCACGAATGTCCACCTGTAGGTTGCGTTGAAACAACACATAATCTACCTGACTATCGACAGGCAATTTGTCAAAATCCATTTTTTGGAGTTGTCCGAGGTAATCATTTGTGAGTTTTTCCAAGCGTTGGCGGCGCTCGGGAGAGTTTTCAATCACGTAAAAACGCGTAAGACTTCCCCGGTCAGCCGCATAATTGGCCATCAAATGATGTACTTCACTCGTTTGTTGGTACAGAGAATTAATGGGAGCAGGTTGGGCGTACACAACAGACAAACCTGAGAAGGTAAGCAATGCGCTCGCCAAAAAGTGTTTAGGAGAAAACATGTAACAATAAATAGTTAGTTTAATGATGAAAGGGCTTAATCAGTGCAATTCAGATCGTTTTACCAAAGATGCTGAATGGTAACAAAAATAACCAAATGTGTTGATTTATTACACGACAGAAACGTCTTTAAACAAAAAAGCGAAGGGTAACCAGTACACCTTCGCCTTTTTATACCATGCTTATGTTCGTTATTTCAAATACCGAAAATCTTCGTCACCTTTCAATTGCACCAATACTTCGTACATGAGATCAATGACACTCTGCACATCATCTTTATGAACAGTCTCGACGGTGGTGTGCATGTATTTGAGCGGCAAAGAGATCAGTGCCGAAGCAACACCTTCCGTAGCGTACGCAAAGGCATCGGTGTCAGTGCCCGTTGAACGACTGACCGCTTGGCGCTGAAATGGAATTTTTTTCTCTTCCGCTACGCCGATCATCATTTCCAACACATTGTTTTGCACGGCCGGGCCGTAGCACAATACGGGACCGCTTCCGCATTTCATATCGCCCTGTTCTTTTTTCTTGTACATCGGTGATTGCGTGTCGTGCGTTACGTCGGTACAGATCGCCAAGTCAGGTTTGAGGCGACGCACGATCATCTCCGCGCCGCGTAAGCCGATCTCTTCCTGAACTGAATTGACAATGTAAAGCGTAAACGGAAGATTGATGGCGTTTTCATCCAACCGACGCGCCACTTCGGCGATCATAAAACCACCGATGCGGTTGTCCAACGCGCGCCCTACGTAAAAGCGGTTGTTCAATTCAAACAATCCGTCTGAAAACGTAGCCACCGTTCCGACGTGAATGCCCATGTCGTGCACTTCCTGTTTGTTGGCCGCGCCTACGTCGATGGTCAGATCAGAAACTTTGGGAGCGGTATCTTTGGCCAATTCCCGTACGTGAATGGCAGGCCAACCGAATACGCCTTTCACAACTCCTTTTTTGGTATGCAAATTGACCCGCATCGAAGGCGCAATGACAGCATCCGAGCCGCCGTTGCGAATCACATAAATATACCCATCGTCGGAGATGTAGTTGACAAACCAGGAAATCTCGTCGGAATGAGCTTCAATAACAACTTTGTAAGGTTTTCCTTCATTGATCACGCCCACGGCGGTGCCGTAAGTATCCACGAAATAATCGTCAATGTAGGGTTTTAAATAGTCCAACCAAATCTGCTGACCCGACGATTCAAAACCCGTTGGCGAAGCATTGTTGAGGTAGGTATACAAAAATTCGGTGCTTTTTTCGTTCATTTTTACTTTCGTTTATAGATCCTTGCGCCTTTCGGCGAACTGTCCTTTACTTGAGCGATCAATTGATAATGTTGTCGCACAAAATTAGCAATCGGTGGGAAATACTCATGCTGATGTTCGGTTTTTCCTTCGGTGTTCATAAAACTCCCGTTCAGATCCACAAAAATGGCGGGTTTATTTTGAGTCATGTCCTGTAAGAATTCTTTGACGCGTACATCATGAAGCACACTTGGCCAATAGATTCCGATGGTATACGTTGCCCGATAGCCCATCGGTAAACCCGTATAAACATAAAAACGGTCGGCATAGCCCCAGATCACCAAGCGGTCGTCGGGTGTCGTATTGGCTTTGATGATTTTTACTACCTGTTTATCAAACCCATCGTGCCAAAGTTGCGCAATAGGTTTTCGTTCAATGAGATTAAAAACCCCCTGTCCCAATCCGCTCACCAACAAAATTCCAAAAACCCAATCTTTCAATCCTACGCCGATATTTTCCGAAGATCTGCTTAAAAGTACGCCGATAAGAAATGTAAGCGGTACCGGTAGAAAAAGGGTGTAGTGTGTGAAAGGATTGCCGGATTGTAAAATAGCGTAAAATGTAACGAGCAAATAACAAACCGCGAACAACAAAAGCCGATTCGTTCGGTTTACATTTATCTTTTTAACGATACCTGAAAAACTAACCAAAACGGCTAAACATAGGCCAATAAATACATACCGAATCGCATTGCTTTGCCACATCAAACTGCCCGCCCGCCAAGGGCTGAACCGCTGCCAAAGCGGCAATTTTGAAAACTCATCCGAATAGCCGTAATAGAAATAATACCAAAAGTAATTGTTCCAGAACGTGGGCAATTCTCCGCGCCAAGCAAAATAAGCATTAATGAGTATTGTTGGAATAAAACCCCCAAGGACCAACCCTACTAAGCTTTTCCATGCTTTTTGAAGAATGAGTTCATACGCAATAAAAGCGGCGATGACCAAGCCCATAGGTACATTTTGGAACTTAGCATATACCAATAAGCCCAATCCTGCGCCTAGACATAACCAAAATACAAGCGGCAATGGGCTAATTGACAAATCATCGCTACGCCGATGAAACGCAAAAACATACGCACTGACTCCTACCATCAGCATCAGCACACTCACAGCTTCCGAATTATACGCAATATGGTCATGATAGCCGGTTGTCCCCAACCAAGCCGGTAGAGGAAATAAGACAATCAATGCATTGAAAGCAGAAAGCGAAAGCCAACGAAGTGTTTTGTATAAAATAAGAATGGATAGTAACCAACAAACAATCCCTACCCCTTCAGCGACCGGGTAGCTTACTTCAAATCCTAAACATCGGGCGATCAATAAGGGCAAAACGGTCAGTGGGCGACCATCGGTGTAGTTCAGCCAAGTCCAAACAGGATCAGTAGATTTATCAATCGAAATAATACTTGCCAACCAGGTACTTGTATCAACGTTGGGCTCACGATCGATCATGTTGCTCCACCTAAGTAAAAAGATACTTATGAAGAGAATCGCTAACAGCCCGGTAACCGTTTTAGGTTTATACATTTATCGTTATTTCTTCCCCTGACCAAGCGATTTCATTACTGTAAAAAGGGAACTGCCAAAAGGTGCCTTGCGAAAAACAATCTCTTCCGTTTTAACCAACCAATAAAGGGGTAAGTTGATAAAAAAAGGCGGCACCGCTACATCCGAAGCCTGTTTGGAAAGATCAATCCACCCTCGGCGTAATTGAAAACGCTGCCAAGCCCTGACCGCCATAATGAGCGGCGAAAGAAAAAAGCTCCAGTAGGTAGCATAGATAATGGATAAGCCGGCATTCTTGCTCAGTCGTTCCATATCTTTTTCAACAAAGCGTTTTTGTCCTCCCACTACCAAGTCATGTATTCCCGAAAAAGCCTCGTGGGAGTTATTGTTTGTTATAAAGATACCTTCCGGTTTAAGCTTGGCATGAATCCCCTTTAATATATCCACGATTTCGGCATCGCTGAAATACGTAAAGACGTCATCACAAATAATAACATCAAACTGCTTCTCAGGTTTATATTCTAAAATCTTTTTTAGGTCGAGATGGGTTACTTCCAATCCTCTTGATCTTGAAAAAGCTACGCCATCTTCCGAAAAATCAAATCCTTCGATCTTAGTAAATCCATTATCTCGCAGATACATCAGCATTCCTCCGGTGCCGCAACCTGCATCCAGAATAGAAATATCGGTACGATTTGGGAAATGTTTTTGAATGTGCGCTGTCACTTTTTGGTGTAAAACCCTGTACCACCACAAATGCCGTTCAGCGTTGAACATCCGTTCGTATTCATCATATTTACCGATCATGGATTTATAAATCGTAGGGTTAACAATTAATCATTGACCACTTTTTTCTCAATGTATTGCGGCAGGCCGCTTTGAGCCATATAAATTCGTCCGATGTATTCTCCTACCACTCCTAAGGCCGTCAGTATCATTCCACTCAGGAAAATAAGCAAAATAAGAGAGGAGTTGAGAATAAAAAATTGCGCATCAACCAGCAAAAGAGTAATATCAAGCAGCGCAGAAAGAGAGGATATTCCCATGAAAACCAATCCAATTCCGGTAAGCAATCGCAGGGGTTTAAGCGAATAACCAAACAATATGGTCAGAAACAAAGAAGTGAGTTTTCGCAAGGTATAACCTGATCGTCCTTCTTCCCTTTTATTGTGCGAAACCTGTACACGTCCAACATTGCGCGTTACCCGAAAAATCAATCCATCAATGTAAGGATAAGGACCTTTGTATTTGATGATTTCTTCCACAACAGGCTTAGAAATAAGTTTAAAGCTCGACAAATACAGATCTTTGGGTTTTTCCAGCAACCAAGTGGTAAGTCGATTGACCATCATGCTGCCCAGATTCCGAAACAACGAATGCTGTTTTTGGCTGTAGAAAGAATAAACAACGTCGTATTCGTTGGTTTGAGCCGCAGCAACCAGTTTAAGAATTTCGGAAGGGGGATTTTGAAAATCATCGTCAATCATGACACAATACTCGCCTGTGGCATGATTCAGGCCGCACATTACGGCATTGAATTCCCCAAAATTTCGACGCAATGAAATAAATTTTACCTGCGTAAAGCGTTGGGCAAGTTGAATGCAAACTCTTTCAGACTCGTCGCGGCTATTGTCATTGACCAGAATGATCTCAAGTGTACGCTTATCCAACGTTTCCAGTACATGCTCAACGAGTCTGCCAATGGTCCGGTCACTGTTATATACCGGAATAATAACCGACAGCAGCATGGGATTGGAAAACTGATTGATTGATGGTTTGGACAATATAAGCGGCTTCTTCGTTGGTCAACGCAGGATTAAGCGGCAGGCTCACTACTTCATTGTGAATTTGTTCGGTAATGGGTAAACTCAAATGGTTGTATTCAGTATACGCTCTTTGCTTATGAGGAGGTACAGGATAATGAACCGTGGCCTGAATGCCATTTTCCATTAAATAATCAATGAATTGCTCTCGCTTGGGGTGTCTGACCACGAATAAATGCCAGGCATCTTCGTATAAAGTTTTGAGGTTTGGCAATACCACATCCGGATGTTTGATTTCAGAAAGAAAATAACGCGCCAATTCACGGCGACGTTGATTTTCGGCATCCAAATGCCCCAATTTTACATTTAAAACGGCCGCCTGCAATTCATCCAATCGGCTATTGGTTCCTACGTAGTCGTTGTAATATTTAATGGATGAGCCGTAGTTACGCAAACTCGAAATTTTACGTGCCAATTCGGCGTCATTGGTCGTTACGGCGCCGGCATCACCGATGGCGCCTAAATTTTTGGTAGGGTAAAAACTAAACGCTCCTGCATCCGATAGATTTCCTGCTTTCAGGCCTGTGTAAGTAGCGCCGTGAGCCTGTGCGGCATCTTCCACAATTTTTAAATTATAGTTTTGGGCGAGTTCCCAAATGGGCTTCATTGTACAGCATTTACCGTAGAGATGAACTGCCAAAATAGCTTTAGTCTTTGACGTGATTTTCCGCTCGATTTTTCTAGGGTCAATATTATACGTCTTCAAATCAGGTTCTACCCAAACAGGCTTTAAGCCAAGACTTGTAATTGATAATATAGAAGCAATATAGGTATTAGCCGGTACGATCACCTCACTGCCTTCAGGAAAGTCAAAAGATTTAAAAATCAATTCTAAAGCATTAAGACCGTTGGCTACTCCGATGCAATGAGAAACGCCGCAATAAGCAGCCCAGTTGTGTTCAAATGAGGTAACTTCTTTTCCCAACACATACCATCCTGACTCGGCCACTCGCTGCATGGCTTCGGCAATCTCAGCTTTATAGGGCCGATTTATTTGCTTTAAGTCTAGGTGTGGAATCATGGTTTTGGATATACGTAATCATCTTGGTCGTAATACTCACTTGACAATACTAAAAGAATGGCATCTGAAGAAAATTCATCGATCACATGCCAACCTCCCGGTTGAATAATCAGGCATTGTGAAGGCTTGTTCAAATAAAAAGTTTGTTCTTCATCATCCGTTGTAACAACAACTCGGCAACTGCCTGCCACCGGGATAAGGGCGTTCCACGTTTTTTTATGACCATGTTTCGCTCTATGCGCTCCCGCAGGCACACCATAAATATAAAATGCTCTTTTAATGTCACCGGGGAGGATTTTTTCAAATACGGTAAGCGTTCCATGGGATTCATTAAAAGTACTTAATTCAATCAATTCGGGCATATAGAAGGTAAGATAACGCAGTTAGAATTACAAAAAATCGAAATTTTCCTTAAAGAAAGTAAAAAAAAACAAGTAATTCGGCTTGTTTTGAACAGTTTTATAGAAAATATAAGTTTACGGTCTTAATTGTATAAAAAATTTTAATCAAAATTTAATAATTAAAACAAGTAATTATAAGGTTTTGCTTTAATCCTTCTAAAGCAGGAAACACCAATAAAAAGACGGAAGTATATTCTTAAAGTCACACTATACTGTAACAAAAAACCCCGCCAAAGACGGGGTTTTTTAGTGCTATGTATTCCAAAAATCAGATTTCTGCGCCTTTAACGGTCTTAATGATACGAGCTGCTACTTTGTAAGGATCAGCCGCCGAGTTGGGACGACGATCTTCCAACCATCCCTTCCAGCCTTTTTGTACGGCAGCGATAGGGATACGGATAGAAGCACCACGGTCAGAAACACCGTATGAGAATTGGTCAATGGACTGCGTTTCGTGTTTACCTGTTAAGCGAAGATGGTTATCTGCGCCATATACAGCAATGTGCTCAGCTACTACCGGAGCAAATGCCTGACAAATTTTGTCGTAAGTTTCTTTGTTACCTGCCGTTCTCAACGCAGTGTTTGAGAAGTTAGCGTGCATTCCTGAACCATTCCAATCGGTATCACCAAGTGGTTTGCAGTGCAGGTTGATGCCTACTCCGTATTTTTCGCCGATTCGCTCCAACATATAACGTGCAACCCAAATTTGGTCACCTGCTTCTTTGGCACCTTTTGCGAAAATTTGATATTCCCACTGACCTGCCGCCACTTCCGCATTGATACCTTCTACGTTCAGGCCGGCTTGCAATGTATACTCAAGATGCTCTTCAATGATATCTCTTCCGTAAGCATTTTTCGCGCCTACTGAGCAATAGTATGGGCCTTGAGGAGCCGGGTATCCGTTAGCAGGGAAACCAAGGGGCTTATTTGTTTCAAGATTCCACAGGAAGTATTCCTGCTCAAATCCAAACCAGAAATCGTTATCATCGTCTTCAATGGTGGCACGACCATTCGTTGCGTGAGGAGTACCGTCTGCATTCAATACTTCACACATTACCAAATAAGCGGGAGTACCTAATTTTGAACGCTCAGGATCGGGACAAATAAATACGGGTTTCAATAAGCAGTCAGAAGAACCGCCTGATGCCTGCTCGGTTGAAGATCCGTCAAATGACCAAATGCCACATTCTTCTAATGTACCCGAAAAATCGGACTCAATTTTAGTTTTACTACGCAAACTTTGAGTGGGCTTGTAGCCGTCTAACCAGATGTATTCTAATTTAGCCTTTGCCATTGACTTGATATGATTTTAGGTGGTTGAATAATTCACTTGGTGTTGTTGTACTTTTTACGGATTCAAAACTAATGTCTTTTTATATAATCACCAAATAAAATTTTATATTTTTTAACATTAGCCATTGATTATACAAGGAAAACGACATTTTTTATATAAATGCACTAAAAAATTGTACAAAACTAAGTTATTCGATTTTTCACCTACTTTTTGGATGAAAAGAGGAAATGTGCGAAAAGTAAGATTAAAAATAATAAACAAAACTGAGTTTTTAATCAAAAAACGTAAATATTAAAAAAAACGAAAGACCGCAAAAAAGTCATAAAATGAGAGATATACCCTTCTTTTTTGGCTTTTTTCTTTTAAAAAAGGAAGAAAAAGATTGTTGCGTTTTCGGCAAAAAAATGTGAGCTGAAAACTGTTTATTAATGACCGATGAAGTTGGGGACAATCGGTAAGTCAGCAAGTAATGAAAACAGTGGGACGAACTCACAAAGCAGACTGTCAACACAAGAAAAACCCCGTATTTCACAGGAGAAAATACGGGGCAGTAATGAGCATTGCAACAAGTGCTATTTTGTTTTTCTTTCTATCTCCCGCAGGTTCTCCATTTTCTTATTTCTCAGAAAGCCGTTGATGTCTTCTAAATGTTCTCTTACGCGCTTGTTGCCGAATTCAAATACTTTTTCGGCCAATCCGTCTAAGAAATCCCGGTCGTGCGAGATCAAAATGATGGTGCCTTCAAAAGCTTTGAGCGCATCTTTCAGAATGTCTTTTGTTTTGAGGTCGAGGTGGTTGGTAGGCTCATCCAGTATCAATAAATTGACGGGCTCCAGCAGGAGTTTGATCATTGCCAAACGGGTGCGTTCCCCACCCGACAACATATTTACTTTCTTATTGATACTGTCACCGCTAAACATGAAAGCCCCTAAAAGGTCTTTGATTTTGGTGCGAATATCACCTACGGCAATGTTATCAATCGTCTGAAAAACGGTCAGATCACCGTCCAATAAAGCTGCCTGATTCTGCGCGAAATAGCCGATCATGGCATTATGCCCCAACTTCATTTCGCCTTCGTAGTCAATTTCTCCCATAATGGCCTTCACAAGCGTAGACTTCCCTTCGCCGTTTTTACCGACAAAAGCAACTTTTTGCCCACGCTCAATGGTCATAGCCGCGTCTTTGAACACCAGATGGTCGCCGTAGCTTTTGCTCAATTGTTCTACAATGACCGGGTAATTGCCGGAACGCGGCGCAGGTGGAAATTTAAGGTTCAATGCGGATGTATCGACCTCATCTACTTCCACAATATCCAGTTTCTCCAGCATCTTTACCCGCGACTGCACCTGCAATGTTTTCGAATACGTACCTTTAAAACGTTCAATGAACTCGGTCGTCTCGGCGATCATTTTCTGTTGATCGTTAAACTGCTTCTGCTGCTGCTCGTGGCGCTCTTTGCGCAGTTGGAGGTATTGCGAGTAGTTTACTTTATAATCGTATATACGTCCCATCGTAATTTCAATGGTGCGATTGGTAATATTGTCCACAAATGCCCTATCGTGTGAAATGACAATAACAGCCTTCGCGGTATTTATCAAAAACTCTTCCAACCACTGAATCGACTCAATATCAAGGTGATTGGTAGGCTCATCCAACAGGATCAGATCAGGTGTTTGCAGTAAAATCTTGGCCAACTCAATGCGCATCCGCCATCCACCGCTGAATTCGCCGGTCTTACGGTCAAAATCACTCCGCAGGAAACCCAGACCCAGAAGTGTTTTCTCAATTTCCGCATCATAATTGACTTCTTCCGTTGAGTAGTATTTCTCGCTCAGTTCCGACACCCGCTCAATGATCTCCATATAGGCGTCTGATTCATAATCAGTACGCGTTTCCAGTTGGTGATTCAGTTCATCCAACTCAGTTTTCATGCTTAATACCTCGGCAAATGCCTTGGCCGTTTCTTCAAACACCGTCGAATCGTCTTTGGTGAGTAGGTGTTGAGGAAGATACGCAATGACGGCGTCATTGGGAGCGGAAATCTTGCCGCGTGTGGGTTTATCGGCTCCTGCTATGATCTTGAGCAGGGTTGATTTGCCCGCTCCATTTTTGCCCATGAGGGCTATCCTGTCTTTTTCGTTGATGTTGAAGGTTACATCACTAAACAAAGCTCGTCCGCCGAACTCCACTGTTACATTATCTACTGAAATCATCTCTGTGTTATGTGAGCTGCAAAGATAAGGGGAAAAAAGCCTTATAGATACAGAGGCCGTTCCCAAATAGCGGAAGTCAGATAACTAATAACATTTTCGTTGGCGATAGGAGATAAAAGTAATGCACAGCCATCAAGTTGATCTCAGTTGCCGGTCTTTTTATCTCGGTTTTTCAGTAAAAAGAAAGAATAACCTACTTGTGCCTGCTGAAAATTCAGGCTCCGGTTCCCTTCCACGCCCGTCAGGCGATAGCGAAAAAACAATTTATTTTGTCCTTCTTTGTCCGGACTCACAAAAGCTTCTATTGTCCAAGTGCCTAACCAAGTACCATTTTTTCCTAACTCGTCAAAACTTACATCCTTATTTGCGGATTTGTATTGCCCGATTTTATTGATGTCGGGAGCACTCCCTAAAATCGAAGTGAAATTCCAACGTCTTGCCAATGAAACGCCGAAACGCTCGTCAGGATACCATTGAATCTTCAATTCGGGATGAAATTGTAACGTATTAACGCCAAAATCTTTAACATCCCCGGTTTTTTCAAATTGCTTTTTTGTTTCATTAAAATTCATGAGAGAATCACGCAGTGCAGTTCTTCCAAAGTGAATACCTGCGTTCATTGTGATATTAAATTTCCCCGGCATATTTTCAAAATAAAGCAGATTAGCGTCCAATCCTGCCGAAAAATTTTGGTATCGCAATACCTCTAAAGCAGTAAGATATTTTGTAACTGTATTGGTTTTACTATCAATATACCTACTTACTGTAAGCCGTTTATTATTTTCTTCAAATTTTGAAATGCTCACAAAAGGGCGTACATATTGAAACCCTCCGGCACCTTCACCTAATACGAATCGTAATACTTTTGGCAGAAACCACTTAGGATTTTTATAAGCCCATGAACGGTAGGTATTTGTGTTGATTCTTTTAGCTATCTCTGTTTGTATCAACCCATTCGGGTTTTCCTGATTGAATCCTAAAAAATCGCTGAAAACATGCGCCTCAAATAATTTTTGGGTCTCTTCTTTTTTGAGTGCTATTGGCTGTTCTGAAGGCATAAGCAACATGCGTCCATTTCTCGGGGAATAATCTCGGGTAAGAGGGCGTAAAGTGTAATCATAAAATTTTATCAATTCTCCTAATCTAATCGTAACAGGAGTGGCGACATCACTTCCTAACATCTCTGTGACGTTCACAAGTCTTAGCTCATAGCTGTTAAGGTTAGTTATGTTACGTTTTGAAGCAAATCCAATGCTTACAGGATTAGTAAAGAAGTAACGTTTGTCTTTAGCTGAAGTCTCTACAACAATATTTGTCAGGAAGCCTTCTTCAAATTCTAACTGGGCAGTCTCTACTTTTAATACAGTTGCTGCCTTTATTAAGGTATCTCCCTTCTTTATAGTAGTGCTATAACTCTTAAAATTGCCGGAAATTTTAGTTGCATCTTCCTGTTTTGGGTTTTCGATATAAGCCTTGATTTGGCTGCTTATTTTTATTTTTCCCGCCTCCGGTTCATCATTCTGTGAAATAAAGAAAGCCACCATCTCAATAAAAGTCTCATCAATTTCAGGTGCTGTCAGCCCCAAACTGCTCGCGTTGGCGGCAGTTTTAAATTGTTGATTGGTAAAAGGTAAGATTTGCACTTCTTTCTGAGTAGTGCTATCCTTAAATTTTATCTTTACTGCTCCGTCGCTCTGCTGAGTAGCCATAATTTCACCACCGGCAAAAGTCCGACGATATTCCTGCGCGTTGGCAAAAAGAGTTAACACAGAAAGAGACAATAGTATGAGTACCTTTTTCATTGTTGTGAAAGTTTAAAGTCGATTTGGCTGACCGATTTTGATCGGGACAAAGTTAGCAGATCGGCTTTTACTGAAATAGGGGGTTTTTCCCGTATTAGCAAAAGGGTTTCTCACCTATAATTCTACGTGCTGTTTTTCACAAAATACGGGAAATTTCTCTCTTAATACCGTACATTTCCCCTTTCAAAATATTTATTCTTAAAAGACCTTTGTAACAACATGGGAATTATGTATTTTCGGATGTTCACCCAAACCCTTTGTTTAACCTTTTAAATAATTACTGTTATGCCGTTTTTAATAAACAACCCCGCTGCCCAATTTGACCCTATACCTTTATTGACTTATTACAAATGGAGAGATGTGTTTTTGTCTCGAAATTTAAATTTTAACTCTAACAATGGAAATGAAGATATAGATCTTAGTGAAGAAGATTTATTTATTAATTTTAACGCAAAGCAAATACATGACCTTATAAAAAATTTGAATGACACTTATTATCTGACTGTACACTTTACATGTCAAGGAGCTAGTCGCAAATTTAAAAAGCTCAAAGCGATAATAAATGTTATGAAAAAATGTAATTGCAGCCCTACTAGTGAATTTATTGGAGATATTGACAGCTCATACGGAGAAGACCCTAATTTGTTAAAAAATAACTATAAGGATAGAAAAAACAAATTTGATGATATAAACAACAACGATTTCAATCATGATGAAGAGGGTATTTCACATCAAATAACAGATAAGGTGAAGAATTTTTTTGCAGACGATTCAGGGACAAAAAAAATAAAAATAATTTTTGTTAAAATACCAATGTATGAAAATACTATGATTGGAAAGACACGTTTATCTGGAAGTAGAAAAGGGCGGTTAACAGTTGTATTTGCTGATGAAAGTTTCGATCCATATCAAACTCTAACTGTAGAAGAAATGAAAGGTTTATCATACGAGCCATTTGATTTTAGTTCAGGTTGTTGTCCACCTGCATACGATGAATAGCTTTAACAATTTTACAATAATTATCAACTTGTTAGCTCTGCTAACCTGTACTGTCATTGGCATATATTACAAAAGTTCCTTAAAAGGGAGCTTTAATTATCTAATTATACTTTTGACAATTACTTTTATTGTGGAATCAGTGGGGTTTTATACTTTATTTACAAAAAGGCAAGTAGCCGGCTGGATTTTCCCTTTTTTCTTACCTTTGCAATATCTCTTATTTTCTTTATACTTTAATCATTTAATCAAAAGCAAAGCTATTAAGAAATGGATAGTTATAAGTATTCCGATTATGTTATGCTGGAATATTTGCAACTCTATTTTTTTTCAAAATTTTAAGATGCTTAATACATATGCCATTCTTTTAGCATGTCTTTTATATTGCATTTGGTCGTTTGCTTATTTTGTTCAATTATTACAAAATGACACAGATGAAGACCTATCTCTAAATCCTCATTTTTGGATTTGTACAAGCACATTGTTTTTCTACGCCAGTTCATTTTTTATTATAGGTTTTATTCAAATTATTCACAAAGGAGATAAAGAATTAGCAGCCAAGGTTTGGGTTCTTATCAGAGTTTTTAATATAATACTATACAGTCTTTATGCTTATGGTTTAATATGCCAAGTCAAGCATCAGAATTTGCGTATATTGCGATAGCAGGCACTTTCCTAGTATTGCTACTGATACTTTTCATTGTATCATTTTTTTACATATTCCAAAAGCGTCAACTCCAAAACCGCCAGGAAAAAGCCAACCTCCACGCCCAATACCAGCAGGAAATCCTTCAATCCCAAATCGAAATTCAGAATCAGACCTTGCAGCATATCAGTGGAGAGCTGCATGATAATCTCGGGCAATTGCTGTCGGTGGTACGGTTTCAATTGAATATTTTGGAGACGCAGGATGCATCTACACCTGAGGAAATCCGACAGGTGAATGATGTTGTTGACAAAACTATCCACGAATTGCGGGGCTTGAGTAAAAGTCTGGACGGTGATTTTGTCAAGAATTTCGGGCTGGCGGAAAGCCTGTCCCATGAGCTGACACGTATAGGCGCTACGGGCAGGTATCGCACCGATATGCTGACCGAAGGAGAAACGTACCGCCTGGATGGTCAAAAAGAGATTGTGCTTTTTCGGGTGGTACAGGAAATACTCAATAATATCCTCAAACACGCCGCCGCCAAACACATCAAAGTTCAACTTCGCTATCAGCCCCAAATGTTTATACTTCTCGTACAGGACGACGGCAAAGGGTTTGACTATGAAGCAGTTTTAGAGCGCAAGCTGGAAAACTCCGGTGCCGGACTCCGAAATATTCAACGCCGCACCGAGATGCTGGGCGGCACCTGTTCTTTCAAAAGCGGCCAAAATCAAGGAACAATCGTACAGATTGAGCTGCCTACACCAACCGTTACAGCGTAATATTGCAACAGGAAAATTACCGTTTTTATACCGTATTTTTCTTATACTCAAAGGGTATTTTACCGATTTTAAGGGCAAAAAAGAGGAATTAGATTTGTGGAGTTAAATGATTTATCTACCAATTAACCCTTTTGTATTATGCCACCATCGGGAATCATTACGCGAGCCAAAGCGCAGAGTTACAATGCTGCCTTTAAGGCTTATGGCAGTCAGCATTTCGCCCCTGAAATAAAGGCCCTCTTTTGGGAGAATTTAAACATCTCCGGAGAAGCTATCAGGGCAGTTTTAACGCAAAAAGACCAATTCGGGAACGAATGCAAAGATCTCAGAGCCTATCCCGGTATCCGAAATCTTGCCCAAGACGGTGAACCGGAGGAATTATCGTTTACGATCATTTTTGTAGGTGTTGACGAGCTGGGTAATAACATGTATCAAAAAGAGATTGTATTGCAGCATACTCCACCCGGCGACCCCGCCCTCACAGAAGACATGATCTCGGATGAGCATGACCCCTGCAAACCGCCGCCACCGTGTCCGTTGTTATAAAAATTACCATTGGCGTTGTTTTCTTTTTCAGAGAATAACGCCAATTTTGGTTTTATAAAGATACCTGCTATGAAATGGACTGCTATTATCTATCACGTTATTCAGTTTTTGGCTGTATGCGCCGGTACTTATACGTACAAACGTTTAGCAAAACCTACTAAAATTCTTTTTTGGTTATTGGTTTACACCTTTATAAGTGAACTGGTCGCTCTATACATTAAAACCTACTACGGTAACAACGTGTATGTCTATCATATCTACAACCCGGTTCAATATACGTTAATCACTTACGCTTTTTATTTGGAAATGCGGCAGTATCGTTTTATGTTTTACAGCATCTTTCTTTTTTGGGTATTTGCCCTTATAAACGGTATTTTTTGGGAGCCTTTTTTGGAAATGTTTTGTGCCAATCTATCCATGACCAAATCCATATTGACATCTTTTTGGACGCTTCTTTATTTTTATGAATTATTAAAAAATGTAAACGAACATAAATTTCTGGATTATCCTTTAGTTTGGATTTCAATTGGCTTGTTAGTTTTCAATGTAACCAATATTGTAGGACTGGGGTTGTTCAATGTACTTTCATCAAAAGATATTTTGACGGAAGTAATTAGAAACGTACGCAGCTTTACCAATTACTTACTTTATTCATCTTTTATAGGTGCATTTTTTTGTCGTCAAAAAACCATTAGTTATACCAAATAAATGATAAACTCCCTGAATCGCGAGTATTTGTTAACTTTTGGGGCGATCAGTGTGTTCCTTTTAATGCTGGTGCTCTTCATTGTTATTATTGTAGGATTATTCAAAAAACGTCAAACAGAATATCGCCGGGAGAAAATTGACCTTCTCGCCCATTACCAACAGGAAACATTACGGGCTCAACTTGAAGTTCAGAATCAGACATTGAAGCAAATCGGCCAAGATCTGCACGATAATATCGGCCAATTGCTATCGGTCATGGGTATTCATCTTGATGTACTTGAAGAAGAAATGACTGACGCAAAAACCAAAGGTCAGATCATTGAGATCAGTACCATCCTTCATCGGATCATTTCGGATGTTCGCGCACTTACAAAGAGCCTGGATGGTGATTTTGTCAACGATTTCGGATTAGTGGAGAGTATATCGCATGAGTTACAACGTATTCGGCGTACGGGAAAGTACCAAACCGAGATTTTGATAGAAGGAGAAACATATAAACTTGAGGGAGAGAAAGAAATTGTGCTTTTTCGTGTAGTACAGGAAATTTTGAATAATATCCTCAAACACGCCGCCGCCAAACACATTAAGTTATACCTTCACTATGCGCCGGAGTTGTTTACTCTTACCGTTAGAGATGACGGAAAAGGATTTAATAGAGAGGATATTATGAGTCGAGAATTCGGCAACTCAGGTGCCGGGCTACGTAATATTCAACACCGCGCTGAAATGTTGGGTGGCAGTTTTCAACTGGATTCAACGTTGGAAACAGGCACAAAAATACAGATTCAACTCCCCGTTATCCCCCAAATACCGTGAAAATACCCGCACCTAACGGGGAATTTCCCATTGCAGGCATTATTTCTTCCTTCTACTTTCGTATCAACCCATTTAATGGGGCATTTTTAGAGAATAATTATCAAATAAAAGAAGGGAAGATGATGGGAGCCAAAGCAAATGGAAGTACAAATTCAATGAATTATGAGCATGAAGTACTTGAGTCACAAATAGAAATACAAAAACAGGCATTTGAACGCGTCGGAGCGGAGTTGTATGACAATGTAGGGCAAATGTTAGCAGTGGCAAAACTGTATTTATGCACCTTGGAAGAAAGCGCTCTCAATGAAGAACAACAGGCATATGTGAAACAGATCAATGAAATTGTAGGGAAAACAATTTCTGATCTACGCACATTGATCCGAAACCTGGAAGCGTACTTGTACAACAATTTCGATCTCACCGGCAGTTTAGGAACTGAATTGCAACGGATGCGAAAAACTAAAAAAGAAAGTGCCGAATTACTGATTTCCGGTATACCCTACTCGCTGGGATACGAAAAAGAAATTGTGTTATTTCGAATTGTGCAGGAATTGATCAATCGACTGATTCATACAGGCACTATTGCTAATTTGGTAATAACACTTCAATATAATCCTGCACAATTCATTATTTTAATTCAATATGAAGGTATGCGAGCAGAGAGTGCAATCCTTGAGCAACGTATTGGGATTATTGGGGGGAAATATTCATTTGAAAATAAAAAAAGGAAAGTAATAAAAATAAAAATCCCTGCTTTTGAAAGCAATAATTAATTTAAAAAGGCGGTAGTTTGATATTTTTATTTTATTCAAATCCTGATAAATTTAAGACCTCTTTTTCAAACCTAAGCTTATTCTTTCGTTCAGTTTTTCTTATTTGTTAAACACTATGAAAACATCTATTGCTATTGTTGATGACCATGAATTAATGGCAAGCGCCCTTTCCGGCTTAGTACAAAAATATGAAGAGTATGAAGTTTTGTATGAAGTTAACAATGGCAAAGAACTGCTGAATCGGATCAAACTCAAAATGATTCCGGAGTTGGTGCTTTTGGATATAAGCATGCCCGAAATGAATGGCTTTGAAACGGCATTATGGTTAAAAAACAACTACCCGGAAATAAAAATATTAGCACTTTCAATGAATGATAAAGAGGAGTCGATCATTGGTATGCTTCGCAATGGTGCACGCGGCTATCTGTTGAAAGGCTGTAAGCCCTTCGAACTCAAGCAGGCATTAGACTCCATTGTGCAAAAGGGGTACTATTATTCTGAATTCGTAACGGGCCAGCTCATTAAAAGCCTCAATCCTGAAACCTTTCAAGACCCTGTCGATGCATTGAATCTCAATGACCGCGAAATAGATTTTATCAAATTGGCTTGCAGCGACCTTACGTATGTTGAGATTGCAGATAAAATGTGCGTCAGTCCGCGCACAGTTGATGGGTATCGGGAATCAGTATTTCAAAAAATGGGAGTAAAAACGCGCGTTACTATGGTCATTGAAGCTATTCGCCTTAAAATAGTTGAACTGTAATTTGCTTAAAAACGATACGGTAATAATTGGCGGATATAGATCGAATCACTATTTTCGGTTACAGTTTAGTATCTCCTACCGTAAAGACCGCTACCTTTGCGGTATGAATTACCTTTCAGCAGAAAATATATCCAAGTCTTTTGGCGACAAATGGTTGTTTAAAGACTTGACCATCGGCCTCAGTCGCGGCGACAAAATGGCGCTTATCGGCGCTAACGGAACAGGCAAAACGACCTTAATGACCATTTTAGCGGGTGTAACGCCCCTTGATCAGGGAAATGTCAGCATACGAAAAGACATTCGCGTGGGCTATCTTGAACAAGCCCCCGATTTTGACCCGCAACTTCCGGTCATGGAAGTATTGTTTTCGGGCAACAATCCCGTAGCAAAAGCCGTCAAAGAATACGAAGAAGCACTTTTGTCGGGTGATGACAAACGATTTGCCGCCGCTATCGAACTTGTCGATTCGCTTCAGGCTTGGGATTTTGAGGCTCGTGTGAAAGAAATTTTGGGAAAACTGGGAATCCACGACGTTACGACAAAAATCGGTACCATGTCGGGTGGGCAACGCAAACGCGTAGCATTGGCCAAAGTCCTGATTGAAAGTCCCGATCTATTGATTCTGGATGAGCCTACCAACCACCTTGACTTAAGCATGGTGGAATGGCTGGAGAATTACCTCAATACCCAAAACACTACACTCCTGCTCGTTACGCACGACCGATATTTTTTGGATACCGTTTGTAACGTCATCGTTGAATTAGATAACGGTACCCTCTATACTTACCGTGGAAATTACGCTTATTTTCTGGAAAAGAAAGCCGAACGCGAAGCCGCTGAAGCTTCCGAAATTGACAAAGCACGCAACCTGTATCGTAAAGAACTGGATTGGATTCGTCGCCAACCAAAAGCGCGGGGTACTAAGGCAAAATACCGCGTAGATGCGTTTGAAGATACCAAAGACAAAGCAAGCCAACGCAAGTTTGACAATCAAATAGAGCTAAACGTAAAATCGGCGCGGCTTGGCAGCAAAATCGTTGAATTACACAGTGTTGGCAAGCATTTTGGCGACAAAAAGGTCGTTGAGAACTTCCTTTATACGTTCAAAAAAGGTGATCGAATCGGAATCGTCGGGAAAAATGGTGCAGGAAAATCCACGTTGCTCAACATGATCACCGGCGAATTACGCCCTGATAACGGCCAAGTGGTACGCGGCGATACGGTTCAGTTCGGGTATTATAAACAAACCGATCTTGAATACAAACCGGGACAACGTGTGGTGGATTGGGTAAAGGAAGTGGCAGAAGTAATTCGGCTCGGTACCGGTCAGACCGTAACGGCTTCACAATACCTGAACGCCTTTTTGTTTCCGCCCCACAAGCAGGGAACACTCATTGAAAAACTCAGCGGGGGCGAAAAGCGCCGCCTTCAATTGTTGCGCATTTTGATGGCAGAACCTAATTTTCTGATTCTGGATGAGCCGACCAACGACTTAGACATTACAACGCTCAACATTCTGGAAGAATTTTTGATGAATTTTCCCGGTTGCCTGATCATCGTTTCCCACGACCGCTATTTTCTTGATCGTCTTGTCGACCATTTGTTTGTTTTTGAAGACAATGGCAGTATCCGCGATTTTCCCGGGAATTATACCGATTACCGTAACTTCCTCGCCGAAAACAACGACCGAACTACCGAGAGCAAAGCTCCAACACCGGTAATTGCCGAAAAAGTCAGCGCTCCTGCACCCGCCGCAAAACGCAAACTCAGCTACAAAGAGCAAAAGGAGTTGGAAGGATTAGAGGGCGAAATGGCAGCGTTGGAAAAACAGAAAAACGTTTTTATTGAAAAACTTAATGTCGGCAGCGGCTCACATGAAGACCTGACCCAATGGGCTAAAGAAATTGAAGGTATCAACGCCAAATTAGAAGAAAAAGAAATGCGTTGGCTGGAATTAAGCGAGTTATCCTAACGACTTCTAATCGTATATATTTCTCCCAATGCTGACCCAGTTAAATATGGATCAGCATTGGGAGTTTTTTTAATACGTATCATTTTTCACTTTCCTACGTTTTCTTCTCGCAATCGGAAGTTTAGTACCATCCATCAATCAATACCACCTGTTTCCATTCAAAGACACACATATAATACCGATTAACCAAACAACCTTTGTGAACTCGCATAAAAGCAGTAGGCAATAGTTTTGCATAATAACTCAAATTGCGGGAAGTCAGAATCTATCGGTCAAAGGTCGGGATATTGCCGGCATTTTGTGCCCCCAAAACCGGTAGTTTATAGTGCATACATAATGTGTAAAAGCCAATCCGTTTGGCTCTGCAAAATTGAAATAGGCCCGGCAAACAATTTCTCATAGAAAACCCTGATTTTACCTCAGGGTTTTCTATGATTTTCAGAAAGTTATCAAGCGGAGGCAGACTTATTCGGTTGGTTATTTCACCATGAACCGGAAGTTATGTAATTTTGGGCATGGATTCAATCACTGACTTTTTCCACTACCTCCTTAACTCTGAAGAGATTATCCGCACAGGTGGTTTGGTATTAATAACGCTCATCATTTTTGCCGAAAATGGTCTATTCTTTGCGTTCTTTTTACCGGGCGACTATCTCGTGTTTTTAGCGGGTATCTTCTGCGCATTAAACATTCTGAACGTTCCCATTTTTTTGCTGCTGGGATGTCTTTTTGGAGCAGCCGTTTTGGGCTCACTAACCGGTTATCTAACGGGTCGTTTTTTTGGCGACCGGATTCAAAACCGCCCGGATTCGCTTTTTTTCAAGAAAAAACACATCGAAACCACTCGTAAGTATTTTGACAAATATGGGAGTCGGACGCTCGTTATCAGTCGTTTTCTTCCTGTAATTCGCACCTTTGCACCTATTTTGGCGGGTTTGGTCAAAATGCGCTGGCCCGGATTTATGCTCTACAATGTTATAGGAGCAGGATTATGGATTTTTGGATTAACAGGCGGTGGTTATTATTTTGGCGAGAAATTCCCCTGGATTATTAACTATGTTCATTATATCATCATTTTCTTTTTGGCAATTACTACATTTACGGTCGTGCGGGGATACTTTGGGGCAAAAAAAGACATTGGCAATGAGTGATAAAATGTAGTCCGAAAAGGAAAGGCCACCGTAGTACAGTTAACCATACAAATTATGTTTCTTTTCCACATAGGCTTTTTAAACATCGAATGGGTGGATGTTTTGGACATCCTCCTGGTGGCGTTTTTGCTGTATCAAATCTATTACTTAGTTCGTGGAAGCTTAGCGAGTCGCGTATTTCTGGGGTATTTGCTGATTTATCTTTTCTATTTGGTAGTACGTGCCATCGGGCTTGAACTGCTGACCAAAATTCTGGAATACTTCATGGGGGTGGGAGCAGTCGCTTTGATCGTGATCTTCCAACAGGAAATTCGTCGTTTTCTGTTGTTCATTGGAAAATCGACCGCTTTTGCCAACAATCGTCTGCTCGGTCGTTTTTTGCGCCAGCCTACCTCTACCGACAAAATCAACGAGATCAAGCCCATTATTGAAGCTGTACGGGCAATGGCATCCGAATTTACGGGTGGGCTGTTGGTCATCAAGAAGAATGATGAATTGGATAAATACCTCCAAACGGGCGAAGAAGTTGACAGTGTTCTTTCAAAACGTTTATTCCTTTCTCTTTTTAATCAATACAGCCCCATGAATGACGGGGGCGTGATTGTAGCCGATGGTCGCATCAAGGCCGCACGCTGCATTTTGCCCGTTTCTGACAGTGATGATTTTGGCAATTTGGGCTTTCGTCACCGGGCAGGTTTGGGGATGAGTGAAGTAACCGACGCTGCCGTTATTGTGGTTTCTGAAGAAACCGGGCGTATTTCGTTGGCCATTGAAGGTAATTTATTCAGTAATATTCCCGCTTCTGAGATCGAAGAGCGGCTCAAAAAGTATTTGTTCGAAAAAGGCAAAAAGTAATATGCCGCTTCAGTTTTTCATTTTTTCGGTCTCTGCCGAGTTTCCGTAATAAGGATAGGTTTCAAAAGGGCGTTTCCCATCTATACGCGGGTCTTGGGTATCTTTTCGCCATTGAGTAAGTTGAGCCGCCAGTTTCTTTTTTATAGCTTGATAACTGCTCTTCTGAGCGATATTGTTTACTTGATCGGGGTCTTTCTTTAAGTCGTACAACTCTTCAGCAGGGCGTTTCGCAAATGTCAATTGATAATGATAGGCATACTTGACGGAATCGCTTAACATTATATCTTTGGTCGGACCGGGATCAACATCACCATACGCACCAACGGCAAAATAAAGCTGTGGATCACCGGCGGGCCATTGGGTAGGTTCAAGATTTTGTATGTACAGATAATCATGCGTACGAATGGCTCTGATCGGATAACTTCTATCGCCGCGACGCACATTGGCGTGGCGTTCGCGCTCCGGAAAGACCTCTGTTCGATGTTCCCGAACTTGCTTTTTCAATAAAGGCCACAAACTTTTACCGGACATTTCTTTGGGAATGGGCAACTTGGCCGTTTCCAAAAATGTGGGAGCAAAATCCACAAAGCTCATGAACGTATTGGTTTGTTGAGGCGCAATCTTTCCTTTCCAATAAAATACCAGAGGCAGATTAGTGCCGGCATCATACACATTAGCTTTGGCACGTGGAAAGGGCATTCCATTGTCAGAAGTCACCACAATGAGTGTATTTTCCAATTCACCGATTTCTTCCAATTTTTTGATCAACTCTCCCACTTCATGGTCAAAGCGCTGGATTTCATAATAATAATCCAATATATCTTCGCGTATTTCGGGCGTATCGGGCCAATAGGGTGGCACACGTACATCGGCAGGGTTCATGCCCGAGGCTTTGCCCGTTCCGGCTTCGTAGACACGATGTGGGTCTTGACTTCCAAACCAATAGCAAAACGGTTGGCCATCGGACCGTTTCTCCAGAAATTCATTAAAATCTTTGTAACTATTGCCTGCGGGATTTTGTGTGTATCCTCCAACATTAAAATCTCCCGGCCCCCACCCTTTGCGTTCAAGACCTACGTGGTAACCGTCTTGGGCAAGCAGTGTGGCATAATTGGGAAGTTTGGTTTGCAGGGTACTCCAAAGATTTCCGCTTTCTTCGTTTTGATGAGGATACCGCCCCGTCAAGATCGTCGCACGGGAAGGTGTGCAGGAGGGCGAACCGCAAAAAGCATTGGTAAAAACAACTCCTTCCCGCGCTAAGCGATCAAAATTAGGGGTTTTAACTACTTTATCGCCATAAATACCCGCATGTTTTCCCCAGTCGTCCGCAATACAAAAAAGGATATTAGTTTTTTTTTGAGCCCATGAAGGCTGCATAAAAAATCCTGACAAAATTAGTATTGTGGTACGGACAGCCTGTCCGTAAACATTTAAAGACACCCAACGAATCATCTCAGGAATGGTTTTGTCTGTCTATCAACTTCTTTTTAACAGCGGTCTTTTGTTGAAATGTAATTACGGACAGGCTGTCCGTACCACATCAATAATTTCCTTTATAGATATGGTCATTTCGCTTTTGCTGAATTCGTTTGAGCGGGATCTGCAGACCATTGGTACTTTCCAACCATCCCCACACTTGATCGCGCAGGTCTTTGGCAATGGTCTGGTGTTCAGGGCTTCGTATCAGATTATTGATTTCCATGGGATCAGCCTGTAAGTCGTATAGTTCGTTGGCATCCCATACGCCGTGATTGAAAATGTATTTATAACGGTCGGTTCGCACGGCAAACATTGTGGGTGTTTGGGGAAAATCATATTCCCAATAGTACTCATAAAAAGCACGATCTTTCCAAGGTATTTTTTCTCCTTTCAATAAAGGCAGAAACGATTTTCCCTGCATTTGGGCGGGCGTCGTTAAACCCGCATACGCTAAAATGGTAGGAGCAATGTCTATGTTTTGAAGTACGTTTGTCAGTTTGGTCCGGGGTTTAATTACGGATGGGCAACTCATCAGCATCGGTACCCGCATTGATTCTTCATAGGCGTGGCGTTTATCGATCAGTCCACGCTCACCAAAGCTAAAACCATTGTCGCCCATATAAATGACCAGCGTATTTTCGGCCAATCCATTGTCTTCCAAGTATTTCATCACACGCCCTACGCTTTCATCTACCCCCAATAACGTTTCACAGTATTGACGGTAAAAATCATTGAAACTGATCGAACCATGATATAAGTAATCCACTCCATGCCAACTGTATCGCTGATTTTTAACCCAATTGGGCATGTCCTTCAGGTTGCTTTTCACTTGCCCGGTTTCAGGGTCTTTGGCATTTGTTCCCCATATTTTACTGGTATCGCTTTTGGTCAGATACATTGACGCCGGATAGTGGATCGGCATGTCTTTGTACACACCCGCGTGACGCTTGGCAGGTTGAAAATCAGCATGAACTGCTTTGTGCGAGAGGTATACAAAGAAAGGTTTGTTTTTGTCCTGCTTGCCCATCCACTCAATGGCATAGTCGGTCAACAGGTCGGTGGTGTAGCCATCTTTGTGGGTCACCTGCTTGCCATTGATATTAAAAGTAGGGCTGTAGTAAACACCTTGTCCTTTAAAGCTTAGCCAATAATCAAACCCGGGCTGTGGTGCGTCATCGCCATTCCCCATGTGCCATTTTCCCAGAAAAGCGGTTTTGTAACCTGCTCTTTGAAGATAAGAAGGAAAGAATTTGGTAGTGGGCGGCAGCGGC
The DNA here is from genome assembly GCF_965279615.1 of Runella sp. Classification (NCBI taxonomy): domain Bacteria; kingdom Pseudomonadati; phylum Bacteroidota; class Cytophagia; order Cytophagales; family Spirosomataceae; genus Runella; species Runella sp. The sequence goes on along the minus strand of NZ_OZ257252.1, from coordinate 6,180,470 downwards.
GCAAAATTGTCCACAACCTGATGTGTATGTGCATATTGGCCCGACAAAATACTCGCCCGGCTTGGCGAGCAAAGGGCTGTACTTACAAAGGCATTTTGAATATGCGCCCCTTTGGCGGCCATTTTATCCAGATTGGGCGTTTGCAAACCTGAGAATTTCCCCATAAACCCCATAGCGTCGTAGCGATGGTCGTCGGCCAGAATGAAGATGACATTTTTGGGTTTCTGCTGCGCAAAGGCTGTTTGTGACAGAATTGATAGAAGGATAATAGATAAAAATCGCATTTTTTTTATTTTTTCAGAACGCTGATTAGTATGATTGTTAAGATTTATTATGTAATCATAATTTTATCTTCGAAATCATACTAATCAGTGTTCTATTACTTTAGATTTTCCGCAACTTGTATTCGTTTGAAAATACTTTCCGTTTTGACTGTGCTTCTTTCCCAAAATTAAGGAGTAAACCAACCTCAATGTCCGTTGCTTTAAGATAATTTGTAAGTTGAGCCTCATGCTCAGGCATAAGTACGTCGGCGGCCTTAAGTTCAAGAATTACACAATTCTCAACTATAATATCAGCGTAGTAATTTCCTACTCGCTCTCCTTCATAAAAAACATCAATCGGAATTTGTTTACTACAAAGCAACCCCAATTTTCGCATTTCAAGCATCATTGCATTTTCGTACACTTTTTCCAAAAACCCATAACCTAAGGTGTTGTATACTTTATAAAATGATTTAATAATAACGCTTGTGAGTTCTGAATGTTTGTAGTTAAGGTTCGTCATAAAAGAACACTGATTATTAAGATGATTCAATATGCTTTAGACTACCTCTTTTACAACAGGTATCATAACTTCATCATCAAAATCTTAAAAATCAGTGTTCTAAATTTCAATCTTCAGGAGATACTTCCGCCGCATATCGTTGATCAAAAACTTTTTTTGAGTTGTAAAACTCTCGGGATGCAGCTGCGCAAAGAGCACTTCCCATTCGTGGAAACGCTCTGCTTCGTGTTGGCGAAATGCCTTTATGTCTATTTTTTTGGTGATAAGGTATTCTTCAAAAGTCATTGTCTGTCAAAATGTCGTTTTTTATGAAATGGAACGGTGATTGAGGCAACGGTATTTTCTCATTCTAAAAACACCATGATAACCTTCACAACCTCAAGTACTGACGTCGCCGAGGGCGGCAGTTCAGTCTCACAAAATGATGCACCTTTACTCGATGCTTACTCCCAAACGGTGGTAAATGTAGCTAAAAAAGTCAGCAACTCGGTCGTTCAGATCAAAGTCAGCGGCAAAAAAGAAACCCGCAGCCGCACCCCCAACGACGGTCAGGGAACAGGTTCCGGATTTGTGATTTCTTCCGACGGATTTGTGATTACCAACAATCACGTCGTGGCAGGTGCCACCAAAATTTCAGCATTGCTGCAAGACGGTCGCGAGTTTGAAGCGCAGATCGTGGGCTGCGACCCCGCCACGGATATTGCCGTTTTGAAGATATATGGTGACGCGCTCAAGGTTGTACCTTTCGGCAATTCCAAAAACCTGCAAGTAGGTCAAATCGCCATTGCCATCGGCAATCCTTACGGATTTCAGTACACTGTTACAGCAGGCGTTATCAGCGCGTTGGGTCGTTCACTACGTTCTGAATCAGGCCGTTTGATCGATGACGTTATTCAAACCGATGCTTCGCTCAATCCCGGCAATTCAGGAGGGCCACTGGTCAACTCGCACGGAGAAGTGATCGGGGTCAATACTGCCGTTATTCTGCCCGCACAAGGGTTATGTTTTGCGGTCTCTTCCAACATTACGGCACAGGTAGCCGGTCAGCTTATTATGCAGGGGCGTGTACGCAGAGGCTATTTGGGTATTGCCGGTCAGCTCATCAACCTCACCGATCGTATCATGCAATACAATCAATTACAAACCAAAACAGGTATCTACATCGTAAGCGTAGAAGCCGACGGCGTATCGTACAATTCGGAATTTAAGGCGGGCGATATTATCGTGGGTTTTGAAGGAACCCCCGTTGGTTCAGTCGATGACCTGCATAAATTACTCACCGAAAACTCCATCGGCAAACGCAGCGAAGTGACGATTTTACGGAATAATTTGGCGAAGAAAATAAGCGTTATTCCCGGTGAGTTGAAATGATCGTTGGAACTTGATGGGCGAAAACTGAAAAATCAGAAATGTAAAACTGAAAAATGCTTTTCATTAAAACGCCATAAAAAACCCTTTATAAATCAATCCGGAGGTTTTTTTATGGTGTTTCAACACGTTCTATTGCGTCCTGAAAATCAGCGTGCATTTGGTTAAAACGCGCAAAGATGGTTTTCAGAAATGCCTCGTCGGTGAAGAGCTTACGAATATCGGCTTCATCACCTAAAAAATCCATTTCACTGACTTTGTACGTTTGCTCGTACAGGCCGGCTTCCACTTTAACAATGTACTTACCATTCCAAGTGTAAAGGCCAATTTTGTACAAATCGGTACTTGTAATATCTCCAACGTAACGCATATCTGTCTCTGTGTTTTTTTTGTGCAGGCATGTTTGGTGCAGACTTTGGTTTAGTGCAGGCGGTTATGAGTAACCGCCTGTATATTGGTCGGTGAAGCAGGTTGTGAGCAACCTGCTTCACCGACCAATATCATTCACATCCTTCTTTTCGGCGGGTGTCGATGATACTCCAGATTTTCCAACCTGCGGCAGTTTTGACCAATTGAAAGGCGTTGACACCGCAATGACTGAAATTGCCTTTGAAATAAAATTTGTAAGGCGTCCACGCTGTAGCCATGTCACCGTCGATGCGTATTTCTATGGCGCTCAGTCGTTCGTCCAAATCACCCGGCGTGGCTTTGCCGATGCTTTTCAAAAATCCTTCAAAGGAATCAGAACGTACAGTCATTTCGCCGGATTTGTTTTTAGCAATCGATTCAAGGCGCGCTCCGGCCATTAACGACTGACGCACTAAGGTAGAATCGCTCTTTTTCATGCCGTCAAACAGTTGTTGGATAGGCTCTCTCACTAACGGCTCTTCGGTTTTTTGGGCCAAAAGTCTTCCGCTCAAAAGTAGCGCAATGCTCAAAAGTGGGAATAGTTTTTTCATAAAAAGGAGTTTTTAAAAGAAACAAAAGAAGCGACGCTTAGAAAAACGTCGCTTCGTATTTATGTCAAGCAATAACAGTCTATTTGGTGGCTGCGGCTGCGGTATCAGCAACGGCAGGCGCGGCTACAGGAGTCGCATTTTCAGCAGTAGCTGCGCCGAAAAGCTTCTCGCGAATGGCGTTTGTGCGTTGTTCCAACTCAGGCTTAGCCGTATATTTAATCTTTGTTTGGCGAGCCGCTGAGTCAGGGTGTACACCGTAAACGTACTCATCACCCGCGCGTACGTCAGTTTGGGCAATCGTATTGTTCTTTTGATACTTACAAGAGGCTAAAGAAACCGCCAACAACAAAGCACTTATTTTCAAAAAGTTACGTTTCATCTTCAAGATTCGTTTATCAAATTCGTACAAAAATAGAGTTCAAATTTGAAATTGCCAACGTTTCTACGTTTGTTTTGCAAAATTTTAACGCATCTATGTCCATTCACTTAGACAAATTGACACCTCGCGAAATAGTCGCTGAGCTTGATAAATACATTATTGGGCAACACGATGCCAAGCGCAACGTAGCCATTGCCCTTCGAAACCGTTGGCGGCGCATGAACAGTACGCCCGAAATGCAAAAAGAGATCATTCCCAACAATATTCTGATGATTGGCGCCACGGGGGTTGGAAAGACCGAGATTGCCCGTCGATTGGCCAAAATCGCTAATGCACCTTTTATAAAAGTAGAAGCTTCTAAATTCACGGAAGTGGGCTATGTAGGCCGTGATGTAGAAAGCATGGTGCGTGATCTGGTAGAACAGGCCGTAAATATGGTAAAAACCGCCAAAAAAGAAGCCGTAAAACAAAAGGCGCAGGAGATTGTCGAAGACATCATTTTGGACGTGTTGATTCCACCCATGTATCCTAACAACACCAACCAACACCACCATCGTCCCAGCGTTGGATTTGCCATTACGGATGATAATGACGTGATAAATACGCCGCCGCCGCCAATATCTTCCATGCCCGACCAGGAACTCAACGAACGGACAAGGGTTCGTTTCAGAGAAAAACTGCGCGCCGGCGACCTCGAAGACCGCAAGATCGAAATCGACATGCAAGCCTCCGCAGCACCCAATATCGGCGTTATGGGCGGTCCCATTGATGATATGTCGATGATGAACATTCAGGAAATGCTTGGTAATATGATGCCTAAACGCAGCAAAAAGCGCAAGTTGACCATCGCCGATGCCCGCAAAATCTTACTTGAAGAAGAAGCGGCCAAACTCATCGACATGGACGAGGTCAAAGAAGAAGCCATTGCCAAAGCCGAAGACTTAGGCATTATTTTTATTGATGAAATTGACAAAATCGCCAATTCGGGCGGCAAAGGTGGCGGACCGGACGTAAGCCGTGAAGGCGTACAGCGCGACCTTCTGCCGATTGTAGAAGGCTCTACCGTCAACACCAAATACGGTCCCATTAAAACCGATCATATTCTGTTTGTGGCAGCGGGAGCATTCCACGTTTCTAAGCCGTCGGATCTGATTCCTGAATTACAGGGTCGTTTTCCGATCCGTGTCGAATTACAAAGTTTAACCGAAGACGATTTTTATCGAATTTTAAAGGAACCCCGCAACTCTCTTACGCGCCAATACGAAGCATTGATGGAATCAGAGGGCGTTGACTTAAAGTTTGAAGACGATGCGTTGCGAGAACTCGCAAAACTTGCCTTTACGATCAATTCCGACGTTGAGAATATCGGCGCGCGCCGTTTACAGACGGTCATGAGCACCTTGCTCAATGACTTTATGTTTGATATTCCTGACGTTATCGGTGCCAATTCACATGTATTGGTAACGCGTGACTTGGTACAGCAAAGGCTGTCGAGTCTGGTGAAAAACCGTGATCTGAGCCAATACATTCTGTAAGCAATTAGATAGGAAGCGTCAGTACCACACACGTCCCTGCGGGGGCGTGTGTATCATCATACAGATCAATCGTGTGAGCGGTAGCATCGGCTCCGAGCAACTGAAGGCGTTCTTCGGTCAGTTGCGTCCCCAATGACTTGTGACCCATTTGTTTATGGAGCGCCGCTGCATCTCTGCCCACTCCGTTATCCTGAATGATTATTTGCAATTTATTCTCAACTTCAGCGACCGAAATCGTCAATTGGCGGTCGCCTGATTTATTAAGCAATCCGTGCCAAATAGCATTTTCTACGTACGGCTGAATCAGCATCGGAGGAATCGAGATCAGGTCGGCATCCACGTCTTCATTGATCTGAATCTCATACTCAAAATTGCCCGAAAACCGCAGGGATTCCACCTCTAAATACAATTTCAGCGCCAGTAATTCATCCGAAAGAGGAATCTTGTTTTTAGCGGAATTGACCAAAATAATGCGCAACAACTTCGAGAATTTAGTCAAATAATTGGTCGCTTCGGCCTGTTGTCCGTTCATGACACAACTCCGAATGGAGTTGAGCGCATTGAACAAAAAATGAGGGTTCATCTGCGAACGTAGCGCCCGCAAACGCCAATCGCTCATTTGTACGGCCATTCGATTCTTTTCCTGAATGGCATTCAATCGCCAACGTATAAATTGAAAAACCCCTCCCAATATCAGCAATGCCATGAGAATCTTGAACCACCACGTTTCATAAAAAGCGGGTTTTACGGTCAAATGAATCAGGATCGGTTTTTCATTCCACACCCCGATACTGCTCCCGCTCTTGACTTTCAGCACGTACGATTTTGGGTCCAGATTGGTAAACGTCACCCTGTTTTTGTTCCCCAGATCAATCCAACGTTTATCAAAACCTTCCAATTGGTACTGATAGCTGTTTTTGGAAGGTGGGTCAAAATTCAGGGTCGAAAAACTGAAGGACACTGTATTTTCGTCCCTTTCCAACATCAGGTTCTCAGAAATGTCGTGATTACGTTTTTTCCCGACAACATCCACCGAACTCACGGCGATGTTAGGCACAAATTGACCTGAGTTTAGTTCCCTGATATTCAGAACATCAAAACTATTGTTGTATCCCACCAACAATTCCCTTTTTTTATTCATCAGGAAACCGAAGGAAATGTTATTGGAAAGTCCTTCCACACTCGTAAAACGCTTAATGGTTCGATTGGAAGGGTTGGCAATGTGAATTCCTTCGTTGGTGCTGAACCAGAGATTGCCTTTTTCGTCCTCCCCGATGTTTGAGCAATAGGTATCGACCATTTTATCGTGCTCATAATCAAAGGTTGTGAGAATTTTTCCGCTGTTGTCCAATTTATTGATGCCTCCCCAACTTGCCACCAACAACGAGCCATCTTCATTTAAGCTCAGCTTGTTGATACACATACCCGCAAAACTCTTTCCGGCATTACTTTTCAGGTCTTTTACCTTTACAAAAATTGACATGGATTCGTCAAAAACCACAACGGCATTCGAACAGCCTGCGATCCAAATCTTACCATTTTTATCTTGTTCGATCTCTTTTAATACCGCATCATCAAACCATTCTTTGTTTCGTTTTTGATCCCACACTATGAGGGATTTACGGGTAGCAAAATCAATTACCTGCATCCCCTGCGACAGGTGAATGATCCAAAGACGGCGCTTGGTGTCGAGCATGGCATCCACTATATCGGGAGATTTGAAAAAACGATGGTAGTTGGTAGCCTTAAAACTGCCCGTTGAATTTTCAAAGATAAAAATACCGGCGTCGGTAAACGCCCAGAGTTGGGCATTGATAAAACGCAGTTTGTGGGTGTAAGCACTCACGGGATAACGATATAGCTGAAACCGGTTCTCCCGACGATCCCAACGCAGAACGCCGGTATGTGACAAACCCATAAAAACCTCATTTTCAGAAGCTCCATTGGCAAAACACATAACTCCTACAGGTAGTGTCACCAAGTTTTTGGGCAAATTGAGAACACGAATTCCAATGTTTTGGTAACGGTATTTATAAAGGCCTTCGGTAGTAGTGATCCATAAAATACCGTTTGCCTTGTCGTCGTACATGCTTTTTACGTGCGTCGCTTTTTCATAAAAGTCCGCAAAATGGTAAAAGCGCTTTTCATCGGGACGAAAAACACTTAAGCCGTACTTTGTTCCGACAAAAAGTATTTTTCGATGGTTTTCATCCACACCTTCCTGTACGCAGGTAACATTTTGATTTTCAATCCCTTTTGAAAAATATTCTGCCGTGTCGGTCGAAGGCGTGTAACGCAACAGACAACCGTCGTGACAGGCAATCCAGAGTTGCTGCCGACTGGAATCTTCAGAAGCTGACCACAAACGAAGCGGGCGTCGATTCTTTGGATTAGCAGCCTCTGCCCCTATTTGACAAACCAACCGATCCGATTTGCGGTCATAACGGTACAAACCTATGTCGGAAACGGCCCAAAGCGTATGACCGGAATCCTCGAAAAAACGGGAGATCTGATGATATAGCCCCGAAGCCGGCAACGGATACAGGGTTATTTTTTTCGCAACGGGATCATAGCGTTTGACATTCAGCAAATCACACGACCAAACCTGCTCATGAGAATCTACGAGCACTTGGTCGTAGTGGTTATTTTCAAGTTTTTTATCTGCGTAATTAATAGGCAATACTACTTTTACACTCAAGTCCTTCGGATCAATCGCGCACAATCCTTTTGCCGAATTGCAGGCATAGATACGACCGCTTTTGTGATCAACGGATACACCGGTGCTATACCCCGAAGCGGCTTCTTCAAAAGTGTCAAAATTGTAGCCATCATAGCGACAGAAGCTCCTTGATGAGCCAAACCACATAAATCCCTGTTTGTCTTTGGCAGCAGACCAAACATCGTTGGAAGGAAGCCCCTGTTTGGTAGAAATATGCTCAAAGGAAATATCGGGCAATTGAGCCATTCCAAGAAACGGCAGAAGAATCAGACAAAAAAACACTCTCTTTATTTCCAAGAACTTATCCATGCAAATAAAGAGAGTGACAGGATGAAAAACAGACGTTCATTTGAGCGATTTTGCTGCCAAATTAGCCATCAATAAAATCAAATAAAAATCAGATTTTTACTAAAAGACATTGTTTTATTACAAAATACTCCGCTCAATTCCCATTTCCAAGCCACGCAATTCTGCCAATCCACGCAGGCGACCAATGGCGGTATAACCCGGATTGGTCTTCTTGCCGGCGTTGAGGTCATCGAGCATTTTATGGCCGTGGTCAGGGCGGAACGGCATGCGCAGGTCTGTGCGTCCTTCCTGCTTTCTCCTTCTTTGTTCCAGTATCAGCGCTTTCATCACACCGTACATGTCTACATTTCCTTCCAAGTGGTTGGCTTCGTGGAAGTTTCCTTCTTCGTCACGCTGCGTAGCCCGCAAATGAATAAAATGAATACGGTCGCCGAGGCGCTCAACCATTCCTACCAAATCATTGTCGGCCCGTACGCCGTAGCTTCCGGTACAAAAACATATCCCATTGGCGGGCAACTCAACCGCGGCCAACAATTGCTTGGCATCAGCTTCGGTACTTACCACGCGCGGTAATCCCAGAATCGGATACGGTGGATCATCGGGGTGAATCGACAATCGAATACCTGCATCCTGCGCTACGGGAACGATTTCTCGCAGGAAGGCATACAGATTTTCGCGTAATTCTTTGTCACCTGTGTATTTATACGTATCCAACACATCTCTGAATTGCTCTACGGTATAGCTTTCTTCCGAGCCGGGCAATCCCGCAATGATGTTACGCACCAATCGTTTGACGTCGGTTTCAGATGCTTTATCGATCCATGCTTTTGCCTTTTTTTGTTGGGTTTCGGTGTAATGTGCTGCTGCACCGGCACGTTGGAGAATGTATAGTTCAAACGCTGCAAATTCATTAAAATCAAACCTCAACCCTGTAGAGCCGTCGGGCATCGGTGAGTCCAAATCGGTACGCGTCCAGTCCAAAATGGGCATGAAGTTGTAACAAACCGTATCAATGCCGCTCTGAGCCAGATTGACCAGCGATTCTTTATAATTCTCGATGTATTGTTTGTAGTTGCCCGAGGCTTTTTTGATATCCTCATGAATGGGAACACTTTCCACCACCGACCAACTGAGTCCTGCCTGCTCAATGATAGCCTTGCGGTGCTGAATGTCTTCTACCGTCCAAACCTGACCGTTTGGAATTTGGTGCAAGGCGTTTACAATGCCCGTTGCGCCGGCCTGTCTTACATCTGACAGGCTGACGGGGTCATTGGGGCCAAACCACCGCCATGTTTGTTCTAATGCCATACTTTATGTGCTGATGCACTGTTAATTGTTATTTATAAATCTCTGTTCGAGTAGTTCGCTTTCTTTCGCACCTTATCAAGGTATATCCGTTGCTGTCGATAAGCAAAAAAATAAAGTCAGCAATTGAAAAAAATTACTTCACAAATTTGCTAAAAACAGACCTCAGCTATTGTTTATGCAAATTATGTCCTATATTTTGGCGTTTAATTCCTAAAAATCTTCTTGACCTTGAAAATTGCGATTTTAAAAGAAACGAAAGCCTTTGAAAGGCGCGTCGCTATCACACCTGATATTGTTAAATCTCTTCTGAAAGTAGGTTTTACGTGTGCCATCGAACGTGGCGCGGGCGAAAATTCCTCCCTTTTAAATGCAGAGTACGAAAAGGCCGGCGCTACTGTCGCAGCCGACACTAAAACGCTTCTGGCCGATGCCGACGTGGTGCTTAAAGTCAACGCCCCTACGCTCGAAGAGGTCGCGCAAATGCGCGAAGGAGCTGTTTCGATCTCGTTTTTGTACGCTTATACCCAGCCCGAACTGGTCAAAGCACTCAACGCAAAGAAGATATCAGCTTTCAGCATGGATGCGGTACCACGCACTACCAAGGCCCAAAGTATGGATGCGCTCAGTTCGCAGGCCAACTTGGCGGGCTACAAAGCTGTATTGCTCGGAGCCAATGCACTCGGCAAGATATTCCCGCTCATGATGACCGCCGCCGGAACCATTAAACCGTCCAAAGTGCTGATATTCGGTGCGGGCGTGGCGGGGTTACAGGCCATTGCCACCGCCAAGCGCCTCGGTGCGGTCGTGGAAGTATCGGATGTTCGCCCCGAAACCAAAGAGCAGGTGGAATCATTGGGCGGTAAGTTTCTGAGCGTGGAAGGCATGGAAGCCAATAAGTCGGAAGGCGGCTACGCCAAAGAAGTGTCGGCGGAATTCTTACAAAAACAACAGGACCTCATCAAACAGCGTATCAAAGATGCCGACATTGTTATTACAACAGCATTGGTCATGGGTAAGAAAGCTCCTATCCTTGTCACGGAAGAAATGGTTAACTCCATGAAAACGGGCAGCGTGATTGTAGATATGGCCGTGGAATCGGGCGGAAACTGCGCTTTGAGCGAACCCAATAAAACCGTGGTCAAAAACGGCATTACCATCATCGGAGAATCGAACCTTCCCGCACTTCTCTCAACCAACGCCAGCGACCTGTATGCCAAAAATATCAGCACACTTCTTTTCCATTTAGCCAACAAAGATGGGTTCAAATGGGAATTGGAAGAAGAGATCACCAAAGGCAGCCTCATTACGCACAAAGGCGAATTAATCCACGGGTTCACCAAAGGGATTTTAGGCTGAAATGTGGTACGGACAGCCTGTCCGTCAGCACTTGAAGCACCTGAATTTCAAAGATTATCATAAAATCATTGTTATAAAACGGGCAGGATGCCCGTACCACAAACAAATGGATTCAATCATCACATTCATCGGAGAAAATATCCAGCTTATTTATATCCTTATCCTCTCCATTTTTGTCGGGATCGAGGTCATTTCCAAAGTACCGTCGGCGTTGCATACGCCCTTAATGTCGGGTGCCAATGCCATCCACGGAGTGGTCATCATCGGCGCCATCATCGTGATGGGGCACGCCGAAGCCGGCAATTGGCCTGCTTTGATTCTGGGTTTTCTAGCCGTAATTCTCGGCACGCTCAACGTGGTCGGCGGTTTTGTGGTCACCGACCGAATGTTGGAAATGTTTAAAAAGAAGAAGTAAAACTTAGCCTACAGTCAGTTAAAAAAGGGCAGTGACTGTACATTCTTTACCGTAAACGAACACTGAAATGCTGCAACAATATTGGTTATACCTCATTTATCTTTTAGGTTCTGTCTTTTTTATTGTGGGTTTAAAAATGCTTTCCGGCCCGAAAACTGCCCGCAATGGTAACTTTTTGGCCGCAGCGGGTATGACACTCGCCATCTTAGGAACCATTTTCATGCATAAGAATGAAGAGGGCGAGTCTATCGGCAATTACGGCTGGATATTCGGCGGTATCGCCATCGGAACCGTACTGGGCTGGATATCGGCTAAGAAGGTAAAAATGACGGCCATGCCCCAAATGGTGAGTCTTTTTAACGGAATGGGGGGCGCGTGCGCGGCCTTGATCTCGTTAGTAGAATTCGGCCACCTGCATGGCGATACTCCTCCCATAACGATGTTAACCATCGTAGCCGGATTGGTTATCGGAAGTGTTTCTTTTTCGGGAAGTATCATTGCTTATGCTAAGCTGCAGGAGATCCTGAAAAAGACCTTCAAACTTCCCGCCCAAAATATCTTTACCATTATCCTGATGGCAAGTATCCTAGGACTGAGCGTTTATCTGTCCTTCGGTCACCCTTCTTCAGGGTTGTTATATCTCATTTTTGCCCTGTCATTAGGATACGGTATTCTGTTTGTGTTGCCCATTGGTGGTGCAGATATGCCCGTGGTCATTTCGCTGCTGAACTCTTTTACGGGAGTAGCGGCGGCCTTCGGCGGTTTTCTGTACGACAATCAGGTCATGCTTACGGGAGGAATCCTGGTGGGTTCGGCCGGTACGCTGCTCACAATCCTGATGTGTAATGCCATGAACCGGTCGTTGACCAACGTAATTTTCGGTTCATTTGGCGGCGGCGGTGCAACGGGCGGCGACACCGGCGCAACCATCGGCGGGACGGTCAAAAGCAGCACGCCTTCAGATGTAGCTATTTTGATGAACTATGCCCAAAAAGTAATCGTGGTGCCGGGCTATGGTTTGGCGGTAGCACAGGCACAGCACGTCATTCATGAACTCGAAGCTATTCTTGAAAAACGTGGTGTAGAGGTAAAATATGCCATTCACCCCGTGGCGGGACGGATGCCGGGCCACATGAACGTACTGTTGGCAGAATCGAATGTGGCGTATGATAAGCTTGTGGAAATGGAAGAGATCAATGATCAATTTTCTACCACCGACGTAGTCTTTGTGGTAGGGGCTAATGACGTAGTAAACCCCGCCGCGCGCAGTAATCCTGCCAGCCCTATCTATGGAATGCCCATCCTCAACGCCGACAAAGCCCGCACCGTGATCGTGAGTAAACGCTCTATGGCCGCAGGTTATGCCGGTATCGACAACGAGCTTTTCTATTACCCTAACTGCCTCATGCTCTTCGGCGACGCCAAAGATTCCATCACAAAAGTAGTAACAGAGTTAAAAGGTATGGACTAACAGGTCTTTTTCAGCTTCGGAGAAGCATAACCTTTGTAGCAATAATGATTATCAATTAAAATTACCAAAGCTTCGGAGAAGCGCAACCTTAAATGAAGGTTGCGCTTCTCCGAAGCTGAAAAATGTGACAATCCAAACGTTTCTACAAAGGTTGGACCTCTCCGAGGTCGTTATAATACATCAAGCAGTCTAAAAAAATGTTCCTGAGACAGGGAATATTAATCAAATCTTTAAAGCCTGTTGGTAAAAAAACGCCAACAAGGGCAAAATGCAATCGTCAATCATTTAGTCGAAAAATCCAAATTCACCTCTCTTCCGGCACTATTATTTATTTTTTACCTTTTAGGAATACTATTTCTTCAAAATTAGTGAGGTAAAATTCCGACGCATTCTTACTTTTGCTTCACCATTACTAACCTGATTACTTTGTGAGAATAATTTATGCACTGATCGCGGTCAGCTTTGCTGTATCTGCGATTGCCCAAAATCAATCAACACCGGCCAAAAAGAAAGGCAATTTATACTTTAATTGGAGCTACAACCGGGAATGGTATTCCAAAAGTACTATTCGTTTCAAAAACACCACGACCGACAACTATGACTTCACTTTCATAGATGCCAAGGCCCACGACAGCGCCGATATGCACGAATTTTGGCGCATTACGCGGCTCACCATTCCTCAATACAACATGAGTTTGGGGTATTTTTTTAAAGGTAAGCATAACTTAGGGGTAGAAGTAGCCTGGAATCACCTAAAGTATGTGGTTACTGACAATCAGGTGATTCACGTAAGAGGCAACATCAGAGGACGTTACATTGATAAAGATACGCTTGTTACTCCAAATTTTGTTCACCTTCAACATACCAACGGCAACAACTATCTTTTGTTCAATCTGACCAAGCGACACCAACTGTGGCATACCAAAAACCTACAATTGAGCGGAATAGGCAAAGTGGGAGTTGGACCACTGGTTTCTTATACGATCTCAACCATATTGGGCGATTACGACAGTGGCCGTTTTCACCTGCAAGGTTGGGTGACGGGCGTAAGCGGTGGTCTCAGACTGGATATTTACAGGCGGTTCTTTGTTCAATCTGATTTTCAGGCAGCTTTTGCCAATTATACCGGCAGTGAGTTAGGCTCCGATCACGTCGGTCGTGCAACGCATCATTTTTTCTCTTGGCAAGGCATTTATGGCTTTGGAGCGAATTTTTATTTTTAATCAAACAAAACCTGACTGCTCTTTCACCCAAATCGATTACTATGCTCAAAAGGAGATAAAAGGCTTATTATACAACGGCCTTGTTGGTAAAATATAACGTTTTCAATTTAATTGCTTAATTTTCATCCGATTAAACCTCTACACACATGAAACGTTATTTACTGCTGTGCCAACTCGCCTTTTTATCGATCATTCATACTCATGCCCAATTCAGTGTTGGTGCAGACGGAATTTTTATCGGTGCCAATACCGATGTATCCATTGATGGCCTCACGCTCCGCCCTTCCGCAAATCTTACGTTGACCAACAAAACCATGCAGGTTTCGGGAGGCCCTATCATGAGTTCTCCCCCAAGTATTTCGCGGGTTTATCCTTTCAGCGACGCGTTTACGTTTGTGGGAAGAGTGGGACTTTTTTATAAAACATCTGAGTTGAACGGCAATGCAGAAAGTGGCTTACAGATAATTCATGCCAATACAAGCTACGTGGTGACTTCGGGAAGTGTTCAAAATACGACGACTCATTACGTGTACAATGACTTGGTCGCTCCTACCACGTTCAAGTACATTACCGCCGGAACCGCCGGAGCTTTGCCCGTTACATTAATGGATTTTACAGCCCGAAAAGTAGAAAATACGGCTCAAATCTCCTGGAAAACCACCTTAGAAATCAATAGCGACTTCTTTGAAATTCAGCGCAGCACCGACGCAAAACTCTGGCACTCTTTGACCAAAATACTCGCCGGGAACGAAAGTCAAACGCTGCTTTCTTACTCTTTCACGGACAAACAGCCGCTTTCGGGCACAAATTATTACCGCCTCAGAATGGTCGACAATGACGGCAGTTTTTCTTACAGCACGATACGAAGCTTGCAGTTTGAAATTGCTACCGAACTCACACTCTTTCCGAATCCGGTAGTTGAGAAACTTCAGGTTAAGGTCGATGATTGGGCTGAAATAAAGGGCATAAAACTCCTTGCCAACGACGGGAAAACAGTATACGAATCGGGACAACAGCCTGCGCATGAGATTGATATGAGAAACTTTGCGTCGGGTACTTATCTAATGCAGATCACTCGTTCCGATGGACGCGTCAATGTCAGTAAAGTCTTGAAATACTAAATCGCTGTTATACAAAAGAGCGGCTACCTCAACAGGCAGTCGCTCTTTATTTTGGAGGTCAACGGTGTTTTTTAGCCATAGTTACAACAGCAAGTTAGATTTCTGTTCGAAAAATAAATTAACTTTCGAATCATAATTGATTGCCAACCAATGAAATGATCTTTTCTGAATGCTTCCTAAGTTCAATTCCAAAATGTTAAAAAGTACACGAGAAGATTAAATTCAAAAACCCACAAAACGACCTACTATTCATTGTAAATCCTCAACTCAATGAAAAACTTTTACCCTCCTCTACTGATTTGCGCAGCATTACTGCCGTCAATGCTTTTCGCTCAGGGCCGTCCGGAAGATTATCAGCGGGCAAAAAAAATGAAGGAAGCCATGGATAAATTATATTATGCGCCGGCTTCCATCAATTGGTCATCAAGCGGTCAATGGGCTTGGTATCTTGTCAAGACGCCGCGCGGCAGGGAATTTTTTGCGGTCAATCCTACCACTAAAGCCCGTCAATCAGCCTTCGATCAACCTCAATTGGCTCAGAAACTTTCAACAGCCATCAACGGAAAGATTGAGCCATACAATCTGCCGTTCTCCACTTTCAGTTACAGTAGAGATGATAAAGAAATTGAATTCAATGCCGAAGGGTTTGTTTGGGGATACAACCTTACCTCAAACAATCTGATCAAAAAAAGGTCCGTTCCCGTAGTGCCTGCTCGGTATTGGGGCGCAAATGCCGGCGACCAAACCGACAAACCCGTTTTATCGCCCGACAGCAGTTGGATGGCTTACACGAAAAACCATAATCTGTACATTCGTGCGATCAACACTAAAAAAGAAATTCAGCTAAGTTTCGATGGCTCCGAAGGTGATTTTTATTCAGGTTTTGTACAATGGTCGCCCGATTCTAAAAAACTGGTAACCAACAAAGTAAGACCCGGTCAAAAACACGAGATCTATTTTGTACGCTCGTCACCGGAAGATCAATTACAGCCCAAACTTGAAAGCCGCGATTACCTCAAACCCGGCGATGCGCTGCCCATTCGACGACCTCAATTGTTTTTGATAGAAGAACGAAAACACATTCCCATCGACGATGCACTGTTTAATCAACAATACAATCTTTCGCGCATGGAATGGCGCAAAGACAGTCATGCTTTTACCTTCGAGTACAACCAACGCGGGCATCAGGCATATCGCATTTTAGAAGTAAATGGCGCCAACGGAGCTATTCGGGCGCTCATTGATGAGCAAAGCAAAACCTTCATTGATTACAGCGGCAAACGCTATCGCTACGACGTTGCCGACGGAAAGGAAATCATCTGGTTATCGGAGCGCGACGGGTGGAACCACCTCTATCTCTTTGACGGTCAAACGGGTAAGGTTAAAAATCAAATAACCAAAGGCGAATGGGTAGTGCGTGAGGTAATTCACGTTGATGAAGCCAAACGCACCCTGATTTTTGCGGCAAGCGGCATCAATCCCAAACAAGACCCTTATTATGTTCACTATTATCGCATCAACTTCGACGGCTCCGGCCTTACGCCTCTTACCACCGAGAATGCCAACCATATTGCTTCGTTTTCTCCTGACAAACAAACGTTTATTTCTATTTCATCGCGCGTTGACATGCCGCCCGTGACCGTTTTACGCTCGGCTGCGGACGGCTCGCTGCTCATGAACCTCGAAAAAGGCGACATAGCAGAATACCAAAAAGCGGGCTGGCGTGCACCGGAAGTATTCACCGCCAAAGGTCGCGACGGTAAAACCGACATTTGGGGCGTTATTGTTCGCCCTTCCAATTTTGATCCCAAGAAAAAATACCCGGTCATTGAGTACATTTATGCCGGGCCGCACAGCTCTTTTGCGCCAAAATCATTTATTGTAGACGAGCGGGCCCGCCTCATGTCTGAAATCGCCGAGTTAGGTTTTATTGCAGTACAACTCGACGGCATGGGCACGTCCAATCGCTCCAAAGCTTTCCACGATGTTTGCTGGCAAAACCTCAAAGACGGCGGTTTCCCCGACCGCATCTTATGGATGAAGGCGGCAGCAACGCTTTATCCTGAGATGGATATTAGCCGGGTTGGTATTTTCGGCAATTCGGCCGGCGGACAAAACTCCGCTGGTGCGTTACTACAACATCCTGATTTTTATAAAGTTGCTGTTTCTTCGTCAGGCTGTCACGATAACCGAATGGACAAAATATGGTGGAATGAATTGTGGATGGGTTATCCCATTGGTCCGCACTACGCTGAATCTTCCAACGTGACCCACGCCCATAAATTGGAAGGAAAACTGCTGCTGATCTTGGGCGAAGTGGACGACAACGTAGACCCGGCATCCAGTCTTCAACTTGTGAATGCGCTTATTAAAGCCAACAAAGATTTTGATTTTCTGATGGTTCCCAACATGGGCCACTCTATGGGAGGCGATTACGGCGAGCGTAAACGGCGCGATTTTTTTGTACGTCACCTGCTTGGCGTTGAGCCACCGTCTTGGTCTGTACAATTATCATCAGGCAATGAGTCTAAAGGAAAATAAATACATTTAAAGCTTCAAAATTAAGTAGCGTATCCAAGTGTTGCGAAACATTGGATACGCATTTTTTCTTTCTTAAAGTCACCAAACAAACGTAGCAATCATCGCGAGAATGGCAGGAATGGCCTGCACAAAAAATATCTTTTTATCAGCCGATACTGCTCCGTAAATTCCCGCCACGATAACGCAACCCAAGAAAAATCGGGCAACATTCTGACTCCATTCTGCATCGTTTATCAACAAAGACCAAATAAGTCCTGCCGCCAAAAAGCCATTGTAAAGTCCTTGATTGGCCGCAAGGGAGGTGGTTTTGGCGAAAAACTCTTTGGGATATTTGGTAAAAACTTTCGGTCCTCTCGTAGTCCAGGCAAACATTTCCAGCCATAAAATATATAAATGCTCCACAGCCACCAGTCCGATGAGGATTTCTGCGATTATTTTCATTGTCTTTGAAAGATTTAGGATTGATCTATTCACTTCAACGAAAGTAGCCATTAATCTTTCTTTTGCAAATTAACCTTCGACGTTTAAACCAAAGCGGTTGGATGCTATCAAACCCCCGTCCATTTATTCGTATAACATTCCATCAACGCCATGAAAAAATTAGCGGTCTACTCCTTTTTGTTTGTGCTTTTTGCCTGTAAAACATCCGAGATTTCACCTAAACAATACGATTTTTCGGCGGTCGATAAACTCATAGAAGATAATCTTGCCGCATACCAAAACAACATCGTGGTACTGGTAGCTCAAAACGGAAAACTCATTTACCAAAAAGAAGTCAACCTCACGGCCAAAGACAGCCGACTGATCGCGTCAGCGTCTAAATGGATGTCAGGCGCAGTCATTATGGCACTCGTAGATGATAAAAAAATCACGTTGGATGATACCGTCGGTAAATTCCTGCCTATTTTCACCAAGTACAAAAAAGGCAATATCACCATTCGGCAACTGTTTTCGCACACCTCCGGATTTCCGGGAGATTCCCCTCAAAATTATGAATACCGTGCTACCCTCACCTTGGCAGACGCCGTAGATTCTCTGGCGATTTATACAAAAATGCTCCACGCACCGGGCACTACGTTCAACTACGGAAGTGTCGGAATGCAGATTGCAGGTCGCATTGCAGAAGTGGTTTCGGGCAAGCCGTGGGAAACATTATTTAACGAAAAAGTAGCTACTCCCTGCGAACTAACTGCCTCTTATCTACTGACCGGGCCGAAAAATCCGCTGATTGCCGGAGGCATATGGACCTCGGCCAACAGTTACCTGAACTTTCTGGAAATGATCGTCAACAAAGGCACCTTCAACGGAAAACGTGTTTTGAGCGAAAGTGCCGTTGCTGAAATGCTCAGCGACCAAACCCGGGGCGCTGTGATCGAAGGAACACCTTACCCTTCCAATCCTTATTCTGATTTTCCCACGCCGGTGGTCAGGTACGGCATCGGCAACTGGCGGGATGTTGTGAACAGTTCAGGAAATGCCTTTGAAACCAGCAGTCCGGGACTGTTTGGGACGCATCCGTGGCAAGATTCCAAAAACAACGTTGCGGGCATTATCTTCACAAAAACAGAACAAAAACTGAGCAATGCAGCCAGTCTCCAAATCCGCGCAAAGATTCGAGAGATCATTGAAAAATAAGACCGGTGCTGCATTAGAATAGCGACAAGCCGGTGTGCCGTTTACGAACATTTCACCGTGTACATTGTACCTCTTTTGTAAATTACAGGCAAAAGTCAGAAGATGAATGTAGATAAATATCCACTTGAAGCGTCCGGTAATTTCATTGAATTTCATTTTACAAGCATTGGCCCTAAAGGAGAAATTCGGAAGAAGATTCGATATGTACCAATGGATATTTTAAATGTTTGGAACTTAGGATTTGGAGATATTAATCCAATTACGGGTGACGTCAGCGACGAAATTGTTTCAAACAACGGCGATAGGCAAAAAATATTAATTACGGTTGCTCAAACAGCTATTGAATTTACGAATCACTATCCGGAAGCAATCATTTACGCAGAAGGAAGTTCGCCTTCCAGAACAAGGCTTTATAGAATTGGAATCAGTAATAACTTTGAAATGATTGATACAATTTTTATAGTTTGGGGATTGTCAGAAGATAAGTGGGAGCTATTTGTGAAGGGAAAAAACTATGAAGCTTTCTTAATAAAACGAAAATAAAAGTTAAATTTGAGTATGAAAACGATTACAAAGCGCCGAATAGAATCCCCAAAAGATACCCAAATCTTCATTAATCGTTTGATTAATGAAAATCAAAAGCACAGCTTTTTCGAGCAAAAAGCAGAAAAAGCCAACAAGACACTCAAAAGAGTTGGTTTACCTAAAGAATTGACAAAATAGTCCAGCTCTCTTCCGTAAAGAGTTTTTATTCTCAGACGTTTTCCGACGCCTCCGTTACTTGATGATCTAATTCACTTCTACGACTTTTGGGTATGGAATTGCGTTCTTCTGCTTTTTCAAGCAATAACCTACATATCCGAATGAAAAGAAGAAAGTTTATGGCGGCCTCCTCGCTGCTTGGCCTTGGAGCGGTTTCGCCCAAATTGGTTGCTCAATCCGTTAAGAAGAACGACAAAGAAGTATATGAACTGCGTTCCTACGAAACGAAAATGGGAGGAATGGGCCGCTTGGAAGCCTATATCCAAACAGCCCTGATTCCGACACTTAATCGCTTGGGAGCGAGCAAAGTCGGCGTTTTTAAAGAAATGAGCAAAGATGATCCCGCCAAGTTGCATGTGCTGATCGTGTATACTGCACAGGAGCAGTATTTTCAAATTCACGGTCAATTGAAAACCGATGCTGATTATCTCAAAGCTGCTGAAAGCTACCTGCAAACCCCGGTTGACAAAGCCACTTTTGACCGCCAAAGCAGTTCGTTGATGGTCGCGTTTGACGGTATGCCCAAATTGGCCGTGCCTTCCAAAGAACCTCGTCTTCTGGAGTTACGCACCTATGAAGGCTACAACGAAGACGCCGTTCGCCGTAAGATCAAGATGTTTAACGACGCCGAAATTGCCGTTTTCAACAAGACCAAGCTCAACATTGTGTTTTTCGGAGAAGTACTTATCGGTCCGCGCATGCCGTGTTTGACCTATATGCTGACATTTAAAAACATGGAAGAGCGTAACGCCAACTGGGCGCAATTCAGCGCCGATCCTGATTGGAAACAAATTTCCCAAGCTCCCGAATACGCCAATACTGTTTCCAGAATCGAACGGATTTTCTTAGAACCAACAGCTTATTCGCAGATATGAGTTTAAGGGAACAAGGATAACCGGTACTCTTTACTACAAAAACGTTTGCTTTTATCCATAACTTAGTAAGTTAGAGGCAAAAGCAAACGTTTTCATTTAGCCACTAAACGGAAAAGCTCACTACTCGCTACTGATCACTACTGAAAACTTACGGCAAGGCAAACGCTACATAACTGTCTCCTTTGGCCGTTCCCAATTTAGTACCTCCGCACGCAATGACCACGTATTGTTTGCCATTGGCCTGATAGGTGCTTGGCGTGGCAAAACCGGCGGCCGGGAGTTTGGTTTCGTACAACAATTTCCCCGTTTTCTTGTCAAACGCCCGAAACATTCCATCTTTAGTAGCAGCGATAAATAACACGCCGCCTGCTGTAATGACCGGGCCGCCGTAGTTTTCGCAGCCCGTTGGCGGAATCCCCTTAGCAGACAATTCTTTAAATTCCCCCAAAGTGATCTTCCATGCGTATTCTCCTGTATTGAGATTGATGGCACTCAACTGCCCCCAGGGCGGATTGATGCCCGGATAACCGTCTTTATCCAAAAATTTATTATAACCCGTTGTTTTATAGGGAACGCTCGAAAATTTATCGACAACCGCATTACTGCCCGCTTCTTTTTTCTCTTCTCCAAACAGAAAAGCGATCAACGCATCTTTTTCCATGGCCGTCAGGTACGAAAAGCCCGGCATCATTCCTTTTCCATTCGTGACAAGTGTATGAACATAGGCCCGGTCGCGACGGGTATTAATATCTACCAACGAGGGATAACCGCTTTTAGGATTTCCTTTGCGTTCGGTGCCGTGACAAGCCGTACAATACTGCACATAAGCCCGCTCACCTGTAGGAAGCATGGCTAATTTATCCATTTTAGGCTTATCAACAATGGTCATGATCCACGGCATCTCGTTGGAATTCACGTATAAAATACCTGTTTCAGGGTCGTAACCTGCCCCGCCCCACTCACCACCGCCGTCGTAGCCCGGAAAGATCAGCGTTCCTTCTTTGCTTGGTTGTTCAAACTGATTACGGTGACGAATACTTCGCAACGTAGCGGCCAATTCTTCTTTGTTGGCTGCGTAAGGGTTTATGTCATTGACGGTTACACTCTGACGCGCAAAAGGTGCCGGTTTGAGCGGTACCGGTTGCGTAGGCCACGGTTTTTCGCCCGGCACTCCATTAACAGGAACGGCAATTTCTTTGATAGGAAAAAGCGACTTTCCCGTTACCCGATCAAAAACGAACACAAATCCTGACTTTGTGATCTGCGCCACGGCATCTATTTTCTTTCCGTCGCGATTGACCGTCACGAGCGTGGGGGCCGAAGGCAGGTCTCGATCCCACACGTCATGGTGGACAAATTGAAAATGCCACAAGCGCTTACCCGTATTGGCATCAAGTGCCAACAGGCAATTGGCAAAGAGATTTTGGCCGGGACGATTGCCCCCATAGAAATCATATCCCGCCGATCCCGTCGGAACAAAGAGAATGCCTCGGTCGCGGTCAACGGCCATGCCCGCCCAATTGTTGGCGGCTCCTACGTCTGTATTTTTGTAATTATTTTTATCCCATGTAGTATATCCAACTTCGCCGGGATTTGGAATGGTACGAAAAGTCCACGCCAATTTTCCCGTGCGTACATTGAACGCTCGAATATGCCCCGGCGCAGCGTCCGGCCCTTCGGATAAGCGCACCGGCATAATGATCAGGTCTTTGAAAACAGTGCCCGGCGTATTGGAACAAATGAATTTGTCTTTGGCCGAATCGGGCAAACCGTTGTGTAGATCCATGCGTCCGTTTTCGCCAAAGGATTCGATGGGTTTGCCGGTGGCTGCTTCCAATGCATAGAGCCACTGTCCCGCGCTGAAGAAAATTCGTTTATCGTCGCCATCAGCCCAATAGGTCACTCCACGGTTGGTATTAAACCATTGTGGGTCTTTAGATTCTTTGAATTTCCAAAGTTCTTTTCCGGTGGCGGCATCAAGGGCAAATACCTGTACAGAAGCCGTTGTGCCATACAATACGCCATCGACCATGATGGGATTGCACTGGATCTGTCCTGTGGTATCGCCGGAATGATATTCCCATGCCACCTGCAAATTTTGGACATTTTCGGTCGTAATTTGAGTCAGGCTTGAATAATGGGTACGTTCAGGCCCGCCCAAAAATTCACTCCAGCCCATGTAACGATTTTTATCATCGGCGACAGAGTACCACGCGGAAGCAATAAGTGCCACCCCGGCAATTGTGATTTTGAGCAAAAAAGTAAATTTCATAAGGAGCGTATGTTAGCTGAATCCAAAAGCACAATTCAGGCCTTTTTTCATGTTCCAACTATAGAAAAGGAGAATACCGTTTACGAATAAGTACTGAATATCTCCGATTGTATGCTTTGTTTTTTGAGTCGTAACCGGTATTTTTACCAACCATCTTTAGTAGATTGATTTTGTTTCCTGTTCGGACCCAATATTTTGTTTTTTTGAAAAGTAGCCAAAATGGCACGGTTCGTGTGAAAGATTGTATAAATAGCTACCCAAAATATTGGTTCATAATGTTCCAAAAAAGGCTTGTTACCGGCTTACTTTTGTTGGCATTTACCTCCTTATGGCCTGTATTTGCCGAAGGAGTTGACTCAACAAATACGCACGGTTCAGTGCCTTTAAAGGTACCTTCACTGCCCGTAAATATACCAAAACGAAACCCCAATCTACCTCCCGGAGAAACGCCGAAATTTACGGACAAACGTTTCAAACAACTTAACAACGCGGGAATTCAGCAGGCCTACCAACTCAGGCTTCACAGTGCTCAATCACTGTTTCGACAAGCCCAAGAATATTCCCCTACCAACGATACGTTATTGTACAATCTCTCGTTGGTGACGGGTTTGATGAAAAACTACGATGCCGCCTTGGAGATGATGACACATACGGGAGTTGGACGGCGGTATCTGCACAATAAAGGCGTATGGGAAGCTCAAAAAGGCGAGATCAATAAAGGCCTCGCTACTTGGGAAGCAGCCCAAACCACCGATACGTTGCTTTTCAACATGGCCTTGGCAAACTACCGACTCAACGAACTCAAAAGTGCCCAAGACCACGCAAAACGCATCGGGTTTGCCAAAGCAGCTGAATTCCATGAATTAACTGCCAATGTTCTTTTCAGGCTTGGTGACTACAAACAGGCTGAAAAGTTGTATGAAAAAGCGGAGAAATTTGCCGTTAGAACCGGCCGTCATGCAATAGGTCCACGCCTGCTTGTTCAGCGAGGAAATGCCCATCTGGCCCAACACGAATACGAGGAAGCTGAAGCGTTATACCGCGAATATTTAGACCAAAAAGACCCTTATTATCGTTTTGCAGCCCATTTGGGACTGGGACATGCCTTATACCGGCAACGGAAATACCAACTTGCCGTGCTGGAATACGATGCCGCCTGCCGCCACAATGACGTTTCAGCAGAAGCTTGGTTGAGCTTGGGAAATGCCTATGTGGGCACCAACGGACAGCGGCAGGCACAAAAGGCCTTTGAACGAGCGCTTGATCTGGATTCTACCCAAAAAAGTGCGTGGCTGGGACTTGGCATGGTCTATTATCGCTTACGAAATTTTGGCGAAGCCGTCTGTTGTTTTGATCTGGCGGGGGATATTTTGAACAATAAAAATCGCCAACACGCGGATTTTTTTGCAGCGCGGGCTTTTTGTCGACTTTATACCGAACAGTCAAAATTGGCCAAAGATGATGTTCAGACAGCCGTTCGATTATCAGGGCATGGACTGCTTCCGTGCTTGGCGATGAGTGAATATTTACGCATCGAAGGGTATTTTCTTTCCTCGTTGAAATGGCTTGAAAAAGCCATCAAAGCTAACGAAGAAGCAAGTGTTCGTATGCTTGTTAATCGGGGAAATATATACCTAAAATGCCGTGAATATGAAGACGCATTAGACGACTTTTCGGATGCTCACCGAATGGATCCAAGCAACGTAAATGCCAGCAACGGTTTGGCGATATCTCTTCTGAATAAAGACGAAATCGACCGCGCCAAGGTTATCTATGACAGTCTGTTGCGGCAACGTAAACTGGCGATGTTGTACAACAATCGGGGCATTGTGCAGTCGTATTTATCACTTCGAGAGCGTCATGAGCGCAACCACAAAGATGAGACCAAATTTTCGACACTGTCGATGCAGGACTTTGAAAAAGCCTTGGAAGTCGATTCTACAAAAAAACCTTATCATGTGAATATCGGCAATGTCTATAAAAATCGCAACGAAGAAGCGCCCGCTATTGAGCATTATCAACAGTACCTGAGCCGACACGCCATCAATAATATGGGGGTATTGTTTGCGAAAGAATCTCGCAGGGATTTTTCAGGCCATTACCTCGACATTGCCATCAGCTACGACACTGCCAATGTCATTTATCTATACAATCGGGCCAAACTTTACCATGATCACTTTAAGGACGTGTTCGCCGGTCGTGCGGATCTGAAGCAGGCCTTTAAGCTTATGCCAACCAACGACATCAGCCTTAAATACAGTCCTGACGGTTTTGTAACGATCTTCTTATTTGATTACGATTTTGAAACATACCACTTTCCCGGTGACCCGCTTTTTGACGTAAAGGCACAACCGATTGATGACTTTGCGTTTTTGCCCTCTATGGATTTTATTCCGATGGCCGGCGGCGGAGATGTCTTCAAAAAAGGAAAAGGCGGATACTTGGTGACTAAAACTCAATTACGGTTCAGGCCCGCCTCACGCAGAAATCGGGGAAAAACGTCTTGTCCGAAGATGTAAGGAAATTATTCAAAAAGAGAAGCAGTCTACAAAATCAAAGAAACAACTTTTCACCGTAGAGTACATTCTCTATTCCGATGATTTCATCAATAGACTCCCAAAATACATTGTAAGCACTTACTTTGAAATTTTGACGTTCTACCGGGGTTGCATTTTGCAGCAAATCTGACCAATCCAACGGTATCCAAATTTCACGCCCGTCGTTTAACCAAAAACCTACCTGATTATCAGTCACTTTGACTTTAGCAAAGGTAGGCAAATCCTTAAATTTAGGGCGCTTTCCTGATTTTGTAGTTGGGCGCAATATGGTTTGTGTTGCAGTAATACTCATATTGATTACAAATTTCATTCATTGATTCGGCTAATATCTGCTCTATCTTCCTTAGTTCTTTTTTATTGAAACCCACATGATCTGCTAACTCAAAATGTTGATTTTCAAAAATCCAGTATTTGCAAAGTTTGTTAGCATCATCTGATATATGAATATGAAAGGGTTCATTTACCATATCAAACATTCTAAAAAAAAACCGAAGACCAAATCGTATAAATAATGTCGGCATTGTAAAATTAAAAATACTTCACAAAGATATCAATGATTCTTCTGACTTTATCAGTATAAGGAGGATACAGAAACTTCATGGTGCCGAATTGCCGTTTAGACACGCCTCTCAGATTGCTGAATTCCTGAAAACCAAAATAGCCGTTTGACTTCCCGATACCACTGTTGTTGACGCCGCCAAAGGGTAACTCAGCATTTCCGAATTGAAGCATCAGATCATTGATGACTGTATCGCCCGCCGTGGTATTATTCAGGAAATAATCAATGTTTTTAGAATTGCTGCTGTGAATGTAAAGCGCAAGCGGTTTTTCTTTGCTGTTCACATACAAAATCACTTCTTCTTTGTTTTTATAGGTAAGCACCGGCAACAGAGGTCCAAAGATCTCATCCTGCATGATTTTCATACTATCGTTGACGTTCGTCAATAAAGTTGGCTCTACATAGTTTTGTTCCGCCAATGTTTTTCCACCAATCGCTACAGAAGCGCCTTTTGCCACGGCATCTTCCAAGTATCCTTTCAAACGATTAAAATGACGATTATTGACAATTCTTGCATAACTGTCTGATTTTTCGGCGTTTCCATTGTACATTTTTTGCAGTGCTTCGCCATAGGCGCTAATGAATTCTTCCTTTTTAGATTCATGGATCATTACGTAATCGGCGGCGATGCACGTTTGCCCATTATTAAGACACTTACTCCAAGCTGTCATTTCCGCTGCTTTTTTAATGTCGGCTGTTTCGTCGATGATGTTCGGAGATTTGCCTCCCAATTCCAATGTCACCGAAGCCAAATGTTCGGCGGCGGCGCGCATCACAATTTTTCCGATAGCAGGTGCGCCCGTAAAGAAAATATGGTTGAAAGGCAGTTTCAGCAATTCCGTGGCTACTTCCGAATCTCCTTCAAAAACAGCCACTTCATTTTCCGCAAACAGATCGTTTATCATTTTTTTGAGAAAGAGCGAAGTGTGTGGCGTCAATTCAGAAGGTTTCAAGATGGCAACGTTCCCCGCCGCAATGGCAGAAATAAGGGGCTTAATGGCTAACGCCAACGGATAATTCCACGGGGAAATGATCAAAATGTTACCCTTAGGCTCGTGTTTGATATAATTGGACGTACCGATCATACCCAACGGCGTCGGAACCCGTTGAGGTTTTACCCAGTGTTTCAGGTTTTTACAGGCGTATTTTATTTCTGATGTAATGGTATACACTTCTCCAAGCATTACTTCTACGCCGGGCTTACGAAAATCATCATACATCGCCTTTTCTATCTCCGGAAGATGGGCCATGATATAGTCCAGCAACGCTTTTAGTTTTTCAACTCGCTCGTTGGCACCGGTCAGTGCTATATTAGCTGCATTTTTATGTTGGGCATCAAAAACGCGTTGCAGGTCAAGGGTCGAGGTTGGTTCAACGGCTACCATTACAGAATATATTGATTATTAAGTGGTTATAAGAAGAGAGGTCTTTTTAGGGAATACTTTTTTCGAAAACACGAGTACTGCCATTTCGTTCCAATTTCTATCTTTCGTCTCATTATTTCTCACCAAAAATACAATTTTTAAGGAGATTGCAGATGTATTTTTAGTAAAACTGAAAATTCCTTATTTTTACTAAAATTTTTATCAAAATTGCCATGAGTATTGTCAGCGATAATATGAAGTACCTGCGTAAGCTTCACGGAATGACGCAGGATCAGTTTGCCCGCCGTTTGGGCATTAAACGTGCTTCAGTAGGAGCTTATGAGGAACAACGGGCCAATCCCAACATTGATGTATTGAAGTTGATGTCAAAACTTTTCAACGTATCTGTGGATGATTTGCTAAAAAAAGACCTGCGTAAAATCCGTGAAACGCCCAATATGCTGCCGATAGACAAGCCCGCCGCTACTCCACTTGTAGCCGAACCAAAAGGCGTAGAACCTCAGACATTATCCAGCATTTTTGACCAGTATTATACACCTCCTGCCGCCACACCCCGTCCACAGCCTGTACCGGTACCGCCTGCAGTATCGTTGCCACCTCCGGTAGTGGAACCACCCAAGCCGCCAACTCCGTCCGCGCCCTCTGTTTCTGCGTATCAGGCACCTTCTTTCAATAATAAATACGATAACAGCACCGGCGCAACGATGGTACAAATGCCGTCGGCAGAATATGAAAAAACCTCACCTCAGTTAATTCCTTACGTGCGCCAAAGCCAATGGAAGGAATACATTGAGAAATTCAACCAGAATGAGTATATCAAACGGTTACCGGTTTTTCAGTGGCCGCTTTTACCCAATGGCTCCTACCGGGCATTTGAAGCCGGAGATGATTTTACGTACTCAAATGCGTTTTTGATCGGACAATTTATCGGCAATTGGTACGATATTGCGGATGGAAAAACCTACTTATTGGTAGCCCGAAACCTGGGCGTAGTATGCCGACGGGTATACAATCAAGTAAAGATCAAAGGGACTCTTTTGCTCAGTTCAGATAAAAATACCATTCCCACCTTCGAAGTTCCCCTGAAAGACGTATTGGAAGTTTGGGAAATTAAAGCATTTTTCAGTACTGTTTTGCCCGAGCCTACCGTATCTTTGGATCATCTGAAGCATTTGGTCAATCAAATGCAGGAAGAGTTAAATCAAATCAAAAAGTAAGGCAGTTAATTGTTACTCGTTATCCGTTAATCGTCTTGGCAACAACACCGTTAACCTTAACTTTTTAACCATTAGCGACAAACCTAAAAAATGTCCAAAGTTATTTTAATTACGGGAGCTTCTACCGGAATTGGCCGCGCAACAGCCGAATACTTAACACAATTAGGACACCGCGTGTACGGCACAAGTCGCAAACCTTTTACTGACGTTGTGCCTTTTCAAACACTCCTTTTGGATGTTAACGACGAAGCCACTATTCATGCCGCGATTGCACAACTTCTTCAACGTGAACATCGTCTTGACGTACTCATCAATAATGCCGGATTGGGCATCATCGGCGCACTGGAAGAAACGCCCGATGATATGATCGAACAGGTATTCAACACCAATGTGTATGGCTTGCTCCGAACCTGTCGGGTGGCATTACCGATCATGCGGCTCCAGAATAATGGACTGATCATCAATGTTGCTTCCATTGCAGGGCGTATGGGTTTGCCTTATCGCGGTATTTACAGCGCCAGCAAAGCCGCCGTTGAGATACTGACCGAAACGCTGAACATTGAGCTGAAACCTTTCGGCATTCGGGCGTGCAGTATATTGCCGGGCGATGTACGCACCAACATCAACGCCGCACGCCTCGTAGCTATGCCATCTCCGGCGTCTCCTTATCGTTCATTGGTAGAGTTCATGAACACGATCGTCAATGACGAGATCAGGAAGGCGCAAGATCCCATTTATATTGCCAAGATCATTGAGCAGGCCATCAATAGTTCGTCCCCCCAGATCCATTACATTGCCGGGCCGTTTGTACAGCGATTTTCGCTTTGGCTCAAACGTTTTCTGCCCAGTCGTTTCTTTGAATACCTGTTGAAAGGCAGTTATGGTCTTAAATAACAGCAGAACAGACTTTCCGGGTTTTAGTCCGGCATAATAAACTTGGAAAGTCTTAAATGTCTATCCTTTGGTCTGGTAAAACTTCACCCCGTGTTGGCGTAAAAAATCCTTGATGATGTTTCCGCTAATACATACTCCTACGTGCAGAAAAGGGTGGTTGGAAACTTTGGCGCGTTGCGTACCGATCCATACGTCACGGTTGACCATATCAAAACCTAAGTGAAGGTGCCGCGTAGACTGTTGCATGCCATACACCGCTCCTGTCGTATCAAACAATGGACCGCCGCTTTGGCCCACCAATCCGGGAGTACTCATCTCGATCGCGTAAGCCAGTCCCGTTTCGTCGCCGATAAAACGGGTCACAATGCCGTCGATGGGAAAAGCAGGCGTTACGTGAGGTGCCGCACCGGTCCATTCAATATCATCCAGATCAGCATTGTAACGAAAATTGTTGAATTCCGAGAAAGGATACCCCAATCGACACAATGACTTTCCGGGTTTTATAGCCTGTCCGTCAGCCAAAAATTCGGCCGGTCGGCCGTAGTATGATTTCCCGTCGGTTCGGAAGCGCAACAGCGCCAAATCGTATTTTTGGTGATAGGTTACATCAATGTGGGTCAGGCTGTCAAAGCAATTGATGAAATCCATTTTTTGGGTAATAATGGTACCCAACGAAATACCGTGCTTTTGTTCCAATCGCTTTTGATGCAAACGAAACTGAGGGTCGCGTTGATACTTGCGCATTTCAGCCGCAAACAGCGTATAATTTTGCTGAACCGCCGAGGCATTAACGATGATCTCAGCCACGTGTCGGCACGTCACGGCGTAGCCGGATTCGTTGACAAAAAACATGGTAGCTGCACCGGGCAATACGTCGGATTGGTGGTATAAACGGGTAATAATATGAATAGGTCGGGTAAACTCGCTGATTCGCTCAATGGCTTCGACAAACATTCGTAAAGGGTTGGTTAGAATTTTCCGAAAGTACTGCAACTTTCAGGAAGATTAATAGCAATTCCTGTACCACAAAGAAAAAGCTAAACAGTCAAGTGTTTTGTTTGCTGTAAAACACTTTGATTTTAAATCAGTTAACAAAAAGGATAGTTCTAAATTAGCTTTTTTTTGTTTGACCCCGGATGGGGTCAAACATAATGCAAAGTAATTTCATGAACCTACTAATCTTAAAACAGTTTTCGGAAAAGGACGATAATTGAACTATCTCGTTGAAATGACTTTATTTATGCTTAATATAAATTTTCAAAGGCATCTTCTTTTCTTTTAATGTAAAAACCTTAATCACTAGACTCTATGAATTATAGATTTTGGATTTTTTTAACATAACCCCTATGGGAAAGACGGTTTTATTTATATATTTGTCATAAGAACATGAAACCGATAGCTTCCACACATATCGTCAAAAGGCTCATTTGCTGGGTATTATTACTGCAAATGATTCATGTATCTATGGATAATGTAAGCCCATCCGGTTTTTCCGGAAGAGGTTTTTTTTATCAGGCAACACCTTCCAATAATCCAACCGATACTCTTTTTGAATGGCTGGCAATAACCGTTTTTAACACCTCGCACCATCAGGACGTCCCTTCTGGCGACCCAAGTGAAGAGCATAGCCTCTTAGAAGAATTCAGTGTTTGTCTTATTTGGCCTCCCCTTGATCTGGAATTTATTCACACCATTGACGCAGAGCTTTACACTGATAATTTCGGTCATTATTTAGACAACTTCGTACCGCATTACAGCGAGCCTAATTCTCCCCCGCCAAACCGGGCTTAAGTTTACACTTTACTCAAAGTGCTTCTTTTTTTTCCGATGAATGCCGAGCCTCTGTCTACACGGATGTTCCGGTGTTCTGCTATATAATCCACATTCCCATTAATTAATCGTTATCACCATGAGGAAATCATTCGTATGTACCACGATTGTGGGGCTGGCCATGATGGCATGCTCTACTCCCAACCAAAAAACCCAAACCGCCCGCGACAAATTTCAAGTGACCCAACCCGTCGCCATTGATACCATGTATCATAGCGACTACGTATCAGACATTCATTCCGTCAAAAATGTTGAAATCAGGGCACGGGTAAAAGGTTATATCGAAAGCATTCATGTAGATGAAGGCAAATCCGTTAAAAAAGGACAAGTGATTTTTCGGATCAGTAATCAAGAATACAAAGGAGCGTTGCTGCGCACTACTGCCGCGTTGAAAAGTGCCATTGCGGAAGCAAAAACGGCCGAATTGGATCTGCAAAACGTCAAAAAATTGGTTGATAAAAATGTCGTTTCCAAAACCGAATTGGACATGGCAAAGGCTAAACTCGACGCCCTGAACGCCCGCGTGGAACAGGCCGAGTCGGAAGAACAAAGCGCCAAGCTAAATTTATCTTATGCTGAAATCAAGGCGCCCTTTGATGGCATCATTGACCGTATTCCCAATAAGATCGGCAGTTTGATCGACGAAGGAACATTGCTCACTACGCTTTCCGACAACAACGAAGTGTACGCTTATTTCAACGTTTCCGAAAAAGAATACCTTGAGTTTGCATCGGGCAGCAAAGAAGCCGCTAATCGCAATGAAGTGTCGCTCATTTTGGCCAACAATGAAGAGCATTCTCACAAAGGATTTGTCGAAACCATTGAAGGAGAATTTGATAACGCCACGGGCAGTATTGCCTTTCGTGCCCGTTTTCCGAATCCGGAACGCATCCTCAAACACGGTTCCAGCGGCAAAGTACGCATTTTGAAAAAAGTCCGAAATGCTTTGGTCATTCCCCAAAAATCAACTTTTGAGATTCAGGACAAAATCTACGTATACGTCATTGACAACGATAACAAAGTGCAAATGCGCAGTTTTGTACCGAAGCTGCGTATTCCGCATTTGTACATTCTGGAATCGGGTCTAAGCATGAACGATAAGATCATTTATGAAGGGATTCAGGACATGAAGGTAGGAATGCAGATCGACCCCGAAATGGTGCCTTTAAAGAAGATAATTAACCAATTGGAACGGCAATAAAAGGGCTGTTCATTCCATGTTATCTCACCTTAAAGGAAATCCATTATGTTTACCATATTCATTCACAGGCCTGTCCTGTCTATCGTTATTTCTTTGATTATCACCATATTGGGGCTATTATCTATTACCCAATTGCCTGTTACTCAATACCCCGACATCGCCCCGCCTGCCGTTACGGTCACAACCAAATACACGGGTGCCAACGCCGAAGCCTGTTCTAAAGCAGTGGTCACTCCCCTCGAACGCGCCATCAACGGAGTGCCGGGCATGACTTACATGACGTCTGTTTCGGGCAATGATGGCACAAGTATCATCCAAGTGTACTTTAAGGTAGGAACCGACCCTGACCTTGCCGCCGTCAATGTGCAAACCCGCGTCACGGCGGTCTTGGACGAAATGCCGGAAGAGGTGATCAAAGCGGGCGTTGTCACCGAAAAAGAGGTAAACAGTATGCTCATGTACCTCAACCTCATGAGCGCCGACTCGGCTGCTGACGAGAAATTTTTATACAATTTTGCGGACATCAACGTCATGGCTGAACTCAAACGCATCGATGGTGTAGGTTTTGCAGATATTATGGGCCAGCGCGAATACTCCATGCGTGTGTGGCTCAAACCTGATCGAATGACGGTCTATGACGTATCGGCCGAAGATGTAATTACGGCACTCCGCAACCAAAACGTAGAAGCCGCGCCGGGGAAGATCGGTGAAAGTTCGGGTCGGCGTCCGCAATCGCTGCAATATGTATTGCGCTACACGGGCAAGTTCACGAGCAAAGAAGAATACGAAAATATCGTTATCAAAGCCAACGCCAGCGGTAATATGCTGCGCCTGAAAGATGTGGCCGAAGTGGAATTTGGCTCGTTGGATTATGATGTTTTGTCCAAAGAGAACGGTCGACCTTCGGCGGCGATCTTGCTCAAGCAACGCCCCGGCTCTAATGCCAGCGAGGTGATTGCCAACGTAAAAGCCAAAATGGCGGAATTGAAAGGCACCACTTTTCCGCCGGGCATGGATTACACCATCAGCTACGACGTATCCCGCTTTCTGGACGCTTCCATTCATGAGGTAATTAAGACGCTGATCGAGGCATTTATCTTGGTGGCGTTGGTCGTTTTTATCTTTCTTCAGGATTTTCGTTCTACGTTGATCCCTGCCCTTGCCGTGCCGGTATCGCTGATCGGAACCTTCTTTTTCATGCAGTTATTTGGGTTTTCCATCAATTTGCTGACACTTTTTGCACTCGTGTTGGCCATCGGTATTGTGGTTGATAATGCCATCGTGGTGGTGGAAGCCGTACACGCTAAAATGGAAGAAGAAGGGTTGGATGCCAAAGCTGCTACCATTGAATCCATGAATGAGATCAGCGGAGCCATTGTCGCCATTACGTTGGTCATGTCGGCGGTGTTTGTACCGGTAGCATTTATGGAAGGGCCATCGGGTGTTTTTTACCGACAATTTTCCATTACGATGGCCATCGCCATCGTCATTTCGGGAGTAAATGCCTTGACGTTGACGCCTGCGCTTTGTGCCATCATGCTCAAAAGCAACCACGGTCGTAAGCAAACCTTATTGAACCGCTTTTTTGACGGCTTTAACAATTGGTACAACGGTCTTTCCAACCGATATAAATCATTGCTTGGAGTGATTGCCAATCGACGATTGGTAACACTATTGATGCTCTTATTTTTTATCGCCGCCACCATTGGAACGAGTTCCATCCTTCCTTCCGGATTTATTCCAACCGAAGATCAGGGCACAGTGTATGCCAACGTGACGACGCCTTCGGGCGCGACGCTCGAACGCACCGAGTCAGTCATGGACGAGATTCAGAAAGAAACCCAAAAGATCGGAGCTGTTGAGTCCATTTCTACCTTGGCAGGTTTCAGTTTGATGACCGACGGTTCGGGGGCTTCTTTCGGAATGGGAATGATCAACCTCAAACCTTGGGAAAATCGCACCGAATCGGTGGATGATGTAATTCGATTATTGACCGAAAAGACCAAATACATCAAAGACGCCAGCATTCAGTTTTTTCCGCCTCCCGCCGTGCCGGGCTACGGAAATGCCGGCGGGTTTGAAATGAGACTTCAGGATCGAACCAACAGCGGTGATTTGCAGGCGATGGAAAAAGTAACAAAAAACTTCATCGAAGAACTCAATAAGCGCCCCGAGATCGCCAACGCGTTCACGAGTTTTGACGCCAGTTTTCCGCAATACCTGATTCACGTTGACAACGAAAAGGCAGCCCAAAAAGGCGTATCCATTGATAACGCCATGAGCAATCTGCAATCGCTCATCGGGAGTTTTTACGCCACCAATTTCATTCGTTTCGGGCAAATGTACAAGGTGATGGTGCAGGCTTCGTCGGAATACCGCACACAGCCCGATGATATTTTGAAGCTGTATGTTAAGAACAATTTGGGTGAAATGGTGCCTTATTCGGCCTTTGTCAAAACCGAACGCGTGTACGGACCCGAGCAGTTGACGCGCTACAATATGTTTACGGCGGCCATGATCAACGGCGAAGCAGCGCCCGGTTTCAGCAGCGGCAGCGCCATTAATGCCATCAAAGAAGTGGCGGCTCAAAAATTGCCCAAAGGGTTTACCTACGAATGGTCGGGCATGACGCGCGACGAGATCCTATCGGGCGACCAAGCCATTTACATTTTTATCATTTGTTTGGTATTCGTCTATCTTTTATTGGCCGCTCAATACGAAAGTTTTCTGTTGCCGCTTCCCGTGATTTTATCGCTGCCAACGGGCGTTTTCGGAGCCTTTTTCTTTTTGGTACTGCTCGGTCTGCAAAACAACATTTACGCACAGGTGGCATTGGTGATGTTGATCGGATTGTTGGGTAAAAATGCCATTCTGATCGTAGAGTTTGCCATTCTCAAACGCGGCGAAGGGATGAAACCGCTCCAGGCCGCCATCGAAGGTGCATCGTCGCGATTACGCCCTATTTTGATGACTTCCTTTGCCTTTATCGCGGGCTTGATTCCGCTGATCATGGCGTCGGGTGCCGGTGCGATTGGCAACAAAACCATCGGAACGGCCGCTGCGGGAGGAATGCTTTTCGGAACCGTCTTCGGGGTCATTTTGATTCCGGGACTGTACGTCATTTTTGCGACCCTTTCCGAGCGTTTTTCCACTCCCAAGCAAAAGAAAGAACTCCACTTAATTCAGGAAATTGATGCGTAACTTAACCTATAAAAACATCCTTATTGTTTCGGCCCTGCTCTTCCTGTTTTCAGGGTGCAAATTATTAAAAACGCCGGAACAACTGCCTTCGCTTCCGGCCGTTCCCGAGGCCTATTCTAAAGCAAAACAAGAGGGAAATTCGGCCGAAATTCATTGGAAAACGTATTTTTCAGATACCACGCTGACGGCATTGATCGACACCGCCCTCAACAACAACATAGATATACGGCTTGCTATGCAGCGCATTGAAATGGGTCGGGCGCAGGTGGAGCAGGCCAAAGGGCTGACGCTGCCTTTTGTGTCGGGCGTGGGTTCGGTGGGACAACGTCGCTTCGGAAAATATACCATGGATGGCATTGGAAATTATGATACCAATTTCTCCAATAATATCACCAAAGACCAGAACATTCCCGAGTATTTACCCGATTTCAACATTGGCTTACAAAGTTCTTGGGAGATTGACATTTGGGGAAAACTCCGTACCCGCAAAGAAGCCGCGTTGGCGCGTTATCTGGCGACGGTCGAAGGACGTAATTTTGTCATTACCAATCTCATTGCTGACATCGCCTTTGCGTATTATGAATTGCTGGCGTTTGAAAATGAATTGGACATCATCCGCGAAAACATCGCTTTGCAGGACAATGAGTTGAGCATCATCAGAATTCAGAAAGATGCGGGCCGTGCCAACGAACTGGCCGTGAATCAATTTGAAGCACAATTGCTCAATTCCAAAAGTTTTGAAGTGGAAATAGTGCAGCGCATTATAGAAACCGAAAACAGGATCAATTTGCTATCAGGTCGATTTCCGCAGCCCATTCGGCGCAATAAAGCGCGGTTTACTACACCTTTGCCGGCGTTAGTACACGTAGGCATTCCTGCCGAATTACTCAAAAATCGCCCGGACGTGCGGCAGGCTGAGTATGAATTAATGGCAACCAAAGCCCATGTGTATATTGCCAAAGCGGCCTTTTATCCATCGTTGAATCTGACGGCGGCGTTGGGTTTGCAATCCTTCAATCCCGAGTTTTTGATCACTCCGCATTCCATTGCGTATAATATCGTCGGCGGCTTGACCGCACCGTTGTTTAACAAAAGCG
Organism: Runella sp.; assembly: GCF_965279615.1. Classification (NCBI taxonomy): domain Bacteria; kingdom Pseudomonadati; phylum Bacteroidota; class Cytophagia; order Cytophagales; family Spirosomataceae; genus Runella; species Runella sp. The sequence goes on along the minus strand of NZ_OZ257252.1, from coordinate 6,143,494 downwards.
CCCTGAAAGCCGAGTTGAAAACGGCAAGAGCCACGCAGGTAGAAGCGTTGTACAATTACCAAAAAAGCATTTTGAACGGTTATTTTGAGGTGTACAATCAAATGGCGCTTATCAATAATCTGGAGAAACTGCATACGCTCAAAACCTCCGAGGCAACTGTGCTGAACAAATCCATCCAAACGGCATCCGATCTTTTTTCGACGGGACGGGCTTCGTACCTGGAAGTAATTTTAAACCGCAAGAATGCCCTGCAATCCAAAATTGAGTTGATCGACGTTCGTAAAAGGCAGTATTATTCACTTATCAATATTTACCGAGCACTGGGCGGAGGTTGGAAATAAAAATAAACTGAAATTCGGTAGGTTATAACACAATTTTTATTTGGCAATTTGACGTTATAACACGTCAAATTGTAACAGGAAGCCCCAGTTTGAACAACTATTATCAACTCTATGATGAGAAATGTTACAAATTGGGCTTTTTTTTTACATTTGTACTAACCTGTACACTTTAACAACTAAACTAAACCCAACTTTTTTATGCCCGAAAATACATCTTCACGCCATCCCAACGGCCTGTATCTACTCTTTGCCACTGAAATGTGGGAGCGTTTTTCCTATTACGGAATGCGCGCCATCTTGGTTCTTTACCTGACCAAAGCGCTCTTTTTTGACAAAGCAATGGCTTCCAACATTTATGGAGGCTACGTAGGACTGGTCTACATGACCCCTCTCATCGGAGGATTTATCGCCGACCGCTATTGGGGCAACCGGCGCTCTATTCTGGTGGGTGGGCTTTTGATGGCACTCGGGCAATTTGTTTTATTTTTATCCGCTTTGCTTCGCCCCGAAACTGCCGCCGAAGGCATGACTCCTTTCGCAAGTTTAATGCTGTTTTTGGGTTTAGGACTCATGATCACGGGGAACGGTTTTTTCAAACCCAATATCTCTTCGATGGTAGGTTCGTTGTACGGCCCTGCTGACCGTCGCCGCGATGCCGCTTACACGATCTTTTACATGGGTATCAATTTAGGTTCTTTTTTGGGTAACCTGATCACCAGTTTAGTAGGCGACACCGGCAATCCAAACGATTTTAAATGGGCATTTTTAGCCTGTAGCGTAGCGATGTTATTGGCTACGCTTACCCTCTGGTGGGGCCAAAACAAGTACCTCCATTCATGGGACAACAAGCCCGTAGGCGCTACACCCGCCGATTCACCCGGAATTACAAAAGTCTATTTTTGGTTGCCCGCCCTGTTGCTCGTTTCTTTGGGTATTATGTACGTTGATGCCTTCATCACCAATATAATCTTTCCGTTTTTGATCTTATCGGCGTTGGTCATTGCTTATTTGGTATTTGCCGATAAGTCACTCAGCCGTATTGACCGCGAAAAAGTAGCGGTTATTTTTATCGTTTCCTTCTTCGTTATTTTCTTTTGGGCTACGTTTGAACAGGCGCCCGCTTCGCTTACTTTCTTTGCGGATGAACAAACCGACCGGGAAATTTGGGGCTACACCGTTCCACCCAGTTTGTTTCAAAACCTGAATGGGTTCTTCATCGTAACCTGCGCTCCTTTGATGGCCTTTTTGTGGGGGTTTTTAGGTAAGCGAAACGCCGAACCTTCCTCCATTTATAAAATGGCGATTGGCCTTTTTCTCGTTACGTTGGGCTATATAGTAATTGAGTTTCCGGTTAAAGACTTAATGCCGGGGGTTAAAGTGAGTATGTTTTACTTGGTGGCGCTTTATCTGTTGCATTCTGTCGGCGAACTTTGCTTATCACCCATCGGGCTTTCTTTGGTCAATAAACTGTCTCCCCCAAAATACGTTTCATTGATGATGGCCGTTTGGTTTTTGGCCCCCGCCATTGCCAATAAGGCTGCCGGTATGATCTCGGCCTTATATCCGGAGCCCGGTAAAACCACCAATTTTCTGGGAATCGACATTCACAATCTCTACGAGTTTTTCCTCATCAACGTGGCTCTTTCGGGAATTGCCTCTTTGTTGTTGTTTATCTTGGCCGGGCGTGTGAAGAAAATAATGCATGGAGCCAAGTAGGGGCAGGGCTTGCCTCTGCCCGATAAACTCGTTATAGTAAGGCTTGCCTCTGCCCGATAAACTCGTTATAGTAAGGTTTGTCTCTACCCGATAAACTCGTTATAGTAAGGTTTGTCTCTACCCGATAAACTCGTTATAGTAAGGCTTGCCTCTGCCCGATAAATCCGTTATAGTAAGGTTTGTCTCTACCTGATAAATCCGTTTTCCTCATGACGAAACGAGAATTGCGCACCATTTTTGCGGAACGTCGTCGCTCACTTACTGCTGCCGAAGTAGCCGTGCAAAGCCAAGCCATTGCACGGCACTTTTTTTCTTTTTTTGCCATTGAAAACCTCAAGGCGGTTCACACCTATCTCCCACTCCGCCGTCAAAACGAAGTGGATACGTTTCCCATTATTTATACTATTCAGGAAAAATACCTTCAAAATCAAGTCGTTATTCCTCGCGCATTGCCTGAAACAGGTGAAATGGAGCATTACCAATGGTTGCCCGACATGAAACTCCAACTCAACCAATGGAGCATTCTCGAACCGGACCCAACCTGCAATTTGCAATACGCCGTGAGCGGCATTGATCTGGTCATTATTCCTTTGTTGGCCTTCGACAGAAACGGCTACCGCGTAGGCTACGGGAAAGGCTTTTATGATCGTTTTTTGGCCAAATGCCGCCCCAACGTTATCAAAGTAGGCCTCTCTATGTTTGACCCGATCCTGAAAATCGACGACCTCAATGCCTTCGATATTCGCATGGATTTTTGCATTACGCCCACTCAAGTTTGGCAATGGTAAAGTAGAGTAGAGCTTTTCGATGCTTACTAGCTGCAAAGACCACTTCCAACTATTAGTCGATGAAACTCCGGCGGGCAGGTTCGTTTATTTTCCTCCTTCTTCTGACAAGCTATGCTTCACTTGCCCAGACCATTACGGGGAGTGTGGTGGATGCGCAGACCAACGAGCCGCTGCCGTTTGTCAATGTGTTTATCAGCAATACCACTAAAGGTACCCAAACCGACGTCAAAGGGGCTTTTGTGCTTAAGATTCAATCAGCGGGCTACGCCAAAGTGGTGGCTTCGATGGTGGGATATAAAACCTTCGAGCAGGAATTTGTGCTTCGTCCCGACGAAAACCGCCGCCTCAACATTCGCCTCAGCGCCGATACCAAATTTTTGAACGAAGTAAAAATATCCGGCAAACGCGACAAGCAATGGAAGCGTTTATACAAAGATTTTGAACACGAGTTTTTGGGCCGTTCTAAAAATGCCCGAAACTGTAAGGTGATCAATTCTTATGATGTGGATGTCACAAAAAAACGGCAAATACTCACGGCGCACGCGGCCAAAAGCATTGAAATTGAAAATAAAGCGTTGGGGTATAATCTTTCGTATCAACTGTCAGATTTTCAATCTACCGGTCTTTCGTATCAATTCAGCGGACAGCTTTTGTTTAGGCTCATGGCGGCCACCAATGAAGCCGAATCTCAGGCGTGGGAAAACAATCGTAATCAGGCCTATCGAGGTTCGTTGCGGCATTTTTTAGCCTCGATAGTACAGAAGAAAAGCCGACAGGAAGGATTCAGAGTGTATTTAGATGAAACTCCTTCCGAAAAACTCGTTCGAAATCGTTACTTCAGAAACAATTCACTGGTAGAAATCAACGTCGATACATTGGCTCAATTCAACCCTGCCCTGCAACGCGTCAGTATTCCCAAACAGCGTTATGAGATCCATTATATCCACCGTTCCGATCCCCAAACCTGGTACTTTGATTTGAATGACGAAGTGTCGTGGTTAGAAATTACGGACGATTTTCTTGCTTTTTCGTACAACGGAATTGTCGAAAATTCGAGGCAACTCACAACCGTAGGCAGCATGAGCAAACGCCGCGTAGCAGATATGTTGCCCGACGATTTTCAAGCATCCAATACATCACCGTCAACTCGTACGGAAGATTCCGGCGTGATTCCCAATTATCAAAAACAGGAAAAGATCCTTCTCACCACCGACCGTGAAGCTTACATACCGGGCGATACGGTTCATTTTCAGTTGCAGGCAATTGATGCTACGTCTTACTCGCCCAGCGGTCAAACACTTGTATATCTGACGGTTCGCTCAGAACAGCATTGGATAGAACAACAAAAGCTATGGATAGAACATGGAAGCTATCAAGGTAAATGGGTGGTTCCGGATTCGCTGAAAGGAACGTATCAATTGATTGCCCATAATCACTGGGCGCGTAACTTTGACGAACGTTTTTGGGCGCGAAAGAACATTCGAATCCTTACCGATTCATTGTCTGTTTCTTCTGCGGCGGATGCAGTTCAACTTCGTTTTTTTCCGGAAAGCGGCAATTTGCTGGCAGGTGTTTCCAATCGCATCGGAATTTCGAGTTTCACCAATGAGGGAAATCCTGCATCGGTAGAAGGTTGGCTACTCACTTTAAAAGGAGATACGCTGTGCCGATTCAAAAGCAATGACCAAGGATACGGTGATTTTTACGTCATTCCACCGGCAAACGAAAGACTAAAAGCTGTTTTTGGCAACAATCAAGTGCAGGAATTCCCGGCGGCTTCAGCGAAAGGATATATTCTTCAAACAGAAGCTTTGAAAGATTCTGCTTTTATTAATGTCCGACTTATTAATAACCTATCGCCCGAGGAATGGAAACCCATGCGGTTTATGATTCATTTACGCGGTCAACTTTTGTTTGAAGCGATCATTACGCCCAAACGTAACCTGACGTTTATTAAAATTCCGAGGGAAGACCTGGAGGGCAGTGGTGTTATGCAGCTTTTGCTGTTGGATGCGCTTAATCATCCAATCGCTACGAGGGCTTTTTACCAACCTTCTGCGGTGCCGGCCGAAGAAGAGCAAAATTCTTTTTCTCCTCGCTTGTTTGAAGCCGAACTCTATGCCTGTCGATTGGATTCGGCTCACAGTTCTCCTTCGCCAAAAGAGCTTGATTTACTGCTTCTTACCCATGCAATTCGCCCCTATCATTTAGCTAATCCAACCACTTTTGAATACGAATCGGGGATTTCGTTGACAGGAAAAATTACCCAAACCAACGGAAAACCGCTGGCGGATATTCCGGTGATCGGGTTTGTAAATGCGGATTCCGCTCAACTTAATTTTGACGTCAAAACCAATGAAACCGGACGTTTTACCACACAGCCATTGCAGTTTTTTGGTAAAGCAGACATGGTGATTCAGGTACAAAGTGACAAAGCACGAAATGCCATTATTGCGCCGGATACACTGCCTGCATTTATACCGCAATGGGTTTGGATTCCGACCGCTTCTATCACCGAAAATCAAACTCGACTTTTGGTGCATCAATGGAAAGAGCGCATAAGCCACAAGTTACCGGTTCAACAACTTTCCAAACCGTCAGAGCATGATTTTCGAAAAAATTATGTTTCCGCAAGCGAAACCATCCTGATTGACGACATACAGATGAAAGGGCAGACATTTCCACTTATTTTGGCACAAAGAGGGCGAAATATTACGGCAGATAATACAGGCGTGTATTTTACAGACTTGGGAAACTCAAAAGCCAATGGCAAGCACGTTGCGCTGTTCATTGATGGATTGCCGACCAATTGGCAATCGCTGCAAACGCTGATCTGGATCGAAATGGAAGCCATTGATCTACTTAAAGAGCCTTCGGTTTTGAAAAAGCTGGGTGAGGAAGCCAAAAACGGCGCCATCAACATATTGTTAAAACCTGAAAGCACTTTTTTATCAAGTCAAAACATTAAGCGAGTGGTGGTCAGAGGGTTTGAGAAATGAGAAGAGGAACCGAAAAATGTAAAACTGTAAAATGATAAACCGCAAAAGGGAAAATGCAGAAAAACGCTGCGTCTTTGCTTCCCTGCGCCTTTGCGTGATAACTAATAAGATTATTTTTTCAATAACAACCCACTCTTTTTAGCATTTTGATAAACAACAAAGCCCTTTTTTGCAAAAAAGATATTTTTTTCTTGCTATATTTTAAAGTTTCTCTTTATTTTGCACCCACATTTTTATCGTCACTGTGAACTCAAAGAAATCTAAATAGACACGCGGAGCCTGATGGGATATTGACCCCACCATGCCAGCGTGTTTGTCCTGATTCTTAACCTTCACGGTGACGATTTTTTTATGTACCTCTGTCAACTCTAGATTGTAATTTTTAATTAACTCAAACAAAAGCAAACCAATGAAAATCGCAGTAGTAGGTGCTACCGGTTTGGTAGGCAGCGAAATCCTCAAAGTACTCGAAGAGCGCAATTTCCCCGTCACAGAATTGATCCCCGTTGCATCAGAAAGATCGGTAGGTAAACAGGTTACGTTCAAGGGTAAACAGTACACCATCGTAAGCTTTGAAGATGCCATTGCCGCAAAACCTGCGATTGCTATCTTCTCGGCTGGCGGCGGTACGTCGTTATCCTTGGCACCCAAATTTGCGGAAGCAGGCATCACAGTGGTCGACAACTCATCGGCCTGGCGCATGGACCCCACCAAAAAATTGGTCGTGCCTGAGATCAATGCCCATACCCTGACCAAAGAAGATAAGATCATTGCCAACCCAAACTGCTCGACCATTCAGATGGTGGTGGTGTTGAATCCGTTGCACAAACGCTATGGCATCAAACGCGTGGTTGTTTCTACGTATCAATCCGTTACGGGTACGGGAAAAGCCGCTGTAGATCAGCTGTTTGCCGAGCGCAACGGCGATACAACCGTTGCTAAAGTATACCCTCACCCCATCGACCTCAACGTGCTGCCCCATATTGACGTATTTTTGGACAACGGTTATACCAAAGAAGAAATGAAAATGACCAACGAGACCAAAAAGATCATGATGGACGACAGCATTGCCGTAACTGCTACGACGGTGCGTATCCCAACCATTGGCGGTCACTCGGAAGCGGTCAATATTGAATTTGAGAATGAGTTCGAACTGAGCGACATCTACGAAATCTTAGGACAGGCCGAAGGCGTTGTGATTCAGGATGATCCAAAAAATAAGATATACCCTATGCCATTGACGGCCCACGGAAAAGATGAAACGTTTGTAGGTCGTATTCGCCGCGACGAGTCACAACCCAAAACGCTTAATCTGTGGATCGTGGCCGATAACCTTCGCAAAGGTGCCGCCACAAATGCCGTACAGATCGCCGAATATTTGGCAAAACACAACTTGGTAGAAGTAGCCGAGTTGGTATAAAAACAATATTTTGAAAGCATGGGCGTCTGACGGTTTGGAACCGTCGGACGCCTTTTTTATTAATTTTATTTCGTGCTTCCCAATAGGTTTCCGAACTTTGCGTTATTCTTAATTAAGAACAAATCTTTAGAAGGTGTATATTTGATAGTAAATCAGGATTCACTTTTCAATAAAAGTGCCAATGAAAAAGGAAATAACAACCCAAGAAACAAAGATGCGCGCAGTGTGGTTTGCACGCACTTTGCACGAAAACAAAATTAGAATTCAAAAAGGAGCTCCAAAAATGGAACAAAAGGATTATGACGATGCTTGGGAGAAAATTGTAAAGGAATTTGCCAATCGAGAGAATGTACCCATTTCGTAAAGTAGACAACGATTATTTTTTCGAGAATGATCAGGGTCTTCAGTACGAAATTTACTTTGTAGCAGCACCTTTTTATTTCCCCGAAAATTATTCATTCAAGCATTTCGTATTTGAATTTGTTATCAAACTAGCTGATAATCAAAAGCGTTTACGTCCAAGTAAAGATCCCAATGTTCCTTTAACAAATACGTCTATTTTTCTGGACTTCTTCACATCTCACGAGAAAGTAGTCGTATTTTCTTGCGATACCACCGATGGAAAGCAAGCCGCCAGACATAGAAAATTTAACGATTGGTATATACGTTTTAATGATACTACATTTTTAAAGTATGACGGTATAATTCAAGATCCAATAAATGATACAACGTACTTTATGTCATTAATCATTAAATCTAATACCCCTTTTATTGATAGTATTGAAGCAGCATTTCGGGAGTTAACCGATGAACTCACAGGAGAAAAATAGCTTGGCACTTTTACCGAAGTACGCCGGGAAATAAACTAAAAAAAATGTTAAAAAACGTATTAATAATTGTTTTTTCGCTTCCGGTGTTTTTCAACACTTTTGCAAAAACCCCTATTTCACCGGCTGATACTACCAAAAGGCCCGTTTGGGCAGCAAAAAAAGGCCCATATCGTCCAACTCGTGCGCTCAAAAACGACATTTTACATACGCAGCTTGACATGCGTTTTGATTGGCTTCGGCAACATGCTTTGGGCTCGGCTGTCATTACGTTCAAGCCCTATTTTTATCCCCAAAATACGTTAGAGCTTGATGCCAAAGGTTTTGACATTAAAGGTATTTTTCAACTGGATACTCTCGAACGATTTGATTCTGTTCAGAAGCGATACATAAAAGAATACATTTCCGATCCTCTGGAATATACTTACAACAAGCGCCTGATAACCATCAAGCTTCGACGTACTTACAGTCGTTTTGATACATTGCACGTATTAGTGGATTATGTAGCAAAGCCCAACGAATTACCCGTCGGAATCGCCGGGCCTAAAGGCGATAAAGGACTCTATTTCATCAACGCCGACGGCATGGACGAAGGCAAGCCACAACAGATCTGGACGCAGGGTGAAACCGAATATAATTCCTGTTGGATGCCGACGGTAGACAGCCCCAACGAAAAAATGACGCAGGATTTTCGACTGACCGTTGACAAACGTTTTGTAACGCTTTCCAATGGAAAACTGGTGGAATCCAAACTGAATGCTGACAGTACTACCCGCACCGACCGTTGGGTGCAGCGCCTGCCGCATGCACCTTATCTGGCCGCATTTGTGGTGGGAGATTTCGCAGTAGCGCGCGATACCATCCGTAACGGATTGGAACTGAGCTATTATGTAGAACCGCAATATGCACCCTATGCCAAGGCGATTTTTGGTCGGACGCGTGAAATGATTCAGTTCTTTGAAGACAAGTTCGGAGTGGAATTTCAGTGGGAAAAGTACGCTCAGATCGCCGTGCGTGATTTTGTAGCGGGTGCGATGGAGAACACCTCCATGACCGTTCATGCTGAAAATGTGCAAAGCGATGCCCGAGCATTGCTCGACGGCAACTCCGATGATGTCATTGCGCACGAACTGATGCACCATTGGTTTGGTAATTTAGTGACATGTGAATCATGGGCGCATCTTCCGCTCAACGAAGCCTACGCCAATTATTCCGAATACCTCTGGAATGAATACAAAAAAGGCCCGGAAGAGGCCGATCTGTGGGCGCATGGTGAATTGCAGCAATACCTTGGTGAATCGGAGCAAAAGCAGGAACCATTGATTCGGTACAATTATACCGACATGGAAGATATGTTCGACAATCACTCCTACGCCAAAGGCGGGCGCGTGCTGCACATGCTTCGCAAGTACGTGGGCGATGAAGCCTTTTTTACTGCGTCAAAGAACTATCTCATTCGTCATGGATACGGATCTGTTGAGATCAATGATTTGCGCGAAGCGTTTGAAGAGGTAACGGGCGAGGATCTGAATTGGTTTTTTAATCAATGGTTCTTATCACCGGGTCATGCTAATCTGAAAGTGGAGCAAACTTGGAATGATGGCAAAGTGAGTCTTAAAGTGAGTCAGTTGCAGGATTCGACTTATACACCTATTTATCAATTGCCACTCAAAGTGGATGTGTGGGTCAATGGGAAGAAAAACTCGCATGATATTGTCATTAATCGCGCCCGCCAAACGTTTGAATTCCCCGCCGCTCAACGCCCCGATCTCGTGGATTTTGATGTTGAGAAACAACTTTTGGGTGAAGTGGATTACGAAAAAACCAAGCCTGAATTGATCTTCCAGTACAGTCATTGTGACAAATACTTGGCCCGTTATGAAGCCATCACTCGCTTGGAAGGCAACATGATCGACTCGACCGTTCGTCACTTGATGATGAGTGCCATGAACGATAAATTTTGGAAGATCAGGCAGTTAGCCGTCTCCAACTTCTCAGAATACGACGGTCTGCAATTCAACGAAGTGGAACGTATCATTCAAAGCAAAGCACGCGTAGATGTTCACCCGCGAGTGCGTATGGAGGCTGTCATTACGTTGGGTTCATTTGGTGACAATTCCAATGATCCACTTTTCCGCGAAGCTCTCAACGACAGTTCTTACCAAGTCGTTTCAGCCGCATTGGATGCATACCTGATCGGCAAACCCGACGATGCTGCCGACATTGCACATCGTTTCGAAAATGCACCTAACAGCGAGATCGTTACGGCCGTGGCAAACTACTACGCCGGGTTGGGCAAACCCGACCAATACGATTGGTTCATGGTAAAAATGAGCAAGTTGAAGTCCGCTGAGATCTATAACTTCCTGCAGGTATTCGGCAAGTACCTGATTCGTTCCAATGCCGATGTGCAACGCAAAGCCTTGCCCATGCTTGAAACCACGGCCCGCAATCATCCCGCCTATTTTGTGCGTTTTGGAGCCTATCAAGTGTTGGGATTATTGACGGATATTGAAGGCGTAAAAGCCATGCGCAAAGACATTCGCAACGCCGAGCGCGACCCGCAATTGAAAAATATGTATGGACAGGTGGGGGATTTTTAATCCCCCTTTTTTGTACTGATCACTTCGGCAAAAACTGAATTTCCACCCGCCTTTTTTTGGTCTTACTTTCTTCAGAATCGTCCGTTGGAGTTGACGTATCAGACCCTTTCCATTGAATAATGATCTGTTCGGCCCGAACGCCTTTTCGGGTCAGGTAATTCATCACCATTTTTGCCCGAAATTCTGACAGGGTCAGGTTCTTACCGCGTTCGCCCACGTTATCGGTATAGCCCGTTACATGCGCTGCCATCTCCTGCTCACGTATTAAAAAACGGGAAACCGAATCCAAAGACGCTTTGGTTTCATCTCTCAATTCGTAACTGCTTTGGTCGAAATACAGGAATTTCTTTTTTAACGATTTAGCCACTACTTCCTCAAGCATTTGTGGTTGAGGAATGGTTTTTTGTAACTCTTCCGGCTTATTGATACGCACATCCGTAAAATTAAATCCCGGAACCAATGTCATTTCTTTTTTAAGATATAAGCGCCCTTCGGGAGAAGAGGCCGTATAGAGATATTTCCCTTGTTTAAATCCTTCACTGTGGAAAAAAGGCCAATGTTTACCATTATTATACCTTTTCCTAAAAGACAACATTCCAAAGGACAGCATTGCAGTATTCTCCATTTTATGATCAATATCCATACTATCCGATACAATCAAACAGGCAATAAATTGATTACGTACCTGCAACGGAAGCGAATCTTTCAGACTCATTTCTACAAAAACCGGAAATTTGGAACTGCCGGCTATTTTGCCAATGAAATTCACGGGAATGGTTGCAGTATGGTATTTCTCAACCTCAAAGGAAAGATATTTTGTTGAATCAGGAATTTGAAAATCAAAATTGCCGGTCTCATCACTTTTACCAACCAATTTGCGACTTGATTGAAAGACTGCATATACTACACTCTGCTTAAGATAGTCTTTGCTGGTATTATCCCGACAACTTCCATTGATTCGGATAGCATTTGCCACTTGTGCAGGTGCACTTTGAAAAGGGAAATAGCCATAAATACAGAAGAGCCAACTGAGCAGAGAAGTAAACATAGTTTTGATAGTGTGTTTAACAATAACCGGTACACAAATATAAAAGAAAGTTGAGTATAGCAAATGTTACATAAACCATCATAAAAATAAGAACAGCTCTTGCATTAAATGGTATCCGAAAAACCATGAGCAAAAAAACGTCCGGCCGGCTTAAAAGCCGACCGGACGTAGAAATACTTTTAGAAATAGAAGAGACTAAATTCCGATCTTCTCCACGACCAAATAATCGGCCTGTTTTACCGTATGTTGTTTCACCATCATTTCTCCTAAAAATCCCGCTAAAAAGAGTTGAAATCCGATGACTATGGCAACCAATGCCATGTAAAACAGCGGATTTTCGGTTACGTTGCGGAAAGGCTCTTTGGCAAAAATGAGGTATATCTTTTTGATAATTAATCCGAAGGTGATGACAAATCCCAATAAAAACGAGAGCGTACCCCACAGCCCGAAAAAGTGCATGGGTGCTTTACTGAAACGGTGTACAAACGTAATGGAAAGCAGGTCCAGAAATCCGTTCACAAATCGCTCCAGACCAAACTTGGTACTGCCGTATTTACGGGCCTGATGCTGTACTACTTTCTCACCGATCTTGCGAAAACCGTTCCACTTCGCTACTACGGGAATGTAACGGTGCATCTCGCCATAGAGCGTAATGTTTTTGACTACGCGTTGCTTGTACGCTTTAAGTCCACAATTGAAATCATGTAACTGAACCCCTGATATACTGCGCGTTACGGCGTTGAACAACTTTGTCGGCAGTGTTTTTGAGAGCGGGTCGTAGCGTTTTTGTTTCCAACCCGATACCAGATCGAAACCATCTTCAGTGATCATTCGATACAGTTCCGGAATTTCGTCAGGGCTGTCCTGCAAGTCGGCGTCCATTGTAATGACCACGCTGCCGCGTACAAGTTGAAAACCCGTTTGCAACGCGGGCGTTTTGCCGTAATTCCGATTGAAACGAACGCCTTTAATGTGCGGGTCGCTGACGGCCAATTTTTGAATCACTTTCCACGAATCATCCGTACTGCCGTCGTCTACCAAAAGGACCTCATAACTATACTGATGTTCGTCCATGACCCGCCCGATCCAGGCGGTCAATTCGGGTAACGATTCCTCTTCATTGAAGAGGGGTATAACGACTGATATATCGAGGGCTTCGCCGGGCATAGTATCCAAAATCAATTGCGTATCGCGCAGCAAAGCTACAAATTCTTTTGGTGCTTCCATTGGATTTTGAGGATTAGGGTGTTGTATAATACCCAAAATCAACAAACGTGCCAAAGCTCCCAAAAATTGCAATTACACTTAGGCTACGGGCTGCTTTTCTGCCTTTTCAGGTGTTTTACGACGTATTTTCGTTAACAATACGCCCACTAAAAAGATAGTCAAGGTACCTACTACAATGATCATATTGGGATGGAAGGCACTTCGCAGGTAGGCATAAGATTCGGGCAATTGAGCTGAAAAAGTCATCCAAAGAATTACGAGCAAACCAATCATAGTCGCCGTGAGGGCTTCTGCATTACGGGTCTGACGTGAGATGATCCCCAATAGAAACAGCCCCAACATACCGCCCGCAAAAATTCCCGAAAGCACCCACCACACATCCAGAATACTCTTGACACCGATCATGGCAATTCCCGTAACCATTCCCATCAATCCAAAAACCGTAGTAGCAATGTACAGCAATCTAAGTGACTGCTGACCGGTCAGATTTGATTTAAAATAACGCTGATAAATATCCACCGAAAACACAGTGGCCGAAGCATTCATTCCCGAACTGATGGTACTCATGGCCGCCGATAAAATTGCCGCCACGATCAGCCCTAACAAACCCGCCGGCACTTTGGTAACCATAAAATGCGGCATTACTTTATCGCCAAAATCACTTGGTTTGAGCGTTGCAGCCAATTGTTTGATGGCTTCCTGCGTTCCGCCGGGCAAACGATCCGTAGCAGCCTGCATTTTTACGGCTTCCAACAATTCCGGATTGGATTGATAGTAAGCGTACAAACATGAACCCAACACAAAAAATATCAACGAAATAGGCACATAAAGATACACACACAACCACACCGATTTGGCCGCTTCTTTGATAGAAGTGGTGGTATGATAACGCTGTACGTAGTTTTGGTCCATCCCGAAGTTATTCAGGTTCATAAAAAATCCATACAGCAACACTACCCAAAACGTCGGCTGGGTAAAATCGGGCGCATAACTTCCCAAACTGAATTTATTATCTGCCTGTCCGATGTCAATGATCTTACCTACACCACCGGACATTCCGTCCACGACCAACCACAAAATAATCACCGCTCCGGCCGTTTTTATCACCCCCTGCACCACTTCCGTCCAGATCACCGCTTCCATACCGCCCAACACGGTATACAGAATAATACAAATGCCCACAACCACCATGATCGTAGCCATTGGATAGCCGGTGAGGGCTTGTAAGCTAAGCGCAATGCCGAAGAATATTGATCCCATACGAGCCAACTGCGTCAGCAGGAAGCACACTACGGCATAGGTACGTGCCCAAGGCCCGAAACGGTTTTCCAGATTGGTGTACGCCGAGACCTCGCCTGTATTACGGTAAAAAGGAATGAAAAACTTGGTGGCCACCCACGCCGCCAACGGCATGGAAAGGCTGAATACAAAGGAGTTCCAATTGCTGCCGAAGGCTTTGCCGGGAACCCCCAAAAATGTATTGCTGCTCAAAAAAGTAGCGTAAATGGACATACCGATGGCCCAGCCCGGGATCTGCCCGGAGGCGGTGGTAAATTGCTCGGCATTGTTGCTGCTTTCACGACTGTTTTTTCGGGAAAAATACACGCCAACGCCTACCATTCCCGCTAAATACAGCAGGATGATAATTACATCAATGATCGGAAGGTTCTTCATGTTTCGGGTTTAGGTGCTTCTGCACGGTTATTCCTGTTACTTATAATCTGGTTTCTAAAAATGTTTCCTAATGCCTTAATACCTTTTTTTACCGGATTAAGACTATCGGCCCGGCAAAATAGTCTGCCCGGAAAGTAGCCTTATTCACGCAACGATAAGTACTATTTCTATCCAAATCAGGAAGACTCATGAGCACCGCAATTACTCCTACATTACTCCAAAAATTAAAAAACGGCCAGAATGTGTATGGCACATGTATCACTTCAACTGCACCCATGTGGCCCGCCGCGATCAAGCGCACAGGCGTTGATTTTGTTTTTATTGATACCGAACATATTCCGCTCGACCGTGCTGAATTGGCCAAAATGTGCCAGATTTTCAAGGCATTAGGCATTACGCCCATTGTCCGTATTCCAAGCCCCGACCCTTACCTTGCATGTCAGGTCATCGACGGGGGGGCGCTGGGTGTAGTAGCTCCTTATTTGGAATCGGTTGCCCAAATTCAGGACTTGGTGGGAGCCACAAAATTCAAGCCGCTTAAGGGAGAAAAAATGTATAATTATCTGAGAGGCGTCGAAGAAATGACGCCTGAATTAAAACAATACATTACCAATTTTAACGCCGCTACGATCTGCATTGCCAACATCGAAAGCGTGCCGGCCGTAGAAAGGCTGGATGATCTTTTGTCCGTACCGGGATTGGATGCGGTTTTTATCGGTCCGCACGACCTGTCGGTTAGTTTAGGTTTGCCCGAGCAATACGATCATCCTGAATTTGAAGCCACTGTTCGTACCATCATTCATAAAACGCGCGCCAGAGGACTTGCCATCGGCATTCACTTTTCGTTGGAACCCGAACGTCAGATAAAGTGGATGAAAGAAGGGGCAAACATCGTTGTACACAGTTTTGACGTAGCGCTTTTTGTGCAACGTTTACAACATGATCTAAGTATCATTAAACAAGCCGCCGGCGATCTTCCTGCGTCAGACAGCGGTTCATTTGTAGTTTAATTTTTTCAACGCATCAAAAACGAATGGCAAACCGCTTAAACTTAACCGCAAATCAATCACCCGGTTGGCGACTCAGTACTTTTTTGTTGGTAGGAATTTCATTATCCATCGGCTGGGGAATTCGCGGCAATTTCGGTCACGAATACGGCGCAGCTTTTGCGGGTTGTTTGGCCGCCATTACAGGTTGTTTATTGTCCGGACGTAATGACTGGCGCGAACGCGTGCTTTACTTTGCTTTTTTCGGGGCCATTGGTTGGGGATTTGGCGGCTCTGTTTCCTATATGCAGGTCATTTCTTCTACCGAAAGCGGTCATGCGCCTTCGCAATGGTACGGTTATGCAGGGTTGTTTTACATTGGTTTTTTGTGGGCCTCTCTGGGTGGCGCGGGTACAGCATTGGCGGCCGTCGCCGAAAAGGACCGTTTGGTTCAACTTACCAAGCCCGTCTTTTTGCTTTTTGTCGTATGGTTTTTACAGGATCAAATAGAAGACCCTATCGCCAATTGGCTTCAATCGGGCATCGGGTTTGACCATACGTGGTCACGTCATAAAAGTCCGCTGTATTGGTTTGACGCCGATTATTTGGCGGCCTTCTTTGCGTTGCTCGCCGCAGGAATCTATGATCTGTGGCAACGACGGGAAAAAAACGGCTTTTTACTCATCGCTTTTATCTTCGCAGGTGGTTTGATTGGTTGGGGTATTCAGTGGCTCTTACAGAAAGTCGGGCTTGATCATTCGCTTGCCTCGCTCCTTACTTATTCATTAGGTGATTCAAGCTATATCAGTCTCGAAACGGGAAAACCTGCTTTTGATGCGCATAATTTTCTCAACAACTGGCCGCAATGGTTTGGCGATTATCCACAACATATTGGGTGGGTTATCGGAATCATAATAGGTATTACAGTTTACTTTATTCGTTTTGGCAAATTCCGCGACGGCTCTTCGCTCATTGCTTACATGGCCGGCGGTTGGCTTATTTCATTTTTGGTCTTTCCGGTCTTGGGAAGTTTATTTTTTACGCAATATGGCGGCCTCCGCATGACTCCACCCCGCAGCGACGACTGGGCGGGAATTACGGGCGTTTTTGTGGGAATGACACTGTGGATGCGTAGAAATAATTACTTGGCGGTAGCGTATGCATCAATCGTAAGCGGCACGATTGGAGGGCTGGGTTTTTCGGGAATTCAATGGATCAAACAACTGTTGATGGTACCGGGAAATCCGCGCATACTCGGTGCCGACGGAACATCCATCACGAGCGAAGCATACCAAAAAAATCTGGCAGATTGGGCAAATTGGCAGCAGCAGAATTGGCACAGTTTTCTGGAACAAAGTTATGGATTTGTAAACGGCCTCGCTATTGCAACGATTTTGGCAATTCTGGCAACCCGAATTAAAACACATCCCATTGCTCCTTCCAAAATTCCCAATGAAAAATGGGCATTAGGCTTTACCACCGTTTTTGTATTGATCGGAATCCCTTACGTTAACTTATTTAAAAACGTCAAAGAATGGAGTGACCAACTCAACCCCACCGTGTGGAAACAAACAGTTACTCAGGCAGATGGAACAGAAAGTACGGCACCGGCGCTTTGGGATGCTCCTTATATAGGAAGACTTCCTCACGTTGATTTCCTGCATCTTACGCCCGATGGTTGGTTTAATCTGACTTGGCTGTTGCTGCTTGGTATGGTTGTGCTTGTCATCCGAAGGCATTTTCAGGAACCGTTGGCGCTTATTCCCAAAACGTGGTTAGGGAAAGGGCAATTGCTGTTTTTGATCTTACTGTGGGTAATGATTGTCGGCAATTTTGAGCGTGCCCTCGTGGGCTGGGGGCCTTCACGGTTATTGACTGAATGGGTCATTACTTTCAACGCCATTGTGGCTACCTTACTCGTATTGACATTACCCAAAGAAAAAGAAACATTGGTGATTGGTAATCTTTCTTCCTTTGAGCCTTTGTATAAAAAAGCGCGTTGGATGACGATTGGCGCAGTGGCGATCTCAAGTGTATTTTTTCTGCTGACCAATCGCGCGGTCTACCATTATCCCGACTACGAAAAACTGGATAAAAAATATTATTTCACGCGTTTTGGGCCGGAAGCTGCGTGGCGTTCAAAGCCCAACCTGAAAAATGCCCAACACAAATAGAACACTAATTGACACACTTTATGAAACAAATTAAATGGGGAATGATTGGCTGTGGCAACGTAACTGAAAAGAAAAGCGGGCCGGCTTTTAGCAAAGTGCCGAATTCATCGTTGGTAGCCGTGATGGGCAGAAGCGCCGAAAAAGCCGCTGATTATGCTCAACGCCACGGCGTATCGAAGTGGTATACCAGCGTAGATGACCTGATCAACGACCCCGAAGTAAATGCCGTTTACATTGCTACGCCCCCGGATGTTCATCTCGAATACGCGACAAAAGCCATGAAAGCGGGCAAGGCTGTGTATGTAGAAAAACCAATGGCACGCAACGCCGCCGAATGCGAAGCCATGAACCAAGTAAGTCGCGAAACGGGTGTGCCGCTTTTTGTGGCGTATTATCGTCGTACGTTGCCTTATTTTGTAAAACTGAAAGAATTGATCGATCAAAAAGTAATCGGTGATATTCGTCTGGTAACAATCCAAATTCACTATAATCCCTATTCCGAAGAAATCGGCGAAAATGCGCAACCGCGCTGGCGTGTTGACCCCGAAATTTCAGGCGGCGGACACTTTCACGATCTGGCCTCTCACCAGTTCGATTTTCTGGAATATGTACTCGGCCCCATCAAGACTGCCAAAGGTATTGCTCGAAATCAGGCAGGATTGTACGAAGCTGACGACATTGTAGTGGCCAATTTTGAGTTTGAATCAGGTGTGTTAGGTACCGGAAGCTGGTGCTATACGCTCAACAAAGAACAGCGCCTCGACGAAGCCCAACTCATTGGCTCTAAAGGAAAGATCACGTTTTCGTTTTTCGAACGATTTACCATCAAAGTAGAAGCCGTTGACGCGATGGGTGAATATTTAATTCCGTACCCTGACCACGTACAACAACCATTGATCGACACCATTGTGCAGGAATTGCGGGGAGAAGGCACTTGCCCAAGTACGGGCGAAACGGGAGCCAGGTCTAATGCCATAATGGATCAGATCACGGCTAAATAATTTAAAGATCATTTTTGTGAAAAAAGGGTATTTACTCATCACTTTTCTTTTGGTAAATGTTGCCCTAATGGCGCAAACACCAAAGAAAACAAAACCAACACCACCGTTGGCTCGTCCCAAATTGGTCGTGGGCATTGTGGTCGACCAGATGCGTTATGATTATCTCTATCGTTTCTACGACAAATACAGCGAAGGCGGTTTCAAACGCCTGCTCAATGGCGGTTTCAATTGTCGCAATAATCATTATCATTACGCACTGACCGTAACGGCCGCAGGGCACGCGGCCATTTATACGGGTTCTATTCCGGCCATCAACGGCATTGTGGGCAATGATTGGTACGATACTTTTGCCGACAGAAGCGTGTATTGTGTAGAGGATACCACCGCAAAAATCGTGGGCAGCTCAAACACATCGGCAGGTAAAATGTCGCCACGTAATCTGCTCACCAGCACTGTGACCGATCAATTGCGGATTGCCAATAACTTTCGTTCCAAAACCATCGGTGTTGCCATCAAAGATCGCGGCTCTATTTTGCCCGCCGGCCATACCGCCACGGGTGCATATTGGTACGATTCCAAAACCGGGAATTGGGTTACGAGCACTTTCTATACCAACGAATTACCCCAATGGGCAAATGAGTTCAACGCCCGCAAACTTCCCGCCGAGTACACCAAAAACGGTTGGAAAACATTACTACCCATTGAAGCCTACGTAGAAAGCACGCCCGACGACCAACCCTACGAAACCAAGTTGGCAGGAGCCGCAAAGCCGGTTTTTCCGTACGAATTGATGGGACAGGCGGGCAGTGCCTTTGGTGCGGTTACGTCCACACCTTGGGGAAACACCATGACCAAAGACATGGCGATTGCGGCGCTCAAAGGAGAGAATTTAGGTAAAGGCAAAGACACTGATTTTCTGGCCATCAGTTTCTCCACTCCCGACCGCATCGGTCATGCCTTTGGCCCTACTTCGGTTGAGCAGGAAGATATTTACCTGCGCCTTGATCTGGAATTTGCCGATCTGCTCACAACGTTGGATTCGTGGGTGGGCAAGGATAATTACACCGTTTTTCTATCTGCCGATCATGGGGCGATGGATGTGCCGGCGTTTTGGAAACAACATAAATTGCCCGCCGGTCTGATCGACGTAAAAGTTTTGTACAGTACCCTTCAAAAGGCATTAAATGAAGCATTTGGCAGCGGAAAGTACATTGTAGGAAGTGAAAACTATCAACTTTATTTTAACAAAGCCTTATTGAAAGAAAAGAAAATTTCTCAGGAAACTGCTTATCAAGTGGTGCGTGAGGCGCTGTTGCCCATGCCCGGCATTGCCGACGTTATTAATTTAAAAAGCCTGCATACCGCTGACCTGAATTCCTATCAATTAGAACTTTACAAAAACAATGTGAACGCCAAGCGCAGCGGCGACGTGCAGATCATTGTGCAGTCGGGTTGGTTTGCGGGCGATGGCATCGGCACCGATCACGGCACGCCCCACAATTATGACACGCACGTTCCTTTTGTATTATACGGTTGGGGCGTAAAGCAGGGAGAAACGCTCCGCCGCACTACCATCGCTGATATTGCACCGACCCTTTCGGCATTATTGCATATTTTACCGCCGAGTGGCAACGTAGGAAATCCGGTTATGGAAGCGCTTAAATAAATGGGAAAGTGCTTTGCTGCCTTCAGCCGTTGTTTTCGGGTTTGAGAACCCGAAAGCACCTTTCCCGTGAAGGCCGATTCTCAAATCGGCCGTTTAGGTTTCTCAAAACCTAAATACATCATAAAACCCGTTGCACGATTTATGTTTGAAAATTTAAGAGTTTAATAACAGCACAAAATTCATATTCTCCACATCATAATGTAAGTTTAAATTTTTACTCATGAGACGTAATTGACCGTTACGTTTTAACAACAAAACCACATGAAAAACCTTTCACTTGTTTTGACCATTGCCTGCGTATTGCTTGTTTTTGCCGGCAATGCGCAAATGCATAAACCTTACACGCCTACTGCTTTTCCTGATCGCCTTATTTTGGGTTGGCAAGGCAATCCTGCCACTTCTCAATCGGTCAATTGGCGCACTGACTCTTCCGTTGTCAATGCCGTTGGTGCCATTCATGAAGCAGATCCGGGACCTGATTTTGTCAAAAAAGCCACCATCGTTCCGGCCACTTCCGAAATGGTACTTCTGGAAGGAAAACATGTTTTGTACCATTCGGTACATTTCAAAGACCTAAAGCCAAACACCAAATACGCGTATCGGGTAGGTGCCGGCGAGCATTGGAGCGAGTGGTTCCACTTCAAAACCGCCGAAGATAAGTCGGCTCCATTCTCATTTATATACTTTGGCGATGCTCAAAATGACATTCGTTCGCTATGGTCACGGGCAATTCGCGGGGCCTATTCGACCATGCCTTCCGTCAACCTGATGATTCATGCCGGCGACCTGATCACGACTTCCAACGCCGATTGGCAATGGGGTGAGTGGTTTGAGGCAGGTGGTTGGATCACGGGTATGGTGCCTACGTTGGCCACTCCCGGCAATCACGAATATTTTAAGGATGCGACAGGCAAAGGCCGTGTTTCGATGCATTGGCGGCCTTCTTTTGTGTTACCCGAAAATGGCCCCGACAAATTGAAAGAAACGGCTTATTATTTTGATTACCAAGGCGTTCGCTTTATTTCGCTGGACTCGCAGGGAGCCTTATTGGACTCGACCGTGATGGACGCGCAGGCTGAATGGCTGGTTGGCGTATTGACCAATAATCCAAATAAGTGGACTGTTGCGGTACATCACCATCCCATTTATTCGACCGCCAACGGGCGCAACAACGACGAATGGCGCGTGAAAATGGAGCCCATCTATAAGAAATACAACGTTGACTTAGTCCTGCAAGGCCACGACCATACCTACGGACGCGGTCTGAATATGCCTTTGGGACAAAGCCGCAAATACCCCGATGGGCCCATTTATGTGGTATCGGTCAGCGGGCCTAAAATGTACACGATCGGTTTGCAGGATTGGATGGATCGCGCCGGTTCCAACACGCAGCTGTACCAGATCATCAGCGTAGACGGCAATAAGCTTTCGTACAAATCCTACACCGTGACGGGTGAATTGTACGACGTATTTGACTTAACCAAAAATACCAAGGGTCGCAATACGCTCACAGACAAATCACCCACCTTAGCTCCCGAGCGACTGGCGTTGCCTCCCGAATACCAAACCCGTTTTAAGCCCGAACAATTGGAAGAATACAACAACCGATTTAAGGAGTATAAGAAACGGAAAGAAGCGAAGAAGTAAGGCTTTTTTTATTGAAGGCAAAAGCAATTGGGGCGACTGATTGCTTTTGCCTTTTTCGTTTTTTACCTTAGTAAAATTACTGCAAAAAGGCATTAAAAGTGTTCATCCGTTGAGTGCCGAGCGAGAATACTCGGTTTTTTAAAAGGTTGATTTTGTGGTGGGCGCGTATAAATAAAAAATATACGCAACAGAAGCCGACATCAAACGGTTATAAGCGATAAAAAAGGGCTAAGTGGGTTATATACAGATGTTACAAGTAAGCCTAAAAGACAACACAGCAAGAAATGGAAATTTGGCAATACATAGAAGTTTTAAGAAGAACTAACAAGACGGGGTTTTTCTCAAAGGACAATACCGAAGAGAAGATTAATGCCTTGACTAAAATTGCTAATGACGGTTATCCAAGTCTTATTTACAGTTTGACAGAATTTATAAAAGACGACAACAGAGAAATAAGAGAAACCACTTGCAAGACAATAACTCACCTATTCAAAAAGATTGACAGCAAAAAAGGATATTATGACACTCTTAAACATTGCGGAATTTCAAAAAGCGACCTTGACTTTTATGAAGCTAATTTCCCAAAAGAACAATATGTAGAGTTATTGGCAATAAGTTCATTAAACGGAAGTGGATACGTAAGAGAAAAAGCTGTTAAGAAACTTTCACAAGTTGACAGTCCAAGAGCTATACAATTTTTAATCTATCGCTTAGCAGATTGGGTTTTACCAGTTCGACAAGCCGCACTAAATGGAATTGAGAACTATAAAACAACCGATTACATTGACAGTTTAATTGAAAATTTGCCAATTTTTGAGTGGCTTCAAAAAGTTGATCGGACAGACCTTAGCGGAATTTACCAAGACATTGTTGAGTTCATAGCTACTACAAACAGAACATATGTAATTGACAACTTTAAGAAATACCCAGATAAGCTAAGAATACTTTTGGCGAGACACATTTCAAGTTCACTTATAGAAAATTCGCAAGAGTTAAAATTGTTTCTAACTGACAAACATTTTTTAATTAGAAACTTAGCAATAAACCACTTTGGCAAACTTGGACAAGCAGAAATCGAACAATTACTAAATGACAAATCAGCGAATGTTCGACTTCAAACACTATATTGCTTGAAAGACCAAAACGGTTTTGAAACAATAGTAAAGAAATTTTTAGCGGACAATTCAGCTACGATAAGATATTTTGCAAGATTTACGCTTAAAAAATCAAGCATTGACTTTGCGAAATTTTACAATGACAACTTACAGACGAACTGCCAAGTAATTGGTTCTTTAAGCGGACTTGCTGAAACCGAAGGCAAACAGCATTCGCAAACAGTTAAGTTATACTTTGGTGACAAAAAAGTAAGAGTAAAAAAGACAGCATTTTTAGCTCTTTGCAAACTTGACGCAGAAGGTGCTTATGATTTTGCATTGGCAAACCTTGACAGTCCATATCTTGGACTTAGAAATGTAATCATTGATTTTCTGTCGCATATTCCAAGACAGGATGTATTGACAAAGGCAAGAAGCATTTATGAAGCCAGCAACTTTGACTTGAAAAAATCAATGCTAAAACTCTTCAACAAAGTTGGCGGCTGGACAGCAATTCCCGACTTGATGATTGGAACAATTGACGAAAATGAAAACATAAGACAATTATCGTATGGATATTTACAAATATGGAGAACAAGAGCGGTAAGACTATTTTCGACACCAAAACAAGGAGAAATTGAAAGAGCAAAACAGATTTTTAACTTTGTAAACGAGACACAAGAAGACAAACAATATTTTAAAACAAACCCAGTAGATGGACTTGACTTTTACTTCAAATAACAGAAGGCCAGCTTGTAACACGGGTTTTGCGTCAGGCGGGGTGACGTGCAAACTTGGAGCTTTATGCTTCTGTTCAAGTTCTGTGCTGGTTGACAGTTTTGTGCTCCGAAACACGCCCGAACGCAAAGCACGGAACCGTTAGCAGCACCCCTTCGTAGTCTCCCATAGAGAGACTACGAACCAAAAATAACCGGAGTGTTTGTAACACGGTGAGTACCCCAAAAGCTGCCAATTACTCTTCCAAAATACTGAGTTCTGCACCCCAAGCTAGGAAAACAGCAAACACCAAATAATTAATCCGAACTAAAAACAATCCTGTTATAAAACAAGTTGCAACCCTAAAACCCTTATTAGAGAAGGGCTATTGTTGGGAAGGACACATACCTCAAATTTTAGAGAAACGTACTCCTGATCTATTAAAACCTATAGACTTCACCCCGAAAGCAGGTGCTTTTTTGCATCATCATGCCCGGGCAGTTAACAAAAAAAGATTTACTTTGGCCTCCAAACACATTTAATCAAAGATATGGCATCAGGCTTTTTTGCAATTTTAGACGACATAGCTGCTTTGATGGACGACGTGGCGGTGAGCGCCAAGCTCGCTACAAAAAAAACAGCCGGAATACTTGGTGATGACCTGGCCGTAAATGCCGAAAAATCAACCGGCTTTGTGTCATCCAGAGAAATCCCTGTTTTATGGGCAATTACAAAAGGTTCCTTTATTAACAAGTTAATTATCATTCCAATAGCTTTACTGCTGAATATATTTTTACCAACTGCCATTATCGTAATACTTATACTGGGTGGTTTTTACCTCGCCTTTGAAGGTGTAGAAAAAATAGTAGAATACTTCTTTCATAAAAAACAACCTGCACAGCAAGCAGCAGTTGGAGAAATTAAAAATGATGCTGCTTTAGAAAAAACAAAAATAAAATCAGCCGTAACCACCGACTTTATCCTCTCTGTTGAAATCGTTATTATTGCATTAAGTACGGTTTTAAACAATAGCTTAAGTATACAAATTTTAACCATATCGGTTGTTTCCATATTAGCTACTGTGGGTGTTTATGGCATTGTAGCGCTGGTGGTTCGCATGGATGATTTGGGATTTAAGCTGATTGAGAAATCGAAGAAAAAAGGATTTTTAAACACCCTCGGTCTGTTATTAGTAAGAACGTTGCCCGTTATCATCAAACTATTTTCGGTGGTAGGAACCATAGCATTACTACTTGTATCGGGGGGTATATTTGCGCACAACATTGACTATTTACACCACATTTTACCCAAGTGGCCAACCATTATAAAAGAATTTACTTTTGGTGTGTTGGGCGGATTATTGGCTTTAGCTTTAGTGTCTGCTGTTAAAATAATTCTTTCGCTATTTAGAAAAAACACCTGATTTGAATGCCTGTTTTGTATACCGAAACCCAAAGAAGTAAAGGAGGGTTATAAAGCTTATGCCGGCGAATTGCCTCCTTAAAGCCACTCATTACCCTGTTATTCAACAAGTTATAGCCAAATATCGTTAAACCCTATTCATTCAAATGAAAAAAGGCAACTCATTCGAAAACAAGAGCCTCGAAGAACTCAAAGCGACCAAAGCGAAATACCAAAAAATAGCCGCGGCAGTGGCAGGTCTTATGACCGTAGCTATCATTTTTATTGTGTATGTAGCCATCACAACTAAAAATTGGGGACAACTTGGTACACTTGGGGTGATTGGAACATTATTGCCTTTGTTCATCAGTATCCAAACGGTGGATAAAGAGATCAAAAGAAGGGAGCAGAATCCTTAATGTAAGTGCTCCGAACTGAATGGCAAGCGAATGGCTGTCTGTTCTTTTCGGCATAACGCAAGGTATTATTACTTGATTTACAATCAGTTATCAACCAATCACAACGTTAACATATACTTAAAAAATGAAACCGGAAAAAGTAGCCTCTCTCACTGACCATGAGTTACTCAAGCGAAAGAAATTATTGAAAAACACCTATACATTTATCGTAGCCACCGGCATTGTCGCATTATTGATAGTGTGCGTGATGTTTGGCTATTCTGTTGGTAAAGACGTTGCCACCGGCGGAAAAGGTACTTTTTATTACAAACCATTAATCCCATTTCTTCTGTTTTTTATTATTGGCAGCGGGGTTATTACGTCTGAACAAAAATCAATCAACGACGAAATCAAAAAAAGAAACTTAGAGTAACACCTTTGTTCGGGGTATACCGTGAGCAGCAAGCTCGCGCTATCGGCAAGTGTATTTTCCTAAAATTCTGATTTTATGTAGCTTTGCTATATAGAACGAAAAATGAATAAACAAGAAGGCAATCAATACGACAAAATCGTAAAAGAGAATATTGAAAGCATAATTCCTGCTTTGATGAACAGCGTTTTGGGATTCAAGGTTGTAAAAGCAGAAGTAATTAAGGAAAAATTGCAGCAAACCAAAGAAAAAGAAGCCGATGCCTTACGTATCATCACCGACCCAAGCGGCCAACAATTCATTTTGCATCTTGAATTTCAAGTAGATGATTATGCAAAAATGGCTTATAGAATGGCTGATTATTGGATTTTGCTTAAATCAAAATATCAACTTCCTGTACGTCAATTTGTAATATTTATTGGTCACGGCGAGCCAAAAATGAAAACAGTACTGGCTGACGACGGCAATTATTTTCAGTTCAATCTAATCAATATTACCCAATTCGACTATCTTCGCTTTCTCACTTCAAACAATCCCGAAGAAATAATTTTGGCTGTTTTGAGTGACTTTGGCAAGGAAAAACCGGAAAATGCTTTAAACCAAATCATACAAAGGCTTTCAGAAACCAAAGCCGACCAAAATTCGTTTCAGAAACACTTACGACAATTGCGAGTGCTATCTAAATTGCGTAGATTAGACCTAAAATTTGATGATATGATACAGAATATGGCAAAATACATTGACGAGGAAAATGATTACCTTGTTATAAGTGCAAAGTCAAAAATTGTTGCGAATCTTATAAAAAAAGGTAAACATACCCTTTCTGAGATAGCTGATATTGCAAGCGTAACGATTGATTTTGTCCTTGGAATCCAACAAAAACTTACAACCGATAAGTAGTTTTGTTAACCTGAATTTTCTGTTTAATTATTAAATTTTTCGTGCTCCTTCCCGTTATCCGAGGTGTTCCGAAGGCCACCCCTAACCAAAAATAAACCGCCTGTCTCTAACATGGTAAATGCGCCAAAAGTTACTGACTACCTTTCCAAAAAATCGCCGGCGGGCCATACGCTACCGCATTGAAATTAGTAATTTGGCCAAGGCGGGCGAGAAGCCGTCAGTAAATCGGTTCAAAAATACAAAGCGCGGAAAGAAGGGAAGAAATAAGGTAAACTTTTGTTTAATTATTAAAAAAATATAAAAAATAATTTTTTAAACACAATTATTTCCCCATAATTGTTCAAGAAGTACCCCGGAGTGTGAAACTTTCACCACGAAAAACCGAAGAAAAACCCGAAAAAAGGGATGGAATGGTTGTTTTACTTCTTATGGCATGAGAGACAAACTCTCTAAATTAACAGAGATGAACAGAAGAAATAGTGAGAAGGCCGCAAGTCTTGTGCATGTAAAACAGATCTTCATCTTTGTTAACGACAAACCATCTTTTTAACAAAATAATACTAAGTTAAAATGGAAAACAATCAAAACAGCGGAAATCAGAACAAGGATACTGATCAACGCAACAACCCTCAACAACAAGGTAACAAGTCTCAACAAGACCAAGGCCAAACTCAACGTCAAGACTCCGGCACTAAGCAGCAGGAACAAAAACAACAAGGTGGTGGCCAAAGCCAAAGTGAACAACGTAACCAAGGCAATACGGGCAACCAAAATCAAGACCAAGAATCTTGGAATGAAAACGATAGCGACACCGGCCGTACCGGCCAATCTCAATCTCAAGGAGATCAACGCAATCGCTAATTTCCAATGAACAATCATTGCTGAAAGTAAACAGTGTCAATGATGATCTCATTGATAATATAAGGTCGGTAAACATTTTAAAAATCTCTATTGACCCTATACATAAATAGATTGCAATTCAATTGCGAAAACTGTTTACAAAAAAATGCAATGATTAATACAAAGAGGGGATAGTTCTTCGGAATTATTCCCTCTTTTATTTTACCCTGAAAATCCGGTGCGCGGTAAATGTCTGCCCAAACAGATCGGTCGTTCTGACAATAATTCGGTGCGTTCCGGCGGGCAAGTCGGTCGGCAGATTCCCCTGCCAAATATGGGTTGAAACCGAAGGTTTATCCATGCTCCAGCCAAAGATCTTATCCAGTTTTGTATCATTGACCGTTGCTTCTAAAAATGGACTTTGTTGATACATAGCCATGTTGTTGGGGTCGCGCTGAGGAGTGAGTTGTAACGGCGTCCATGTACTTTGACCCGCCAATTGAAATTCTACTTTGGAACGAGGCGAGCCTGCAAATACATTCACCCGCAAATGCGTAGTATCTAATTCCGCTTTGGTAAGTTCGTCCGGCCAATATACATTCATCTGATAATCAGCAGTGCGACGGGCGGCCTTGAATCGTGTCGAATATTTATTTCCATCAAATGTAAGAATAGAATAGCCGTTGGGCGCCCCGTCGTTCATGGTAGCGTGGGGAATACCCGTTTCATCTTTCAATCCACACCACCAGCTTCCCGATATCGTAGCATTGACAAAATGATGGTGCGGAGCGGGTGCCGTCCAACCGTATTTTTCATCCACCAACAGATTGATCATGGTATGCGTATGACCCGAAACTGAAAATGTATGCGGACGCTTTTCGATCAACTTAAATAACTCCGTTCGGTTGTCGCAGATCACGACCGGAATGTGCATCAGCAAGACTACCAACTTTTCATTCGGAACAGTTGCCAGGTAATTTTTAACAAAGTCAATCTGAGCTTCCGTAAAATGGCCTTTGTATTTGCCGTCGGGACTGAAATAAACGTTTTTCAGGCCAATAAATGCGACATCTCCTTCTTCAAAAGCATAGGAACTTGGGCCATAAAAACGCTCAAATGTTTCATCACTGAATTGATCATTGGTAGCCCCGCGATTAAAATCATGATTGCCGAAGATGTTATACCAAGGCAGTCCGATCTGCGCAATACTGCCGTTAATTTCAGCAAACAAGTTTGGATCATCTGCCACAACATCTCCCAAAGAAATTCCGAAACGGGCATTTGTCCCAAGGCATTCTTCTACCACATCATGCGTTACGTAATTCACTTCTGTCAAGCCCCGAACCTGCGTATCGCTGAACAACAGTACCGAAAATTGCTTTTCCGGTTTTTGTTGCCACAATGGAAAATCAATGGATTTAGGCAAAGTTCCCGTGGCCGCAACGCCTTCAGTTTTCGAGGTAGGTGAGCCGTTAGGTTTATGTAAATAATAATTTTGAGGCAAATTATCCTTGTTCAACGGAACGGCGTAATCGGCCGGTTTGATCACAAAAAAGCCCGTATCATCACCTGTTGGCAACGTCCATTTCCCATTTTTATCTGTCTTCACCACTTCCCGACCGTTGGAAACGCAAATGTTCGCAATAGGAAGTTCACCTGCATCTTTCAGTCTGTTTTTATTCAGGTCATTATAAACGGTTCCGGTGGCGGTGGTTTGGGCATAAATAGCTTGAGTAACAAGCGCAAGCAGACATAAGGTTGGAATAAAGTTTTTCATTTTTATAGGAATTAGAAATTGGGGATATCGTTTATAGTTAAGTCAATTACAAAAAGTGTATTTTTAAAAATACACTTTTATAGTATTTTTGTATTTTCTAAAGTACATTATGGAACAATTATTTGCTAAATACCTTCCAAAACTCCAACGTACAGGTACTGAATTCGTACGTGATGCTATCCGGGAGATTGATTGGAATCGCAATCGTCTCATAGGGATAAAAGGGGCAAGAGGAGTAGGAAAAACTACCTTATTATTTCAATATTTAAAACAGTCTAAACTCGAATTTAGCAAATCATTATACGTTAGTCTGGACGATTTGTACTTCAGCAATCACCGTTTGTACGATCTGGGAGCCGAATTTGTCAGAACGGGAGGGCAATTACTTCTACTTGACGAAGTACATCGATACACTAATTGGTCGCAGGAAATCAAAAACCTGTATGATGATTTTGCTGACCTACGAATTGTATTTACGGGTTCGTCTATTATTCATCTTGAACGCAGTAAGGGTGATCTTAGCCGTCGCGCAGTAATGTATTCTTTACATGGTTTGTCATTTCGGGAGTTTCTGCAAATTCAAAAAGCAATTACTTTTCCTCCCATTTTGTTAAACGATTTACTAAAACGTCATACCGAAATAGCAGCCGATTTAACTCAAAGTTTTAAACCCTTTGCTCATTGGTCAAACTATTTAGAATATGGTTATTATCCTTATTTCCTTGAAAATGAGGACGTATATGCTCAAAAGCTTGCCGAAACACTTCGACTCAGTTTAGAAATTGACTTACCCGCCGCTTACGGAATCAGCTATGCGACGGTCGACAAAATCAAACAATTTCTCGTGGTTCTTGCTGAAAGTGTTCCTCTAAAACCTAATATTACTAAGCTAAGTGAAACGCTTCAAACTACGCGTGGCTATGTCATTGAGTACCTGCATTATCTCGAAGAATTGGGCATATTGACTCTCTTGCACCGCGATAGTTTTGGTATTACCCGTCTTCAAAAACCCGACAAAGTGTATTTGGCTCATCCCAACTTGCAATACGCCCTTACCGAAACTCGCCCCGGTAAAGGCACTTTACGGGAAAGTTTTTTCTTGAGCCAAACTCATCCTCGTCATCGTGTGGAATATACCGAGCAAGGCGATTTTCGACTTGACAGGCGCATTACAGTAGAAGTGGGTGGAGCAACCAAAACAAATCGTCAAATTGCCACTGTTCCCGATGCTTACATAGCCGCTGATGACATAGAAATAGGATTTGGCACTAAAATTCCACTTTGGCTTTTTGGGTTTTTATATTAATCTTACTTCTTAATCAACCAAATCTCCGTCACCTGTGGACCTTGCCCACCTTCGCCGCAATTCCAAATGAACGTTATTTTTCCGTCGGCGGTGGATTTTTGCGGAACGTCAAATTCAAAGATAGGCTGCTCGCCCGTTTGAAGAAAATCGTGGACAACGGCACCATCGTCAGTAGTTAGTTTCATGCGCGAACGAAAACGTCCCGTATAAGCAATCTTTATTCGGTAAGATGATTTTGTATCAAGTTCACTGTACGCAATTTTCAAGGGTTGGTCGTACAGGGTTTTGACTTGTTTCATCCATGCGCGGGGCGTTACCTCTCCTTTAAAACCCGTCGCTTTGATCTCATCTACCCATTCTTCTGCCACCAATCCTACACCAAAGCCAACGCGGGGAGATTGAAGGCTGCCCGGATCTTTTTCCCAAGCCACGTCCGACACCACGCGATGCCAACTTTCAGGTGAACCAAAATGATCGTAAAATCCGCCCAAACCCGGATCAGTACGATGAAGCAATTGGTGAATTTTTTGCAGTCGTTCCGATTCATTTTCCAACTTTTCAATTTTGGTTAGTTGATCCAAAAGATAAGGGGCATCATTGAGTGGAATATCAATATTATCCACAAAATTGCCGCGCCCTGACATTGCCCCGTGTTTAGCGATAGTTAACTGAGCACCAATGCTTTTATACAATGAATCGGCCAATGAAAAGCACTTTCTGCGGTAATTGGGCAAAATGGGTGATTGCCACGCTTTTTCCAGCGTAGTTTTTGCCCGCTGAATCGTTGCCAAAGAACTTCCTGACCGTACTCTTCCCAAAATATCTTTAGCTTCCTGTTCCACTTCCGTTTCATACAGGAGCCGGCGGCGTGTGTAAGCATCATAATAGGCTCGAATTAATCCCATCTGAAAGCGTGGATTTTGCAATATCTCCGGCGTTGCATCTTCTTCCATCATCTGCCATTGCATCAATGTTCGAGACACGCCTTCATTGGTCAGCAAAGGCCCTTTCAAATTATCTTCCAACGCCACAATAGCCTGCGCAACGGATTCCTGATAGTCGGGTCCGAAGAACAATCGGGCATAATCACGTAACGTTTCAATGACCGGCGTGTCGGGATTCCAGTCCTGGTCGCTCCAGACAAACTTATTGACGTCGTCGTTGGTACCTTCCGAATAGCTGATGCTTCCCGCACCGTATTCATCCAACGCATTATGGATGATTTTTTCATCGTGTGGGCGTGGGTTGATGCTTTCACGGCCAAGCGTCATGGCATACGCCAGATCCCAGTGAGGAATCGGGTATTGAGAGCTGTAATTGTGCGTAATGTCCGGGTAATGACGAATCGGTATGGAAGGATTGACTATGCGTCTGATTTCCTGCACGGGCATTTTTACCCAAGGACCAAAAACCACGCCGCCAAACCACGGATACCCTTTATTGACGTGCGCATAAAACGCATCAAACCATTTTTTAGTAGGCCGAAATACCTGCGGCGAGACCCAAATTTTGGCTTTGGGATGGTATTTTTTCAGTACTACTGACATTTTTTCAAGCCACGCAAACAGCACATCAGGCTCCAGTTCGCCCGGGTCGCCACCGGGCACAAAAACATTGTCCAGTTGAGGCACTGCCGCAAATACTTCGTGCCGCTCTTTCAATTCTTTTTGGATAGAATCCGCGTGTACATAGTTGGAACCCATGTTGGGGTACCACATCCATACGTCCAATCCATATTCTTTGCAAATGCGCGATTGTTCGGCAATCATCTTAATGGCCGGCAGTTTCATGTGCCGACTCGTAGCGTCATCGTCCGTGCGGGGAGGAACGATCTCTATGCTGTTAGCTCCGAAAAGCGCCAATTCGCGAATGTATTGGTCAAACTGTTCTACCGTAAAGGCATCATACGCGTTGGTCTTGGGCCGGTAGCCCAACTGATGCCCACGAATAGGGTAGCGCGGGCTGGTGGCTAATGACAGATCATCCGAAAGCAATACTTGTGTGGGACTCATTTCCATCTTCCGCAACAACCTTCCCACGCCGTACAGAATTCCGCGAGCGTCTTTCCCTACGATCACTACCGCTTTTGATTCCGATAATACTAATATCTTAAAGCCTTCATTACTGATTGCGGATAATTTTCGAATTTCATCCCGAACTTTTGCCGGAAATCCTGATAGATCACTTTCCAACGCAATGCCCACATACGGTTTTCCGTCCGATGGTAGTTTATTCAGAAGTGTCCATTCCAGTTGGCTTCGTTTCTTTACTTCCTGTTGCAGCACTTCTACACTTCGCCGCAATACCTGTTTATCTGTAATGGATGTGTAAATGCGCGCATTGGAAATATCAATGGTTTTGCCAAAACCGGTAAAAGATAGGGCGCAACAAAAAAGCAATAGCAATTTATTCATAACTACATAATTATCAACAATATGGAACACTGCCAATGTAGGGGCGGGGTTTACCTCCGCCCTCTTTTAATGCCGTTAAAAATCTTTCGCGGTTATCGGGCAGACGCAGGGCCTGCCCCTACGGTTTAAATTTCAAGGTTCGTGCTCGGATTTCGGGCACTTCGTATTCGCTGTTCTTTTCAGGATAACCCACTTCCTTCGGCGATGGACCGACCCATTGCGATTTCTTCCCTGAAATGGTAATGGTGCCTTTTGCCGATATCTCTACAACGGTAAACAGTGGGTCTTTGTAAGGAGCTGTATACTTTATCCATTTAAAGTCTTTATCAACCTGTTCGCTGTACCGAACGTGCCCATATTCTTCTCCTAACCACTTGTACGACATAGAATTGATGCAGACATACCAAATTCCGTTGATTTCGTCGGCGCGGTCGTAGTGGATGTGGCCGTAGAAATTAACAATTATTTTATTCTTTTTAGCCTTTGCATTATGTGCTTCCAACAACGCCCGAATATCAGCCGAATTATCTACGCCATCTTTCCCCAATCCCTGATGTGAGAAAATAACAATGGGCGTTTTGGCTTTGCCTAATTCTTCCTTTAACCACGCTAATTGCTTTTCACCGATGTGTTCTTGGTACCCTTTCAGTTCCGGTGATTTCTTGTCATTTCCGTCCAATACGATGAAATAGAAGCCATTTTTCTGAAAGGAATAATAAGAAGAGGGCATTCCTCGGTATTCCAGGGCCTGTTGTAATGAAAAGCCTCCATCCATTTCGTGGTTACCGATCAGGTGGTATTTAGGCCCGGGATATGCATTCCAAATGTCAAACCCATAAGCGTATTTTGGAGCAGGAGTTCCAAAATCGCCGAGTTCAATGATAAAATCAGGTTTAGCCGTTTTCATGCTGTCCATAAACGCCGTGAGTCGCTCCTTGGCGTCGTGCATGGTCGGAACGTGGACATCCGTGAACATACCGATTTTTACCTTTTGGGCAAAAGTATTGATGGAAAGTATAATGCTCAGAATGAGTCCGATGATAGAAAACTTTTTCATGTATTGTATGTTTGAAGGGTGACCTCTACGAGGTCAATTTTCGGTATTGATTATCTGTTTTCTACAAACGTTTCACACCTACGGCGTGACATATTAACCCCTAACCCCTCGGCCGAGGGGTTAGGGGTGGGGTACCTACAACTTGATAAAGATCTTTTTGCGGTATAGAAAATACGCGGGAATAAAATTGACCGAAACAAAGAACAGCGCATAGAGCATACTCGCCGGATTCGGCGTCACTCCGAGGTTGATTAATCCATTGACCGCGTGTTCGTTCAGTGAGTGTTCTCCAAACTTAGTTCCGTAAAAGAATAGCGCCAGAATATCCCCCAACACATACACCGCAATGGCGTTAGCTCCAAAGATGATTCCGGGTTGAGTTCCTTTAGTTTTACCCAAAATATCTACCATAAAATACAGAGCCCCAAGCAACAAACACGCAAAACCGGAGGTTACCAACACAAACGAACTCGTCCAGAGATTCTCGTTAACGGGAAAACCCAACCCCCAAAAATAGCCCAACGCCGCCGAAAAGACACCTGCTGTCATGAGGTAATTTACTTTCTCGTTGGGAGTAAATTTGCGTTGCAACAACTGCCCCGCCAACATGCCCGTAATCCCCGACACGATGGAGGTAAACGTAGTAAGAATGCTTTCGGGGTCCCACGTGCCCTGCCACATTTTACCCGGCAAAAACAGATTGTCAAACCATGCCACAAGGTTTACACCCGGCGCCAACATTGCCGTTTCGTATCCCGGCGTTGGGATCAAGGTCAATGCTAACCAATAACCTACCAGAATGATCGCGCCGATCCACGCCTGTTGCTTCCAATTGGTATTTAAATATAAAATGGCGCAACCCAGAAAGACAAACGCTATTCGGTGCAGCGTACCGGTCCAACGAATATCGCTGAAATCAAAGTTGGGCATGAGGTTCAAAAACATCCCGACAGCAAATATTTTCAAAGAACGAATGACGATTTTCTTATACAATTCTCCCTTTGGGCTGCCGTCCTGTTTTCGTTTTGAATAGGCAAAAACAATGGAAACGCCCACCACAAACAGGAAGATAGGTGCTACCAGATCGGTAAAAGAAAGGCCGTTCCACTTGGTATGTCGCAACGTAAAAAAGACGTGTTCTTCGCTTCCGGGAAAATTGACCATAAGCATGGCCGCAATGGTGAACCCGCGCAGTGCATCCAGCGAAATAAGTCGGTTGGTTAGTGAGGACATTAAAAGGTCGGATTAGGTAAATGTTAAAAATTACTTCAAAAACCAATGGTATTTTTAATACGCGTCACAGTATT
The DNA here is from genome assembly GCF_965279615.1 of Runella sp. Lineage (NCBI taxonomy): Bacteria > Pseudomonadati > Bacteroidota > Cytophagia > Cytophagales > Spirosomataceae > Runella > Runella sp. The sequence continues at coordinate 6,107,736 of NZ_OZ257252.1, read as the reverse complement.
ATTAAGGCTATTTAACCCCGCAAATTATGCGTAATATTTTATATAGTGCGTTCCTGTTCATCGTTACCATTACCCTTAACGGCTGTAAATCATCCGAAAGCGGCGATTTTGATCAAGCCGATAAGATTGCCGTTTCGTGGGAAGTGGTCACCAATTTTGCGGGGCCAAATGATATTTTTGAAGCCAAATTTTACTTAAAAAACAACGGAAACCTTACCTTGGGCGATAGCAGTTGGGCTTTATTTTTTAATATGGCTCCCCGACCTTTGCTGCCTTACCCTACGCCACAACCTGCCAGGCTTGAGCACATCAACGGCGACTGGTATAAAATGACTCCCAACAAAGGATTTCGCTTGGCTCCCGGCGATTCCGTAACCGTGATTTACAAAGGCACCGAAGGCATTGTGAAAGAAACCGATGCGCCTTTAGGCTTGTATTTTGTATTTTATGACAAAGAAGGAAAAGAGAACCAAGTCGTTCAGATTGAGCAATGTGCGGTGGTTCCTTTTACCAAAAAAGAGCAATTGCTTCGCGGTCCCAACGACCAAGACCCGACGCTTACCCATGAATACCAATACAAAGAAAATTTGGCGGTAAGCCCGGTAACTTCCGATCAATTGCTGAAAGTAATTCCTTCGCCTGTAAAAATCACCGCAGGAAAGGGCACCTTTACCTTGGCAACTTCTACGCCTATCCATTATGAAACAGGACTGGAAAGCGAAGCAAAATTGCTCGCGCAACGCCTCAAAGACATCACCGGAAGTGACTTTACCGTAAAAAATGCCGCGCCCGCCGCTAATACTATTTCATTGCAATTGGGCAAGATCGCCGTCAATGGAATTGGCAAAGAAGCGTATCATCTCAACATCAACGACAAAGGTATTTCCATCATCGGAAGCGATGCAGCGGGTGTTTTTTACGGCACTCAAAGTTTAGTGTCCATGATTCCGACCACTGTTTACACCCAAAAATCCCCTATTGGATTAGCATACGTCCAAATCGAAGATGCGCCGCGTTTTCATTTCCGCAGTATGCAGCTCGACGTGAGCCGTAATTTCCAGAATAAAGAAACCATTCTCCGTACGCTTGATATATTGGCTTTTTACAAGTTAAATCACTTTTTACTCTACACCACCGAAGACGAAGGGTGGCGCTTGGAAATTGAAGGATTGCCTGAACTGACACAGGTAGGTGCACAACGTCAACATATTGCGTCTTACAAGGATGCCGCTCTGCATCCTGGCTACGGTTCCGGACCGATCTCGTACGACAAAGGCAAGCACGGCAGCGGTTTTTATTCCAAAGCTGATTTTATCGAAATTCTCAAATACGCCACCGCGCGCCACATCAAAGTCATTCCTGAAGTAAACCTTCCCGGACACGCACACGCGGCCATCAAGGCGATGGAGGCACGGTATGCGCGATTGATGAAAGAAGGCAAGGAAAAAGAAGCCAACGAATACCGGCTCATTGACCCCGATGATAAATCAGTTTATCTGTCGGCGCAAGGATACAAAGACAATGTGGTAGATATAACGAAAGAATCTACGTATCATTTCTACGAAAAGGTAACCGACGAAATCATCAAAATGTACAAAGAGGCAGGGCTTACCTTGGACCTTTTTCACATCGGCGGTGATGAAGTAGCCGATGGCGCCTGGACAAAATCGCCTTTGGCGCAGGAACTTCTGAAAAAAGACCCAACCATCGGCAACGCGTATAACCTGCACCCCTATTTTATTCGTCGCCTGCTGCCAAGGTTGCAAAAACGCAATCTGCAAGTCCACGGATGGGAAGAAGTAGCGTTGTTTAAGGACAAAGACGGTATCCTGAAAGTGAATCCTGAATTTGCGGGTAAAAATGTCATTCCTTACGTTTGGAATAATGTTTATGATCCGGACCGTGGCTATCGTCTTGCTAACGCAGGCTATCCGGTCGTCCTTTGCAACGTGACCAATTTCTATTTTGATCTCGCCTACAACAACGACCCCAAAGAACCGGGGCTATATTGGGCGGGATTTGTGGATACCCGCGACAATTATACGTTTGCGCCTTACGATATGTTCAAAACCACGTATACCACTGCTATGGGCAAACCTATGACATTTGAAAATGCAGAACGGCTCAAACCCGAAGCGCGCAAAAATATCATTGGGGTAGAATGTCAACTCTGGAGCGAAACCGTGAAAGGGCGCGACATGATGGAATACTACACGTTGCCAAAGCTGATGGGATTTGCTGAAAGCGCCTGGAGTGCCGAACGTTCTTGGGAAAACATTGCCGACAAAGTCGCGCGCGAAAAGGTGATTCAGAGCAACTGGAATGTATTTGTCAATACGCTTGCCCAAAAAGAACTGCCTCGTTTGAGCTATCTCAACGGCGGCTATAATTATCGCGTACCATTACCGGGAGCCATCGTTGAAAACAGCACTCTAAAAGCCAACGTAGCTTTTCCGGGCCTCGCAATTCGCTACACTACTGACGGCAGCGAGCCCAACGAGAAATCACCGGAATACAAAAGTCCCGTAAAAGTCGGCGGACTCATCAAATTAAAAAGCTTTGATGCTTCGGGCAAATGCAGTCGAACGGTAACTATACAATAAGCAAAAGAAATACCATTCAGGCAGGTGAAAATAAACATACGCTCAAATAATAAGCAATATTCATAACATATTGATATTCAATAACAATTAACGGTTAATAATTACACAATTAACAGAAAACGATTAAAAAAGAGTGAACATGAAAATAGGTGTAGACTTAGGAGGAACGAAAATAAAAGCGGGTGTCGAAAAAAACGGTTCGATCATCCAACAAAACACCATACTACTTCAGCAAAAGGAATCGTTATCGGCTACTTTGACTCAATTGATCGACCTTATCAAGCCGCTGACCGATTACTCTGTAAGCAGTATTGGCATTGGCGTTCCGTCGGTTGTTGACACTGATCGCGGCATTGTGTATAATGTGGCTAACATCCCCTCTTGGGAAAAAGTAGCATTGCGGGATATTTTAGAAGAAGAATTTAATGTCCCTGTGTTTGTCAACAACGATGTCAATTGTTTTACCCTTGGCGAACACCGTTATGGCATGGCCAAAGACTATAATTCGGTGGTAGGAATGACGATAGGCACCGGTTTGGGATCAGGAATTATCATTGATAATCAATTGTATATCGGCAATAACTGTGGCGCCGGAGAAATAGGAATGCTTCCTTACCGCGATCATACTTTTGAATATTACGCCTGCAGCAACTTTTTTGATGCCATTCACGGCACAAGCGCCATCGAAGCCAGTCGAGAGGCGCTTGCCGGCAACAAGAGAGCGATCAGCTTATGGTCAGAATTTGGAGTACATTTAGGCTTCGCTATCAAGGCTGTTCTATACGTCTATGACCCGGAGGTGATTGTTTTGGGCGGTTCTATCGCCAAAGCTTACCCCTTATTTAAAGCAGGTATGATGGAAACTTTACAGGATTTTGCCTATCCCGAATCGCTAAAACGGTTAAAAATATTCCAATCTCAAAACGACGATATTGCAATGCTGGGAGCTGCCGCCTTGGTAGCTCAGGAATGTAAAGTGTAGGAGTTATAGAACTGAAAAATGATAAACCCAAAAATGTAAAACTGAAAAAGTAACAGTTATCAAAGTGAAGAAATAGATTTTAACTTTTTCAATTTATCATTTTACATTTATCGGTTTTGCGGTTCAACATTCCCATCTCACTTTTTCAGTTTATCATTTTACATTTACCGGTTTTACGGTTCGAATTGCATTCTTTGTGCCATTTAAGTTAAAAATTAACTTTGCCCTTTCTATTGCTGTAAACCCACCTCTATGAAAAGCAACACCTTCATTGTCATTCTTATTTTTCTCATTTTCTTTGTTATCTCTTTTCTCAGCAATATTTTGGGGCCCATCATCCCCGACATCGTTGACAGTTTCAAATTAAGCATTGGATTAGCCGGCTTTTTACCTTTCGCTTTTTTTGTCGCTTATGGCGTTGCCTCTATCCCTTCAGGGATTTTAGTGGAAAAATACCGGGAGAAAAGAGTGCTTTTGTGGGCATTTATGATGGCTTTTGGCGGGGCGTTGCTGTTTGCTGTAATTCCTACGTTTACGGTTGCTTTGCTTTCATTGTTCATCATTGGCATTGGGATGGCTATGCTACAGGTAGTTATCAATCCATTGCTTAGAGTGGCGGGCGGCGAAGCCAATTTTGCTTTCAATTCGGTCATGGCGCAGCTCTTTTTTGGTGGTGCCTCGTTTCTGAGTCCGATGCTGTACAGCTATTTGGTCTTAAATGTACATGGTACAGCAGAAGCAAATACACTTATCAGTGCGCTCAATCAAATCGTACCGGCCAACTTGAAATGGGTATCGTTGTATTGGGTATTTGCGGTGGTAGCTTTTTTGATGGTGGTCATTATTTGGTTTGTTAAATTCCCCGAAGTAGAGCTCAAAGAAGACGAAAAAATCGATACCGAAAACGCCTTCAAAGACTTGCTCAAAAACCGCTACGTCCTGCTTTATTTTATTGCCATTTTCGCATATGTGGGCACTGAACAAGGCATTGCCAACTGGATTTCCAAGTTTTTACAAACCTACCATAATGTAGATCCTGCCACTAAAGGCGCATCGGTCATTTCTTACTTTTGGGGATTGCTTACCATTGGCTGTGTTTTAGGACTGGTTCTACTCAAAATTTTCGACAGCCGCCGCGTGTTGATTTTGTTTACCGTCAGCGCTATTGCATCGGTGTTGGCGGGCCTGTTTGGCCCCGTCGAAGTGGCGCTGTATGCATTTCCGTTGAGTGGCTTTTGCGCATCGGTTATGTGGTCAATCATATTTTCGCTGGCGCTCAATTCTGTTCCTTATCACCACGGCACATTTTCGGGAATTCTCTGTTCGGGGATTGCAGGAGGTGCGGTGGTACCGCTCATCATCGGTGGATTGGCCGAATTGGTCGGATTGCGCTTTGCGATGTTGTTTTTGATGATTACCTTAGGGTACATTTTGAGCATTGGGCTTTGGGCCAAACCGCTCGTGACTAATGCTACCATCAAAAGTTGGAAAGAGCTTTTTGCTTAGTTTTTAAATAGATTAACCGCAATGGGCGCTATAGATTAACGCAATAGACGCAATGATATTTTTTGCGTCTATTGCGATTTCAATGGCGTCCATTGCGGTTAAATTAATGGTTATTATTATGTACAAAATCATTCTCCTTATAGACTTTGCCGAGGAATACAGCAAAGGCCTGTTGAAAGGGATTTCCAAATATTCCAAAGAACACGGTCCCTGGATTTTTTGTCGGATGCCGCTGTTTCAGCGTGAAACGATTGGAATAGATGGGATTTTGGAATGGGCGTTAGAGTGGGAAGCCGACGGTATCATCGGGCAGTTGTACAACGACCCCAAAATTGAAAAGATCGTAAAAGCCGGGATTCCGGTCATTGCCCAGGATTTTAAAGAACGCTTCAAAGAAATTCCCAACATCACCGGCGACCACTACGAAGCAGGAAAAATGGGTGCCGAATATTTTCTTCGCAAAGGTTTCAAAAACTTTGCTTTTTACGGCTTTAAAGACATTGTCTGGTCACGCGAGCGCGCCGACGGTTTTGAAGATCGTGTCAAAAAAGCGGGCCATCAGGTACATTACTTTGAGCACATTATGGCACGAAGCAGCGAGCTTTGGTACTATAAACCCAGTCCGCTGAGTCAATGGCTCAAGTCCTTACCCAAGCCCATTGCCCTCATGACTTGTGACGACAATCAGGGTCAACACATCACCGAAGCATGCCGACAATCCAATATCCGCATCCCCGAACACGTAGCGGTTCTGGGCGTAGACAACGACGAAATGATCTGTGAATTTTCGGACCCGCCACTGTCGAGTATCGGTCAAGACACCGAAAAAGGAGGCTACGACGCCGCGAAGTTGTTGCATCACATGATCGAACATGGCACGGCGGATTATTACGACATTATCGTCAAACCGACACAGATCATCACCCGCCAATCCACCGATATTTACGCCACCAACGACCGCTACATTGCTTCATCGCTGAAATTCATTCACCAAAATATTGACAAAAACCTTCAGGTAGAGGATATTGTGAAGCAGGTTCCGTTGTCGCGGAGAGCGTTGGAACAGCGTTTTCAGGATATTACAGGCTATCCTATTTACAAATACATTTTCAATCTTCGCATCGAAAAATTCACGCAAAAACTCATCGAAACGGATATGACAGTCTTTGAAATTGCGTTGGACATGGGCCTTACCGACAGCAAAAACATCGCTCGCCAATTCCGCCAGATCAAAGGCTGCACACCCATTGAATACCGCAATCAGTATTTGGCGGGGAAGTAAAACATTCTCTTTTTCATTTAGTTGCCAACATTTTCTTAGCAATCTCATGCACAATTTCCTGCCTGAAATTTTCTCCGTAGTTCTCCGTGGTTTGTGTCTCCACAGACTCACTAAGCCGCATTATTAGAACAATGATAGTCAACCAAATTTGATTATTAGCAAATCAAATAGAAAGGTCTGTGGGGACACAGACCAAGGGAAGGAGTATTTGGCCGGCAAGTAAGTGCGTTTGGTTATGTGACTTTTTATAAGCCTTTTACGGAGGCTTCGGTTTTGTCTTTTACCGCCTTTTGAGCAAGACCGATGGCATTTCGCACTTTGTCTGAAGTGCCGCTTGCCTGAAGATTCTCCATTTTGCCCAATGCATTTTCATAATAACTTCCCCACACTTCCAGAATGTGCGCTTCCGATGCTTTAGCGTTTCCTTTTTGAATGGCTTCCAGACTCAGTTTTGTTTCGATGTCAAGTCGTTTTGTCGCGGCTTCCTGCAATTCTTTCACTAAAACGAGTGCGGTACTTTCATCTGTACTTGTAAGGGTCATGGCCGAAACCAAGGCCGAAATGCCCACATTTTTCATTTCCCACGCCGACACATTTTCCAGTCGGTCGGCATCGGTATGGTAAAAAACGTCGGTAAAGTGCCACATCAGCAGACCGGGCAAACCTGCCTGCAAAAACGGCGTATGGTCTGAACCGCCCTCGTAGGGATTGGTCTTTACAACCCATCCGTTGGTTTTGGCCTGATCGAGGCAGCGATTCAACACAAAATCATTGAAATAATGCGGCTTGATGGCGTTTTCCGGCAATGGTTTGCCTCCCCATTCCGAATGTTTTTCCTCCCCTCTGGTCCACACCGCCGAGGGATCGGGCATTTTTTCGATGAGAAAAGTCCCGCCTGTTTTTTGGGTGTCTTCGCCCACCATGTCAAGGCTCATGCCCCACTGAATTCCTTTGGCGCGAATGGTATCTTCGGTGACATAGCGACGGGTTGAAACGATCTCGTCGCCCCACAAAAACGTCAAACTTCGTTCAGGCTTATAACTTCCTTTTTTGTACATTTCAGCCGCCACGCGCGCCATTTCGGCCAACGTGCCTACCCCCGTGGCATTGTCATTGGCACCGGGTTCCTGCACATGCGCCGAAAACACAAAGCGTTCTTTTGCTGCTTTATTGCCCTTTATATCAGCCACTAAGGTCAGTTCTTCCGATGGATACAGCTTGGTTTCCGTTTTTACTTTTACCCGAACCGGGCCTTTGGCAAGTGCTGCTTTCAGGCGGTCTTTGGCGCGCGTAGAAAGCAATATACCAAAACTGCTTTGGAAACCTTTCACGATCTGAATTCCCGAAAATTGAATGGAATTGGCAAATTTTTGAGGTTGTGTATACGCGGGAATACTGTAGCCAAACGCACCCACCGCACCCCGACCGGCAGCTGTGCGATGAACCAAGCCAATGCCTTGCTCTACAAAGAGTATCTTGCCGTTCAAGTCCGCTTTTTCCAACGTCTGTTTGTCTTTACTGTCAATGTAAACAACCTCTGCTTCAATGCCTTCGGGTGGAGTGGTGCCCGAATTGATGGCCAACATATTGCGATTGGTCTTAAATTCCAGAAGCGGTTCCGATTCGCCCACGATCTCTACTTTCGCATCAATAGGTTCCCACGTTTGGCGATTCATGGGCCGCTTTTCGATGCGATACGTGAGCATATCTGTCGGCTTGGCTTCCGTTTCGTTGACGTAGCCTGCTTTTTTCAGAATATTTTCTACGTAATAAATGCTTTCATTGAAACCGGTATTTCCTGCCAAACGCCAACGCTTCTCTACGTAAGCCACTGTATTATAAGCATTTTGCTCTTGAAAAGCTTTCTGAGCGGTGGATTGGTATTTTTTCAACAAAGGGCTTTGCCCAAAAATGCGAAAAGAGAGAAGAACGAAAACTATTAAAGCAAGACTTCTGAAATGCATGGTATTGGCGTGTTTTTGCGCCAAGATAAAGCAAAAACCAACGGAGAACAACTCCAACCGCGCATGGCAAAAAAATTGGCAGTGAGAACACCGCCAAAGGCATAAACTGTCTATAATTCAGTCAGCAGATACGGCCAATAAATTCCGATAATCGTATTTTTGGTACTTTTCTGTTTTAGAGCCCTCTTTTATAATTTCAATCAATTCATTCTTCACTTCAACCCGTAGCCAGTATTCCGGCGGCGTATGTGAAAATGAGCTCAATTTCAGAACAAACGAAGCATTTAATTTTCGTTCACCTACCAAATATTTATGCAAATTGCTGTCTTTCATCTCAAATAAAATGGCCAATTTTTTTTGAGATATGTTTAACAGCCTAAGATACATCTTTACAAAGTCGACGATCTTTAATTTATCAGTATAGTTATCATTTTCAATATAATCTTCTAGCTGAAATCGAATAGACAGTAACTCGTTTTTCAGTTTTTGTTCTTCTGATTGCTGTTGAGAATGTAAAAGGATAAACTCCTTTAAACCAACGGCTTTCTTATCATTCCATATATCTTTCGGTTGAATTTCCTTCGTGTTTTTCATACTCATGTATTTAAAAATTGAGCAACTAATTTCTCCCCCGCTTCCGGTGGAATCACCATCGTGGTTTCGCCGAATTTCAGCGCACCATATTTTTGCGAATACAAGGTCATCAAAATAATTTCGTTTTGTTTGTCTTCTTCGAGCACATCAAATGCTAACCATCCTTTGTAATGTTCTTTCCCTTTGATAAAACTCAATCTACACGCAAAAGCAATTAAGCACTCTGCAACTTTCACATGTATTTTATCACTTCCTTTGTTGTGAGGAGCAATTTCAATATATGCCATGTATGGCTCAACGGCACCTTTCAGTTGGAAAATAAGGCAACCTTCAATGACTGCGGGCGTTTCGTCACAAACCAGAATATAGGTTTCAAAATGTGCTTTTTTTGAATGTTTTCTAAAATTGAACTTCCAACCTTCTGTTAATGAGGGCAATGATACACTGTTGGATACTTTTATCGTTGCCTTAACAGGCCGACCGTCTTCGGCTTTGGCAATTTTTACTTTCATACATTACCGGTAATGTTTACGAAGATACAAAATAATTATACAAATTGTATAATTATTTCTTCTTTGCTCCATTGGTAAAAAGCAAAAACCAACGGAGAACAACTCCACCCGCGCATGGCAAAAAAATTGGCAGTGATAACACCCCCAAAGGCATAACTCTTTCGAGAGTGATACAACGTTCGATTAATCTTTCTTCAGTAGTCATATGCTTTATGAAATTTGCAGCTAACTCTCAAATATACAAAAGTCCACAGTCTTCATTTCATTCTCTCACCCAAATTAGGCGGCATTTGCGAAAATCCAAAAAATTGCAATCATGTTGTAATTCACTATCTGTTTATAGCTTCTCTCTCCTTATCTTTGAAGATTCACTGAATCCCGAATCATCGACATGACCAACAAGCTGATTTTCGCCTGTCTCTTTCTCAGCGCCGCCTTTTTGGTAAGCCTTAAAGCCGACGATTCGGCCATTGACGGCAAGGCGTTTGCTAAACATATCGCCATAATCGCCTCCGACGAATTTGAGGGCCGCAAACCATTCAGTCCCGGTGAAACCAAGACCATCAATTACCTAAAAGCTGAATTTGAAAAACTGGGATTGAAACCCGGCAACGACAACAGCTATTTTCAGGATGTACCGATGGTGGATATCATGTCCAAACCCGCCGGGCCGTTGGTCATGAAAGGCAAAGACAGTGAAATATCGCTGAATTACCTGACCGATTTTGTAGCCGCCACGCGTCGTGTGCAAGACCGGGTAAAAGTTGAAAACTCCGAAATGGTGTTTGCCGGTTACGGCATTGTCGCGCCCGAATATGGTTGGAATGACTACGCAGGTTTGGATGTAAAAGGCAAAACGGTACTTGTGTTAGTCAATGACCCGGGCATTGTGGACGATAAGTTGTTCAAAGGCAACACTATGACTTACTACGGTCGTTGGACGTACAAGTTTGAAGAAGCCGCTCGGCAGGGTGCTGCGGGCGTGCTCATTATTCATGATACAGGTCCGGCAAGTTACGGTTGGTCGGTCGTGCGAAGTGGTTGGTCAAAATCCAAATTATATCTGCAAGCCGCTGACGACAATCGCTCACGGGCCGCGATGGAAGGATGGATTACGCTTGAGTCGGCCAAAAAACTTTTTAAGATTGCGGGGGTACAACCCGATGTGATGCACGCCGCGAGTCAAAAAGGATTCAAACCGGTTCCGTTGGGCGTAAAAACGTCGTTGGTGATCAACAATCAAATCAGGAAATCTACTTCGCACAATGTCATGGCGCTGCTGCCGGGCACAACTCGCGCCAATGAATACGTATTTTACACTGCGCACTGGGATCATTTCGGTAAAGGCGAAGCCATCAAAGGAGATTCCATCTACAACGGTGCCGCCGACGATGCTTCCGGTACAGCCGCATTGATGGAAATTGCCACGGCTTTTACCAAACTGAAAAAGAAACCTGCCCGCTCTATTGTCTTTTTGGTCGTTACGGCCGAAGAACAGGGATTATTGGGTTCTGAATATTACTGTTCGCACCCTGTGTATCCGTTAGACAAAACTGTGGCCGACATCAACATGGATGTATTACAACCTTTTGGCCGCACCAAAGATGTGATCGTGGTAGGCAAAGGCCAGTCCGAATTGGATGAATACATTGAAGCTGAAGCCAAGAAGCAAGATCGATTTACGCGCGGTGAGCCTAATCCCTCGGGCGGTTGGTATTTTCGTTCCGATCACTTCAATTTTGCCAAAGTGGGCGTGCCTTCGTTGTACATCGAAAACGGTGTCATGTCCCGCGAACACGGCGAAGATTGGGGCAAAGCTCAAAAAGAACAATTCAATTTGTACCGCTATCACATGCCTACCGATGAATACAGTTCGAGTTGGGACTTGACAGGAATCATTGAAGACATGAAACTTCTGTACGCGGTGGGTAATCGTATCAGCAACGAAACGACATTTCCGGGTTGGAAAAAAGGTTCTGAATTCAAAGCGGCCCGTGACAAGATGATGAAGAGATAAGGTTCTTTTTCCAATTTAAACTTGGCAAGTTTTTGAAACTTACCAAGTCTTATATATAACTAAATTCAGGTAAAAAATAGGCTCTGAATAGTCTTTCGACAAATCAGATTCGTATACCGGCAAACTCTCTTTCTATGAATAAGGTGTACTTTAGTTTGTTGGTCTTGACCTCATTACCTTTTTGGAGTTTAGGCCAGCATATGGACGAATTTCCGTCCGAAATCGTCAATTTCAAACCTCACGCTCAAAACCCCATCTTTTTAGGAACGGGAAAATCAGGGGATTGGGATGAAAAGATCAGAGAACGGGGCTACATTTTGTATGAAGACAATATCTACCACATGTGGTACACGGGCTATAAAAATGTAAAAGGCTCAACAAAATATTTAGGTTACGCTACTTCTCCCGATGGAATTACGTGGACGCGTTACAAAGGCAATCCCATTCATGAATTGGATTGGATCGAAGATATGTCTGTCATAAAATCTAACGGTACTTATTATATGTTTGCCGAAGGAAAAGACGACATTGCACATTTACTGACTTCCACCGACCGCATTCATTGGACGGAAAAAGGCGCGTTAGATGTCCGAATGGCCAATGGTCAACCTATTTCTAAGGGAGCGTATGGCACGCCTGCGATTTGGAAAGAAAACGACACATGGTATCTTTTCTACGAACGCGGCGATTTAGGAGTTTGGCTTGCTACTTCCAAAGACCTCAAAATCTGGACAAATATGCAGGACGAACCCGTGCTGAAAATGGGCCCCGAGCCCTACGACCAATTCGCCGTAGCCATGAACCAAGTGATTAAGTATAAAGGGCTTTATTACGGTTATTACCACGCATCTGCTTTTAAAGATTGGCACGAATGGTCAACCAACGTGGCGGTTTCCAAGGATTTAATTCACTGGAAAAAATATGAGAACAATCCCATTATCGGCAACGATACGTCCAGCGGCATTTTGGTAAATGATGGTAAGCAATATCGGATGTACACCATGCACCCCAAAGTGAATGTTTACTTTCCGGGAAAGTAGTTTTACCCCTTTTTGACCTTATCGTCTCGGCAACAAACAACTTTTTCGCCCTGACGATGAACACTCTTCCCACCCTTTTCTTTTTCCTTGCCTTATTCAATCCTCCACAAAAATCGGATTGGGTTTGGCTTTTTAACGGCACCTCCACCGACCAATGGGTTTCGGCAAAATCCGACCAATTTCCCAAAGAAGGTTGGGCGATTGAGAACAAATTATTAGTGGTTAACAAAGGGAAAGGCGAAAGTAAAGCCGTGGTGCGCGGTGGCGATATAATTACGAAAAAGACCTATTCTCAATTTGATTTGGAATTTGAATTCAAATTAGGACCCGGAGCAAATACAGGCTTAAAATATTTCACCAAAAAATACCCTGACGGCTCCATCTTAGGCTGTGAATATCAACTCATTGACGATAAAGGCAACAAAGACATTGCCAATGATACTAACGACAAACGTCGTACAGCCGGATTGTATGAATTATTTGCCCCTACTTCGCGTCAGCTAAAACCCATCGGGCAGTGGAATAAAGGCCGCATCAAAGTGGAAGGCTCGCAGGTAATTCACTGGCTCAACGGCGTCAAAGTCGTAGAATACACCATTGGCAGTCCCGCATTCATGGATGCCAAGGCCGCCAGTAAATTCAAGGCCGTGGAAGATTTCGGAACCGCACCCGGTCATATTTTACTCCAAGACCACGGCGACGAAGCCACTTTTCGGAACATTCGAATCCGAGAATTGTAATTGATTTCTCAACAATTTCATTGCTTGAGAATATGTTAAAACTTCGCATACTTGGTGGTGTTTTCACTGCCAATCCAGCTGATTTTCAAGCACATACTAAGCGTTTCCTGCCAATAAAACTGCACCAATCTAAATCGATCCCCAATGAAATCAATTATTAACACGTTGTCGGCGCTCTTGCTCTGCGGAGTCTTCGCCGTTGTCTGCCATGCGCAAGCCAATGATTTAGCAACAATAAAAGGACGAATCGTCACTGAATTGATGAGTACCAACGTCAGCGATAAGGCAATAGAAACCATCATTGCCAAAATGAACGACGACGGCAGTTTTCAGGGGATAAACTACGAAGACCTCAGCCGAACCGCGAGCTTTCCGCACGGAGGTCATACCCGCGATCTGGTGTATTTAGCCAAAGCGTATAAAAGCAAAACTTCCGCTTTTTATCAAAGCAAAAAGGTAAAAGACCTGGTAACGAAAGGGTTAGAATATTGGGTAAAACATGATTTTGTGGGTGATAACTGGCACGACAACCAAATTACAACTCCCACCAATTTAGGGAATCTAATGCTGGTCATTGGGGATGAATTGCCCAAAGACTTGGTCGAGAAAGCCCAACCCATGATTGGCCGAGCAAACATGAGCGCATCGGGTGCCCGTCAAAGTGGCGACCGGATCGTGATTGCCGGTATTTTGGCTAAAAATTTACTTTTTAGAGGTGATTCGAAAGAATTTGACAACATCATAAAGATCATTGAAGGTGAAATGAAATTTGCGACGGGCGAACGTGGCATTCAGCACGATTACAGTTTTCACCACCGCGTCGACCGCGTCAACAATACTTCCTCGTACGGATACGGCAAATATGCCAATGCCTTCGGCGAGTGGTCATTTTATGTAGCCGGCACCAAATATGCGTTTTCCAAAGAGAAAATAAACTTATTGGTGGACTATTATTTGGACGGGATTTACAAACAAATGGTGTACGGAGTCTACGAAGATATAAGCGTAAAAAACCGCAGCATTTCGCAGAAAGTAAGTTCTTTTCAGCCACAAAGTACGCTCGAAATTGAACGACTGCTCATTAGTACCGATTATCGCAAAAAGGAGTTGGAGGAAATCATTCACCTGAGAAAAGGGGAAGCGAAGCCTTCCCAATCGTTCGCTAAATTCTTCTGGCAAACCGAGCATTTTGTGTTTCAGCGGCCCGGGTTTTACACCACCGTGCGGATGTTTTCTACCCGCAATCGCAACATGGAAGAACCCTACAACGGCCCGGGCAAAACCACCCACCACCGCGCCGACGGCACAAACTATCTGATGCTCAAAGGCGACGAATACCACAACATTTGGGCCGTGTATGACTGGCAAAAAATATCGGGAACCACCATTATGCAAAAGGCACAATTATACGCCCCCGAAGAAATTCAAAAAGAAGGCCTGACCAACTTTGTGGGGGCCGTGACCGATGGGTTATACGGAGCCGTAGCCTTTGATTTCAAAAGCCCGCACGATCTAACCGAAGCCAAAAAATCATGGTTCTTTTTTGACGAAGAATACGTTTGTCTCGGCACCGATATAAAATCAAAACCCAATCTACCCGTAGCCACCACCATCAATCAGGTATTGATGCGAAGCGACGTTACCATTATGCAGGACGGCACCAAAAAGACCCTCCCGCAGGGCAACCGCATTGCCGAAAAGGTGAAATGGGTATACCACGATAAAGTAGGGTACATTTTCCCGGAACCCACCACCATCAATCTGTCCAATCAGCCGGAAACAGGACGTTGGTCGGACATTACAGACCAGAAAAACATCAGCAAAGAATTGGTCAAAGAGGATGTATTTACCCTGTGGTTCAATCATGGAAATAAGCCCAACGGCGCTTCTTACCAATATATTGTGGTACCCAATGTGTCTGAACAGCAACTGGCCGGCAGCGCGAATCGTTCCGTTGAAATTCTTTCCAATACCCCTGACTTACAGGCCGTAAAGCACAATAAATTGGAGCAGATACAATTGGCCTTTTATAAGAACGGCGAAGTGGAAATAGCGAAGGGTTTTAAATTGAGAATGGACAGCCAAGGCATGGCGATGCTGAAAATGAATGGCAATCGTCTGAAAGAATTAACGCTCGCCGACCCTTCGCGCAAATTGAGCCGAATGACCCTCACCGTGCCGGGTATCTACACCGCCAAAGGAGATGGATACTTTTCTGTACCGGATGCTAAACAAAACAGTACTTTATTGGTGGTGGAATTGCCGCAGGGAGTTTATACAGGTAAAAGTGTAACTATAAAATTATAGCGAGTTTTCAATAAATAATGAAGTGGATTACCCGAGAACGTCCCAAAATTGACCGCATTGCCTGTCCGTGGCTCATTCGGCGATTCATTGAACCGCAAGCAGAGATTATTTATGTGCCCGAAGCACAGGTCAAAACACAGGCCGAAGCGTTGGGAGCCATTCCGTTTGATATTGCGGGCGTGGAGTTTACGCATTATGAAAACCGCAGTACGTTTGATTATTTCCTCCAAAAATACGACCTGAAAGACCCCGCGCTGCACATCATGGCGCCCATCATTCGCGGGGCCGATACCGACGACCATTCGGCGGCAAGTCAGGCATCAGGGCTTTGGGCAATTGCGGCGGGAATGGCGTTTAACATCAAGGATGATCATGAACTTCTCGAAAAGGGAATGATGATTTATGATGCACTTTACAGTTGGGCCAAGCACCTACGGCACGAAAAACATACCCAAAATGCTTCCGAGAACCTGCTTTTGCAGGTATTTAAAGATCATTTAAAGAAACAAAAAGGCAAAAGATCGCCGGCATGGGTGACCGAATTGGGGGCGTTGATTCAGGATCACATTGATACCAATCTCGCCCTCAGCCTGAAAGAAATCTCCGAAGGGCTTGACCTGAACCCCGCTTACCTTTCGCGCGAGTTTTCGAAACATTTCGACGATTTGTCCTTCGGTGAATACATTCGCAAACTTCGTATCGACAAAGCCATTCAATTGCTCGAAACCTCCGACAGCACATTATCCGAGATCGCCTACCTGACGGGTTTCTCAGACCAGAGTCATTTTACACGTATTTTTAAAAAATTTACGGGCAAAAACCCTTCTATTTACCGAAAAAACGTGCTGAAAAGTAAAGAAAATACAAAAGGTTAATTCCGTTCTATTTCGGCACATTACTCCTTTGTAGCATTGCGGTGTGAAGGAGACTTGGCAGGTCTTAAAGACCTGCCAAGTCTTTTGATGTTCAACCAACTCTCACCCAATGATACACAACATTTACACTCTCGCAAGAAAATCCAATTACCGAAATGCAGGTCTTTTTCTGCTCTTCAACACGCTGCTTGTAGTGTCCGTTGCGGCCCAAACCCCTCCAACGTATCCACGCATGGCAGGTTATATGGGCATTGTTCACCCACTCGTAACATTCAGCGAAGAGGGAACAACCACCAATTTTAAAGACGCTTACGTCGTTGGATTTCCTACGGGGCTAAATCTGTGGAAAACCCCTAAAATCGGCTTTTCGGTAGAGATCGTGCCAACCATTCGTGCCGAAAAAGGGGTCAGCAAAGTATCCAATCTATTGATTCATCCGGGCATTTTGTTGGGACTGGGCAAAGGCTTTACGTTTGCGGGCCGAGTGGCCTTTGAAACCGCCGGCCGCTATGGCGTTACGCCCGTGTTGAATAAGGCTTTTAAACGAAACAATAACGGCGGCAACTACTTCATTGCCATTCCCATCCCCGTACGTTTTGGCAACGATAAGCCTGCTTCGGTTACATTAGGATTCCAATTTGGGATTGGGTTTTAGAGAGAAATAATAAATGTTAACCTTATTTTTCTTTTTGGGTGGAGGCAAGGGCGGAGGCAAGCCCCGCCCCTACATACTAACATATTTTCCACTATGACCACTGCACCAAAATACTCACTGCGTCAACTCATAGGTTATTTTCTGCAACTCGGCACCATTGGTTTTGGCGGTCCTGTTGCTTTGGTAGGATATATGCACCGCGATTTGGTCGAGCGCCTGAAATGGATATCGGAAGAAGATTATCGCGAAGGGTTGGCGCTGGCGCAATTAGCGCCGGGTCCGCTGGCAGCGCAAACCGCGATTTATATCGGCTACGTACATTATCGGATTTTGGGGGCTACACTGGTCGGATTGGCCTTTGTTTTGCCTTCGTTTTTGATGGTGCTCGCGCTGGGCTATGCGTATCAACGCTTTGGCGGGTTACCGTGGATGCAGGCGCTGTTTTACGGCGTCAGCGGAGCTGTCATTGGCATCATTACGCTCAGCAGTTATAAACTTACCATCAAATCGTTGGGAAAAGACTATTGGCTGTGGGGGATATTTATTGTGCTCACCGGCGTTACCTTTTGGACAGAATCTGAAAATATTTGGCTCGTTTTAGCGAGTGGTGCACTGATTTGGTGGGTTAGGCACTCCCCCAATCCGTTGCAATTCAATACGATATTCCTACCCATTTTGGCACAAATCCCTGTGTTAAGCGTTGAGAACTCACTGCTTTGGAAAATCGCCCTGTTTTTCACCAAAGCCGGTGCTTTTGTGTTTGGCAGTGGATTGGCCATTATTCCTTTTCTGTACGGCGGCTTGGTCAAAGAATACCATTGGCTCAATGAACAACAGTTCTTGGACGCCGTTGCGGTAGCGATGATAACACCCGGACCGGTGGTGATCACCGTAGGTTTTATCGGCTATCTGGTGGCAGGTTTTCCGGGGGCCTGCGTGGCTGCTTTGGCCACCTTCTTTCCATGCTATGTTTTTACGGTAGTGCCGGCACCTTATTTTAAGAAATACGGCAAACTGCCGGCTATTAAAGCGTTTGTTGACGGCGTAACGGCCGCCGCCGTCGGGGCCATCGCGGGCTCGGTGTTGGTCTTGGCAAAACGTCAATTGATTGATATTCCCACCATTGCAATTGCCCTTACTGCCGGAATTATTTTATACAACTTCAAGAAAATTCAGGAGCCGTACATTATTCTGTCTGCCGCGATTTTGGGACTGATTTTGAAGTCTTTTCTATCCTAATTTTTCATTTTCTGTAAAACTATACGAGGTAACAGCTCATTTTGCCGCTATCTCATCTACCGACAAATAGTAAAATTTGTCGCCCGCCACGCCTTGCGCCGGCTTATCGTACTCGAAATAACGGCCGCTGAATTTTACCACCAACCCCTCTTTTTGAAATGCTGACGGCATACTGCAAACATAGCCCACATCATGAGAATCAAAACTGTTGAGAACACGTAACGTGTACTGCTTCCGGGCAGCATCAAAGTAGATTCGCCCTTCTGCACTCTCCACTTTTTTAACATAAGCACCATCGGTGCATTCACTTGTTAAATCCTGTTTTTTACAGGAGCCAACGGCAATGCAAAGCAGCAAACCAAGCGAAAAGATCAATTTAGGAAGTGTCATAGCTTTTGTACATTTATTGACATGACGCTGTTACCCTTATTTTAGTTGGAGTTAGATTTCCTATTGCGTGTATTTGCTTTCGCCGGTTGGCATTACGCTTTTGATTTTTCCCTTTTGTACTGCCGAAAAGTAACCGTTTACTCAAAAAACCCTGAAAATCATTGAGGTACAGCTTTTTTTGACTATGTTTAATAGCCAAATACCTTTCCTTTTGACTGTTAAATAAGAATGAAAAAACGCTTCGTCTCTACTCGTTTTGTTGCCTTTGTTTTCTTGGCCCATGTCCGGGTTGTGTTTTCTCTTTCATTTATTGGCTAAATTAATGAAGAAAACAAGCATAGCCATGAACAAGAACCACCTGTTGCTGCTGATCCTTTGTATCATAAGTGCCTGTATAAGTCAGAAAGACAGACGGGAAAATACACTTGATGATAACTATTATACCCAAGGAAATTCCAACCGTACTGCGGCGGAGTGGGAACCTGCCAAAGGAGCAATGATCGCCTGGCCATTAACCGTTCCGTATAAGTTGGTGATCGAGTTAGCAAAAGACGGTCAATTGTTTACCCTCGTTGAAGATCAAAAATCAAAGCAGGATGCCATCAAATGGTATGCCAAATGGGGCATAGATACCACCAAAGTAACCTTTGCTTTTGCTCCGCAGGGAATAGATGCCTCGTGGGTACGGGATTGGGGACCTTCTGCGGTATTCACGCCTGATGGAAAGATGAAACTCGGCGACGGTAAATACATTTATTCCACGCCCGTTTCGGGGCAGGGCTGCAACGACAGCCTTACGTTCCTTTACACCGATGAAAAAAAACAAATTATTTTAACCGAAACCGACGATAATGCTACGGTAAAGATCGGTCAATCGCTCAAGATGGAGGTTTTACAACTTCCGTTTGTCACTACCGGCGGAAATGTAGCCACGGATGGGCAGCAAACGGCTTTTTCTACCTGTATCATCACCAACGAAAACCGCTTTGACGGCACTTCCGATGAAGCATTTTTCAACCAAAACAAAAAACTGTTGGGATTCAGTCACTATAATATTCTGCCAAATTTTGAAGCCAAGGGCATTCAGCACATTGATTGCTTCATGAAACTGCTCGATGAAGAGCGTATTTTGGTAGCCCGCCCACCCACTGATCATCCGCTGTATGAAACCTATGAACGTATAGTCAATAACGAATTGACCAAATTGAAGACCACCTATGGCCGTCCGTTCGAGATCCTCAGAATCGACACCTACGTCTTTGGAAATTATAAAGAAAATTTGGCGGCCTATACCAACTCGCTGATTCTCAACAAAACTATCTACGTCCCGCTTTTCGGAATTTCGCAGGATTCAATCGCTTTGAAGCGTTGGGCGGAGGTGATGCCCGGCTATCAGGTCAAAGGATTTACGTTCAATCTGAAAGAAGAATCTCACCTGACGGATCAAATGAAAGAACGCTACAAAGTAATAGGTTGGAACAGCGGCGACGCTTTGCATTGCCGGACAAGGGCAGTTTGGGACAGCGAAATGCTCTATATGAGTGTAAAAAGATTGCCGGCAAAAGCGATCTCAAATGAAGACTTAACGCTGCATGCCACCATCATAGATTACAGCAAAAAAGGACTGAAAGATAACTCCCAAAAGCTGTACTGGAGGATAAAAGGTGAAAAGAGTTGGAAAGAAGAATTCTTAACCCCTACCGAAAACAATACGCATTTTTATGGCGCTATTCCTACAAAAGAGACCGGCAAAACCATCGAATATTATATCTCTGCCGCCTCAAAATCAGGACGTAATGAGACCATGCCGCGAACGGCTCCGGACGGATTTTATACGATGAACTATGAGAAAGATTAACGTACCTTAACTTTTGAAAATTATCAAATCAGTATATTTAAAACACTTGATGAATGAGCACTTAAGTGCAGCTACTATTTAACAACCCTTTCATTTTATTCAACCCTTATGAAAAACGATTCTTTACAGCAAACGGTAGACCCTCCCCTTTATCCAATGCTTTGGGGACTGGCTGTACTTGGCGCTTTATTGCTGAATATCCAGACCTTTGGCATTACTCAAGCAAGTATCAATCAATTGATCGTCCATCCGCACGGCGGCAATTATTGGGTATTGACGATCATCAATACCGTGTTTGGCAACAAATTTTCGGCATTGCTTTCTATCCTTTTTGGGGCAGGCATTGTGCTGTTTTTTGTAAAGGTCAAATCGACCAATGGCTTTTCTATGGTGGAACTCTTCATTCGGCGGCAACTGTGGCTCATGGTATTTGGGCTGATCAATGCCATTATTTTACTTTGGCAAAACGACCTACTGTTTCCTTTCAGCATCGTAGGCGTACTGCTTTTTCCACTTTATCGCCTGTCAGCTCGGGCGTTGCTGATCGGGGCCGTAATCATGGCCCTTCTTTTCGGCGGGAAATCCTATTGGAATTTTTTCGAAACAAAACAGAAATACGAAAAATACCAAAAGGTAGTCGCCATTGAAAAGAAGAATAAAAAACTCACTAAAAAGAAACAGGTAAAACTGACCGATGAACAAAAAGCTGACACCACTGCTTGGAAAGGAATTGTCCAACGACAAAAATTTGATAAAAAAGCGAACGAAGGCGAGATAAAAGCCATGCGTTCAGATTATACCAAAGTATGGAGTCACGTTTTGCCCAACAGCCAATGGAAAGAAGCCGGTTGGCTTTATCGTATAGGCCTTTGGGAATTCGCTTCTTTGATGCTCTTAGGCATGTCTCTGGTTAAATGGGGCTTCTTTTCCAACGCATTTACTACCAAACAATACGGGCTTTTTTCTATTGCAGGACTGGTCGCAGGGCAAGCATTGGCTTGGCTATCGCTCGGAAATTTTGAATTACGAATTGTTGACATCACAAAGTATGTCACGGAAAATTACCTCCCGCTCTATGATGTGCTATTGCCCTTTGAACGCGCCCTGACTGCCATGGGCTGGGCATCTTTGGCTATCGTATTGTATCGGTCAAACATAATGACTTGGCTGTGGCGCGCCTTCGGTGCAGTGGGTGAAATGGCCCTGACCAACTATTTATTACAAACCATTGCCTGCACGTTGTTCTTCAATGGTTACGGCATGAGTTATTTTGGAGAGTTGAAATTTTATCAGTTGTATTTTATCGTTGCCGAGATCTGGTTATTACAATTGATACTCAGCGTCGTTTGGTTGCGCGTTTTTCATTTTGGCCCTGCCGAATGGCTTTGGTACTCGCTGATCCAATGGAAACGGCAACCCATGCAAAAAACGGAATCCACTACCTCTGTCGAATCCTCTATCACTGCTTAACCTACTCATTTTATGGAAACTACAAATACACTCACTACTGATATACTCACCGAACTGATTCCTGATCATACACCGCGCCCCGTTGCCAAAGCCGACCGGATTCAAACCATCGACCTTGTACGCGGATTTGCTCTTTTAGGTATTTTGATGATGAATATCCCGGGGTTTGGTTTTTTGAACTCCGGTATTTTTGCGGTAGTAAAAAATACCAAAAGCGCTGATTTTTATACCTTTGCCACCGTTGGTGTCGCTTTTGAAGGAACCATGCGGGCACTGTTTTCAATGCTTTTCGGGGCAGGAATGGTCTTATTTATGACCACTAAAAAAACAACCGAAAACGGCGTTCCCGTTGCCGAATACTACTATCGGCGCTTAGTCTGGTTAGTACTTTTCGGGGTTTTCAATGCCTATGTGTTGCTTTGGTGGGGCGATGTTTTGTACTTCTACGGTTTGTGCGGTATGCTTTTATTTCCTTTCCGAAAATTCAAACCTGTCTGGTTGATCGTGCTTGCCATTGCCTGTATGGGTGTAAATTTCTACCGAAACGATCTGTGGTTTGACGGAATGCGCGAAAACAGAGCGGGCTATAAAGAGGCCGTCCGTCTTGAAAAAGCCAAGAAAAAGCCAACGCCCAAACAGTTGGAAGCTAAATCCGGTTGGGAAGAATTCGAAAAAAGATTCAAACCCGACAAGAAAAAAGACGACCAAACGCTGAAAGAAAGGCGGGGAAACTATGGTTCCGTATTTATGAATCTCTTACCCGAAAACAGCAACGGTGAAAGTTGGGGAATGTATTTTGGTTGTTGGGATATGCTGGCTATGATGTTTGTCGGCATGGCGTTATTCAGTTGGGGATTCTTTTCCAATAAATTACCGAACTCCACCTACGCCGTAACATTGTTGGTCGGTTATGGAGTCGGCTTACCCATCAGTTGGTTCTATGTTAAAACACAGGCCGAATGGCTCGTAAATCCCGGCCAGTTTGTTGATTATTTTCGAGTCATCCCTTTCAATGTATACGATATCAGAAGGGCCCTGTTGGCAGTAGGGCACGCCAGTCTGTTGATTTTGGTCTACCGGTCAGGCATCGTTCCGTGGCTCATGAAATCGTTGACCGCCGTTGGACAAATGGCTTTTACCAATTACCTGATGCAGTCTATTATTTGTACCCTCATTTTTCATGGCTACGGCTTGGGTTATTACGGCAAATTGGCGTATTACCAACTCTATTACGTCGTATTCGGTGTATGGGTATTCCAGATGATCCTATCGCCCATTTGGCTCAATTATTTCCGTTTTGGCCCTTTTGAATGGGCATGGCGCAGCCTAACCTACTGGAAACGCCAACCCATGAATGTGGTACGGACGGCCCGTCCGTAAACAAAAAATCAAACCGAAGAAAAAAAGTTAATATGCGTATTTGCCGAAGACGCATTCAGTAAGCCATAAAATCAACGTTACTCCTTAGTAAACATCAATGAAACCAACCCAATCCATCAATTACCGCTACATCACTGTATTCTTTATTGTCTTCTTTTTGTTGGCGGTCATTGGTTTTTGGAGTTCTTATTTCACCAAAATTTTTGTTCAGGAAAGCTACCGAATGCACACGCACGGCATTGCTCTGATTTTGTGGCTTGCTTTGCTCATCATTCAGCCTTATTTGATACAGGCAAAAAAAGTACGGCTTCACAAAACGCTTGGAAAATTTTCCTACCTGTTGGTGCCCGTGTTGGTACTCACTACCCTGGACTTACTGAAATACAGCTTATCAAAGTTGGAGCAGCTTGGAAACACCGGCTATTTTTTCGTGGCGTTGGTCGTCAATGCGTTGATTGCCTATTTGATTTTTTATGGATTGGCGATTTATCATAAGCGCAAGGCCAACATCCACGCCCGTTACATGATCTGTACGGCGTTTCCGATGTTTACGCCCATTACGGACCGCATTATTGGCCATCATTTCCGGTCGTTAATTGCTTACGTACCCACTATTGACAGCATGCCGGTTGTTCCTGTCATCGGGTTTCTAATGGCCGACTTGATCGTACTGGGGTTATGTATTTGGGACATTCGCTCCAATAAGCGATGGAATATTTTTCCGGCTGCCCTGGTCATCTTACTGTTCTACCATTTTTCGGTACTCAACTTTTATAAATATCCTTTTTGGCAATCGTTCTGTGAATGGTTTCATGCAATTTAATGAGGGCTCGGAAGGTGAAGTAACAACGTTTATT
Organism: Runella sp.; assembly: GCF_965279615.1. Lineage (NCBI taxonomy): Bacteria > Pseudomonadati > Bacteroidota > Cytophagia > Cytophagales > Spirosomataceae > Runella > Runella sp. Next base: position 6,083,465 of record NZ_OZ257252.1, on the reverse strand, counting down.
ATGAAACTTTCTATTTAAACCTACCGACAATTATACACCCGTTCTGACCGCATATCTGACTCAAAAAACAACCAACATGAAAAGCACCCTACTGTTTGTATTCTTCATTTTCTCATTTTCGGCAATTAGCCAAACGCAGTCCTCTAAACGGGAAATTCGAGAAGTCCGACTTTCGGGCAGTGGCTATGCATTGGGCCTGCAACACGGCAAACTCTTGAAAAAGGAAATCGGAGAGCTTGTTGTTAAGATGAAAAAGAACACTGCCGACAATCTGCACAAAGACGCCGATAAGGCCATAAAGGAATTTTTTGACTATGCCCAATTTACCGATGACATCAAGAAGTATACGCCCGAACTGTACGAAGAAGTCAAAGGCATTGCCGACGGCTCGGGACAGTCTTTTAACGACATTATGTTGTTCAATCTTTTGGACGAGTTTTGGGTGTATATCGACGCTATTTCAAACCATCATTGCAGCGGCATAGGCGTGCCTTCGGTCAACGGAAGTGTGGGCTATATCGCTCAAAATATGGACATTGAAAGTTACACGGATGGCTATCAGATTTTGATTCGATTGGAAAGAACAGACAAACGCCCGGAGCAATTTATCCTAACGCACCCGGGCGCTATCGGTTTCAACGGCATGAACGAAGCAGGCATCGGCGCCTGTATGAATACGATAATGCAGTTGAAAGCCTCTAATAAAGGATTGCCGGTAGCGTTTATCGTACGGCGTATTCTCAACTCAACCGACAAAAATGATCTGCTGAATTTTATCCAAACAGTACCGCACGCTTCCGGTCAAAACTACCTCATCGGTATCCAAGGCGAAGTGTATGATTTTGAAGCCTCGGCCAACAAAGTCGTTCGATTTGACCCTAAAAATCCCAATAGAACGGTCTATCATACCAATCATCCGATTGTCAATGATGATGTGAAAGAATGGGCCAAAAGATTTGACCCAACTTCAGCAACAAAGCCCATAAATTCAAACAGTTACATTCGATTAGCCGCGGTTCAAAATAGAGTGATGGCAAGCCCAACCCTGAATGATGTACTCATAAAAGAAACATTGCGCTCCAAAGATGACAAAGAAAATCCCGTGTGCAGGGCTCCCAAAAACGGCGGATTTACCTTTGCCTCGGTCATCATGACGCTTACCGGTACGCCTAATCTCCAAGTCACGGCAGGGCCACCCGATGAATCGGAATATAAGCGATTTGACTTTAAGTAGATGCTCTGGATTTGTTTGACCCCATCCGGGGTCAGACGTTTGTAGCTAGATAGGCCAATTTCTACAAACATATGACCCCGGATGGGGTCAAACAGCAAGCGAAACTTTGATTCCTAATCTTCCAAATAATATTTGATTACAACAACTTTCTTTTCCTGCCATTAACCGGTATTCTTTTATTTTTTTTGTAAAATGCATAGAATTCCGACCTCTCATTTTCAACGCATTCTTATCCCTTTTTAAATCATAAAATTCTTTTTTTGATGCAAAAAAAATACCCGATCGCCTGGCTGTTGCTTTTTACCATTTCAGCCAATGCTCAAACCCAAAAGGTTTTTACCGCAGCCGATTATGATCGTGCCGCCACTATGCTCGTCCCCAACGCGACCAAGTACATTGACAATCAGATACAGCCGCAATGGTTGCCCGATGGTCGACTTTGGTATCGTATTTTGACGGCCAATGAATCAAAATACGTTTTATACAATCCCGCTGACGGCAAAAAAACTACGGCAAATTCGAGAAAAGAATTGTTGGAAGGTGTAGCTGCCGCGCCAACTCCGCCAAAAGTTTCCTTTATAGAAGCGCTGTCGCCGGATGGCAAAAAGGTTGTCTTTATCCGCAATTGGAATGTATGGGTAAAAGACCTGAGTACCGGCAAAGAAACGGCCCTGACCACCGATGGCATCAAAGACTTTGGCTATGCTACCGATAATGCCGGCTGGAAACATTCGGCCAAAGCCATTGTAAGTTGGTCGCCGGATTCAAAAAAAATTGCCACGTATCAGCAAGACCAACGCCATACCAAAAGTATGTATTTGGTAAAAACAACGGTAGGTTCGCCCGAATTGGAAGAGTGGAAATATCCCCTGCCGACCGATTCCGCCGTTATCAAAATTCATCGGGTTATTATTGATATTGAATCGCCCAAAGTGATTCGCCTTGCCTCAAAGGCCGATGACCGACGCAGCACCCGAGGCGATGATATATCGCACAATGGCGAATTGGATGATACGGACTGGAGTGATGACGGTAAGCAGCTTGCTTTTGTATCAACCACCCGAGATCACAAACAGGCTACCCTACGCATAGCCAATGCCGAAACGGGTGAAGTAAAGACTGTTTTTGAGGAAAAAGTAAACACTCAATACGAATCCGGGCAAGGGGCCGTCAACTGGAAGTTTCTGCCGAAGACCAATGAAATCATCTGGTATTCGGAAAGATCAGACTGGGGGCATTTATATCTCTACGATGCCACGAGCGGTAATGTTAAAAATCAGATCACTACCGGCAATTTTGTGGTTACCCGTGTTCTGAAAACAGATGCTTCGCAACGCGTGATCTATTTTGAAGGAAAAGGAAAAGAACCCGGTCAAAACCCCTATTTCTCTTATGTGTATCGGGTTGATTTCAGCGGTAAAAATTTGACATTGCTAACCCCCAATGCCGGCCATCACACGATCAGCTTTTCGCCCGACGGGAAGTATTTTACCGATACCTATTCCCAACCGAATGTACCGCCCGTTACAGAAGTACGCGATTTGAAAGGCGCATTGATTACGACTTTAGAAAAGACCGACATAACGCGCTTAAAAGCCATTGGCTGGACTCCGCCAACTCCTTTCAGCGTAAAATCGGCAGACAATAAATGGGACTTATATGGCCAGATGTTTACTCCCTCCAACCTAAATCCTTCTGAAAAATACCCCGTGATTGTCTACATCTATCCCGGTCCGCAGGGCGGCAGTGTGGGTTCGTGGAGCTTTTTAGGAGCCACCCGAGACAATCAGGCGTTGGCCGAATTGGGCTTCGTGGTGGTGGTTTTGGAAGGCAGTTGTAACCCGAACCGTTCCAAGTCTTTTCATGATGCCTGCTACGGCAATATGGGCGAAAACACCTTACCCGACCAAATGGCGGGGCTAAGACAACTGGCCGAAAAATATACGTATCTGAATTTGAATAGTGTCGGCATTTGGGGACATTCCGGAGGAGGATTTGCGACGGCTGCCGCGCTGTTCAAATACCCTGATTTCTTTAAGGTCGGCATTTCAGAATCCGGCAATCACGAAAACAGAAACTACGAAGATGATTGGGGCGAACGCTACATTGGATTGGAAACAAAAGGCGAAATGGGCATTTCTAACTATGAACAACAGGCGAATCAGGTATACGCCAAAAATTTAAAAGGAAAACTGTTACTGGTGCATGGCGGCATGGACGATAATGTTCCTCCCTATAATTCGTATCTGGTAGCCGATGCATTGATCAAAGCCAATAAAGACTTTGATTTTCTTATTTTCCCCAATGCCCGCCACGGCTATGGAGAAAGCACTTATTACATGATGCGCAAGCGATGGGACTATTTTGTACAACATTTGATGCAGGCAACACCTCCCAAAGAATATCAGATCAAAATAACATCTGACCCAAGAGCGAAGGAATAGAACGATAAGTAGCCCACTAAACCCTGTGATTATTTTACGATGAAAAAGGTGTTCCTCCTTCTGTTCGCAACCTGTTTACTTCAGTTAAAGGCCAATGCCCAAAAGCCCAGGGTAATCGTCTTGGCTACCGGAGGAACCATTGCCGGAAAAGGGGCTAATCCGGACCGGGCCGCTTATGAAGCGGGAAAAATCCCCATTCAGGATTTGTTGGTCGCTATTCCCACCATCAATAAATTGGTCGATGTACAGGGTGAGCAGATAGCCTCTGTCGGCAGCTACAAGATCACGATTGACATTTGGTTGAAATTGGCAAAGCGCATCAATGAAATAGTCGCTAAAAATGAAGCGGACGGGATTGTCATTACCCACGGAACCGATACGCAGGAAGAAACTGCCTACTTTTTAAGTCTCACCACCGGTTCAGCTAAACCGGTGGTGCTGACCGGCTCCATGCGTCCTTCAACGGCCATCAGCACCGACGGGCCTAAAAACCTGTACGATGCTATTTTGGTAGCCGCCGCTCCCCAAAGCCAGGGCAAGGGCGTGATACTGAGCTTTAATGAACGGATCTATGATGCAAAAAATGTAACAAAGATCAATACACTGGATGTCAATGCGTTTGATTCACCCAATACCGGCTCCATCGGAAAAATACACGACGGTCAGGTTAAATATCATAGTCAACCTCTCTACCTCGGTCTGAAACCTTTTTTTGACATAAGCAAAATTTCTGCTTTGCCCAAAGTGGAAATTGTTTCCATGTATGCAGATGCCTCCGCAATACCTATAAATGCCTTGCTTAATGAAAACATTGACGGAATCGTGATTGCCGGCGTCGGTAACGGCCATTATAATCAAGCCGTTCAAGAGGCCATCCAAAAGGCAAAGGCAACAAAAACCATTATCGTGCGCTCCTCCCGGGTAGTTTCAGGAAATACCGAGATCGCTACCGAAGATGAGTTTAACGACGTTAAAATGAACACAATAGCGGCCCTTGATCATAATCCTCAGAAAGCACGTATCTTATTAATGTTAGCCCTCACCAAGACGCAAGACCGGGAAAAAATACAGGAAATCTTCCTGACCTATTAATGCATCAATGCTGAACATAAGTAGGTATCTTTAGCCCAATACTAATCACAGCCGGTGCCGTGGCAGGGTTCTTTTAACAACTGGCAGAGTCTAAGCAATTAAATCATTCATTTAATCAAATTCTACATGAAAGCTTCTGTTGGTGTGTTTGTTGCGTTTTTAGGATTAGGAACTATGGCAGTAGCCCAAACCAAAGCTACGGCTGTTTCGCGCTCCGTTACCGTTTCACAGGGAGGGGTAGCGCGTTGGGCAGGCAATTGTTTACGATGTAGTTTTGAAAAACAGGCTTGGAAAGCCGTGGAAGGAACGTGTTATTATCCCGTGGACATGGAAAGAAAGCCGGGTGTTTATAGTATATCACGCCGAACAACCGGTGGCAAGCTTGAAAACGCCAAGATGACAGTTGAATTAAAAGAGTGTGAGAAAGAAGACATCACTAATTTTACAAAAACCGAATACATTGATGTTTCCGCCGAAAATTTGGCAAGAAATCGAAAAGAGTCCGCCGTTATTCGTCCTTTATTGGCTTTCAGCAAAGCCGAAACAGCGCCCACTTTTGACCTGCCTTTAAGCAAACCCGCCAAACCGCTTGCCAAAGGAACTGACAACTTTGGCACTTGCCGCACCTTTAATGGTCAAGCCCGCGACCGCCATACCGGCACCGACTACCCAGTAACAGGCGGCGAATCCATATTGAGCGTGGCCGATGGAACAATTATTCTGGCAGCAGGTCATTTTTACAGTGGCAATTCTATTTATATCGACCACGGCAACGGGCTTATCAGCGAATATTTTCACCTCAAAAATATTGAAGTAAAAGAAAATCAAGCAGTTAAAAAGGGGCAAAAAATTGGAACGGTAGGTGACACCGGCCGCACTACGGGGCCTCATCTGCATTTGGGGGTGCGGTGGCACGGTGCTCGTATCGACCCTACTTTGTTGTTTGGTGACCCAACCAATTTGCCTGATGTACGATAATTCGGCCGCTTTTCATCGCGATCTGTATCCACACCCTTGTAAGATTTAAGAGTCGATTTTACCAAGAAATAAAGCCATTCGTATGAAAAATGCAGTCATTCTTGTCTTACTTTTTTGTGTACAAATTGGATACTCCCAAAAGCCGCGAGCAAGAACCCTCGGAATTCCTTTTGACGGTACACCCGGCAAATTCAACGCCATTACCGACGTAAAAGGCGTGGAAGTGGGCTACAGTACCATCATCTCGGGGCAAGGCAAAAACGTGCGCGGCAAAGGCCCGGTCCGAACGGGCGTAACGGCTATTTTGCCAAGGGGACGAAACAATAACCCGGTGTATGCCAACTGGTATTCGTTAAACGGCAACGGCGAAATGACCGGCACCACATGGATCACCGAATCAGGATTTTTGGAAACACCCATCATGATCACCAATACCAACAGCGTGGGCGTAGTACGCGATGCGGTGTTGAAATGGTTTGTGGAAACCAAATGGTACAAAGAGGATTTCTGGTACACTTACCCCGTCGTGGCTGAAACCTACGACGGTTTTTTGAACGATATCTACGGATTTCATGTCAAAGAAAGCCATGCGTATGAAGCCTTAAATACAGCCAAATCGGGTTTATTGCAGGAAGGAAACGTGGGCGGCGGCACGGGCATGATGTGCTTGGGATTCAAAGGCGGCACCGGCACCTCCTCCCGAATTGTGAAGATCAAAGATTCAACCTATACCGTAGGCGTGTTGGTACAATCAAACTTTGGCGGCAAAAGAAACTTTACCATTGCGGGCGTGCCCGTGGGACAGGAATTGAAAGATACCTTAAATTCAGAATTCAAAGCACCTCCCTCCTACCAACCCGGTGATGGCTCCATCATTGTGGTAGTAGCAACGGATGCTCCTTTACTACCGCATCAATTAAAAAGAATCGCGGCCCGCGTTCCGATTGGCGTAGGAAAAATGGGTGGGCGCGGCGAAAATGGCTCCGGCGATATTTTCATTGCTTTTTCTACCGCCAATGCGACGGCATTTCAGCGGCAAAATTTTACGAAAGTTGATCAATTACCCAACGACTTAATCAATCCTTTGTTTGAGGCTACCGTTCAGGCCACCGAAGAATCCATCGTCAACGCCATGGTAGCTGCCGAAACAATGGAAGGCATCAACGGGAACAAAGCTTACGCTTTGCCGCATAAAAAGGTTGTTGATGTTTTGAGAAAGTATAACCGGATAAAATAACCGCACTTTTTGTTACAGTTTCAGAACATTGGGTTTGTATAGTAAGAAGTATCGTCCTAAACCTCTCATTTATTCATGAAAAAATTACTGAAAAACTTCGCGGCCGATGTCTGCACTGCGCCATGTTTTCGTATCGGTTTCTTTTTATCTTTCTTATGCTTTAGTTCAGCGTTCCGAACGGGAGCTTTTGCTCAATCCGGCAATTTAATTACTGAATCGGCCAATCAGTTTTTATCAACGCTCAACGCCGAAGAATTAAAAAAGACCACTTATTCTTTCAACGACAGTCTGCGTTTCAAATGGACAAATTTGCCCGTGGGAATGGTGCCGCGTCCGGGCATTCAGTACGGTTCGTTGTCGGATAAAAGTCGAATGGCGTTTCATCGCGTCCTTTCGGCCATGCTCAGTTCGCAGGGATATTTGAAAACGACGAGTATTATGCAATTGGACGACATTCTGAATACGCTCTATCAACAGGCTTTTGATAAGGGCGAGATCAATGATAAAACCCTCAAAATGATTCAGGGATTAAATTGGTCGCACGGTAATTATTACATTTCCATTTGGGGAAAGCCGCAGAGTAAAGAAGCGTGGGGGCTTAACTTCGGCGGCCACCACATGGCGCTGAATCTCACATGTCGCGGCCAAAACGTCACAATGTCACCTTATTTTATCGGCACTGACCCTTCGGAAGTAAAGTCGTCTAAATATGCCGGTTTCAGGGTGTTGAGCAAGGAAGAAGATTACGGTTTTATGCTTATCAATGCGTTGTCGGAAGCCCAAAAAACCATCGCCGTTTTGAAGCAAAAGGTTCCCGGCGATATTATTACCAATCCTCAAAGCAGCCAACGGATCACTGACTATTACGGCATTGCCGCTGCCCAATTTGACGAAGGCCAAAAGGCATTGCTAAAGCTTCTTATTCAGGAATATATCCACAATTTTGAGCACCAAAAAGCGCATCAGTTGTTTGAAAAGATCATCAAATCCGGCATCGAAAAAGTGTATTTTGCCTGGATAGGAAGTTTGGAAAACAATAAGCCGCATTACTATATCATCAACGGTCCCGATTTTCTGATCGAGTACGACAACGTAGGCTTCCAAAACGACGGCAATCACATTCACGCCATTCTGCGGGAGAAGGGAAATGACTTTGGTGCTGATCTGTTAAAGCAACACTATTTGGAAACGAAGCATTAGGCTCAACCCGAATACAAATAAGGTGTTTATTATTTCGCTTTAAAAGTAGTCTGATCAAAAAAATACTAAGGGAGCCGTCTCGGTCAAATCAACAGTTAATGCCATGCCTACGGCAACCGTCACCGCAGTGACATAGGCTAATAAAAATTATCAACCTTTTTGTGAATTTCTGCTTCCAACTCTAAAGTAGACATGCTTTTTGATGTTTTATTCTTTACCAAAGATAGCAAAAAGCGTTCTTTTAAAAGTCAATTATACTATTCTCAACATCTCTTCCATCTGAATCACTCGTTCGATCAATGCTTCCGCGAGCTGTTCATGAAGCGCATCAAAAGGTAAAAGCGAAGCCCGAACGTTGGGTGTGCTGTAAATACCCTGACGGTGCAAAAGGCGTTTGAAGAAATGAATCGAAATGTCGAGGTGTTGGTTGGAAAAACTCAAAACGGGGAGTAATTGATAAAAGAGCTGTTCGGCTTTCTCTATTTCTCCCGTTTTGAAACAATTGTATATCGTGGTATAAATCAGGTGCATACCTGTGGGCATAAACGCGTGCACTCCACGTTTCAGGCCCTCTATCATTTGTGTAACTGCCCAGCCACCGCTCAAATGAAGTTTTCCTTCGGTCAATTCCAAAATACGGCTATATTTTACGCCGGCAGGGACGGTCTCAATTTTTAGGCAGCGAAACGCTTCCACTTCTCGAAAAAACTCTTCGATGAGGTTGTCGGAAAGACCGACTCCGTTGGCATCCCAATCCTGCAACATGATGATTTCGGGACCGATGGCCGCCAAGTCATAAAACTGCTTTTTGAATTGCGTTTCATTCTCGAACGGAATTTGAAACAATACATGTTGGCAACCCATCTGCACGTATTGACTCACCATTTCTCGTTGACGAGCGGCGTCCCGTTCACCTGCACCTGCAAATACAGGAACGCGCCCGTCCACTTCTTCCATCACGATTTTCACCATGCGCAGCCGTTCGCTCATTGTCAACGAATAAACTTCGGAGGCCATAGCAGGCACCAAAAATCCTGCCACACCCGCTGCCAAAGCATACTGCACATTGCGTCTGAGCGACGCTTCATCTACTTGGTTTTGCGGATCAAACGGCGTATTTAAGACCGTAATAATGCCCGAAACAGGCAACAATTCTTTCATGAATTTACTGCTTCAACAACCACACGTCCGAGATCTTGGATTGTTTGCGCCAGTTCAAATGCGATTCTTCCGGCTCGTCAAACGTGACGTGCAATTTACCGTCCTGCGTCAACGAAAGCGGAATGATCCATTCTTTTACAGATTCGGTCTCACGGTTATAAACTGTCGGCTGCAAGCGGTAGTTATCTACCCGTAATAAGGCTTCGCCTTCACCTACAATACGAAGGATATAGCGCTCTCCCGGTTGAAGATTATCATACACCAATTCCGGACATTTCTGAAACAACTGAGACGAAAGCCGCGTCCGACTGAAACCGTCCTGCCACCAAGCTACGTCGGTGGCATCCTCAGAAATCGTTTTGACTCTCGGCCCTTTGGCTACGCTCGAAACATCGTCGTAAAAACTTCCGGGTCCGGGGTTTTCCCAAGTGCTGATGGTTTTCAGTCGTTGCAGTTTGGCTTCGTTGGAAGGCAATGCGCTGACTTTCTTAAACTCATCGGCCAACCACCAACGGTTGTTAAGCGGATAATCGACAAAATCCAATACTGCACCGCGCTCGTAGCCTTTGGCTTTATGTTTGGGAACGCTCGTTTGTAGGCCAATGGATGTGAATAAATCAGCACATAATTGTTCGATTTTCTGACGCAGTTCGGGAGCAATGTTTACTTTATCGGCTTTGTTTACCGTTTCCAAAGCAGACTCCATCGCCTTGTCTGTGCCTATTTTCGGAGCAGTTGCCAAAATCGCATTTGCCTGTTTTTCAAGCAATTGTTCATAGGCTAATCTGCGTTTGGTGTAAGTATCATAATAAGCACGCAGCAAAAGCATTTGCCAACGCCAGTTTCCTTTTAATGTCGGATTCGTCGTTTCTAAGTTTTTCCAAAAAGCAAACGTAGCCTCCACGCCGCCATTCTGCGCGAGCGGCCCTTTCCAGTTACTTTCGAGTGCGGCAATACCGTCGGCAGTAGGGCCGGCAACGTTTTTGTTAAAGAAAAAATTACCATAATCTTCCAGAATTTCCCGCACATCCATTTGGGTATCCCAAGCGCGCATACTCCAAATCACTTTATTAACATCATCATGACAACCGTCAGAATACGAAACAAACCCATTGGTAAACGGCGCATATGTCTGATGGATTTCGGCAAAGGCGTACGGGCGTGGATTGGCAGCCTCACGCCCCAATGTGAGTGCATAAGCCTGATCCCAACCGCGCACCGGAAACTCGCAACGAACGTTGTGTGTAATATCCGGGTACTCACGGTGCTGGTAGTTGGCGGGCAAACGAAAACGGGTTTCAGCCATCGGAGGGCTTCCGGGCCCTGACACCACCCCCTGCAACCAAGCGGGCTTGTTTTCTGCCAAATAGCGGTAAAAATAATCCACCTGCTCTACGCTGAAGCCCTGTAATGAGATCCAGATTTTAGCTTTGGGGTGGTATTTGGTCAAAATTTGGTGTAAGTCTTTCAAAAACGGCATCACTTCGCGCGGGTGGTTTTCGCCGGGATCCCCACCGGGCACAAAAATATGGTCAAGACGTGGGCAGTTCTTATAGAAATCTTCGTGCAATTTCAGTTCGGCGGCGCGTTTTTCTTTGTCGGTCAGTTCAAATGTTACAGGCGTCCAAACCCAATAATCCATGTCGTACAGTTGGCACAAAGCGCCCATTTTCACGCGCATTTCGGAGGCAGGAATCGCAAAATGCGGATTGGGTCTTTCATCTTCGTGAAACGGAATTCCTTCGATGGCGTTGGTTCCAAATATGGCCAAATCCCGAAAGTATTGCTCAAACTGCGCCACACTCCATTTATCGTACGAATTGGCGGTGTGACGATAACCCAATTGATGCCCGCGTATAGGATAGTCAGGGGATGAAGCAATGTCTATATTACCTTCCAACTGCGCCAAGCCGGGCGACAATTGCAGTTTTCGAAGCAACCAACCTGTTCCAAACAACACACCACGAGCATCCGCACCGATGATCCACAAAACGCCGCCTTTGTCGTTGGTTTCACTCACTACCCGAAACCCTTCGGTTTGGTATTCAGCACCGCTTTTATCGGTTCGGACAGGGATGGTTTTTCCCAACAATTCGCGGTCACCTGACAACACAAATGCAATGGTGACCGCATTGGTTTTAGGCCAGGCCGTTGCCGTTTTAAACACTAAATTGGTACGCTTAGCGATCTCTTCCGTCAACATACGCGGGGCCGTTTCCTTCATAGGCAAAGGCACCGACGGCGCAACGATAACAGTGGCATTTTTGAGATTGATGGGTTGGGCTTTCAGCGACAATACGCTGCAAAGAAGAAGCCCAAAGAAGTAAAAAGTACTTTTAGAAAGCATGGTTTAATGAATCAAATGAATGTAGATGTAGTACTCTTTTTACCTTGATTTGGGCTATTGAAAAAGACACTGTAATGTAAAATCGGGAATGATTATGTTTTGTCATTTATTGTTGAAAAAATGCTCCATAGAAGCTAATCTGCCACTTTAAAAAAAGGGTTGTACCTACGGTACAAATCAAATTCGGTTTGTATTCTTTTGCTACAAACAGGTAACTCCCACGGAGCATCATTGCCTCTTTTTTTGATAATTGAATTTCAATGATGAGTAAAGAAGTGCAGTTCTGCTCCGTGAGAGCTACCTATTTATAGAATTCGGAAATAACAAAATAACACCTTTTTGCTCCGTAGAAGCTACCCTACTGCTTAAAAACATGGGTTGTGTCTACAGCACAAAACAAATTTGGAATGTATTCCTTTGCTACAAATAGGTAGCTCCTACGGAGCAAAAACTATGCTTTTAGATGCCTGCTTGGGCGGCTCTGTCCGGCATGATAAACAATGGCTTCTGTAAAGTAGGAAGACTCAGCATCAAAAGCTTATTCCGGTATTACAACGATAGCCTTTTTCACCCCCAAAAAAGTACTACGAATATGCCTGATTCTAAACCTGCTATTATGAAAAACCTGTTTCTTTTAATTTTCTTAAGTACCCTTCTATTTACAGAAAACACGCACGCACAAAAGCTTTCACCTCAACCCATCGCAACGGGGCAATGGCTTAAAACATGGCTGCTATGTGGGCCATTTCCGTTGGAAACGCCCAAAGATGCTTTTCAACAATGGGATCATTTAGTGGGTTTTAACAAAGATTATTTAACCAAGATCGGTGGCGAAAAGAACCCTCAATTTCAAGCGGGGGATGTTGTCAAATACGCCACGGGTACTGCAAAATGGGTACTTCACACCACCCCCGACTCCATCATTGATTTGAATAAAACCGTTTCCCGCAATGACAATGTTATTGCCTACGCTTACACCGAAGTGATGGCCGCAGAGGCAGGAGTTTGGTTTGTGTCCTTAGGTACTAACGATGGCGGAAGGTTGTGGGTCAACGGCGTAGAAGTATGGGATGTGCCGGAAGCGCGCGGCTTGACCGTCGATGATGATGTTATTCCCGTTACACTTAAAAAAGGCACAAATACCTTGCTTCTGAAAGTGGAAGAGCGCGGAAATCGTTGGGAGTTTTGCGTTCGCCTGTTTCCTTTTTCGACCCAAAAATTGGTTGAAAAAGGCGGCATTTTTAAAATTACGACCAAAGAAAACGGTGAAGCCGAGCTTGTTTCTGAGTTATCGACAACGGTACTGAATGAGTTAGTGAAAAAGGTTCACTATTCCATCAGTAACAGTCAGAAAAAGGCGGTGACAAGCGATGAACGTTCCAAGGATTTTTGCCAAAAATTAAACATCAAAACGGATAATCTGCAACCTTACGTTGCCCAATTGACGATAATCCTGAAAAGTGGTGAGCAAATCAATCAGAGTATTCGATTTGAAGCAGGGAAACGAATGAATTACAGTTTGTTTTCTAATCAAAAATCAACCTATCGCATTGCCTTGGCCGCCAATGCTTCCGGTTCTGAACAATGGGCGGCTCAGGAATTGCAGCGTTGGTTGAAAGAAATCAGTGGAGTCGAATTGCCCATTCAATCGTTGAATCAGGCATACGATGGCCCGCAAATTGTGGTAGGTTTCAATGAATTTGTTACAGCTAAAACGGGCGCAACCCAACCCGCTGTTACGGATGAATCGTTTCGCTATTGCAACGCCGGGCAGGATATTTTGATCTACGGCGGTAGTCAACGAGGTACGATGTACGGCGTGATGACTTTTTTGGAAAACGAACTCGGTTGTCGGTTTTATACCCCGACGGTTCAAATGATTCCCAAAAGAGATGAATTGATCTTCAATCACTTCGATCATGCAGAATCCCCGGGCGTGCGGGTTCGCAATGATTTTTATTACGAAGCTTTTGATCCGACATGGGCTGCGCGCAACAAGATGAACGGTGCTATGAATGAGCGCAAGCAGCCCGGCGGCGTAGAAGCGTATTGGTCGGTGCATACATTTTATCCATTGATTCCTCCTGCGGAGTTTTTTGGCAAACATCCCGAATATTACAGCCTGATCGAAGGCAAACGTACCCACGACCGCGCGCAATTATGCCTTTCCAATCCGGAAGTGCTGCAAATCATGATCGAACGTATCAAAAAAAGAATGCGCGAAAGTCCTGATAATCTGATCTATGATGTTTCGCAAAACGACTGGTACAATCCATGCCAATGCGATAAATGCCGGGCGATTGTACAACGTGAAGGCGGCGAATCGGGAATTAATATCTGGTTTGTGAACCAAGTAGCGGAAGCTGTAGAAAAAGAATTTCCCAGCAAATTTATCGGAACATTGGCATACCAATATACCCGCACACCGCCCAAAAGCATCCGCCCGCGTAACAACGTTGTGGTTCGTCTTTGCAGCATTGAATGTTGTTTTGCGCACGATTTTAAATCCTGCCCTGAAAATCAATCGTTTCTGCAAGACTTAAAAGGTTGGTCAACGTTGGCACCGCACATGTACATCTGGGATTATGTGGTCAATTTCAGTCATTACATCATGCCTTACCCTAATTTCAAAGTATTGCAGCCCAATATCAAGACGTTTCAGGAAAACAACGCCATTGGCATCATGGAACAGGCCGCTTATCAAAGTCGCGGCGGAGAATTTGCGGAACTGAAAGCGTATCTGATCTCCAAATTGCTCTGGAATCCGGACTGTGACGTCAACGAAGTTGTAGATGATTTTATGTACGGCTATTACGGCCGCGCGGGGAAATTCATTCGTCAATATTACGATCTGATTCAGGGGCAAATCACCCCTAATACGCACATTCATTTAGGGCTCAAACCTGATGATCCAATCTTTGCGGGCGATTTTGTGCAGCAGGCCTCAAAGCTCTTCAAAGAAGCCGAAAAAGTAGCGGACAATGTTGAAATGTTACGTCGGGTAGAAATGGCCTCGTTGCCGTTGCTCTACCTCAAATGCCGCAAAAATCCCACGTTTTCGCGCGTAGACGGCACATATTTAAAATTTAATACAATTGTCAAAAGAGAAGGTATCACGCATTTCGCCGAGGAGGGTGCGCCGAATGTAAATGGATTTCACAGTTGGGTTGAAAATGCGAAATAAGGTAACGGAACCGGCTTCGGAGAAGCCCAACCTTTGTAGCAAAAGAGAGGTAGATACCTAATAAATCGTAAAGCTTCGGAGAAGCGCAACCTTTGTGATAGTTGCGTTTCTCCGAAGCTTCAAGGTGTATGGGTTACGTTAATCTTTATTCTACAAATGTTGGGCTTCTCCGAAGCCGGTTTTAATACACCATTTCCATCACACGTTTCTACAATGGTTGGGCTTCTCCGAAGCCGGTTTTAATACACCATTTCCATCACACGTTTCTACAATGGTTGGGCTTCTCCGAAGCCATTTCAAGATTACGCTTCTCCGAAGCCTTTTTCTTTCATTACAAGGCCAAATTCCCTTCCAAATTATACCCCTTCACCCGCACCGCAGGCGCTTTGGAATCAGCATCTTTTTTGTAACATTTGACACTGACGGTTTTAGTTTCGCCGGGTAATAATGACACGTAGTTATCCGTCCAGAAAACAGGTAAAATGGCCGGGCCGTTAGTTTCTTTCGCCAATTCCAGTTCGATGAAAAACGCCACTTTATCCGAAGGATTTGTCAGTTTTACCGAGACTTCGTATTCATCGCCTTGTTCTTTGACCGTCTTTTCGGTTTGAACTTTCACCTTGGGCAAGGTATTCAACGCGGTGAAATCAGCGTATTGCTTTTGCGGCGTATAAAACCAGAAGTATTGTTTCCAATCCAGTTCATCCGTTTTTGTTGGGAGCCAATAAAAATTATCGGCAATCACTTCGCCCGTGTTATTTTTGAGTTTTAAGGACAGGAAATACACTTGGTTTTTACCCTGTAAAGCAGGCACTTGCAGCCATTTTTGTACTGTATTTTCAGCCAGATCAGCCGTTTGTTTCTGCTCAAAAATCACTTTTGAGTTTTGATCCAACAGCTTTACTTCCGCCTGATAGCCTTTGATGGCCGTGCGCGTATCATTGCTGACGTGAAGGGTACGATTGTAATAATCATAAATAATATTGATGGGTTGCGCGGCTTTTTTGGTGCCGTAATACGCTCCCGTTGGCATGAGGTAGTAATCGTACATTTGCCAATAAAAATCGGGCCAAGGCGAGTTGAGCATCCACTGCACCACACCCGTCGCCACCGGGCGATTGATAACATGTGATTCAAACATGGGGCGAATGGCCTCGTAGCTCATCAATTGTGCTTTCATGGCTAAATCGTCCAAATTGGCCGGCTGACCGTGTTTGTTATTGAGCGCTTTCAGGAACACACCCAAGGTATTAAAATCTTTGCGCCCTGAGTGGTAATTCCACATTTTGTTATCAGCAGGCCATAGGTCAGCTTCGGGCATCATTTTTCTGATACTTTCCACTGGCGGGATCTGCGGCCCGGGGCCAACTTCGGAATTAAAGCCGTAAGCACCGCCCAGTTTTTTATCTTCATACCAATACACCGGCGGCACATATTCATAAGGACCGTTCATTTTCATACCCGACGAACCTGTCAATGTACTCACAAAAGCTCCCGACGATACCAAAAACTGACGCGTAGGGTCGTATCTTTTGAGGGTTTCCTGATACATTTTCTCCAACGACGGCTTCGGCATGGCATCGCTGCCACCCGCCCACGTAAAGATACTCGGGTGATTGCGCAGCCATTTGACTTGATCACGGAAGTAGTTGGATAACAGCATTTCTTCATCCGGTCTCAACTTTACTGCATACAAATCCACACCTTCATTGATCGGGAGGTTTTCGTCGCCGGGCTTTATTTTCAACTCCATGCCCAGGTAATCAGGCCATTCCCACTGACAACTCCAACCCACCATGAGCAGAATCCCGTTTTCGTCGCAGAGGTTATACAGGTTGTGGTTGTTTCCCCAAATTCCTTCAAAACGCAACGAATTGAGGTTCATTTCTTTCACATAACGCAATTGTGCCGCATCTTTTTCGGGCATATAACGCAAAAACAGATCGTCTACCCAACCGGCACTTTTGATCAACACATCACGCCCGTTGACCTTATAGCCCCGCACGCCTTTGTCGTTGAGTGCAGTTTCGATTTTGCGCACACCAAATTTTGTGGTTTGTGTATCCTGCACCACTCCCTGCTCATTTACCTCCAACTTCAATTCATACATGGCCGGTTCACCTAATCCGTTAGGCCACCAAAGTCGCGGATTTTTAAGATTAAGTTGCGTAAATTCCTGCGGTGTAAACTTCACCTCCTGCCGTTCGTTGGGCGCTAATTTGACCGTTTTCTTAAAGGTGATGTCTTCAATTTTACCCGAAACTTCTACCGTTTTAGCTTCACTTCCGTGGTTAAACACCTCAGTGCTGATGGTCAAGCTCGCTTTGGTTAGATCTTTAGTATCCACATCAGGAGCAACAAAAGGCGCATTGAGCGATACTTTGCCCGAACGTTTGAGGTGAATGTCCCGGTAAATGCCCATAAAATGATCGGGAGGCGTAGGTGCCCAATCCACATAGCCCATGTAAAAATCACGGACTTGGGGCGGAAATATCTCCACCAAAATCGTATTCTCTCCACTTTTGGCAACGTCAGTAATGTCCAGATCAAACTGGCGAAAAGCACCGAAAAGCGTATCATGCGTGGCTACCTGTTTGCCATTTATCCAAAAATCAGCGCGGTAATTGATGCCTTCTATCAATAAGCGTAATTGCTCTTTTTGGGCATCAAAATCTTCGACTTGAAACGTATTCCTGAACCACCATGTATTTTCAAAACGTGCACGGGGAATTTTTTCGAGGTTTTTGCCGTAGAAAACATCTTTGTATTCTCCCGCATCTACCAATGCGCCCAAAACGGTGGTGGGCAAAGTAGCTTTGTACCATGCATCAGAATAATTGGTTAGACCTGACAAGGCGATGGCATCCCCTTTTATTTCTTTGGAAGAAGCGATCATCCAGCCATCACGCAAAGTACGGTCCTCAATCTTGATCTTGGAACCACAGCTTGTGAGCAGCAATAATGTAATTAAACAGAAAAATATACTTTCTTTATTCATGGTTCTATTATTCACTTAACCGCGATAGACGCAAAGAGAAAAACTTGCGCCTATTGCGAAACCTATTGCGTCCATTGCGGTAAAAAATCAGATAACTTCACTTTTTATTTTACGAATGGCCGCCGCAAACGACTCCATATCTTCCTTCGTTCCCAACATCGCATGTTGTAAAATCCACACGGCTTCGTCGCTACACGCACGTTCCGCTACGGGGCAATATACCTGCGTATAGTCCACATCGTCAGGGAGGGCGTAGCACATAAAATTCTTGTTTTGGAATAACGGCTGTTTGTACAAAGGATGTGGATAACCTCGGAAACAGGGTACACCTTCCGCCGCTAAACGCTCCGCAAATTCAACTTTGCTGAGACCGTTAAATTGCGTTTGGTCGTACTTGAAAATATAAATATGATAACAATGCCGCGTTTCGCCTAAGCCGCGTTTCAAAGGTGTAATTCCTTCAATTTGCTCCAGTAATTCATTCAAATACAGGCCATTCCCATTTCTGGTAACGGTTTGCGCTTCCAAACGTTTGAGTTGCGCCGAGAGCAATACCGCCTGCATTTGCGTAATGCGATAGTTACAACCCGGATTATAATGATCGTACCATTGGCCGCCTTCGATGCGGCCCACATTGCGAAGGGAGTTCATCATGGCGTACAATTCATCGTCATCCGTTACCACAATTCCACCTTCGCCCGCCGTCAGATTTTTAGATGATTGAAAACTGAAACTGCCGACGTCGCCGATGGAACCCAGTTTCTTTCCCTTATATTCAGCACCGTGAGCGTGAGCGGCGTCTTCGATCACGCGCAGATTATACCGCTTGGCAATATCCATAATGGCATCCATGTCGCAGGCCTGTCCACCGAAATGCACCGGAATAATGACCTTGGTGCGCGGCGTAATGGCCGCTTCGATGGCTTGGGGCGAGATATTGTAGGTATCGGGGTCCAAATCTACGAATACAGGCACGCAGTTGACTTCGACGACGGTGGAAGCGGTGGCAATGAATGTATAAGGAGGCACAATAACCTCGTCACCGGGTTTTACGCCACAGGCAATCAACGCCAAACGCAACGACACCGAGCCGTTGACGCAGCTAATGGCGTATTTGCTTCCGCAATAGGCGGCAAATTCTTTTTCAAAAGTTTCGACCAGATCGCCGCAATCGGGATTTCCCCATTTTCCGCTTCGTACCACTTCGGCTACGGCTTCTACTTCTATTTGATCAAATATAGGCCAAGAAAAGGTCTTCTTGACAGTTTTTTCGGCTATTTCCACTTTTATATAGGGGTCTTTATTTCTTGTATATTACTGCAATCAAGTCATTTTAGGCTATTCTTTTTCGACACAGAGTTACTCAGAGTATATACACAGAGTTTCACAGAGAGAAAACTTCGTGTAACTCTGTGCTATACTTCGTGCAACTCTGTGGCCTAAAAACTAACTTAAAGTAGCCTTTTTTTTCTATAAAACTGTATATCTACAAATGAACCTAAACCCTCAAAATACCCTTTCTTATAATGAAAAACAAACAACTTTACTTTGCCATGCTCATGGCGGGGATGTCGCTCGGAACAGCTTGGGCCATTCGCGGACAATTTGGTCACGAATACGGCGCAGCTTGGGCCGGAGCGGTCGGCTCATTGAGCGTTTTACTCGTAGCCAAGCGGGCAGATTGGTACACCAAAATCTTTGCCGCTACCCTTGCCGGAGCGTTGGGCTGGGGTTTGACCGGCTTGGCGAGTTATGGCATCGTGGTTGGATATGGACGCGGTATTGAGTTCGTCAACGTGTATTATGGATTATTGATGTTGTTTGTCATTGGAGGTTTGTACGGTTATGTGGGTGGCGGTTTGTTTGGTTTGGCGTTGGCAGACTCAGCAGCCAAACCCGTTAAATGGGTTGAGGTTATTGTAGAAATGACAATCGGAGCTATTCTTTTTTACTTTTTTATGATCGAAGAATTCGGATGGCTCATGACTCCGCCACGTTCTGAAATGTGGGCAGCCTGCTTTGGTGCAGCGGTGGCATTGACGTGGTACTTGGTGCGCCACCAACAGTCCTCGGCCCTGCGTGTAGCCGTTTTCTCAGGTCTTGGCGGTGGCTTTGGCTTTGCTTTTGGCAATACCTTGCAGGTATTGGGCGGCTTGACGGGCGTCAAGTTCAATTTCTGGAACGTAATGGAATATTCGCTAGGTTTTTTCGGCGGACTCGGCATGGCCTATGGAACGCTCACTTCGCAGTGGGAAAAGGGTGAAAATCAACAACCTAAATCCAAGATTTGGTTTCCATTGCTAATGGTAACGTTGGTGATCCCATTCATTGTTTGGGAACGATCATTTGATCTGGAACGCCTTCAGGGAATTTTCACTAAAATAGAAGTAGCGGCCGATAGCCCCATACTTGTAGGTATACAATGGACGTCGATTGGAATGATATTGGTGTTAACGGCTTGGTGGTGGATGCGTTTTTATCAAAATAGAGCCAATGCGGTGTCTTATACTAAAAATGAAGTGTATGCTTTCTTCCTCTCCCATTGGGGATTGTATACCATGTTCAGTTTTCTGATTACGGGCGCATTTATGAGTGGCTACCGTATCGAACAATACCTTTATCTGGTAAATTGGATCATTGTGGCCTTCCTGATTGGCAAAACGCATCCTGAATTTACGCCCAAACCCCTTGCACCGAAGAAATGGAGCCTCAATTTTGGCATTCTGTTAGTCTTCTTTGCGTTATTGGCGTTCATCCTCATCAATTCTCACGGCGAGTTAAAAGGCGCTCAAAAACGCTTTGGTGTGCCTCCGCCGGTAGAGGAGGCGAAGTGACCTCCTAATTGAATCATATCATTCCGGTTACTAATTCCGTTATTTTTGATATGAGAAACAGTTTAAATAACTGGTTTGATAGCAAGAAGATGTTAAATATATGGCACAATTCTTATACTTTTGTAATTGAAACAGATATATCAAATGCTTGATAAACTTAGAGAAATAGCTTTTAGATTTCAAATTGATCCTGATAAAACTGTAGGCCACGCAGCTCGTATATCTTCTGTAATAAGTGTATTATCAAGTATAAATCAGTCTTTTCAAAGTTTTTTGGAGGTAGAATTTTTCAAAAATGAGGATTTTGTAAAGGCATATGAGCAAAGTAATAAAGTACTTGATTCTTTAAAAGAAGACCTTGAGCTTTTAATTGTAGATTTAAAATTCAGCAGTTTTGAAGCTGCTGCAGTCCCTAATATAATCTCCCCCCCCTCGCTCTTCAACGACCATGTAAACAGGTGGAAAAAAGAGACTTACGAGGACTACAAGGAAAATATCTTATATGGAGACTATGAAGACCCTAAATATTTACGCAAGGTATTGGATCGTTTTAGCGATATTGAGCGAAATCAAATATTTAAACCTTTATTTTCTGCTGTTTCTCCGGAGCGGCCTTATAAGTTAAATTTACTTAATGAAGGTGTAAAAAAGGTCCTAAAACAGCCGGCAAAAAATTTATATTCATTTTATGTTCCCAAAGTTAAAAAATCAAAAATCAATGAATCCGTGCATAAAATAGTACAATTTTATGCACAAGTACGGAAGGATGAAAACGGATATAGCCTTTCTAAAAAAAATATAAAGCAGGTATATTTTTGGGAAGAATTAGACCATGAAACTTACCCTTACAAACCTAATACCATTGCTTTTGAAAATACAGTATATATCCTAAATAAACGTATTGATTGTCAAGTTGAATTTGAGGATGGCATGTATGTTATTCAAAATTTAGAGTATGATATTACAGTTTGGGGTGAAACTCGTGAAGAAGCTGAATATTCATTCGGCTTTACTTTCCATTCTCTTTACCAAAATTTTGCCTTAGAAGAGGATAAGAAATTATCAAAAGCAGCAATATTACTAAAGGAAAATCTTATAAAAACAGTTAAAAAAGTAATCAATGAAAGTCAGAAAAGCTAAGGATATACAAAAAGTCCTTACTAAAAAAGGCTTTGTTTTCTACCCGGAAAAAGATCATCATCAATTTTACTACCTTGAAATAGATGGAGTAAAGCAAAATGTTTATACTTATTTTAGTCATGGACTAAATGAATATGGTACATCATTGATGGGGAAAATCAAAAAGCAATTAAAGTTTGCGGAAACTAATAAAGCAGAAGACTTTTTTGACTGCCCGATGAGTGGACAACAATATGTTGAAATGCTGAAAGAGCTTGGTGTGCTTACCGATTAAGCTCCTTTATAGTATGTTAATTTTGCTCATTGCCTTGCCTTCCAAAGGTTAGCTTATCAAGGTGGTTTTTCCCTCCAACATTCATAGGTGTTCCTTTTACCCTCATTATCAGGAATTAGTGGAAAACTTAATCATTGAATCCGATGAATAAAGCCAAAAAGCACGATAGCGCCATTATGCGCAAAGTTCAAGAAAGAATTACTCCTGAACTAAAAGACCAAATCGACCGACGAATGAATCTGGCGGTTCAAATTCATCATGCCTTACAAAAGTGAGGATTAACTAATCAGGAATTTGCTTTTATGATGGGCAAGAAATCTTCCGAAATCAGCCGTTGGCTAAGTGGTACGCACAACTTTACTACCGAAACACTTTGGGAAATTGAGCGAGTATTAAATATCCAACTTTTGACAAGTTCACCGATGAAAGAAAAGCAAACAACAGAATTGAATGAACTTAGCGAATTTATTATAGAAGAAGTTCATAAAGCTCTCCAACTTTTCTTACTTCAAAAGAAAAGGATTGTAGAATCATAAAGAAGCTTGTCAAGCGACAAAATAACGTTGGGTAGCTGACGCTTTTTGTCGTTTGACAACTTTGTTTGGTTAAAAGCATCGTAATCTATAAATTTGTTAAAAGGGTAATAATCAACCTTTTTTAGTAATCGTGCATTTTTAACCTAAACATTTATCAATATGAAAACACTTGCCTTAGCATTCATTTTTCTTACGGCTTACGGCATTGAAAATGACAAATCCGACGATAAAAAAACATATTATTACTACTGCAAATCACGGCCTTGGGACATGAGTACAGTAACGGGTAAAGCAGAATTCAAATACACAAAAATCACCAAAGTTGAAGCCAACGATAATGATCTGACCGTCTTGACAAAAGAATGGGCGAATTATATGAAAGCGAATTGTAACTACGGAAAATGTACCAGCGATTTCAATTATTATTATTCATTCGAACAGGCGTCTCAACGACAGAATGCAATGCTCAATGACCCGGAAAATCTCAACAAGTTTAATTTTGTAGAAGTAGATTTTAAATAGAGGTTTCCAAAAAGATCGTTTTTTGAAGGTTGGCGGTCTGCTCCATCGCCAACCATTTTTATAGTTTTCCTTAAAATCCTTGCCCAATCACCCATAAATTGGTTATTTGCCTCCTCACTTTGAGATGCAATGCTTCAACAAACCAATGAAAAAACTTCTCCTGTCTCTTTTACTTTTCGCACCTGTAAGTGCCTTCGCCCAAGACTTGGCGAAAGATACCGTGGCCATCAAAAATGTCATTGCTGATTTTTTTGAGTTGTTTTCCCAAGATGACCTCAAATACATGGAGCGAAATTGCACGCCTGAGTTTGAGTTGTATGAAGTGGGTAAATTATGGACGATAGACACGCTGCGAAACTTTGTGTCTAAAAGACAGACACAGAAGCGCATTTGGGCAAGAACCAATGAGTTCAGGTTTATCAAATTTACCGTCAAAAAAGACATCGCCTGGATTGGTTATTACAACAATGCCTATTTGACCAATACCGCTACCAACGAAAAACGCACCGTACGATGGCTGGAAAGTGCCATTTTGGTCAGGAAAGACCGGGAATGGTGGCTTACTCAAATGCATTCCACGCCCATTACGAAATAAGTTAATTCCCGATGCTTGGCGGTAGGCTCGTGGTACTGTAGGTACACCCGCTGATCTGCGCCGTAAACGTTGTTGCAGCATTGGTTTCAAACCCGGGTGTGAACAAAATGGCATTGGATGCCGTAAAAGTGGTAGTACTGTTGGTCGCCAACTTTGCCGTAGAAGTAATGGATTTGTGAGCCGTGACCGCAGTAGTGCCCGATAGCGTACCGCCGACGGCCGGTTGGATAGGGCAATCTTTTACTACATGAACCTCTTTTCCCGTAATACCGTCATTGGCCAGAAACAGGATGATCTTTCGCAAGGGAGAATGGTAAAAATTGGCAGGT
Organism: Runella sp.; assembly: GCF_965279615.1. Taxonomy (NCBI): domain Bacteria; kingdom Pseudomonadati; phylum Bacteroidota; class Cytophagia; order Cytophagales; family Spirosomataceae; genus Runella; species Runella sp. The sequence continues at coordinate 6,059,360 of NZ_OZ257252.1, read as the reverse complement.
GCAGAGGAGCCGGTGTTGGGCGCAATGTCTTTTAAAAGCAGCGTGTTCTGAACCGTTCCGTCCGAAAAATAAGGCTCACCGTCAATGCCTGTGTTGGACAATCCTGAAAAAGCCAAACCATAGTTGGTTGTTCTTACTTCCAATAACGTTTTAATGTCTAATTGATAAGTCCCCGCTGAAGTTAGATCAGACACGGTCAATTTGCGTTCTCCTCCTGCTGTAGTAGTGATAAAGTAGACTTTATTGTTGAATACTGCAAACGAATTTTGATACGAATTCATCGGGTTTGAATCGCCGTCCGGGTTTAGGTCTTTGACCATTTGTGTGCCGCCGGTAGTGCCGTCCGATTTCCATAGTTCCATGCCGTTTACCCCGTCATGGCACGAAAAGACCAAATACTGATTATTGAAATTGGTCATAAAATCAGGGGCGTACCCTATTCCCGGATAAATATCCTTTACCATTGTGGTCCCGCCGTTGGTGCCGTCGGTTTTCCATAGTTCGCTTCCCAGTATAGGATCGTAAAAAGTAAAAAATAAGGTGTTCCCTACCGGTTTAAGGTTATACGAATTATTGGGATTATTGGCTCCCGCCACCAGTTCTTTTGCGATAAATGTTCCGCTCTCAGTACCGTCCGTTCGCCAAAGTTCTTCGCCGCGAGTCTGATCATATCCCACAAAAAAAAGCAGGTTGTTGGCTACTGTAAATCTGCTCAATGGTAGGGAGCCGTTGGGGTCAAGGTCTTTCACTAACACTGTCCCGGCTTCTGTACCGTTTGTTTTCCAGAGTTCATCCCCAATATTGAAGTACAATAAACCATTATAAACCGCCAAAGCATAATTGGTTGAGAAATTACTGCTCGGAGAGCTCTTAAATATGCTCGGAACGCTTACGCCGTCAGTGACCCAAAGCTGCTGATTGACAAAGAAATACATTTTGTTGCTGTACCAAATAAACTCCGAGTCGAAACGACTTGAATGGCTGTAAAAGTCAAAAGTGGAATATACCTGATACGGACTTTGAGGACTTACAGGGTAGGCATTGAAGTCATAAAATAGCCGGGTTCCGTTTTGAGTACCGTCGGTTTTCCATAATTCCAACCCGTCTTTGCCGTTGTCAAACGTAAAAAATATTCCTTGGCTGCTCTCCGATACCTTTCTAAAGTCCTCATTATTACTGAAACCTCCCGTTTTAATATCTTTCACCAATGCTACTGCTCCGCTATTTATTCTGTACAATTCATACCCTGAAGAAGGAGCATAGGCGCTGAGATAAAACGCGGCACCTGATTTTTGAATTGGGTACACATTTGTAATATTCAGCGCGGGATTAATGGACTCCAGCGTCTCTGTTCCGGCCAATGTTCCGTTTGATTTCCAGGCTTTAAACCCCTGCCCTGTTCCGTTGGCGATAAAAAGTAATTCATTTTCAAACGCCCGAAAATACGAATAGTCGGCAGAAACGCTGCCTGTCATTAGGTCTTTCACTAAATAAGTACCCATTTCCGTTCCGTCCGACCGCCAAAGTTCATAGCCGGCGGTGCCATTGTTGGCAATAAAAAAAAGCTGCGTACCGGTACCGATGAAAGTTCTTTTGGCAGCGTCGGTCGGGAAGGTGACATCACCAGTGGCAGTGGAAGGATTGATATCTTTGACGGGAAGCAGATTATTCGTTGTGCCGTCTGTTTGAAACAATTCCCTGCGTGCGTTTGAATCCTCAGCCGTAAAAAACAATTTCCCGTTGGCAATGGTCAAATCTTTGGGATCGTTTACGTAAATGGCCGCAAGTTGAGCACTGAAAGCATTGGTTCGAAACAGCCCTCTGTTACTCGGAACAGTATTATAATTGGCGGTAAAGTACACCTGATTGTCATAAACCGTCAACTCTTTTGGAACAGCATCGCCACCATAAGGGTTTTGGTAGGCCATTGCCAAAAAGCCAGTTGTAGAATAGGCAAACAAGGCTTTGCCATACATACTGTTATGGACCGGGAAGTACAGGTACTCTGACGTAGCCACCGGCAGCGGGGTCGTAAAATCAACTGTACTCGCGGTACCGGGGTTAAGCTGACTGTCTGTTACAACAACGGTACCGTCAGGTGTACCGTCGGTTTTCCATAATTCTACGCCGGTTGTGGCACCGGTTGCGTAAAAAAAAGCGTTTCCGTTGAAGATCGTAAATCCTCTGATAAGGGAGGAAGAGGTCCCGGTGTAAATATCTTTGCAAAGCTGTGTACCGTCGGTCGTTCCGTCGCTTATCCAAAGTTCTTCACCATAGGAGGGATGATAAGCCGTAAAAAGGAATTTTGTTCCCAGTTGCACAAAGTTTCGGGGGCTTGATCCGCTGCTGCCCGGATTTATATCTTTGAGCATTTTTGTTCCCGCCGCCGTACCGTCCGAAATCCATAATTCGCTATTTTGTCCAAACTGATTGTCGTAGGCCGAAAAGATCAATTTATCATTGAATTTAAAGAAAAAGTATTGCAGACTGTTTGTGAAAAACGGCCCCGGAACGCCCAGAGAAGGGTTTTTGACCAATGCAGTTCCTGCTTCTGTCCCGTTGGACCTCCATAGTTCGGCATATTCTGCATTATTGGTTTTTGCCAGAAAAAAGACGGTCCCGTTCACATCGGTCATTTGGCGAGGATACGAAGAACTGTTATCGGTCTTTATATCTTTAAGCAGCGATTGCGCCTGCAGGCAGGTGCAAAAAGCAAAAAGTGATACTGTTAAAAGTAAAATTCTCATTTTTCAGGTTAAATAAGTGGTTTATACTACTTTACTTCATGTTTCGTACTCTTATCCACGGTGCGTGGTTCCAGGTTTTATTCGTTCTTTCAAATCAACTTTCAACCCTTTAGCGTATTCTTTAAATCACAATGAAAAAACCATTTCTTTTGGCTGTAACGGCCTTGCTGTTCACCGCTCATCTGCTTTCAGCGCAATCGGGGAAGGTATTCGACAACCTTTCGGTGCCGAGTAAAATCCTGAAAAGCGATCGAAAATTTGCCATTTACCTACCTCCCAACTACGAAACCTCGCAACGTACCTATCCCGTATTGTATTTACTGCACGGTGCCGGCGATGACCAAACGGGTTGGGTGCAATTCGGTGAAGTACAGCAAATAGCCGAAAAAGCATTCAGCGAGGGTACCGCCACGCCCATGATCATCGTGATGCCCGATGCCAACACGGGAACGAGAGGCTACGCCAACGATGCCAAAAATGAATGGCGCTACGAGGATTTTTTCTTTCAGGAATTAATGCCTTATGTAGAAAAAACGTATCGTATCAAAACAGAAAAACGCTTCAGAGCCATTGCGGGCTTATCTATGGGCGGTGGCGGTTCATTTACCTATGCACTGCACCACCCGGAGCTTTTCTCATCGGCCTGCCCGCTCAGCGCCGCTACCGGACCGCTTACGCTTGAGGATACCAAAGCGAACCTGAAAAGAGCCAAACCGGACGTTACCTATACCGATGCCGAAATTGAGGCCTACTACAAGCGTCAAAGCGTGTTGGAATTGATCAACAGTGTGCCCGATGACCGGAAAAAAGCCGTACGTTGGTACATTGATTGCGGCGACGATGACTTTCTATACGAAGGCAATGCACTGGTACACATCGCGATGCGTAAAAAAGAGATCCCGCACGAATTCCGTATTCACGACGGTGGACATACATGGACTTATTGGCGTAAAGCGCTGCCTACTGTTTTGTCTTTCATCTCCGATGCCTTTCATCAATATTGATTCAGGAATCAGAAGCTTGGCCGTTGGCGGTGAAAAACACCGCCAACTTCCTTTTGCCTGCCTGTCAGACGCTAAATCAATAGCGTCGATCAATTCAGTATTCCAGCTTCACAGTCCAATCGGCACCGTTTTGAGTTATTGTTCGTTGTGTAGGAATGCCCTTGCTATTGTATTGGTAGCGGTAAGTAGTAATTGCCGGCTCACCACCTGAAGCATACGAAGTCGTTTGTTTGCCGGGATTGTTAACGTGAAACTTCACCCAAGGTACATACGGATAAAACGACAGCAGATCGAAGGGGTTGCCCGAAGTATCAAACTCGCTGTAATCAATTGATTCATAAAGCTTATAGCTGTCTTCCATAAAAAGGAAGTAGTCGGTATGGACACAATTGCCCTTGGCATCGTAGGTGTATTTCCATTTGGTTTTGGCAGGAGCATCGGGCAAACGGTGCTCTTCCGGAACAACCTCTTCACGCTCGGCCACTTGCCCTTTTGCATCAAACAGGAAGTAGGTAGTGGAGATCAGGCGATTGGCCGACCGGCTTTCAACTTTTTCCAGTACGCCGTTTTTATAAACGTAATTGTGAATACCTGCATCGGAACTCAGCGTAGTAAGTTGCCCGGCAGCATTGTACACAAAATTTTGTTCTAAGCGACGGATTTGACTCGGGTCCGATTGTACAAACTGCCATTGTGAAACGTATTGGGTTATACGTCCGTCGGAATCGTATTTAAATTGCTGAAAATCCGTTGCTGAGCCTACTGCTTTCTTTAATTTAGGCGCGGCCTCCTCAATAGGATCAGGCCTGTCAGGAAGGTCGTTATTATCTTTGCAACCTAACGTCAAAAAAGCCATTGTTATGACCGGTACTGTCCATTTTAACCATTCTGTTTTCATAAATAAGAGCTGTTATGTAATTTAAATTCGAGCTGCAAAATTGAGGAGCAGGTTTCTTGAAAGCGAGGGGCTCTTTGCCGGATTGACAAAAAAAGCCGGTGAAGCGTCAAAAAAAGGGTTTGTTACGTTCAATAAACACTTCTCCATTTATCCTTGATTTTAACCGTTTGTAAAAATATACGCATCTGCAAGGTACTATGCATTGCAAAGTATCTTATATAACACGTATATTTACATTAGCATTAACATCCATTTTAAAAGCAGCATCTCATGAAAACATTCGCATTTCTCATCGCATTTTGCCTTGTATCTGCCCTTATCAGTTATCCTTTTTTAAAGCAGGAACTCAACGGCGACAACCTCAGTATCAGTGTCAGTGAGTCCGATGATATGTATAAGATTTCGGCCGATTATCCTGAAGAAAAAACCCGCAAAATGCAGCGTTTTTTGGACGACCATTTGGAGCCGTCGGGTATGTCTTTTGTAAATGCCCAACTAGATGGAGATATTGCGCCCGACAACGGAATGCATTTTTACATCAAAGCTTCTCCCGGCACGCTCAGAATCAAGTTTGACAAACGTAAAAATTCGGCGGCCTCCTATCGTAGAATGAAGAAAATGGGAGAAGAATTGAAAGGCTTACTGACGGAAAAATAAAAATCGGTCAAAAAGATGGTTGAGATCTTTGATAACATTCACAAAATTTATCAATACAAAGCTCCGTGTGCGGAACTCGCCGATTACATTGAGTTTTTCTCTGAATCTTCCTACGAAGCAACCGGGCGCTATATGGCGAACCAAGGTTTTACGGTAAAGCTATTTCCAAGCTGGACGCCCACTTTTTGGATAAATCTTGGCTCGCCCTATCAGTTATTATTGGATCAACAGCGCTATTCTATCAAATCCGAAGAGGATGTGCTCATTTTAAGAAATACGATCGTAGAGCGACACAACCTACCGACTGACCATATCTTTACGGTCAAGTTTTCACCGGGCGGATTTGAAGCCATTTTTGGAATACCACAGGCCCAATTGGCCGATAAAGTGGTCGGCCTCCATCACGTACTGCCTTTTCAACTGATCCAAAAGGTGAAGCGAATTGATTCATTTGAGGAAAGAATGGAGTTGTTGCAGAACTTCTTTTTGAATATGCATAAAGAGAAGAAGGCCAAAAGTCATTATTTCAATGTCGTAAAGAAAGCCATTGAAACCTACGGCAACGGCAACATGGAGTATAGCAACGGCGAAATTGCCAAAGAACTCTTTGCGACCAACAAAACCATTTATCGCTACTTCAACAACGTGGTCGGCACAACCCCAAAAAATTACTTCTCTACCTTACGGGCAAGAACTGCCTTATCAGAGTACGTAATCGACAAAAAACTCTTTTCACCCTATGATTATGGTTACTATGATATGAGCCATTTTTATAAGGATGTGGTAAAGTTTACGGGCAAAAAATTAATCGAACACCGCGTTTAAATTGTCCTTTTTTTACTAAATTTTAGGTTGGACGGCGCGTAGTTTTGTCGAAAATTAATCACAAACAGCATGAAAAGATTTTCGACACTAACGCTTGTAACGGCTATTTTGGGCTTGCAACCGGCATTTGCTCAACAAAAGGCTACCTATCAACCAAAGATCGAGCCCTGCCCCTGTGCTTTCAAAGCAGACAGCAGTTTAACCACCAAATGTGCCTATTTGATCGTTCCTGAAAACCGAAATAAACCGGCAGGGAAAACGGTAAAACTGCCTTTTATCGTAGTAGAAAGCAATAATCCATACAAAAAGAAAGACCCTGTCCTTTTTACCGGCGGCGGTCCGGGAGCGAGTTCCCTTGGGATCGTGCGCTCGGTTCATATGCGTTCGCTCATCAAAAATCGCGATTTCATCGCCTTTGAGCAGCGCGGAACCCGCTTTGCCGTTCCCTCGTTGGATTGCAATGAAATGGGCGAAGCGCTCAAAAATGCGTTCAAATACAACTTGCCGAAAGACAGTATGATCTTGGCGGGCGTCAAACGTTGCCGGGAAAAGTTGGCAGCGCAGGGCATTGATCTTTCAGGCTACACAACCCTCGAAAGTGCGGCGGATATTGAAGACCTGAGACGGGCGTTGAAAATTGATTCGCTTAATCTTTATGGCATTTCTTACAGCGGTGGCCTGATGATGTCCGTTCTGCAACATTTCCCGACGGGCATCCGATCGCTTATACTGGATTCTCCACTTCCGGAATTTATCAACATTGACGAAGAAGAACCTGTCAACTTCAATGAAGCGCTCCATACCGCGTTCAAAAGACATTCTTCTGATTCGCTCAGCAATACCGTTATCGGGCCTGAAGAATTAAAATTCAAGCGTTATTTTTCATCCATAAAAGGCAAAAAATTTCTCATCCGGTACGTGGAAAAAGGCACAAAGGATACGTTAACGCTCCACTATTCAAGCAGTGAACTGATCGGTATTTTGGTCAACAAACTCTATGATTTTTCGCGACTGAAAGATGTTCCGGCCATTGTTTCTGAGATGGTTCGGGGCAACCATGAGCAATTTATAAGAGACTTTCTGAACGGGATTTTTCAGGGAGGCGGCCCTTCCGGTATGCGGCTATCGGTGTATTGTTCGGATAAAATGGCCTATGCGAGAGATGAAGTGATCAGGCAACAATACGACCTTTATGCTTACATGGAAGGAGCGGGCTACTACCTGCATGACGTTACGCGGCCCATGTGCGATTGCTGGAAAGTTCCTTCCATTCCGGTCAAAGCCAAAACACCTTTTTATTCAAACGTGCCGGTATTGCTTGCTGCCGGAGATACCGATCCGGCGTGCCGGCCCGTTTATAATGATCAAATCCATCATTATATGCCCAACAGCCAGCGGCTGCTTTTTCAAAATCGCTCGCATGGGCCGCTTATTCGGGAAGAAGGCAATATATTTATTGAAAAATTTCTCAATAATCCTAACGAAAAAATAGTTTCCCACAAAAAGGACATTATCGCTTATTAATGCACCATTATAAACATGAAGAACTCTCAGAAAACAGTTTTAACTTCTATCTTTATTTTGCTCTCTATCACCCATTTGTGGGCACAAACGAGCAAATCAAAAGAGATTGAAACGCTCATGGATCGGGCGCACCGGTTAGGAATTTTCAATGGAAATGTGTTGGTCGTTGAGAAAGGGAAAACCATCTATGAAGCCTCTTGGGGATATGCCGACGGAAGCAAATCCCGAAAACTGACGCCTGCCGACCGCTTTAATATCGGCTCTATCGGCAAAGAATTCAACGCCGTTGGCATCATGATGCTGAAAGAGCAGAGCAAACTTACCCTAGACGATAAAGTGTCAAAATTCCTACCCGATTTGCCGGAATGGAGTACCAAAATAACGATCAAAAATCTTCTGCAATATTCGAGCGGTTTGCCCGACATCAATTGGAAAACCATTCAAAGCGACGCCGATATTTGGAACGATATGAAGCAGATTCAGGCACTGCAATTTGAGCCCGGGACCAATTACGCCTACAACAACAGCAATGTGTTTTTGCAACGTCGCATCATTGAAAAAATAACGGGTATGCCTTTTCATACCTTCGTAGAAACCAGAATGCTTACACCCTGCGGCATGAGCGCCTCGGAAGTAGACCCCGACATGAAGGGAAACAACGGGACCATTGCTTTTAACAATGACGGGGTAGAATCTCCCCGCCAATTCAAGTACGTTATGACAGGATGGACGGCCGTGACCGCGCAGGATCTTTATAAATGGAATGAGTGTCTGCACAGTTTTCGTTTGATCAACAGGGATTCTTTTAAAGAAATATTGACGCCCTTTGCGGCCAACAGACAATCGGGTTTGGGCGGAGGAAGTATGGAAGGAGGTGTAATAAAAGAGCATTTTCACCACGGGTCATCGTTTGATTTTGAGTCTTTCATGTATACTGCCCCTTCCGAAGGAATAAGCATTATGCTGTTGACCAATAACATGAATTCCAAACTTTTCGAGATCAAGGATGCCATCAAAGCTATTTTGCAGGGCAAACCCTATACCGCACCAAAGAGATCGTTGTTTATGACATTACGGAAAAATAGTGAAAATCAAACCATTGAACAACTACTGGCGCAATACAACGACCTGAAAGCCAATCAATCCAACGATTATAACTTTGAGAACGAAGATGACTTGAATCAACTTGGCTATTACCTCATGAACAGCAAACGACTGGACGACGCCCTCCGAGTTTTTGAGCTAAATGTGCGCTTATTTCCCGAATCAGCCAATGTATATGACAGTCTGGGAGAGGCTTATTTGAACAAAGGCAACAAAGAACGTGCGCTGGCAAACTATAAAAAATCATTGGAATTGGATCCTAAAAATAACGGTGCAAAAGAAGCCATTGAGCAATTGAAAAAGTGGAAATAAAAAAGGTAACCGTAAACATACAACCTTGCGTTGAGGTTTGCCGTCTATAAAAGAAGTAATGTACTCGACACGCTGGCGTTCTTAGTACTTTCTCCATCTTTTATCGGCTATGTTTATGAAAACATACTTTTACATTTCTATTATTTTTTTAGCCTCGTTTCATAGAAGTATCGCTCAAAACAAACCCATAGGACGAGAAGTCACGATCAATCTGCCAACCCTTGTCTCTCAATTGCAGGCAAACGCGACGGCAACCAACGAAGCTTATTTACCGATCATTGAATTTCCAATGCCCGGTGAGCAAACGCTTCCCTTTCGCGTGAAAGAATCACCTGTTTTTGATACTCCGGTAAAAGATACCAAGACCTACAGTGGACAGTCGCTGAATAACAAGGCAAAAATTCGGTTTTCAATTACTCCAACGGGAGGCCTTGAGGCTATTATCCACACAGAAAGCGGTTATTATATCATCGAGCCAATCGACAAAAAAGCAGGAAAATACCGCTTTTATGCGATGAATGAAGCGCCAAGCGGAGATTGTAACACCGACAGTGAAGCAAAGGCATTTGGCAATGTCCCTCCTAAAAACGGTCGAATACTCAATATTTATCCTTTCCCGGTGGGGAGTCAGTTACGCATTTATCGTATGGCTGCTGCTGCTACCGGCGAAATGGTGACGGCATTTGAGGGAACAAATCAAGCCCGGGATAAAATTGTTGCGATTCTTAATGCGACCAACCTTATCTATGAAATAGAAGCCTCTGTCCGATTTGCATTAATTTCCAAGACGACCGACTTTCCTTATCCGTTGCTGTTTACCAACGGTGCCACCGATCCTTTCCCCGTTGATTCTAATTTTGCGGGCGCTTACAACTCTCAGATCGGTTTTAATACCCTAAACAATAACGCCACTTTACCCTACAATCAATACGACATAGCGCATACTTTTAACTCGTATTCTTATTCAAATTCAGCCACTTGGGCGCGATTTTATCCGCCATCCTATTACATACGCGGTCAGGCGGGAGGAAGACCGTGTGATAATTCAACGAAAGCCGTAGGTTGGACCGAATTTGAAAAGAGTGCATATCTTGGAAGCATTGTCAATATTTTTGCCCATGAAGTTTCCCATCAATTTTCAGCGGGGCATACCTTCAACGCCATCGGAGGCGCTAACGATTTCTGCACATCACAATGGGATGGTTCATCAGCCATTGAGCCGGGCGGGGGAAGTACCTTACTGGGCTATAACAGTAATTGCGGCTGGCCGGTCAACTACACCCTCAGATCCAACTTTGACAGTTATTTTCACACCAAAAGTTTAGAGCAGATATATAATGCTGTCAATACAACAAGTACCTGCTATACACCGGTTGCTACCGGCAATACCCCTCCGGTAGCCAACGCCGGTGCCGATGTTACGATTCCGAAAGGAACACCCTTTGTGCTTACCGGCACAGCGACAGACCCTGATATCAATGACCAACTCACCTACGCATGGGATCAGTACGACGTAGCAAGTGCCGGCGATAAAGGTGCTTTTGGAAGTGACATTGTTGGGGTAGGCGGTTATACTGCCGTAAACAGCACCGAAAGCGCCCCGCTTTTCAAGAGCAAACTACTGAATGTACCCTCGCGTACCTTTCCAAGTTTGGAATTTATTTTAATTGATGCCAACAATCCCTGGGACCCGGAAGGAGAAGATCTACCGCTTAAGCCTCGCAAAATGAAATTTAGGTTTACCGTTCGCGACAATCATACTACCGGCGGCGGAGTGGACTCAGACGAAGCAATCGTGAACGTAGCTGAAAGCGGCCCGTTTTTGATAACCTCTCACAATTTACCAACCACTTGGTACACCGATGGCACCACAACGACTACTGTCCTTTGGTCGGTGAACAATACTCAACTGTCTCCTGTATCCTGCAACAACGTTAAAATCTCCCTTTCGACAGATGGCGGCAATACATTTCCGATTGTGTTGGCGGCCAATACTCTCAATGACGGTGCACAAACCGTTACAATTCCCAATCTTTCCACGACGACGGGAAGGATCAAAGTAGAAGCCATCGGCAACATTTTCTTTGATATTAATAATGTTGATATTACGATCACAAACACCTGTAGCCCTGTCACCTACACGTTGGCTCCTTCCAATGCTGTTACGGCACCGGCAGGAAGTCCTGCCCTTAACCTTTCCTTAGCGCCTACCGGCCCGGCTATCACCCGATTCGTTATTGTTAATACTGCCACTGATATTATCATTGCTATCCAAAATACTCCTAATTTGAGTAATTCAGCCATATTCACGGCCGGCACTTATGCCATTCATGGGTTTTCAAGTGCAGAGATCAACTATGACAACTATGTTGGAATTTCCTTCAGTACATTCGCGGGTTTATTACCCTCAACCGTTTGCGGGCGATTGAGCAGCAATTCAGTAGCCGTTACGATTCAACCTTGCAGCACGCTTCCTCCTTCCGTCAGCTCCGATCTGTCCATTTGTTCAGGAGACTCGGCCGCTCTTACTGCCACAGGATGTGCAGGCACTATCAATTGGACCGCAATTCCTGCCCGGTCGCCTTTGCCTTCCGGAAGTACCGGAAAGGTCGCTCCTACTGAAACAACAACGTATTATGCCACCTGTAGCAACAACGGATGTGCAAGTACTGCTGTTTCTTTGACCATTACAGTCAATCCGCTTCCCGACCCGCCTACGTCTGTTACCGGAGCTAATATTGCCCGAGGCAACACTGCAACCTTAACCACCGGCGGCTGTTCGGGCGGCACAACAGTCCATTGGCTGGCCTCACCTACTTCTAATCAGGCGCTTGGTACAGGAACTTCCTTCACAACACCGCCCTTAGCCGGCGCAACTGATTTTTATGTTGCCTGTTTTAATGGAACCTGTCATTCGGCTCGTTTACTGACGAAGGTTACGGTTAGCAATCCCTGCTTAGCGGTTGCTTCCACATTTCAACCTGCGGCTCCGGTTACGGCAGTTGTCGGCAATGCCGCTTTAGCATTAAATTTAGTCGCTTATACTGCACCTATCACAAAGTTTTCCGGAACAATCACCTTTACTGACCCTGTCACCAGCTTAGTATTTTCGTTGGATAATAACTGCCAATTAGGTGGCAATCCAACCAATTATGATGCTTATAAATTGCATGTCACTGTCGGGGGCACGTATAGTTTCAACATTTCAGGCCCGCAGGGAGTATTGGCAAATATTTATTCAGGTTCATTTGATCCCAATAATTTGTGCCAAGGTTGGATACAATCAACAACCACAAGTCAGTCTATGGGAAGTATGACAGTAACACTTACGGCCAATACGCTATACACACTCGTAGTAACAGGTTTTGGAAGTAATTATCCGGTGTATCCGGCCACCTATTCCATCAACTTTGTAAAACCGAACGGTGCTTTAATCTATGAGGTATTGCCCGCCCCGGTATCAAACTATAATTATACGTATGTAATTTCCAACAATACTACAGGACGTATTGTTGGCTTCAGCAGCGATGCCAACCTAACCAATTCTTCTCTCTATGGTGTTGGTCAGTATACCGTTCGAGGTCTTTCATACGAAGTTGGCCCTTTTACAAATCTAAATCCTTACATCAACACGGACTTTGCCGTGTTTCAGGCACAATTCCCACTGCCCAATTGCGGAGTATTCAGCAGTACTTCCAAATCGGTCAACATCATGCCCAACTGCGCCCTAACGTTGGATTTAAACGGTAACAGCACACCGGGCACCCAACAGGCTTGGCAAAATATAACCTCTACGCAAAATATCAATTCCGGCACGGCAGTCACCTATCGAGCCGGCAGTTCCATTATTTTGCTACCGGCAGAAGGCAGTGGATTTACGGCAAATAACGGCAGTGTTTTTAAAGCAGAAATTGCCGGTTGTAATTAAGAATTTCTCGCCGAAGAATTATAGAAAATCATTGAATTAGATTCAAAAATACTATTGTAAAAGAGTTAACGGAGCAGTTTAAAATGGAATAATCAAAAAAGTTCCTGTAAACATACAACCGTATATAGCGCTTATATCGTCTCTAAAAAAAAGACAAAATCATTATGCGCACACCACTCCTACTTTGTTTATTATTGATAGTAAGCGTTTTAAGTGCACAAAGCCAAAACGTAACTATTACACCTAACGGAATCACACCGGCGTCAAGCCATCCGCGCCTTACGTATGATGCTATTTTAGCCCTTCCCAATCCGGCCGAAGGAGATTTAGCATATGACCTTACCTTTAAGTGTCTTCGGGTATTTACCGACAACAAATGGGTTTGTACATTGACCAACAATTCTACCCTTAACCCCATCATCACAACGATAGACGCACCCGGCAGCACAGAAAATGATTATGGGTTCGGAGTTGCCGTAGATGCCGGCGGAAATGTGTATGTGACCGGAGCCTATGCAGGAACCGTTGCGTTTGGCAATACGTCAATTACATCCGTAGGAAGCCAGGATATATTCATTGCAAAATACAACGGCGCCGGAGCACTCCAATGGGTCAGATCGGCAGGAGGACCAAACGGGGACCAGGGATTGAGCATCGCGGTCAATGCCTCCGGAAATGTGTATATCACAGGTCTTTATAGTGCAACGGCTACCTTCGGCAATACGTCCGTTACCGCCGCAGGAGCCAATGATATTTTTGTGGCCAAATACGATAACAACGGTAATTTCCAGTGGGTACGATCCGCAGGAGGAACGGACGAAGACAATGGCCGAGGCATAGCGGTCGATGCGGCCGGAAATGCTTATATAACCGGGCATTTCAGATCTACGGCAACCTTTGGCGGCAGTCCTGTTACTTCAGCGGGCGGCGAAGATATAGTTATCGCTAAGTATGACAATGATGGTACTTTTCAGTGGGTATATTCGACCGGAAGCTCGAGTGATGATCGCGGAATGGGCATCACAACTGACGCCGCCGGAAATATGTTTGTAACCGGCTATTATTTGGAAACTATCAATTTAGGGGGTACCTCACTTACCTCATCCGGCGGGTATGACATCTTTCTGGCAAAGTACAACAGCGGCGGAGTTGTCCAATGGGCGAAAACGCTGGGCGGTCTCGGTCATGAATACGGTCAAAGTGTGGCTGTCAGCCCCAACGGTAATATTGCCGTTGCAGGAGGGTTCCAAGGGCCTACTTCATTCAGTGGAACAACCATTAATTCAGAGGGAATTCGGGATATGTTTGTTTTAAAATGCAATAGTGCCGGAGGCTTTCTATGGGCAAAAACAGGAGGAGGAACGGGTTATGATCACGGTTACAGCGTCTTTGTAGACGCTAATGACCAAACGTACGTAACAGGCTGTTTTGAGACAACGGGCAAATTTGGAACTGTGTCTAAAGTCGCAGCGGGCAGTCAGGATATATTTGTGGCAAAATATAGCAGTGGCGGCACTCTTCAATGGGTTGTATCGGCCGGAGGTACAGGCAGTGATATAGCAATGGGTGTTGCGATAGACTCCAATATCAATATCTACTTTACGGGAGGGTACAGTGCTACGGCCATTTTCGGGAACAGAACTCATACTTCCGCAGGAAGCAGCGATATTTTTGTGGGCAGACTGGACAAATAAGAAATGTGCTATTGAGATAATTTGGAAAATCAATCCATAACCTCAATGGCGGGATCAAAAGACATCTTTGTTGTTAAATATAGCAATACCGGAACGTTGCAGTGGGTACAATCGTCGGGGGGGGGATAATACAGACTATGGATTGGATATTGCGGTTGATACGACAGGTAATGTATATATTACAGGATCTTATTGGGGTACAGCCAATTTTGGAAATACTACAAAAATCTCAGCCGGTAACAGTGATGTATTTATTGAGAGAATTGAAAAATAACTTGCCCGTTTCATTTCCGAATTATTCATAAAAGAGATGGTTATTTAACATACAATGACCATAAACAAAACGGTATTCTTTTTTGACAATGAATGAAATATTGGATACTATTGTAGCCCTGATCCATCCAACTATTTTCAAATGAAACCCTCTGCCTCTCTCCTCTTTTATTGTTTGATCTTTACCGTTTTAGTATCGGCTTGCGGCGGTGATGCTGCGGAAATGGAACGACTGCAAAAAGAAAATGCAGCACTGAAGGCACAAGTACAGGAGTTGACTGCTACGCAATCGGAAAAAAAACTGAAATACATTTTAAAGATACGATTGAAGCAGGCCAATTTTTCCCTCAGCATCAAAAAACACATCAAAAACGCCATCAACGCCGTAGATTTTGAGCTTCCCGTTGACAAAGATTTTTACGATAGCGTGTCAGAAGGAACTGAAATTGTGGACAAATTTCGCTTTGGTTCCTTTGTGTTATACGGCAGTTTCGGCGATTGGGAAATGACCGTCAAAGACAAACAAATCAGAGGAATCTAAAAGATTGCGGCCATTTCGAATAGTAAATAAAGCCGTAAATGGATTTATAGGTAAATATACTTAAACCTTTTACCTGATACAATGAATTCTGCTTCTCATCCAAGCCGTCTGGCTTCGCTTGACGCGCTTCGCGGTTTTGATATGCTCATGATTTCCGGCGGCGGTGCCTTCATTTTTTTAATGGGCGGAAAAACCAACAGCACCTTTCTTAATTCTCTTGCCGCGCAGTTTGAGCACCCTGCCTGGAACGGCTTTACTTTCTACGATTTCATCTTTCCGTTGTTTTTATTTTTGGCAGGGGTTTCACTTTCCATCAGTCTTAAAAACGGTATGGCTAAAGGTATTCCACCTTCCAAATTATTGGAAAAGGTCTTTAAGCGAATGGTCATTTTGTTTCTATTGGGAATACTGGATAAAAACGCGCCCATTGATATTTTTGACCCCGCCCATATCCGTTACGGCACCGTGCTTGGTCGGATTGGAATTGCCACTTTTTTGGTAGCGGTCCTTTATCTGAACACTACTTGGATCACGCAACTTTTAATCGCCTTTGCCATTCTTGGGTTGTATCATGCAGCACTGTTGTTTATTACCGTCGGCGACTATGGCGGTGGTAACCTTACTTTTGAAGGGAATTTAGTGGGATGGATCGACCGCGCTTTCATGCCCGGACGCTTAAAGCAAACCACTTATGACGAGTTGGCGATGACGACCCAGCTTTCCGCTACTTGTTTAACCATCTTTGGCGCTTTGGCGGGTAAAATTTTACATGACAAATCTGACGTTGGCGTCAAACTGATTCGATTAGGAGCAATGGCTGCCGTTGGAATTACCGCAGGGTTACTCTGGGCTACGGTTTTCCCACTCAACAAACACTTGTGGTCAAGTTCATTTATTCTGCTGACCGCCGGTATGGCTACGCTTTTGGTCGCGCTTTTTTATTGGGTAATGGATGTCCAACGATTTACCAAATGGGCATTTTTCTTTAAAGTGATCGGCCGAAATTCGTTGGCGATTTACTTGCTTTGCCGCTTTGTCGATTTCGGCGAATCATCGCGGCTGCTCTTTGCAGGATTTTACTCTCACGCCCCCGAAAAATGGCACGAGGTTTTCAATGCCTTGGGTGGGTTGATTCTGGTTTGGCTGGTGCTGTATGTGATGTATCGCTACAAAATCTTCGTCAAAGTTTAAGCGGGTTATAAACGATTTAACGGTTGAGTCGGTCATTATTCCCAATAAGGCTCTCATTGTCAGAGCATTTTTTGCGAATTCATTACAAGAAATAAACTGCAATCTATTGTCAGTCAAAGTTGTGATTGACACACCGTAGTTTTCTTCAAAAAGTTGCCTGTTCTACAGATAGTGCAACTTTTTTTTATTTCACCTGTCTAATCTGTTAATACCATGAAATAACCCAATAACAACGTGGAAGAAAGAGACTTGATCAATAGAATTTTGCGGGGAGAATCTACACTCTTTGCGGCTATTATCAAGCAAACCCAAGGACTGGTTGCCCAAATTGTATTTAAATTGATTAAAAACCCGGAAGATCGAAAAGATTTGGCGCAGGATATTTATCTGAAGACGTATAAAAATTTATCAACCTTTCAGTTTCAGTCTAAACTCAGTACATGGATAGGTCAAATCGCTTACAATACCTGTCTTGCCTATCTCGACAAAAAGAAGCTCGTCCTGCCGGGTGAGTACGATTCAGCCCCTGAAAATGGAGAAGCATTATTAGACTATCTGTCAAATAAAACGCTCACTGCATATGACAATGAAACGGAGCAACTTTTGTTTCGGGCCGAGCTTTCCGAATTGATCCAATCCGTCATGGAAACGCTACCGCCGATCTATAAGCTTTTGATCACTCTTTATCACTACGAAGAGTTGAGTTACGACGAAATGGCCGCCATTACCGACTTGCCCGTCGGAACCGTGAAAAACTACTTATTTCGAGCCAGAAAAGCACTTAAGGACCGCTTATTGAAACACTACAGTAATGAAATTCTATGAATACGAAGCACCTTTCAGATCCGGAACTTCAGGAGTATGCCTTGAACGGGAAGAATTGTCCGTCCCAATTTGATGCGCATATCCAATCGTGCAAAATTTGTCGCCAAAAAGCAGAAATTTATCAACGGATGTTCTCCCCGATAATGAAGCCCGCCGCACCAATGTTTGATTTTGACGTAGCGGAATCAGTGATGCAACAACTGCCCGCGCCGCGACCTGTCGCTCTCAGAAAAAGCTATTCCGTCTATTGGCTTGGCGCAGGAATCTTACTAGGTGCAGGTGTACTGATCTATCTGATCTTTATGACTTCCGGAGGCTTTCTTTTTGGCAAAATTGCCCCTATGACGTTAGGAATTTCCGTTATGATGATTTTGACCCTTTTTGTAGTTCTCGGCATTGATATGTTTCTAAAGCACAGCAAACAAATGAAAGTTTTACAACTGGAATTGCAACAATTCGGCTCCCTGTCGGTCTAATTCTTTATTACATTTTTATAGAACAACCATGAAAAAAATCCTCAATTTCATTTCTCTTTTAACCGTATCCTACACGGTCCAAGCGCAAGAGGCAACCGCTTCAGGCGTCGATGAAGACGTTTTCAATATAACGGCCTCTATTTTCACTTTGGCACTGGTCATGCTTTTTTTTCTCTCCGTTATGAAACGACTCCTTGATCATCGAATCAAAAAAAGAATTGTCGAAAAAGGCGTGCCGGAAAGTGTTGCCTCGGCTTTGTTACATGTCAACCCCAAAGAAGACCGAAACAGTAATATCAAGTGGTTTACTATTCTGATGGGAATTGGCATTGCTCTGACCATTATCCACTACACCTTACCCTTGGGCATTCATTCATTGGCCATCATGGCCTTCTGCGTGGCCGGCAGTTTTTTAAGCTATTTCTTCTTTAGTAAGTACTCAGAAAAGTAACTCTCTCACTAAATCAATCAATAACATGAAATTCATTAAACGACTCCCGACAGGGAAATGGGGACGTATTGCCCTTTGGGTAGGAATGTCACTGATCGTTTCGCTTGTCAAAGCGCAGCAGACCCCTCGAATCATCACGGCTACCTCTGCCACAGCCGATATCAAAGACGGCTATGTCATTCAAAAAGGAATCTGGAATTTGTCACCGGAAGTAAAGCCGGATATTTATCATGCTTTACAACCAGCCATGGAAAGAGAAATTACTTTTTATACCGATAAAGATTCAATTTCCTTCCGGGCCAAGCCGGGACAATACTACGATTTTATCGTACTTCTCAATGGGAAAGATTCCTGCTACACTCGCATTGCCATGCCCGCAGAAAGTGCCGCCATTACTTCTGATTTGATCAGCGCCGAACGACTGGCTATGGATTTCGTTGTTTTTCGAAAATCGTTGGAAAATGAACATGCGGGATTGTATCGGTATCAATCCAAAAAAGATGTGAATCGATTATTGGACGATTGCTTACTGAGCATTAATCGGTCGATGACGCGGTTGGAATTCGGCAAAATAATCATGCAGGTCATCAGCTTTATTCAGGATGGTCATACTACCGGGAACATTTCTTCGCTCCTGTTGAAAAACTATCAGGCGCAGGGTAAACTCTTTCCCCTGTATCTTTATTTTACGGCCGACCGAGCATTTATCCGGTGCAATTATGCCGGAATATTTTCAGCCGGGACCGAGATTTTGGCCATTAATAATCGATCTATTTCTCTAATTACACAGCAAATGTTTAAGTATTTACCTTCAGACGGCAGTATTACAACCAAGAAAATTAATACCTTAAACAACGGGGCTTTTGCTTTTCTGTATCGATGGGTGATGGGCAACGATAGTTTGTTTGCGATAAAATACAAAGATGGACAGGGGCGTATCAAAACCGAGACGATTGCGGCGATTCCTGCCAATCAAATTGATTGTGAAACAAAAAATCTGCCAACAGCTCCCCGAGACTTGTATGTACAGTACCTCCCGAAGAATGCGGCTATTCTCACCGTTAAAACGTTTGACGAAGGTAGATTGCAGCGTGCCGGACTGAATTTTAAAGAGTTTCTGCAAACCATCTTTGCCGAATTAAATGCTAAGAAAATTAGTCGATTGGTTATTGATCTGAGAGGAAACGGCGGCGGATTTAATGCCTACAGCCCCTTGCTTTATTCTTATTTGACAGACAAACCTTTTCGTTATTTTGCTTCTGAAAAATCAACTTCAAAGGTTTTCACGGTCAATGACAATTACCTGCTGGGTCTTCAGCAACCTCAGGCAATCAACTTTAAGGGAACCGTCCTGTTTTTGATTGATGGGTTGACTTTTTCAACGGCGGCCGATTTTTGTGCAATTGCCAAAAGCAATCGGCGGGGAAGATTCATTGGAGAAGAAACAGCCGGTGGTTACTATGGCAATACCTCCGGGCAAACCGTACGCATTGAACTTCCGCACAGTAAACTCATAATGACCATTCCGCGTTTCAACTACGGCTTGGCAGTGAGAAAGAGTCGCTATGCTGATAGAGGTGTCTTGCCGGACTACAAGGTTGTGCCTTCTATCCAAGAAGTGATCACGGCACAGGATGTATGCTTACGCTATGCGCTCCGATTAATGGATAAACCCTAACGGGGTTATTTCTGCCATTTTGAAAAAGTTTCCTGCGTGCAAAAATTGGTTTTTAAATGCCGGAAGTTTCTTCCTAAGAGTAACTTTCCGGTTTTATAAATAATTTTAATACAGTTGCATAGAAATCACGACTCCACTTGACAATTTTGTACTTTCAGGCACTTGATATAATGACATAACGTATCGTTATTCGTATGCATTAGGAAGAAGAAGAAGAATTGCTTTGCTTTATCCTGCTCATATATAGCCGCCCCAACACTTAACGGAAGAAACATTAAATGTTGGGGCGGTTGGGCTCTCAAAGATTTCATTCTATTTCGGAAACAAAGCTTCATAATGCGCCGAAGGCTCAAAAATCCCCGCACTTTGGGCATAAAATGACGCATCTGTCGGATACACCCCTTTGATTGTTTTCGTCCACGTGGCGCCGGCCCTGGGGTGATAACTCGCAAGCTTATCCCAATTTTTATAGTACTGATGCCCGTTGGTTTCCTGCAATCCGATCGACATGTTGGGAAAAGGCGGCAAACGGGCGGCAACGGATTTATTCCAATCTACTAAAATGGGATTTACCGTCAAATCAGCGCAAAAACAGGGAATGTTTTTTTCGTAAGCGTGTTGTGCAATCTTCATGGTCATGCTCAATGTTTTGGCAATGGCTTTCACGGCAATGGCTGAATATCCCTGCTCAATGCGGCGGGCGGCGTCTTCCACAGTATGGGCACTTTCGTCGGCGGCAATGCGCACGCCGAAATCGCCAACGTACACTTCATTGTCTTCCGCAAACGGTTCTTCCACCACAGCAATCTGGTCAAAAGCACCGATTTTTTTGGCATGATCCAAAAACCGCAGCAACGTATCTTTATGTTCATAACGGCCGTTTGCGTCAAAATAATACGGAATTTTTCCGCTTTTGGTATACGGTGTTTCGTAATGGCCAATGGTCTTGTGCAATGCTGTTAAGAAAGCCAGATCTTTCTCCAACATCTCTTTTTGCGTACCCGCCGCACCCGTTTTGAGTTTCAGAATAAAATAGCCTTCGTCGGCGGCGGTTTTGATGCGTTCGGCGGTAGTTCCAACGCTGAAGGACGGAATACTCGCTACCTTGTCATGCCGATACGATAAGCCCTGACGATACGCCGCCGGAATCATTTCGTCAAAGGTTTTCATGTTGTTCTCGTGTGCATACAACAGCCATGCGGCATTGTCTACGCACACCAGCGCATTGAGGGCAAAGGTTTTGCGCAAATCAGCAATTCCGGTTATCTTTTTGCCGTAAGCCAATACTTCCGGCAATACGTGTTCCAGCAAATCGACGGGGTTTGTAAAAGACGTACCTTTGATGATCTGTAATGCACGTTCGCTCATGGTGTACATGAGGGCATTGCCGGCACTTTCAGAATGTCCTGCCGCCACCCTCGCATCCGACCAAAGTACGCCCTGGGTTCCCAATCCAACTTTCCGAACACCCGATTCTGATTCCAACATGGCCACGGCCTGCCAACTGTCGGTAATCGCGCCACCTTTAAAGCGATAGGCATTGAGAGGTTCACGCTCAAAATTCGCATCTACATTCTTTATACGAATGGGCGTTTCTTTCTGTCCGGCAAACGCTGATTCCGTCATGCCCAATGCTGCCACGGTGCCTGTATATTTCATAAATTCTCGCCTGGTAAGGGAGTGAGCTTTAATAAAGTCCATATGAATCGGGAAATCAGTTCGGGATATTATTTAACGTGTACCAAGTTTCCGAAGACCACAATGACTGACTGCTGCTGCTTTTGAGTGCATCAGGCAATCGAAAATAAACGACGTGTTCTTTCTTAAGATTTGGAATTTCCAACACTATCCGGGTTCTGTCTTTTGAAACAGTCAGTTGGCTGATACTCATCGTCGTCAGATCCATTTTTGGGCCACCGTAGTTTTTGGTCGGCAAATACCACCATTGCTGAATCAGAAAATCAGTCGGTTTCAGCTTTTGTCCGGCTTTGAGCGGCTCCGTAAATTCGATCTCAAAGCCCTGCGGTTTAGCGCGTACGGCCAACATCTCGAAGGTACTTTTACCGTTATATTTTAATTTTTGAAGGCCCCTTACCCGGTCTTTCCAACTCCAACCGCCACCCACCATACCTACTTCTCCTACGTAGAGCGCTCCATCAGGTCCCCACCGCAGGCGATTTACGCCCGCTTCAAATCCCTGCGAAAACCGAAAAACAGCACCTTGGTACTCTCCATTAATTTTTTCCAGAAAATCCCGCTGAATACCGCCGTACGTCACGTCGCCATGAAGCATTTGACCTTTGTATGGGCCGTCTTTTACCAA
The DNA here is from genome assembly GCF_965279615.1 of Runella sp. NCBI lineage: Bacteria > Pseudomonadati > Bacteroidota > Cytophagia > Cytophagales > Spirosomataceae > Runella > Runella sp. The sequence continues at coordinate 6,036,909 of NZ_OZ257252.1, read as the reverse complement.
CACAGGTTCGGAAGGTGAATTGCCGATCTCGTGCTCGGGCAACCAAATAGCGGGCGGAGTCATCGGCGGAGCCGCTTCTTCACTCAGCCATCCCCACGCCATGCCGTGATAGTCTCCTTTTTTGATGTGAATGAATTTATTACCGGGCAGCCATTGCCCTTGATTATCAGTCACAAACAGTTCATTGTCAACACCCAATCCAATGCCGTTAGGAGTACGCAGACCATAATTGACGGATTCAAAACTGCCGTCCGGCGCAATTTTGAGCGTGCGGCCCCGGTCGGGCAATTGCTTTTCGTCGGGTTTGAGGCGCATGGCCATTGAGAGTGTCACATAAAAAAAGCCTTCTTTGTAGACCAATCCAAAGGCAAATTCGTGGAAATCAGCCGTGACGCCCCAACTATTGCACACCGCCCGGTATTCGTCAATAATATCATCGCCGTCGGTGTCAATCAGTTTGGTTAACTCATGTTTTTGCAATACGTAGATGTCACCGTTTACTACTTCAATTCCCAGCGGTTCGGCCAACCCCGACGCAATACGTTTAACGGTAATTTTGTTTGTATCGCCGGTAGCTACGCCATCCAATAGGTATACCCCGCCCACCTCGTCCCACGTGGTCACGAGCAATCGTCCGTCGGGCTTAAAGGCTATTGCCCCTACGCGTGGTTTAAAGTCTTTTCGGTGCAGTGTTTGAAGGTCATAACTTGGATGTACTTTTTCCAGCGGCGCACCAAAACCCGGGCTGTTCACTCTTTTTACACTAATTTCTTTATTTTCAGTAACGGGTTTACTGACAACGGCTTCTTTGGGTTTTAAAGTAAAAATATAGCTGACCATTGTTGTCAGTTCACTTTCCTTCAGCAATGCGTGCGAATTCATGACACCGTTCCCCCATACGCCCGTGCCTCCTTCCCTGATCTTATTCACCAATTGCTCCACCGACTTTTTATTGTTAGGATAGCGCTGAGCCACGCGTTGAAACGATGGACCCACTTCGTTTTCATCTACTTTGTGGCAAACAAAACAATCGCTTTTGTCCATCAACGCCCTACCTGCATGAACGGCCTTTTCGGCCGGTTTAGGCGGAAATTGCTCCGGCAGCGGTTCAAAATAAGTAGCTAAATAAGTCGTTTTGTTGGAATACAGAATAGCTATTGTATCGGTAGATTGCAAAGAAACGGTCGCACCGGCAGGAACATTTGAAGTGCTGAACATTCGCTCCAACCCCGGTTCCCCCATTTTGTTTCTTACAAATTCGGGGCGTTCTTCCACAAGAATTGTATCTTTTGAAAGGATTAACGCAAATTTCAGGTAGATCTGCTGCCGGTTGAAAGCATAGCCTTTGTACAGCACGTTAGGCAAATGTTCCTTCCCGCCGATATTTATGCGCCATTGAGGCGTTTGAATACTATCCACCCGATAAGCCGTTCCCCATGACCCGGGCTGAATGTCTTTCTTGTTGGTATAGGCTGCGCCGTCCAATGAAATACCCCCTTTCCAAACTTTGTAGAGTTTGCACTTTGCCAGATCGTAGGCTACATAACATTCTTTGTCAAGTGCTAACGTCAACATTCGGGGCTTTTTGTCCAACACCGACCGAATCGCCCACACATCAAGCGGGCGTTGAATATCTTCTCTTTGCGGCAGTTTGCCTGCTGCGAGCATCAATAGTACAACTGCCAACAGAGGCAAAATGGAGAATCGAACCTTCATGTTTTCAATCAAAAAACAAATTCTTTCTGAAACAGGAAGGCATTTATAGGGGCTATATACTTGTTTTTTAGGGTTTATTGTGTGTATTGAACATACGTAGGTGCAAACGGGCAGACGCAATCAGGGCAGACGCAAGGCCTGCCCCTACGAAACCAACCCTGTAGGGGCGGGGCTTGCCTCCGCCCATTTGCGTCTGCCCTGATTCCTATTGTTCCAAGTACTTTTTCAAAGCCACGTTCACAATAGATGTCCAACCTTCGGCAAAGTTGCTGCTTGCGAAGTCTTTGTTAGACAGATCAAATGTTTCCAAGCCTTCGTGCGTAAGCACTAATTTGGTCTTATTGCCTTCTTCAAACAATTCAAACGTGACCAGTGTGTCGCCGGAATACCCATCATAACGCCAAGTATACGCAAGTTTCTTCTCCTTAATGACTTCGGTGATTTGGCAAACATGCAGGTATTGTATACCATCTTTACGCCCTCCATAGAATCGAAACTCAAACCCTTTTTCGGCTTTGAATTCCGGCAACTTAAAATACCACTGTTTCATTTGTTCGTTGTTGGTAAGTGCTTCCCACACTTTTTGAATCGGCGCGTCAAACACGCGCTCAATCTTTACGTCCTGTTTTGTCATGGCGTTAGTCGTTTTGATTTGTTTTTAAAAAATTATCCAGTGCATCCAATTTAGTTTCCCAGAAGATACGATACTGTTCTATCCATTCAGCTACTTCGTTCAGTTTGTCCAGTTTGGCTTCACAATACCGCTCCCGCCCTTCCTTTTTGATGATAATGAGTCCACATTGAGTCAGAATTTTGATGTGTTTTGAAATAGCAGGCCGACTGATGTCAAACTTTTCAGCTACCGCATTTAGATTCAGGGTTTGGTGCGCAATAAGGTTAATGATATTACGCCTTGTCGGGTCGGCAATTGCCTGAAAAACATCTCGTCTCATTGTTTAGTGCTATTTAAGTAACCAATCGGTTACAAATTTAAATGTAACCTTTCGGTTACGCAAATTTTTTATAATTATTTTTATGACAAATACTATCAAAGTAAGCGATGTTCAAATTGGCAGCAGCTCCGTTGAAATATTGGAAAGTTTTAAAATTTCGAGGGAACTGTTAACCCAAGAGGCTGGATTTCGTTCGCTGCTTACGGCCTGAAGAAGGATATTTACACCCGACATAGTGCCATTTTTTGTCGATGTAATACAATATTTTCGTCTACAAAATTGGTATTTTCGTAGACGAATATTAAATTGCTTCGCGATTCGCAAACCCCAATGTTCATTTATAGTTAACAATTCCCGGAAGGCGCATAAAGTCAAATTCCGTTGAGTAAAGGTAACCGTCGTTCCAACGGTAAACCTATTCAGATGTTTGGCCTTTTGTGCTTTGACGAATAGGAGAAAAATAAAAAATAATTATTACTCATTTTTAATGAGTTCTTAAGTAATGAGAGATTTTTTTGTGGAGAATTAATGTGTGTGTGTTTCTAATAGCCTAACCTAATGTCGAAGTTTTTAGGGTTTTTTCGTTCAGAAAAAACCATCCTTGCTGTCTATTTATTGATAGCGCTGATTACCTATATCCAATGTTTGGTGTTAGGAAAAAGCAGTTATAACAACTTCACCATCTTTCGGGAGGCTTTTTTTCATTTGGTTAATCATCAAAATCTCCATCTTGAATATCCTGCTCAGTACTACGATCTTTTTCTTTATACTCCGGCCTTTACTGTCTTCTTTCTTCCGTTCAGTTTACCGCCGGTCGCTGTCGGGCTATTTTTATGGCTGATTTTCAGTACTTTATTTAGTTTTTGGGCTATCAAAAAACTACCTGTTTCTCAAGACTCAAAAGTATTCATCTGGTGGTTTTGCCTCTTGGAACTTAATACCAGCCTTCATAATGTTCAGACCAATTCGAGTATTGCGGCCCTTTGCCTGTTGACTTTCGCCTGTTTAGAACGTCGGTTGCTTTTTTGGGCGGCATTGTGTCCTGCCATTGCCTTCTGCATCAAAGGATATGGGGTGATCGTAGTGGTTTTGTATTTGTTTTATCCCGAAAAAATAAAGACCGGCGGCTATTTTATACTATGTCTGGCGGCGCTGATGTTGTTGCCTTTGCCTTTTACAGGAGCACAACGTTGGGTAGAAATCTATCAGGAATGGTACGAATGCCTTCAATCAGACCGCAAAGTAAACATTGGGTTGGGTGTAATGGGTGTATTGAATGTTTTCTTCCCCGGAAAAATCAATATTCTTCTCGTTCAGATAGCAGGCATTTTAGGCCTGCTACTGACCACCGGCATTTTGTATTGGTTCTCGGCCGCAAGCCGGCAGATCAGATTACGTTGGCAATTTTTAGCTTATCTGCTTATTTGGGTGATTATCTTTAACCACGCAGCTGAGTCTGCCTCTTATATTACCGCTATTTCAGGGGTAGCCGTTTGGTATGTTTTCAGTGATCGTACCGGAATCGACAAATTCTGGCTGGCCTTCGTTTTCTTCTTTTCTATTCTTGCTCCTTTCGACGTTTATCCATCTTTCATAAGAAGCCATTTCTTCGGTCCCTATTGTATTAAAGCGATTGGCTGCATCGGTGTCTGGTGCAGTTTACAACTATCCCTATTAAAACAAACTAATCTATGGTATCCGAAGTCTATTTGAGTATCATTACCCCCTGTTACAATCCTCCTGCTGAGTGGCTTACGGCATATTTGGAACAGGTACGAGCGATTGAAAATACTTTTGAGGATTTATCAATCGAATTCATCATTGTTAATGACGGCTCTAAAAAAGATCTGTCGCCGCTTTTTTCACCATTGCCCTACCCTTCGCTTAAGTGGGTCAGTTATTCCCGTAATTGCGGTAAAGGATATGCCATCCGGGAAGGCGTGAAACATGCCTCGGGGCGCTACATTATTTATACCGATCTTGATTTTCCTTTCGGTACAGATTGTATTCAACAAATTTGTGATCGGCTTCAGAATGGGTATGAATTGGTGGTGGGAAAACGTTCAAAGGATTATTTTGACAAGCTATCTCTGAAACGTCAGGTGATTTCAAGAACCCTGAAAGCCATGAATTATTTATGGCTACCGCAGGAATTAACAGATACACAGGCAGGTATCAAAGGATTCAAAAAAGAGCTTAAATACCTTTTTTTACGGAATCAGACCAATTCCTTCGTGTTTGAGATCGAATTTTTGATTAGGGCCTCACGTTTGCAGAATTTGGAATATACCACCGTGACCGTTGCTCCCAACGAAAATATTACATTCAGTAATTTCTCCATTGGGGTCATCGGCAAAGAAATCCAAAGCCTGTTTCGCATCTTGTATCCTAAGGTAAATACCATGCAATCGGAAGAGAAAGCGTTAAAAGAGAACCGCAAGGCAAACCTCAAGAGGAACATTGCATAATCAAAATCTACGGACAAAATCGTGAAGGCAATTTTATTAACGTTTGACGTCGAAGAATTTGATATTCCGCAGGAATACGGTATAGACATGCCTATGGAACAGCAAATGGCGGTTTCCCGAATAGGCTTAGAATCGCTGCTGAGTATTTTAGAGAAATACCGGGCAAAGGCTACTTTTTTTTGTACGGCAAATTTTGCACTTCATCACCCTGAACTCATTCGAAAGATAGCTCAGGATCATGAAGTAGCGTCTCATTCTTTTTACCATGATTACCGTAAACCCACCACTTGGGAGGATATAAAAGCGTCAAAAGAGGTGTTGGAACAAATCATACAAAAACCCGTATGGGGCTTCCGAATGCCCCGTCTGATGCGCTTTGATATTGCCGATCTGGCAAAATATGGGTACCAATACGATGCCTCCCTTAATCCTACCTATCTGCCCGGGCGGTATAACTTCTTTTTCAAAAAGGCACAGCCGCATCTAATAGGGAATATTCTGGAAATTCCGTCGTCTGTGTTGCCGTGGCTGCGATTGCCTTTATTTTGGATCATGTTCAAAAACATCCCCTTGGGTCTATATAAGCGATTATGCGCAATTACCCTGAAACGTCGTCATTTTTTATCGCTCTACTTCCACCCTTGGGAGTTTTCCGATCTAACTACCTACCCGATCCCTTCTTATGTGAAAAAGAAATCGGGAAGAGTACTTTTAGACCAATTTGAAGAATTGTTGATTTTTTTATCCGGCCAAAAAGCCACATTTATAAGTTGTCATGAACTCCAAAATCATGAGCAGCGAAAGGGACTTTCTTATAAAAAGGCGCTTGCAGAGGAGACTGTCATCAAATCATAAGGCGTATTTGTACTTTGATAAAAGTCAGCATTTAACGCCTCGAACGATGAGCATAGCGGCAGAGGCGTTAAATGTTTTATCTTAGACAACATCAATCTTGATTCGTCCCTGAATAATATCCTTGACAAACTTCACTAACGGAGCAAAAAATCCTGCTTTTTTCATAGTACGAAATGTTTATAAGTAAACGAAGGTTTATGATTTTCTTGACTTCCGAATGGGTTTGCCATACTTCTGCATCATTTCTTTGGCGTGATTCCGACGCACATTTACCTTTTGATTCTTTTCGGATTTTTCGTGAAAAGCCCCACCAAACGTGTCACTCTTTACTATTTTCAAGTTAATGATCTTTGTGTAACCGGTGTCTTTTTCTTCAGCGGTCAGATCTTCCGAGATCTCGAGCAATTTAGGCAAAGGGCTTATCGGAATCGGTTGCTTCATCAAGGCTTCGATGGCCTCCTGTTGCTCTTTCTCTTTTTCAGTGATAAAACTGATGGCGATCCCTTTTTTATCTACTCTACCCGTACGCCCAATGCGGTGAATATAGGTTTCAGGAAGTTCGGGTAAATCAAAATTGATCACGTGCGACACTTCCGATACATCCAATCCGCGCGCGATCACGTCAGTAGCGATCAGCACTTTGCACGCTCCGCTTTGAAAGCGTTCAACTGCTTCAAAACGCTGAGTTTGGGCTTTGTTGGAATGAATCACGCTGACCGTTTCACCAAATTCTTTCTCCAATTGTTCAAACAACTGATTCGCCAATGCTTTGGTAGCCACAAATACCAATACCTTGACCATTTCAGGGTCGTGGCCTAAGAGAAGCTCCAACAGATTTACTTTAGTATAAAAGTTAGGCAACTGATATGCCGTTTGGTATATATTATCCAACGGTGTGCCGGCGGGCGCTGCTTCTACTTTGACAGGATGGTGAAAATATTCCTGCATCAATTGCTCAACCTCTTCGGTGATGGTGGCCGAAAACAGAAGGTTTTGGCGTTTTTCCGGTAACGTATCCAGAATGAGTTTCAACTGCGCCCGAAAGCCCAAATTGAGCATTTCATCGGCCTCATCAATGATGAATTTTTTCACGGCTTTGGGCTTGATCACGCCACTTGATAGAAAATCCACCAAACGCCCGGGAGTTGCCACAAGCACATCTACGCCCTGAGCAACCTCTGCTACCTGCGGTTTCATATTCACACCTCCGTACACTCCTACTACGAGCAGGTTCATGTAGGTGGTTAATTTCTTCACCGATTCTACTACCTGAACTACCAGTTCGCGTGTGGGAACCAATACTATGATCTGCGGATTTTTTTCTTTTGAAAACTGAAATTGCCGAAGGCAGGGCAGTAAGTAAGCAAGGGTTTTGCCCGTGCCCGTTTGTGCAATACCATACACATCCTGTCCCGACATTACCACCGAAAACACCTTTTGCTGAATGGCAGTAGGGGTTGTAAAGCCCAAGTCATTGATGGCATTGAGTAGTGGTTTATTGAGATTTAATTCGTCGAAAGTCATACCTATGCATTTAAAATAAAGGGCAAAGGTACAGGTAATCAGCGGGATTTACATAAAAAGCCCTGAATCAAGGCAGCAGTTTTTATTTCACGATCTTTAATTCATCCTTCACATTACCCTTCGGATCAAGGCAGCGGTAGGTCAATTCGTTTTTGTCAATACGAATGTGCTGATACACCGGGCCACTCTGAAAACGGGCCGCTGCGTAAGGTTCTTCCGGCCAATTTTTGTGGTGGCTCGGAATGCTGATAGAGATGGTGTAGATCGTTCCCTGAGCCGGAGAAGCTGCCGGTTTTTCGGCATACATCGGCTTGCTGCGCATGTAATAATGCACGTGGCCGCTCATGACCATATCAACATGATAACGGTCAAACAGCACACCCCATTCTTTGCGAATATTCGCGTAATTTTCTTCAAAATTGTAAGGCGGAAAATGCAACATGACAAACTTCCACTTGGCTTTACTTTGAGAAAGTTGTTTTTCAATCCAAGCGGTTTGATCATCTACCAGAAATGTCCCATCAAGCATGACAAACAAAGCATTTTGGTAATTGAAGGCATATGTACGCTCTGTTGGCAGCTTATCGGGGCCATTGACGGGCAAACTGAACATGTTTTGGTACATGGCCGCCCCCAAACCATCCTGACTGTCGTGATTGCCGGGAATCGGCATAAAAGGTTTTTGGCTGAAAATTTTTCCTGAATGCTGAAAAAACTCATCCCATTCGTTACGGTCAAGGCCTGTACTGACCAAGTCGCCGATGACAGAATAAAAAGAAATCTCAGGGTGCCTTTCCAGCGTTTGACGGGCCATGTTGCCCCAGTCAGCCGATTTGTGGGTATCGCCAAACCAGATGAACGAAAATGCTTCCGGTTTCGCGGCTTCGGTTTTAAAAGAACTTACTTCCGACCAACCGCCGTCGGATGAACCTACGCGATAATAATAATTGGTAGCGGGAATAAGATGGGAAAGATGGGCCGTAAAACGCTGAATATAACGGTCGTTACGTAAGAGGCGGTCTTCCATCGTAAACGGAGAAGCAGCGGTTACCAACGTATCCGACGAAGATTTTGTCCAATACTGCACTTTTCCGGTATTCACGTTTGATTTGGTACGCCATTGCACATTGATGGTCGTGGTGGGATCAGCACTCCAAGTAAGCAACAATTGATCGGGCTTATTAACGGCGGGATATTCGGTTTGGCGAAAAGCTTTTACTAAATGGGCTTCTCGTGCGCGCCCGCGAACGGTTGTCAACAATAATTGCCCCTGTAGCTTTGAGGGAACTTCTGTAAGCGTCAGTTCATCCCAATCATGGTACGTAAACGCCCCTACTTTCATCTCTTCAAAATGCTGATGTGCCGGAAAAATATTCGACAGCACAGGTTTGTCGCCGGTTTTCTGCGGCCCGACACTCAAAAAATAGACCGGACGGTGCTTATCAAATCCATTGACCCCCAGTTCTATCTTCCCTTTTGGAAAACTCTTTTGCCATACTTCATAGGTATACTCATCATTTTTGACCAGCATGGCTGTTTTGCGAAAACCACTTTTTTCAAGCCAAAAAGGCCGAATTTTCTGATCCTGATCGTGCATAAGCGAAACAACCACCGGCACATTGACATCAAACGTCCAATAACGAGTAGCCAGCGTTTGTTTTTCTTCTTCCGAAAGAAAGGTTAAGATATACGAATCGGAAAGTGTGTCGAGTTGAGCAGGAGTAAATTTCCTGTATAACCTGGTCACAACCTCGTCCATGACCGATTGCACTGTGTGTTGAGGCTTGAAAGTAACACGAGCAATCATGCCTGACATCAACACAGTCGTCAATAAACTTGCGGCAAAAAAGAGTTTGATTTTCATAGCGTTACACTATTTCGCAGGATATTGTTTATCCAACCACTTCACCATTTTGTCAAATACATCTACTGCCGCAGAAGCACTCATGCCATGTTTTTCGTGGGGGTACAATTCCAATTGAGTCAACACGCCCAACGATTGAAGCTTTTTATGCAAATTTTCGGCTTGGCTTACATTTACCAACGGGTCTTCAACGCCGTGAAATGAGATCGTAGGTACGGCCGTTTCTTTGGTGAGATGAAGCAACGGGCTCGCATCCACACAAATCTTTGCTTTAGGGTCGGCCTCGCCCAGGAACCGAATGACGGTATTGTTGGCATCGCTCCCGTCGGCGCGTACAGACTTGTCTGTCAAATCGGTTGGTCCCCAAAGATTGACAACGGTTTTAACCTGTTTATACGGGTCATGTGCGTAGGCATACAACATGGCTAAATGTGCGCCCGCGCTACCGCCCATGAGCGCAAATTCATTGCCATTGTAACGATACCTTTTCGATTGAGCAGATAAAAAAGCAATGACCTTTTTAACGTCCTGAATCTGGGCAGGGAAAAGATTTTTTCCGTCTTTGACCAAACGGTAATTCATCGAAACAACAATATATCCTTTCTTTCCAACCAATTCATCAATCAGTTGTTTCGGAAATTCGCTTTTATCACCCCTGCTCCATGAACCTCCGTGAATGTACACGATCACTTTGGTATCAGGTGTATGATTTTCAGGGATATACGCATCGAATTTATTTTCATCGTTTTCGGCATACCCGTACGACACATCCATCAATGATTGGTAGGCCGGCTTTTTAGGGACATTAACAGCATTTTTAGCTATTCCATCGCGCCACCCGTTGGTTTTCAGGTAGTTTACCAGCGCCTCGGGGTTATCGGTTTGTACGCCCTGCACTCCCTTATTCAGTGCCGAATCCCACGCATCCTTACCTTCAGACGGGCTCTGAACGTCCAGCCAAACGGCGGTGCCCTCTTCTTGAGCGGTTTGCCCCATGGCCTGTTCACCGATATTATCCAAAACTTCTATTTTGGCCTGACCCAAAAAGAATTTAAGTTGTTGGCTGTTTTTTATTTCTTCCGGCAGGCTCGTCATCAAGGGCATTTGAGGCGCTATGCTGCGCCATTGCTTATAGTAGGGTATCTTGTTGAGATACACCACTATTTGCTTTTCCATGCCTTCTTCCTGAATCTGTTTCCAGGTTTCGGCCACATCAGCTTCTTTGAAATCCAGGTAAATATTGATCCGATTCTTACAGACTTTCAGTACTTCCCGAAACGTCGGAATTCGATAAACAGTTGCGTCACCGGCTTTGGGGCTTTTGAGTTGCAGTTGGCTTAATTCGGCCAAAGTTTTGTCTTTCACATTCCCTGTAGCATTGGTCATGCGGTCTAACGTCCCGTCATGATGAATGACCAAAACACCGTCTTTGCTTGTACGCACATCTATTTCTGTATAATCTGCGCCGCTTTTGATAGCTTCTTCGTAGGAGGCAAGGGAATTTTCGGGAACATTGACGTGATTGCCACGGTGAGAGATCACCACAAACTTATTCTTGGAAGTTGGCAGCGGAGCTAAAGTGCTTTGCGCATAACTGCTGAAAACCAGTGCTGTTATTACTAAAAACAACAGAGATTTAGACGTGTATTTTATCATTATAATTTACTTTCGCAGGTAGTTCGAATAAATAATGCCGAGCTGAAGAAAGCTCATGCGTTGAAAAACAGGTGAATAAAATCAGAAAAGACTACTTCTCCTGCTGCACACCGGCAGCATTTACGTTTTCGGAAAGCAATTCATTGAAATATTGCTCCAATACTTCCGAGTAAGCGGGCGACATCTCCTTTTCCCCAATACCTGCCAAAAATTCTTCGAGTTCACCCAGTGACATCTCGTTGCGCATTAGCTTACCAATCAAATATTCAGGACGGTTACTTTCCATTATTTTTTTGGCTTGTTACATGTATATATACTTAGATGCAATCATAAAGGGCTATTATAAATCCATTAAATTTAATTTTTCAATTAACGAATAGGACAAAAACACCGTTTTGCGAAAAAATACCTACCTTTAAATATGCAATCCTCTCTCTTTCAGCAATTTTAACAGTAATTCAGGTTCATCGGTCTGGATCACATTAGCGCCGTTTTTTAACAATTGATCAAGGGCTTCGCTTTGTTTGCCGGTGCGCAATAATCCATCAATACTTCCCAATGCATTGATCCATACTCGCGCTCCGCGTTTTTTAATAAGATTGACGACTTCGGGAGTGTAAAACGAAAAATCAATGTGTACTACTTCCGGTTTGAAGAGCGTAATGGCGGAATCGGCCATTGCTTTGGAGTGCGCACGGGGCATGAGCATGTATTTCTTATCGACCTTGTCCACAAACTTCAACGCATCATAATCGCTGTCAAAGTAAAAAACAATATCTTCGGTCTTGGTCTTTTTCACTACCTCAATGATCGGTCCCAGTTTATCGGTTTTCAGGTCCAGATCTACCAAAATGCGCCCTTTTGCCAATCGTAACACTTCTTCAAGCGTCGGTATCTTTTCATTCGTTTTTTCACCCCTGACCATTAAGTTATAACTTCGAACCTGCTCCAACGTCATGTCTTCAGGATTGCCTTTACCGTTGGTTGTGCGGTCAATTTTGCCATCGTGCATCAATACCGGTACTCTATCAGTGGTCACTTTCACATCGATCTCAATGATATCAACGCCCAATCGAATGGCCTCCTGCACCGCAGGAATTGAGTTTTCGGGAAAAACATTGTGGGTTGCGCGGTGGGAAGCTACCAACACTGTCTTGGAATTGGTTGTCAGAAAATCCTTTTTAATGTCTGCAACGTTACGTAATGCTATGGCAGCGATACTTCCGACAACAATGGTTACTCCCAAAAAGGGGACAATGATTCTGTTTTTCATGGGAAATGCTTATTTACTAAACAATACCTCCGAAATTCATAAAAAGACTAATTTTTGTCTGTTTTTTTATTGATCAAATTGTCGGAATTTCATTTGAAACCCTGAACGCCGGTCATTTATCAACGCATATAAATGCACTATTTTAACCACATCTACTGAACACATAAACATGGTATTTTCGAAAGAAGGAAACAAAAAGAATGCCTGACAAAACAACTGCTTTAGATTGGCAAAAGGCAGATACATACATTGAGCAGAAATTTAAGGACATTTGAAATAACCGGCCGCAGCCGTTGCTCACAACCCGACCGGTGGACGTTAAAGCAATACTTTTTTATTCAACACGTTCCATTTTGAAGTCCTATTAAAAGCACAAACCCCGACCAAAAGATCGGGGTTTGAAAAATCGAACGGTATTTATGGGTAAATAAATAATGATCATAATCAATGGGTGCAAAAATACAACATAATTGAATAAAAGATATGACAATTAGTTATTTTTTATCCTCACAAATCTATAGTTTACCCTACAATACGCCTTTGGGATCGGTCAAAAATACGCGCGTGCTGACAGTATAGGTACCTCCTTTTGGGTTCTTGTATTTCATATCTACATAAAATGCTTTGTAGCCGCTGCCGGTGTATGACTCCTGCAATTTGATATTTGATTTATTGGAAATACCAAGACTGCGGCTTGTCCATTTATCATTTCTAAAATCTTTGTCGGTCGAATTGGCCGTCCAAACCACCGCATCCACCAGATCACTTGGTGCCGTTTTAATCGCCAGATTGATTCCTTTTTTGGTGGAAGAGATATTCCAGGTAGGCGTTGGGTACTCTTTCTTATCCAACGTAGTACCAAAAAACGCGCTCAATGCTTCCATCGCCTGTGCACCGCCGCCAAGATCATGGCCGGCATTTGGTACATAATGGATCATGTTCTTGCCGGGAATTTGGCTATAGTAATGTTTAATAGCATCCACCGTCCAGTATTCATCGTTGGTTCCGATAAAGATCAATTTAGGGACGGTCAATTTGGCGCGGTACGAGTAAGGATCTACCATCGTCGTAATGGCATTTCCCTGGGGCGTATTGGCCGATTGCGGAATTTCAAGTTTTACATAATCTTCGATCTGGATGCTGTATTCGCCGTAAGATTTCAATTGATACTCAAGCGTAGCCGGCATATTCAGCATATCGATCACCATTGGAGCAATGGCTTTTACCCGATTATCATCAATGGCTGCCGACAGCCAAGTGGTCCAACCGCGCTTCGATGCACCCGTTACAAGAAAGCCGTTTACGTCGTGTTTAAGCGTTTGTTTCGAAAACTCCTGAACAGCAGTCATGGCTTTTACAGCGCTTTTTACCATTGGAAAAAGCAACGGCCATGAATAATCACCGTCTTTTTTGAAGTTGTGTAAGGTATAAGAAATCAAGGCATCTTCGGTCAGTTTTCCATAAAGCGGTTGATTAGGTGCCTGTTTCAGCAATGCCACAATGGCTTTATTCTTGGAAGCGATTCCCGCAAGCGGAATCCACATTTTATCCGCTTTGCTCCAGTTAGGTTGCTCTTCTTTGTTTGAGCCACCCGTAATGAACAACATTGCCCCATCGTGCAGGTTTTCTTTGGGAACCAAAACGGTCAATTGGTGTCTCCACGTGATACCTCTCCATTTTTGAGAAGTCAACAGCAAGTTATATCCTGTCACATCATCACCCATTGGGAAAGAGTCTTTGAGTTCCCAAGTGAAGGTATTATCTCCGTTGTTAATGTAACTTTTCAGGGCTGTTTCGGGAGTAATTGCCTGTTGGGCGTTGAGTTGATAAGCGCCTGCAAAAAGGCAGAATAAGGCAATAAAAAATGATTTACGCATGGTTTTTAAGAATTGAGGAAGTATTACGGTTAACAAATAATTTTTCAGCCTTTTATTCAGGTTTGGGGCTTTCTTTGACCAATTTGAGGGCATACTCCATGTAAAGTTCGCCCGTCATTTCGCCCAAACTGGTACGGCTCACGTAATCGTAGCGTTTGAAACTGTTGAAATCCACTTTGGTGAGCATGTAGCCGTAAGCGTCGTTGGTCAATCCAAAAAGGAAAGGCAATTTGGTGTTCATGTGCCGTTTGAGGTAAAAACCAATGTTCGGCAGGGCTTCGCCGGGAATGGTCAGAATCTGAGCAGGCCCAATGTTCAGTAGGTTCAACTGCGCGCTGACGGCGTCAGGTTTTGCATTGGGGTGTTTGAGCGGAGAGTTTTTAAGAATGTATTTCATCATGTCTGATTCTACGGGAAACTCTACCTTCCGAGACGTGCAATACAACGCCGGATTTTCGATGGGTGAGGCCGTACTTATAATACGCAAAGCTTCGTCGCCAAGCAATTCACCGATACGAATGCACTCTTCCCACGTATTGGCCTCGGTATTTGCTTCGCGGCGTGTATCTGCTGTGACCATACCGCCCTGTGCACCATTCATAAACAGTGCCATGCCACCGCCTTTCGATTCGATGCGGTCGTACAATGGCCCGCACAGATCAGGGCTTAAAATACCTCTTCCCGAACCGATCACTTCGGGGTGAATGGCATAATTTACCAACGTTGCGATGGGTTTGCCTGATTTGGAAATGGCCTGAATGACTCCGCAACGAGGGTCGTATAAGTCAGCAGCGTAGTAATTATAAGCGATCTTTCCTTTTGCTTCGCCAACGGCGATTTTCAACGAAGCCGGCTCCAATTTGGTTACTGCTTCGTTGACTGCTTCGGCAATTTTTTTGACACAATCTTCCAGATAATTTAAATCCGCCGATGTTTTACCGCTTTGGTCGGGAAACGCGTACGCATCAGGGCCGCTGTGCGTATGTGTGCAGCCGATCAACACATTTTCGGGCGGGATGCCTTTGATCAATGCCCTTGAGCGATTGCCCAGAATGGAGGACCAACCTAAATTATCCACGCTAACGATTGCCACGCGAGTGCCTGCTTTTTCCAGCACCAGCACACGGGCAAACAAATCACCTTTTTTCTCCGTTGCTTTCTTGGGCGTACCAATGCCTCCCGAAACCGGGAGCAACGGGTTAGGAGTAATAAGGCGCAACGTAGCCGCAGCCTTAAACTCTTGCGCACCGGCAGTATAACAAATTAAAAAGAGAAGTAAATAACCTATTTTTTTCATACAAATAGAACGCATAGTTTTCGAAAAAGAGTAAAAAAAGGGTGGACATGCTCCACCCTTTTTTTGTTCAACTAACCCAAAAAATTACCAAGGTTTACCTGTACCTTGTACTACCCATGGTTTTGACCATGGACTGTTTTTACCGTCAATGGTTGAATAAGACGTAGTTTCAAGCTTACTCATTGCTGATTCAGTATTTGTTTTGTTCAAATTACGTTCGTCCAGCATGTAATAGAATCGTACAGGCAGTACACTGCGTTTCGATTGTGAACCGGTTTTCAGTTCAGGGAAACCGGTACGACGATAATCAAACCACGCTTCCTGTGCTGCGGTCCAGCTGGAGATCCATTTTTGTTCAATGATCTGCTTCAACGTGCCATTGTATTTAGCATCAGCTCCGGCAATATAGGCTGCATAACCGCTCGTTACGCCCCAAGTATCAAAAGACGCTTTAACACCGGCTTCGTAGTTGGTTTTGGCATCACCCGCAGCCCAGCCTTTTAATGCCGCTTCGGCCAGAATAAAACGTACTTCTGCCGCCGACATCAACCGCGATTTCAACAATGTGCCTTTGGGTTGACGATAAATATCATTCAACCAGGAAACGTGCGGATTTTTGGCACCTTGTTCAGCAGTCGGGCTTAGGTTATAGGTAGGCCCACCCAACATGGCTGTTGGAAGTCCAACGTATTCGTTTGTATTGTACTCTTTCCCCTCTACTTTATCAGGTGACAAATAACGCTTGTTGCCGTCGATCTTATCGGTTCCTTTTGGAAGAGTTGGGTCAACAACGAGTTGAATTTGTACCTTGTTAGCCCATATTCCTAAACGTGGGTCTTTCAAAACAAGGAGTCTGTCTACCAAGGTAGCAGCCATTTTGATACGACGGTAATTGCTTTCGCTGGCATCGTATGCCGTAGTGGCAGGCCATGAATCTGATTCACTGTTTCCCGCAAAAGGCATTGCGGCATCGTCGGCAATCGCAGTTATGATAGGGTACTGTGTAGCATTGGCAATAATTTTCTCAATACCGGCTTTGGCAACGTCCGGTTTTTTAGATGAGATACGCAGGTAATAACGGAGAGCCAACGAATTAGCCAGTTTTCTCCACTTAGCAGGGGCACCCTGATAATACACATCGGCAGTACCGACAGTAACCGTATAATCGGTTGCGTTTTTGGAAAGCAACGTATTGGCTTTTTCCAGATCGGCCAGAATACCGGTATAGATCACTTCCTGCGAATCGTAGGCAGGGAATGTGTTTTCGGCGCCTCCAACAGAGCCTTTCAGCGCATTGGTATAAGGTGCATCTCCCCATAGATCGGTGATCAGGCCAAACATCATTGACTTCATTACCAAGGCAATGCCTTGATGCAATTCAGAATTCATGGCAACGCCGCGGTCATACACGTACTGGTTGTTACGCAAAATATCGTAGTAACCGGCCCAACTTTGGCTACCACCCCAATCGTAATCATTGTGGCTACCGCTCCACCCATCTTTTTGAGTGTGTTGCATTACTCCGGCAAGATCCTGATAGCCTAAGTTTACAAATGCTTTTCCGGCTTCGGTCAATACCGTTGACAGTACAAGGTTGGGGTTGGCAGTGGCGGGATCAACCCCGTTGGGGTTCACGTTCAGTTCGGTAAGATCCTTGCAGGAAAATACCGTACAAGAAAACAGCGCCACGAAACAGGTAATTTTAAATGTGTTGAATTTCATCACTTTATCCGTTAATGTTTTCTTAGAATGTTAAATTCAATTTAACTCCGACAGGAATCACCCAAGGGTTAACATTGTAACGTTCGATCCCCTGTTTGAATTGGCTGCCACCCTGAACACCTGCTTCCGGTTGGAATGCATTTTCAGGATCAATGTTAATTTTAGCGGCTGTCCAGAGAATGATGTTTCTGCTGTAGACCGAGAAGTTAGCACTTTGTACCCCTACTTTTTTCAACAAATTCTGAGGCAGATCGTAGCCTAATGTGATCTCTCTCAATTTGAGGAAAGAAGCATCATACAAAAACGCTCTTGTAAATGACCATGCCGTGCTGCCCGCAAATGGAAGGATAGCAGTACCTGTTCCGCCTAAGTTTTCTTTAAAGCCGGTTGGGTTACCGTTGGCATCATACCCGGTAGCAAGTACACCGGGAATAAATACACCACCATGCGGCAAGGTATATGGGCCGTATTTGAAAGGATAACCGCCATAATCAGGCGTTGGTCCACCTACCAATGGGAAATAATTTCCGTGAATACGAATAAGTTCGTCCTGATTGGCAACCAAGTAATTACGCAACGCATCACCGGTCAAGCCGTTAGGGTTGATGAGCTTATCCAAAAACAATTGAGATTGGCCGTTCTCTTCGCCGTAACGATAGGTTTGTGATACAAAATCACCGCCATTTCTCCAGTCAAACGACATGCTTAGGCTAAAGCCTTTGTACGAAACCGATGTTTGCAATCCCATGATAAATTTAGGATTGAAGTTACCGATCTTATTTTTAGTGTTGATAGCATCAATTGACTGCCATTTACCCGTTTGATCTAAGATAGGATAGCCATAATAAGGAGATTCTTTGTTTTCGACCGTTACGATCTTGGCGTCATAAATATCTCCGATCTGCTCGCCTACGTATGTCCATGCTCCGCCTTTGGCATCTGTCCATAAAGTATAGTAAGGCAGATCATCAGAAAGCGACTTGATCGTGGTACGGTTACGAGTCCAGTTAGTGCTCAAGTCCCATCTCCAGTTATTTTTATCTACGATGGTTCCGCCCAAGCTCAATTCAAACCCTTTGCTCATGAGCAAACCTGCATTGATGTTTTTCAACGAATACCCTGACGAAGGAGGGAGTTTAGTACTCAGGATCTGGTTACGGTTTTCAACCATGTAATAAGTACCCGAGAAGCGCAAACGGTTTTTGAATAAATTCAAATCGATTCCGCTTTCGTAAGAAGTTACAATTTCAGGTTTCAGGTCTGAGATAAGGAGCGTACCGGGAGTCGATAAACGAGGAACACCATCCCATGTACCGGCATTGCCCAACGTTCCCAATAATTGATAAGGATTGGCATCGTTACCTACTTGCGCAAATCCTGTTCTCAGTTTTAACATACTGATCTGGCTCGTCAATGGCAACATTTCATTGACCAACAAACTCAACGAAGCCGATGGGTAGAAATAAGAGCGGTTGGCTGCAGGAAGGGTACTCGACCAGTCATTACGAGCGGTTACGTCCAGAAATATCATGTCTTTGAAACCGATATTGGCCAATCCGTAAACACTGTACATAGCACGCTGAAACCAACTGCTGTTGTAGTCCAGGTTGGCAGGGGCGATATTTTGGATATTATACACGCCGGGTACGATCAAACCGGTTCCGCTTTTTGTAGCGTTGGTTACGTTAGAACCTTTCTGATAACGGGAGTTTCCACCAACCGATACTGAAAAGTTAAAACTCTTCAGGTCTTTTTTATAAGTAGCCAAAAAATCGGCATTGCTTTCAAAATTGGCAATATTGATCAAACCATAGGCACCGCGTGGGTCGCCGGTATAGCTATTCGCCACTTTCATCTCACGTTCTTCTTTGTACGTATCAACGGCATAGCGGCCCATAAGACTAAACTCCGGCGTAATTTGCCAGTCGGCCCGTACGTTTCCAAAAACGCGATCACGCACAAAGCTGTTGTTGACCTCATAGGCTAAGAAATAAGGGTTGTTCCAAATTCCTTTGTATTGTGAACGCTGCTGAAGTCCTTCCTGACCGGGCAACCAATAGTCTTTAAGATCAGTGATATCAATATGGGGAGAAACCGCATACGCCCATTGAAGCGGGTTGGTACCACGGTTACCGGCAGGACGGTTGTTGGAATTGGAACGGCTCAGATCAAGGTTGCTGCTAAGTCTGAGTTTTTCGTTGACTTTTACCGATGTATTCAGGTTAATCGTGTTTCTGAACAGATCGGAATTAGGGATAATTCCCCGGTTCTGCATATTTGAATACGACAAACGATAGTTAAAAAGATCGTTGCTGTTGGCTACCGATACACCATTGGTGGTTGTAATCCCTGTTTGAACAAAGTTCTTTACGTTGTTGGCATGAGAAACCAAAGGCATGGCAATGGGTTTTCCGTTTGCATCAAGCGGGCTGTTCCATTGTACTTCTGAATACCCTTTGTCTAACGCTGCACCGTAAGTAGCTCCAACTTCTTCCTGAATCAATTTCCCGAAAGGGTTACTGAGCGGATTACCGCTTACCGACGCCGGAATAGCCGAATATTGACCCGGACCAAATTGGGTCTGCCATTTCAGGAATTTATAAGGATTATCAAAAACAGTGTTGGAGGTAATGGATACGGTCATTTTTTTGACCTTTGCTCCGCTTTTGGTAGTGATCAATACTACACCGTGGCCGGCACGTGAGCCGTACAAGGCGGCCGCACTTGGCCCTTTCAGGATGGAAACACTTTCGATATCATCAGGGTTAAGGCTGGAGATGGAATTACCAAAATCCGCTCTGTTATCCGTTCCTACCTGACTGATGTTATTAAGTGTATTGGCAATAGGTACGCCATCAACCACAAACAGCGGCTGGTTGTCGCTACCGAGAGAAGTTGCTCCCCGAATCACCATACTCACCGACGAACCTGTACCACCGGTCGAACTTACTGTTACCCCGGCAACTTTCCCCGCCATGGCATTCAGGACGTTTTCCTGCGCTACGCGGTTGAGCTCTTTGCTGTCAATTTTTCCTACCGAATAACCCAGTGACTTTTCTTCGCGTTTGATTCCAAGCGCCGTTACGACTACCTCTTTGAGGTTTTCAGCACTCGGCGCCAAAGAAACGTCGATGACGCTTCTGGCGCCAACCGCTATTTCCTGGGCGGTGTATCCCACAAACGAATAAATCAAAACCGGATCTTTCCCTGAAACCTCAATCGAATAGGCTCCGGTACCGTTGGTAGTGGTTCCTTTTTGAGTTCCTTTCAAAATAATATTCACCCCGGGCATGCCGGTACCGTCTTCCCCGGAGGTGATTTTGCCGGTGACAGTTCGAGTTTGTGCCCAAGCCGTAGATAAGCACAACCCCGCAACCACTGTCAAACTAAGCAAACACCTCAACGTACGTTGTAGAAAAGTAGAGCTAATAATCATGGTCCTTATTGGTTAAAGAAGTTCTATACCTCAATACCGGCAAACCCAATAATAAGACTACTCTGCATGAAGAATTTTTTTAAAAAAATGTACTATTTAACGATAAATTAAAAATATTATAACAATTTCTTCATCTTGAGAATTTATGCCTACAAAAAAGTATAAAAGTTAAGGTATTATCTATCAGCCAATTGCGATTAATGAATTGTGCTTCTTTCATTAACTCCCGGACGAACTCGTCGGAAAATGTTAAAACTATCCCAAAAAAACGGAGGCGGAAGTATATACCTCCGCCTCTCAGCAAACTACCAATTGTGCTTATTACTTTCTATTAACTAAGAATTTACCACTGTTTTCTATTCTTATTGTAATAGCCAAATCTTTGAGAATTGGTCATCAACTGCCGGTGCCAACGTGCCTACTCCGAGGTCATAAGCTGTTCTGTTTTGTCCCAGTTCATTGCCCGGATAGCGATAACGGAGTGGGAAAGGAAAACCGCTCAAACGTCCGTTGTTGAAAATGTTTGGTAAGCCGGTTCTGCGCAGATCCAAATAAGCTTCTGCCGAAACAGTGAACAATGCCAACCATTTTTGTTCTGCAATTTTTGCCAATTGGCCTGCTTTATCAGCAGGGAGGGCAATGCTTGTCTGAGCCAAATAAGTATTAATATCCGCTTGTTTTACGCCCCAACGAAGCATTGAGTTGGTAATTCCTTTGCGATAATACGTATCGGCACTTCCTGAGATCAGGCCTTTTGCGGCTGCTTCAGCCAGAAGAAACTGTACTTCGTCGCTGTTCATGATCTGGGCTTTCAGCAAATTGTGTTTGTTCTGTCTGAACAATTGAGAGAACTGAGAAACTTTAAAGTTACCCACAACACCCCCTGCGGCCGTATTGTAGTGCCCGTTTCCGTTTTTCCAGTCACTCAACATTCCCGCAATGAATCCAACATAAAGCTTGTCGGTATCGGTGATATTTGAGGTCTGAGCCGCGATTTCCTTATTGGTAAGATCCAGGTATTCCCATTTAGAAGTATACGTAAATCCGTTCGGGTCAGTCGTTGTTACCGTAACACCGTTTTGCGCTTTATCGGTTGTCCAGGGATTCTCAACGGGAGCTATCCATACATTCATACGGGGATCTTTCAGTTCCGCTAATTTATCCACCAACGTTTTGCAGGGTCTTCTTTTGTTGAACTCGTCTACTGAACCCCAGTTGATGTTGCCGCCTTTCCAAGAGTTATCGGCCGTTACGCCTACATAAGCGATGGAAGCGTTCTCGGTGGCATCGGTAAGCAAAGGTGAATTCAACAAAGTAGTTATTCTGGTGCCTGCATCCGTCATTTTACCTGAAGCACGCATAAGCAGACGCAACTTGAGGGAATTGGCAAATTTGATCCACTTTGTCTTGTCACCGGCAAACATCAGGTCATAGCTCTTGTCGATGGGTTCTGTACCCGCCGTCATCAGCGCCGTAGCATCATCCAGTTCTTTGAGCAAACCGGTATACGTTGCCTGCTGTTTATCATACTTAGGATACAAGATTCCTTCGCGCGCTTTTAGTGCTTCTGTGTAATATACATCCCCATAAAAATCGGTCATGAACGAGAACAGCAATACGCGGAAAGTAACAAAGATACCTTTGTGCGTTTTAGAAGCTCTTTTATCAGCCAATCCAATGGAACCATCCACCAGTTTCAGGATATTCATGGCCGAATACATATCGTCGATGGGCGATCTAAAGCCGGCATAGAAGTTATCGCTGCTTTGATAGTTACTTTGCATGTGCTGTACAGCACTGGGAAGTCTGCGGTTATCAAAGCTCATATTTTGGTAAAAGAGCGAAGTTTGCTTGATAACGGAAGCCAACAAATAGGGGTCATTGACCGATTCTACCGCATCCAATTGCTGCACGGTATCGTTGATCCGTAATTCATCGTTACTACAGGAAAACATCCCTGCCAGTAAGACCATTGCGAATGTTTTAAAAAATGGTTTCATATCTTGTATCGTACAATGAAAATTAAAGATTAAAAATCAAGAGACAGCTTGAAGCCATAAGAACGAATGCTTGGCAAAGTAGCTCTAAGGATACCTTGGTTAGTACCTACCCCTGAGAAAGCCGACTCAGGATCTTCGTTGCGACCGGAAGCATTCCACTGAAATACGTTTCTGCCGATCAACGCGAACGTTACATTGTTAAGGTTGTATTTTGTCGTAATCGCTCTTGGCAATGTATAGGCAAGGGTAATTTCTCTCATTTTGAAATTGGTTGCATCGTATGTTCTGGTTGCTGAGAAGTTCCAGATGATATCACCGTATCCGTTGTAAGGGAAATCGTAGAAGGTATTTTTAGGGTTAGCACCGTTGACGATATAGTCAGCATCTGTTGCTTTGGCAGGATCGCCCGTATAGTTTGGATTGAGGAATACCCCTTTTACATAACTTGCATCCTGAAAATTAGAACGTTTGTCATCATTGTTGTTGTTGATAGCCGCGTATTCACTGGCACCTTCTGCCGGCCAAACCAATCCGCCGTTTTCAGCATCACGTCCACCTACCCACCAAGGGTTGTCTGCGCCCGACCCCAACGTCGTGTTTGCTCTTCCGTTTGACTCAGCATATTGCTGGTTAACCGATACATACTTGCCTCCTTTGCGGAAACTTCCAACCAGACCGAGTGTAAATTGTTTGTATTTAAGGGTTGTGTTCAAACCTAAAATGAAATCAGGGTTGAAGTTGCCCAATTTGCCACGATCTCTTTCGTCACTTGATTTTTGAATTTTCCCTTCCGAATTATCCAACAATGGCATACCCGCATATTTTCCCGTTTTCACCCGTAAAATCGGACTTTCTTCGTAGATACTTCCGATCACTTCTCCTTCGGCGATCTTTACTTTGGTTTTACCATCGTAGCTGGCGAATACATAACCTGCAGGGGCAAATTTGTCAGACAGGCGAGTGATGGTTGCTTTATAATGCGTAAAGCTGGCCGAAACATCCCACGTCAGGTCTTTGGTTTTGATAGGTGTAAAGTTCAATCCCCACTCAAATCCTTTGTTACGCACATCACCGATGTTGGTCAATAATCCCGTATAACCTGTTCCCTGAACCAATGGGATATTGTCAATTTGGTCTTTTTGGTCTTTTATAAAGTACGTAAAATCAAATTTGATGCGGTTGTTGAACATCCAGATATCCGTACCGATCTCTTTTGAAACCGAGTGCTGTGCCTTCAAATTAGGATCAACAATGGAAGCATTCAAGCTTACTGTATTAATAGAACCCCAAGGGCTTGCATCATAGCTATACGTATCAATAGATCTTTTGCGTACCAGTCCGTTTCCTACATCAGCATAGTTTAAACGGGCTTTCACGAGGTTAAATACCGACGGAAGTTTGACCGTTTCAGAAAGTACCCAGCTCAAAGAAGCCGAAGGATAGAAATAACTGATCTTTTCCTGTGCATAAGCACCTTTCCAGTCGTTACGGCCGGCCAATTCCAGGAATAATTGGTTGTCATAACCAAAATTTGCCGTTCCATACGCGCTGACAGACTTTCCTACCAAGTAAGGGTTTCCGTTTACGGTCAGGGTTCCTGCTTTGATGTTACCTAACGTAAACAACGCAGGTGAACTCAGGTCACCACCGACGATCTCCATTGATTCGGCATTGGTGTAGCGATAGTTACCTCCGCCGGCTACTGTTACCGACATTTTACCAAAAGTATTATTGTAGGTAAGAATTGCATCGGTGTTGGCTTCAATGCTGCTGTTGGTTCCTGACACGAATTGTCCGAATGCATCACCTTTACCACCCCATGATTGTCTCAATTCATAATTTTCTTTCACGTTCTGCATCCCTGTACGCAACATTAATGAAAGCGGTTTGGCCAATTGCCAGTCTAACTGTACTTTACCGAAGTAGTTGTCACGAGCAAATTTGTGGATTTTTTCGTATGTGTTCCACCAAGGGTTATTTTGAGAAACGTCGATACCGTTGTCTTTCATGATGGCGCCGTTTTGTCTGATACCCACAAAACCCGGCATCCAATAATCTTTCATCTGATCCAGCGACTGCAAGTTGGTCGGAATATTGAACAACAGATCGTTCAATACGCTGTTAGAACCGGTAGTATTCTGTTTGTTGGGGGTGAACGTTTTAATGTAGCTTCCGCTTACCGAAACCCTTACGTCTTTCGTCAGGTTATAGGTTGTATTCAAACTGAAAGATTTCTGATCTGTCTTGGTATTTGGCATTACACCTTTGTTATTCATATCAGATACCGAAAAGCGGAAAGAGCCTTTGTCATAATTGCCCGTTACCCCTATTGTATTCGTTACAGTGTTTCCTGTCCGCAAATAAGCCTGTACACGGTCTTCATTAGAAGAAACCATCGGGCCGTTTTTCCACTGTTTTGCGGCTACGTCCCAATAATTAGACGAAAATTTACCATCCAATTTCGGTCCCCAGGTATCTGTATTATCGTATTGCCATTCATACGCCCGTTCTCCCTGTCCGTAGCTCATTTGCTCAGGAAAGAATTGGTAGGCTTTATCGGCAGTAGCTGAAGTAGTAAAGCTCACGCCAATCCCTTTTTTAAGACCTGCGCCCGATTTTGTAGTGATCATCACAACACCGTTACCACCTTCTGCGCCATACAGTGCACCCGCGCTGCCGCCTTTCAAAATAGTGACCGAAGCAATGTCTTCCGGGTTTAACTGAGAGAGAATGTTTCCGAAGTCAACGCCGTCTTTATTGGTAAACGACTGAGTTCCTACGGGAATACCGTTAATGACGTACAACGGCTGGCTTTTCAGCGAAACGTTGGCATCGCTCAAGGTTGGCATCGCCGACGTACCCCGAATGTTGACCAATACTGAAGAAGTAGGATCACTGCTGATGTTGGTCAGGTTGACCCCACTCACTTTTCCGTCCAACGACTTCATCAAGTTGGGGTTACCCGCTTTAACGATATCTTCCGATTTCAATTCACCTACTGAAAACGCCAGCGATCTTTTTTCACGGCTAATACCCAACGCCGTTACAACGACTTCCTGTAGATTTTCCGCTCCGGGTTCCATGGTTACGTCGATCACGCTGCGTGTACCTACCGGTATTTCAACAAGGCTATAACCAACAAATGAAAAAACCAACACGGGATTGTTTCCACTTACTTCAATAGAGTAATTTCCTGTACCGTTACTGCTTGACCCGCGCTGTGTTCCTTTCAGGACAATGTTGACGCCGGGCATACCGGAACCGTCTTCTTTAGTGGTAATTTTACCGGTTACGGTGCGAACCTGTGCCCAAGTTGTGGCGAAACATCCTCCCACAACTATTGTCATCAGAAGCAAACGCCTTAGCGTTCGTTTTAAAATAGAGTTGTAGTTCATCTTTTTTTCGATATTTAAAGTAGTTTAATTGTACCCTTAAATACGGCTTTTACCGGTAGATGTACTATTGCCGAGAAGATTATTTTTTTGTTAAGTGCGAGAAAAAAAATAGGCATTAGGCTAAAAATCAAGCTGATATGGCTTTATAACACCATTTTACAGCTCCCCGGCAGTATGGTTTTTAAGGCAGAAAAATAGCGTAATAAAAATGGCAGGATTATTCTACAATGTAAGGAAATTGCCCAAGCTCGGCAAGTTATTCCAACAGCCGGGGGCAAATTAAATCATGAAACCTACAGGCAGGATTACAATACAGCAGCCATGTCTACTCTTTCACGCAGGAATTGTTTGGCTTTGACCAATTGATTTTTAACGGTATTCTTTGATATCCGCATCAATTCCGCAATTTCCTGATACGATTTACCTTCTTCCACGTTAAGTTTCAGAATGATTTTTCGTTTTTCAGACAGAGAATCAATGGCGGTACGAAGACGTACGATCTTTGCTTCTTCGGTTTCAATTTCGTCGCTGTGTCTGTCCTCCATTCGTTCCATGTATTGCTGTCTGATAAAATGGCTTTTTTCCATTTTTTTGAAATAATCAAAAGCCAGATTTCGCAAACAGGTAAACAAATAGGAGTTGAAATTGAGTTCAGGATTTATTTGGGTTCTTTTTTCCCAAATCTTTATAAATACTTCATGTAACATGTTTTCTGCCTCTTCTTCGTCTTTCACGAGAGAAACACAGAATTTAATGGCAGGTGTTTTGTAGTGGTTATATAACTCCGCAAAGGCTGTCTGATCACCTTGGATTACTTTACGCAGGGTATATTCGCTGATACAGGCCATGGTGTATTTTTTAGGGAAAGGTTAGAACTGGGTATAGGTTGTAAAAGGACTAATAAATCTTAGAATTGTGAAAGTAAAATTACATCCTTATTTTCGAGAAACCATCTCAAATTGCGTAAATATATCCTCAATTTGCGCAAATTATCAAAGACATATCATTCCCTTAATAAAAGCCTATAAACCATTGTAAAACTATTATTTAGCCATAACAATTTGTTCATATTTCCGGCTTTCGTCCTTGCATCTATCGCCCAAAAACGCAGAAAATGCTCTATTCGCTAAAATTGACAATTTCTCAATAGCCTACCCTCTTCGGAACGTAGTATTATCTCTGCAAGACACCACGCAGAAAAATGAAATCTTTTCCCAAAAGTGCCTACTTCTCTTTCCTGTTTTTACTCTTTTCGGGCAACATTGACGGACAGAATCAGTCCCTGAGTTCATACCAAGATACACAATTTTGGCAGGAAACGCACGAAGCTTATCCTGTTCATGCGACTGCTTCCGCTCCCAATGAAGTGAGAAGTATTGCCGTTGACAAAAATTTAACTATCTGGATAGCCACGGCGGCCGGGGTGTTCATAAAAAAAGAAAATCAATCTTCATGGACCGCACTCCCGACCGAAGGTGGTAGCGGGCCGGCCTTTTCGGTAGCAATTGACCATAAAAATAATGCATGGCTCGGTACTTGGGACGGCGTATATCGGGCTACCGGCACGAAGCTTGAACGCATCCCGGGAGTGACTGCTCCCATCTCTGCCCTGTGCGCAACCCCGGAAGGAATGACGGCCGTTGGTCCCAAAGGTATTTGGTTTTTTGACGGTCGGCAGTTTGTTAAAAAAGACTACGAAATACCCCGTTCGGTACGTGATGTCACTGTCGATTCTAAGGGCGATTTGTGGCTGGCAAGTGACGTCGGATTGTATACTATTAATAAGGTAGGAAAAAGCACTGTTTTCAGGAACAAAAATGAAGTTTTGAGCGCATATATAAAAGGTATAACGCTCGACTCACAAAATAAGCTTTGGGCAGGCGGTTTAGGTGGAGTAACCATTTTGCAACATGGAAAGAAGGAACGCACCATCACTACTGCTCAAGGTTTGCCGACGGTGTATGTCACCTGCGCCAAAACCGCCCCTGATGGCACGGTATGGGTAGGCACCGAAGAAGGCGTTGTTCGGTATTATACCGATGGCACTCATTCGTTACGTTTCACGCGCCGATGGCTGCTGAATGATCACGTTTTAGACATTGATTTTGACTCCAACGGCAACGCATGGATAGCCACCAAAAGAGGAGTAAGTATGATCAAGCGTCAGAAAATGACGTTGGCGCAAAAAAATGATTATTTCCATGACGTACTGCTTAAACGCCATATCCGAACGCCGTGGATCGCGGGGCAATGCCGGTTGGAAAAAGCGGGTGATCTGACCACTTGGCAACCCGAAGACGATGATAATGACGGAGAATATACGGGGAATTATTTGGCAATGGAAGCGTTTCGTTATGCCGCCACCAAAAGCCCGGATGCCAGGGAAAATGCAAAAAAAGCGTTCGGTTTTCTGAAACTGCTACAGGAGGTAACTGATACGGAAGGCTTTTTTGCACGAACGATTGTTCCTATCGACTGGAAACATGAACTTCACGATGAAAATCGCACGTTTACCCTCACCGAACTTGCCGATGAATTGGTCAAAGAACCGCGCTTCAAACCCGTTGAGGTTCGTTGGCGAAAATCCAAAGACGGCAAATGGCTCTGGAAAGGCGACACCAGCAGCGATGAAATGTGCGGACACATGTTCGGCTATTATTTTTATTACGAATTGGTTGCCGACGAAGCCGAAAAAGCCATAGTTCGGAAGCATATAGCGCGAATCGTGGATTACCTCATTAAACACAATTACAATTTTATAGATGTTGACGGCAAAGCTACCCGCTGGTCGGTATGGTCGCCTGACCAGATCAACCGTGACCCTGAGTGGGCACCCGACAAATTTCAAAACTCAATGGAATTGTTGGGTTATCTAAAACTGGCGCACTACGTAACCAACGACGAAAAATACCAACGCGAATACCTTCGCCTGATCGAAAAGGAGCATTATCTGGAAAACATGGCGCAGGTTGTTCACCAAAACCCTGCGTGGTTTATCTATTTCGACGTGATGTTGCAGGCGTATATGTATCCGATCTTTTTGAAATGCGAGAAAGACCCTCAACGATTGGCCTTCTATCAAAAACACATGGATGAATGGTTTGAAAAGCGTAAAGGCGACCATAACCCGCTCATCAATTTTATTTATTGCTATTCAAGAAACAAAAAGGCAGAACTCGCCAATTCGGTTGATTTTCTGGTGGATACACCGCTTGATCTCATTGATTGGCCCATTGATCATACCAAACGCGAAGACCTGAAGATAGTGCGCGAGCCTGTGTTGGAAGACGAACAAGTCAATATTCTTCAACCCGCCAGCCTCCGAATGACTGTTCGTTGGGACAAAAATCCCTGGACTGCCGCCGGAGGTGATCCTCACCGCGAACGAGAGCCTGTTTTCTGGCAATTACCCTACTGGATGGGTCGCTACTTGGGCATGATTCGCTAATGAAGTGCCTTTGGTTGCTCACAACCGAAAGGGTACCCAAATCGTGCATAGTGTCTTCGGTTACTCATAACCGAAGACATTTCAAACTGAATAACTCGTTTCTTTATATTTTTCTCTAAACACAAGCATTCAATCAATAATCATAAATTTTTCCTCATGCGTTCAATCCCTTTGCTCTTACTGTTTTGCGTTGGATTATTTATTTCATGCAGCAAAAAATCTACGACCCAACCTGTTTACGAAGATGTTCCCTTTCTGCAGGATTACAGCATCAAATATTATGCTGAACCTGCCAATGGTACGTTGATCTCGGCCTTCAGTGACCGCAACGGCGTTGTTAAAATTCTGTCAAGTGCGGGGTTGTTTCAACCCTACGACGGGCAATTTTTATACCACGGAAAACTGCAGGCCGACGGCACTTATCGCCCGCTAAAAGATAAAAAAATTGCAGGTTTAGGGGTTCTTGAAAACCAATTCGTTTTTTTG
Source organism: Runella sp. (assembly GCF_965279615.1). Classification (NCBI taxonomy): domain Bacteria; kingdom Pseudomonadati; phylum Bacteroidota; class Cytophagia; order Cytophagales; family Spirosomataceae; genus Runella; species Runella sp. The sequence goes on along the minus strand of NZ_OZ257252.1, from coordinate 6,006,939 downwards.
GATGATAAAACCGTCTTGAGCAATGCATGGGCCGGTAAATTGTTCTCCAAACATCAACTTCCTGCCGCTCATCTTTTCACCGCAGGGAAAGATTTTACTTTTTTAGTTTCCGACGGAAAATCATTGGAACTTATCAAAGATTCAACTTCGCTGTGGAAAGGTGATCTTGGCGGCGACGAAGTGATCTCGATCCGCTATCAATCTGACGCCGCTACGTTCTGGATTTTGGGCAAAAAATCATTGCATACCTTATCCGATAATAAATTAACAAGCGTTTTTCAAGGAACAGGATTCACGTCCTTTGATATTACCGACGACGCTAAAAAGTTGTTTATCGGTACACCGGATGGGTATATTGAATGGGATGTTACCACAAAAAAACAGGTAGGAGAAATCCACAAAAAACTTCCCTGGACCGAAATCACCGCCGTTGACGCCATCGGCGATAAAGTATGGTTTGGTACTACCAACGGTGCATTTGCCCTGCGCTCTGACGGCAAGTTTGATTATTACAACGGAGAACGCTGGTTGCCAAGCAATGGTGTCGTTCATCTTTCCGAAGGGCCCAATAAATCCGTATTAGTGCTTACAACGGCAGGTTTGGGTCAGATCTGTTTCAAAGAAATGACATTGCAGGAAAAAGCAATGTATTATGAAGAACAAGTGCGCAGCCGCCACATCCGTAATGGCTTCAATGCTTCGTTGGATAACATGGAAAAAGGCAACATTGCTTCCGGTTATTTAGCTGATTCGGACAACGATGGTCTATGGACTTCGATGTATTTGGGCGGAGAAATCTTCCGCTATGCCGTAACCAAAGAAGAAGATGCGCTTCAAAATTGCCGCGAAGCGTTGGATGCAATGGAACGTTTGTATACTATCAATCCCGTTCCCGGTTTTCCGGCTCGTTCGTTTGAGCGGGCGGGTTATATTTCCCAACTTGCCGATCCTGACCGTTGGCAACACGCCCCTGATCGCAACTGGGATTGGAAATCAACCACCAGCAGTGACGAAGCCGTAGGGCATATTTTTGCCTTCGGAGCCATGGCCGAACTTATCGACGATCCAACCATGAAAAGCCGCGCCATTGCATTGATCGACACCCTAATGGGCCACATCGTAAAGAATAATTATTACCTGATCGACTACGATGGCAAGCCCACTACTTGGGGACGTTGGAGTCCGGAGTATGTCAATGCTTTTCCAAAAAATGTAGGTGACCGCAAAATCACCTCTTCCAACCTCATGGCGATGTTGCAAACGGCTTATCATTTTACCAATAAAGAAATCTACAAGGAAAAGGCGTTTGAGCTGATGCAGAAACACGGCTATTTGGAAAACCTGATGCGCCCCATGAAAGAGATCGGCCCTGCTCCCGGTGAAGCGGATGCACTCAGCAAAGAACTTTCCGACGGCTGGAATCACTCCGACGATGAAATGTATTTCATAAGTTACTGGGGATTATATCGTTACGCGTTCAACGACACGCTCAAAGCTAAATACAAAGAAGCCATTATTGATCACTGGCAGATCGAACGTCCGGAAAAAGAAGGGGCTTGGAATATATTTACAGCGTTGACGGGCAACTCAGAATTTGATCTCAACGAAGCCGTTTGGTACTTAAAAGAGCATCCGCTTGACCTTATTGATTGGGCAATTTCCAACAGTCACCGCAAAGATGTTGAAAAATTAGCGCCCAATTTCCGTGGTCAAACGCTGAAAGAAGTACTGCCTCCCGATGAGCGTCCCGTGCAGCGCCACAACGGCAATATGTTCCAACTCGACCGCACCGGCAGCAATGGCACTTCCGAACACAGCGCAGGAGATATTTGGCTGTTGCCTTATTGGATGGGCCGCTATTTGAACGTCATCAGCGCCCCGAAGAAGTAGAATTAATTAATTTCTGAAGAGGGTTGCAATGGCATAATATGTAAGCCATTGCAACCCTCTTTTGTTACTTTTCCTGATTGAAAGCGTCGAACATAGAAAAATAAGCCGAACAAAATTTACTTTTCTATGAAATACACCTTTCTTCTTGTATTTATAGCTTTCAATACATATTCCCAAGGCCTGCAATTAGAACATTGGTTAAGATATAATGATAAAGATTTTAAATCCGGATGTAAGATTATTCAACATTTGGTCGATGATACTAATTTCGACGGTATTGCTGAAAATATATTGCTAACGGAAGATACACTTAATCAAGACAGTGAAGGCTCTGTTGTATTTTATATTATTCAATTAAATAATAATGGCCTATACAAGAAATTATTTAAAAATAACATGCTTGCCCAATGTCGATCCTGTGGAGGTGGCGCAAGCAGTATAGGAGAAATTGAAATTAACGAAGATAAGTCTATTAGTTTTACAGCCCATTATGGCTCAAGACAAAAGGGAGAGCACCATACAACTATTTACTATAACAAAGAATTTCAAAAATGGGAAGTCAGATCTTTAGGTTTCTACTGGTATGATGGCCTTGATCCGGACGGAATTTCACCGGGCGCAAACGGCTCCTGGAATTTTGAATCTAACTATTTTAAAAACCCTATTTTTATAAATGAGTCAACAGGAGGCACTTGGGAAATAATCCAGCAAATAAGGGTAAACAAATATTTTAAAGTAATTTCACCTAAAACATATTTTAAAGCTTCGGACAATATTAATAACTCAACAAATAACTATCTAATCCAAGGTGATTTTATTGAATGCGAATATGAGATTAAAGATTTTTGTGGATGCGAATTCATTAATAAAAGTAGAGGAACACAAGGCTTTTTAAACAAGAAAGACCTCATTGAAGTATTTGTAAAAAAAGAAACCACTAATTTCTATTTAGTCACAGAGTCAAAAGCTGAAATTTACTCGTCTCCTTCTTTTAATAAAAAAACTACAGGATATGTAATTAAAGGGGATGAATTGTCTTGTCCATATTCTTATGGCGGTTTTCTAAAGTGTGACTTTGAAAAAGAGGATGCGAAAAATAGTGTTATTGTTCGAAATGCGTTTTTTATTCATCAAAAGTCAGTTAAACCGAGAAAGTTTTAATTTTTTAAATCATTTCACCGGTTAACAGAACTTTCCCTGCCAATTACATCTTTTTTAAAATAGTTTGCAGGCAGGAAACCTCCGCAAAGGCAAACGCCTTGCAAATGAGAAAGGTATAAATGCTTATATTATCAGCTGTAATTAGTTGAAGATTCTCACCTATTTCTCCACATTTCCTACCAAAACCACTTTGTTAACAGATTCATTTTTGGCCTCAATTATTTTAGAAAAATCGCGTAAATCATTGCCCGAAAGGACAATATCAGTTTCAGCGATTGCCTCAAATTTCAAAAATGCTTTGCCGGGAGCTTGGAGCAGTGGTGTGCAATCCGCAATTTTAACCGCTTTGCTACCTCTTACGTTGATAAATGCCTCGCTCTGAGCTGACACCGTAGCCGAAACCCCGGCAATACAGGTGTTATCAACATCATCAAGCACAATGGCAGGGCGGTCTTCGGGATTGCTGTAGTACAAACGCACATTTTGCAGGGAAAAATTACGGGCATGTCTTATCTGAAAACCATAGGCATTATTGATACCAAACTGTTCAGCATCAGGGTATTTCTTCTCATTCTCAGGCAATTTCTTTTGGGCATCTTCAATCGTTCCGCCCCCGGAAAACGTGATGGAAATATTGGATAAGTGTATATTTTCAAGTTCATGCCCCGGCAAACCCGCCAATAAACAGCCAAGTTTTGAGGCTCCCGTAGCCGAGATATTTGAAATCTGAACGTTCCGCAAGGTACCGACAGGCACTATTCCCTGTTCCTTCTTATACGGCCTTGCCCGGTTTCCGAGGCGAAGAAAAATGGGGGTTTGGGGGCCTGAAATACGTATATTATCAATCATGACTCCCTCCAATTGCCCCCCATCGACGGAGGCGAGCGTAATACCGCTGTTACCCTGAGGGTTTCCATAGATCGCTTTATCTGACACAACTGATGGCTTTACAATACAATTGGTAATAGTGATATTCTTAAAACCGCCCGACGACTCAGTACCGCATTTGATGGCATTGCAATGACTGCTGACAATACAATTGCTGATGACAACATTTTCAACCGGATACTCATTCATACTTTTGAGGGTAATCCCATCGTCGTCGCTATCACCGACACAATTGACGATCCGAACGTTTTTACATCCGTCGATGTCCATCATATCGTTGTTTTTGTTGCTGTGATTAAAGACATTGATCCCATCAATCAGCACATCTTCGCAATTGAGATAATGTTGCATCCAAAAACCCGAATTTTGGAGACGGAGGTCTTTGACTGAAAGGTTTTTTACCTGTACAAACCAAAAAAGGAAGGGTCGCGCGTTATAATTTTTAGGAAAGAAGGGAGATGTATCTTTAAAATGACTGCCTCTTCCGTCTATCGTTCCGTTACCCTTCAATGCTATATTCTTTTTCCCTTCGGCATAAAAAAGCGAAAAATGGATATTTTCACTGCTGTAATAAGGGATTTTGGGTGTAATAACGGGGTAGTTTTTGATGGCAGTATCGCCAAGAATTGTTGCCCCTCCGGAAATATCCAACGTGATATTGTCCTGCAAAAAAACTGTCGCCGTAATGTATTGACCCTTTGGAAAAAAAACCGTACCTCCACCTTTTGCGGCACACACATCTACCGCTTTTTGAATAGCTTTAGTATCTAAGGTATGGCCATCTCCTTTGGCTCCGTAATTTTTAACGTTAAAAAAAACGCTGTCCTGAGCGTATAGGGGCAATTGTAAACAAATAATAAAAAGAAAAAAGTACTTATGCATAGATAAATTAAAGGCTTGAAATGCTTAAAAGTGATTCATATTCAATTGAATACCTTTAAACACCTCAAGCCTGTTAAGTTTCAAAAGGAATCATTACAACGTCAAATTCCAACCGTCGCGGTATTCGCGTTTCACGAACTGATTGGCTAAATCGTAGTTTGTAATTTTCATATTCGGTGCGTCGTAATACAACTTCTTCCGACCGTTGTAACGATCTGAGGAACGTTTTGCGGTTGGGTTGTCGCGAAGCATCCAACTGCGCAGAGCCAAATTACCGATCAAAATACTTTCCGTAAACGGCGCTGCATATTCAAACGGTGAGCTCGTTACGCCTTTGCCATAGCCGGCAATACAGGCATTAACCCACTGTAAATAGTGGTTTTCGTCGGGAACGCGGGCAATGGTTTCGGGAATATTGAGTGTTTCGTTGGCTTTCAATGGCAACAAACGAGGCTTGGCACCGTAACAGTCGGCCATCAATTTTCCTTTCGAGCCAATGAACAATACACCGCCGTCGGAATTACCGAAACTTTCGCCCGGCAATAACTCTTCGGGAAGTTCGGGCAAAATACCGCCGTCGTACCAACTTACTTTGATGTTGCCTTTGTTGTCTTTACGGGGATAATCCAAGTGGATAGAGGTCGAAAACGGCGTCCAATCCGGGTTATCGTCTTGTGGACGCAACGTAAACGTCCACGTTCCCGCCACACTACATTCTACAGAAGTAGGATAATCGATCGGCAAAATTCGATAAATCGGGTCCATGATATGGCAAGCCATATCACCCAAGGCACCCGTACCGTACGGCCACCAACCACGCCAGTTCCAAGGTAAATAAGCTTCGTTATAGGGTACTTTTTTGGCAGGCCCCAGCCACAGATCAAAGTCCAATTCTTTGGGAATATCGTAGGTTTTATCCGTTGGCATAGCTTGCGGCCATACCGGGCGGTTGGTCCAGGCCAATACTTTATGTACATCGCCGATAATGCCCGAATCGTAGATTTCTTTCATTCGACGCACGCCGTTGCCTGAGCCGCCCTGATTTCCCATTTGGGTGATCACTTTGTATTTTTTAGCAGCCTGCCCCAAGATACGCGCTTCGTAAATATCGTGCGTTAGGGGTTTTTGGGTATAAACGTGTTTGCCCAATTGCATTGCCGCCAATGTAGCTACGGCGTGGGTATTGTCGGGCGTTGAAATTGAGCAGGCGTCAATGTTTTTCTGTTCTTTGGCCAACATTTCCCGAAAGTCTTTGTAGTAGGTTGCTTTCGGGAATTTCGTCCGCGAATCCACCGCCTGACGGTCGTCTACATCGCAAAGGGCAACGATGTTAACATTCGGGCTTGCCGAAAATGACGCCAGATCGCTTTTGCCTTTACCGCCAACCCCAATGCCGGCAATGTTGAGTTTGTCGCTCGGCGCAATGAAGCCTTTGCCAAGTACGTGGCGCGGAACAATAAAGAACGATGTTGCTGCCACCGAAGAGGCTTTTATAAAATCTCGGCGGCTCTTGGAATCAAGTTTGATCTTTTTTTCTTCCATGATAACGAATAATGTTTTGAGGATTTAGGTGTACACATTGACCTGTTGTATACTACTGAATTACAAGATAATCGTACCTATTTTTTACCTGAAAAATTATTGGCTGAAACAACCCCTGAATTTGTAGGGGCAGGCTTTACGTCTGCCCCGGTTGGCATGTTCTACAGATTGCAACGAGCAGAAGCAAAAAAGACAAAGTTAAACGGCAATCAAAAAAAGGCAAACGTGAAGAGGGCAGACGTAAAGCCTGCCCCTACGTCTACCTGTCCATACACGTACAACTTTTGTCCGTTTTTGGACAGAGATAATTTGCCATAGCAATAAAAACAGGCCATTGCGGCTCAAAAAAGCAGTATTGCAAGTTTGGCAAGGTATTTTATATACAGAAATAGATAAAATAAGTACAGCCTGAAAATTCCAATGTCAACGAATACGACATCGTGATTTGAATCGCTTAAAACTGCCTGTCCTGAAATTCATTCAAGCTAACGAGTGATATGAAACGCAACGAGTCTGATCCGTCACAAAAACCGGCTACCCCGCCAAAGTGGCTTGATAAATGGATGGAATGGTGCTGTGCTCCACATCTGCGCGAGGAGGTAATGGGCGATTTACACGAACGCTATCAAAAAAGGGTCCGGCGATTGGGTGAACGCAGGGCACGGAATCTATATTGGCGAGATATAATGACCTATATGCGCCCCTCTGTTTTAAAACGTAAACCTTCCGATTATTCATCTTCCTCTTTACTATCTGTTAACATGCTACGTAATTACTTCAAAATTGCCTTTCGCAACCTTTGGAAAAGCAAAGGCTACGCGGCCATCAATGTAGTCGGTCTTTCGGTGGCGTTCTGTATTTGTGTATTTCTCTTCCTGACCGCTTATTTACAACTGACGTTTGATTCGTTTCACGCCGACGGCGACCGAATTTTTCAAACCTACTTTTTTACCAACGATCCTGAAAAAGCAACAAAAAGCGGTGCAATGCCCTTGCCCTTGGGACCTGCCTTAAAGGCCGATTTCCCGGAACTGGCCACTGCCCGCGTCATGAACGGAAGAAAGAGTTTGATCGAAGTAAATGGAAACTATTTTGACAAATTGGCCACCATGACCGATGAAGATTTCTTCAAGATATTTTCGTTTCCGCTTCTTAAAGGCAATCGCGAAACGGCCCTGCGTGACATAAACAATATTGTGCTCAGCGAAAACATGGCTAAAGCGGCATTTGGCACACAGGACCCAATGGGAAAAATAGTTTTTCTTGGAAACGAAAGTGATCGAAAGCAATACATTGTAACCGGCGTGGTAAGCGATGCTCCTCACAATTCAACCGTGCAATATGATGCGTTGGTTCGCATTGAAAATTTGCCCAATTACCAACATGGAAAAGATCGTTGGGATAACTTTTCTCACTCGGTCTTCGTAAAATTGCCGCCACACGTAAATCAAGCCGCTTTTGAAAATCGACTGAAACCGTTTGCCAAAAAATATCTTCCCGCTACACTCGAAGAGCTTACCAAAAAGGGAGCCAAGCCCGACGCCCTAGGGGATGTATTTACGGTACGATTACAGCAACTTTCCAAAGTACATTTTGACCGTGAAATATCCGGAAAAGGTGCGCCGATCGCCATTGTGTATACACTGTTGGGTATTGGTTTTTTTATTCTGTTGATCGCGTGTATCAACTTTATTAATTTAAGCATTGCCCGTTCATTCACCCGCGCCAAAGAAGTAGGCGTACGCAAGTCGTTGGGAGCGCTCAAAAATCAGCTTTTTGTTCAGATATGGAGTGAATCTACGATGATCTGCTTTGTCAGTTTTGCGGTTGGTTTGACATTGGCCTACGCACTTTTACCCGAATTTAATGCACGATTTGACGCTCGTCTTACCCTTGATCACCTATTTCAACCGGGATTCATTGCGATGATAGCAGGCTTGTTTGTCGTCGTTACTTTATTGGCGGGAGGCTATCCTGCATGGCAAATGACCCGCTTCAATCCGGTGGAGGTTTTGAAAGGGAAAGTTTCCATAAAACGTCCCGGAATCTTACGCAACTCGCTCATTGTTACGCAGTTTTCTATGTCAAGTTTATTGGCCTGCTGCACCATCATTGCCTCACAACAGGTAGATTTTCTTCGAACAAGACCTCTTGGTTTTGACAAAGAACAAGTTATCAGTATTCCGGTAGGCAATCAGGTAAATGGTCGCCAGGTTCTCGGGCGCCTGCGCAATAAGTTGGCGAATGACCCTTCAATACTTTCCATAACGGGTACCGGCGTCAATCTGGGACGCGGAAAAGACCGTGTCACTTCACGATCTACGGTTGGCTTTACCTATAAAGGACGAAAAGTTGAAACGGATTGGCTATTGGTCGATTATGACTATTTCAAAACGCTGAATATTAAGCCCACAGCGGGTCGGGAATTCAGTCGCGCGTATTCGTCTGATTCCGTAAATCGGATCATGATCACGGAAAGCATGGCCAAAGCAATGGGCGAAGCCAATCCGGTAGGTTTATTGTTTGGTGACGACAGCGATAGCTCAAATACCAAGTCGCAAATCATCGGTGTTGTACCTGATTTTCATTTATATTCCATTGCCAGTGAAAAACGTCCCATTTCGATACATCTTTCGTCGACCGAGGCTATTCGTTATCTTTTTGTGCGCGTTGCGCCTTCAAGTTCAGCCAATTCAATGGATCGCCTGAAAAAGGTCTGGAAAGAGGTGGCTCCGCAGTCTGAATTCATTGGATCATTTCTGAATGAAAACATTGATAATTGGTACCAAGATGAAGAAATGCTCTCACGGATCACCGGCCTTTCTGCCGGCATTGCCATTTTGCTGTCCTGTTTGGGTCTGTTTGCCGTGGCATTGATGGTCATTGAGCAGCGTACCAAAGAAATTGGAATTCGGAAAGTGATGGGCGCAGGCATTCCCAACCTCATCATGGTGCTCTCGCAGGATTTTGTCAAATTGGTGCTGATTGCCTTAACCATTGCCATTCCGCTGGCATGGTTTGGCATGAAATCGTGGCTCGACAGTTATCCGGAACGCGTGGAAATCAGCGTGTGGGTCTTCCTAATGGTTGGGTTGGTTTCTATCCTGATCGCGTTGGCAACGGTCAGTTTCCAAACCGTCAAAGCCGCCTTGGTGAATCCGATAAAATCGTTAAAGTCTGAATAACAGTCCATTCCAACGTCGGCAAGAAGGCGTCCCAGACAACGTCGGCAAGGTTCAAAACCTTGCCGACGTTAACTTATTCGCTTTTATTTTATTGGTTTTATCGAAACATCATCCACATAAAAAACCGCCGGTGTTACCATTTCATCCGCACCGGCAAGAGGTGGATGCAGATCTTCATTAGGCGTTTTACGGTTGGGTAAATTGCGGTAAGGGCCCGTGCGCAGCGATAACCGTTCCACCGACTTAACAGCTTCAGCTAACGCGGCTCCCTGAATCACTTTTTTGCCATTAATAGACAGATCAAAATTGCCCGTTAACTGCGCATTGACCGTAAAAGTTAATTCATACCACTGCTCCGATTGATAGGTTTGCACTATTTTCTCAGCGCCTCCGTCGGTTACGACAATATTTCCTTTCCCGTCAAAACGCAGCCGAACGGGGCGGTTTCCGTAGCGGTCAGTGATATCTATTTCCAGCAAACCCGTTTGGTTTTGTGAAGGCTGAACTTTCAACGAACATTCTATTTTATTTCCCTCTTCAAATACACGGATAGCTCGGGCGTAATCGTAAGGGTCTTTATCGGTCAATTCAATGCATTTGCCCGTTGATTTAGGCGTATTTACTACCGTAACGGGTGCCCACTGTGGTGCATATACGTTCCAATCGCTGATATTTCCATTGAGGTCAAGCGCGTCAAAATTATCGCTTACGTTTCCTTTGACTTCGTACCGAACGGGCGTCGGAATACGACTCAGCCAAATATCCTCTTTATTCATGCTGTACGACAGCCACATGTCACTGCCGGGCGGATTGCCGTTGCCTTCTTCAATGCCACGCATGTAACACGGCCCAAAATCTTTCCAACGCCCAAAAAACCGACGCGGCGGCACTTCTCCCTGCACAAGCAACATATTGTCAAACACCGCGCCATCATCGCTCGTAATGATCGTGAGCGGAAAGCGGTGTTCGTCCATTTCGATGGGATTATAACACAGCGCATAGCGCCCGTCGTCGGTGCGCTGGCCCCATTGTTTCCCGCCTGCCATGGTCAGTGTCGGTACTTTAACGGGTTGAGAAAACGTATTTCCTTCGTCAGGAGATAAAGCCGCCTTGGAACGTTTCCACAATGCCACCACTTTGCCATCTTTGCGATGATAATACGATAAGGCCTGTATATCAAGCGATTTATCAAGATTATTTTTGTAAAAACCGTCCAAACCAAGGTCTTCTTCGCGCCATTGTAACGTCATGAGTTTATCGGCTAAAAGCGCAGTACAGGCTTCTACAAAGCCTTTATCGGTTGATTTTTGATAGAATGGATAACTTGTGTTTTTCTCGTTCCAAATCGTTTTATTGGCCGCCGGATGACTGCTGTAACGAATAAAGTAAATAGGGCCATAGGTTCCGTCTTTGTACACCTCCCGAACCACACGCCCAATACCGCCTTCTTTAAAAGGGTCTTCCGTATGTCCGTAAAAGGCCAATGTCAGCAATTTGCCGTTTGGTGCCACGTAAAAGCCCATGCGTTGATGCATCATATATCCATCCGAACCTTTGGGAATTTTCACGCCCTTGGGCGCAACATAGGGCGGAAATACGACTTTCGGTTTACCCCAAACGCGCCCATCTTTGGACGTTACGATCAACGTTTGTCCGGGTGCAATGTGCTCATCCACAGGATTGCTGAGGTATTGTTGATAAAAAGTATCGTTCCAATAACAGAGATTAGAGGCATGATTATACGTCCAACCAAACCCATCAGCCAGTTCCGGATGGGTACGATTGACCCGCACCGTTTGGCGGCTCTCCACTCCTATTGCGTACCGCAATCGTCCTTCATGCACCTGCGGGTCTACGCTTTCGCCTCCTACGTACCGCACAGGCTCATGCTCACTGCCTGTTTGGGCAAATCCTATTCCACTTCCACAAATCAATACTATTCCGTACCAATACGCTTTGTTTATCATCATTTTTCACCGGTAATTCTTGAAATGAATACTGATAAAAAGGGATTTTGGGCTAGTAAGATTGAAAGTTGCAGGATTTTTACCCTTATAAATTTACCCCATAGGGGTTACCTGTTTGTAGCCAAGAATATGCTTCAGGCTAAGCCAAGTGTGCCGTAGGTACACCCCAACGGTTGCATACCTACGGCATGCCGGGCAATTTCAGGCTTTTTTTATTCTACAAACAGGTAGTCCCGATGGGACATTTTGGCAAAATTCATTAAATATCATTTCTACAAAGGTTGAGCCTCTCCGAGGCAACTAGCCTAGAGGTTATACACACAAAGGCACAAAAAATGCCCGCATCATTGAATAACGCGCGCATTTTTCATTAATGTATCTCTACTTCTTAGGAGCCTTGTAAGCAATCCGATACAGCGTTCCGTTCAGATCATCCGTTACGTAAAGCGAACCGTCGGGGCCTTGGGCAAGGCCGGTAGGGCGGTGTTGAATCGGGCCGGTGGGCTTTGCAAGGTCTGTCCCTGCGAAATTATCCGCAAAAACTTCCCACGGTCCGGAAGGTTTGCCGTTTTTGAAAGGCACAAATGCTACCATATACCCTTTTTTAAGTACAGGCGATTGACCGTGAAAAGCGATAAAAGCGCCGTTTTTGTATTTGGCAGGGAACATTTTCCCTGTGTAAAAAAGCACGGCATTAGGCCCAAAGTGCGCAGGGAAATCCGCTACCGGATTGATAGCCTTTTCACCGCCGGTTATTTTACCGTCGCCGCCATATTCGGGGCAAAGAATTTTCTTCTTTTGGAATGGATCATAATAGACATACGGCCAGCCGGCATCGTCGCCTTCGTGTACTTCGTACATAGTTTCGGCAGGCAGTTTTTCGCTGTCTTGGGGCGTGTAATAATTGGGGAATACATCATGGAATTTGCCCCGTCCGTGCATCATCACGAAGAGTGAGTTTGTGCTTGAGTTCCAATCCAATCCTACCACATTTTTCAGTCCGGTGGCGTAGCGGGTTCCGTCGGAATATTGTTGATTGAGTTGGCCGGTTTTAAAGCGCCAAATTCCTCCTACCGAATCCAACAGCGGGCAAGGCATTTTTCCTTTGTTAGTCCCTGCTTCTTTGCACGTTTCATCGTACGAACCCACGTTTACATAAATGTAGCCGTTGTTGTCTACTGCAATATTTTTGGCTTCATCACGACCTTTGCTTACCAAACCCTTTACAATTTGTTCAGGGTTATTAACATCGATAACTTCCTCTTTTTCATTGAGCTTATACCGATATACTCCCGTATTGGATGATGCATACAAATACCCTTGACGAATAAAAATACCCGAGCCTTTGAAGTCACCGAAACCGGTTTTCTCGTCAATGACGCCGTCGCCATTGGTATCGCGGAGGCGGTAAATGGCTTTGCCATCTTTTAACTTATTTATTTTTACATAAATATCACCGCCTTTGCCTACCGCGAGGTGGCGCGGAGTTTCCAGATCTTCGGCCAAAATAGTAGCAGAAAAGCCCGCAGGTATTTTAAGATCAGTGGCCGCAGTGACACCGTACTTGGTATTTTCAGCATTGGGAGTCGTTGTTTCGTCACTTTTGTAAGCGGCTAAACCACTTACCGCAACCAGCGCAGAAGCAACGGAGAGTGTTCGAAGAAATGGATTCATAAGCGTAAAAAGAGGTTGTTGTTAGATTACTTCAGTATAAAGCAACTTAAGTTGGAATTATAAGGTAAAGGAATGAGAAGATTATTTTAACGTCGGCAGTGCTTTACCGAATTTCATTTAAACTCTGCTGATGTTGACAAATTACTTCACCTCCGTATACATCAGCTTTGGCAACTTCATTGCCTTGTCAATCAGCTTAATATGAATTTCTAAAATTCCTATTTCTGAGGCAATATCAATCTTTTCGGGGTCGTCGGTTGGCATGTGGTAGTCGTCGTGACCGCCGGTGTGGAAGAACAAAACTGGGACTTTTTTCGCATAAAAAGACGCATGATCGGCACCACCGCTCCCGGCTCGGTCGGTAAAGAATTTAACACTTCCTTTCACCTCTTTAAACACTTCAGGCCATGCGTCGCTTGTGCCATACCCACCGATGCCTACACCTCTGTCTGCATTGTAACGGCCGATCATATCTAAGTTGCTCATGAAATTGATCTTATCCAAAGGCAACGTAGGATTGTTCACAAAATACCGCGAGCCAACCAAGCCCAATTCTTCCGCACCAAAAGCAATGAACAGGAAATTATATGGCTCTTTGATATTATTTTTTGAATAATAGCGCGCCAATTCCAATAGTCCCGCCACGCCCGACGCATTATCATCAGCACCATTGTGAATTTTCCCCTGCGGTTCTTTATCGCGCGAACTGCCCTGTTTTCCAATTCCCAAATGGTCGTAATGTGCGCCGATCACGATGGTGTACGGAGCGCCGTTATCCAACAAACCAATGACGTTATCAGCTTGGCGAATACTGTCGGGAACTACTATACGCCGTACTTTGGCCGTAAAAGGTTGGCGATACCCGTTCGTACCCAAAGGTGCCAAATCCAGTTTTTTGAATTCTTTAATGATGTATTTCGCGGCTTTTGCATTTTCCTTGCTACCGGTTCCGCGCCCTTTCATTTTGTCGCAAGCCAGGTAATTAATGTGCTTAGCAATACGATTTGCGTCGGGTTGAATACTTTGTCCAAAAAGGGAAGAAGAAATAAAAAGCAGTGCTAAAAGCCGAAAATGTCGCATGAAATAACGGGATAAATAATGCCGGTAAAGATAACCCGAAATCATACCAACACAAAAATAGCCGGCTTATGACCGGCTATCTGCATTGTAAATTTTTCTTTCCTGCTTGCTATCGTTTAACGAGCCCTACCACAAAAAGTAAAGCTAAAGCACCGATAACAGCGGTTAGAATTACGCCGATGATTCCCGCTCCCAACGAAATACCTAATTGGGCAAAAAGCCAGTTTCCGACAAAAGCGCCGAGAATACCTACGAGGATATTTCCGAACAACCCGTAGCCGAAACCACGTTTGATTTCGCCTGCAATCCAACCCGCAATTGCACCGATAATCAATACATAAACTAAATTATTCATTATAAATAGAGGTTTTGTGGTTACTCATCAATGCCTTATGACTGACGAGTAACCACAAACAGCAAAATAAAATCGGTATCTGCACTATTCCTTGAAAAAATACATGGCTAGCATGGAGGCAGTGGTATCGCCAATGTTTGTGGGTTTGTGCGGTAAGTTGGCATCAAAGAAGATAGAATCTCCCGCCGAAAGCACGTATTTCTGATCGCCGACGGTATATTCTATGTAGCCGCTGATGATGTATTTATATTCAAATGCATTGGTTTTAACCATAAACGAACGTGTAGCTTTGGGTGCTAATTCCAGCAAAACGATGTCCGTAGGCATACTTTGGATAGTGCGCGTCATTACCCGTTTATACGAAAATCCCTTTGACTGTTCTTTCTCAAATGCCTGATAGTCTTCACTTCGCTTCACTACTACTTTGCTTTCGGAAGCCTGCTCTACATCGGCAAAAAAATCGTTCAGATCCACACCTAACGAACGAATCAGATTGATCAATACCAATAATGATGGGATAGTTCGATTGTTTTCTATCTGCGAAATCAGACCTTTGCTTACCTGCGCCCGGTCGGCCAATTGTTGAATGGTAATCCCTTTGGACTTACGATAATCTTTAAGTTTACTGCTTATTTGGATAATTACTTCGTTAGCCATACGATTAAATGTAAAATTGAACTTTGTTTGTTAAGCAAGGGATTGGATTTCAACGCCTCAGATCTTTGCTGCTTTTGCGTGATACAAGCCGATTTACCTATAAATTCTACTTCATTACCGCAAAAATTTCATATCAATGGGTTTGTTCTCTATTTTTCCATTCAAATTATTGTCTCGAATGAACAGAGCTTATTGGTCAGTCGTGATTCATTTATTGTGTGTAACCGCGTTTTTGGCTTTGCCCTATATATTTGCGCCAAACGGGTTTTCACAAATTTTGGAGATCACGAGTAATCCACACGAAAGAAGTAATTTTCTGGCTTATCTGTTGATGTTAGGATTCTTTTATTTGAATTACTACATCCTGATCCCAAAGCTATATTTCAGCGAAAAGTATCTATTGTATGCGTTCAGCACGCTTTTATGCTTTGGCGTTGTTTTGCTGATGCTTGTTTCAATTGACCGCCGCGATATCTTTTTTCAACGCAAGCCGCCGCATCATGAATTCAACGCTGAACGCCGTCCTCCACCGAGTTTTGACGCTCCACAGCCTCAACTACCGCCACCGGCATTTCAAACAACACAACATAAACCGCCCTTCGGCTTTGAACTGAGCCATGCGTTGTTTCTCTTTTTGGCGGGAATTTTCGTTTCTCTTTCGTTACGTATAAACGACCGATTACGACAAACCGAACGCGAGAAAATAAACACAGAACTCTCCTTTTTAAAGGCGCAGATCAATCCGCATTTTTTGTTTAATACGCTGAATACCATCTATTCACTGGCCATTGAACAATCTTCCAAAACGGCTGATGCAGTCGTAAAGCTTTCGTCGCTCATGCGGTATGTAATGCGTGAGGCCGATACGAGCTTGGTGGCGCTGACCAAAGAGTTTATGTACATTGAGAACTACGTTGCCCTTCAGAAACTGCGTCTTGATGATACGGTTGAAGTCCATTTTACGGTAAAAGGAAATCCGAACGGCCAACAGATCGCACCTTTGATCTTGATCTCCTTTATCGAAAACGCGTTTAAATACGGTGTCAATCCGCAGGAAAAATCGCTGATCCGGATTCATCTTTCTATTGTCGAAAATCAATTGCATTTACGTGCTTTTAATAAAAAAGTGCGCGTTTTTCACGATGAGGAAACCTCAAGCGGAATCGGCATTGAAAATACCCAAACGCGACTGCAACTGATGTATCCGGGCAAACATGAATTGACGATTGATGACTCGTTCGGTAGTTTTACGGTAGATTTGAGGTTGGAACTTAGTTGAAAAACGGACGGGCCGTCCGTACCACATTAACATTAACTATGATTAAAACCATTGCTTTAGACGACGAACCGCCGGCGCTGCGCGTGATTACGCATTTTTGCGGTCAGGTAGATTTTGTTGACCTCCAAAAAACATTTTCCCGCACCGATGAGGCGCTGAATTACCTTGCCGGTCATTCGGTTGATCTGCTTTTTTTGGACATTAATATGCCCTCTATGTCCGGCATTGAGTTTTACAAAGTAATTCCTCAGGAAGCGATGGTGATTTTCACGACTGCCTACGCCGAATATGCGGTGGAAGGATTCAACCTCAGCGCCATTGATTATCTGTTGAAACCTTTTACGTTTGAACGTTTCCTGCAAGCGGTCAATAAAGCCAAAGAATATCAGCAGTTTCTCCAAAAATCCGAAACGCCCGAGCCACCTCAATACCTGTTTATCAAAGCCGATTACAGCGTTTATAAAATTGCTTTTACTGCTATTCTCTTTATCGAAGGACTGGACGATTATCTCAAGATACACATCGAAGGCAGCAAGCCCGTAGTAGCCCGTATGACAATGAAAGGAATCATGGAAAAATTGCCTTCTCAGGATTTTATCCGCGTGCATCGCTCATTTATCGTGCCTTTTCGCCGTATTGAAAACGTACGCAACAAATTCATCACATTGGCGGGCGAAGAAATCCCAATTGGTAACAGTTACGAGAAAGATTTCTTCCGATTGTTTAAAGATTAGTCAAAAAATCCCACCTTCACAGGGACGGTTGGCCGCTGCCGAGGGATTTAGGGTGCATCTTTCTCCTACACATTCATCCCATTTACCGCAAATTTTTAACACTTCGAAACGTTTGCTTCTCGCAGTGCGTACTGTTTATTAGTACACTTAACCATCTAAAATCCTGATTTGAATTTGCTCCAACTCTCCCTGTTTTTTTAATCCTAATCAACTAAAAACAGTGTCATGAGCAGTATATCAAAATTTGCAATCGCGGGATTGGTGGCTTTCAGTGTGTTGGCAGTAAGTTGCAAACAAAACGACCCCGACCCTCAAAATTCCACTACCACTCCTACTACCTCAACCACTACGGCCGACATTCGTGATTCGTTATGGGCTTATATGCAGGATGTTTATTTGTGGTACGACAAATTACCCACCACCTTCAATCCTCATAATTACAGCGACCCCGAAAGCGAAATGGACGCCTTGCGCGCCTATCAGCCATTGGATCAATGGTCTTTTGTTGAGAAAGCAAGTGATTTTAACAGTTATTTTTCCGACGGAGAAACCAGCGACTTTGGCTTTTGGATCAAATTCGACGCCAACAATGACCTGCGCGTTCGGTATGTGTATGCACAATCGCCGGCAGGGAAAGCGGGCGTAGAACGCGGTTGGAAAGTAACAAGCATTAATGGTCAGGCCATCGCTTCCATGTCGGACGATGCCATTGTGAGTGCTTTTTATGACGTTTCTTCCACTACGTTTGGCTTCCAAAAATCGGACGGAACTGCGGTTTCCATTCCACTTACCACAGCTACTTATACATTGAATACTGTTTTGTACACCAACACGTACGACATTGCCGGCAAAAAAGTAGGCTATTTGGTTTTTAACAGCTTTACGGGAACACCTTCTCAAAACGAACTTAAAGCGGCACTGACCAAATTTGAAACCGCAGGCATCAGTGAACTAATCGTGGACTTACGCTATAACGGTGGCGGTGACGTAGATACACAAACGATGCTCGCCAATGCCCTTGCTCCTACGAGTGTAACGCGTTCATCGGTGATGTTCAGTTATCAACACAACAAAAAGCTGTCTGATTGGGACGAAACCATTAAATTCTCCAAAACGGGCTCGCTCAATTTGTCGCGTATCTTCTTTATCACGACGTCATCCTCGGCCTCGGCTTCTGAATTGTTGATCAATAACCTTAAGCCCTACCTTGACGTAAAACTCATCGGCAGTGCTACGCACGGCAAACCCGTCGGAATGTATGGTTTTGAGGTAATGGATTATGTGATCGCACCGATCGCGTTCAAAACCGTTAACGCTAAAAACGTAGGTGATTATTATGATGGATTAGCCGTAGATGCCGCTGTTTCAGACGGGCTGTCCAAAAACTGGGGCGATCCGCTTGAAAACTGTCTGTCAACGGCCTTGAATTATATCCAAACAGGAAGTTTCACAACCACCGCTGCCGGCCGCCTATCGGCAGAACAGGAGGTTAAAAATAAGCCGTTCGACCTAAAAACCGTGCGTGATCTGGTGGTAAAATCTCCCGCGCTCAAGTAGCATTTACCGCAACAAATGCCCCCTTTACCTCAATTGCCGTTTTTTGCACAACGAAAGCTCCAAGGCCAACGTATTATCAAGTGTAATCAATCACATTCTCTAATCATCTCAAGAACATGGAACGCAAGGATTTTTTGAAAAGAAGTTTGTCTGTATTAGGTATCGCCGCCGTAGCTCCGTTGGTTGGCGCGTGCAGTAAAACCGAAGTTGATCCGACCACTACTACCGGCACTACCACAACTACCGGCTCAACCAACGGTACCACCGGCGGCACATGCGATACGACACCTTCTGAAACCGAAGGACCTTTTCCAACCAAAACGCCAACATCGTTGGTCATGAAAGATATTCGTTCAGACCGCACCGGCGTACCGATGACCGCAACGATCACCATCAAAAATAAAAACAATAATTGCGCCGCGTTGGAAGGGGCTTTGGTCGATATTTGGCATTGCGACAAAGACGGAAATTATTCAGAATACGGCGGAACGGGAATGCAGAGCACCAATTATACTACGGTTCACTTTTTGCGCGGTCGTCAAACGACCGACGCTAACGGTGCCGCAGCATTCACCAGTATCTTCCCGGGTTGGTATTCAGGACGTGCGGTGCATATTCACGTACATATCTATAATGCGACCGGTAAATCATTGTTGGTGACCCAGATCGCTTTTCCTGCTTCGGTGTGTGATACGGTATTTACCACCGCTACCAACTATTACACCAAAGGAAAAGCCGACACTACCAACGAAAAAGATAACGTATTCAGCGACGGTTTTGCCAATGAAATGTCAACCGTATCAGGAAGCGTAGCCAACGGTTATACGTTGACACACACCATCGTCGTAAGTGCTTAAGTAAAGAACTCCCATACGCTTCACAAAAGCCTTGGGAGTTTTGTTTTTTTATCTCACCGGCAGCAAAAAATGAAAGGTTTAATCAACTTGTGTTATCGTAAAGTCATTGACGCCTCCTCTCAGAAAGTGTGGGACAAGTTCGTTTTTGACGATACGTATATGGAGTTTTATATGAAGGCGCAGTATTTCGACCCCGAAGGCAAATACAAAACCTTGCCCGAACTCCTGAACAATGTGCCCAATGCCAACCAATTGCATGGCATGGTGAGTACGGCGGCCATTGGATATCTGCGTCAACTCAACGACATTGTTCCCGATGTAACAAATGCTCACGGAAAACTTCGTCTGCCTTTCAAGCGCTTCAAGTTTGAAATTGTTCATTCACATATTCAAAATAAAGCCGAACACAAAGTTGCGATCTATTTTTACAGCGAGCCGCTCACGTGGATAGACACCATCGGTGACCAACTTTTGATTGCTTACGGCGACCAAAGAGAAACATTAAACAAAGGCGAAGAAGTTGAAACTGACCTTATTGCGCTGCAACCTTACGTCAGCATTTCTTCCATCCAAAAATCAATTATCGCATGATTACCCAAACGGAAGCAACAATCTTTTTAGCCGAACAGCGCGGATGCTCACAAACCGATCGGTTTCGGAGTTTTCACAACTTCAATTTTGGGAGTTATCAAGACGAGCATCGTCAGCCTTTTGGTTGTTTGCGGGTTTTCAACGACGATACGCTCGCCGGCGAAACAAGCCTGAAAATGAATATAGACGAGAATACAGAGGTGATTTTATTGCCGCTTGTGGGAGCCGTTGAATACAAAAACAGTTTGGGAGAAACAGGTTTTGTGGAAGCCGGGCAAGTACAGATTTTCTCGGCCACTCAGGGCATGGAATACGAAATCACAAATCCATATTCCGACGAATTGGTCAATTTTTTACAGATATGGCTATCGGGAGAAAAGGAAGGATTTACGCCCGGTTTAACGCAAACCACGTTCGATTTGCAACAAAGGAATCAATTGCTTTCCCTTTTTTCTACCCAATCAACGGGTTATATCGGCAAGTTCGGCGGCCGTGAAGAAGGTATTTATGAAGTGCAAAGTCCGGAAACACACGGCGTTTTTATTTTCGTGATCGAAGGAGCGTTTGAAGTGCAGAATCGTCTGCTTCATCCACGCGATGGCTTGTCGCTGCAATCTGTAGAAGCCGTAGAATTTGAGGCCCTTTCCAACGATGCCATTCTACTGTTGTTAGAAGTTGTTTTTTAACCATATAAGAAATATGAGATCATATAAGTCTTATATTTCCTGATATGCCTTATATGGCTAAAAAAATAATTTTCGTTTAAGGATCATGGCCGCTTTAGCAATCCGCAACGAACAAAACAAAACCGTCACTATTTCCGCTAAACTTATCTTTTACGGAAACCACGCCACGGAAGAATTGGCGCAGGCAATTGCCAATGAGATTCGTGATATGTACCACGAACCCAAGGCATCCGTAAGCCTCGACGAAGAAAGGTACGAAGTTCGGATACGCATTGACTATGAACTCGTAAGCCTGGCAGAGGTTGTTCCGTTATCTATAGAAAACACCAATTTTCGCTACAATTTCATTCGCTTGGAAGCCCAAAATCACGTCACGCGCTCGTTCATGGGCTTTGGTTTGGGCGACAATGTCGGTCACTGGATCACGACCGATAACCTTGGAAAATCTACTACTGCCACGCATGAATTTGGCCACGCACTGGGTCTTGACCACCCCGCCCGAATTGATTTTCGGGGCTTGGGGAATCCGGGCATTATGGCACCGCGCGGTACTATTGTAGATGCTTCGTTGCAATGGAATCCACTCGTAGCGGCGGGCGAATACGGAGGTACGCTCAACCCACTTCATCGTCGCGTACAAGCTTACGAGATCGAAGCTATTTTTAAGGATATTGTTTTTGATGATAATGGTTACGCCGAAATCGGGCATTTGAGCAATGTGCTTTTTTCAGAAAACGGCAATGTTTTGAATGTGTTTTTTTAATCGCTGAACCAACTCTTTAGTAGCTTTTCCATATTATTATATCTATTACAGGCAAGGAGCTTAATTTATAAGCGAATGGTTTCCCATTACAATCCAAAATAGCCCAAGGGCAATAAGAACAATTGTTTACGTCAGAATCTAACAGAATGATAGGATCATTTCCATGCCAAGAAAGAGAGATTCGCCGAACGGGAGCGGGCAAATTAGCGCCGGGCGTATGATATTCTCCTAAAGTAACAATTGAACGAAGCCAATTTACCTTACTTTGACGGCAGTCACAATGGTCAGCTGCCGCCATTAAATAATAAGGCCCTCCCCGCTCATCTGCTTTACATCCCGCCAGACAAAGAAAAAAACAGGAAAATTATCTGTTGCATATCGGTATCCTTTTTTATAGTAAAGACTCATTTTACCTGATAATCGTTGGAAGAGTATTTTATAGAACCATTTCTATTCTTTGTTAAAAATAAAAACTCTCTTCCTGTCGTTCTCCAAAAGGTGCAAATCAGTCGATAAACACTTTAAATGCAGCCTTTTTGAAAAATAATCTACTACTGTTCAGCCTTTTTTTACTGCCTTTTTTATCCTTTTCTCAAGAGTATTATAAGCTGCGCGGCTACGTTTATTCAGAAAATAACGAGCCTTTGGCGAGTGCTACCGTTCGCGTAGTTAACAGCAACACAGGAACCGTAACCGATACGCAGGGTAAATACGAAATCAAATTATTGGAAGGCCTGAACCGCATTTCGGTTTCTTCGATGGCTTATCAAACGGAAGTATTTGAGGTGGTAGCGGCCAAAGATCTGGTAAAAAATGTTTTCCTGAAAATTGACCATAAGCAGTTGGACGAAGTTGTGGTGAAGGTCAAAAAGAAAGATTATTCGTACGAGGTCATTAAAAAAGTGATTGAGAACAAAGAAGCGATCTTAAAGCAATACCAAAATTACAAGGCCAAAGCTTATATTAAAAGTGTGGAATATATTGAGAAGAAAGTTGTAAAAAAGAAAGAAGAAGAATTACCACCCAAACCTGACGAGCAACTTAAACTAAGCGAAAAAGCGCAGCAAAAAAACGACAGCATTCCAAACCTCAATATTTTTGAATGTCAATTAATAAGGCATCAAAGCAACGCCGGTCAGCAAAAAGAAGAAAGAGAAGCCGTTAAAAAGATCGGTGATCAAAGCACACTCTTTTTTAAGTCAGTAACCGATGGCGAATTTAATTTATACCAAAATCACCAGAGAGTACCCAAAATAGGTGACAACGAAATTACTTCGCCCTTGAGTGACCTTACTTTTTTGAGTTACAGATTTCAGCTGATCAAGTATTATTTTGTCGGGCAAGATAAGATATACCAAATCAAGGTCATGCCCCGGGATCTGGGAAATGCCTTATATGAAGGCACGATAGAAGTGTTGGAAGATCGTTGGGTGTTGCGTAATGTAGATTTGAAATTAACCAAAAGAGGACTTCTTCGGTATGACGAATTTGGATTTAAGCAGGAATTTGAAAATATTCAGAACCGTTGGGTTACTTCAAAAATTACGTATACCTGGAAGGTGAAAGAAGGCGCAATAAAGAAATCAGGAAAGACCGAGGTCATTCACTCTGACTATGAATTTGATCTGAATTTGCCCAAACGCTTTTTTGGGGATGAAGTGGGTTTAACTACCGCAAATGCCTACAAAAGAGATTCTACCTTTTGGCAAAATATCAGGCCGCATCCCCTCACGAAAGACGAACTGAAAGTAATCAAAGAAAAAGAGCGACTCGAAATCCTACAAAACTCAAAAGCGTATTTAGATTCGATAGATAAAGTTTATAATAAGATCACGTTTCCGAGAGTCCTGTATTTAGGGATCGGACACATCAATCGAGCCAAGAAAACTACTTGGTATTTTGATCCGGTCTTGGGGCTTATCGACCCATTAGCCATTGGCGGCTGGCGTATACGTTACGGTTTGGGCTACTACAAGCGGCAGGAGAATCGAAAGCAGGTATGGGTAAACACCAATCTTACCTATGGCTTTAAAAATCAAGACTTAAGAGGTGGCATTAACCTCAATTATTTCTACAATCCTGTAAAGGTATCAAGCATAAATTTCGCGATCGGTTCGGGGTTCAACATCATCAATGGAGCAGCTACCATACGGGATATCATTAAGCGAAGTAATTTCTATCAGAATAAATTTATAGATATACGCCACCGTACCGAGCTTTTTAATGGGTTTTATCTCAACACACAGGCTTATTATGAGATCAGGAGCGATTTGGGAGACTTTAAATTCGGCTCCTTGGGCGATAAACTTTTCAACAATAACACCCCGCAGATTTTTCCTACGAGCCATGTGTTGAAAACCGGTATCAGCGTTGAATATACTCCTCGACAACTTTATTTGAGAGAACCCAACGAAAAAGTGATCCTAGGTTCAAAATACCCTACTTTCAGTGTCAGTTTAGATAGAGCTTGGCCCGTAACGAGCAAAAACTCCAATGTTTTCACCCTTTTGTCGGCCGCTGTCAGGCAAACCTTCAATGTAGGAATTATCGGTACCTCAGAATATCGGATAAGCGCCGGCAAGTTCCTGGATACTACCAGTTTAGCCGTTATGGATTATAAATACATGCGCGGCGGCGACGGCCGTTTTTTCTCTCCTGCAATGTTTACGTATCAGTTGATCCCTAAGACTTTCCCGGTATTCAACTGGTATATTGAATCGCATTATGTGCATCAATTCAATGGTTTTTTTACGAGTAAAATACCGTTTTTCAACAAAACCAAGATCAGAGAGATGGCCGGTGGCGGATTTTTATACGTTCCGGAACGAAATTACCAATACTCAGAAGTCTTTTTTGGGTTAAACAGAGTTTTCAAAATTGGTCGCGAAAGATTACGGATCGGAGCCTATTATGTGATAGGACAATCCAATGATTTTGGGGTTAGGAATGGCATCAAATTCTCGTTAGAGCCTTATAATCAAAGCAAAAATACCTGGAGTTTTTGAAATTCATCCGACAAATACGTCTCGGCCGGGCAGACGCAAGGCCTGCCCCTACGGCGGGTTAACTCTGCATTAAGCTCAATTTGCGGTAGAATCCTTTTTCTTCTGTCAGCAGATCATCGTGTGTACCGCGTTCGATGATCTTGCCACCGCTCAATACCAAAATCTCGTCGGCGTGTTGAATCGTGCTGAGACGGTGTGCGATGACGAGCGTTGTACGGTTTTTCATTAAATTAGTCAATGCCTCCTGCACCAGTTTTTCAGATTCGGTATCAAGGGCCGAAGTAGCTTCATCTAAAATCAAGATCGGCGGATTTTTCAGGATCGCCCGCGCAATGCTCAGGCGCTGGCGCTGTCCACCGGATAATTTTGTACCACGATCACCGATAAAAGTCTGATAACCATCATTTTGTTCAATGATAAATTGATGCGCATTGGCAATTTTGGCGGCGGCAACTACCTGTTCTTCGGTTGCATCTGTACCAAAAGCGATGTTATTAAAAATAGTATCATTAAACAAAATAGACTCCTGCGTTACGATGCCCATGAGGTCACGCAACGACTTGGTCGTTACATCGCGTAAGTCTACGCCATCGATCAGAATTTTACCACTTATAGGGTCATAAAAGCGCGGAACCATATCAGCCACCGTCGACTTTCCACCACCCGACGAACCTACCAATGCCACTGTTTTGCCTTTTTCAATGGTAAAAGAAATATTCTGCAAAACGGGAATACCTTTCTCATATTCGAAAGAGACATTCCGCAATTCAATGGCATTGTTAAACGATTTCACGTGCATTGCATTAGGCGCATCTTTTACTTCAATGGGGGTATCGATCAAATGCATAATTCGTTCACCCGACGCCACGCCGCGTTGAATTCCGCTCACGGCATTGGAAATCTCTTTGGCGGGCCGCAAAACCTGCGAGAAGATGATAATATAGGTAACAAATGTAGAAGCCGAAAGCTCAAAATTGTCTGATAAAACCATCGAACCACCGTACAGCAAAATTCCCGCAACTACGGCCACGCCCATAAATTCAGACATTGGCGGTGCCATTTCCTGCCGAAAAACCATGCGTAAAAGTGCATGGCGGTATCCTTGATTCTCCGCTTCAAAACGCTTCTGAATCACTTTTTCTGCATTAAAGCCTTTTACGACCCGGATACCGCCGAAGGTTTCGTCCAATACGCTGATGATATTACTCAATCGTTGCTGCACTTCAGAGGCTGATTCTTTGAGTTTTTTAGCCAGACTCCCGATAATGACGCCCGAAAGCGGAATCACGATCAGCGTAAAAAACGTCAGCTTGACCGACATCGCAAACAACGTAATGAAGTAAAAAATCAGCGTAAACAGTTCTTTGAACAATGCACTGAACGCCCGCCCCAACGAATTCTCGATTTCCTGCACGTCGGTCGTTACCCTTGAGATCAGATCACCTTTGCGTTCATTCGAGAAAAATGACAAACTGAGCCGAATGGCATTATCAAAGACGGCTTGTCTGAGTTGAGATACAGTATAAGCCTTGAAGTTCTCAATAATACGGATAGACAAGTATTTAAACACGTTGGACAGCAGCACACAGATCATAATAGCACCGCACACAAATTGCAAAGCACCGTACTTCCCGTAATCCTGAATAGCATGGCCAAAATAGTATTGAAATAAGTCCACCAAGTAGTCGGCATCAAATCGAAACGACGGAAAGATCAGTTGCTCAGGAATTTTAGCTTTTCCGAAAAGAACATCCAACAAAGGTTGGATCAGTGTAAAATTGAGTACCCCAAACAAGCTACCCAATAAAGAAGTAAAAAAGTACGGCCCCACGTATCGACTTAACGGACGCGCGTACTGTAAAATGCGCCAATAAATTTTCATTTAAATTTTTATATCAATTTTATCAATCCCAACAATGACGAGGTCTTTATAGTTGAGGAGATGAAGAAGTTTATCAATATTATTCTCAAAAACAGCTTTCAGTTCTTTAATTCTTATATTTCCCACTCGCACCAAAATCAGTTTTTGGGGTTGGTGTTTCAAAACAAAAGAATTATAAAAATCTTTATCTTTAGTAATTAAAACATAGTTCTCTCTTGCTATTAATTCTAAAATTTCCTTATCAGAAGTATCATTTTTATGGGGCAAATCAAGAGTGTGATATGCTTCATATCCATTGCTTATGAAAACAAATTTTAGTACAGGAGGAAGTTGCGCGTCAATGAGAAATTTCATGCCGCCAAATTTGCGCTTTGAACTTTAAGAGTAGCCAACGCATATTGGATACAAGCCAACAAATCCTCTTTTTCCAAATCAGGGAAGGCCTCTAAAACCTCGTCTATACTATCGCCTGCCGCCAAGTATTCCAAAAGCCCTTCGACCAAATATCGAGTATTCCTGACTGTAGGCTTGCCATGGCCAATGGTAGGATTAAGCGTGATACGACTTAAGAGAATTGTTTCCATCTTTATGCAAATTAAACGTCAAAGTTAATAAAAAACCCGGTGAGTTTAGTTTTCTCGAAGGTGCTTTCCTGCTATGACTACATGGCTGAATTAGTTTATCATAATTTAACAGGTAAATACTATCTAATCCTACGTTGAAGTAATTACGGCAAGAGCCCTATACTTGAGTAAATAATTGCCCTTCGTGCAGTAGAAATTAGTTTATAATATTTTTTAAAATATATTTGTACTTGTTATAAACTGTTCCTAACCTTAACGTGAAACTATTCGCTCAGGCAAAGTCTTATTTGCTCAAAAACAGGCTTTTAATAGGTATTGGCATCGCACTATCATGCGCTACAGCCGCATGCTTTCTAAACAGAGGCAACGCATCGGCAGCCTCCATTCCCGACGAAGTTGATTATAATTACCACATTCGCCCCATCCTCTCCGACCGTTGTTTTAAATGCCACGGTCCGGACGCCAACAAACGCGAAGCCAATCTTCGACTCGACACCGAAGCAGCCGCCTATGCCGCTTTAAAAGACAATCCAAAACAACACGCTATTGTCCCCGGTGACCTTGATCATTCGGCCGTTTGGCTCAGAATTACGACCAAGGATACGGCTGAACTGATGCCGCCGGTCGAATCAAATCTTAAATTGACCGATCACGAAATTGCACTCATCGAAAAATGGATAAAACAAGGTGCTAAATACAAACCTCACTGGGCGTTTATTGCTCCCGTTACTGCTAAACTCCCTGAAGTAAGCGATGAAGCTTGGCCTAGAAATGAAATAGACCGGTTTACGTTGGCAAAAATGGAGGAAAACGGTCTCAAACCCAACGAAGAAGCCGATAAAGAACGGTTGCTCAAACGTGCTTCTCTTGACATAACAGGTCTTCCGCCTTCATTGGAATTGCAGGAACGTTTTCTGAAAGACAAATCTGAGAATGCCTACGAAAAAGTGGTAGACGAACTGCTTAAAAGCAAGCATTACGGAGAAAAAATGGCGCTTCCTTGGCTTGATGCCGCCCGCTACGCCGACTCACACGGCTACCAGGACGACGGTCTGCGTACCATGTGGCCTTGGCGTGATTGGGTCATCTATGCTTTCAACCAAAACTATGGTTATGATAAATTTTTGACGTGGCAATTGGCCGGTGATCTGCTGGCCAAACAACAGGGCAAAAAAGTGGATGATCCCACGGCCAAAGAAATGCTGCTGGCAACGGGTTTTAACCGCAATCATAAAATTACGCAGGAAGGCGGCGTGATCGACGAAGAATACCGCATCGAATACGTTACCGACCGGACCAATACATATGGAAAAACGTTTTTGGCCTTAACGTATGAATGTGCCAAGTGCCACGATCACAAGTACGACCCCATTTTACAGAAAGATTATTACAGCGCCTTTGCGTTTTTTAATCAAGTGCCTGAAAAAGGGCTTTTCGGAACCATTGATGCGAATTTTGCCGATCCGCCCAACATGAAGATCACAACGCAGGATGTTAAGGATATTCTGAAATTTGTAAACAAGACTGACACTGCCGCCGTCATGGTGATGGTGATGCAGGATAAAGATACATTGCGCCCTACCCATGTCTTAAATCGGGGAAATTATGACCAATTGGGAGATGTAGTAAAGGCCAATATGCCCAATTTTATTCTTCCTTTTAATCCTAAAAAATACGCCCAAAATCGCCTCGGATTAGCACAATGGATGCTGGACGCTAAAAATCCACTTACGGCACGGGTGTTTGTCAATCGGGTTTGGCAGGATTTTTTTGGACGCGGGATCGTCAAAACCGTTGGTGATTTTGGCATGCAGGGCGAGCTTCCTTCTCATCCTCAGTTGCTGGACTGGTTGGCGGTCGATTTTCGGACGCATGGTTGGGATATTAAGCGATTGGTCAGGCAAATCGTTTTATCGGCAACCTATCGTCAATCTTCCGCGATCACCAAAGAGCATTTATCCAAAGACCCTGAAAATGTTTTTCTGGCTCGTGCGCCGCGCATGCGCCTTCCCGCAGAATTTGTGCGCGATCTGGTATTGTCGAGCAGTGGTTTGCTCAACCACGAAATTGGTGGCCCAAGTGTGAAACCTTATCAACCTAAAGGCTTGTGGGAAGTGGCCTCTTCGGGAAGAGGAAGTTTGAAAAGCTATATTCAAGACCATGGCGACAGTCTCTACCGACGCGGCATGTACGTGTTTATTAAACGTACTGTCCCGCCCCCTAATATGCTGATCTTCGACGCCAGCAACCGCGACCAATGTGAAGTAAAGCGCTCTCGTACCAATACGCCACTGCAAGCGCTGTTAATGCTCAACGACCCTGCCGTTTTGGAATCCGCGCGTGTTTTGGCGGAAAAATTAACGCAGGAAAAATCATCCGTTGACGATAAGATCAACAAAGCGTTTCGCCAAATCGTCTGTCGCCAAGCCAAAGCCAAAGAACTTGACGTTATACGCAGGTATTTTGATGAAGAAAAAACAGCTTTGACAAAGGAACCACAAAAGGCTACGAAATTATTGAGCGTGGGTGAGACGCCTTATTCAATTGATAGGAAACTGAGTGATAGTAACGGACTGGCAGTCCGTACCACAGCGGCGGCGCTGATGCAAACGATATTGATGGTGTATAATTTGGAAGAAGTAATCATGAAGTAGGGTATGAACGAATTCTTAGAAAACCGCTTTAACATAAATCGTCGGCATTTCTTGGGGAAAATGACCGCAGGCATTGGCAGTGTGGCGCTTGGTTCGCTGCTCGTACCCGATCTGTTCAAAGGTTCGGGCGATGATTCCGATGCATTGCCCCTGGGAATTCCGCACTTCGCCCCCAAAGCCAAACGAGTTATTTATCTGTTCCAAAATGGGGCGCCGTCGCAGTACGAAAGTTTTGAGTACAAACCCATGCTCAACAAAATGGCGGGCGAAGAACTCCCTGCTTCTATTCGCATGGGCCAACGCCTTACGGGCATGACTGCTAACCAAGCGAAGTTTCCGTTGGTGGGTTCGCATTTTCAATTTTCCCAACATGGCCAATCAGGCATGTGGATCAGTGAGTTGTTTCCCAACATTGCCAATATCGTCGACGACCTCTGCATGATCAAAACCATGAACACGGAGGCCATCAACCATGACCCGGCCCTTACATTCATGCAAACGGGTGCCCAGCAGGGCAATCGCCCCAGCATGGGTGCATGGGCAAGCTATGGACTCGGCAGTGAAAATAAGAATTTACCCGCTTTCTCGGTGTTACTGTCACGCGGCAAAGGCAACGGGCAGGGCGTTTATTCCAAACTTTGGACCAACGGTTTTCTGGATTCCACCCACCAAGGCGTGGTTTTCAGCAGCGGGGAAGAACCCATTTTATACCTCAACGACCCTGCAGGTACTGACCGGTCGGCGCGTCGCAAGATGCTCGACAATCTTTCTGAACTCAATACTATGGCGTACGACGATTTTGGTGACCCCGAAATCAAAGCCAAAGTGCAGCAGTACGAAATGGCTTACCGTATGCAAACCGCTGTGCCCGAGCTTACTGACTTTACCAAAGAACCAGACCATATAATTAAAATGTACGGCCCTGAATGTCTGGTTCCCGGCACCTTTGCAGCCAATTGCCTGCTGGCCCGGAAGCTTTCGGAAGCGGGCGTTCGGTTTGTTCAACT
This sequence comes from Runella sp., assembly GCF_965279615.1. Lineage (NCBI taxonomy): Bacteria > Pseudomonadati > Bacteroidota > Cytophagia > Cytophagales > Spirosomataceae > Runella > Runella sp. The sequence continues at coordinate 5,976,059 of NZ_OZ257252.1, read as the reverse complement.
GTATCATCAAGGGTGGGATCAACACGGCAACATGGTGGGCGAAATGCCTTTGCAGACCAAAGATACTGACCGCGCATCGGCGGCGCTGATTACCGATTTGAAACAACGAGGCTTGCTCGACGAAACGTTGGTGATCTGGGGTGGTGAGTTTGGCCGTACTAATTACAGCCAGGGAACGGCTACCAAAGACAATTACGGTCGCGATCACCATCCGCGTGCTTATTGTACTTTCATGGCCGGCGGTGGCGTAAAACCCGGTACTGTTTACGGAGAAACGGATGATTTCGGTTATAACATCGTCCGCGACCCTGTGCACATCAACGATTTTCACGCAACCGTTTTGCATTTAATGGGCCTTAACCACGAAAAGCTGACCTACAAGCACTTAGGTCGCCGCTACCGCCTGACGGATGTAGCAGGAAAAGTAATTCCGGGGTTGATTGCCTAACACCGCAGTCGCTCGCATCCTGCGAGTGACGACTATTATAAGGCTTCCAGCCTTTGTTATTTTTTAGGCCGGAGGCCTGCTAATAATCGTCGCTCGCATCCTGCGAGCGACTACTGTAAATTAAAAATTATGTCAGAATTGCGTAAAGCAACTGTACCTGAAGCTACCTATTTCGTTACGCTTACTGTAGTGGGTTGGATAGATATTTTTACGAGGAAAGAATATTCAGATGAAATCATCAAAAACCTGAAATTTTGTCAACAGAAAAAGAATCTTAAAATTTTTGAATACGTAATAATGCCGAGTCATATTCACATCATTTGTCGTCGTAACAGGGGATTATTGAACGAGCTATTGCGCGATTTTAAAAGCTATACGGCAAAGCAATTATTACAACTTATTAGAGACAATCCTCAAGAAAGCCGTAAAGAATGGCTGGACTATATGTTTCAGTTTTTTGCCAATCGATACGCCCAGAATTCAGAATACATGTTTTGGCAAAAGACGAATCATCCGATTGAGCTTTACTCTAACAGAATCATTCAACAGAAAATTGACTATATCCATCAAAATCCTGTAGCAGCAGGTATCGTTACTGAGCCTTATTATTATTTATATAGCAGTGCCTGCGCCGATTCACCGTTGAAAGTAAGTAATCTATAGTGACGAATTAAAAGCTATCACAAATTTTATATCAAGTGCATTTTTAATAATATCATTTCCCTTACATGCTTTCATTTATCACTTATAGGAATGCTCCTGAGCAGATAAAAATTGTTGGTGACAGTTCGGCTTACAAGACTTAATAGGTTATCTTGAATCTGTCAAGAATACTAAAGATCACATGCATTTAATTTTTGAATCCGAAATAAATGATTATCCAATCTCCCAACAACAGAGCGAAGTTGTCATAATTAAACATGTCCGACTTGAATTTTCCGGAACTGATACCTGGACAGTGTAAAATTAGTTTACCGGCGCAGTCGCTCGCGTCTCGCGAGTGACGATTATTAGTAGGCCTCCGGCCTTCGTAATTTATTCGGCCGGAGGCCTATCAATAATCGTCACTCGCGAGACGCGAGCGACTGCTTAAACCGACATTTTCAAATGCCTCGTTTTCAAAACCTAACCTCATACCTACTCTTAGCCATTCACGCCTTGTTGGTGTTTTTGTTGGTATTTCAGGACAAAGTCACCATTCCTGCGTGGTTGCAGCCTGTTGGGCGAATGCACCCCATGCTATTGCACTTACCTATTGGACTACTGATTTTAGCAGGATTGCTGTGGGTTTTCAGGAAAGAATTTGAAGGCATCGGTTTTTCGAAACTATTTGGCTTTGTCTTGTCACTAACAGCCCTGACGGCTGCATTGGCGGCGTTAATGGGCTTCTTCTTATCACGCGAAGAAGGCTACACCGCAGAGGTATTGACTTGGCACAAATACACCGGTGTTGGTCTGAGTTTTCTGATCTATGGATTGGTTTTATTGCATCAACAATCTACAGGCCACAAAGGGCTTTTCAATCTTACTTTGACAATTAGTGCCGTAATTTTGGTTATAACGGGCCATTTTGGTGCAAGCCTTACGCACGGAGATGATTATTTATTTCCTGCTCAAAAAGAAAGTACTTTACTAATTGTTACTGACGATACGCCTGTATTTGAAGCAGCGGTACAACCCATTTTGAAAGCCAAGTGTTTTCAATGTCACAACGAACAAAAGACCAAAGGCGAATTGCTCATGACCACCCTCGCAGGTCTGTACAAAGGAGGAAAAAACGGCCCGATATGGGTCGCCGGCGATGCCCTCAACAGTCATATCATTCAACGCGCCAATCTTCCGCTCGACGACAAAAAGCACATGCCTCCCAAAGGTAAAGCCCAACTAACTCCTCAGGAAATCGATCTGCTTACGGCTTGGATCCAAAGCGGAGCCGATGTAAAAAAACCACTTAAAGCATTTGCCGACAACGACCCGTTGAAAGGATTGGCGCAGGCATTTTTGAACAAGTCGGCCGGTCCAACGGTTATTCCTGCTCAGACCTATACATTTGAGGCGGCTGCCGAATCAACCCTTGAAAAATTAAACAATCCCTTCCGAACTATCTTTCCCATTGCTTACAATTCTCCTGCTTTACAAGCTGATTTCTTTGTGCGGCAGGCGTACAAACCGGGGCAATTGGGCGAGTTATCAGACATTAAAAAGCAATTGGTGGTGCTGAATTTATCCAACATGCCCATCAAAGACGAAGATTTGAGCACCATTGCGCAGTTTGAGAACTTGGAGAAACTGAATCTGAATAATTCCGATATTACGGGTAAAACATTATCTGAGTTGAAATCGCTTTCGGCATTGACATCGCTCTCGTTATCAGGCACTAAGGTCACCAAAGAAGCCCTGCAAAGTTTAGGCAAAATGCCCAATCTGCAAGAAGTATTTGTTTGGAACACGCCGATTTCGGAGAAAGATATCGCTGAATTGAAAAAACAAAATCAACAAATACGCTTTGAGTTGGGCTACATTCCCAATGAATCGGAACGGCTCAAACTCAATCCGCCGATGTTGGTCAACGAGAAGTTTATTTTGACCGATCAAACACCCGTGACGTTCAAACATCCGCTCAAAGGTATCACTATTCGTTATACACTCGACGGCTCAACGCCTGATACCCTATCGTCTCCCATTTACAAAAATCCCCTTACGCTTTCCGATTATACAGTCGTAAAAGCAAGAGCGACCAAAGACAAATGGTACGCCAGCGATGTGGTGGAATATTCCTTTTTTAAAGGTACCTATCACCCCGCACTTGCCGAATTGATCAACGAGCCCAATCCCCAATACAAAGGCGAAGGAGGACATACACTCATCAATCAGAAGAAAGGTGAAGCAAGTGATTTCAAAAATCCGGCTTGGCTTGGCTACCGCGAAAAACCTTTTGAAGCATTGTTTACATTCGCGCAGCCCACTCCTTTGAAAACCGTTACGATGAGTATTGGCAAAAATTTGGGCGGTTTCATTTTTCCACCTGCTTCGGTAGAGATTTGGGGCGGGAACGATAAAGCGCATTTAACGTTGTTACAAAAAATTCAACCTGAACAACCAATGAAAGACCAGCCAACTCGGGTAGAAGCCATCCAAAGTCAGTTGAAAGCAGGCAACTATACCGTCATTAAACTCATAGCCAAGCCCGTCGCCAAACTTCCGGCATGGCATCCAAGCAAAGGACAACCTGCATGGGTGTTTGTCGATGAAGTATTTTTTAACTGAAAAAACCTTTGTTTTATATAGTTTTACCAAACTTAACTCCTAACCTCACTTCCAATGAAAAAAATCTTAAAATGGACCGGCATCGTGATTGGCGTCTTGGCCGTTGTATTATTCATCACCTTCAAATTCATCCAGTACAATACCAAAAAAGCAAGTCCCGAAGCTACCGCAGAATACAAGAAAGATGGCACCGAAATCTCGGTTTTTTACTGTCGCCCTTCCAAAAAAGGGAGAGTCATTTTCGGCGGTTTAGAGCCCTATGGAAAAGTGTGGCGGACAGGAGCCAATGAAGCAACCACGTTTACCACCAACAAAGACCTGACCATTGACGGAAAAACGCTTCCTGCCGGCAAATACACGCTTTGGACCATTCCCGGAAAAGAGAAATGGATGGTGATTTTCAACGGCAAAATGTATGGTTGGGGGGTTGATCTTAATCAAAAAGCCAGTCGGGAAGCTGATGCTGACGTGTTGCAGGTAGAAATTCCTGTGGAATCGTTAAGCAATGTTCAGGAGCAATTTCTGATCTCTTTCGACGAGGCAACTCCCGCTATGGTGCTGGCTTGGGACATGACCAAGATTACTGTTCCCTTCAAATAATCTAATGCAGTAGCTTTATCTTGAGGTGGCAAGGGCCGTTTTCTTTGACTTCAAAGGCGCAATCTTCAAAGTCCGGCCCTGACAATACCGGGTGAAAATTGTTGCTGAACCCATAAGGTTCTTTGGGATAACCCACAATGTTTTTGTCCAGTTTCCAATTATCATTCATGTCGTGATACAGCGCCAACGCGTAGCGGCCCGGTGGTAAGTTCATCACCGTACGCGCTTCTCCCTTGCCTGTTACGGCAACCATCTGCCCAAAATCGGGTTTGGTATACGTGCTTCCAAACGTATTCCCCTGCCGAAATACACCCAACCGCAATGTGCCTTTCGGATGACGAATATTGGTTATTTCAATGGTAAGGGCAATTTCGTCAGCGGGCAGAAAAGAGGTGATAAAGAAAAGAAAAAACAATAGCTTCATAGCAGGCTGTATATTAACAGATTGATACCATTACGATTCGGTTCACAAGGATTAGACAACTGAGGTCGGCGCAACCCTTATTCAAGAACTTATGGCACGCAACTTTTATTACTTTCATCCAAATTTTTCGCTCTTAAATGTAAGATAGAGGGTTTGCAATTCGTAAGTAATTGTCTATACTTGCGATATCAGTTTTCTAATTTAACCTATGTAATGAACGAAAAACCCAAACTATCATTTTGGCAAATCTGGAACATGAGTTTCGGATTTTTAGGGATTCAATATGGCTTTGGATTACAACAAGCAAATATGAGTCCAATTTTTCGCTATCTCGGTGCTGATGAGGCTTCCATTCCGGGCCTTTGGCTCGCCGGCCCGCTTACCGGTTTATTGCTTCAACCTATTATCGGAGCCGTCTCTGACCGCAGTTGGTCGCCAACTTGGGGACGCCGGCGCCCATTTATCCTTGCCGGAGCACTTTTAGGCAGTATTGCCATGATCCTGATGCCTAACTCTTCTGCCGTTTGGATGGCGGCGGGTTTGATGTGGATCTTGGATGCCGGGCTCAATTCAGCCATGGAACCTTTTCGGGCGTTTGTGGGCGATATGTTGAATGAAAAACAACGTCCCGTTGGGTTTGCCGTTCAGTCCTTTTTTGTAGGTTTCGGCCAAACGCTTGCCAATTTAATGCCTTACATTTTGCCGCTTTTAGGCGTTTCGATGGTTTTATCGGATTCTCAGTTGGCCAACGGCATTCCCAATTCCGTTCGGTATCCATTTTATATTGGTGCCGGCTCTATTCTTTTGGCGGTATTTTGGACCATGCGCACCACCAAAGAGTACCCACCGGAAAATGATGATTATAAAAAAGTGCATGTTTTTTCGGAAGAAGAAAAAAAGTCTATCTCCTTTTGGCATTTATCATTGGCCGTTGGAGCCGCCATTTTGGGATTCGGATTTGCTTATTTCTCCGGCGGCCTTGCCAATGGCCTCAAATGGGGCTTGGGAATTTTGATCGGAGGCTACCTGATATTAATGTTGCCTGTTTTCAAAGAGATATTGGCTCCGCTTTCCTCCATGCCTACCGTCATGCGTCAGTTGTGGTGGGTAAAGTTTTTTACGTGGTATGGTTTACCGTTGATGTGGCAATATCTTTCTTTAGCCACTGCCAAATATGCATTCAATGCCCCCGATGCGGTTTCTAATCCAATCGGTTTTGAAGAAGGTACCAAATGGGGCGGGCTTTGTTTTGCCATGTTCAGTATTTCGTGCGCGGTTATTTCATTTTTCATTCCCCGCATTGCCAAAGCCATTGGCAGCAACCGAGGTACTCACGCCCTTTTTATGTGCATCGGCGCCGTTGGCTTTTTTATGACGCTGCTGTCAAATGATAAAATGATTTACCTGGCAGGTATGACAATCATCGGTTTTATGTGGGGGTCCATCATGTCAATGCCTTATCTGATGTTGGCGGCAGCTGTACCTAAAGAGCGTATGGGTGTTTATATGGGCATTTTTAACGGTTTTATCTGCGTTCCGCAGTTTATAGGCATGCTTACCGTTCCGCTTTTCTACAAAACATTGTTAGGCGATGACCCTCGCAATGCCCTTGTTTTGGCAGGCGTTTGTATGCTCTTGGCGGCCGCTTCCTGTTTTTTGGTGAAAGAATCAAAATAATGTAAAATGATAATAACCGTAAAAGCCCCGACAGTTTCGTGCTATCGGGGCTTTTACATAAATTGGGAATAAGCTTCTTCCGTTTACTTTCTTCTGAAATTATACCCTAAGGTTACGAAGAAGAGTTTAGATTCTGTGCCGTTGTAAGGTTTTATTCCACCTTCTGAAAAACCTTGGTTCAGGAAGTCATTTAAATAATACTGCACTTTCAAACCAAATCCGCTTTTAGATTGAAATCCGACAAACACCGCAGGCATAAATTGGTTGGTTCTATCGCTGAACCATTCGTTGAATTTATCTGTCTTCTCACCGTTAATAAAGGTTTTTTGTTTGTAATTGACGGCAAACCCCGCTTCCGCTCCACCATACACGTAAAATTTACGTAAATCGCCGATCTTGATCCCTACCGGAATGCCGATGGCGTACACCCGTTGTTTGAGTTTGAATTTATCGGTTCTGACGGTGCCTACGATTTCTTCCTCCGTAATCATCCCGATATTGGTCAAATTTAATCCTCCAAATACGCCAAAATTATTTCCTAAGTCCAGGTTGGCATTTGTGCCTATGTTAAAAAATAAGGTGAACCGAGGAATACTGTTTACGTCCTTTCCATTGCGACTCACTCTGGAAAGTGATAACAGGGCACCGTTACCTCCATGTGTGTAATAGACCTTTGAAGGTTTTTTGTCTATTGTTTCTTCAACACTGTCTTGGGCAATAGCCGTAATGGATGTCAAAAGGGCGATGGCGAAAATGATCTTTTTCATGGCTGTTGATTTGTTTAGTTAAGAACTGATTCTCGTAAACAAGATGCGTTCAACCCGTCAAAAAGTTACTTGATTGAGGTTAAATGGCTAAAAAAAAGGACAAACGTTCCAAATAAGCTTCCAAACGGCAAAGTACAGGCTGATTGCAAAATAAATACCTGAGTTCTTATTTGTAAAAGCGAGCATTTTGGACTCAACCGGATTAAAATCTAAGATAAACTTTTTTAGACTTGCGAATTTTAATAAATACTGCTAACTTTGCAGCCCATTTTGATAGAAAAGTGAAAGCGCTAACACAGTACGACATAGGCATTTACGGTTTGAAAGACAAACAATATGTCTATAATTTTGAATCAGGCCGCGAATTTTTCGAGGAACTGGAGCAAGATTTAATTCAGAACGGTCATTTTAAAACACATTTGACCATCGATAAGTCTGCTACGATGCTGATCCTAAATTTTCGCATCGAAGGAGTTGTCGAGTTGGTATGTGATCGTAGTTTAGAAAATTTTGAAGAGCCGATCGACCTAACAGAGAAGCTCATTCTGAAATTTGGCGACCACGATGAAATACTGGCCGAAGATATTGAGCTCATTCGTCACGAAACGGTTCGAATCAATGTAGCTCAGTATATTTTCGATTTCATTGCGCTCTCTTTGCCGATGAAAAAACTTCATCCGCGTTTCAGAACCGAAGAGGATGAGGAAGAAGACGGCTTACTGGTCTATCAATCAACGGATGAACCCGAAGAGCAGCAGGACGATGCAGACTCTTCCGATAACGGAGAAGTGGACCCACGTTGGGCTGCTTTACAAAAATTAAAAGGAAAAGAATAAGTATTTTTTAAGAGTAACGATAGATAACGAACAAACAATTAAAGACATAAGGCAATGGCACATCCCAAACGAAGACATTCAAGCACTCGCCGCGATAAGCGCCGTACACACGACGCACTGCAAGGTAAAGCACTTTCAACGGATCCTACAACGGGCGAAGTACACTTGATGCACCGTGCACACGTTTTTGAAGGAAACTTAGTTTACAAAGGTAAAGTAGTGGTAGAAGGCTATAAACAAGTCTAATCCATAACTCTCTGTATGTGAAAGCATTTTATAACAACTTATATATAAAGTTGTTATAAAATGCTTTTTTAGTATCGGTTATCTGCTATTTTTACAGCCTCATTTTGAGTATAACGATACCTTCTTGATACCCAACACCTCTGAAGTATAATGAAAATAGGAATAGACGCAATGGGAGGGGATTTTGCCCCCGATGCTATAATAGAAGGAGCCGTCAATGCCGCGTCCCAATTACCGCCCGAGATTCGTATCGTATTGATTGGTAAACAGGATGTGGTAAATGGTTTGTTGAAAAAATTTGACTATCAAGGCGACCAAATCGAAGTTGTACATGCCGAAGAAGTGGTTGAAATGGGTGAGCACCCCACAAAAGCACTCTCTCAGAAACCCCATTCAAGCATATCGATAGGTTTCAAATTACTAAAAGATAAACAACTGGATATTTTTTGCAGTGCGGGAAATACAGGCGCAATGCACGTAGGAGCACTGTTCAGTATCAAAGCGATCGAAGGAATTATCCGTCCGGCCATTGTAGGGTTTGTGCCTCAGAAAAAAGGAGGTCATGCGGTCATGCTTGATATTGGTGCCAATGCCGACTGCAAGCCGGAAGTATTGGAGCAATTTGGTGTTATAGGCTCTATTTTTGCCCAACAAACCTTTCAGATCGAACGCCCGCGTGTTGCTTTAATGAACATTGGAGAAGAAGAGCAAAAAGGTTCTGTTGTAGCGCAAGCCGCTCACCAATTATTGAAAGACAATACGCGGATTCATTTTGTAGGCAACATGGAAGGCGGCGATCTGTTTGACGACAAAGCCGATGTCATTGTTACGGATGGATTTACCGGAAATGCCCTTTTTAAGTTGGCAGAATCTTTCTATGATGTAGCCAAAGAGCGTGGTATTCAGGATGAGTTCATTGACAAAATGAATTATGAATCGGTCGGAGGAAGCTCCATCATCGGAGTCAATGGCAATGTGATGATCGCGCACGGAATATCGTCGGCCATCGCCATCAAAAATATGATTACCTGGGCGCGTAAACAAGTGGAATCACACGCCTATATTCAGATCGCAAAAGCACTAAGTTAAAACTGCGTTAGCTGTTAACAGTTAGCCGTTGTCCGAGTATAAAAAAGGACCTCGGATAACAGATACGCAGGTAACTAATAACTTTTACAAAGTAAAAATGAGTCAAATTCGAGCTGCTATTACGGGGATACAAGGATACGTACCCGACTATATTTTGACCAATGCGGAATTGGAAAAAATGGTTGATACCAATGACGAATGGATTACCGCCCGCACAGGTATTAAAGAACGTCATATCCTTAAAGGAGAAGGGCTAGGCACCTCTCACATGGCAGTTGAAGCAGTAAAAGGTTTATTAAAAAAGACCAATACCGCTCCTCATGAAGTCGATCTGCTTATTTGTGCAACCACTACTCCTGACTTTATCTTTCCAAGTACGGCCAACCTTATCTGTGATATGGCGGGCATCAAATCCATCGGCAGTTTTGATATCCAAGCGGCCTGTTCAGGATTTGTATATGCCTTAACCGTTGGTTCTCAGTTTATTGAAACGGGAAAATACAAAAAGGTCATCGTTGTGGGAGCCGATAAAATGTCCGCAATTGTTGACTACACCGACCGTACTACCTGTGTGCTTTTCGGCGACGGTGCCGGGGCAGTAATGCTTGAGCCTAATAGTGAAGGCTATGGCGTGTTGGACAGCATTATCCGCTCTGATGGAGCAGGGCAGCCTTTTCTTAACCAAAAAGCAGGAGGAAGCCGCTATCCGCCCACCCACGAAACCATTGATAAGCGTTGGCATTATGCTTACCAAGACGGTCCTTCTGTGTTTAAATTTGCCGTCACAAACATGGCAGATGTGGCCGCCGAAATCATGGAGCGCAATCACCTTACCGGCGATGACGTAGCATGGCTCGTACCGCATCAGGCCAACAAACGCATCATTTCCGCTACTGCCAATCGGATGAAAGTAGGAATGGATAAAGTGATGCTTAATATTCAGAAATACGGCAATACCACCGCTGCTACCATTCCGCTTTGTTTATGGGATTATGAATCCCAACTCAAAAAAGGCGATAACCTCATTCTGGCTGCTTTTGGCGGCGGTTTTACCTGGGGCTCGGTATACGTTAAATGGGGTTATTAATGTATTCAACAGATGTATAACTATTTTTCATTAACCTATATTTTGTAAATAATCGTCAGTTTTAAAGGTATGACTACGTAAGTTTTATTCATTTTATCAACTTACTGCTCAACCGAAAACTGTAACTCAAAAAAGTATGGCAACAACCGCAGACATCCGCAATGGATTAGTCATCAACTTCAACAACGATTTATTCCAAGTCATTGAATTTCAACACGTAAAGCCCGGGAAAGGCGCAGCTTTCGTACGCACAAAGATCAGAAGCCTTACCAGTGGAAAAGTGTTGGATAATACCTTCAACTCGGGAGTAGCTATTTATCCGGTTCGTGTTGAGCGTCGCTCCTTCCAGTATTTGTACAAAGATGAAACCGGTTATAATTTCATGGATAATGAAACATTTGACCAGATTTCGATCCCTGAAAAACTCGTTACGGCCGCTGATCTGATGAAAGAAGGACAAGTAGTGGAAGTACTCATCAACACCGAGAACGACACGCCGCTGACGTGTGAATTGCCCTCTTTTGTAGAGCTTGTTGTAACCTACGCCGAGCCCGGCATCAAAGGTGATACCGCCAATAACCCCCGCAAAGCAATCGAAGTCGAGACCGGAGCCCGTATCATGGTGCCGATGTTCATCGAAGAAGGAGAAAAACTCCGCATCGATACCCGCACGTACGATTACGTAGAACGGGTAAAATAATCGCTTCGAATTAAGGCACAGGGTCGGAATTGAAATAAAAGTGACGATTGCGTACAAACGACTAAAAAAATGGAAATTAAAGACATTCAAAAATTGTTGGACTTCATCGCTAATTCAGGCTTAGATGAAGTTAATATCGAAACCGGAGAATTTAAAGTAAGCGTTAAAAGAAATACAGCAGCTACGTATGTAACTGCGGCGGCACCCGCTCCCGTGGCTCAAATAGCTCAGGCATCAGCACCTCAACCGGCGGCTCCCGCAGCTCAACCTGCCGCCCCTGCCGCTGCAAAAGCCGACGAGTCAAAGTATTTGACCATTAAATCACCAATGATCGGCACATTTTACCGTGCAGGCGGCACTGACAAACCATCGTTTGTTGAAATAGGTGATGATATTACGACGGGCAAAGTAGTATGCATCATTGAAGCGATGAAGCTGTTCAACGAAATTGAGTCAGAAGTGTCAGGCCGTATTGTAAAAGTACTTGTTGAAAATGCCACTCCTGTTGAATACGACCAGCCGTTGTTTCTGGTAGAACCCAATTAAATCATCGGAGTTAGTCAAGTTTTGTTATAAAAAGTCATAAATCGGCAAGCTCTAATCGCTTTCGGATTTTATGGCAATCTCTTGACTATCAATGAATACTCAATGACTCAAAACTATGTTTAAGAAAATACTTATTGCCAATCGCGGGGAAATTGCCTTACGGGTAATTCGGACCTGTCGCGAAATGGGAATTCAGACCGTGGCGGTATATTCAACGGCCGACCGTGAAAGTCTACACGTACGTTTTGCCGACGAAGCGGTTTGTATTGGACCTCCTACGAGCCGTCAGTCATACCTGAATATTCCAAACATCATCTCGGCTGCTGAGATCACCAATGCCGATGCTATTCACCCGGGCTACGGATTTTTGTCGGAAAACGCCGAATTTTCACGGATCTGTGCCGAATACGGCATCAAATTTATCGGCGCTACAGCCGAGCAGATCAATTTCATGGGCGATAAAGCCACGGCCAAAGCGACCATGAGAGCCGCCGGTGTACCCGTTATTCCGGGCTCGGAAGGATTGCTGGAATCGGTAGAGCAGGGCAAAGAATTGTCCAAAAGCATTGGATACCCTGTCATTGTAAAAGCAACGGCCGGTGGCGGTGGACGCGGAATGCGTATCATCAAAGAGGAAAGCGAGTTTCAGAAAGCGTGGGACGATGCCAAAATGGAATCGGGCGCGGCCTTTGGAAACGATGGTCTTTACCTTGAGAAATTTGTAGAAGAACCCCGTCACATTGAAATTCAGGTGGTGGGCGACCAATACGGTAAAGTTTGCCACCTCTCGGAGCGCGACTGTTCTATTCAACGTCGTCACCAAAAATTGGTTGAAGAGACTCCCTCTCCCATCGTTACGCCCGAACTTCGGGAGCGTATGGGACAGGCCGCCATCAAAGGCGCTTCGGCTATCGGCTACGAAGGTGCCGGTACCATTGAATTTTTGGTTGACAAATACGGTGAATTTTATTTCATGGAAATGAATACCCGTATTCAGGTAGAACACCCGATCACGGAGGAAGTAACCAATTTTGATCTTATCAAAGAACAGATAAAAGTAGCTGCCGGTGAGCCTATTTCGGGCCTCAATTACACGCCGCAACGCTACGCGATGGAGTGCCGTATCAATGCCGAAGACCCCGCCAACGGATTTCGGCCAAGCCCCGGTAAAATCACACAATTGCATTTCCCGGGCGGTCATGGCGTGCGTATCGACAGCCACGTTTATGCGGGCTACACCATTCCGCCGAATTACGACTCAATGATCGCGAAGGTCATTGTGAGCGGACAGTCACGCGAGGAAGTGATCACGCGCATGAAGCGGGCTTTGCAGGAATTCGTGATCGAGGGAATCAAAACAACAATTCCGTTCCACATTCGACTCATGGACGATCCCGGATTCAAATCGGGCATATTTACCACTAAGTTCTTGGAGTCGTTTGATTTCAGTGGCTTATAGTAAGAAACTGAAAAATGTAAAACTGAGAAATAATAAATGTAAAAGGGAAATGTAACCTGTTTTGTGTATTTGTATTTCCTTTTGCGGTTTGACATTTTTCAGTTTATCATTTTTCGGTTATACAAACAAAAGAAGCGAGCAGGGATGCTCGCTTCTTTTGTTTGTACTGTGCCTTTTTGGGTAGTTGTGTCTCCGACTTGGTCGCAATTTGAGGCTGTTCTTTCCCAAGATACCCTGTGTTTTAGGTAGCATGATTCTTTTACTGTTTAAAGCACAACATATCTTATTACTTAACTTTAATCATCAAGTCATGAAAACGCAAAACATTAGCCAAGAAATGAAAGAATCGCCTCTTCATCAGTTCTTTGTAGAAGAAATTAAAGACATCTATTGGGCAGAAAAGCATTTGCTGAAAGCACTCCCTAAAATGGCCGAAGCGGCCACCTCTACAGAACTTCGGAAAGCTTTTGAAGACCACTTGGACATTACCCAAATGCACGTAGAACGTTTGGAAAAGGTATTTGAATCATTGGATGAAAAACCTGAAACCAAAACCTGCGAAGCTCTCAAAGGCTTGGTCAAAGAAGCTGAAGAAATCATTGACGATACCGAAGACGGAACCATGGTGCGGGATTGTGGATTGATCTTGGCAGCTCAAAAAGTGGAACATTATGAAATTGCAACATACGGTACATTACGTACATTGGCTGCGATCATGGGACACAAAGATGTACAGGAGCTTTTACAGGCTACGTTGGATGAAGAACATGATGCCGACAAAGGGTTAACCGAGGTAGCAATGTCTTTTGTTAATGAAGAAGCTAAAGCTGAATTCTAAGTACCGATATTCATATGATTATCTGAAAAGCAGAGGCCTGAAAGCCTCTGCTTTTTTATGCTCATTTCATTTCCAATTGGGCAACTATTTCTACGTATTTACTACAATTATATGCATGATTTACCTTGTTTTCCCCAATCTTCTACGTGTGTTTCATGGTATCGTAGTTGTAAATGAATTACCCGTAATAGATAATACTATCTGATTAATATGAAAAAGTCGTCCCAAAAACAGGTTTCAGGGTTCGAGAAGATTTCGATAATTGCCACTAAGGCAGCCGGCAGCACGTCTGCTTTTATTGTTGCTTCTCTTTTAATTGTCGGGTGGTTGGCAAGTGGTCCCCTATTTGATTATTCTGATACTTGGCAACTCGTTATCAATACCTCCACAACCATCGTTACCTTTTTAATGGTATTTTTGATTCAACGCAGTCAAAATAAGGAATCCATGGCAATCCATTTAAAACTGAATGAGTTGATATCTGCCAATCAATTTACGAGCAACCGACTCGTATGCGTTGAAGACCTGACCGAAGATGAATTGAAAGTCCTCCAAAAGTTTTACAATAATCTGGCAGCATTGACCGAAAAAGATGAAAGTATGCAGGAATCTCACTCTATTGAGGAAGCAGAAGATCTGCATAAATTCAAAAAGAAATTAGAAAGAAAAGCTAAAACAGAGCCTGCTTAATCTACCAAAGTTTACGAACAACACAAATGGAAAAAGATGCTGTAGAGCTGCCTGTCTACGCCAAAATGACGTTGGTAATCGTCGGAATTATTGCCTTATTTTACGTTTTATACGTCGGTCAGGACATCCTTGTCCCGCTTATTTTGGCAGCCCTGCTGGCCATGTTGTTAAATCCTGTAGTTAATTTTCTGTCAAATCGAAAAATCAATCGCACACTGGCTATTTTTCTGGCCATTCTGGCGGCGGCTTTATTAGTGGCGGTTTTATTGTACTTTATAGGTTCACAACTGTCGCGATTTGGTGATTCTCTGCCAATATTTAAACAAAAATCGGCGGAGTTGTACAAACAACTGCTTCAATGGGTTGCCGAAACTTTTAATATCCCTCCCGACAAGGTCAGTGGTTGGATAACAAAAACGCAAAAAGAAATCATGAGCCAAGGTACATCGGCCATGAGCCAGACCCTTGGCACCTTAAGCGGTATGTTAGGACTCTTTCTGCTGCTGCCCGTATATATCTTTTTGTTTCTATACTATAAAACACTGCTTTTGACCTTTATCGCGCAACTCTTCGAGAACGCTCCTTCCAAAATGGTCAATGAAGTATTGGCTGAGACAAAATCACTTGTGCAAAGTTATCTGGTCGGCTTGCTGACCGAAGCGGGCATAGTAGCGGTATTAAATTCAGCCGGACTACTGATTATCGGTGTCGAATACGCCATTGTGCTCGGTATTATCGGAGCTTTACTGAATATCATTCCTTACATTGGCGGCTTAATTGCTACCGCATTGCCCATGTTGGTGGCTATTACTACTCAAAGCCCGTCGGCTGCTTTATGGGTTTTGGTCCTTTATCTGGTGGTACAATTTGTAGATAACAATCTGATCGTCCCCAAAATTGTAGGCAGCAAAGTAAAAGTTAATGCGTTGGTTTCCATCGTTGTAGTTTTGATCGGCGGCGCGTTGTGGGGCGTTTCGGGCATGTTCCTTTCTATTCCGTTGGTTGGCATACTTAAAGTGGTCTTTGATCGTATTGATCCCCTCAAGCCCTTCGGATATCTTATCGGCGACGACCAGCCTACCGTTGCAAAATCGCTTACCCGTCGTACTAAAAAGCCCGCAATGGCGAAATAGTAGCAGTGTACTTATTCTGCTTTTTTAAACACCACGCGCTGTAAATTATCGACGGTATAATTAATTAACGATTGATTATCACCTGTTTGCTTTTTACCGGAAGTAACTTCAAAGATGATCTCTTTTGCTTTCAGCTCGTAGGAAGAAGTAAGCGTAACGCCGGATGTTTCAAAAACGCAGTAAAGCTTGTTCCCAAAGAGATAATTTACCAATTCAACTCCGTTGCCTTCATCAATGATATATATTCCTTTAGAGGCATCTTTAAGGCGTAAAACATACTCTTTCGCCATCGGCATTGTAGCCGACAGGTATTCTGTTTTCCATGTCCATGCTTTAATATCAGACGTTTTTGCTACAGTCAATTTTACCGATACACTGTCTTTAAGAGTACCTCGGCTGTAGATATACATCGTTCCTTTCCAATTTCCCGTACATCCTTCAACAAATGCTGTTTGTGCTGATGACGAAATGGAAATTGTCAAAATACAAAAAACAATTAGCCCAATTTTTCTCATTGCAAAAGGTTAATTCAATTCCTCAACTGAGTCAATAAAATAACAATGCGGATGGTGTTTCATCCCTATTCTCGGATAATATTCCACCGCTTTAGGCGCTGACAGCAATATGAGTTTTGCCCGTGGCGCAGCCAACTTTGTTTGTCGAATCAACTCCTTCCCAATACCTTGCTTCTGATACATTTCATCCACGGCTAAATCCGACAAATAGGTACAAAAAGCAAAATCACTGATGGCTCGTGATACGCCGACAATTTTGCCATTATCGCGGGCTGTCACGATCAGGTTGGCGTTTTGAAGCATGGCACCTATTCGCTCAACATCATGTATCGGTCGGCGTTCACCCAAGGTAGAGCGCTCAAGTACTGAAATAAATTCTTCTACAGACAGATCGTTTTCCGTTTGGTACGTAATTGAAAAAGTCATTGAATAATTCGTTTTGAGTTATATGTGAACAGAAAGCAATTATCACTACTTTTTGGCACATTCCGGTAGGAATGGTTAAAATTTCGTTTTTTTATCTATTCAGGACAATTTCAATCCCTCATGAGCGCAATTGCTTTTATTTAGCAACACAATTCCTTTTTTAAAGGTAGGAATCCAATTTTGCTTTCTTTCTCGTTCAATCCCTTAACATACAATTTAACTTTTTAACCCTGATAACCTTTTACCCATGTCACAAAAAAAGCAAAGTCTGGCCGCCATCATCGCCGCCTCTTCGGTAGGTACGATGATCGAATGGTATGACTTCTACATCTTTGGCAGCTTGGCTACTATCATTGCAACCAAATTTTTCCCCGATGGCAACCCCACTGCTGCCTTTCTTTCAACGTTGGCTACCTTTGCGGCAGGTTTTGTAGTGCGTCCTTTTGGCGCTATTTTCTTTGGCCGCCTGGGTGATCTGATCGGGCGTAAATATACCTTCATGGTTACGCTCCTTTTAATGGGTGGAGCCACTTTCATGATCGGTTTGATTCCAAGTTATGAAACCATCGGCTTTTTAGCGCCTACCTTAGTGCTTCTGCTTCGACTTTTGCAGGGGTTGGCCTTGGGCGGTGAATACGGCGGTGCCGCTACTTACGTGGCCGAGCACTCCCCCGCCGACAAACGCGGTTTCTGGACTTCCTGGATTCAGATCACGGCTACGGCGGGTTTGTTTGTATCGCTCATCGTGATTCAATTGACCCAAAACAGCATGTCAAAAGAAGCATTTGCCGAATGGGGTTGGCGCGTGCCTTTTTTGGTTTCCATAATAATGGTCTACGTATCGGTGTTGATCCGTAAAAATATGCATGAGTCGCCGCTGTTTGCCAAAGCAAAAGCTGAAGGAAAAACGTCGACCAATCCCCTGAAAGAATCATTTGGGAATCGTTATAATTTCAAGTTTGTGTTGTTAGCCTTGTTGGGAGCAACAATGGGTCAGGGAGTGATATGGTACACGGGTCAATTTTATGCGTTGAGCTTTCTGCAAAAAGTAATGGCCATTGACCTCCAGCAATCCAACGCTTTGATGACCTACGCGCTGATTTTCGGAACGCCTTTCTTTGTATTTTTTGGTTGGTTATCCGATAAGATAGGCCGTAAAGGCATCATGTTGGCAGGGATGCTGATCGCGATTTTATCGTATCGCATGATCTATGAGAAAATGTATCAAACAACCAACATCAAAAACAAAACCGAGCTTACCGAAAAAACATCCATAACAACAACCCGCGTTTTAGACAAAAAAGACGGAATAGAAACCAAAGATTCGCTCATTACAACCACTACAAAAAAGGAATTCAGCGACGGTACGCAGTACGAAGAAAAGAAGATCGAAAAAATCCATGCAGATGCTTCCATTACAGCCGCCAAACCTGAAATCAAGAAAACAGTCACGATCAACGACAGCGACAAATGGACGTTGATCTGGTTAGTATTTATTCAGGTGATCTTTGTAACCATGGTGTACGGTCCAATTGCGGCTTTTTTGGTTGAGATGTTTCCAACCCGTATTCGCTACACGTCTATGTCGTTGCCTTACCACATCGGAAATGGCGTATTTGGCGGTTTATTACCCACGATTGCAACTGCGTTGGTAGCTTCGGCCGGGAAAGCCAATGAGGTTGCTCAGGAAGCAGGTCAGGTATTGCCCAATGCGGCTCCTTATTTGGAAGGTCTTTGGTATCCAATTGTCATTGCGGGTATATGTTTCCTGATCGGATTGCTGTACATCAATGGTAAAGATCGCAACACCGAAGATTAATTACTTAACTATCAATCAAATAATTGACAGAATTATAAAACGCAATAAAACAATGAATACAATAAAAAGACTGGCGGGAATTCTCTGGCTACTGATAGGAGCCGCTGCCGGTTACTACCTTTTGATCAATCAAGCCATTCCAAAATTTGGTACAGGTAAACCCGAAGATTTGATTCCGGCAGGAATTTATACGTTTATTTTATGCCCGCTTATTGTTGGAAGCTTGGCAACGTTTGGAATTTACGCCCTTAAAGGAGAATACGACAGTAAGGAATAAATGGAAGATGCATTATTCTATCTTCCTTTGCACAATTCTATCTTCTTAATGCTTTACATGTACTTTCCATGATTTTTTCACTCAAACGGGAAAATGTTTTGCTATTTTTAGGCCCTGATTTTATCCACCCGGTTGCCTCTTAAAAACTAAACTCTTTTTGAAAATCATGCGTATCCGTACATTTGAAGATTATCAAACCGCCTATCAGCACAGCGTAGAAGACCCTGAAGGGTTTTGGGCCGAAGTTGCTCAGGAATTTAAATGGCATAAGCCTTGGAAAAAAGTACTGGAATGGAATTTTACAACTCCTGATATAAAGTGGTTTGTAGGAGGAAAAACAAATATTACCGTAAATGCCCTCGACCGCCATTTGCGCGAATTGGGCAATCATCCCGCCATCATTTGGGAACCCAACGACCCTTCTGATCCCAGCGTGACGCTTACCTACAAAATGCTTCACGACCATGTGTGTCGTTTTGCCAATGTGCTCAAACGCAACGGTGTTGTGAAAGGCGACCGTGTCTGTATCTATCTGCCGATGGTTCCCGAAGCTGCCATTGCCATCTTGGCGTGTGCGCGCATCGGCGCGGTTCACTCCGTAGTATTCGGTGGGTTTTCGGCACAATCACTCACCGACCGTATCAATGATTCTAACTGTAAAGTCATTGTTACTTCCGACGGTGCCGCGCGCGGCAATAAGAATATCCCCATGAAAGATACTGTCGACGATGCGCTGATTGCGTGTCCGTCGGTAAAAAAAGTGATTGTATTGACCCATACTCGTACGCCTATTTCTATGATAAAAGGGCGTGATGTATGGTGGGAAAATGAAATGAAACAGGTCACGTCTGATTGTCCTGCCGAAATAATGGACGCCGAAGATCCGCTGTTTATTCTGTATACATCCGGCTCTACAGGCAAACCCAAAGGAGTTGTGCACAGTACGGGAGGTTACATGGTCTATTCGGCCTATACTTTCCAAAATGTTTTCCAGTACGAAAAAGACCAATTGTTTTTCTGTACCGCCGACGTAGGTTGGATCACCGGACACACCTATATCGTTTACGGGCCATTGTTGAGCGGCGCTACTTCTTTGATGTTCGAAGGAATTCCGACTTATCCTGACGCCGGACGCTTTTGGGATATTATTGACAGACACAAAGTAGACATTCTTTACACCGCTCCTACTGCCATTCGCTCTTTAATGGGCTTTGGTCTGAAATACGTTGAAGGAAAAGACCTTAGCTCGCTCAAAGTATTGGGCTCGGTTGGTGAACCCATCAACGAAGAAGCGTGGAATTGGTACAACGAACACATTGGCAAGAATCGCTGTCCAATCGTGGATACTTGGTGGCAAACCGAGACGGGCGGCATTATGATCTCGCCACTTGCGGGCATAACCAAAACCAAACCCACTTATGCTACGCTTCCGCTTCCCGGCGTGCAGCCGATATTGGTAGATGAAAATGGAAAAGAAATAGAAGGAAACGGCGTAAGCGGCAATCTCTGCATCAAATACCCTTGGCCCTCCATTATTCGCACCACATGGGGCGATCATGAACGTTGCCGTCAGGCGTATTTCGCCACTTATCCGGGATTATATTTTACCGGCGATGGCTGCCTGCGCGACGAAGACGGCTACTACCGCATCACCGGACGCGTAGATGATGTACTCAATGTATCGGGGCATCGTATCGGAACCGCCGAAGTTGAAAACGCCATCAACATGCACACCGACGTCATCGAAAGTGCTGTGGTAGGTTATCCGCACGACATTAAGGGGCAGGGTATTTATGCTTTTGTCATTTGTGAAAACACCCTTGATGATACAGATCTTTCACGCCGTGATATTTTAGCCACTGTTACACGTATCATCGGACCCATTGCCAAACCGGATAAAATCCAGTTTGTCAGAGGCTTGCCGAAAACGCGTTCGGGCAAGATCATGCGTCGAATTTTGCGCAAGATCGCCGAAGGAGATACTTCCAATCTGGGCGATACCACTACACTTTTAGATCCATCAGTGGTGGATGATATCAAGGATGGAGCTTTATAAGAAATAATCGTTTGATTAACTAAAAGGCTGCTCACAATGGGCAGCTTTTTTCATTTTTTAGCGTCTAACTTTTGAATCACATAATCAATTTTTTCATGCAGCAGTCTGATTTCCAGTTCGGCACGAAGGTTAATCTCATAATCACTTTTAGCGCGCTCACGGTCTTTTTGCTCCTGACGGTTTTGGCTCATCATAATGACCGGCGCTTGCAGAGCCGCCAAACACGACAGAATTAAGTTTAGCAAAATGAACGGATAAGGGTCAAAACCTTTGTTGACGAATAATAACACGTTAGCCGTTATCCACACAGTTATAAAAAGACCGAAAGAAATAATAAATGTCCAGCTTCCGCCAAATTCGGCGATCTTATCCGCAACTCGTTCGCCAAAAGTTGATTGCTGATTAGAATCATCAAAGTCGCCCGCCATTATAACGCTGGTAATGCGCATTTTTTCCAGGGCTTTTAATTCTTCTTCCGACAGTTCGCTCAAATCCTGTTGAAGAATTCTTTCCAGATGCTTTATTCTTTCATTCTTTAAACTTGTTTTCATCTTTATTGGTTTTATGAGGGTCTTAAACGCTTGATAATAATGCAAAAACGACCTTTAGGAAACAGTTCTCTTACCATTTCCGCGATTGGCTTAGGCTGCATGGGAATGTCTGAATTTTACGGTGCTACCAACGACGCCGAGTCCATTCTCACTCTCAATACCGCACTCGACGAAGGTATTAATTTTCTTGATACTGCCGATGTTTACGGGCCATTTAAAAACGAAGAGTTGGTAGGCAAAGTAGTGCGTAAGCGCCGTGACGAAGTAGTCATTGCTACTAAATTTGGCATTGTGCGTGACCCGAATGAGCCGGCAAAACGCGGTTTCAGCGGCCGTCCGGAATACGTAAAAGCCTGTTGTGATGCCAGCCTCAAACGTCTGGGCATTGACACCATTGATCTGTATTATCAACACCGCGTTGACCCCACTACGCCTATTGAGGAAACGGTGGGAGCCATGAGTGATCTCGTCAAAGAAGGAAAAGTTCGTTATTTAGGACTTTCGGAAGCTTCAGCGCAAACCATTCAACGTGCCCACGCTGTCCATCCCATTTCAGCGGTACAGTCAGAATACTCACTTTGGAGTCGCGACATTGAGGAAGCAGTTATCCCAAAGTGTAAAGAATTAGGCATTACCTTGGTTGCTTACAGTCCCCTGGGTCGAGGTTTTCTGACGGGGCAATTTCAAAAATATGAAGATTTAGCACCCGATGATTTTCGCCGCAACTCACCTCGATTTATGGGTGAAAACTTCGATAAAAACATCGCTATTGTTCAGTTGCTCACCCGTTGGGCCGAAGCGCGCGGGATTACGCCGTCTCAATTGGCGCTGGCGTGGGTTTTGGCGCAGGGCGAAACCATCGTTCCTATTCCGGGCACCAAACGAGTTTCTTATCTAAAACAAAATCTGGAAGCCGTCGACATTATGTTGTCGAAAGAAGAATTAGCCGAACTGGACCGAATCAGCCCTAAGGAAGCCGTTGCCGGTACACGTTATGTTGAGGCGATGATGAAATTTCTGAATGGATAATGGGCATTTTCAAATTCTTGAAAATATCCTAAATTTCACTCAGTATACTCTATATTCGTTTTTTGTATAAAATAGCCACATTTTCGTGTTTTATACTTTTTTATCTTTCATAATATTCCAATATAAATGCTAAAAATTAAAATATATCATTTTTAACTTTTTATATGGAGTAGTAACCGTCTGGCCTTTTTTGTCAAAATTCGTTAAATAATTCAACATTTTTATAACTTTACCACGCAAAAACTAGAATTAATCATGTTTTTTTAAATTTATTTGTAGATACATCAAATTTTATATTAGCTTTGAACATTCAATCATGAACAGAAATGAATTTTATTTGTTTTGTTCTAAATTGAAACACATTTCATCAACCATCAAATAGTGATCACCCCCTTTTTGTGTGAAAGCAAAAAGGGGGTTTTTTGTAGTTTTAAAGCAGAGGTTCACTCTCTTCGTTTTGGTCATCTTCTGTTTTATTAACCGGTGTGTATATTCTTCAAAGATTTCTTTTTAACATAAAAGTCCGATTACGTGTTGAAAGTGAAACATGGCAAACTATTTGCTGCAATCTTAATGATGTATACTTCAATGTTTTGGCAATAAAGCAAAGGAAATACACGTATTTCACGTTTGAATAAGACACTCTACCCTATGTATCCTAACTCATTCATTCAGGCCGCTTGGCTCGGCCGAAACAAATTTGGCATATATGCAGCCGTATTTGTATTGGTATTTATTGCAAATCTGTTAGGCTCCGTTCCGGGCGCCTGGGCGCTGGTTTCCTGGAAAGATAATCCGCAAACATTGCCCGTATACCTCATTACAGCGCTGATGCTCATGGGCTTTGTGGCTTCACTGATCGTGCTCTGGCTAAGTGTAAAACACATTCACAAACGCGATCCGCTAACCATGATCGCTCCCACAGGAGTTGTCAATTGGATGCGTATCCTAAAATCAGCCGGCCTTTGGATGCTTTGCTCCATAGTGGTGGAGACAACGACGTACTTAGCCTTCCCGGACAAATACCAATTTACGCTCAATTTGAAAGATTTTTTGCCGTCGTTGGTAGTTGCCGTCGTTTTGCTTCCTTTACAAACCTCTTTTGAAGAAATCTTTTTTCGAGGCTATCTGTTGCAGGGAATCGGTTCGTGGAATTTTTGGGCAGGAATTATCATCACTTCGACAGTTTTCGGACTTGCTCACAGTTTCAACGACGAAGTTGAGGCTGTAGGTTCGCTGGGTCTGGCGATGGTTTACTATATTGGAGTAGGCTTGTTTTTCGCCTTATTGGCAGTTATTGATAAATCGTTGGAATTGCCGTTGGGAATCCACTTAGCCAATAATATCTATGCATTTCTTCTGGTAGGCTACCCAAGCAGTTCAGTACCCAGTTCTACGATCTGGATGACCACCGAGCTCAACTTTCCGCTGATGGTTGGTCAATGGTTGGTCGTGCTGATCCTGTATTTATTATTAGCCAAAAAAGTGGTCGGACTTCAGTTGACAGAGACGCCTACCAATTGATTCCGTTTTCGCCGAGGCCCAATTTTTTGGTAAACTGAGACGACATTTTTGCCTTACTGGTAATGTAGCGAACACTTGCTCCGATAAAGGGCGCAATGTTGGGTTTTTGGGTAACCAGATTTTCGTGCGCGGAGTTGAACGTACGCAGTTGGCGAAAGGTACCCAAGCCTGCTTCCAATGATACATTAAATACCGTAAACAAATGCGCATTGGCTGCAATGGAAAGCTTAACGTGTTGATAGTTGCTGCGACGAAACATTTTTTCAGTATTCATCACCTGTTGAAAACCGGCGCTATACCCGTCAAACGCACCGATCATGTCTATGTTGAACCATTCGTTGAAACGTCGATTGACATCCACTCGAAAAGGCAATAAAGCCGATACACGCCAATCTTTACCGAGGCGTTTGTTAATCCCGAAGACGGGAATCAGTCTGAATTTCTGACTGTAAATGATGGCCGTACCATAAGCGATCTGGGTATGCAAGCCTAAAATTCGCATGCGCGCAGCTCCTCCCCAAAAGAAAGGTTGTGGGGTAAAAAACGTTTCGTTTGACTCCGTTACACCCAGTCCTCCGCCATAGATCCAGAGCCGGTCGCGCAGGCTGGCCTGAAGCATAAGTACACCTACCGAAGCGGTTTTGTAGCCGTTGTCAGGGGTAATGATGCCGTTTTCGGTGGGTTTAAGCTGGGATACGTTGGCCAGCATCAAAAAATGGCGCGCGCGGAGATCAAACTTTTTACGCAGACTAAAAGACACATCCACTTCACTTCGCAGAGGAATGATCGCGTTGAATGACGTACGCGAAAGACCGTAGCGTTGATTATTACCCATATTCGATTCGGGCATATAATCGGCGCGAAGCGTAGCGTTGGGGTAAAAAAGGCGGCTCAGGGCAAAGTGCTGAGCGCAAAGGGAAGTGGAAATAAGCAGCGAACCAAAGAGTAAAAAACCGGCGCGAAAAAACATATTGTAGCGTATTTGGTGGAATTAACGCGCAAAAATGGCCAATATTGCAGAGAAAAATAGAATCATTCCCTCATTCTGAAATCAGTTTCTAATGAACCTAACCGATAAAGTAGTTTGGATCACAGGTGCCTCTTCGGGCATTGGAGAAGCCCTGGCGCACGAATTTGCCAAAGAAGGCGCGAAATTAGTTCTTTCAGCAAGAAGATTGGAAGAATTGGAACGTGTTAAAAAAAGCCTGAATCTTCCCGATGCTTCCGTGATGGTATTGCCCATTGACATGCTTAAACCGGAAGAATTTGGAGCAAAAACAAAATCAGTACTTCAACATTTTGGCAAAATAGACGTGTTGGTTCCCAATGCCGGCATCAGCCAGCGCGAAAAACTTCTTGATATTGCTCCCGCCGATTTTCAGAAATTAATGGATACCAATTTCACCAGTGTCGTGTTCCTTACCCGCGAAGTACTTCCGCACATGTTGGCCCAAAAATCAGGCGCTATTTTGGTTACGAGCAGTGTAAGCGGTAAGATAGGCACGGCGTATCGAACGTTCTATTGTGCTTCCAAACACGCCATTCAAGGCTTTTTTGATTCATTACGCGGCGAAGTTTGGCGCGATGGTATTCAGGTAACGGTTGCCTGTCCCGGTTATATTAAAACCAATATTTCATTGAATGCCATTGGCAAAGATGGAAAACCGTTTGGCAAAATGGACCAAAACCAAGCCAAAGGAATTGCTGCTGATGTATGCGCCCGTAAAATGGTGAATGCGTTGAAATCAGGAAAACACGAGCTCATTATTGCCGGTTTTAAAGAAACACTTGGTACATATCTCAAACGCTTCGTGCCGGGTCTTTTGTGGCAATTCACTAAAAATTACAGCATTAAAGCAGTGGAAGAATAACTTTTTGGCTTAGTTTTATTTGAGAGGGA
This sequence comes from Runella sp., assembly GCF_965279615.1. Taxonomy (NCBI): domain Bacteria; kingdom Pseudomonadati; phylum Bacteroidota; class Cytophagia; order Cytophagales; family Spirosomataceae; genus Runella; species Runella sp. Next base: position 5,950,155 of record NZ_OZ257252.1, on the reverse strand, counting down.
GTGCCAATCGCGGTTTTGAGAAACCGCGTTCACATTCGCGTGTGAGCGGTTTCTCAAAACCGCGATTGAACGCAGAAGAATCAGCCTATTTGCATCTTTCAATTGTTGGTCACTAATTTTTTATAGACGGCTAAGTATTGCTTTGCCACTGTTTCATACCGATTCCGTTGATAGATAACATGTAAATTTTTTTGAGCAATCTGCTCATAATCAGCATCTTCTAATACAAATCGAATCCCTTTAGCCAAGTCTTCCGAAGAATATAGTTTGGCAACATAGCCCGTTTGCAGGTGCTCAATTTGTTCGGCAATTCCACCGGAATCAAAACCTACTACGGGCGTACCACAAGCCATTGCTTCAATGACGGTATTGGGATAATTATCTTCCAACGACGGCACCACCATAACATCGGCTGCTTGGTATACGTTGACCACTTCGTGTGCGGGCAGGCTTCCCAACGATTTTACTTCCAGCCCTAAATCTGCAAGAGCTTCCGGTTCGGTTTTTCCAAAAACGACAATTCCCCATTCTTCGCGTCGGTCGCTGAGTAATTGGGTCGCTTCTTTAAAATAAGCAAAGCCTTTGCGCGGATCTTGCGTATTGACCCCCGCGAAAAGAATCCATTTTTTAGTGGGTGTCAGCCCTAAATCCTTTTTGGCAGAGGAAGGTTTGAACACATTCGTATTGATCGGGTTAGGAATAGCGAACGATGTCAAATGTTTGGTTAATGCCGCCCGTTGTGCCAATCCCGCCAACCATTGACTGGGCGATACGAGCGTCAGTGGTGCGTTTTTAAATAACTTTTGTTTTTGTTCAAACACACGGAAAGACAGATCATTATCGCTTGGCCTACATAAATAAGGGCAATGTTGACAATGTGAAAGATACCGTTCGCATTCCCGGCTATAATGACACCCTCCCGTAAAAGTGGACATATCGTGCATTGTCCAAACGACGGGTTTACCCAATGCAAAAAGCTGTTCCAACGAATACAGCGACAAAAATCCAAAATTGATCCAGTGTAAATGAATCACATCTGCCTCCCGGACGAGCGGATGCTTAGATATATCAACGCCCGCCCATAACGGGGAAAAATGGAAGCGAACGCTTTTATCTTTTTCGTGCAATACGAAATAAGCCCGTTCAGTGGCAAAGCGCGCAAAAGCTAATTTCTTACCAATAAAACTGTTCGCAACTCCCTGAACACCTTCTTCCTGCCGTTCAGTTTCCTGCACCAATACCGACGATTTTACGCCTATAGATCGCAATGCATGATGCAGGCGCAACGCGGCAATGGCAGCTCCGCCAAAGGTATGATAAGTGCTTATATGAACAATTTTCATACCCGCCAGGCAGAAATATTGAGTTGCAGATCCATTACGTCATTATTGCGATAACGACGATTCACAAAAGGTGCTTTACGGTGCTGATTGGTATCAATATAATACCGAAAACCCGCTTTCTCAATGACGCCAATGACATCTCCCAACGCCTGCGGCTGAGCGATATAGGCATGAAATTCTACAAACAAATGTTGTACGCGGTCGAGTACATCAGCGCAATCGGGAAGTACATCGGTTTCGGCCCCTTCGATGTCTATTTTTAGAAAATCGACGCGTTCTTCCAATGCCAATTCATCCCGTAAACGTACGGAAGGAATCAGTTTTTTGACTCCTTGGCCATAAATTGAAGCATCATCGGCTTGGCCTTCGCCAAACCACACGCCGGCGTCATCTTTCCAAACGGCTTTTCGAATAACCGTTACATCATTGATTCCGTTGGTTTGAAGGTTTTTGGTAAGATAATCTGCAATGGTCGGTTCCGCTTCGTAAGCTTTGATGCGCGCCTGCGGATAGAGTTCTTTCAGGTAAATAATACTCATTCCCACATTCGCCCCGCAATCGTAAATAACAGGTGCAGGCGTGGAAGCGTTGAATTTATAGAATTCTTCCATGTAGATCTCTTCATACTGCCAAGTCCACGAAAAAGCATCAGGAACTTCCAGTCTGTAACGTCCAAAGGTAACGTTCGTGGGCTGATAACGCGGTTTATCACCATAGCGCCAAAACAGTCGAAGCAGCTCCCTTCCTGCGGGATTGCGAAGAATATGAAAAGGATGCTTGAGTAAATATTTTAATGCCAACATGGGACAAAGTTAGAAAAAACCGGTTGATTCCTGCATCTCAACAACAACGCAGAAATCAACCGGTTTTCTTTCCATTCAGCCTTCGAACTTTGTTGGATTCAGACTCGTGTAACGTCTGAGTTTTTTATTCGGCGGCAGTTCTCATGATGTGAATCACATCAAGCGATGACAATTGCTGAATTTCATTAAAATTGTTTTTGGTCTGAAACGCTGTAATTTGAGTCATCACGGCATTATCATCGTCAAACGCTTCCCGCAAGTCCTTGATGGTAAGCGGGTACAACGGTCCGGAAGCTTCTCTGCTGAAATACATTTCGTTTTGAACCGTAGATGTATTCGTTTTTTCGTAAATAAAGAACCCTTCTTCTTTACCAACCGCGTATTTATCGCCTTTGTAGAATCGATAATCTTTAAAGTTATCGCGGAAACCCCAGTACTCACTTGGATCAACTTTCATTGAATTTCCGGGAGATTTGATCAGAATACCTTTGTAAAAAGTGGGATATTTGACGATTTTCTCTTTCGAATCAGCATCAAATTCGTGCGAAATTCGGCCTGCCGCAAAATCATCGGCTGATTTGTAAAGTCCGTTTTGAGCCACATGTTGTTGGGCACGACTAACGAAGGAAACTGCGACGAGCGCAATCATTACTAACTTTTTCATGGTTTGGATAATTTAAAAAGTGAACGAACTGATTTTTAATAATTTAAATTGTCGCTTCGAAAGCATTGACACAAACATTGGTAGTGATCCTGCGCAAAACGCTCATAACAATAGTTTTTAAGTTCTGCCCGTTCGCTGATCGAAAGAACGGTTATTGCTTTTTCAAGTTCATGCCGAAATAACTCTTTTTGAAAACTTACTTTCTCCAAAATCATTTCAGTATACTCAAGCATCGAAAGATGCGGCATTGGCTCCATGTGGTCTTTGCATTTCACTGCAAGTGTAGGTCCTGTGCATTAAAATAGGATTATAATGAGATTATATTGTGATGAAAATTTATAAAGACGACAAAAACGCTCATATGGGCAGAAATCATTCTGCTGTAAATGAAGTTAGAGGAAACCTTTTTCGGTCATTGGAAGCAGATTTTGCTGTTTCAGTTTTAACCTAAAAACACGACCTTTGGCAAAAACTGCGAACGTATGCTTATTTCTCTCATCGTGGCGGCGGCCCAAAACGGCGTCATTGGGCACGATAATCAACTTATCTGGCACTTGCCCGACGATTTAAAGCAATTTAAACGCCTCACCACGGGTCATCCTATCATCATGGGACGCAAGACCTTTGACTCTATCGGAAAGCCATTGCCCAACCGAACCTCTATCGTCATTACACGCAGTACTGACTGGCAATCTGAAGGCGTGATTGTGGTCAATTCGGTAGAAAAAGCCGTAGAAGCCGCCCGTGAAACAGAAACCAATGAAGCCTTTGTGATCGGTGGAGCCGAAATTTATGCATTGACTCTGCCCGTAGCCGATAAAATTTACTTAACCGAAGTAAAAGCCGATTTTGAAGGAGATGCCCGCTTTATGATTCCCCATAAAGAAGAATGGAAGGAAATAAGTCGAGTACCCCACGCCACCGACGAAAAACACACCATAGCGTTTGATTTTGTAGAATTGGCGCGACAGGACTAAGACACTATCTGTCAAACGGCTACAGCGAACAACTCACTTGTTAAAGTCAAGTATATTTTCGATTTTGCAAAGCACTTTCGCAACCGAAAACCTTCCCGTATGAAAAAAACAGTTAAGTGGCTTGGCATTGCTTTGGCTTTACTGATTAGTATATTATTGATCAACACGTTTCGCATCTCTTCAAAGCAAATACAGGGTGTAGCGCCCGCCCCGGCCTTGGCCATAAACGATTCCGTCATTACCCACTTGTCCAATGCCATTAAAATCCGCACTGTTTCGTTCGAAGATTTATCGCTTATGGATAGTACGCAGTTCGAAAAATTCATTGTTTTTCTGGAACAAACCTATCCCCTGACCCATGCGCGCCTAAAGCTCGAACGCATCAGCAATTATGCTTTGCTATTTGAGTGGAAAGGCAAAAATACATCGCTCAAACCTGCGCTTTTGATGGGTCATTACGACGTTGTCCCCGTGGTTCAGGGCACCGAAAAAATGTGGAAACACCAGCCTTTTGCGGGAGATATTGCCGATGGATTTTTGTACGGACGCGGCACGTTGGACGATAAGGTAACGGTCATTGGCGTACTGGAAGCAGTTGAATATTTACTTAAACAAAACTACCAACCCGAACGCTCATTTTACCTGGCATTTGGTCATGACGAAGAAATATCCGGACGGCTGGGTGCTCAAAAAATAGCCGCATTGCTGGAAAGTCGAAAAGTGCAATTGGAATACGTTATGGATGAAGGCGGCACTGTCAAAATCGACGGGGTTTCAGGCATTACCACCCCTGTTGCGTTGATCGGAATTGCCGAAAAAGGATACACTACGCTCCAATTGACCACGGTCGGCGACGGCGGCCACTCTTCCATGCCACCGCCACAGACCAGCATCGGAATCTTGGCCGAAGCCATTGACAAATTACAGAAAAACCCCTTTCCTGCGCGTTTGGGAGGTGCCGCAAGTTATTTGCAAGACTACCTCGCTCCCGAAATGCCTTTCGGCACAAAGTTGGCAATGGCCAATCGCTGGCTTTTAAAATCGGTGATCATCGACATTTTAACCAAAACAAATGCGGGCAACGCCATGGTGCGAACAAGCATTGCACCCACAGTAATTCATTCGGGAGTGAAAGACAATGTACTTCCTGTGGAAGCTATGGCTAAAATCAACTTCCGCATTTTACCGGGCGACTCGGTCAAAGGAGTGGTAGAATATGTAAAGAAAACCATTGGCAATGATCGTATTACGGTTGAAACCATCAGTCAGTTCGATACTGAGCCCTCTCCGGTATCAGATACGGCTACCATTGGTTTTCGGGCGTTGCACCGCACCATCAAAAGCTGTTTTCCCACTGCGATCGTGGCACCTTATTTGGTATTAGGGGCAACTGATGCCCGTTACTACCGAAATGTTTGCCCGAATATCTACCGTTTTATGCCCGTTCGCATGAATGAAGAAGACCTCAAACGTGCACACGGAACCAACGAACGCATTAGTGTAGAGGATTTTAAGAATGTAGTCAAATTCTATGTTGAATTGGTAAAGGGAAGCTGATTTTTTTTAATATTTACTGAATTTTACGATTTGGTTTCCGGCCAAAATGCCTTGAACCTCTTTCTAAGACTATGATAATTCAGTTAATTTCCCCCTTTATTCTCATATAACCGCAAACTTAATCTACACGTAATATTACCTCAGTGTTAAGTTAAGACAATAAGCTTACTTTTGCAGAATAAATTTATAATGTGATGATTTCAAAATCGTTGCCAAATTTTGATGAAGCTTTTGTTTGGGATTCCTTTAGAGGCGGTGATAAAAAGGCTTTTGCTGAAATCTATGAACGTTTTGTAAAAGTCCTTTATAACTATGCTTACAAGCTTACACACGATCCACAAATCGCCCAAGATGCAGTACAGGAGCTTTTTGTAGAAATATGGGAAGCCCGGGAGCGACTGAGTGCTACCAACTCCATTCGATTTTATTTGTATCGCTCTCTAAGACGTAAGATACACCGGTCCTACCAAAACGAACGGTATAGCGAGCTTACTTCTTTGCAGGATCATGAACTGCCCGATAGCCATTTATGGCCTTCCATTGAAGAGATGACCATTACGGAAGAATCATTGGAAGCAAATGTAAAATGGCTTAAATCCGAACTTGCGCAATTGTCAACCCGCGAATATGAAGCACTTCAACTGCGTTTTTACGACGGGCTGGAATATGACCAAATCGCCGAAATTCTGCAGATAAACGAGCAATCGGCCCGAAATCTGATCACGCGTGCCATTCAGCGTTTGCGCCGAAACCTCCCCGATACCTTGCTCCATATGCTGCTGTATTATGTCTTTCAATCCGCTGTTTAACTATTTTTAAAAAAAATTTCAGAAAAAGTGAGTTACGAAATAAATTTCCTGCTTTTTCTAAATGAGGGGTAAACTTTCGCCGTTTACACACCATTTCACTATAAAAATATGAAACCCCTTTCCGAGTTCTCTGCGCGTGATCTTGCCGAACATCCGGATTTCAGAAACTGGGTCCAAAACCCAACCACTGAATCAAATGTTTTTTGGGAAAATTATCGCCGGACTTATCCACACCAACAATCTCATATACTGAGGGCTAAAGCTTTGGTTAGATCCATTGCTGAAAGCCCTCAGTTTTTTCCTTCCGATTCGCAAATTTCCGATATGTGGCAGTATATTGAAAAAAATACTCCACAAAATGCCGATACTCCCGCACCGATTGTACGTCCGTTAAGAATTTGGTGGGCGGCTGCCGCCTGTATTTTGGTAACGGCTGCTACCTTGGTTTGGTGGCAACAACGTCAGCAAACCCTCACGTATGATTCCATTGTTGCTACTTCTGACAGCCCTTTGGAAGAGCAGAAAAATACCACCGATCAAATTCAGGCCTTTCCGCTTTCCGACGGAAGTCTGGTACGATTGGCACCCAAAAGTCGCTTGAGTTACGGCAAAAAATTCGGAAATCTGAGAGAAGTTTACCTGGATGGAGAAGCTTATTTTGAAGTAAAACGTGACCCCGAACATCCATTTTTGGTATACGCGGCTGAAACAGTTACCAAAGTTCTCGGTACAAGTTTTACCGTCCGCGCCTTTCCCGGCAAACCGAGTGTAAATGTATCGGTAAGGGAAGGGAAAGTTTCGGTATCATCCAGAGAAGATTTATCGAGTGATGTCAGGAATACGGTTTTACTGACAGCAAATCAACAGGTTACCTTTGAAAGAAACGGAGAGAATTCGGTGAAGTCACTCGTAGAAAATCCCGGAACGATTACGCCCGTTATGAAGGAACTGGTGTACAGAGACCGTTCGGCAGCAGATATATTACACGACTTAGAACAACAGTACGGAGTTGAGATAGTATACGATGAAGCAGCCTTAAAAAAATGCTTTGTTACCATAAGCTTTTCCGACGAAGTATTTTATGAGCGTGTACGTTTATTATGCCGTACCATTGGTGCTCAGTACGAAACCGTAGACACTCAAATTGTCATTAAATCAAACGGATGCCAATAAAATTTTTAAATTTGCATTCGAATAGAAATTTCGTATTCACCCTTGCATCTTAAAAGCAAAAAAGGCCGGTGAAGGACCAGTTCACCGACCAAACTCGCTAAGCCCTCAACCTTCTGCAATACGGTTGAAGCCGGGCTATGTTTGTCTTGCCCGTAGCACCGAACAATACAAAGCAAAAGTATAAAATTTTTTCGACAAAAATTGGTTGTACTTAGCCTTGAGAGTTTCTACGAATCAATACATTTTAGTGCTGCTATTGTTCGGCATTTGCTGTGCCCGACAAACCGTAGCTCAAGATTTACTCAACCAGCGGGTCTCGCTTAAGGTTGAGAATCAGTCCTTACGTCAAATCCTCAATAAAATCGAACGGCAGGCCAAAGTTCGATTTTCATATCGCTCCGAGGTTTTAAGGAGTGTACCTTCTGTCAATCTGATCGTAAAAGAAGAGCGCTTGGAAAGCGTTTTTGAGAAACTGTTTCAGCCGTTGCAGATCAACTATGATATTGTAAGCCGCAAACAAGTCATACTCACCAAAAAACCGCAACGAATTACTTTTGCGCCCTTAGAAATTCCAAAACATACCCAAAGTACAGTAGAGGAGATAACCATTTCCGGAACTGTCAAAGGGGAAAGTGATGAGAGCCTTCCGGGCGTCAATGTTTTAGTGAAAGGCACGGTCAAAGGAACGTCTACCGACGCTAACGGTCGTTTTAACCTTTCCTTTGCCAAGCCGGAAGCAATTCTGGTGTTTAGCTATGTAGGATACCTCCGTCAGGAAGTAATAGTGGGAAATCACACAACGCTTGAAATAACGCTGGAGACGGACACTAAATCGTTGTCCGAAATCGTCGTTGTTGGATACGGGACCCAAAAGAAAGTAAATTTGACAGGTGCCGTCGATCAAGTGACCGGCGAAGTATTCGAAAATCGCTCATTGTCCAACCTTACACAGGGTTTGCAAGGCATAATTCCGAATCTAAACCTTCGGATGGGCGACGGAAAGCCCATACAATCTCCAACCTATAATATCCGTGGGACCACTTCCATTGGTCAGGGAGGCAACGCGTTGATTCTGATCGACGGTGTAGAAGGCGATCCGGGCCGCCTCAACCCCAATGACGTAGCCAGTGTGACTGTCTTAAAAGACGCAGCTTCGGCCGCTATTTACGGAGCCAGAGGTGCTTTTGGGGTGGTGCTTATTACTACGAAAAGTCCGGTAAAAGACAAGACCATTATTACGTATTCTGTCAATCATTCGATTAAAAGCCCCACTACAGTTCCTAAATTCGTGACCAATGGCTATGAGTTTGCCCAGTTGTTTAACGAAAGTTGGGCAGCATGGAACGATTATTCACAAACTCCGCAGAACGTCAACAAAACAGTACGGTTCTCGCCCGCTTACCTGACCGAATTGGAACGAAGAAACAATGACCCTTCTTTGCCCAAAACGGATATTGACCCCACCACAGGCGAATACGTGTATTACGGAAATACCGATTGGTACAAAGAATTATATAAGAACAACAACAGTGCCACCGAGCATAATCTTTCGCTTTCGGGCAGCAGCGGCAAAGCGGATTTTTACATAACGGGTCGTTATTATACACAAAGCGGCTTATTTCGTTACAATTCAGACGATTATCGCATCATGAGTATGCGCGCGAAAGGCTCGATCCAACCTTTCCCTTGGCTCAAAGTGAGCAACAACGCCGACTTTTCTTCCATGAAATACCACAATCCGCTCAACGTGGGCGAAGGAGGAAGCATATGGCGTAACATCGAAGACGAAGGGCACATCATGTCACCGATGTTTAATCCTGACGGAACGTTGTCTTATTCAGCCGCTTATACGGTAGGAGATTTTTGGTACGGCAAAAACGGGATTGACATGGACAAACGTATTTTTAGAAATACGACCGATTTTGCAGCTCAATTTTTCAATAATCAATTTAGGGTAAAGGGCAATTTCACATTCCAAAATACCGACAACAATGACTATCGACGCCGGGTCCCGGTGCCTTACAGTCGCAAACCGGGAGTCATTGAGTATGCGGGAACCGGAACCAATGACTTGCAGAACATTTACCGCGAAACACTCTACATCGCTACCAACCTGTATGCAGAGTACGAACCTCAAATTGGCCAAAATCACTACCTGAAAATACTGGCGGGATACAACAATGAGCAATCAACCTACCGCCGTCTTGAAACGGTACGCAATGGTCTCATCTATGAAAATGCTCAAGACATCAATTTGGCCTTGGGACAATCCATCAATACGAGTGGTGGTTGGGAAAGGTGGGCCGTTGTCGGTGGTTTTTATCGGTTAAATTATTCGTTCAAAGAAAAATATTTACTTGAATTGAACGGCCGTTATGATGGTTCATCTAAATTTCCTTCGGGTGAGCGGTACGCTTTTTTCCCTTCGATTTCCGCAGGTTGGCGTGTTTCTCATGAACCTTTCTGGAAAATTTCTCCCAAACTCATCAGCGACCTTAAAATCAGAGGCTCATATGGTTCGCTCGGCAACGGCAGCATTGGATCATACGCCTTTCAGGAACAATTTTCCATTTTACGTTCAGACCGTATTCTGAACGGCGTCCGCCCCCAAAAAACAAGCCAACCAAGCGTTATTCCCGATGGATTGACGTGGGAAACATCCACTACGCAGGATGTGGGAATTGATCTGGGAATGTTCAGTAATCGCCTCACCTTGAACGCCGACGCCTATATTCGCAAAACTACCAATATGTTTACGGTAGGCATGACTTTGCCGGCTGTTTTTGGAACGGATGTACCCAAAGGCAATTACGCCAACCTCACTACCAAAGGTTGGGAAGGGGTGTTGTCGTGGCGGGATAAATTTGCGGCAGGCAACAAGCCTCTTGCTTACGAAGTACGCCTGACCCTATCCGATTACACTTCGACCATCGACAAATTCAATAATCCCAATCAAAAACTAAGTGATTATTATGCCGGTCAAACGATAGGAGAAATATGGGGGTATGTCACCGACGGTTATTTTACCTCCGCAGACGATATCAATAATTCGGCAAAACAAACCCTGTTCAAAGCTTCCAATACAGGGCAATGGCTGCCGGGAGATATTAAGTTTAAGGATCTGAACGGCGATGGAGTGATAAATAATGGCAACAACACCGTTTCAAATTCCGGCGACCGTACCATTATTGGGAATTCCACGCCTCGCTACACGTACGGTATTATGTTCGGCGTCGATTGGAAGAACTTCTTTTTTACGTCATTCTTTCAGGGCGTAGGCAAACAGAATTGGTGGCCCGGTCCGGAAGCAGCCATTTTTTGGGGGCAATACAACCGCCCCTACAATAAAGTACCGGAATGGCAACTGGGCAATACCTGGTCGCCCGAAAACCCTGATGCATACATGCCTCGTTATCGTGGATTTGTTGCACAGAACTTCTCAGGAGAGTTATTTCAAATCCAGACAAAGTACCTCCAGAATGCTGCGTACATTCGGATGAAAAACATTCAGTTTGGGTATAATTTACCTCGGCTGTTTATCAAAAAAATGGGAATGAGTACAGCGCGTATTTTTGTGTCGGGCGAAAACCTCTGGACATGGTCGCCGCTTTATAGAATTACGCATGATTTGGACGTGGAAAACCTCGGTCCGTCTGACAATGTAGTGACGAACGGTTTGAGCGGAAACGGATATAACTACCCTATCCTGAAAAGTGTCACCACGGGACTATCGGTTACTTTTTAATCAAAGAGAATGAGAATTTATTATATAGGACTTTTGGTAGCCTTGATGAGCATTGCCGGCTGTACCGACCCTAATCAGGTACCCGAAGCTACAGCTTCAAAAAACGCCGTTTTCAGCAGTGAAAAAGGATTGGAATTATACACTGTTTCGTTTTACGATAATTTACCCGACGCCGGCGATATCCATCAGGGGGATGCTATGGCAGATTACAGCGCCCGTACTCAAGTCCCTGATTTTCTGCGCGATGGTGCATTTGGTCCTCGCCAAAGTTCCGGTTGGACATGGACAGCTTTACGCAACATCAACTATTTCATTGCCAACAACGTAAACCCTGCCGTTCCGGTCGATGTTCGGAATCATTATAATGGCTTGGCGCGGTTTTTCAGGGCTTGGTTCTATTTTGAAAAAGTAAAACGTTTTGGCGATGTTCCGTGGATCGGTAAACCAATGGAGGTTACCGATGGAGATCTGTTTGCCGGCCGTGATCCACGTACCTTAGTGATGGATTCAGTATTAGCCGATCTGAATTATGCGGGGGAAAATATCCGTACGACCAACGATAACACCCGCAGCATTATTACCAAATACATAGTGTATGGTTTTAAGTCTCGCGTGTGCCTGTTTGAAGGAACTTTCCGTAAATACCAAACCTCCTACAACTTAGCAAATACATCGGAGAAATGGCTCACCGAAGCAGTCAGTGCAGCCGATAAAGTCATGAAAGAAGGCGGATTCAGTCTTAATGAGGCAGGAGGCCCTGAAAAATCTTACCGCCAATTATTCATCAATAAAACGCCCGTTACCTCCGAAATTCTGCTGTCCAACGTAGTAGATCCGCAACTCAGTATCTTTAATGATGCGAACTGGTGGTGGACAAGTTCTACGTACGGCGCCCGGGTAAGTTTGATCAGAACATTTGTGAATACGTATCTGAACATTGACGGAACAGCTTTTACCAATCGTACAGCGTATGAAACCCTCCCATTTATGGAAGAAGTAAAAGGCCGTGACAAACGCCTGCAACAAACCATCCGCTTGGGAAATTATACCCGCATCAATGGCGGAACGACAGAACCGGCGCCTCCTGTTTTTTCTTACACCTATACAGGCTATATGCCCATCAAATGGACCTTAGATGATACGTATTACGACGGCGGCTTCCGCAACGACAACTCTATCAGTATTATGCGTTACGCCGAAATTCTGCTGAATTATGCCGAGGCTAAAGCCGAACTCAACACCCTGACCGACGATGATTGGGCAAAAACAGTAGGCGCGCTGCGTAAACGGGCGGGTATTACGGGCGGTTTGACCGCTAAACCTACGGCCATTGACCCCTATCTTCAAGCCAACTATTTTCCGGGAATTACAGATGCACCTCTTCTCGAAATTCGTCGTGAAAGAGGAATTGAGTTGGTATTTGAAGGATTTCGCTTCAGTGATATTATTCGCTGGAAACGAGGTGAATTGATGGAACAAACGTGGAACGGATTTTACGTGCCTGCGCTTGACCAACCAATGGATCTGAACGAAGATGGCAAGAATGACGTCATTTTTTATAAAATCAAACCTGCCGCTCAACTGCCCGGTGTAACCTATGTTAACGTGTCTGAAAGCATCAATGGCTTGTCTAATCCCCAACGATTGAAGAACAATACGTATGGAGAATTAACTTGGCTAACCAATATTTCTCGAAAATGGAATGAAAAATATTACCTTTATCCTATTCCGGAGACCGACCGCTTGCTTAATCCTGCATTGGGTCAAAATCCGGGTTGGTAGTCCACTCAATTTCTAAACCTAAACCCTTAGTACTCTTTTATGAACAAACGCTTCTTTTTATGGATGTTTTGTGCTTTCATGGCGCAAAACGCTTTCTCCCAAAAAAACACTCCTATTGTAGTCGCTACCTATAACGTAAGGTATAATACGGCAAACGACGGTATCAATGCCTGGCCCAATCGAAAAGAAGATGTGAAGGCACTGATTCGCTTCCACGAATTTGATATTTTCGGTACGCAGGAAGGCCTCAGAATGCAACTTGACGGTATCGCTGAACTACAGGAATTCGCTTTCTTCGGCGCGGGTAGAGATGACGGTCAACAGGCAGGTGAACATTCGGCTATTTTCTACAAAAAAGACCGCTTTAAAGTCCTTGAATCGGGCAATTTTTGGTTGAGCGAAACCCCCGACCAACCCACCAAAGGTTGGGATGCGGTATGTTGCAAACGCATTTGTTCGTGGGTCAAATTCAAAGATGGCACGACCAAAAAGGAATTCTATTTTTTCAGCGTACACTTTGACCACCAAGGCGTAGAAGCCCGCCGTCAATCGGGTAAACTGATGGTGAAGAAAATCAAAGAGATCGCAAAAGATGCACCCACTATTTGCGTTGGTGACTTTAATTCCACTCCCGAAACGGAGCAAATCTTAGAAATGCAAACCATCCTCAGTGATTCAAAAAAAGTATCTGCGATGGCTCCCTACGGCCCTGAAGGCACGTTCAACTCCTTCAAGCTTGATGCGCCGATGAAAAACAGAATCGACTATATCTTTGTAAGCAAGCAATTTTCGGTATTGAAATACGGCGTATTGACCGATTCCAAAGACCAACGCTATCCTTCAGACCACCAGCCGGTAGTGGCAAAGGTGGTGATTAAATAAGGCAATTTTCCTTAAAAAGAAACGCTCAACAGCCGGCTGTTGAGCGTTTCTTTTTAGAATCATATCTACAAATCAGGAAAAAATTTCCTCTAAGTCAATAGTCAAATCAGGGAAAGAAGAAGAAGTAAGTGTAGTTGTGGCAGGCTTTAGACCTATGTAAACTCCCTGTTCATTGAGCACGTAGACAAACACAGCTTCATCGACAGGTTCTACCAACCAATATTCCAACACGCCCGATTCCTGGTACAGCTCATACTTTTGGTCCATTTCCCGTTTGGAATTACCCGGCGATAGAATTTCTATTATCAGATCAGGCGCTCCGATACAGCCCCGCTCGTCCAATTTGGCGTCATCACAAATCACACATAAATCAGGTTGAACTACCGTATAAATATCTTTATTGGCATTCAACGATTTTTGTCGGTTATACAGCCTCACATCAAATGGCGCATAAAACAACTGGTACGGCTTTCTCCGAAAAGCATTGCCTATTTGCAAATGAAAACGAGCTGAAATTCGCTGGTGCCTTACGTTGGGAGCAGGAGACATTTTAAAAATCTTCCCTTTGATAAGCTCTATTCGCTCATCAAATTGCCATTTCAGATAATCAGCGTACGTATAAAAGCCATCTAAATCAAGTTCGTTAATATCGGTTATAATTGCCATAGCTGTGCTTGTTTTCTCAAAACTAACAAAATTTTTGAATGGTTACCCTTGCACTTTCTCCTGATGTCGCCATAAATCCTGAAAAATCGGGCTGTTTTGGCGTAAATGTTCAAAAGTACCTTCATCGGCAATTCGGCCATTTTGAAGGATATATACATAGTCAAATTTAGTCAGAAGATGCAGGCGATGCAGTGAAGACAAAACCGCTTTTCCCCTGAATTCCTCGAATAAACGATCGTATATCTGCACTTCAGTTTTCGGGTCAACACTGCTCGTAGGCTCATCCAACAAAACAATATCGCTGCTTCGCGCGGCCAATACGCCCCGGGACAAGGCTAAGCGTTGTTTTTGTCCTCCCGATAAATTAACACCTTTCTCCTGAATATTGGATTGAAGTCCGTTGGGCAGTTGAGCAATGACTTCCGAAAAATGCGCCGTCCGGCAAACCTCCATAATATCGGACTCTTCAAAAGGCAGTCCAAGGGTAATATTGTATTCGATGGTATTTTCAAATATTTCAGGCTCCTGCGGAAACAGCGTTACGGTATCATTAATGATTTCCAATCCGTCAAAAACCTTACCGTCAACGCTGATTTGTATTCCATTTTCGGCTTCATATAATCCACGCAACAGCGCCAGCAATGTGCTTTTCCCGCTGCCGCTTTCGCCAATGAACGCCACGCGTTGTCCACGCCTGATCGTCAAAGTGAGATCATGTAAACTATGCGCTTTGTGTTGAGCATCATACAGTTCCTGATGCGAAAAGTTCAGGTTTTGAATTTGGATGGTCTGCCAATTTATCGGCAGGGTTTCATCCGACTCGGCCCGATGCTGTTGAGAATACGCTTCGCCGATAGCACGCGCCGTTTGCACATCGGTATTGTACCGAATGATTTCGGTGTATTGCCACGCCACATCCTGAAATACACTTGTAAACAAATTAACATAGCCCAGCAACGTCACTAAGCTCCCTACCAGAAATACTTTATTCGGCTCATAATGTTCATATACAAACCCGACCGCAACCACTACATAGATAACTCCTATCAGCACATACGCCACAAACCATTTCCACTCGTTGATCACCACAGACCTGCGAAAAGACGGAAATACATCCGATACTTTTCCCATCAAACTGTTTTGCATCCGTTTTTCAAGGCGTAGGGTAATTACTGTAATGATGTTGGAGAGACTGTCAAAAAGCGTAGAAGAGACGATGTGCTCTTTTTCGTTGGTTTCGTCCAAGGCTTTAATAAACGGTTTATCAAATTTAAAGATGACCCATACCGTCAATATGCCGATCAGGACGCCAATGCTACCGTAAAAAGGAGAAAAATAAAGAATTGCCAAAAACGAAAACACGAATTTGGAAAAAGCATGCAGGAACATAAAGCCGTTCTGAAAAAAATCCTTCAGGGCTTCGTACGCTTTTCGAATACGGTTGATGGTAGCTCCGCTGTGATGATCCTGGTGCCAACGAACAGGCAGATGCAATGCCTGATGATATAGTTCATCCAGAAAATTGCGGCTGAGGTTAAACGCCAGTTCTCGCTCCATCACACGAGCGGGACCGTGAAAAGCCCATTCCAACAGCATCAAAAACAAATACGCTCCTGCATACATCCATACATGTCTGATGACTTCCGGTCCTTCTTTCTGAATGGATTCGATAAACCAACCATAAAGCAAAGGACTGAGCGCTGCCACAACATTGGCCATTACAAATAGGCCATAGACCAGTAGATACCGACCTTTTTGTTGTTGAGCATAGCGCCAAGCCGTGCGAAGCAGTGAGAAGTAAGGATTGTTCATGGCTTATTTAATTGCAAAACGGGCTTTTCTTCAACCGATGATTTCCCGAAGATAATTTATCCTACTACCGTCACTTTTTTCAGATCATCCCAGAAACCTGGATAGGATTTAGCAACTACATGAGGTTCATCAATTTCAATTGGGAATACCATACCAACCGGCGCAAAAGCCATCGCCATGCGGTGGTCATCATACGTATCAATCATAGGAATTGAGGAACCGGACTCAAACGCCTTTTTCTTTCTGCGGACGATGTATTTGGTATTTTGTTCAAGTTCAACCAATTCTCCACCAATTTTCGGCAACTCTGCCTGAAGCGCTCCCACTCGGTCGGTTTCTTTGATCTTAAGGCTTTCGATACCTGTCATTGTCACTTCAATTCCCGCAGCTACGGCGCAGGCCGCAACGGTTTGGGCCAAATCGGGGCAATTGGTAAAATCCCATTCAAAGGCTTTTTCAGCAGGAACCTTGGTCAATAAAACGCCTTGTTTTGTAAAGACACTTTTTACGCCCATGTGTTCCATGATCTGCACAATGGCGCTATCTCCCTGCAATGAATTTTCTTTCAAACCCAACAGTTCTACCTCTGCATCGTTGGCCAAAGCCACTAAGCTATACCAATAACTGGCACCCGACCAATCTGACTCTATGGCATAGCGGGTCGGAATATACTGTTGAGCAGCCACATGAATGGTCTTTGCCTCCCAATCAGCTTCATGGGTCACTCCAAACGCAACCATTTGCTGAAGCGTCATTTCGATGTAAGGACGAGAGCCCACTTCTCCCGTCAATTCCAATGTAATTCCCTCAGGAAGCATTGGTCCGATCATCAATAATGCAGAGATATATTGACTGCTCACATCCCCGCGAATCTTCAGGTGATTCTGCCCTGAATAATGAAAACCGTTCAGTTCTGTGGGCGGATATCCTTCGTTTTGTTGATACGTAATATCTGCTCCAAGAGTACGCAGGGCATCTACTAATAATCCAATCGGACGCTCACACATCCGGGGAGTTCCTGTCATGATCTTGTGTTGGCCCGTAACGGCAAAATAAGCCGTTAGAAAACGCATGGTTGTGCCGGCATCCAATACATCTGCCACATTATCAGACGATTGTAGGAGCCGCATCATGGTTTGGGTATCACGCGCGGAAGACAGGTTTTCCAATTGGCCTTTAAAACCGGCCAATGCATTAATAATTAAAGCTCTGTTGCTTTCGCTTTTGGAAGAGGCTAACCGGATTTCGGTACGAATGGGCCGGGAAGGTGGGTAAACGATAACTGATTTCATGAAATATAGGACATTGTACATTCGACAATCCGGGCATTGGGCTGAAAAAAGGTAAAATTTCGTATCAAAATCCCAAGTTGTTTTGTCAATTAATATAATAATTTTACAAAGTTAAGGGCATTTTTTTGCTTTTCAACATAAAAAAATACAATTTGCGCCTTGATTTATTCATACCTTATGAATGATGTTTCGGTTATTATTCTGACACACAACGAAGAAAAGCACATTGAGAGGTGTATTCGGAGTTTGCTGCTTTTTACGGATAAGATCTTCATTGTGGATTCCGGCTCTACCGATCGTACTGTAGCAATTGCCGAATCGTTAGGGGCCAACGTAGTGCATAATCCTTGGATCACCTATGCTGTTCAATTCAATTTCGGCATTGACCATACCCCTTTTTCGACCCAATGGTTGATGCGGATGGATGCCGACGAATATGTCACTCCTGAATTAGCCAACGAGATAAAACAGTCGATTGCCGGTTTAGCCAATGAAACGACCGGCATATACGTGAAGCGACGGGTAATGTTTATGAACCAATGGATCAGGCACGGCGATTATTACCCTATCTGGCTTTTGAGATTGTGGCGACGAGAAAAAGGAATATGTGAAGAACTGTGGATGGATGAGCATATTAAACTGTCAGAGGGCCAAACCGTCCAATTCAAAAACGACATTGTTGACCACAATTTGAACAATTTAACGTGGTGGACCCAGAAGCACAATAATTATGCCATTCGTGAAGTAATTGACTTATTAGATATAAAATACAATTTTACCGAAGCGGAACGCGTTATACCTAAGCTTTTTGGAACGCAAGACCAGCGCAAGCGCTTTCTCAAGCTGAAGTACGCTTCTTTACCCCTTTTCACTCGCCCTTTTGCCTATTTTCTGTATCGTTATTTTGTGAAGTTAGGTTTTCTTGATGGCAAAAAAGGCCTGATTTGGCATTTTTTACAAGGACTTTGGTATCGTTTTCTGGTAGATGCCAAAATATATGAAGTATACCATCGAGTTGGAAAAGATAAACAAGACATCATTGAATTTTTCCGAAATGAATACGGGAAAGACCTATCAACGGTCCAAAACCGACCTGTCGAAGTACGACAATAGTTGGTATAAGCAACCGCCTTTATTAAAAAATGTGCTTTGGTTTGTTACAAATGCACTTTTTTTAAATTCGCATTTGCTTGTCCCGGTTTCCTTTAAGCGCCTCATTTTGAAAGCGTTTGGCGCAAAAATAGGCAAAGGATTGATGATAAAGCCAAAAGTAAATATTAAGTACCCATGGTTACTTAGCATAGGAAATGACGTCTGGATAGGAGAAGAAGTATGGATTGATAATCTAACAGAGGTATCGCTGGGGAACAATGTTTGTTTGTCGCAGGGCGCAATGCTCCTCACCGGAAATCATGATTATACGCGGAGTACATTTGATCTGAGTGTTGGAAAAATTGTGATTGAAGAAGGGGTTTGGATTGGCGCTAAATCCATCGTGTGCCCTAACGTAATTTGTCATTCACACGCTGTATTGGCCGTAAATTCAGTAGCAGTCAAGAATTTGGAAGCCTATGGTATCTATCAGGGCAACCCCGCTCAATGGATCAGAGAGCGAAAAATTGAAGCATAATATTGCCTGAAAAGCAAAATAAATTCGTCCCCAAATCAACGTTAAAACCATAAATAATTTACCCTAAAAAGAAGACTACTTAACATTTACACCACTTTGAAAGTAAGCATAATTACGGTCGTTTTTAACGGAGAAAAAACCATAAAAAGTTGCATTGAGTCGGTTTTGAACCAATCCTACAACAACATTGAATATATCATAATTGACGGGAAATCAACCGATAACACATCCGAAATTGTCAAAAGTTACGGCACGAAAATTGCTGTATTCGTATCCGAGAAAGATGCGGGAATATACGATGCCATGAACAAAGGTATCGCTTTGGCAACCGGTGATGTGATAGGAATTTTGAATGCCGACGACTTTTATCATGATCCTTTTGTGATTGAAAAAATCGTTGGTAAACTGAATGAAACTCAAGCAGACAGCATCTATGGAGACTTAATTTACGTAGATGCTGAGAATACCCGCAAAATAAAGCGGTATTGGAAATCAGGTAAGTTTAAAAAGAGAAATTTTTTATTCGGATGGATGCCGCCGCATCCAACGTTTTTCCTTCGAAATTCGTCTTATAAGAAATATGGGACGTATCGATTAGATCTCGGAAGCGCGGCAGACTATGAATTAATGCTGAGAATGTTGTTCAAACACGGAATAAGCGTGGCCTATCACCCGCAAGTAACTACCGTGATGCGAACAGGGGGGGTGAGTAATCAATCCCTTGACAATCGTTTAAAGGCAAATGAAAGTGATCGGATGGCGTGGACTTTAAATGAGCTCACTCCTTATTGGTTTACACTCTGGCTGAAACCCATCCGAAAGATTTTACAGTTTGTTAATAAGCCAAAATATACCGAATAATAAATCGCCCCCTATTTTCGCCTTTGATTTTTGTTCGGTAACCTATTTTTTATAATTTTTGCCTTCAAGTCATGAAGGCAGAATAAGCATAGAATGAATTTATGAATGCAGATATACTTATAGATGTACTCCGGACGCAGTATCAAAATATACTTCAGCACGAAGTATATCAGTGCCTGATCTCTTTTTTGATTGCCTGTGCCGTAGCCGTTACATCTATCCCCGTCATTATTAATATAAGCGGATTGTTGGAGCTTAAAAAGAAGCCCAATTTCCGGAGCGCACACCAACAGGAAACTCCTGAATTTGGCGGAATTGCCATTTATGCATCCCTGTTGATCGCCCATTTCCTTTGGCCTCATACCAACGAAAATACCGACGCTTACCTAACAAGTCTTGCCGTAGTAGGATTGACTATTTTGTTTTTTCTGGGCTTAAAGGATGATATTTTGGTTCTTGACCCCAATAAAAAACTATTGCTTCAGGTTTTGGCCGTTTCTACCCTTATTCTCTTGGGAGGCCTTAAAGTGGATAATTTTTTCGGAATTTTCGGCATTCATCAAATTCCTGATCTAATCAGTATTCCTTTTACCATTTTTATATTTATTGCGCTGATCAACGCCATTAACCTCATTGACGGAGTGGATGGCTTGGCAGGAGGAATCGCATTTATTGCGGGTTTGAGTTTTGGTACCTGGTTCCTGCTTAATCACCATTTTTCGATGGCCTGTATGGCTTTTTCGATGTCAGGTGCTTTATTAGGCTTTCTGAGATTCAATTTCTCTAAAACCAGTAAAATTTTCATGGGCGACACAGGTTCGCTCATTGTAGGCTTTTTATTGGCTTTCTTTGCCGTAAAATTCATCCGCCTTAATGTTACTTATATTCACGATAGCAGTGCATTTTTTAACGCACCTATCCTTGCAGTCGTCCTATTGATCGTTCCTATTTTTGATACACTCCGGGTATTTTTGGTACGTATTCTGAATCGCCGTTCTCCGTTTAGGGCCGACCGCAATCATATGCACCACGTTTTGCTGGACAATGGCATGAACCATTTCCAAACTTCCATTACGCTTTGGAGCGTAACCATCATAAATGTCGTAGGTTACTTTTTGACTTTTAAGTATATTACCAATACGCAGGCGTTCTTCGTGCTGGTCGGCCTTTTTTGTCTCTATCTGCTTGCAGGATATGGTTTGAAAATGCGCGCTGTTAAAATGAAGAAGCAACTCTCCTGGGCGGCGGTATGGAGATCACCGGATATACGCACTCAGCGGTATTCATGGGCAAAGAGATTTATCAAAGGTTTATAAAAAGAAAGAGAGGCCGGAAACCTCTCTTTCTTTATTTGATAGATACTCCGCCGGATATGATCATTTTCATAACATCAGCACTTGACAGATTGTCCAACACTTGAACCTGATCGGCAGAAACAATAAAAAGTTCTCCCGAAAAAGCATAAGAATGGGGACAATAAACCGCCACATAACCTTCCAATTGCAGATTGGGCAAGTCAGTTTGTGTAATAAATCCTAATTTTTTAAGGTTCGACTGCGAATTGACGGTTATCAGAACAGGCTGATTGAACTTCCGTTTGTCACCTACAAAAGCAGTGATCAGGTCTTTGAAGGAATAATAAATGAGACTCACCAAAGGCAATCTTTTTAAGATGCTTTCGCCAAACGAAAAAAAAGATTGCGGGACAAAACGCGAAAAAATAAAACCCAGAAATACAATACTTGAGACAATGATCAGAAGTCCCAGGCCCGGCAAATACAAGTTTTGCTTATCGCTTGTATCAATGTAAATGGGAAGAATACTGTCCAGATAGGTGATTCCTTCTTTGATAATAACAAAGGTAAAATAGGTCGGAGCTACTAAGACAAGACCACGGGCAAAGTAAGCCAGAATGCGCTTAATAATACGATTTTGTAGCATTTTACTGCTGAATAATAGGTTTTCGCTCTTTCAGTTGTTACGAATGCACCAACCGGTCAGAAAGTAATATATACCAATCAACTGCGAATGTTTTGCGTAAGTTCCTTCCATTCGAAGTGCATTGAGGAAAATATTCCCCGAAAACACTTCTTTACAAGCGTTTATAAACAGCCGTAAAACCCGGCATCTTACCTATCTCTTAATTTCTTACTTCTACATTTTTATAAAAAGGATTGGAGTCGAAATGCCCTTTGAAAATCTCGTCTTGCAGGTAATCCATTTTCCGGCAAAAGCGCGGAGCTTCATCGCCGTCTGAGACAATGATCTGGTCATTGGAAGACATTCCCATCAAAACAGATACCGGCAATCCCACTACTTCAGCGAGGTCTTTGGCTACCTGATACTTTCGGACCCCAAAAAACTGCCATGTATGGCTGTTGTTGAGAAGTGTTTGCCAGTTGGGAAAATTACTCTTAAGTTGAGAAAGGTCTTGCCAAAAAGCCCAA
Source organism: Runella sp. (assembly GCF_965279615.1). NCBI lineage: Bacteria > Pseudomonadati > Bacteroidota > Cytophagia > Cytophagales > Spirosomataceae > Runella > Runella sp. Next base: position 5,927,712 of record NZ_OZ257252.1, on the reverse strand, counting down.
CAGGCTACCCCATACCCTCTGCATAAGGTAATGAGGGTTTCAAGCAACTTAAAATGCCCCAACTGTGCCGCTTCATCCAACAAAAAGAGGGTCTTGAGTGGAGGAATCTCCTCTCTGCTGATGATCGCTTCAAACAGCGTTCCGATCCACAAACGCAACAAGCCCGCGTGGCTGCTTAATTTATCCGGCGGTATGACAATATAGATGGTGAGCGGTTTTCCGGCTCGTACATCATTCAGATCAAACGACGATGATCCTAAGGTTTTGGCAACCTGTGCACTCATAAACGGTTTAAGGTACCCATTAAGCGTTGCCAATACGGATGGGCGCGTGTCGCGTTCGGGCATCATCATAAACGCGCTGAATTCTTCATAGGCCATTTGGGGCATTTTTTTGCCGATAGTATCCATCTTTACCGCCAAATTATATACTACATCATCATTGATGGCAAGCTCACGAATCGCGTTAAGGTTTTTGCGCTCATCATTCTCGCAGGCAAGCACAAAAGCGATCAAGCCACTGAGCAGACCGCAAGCCGAATTGTCCCAAAAAGGGTCTTTGGTGAAACGGTTGCCCGCAGAGAGCATATCAGCCATGGCCTGAGCGTCTGATTCAACATCTGCATTGGGCAAATGGCGTAGGTCGAGCGGATTCAGGCAGTCAGAATCCGGACCGATACATCGAAAGGGGTCCAGGCACACGATCTGATGCCCCATGCGTTTGCGGGCGCGGGCCGTCACCTTAAAATTTTCCCCTTTGGGATCTATGACAATGGCCGGGCCGGGATACCTGAGCAGGTTGGGAATAATGACGGAGCGGCCTTTTCCGCTTCCCGTTGAAGCAAAGGTCATCTGGTGCATTACATCGGTGCTTTCTACGATGCGCGGAGTATAGGAGGCTGATTGCTGCGGTGCTGAACGAAACCCGATGTTGCGTGCATTGGGTTCTTTTTCCCATCCTAATAAAAGACTTGAAACGGGAACTTTTTTGGGAGGAGTTTGTTGGGAAATCATATCTGTTTTGTCGTAAATGGATACCGCAAACTTCAGCCTCATAACTTTCCTAACCTAAACCAAAAAACCGCTGAAAAACTCTAAAAAAAAGAAATCAACATTTCTTTATTATTATCCGATTTAGTCAGAAGTTTACATTCTCATAATACCCCTACTAATTTACTTGTCTTCCGGGATCGCGACTCGTTGTATGGTGTCATTCTAACTTAATTACCCATATGCCGCGTACCAAAAATAAATTACATTCCCCGTATTATATGGGGGCAATGGCCAAGTACTGTGATTTGGCCATTGGCGGACATCCCTCGGCCCGACCCAGTGGAGAAGAACAGTCTGCGTGGTTTGCGAAACACCTTCGAAAAAAGGGCGAGATGATGGCTGATTCGGAAGTCCCCGGAGTGGAAAGCCTGAAAAAGGTCTATTGTAAAATGCGACGTTCTCCGTGGAATTGCAGTTTCGATGAATCGACGCTCAATAAGGTATGCGGTATGATCGGGAAAGACGTCGATTTTGCGGACTTTTCTACCTACGAAGGGTTCAGAAAATGGATGGGGGAACCGCCCAAAGGCGATGAAAACTGGCTGGCGATCATTGCACGGGAGCGTATTCAACAACTGTTTGAGGAAACGGAAAAGCAAAAATTGTTGCTGCGCAATGCCGAAAATACAGCTCGTTCGCTCACATTCGATGTTGAAAAGATCGAACAATATTTTTCGGTGAACAATCTGTCGGTAGCTGAAGCGAACAAACACACAAAACTTCAAAAGAAACAACTGGAAGAGTTGGAAAGACTGGCCGATTTTGCCATTCAGGAGATCGCTACCGTATCTTTTGTAAAGTCTTTCAATACCGTATTTGTGTACGATTGCAATAAGATCCTGACCGTCTCTCTTACGTCTAAACTTTGGACCGTTGCGTGGAAAATAGACCAATACCTGACGGGAGCAGCCAAACACAGTACAGAAATGCTGCGACACATGCTTGATCTCAAATCCAATTTGATGAAAGCAGCCTGGGCAACGGGCAAAACCGAGATCACAAAGCAACTCAACAACGAACTTTTAGAGCTGATCGATGAAAATAAGCAACGTAATACGCTTGAAATGACGCCTTTGTTTCCGTATTACTTTTCTTATTATTCGTACAGTTGCTGCATCAACCCTGAAAAAACAGCAGAGTTTTGTCGTTTTGCCAGCCAAGTCCAATGCCCGCCGAAAGAGCAGCAGACTTACATTTGGAAGTCATTGAAATGCACCGCCTGTGTTAACATGAGACAGGGGAATTATCAGGAAGCTGAAAATACGCTGGCTCGTATGCGCTCAGAGTGTAATCAGGTGTTTGACGACCATGCTTCTCCAAAACCCATGTTGGCGTATTATTATTATTTGCTTGGCAGTACTCATTATTACCAAGGCCGCCAATTTCACGCAAAGGCTCTTCAAAGTCTGCGTCAGGCGCTTGACCATTGGAGCAAAACCGAGCTTGGAATAAGCGTAGAAGCGGGGCATGCCTATTTTTTATTGAGCGAAATTGAGCGCGAAGCCGGTCATTTAGCTGAATCTATCTCTTTGTCTGAAAAAGCAAACGCTATTTTCCAGCAAACCGCCAAAACCAACGCCTGCTCGTTCAACTATCACGAAACCAAAAAAAATATTGAACAAAGCGTCTACAAAAATCGCCGTTGATTTCTCAACGGCGATCTTAAACAAGGAACTGCACCAAGTGCGGCTCAACTTATACTTTTTTGGTTTGCAGTTTTTTTACGGTATAGACCGCCGCACCTACTGCCAATGCTACTGACAAAAGTTTAACTACCTTTTTCATGGCTTTAACGATGATTTAGAAATGAGTAAAATAAAATACTGAGTGGTAAGGTCTCGGCTTTTTCCTGAAAATACTCAAAAAGGCCTTATTAATAAGACGCTCAAAAGAGGTAAAAAGTTTAAACTACCCGCAGAAAAACAGCAACAAAAGTGCCAATTTTCAGGCAAGTGATATAGCGTAGAAATACGTGTTTTGAGACCGTTTGATAACTTTTCAGAATCTTTTTCCCAATTCTTCCAACTGTTGGTCTGTAAAATCCAGGTGCGTCACAAATCGTACCAAATGCTTTCCGAAAGTGACCGCGCGAATTCCTTTTTGAGCAAGTTGGGCTATATAATCGACGGCAAGAATAGTCTCCGGCAAACGAAAAATGACAATGTTGGTATCAATGGGGAAAATTTCCTCTACCTCGGGAAGCCGTTGGAGCATTTGCCCAATTGCCCGAGCGCGAGCATGATCTTCCCGAAGGCGATCTACGTGGTTATCAAGGGCATAGATACCCGCTGCGGCCAAATAACCGGCCTGCCGCCAGCCGCCGCCCATTACTTTCCGAAAGCGCCGTGCCTGTTTAATAAAATCCTGCGTTCCCAACAGCAATGAACCCACAGGACATCCCAATCCTTTTGAAAGGCAAATGCTGATACTGTCGAAAACTCGACCATACTCCAAGGGACTTTCGTTCGTCTCGACCAAAGCATTGAACAATCGTGCCCCGTCCAAATGCAGCCCCAATCCATGTTCTTTACATACCAAACGAATGGCCTGTATAGCTGATAAATCATAATAACAGCCTCCGCCTTTGTTCATCGTATTTTCGAGCGATACAAGCCGCGATACCGCCGCATGAACATCGTCAGGGTTATTGATGGCATCTCTTACCTGTTGGGCATTGAGACGCCCGCGATCGCCTTCCAATAATTTAACCGAACTGAATGAATTAAGGGCTACTCCTCCCCCTTCGTACAGATAAATATGTGAGTTTTTATCGCAGATCACTTCACTTCCCGGTCGTGTATGCACCCGAATTGCCAATTGATTGGTCATGGTTCCGGAGGCACAAAACAAAGCCGCTTCCATTCCAAACAGTCGAGCTGCTTTTTCTTCCAACGCATTAACGGTAGGGTCATCACCAAAAACATCGTCGCCAACGGAAGCTGCAAACATGGCTTCAAGCATGGGCTGAGTGGGTTTGGTTACGGTATCGGAGCGAAGGTCGATGAGCATTTTCGGTGGTGGTAGTTAGTGATTAAAGAGGTGCAAAAATAGCAAAAGGCGGGCTTATTATTCGTTGGAATAATCAATAAGGCAATAGAAATTCAAATCCTTCCACGTTGCGAACAATGGTGAAGACAAAAAATAAGGTGACTGAAATAATTGTAACATACCGATTACGAATCCATTGCCACGCCTGAGGTGCATTGAACAATTCAGCGTAAAGAACTAAACCTGCCAGCAAAATAACCGGATACACTAATAAATTATTTCGAAAAGCATTTCCAAATTGGCCGTGTAACAACGCATGAAAGGCGCGTTGCCCGCCGCATCCCCAGCAATACAAACCGGTGGTATGCCGCACTAAACAGGGCGGCCCGAAAGACCGAACAGCCGGATCGGCATAAAAATAAAAAACGGTAAGGGCAAGAGCCGTTACCGTAAGTAATATTTTTTTTATCATCAGGCGCTTTTGACTACGTAGCTTTTGATAACCAGATCATGCAATGCCTGTTCTTCGGGGTTGAACAACGGCCACAACCACAACAAAATACACAAATGGCTGCTGATGTATTTTATCAACGAGCGTCCTACTGCCTGTCCAAACGTAAGGCGCTCACCGGCAGGGCCAACCACTTTGATTTTCATAATGATTTTACCGACCGTTGCCTGTTTGGCCGAGCTTATCATGAAGGCTTCATAGATAAAAGGCGCGATCAAGCTAAATAAAACGATACCCAGTACACTTAATCCTGCCAAACCGATCAGTGCAGCGGCGGCTTCATCAGATGAGTCGGAGATGTTGTCGGCATTCATTCCTATCAATGTGGCCATCCCTCCGAAAGGAATCATCAAAAGTGAAAAGGCAATACCTAGAATAATACCATCAATGATTTGGGCGACCAAACGGTTACCAAAACCGGCAAGTTGCGATTTGTCCATAAGTAGAAGATTGTCAGTTAGAGGTTATTAGAGAATTAGAAGAGAGACCTACTGCAAATGAAAGAAAAAGCGCCAAAAAACCAAATTTCTGTTGTTTTTCTTTCCTAAGTTTCTCATTTTGCTTATACAAATTAAGTTCGTACCCTGCACCGTATGTTTTTATTTAAAAAAGGCCTGAAAGACGAAGATATTCTGCATGGAATCCGGGCAGGGGGAACAACGCGGCGGTTGTACGAAAATAAATTTTATGAGAAATACTACTACCTCATAAAACAGGCAACTTTTAAGCATAAAATTTCCGAAGACGATGTCCAAAGTGCCTACTCAGATGCGGTTCTGACCGTGATCGAACACGTAGCGGCGGGTAAATTTGAGGAGAAATCAGGACTGAAAACATATCTGTATCAGGTGTTTATGAATAAGTGTGTTGACACTATTCGAAAAAATACGACTAATAAATCAGGCGTACATCATACCATAGGTTTAGAAGATGCTTTAGGATGGCTACCCGATGAATCGCGCTCGGTGATACGCCAACTTATTGCAGAAAGTGAAATGGGACAATTACGCCAACACCTACGTCAACTCGGTGATAAATGCCGAGACATGATTCTGGCGTGGGGGGAAGGATATTCGGACGAAGAGATAGCGCAAACCATGGGCTATAACACCGCCGCCGTAGCCAAAACCAGTCGACTGCGATGTTTAGAACGATTAAAGGAAAAGTATAAAGGAAAAAGCGGGGAGTAATTCTCCTTTAAGTGAATATAAAAATTCAGTAAAGAGCAACTCCCTTTCCCTCACAGGGTCGGACCGCCGCGCGGAAAGGGTTGGAGATAGAGATTATGACCAATTTGGAACGCATAGAGAACTATTATACCAACGCGCTTTCGGGCGCGGAACGGGCTGATTTTGAGGCTGAACTCAAAAGCAATCCCGCTTTGGCCGAAGACGTAGCGTTTTATGTACAGGCGCGAGCGGCGGCACAGGCAGAAGCACGCGCCCGACGATTACAGGAATTGACCAATCTCGGCCAAAAAACGTCTCCTACACGTATCCGTACGGTTAATTTTCCTTGGACTGCGGCGGCAGCGGTAGTATTATTGTTGAGTTTTGGTACCTATTGGTGGTTTTCGGCTGCGCCGGTTCAGCAGGAAACGGCCACCGCCGAATGGGCAACGCACTACATTGAAAACAATTTCGACACACTTTCGGTGACCATGAGTGGCCGCGGTGATAGTCTTCAAACAGGTATAAATCTATACAATTCCGGAAAGTATGCCGAAGCGCAACAGGTGTTTGAGACGCTCCTCCAACGCGACAGCATAAACGCCGAAGCAGAAAAGTTAGCGGGCATTGTTTCCCTTCAACGCGGGAATTACGACCAAGCGATTAAACATTTTCATCGACTTGGCAACCGCACCGATCTACGCTCTAATCCCGGCAAATTCTACGAAGCCATCGCGCTTCTCAAGAAAAATGTACCGCTTGATAACTATCAGGCAAAAAAGTTGCTGAAGGAAGTAAAGGAGGGTAAATTGGAGGGTTGGAAGGAGGTGGAGTGAGAGGCATCAACTATAAAACTCGCAATCATGGATACTTTTTTCAATTTTAATGAAGGTGATACTAATAACTGGCATCAGCTATTAGTCGACAATAGCTACCCGGTTCTTGATAACTTTATTATCCCCAATCAATTTCTTGTCTCATTTCAAAAAGGTTCTGACTCTAGTTTTGATAAACACCATCAGGAGTGGTTTAAGGATGTTTGGGCCGGCAAACAAGTAACTGCTTTTTTTAAATTAAATAAAAAGAAAGGAAAGAAAATAAATAAAATAAAATTCAAATTAATAAATATATGTAAATGTTGTAATCTTCAACTAGCTATTATTAGTGCAGATTTAGATATACTCCGTTTCCTTGAAGATAATGCAGACATCAGTCCCGGCAATGATAATGATCCCAGAGGAAGCAGTTTTCAAATTGTATGCAATAATTCTTATACTTTTTCATCCGGTATTGATTCAAAGTCTTCCATTAAAACTCAAAATATTGACTTAAAAGACATTTTAAGCCAATATGGTAATTTAAGTAATGAACCCAAAGCAGTAAAGGTCGCTGTTATTGACACCGGCTTTAAATATGAAAATTTAGCAGAACAGGGAATTGAGGTAAATATATGGCAAAATAAACATACTACGAATTCATGTAATATGAGTGTTGATATCGTTGGTTGGAATTTTATCGACGACAATAATAATCCATCAGACGATAACCCTTCTGAACATGGCACAATAATTTCGGCTATAATTTCAAAAACTGCGAATATTCTTGGAGTAGAATACCTTCCTGAAATTATGGTATTAAAAGCCTTCAATTCTAATGGTGTTGGCACTTTATATACCATCATTTGTGCACTTTGTTACTCCAAAGCCCATAGTGCAAACATAATTAATGCCAGTTTTGTGTGCCCTACTTCGGGATTGGGGATTGAGTATTTAAAACGTGTAATAAGAGATTTAGGTAATATAATTCTTATTTGCGCTGCCGGTAATAGAAGATCTATAACGGATAATGTTGGGCTGGGGTTAGGGCTACTTTCTACGACACCTCTTTATCCGGCCTGTTTTAGTGCTGAATTAAACAATGTTATTACTGTTACCTCTTTATGGGAAATGGGCGTTGAGAACTACTCTCCAACTGAACCTATTGTAAACATCTGTGTATATTCCAATGAAAAGGGTTATTTTAATGCACCTTATCTTTGGTTTCGTAATGAAATAGATGCGATAAGAGAAGGTAGAAGGGAAAGGCCAATTGGTGTAGTACAATCTGATATTGACGGAGGTGGCATTAACAGAATTGTTGGAAGTTCATATGCTACAGCTTTTGTAACAGGTTTTATAGTATACACCTTACAAAATGCAGACGGAGTTATGAGCTTAGATTCAGGAAATCTCCGCGAAAGTATATTTACATATTTAAAAAACGAAGGCAAACTTATAGAAAATGGGCGTATGGTATACTGGGTTCAAAGGGGCAATCAAATTAGCCCTCCTTTTTAAGTTAAATTTAATATTAATTAACGAATCATTTGGACAAGGTCAAAGCAAAATACAACTTGAAAACTCTTATAAGAAAGTTATAGAATCTAATAACTTCCCTAAGTATCCTCAACTTGCTTTTATTTGCCAACAATGGGAAGGATTCAATTATGAGAAGGATTCCTGTTTCATAGACTTGCTTTACAGTTTAGCAAAAGATGCAGGATACTACAGAGCAGATTCATTAGCACTTGCAACATCCGAACAACTTATTAAGCTCTCTAATCATAAATCAAATAATAAATATCTGCCTAAAGCGCTGTTCAGAATTGGAAAAATTCATGAACTCACTACCAGTTTCAATACTGCAAAAAAATATTTCCTTCAATGTATAGAAATTGGAAAACAGCAAAAACAATGGCACTGGGCAGCAATGGCAGCCTCAGAAATGGCATTTATCAATTTTACAAGCGGGGACCATTCTGTAAGTATGGAATGGAGCGAGCAAGGTATTGTATGGGCAAAGAAAATAAACGACGAAGAGGCGTTAGCTAATAATGAATATGAGAAAGTTCGCTGGCTTCTTTTAAAAGGGGAAACAGATAATGCTTTAATATTGGCAAGTACTGTATTAGAAAGAGGCTTACGTAACAAAAATCTTGAATTTGATTTACCTCTTTATTATCGTAACATTGCAAATATACTTAAAAGGAAAGGTGACTTTATTACCGCCGAAAGTTATTTTTTAAAATCACTACTACTAACTAAACATTTTAATAATCCGGAAAAGATATCCAGCTGCGAATTAGAACTGGGTTTTTTTTACTATAATATAGAACAATTTGAAAAATCTCTTCTCCACTATTCTAAAGCAATTAAGCTAGCGAAAGATTTTAATAGACGCGCCAGATTATATGATAATATTGGTGCCGTTTATTGGATGAAACATAATTATATTGAAGCAATTGAAAATTATCAATGGGGTTTTATAGAACTAAAAGTATTATCAAAGAACAGCAAGGATATTGATAGAAACCCTACTTCGGGAAGTATGCGTTTATCTTCCTACAAAGAATACCTCCTTACCCTCATCCAAGACAAAGCCGACACGTGGCTCGACTACTTCAAAGCCACCAAAACCAAAAGCCACCTCACCAACGCTCTCAAAACCTATGCCCTCGCCGATAGCATGATCGACTTCATGCGCTACGAACACGCGGGCGAAGGTTCCAAGCTTTTTTGGCGGCAGAAAACACGCGGAATGTACGAACGCGCCATTGAAGCCTGCTATTTGGCGGGAGATATGGAACAGGCATTTCGCTTTTTTGAGAAATCCAAAGCAGTATTGCTGGCTGATAAACTCAACGAATTAGGAGCCAATCAGCAATTGCCCGAAGTAGATAACAAACGCCAAAAATCCCTGCGAGACAGCATCACCGGGCTTCAAAATCAACTCGCTTCGCTCGCAATCAACGATAAAAAAAGGCCGATGCTTCAAAGCCGGCTGGAGCGCTTTAATGATGATTTTGAGGAATTTCGAAAAAATCTTGAAAAAACAAATCCCGCCTATTATCGCTATAAATATGATAACAGTACTCCTACGATAACTGAATTCAAAAAAAACCTTCCTGAGTTAAGTAGTGCGTTCGTCTCCTACTTCGTGGGCGACAGCGCCGTATACGCATTTACCATCCGCGAGCAAGCCACGCTGGTTCGGCTCACCATCAAACCAAATGAGTATCAAACCTTAGCCAATGAGTTTTTAAACCTTTGCGCCAACCGTACTACGCTCAACGCCAATTATCCTCGTTATCGTACGTTGGCGCATAAGCTGTACCAATACCTTTGGCAACCGTTGGGAATCACCGAAAAACGGGTCATTATTTCTTCAGACGGCGAATTTCTACCTTTTGAAGCCCTACTGAGTGCTCCCACTGACGACGCTTTTTTGCTTAAACAACACGCTGTCAGCTATACTTATTCGGCTAATTTTCTGGTCAAAGGCAAACCAACCAATGGTTTTGCTCAAAATTTAACGTCCAATTCATTCGTTGGCTTTGCTCCCGAAACATTTACGGCTTCTTTAAAACAAGTTGCACTTTATGGGTCAAAATCGGCATTGGAGGCTGTTGCCAACACCTTTTCCCTTGGCAAGACATTTACCTATACAGAGGCCACGAAAGCGGCATTTCTAAGTTACGCGCCCAATGCCCGCGTAATTCAACTTTTTACCCACGCTGATGCCGACCCGACCGAAGCAATAGAGCCGATCATCTATTTTCAGGATGCAGCACTGCGCCTTTCCGAACTCAATCAAACGGAAGGTTTCAATGCCCAATTGTTGGTGCTTTCGGCCTGTAAAACAGGCGTTGGACAAAACCAACGGGGTGAAGGCGTTTTCAGCTTGGCGAGAGGCTTTGCCGCCTTAGGAATCGGCAGCACCGTCACTACTCTTTGGAACGTGGAAGACCAACCGACCTACGAGCTTACCAAACTGTTTTATACCTACTTAGAGGAGGGGCTCCCCAAAGATGAAGCCTTGCAACGAGCCAAATTGGAATGGATGCAATCGGGCGGAAAAGCCGAAGCCTTGCCGTCACAATGGGCAGGAATGATTTTGGTTGGTGATGTAAATCCGTTATCCGGTAATCGTTATCCGTTAATCATTGGAGGAATTACCGCCATTTTATTGGTTAGTGGCGGAGTTTGGTGGCGTCGAAAACGAAAACCCGTCACACTATAAGTTTCTGCTCACTAAAAATCAAGCCGTTCCGTTGGAGCGGCTTTTTTGTTTGTATGAACTTTTGGCAAAAAAGGTGTCCACTCCAAAAGCGCAACGGCTCACTTCTTCCTCCCTTTTTAAGCAGAAAGAAAAAGATTCTTAAAAAATGTAAGCATCAATGTTTCCTCCCCCTGCGCAGGTTTCGACTAACAGTATTGAAACAAATCATTCATTTAAAAAAGCTTTACCAAAATGAAAAAACTAAGTTTTCTATCCGCTGCGCTTCTAAGCGCATCCATGTTATGCCTGTTGACGGCCTGTCCAAGTCCTACCGGCGAAGTCGGCCCTAAAGGAGACAAGGGTGATACCGGAGATCAAGGGCCTCAAGGGGTTGCCGGACCTCAAGGTGCTACGGGGACTGCCAATGTGATTTATTCAAGTTGGTTTACAACCACTTCATGGCAAACTCGAACCTCTTTGGGTAATATTCGCCAGTTTTATTACGATAAGAGCGCTGCCGGTATAACTGCTTCTATTCTTACTAATGGAGTTGTGCTTGTCTATGGAAAATTAAACGGATATGTTTCAACTTTAGATTTAAACGAAAAAGTGATACAACTTCCCTATACCGTACTTTATAATTCGACATCAGATGAAGCTGATTTTTGGTCCTTCCGAGCCACCGCAGGAAATTTGCGAATCGTTTTTGAAAACAATAAAAACTCATATACGTCTATCAGTACCGCATATCAATTTCGGTATATAATTATTCCGGGTGGAGTGGCCGGGGGTCGCAAAGCCGCCATCGACTACTCCAACTACGAAGCGGTAAAGAGAGCCTACAATCTCCCTGACTAAATAACAGCAAGCTGAAAACAATTAAAAATAAAAGCAAAATGAAAAAATTAATCATTGTGTTTTTGCTGTTGTCGGCCAATAACCTTTGGGCACAAAGCAAATGGAAAATACAGCTGGGAGTCAGGGGCGGGGTAAATTTAGCACAACTCCATACAGGTAACTTTGTAGCTGAACGACGGGTAAACGGCCGACTGTTGGCTGACAATATCAAAGAAAGTTTCAAGACCCGTACCGGTTACGTGGCCGGAGGGTATGTACGAATCGGCGGTAAATTTTATCTGCAACCGGAGGTAATTCTTTCCGCAAAAGGCGGCAGTATCAATATTCTGCGCGATGCTACCGATCCATCTGACGATGTGATTGAGATAAACTACACCAATATAGACGTACCGTTGCTCTTGGGATACCGTCTTGGTCCCGTTCGGATAAGTGCAGGTCCGTTGGCTTCCTTTAATGTGCGATCAGGGCAATCTCTCAATGAGGCCATCAAATCGTATACCGACACCGGCACGGCCAATGCCTTCAAAAACGCCTATTATGGCTATCAGGCAGGAGCAGGGCTTGACATCGGCAAATTATCATTGGATGTTCGTTACGAAGGAAGTTTGTCTGACGTCTCTTTTGTGGATTTATCCAATCAGGTCAATTTCAGTCAAAAAGCCAACCTATGGCAGATCACGCTGGGGATAAGGCTGTTAAACATTTGATTTACAATATATTAATCAAAACTCAAAACTGTCTTACTACCATGAAAACATATTATATTTCACTAAATCAACGGCCGAAAATTTACCTTCAAGGCATTCTTTTCTTTGTTCTACTGGTAGGCGGTATGCCCGCTTATGCACAGTGGGAGCGTGTACACGGGGGCGTTACACCATCATACGCGCTCCCGGCAGGCAATGAAAACGATGGCTCTCCACTTTACATTGCCAGAATCAGGCACGAGGGCGGGATACACATTGGCAAAGTAAGAGCCAATGCACGAGAGGCATTTATACCCTATGGAGGTAAAGAAATCATAGCTGACAACTTTGAAATTTACACCGGAAAGGGAAGATGGGTAACCGTATCGGGTGGTAATTTTCCGGCCAATGCCATTGTTGGCGGTTATGAAAACGACAATTCACCGCTCTATATCGTAAGAGCTTCTATCGGCGGCGGGTTACACATCGGAAAAGCAAGAGCCAATGCTCGCGAAGCATTTATTCCTTATGGAGGAACGGAAGAGATCGTTTCCAATTTTCAGGTATTAACAAGATAGGACCAAACTCAATTCTCTGCTTCTGCCGGAGGTGACCGATCCTTATTTACCAAAATGTATATCAAAATGAAAATCATACAAAAATTTCAACGCCGCACTCATGTATTGTTACTGGTTGGGATGATGATTACGGTCTCAAGTTGCGGGCTATTCCAAAAAGCAGTAGAGGCAGCCTTCCCTTTGTTGGGAACCTGGACCATGAACAGCCTGGAATTAACATTGGAATACAAAAACCAAATCAACTACCGCTCCGGGCCGTATGCCAACACTGTCATCGCTAATCGACTATTGGATTTTGGCACCGACAATGTAACGATGGGAGGCACATCTTACGGCTATCGTCGCGAAAAGGTGAATGGGGTGAATAAGGTGATCTTTATTGACAAATCTACCAACAAAGATGCCTTTGTATTTATCTATACGCTTTCCGGCAATTCGTTAACGCTTACTTCCGAAAATTTCCTAACGGGCAACACCGCTCAGGAGCGCGTCAGTAATGCCAAAGCCTGGGCTGCTGTTTTCGGTATCGGTCTCAGCAAATTTGCTTATCTCACAAACGCCACCGATGCCTCTTCGGCCATCTTTTCCGTCAAAGCGACCAAAAATTAAGTACTGAAATCCATGAAGAAATTCCTCTATATCAGTTTACTGCTGACGGTAAGTATGTCGGGTTGCCACAAAAATCCGATCTCTCCTACCGAAGAATGTTGCGACTCAGAAGCGGTAGCCATCAACATAAACGCTCAAATGGGTTTGTGGCTTCCCACGGTATTTTCACCTAACGGTGATGGGACAAACGACACATTTACGATCAAATGGCAAAATATATCAACGTTTGGCATGACGGTTTTGCGCAATGGGCTGCCGGTGTTTAAAAGCAATGCTCTCGAAACGGAGTGGGACGGCACCATCAACGGAAGCACCCCTAAAAAGGGCGTATATGTGGTAGCGGTATCGGGAAAATTTGAAACGGGTTTGGCATTTTCGCAACTCACCAAAATTTACCTCGCCACCGACTGTTTACCGACTGACGAAGCACTGCCCAAATGTGTTTTTGGTGATCAACTTACCAATCGTGGGTTGACGGGGGTACCTACCTCAGACCCCGTAGCGAACTGCAATTAGTCACTTCCGTGAAAACAAAACTCCTGCTGCTTGCCATTGCAGTTTTGGTTGAAATTTACCGGGCATTTTCAGCTTCTTCGGTTGAACCCAACGCTTCTTCTACCATTCCTGCATTTATACAGGAAAAAGGTCAGGATAACGCAATAATAGCGGGAGTACTTGGAATAGCTGCTCTTTTGGTCACATTCACAAGCCGGTTTATCCTCACACCCGTCGGAATCATGGTCGGAAGTATGGCTGTTCTACTTGGATTCAGAGTGCTCCGAAAAATACAGGAAGGACACTACTCCTCCAACGGCAGACGATGGGCATGGACCGGCATCATTGTCGGAGGGCTCACCGCATTTTCTATGCTACTGTCGGGTGTCTTTTTTTGTGGTGATGCTCAGTCATTGAGGCCACATTAAATTTTTATTTATTTCTGTTTCCTGCCGGTTCTGCTTTTTCGACTAATCCATCAACTATCTGTTTTTCATCCTTTTATTTTTTAATAACCATGAAATACCCTTCTCTGCTTCTTTGGCTGACCTTAGCCGCTCTTATAGGGGCCTGTGGTCGCCCCGCCACCAAAGGCCCCTTGAAAACCTACGCGATTCTACCCTTTGATGTTACTATCGAAAAGAATCTGCAAGTAAAGAAAACCACGCCCGAAATGCTTCGCGAACAGGAAGAACGCGAAGCGTACCAATACCAAAACGGGGTATTTCAGTACATGATGGAGCGCAAAAAAGACTTTTCGGTCGATTTTCAGGACATTGACGATACCAATACACTCCTCAAACGCCACAACGTCACGTACGACAAAGGCCGCTCCATGACCAAAGCTGAACTCTGCAAATTGTTGGAGGTGGACGGCCTGCTGACGGGTCGCTTTCAGCGCAAAGAAAACCTCGACCGCAACATCTCCCGTGGATTGGACTTAATTGCTTCTAAAACCAACACCTTTGGTTTAGCACCCAAACAGGGCGAAGCCACCCTCAGCCTAACCCTCTACAACTCGGTCGAAAAACGCGTTGTATGGACTTACCAAAACGATGATTGGAACAGCTCCTATCGCAGCCCCGAAGAAATGGCACGCGGACTGATGGGGAGAGCGGCGAAGAAGTTTCCATATAAGAGATAAAACATAAATTGAAATTTTCAACCTTCAAACTATTAAAACTATGTTTATCGGAACCATTGGTTTTGGCATTTTGACAGCCTTCCATCCTTTTTGGAGCGGCACAGATTCTCGGGTACTTGTCGAGATTTTAAGAGACGGACAGTTTATAAAACGATTAAGGCTCGAAGGGGGAAATACCGAACGCTTAGACAGAGGTGAATATAACCTGCTGACCTATACTTTTCATGAGATGTTTTGGGACGGGGCCTCTTTAAATCCGGAGGGTGGCGTAGCAGTAATTCCACCTCCGGCGCCCCAATACGGGCTTGAATTAAGAAGTAGCAACTTCGAAAATCGCCTTTCATTTAGGTTTATTATTGAGGGAGATGACATGTGGAGACCGGAAGAAATTGAAATAGTATACAAAAAGTACCGCGATACAATTGAGGGTGCCATTGACCCTACCGGATGGTACATCGAAGATGAATGGAGTTCTCTTCGAATTTTCTCAACGGATGGAATTGTTTTGAGCAGTGACTCCCGCGAAGGAACATCCACATTCTTTTTATCAGCTTAATGAATAGTATTTTTCGGGCTGATTTTCAAACTGTTTCAATCAATATTGATAAAAGCTTTATCTCAGCTAACAAATCTAAAAACCACTTAACATGTCACTTCCCGCTTTATCCATTTCAACTTGGCGCTATGCTACAGGATCTTCTGCTGAACTTTCAGCAGGTGAAGGCTTTACTGTTGGTGCCAATTATACTGTCTTACAACTTCGAAGAGCAGGTGAACCAAATCCAACTTTGTACTTCAGAGCAGTTGGCGTCTGCTTCGGTCTGGGTGTTTCACCTTTACCCGCTTCTGCCAATTTTTCACTAAGTGATTTTCAAAGTGCAGGCACTAGATTTACAAATAGGTGTCCTGAAAAGCCATTTTGCAGCCGAGATATAAAAAGAGGCAACCTCATAGTTCTAAATACCTTACAAGGAGGAGATCGCGTCGGAGTTTATGGAACTGCATTGTATTTAATTGATCCAAGCATTTCTATCTTCTCTATTGAAAGAGTAAGAGGTGCTTGTTTTTTTGCAGGGGCTAATTTTACTACGCCCGGAGTATCTGCTGATTTTTGCGTTTTAAGAATAATTGACTGTGGACATCCAAGTAATTTATTACAAGGAGGTTTGTAAATCGTAGTATTATAATAACACACATTAGAGTAAACATGTCATATGAATCAGAACGTTTTGAAAATATCAGAGATAGAATAGGAACGTTGCTTTGGAGAGGTAGTTGGCTGGGTTTAGAATTAGCCCGCTACAACTTAGTATACTGGCTAACCGGCTCCGGAGCAGACCGAATAGATTACCCATCGGGGGCCTTCCAGAACTCCTCTGTTATAAGCAATGAGCTGAACACAGCCCATATCAGGCGGTTAAAAACAGGCATTATTAACCGATTACAGGCTGGCCCTGAAACAATGTTTCCATCCGGCGGAAACTCTTCTTCTGTTTCTTTTCTGGACGGGCGCGAATCAATCCCAAGAAGGGCGAATCCATTGAGAAATAATAATTTTGAGGAGTTTTATATAGAGAGTTCAGTCGCCTACCATGATTTCATATTGAGTGGAGAAGGAGATTTAGCTAATGCTTTCGGAGGTTTGACGGTCAGGTCACGAATAGGTATTCGTTTACTTGAAATCAATCTTCAACATCCAGAACGTTCGCGAATACGTTTTGAAAATTGGTTTTGTAAAGTGTATGATGAATACGATTGGAACTATGGTAATCTTACTTTCCTGACCGGAGTGTCAGATGATGAGATGATTTGGTATAGAGATAATAGCGAACGATTTACTGAAAATCATCGTCAAAGGGGTAGAAATTACAAAATTTTCTCAAGAGAATGGGAGCACAATACTCTATATCGTTCGGTGATCGTCAATGATCTTGGCTCTAACGACTATCCTATTCCTATGCTTTAATCGGCAATTTTGCTTCTCAACTCCCCGAAATGTTTCATCTAAACACAGATTCCTTATGTTAGCCTCTTCTCTCACCCTCTCCCCACGCCTCATCGTCTGCCCGGAAAACATTGTTCAGATTCTGGGAGAAAGCAATTACAGCCGCATCATCATGAATGATGGTCAAAACATCATGGTCAGTCAAACGCTGAGTATGATCCAACAAAAACTGCCGTCGGAGTTTATTCGCATTCATAAATCGCACCTGATCAATGTTCGGTATTTAGCCCAAATCCTGCGTCGGCAAAAACTGTTTGTATTAACCAATGGTTTTCGAGTCCCTGTTTCACGTCGGCGCGCAGCCGGGATTCAGGCAAATTTGTTGCAAAGTACCGACTCCCCCACATTGGGGATACCGGGCTTTTCCAAAAAAGCGTATCTTAGTACTCCCCTTCCGCCTACTCTATGAAAACGCTCCTTATTTTTTTGCTTGGCTTCCATTTGGCTTTTATAGCAACTGCTCAAACCGTTACCTTTGCTGAACACAAAGAGCGTGGCGATAAATGCTTTACAAAAGGTGATTACGAATGTGCCCGCAACAGCTACAAACGCGCACTGCTCATTCGCTCCGACGACGCCTATTGCAAAGCGCAACTCAAAAAAATCGGCGAAGCCGAAGAACGCAAAAAACGGGAGCGCATAAAAAAAGAAGAACTTGATCGCTTAAAGAAAGAGCAAACCCTGAAAGAGCAGGAAGCGGAAAAATTGCGCCTCGCTGAACTGGCCCGGCAGGAACAGGAGCGACAGGCTCAACTGAAAGCAGAACAGGAAAAAGCAGCCCAAGCCGCAGAAATAGTTCGACTGGCTTTTTTTCATACCAACCACCCCAAAGCCACCGATGACGATAAAGACGGTATTCCCTGGCCTTTCGACGGCTGCCCTGCCCAAAAAGGCGATATTCGGTATTGGGGCTGTCCGGTGCCTTCGTACCCGGAAAGCAAATGGAGTCAGTATGCCAATGGCGAGGTTGCAACTGATGCGGTAGAACTGGGCAAGACCTCCGAAGGAAAAAAACGCTATTTGGTACGGGCAGGAATGAGTCAGTTAGGCTACATTGAGGAAGGTCAAAAGGAAGCTGTTATCGGCGCAGGAAATATCACCGTCAATGTCTATGATTTGTTGACCAAAGGGACATTCAAATGGGTTAAACCTGCGCCTGAAATATACATTTCGGGCAAGGCAGTGCCGCGTTCGGCCGTATCAACTACCAATTTCATTGCGCGTATTGCGTCCAAAAAACAATTGGCGGTCGGCGTTGCCAATCCCTCCAACAGCCAAGCCCTTTTTTTTGACAGTAAGACCGATTTTCAAAACGATAATTACGAAATACTCATTGATGATAATGTTGCCGTTGGGATTTTACAGGTAAAAAAACACAGATCCATTACTGCAACTTCACTTGCCTTATATATCAATGCCATTAAAACTTCGTACGGTATTCTCGAAGTAAAGCCCGGCAATGTAGAAGTGACGGCTGAATTTAAAGACCGCAGGAAAAAAATAGTTACTACCGATAAAATTGCGTGGGTCATTGAAGCCAATCAAACGTATAAATATGTGTTGGGGCAGCTTCCAAACGGCACCGTCACTTTGGTGGAAGAAGCAAAACAATCCATTTTTGAACTTGCCGCCCATTAATCTTCAAGAAAAAGTAGAAGCTCTCCGGTAGTTATATCTGACACTTTTGATAGAAATACGACATTTTGTCATTATAAAAATAACAAAAATCAACAAATTCGGCCATTTTGTCACTTACATAAAAAAGCTGAAACATAGCACAATTTTTACTTATTTAACTGAAAATCAATCAATTAAATTTGAATATCAGTTTCTAATAACCTTTTTTTAAAGTTGGTGGTACAAAAGTTGATACTATATAACCGTCGCCGTTACGGTGAAAATATCGAAAACTTAAAAACATTAAAACAACAACAACCATGGCAACTTTAGTAAAAACAAACGGTAATTTCCCAACGCTTTTCGGAGGTGTATTCGGTAAAGATTTTAATGACATCTTTGCACCTGCTACTTTAAGCAATTATGGCGTACCTGCGGTCAATATCGTAGAACACGATGGCGGTTTCCGTCTTGAAGTCGCCGCTCCCGGTTTGAAAAAAGAAGATTTTAAGATCAACTTGGAAAACAATGTGTTGACCATCTCGGCACAACAAGAGCAGAAAAACGAAGAAAATACCGAAAAATACACTCGCAAAGAATTCAGTTTCACGAGTTTCCGTCGGGCTTTTACGTTACCAACTACTGTAGACGGCGAGCAGATCAATGCAGCTTATACTGACGGCGTGTTGAAAGTAGAACTTCCTAAGAAAGAAGATGCGAAAAAAACACCTCGCACTATTGAAATTGGCTAATAGCCAACAGTAAAATTTGCCCCGCTTTCCAGACAGAGAGCGGGGCTTTTTGATTTTGGAGTAGATTATTAATGGTTTCTAAAGTGCTGATGGTTTCTCAAAACCATCAGCACAGCTATTAAAGCAGCACAATGTCGTTGGCATTTGCCACTTCAAAGTTTTGAGTTCGAAGATTTTGGGCAATGGATGCCGAAGACTCTTTCGCTTTGGCAACCGCTACGGATGCGCCTTTCTCATCCACAATTTCAACAGCCTCTCCCGTTTCGAAGTCTCCTTCCACTTCTTTGATGCCAACCGCCAGCAAACTCTTTCTGTTTTGAAGCGCCTGAACAGCTCCACTGTCAATTCTGATTCGTCCCGCCACCAAACTGCCACTGCCAAGCCAACGATTTCGGGCCGAAAGCGCACTTTCCTGAGGCGCAAACACCGTTCCCGTTTCTTCGCGAAAGGCTTTTAAAATACCGTCGGAAACGTTCATACCGAAAATAATGGTCCGAATTCCCATACGCATGGCAAGTTTGGCGAACGTCAATTTTGAGGTCATCCCACCTAAACCCACGCTTGATTTATCGGTACGGACGTATTTGAAAACGTCGTTCACCTGCGACACTTTGGGAATGATCTTTCCTTTATCATCCAATAAGCCCCCAACCGACGTGCACAGCATCAACGTCTCGGCCCCAAAACCAACGGCGATGAGCGTAGCAAGTTCATCATTATCCGAAAATTTTAATTCACGACTACTGACCACATCGTTTTCGTTGACAATTGGAATAATGCCGTTGTCCCACAACTCCTGAAACGTTTCTTTCATTTGCAAAAACTGGTCACGATTGGCAAAATGGCCGCGTTCGCAAAGGCTTTGGGCTACGGGAATTTCGTAAGGAGCAAAAAACTGCGCGTACTTGTTCAATAACAGCAAGTTCCCAATGGCCGCTGCCGCTTTACGTTGGGCAATTTCGCCGGCATAATTCCGAATGTATTGCTTACCGGCCGCCACCGCCCCCGACGACACAATGACCAAATGATACTCCGCATACAACTGCGCCACTTGGCGTGCTATCTCTACCATCACCAATTGGTTCAGTTCACCATTGGCTTTTGTAATTGCGGCACTTCCGAATTTCAGTACTAAGATGGGTTTTAACATGAATCATAAACTTTGCGGCAAAGTTACGAAGCATAAGGGGTTACCCAAATTTACCTTTTAGGATGATCGAGTTACCATAGAAAAAGGTCATTTTCGACGTACCAACATTTTGATACGCCGGAAATAGCCTTTTAATTTCTCTGACGGTGCGTATAGTTACACCACAGCTACATCTATTTCATTGTCTTCCTTGGCAGCTTCGTCGGTCTTATTATTATCGTAAGTCTGTTCCGGCGAAATTTCCTGAGGAGTAATGGCTTCTTTTTCAACCTGTTTGTCTTCGCTATATACCCCATACGCATTGATCAGAAACCCTTTATCTCCCTTTGCGGTCTCAATGGCGTAGATGATGGTATTGTCTGAAGGATCAGACATTCCTTCGAGCCGATGTACTTCGCGTACGTAGAGGTCTACCAAATGCGGATCGGTATCTGTGGTAGCGGGCGCATAATGGCGTTTTTCAGCCAACGTTACTTTTTTCATAAATTCCTCCGACGATTCTGTGCCAAAATCGAGCGTATAGCCTCTTTCTTTTAAGTCTTGCAGGATACCTACAAGTGTCTTTTCTTCATATTGATATTTCATAGCTCTTGAAGGTGTTTGTTTCCAATAAAGTAGAAAAAGCTATGCCGGTCATCCTATTTGGGGCACCAATTCCCGATTTCCCCTATCTGCTTTTCCGAAAATTCCCCTCTTTGTTTTTAATTGATAACCTGCGAGTGGACGTCTCTGAGGTTCATTTCAGAAAAAAAATACTGCTTAACAAGCTAATTTTCAATCAATTAACCTATCTGCTTTCTGTTTAGCTTTTCACTGAAATTACGCTTCATTCTTTATTGCCGGTATAATAGTTTAAGCTCTTTAACAATCGGCCGAAAGACGGCTATTCTAATTTAAATCCAAAAATCAATTGTTATGGAAACTAACACAAATGTAAAAGATCGCCATTTGACCGGCCTATTCAAAGATCGCGAAAGTGCCGAAAAAGCGTATGACTCATTGAGCGAACGCGGCTACACAAAAGACGATGTCAACTTGGTTATGTCGGACGATACACGCAAAAAGTATTTTAACGATGATGATTATGACACCGAACTGGGCGACAAGGCCATGGAAAAAGCAGGTGTCGGCTCTGCCATTGGAGGAACAATAGGAGCCATAGCGGGGGCTATTGCGGCAATAGGAACCACCTTGGCAATCCCGGGATTGGGGCTTATAATAGCAGGCCCTGTAGCGGCAGCCTTTGCAGGGGCAGGAGCCGGTGGGTTAGCCGGAGGCCTCGTTGGTGCCCTGGTAGGCTCCGGTATTCCCGAAGATAAAGCTGTAGTGTATGAAAAAGGCATCAAAGACGGTGGAATCTTCATGGGTGTTAAACCCAAAAATGAAGAAGATGCCCGTTATTTGAATGATACCTGGACCCAAAATAAAGGTGAATCAGTTCATTATTAATAATAAGGAACACTCATTTTTAATATATAAAACAACCCGATGGCCTTATGTCATCGGGTTGTTTTTGTTTTGTATTAAATGCAATAAAGCCAGTGTTCATTTTTGAAGCACTAATCATTTTTCAGTTTGTCAGTTTTACATTTTGCAGTTTCTCGGTTCTATATTTTTCAGTTTTACATTCCCAGTTACCCATTTCAAAATAAAAAATCAGGGCTTTTCATCCTTCTTTTGAAGTAAGATGAAAAGCCCTGATCGTATGCGTCAGATACTACCCAAACTGTGGTAAAAAATTCCCCTTTGGGGTTACGTTCAGAAATAGTGCTACTTTGCAGCAGCTGTTTCTTTCTTGACTTTCTTTCCTCTGTTTTCGGCCCATTCCTCTGCTTTGGAAGTAGCAATGGCAATGGCGCTTCCTTCTTCTCTACCATCCTCCAGCAACGCATTCGCGATCTCGATTGCTTTGTCGCGTACGGGCTTTGTCAGGTTTTTCATGGAAGGCGGAAAATCATCTTTTGTCCAAGGCATAGCTGTAGAATTTAAAAGTTGATTATGTACATTCCATCCGGGAGCAATATCACTCCTTTCATTTTTTACATTTTATCGGTCATTTTCTCCGTTTTTTCCGCCATTTCCAAATGGTGTTTCAACGTAGGAAGTGTTTTGGCGGCAAATGCTTTCACATCGGCGTCATTGCACTTTTCAGACGCTTTTTCAAATTTTTTGATGTCCTCTTTATGGTCATCCACCATCATATCTATGTATTTCTTATCAAATTCTTTCCCGGTTTTAGCGGTAAGATCATTGACCATTTTTTGATGTTTTTCCGAAAGCATGGCAGGGATCGTAATGTTCTTTTGGGAAGCCAATGCTTTCAATTCGTTATTGGCCTTGGTATGGTCTGTTACGATCATTTTAGCAAATTTTTTCACATCAGACGATACTGCTTTGTTGGACGCCAATTGCCCCAACTCCACTTCCATCATACCGCCACTGGCAGCTTCCATCATAAAATCGGCATCTTCTTTCATGGCCATTGCGGCGGAATCAGAAGGAGCCATGGCATCAATGCTTGCCTCTGTAGAATCTTTTGCCGCTTCCTGAGATTCACTGTTACTTGAAGAATTACAGGCGGTGAAGCCCCACATCATCACGAGAGCCGACACCCAAATCAATTTTGTTTTCATAATAATTCGTTTTAAAAGGTTGAATAACATGGCTTTCTAAAAAAAATTCGTGCCGGTATTTTTTATGCCCATTATTCCACAAAAAAGCGAACGACTATTGTCGCTCGCTTTTACATTAAAATTTAACCTATTTCTCTACTTATGAAATCTTAATAACATCTCACTTCAAACAACGCAGCCGGGACGTTGGCCGAAGGATGCTCTGCTTCAATTCTGAGTGATTGTGTTTCCACTGCCTGTTCCAAAATGATTGTTCGTATGCTTTGGTGGTTATCGCTGATTTGAGCAATTACTTCATTCTTATCATTCAGAATCCGCACATTTTTTACGCAAAACGGCATTTCGTTTTCGGGATGCGACATAAGCACCGATTCCATGGGATGGTCAAAGTCAGTATCCAAATGCAAAACAATTCTTTTAATAAGCTGTTTTTCAGACCAATTCAGATGTAATGCAGGTTTTTTGTCTTTATAATCAGCCACCCACGCGTTGGGTTGATTGGTTGGTCGTTGAAGTCCGTTACGAATATTCTCTGCTTCAAACACCTGTAAGGCCGGTTCAAACTTCAACGCCGGATTTTTTCCTGCCGGGCGGCGCTGCGGACACCAAAACTCAAACGTATCTACGCCAATATCTTCGACGGGCTCTTGCTTACCATAATTGGAAACGGCTTCGTTTACAGTATTGAAAACCGACAAAATGCCCGTAATTCGTTGATTTGAATAGTGGATTTTCACTTTTGGATTTTTCTGAAGGGTCAGAAAAGCATACCCAAGACTTTCTAAGTCTTGAAGACTTAGAAAGTCTTTCGCCGTAAACTCCAAATGCACGCAATTACGCCCTTTTTGCAACGAAATCGTCCGTTTTGCAAGGATAACGTCGGGGGTATGATTGTCGGATTTGCTCGAAATTCGAAGTTCTACTTCCAGTTCGGTAGGTTCGTCGGCGTACGGGTGAATAATGGTTTTAATTTTAACGTCGGCGAGGCTTTGAGCCTCGCTGACGTTGTGAGCACTTCGAAGCGGTATCATTTGCGCTACCGAAAACTCCAATGGTTGCGGCTCACCGGAGGGCAATAATTCCTCCAAAGCTAATTCACTACTTGCCGAAACGGTAGCTTGTTGCACTAAATCCTCCACATCATGCAAACGTAGATTGGGAATATGCTGTCCTGCCTTAAGTAATTCCAATTGTAGAGACGCAATATGTTGCGTTTCTGAAAGCTGACGAGGCAAGAGCCCTTTTTCAGTGCACAATTTAGCGGCCATGCCCACTGCCTGCCCAACGTGCGCGCTCGTCGCCATCACTCGCGACGACCCAAACGCTACGTGGCTGGCCGAAATAATGCGTCCGGCAATAAAAAGATTACTGATATTTTTGGAATACAGGCACCGATAAGGGATGCCGTAAATTCCTTTGCTATGCCACTGATTACAACTTGACTGACCAATTTCCGAAAAAACGCCGTCTGACGGATGCAAATCAATGGACCAACCGCCAAAGGCAACATCGTCATAATGAGCACGTTGTTCCACAACATCTTGTTGTATCAGCATATAATCTCCTTCAAAACGACGGCTTTCGCGTTTGCCGGGAATATGCCCCACCCATTCCAGAGTGAGGTTTGCCGCTTCGGGAAAATTGCCCGAGTTTTTGATGTAATTCCACACCCCATAGATCACTTTCCACAACTCCCATTTGATGGTTTCGGTATCATGCACCGTATCCAGGCGTCCGCCGTACTCGATCCACCAGAGTTTACAGCCAAATTCCTGCGAATTGAAGGTGCGAAATTTCGGCACTTTTTGGGTCACATCGTGTGCAAAACTCGGTGCTACATACTTGATGGGTTTGCCAACATCTTTGGAATAGAAATAAAGGCTATGCCCCAGCAATTCGCCGTATTCTTTGGAAGGAGCGAATTTCTCTCCAAACTCTTCTTTCGACTCCGCGCCCATGCGAAAAGCGGCTCCCGATAAAAAGCCCAAAATACCATCACCCGATGCGTCGCAAAAAAGCGGTGCTACGAGTTCGTATTGTGTTGAGTTTTGGGAACAGAAAGCATACACTTTTGATATGGTATCAGGCGATGATTTCTCCAAATCGTATACTGAAGTATTGAGCAAAAGCGTAATATTTGGTTCGCTGACTACTCTTTCGAGTAAAATAGTATCGAAGATCAGGGGATTACTGTCGGGATTACGATACATATTTTCGACCAATAATTCATCGATTACTCCTCCTTCACGCGCCCAGCGGTTATTGTTGCCCATGTGAGACGTCGCTCCCAATACCCACAAACGTACTTCGCTTGATGAGTTGCCTCCCAATACGGGGCGGTCGGTAACAAGAACCACTTTGATTCCTGCCCGGGCCGCTGTGATCGCCCCACATAACCCTGATAAGCCTCCTCCTACCACTGCCAAGTCAGCGTTCAGCGTTATGCTTTTAGGTGTTCTTTTGTCTGTTGCTTCTGCTTTAATCATCCCTATCGCTTTCGAAAATTCGTATTAATCGTAGCTTTTATTGCCAAACCTATAATGTTTTGGAAACCGCTCCGGCGGCCCGGCTTATAGGTTTAATTTATTTCAATTCAAACGTTTGTGTTACCACCGAAAAACCTGTTGGTTTCATCACTTCCACCTTTAGATTTTGCTCAAAGCCTCGTACCGACACACTGACCTCGGCGCTTTGTCCCGGCAACAAATCAGGAATCGTCACGGCTGTTCCGTTGCTTTTCAACACATACTTTCTAATGGCATACGCCGGAAAATCATTCCGAGCTTTTACCCGAACCACCAATTGGTGCTGACCCTGTCCTCCTGCGGTATAACTCACTTTTTCCAATGTAACGGGCGACATTTCGCGACGGTGAGCTGCATATAAAAGCCGCTGACCACGCTCCGGCCCTACCAATCCCCACGGACGATAGCCGTTAGGATTTGTTCCCACGTGTCGACTTTGATAATCATTGTAAGACCACCACGACGCCCCAACGATGTATGGTCGTTTTCTAATTTCGGCCATTACACTTTCTAAATGCGTTACTTGTCCCGTTTCTCCCGCAGCATTGTCAGCCCGTGTTCCCCACTCACTGATCAAGATAGGTTTATCAGGATACAGCGCATGAATATGGTCAAATACTTTGGCGTGGTTTCCGTAGGTATTGGTTGATACAAAATCACAGTATTGCGTTGCTTCGTCTTCAGGTTTGGCGGGCAAAATATTGAGCCGCATGGAAGCAAAAGTGTAAAGTCGCGTTGGGTCAAGGCTTCGTCCATACACCATCATGTCTTTGGTCCAACGTTGACCCGACGGTGTTTCCGACAAATACTCATTGCCCACGCTGTACGCGATCACACTTGGGTGATTCCAGTCGCGCTCCATCATTTCCCGAAACTGTTGCTGAAATTTGGTACGAATCGTATCGTTAGCCATTTGAGTTGGTGTGAGCTGCCAGTTGCCCGGCTCTGCAATGATGAGCATTCCGTAACGGTCAGCCCAATCGTAAAAAGTTTCGCTTGGGGTATAATGCGTCAGACGATGAAATTCCATTCCCGCTTCTTTCATCAATCGGAAGTCTTTTTCGACCAACCAATCCGGCTCCAATGAGCCTAACCCGGGATAATCAACGACTCGATTTCCACCCGCCAATCGTATTGGTTGGCCATTAAGCAATAATTGCGCATTTTGCACTTCCACTTTTCGAATGCCGAAATTTGTTGCAAGTGTATCGCCATTGATCACCGCCTGAAGTTGATATAAAGAAGGATCATCAAGATTCCATAATTTCACTTCATTTGGTTTTAGTGAAGTTTCCGCTTCCACTACGGCCGTTTGTCCCGCCGCAATGGACGGTGAAGTTGTTTTCCAAACCGGTTTTAAAGACTGATTTCCCAATAAAATGACAGTACTCAACTTGGGTGAATTAGCCTGTTTTGAAGCATTGCGAATCCGAGCTTTCAGGCGCACTGTAGCTGTCCCTTTGGCTAAATCCGGCGTAGCTTCCACTTTGAGATTTTCCAAATAGACCTCCGATTCAACAGTCAAATACACAGGCCGAATCAGTCCACCATAATTGATCCAACCGGGAAACGGGTCGTTGGCATTTCCGTTGTCTTTCGCGCCGGGAATGGAGCCCGTTTGCCATGTATCGTTGTTAATGGAAATAGCTAAAACGTTATCGCCTGACTTCAGAAAGTCGGTTATATCAAAGTGGAAAGGAGTATACCCGCCTTCGTGCGTACCTACTTTTTGGTTGTTGAGCCAAACTTCCGATTTATAATAAGCTGCATCAAAATGCAAAATGACACGTTTTCCCGTTTGTGGCTGCCAAAGAAATGTTTTCCGATACCAGACCGTTCCGGTATAAAATTGATAGCGCGGGTCAACTGAAAAACAATGTGGAACCGTTACTTTATCCCAACCATTGACGGAGTAATTATCTTTATACCAACCTTTTGCCTCACCTACCTCGCGCGTATCCATCGCAAACGACCATTGTCCGTGCAAGGGAACAGCGTCTGATTGCCGAATAGTATATTGTCCAAAAGCAGTGATAGAGAAGAGAAAGAATAGACCGACTAATTTCATACGCATTTTATCAATTGATTGTCAGGGCTAAAGCCCCTATTAGTTTCGTTTTTGCATTACTCCACGCTAAAGCGGTGGGGTTAATTGAGTTATACATTTACAGTTGGCTCCCCTATTGGAAGTTGAATTTTCTGTGCTGCTCGCCACGGAATTAGGGCCCCCAAAAGAATCACCACTGCAATTCCTGCCGTCACCATCGCTCCTGCTGTGGCGAATGCACTCAATCCAAATAATACCGCTGCCACAAATACCAACGCTCCCGCAATAACTCGCATTCCGAAACGGTTTTGGCGTTTAATTTCGATGGCTTCTTGTTCTGTTTCAGCTAATTTGGCCGCTTTACGTGTTGCTTTGGTGGCAAGGTATTGTTCATATTCTTCGGAAATCAGGCCTTTGGAACGGGCGTACAATTCATAGGTAAGGAGCAATATCAAAGGCAAGCCAATACCGATGATAGTTTCCAATGCCCGACTCAATTTGAAATCTAACAGCCACGGTGACAGCACTTTAAAGAATAGATTGACCGTTAGTCCAATAATGGTAATCCAAAACGTGGTTTTTCCATTGATGCGTTTGGAGAATAATGCCCAAAGTGGCGGCGCTAACAACGGCCCGCCTGAAATGGCCGAAATACTCAGCACTACTTCCACAATCCCACCTGCGGCGGGAACCAATAAAGCAATGACAATCATTCCCAAGCCAAAGCCCCAAGACGAAAGGCGGGCTATCTTAATCAACTGTTTATCAGAGGCTTTCGGATTGATAAATCCTTTGTAAATGTCATTGGTAAACACTGCCGAAACCACATTCAGTGTTGTATTGGCACTGGCCGACGTTGAGAAATACATTCCCGTCAACATCAACCCCAACAAACCGGGCGGCAATACCGCTTTGCAAATCAGCAGGTACGCATTTTCAGTATCCAAACCTACCAAACCGGGATTGAGTGCACGGTAGATCATGGGCGGTAACATCCAAATCATAGGGCTGACAAGGTATAACCCGGCAAACAAAAACGCCACTTTTCGAGCGGATTTAGTGCTGTCAACACTGGTATACCGTTGTACAAATGTCCAGTTACCACCAATGTAAGCAATGTGATACAGCACAAATGCCATCACAAAACCCAAGGTATATTCACCGTGCAACAAGTCAAAAAAATCAGCGGGAACACTTTGAGTGAATTTCTCAAAACCACCCACTTTGGTTAACGAAAGCGGCAACAAAATAAACACCGCAGCCGTCAAAATCACGAATTGCAGAATATCGGTGACCATTACGGCCCACAACCCGCCCACAGCCGTGTACGCAATCATAAACAGCCCCAATACAATGGTGGATTCTACCAACGGAAACCCTAACGAAACGCTCACCAATTTGGCAACGGGATACAGCACCGACCCTTTAATAAAGACCGAAACCAACGTAAAAATGCCGATGTAAGTTTTCTGAACACGTTCACCGAGGCGCTCACGTATGAATTCCGCCGCCGTAAGATTGCCCGTTGCCCGCCAGCGCGGTGACAAAAACAGCCCTGTTACAATGGCTCCCACGCACATGGTCCACTGAATGGTAACTGCTACCCAACCGTGTTTGTACGCAATGGAGCCCCACGCCACAAAGGTTCCGGCCGAGAAAAAAGACATAAAAAGAGACAATCCACCAATGAACCAAGGCACAGCCTCGCCGCCCGCAAAGAAGGATTTGAGGTTGCGTCCTGTTCGGGCAAACAACATCCCAATGGCCAGCACAAAGGCCGAGAAGATGAAGATGACGGCGGTATCAATGGTTGAGTTCAAAACGGTTTTGCTTAGTTTTGTAAAAAATGTATTTGTGAACTACCCGAGTTATTTATTTTATTCAAATCAAAACTCTACTGAGTTTTTCTTCGAAATCATTGGTTCAAAAGGCATTATAAATAAAGTCATTGCTTTTCAGGAAACATCTTTCATGGGTATTTATAATCTTGCTTTGGGAGATGTTAACCCCTTAACAAATGCAGTTGATGATGCCGTGATAACAGATAATGGTGATACTGAAAAAGTTTTAGCTACAACTTTTCAAATTGTGAGCCATT
The DNA here is from genome assembly GCF_965279615.1 of Runella sp. Taxonomy (NCBI): domain Bacteria; kingdom Pseudomonadati; phylum Bacteroidota; class Cytophagia; order Cytophagales; family Spirosomataceae; genus Runella; species Runella sp. The sequence continues at coordinate 5,897,758 of NZ_OZ257252.1, read as the reverse complement.
ATTTTTCTCTATTTCCTCATCATCAAATCTATTTCTCAGGTAACTCACCCGCTCGCAATCGTCTTTATAGAATTGCAATCAACCATAATTTTTATGCCCTTGATTCTATTTATGAATTGTTTGGTGTTAAGAATAACGAATTAGAGCCTTTTGTTTCAAACCGTCCATACCAAGCTTTCTTGATTAGAAAAAAATAATTCTTTAACTTTATTTTAAAATTCTCTCTCCATGAAAGTCAAGACTATTCCGAAAATTGAAAAAAGAAAGTTAGCAGCTCTCAAATCAAAAGACGGAAAAATTCCATTTTCCGATAAATTGGCAAAGGCTAACGAAATCTTAGCTCAAACAGACTTATCTGTCTTGAAGCGAAAGTAATTTTACTCACTTCTTTTGCTTTAGTCCGTCAAACTCATTTCTCAATCGTTATTACTTCAAACCCAACCGCAGGAAGTTGTTTCTTCATTGTCTTCCCTTTTACAGTTATCTGAAAATCAGTAGCCTGAGCACGATTATTGAGCAATATCACAAAGATTTTATCCTTCTTTTCTGATTCAGCTAAAATATAGTCAATCACAGGGTTGTCTACTTTTACTATATTTTCATTAACCATCAAGTTGGCTTTTTGCCCATTGACCGTCCCCGCCGCAAAACCATAGGCTTGATGCGGGCCTACTTTAGGTGTGACAAATCCACGCGGGAATTTCACTTGCCCGTTGGAACGAAGTTCGGCTTCGGCCATGAGGTAATCGTTGATCCAGCCGATTTGCCACCACGCATGGTGCGGATACGGCCCTGCGCCACGATTCATGGCTTGCCAATAGTAAGAAGCTACGCTCGTTTTGGCATCTACGAATGCATCACGTCCCCACGCCCCGGCCCGTGCCAAATCCGCAAAAATAGGCTCTTTCGTCAATTGGTACATGCGTATAAACATGCCTGCGTGACTTGCCAACTGAATCGGCCCTTGTGAGTTGGAAGAACCGAAAATACCGCCGTGCTCAAAACTCAGACCCGCTTGCGAGATCTCCCAATCTTCGCGTTGGTTACCATTGACAGTTTTGAGCGCATGATTGGGAATCGGGTGCGTATAAATTGAGGCGGTATAAACCTTGGCCGCTGTGATAGCCGCATTTTTGTATTTGGCATCTTTGGTAAAATCATACAAATCCAACAACGCCTGCGCTGACTGCGCCGTGGCAAAATCGGGGGCGTATCGCGCATCACCGCAGACACCCAAAAAACCACCTGTTTCAACGGCATTTTTTACAAACCAATCGGCTCCTTTTTGGGCGGCAGCCAAGTATTTAGGGTCTTTCAGAATGCGATAGGCCACCAGTAAGCCATAGAATGTAGGCCGCACATCCTGAATATCACGGTATATTTCCTGTTCTGTTTTGCGGTCATACGCCACAGCCCAACTTCCATTGGCTTTCTGATTTTTCAACAACCATTCCGTACCTGACTGCAATAGGTTCTTGAGGGGTTGATTATTGGGTTCAAAAAGCAATAGGTTACCAATATCCAACATTGTGTAATAGGTCACGGCAATAGGTTCCACCACTTCCCCCCACTCTTCGGTAAACTTTTTCGGTTTTGACAAATAGTATTGTCCCGCCAACGAGCCTTTGAAAAAACCTTCGTCGGTGATTTGCTGCACTATCTTGAAATTGAGCGCATAAGGCAATACATTTTTGATGAGTAAGGTATCTTTGGTTGCATTGGCCAACATCCACATCGCGCCGTAATCGGAATTTTTCATGGCGTCTTTGTTGGAACCAACTACACCGCCCAAGTACGACTGTGCGCCTATTTTCAACCCTTTGTACTCCTCAATATTCCAAAGCGACGTTTTAGGGTCAGTCAGATAATGGTGCATTTTTTGAATACGGTCGGTCAGCGATTGCTTGCTTTGGCGCAACGAGAGGGCTTCTTTAAGTTGAAAAATGTCATAAGCGGCGTGGTTGATGGCTTTGAACCAGTCTCCGTCGATCAGGCTGTAACGAAACGAGTACGTCACTACATCGCCCGCCTTCAACTCGGATTTGGGTTCACCCAATACGGGGTAATACAGCGTGGGAGACAGTTGTGATTTGCGGTTTTTGTGCGAAAGTCCAATGTTCCAACTTTGATGCGTGTTCTTGTCTTTCTCCCACGGGTCGCGGCAGAGTGTTGGGTCCGGAATGACGGAAATTGTAATGCCATTTTTAGTAGAAACCAACGGACTCAACGTACTTGCCGACCGCTCACGATAGACCGCAGGCAGTACCGGCACGCCATGTCCGTAAGCATAGGCCAACGCGAAATTGGGTTGCATAAAATTCCCCTGAAAATACCCCGGCACCGACGCCCAAGCCATATCTGCTTCATTCACAGGAGCAATCGTGGGCGTAGCCAACGAAAAGTAGCCGGCGGTTTTGGTAGTAATCGTTTGTTTAACAATAATATCGGTAGGAAATTTTGCATCAAAGTTCCACTCAGTTTTTACTTTGGCGGCGTCCGTTTCATGCTCGAAAGTCAAGGTATTAGCAGCAGTTTGCCGGCCGTTTTTGGCAAAAAAATGAAAGGCTGTTCCTGCCGTATTCAGTGAAACAGGATTGATACTTTCGGCCCATTGTTTGGCTTGGTAATGGTAAATATCTTCCGGAAACTTTTCGCCCGTAATGGCTTTAAAAACCGAATCCGGCGTAGTTTTTGGTTTTTCGGTACTGAAAAGCAGGGTGTTTTCGCCCGAAGGCGTTTTTAGATTCGTCCAGGTTTGCCCCTTCTTTACCGATACAGTTTTGAGTTGCCAACCCTGAGAACTGTTTTCCCACCGCATTTTTATGGAAGAACTTTCCAACACCAAAGGTTTGGAAGATTGACTGAAAGTATCAATCCAAAAACCGAAAAAGAAGATAGTTAATAACTTAAATTTCATCTACCATTTATTAGTTAAAAAATGAGGAACAAATCAATGTTCGACCTCTCCGAGGCTTTTTTTTAATTACTTCTATCTATTATTAAAGTTATCTCATAACCAAATCTGCTATTTTAGCAAATCCCAACGTTCCATACGACAATTGGAGTGAACGGCACGACGTTGGAATTTTATACGATGTCCGGAAAATGCCCGTGTTTTCTCCCGTTTCGGTTACCTCAATGGCAGTTGCCGGTTTTCCATTTACGGCCAATAAGACCTGCCCTTTCTCAGCCCGGTTCCAATCCATGTTCAGAGCCGCTTTTAATTCGAGGATAACCGTTTCACCGGCTTTGGCCCGGTTGATTTCTTTTCCTTCCCGACTTAACACTTTCACATGTTGACTTCCAAGTGTTGAGAATGTCAGCGTAGCCTGCCATCCTCGGTTTGATACGCACCAGCCTTCGGTGGCATAGGCATCTTTACTGATTATGTCTTGGCCTTCGTTTCCATTCGTAGTGACTACTTTTACTTTTTGAAAATCTTTATCCAACGGCGAACCGTCGAGCGTGCCACGTACTTTACCCAACATTCCGTAACCGTTGGGATGCGCTCCGGGCCAGCCTTTTTCAACGCCTTCCCAATAGCCGCCGATGTCGACTCGCTCTTTGCTTTTGTTGCTCAAATGTGCCCCTACGGGATTCACGCCAAACACAAAATCTACCTGTGCCCAACCCAAATCGCGTAGCCGTGTATCTTTCAACAAATAGGCTACGGCAAACATCGAACCGCCCAACGCAGGTGCTCCGCCCAGTTCTTTGGTTTTAGAATGCGCCCATTCTGTTTCGCTGTGGACCCGGTATTTCCAAAAATTATTGGTCTTTTGATACATGTGGGTAGCCCAGGCGTTTAATTTTTCTTTGGTTCCTTTGGGCGCGTGCTCAGGAGCGATCAACAGAAAATACGCCAACGCCTGTGGGGTAATATGCTCCGCATTCCGAATCCACCACATGTGGCGCGGATTATTAAAATCCCAGTTTTGAATAATGTCAGTCGCGCTTTCCTGCGCCCATTTCAGGTATTTGCCGGGTTTGCCGTCGGCTTCATTCTTTTCGCACAAATACATAAACAGATTACTGAAAACCGATTGGCCGTAGGCATTGCCCATTTCATTGAATTCCTGAAAACCGGCATCTACCCATTTAACACTGTACGTCCAGTAGCGCACTACTTTATGACGTTCGTATTCCATCCATTTTTCATTGCACACCTGACGGTATTTCAGGTATTTTTCACGGGGCAAATACGGCTTCAGAAAATCATGATAGGCAGCACACACCACCGAAAGTTGATCCAACAAATTCCAATAATCGTACTGCATCCTAGACTGACCTTCATAACCGAGTGAGCCATGGCGATTGGCCACAGGACCTTGGTAGGCCACGTGAGCGTAGGCAAACTCGGCGTGCCAAAGGATAAGCTCTATCAGATCGGGCACATTTTTATCGCCAAATTCTGTTTTCCAACGGTCATAAAGGGCAGGATTGGACGCGTATTGAAGGCATTCAAAAATGGTTTCCAACCCATACGCCCCACCATCCCGCGACGGCCCGCCCCCGTATACTTTGGGCAGGTTGGCATTGATCGGGTCTTCGGAACCTCGTACATCAATAAAAAATTCATAGCCGAGTTTTGACGCTATTTTTTCAAGTAAATGATCGGCAATCCAAAACGGGACAGAAGTACCTACGCCATCCACTTCTACCCGAAATTCATCTTTAGATACAGGATTGAAGCGAGTAAACCAACCTTCCTGATTCAATATTTCACCTTCAAATACTACTTGGTTCGTCGTGTTGTTAATAATTTTAAATTTTGCACCATCTTTGGCACCAACGCACACAAAATGCTTGGATTCACCCAGATTATAACCGGCCTGATTGACCAGAACCTGCGCTTTTTCATTCTGAGCGAATGTCGTAATACAGCAAATGAGTAAAATAAAAAATACGCGCATTGAGCTATCATTTAGTGCGACCGGACTCACCGGCCGGTTCATTACAAATTCTTTAAACCGTCGGTTGAGAATATTTTCAACCGGCCGGCATCATCCGTATAAAGGATATAAACGTCTATATCTTTTCGAGTAACCAAAAACTGTTTGACCGCGTCAATCCCCATGACAAAAAAAGCGGTATCGTATCCATCGGCGGTAATGGCATCTTCTGCAAAAACCGTGACACTCAGGATAGAACTTTGCTCCATTTCTCCCGTTTTGGGGTTGATAATGTGACTGAAAACCTGACCATTGACCTCGTACCGATTTCGGTAGTTTCCCGCTGTGGTCATGGCTCGGTCGTGTAAATTTATTTTGGTCTGCAACTGATTTGGATGGAGCGGATTTTCGATGCCTATGGTCCACGGTTGTCCGTCATTTTTCCGGCCTTTTGTCCGAACTTCTCCGCCAATTTCTACCATATACTGTTTAATATCCTGCGCCTCCAAAAAGCCCGCTACCACATCTACACTGTAACCCTGCGCGATGGAATTAAGGTCTAAACGAATGTTGGCTTTTTGTTTCACCACCGAGATCGAATCAAATACAATATTTTGAAAACCAACGTATTGCAAAAGAGAATCAGCATTCACCAACATTCCTTTCGGCTTTTTTGTCGGCCCAAATCCGTAGGCTTCTACCAAGGGCAGTACGGTCGGGTCAAAAGCCCCTTTTGTATCACGAAACACTTCGGCTGATTTTTTGAGTACGGCGTAGAAATGCGGCAACTGAAAGCGATGACTCATTGACCTGTTAAACTGCGAAATCTCGGAATCAGGCCGATAAATGGATAGAGATTTGTCAATATCCGCCAACAGTGAGTCAATTTGCCGTTGAAACGGACTTTGTCGTTCGTCGCAATACTTGATATGATACGTTGTTCCCTGCGTTTCTCCCGTCAGACTAATCATCAATTCCCCCAAAGACGCATCCATCTGCCCCTGCCCAAAAGCAGGAATGAAAACAAGTAAAAGGAGGAACGTCGGTTTCATATGTGGTAATTTATACTGAAAGTTTCCAAGTTTAGAACTGATTCTCTATTGTAAAACTTGGAAAGTTTTTGCGAGCCACTTTCCAATGAGTTCAGCAGCTTTATCTATGTTTTAAGGTTTGCCCGGCGGGGTTTCGTCTTTAATGATCGCCATCAATTCGGGCAGATACTCCTGATACACGCCACGGGGCGAGGTGTTGTATTTTTTGGTCAGGTAAGCTGCAAAACCGACGACTTCGCCCATCATACCGCAGGTACGCATTACCCGCGTGCTGCCAAAAGCAACGTGCGTTGTGCTGATATTGCGCCCGGCCATGAACAGATTGCTGATGTTTTTGGAGTATAGACAACGATACGGAATGGTATAAGGAGCCACTTTAATGTGCTTTGTGCCGGCAAAGAACTCCTGCCCTTCAAAATACTTTTTGTTGCGTTCATCCGGAAAGTGCAGGTCGATGGTCCAAGTTGCGGTCACGGTGCCGTCGGGGTATTGTTTGCCATCCTGAATGTCCATTTGGGTCAGCACGTGGTCGCCCATCAACCGGCGCGATTCGCGCTTGCCGCCTATGTAAGCCACCCATGCCAGTTCACGTTTGGCGTATTTAGCCGCTTTGTTCTTTTTCAAATACGACCAGTTGCCGAAGATGGCTCGCAGGTTATGATCGCGTATTTTTTCGGCATCGGTAATGGTATTGAAATTTCCAAAGCCTGTTTCCCATTGCCAATCGGCTTTGGCCTCGTCGATGTGGTATTCGTCGGAAAACTGAATTGCCCAGGGTGTTTCCGGAAATGACGACACGGTGTCGCGCTCCAGCGACGCCCAAAGATTGGATGTACCCAGCGTAAAATTATCTGATTTGTCAGCAGCCAAGGATTCGCCGGTCTCGGCTTTGCTTTCGCGGCCCATTCTAAATTCTGCACCTGCCAACTCGCCGATGGTTCCGTCGCCGGTACAATCGGAGAAGAATGTACCCGTAAATCGGGTTTCTTTATTTGTTGCAATGTCGCGACCAACAACGGCCACGATCTTATCTCCGCTTTTTTCCACTTTATACACGTGGGTATTCAAAAACAGCGAGATATTACGTTCTCCTTTTACAATGGCCGTTTTTCGGGCGTCGCCGTATTCTTTGGCATCCGCATTACCGTTGCCGGGGTCACCGTTGTCCATTTCACGTACGATCCGGCCGAGTTTTGGGTAATGGTTTTTGTCAACATCGCCCATCAAATGCACGCGTATTTCTGAACTATTGTTACCTCCCAACACCGGACGATCCTGAATCAAAGCCACTTTCAGACCCATGCGTGAGGCAGAAATAGCGGCGCAGGTTCCGGCAATACCGCCTCCCACAACTACTAAATCAAAGTTGTTGGCTTCGGTTGGTGTATCGGTCAGTTTCAATTGTTGTTTACGAAAAGCGTTCATCGCGTCGAGTTTTTCAGGAGGACTAAACGTTGATGAATTCGTAAACAGAATCGCGTCGCAGCGACCGTTGAAACCGGTCAAATCGTGCAATGCCACGCTCATCTGCTCGTTTTGAACTTCCACTTCACCGCCCGGATACCATTTCCACACGTCAGAACCGCTTTCGCCAAAAACCTGATTGAGGGCTTTGCCATTCAGTACGATCTGAAATTTACCGGGGCCTTTCGGGAACGGTGCCCAATCTTTGGTACGTACCCAAATACGGTATTTTCCTTTTTTCGGAAACTGAACAGTCGTTGCAGCATCTTTGACCGGACGACCCATGCCATGCGCCATGAGGTACGACGAGCCCATGACCACAAACGATTGCTGATCAATAACCCAGCCGCCTTTATCGGTGAAGGATTCCGTTTCCAGAAAAACGTGATCCTGCGCCGATAGCTTCAGCGATATAAACAGTAAGAGGAGCGTTCGGAGTAGCGGTTGCATATTACTTATCGTTTAGGTTGTGTGTGTGTTTGTAGTGGGTCATTTGTTGTTGTATCGTTCGGTTCTTCGGTCGGTGTGATTCCAAAAGCCGATATACCTCGGCGGCAGAATTTTCATTGGTAAGCTGATCGGCAAGTGCCAGTAACGTTCGCTCTGAAAGTTTCGGTTGAGTCGCCAATACTTTCAGCAATAAGCCGGCTTGTTCCTGATTAGCCGCTCCCACCCGTTGCGCCGCTTGATCGGCAAGTGACTCTGTGAGAGGGAGCGCCATCATCTTTTTCAGAATAACGACCTGTAATGGATACGCCGCCGATTGATAGGTTTCCCATAACCATTGCTGCCGGGCGGCGTTGGCAAAGAATGCTTTATTGACTTTTTGCAGAGCATAACGAGCGGCGAAAATGTTCTTACTGCGCATGACTTGCTGTATATCCGATTGAAAATCAGCAGCAACTATACCTTCCGCGTTCATGACCCGTTCCATTGCCCAATATTGATAATAATGATTGTTATCGGTCAGGAATCGGTGCAACAGCGCGTCCGTTTTAAAGGATTCGGTAATTCGTTGCATCTCCGGCACCACCTTTCCGTGGGCAATGTGCCATAGTGTGTAACAAGTATACACCGCCCCGTCGATCACTTCATTTTTCACCGTTTTGAGCGTGGCACCTGCCTTGGCATCCACGGAATCAGCCAAGTTTTCAGTGCCCTTTCCGACCAGATCTTCCATCGAAACCTCTTTCAACAACGAATTCTTATTTGCCAGAATATCCTGTAACTTTTCGTAGTCTTCGGGTTTGAACGGCTTGTGGTCCATGCGGGTCAACACCGCGCCACGCGGAAAGTCAAAGCGGGTGTAATTGCCCAACAAATCCCAGTAAAAGTTAATGTACACCGGTTTGCACTCGCCCGTAAGGCAAACCGGTGTAAATAGATTGCTGAAAAAATAGAGCGGTTGCCCGGCGTCATCAAATGCCAATTGCAACGTGTACTCCGTAGTGTCGTTGATCGTCACCGTGTATTCTTTCGCCTTCGCCGGGGTTTGGGCAAAAACGGTAGTTGTTACCGATAATAAAACACACAGGGTACCTGCAATCCTGCACGCTCTGAGAAAAAACGCACTGAAAAACGAGATGGGTTTTATGTGTTTATATACCTGCACAACTACTTCCGGTGGGGTTTATCAACGTCGGCGAGGGCTGGGTCGCAACGGCGCACCGTACCCCCGTTCCAAACCTCGCCGACGTTATTAGCCGACGTTATTATTTTACTTCCAGTCAGGATTTTGTTCTACGCCGGGATTGGCATTGATCTCGTCTTGCGGAATGGGGAAATAACGGTGTTTAGGCGAAGGAGTCCGTACCGGATACACATCATTGACGGCTTTTGGAATCACGGTCATGAACGTGTTGGTACGGGTAAGATCGTGCCAGCGGTCGCCTTCGGCAAACAACTCCCACGAACGCTCCTGCAACAGGGCCGCAATGAAGGCATCTTTACTCAAGCCCGCTGTTAAATCGGCTAAACCTGCTCTTTTACGCACCTGATTGATGTAGCCGTATGCCGCAGCTGAACCGCCATTGAGACGCGCCTCTGCTTCGGCGGCAATCAACAGAATATCCGCATAGCGTAACAATTGGATATTTACCGCGTGGTTTGCTCCGACAGAGTTAGCATCTTGGTATTTTTTTACCAAAACGCCCTGCTTCGTAATGGGCGTAATGTCTTTCTGAGATACGATCTTGCCTTGGGTATTGAGGTAAGTGGTATCCAACAAACCGCGACGTTTGTCTTTCGGATCAAACGAATTAAAAAACGATTGGTAAGCAAAAATAGACCCAAACCCTGTTTTACCATATTCTACCGCAGCACTGTTTACAGGCGCGTACAAACCCATGATTTGCGAACTGCGGCCGGGCGTAGTGCTTTCTGCTTCAAACGCGAAGATGTTTTCAACCCGTGCGGCATCTTCTTTGGTGACGTTAAAGACATCTTTTATATCGGGCATCAGACTGTGCTTTCCGGAGGTGATCACAGCCTGTGCTTTTTGCAAAGCCAACGCCCAATCTTCCGCATAAAGTGCGGCTTTGGCATGAAGTGCAATGGCTGCTTCTTTGAAAGCACGGCCTTTCACCAACGTAGCTGAATAAGAAGGCAACAACCCTACTGCCTTATCCAAATCTGCAAAAATCTGTTTGTAGACATCGGCTTTGGGGCTCTTTTTCACAACGGCATTTTCCAATGAAGTACTGGCCGTGGTTTTGATAAGTACATCGCCGAAATTTTTGGTCAACATCCAGTGAAAATAGGCGCGCAAAAACAAGGCTTCCCCCACAATTTCATCACGACGTTTGGTGTCCATGGCAATAGCAGGCACTTTCTCAATGACCCAGTTAGACTTTTCAATGCCTTTGTAGCAAGACAACCATGTCTGGATCGGCGACTCAAACGAACGCGTAAAACTCACCGCTGCCGAGTAGGCCGGGTCGTACGTAAAAAGCGTATAGGTGTTACGAGCCACCACGGGGCGCGGATACACTTGATCGGCGCTGAAATCAGAATCCATCAGCGGCGCGGGGCCATTGTACAGATCGCCGATAGCGGCATACGCGGAGGTAATGGCGGCTTCTGCGTCACCCGCTGTTTTGTAAAAGTTTTCCGTAAAAATAGACGAGTACGGAGTTTCCTGAAGCTCGCATGCCGACAAAGCCAAGACCAGCGAGAGCGAAATAAGTATCTTTTTCATTTTGATTTTCAAGGATTATGGAACACTGATTAAAATGAAACCTGCAAACCAACCAAGTACGATTTCGCAACGGGGTACACCAGATTGTCCACGCCGATAATGGTATTGGAATTACCATAAGTGTTCACTTCAGGGTCGAAGCCGGAGTAGTTTGTCAACGTAAATAAGTTGTTCGCACTCACGTAGATACGTGCATTTTGCAATCCTTTGATCTTTGGTAAAGTATAGCCCAGAGTGATATTTTTGCAACGAACAAACGAGCCGTCTTCCATGAACCGATCGGAAAGCGGCAAACGTCCTCCCTGCAATACGCTGGCATATTCATTGTTGGCATTGGTCGGCGTCCAGTGGTTAACTACCGCTTGGTAAAGGTTACGACCGCCGAGTGGGTTTTCAAACGTGTAGCGAATCAAGTTGTACACCTTATTTCCCTGTACCCCCGAGAAGAAAGCACTGAAATCGAAGTTTTTATAACGCAGATCGGTAGAGAAACCAAAGATGAAGTTTGGATTGGCATTGCCCGTCACCACTTGGTCAGCGGCAGAGATAGCACCGTCGCCGTTCACGTCACGTACTTTATGGCCACCCAAGCGGCTGTCAGAACCGGGCAAAATGCTTTCGCCCGTTTGGTACAAACCGTCAAAAATGTAGGTTTTGAAAATTCCCAATGGTTGTCCAACCTGCAATACACTGAAGTTATTGACCGCATATTCCTTAGTTGCTCCTTCAAGCGAAAGCAATTTATTGCGGTTGAAGGTGATATTTCCCGAAACGTTCCATTTCAACTCACCGCTCAAAATGGCCGCATTGGCCGCGATTTCAATCCCTTTGTTTTCCAACGAAGCGAAGTTACCCGTAATGGTTCCATAACCTGATGACAACGGCAGCGATTTTACAAAAAGCAGGTCCTGAGTGCGCTTGTTGTACACATCTACCACCAAACCAATGCGATTGTTCAGCAAACTGACATCCAAACCGATGTTGGCCTGTGTAGATTTTTCCCAACGCAAATCGGGATTAGGAATGCCCGTTGGTGCAATTCCTGTTGTGTAAATATGGTTAAAGCTATAGTCACTTCCTGAACCTACCAACGCCAGAGAGTTATAGGCTCCAATTGCGGCGGCGTTTCCGGTGATACCGTAACTGGCGCGCAGTTTCAAATCAGAAAACAGATTTTGGCCTTTCATAAAAGGCTCTTCTATCACCCGCCATGCCGCAGATACCGCCGGAAAAAATCCGTATTTGTGGTTTTCACCGAACTTGCTCGCACCGTCGAAACGGGCCGTTACGTCCACAAAATATTTGTCTTTAAAACCGTAATTAATACGTCCCATGTACGAATCCAGACGGTCAGCACTGCGACTGCTTGAAACGGTACGGTCAGTAGCCAACTGCACCGCTTCGTTGACGGTGGCATCATTGGGAAACTTGCTCGCCGAGATCGAATTGCTGTTGCTCATTTGTTTTTGCGTGGCAAATACCCCCGTAAATTTCAATGAATGCAGCTCGCCGATTCGTGTAGCATACGTCAGCAAACTTTCGTGTAAAATATTGATACCGTTAGAGTTAGTCTTTCCTGCTGACCCTGCGCCCGCTGCCAGATCTCCCGCACCTACGATTGAGCGAGGCGAGTAGGTATCCGTCAAGCTGTTTGATTGAATCAGGTTCAAATTAGCACGATAGGTTAATCCTTTGGCCAAGGCAAAGTCAAAATAGATATTGCCTAACAAACGGCTCGTTGTGGTTTTGTTGAGAATTTGAGCCAAGCCGAGCGGGTTGGCTGCTTCACGGTAACGTCCGTTGAATTGGTCACCAAAAGGAAGCACAGAACCGTCTTCACGGTACGGCTGCATCGTAGGAGGAGCGCCCAATGCAGCCCCCAAAATGCTGGAAGTTACGGCCGGACCATCAATACTGTTGCTACCCGTTGGAATACGGTCGTTGGTCAAATAAGTGTACAATAAACTGGTTCCTGTTTTGAGCCATTTATTGATCTGGTGGTCGAGGTTCAACCGAAGTGAATAACGGCTGAAATTGGAATTTATAATGACACCATCCTGGTTGAAATAATTGAGCGCCAATGACAATTGTGTTTTTTCAGAGCCGCCCGCGATTGTTAACTGGTGATTTTGAATTTGGGCTTTTCTAAAAATAAGGCTTTGAAAATCAGTTCCTTGCCCCAATGAAGCAGGATCAGCGTAAACGTTGGTTTTGTATACTTCATTTTCCAATGTAGCAAATTCTGTGGCATTCATGACCGACGCCCGTTTGGTCACTTCCTGCGAACCATAGTAGCTTTCGTACGTAACGCGGGTTACTCCTGCTTTACCGCGTTTGGTGGTGATCAATACTACACCGTTGGCGGCGCGTGCCCCATAAATGGCAGCAGCAGAGGCATCTTTGAGGACTTCTACACTTTCGATATCATTCGGGTTGATCTGCGATAAAGGGCTTAATTCGTTTACCCCACCGCCGTTTGAGATCTGAATTCCATCCACTACATACAGCGGCTCAGAAGATCCGTTGATGGAGTTAGTTCCGCGAATACGAACACTGATGTTTCCACCCGGCGCCGATGAGTTTTGCGTGATCTGTACCCCTGATACCCGCGCCTGCAACCCCTGCGCCACGTTAGAAATGGGCGTTTGTACCAGATCAGCAGCTTTGATGGAGGCAATAGAGCCGGTCGTTTCCAGTTTGCGTTGTGTACCATAACCCACCACAACGACTTCGTTGAGGGCTTTGACATCGGCTTGAAGCGATGCATCAATTACCGTGCGATTTTTTACATCAATTTCCTGTTTCAAATAACCAATGAACGAAAACACTAAGGTTGCGTTATTGGGTACTGCTGTCAATTGGTAGTTGCCGTCGCCGTCTGAAACGGCTCCTTTTTGAGTGCCTTTTACCGTCACATTCACTCCGGGCAAAGTGGCTCCCAAGCCATCTGTAATTTTACCTCGTATAGTCAGGTCTTGGGCATACGCGTTGGTGATGAAACCAAACGCCAGTATCCATAATCGTAATTTTACCGGCATAGGATTAGAGGTTTAAAAATAGAAATTATACAATTTTTTAGGGTTTGAAAAACAATGTTTAAAAAGCCTTTAGGGGCGTTCAAATCACGATTTTGATTGAAATTAGGCGCTGTTTTTAAATAATCAACAGAAAAAATTGAATTTTAACCACAAAAACTATCGGGAACTTTCCCGAAACTGGTAGCGATAGTAGTATTTTTGTTTAAACACTGACTTTATTTTCAACAATCCCCTTTTGTAGCCAAAACAGACAAAAAGGCCCGTTAAAACAGAATAGTACAATTTTTATGATCAAATGCACCAAATGTCAGCAGATAGAATTTGTCCAAAAATCAGGAATTGTCCGGGGTAAACAACGCTATTTTTGCAAGTCGTGTGAATACCATTTTACATTGCCTGAACCGTCTGCTCACCACCAAAACAAACGGCATCATCAGGTAACCATCATGGACATTGCCAATCAATTGGGAATATCAAAATCGACCGTCTCGCGCGCCCTGCGCGGGCATACCGATATTCACGAAGGCACACGCAAAATGATTCTGGAACTGGCACAACACCTTGAATACCAACCCAATCCATTGGCCAATGCCTTATTGAAAAGCCGTACTAATATCATCGGTATTCTGGTGCCTGAGTTTCGGCATTATTTCTTTCCGACGGTTATCATGGGTGCGCAGGAAATACTTTCCAAGGCAGGTTATAACGTAATGATCTGCCAATCGGACGAATCGTACGAAACAGAAATGGCTAATGTAAAAGCACTGATGAACAGCCGCGTAGATGGTCTGTTAGTGTCTGTAACAACTCAAACCAATAATTTCGATCATTTTCGGGCAATATTGAGAAAAGAAGTGCCTTTGGTATTTTTCAACCGCGTTTGTCCGGAGTTGGATACTCCTCAAGTCATTGTTGATGATTATAACGGTGCTTTTCAGGCAGTAGAGCATTTGATCGAACAGGGATATCGACGTATTGCCCACTTGGCCGGGCCAACTTCGTTGTTGGTAAGCCGCTTGCGGTTGCAGGGGTATTTGGATGCATTACAAAAACACAACCTTCCGGTAGAAAACGACCTCATCATTCACTATGATCTGACCGAAGAAAAAGCCCGCATTTACGCTAATTACCTGCTGAGTTTGCCCCAACCACCCGACGCTATTTTTGCCATCAATGATCCCACTGCCATTGAGATCATGCTCGTAGCCAAGAGTCGAGGCGTTAAGATTCCGCAGGAATTAGGCATTGTAGGCTTCAGTAACGACCCTATTTCCGCCATTATTGAACCTCCGCTTACGACGGTCGAGCAGCCCGTTTGGGAAATGGGAAGGCAAGCCGCACGGCTGTTATTGGAACAAATGGAAAGCCCTCATAATGTGATACATACGCTTACTACCAAACTCATTGTCCGAAATTCTTCCGTTAATTTAGGGGTTTAAAGGCAACTTTCTTCCGATGATTTGTGTAACCACATAGGAACATAGAACATATAGGCGAAAAAAAACTATGTTTTCTCTATGCCTATGTGGTTACAAATAGGAACAAAAAACTATGTTTTCTCTATACCTATGCGGTTACACAATGTCAGTCACTTAGTTTAGAATACTTTGAAAACTTCCACCAACGACCCATACGCCGCCCTGCGTTACCCCGAATTCGTCCGATTGATCTCGGCCAACAGCCTCATCACGGCTGCTATCATGATTCAGGAAGTCGTGATCGGCTACGAACTTTATAAGATCACCCACGACCCGCTTTCGTTGGGATTTATTGGCTTAGCTGAGGCATTGCCTTATATATCAATCGCCTTATTTGGAGGTCATTATGCCGACCGTAAAGACAAACGTACCATCATGCAAATCAGCCAAAGTGTAATACTTTGTTGCTCGTTGGCTTTGATTTGGGTCATGTATCCTGAACATCGTTCACACTTTTCGACGACTTCCTTACTCTTAACAGTATACGGCATTCTGGCGGCCATTGGTTTTGCCAAAGGTTTTTACTCGCCCGCCTCTTCTTCCATGAAAGCATTTCTGACACCGCGTGAAGTGTACTCCAACGCTGCCACCTGGAGCAGCACGTTTTGGCAGGTAGGCGCGATTGCCGGACCGGGCATTGCCGGTTTTTTGTACGCCTATGCCGGTTTGGTCAATACGTTATGGGTCGTAGTGTCTTTATTTGTAGTGGGTCAAGTACTTCTGGCATTGATCTCTAAAAAGCCTATTCCCGAAGTCACTGACCCTAAAGTAGATGTGTGGCAAAGCATTAAAGAAGGTATCAAATTCGTGTACGAAAAGAAAATTTTGTTTTATGCCACTTCGCTCGATCTGGCGGCGGTTCTTTTTGGGGGCGTCATTGCCATTTTACCCGTTTTTGCCGAAGATATTTTGAAAGTGGGTGCCGAAGGGTTGGGAATCATGCGTGCCGCACCGTCAGTGGGAGCCGTGCTGACCGTTTTTTCGACCGCTTACTTTGCTCCTACCCGTCATGCCTGGCGCAATATGCTCATTGCCGTAGCCGGTTTCGGCTTGGCTACATTGGTTTTCGCCATCTCGACCAACTTCTGGTTATCGGTCTTTATGCTCTTTTTGACGGGTGCCTTTGATGCCATCAGCGTAGTGATTCGTCAAACGATCCTGCAAGTGGTTCCCCCTGACAATATGCGCGGACGGGTAATTTCGGTCAACAGTGTTTTCATTAGTTCTTCCAACGAAATCGGGGCTTTTGAATCAGGATTAGCCGCTAAATTGATGGGAACAGTTCCTTCTGTTTTGTTGGGCGGCGGGCTTACGATGGTGATCGTGACGTGGGTATGGTTGCGTTCCAAAGAGTTGTTCGGCGTGAAGCTGACGTAAGGCAAAGACCGTTAGATCAATTTTTCCAACGTTTTTAAACAATCTATTTCTACACGTTGTTTACCCCCCATTATACAAAATGCATTCATTGCTTTGGACAATCATCGTACACCTTTACCTGACAAACCTCCAACCACCAAACGCCACGGTTTGGAAGAAGAAGATTATTATACTGACCCCAACGGCTTTTTAGTATTTACGGCCACTTACCACCTAAAACGCGGTTATTGTTGCAAGAATGGCTGCCGGCATTGTCCTTATGGGTTTCGGAAGATGGAGAAATAATGTGAGTGTACTGAATTTTAGAAAAGAGCCAAAAAGGCTTTTAGCTCTTCCAAAACGGGAGCATTTAAATTCCAAGCTCCTTTGGTATGTGTATGTGTGAAATTAACGTATTTACTTCCGTTTTCACGTTCTTCAAATTCGCAGACATCCCACCGCATGTAGTATAAAGGCCACGCTTTATCTTTCTCTTTTTGTTTAGCATGTGTATGTGCTTCCAGACAGGAATGTAAGCAGTCTGCCCGTGGCGAAGGTTGAGCCGCAATTTGTTTTAACAAAACATCAAGATTAGGAGAAATGAAATGACAGGCCACTTGTGTATCAAGTTCAACAATGCTCTGAAAATCATTAACTCCTGTTAACGCAACTCCAAAAACTTCTTGGAGAGCTTCATTTAGAAAAGCCAGTTTGCTCTCTTCGTTAAAATCGACGGGGTCCAAATCAAGAAGAATTCCGATTTTTTCAACCGGATTTAAAAGAGCATCGTTTTTGACTCGGTTTAGCGCGATTTTCAAAGGTTTAATGTTATCTTTTCCCAGTCCACCCAGCTCTTGAATCTCAATTTCGCGGACTTCTAAATCGGGAGCAAGCACTTTCACAAAAGCAGCATCTTGCTTTCCCTCAACAATTATTACTTTTCTCATTATTCGCCGCGTATGGTATCTCCGGAAGCCAGTTCATACTCTAATGTTTCCAAATCATGTTTCACCCCTATGATTTGCTGAGTCTTGGGGCTTCTTCCCAATTCAAAATATCCCCCCATTCCCTCAAACTCCTTTTCCGAACACACTTGCTGATACGCTTTGATCATTTCCAAACTATGCGTTGTGGCAAACAACTGAATGTTATAATGTTTACATAATTTCATCAACATTCGCCAAACTTCGGCCTGTGCGGTATAGTGAATGCCATTTTCAATTTCGTCGATAAGGAGTGCCTGATAATCCCTCTTCTCAATAAAGAAGTCAGAAATCACTGCGACATAATTGATTATTTTTTGAATAGCATCTCCATAGCTATGTATGGGTTGATAAACCTTCTCATTTTCTTTACGTAAATATAAAATCTTAGGTTTGCTGGCAAAAGTTCGAATTTCAACTATAGCTGAATCAATAATTTGAATTGCATCAATAAATAATTGTTCATAACCAGCAATAGTAGCTTTATCAAATTGTGAAACAGAATCTGCGATTTCAGGAAAGTTTTCTAAGGAATTTGTTATAAAATGAACGTTTACATGAATATTTTCAGGTCCTCGAAATTTTACAGTTTTTTGGAATTGATAGGTTTTTATCAACTTATAAGATTCCATAGTACCTCTAAATATTAATTCATTATTTATATCTTGGTTGAAAAACAATTCTGCTTCATTTCTATTGGAATCATTTATTCTTCTTATTGACCCTAAACGTATGCTATCGTAATCTGGCGTAACAGAAAAATACAGCGCCTCCAACAACGCCGTTTTTCCCGAATTGTTTTTGCCCGTGATAAGGTTGATTTGTTCAAAGCCGCTGATAGCAGTTTTCTCAAAACAACGAAAGTTTTCTATTTCAATACTTTGCAGCATAAGGTGATGCTTTTTTTCAAAGTTAAGAAAAAACAGGAACAGACCTCAATCCACCAACACACTTTGGGCTTTCATAGCATTGGTCAAGCGACTGATGAGTGCTTTTTGTTCTTTTGGATATTCCAGACTGTCCAACGCCTCTTCAAACAACTGATAACTCCAATTCCTGACTTTTATGTCTTTAGATTTCAGGCGTTTTTCAAACGTTTCCACCTCTTCTTCTCCCGCCTGCTTTTGAGCGATTTGTGCTGTCAGCAGTAAATAATCGGCCAATAATTTTTCGTCGGGCTTAAATTTTGACTTCTCTAAGCCAAACAGGTATTCGTACGCTTTATCCGCTTGGTCGTTCATAAAATAAACTTCCGCAGCACTAAGTTGTACCATAGGAGGCTGATTTTGAACAGATTCGTACATATTAATGGCTTTGTCAAACGTCGCTCCGCTTTTGCCTGCTGTGGGTCGATAACGCTTATACCATACGCCAAGGCGTCCAAACAAATTAGGGGAAAAGATCTTGTAATCTTCCATCAGGAGTTCATAGTCTTTAATAGCACCGAGCGAATCGCCAAGCTTCCATTTGGATTGTCCTCGTAGGTCTACATAAAGTGCTATCGGCATTCCCCGTGGCCGTTCCTGAGGTTTAAGGCGTTCTTTTTCAATCTTGAGATAACGCTCAACGACCACATTGAAGCTATCAATCGCGCGGCGGTATTGATGCGTATGAAAGTAGAATCTACCCCACAGATCCACAAGATACCTCCCTTCCGTCGAGTCAATTCGCTGTGCTTCTTTCATGTATTCCACAAATCGCGGAATATCTCCCGTATTCACCTTCTTGCCTGCCTGATTTAAATACGCCCGTGCCATTTCTTTCGTTTTCGGAAACGGCTTGGGAACATCTATTCCCATTTCTTCGCCCAACAGTAAACGCTCTTCAAATGAACGATATTCCTGATTCATTGGAGGCGGCGTCAATTTATTTCTGATCAACACAATGGATTTGATCCCCTTTGCCTTGTACCAATCGGAGGGAAACTGTGTTATACTGTTGTTTACAAGCTGAAGGTTCCGTATCTCTGTATCCAACCAACCTGTCATCGGAACTGAGCTCAAATTACAGTCTGTCAGATTAACCGTTCCTTCCGGCATATGTAATTGCTGAATCACCGGCCACAATGCGCTTTCATCCCAATATTTATTTCGCGACAGATCCAACATTTTAAGGTTACGACAATCTGCCAATGAGGTTGGCAAAGACCGAAGTTGGTTGTGGTTTTTGGCGGGCAGTTGATCCATCGTACCAACATCCCTATTTCGATTTACGTAAACGAATTCGGCATCGGCGAGGTTAAGATAATTCAACCGCTGTAACTTCCCTATCGAATTCGGCAAGGTCTCCAAGCGGCAATTCGCAAGCACTAAGCTTTCCAAGCTATCGCAGTTTGTCAAGGTTTCCGGCAGCTGAGTCAATGGATTATGAGAAACATCCAACGATTTGAGACTTTTCAATTGACCGATGGAAGCAGGTAGGGACGTTAATTCATTATTACTTAACTGTAGATTCTGCAAACGGCTGCAATTGCCGAGGCTTTTGGGCAATTCAGTAAGCTTATTACCGCTTATGGTCAAACTTTTCAATTTTTCGAGTTTTGAAAAATCTCCCGAAAAACTCACGAGTTTATTGTTTTGCAAAGTAAGATACTCTAACTCGACAGCATTAAATCTGCCCGATGGCAGTTCGCTTAATTGGTTATTATCCAAATTCAGCGTTTTGAGCTTTACTGCTTTTCCTATTGTTTTGGGCAATTCTGTCAGTTGGTTATTATTGACTCTAAGGTTGACCAACTTTGTCATTTTTCCCAAATCGGGCAACTGTGTAAGGCGATTTCCGGAAAGATCCAATGTCTCTAACTGCGTCATTTGCTCCAGGCCTTTCGGCAGCGACCCTGCCAACATTTTTGGAAGGTAAAGCACTTTCAGTTGAGTAGATCTTGAAAAATCAGGCATCCCCGTCAAAGGTTTCCTGTGCAAAGTATCTTCGTATAGGTCTGAAAAAGTCAGCTCTTTCAGGTTGGGCAATTCAAGAACCGCAGCAGACGAAAATGGGGCTAAAACAGTGATTCTCATAGAAATCACCTCCAAATGAGGGCAACGGTTGAGCGACGCCAGTAATTCATCCGACTCTGAAATAACACAGTTGCCCAGTGAAATATAGCGAAGCGATTCACTTACTTTAAAATCACTCCCTTTGATCCTAAAGTTACCAATGTCCAAGCCTTTTAATGAAGTGAGGTCCGACAATCCACTTAACAACAGGGGTTGTCTTAGAGGTAATCTACCGTGAATTGCTAAATATTCGAGCGATTTGAAATCACTTAACGCCGGCAGCAGTTTCATTTCTGTCGGCAAAGTTATATTCAGAGATTTCAGGTTTTTACATTTGTGTAAAATTGGAATAAGGTCGTTCCGGTTATGAGAAAGATCCAATTCCAAAGCCGTCAGGCTGTTTAAATGCGGTAACATATTCCAAACTACCCCAAGGTCAACATTGCCACTGATTTTCAGGTTAAGCTCTTCCAGATTTTTTAACCTGACGAAGCTGTAAGGAATTTTCAGCGTATCCTGTGAGCTACCTGAATAACGGTTCAGGGTAAAAGATTTCAGTTTAGGCAAGCGACCAAGTTGGTCAAAAACTCGTAACAGTTTAATGCTATCCTTTTTTGAAATCGAAACAGAGATCACTTCCAAATCACTGAACTGTTCAAGTGAATCGGCCCAACCCTGTTCATAATCATTTAGAAAGAGGTATTTAACCGGCCGGCCGGCTTTTATTTCCGCCTTCGCAGATATCAAACCCCGGTAGTTACTTACTTTTCGATAAGGATTCTGCGAAGTCTGCGCTTTTAAGCCTTGACTTGTGGTTATTAACCAAAGCAACAGCAATACATAACGAGTTGTTAAGTTCATGATATAAAATGGTGTAATTCTATTCGTCGCAAAAGGGTTTACTCCACCAACCGCCTTAATTCATTCAGTTTCAGTAATGCTTCAATGGGCGAGAGGGTATTTATATCCAAGGCTTTGAGCTTGGTTTTAAGTTCTTCGATCTTAGGGTCCTGTGGCTCAAAAATACTCATTTGATAATTTACTTTGGGCATTTCCTTCACAGCTTTCGTCGTCTCCTGACGCTGATGGCTCTTTTCGAGGCTGTGCAGAATGTCGTTGGAACGCAGCACGATTTCCTGCGGCATCCCGGCCATTTGCGCTACGTGGATTCCGAAACTGTGCTCGCTGCCACCTTCTTTCAGTTTACGTAGGAAAATCACTTTGTTGCCTACTTCTTTTACGGCCACATTATAGTTTTTGATGCGCGGAAAATCGTCGGCCAATTGATTCAATTCATGGTAGTGCGTGGCAAACAGCGTTTTGGCGCGGTGGCGCGGATGGTTGTGCAAAAACTCCGCAATACTCCACGCAATGCTTACCCCATCGTAGGTACTTGTTCCGCGACCGATCTCATCCATCAGTACGAGACTGCGCTCACTGAGATTGTTGAGAATACTCGCTGTTTCGGTCATTTCAACCATAAATGTACTTTCTCCCCGACTCAGGTTATCGGAAGCGCCCACGCGGGTAAATATCTTATCGACCATTCCGATTTCCGCTTCGGAAGCAGGGACGAAACTTCCCATTTGTGCCATCAATACGATAAGGGCCGTTTGGCGCAGCAACGCCGATTTCCCTGCCATGTTAGGCCCGGTAATGATGATGATCTGTTGGGTTTCATCGTCTAAGTACAGGTCATTGGGTACATAACTTTCGCCCAACGGCAGTTGTTGCTCAATCACCGGGTGACGTCCGTCTTTGATGTTCAGTGATTTTTGATCGGTGATCTTAGGTTTGTGATAATTGTTTTTACGAGCAACCCGCGCAAACGACGCCAAGGCATCCAGCACCGATACCACTCGAGCATCCTGTTGCACGGCCGTTACGTAATCATTAGCCGTCATGACCAGATCGTTGAAAATCCGCTGTTCGATCACAAAAATCTTATCTTCCGCACTTAGGATCTTATCTTCGTATTCTTTCAATTCCGGCGTGATGTAACGCTCGGCATTCACAAGCGTCTGCTTCCGAATCCAATCGGCAGGGACCCGATTTTTATGGGAATTGGTCACTTCGAGGTAATACCCAAACACCTTGTTGTAAGCGATCTTCAAAGAAGTAATGCCCGTGCGTTCGATCTCGCGGTTTTGAATCTGAATCAAATAATCCTTACCCGAAAAAGCCAGTTTGTGCAATACATCCAGATCGGCATCAATTCCGCTCTTGATCATGCCTCCCTGATTGGTCACCACGGGAGGATCTTCGCGAAGTTCGGTTTCGATTTTTTCCAGTAAAAACTCACATGGATTGAGCTGATCGGCGTATTTGCGTAATGGCGTAAGAAAGGAAACCGGAGAAACGGCTGCCGGAGTATCCGGCGCGGACTCCTGCTCCTCTTTTTCCTTACTCCCTTCTGCTTTTTGTCCTTGCGTCTTTTCTCCATTCCACGCCTTTTGCAGCAATTCTTTCACCGGCGCAATATGGCTCAATGACTTCTTTAATTGCAATAATTCGCGCGGATTAATACGCCGTGCCGACACTTTTGAAATAAGGCGTTCGAGGTCTCCGATTTGTTTAAGATGTTGTGTGATCTCATCCAAAAGCTCTTCGTTTTGCAGAAAGAATTCCACCGTTTGCAAGCGCTCTTCAATCGGCGCTTTGTCTTTCAGCGGCAATACCAGCCACTTACGCAGCAAACGTGCTCCCATAGGCGTTACGGTCTGGTCCAATATCTGAATCAAGGGCACACCGCCTTCCTGTTGTGGGTAGACCAACTCAAGGTTGCGAATGGTAAAGCGGTCGAGCCACACGTATTTTTCTTCGTCGAGGCGCGTCAGGCGTGTGATGTGTTTGACGTCTTTGTGCTCCGTATCGGCCAAATAACGCAAAATCACGCCTGCCGCAATAATGCCTTCCGTGAGTGCTTCCACTCCAAAACCTTTGAGCGAGGTAGTTTGGAAATGCTTGATAAGGATTTCGTAGCCAAACTCAAGAGTATACGCCCAATCTTCCAGACAAAATGTATGAAATTTATCGCCGAATAATTCACCGAATTCCTGACGGTGTTTTTTGCAGTATAAAACCTCCGACGGAGCAAAACTTTGCAGCAACTTCTCTATGTATTCTTTATTACCTTGCGTCGTTAAAAATTCGCCGGTCGAAATATCTAAAAAGGCAATGCCGTACGTATTTTGTTTACCGAAATGAACCGAAGCTAAATAATTGTTCCTTCTGATATCCAACACATTATCGTTGAACGAAACGCCCGGCGTCACCAACTCCGTTACACCGCGACGAACAATTCCTTTGGCTACAGCGGGGTCTTCCAACTGATCACAAATGGCCACACGCTCACCCGCCCGTACAAGTTTGGGCAAGTAAGTATCCAACGAATGATGCGGAAAACCGGCCAATTCTTCCTGCGCACCGCCGTTGTTACGACGGGTAAGCACAATGCCTAAAATTCGGCTTGCCCGTATGGCGTCTTCGCCGAAGGTTTCGTAAAAATCACCCACCCTGAAGAGCAACATTGCTCCCGGATAGCGTGATTTTATCTGATTATATTGGCGATTAAGCGGAGTTTCTTTAGGTTTAAGCGGTTCAGTCGATGTTTTTCCGGTACGAGCCATGCGTCAATTTTAAGTAAAAATAAAGTACAAAAATAGCCAAAAAATCGCACTTTTGAGTAATACTTATGACTCCTTACCTCTTATAACAGGTTGGAAAACGTCCAACTGTTTTTGTCGGTAAAATCATTACTGTTTATACTTCAACGCCTAAACCTGTTAACGATATGAATGAATCATCCGGTGAACGTCGCGATTTTCTGAAACTAACGGGAACAATAGGACTGGGGCTGGTTTCGGGGAATTTAACCCAATCCTGCACCACTGCCAAACCCGTTTCGTCCCTGAATCATATTCGGCAACAAACCCTCCAAACTCATTCACAGCAATTTAACATGAGTGGGTATGGCGCACCCAAAATAGATACCATTCGGATCGGGTACATCGGTTTGGGTAATCGAGGGTCAGGAGCAATAAATCGCATTGTTTACCTCGAAAATGTAGAAGTAAAAGCACTGTGCGACATTCGTGTTGAAAAAGCGCAGGCTGCCAAAAAACAATTTGAAGGAACGCCTCACAACCCGGCCGTTTATTCAGGCAACGAAAATGAATGGAAAAAACTCTGTGAGCGCAACGATATTGACCTCATCTATATCTGCACTCCGTGGAATCTGCACGCTCCGATGGCGCTGTACGCAATGGAGCATGGCAAGCACGTGGCCGTAGAAATTCCCGCCGCTACAACATTGGAAGATTGTTGGAAACTGGTTGAAACTTCCGAACATACCCGCAAGCACTGCATGATGTTGGAAAATTGCTGTTACGATTTCTTCGAATTGCTCACGCTCAACATGGCGCGCCAAGGGTTTTTCGGGGAGGTCGTTCACGTAGAAGGCGCCTACATTCATGATATTTATGATTCATTTTTCGACAAAAGCAGACGCTACGACCTATGGCGACTGAAAGAAAATCAGCGCAACGGCAACCTCTACCCTACTCACGGTTTAGGACCGGTGTGTCAGATCTTAAACATCAACCGAGGCGATAAAATGGATTACCTTGTTTCAATGGCAAGCAATGATTTCATGCTTGCGTCGAGAGCGCACGAGCTTGCCGCAAGCGATGCCGATTTCAAACAATTTGCCAATGCTTCTTTTCGCGGTAACATGAACACGACCACGATCCGTACCCAAAAAGGCAAAACCATTATGGTACAGCACGATGTATCGTCGCCGCGCCCTTATTCGCGCATTCATC
Source organism: Runella sp. (assembly GCF_965279615.1). Taxonomy (NCBI): domain Bacteria; kingdom Pseudomonadati; phylum Bacteroidota; class Cytophagia; order Cytophagales; family Spirosomataceae; genus Runella; species Runella sp. The sequence continues at coordinate 5,872,480 of NZ_OZ257252.1, read as the reverse complement.
TGGTGAGCGGCACCAAGGCTACGGCACTCAAATATCCGCTACCGGGGCGCATTTCGACGGGGCACGATTGGGTTTCGGAAGAAGAATACAAAAAACTGGAAGAGAAATTTCAACCCGAAATCATCAAACGCATCGGCGAATTGGCCAAGAAAGTCGGCGGGCATGGCGGCATGGATTTTTTGATGGACTGGCGACTGATCGACTGCCTTCGTAACGGCCTTCCGCTTGATCAGGACGTGTACGATGCTGCTTCGTGGAGCGCCATTGCCCCTTTGAGCGAATGGTCGGTGGCAAATCGTTCCGGTTCTATTGATGTACCTGATTTTACCGGCGGTGCTTGGAAAACCAACGCTCCGGTTGACATTTCAATGAACAAAGGCGGCAATACCAAAATAAAAGAACGTTCACTTTAATCACGCAGAGGCGCAGAGTGGCAAAGAAAACACTGCGCCTCTGCTCCTTAGCGCCTTTGCGTGACAATTAAAATAAAAATGAAAAAACATATTTCAAAAACTTCCGCTGACTTAGGCGTTATTTCAGGCGAAACTGCCGCCACATTAATCCGCAATGCCATCGCTGAAAAGGATTTTGCCAACGTTATTTTACCTACGGGCGCAAGCCAGTTTGGTACATTGCAAACCCTTATTGCGGCAAGAGACATCGACTGGAGCAAAGTAACCATGTTTCACCTTGATGAATATATTGAATTGCCTCTTTCCCATCCGGCAAGTTTTCGTAAATACATGCAAGAGCGTTTTTTAGATCAGGTTCCGCCGCTTAAAGCAAGTTATCTGATCAATGGTGAAGTGAATCCCGAAGAAGAATGCGCGCGATTGGGCGCGTTGATTCAACAATTTCCCATTGACGTAGCTTTGGTGGGGATTGGTGAAAATGGTCACTTGGCCTTCAATGATCCACCTGCCGATTTTGAAACAGAACGCCCTTATCTTGTTGTCAATCTGGACGAAGCGTGCCGAAAACAGCAGATGAACGAAGGTTGGTTTGCCACGTTGGAAGATGTTCCCAAGCAAGCCATCAGTATGTCGGTGAAACAAATCATGAAGTCCGCGCACATCGTTTGCTCCGTTCCTGATTTACGCAAAGCACAGGCGGTTAAAGACAGTTTGGAACATGAGGTAAGTAATTTATACCCTGCGAGTATTTTGCAGCAGCACCCCAATTGCATTCTGTTTTTGGATGAGTCTTCTGCGAGTTTGCTTTCGGATGATGGCAAAAGTAAATAGTTGGTGAAAAACACAAAACCGTGGTCTGTGTCCCCACAGACCTTCTGCACTAAAAAAAAGGGTCAAAACCGTGGTCTGTGTCTTCACAGACCTTCTGCACTAAAAAAAAGGTCTGTGAAGACACAGACCACGGAGGAGTTTCTCAAAACCTGACCTGAACCGTTAAACTAAATTGCGTGGCCCGGATTGCACGAGGTTGTGAGCAACCTCTGTGTGCAGGTTTTGAGAAACCTACAGCACTACCTATTAGTACGCCAAGCCGGTCAATGTATTGGATTTTTCTTTGAAAGCCGTTGGCGAAAGGTTCTTTTTCTTTTTAAATATCCGGCAGAAGTACGAAAAGCTGTTAAATCCACTTGCCATAAACGCTTCTTTGATACTTACTTTAGGATTACGCAGCAAGCTTTCGGCCAATTTCAACCTTTCTTCGATGATAAAATCATTCGGTGAAGAGCCCATTTCATGCTTGAAGGTGCGATAAAAATTGGATTCGCTCATATACGCTTTTTCGCTCAGCAACTCAATCGAAAGATTCTCAGTGATATTTTCCCGAATGTATTTCAGGACAAACGAGATGCGGTCATTGTTTGGATTAACGTGCGACTTTTTAAGGTAAAGGCTTTTCGACTCTGTTTGCAGAATCCGTATCACCAATTCCTGAATCAACAGATCTGCGAAAATATCTTTGGAGGGATGGTCTTCCGTAAAAATAAAGATCAGGCGCTGGAGAATTTGATTGATGGCTATATCATTCGTGAAGTGATAATTGTAGTCGGTCATGCTCCACTCTTTGCCATTTTGTTTGAGTCCCCGTTGATTAAGCAGATCGGTTGCCTGCTTCAATTTGGTTTCGCTGAACGCCAGCGCCAAACATTGCGTAGGAGTTTGCTCGGTGGCTTCCGGAAAGTCAATGCACATCAATTCGTTGGCCGGTAAAATGACCGACTCGCCCGGAAGAAAGCCAAAAGAAGGCGAGTCCTGCAAATGCATCACTTTCTTGCCTTTGATCATGCTCGCCAGTACGGGTTCACTAAACTGCAACAGTACCTGCGTTGCTTTCTGATGTGTTTCAAAAATATTCAACTCGGCATTATTCAACGTATGAATGGTCCGATTCTCCACTAAGTTTTCAAGCCGTCTATTCTGAGAATGAAAAGGATGTAACTCTATCATACAGCACACTTTTTACGATTGAAAGCAAGATTTAATAGTATTATTCCTGAGAATTGTACTAAATGTACGTATAATTTATCACATTCGATAGTATAGTGCAATAGTTGATAGAATAGTGCAATCAGTTGATAGGATACTAAAATAAGTGAGTAGGATATGTCAACGATATGTGATTTTTTAAAGGTTCTTTTGTCTTAAATCTTTTTTATAAACAAAATAACCCCTAAAAACCATGTCTGCTGTAACCACCAAACAAAGCAATTTGGTCGAAAAACCAATCTTTAAAACCCACTATGATAATTTCATTGGCGGCAAATGGGTAGCCCCCGTAAGAGGCGAATATTTTGAGACGATCTCACCCGTTGACGGCCAGGTATTTACAAAAGTAGCCAGATCAACCGAGGAAGATATCAATTTAGCCCTTGACGCTGCCTGGGCCGCCGCTCCCCAATGGAACAACAGTTCTGTAACGACACGGAGCAATCTTTTATTGAAAATTGCTGACATCATGGAAGCTAATCTGGACTTATTGGCAGGCATCGAAACATGGGATAACGGCAAGCCCATTCGTGAAACAAAAGCGGCAGATCTGCCTTTGGCCATTGATCATTTTCGTTACTTCGCCGGGGTGATCCGCTCCGAAGAAGGTTCGGCCTCCGAGTTGGATTCAAATACATTATCCCTTGTTATCCATGAGCCGCTCGGCGTGGTGGGCCAGATCATTCCCTGGAATTTTCCGCTTTTGATGGCCACTTGGAAAATCGCTCCCGCCTTGGCTGCCGGAAACTGTGTGGTCTTAAAACCTGCCGAACAAACTCCGGTAGGCATCATGGCATTGGCCGAACTGATTCAGGATCTGCTGCCGGCAGGCGTGTTGAATGTTGTAAACGGATTTGGTATTGAAGCAGGCAAGCCGTTGGCATCCAGTCCGAGAATCAATAAAATAGCTTTCACGGGCGAAACCACCACGGGGCAGTTGATCATGCAATATGCTTCGAAAAACATCATCCCCGTAACGCTCGAATTGGGTGGAAAATCGCCTAATGTTTTCTTTAAAAGCATCATGGATGCCGATGATGAGTTCTTCGATAAATGCCTGGAAGGAGCAACAATGTTTGCGCTCAACCAAGGAGAGATCTGCACGTGCCCATCGCGTATTTTGGTGGAAGAATCTATTTATGATGCTTTTATTGAGCGATTTATCCAACGGGTAGAAGCCATCCAATTAGGCCACCCTCTCGACCCAACTACCATGATGGGCGCTCAGGCTTCCAATGACCAATACGAAAAAATCCTCAATTATATTGAACTTGGAAAAGAAGAAGGTGCCGAAATCCTCACGGGAGGAGAAGCGGCCTACAACGAAGGATTGGAAGGTGGATTTTACATCAAACCAACCGTTTTCAAGGGCAACAATAAAATGAGAATATTTCAGGAAGAGATCTTTGGTCCCGTAGTGTGCATCACGACCTTTAAAGACGAAGCTGAGGCCATCTCCATTGCCAACGATACACTGTACGGTTTAGGAGCGGGTGTATGGACACGCGACACGCACCAAGCATACACGGTTGCCAGAGCTGTGCAAGCGGGCAGAGTGTGGGTCAACTGTTATCATGCGTATCCTGCTCACGCACCTTTTGGTGGCTATAAAAAATCAGGTATTGGCCGCGAAACTCATAAAATGATGCTGAATCATTATCGTCAGGCCAAAAACATGTTGATATCGTACGATAAAAACAAATTAGGATTTTTCTAGGGTATCGAACATAGACTTGGAAAGTTTTAAAAACTTTCCAAGTCTATGTATTCTTAGAGAGAGCCATAAGACTCTTTCTTCTTTTTCCCAAAAATCTCAGATCATGAAAACCGAAAGAATAGCCATTACACCCGCCGCCGAGCAGATCATCGACCAACTTCGGGCTAAGAATGGGGCGTTGATGTTTCACCAAAGCGGCGGATGCTGCGACGGCTCCTCTCCGATGTGTTTTGAGGTAGGAGAATTGATGATCAACGAAACCGACATCCAACTCGGAACACTCCACGGCTGTGATTTTTACATGTCCCGCGATCAGTTCGACTATTGGAAACATACGCATCTTACCTTGGATGTCGTCAAAGGTCGCGGCGCAAGCTTTTCGCTGGAAATTCCGTTGGGTGTGCGTTTTGTGATTAAATCAAGATTACTGACGGATGAAGAATACAAATCACTTGAAGGTGAACACGTTGGATAGTTTCTGAATCGTGCAATGAAGGTAATCGTGGATTGTATCCTCATCAAAGGGCCTCGGAGAGGTCTAACCTTTGCAGTACTTGATTTTGTAATCTAAAATCTAATCCGTGGTCTGTGTCCTCACAGACCTTTTGATCGAAGATTTCGTAGGTCTGTGGAGACACAGACCACGGGTTATGAAAAATTAAGGGGTTAAAAATTAAGAGCTGTTTTGAAACACCTTAATCTTTAACCCCTTAATTTATAAAAAAAAGATATTTTACCCTATGGCTTCATTCAAGTCTACTTTACCGCCAAAACGTTTCAATGTATCAATGTGGGATTGTAAAGCGACCCAGAATGTAGGATTTTCCATATAAACCAATCCAAAATCTTCCGCCGTTTGCTTGACAATAGGTGCGATTTCGGGATAATGCACGTGGCAAATTTTTGGAAAAAGATGGTGTTCAATTTGATAATTCAATCCGCCTACGTACCAAGATAACCATTTATTGCCGGGCGAGAAATTGACCGTTGTTTCCAATTGATGAATGGCCCAATCTTTGGCAACAATGCCTGATTCACTTACTTCCGGGTGACTCGTTCCTTCCACCGTATGAGCCAATTGAAAAATAATCGTCAACACCAGTCCTGCGGTAAAATGCATGACCAGAAAACCGATCAATATTTCTGAAAATGGGATTGAAAAAACCACCACGGGCAACACAAGCAGGATAATCAAATAAATGGATTTGACCAAAATCAAATTCAGAAGAGTCATCGCATTTTCTTGCTTGGTCTGTTTATTCACACCATTGCGGATGTAAGAAACAAACTGGATAAAATCTTTGGCCAACACCCAATACAACGTCAAAATTCCGTAGAAAAAGAAAGCATACATCCACTGAAAACGGTGCACCGCTTTGCTTTCTGCATGAGGTGATAACTTAACAATGCCGCGATCACGAATGTCTTCGTCCATCGGTACGATATTAGTGTACGTGTGGTGCAGAATATTATGCTGTAATTTCCAGTTCAACACGCCGGCTCCCGCCAGGTAAATGGAATAGCCTAACCATTTGTTTACCGAAGAACGGTCTGAATACGCTCCGTGATTGGCATCGTGCATGATGCTCATTCCAATACCGGATATTCCAAATCCCATGATGATCCAAAGTGGTATGGCAACGCCAAGTGAAAGCCGGAAAGCAAGTATAAATACAAAGGGAAGAATGTAAGCGGCTAACAATGCGATCGTTTTGATGACCATTTTTCGGTTAGCGTGTTTGGAGATGTTGTTCTCCTTAAAATAGGCGTCTACTCGTTTTTTTAATGTTGGGAAAAATTGGCTCTTTTCTTGGGCAACAAATTTTACGTTTTCCTTAAGTTTCATTAATGATAAAGGTTAGATAGGATAGAAAGACAAAGTGATGAGCAGGGAAAGAAGAAAAGTTGAGAAGTTTTTTACTTATTGATTAAATCACTTTGTATTAGAACGAAAAAAAACGAATTCACTTATAATTGAGAGTGAAAGAATATTAAATCTACTAATCTACATAGATGATTACAAAAGACAAAGATACTGAAAGTAGTGGAGATTGGGCAGAAAATGTATTTGGCTCATAGACTAAAAGCCAAGAGAAGTAATTGAAAAATGGCAAATAAAGGCATATAAAGTGCTATAAGTGTCATTTTTGGCAAAATTTAAAATTTAAAATTTTTCCGAGTATGGCCATCATTGTTGGAATATTTGCTCTTTTCGGGTGAGATAAATACCCTAAAAATTGATGTAAAATTTATTCCAATCAGCAACGACTGAAAGCTGATTTTGAATTCTTTAAGCGCAATTGCTTCTAAGATCAATGTTGCTTTACTTCTTTGGGAGATTTGGCTTGTGTACGTTGGCAGTCACTATTTCACCGGGTGTGATATTGCTCATGGCTACCTGCATTTTATTGGAGAAGTTCGAAATGACCTTTTTTCAAAAATGCATTCTACACGCGTACGTATGAAATAAACCGCTTAATAAATTCTTGGTAAAATATACAATTTTTGTTTGGGCAACCCTAATGTTTATTCTATCATTGTAAAAGCAGAAAAGCAGAAAAAAAACGTCGCTAAGTCATTGAATTTTAGAACGTTTCTAAATATTGATCGGTAGGACAGATTTATAACACAACATCCCGGTACCGGGTCAAAATAAAGAAAAGGCATGGAAAATGAATTGATATGGATGTTGGTTTCAGAGCTGTTGGAGAGCGGTTATGGATTTTCTGTACGCCTTGGCAAAGTAGACAATAAGGAGACGTGGATATTGGAAAATGGGAAGAAAGAAGAAATTGCTTATCAGTCAGTCAAAGAAGGTGACGCTCCTTTTTACAATGCTCATTGTTTAGTCGAAAAACAAACCCTGGAAGTAATGGCATTTATGATTACAGGCAACTAAAATATACGGGGAACGCTGTTGTGATTCACTACCTTTCCAATTTCGACTCCTCCGCTCCATACTTCATCTACTGCATAGCCACACTGCCACCGACCAGTGCATGAGCAGCCTGCCGGTAGCCCACAGCGGAACTGACATAGTTCCGGTATAGTCTACACTTTTTGCAAGTTTATAATGAATTATGGTTCAAAATTTTCACGCAAGTTTTTGATAATACGTATTTTCAAAAGCTAGTGGATTCAAATAATCTAATCCTGAATGTAGCCGTCCGCATGGGCGTTGCAGATGAATGAACCTTGTGAACCGGAACAGCAACAGTCGCTTAAGCAGGACATTAATCTTTCCAAATAATAAAAATTGAGCTTACCTTCGTGAAGGATTTACCACTTTGGCAGTCCGGTCAGGATATATAACTACCATGCCGGGTTTACCGAGGATACACTGCACCGAATGCTGCCAAACAGGCTGCGCCCTTCGGTATGCCGTAGTAATTTTTTGACGAAAGACCGCTTACTGCTATGGACATCCCCGTGAAGTTACTCGTCGTGGAGGACGACATGATTATTGCCGCCGACATCGCTCTGCACCTCAGCAAACTCGGTTATGAGGTGAGCGGGATTATTTCTCGGGGCGAAGAAGCCATCCGGCACGTCGAAACCAACCGACCTGACCTGATTCTGCTCGACATCACCCTCAAAGGTCCGCTCGACGGCATTGAAACGGCCCATGCTATCCACCGGCAGTGGAACATCCCGATTATTTACGTCACCGCCTATACCGATGAAGCCACCTTTGCCCGCGCCAAAAAGACCCGCCCCTATGCCTACATCTCCAAGCCAATTCGGGCTATTGAATTACAACGGGCTATTGAACTGACCATCAGCCGTCTGGCTGACGAGCACCCATCTACTTCCGACCCGGCTCCAGACGCACCCTTTGTGCTCAGTGACCGGATTTTTGTGCGACACCGAGAAAAGATCATCAAAATCTTCATCGCTGATATCCTCTATGTTGAAGCTGACCGCAGCTATTGCCACCTCTGCACGACAAACAATGAATATCTGCTGACAACGCCCCTAAAAGTAATGGAAGATAAACTCCCGGGAAACTGTTTTGTGCGGGTGCATCGGTCCTTTCTGGTGAATCTGACGCAGGTCGATGAGGTAGGTGAAGGACATATTGGGATTAAAGGCAAAACGATTCCACTTAGCCACAACCTGCGTGAGGCATTACTAAAACGAATACAGACCATTTGAGCCGGGGAAACCGAAGCCTGTCCGTTCGCCCCTTCGGTAAATAATTTCCGACCTTCGGAAAGGAAAAGGGTATGTTCGGCTGAGTGAACTTGTTTTGTGGGCACCTTAGCGGTAGTTTAGACTGATTGTCGACCCTATCGCTTTTTCGAATTGATTGGGCCGTTCATTCCTAAACTGCTCAATCAGCCCCTCAACCATGCAGCTCCATTTTACTCCTGTTCGTTCTCAGGCAATTTTTTGCTTCCTATGGATCATGTCTGCTGCAATGTTGCAGGCTCAGACCACATCCGCCAAACCGCACCTCTTTCACATCCACTTGGAAACCTTCCTACAGGGCTGTGCCATTGTGGTACACGGCGCCGCGCAGGAAACCCTGAATTAATACCTATAAAATTTAAAAATCATTCATGATTTAATGAAAACCAACCCGTTTACTCAAATTATAACCGCTTTTGCCATCCTGCTCCCGGTTGCCTTGGGGTGCAATACATCTGCCAAAGAAAAACCCGCCACGGCCGAAGAACTGTCCCGGATGAACAGAGACTTTGCCGCTGCGCTGAATGCCAAAGACGCGGTGGCGGCTACCAATTGCTATGCTGAAGATGCTACGTTGTATCCGCCCAATGAGCCTGCCGTAACGGGCCGGGAAAACATTCTCAACTACTGGAAAGATGCCATTGAAGCGGGAGCAACCAATGTGACCGTCAAAACGATCGCTACGGGCAGTGAAGGGAACTTGGGGTGGGAAACGGGCCGGTTCCGGATGGATGTACAAACGCCCGATGGGAAAGTCGTTATGGATAATGGCCGGTATACCGAATTGCTCAAACGTACTAAAGACGGAAAGTGGGTATCGATCATGGGTATGTGGAATGCCGATGCACCACCTGTCCCTTAAGGGATGGCGGATAATGGATATGAATAATAATCCGTTTTTCATATCTTGTGCATTACTTATTATAGGCTGTTTCGACATGGGTAAACGTATCGTTCAATGGTGGCTCATCGGCCTGTTGTACCTGCCCGCGCTCTTTGGACAGGCACAATCCACGGTGCTTTATTTCAACGAACCATCCAAAGAGACACTGGGCCGCAACTCCAACCGATTACTGGTTAGACCTATCTTCAACGACCGCGACGGTTTTCTTTGGTTCATCAGCGGTGATTATGGGCTGAGCCGGTACGATGGCCATGAGGTTGTCACTATACGCTCTAATCCGGTCGATTTGAACTCTCTCTCCTCAAAGAGTGCCGTTGCTATGATTCAGGACAAGCAGGGTATCTTTTGGATCACTACACGTGATGCCGGCCTGAATGCCTATAATCAAAAAACCGGTAAGGTCACCCATTTTCATCATATACCTACCAACAAAGCCAGTCTGTCGTCCGATAAGCTCCGATTTATGCAACAGGACGAATTTGGACAAATATGGATTGGAAGTGATTCGGGCATGAATCGGTTCGACCCAAAAACAGGCCGTACAGTCCGTTTTTTGCCTGCACCCGGCGAGATAGGACAGCTACAGGGCAATCCGGTGTCGCCCATTGTGATCGAACCAAACCGGGTGTATGTCAGCACGACCGTAGGGTTTGAAACGTACAACCAGACCACCAAAAAATGGCACTGTTTACCGATTCTTGACAAGCAGGGCCTATCCGTCTCCAACTTCACCATCGGGCTGAATAACCATAACAGCCTATGCAAAGATCGTCTGGGCCTGCTGTGGATGGGCTTCCCGAACCAAGATGGGCTACGTGTATTTGATCCTAAGACGGAAAAAATCACCTCGTTTGATGTGCACACCGCCGACGGAAAACCTATTCCATTTCCGAACGTTATCCTGGAAGATCAATCGGGTCGGCTCTGGCTCTGTTGCGAGAACGACATTTTCCGAATTTCGGCAGATCGAACCACAGTAGAGCAATGTACCCCGATAGCCGTCGAAAATCAGGAACGCATTTCGGGCTTGATGTCGCTTTTCGAGGATCGGCAGGGGCTGATCTGGCTGGAATGCAGTAGCGACAGGAACCCGTACTTTTTCGATGCCCGTCAGGAACGCTATAACAACCTGAAAATGCCACAGCCGAATCCCCGTACCGGACGGTCTCCCGGTGCGATACCGGACAAGCCATTGGCTAACGACATATTTCCCGACGCGAATGGCCTGATCTGGATCAGTACCAGTCAGGGGTTGATTCGCCACGATCCCGGCCGGGACGATACCAGGTTTGTGCTGAAGCTACCCAACGTTTATTCCAGTGTCCCCCTTTCTGACCATCACCTGTTGCTTATTTCGGAAGATGAGGGCTTATTTATTTTTAACAAAAAAACGGGGCGTACTATTCCGGTCAGGTTAGATAATGTGGGAGGTAAATCCATTAAGATCCCGATCTTTTCGTTACTTGACCATGACAGTGACTTGTGGGTATCGACTTGGGGGGATGGGCTTTTTCGAATCCCAAAAGGTAGTTTATCGGTAGAAACGGGTATCGTGAGCAATTATGAACAATGGAAAAATGACCCTGCTAATGCCAACAGCCTGACATCGAACCTACTACAGAAGATTACCGTTGATGCGCAAAATAAGATTTGGGTGTGCGGAGCTTCCGTCGGACTTTGCCGCGTGGACAAACACACCCGGCGTGTACAGCGATTTTTGCTAAGACAAGGTGACCCGTATGGGCTGGCCAACAACTATACCTACGCCCCATTGGTTGATAAACAGGGTGATGTATGGGTTACAAGCGGGTATAGTGCCCCATTACAACGGCTCTCGGTTAAAACGGGGCGATTCAAAAAATACGGTATCGGCAACGGGTTCACGGATGATTATTTTGCCCATATCGCCTTAGACCGTTCCGGTAAAATCTGGCTAAATCAGAATCGCGTGGTTTCCTGTATCGATCCCGTAACGGAGAAAGTAACCACCTTCCCACAGTTTGTAGGTACCTCGCCGTATAGCACGCCCATTGCCGCCCATCCCCTCACCGGCGAGGTTTATTTTATGTGTCAAAATAACCTACGTTGGTTTAGGCCCTCCTCCCTACAGAATGCTCCTCAAGCCCCAACTCCCTTGCGGTTGGTGAGCATAACCTGTTTCGATGCGAACCAAACCGAAACGATGAAGTCCTTGCCCGAAAATCGCCGGCGAGGTAATGAACTGACGTTAACGTACCTGGAAAACACCCTTGAGCTCAAATTTGCGCTCTTAGACTACCGGAACACCGGGAGCCGGGAATATGCTTACGCCCTGACCGGAGCAGATGAGGAGCCACAATGGATCAACATCGCTCTGAAAAACACTGTCGATTTTGCCCGGATGCGGCCGGGGACATATCAGTTCCACCTAAAAGCCCGCAACAGCGACGGGATCTGGACCTTCTTAACACCCCTACAGATCAGAATTACTCCCCCTTGGTGGCAAAGTGCCTGGGCATATGCTGCTTATGGTCTACTGCTTTTGTGTGGTTTTTGGTATTTAATGAAGGCGCGTCTGCGTGAACAGGCCCGCGAACTTGCCCTGCGGGAAGCCGTCGTTATAAAACAGCAACGCGACGAGATTGCCCAGAAAAACACCCAAAATGAACTCCTGCTGAAAGAAATTCATCACCGGGTTAAGAATAATCTGGCACTGGTGTCGAGTTTGTTATCGTTGCAGTTGGCAAAAGTCATCGACCCCAATGTACAGGAAGCTATTGAGGCCACTAAGAGCCGGGTACAGAGCATGGGCATCATCCACCGGAAACTTTACCGGGGCGAGCAATTAGGGGCTATCGAAATGCGTGATTATTTTAACAATCTGAGCGAAAGCATCCTCGATTCGTTCGATGTGGCCGGTCGCATCAACATTGATTGTTCGATGCCCGAACTGGTACTGGATATTGACACAGCGATTTCCGTAGGGTTGATAACGAACGAGTTGCTGACTAACGCACTTAAATATGCGTTTGTCGGCAAAGACCACGGCACCATTCGCATTAGCCTGACGCGGATGGCCGATGATTCATTTCTGCTGCAGGTGGCCGACAATGGGATCGGTAAGCAGCCGGTGGAAACAGTCAATGAAACGGGTTTCGGCACCCAGTTGGTGGACCTGCTTGCCCGCCAGCTTGATGGTATTCTGACCTGCGAAAACCGAAACGGGACACTTGTCGAACTCCGCTTCAGCGTGCCCACCATTACATGAAGCTTACTTAGCTCTGTTTACCATCCTTGCCCGTTTGCTTGTCCGGCAAACAATTCCGGGCTTTACGTTTTTTAGTTAACGTAAAATTCCTTCGGTGAATAAAAGCACTCATTGGGAAAGTTTTAGACCCTGTTCGGCCGGGATCGTTTGGTTCAGATCGTTTGCCGCTGCAACTTTATTCAGTTAGTGGCGAAGAAAAACCAGCTGAATTTTCATGAAAAACCGATCTGCAAATTTCCTTTTAGGCCTCACTGCAACCGGCCTTTTCACTCATTCTCGTAGCGGCTTTGCGCAGTGGACCGCCAATTCAGTGCCGGGTTTATCCTTTTTTAATGATTATTTCCCATTGACCTGCACCGGCGGTGGAAGCAGCCTATGATTTAAAATCAGGCGCACCCTCTTTCATCAGTGACAGCAGCTTTTGATAAAAAGGTAAAATGATCCGATTTTCTGAAGGCAATTAAAACATATTAATAGTGTAATTTCAGTAGTACAAAAAACCATGGCTATATACAACATCCCCAACCCGCATTTGTGGATCAGTTATCAACTTGTCAGAAATCTTAGCTGCATCCCTTTCCGACCATTTACTATCCTAAAAAAACTTTTGATTTTAGTTGGTCTTGTACAGGTTTTTGTGTTGAATGCATCGGCACAGACCACATTGCTCAATGTTACTAATCCAAACACAACCGGGCCAAGGGCAAGTGCCGGCTACTCGGGTACTTATACATTTGCCGAAAGCGGATATTACCATATAACCGTTAAGGGAGCAAGCGGAGGAGATACATGGTACAACATTGGTGTTTTAGGCGAGACGAGAACAGGAGGAAATGGAGATATAGTGGAAGGTGTGTTCTATTTTACAGCCGGTACTACCATTGAATATCGATTGGGTGCCACCGGTGAATCCGGGTATGATTCCAGGAGCTATAGTACCGGTCCGGGCTCTATTAAAGGCGGTGGCGGTGGCGGTGGCGGTGGTACCGGTGTTCGTTTTGTAGATGCCTCTTCGCCACTTATAATCGCCGGTGGCGGAGGTGGTGCGGGGCCATTACAAAATGGATTTAATGCCGTGAAATTTTATAATGGTTCAGGAAACGGTCAGGGAGGAGGTTCAGAATTGGCAAACCTCAATACCAGTAGAGGTAGTGGCGGTGGTGGCTTATATGGGGGTGGATTTAACACCTTATATGACGGGCGTAGTTCTACGGGCTTCTTCGATATAAGATATGTTGTTGTATATGGTGGAGGTTCAGGCTTTGGTGCTTCCGGGGGTTGTTGCGGAGGAACTGTTAACATTGATAATTTTTACAACTACAGATTTATTCATGGCGGTGGAGGCTATGGTGGCGGAGGAGCCGCACTTTTGAATAGTTTTTCGCCGGGTGACATCGAAGGTCTGGGCGGCAGCGGCGGCGGCGGCGGATATACCGGAGGTATCGGTGGGACTAACACCGGAGCAGGCTCCGGAGGCACTTCATACTCCTCCGGTTTAGAGCCATTATTCGTTTCTGAGCTGAATTATCACAATGGAAATGGGGAAATAACCATCAAAACAGCTACAAGGCCTTACAATCTCGAAGCTACCAGATCCTGCACCGGAACTGATGGAACAGTAACCGCCTTTTTTGGGCAATCTTTTTTTCGGAACAATAATGCTCCTTTTACCTATAAATGGTACAAAAATGGGCAACTCGTGGGCACCACTACTTCAAGTTTAGGTTACCAAGGGAATTCTTACGGATATAAAAGCACGCTAACAGGATTGTCTGCCGGAGATTATTCAGTTCAAATTTTTGATAAAAACAATATTCTGCGAAATGCAGGCTCTCCGGATTTTGCTACCGTAACAGGTGGCACACCACTGACAGTTAGTGCCAATGCTTTAAGCAACATTACAAATGTTGGGGAATTGGCAACTATTGAAATTACCGCTAACGGAGGCATCCCGCCTTATAACGGTACCGGCATAAAGCAGGTGCCAAGTGGTTTTCAGACTTTTACGGTTACTGACAATATTGGTTGTAGCAATTCTGTGGGATACACTGTTTGCCCGTCCGGACCGGCCATTACCGGCAGTTCTGCACAGCCTTTGATATGCCCCGGGCAATCGGTCACTTTAAACTCAAACGCAGTGACAAACAAAGCCGTGTCTTTTTCCAAAGCCAACAGTCAATATATCACGGTTCCTCATAGCAGCAGTATCAATCTGGGTTCAACTTTTACCATGGAAGCCTGGGTAAATTACTCCGGTTTAAACAGCACTATCGTGGACAAAGGTGATTATGATTTTTTATGGCAGTTAAATGCAAATACCAATGTAATTGGCAGTACTAACAAAATGGGTTTTTATCAAAAGAATCCTCATACATGGTATTACTCTGATGTGATTGTTCCGCAGAATACCTGGACACACGTGGCCATTACCTTTAATAACGGCACACTTACTTTTTATATCAATGGCATGAATGCAGGAACAGCCTCCTCTGTAACCCACCCACAGGATAATCTGCCCTTGAATATCGGCAGGCAACAACCCACTGCTTGCCAGTGTAATCATTTTAACGGAACAATGGATGAGTTACGATTATGGAATGTGGTAAGAACACAAGCCCAGATTCAGGAGAATATGAATAATACCATACCCAACAACAGCTCCGGCTTGGTAGCGTATTATAAATTTGACGAAGGTACCGGTTCCACCACCGCAGACGCAACCGGCAATGGTAATACCGGCACATTTGTGAACAACCCCACTTGGCAAAGTTTGGGTACTTTTCAATGGTTAGAAGGAGGCCAAACAACACCGAGTCTCAGCGTAAGTACAGCAGGTACCTATACCACCAAGCTAACCAATGCTTACGGATGTGTAAACACGCTGTCGAGCATTAAAGTATCTATTGTTCAGCCTATTGCAAGTATTACAGCCGAAGGTCCAACTACCTTTTGTCAGGGCCAGTCTGTTACTTTAAGCTCAAATTTGAATTCAAATAATGCCTTATCATTCGTGAAAGCGAGTAGCCAATATGTAAACGTACCTCATAGTAGCAGTATCAATCTGGGTTCAACTTTTACCATGGAAGCCTGGGTAAATTACTCCGGTTCAAACAGCACTATCGTGGACAAAGGTGATTATGATTTTTTATGGCAGTTAAATGCAAATACCAATGTAAATGGCAGTGCCAACAAAATGGGGTTTTATGATAAAAATACGGGTTGGTTTTATGCTAATACCATTGTTCCACAAAATACCTGGACACACGTAGCCATTACCTTTAACAACGGCACAATTACTTTTTATATCAATGGCATGAATGCAGGAACAGCTTCCTCCGTGGGCCACCATCAGGATAACTTG
The DNA here is from genome assembly GCF_965279615.1 of Runella sp. Lineage (NCBI taxonomy): Bacteria > Pseudomonadati > Bacteroidota > Cytophagia > Cytophagales > Spirosomataceae > Runella > Runella sp. Next base: position 5,856,604 of record NZ_OZ257252.1, on the reverse strand, counting down.
CCCTTGAATATCGGCAGGCAACAACCCACTGCTTGCCAGTGTAATCATTTTAACGGCACAATGGATGAGTTAAGAATATGGAATGTGGCAAGAACCCAAACCGAAATTGAAAACAATATCTACAATTCAGTGGCCGGTAACAGTACCGGTCTGGTAGCCTATTATAAATTTGATGAAGCTTCCGGTACTACTGTCACAGATGCAACCGGCAATGGAAATACCGGAACATTGGTGAATAGTCCATCCAGGCAAATACCTTCAAGCTCACCATTAAATTCAAGTATATCAGTAATTTGGACACCGGGCGGAGCTACAACAGAAAAAATCATCGCTTCTAATGCCGGCACCTACACCGCTGCCGTTACTGATAAATACGGTTGTGTAAGTAATGCCGGTACTGCCATAAGTATCAATTCTAACGCGGCTTTGGTAACACTGGCAAGCCCAACAGATGATTATTCATCCGGAACCATATTGAAAACAGCCTCAAGTACCAATGGAAAAATAAGTGCAGCAAATCAAATAACCGGTACTTCCAACGTCAGTTATAAAGCCAATTCTATCGAGCTCAAAGCCGGTTTTAAAGCAAATAACGGAACGGTTTTTCAGGCTGAAATTGGAGGGTGTAATTAATCCTTTTCTCTACAATGGAACAGATTCTTTTACCGAGCCGGTTGGGGTGGGTCACCATCCCCACCGGCCACATCCTGCGCCTGGAAGGCGATGGCAATTATACCGTTTTTATCCTTATAGATGGGCAGCGGTTGGTCTATTCCAAAACTATTTCATTTTTTGAAAGCCAATTACCTTTCCCCTTTGTCAGAGTGCACAAATCGACCATTGTCAATTTGGGATACTTATCGCAGGGAAAGCAGAACAAAAAAAAAGAATTGCTCATGACCGACGGCTACAGGGTAGCCATCTCCCGACGACGACGCAACGATGTAAAGTCATGGCTCAGCCAATACCGCGATTTCAGCCACAATAGTATATAAAATCTGAGAAAACAGAACCTCGCAGCTCTCCTTGTCAAACCGATAACTATTGCCAAGCAGTTGGCTTCGATTGCCTAATGGAAACAAATGGGCTCAACCCTCAAAAGAGGCGTTTATTATCACTGCAGAGTATTAACGATCACATAGGTATTGATTAAAACAGGGAGTTATGAGTGACCTACCCGGAAAAATTGACTCCTGAAGTAACAGCCATTATCTGAAGGATGTTGCTGATTTTTTCATGAGTTTCGACCAGAAAAAAAACGTTACAAAAAGGTTGAGTATTCGGCAATTCTTCCTGATATATTACAGGCACACCCTTTCTGATTAAACACCACAACCTATTCCCATCTTCTATTTTACTTACAATAGTAAATTCTTTATTTTTCTGAATAAGCTCAGTTACTTTTACCCATACCATTTCAGTCTTCATGGGAGAGAAATTTAAACGTTGATTGTAATTTTCGGCGGGTTAGCGTCTTCTTTATGATAGTTATAGCCGCATACAACTAAAAAATCTGTACAGTAACGCCGCACAGATTTGATTTTCACTTTACCCTACTTTGATAATACAGTATGCATTTCATAGATGCATACTCGCTTATCTATCAACAGTAAATGTAAAAGATATACGTTGTTGAACATTTAGATTTCGCCATTGAAGGGTGATATTCTGCATTGAGTGTACACATTCGGCTCAGACAGGATTTATTTTGAGGATTGAGGGAACAAAAGAGTAAACACAGTACCTGCCTGTGGTTGGCTTTCTACCCGAATGGTGCCTTTATTACTTTTTACAAATCTTCCAATGAGCAACATGCCTAAACTGCGTCCTATTTGTCCGGGAAGTAACTGATCCGCCTGAGAAAGCATGTATCTTATTGCTTCAAGTTTCTCCGTTGTCATCCCTTCACCGTTATCTTTAATGCTGAGTTGGGTTTGTCCTGAAGAAGTTGTATTGATACTGATTTCCAGTTCGCCTTCCGGACGCAGGTACTTTAAGGCATTGTCTACCAGATTGCGAATGATTAACTCAAAGGCCAATTCATCAACAAAAGCGGTTATATATTCAGATCCGTTGATCGTAGCCTGAACGTTATTTTTGTCTATAATTGGCCGATAAAGGTCTAACACATTGGATAGTATGGGGTATAGAACCAATTCTTTCGGCTGATAAGGCACTTCATTCTGTTGAGACAATGCCCACTGCAATAAATTGTCAAGTAATTGCCTGATTTTTCGTCCTGATTGGTTGATGGATTTTGAAATTTTTTGCAGGGCATCAAACCGTTTTGTACTTACATAATAATCAACCAATTCAGTCATATCCTGATAGGCATTCAGCGGGTGGCGCAGGTCATGCGCAAGAATGCTGAAAAAATAGTCTTTTGCCTTGGTTAAACGGTTTATTTCTCGGTTAGCGTTGGCCAGTTGGATATTTTTACGATTCAGATAATAGACCAGAAAAATGGAAAGTATCAATCCGATAACAATAATACTGCCCGCCAGCCAATACAGGCGCTCACGGGCTGTGGCGAGTTCTATTTGCTGTTGCAGCTGCCTGCTTTGCGCTTCCTTTTTTTGAGTTTCATACTGAACGATCAGTTCATTTAATACACGATTGTTTTCTTCATTTCGAAATTTCTCGGAATAAAAATAAATGCTGTCTGCAAAGACAGACGCCTCTTTAAAACTGCCTGAACCGATCAGTGCTTTATGATAGCCGTTGAAGACATTTCTAAGGACTCCTGCATTTTTTGTACTGTGACTCATTGGATGGCTGAGCGCCTGTTTATAATAGCCGATTGCCGATGGATAGTCTTGCTGTTTTAAATAGACAAAACCAATATTATTCATCATCACAAAGGGTACAGAGGCCTGCTCAGACCTGAGCAATTCCAACCACTCCAAATTATAATGCAAGGCTGCTTCATCTTCGTTTTTAATATCATAGGCCATGGCCAACGCTCCCAAAAACAAGACTTTATAGTGCTTGTATTTACGATTTTGGTTAATTAACTGTAAACTCTGTTTACTTACCGCAATAATCTTATTTAAATTTCCCGGCTGGAAATCAATTCCGAATAAACGAACCAAGGCGTAGTTGCCAACAAGTCTAGCTTCGATAGTGCTGCTTTGTTGTCCCAAATGAAAGGCTTCCTGAAAATAGGCTCGGCTAAATTGCTTTTCCGAGTCTGCTCTCATGGTATAGCTTACCGTGACTGCTCCCATAGAAACCAATGCAGAAGCCATACCCGAGGTGTCTTTTGCGGATTTGTATATATCAAATGCCTTTTTACTCCACTGAAACGCCTTTTCATTGCGGTTGTCGAACAATTCGTGCTTTGCTTTAAAATAGTAAAAATGTGCTTTACATTCAGGGTAACGTTTGCCTAGGGAATCCAGCAATAAAATATACGGGCTTGCTTCATCTCTGTACCAAAACGAAAAGCTTTTTTCCGCAGATAAGATACATTGCAGTAAGGAATACCCCCTTTGCTGCGGTATGACGTTTCGAAGACTATCAATGTTTGAAGTTACCCGAATATCTTCAAACGCAATGTATTGTGCAAAAAGCGGAGAAGAGAGAAATAAAAAGAAGTAAAGCTTAACGTTCATAACCTGCCGTTTCAATAGCTAAAAAAAAGAACATGATCTTCCGATAATCACCCATTCAACAGGTATCTCACTCTCATATTGAAATATACAAATTAATTTGTTGAATGATCGATACATTGCTGTTAAATGCCCTCAACTGATTTGATTTTTCTCCCAGAAATGTAAGAATTCTTTTCTGAATCGACGTCCGATAGGAATTGTCTGTCCATAAATAAAGATTCTGTCTGCCAACATCTCTACCCGACTGACAAAGTGTATGTTAACAATAAAAGACTGTTGTACCTGAATAAACCGACTGTCCAAAAACTCAGCCACAACAGTGAGAGATTTTTTAATAATATATTTCTGCTCGGTACTTTGAATGATAGAGTAGTTGCCATCCGATTGCACCCAAACTACTTTATCAAGAATTAACTGAACCTGCCTCCGGTATTTATCTACGACGGGCAAATACTTGTTGGAAGGCCAAAAATCAACTCCTGCTAATTTTGCCAGTGTCTCAATGGACGATTTTAAAGTCAGTTCGTGAAAAGGTTTAGCAATGAATACCGTTTTGGGCAAGGCAGAAGTGCGGGAATAGAAAGTATCATTAGGGTAGTCGGTCAGGAAAATGACGGGTAATTTGTGTAAAGGCGGGGTGAAGATGTCAAATGCTTCCCCATCCGGCAAAACAATATCTGACACTACCAAATCTATCCTGACCGTTGACAGAATGTGCCTTGCTTCAGCGGCAGAATCGGCAAAATGCAGACAGGGTTCGGGAATGATTTGCTCGATCATCATTTGGATCTTAAGTTGCCATACAGGCTCGTCTTCGATTATTAATACATCCATGACCATCATATTAACCCCGAAAGAATCGCTGTTTTCTTCCTCCGCTCTGACTAGTGTTACCCACAAAGATAGGGCAAACGGTGTCCAATGTACGTTAAAGCAAAAAATGAATATTCCCGGGTTTCGTTTCAAATGAAAGACACCCACTGTCATATTCTATTTTAAAACAGTATTTTTTTACTTTTCTTTCGTCAGATAATTGAATCGGGTTTACTTTTCATGAAAGTAAGTACTTACGGAGAAGTAAGAGAACACGTGAGGTTTTAGTGAATGCAATCAATTAAAAGTGGACAGAAGTTGTTTTCATAGCCTCATATTGATTTTACGTCTTATTTATTTCGGACTGCTTTACCTGATCAGGTTATTCTACTCAACATAAAATTCAGTATTGAACAACTTTGCAGCAATATTTATATACCCGTTTGATTGTAGGAAAAGGCACCCAGAGGGTGAGTTGCAATGCGCAATGCATCTTAGCTTAGTACCGTCTGTGTGGTACACTGCTCTTACAAATAGAGCGATAATCGTCCAAATGGTCGGCAGTTTCAATCAAATTAATTCCATAATCAGCCTATAGAAATCGCCTGACTGCCAAATCAGAATGTGCCTGTAACTCAATTCAACCAATTCACCTTGATCTTAACTGTGCGGTCTTTAACTGCAAGAAAATATTGTTCGCCCCTTATAAAAGGCAAACCCTAAAACGTTTAATTTCAGGACAGATATTTTGCACAATACAGTTAATTATTGAAACGTGATCTACAGGAAAATCCTACTTCCGGGGGCTACCGGAAGAACCGGAAGACTCTTGCTGCGACATACCATATGCATAGCTATATAATGAATTTTATGATACGTAGAGACATAGAAACTACAATCTTATAGAACACCTTTTGAGTAAATAAAGCTAAAAAACACCTTTAACAATACAAAATAAGCATTGCGCATGTTGTTGTAAAAATTTGTTAATCAGCGAGTTATCGGCCATTGTTAAGAGGGCCAAATAATTATAAAATGACAACATCAAAAATAAAAACATCAAAAGGAATAGTTGAATATACCTTGCTTGGAAATGGCAGACCGATGTTAATTGTAGTTGGTGGACATACAAATTGTAAAGAAACTATTTTTCAAAAAGGGTTAGACTACGACAAATTTTGTTTTATTACACCCTCCAGACCGGGCTATGGTTTAACACCATTGACAGAGGAGAATAAAACTCCAAAAGGAACTTCAGATTTATTTATTGCGCTTTTAAACGAACTGAATATCGAAAAGACAACCGTTGTGGGCATATCTGCCGGCGGTTTGCCTGCCCTGGAGATTGCTGCGAACTATCCTGACCGTGTTGAAAATTTGATATTGATGTCCGCACTGACAAAAAAATGGCTTCTTAATACTGACAGAGTTTATAAAGGAGCTAAAAAGATTTTTGCACCCAAAATGGAACCTATCACATGGTTTTTTTATAGATTATTTTTCAGGCTTTTCCCAAACCTAATGACAAAGACCATGTTTAAGCAACTGTCAACTTTTCGACCCGTTCAATTTACGACGGACGAGTTTCAGGAATTAAAGCAAATGACTTTAATCATGCGTTCTTATAAAGGGTTTGACAATGATTTAGATCAGAACATTGACCAAGGAATATTAAAAAATATACAATGCCCGACCCTGATTTTACACAGTGAAAATGACAATTCGGTGGACATATCCCATGCTCAAAATGCAAGAGACAACATTAAAGGGTCTAAATTGTTTACATTTAATAACCACTGGGGGCATTTATTGTGGCTTGGGGCAGATTACGATCCAATAGTAAAAGAATTTAAACAACAAATTGAACATACGGCAACGACAGATAAAACAAAGAAACGCTAACATTGTGTTTTCCAGGAGAAATTAACTTTAACATCAATGAGTCTTGCAAAAATGGCCAAATAGGTCAGAACTCCTGCAATATATCCTGCGAAAGTGGCCTGAATGTATCTCCCTGAAATACCTTGACAAATTAAAGGTATTTCAGGGAGATACAATACTCATATGGCTGTTTTATCATGTAAGGCTGAAGTATTTTTTTCGCAAAAAACAAAAATCCGCCGGGCAGAATCAAGTGAATTCAAGTGCGCTTTACCCTGTATAAATGTGGAGTTATATTTATTTCAAGAAAAAGGACAAACCTTGTATCAGCAAATTTATTTACTCAACCATCAGTAAAATTCGTCGGCTTTTCGTACGTGTTTGCAACCATTTTTCAATACGTTGCCGTTCTGCTTTAGTATGTTTTCGTGAAAACTTGGCATACACCAGCAAGACAGTATCAGATTTTATGCCGTTGCGAGACATAACCAACGATTGAGCTGCCGTAAAGGTTTGCACATCGGGCAACAGCGTTTTGAGTTCATCGCGTAAGTCTACTACCGGCAATTGAGAAGTTTGGATCCGTTCAATATACCGACGCAGGGAATCAATCAGATGGTCTTTGCGGGTGATGGACGATTGGCTGTATTTAATAATTTGATCGGTTACGGTATTTTTAAGGGCGTCAGGATCAATTTCCGCATCCTTAAAATTTCCCTGTTTGACAATCAGGAGTGCATTATCCAATCCATAAGCGGGCATCTTGGAACGCAGCAGGTTGACGGAATCTTTCGGTAGCGGCTCCCCTACCAACATCAGCTCCAGCGTACTTTGTCGGCGATTAAAACGAGCGGTATAGTTGATTACCTGCCGATATTCAAAGTTACATTCATTGGTAATGAATCGCTTGGCAGCCTGTTCAAAGATGGTTTTACGAACAATCTGATAACCCAGATAGCTACTGGGAAGCACAACAATCAGTACCGCTACCCAAATGGTTTGGCGAACTCTCCGTTCGATTTCCTGTGTAGGGTACGCTTTTTGGTGGTAGCCCAAAAAGCGTACCATCAGAAATGTAGCTAAACTGATACACACACTGTTAATCAGGAAAAGGTAAAAGCGCCGGCAAATAATAAAGATTACCTGTTGAGAGGCCATAACCGGCAGTACAAAGCGGAGGCATGAGGGCTGTGGCAATTGCCACGCCGGGAATTACATTGGTAATTTTGTCGCGACGTGAACCGGCTACAATACCGGCTAATCCCCCAAATAACGCAATAAATGCATCCCAAACGGTTGGCGAGGTTCGAGCCAGTAATTCGGATTGGGCAATGTGCAAAGGGCTGATCAAAAAGTATACAGTTGAGGTTAGCAGGCTGATAAATACCGCAATACTCAGGTTTTTCAACGCGCGCTGAATCATCATCAGATCATTGATTCCAACCCCCAGACCAATCCCCATAATCGGGCCCATCAGCGGAGAAATCAGCATGGCCCCAATAATAACCGCCGTAGAATTTACATTCAGGCCAATGGAAGCAATAAAAATAGCAAAAATCAATGTCCACAGATTTACCCCCCGAAACTCAATTCCGCGGCTGATCGTCTGAATAATCGCGCGTTCGTCCTCTTTATCTTCTTCCAAGCTAAAGCGTTCCTTCAAAATCATCCCCAATCGGGTCAACAAATTCTGATAGTTATTGCGAGGGGTTTGCGGGTTGTTGACACTCATGACGAAGAAAAATAATTACCGGTTTGCAGTATAAATATACCTGTTGATTTCAAGCGAAAGTTACCGTATTCTCATCCAATATCAATAACTTGCCTTCACAATATCACACTCTTTTGTATGAACATTTTTACACTTATTACGTTACTTATCGTTGTCGCGGCGTTGTTTGCCTATCTGAATACGAAACTGCTCAAGCTTCCCGACGCCATCGGTATTATGGTTGTTTCACTGGGATTTTCACTCGTTTTGATTGGCATCAATGCCGTTCAACCCGCTTGGTTTGCTTTAGTCCGGCAGACAGTGTCCGGAATTGATTTTGAAAAAGCACTTTTCGATGTTATGCTGAGTTTCCTTTTATTTGCGGGGGCTTTTCACACCGATGCCGCCAAACTCCGGGTTGAGAAACGCTCGGTTATGCTGTTTGCTTTTGTGGGTGTATTACTTAGTACAGGATTGGTCGGAACGGGGCTGTACTATATAGCATTGAGTCTTGGTTTGACCATCCCTTATGCCTTGTGCCTGTTGTTTGGGGCGTTGATTTCTCCCACCGATCCCATTGCCGTACTGGGTATTCTGGCTAAGTTTAAACTCCCTGAAAGTGTCAAACTTAACATTGTTGGAGAGTCATTGTTCAATGACGGGGTAGGTGTTGTTGTATTTGCTTCCATTTACCGCATCGTTCTTAACGGCACTGACAGTGTAAGTGCGGGAGAAATTGCCCGGTTATTTATCATAGAAGCCGGAGGGGGAATTATATTTGGATTGCTGCTTGGCTACCTCATGTATAGGCTTCTGCGCTCCATAAACCACTACCAAACCGAAGTAATCATCACCGTGGCAGGGGTGATGGGGGGCTATCTGCTTGCGCATGAACTCCATGTTTCAGGCCCGTTGGCCATGGTGGTGGCAGGGCTTTTGGTTGGCGACCACACCGCACGGCAGGACGCGATGAGTCAAAAGACGGAAGAATACATAGATAAGTTTTGGGAACTGATTGATGGTATTCTGAATGCCCTCCTCTTTGTATTAATTGGGGTTGAGTTACTTATTATTGATTTTCAACGTGAGCATTGGATTATTTATTTATTGGTCATACTTCTTGTGTTAATTTCACGCTATTTAGCTATTTTGATTCCTTTCACATTGGCTCGGCGCTGGTTGGATTTAGATAACAAAGCCCCCGTTATGCTGACTTGGGGAGGCTTGCGTGGAGGGCTTTCTATAGCTATGGCTTTGTCCATTGATAATTCGTTGCCGCAAAAAGCGATTATTGTCACCATTACGTATTCAGTCGTCTTATTCTCGGTCATTGTTCAGGGATTAACGATGGAACGGCTTATCCGAAAACTTTACCCAACCGAAAAGCCGTAGTCGTTACCTATCCTTCACTATATCAATAAGTATTCTCTAAAACAGGCCGAAATGAGTGCTGTTTAATTTGAAAATCAGCCGTGTCATTCAGCAGTTCATTGTCGGAGCAAAAAGCAAATCCGGTGCCTGCATTTTTAATCATGCACAGGTCATTCAAGCTATCGCCAATGGCAATGATTTTAGAAAAAGGGATGTTATATTGATTCGAAAGTTCGAGGAGTGCATTGGTTTTACAGAGGGTGTGATTGCATACACTCTGAGGATTTCGGAAGAAAAAAGACGGGATTTTTACTTCTCCGGTGGCCATACCTCCCGAAAATTCCAGTTCATTGGCAAGGGCGAAATCCGCCCCGATCTTATTTTGAATATGGTTGACGACAAAATCATAGCTGTCACTGATGATGCCGATAATATAGCCGCGATGACGTAACTCAGCCACTGTGCGATAGGTATCCTCTACCAAAGGGATGCGATCGGCGACCGCCAAAAGTTCCTGCCGGCTTCGACCTTTGACCAATTGAGCAATTCTTTTTGTCATAATGACCGGGTCGTACACATCACCGCGCCTTTTGAGCAAATCGTCATGAAAACCAAACTCAAAAGCACATTCATCAATAAACCGCCCTTGCAGCAGCGTGTTGTCCATATCAAACACAACCATTCTGTTAAGGTGCAACAGATTTTCACTGATAGCTGCTTCCATTTGGCTGCGCACTATTTGCAATGATTTTAATTCCTGAAGATTAAATGCTCCTTTGGGTTGTTGAATAGCTTTCTCAATAATAGCCGTTGCCACTTCTTTTGACATTTTTGGCAGGGCATCCCAAACCTGCATGTTATTTTTTATTTCACCGATCATTACTTCACCCATTCGGCAGTCCAACAGGTGTAAGTCTATTAAGATACCGATATCTACCCCATACCCTTCGGCAAAAGTGAGACGACTCAACCATTCTTTTTTACCGGCAATCATTCCGCTTAACGGCTGAGAAAATTTTGACAGGTTGGGAAAAAGTATAGTAAGTAAAGGTTTTGCCACCATTTCAGTCACCCGACCTGCCTGCCGGCTGAAGGTTGCTTTGGTAAAATCAAGTTGATTATTGATAATAGGCCGGGTAAGAAGCTCAATCGTCAGTGCCGGGTACGGATCAATATCGGCGTCTAAAAATACAACAATCTCATTTTTAGCATGTCTAAGCCCCAATTCCATTGAGGTTCCTTTTCCGCGAACCGGGCACTCATAAACCTCTGCTCCGGCATTTCGGGCTGTTAAAACAGTATTATCAACGGATTGGTCGTCAATAACAATTACTTCGGTTACATATGGGGCGCTTCCGGCAAATTTTACGACGTTGCCAACCGTTCTTTCTTCATTATAGGCAGGGATAATTACGGTGATCATTTTGGTAAAAGGTTTTAAAATGTATAAAATTCAGAAATGGTTTCCAAAAGGACTGACACCGGCCCAAAACTCATTTTTATAAAAATGAGTTTTGGGCCGGTGTTTTGATATATAATTCTTTCTGTTAACCACAAAGGCCTTTGCCCTTTTAAATTTTTTGTGTAGTTGGGTACATAAACTGTTGAGTAGCGGCTTAGGTATTGATGCAGTCGGGTTCCACCTGTTTTATCGCACAGACTTGAGGACTGAAAGATAAAACGGGTACCTTTGCATGGTCAACTATCTGTTGCACATATGGCCCCGTTGTCTTCTCACTATCGGCCGTAATGACAATCAAATCCATTGCCAACTGCCGCGATTTATTCAATACCGTTTCAGCTCCCGAATCAGTAGTAGTAAATACCGCCTTGGATTTAATACCATCCTGTAAAAGCCGGTTCTCCAGATTGGAAAGCAGGTGTACAAGTTCTTCCGTATGCTGTGGTTCATCTTCATTAAACAGCCCCAAAACAGTCAGATGCGTATCTTTATCATGGATGATTTTCATTGCCCGCTCATATTTAGCTAATGCGTTTACTACGGGTCGTACCGGAAAAAGTATTTCTTTGAACCCTGTCCATTTGTAATGATTGGGTACTGTCAGGACGGGGCAGGAGGCGGTCTTCGCTATATGGCAGGCTTCTGAACCCATGAAATACGCCTTAATGCCGGTGGTACTTTGCGTGCCTGTTACAATCAGATCACTTTCAAAATCTCGGGCAGCTTCCACAATGGTACTGCTCATGCTCCCTATACGACATTCAACGGAATAACGATCCGTTTGACTATCCATTACGTCATTGGCCAAGCGCCAAAGACGCTGGGTTTCGGAGGAGATAAACGCCTCTTTAGAAAAATTAATCATCAATCCATTCCGGGAAACGGAGATGCACTCAAAAAAATCAGCGGCATAAATCAACTTGATTTCCGCTTTATGCAACCGGCTCAAGGCAATGGCCAACGATAATGCATTCGTTGATGTTTCGCTGTAATCAATGGAAACCAGGATTTTTTTTATCATTAAATCATTCATAGCAATAAGATCGTAAGTAAGACATAGGCATTGGTGAAACGCGTTACGTTCTGCCAACCACCGAAAGACGTCAGCGTATAGAAAAATTGACTGCCACCAACAGCAGCAGTCAATTGGTAACATATACAGCCACAAATACAAACAATCAGATCATTGCGGCTTGGACAGGTTAGGTTTAGGGGGTCGGTTGTTCAATTGTGCCATCATATCATTAAAGTCCTTATCAGCCGGGTCAAGCTCTTTGCCCTTTTCAGCCAGATCAAGGGCTTTTTCAGGATCAATTTCAACAGAAGTATAGTAAGAGTACAGATACTTAAGGGCTATTTTCATGTCGTACTTAAATTTCTTCTCTTCTTTTTTGGTATAAGCGAGTTCTACAAAACGTTCATAAAAAGGAACTGACTTCACATATGCGGTATCCTGATTGGCATAGCCGTAATAGTTGGATTTGGCACGGTATAAAATGGTGGGTAAATGATCAGGGCTTGATTCCTGCACGGCGGCAAAGGCCGAGTCAGCTTTGAGATACATCGTAGAATCTTCACGTCCCATTTTATAAGCAGCCATTGCGAGCCAGAATTTATCTTTTACCGACGATTTATTAAACCGTTTTTCACCTGCTTCCACATATTTGACCACGTCTTCATAGTTTTTAAGTTTATAGCTCATCTCGGCTATTTCGCTGTACAAATTTTCAGCAGTATCGGTTGTGGCGGCTTTGGCCAGGTAAAAAACAACAATGGAATCTTTGGCAATGGTTGTATCGGTGATGTTTTGATACGCACGTCCCAATAATTTATATTCCAGTCCTTCCGCTTTGTCCGGTGATTTTTCCAAAAAAGTTTTCAGATTCTCAATGGTTTTGTCATAGTCTTTCAGGCTGAAATAAGACCTTCCCAAAAGCCGATATTTAACGGGGGTCTCAATTTCGTTTTTGACCTGTTCGATTTTCTGCACCGCCCGGGAATATTCACGGGCCAGATAATCAAATTGTCCGGACCGATAACGTAATTCCGCATCGGGCTTTTCGACCAGCGCCAGATAGCGGTTCATGTGGGCCGCAGCTTCTTTGTATCGATTTGTTTTAAAATTCAATTCCGCCAATTGAAGGTACGAAGGTGCATACAGTGAATCCGCTTTTATGGCAGCTTTATAAAAATCTCCGGCTAAGTTGTAGCTTCTGCCCGCCCAATAAATGGTACCGATTCGGTGATTAGGGAGGCTTTTATCAGGCAGGAGTTCGAGGGCATATTCGTAAGCTGTGACGGCAGGACCACCGTTTGCAGGCGTAGACAACGCGCGGGCATCCCCCAGGGCAAGCCAAAGTTGCCCGTTCTTTTTATCACGTTTGATCGCCTGCTCAAGATATTCAATGGCTTTGGCGGCGTTATGGTGTTGATACAACGGCTTATCTGTGTCGTTAATCACCTGCGTATAACCGGTATAGGCTTCGCCGATACGTCCCAAAATCTCACTGTCTTTCCCTTTGCTTTCTTTCATCACTTCTTCCAGAATACGCTCAGCATCTGCCGTGCGCCCTTCCAACAGTGCAACAATGCCCAGTCCCGCTTTATTGAGCGGGTGGCGCTTTTCGTCCAGGGCTATTCCTTTTTCAAAAAACAAACCGGCCTGTTTTAATTGATTAGTACGAATAGCATGGTAACCGTTATAAAAATACGTTTGGGCAGTAGGGTGGGCTTGGTGAAGCTCTTGAAGCAGTTGTCCGGCTTTCTCCACCTGCCCCCTTTCAAGCCGGACAAGTGCCGCTTGAATATCCTGAGCCTGTACAGAGTGTATACCTACAGCCGACCAAAACAGGCAGACAAGCAGGAAGTTGATTGTTTTTTTCATGAGCGTGTTTTTTTGGGTTAACGATAACGATGTAAGGTGGGCGGCAATCAGCACAAAGATGCGTTAAAGGGAAAAAGGTAACGTACGATTTGGTTGAATCAGAAAAACAGAAAACTATCCCGCAAATGAAACTCTACGGAGCCCAGGTATGCGCTGTTCGTATAGATACTTGCCTTGTAAATGCCCTCAGCGACCTTTTCATTAGGAATAAATTCAAACACTGCTTTTTGTGGATTTTGACTGAAATCCGCCGTTTGAACGGCATGAACGGGAATATCTAAAGGTGTTTCATTGGCGTTAAACGAAAGGTGCTGTATAACCCCACTCATCGGGCGATTCTCGGTGTCGGTAAGGCTCAGAAACAGTGATTGATTTCCTTCGGAAGTGAGTGCCGCCGGGAGTGTAAACGAGACCAAAATGCTGTTGGCTTTTTTTGCCTTGGCGGTTACTTTATGGTTGTTTTTGAGAACATCCACTCTAAAGTTATTGGCCGTAATTACGCTCTTGGGTGCCATTCCGCCCAATTGTGTTGTTAAATCGGTGATCTGCGTTTGGAGCGTTTCATTGTTTTTTTTAAGCCGGCTGTTTTCACTGAGCCATGTATCTTTTTCAAGTTGATACTTTTCGACTTCAGCCTTTAAGTCTCCTTTGAGTTCTGTGAGCTCACTTACCTGATCTCTTAATGCGGCCAAATCTCCTTTTTGAACGTCCGATTCTTTACTGAGTTTTGCCAAAACTTTGTTCTTTTTTGATAAAAGAGATTGTGCGGAAGTAAGTTTTTGAGTAATGGTTTCGTTGTCAGTGCGGGCATTGCTGAGATCCATACTCAAACTAATGATATCGCGTTCCAGGTTGAGCTTTACTGATAACAAAGAATCGGCTCTAAGCGTTGTTTTATCCTTTTCCCGGGCCAAGTCACCGCTCTTGTCCCAATAATACAGTCCGGTAATGGCACTGGTCGTTAATAAAAAAGCCAGAATTGCGGCAATCGTTTTTGAATATTGTGCTGTCCATTCCATAGTTGTAGCATGTTAGGTGAACTTTTCATTGATGCTACAAAGGTTATTCCCCCACCTTAAGGAGGACTTAACGGGAGATTAGAATTAAATTAGAAGTGATGATAAGTGCCGGTCAAAAGGTAGAATACAGAAATTCGGTCACTTAATTGTTGTGTTTGGGTTTTACCTGTTTTCTTCCACGAGGTGCCTCAACTTAACCACAAACTCCGTTCCCAGATGTTGTTGGCTTTTAACTTCAATGGTACCCTCGTGCAGGTCCACAATTCGTTGTACAATGGAAAGTCCGATACCGAAACCCTGATAATCAAGGGCATTTTTTGCGCGGTAGAACGGTTGAAAAATAGAGGGCAAATCCTGTTGAGCGATGCCGATACCGTAGTCGATTACCCTTACAATGCAATAAACGGGATCAAATCCCAATCTGAGGGTGGCCTGATGGTTGGGAGTGTATTTGCACGCGTTTTCCAATAAATTGGCAAAGGCATTTTTCAGCAAAGCTTCGTTGCCCATGACTAACGTCAAGTGGCTTTCCTTTGGAATTTGGTCAAACTCGAATTGAATTTGGTAGTTTGAATGGTTCGTAATCACTTCCTGCTGTGCATTGAGTAAGACTTCTTCCATGCGGACTTCTTCCAACGACAATTCTTCCGGTCTTTCGTTAATACGGGCCAGTTGGAGTAAGCCGTTGGAAAGTTCAATCAGCCGATCGGTATCGCTGAGTAAATTCTTTAAAATAAGGGTATGGTCGTCGAGGGTATTACCGACCGAAAGGCCTATTTGAATTTCGGTTTTCAGGGCTGACAAGGGAGTACGCAGTTCATGGGAAGCGTGAGAAACAAACTGTCTTTGCTGTTGAAAGGCCTGATCGATCCTTTCCAGCATCAGGTTAAAATTAATCGCCAATTGAGCTATTTCGTCTTTCCCGTTTCCCTGATGGATACGTTTGCGCAGGTTTTTGGCCGTGATCTCACCGATTTCCCGATTGATGGCATTGATGGGCCGAAGTGATTGGTTGGCAAAAAATAATGCCATGACGATAGTGGTAAAAATACCCCCCAGAAAAGCAAATAACAGCGTAATAACCAGATCTTTCAGTTGGGCTTTCCCGTTTTTATCAATTCCCGACGCAATAATGACAAAACGGTCGTACCTTCCTTCAAATACGAGACCAATCACTGCCCGGTCTTCGTATTGGAATTTAACTTCCTGTTTTAAACGGGTCTCATTGATGTGCTCTTGTGTTACGTAAGGGGAAACTTTCTCCACATTGGAGTACAGCAACAGATTGCGGTAATCGTAAATAAAGATTTCCTCGGCCGGTAACCGGGAAGAAGAGTTTTGATCTATGATTTTCAGCAGTGTTGTATTAAATTCTTTCACATCTACCAGAAGTCGAGCCGTCGTTTTGGCTCGCCGTGAAAGGCGGTCGTAAAAACTCATCCGGCGTTGATTTTCAGCCCTCAAATACACAATGCCTGAAAATACCAGCAAAATTGCCAGTACAATGAACGTAAATTGCAAAGCTATTTTATAGCGTATCTGCATGAGCTAGTCCGCTTTGAGGTAGTAGCCTAAACCCGTTTTGGTATGAATCAGCTTAGGTTCAAAATTACGGTCAATTTTCTTGCGCAGGTAATTGATAAATACCTCAATAACGTTGGTGTTTGTGTCAAAATTCAACTCCCACACATGCTCAATAATGTCCATTTTGGATAATACCCGACCCTTATTGCGCAACAAAAATTCGAGTAACTCATATTCCCGTGCCGTCAGGTTAATAAGCTGATGGTCTCTGCTGACGGTTTTATTAACCAGGTTCATTTCCAGATTGGCTTCACGAAGCACTTCGGAAGCCTGCTCGTGGGTAGGATGAGCACGTCGAAGAAGCGCATGAATACGCGCCGTTAACTCCCGAAAATCAAACGGTTTTACCAAGTAGTCATCCGCGCCGAAGTCAAGCCCTTTAACCCGATCGTCAATCTCACCCAAAGCCGTCAGCATCAGGATAGGCGTAGTTACACCATGTTGCCGAATGGCTTTGCATACTTCAAAACCATTCATCAGGGGTAGATTGATATCCAGCAAAATAAGGTCATACGCGTGAGAGGTAGCCAGTCTGGCCCCCACAAATCCGTCATAGGCCGGTTCTACTTCAAAGCCCTGCTTTTGCAGCCCCTTTGTCGTAGCGTCCGAGATGCGTTTGTCGTCTTCGACAAAAAGTATTTTAGTAAAAGCCTCTGTCATGTGGCTGAAAATTTCGTACCGGTAACGTGCTTTTTTAAGTATTGATACAAAAACTGTAAACTGATCGGGAAGAAATGCCGCGAATTGTTCTCTCCGAAAGATAGAAAAACGCATAAATTTGTGCCCGAATAAAATTTTAGCGCCGACTAACTAATCGATTTTTACAATTTTACCATTGATCGTATTTTTAAGCAGCAACGTTTTGGCAAAATTGTAATGCCCCTGTGGGGCCATTAAATACAATTGGCCTCCTTTATAGCTTGCCAAAATGCTCAGTAATTGAAGCTTTAAAGCGGTTTTATCTACCTCTTTTGTTCTGACAACTACTTCAAAATAAGATTTTTCAAACAGCAGTTTAGCGGTTACATCAGGTATCAGCCGCTCATGGCTATTGGTCGGTTCGTAAGCGATGGGCATTTCATAGCCTTCTAAATTTGCCCTGATCTGCTCAAAACCATTTCGTTTAACCCATTCAATTACTTTTGGAATATATACTTTTTTATCCATTATGTCAGGAAGGCAACGGTGATAAAATCAGTGTAAGGCTTTTCAAATTCTCAATTCGACAGGGATGTCCATTGCAGGCAGTTCCGGCAATCATAAAACTGATGGGAGAAGATCCGTTGTTACTTGATCTTTGAGCGCCCGGAGGGGCAAAATGATTTGAATAACATTCGTGTACGTTAAGGATGTCAATATGATCCCGGTCAGAGGAATCTATTGGGCCGATAAAAAGAAAGCTGAGAGGGAGGTTTCGATCAAACGAAGATTTAGAAACCAATGCTGAATCAATTTCTTCAAAAATCTTACCGTACATTTTCCTGAACTGAGGAGATGGTCGATCAATTAGCGTAACATTATTTTCAAGTGAGACCGGTGGCCGCTGATGAGATTCACCAAAGCCGGTACGAACCAAAAACCGATACACTGTTTTTTTAAATAAATCGACTAATAACTTCATCAATCTCATACATTCTTTCATTGATAAATGATTACATTTTTTGATGGTTTTAAAATCCTTGGCTTTTCAGCGTAATTGATTTATCAACGGTGAAGTATTGGAGGGGTGGATGGAAAGTACCGGCACTTTTGCATGACTGAGAATTTGTTTCGTATAAGATCCTTTAAAAAATTCATGCATCGGATAGTCAAGGGAGGCCGTAATGATCAACAAATCAACTTTTTGAGCGTGAGCCTGCTTTAAAATTGTTTCGGCCATTGAATCACAGAAATGAAACTGTGTTTTGATACGAATACCTTTATTCTTAACTGATGTTACGCTCAGGCATAGCCTAAGCAAATAATAATTGTTTTTCGTTCTTTGACAATTTGGTTTTCAAGACTTGCAATTCTGCGAAAGATGCCTGAATAGCTTTTAAATACAATTTGCTTTTAAGGGCAAAATGGTTGAGTTTTTCCTGAATTTTAAGACGTTCAAGTTTGATATAGGCACAGAGGCTGGCAAAGAAATGTGTTTGCTGAGTTTGTAAGGTGCGAGTCGGCGACTTAGATAAAGAAGCATTATTTTTCAGCGACTTATGATACTCTTCCACTCCCCACCGTTCTTGATAGGTCGTGATAATTTGTTGGAAATGGTTGGTTACATTAGTGGATAGTAAAAATAATTCGCCCTCGGATCCATTCTCGTTTATGAAAATGTCTTTACATACCAGTACAGGCTCTTTGACTGACCGCAGGTAAACGTTCTGAGGAACGCCAACTTTCAAATCTATATGGCTAATTTTAACGAACTTCCCCTGAGCTCGGTCCTGAGCAGATAAAGCTACTTCTAAATTGGATTTAACTGCACCTATCAAATGCTTCGTCAATGCTCTTATGAAATTGATATTTTCGGCATTTACATACCAACTGTCACAGAGAAGATAAGTGAACCTAACGGAATTTTGACAGGCCTGTTTGACTAATTCCCGCAGCATGTCATTTTTGGTCTTCTCAGAACGCCAAACTTCTTTTCTATCCTTTAAAAGGCATTGTAATGACTTGATAACCAACATAAAGCCAATCGGAAACTGTATGCCTTTGACTCGATAAAGTAATGTCACAAAGTTAATTCCGTTCACAAAACGATCTTTGCTGTGGTCATAGTGAGGACATACTAATCCATTAGGATCTGTATAAGGTTTTTCACTGATACTGTCATCTACGATTAGCACGCCATCATCAGACTCTATTTGTCGAACAAAGGGCTTTGCCTGCTTCCATAATGCTTTGCCGGTATGTTCGCTTTGATTAAGAAAATCTGTCACATCGTCGTGGCTAATGCTATTGTCCAACAGCCGCGAAAGACCCGTGGCACTGGTTTGCCCGAATGAACTCAATAAATAGTCAGTGTATAAGTCCAAATCTGTTTTCATACACCAAAGGTAATTTTGTATTTAACACTTTAACATAGAACAAGCGTAACATCAGTTAGTAAGTAGCGTTATAATATATTTTGACTCTTGGTCCAGAACTCTGAACATTTTCGTTCTCAGGCGATCCAGCACTCCGACTATGATTAATTTAGCATTGTTTTTTTGAATGATCGTACGTGCATAATTATATTTTTCGAACGCACTGACTGCCGGTCTTATCGGAAATAAGATCTGTTTAAAATTTAGCCATTGTTTATAAGCAGGAACGGTCAAAACAGGGCAAGGCGCATATTTTAGAACAGCAAAAGCAGGCGAGCCGGACAAAAATGTTTGCCACCCGGGTTTAAAAGAAGAACCGATAACAATTAAATTTACACCTGTCTCATTGGCTGTTTTAACTATTGTGCTGATTATCGGACCCGATTGAACTGAACAGGAACAGTTTATATCGTGGTCCCGGTGTATTTGATGCGCCAGATCGTTAAGTTTTCGGGTCGCATTCCGGGTATAATTATCTATCCCGGTATCCATCAGGATGCCACCTTCATGACTCACAAAAACCAAATCCGGTACGACGATATGAACCAATAATAACTCAGCCCGGTGGCGAGCTGCCATCGCAATACCTGTTTGAAGTGCATTTAAAGATGTTTTGCTGAAATTTATTGGGACGAGTATCTTATCAAGTTTGTAAGCTTCCATGATTCCGATTTTTAGGATACCATATTCCCATATAGCAGGGATTATACTCACAAACGTAGATAGCCAAACTTAAGAGAGCCTTAACGACAGATTAGAATTTTATAAAAATGTACAACTTCCTATCCCTTCTCGGTTTGTGTTTCAATTTTGTGAATCTCGTTAATATATTGGTCTTTCAGACGCTCATAAAAGGAGTGTCTGCTCATTACTGATGCAATTAAGTTGGAGAATAAAGAAGTAAGCAAAATAAAAAAGATGACATTGTGGCTGTTTGTCATCTCCAATACAAGGATAGAAGAGGTAAAAGGACTTCTGGTAACACTTGTCAAAAAACCGGTCATTCCGCACAAAATAAGTAGATTGGTTTCAGGGCCGGATAAATGAAACCAACCCGCAAAAACAGCCCCAATACCTGCACCGGCACTTAAGGACGGAGCAAAAACTCCACCCGCTGCCCCTGTAGAAAAGGAGATAATTGAACCGAAAATTCGTACTATAGGTATGTACCACTCCAATTGTTTGTGATCGGAGAACAACGCTGTAACCATTATTTCCTTTCCTGAACCTAAGGTCTTAATGTCAATAAAAACGGCCATTGAGGCCATGATTACCCCACAGAAAGCCGCATAGGCTGCCTTGCGGTAATTTCCGGTTAAACCGTTTTTCTTTTTAAGAACAAATAAAATAATATCAGTCATTGCGTTTCCCAAGACCCCTGTAATGAGTGCTAAAAGGATAATAAGCCCCAATAGCGGGGCAGGTGTTTCGCCCAACTGTGGGTAACCCAAATATAAATACGGACCTAAAAAATATAATGCCGTAAGTCCGGCAATGATAACTCCGGTAAGCAGTGCAGATTTAAAAAAACTGAAATGCGTTTTGGTTAACTCTTCAATGGCAAACGTAATGCCGCCAAGTGGTGTATTGAATACCCGTGCCCGGACATAGCCGACGGTGGTTTCGAACGGTATTTGCTCCCTTGCCTATTGTTAGCCGGAACTGATGACACTATTGCGTTCGCCCATTTGCTTTAAAGCCACTTCATAGCCCGCTTCGATCAGGGCATGTTGGATGGTATAGGCTTGCACCTGGCCTTCACCGTAATTGAAGCCCCAAAGACCGTGTCAGCTCCCTGCAGCGCTTCCTTTGTTCATCTGCGCCCCGCCAAAGCAGAAGTCGTACTGACTTACCTTCGAAACCCTTTCGACATCCTCATGAGCTAAGGAAAGACGGTTAAGATCCTGTGCAAATCTTGTGCAAATAAAAAAGCACCTACAAGAATTATCTCGTAAGTGCTTGATTTTGAGGCTCCCGAGGCTGGGCTCGAACCAGCGACCCTCTGATTAACAGAAACGGGGCAGCCCTATTTTAATACTTACCAATATTTGCCAATGCGTTAATTATCAATTATTTGCAAAATAATTGATTTTCAAAATTTGGAGTTATTCATGGTATTTTTATACATTTGTTTAAACCATGTTTAAACCCAAATCTCCTAATGGCCTCTATAAAAGTAATCCTCTACACCTCAAAGATACTCAAAAGCGGAGAACATCCCATTATGATTCGGTTCATTAAAGACCGAAAGCCCAAGTATATTTCAGTTGGCCACAACTGCCATCCCGACTTTTGGGACTTTGCCAAAGAACTGCCCAAACGCAAACATCCCAACTATCGAGAACTCGAAATCATCATCAGCAAAAAGAAAACCGAAGCTCAAAAACTTGTCCTCAATCTTGAAGATGAAAAACGGGATTTTTCACTACAGGAAGTAGAACAGAAATACCGGGCTGCGACTAAAAAAATTACTGTCCTTGATTATCTTGAAATGGTTATTCAGCGTCTTATTGAGGAAGGGCGGGTAAGTTATGCAACCTCCCATAAAGACCTACGACGAGTTTTAAAGCAATTCACCAAAAATAAAGATTTTGCTTTTACTGACATTGACCATAATTTTCTTACTAAATGGGAACATCACTTTCACAAACAGGCTATTTCACAAAACTCAATCGGTGTCTATTTTCGGACGTTACGTTCGCTTTTTAACAAAGCAATCAAAGAAGGCTACGCTAAAAAAGCATATTATCCTTTTGACGACTACAAAGTATCTCAATTCAAGGAGCAGACCCGCAAACGAGCCATTACCAAAGAGGAGGTTAAGAAAATCGAATCTTTGGTAATAGATCAGGGAAGCAGTTTATTCCATACCCAACAATTCTTTTTATTCAGTTACTATTGCTCAGGAATGAACTTCAAGGATGTGGCACAGATTCAATGGAGTAATTTCAAAAAGGTGGGAGCCAAATTATCCATGACCTACAATCGCAGCAAGACTAACAAACTTTTCAATATTCAACTTCTTCCTCCTGCGGTTGTAATTTATGAATACTATCAAAGTGTTCGTTGCAATGAGTATGTTTTCCCATTTTTGGATAGCACTCGTCATAACAGCCCAATCAGCATCGAAAATCGGCTGAAAAAGACCAAAAAAAAGGTAAATGCTGATTTAAAGATATTGGCTGAGCGTGCGGATATCGATGAAAATGTAACCACCTATGTAGCACGGCATACGTTTGCTACAACCCTCAAAAGAAGTGGTGTTGCTATTGGCAAAATCAGCGAATTGATGGGGCATGATTCCGAAAAAACAACTCAGATTTATCTTGACTCGTTTGAAAGAGAAGATTTGTATGAAGCGACTAAAAATTTATTGTAGCCGGTAAATCTTGACGGATACTCCTTGGATTGGAAGAAACACATTGGTTACCATCGGCACAGTTTGGTCGAGACTACTAAGTTTCGATGGAAAACGATTTTGGGAGACGATTGTCAACTCGTTTGCTTAGCTATCAGAAGATTGAAATTCGAATCAAAGCTGGTTTTGGAGAAAAAATAGTATTTTTTATAACCTTTTATGCAAGATTAACTGTAGCTTATCTCGAACCATCACATTTAAAGGCAACCCATTACTTAAAAACTCCAAGGAATTACTGCAACTTAACAGCCAGCATATATTATATATGGAATAATTTTTTGTGATAGCCAATTTCGTTTCCCATTAAATAATTTTAAAATAAATATCAAAAAGATAACTGATGAAAAATTTATAATTGTATTTATTCAAAGATTATTTCTTTGGTGCTATAATCAACTGAATCCTTTTCAAATTTCTGTAATGCAGATTGCCCAAAAAGTAATGGGGCATTTTGGCCGTGTATTATGCATGCTTGAACATCAACTAATTCTCGATTTCCAATAATTACAGATTGTAGATTGATAATTGTTCCTTCTGTAATATCGCCATTTGCATCAGAGAACTGACCTTTCCCTATAAAATCTGCATCTTGTAACTTTTCTTCCTTATACAAATCAAAAGCTACAGATTCTGAAATTGAAATTAGACCTGCGCCAGTATCAAAAATAAAATACATTTCAACTCCATTTATAGTTACGGGAATATGAAGTACACCACTCTCCTGTTCAAATTTGACAACTGTTCTATTGTCTTCTAATTTGGCTTTCTTAATCTTTGGTGTTTTATTTTTGGTTATTTCAGAAATGCCAGTCAAAAGGTTGTTTACACAATCTCCATTTGAATTATAAACCCAAGCAGTTATTTGGTCAGAGGAGAAGTTTTTAATTTCTTCATTCGATTCATCATAAAGTAAAATATTACTCCTTAAGTATCTTTCTAAAATTTTGATATTTTCATCAGACTTATAAACATTAGTAAGTATAACAGTTACACCATTACTTAACTGAAAACTGTTTCCATCAATAACTTTTATTACAGTATGATTTCCGCTACTACAAGAAAAAATCAAAAAGATAATTGAAAGAATTAGTAGCTTTTTCACTTGCCAATTTTTGGGGCTATGTGGATTATGAATCTTTGATTTTTTTCCTCCTCTGAAATTTTTGTTGAATTATAAGGGCTATTAAACCTGCCTACTCCACCAAACCCTACACCTGAGATTTGTAGTTCAATTATATCATGGTATTTAGGAGCATCGAAATCAAGCCCTAAATTCTTCTTCCAATACTCATGCAGAGATAATGCTCTTTTATAACTTAAAATATAATTTTCATTTGGAGAATCAGTTGGAAATTTTGAAGCACTCCCTGAAATTACCATAAGGTAAGAAATGTCTTTCATTAAAGTATCATGTTTCTTTTGACTTTGAAATTCATTAATAATTGATTTCAACTTGCTCCCTAATTCATCAAGTTTCTTTTTTGTTCCCTTAAAATCGCCCTCAATATCATTTGAGGTTAAAGTATAGTAAGCAAGCCCTTTACGAAATTTGATTTCAAACGATAACTGGATTCGATTATACTTTGTATCAAAATAAAAAATATTAGGCTCACTTTCAAAAAGCTTGAAGTTAGCTTTTACTTTATTAAGAATGGCAGCTTCCTGTTCTTTAATCCTTACGAGGTTTTCCAGTTCTTGCTTTTTCTTGTTAAGGTTATAATAAGAGAGGACAAATAAAACTAAGACAACAGCAAATAATGCAGTCATCAAGTCAACATAGCTTGTCCAAAAAAAATCTTTACTCTTCTCTTCCACTATTTCGTTTAAATAAATTTGTAAATTGGCTAAACAGATTCGATTTGTTCTTTGGTGGTTCTTTTACTTTATCTTCATCCCGTGACTTTTCCTTACGATTATTTTTTTGAGATTTTTTGCTTCTATTTTCCTCAATCGCCTTAGTAAGCTTTTGCTTAATGTCAGACAATTCTGATTTTGTTAAACTTAAATCGTCACTGATTTGTTTAAATTCACTATTGTAATTAATTTTGCTCTTTATCTCACTCATGTGTTTATCAATGGTATCAAGCAAATGAAGTTTTTGCAACGGATTGTTTTCAATTTTTATATCTAAAGCACTTTCAACTTCTCGTTTAATGTTATCCGTCAATCGTTGGATATCAGCGTATTTATTTTTAAAATAAGTTTCTGTTTCTGCAAGATTTGCATCTTCAAAGCGTTTTAACAATTCAAATTTGTCGTTAAGATATTTCAAGTTAGTATCAACGCGTTTCAACAAGTCATTACCTAAGAAATGACTCTGATTAATGCTTTCACCCAAATTATTCAATGATTCTTCAAATGTTTTAATTCTATTAAAAATGGAGTCAATAAATTGTACTAAACTGACTGCTTGTTCTACAGAATATGTTAATTCCTTCTGTTTTTCAATAAACTTGATAAATGTTGGCCCCGTTTCTTTTAACAACTGGAAGACTCTCACATTGGCTTCTGCCATGCGGTTATATCCAATATTCTTCAATTCAACCAAGAACTCTTTTTGTGTTCGAGTATTTTCAACTACGGCACCAATGTTTCCCGAAAGTGATTCGACCGAAGTTCGCAAGGATGAAATATTGTCAGAAAATTTCGTATCAAACAACTGTATGTTGTTTTCAAATTTTTTATTAAAATCATTTATGTTAAACTTTAATCTATCTAAGGCATCATACAAACTATTTCCAAGATGAGGTAATAGGACAGCCTGTAAAAAATCATAGAAGCTATTCTTTCGTGTATCACAAATTGCCTTAGCTTCCTTGAAATTTTTTGAATTGTTCAAAACAGTAAGAAGTAGCCCTAAAAAACTGGCAATCATTGCAATCACAACTCCGCCAATAAATGAATTGATATTTTCATCTGAAACACCACCGCCAAATCCAATTCTGAGAAGTCCCATAATAATACCTGTAAATGTTCCCATCAAGCCAATATAGAGTGGTAGTGTTACATTAGAACTTACAGCATTTTCTCTTGTTTCAATATTTCGTTCTACAATGCTCTCGATTATTGAAAAATCAGTCGCTCCCTGATTTTTTTTGAGGTAATTATTGATTGAATTAATAATATTAGTAAATTCTTCACTGTAAAGATTCCTATCAATTCTAATAAGTTGTATTACTCCATTTGAAGTGTCAGACGACTGCAAAAAAGATTCGTCAAGATTCTGTGTAGGAAACAGATTGGAAAGAAGCTTTATCCTCTGATATGTAGAATTGAAAAAATATAGCTGTAATAATACTACAGCTATAACTAATAATATTTCTAAAATAAGCACTGCAATAGCCATTATTATGATACAAATTTAATTTTGATTTTTTGAGTAATTACCCACCTGCCTGTTTCTTTTTCCTTAGCAATACTACCGGGCTCAATT
The DNA here is from genome assembly GCF_965279615.1 of Runella sp. Taxonomy (NCBI): domain Bacteria; kingdom Pseudomonadati; phylum Bacteroidota; class Cytophagia; order Cytophagales; family Spirosomataceae; genus Runella; species Runella sp. The sequence continues at coordinate 5,830,340 of NZ_OZ257252.1, read as the reverse complement.
ACTTGAATAGATTGACTTACATTGTCAGGATATTCGTCAAACTCACAAACCGATTTCAAAAATGCATTAAGGCCTGCCATTGCTCTTTTGTTAGCAGAAGCATCGTCAATTAAAATAATCTCACCAAAGTCTGGATTTGTGTTATCAATATAAATAGAAAAGATTGAATCAGGTTTTTGGTCTGTGCTTAATCTTGAAACATCAAAACTTGCATCATCATCTGGGCTTAGTGCAAAGAATGTTGTTCGTTCTATATATTCATTTAATTTTTCTTTTGTCAAATTATTTATCTGATATATCAATCCAACAATCGGATAGAAGAATAGGGAATCAGTTATTTCATCCCCACCATCTACCAATTTTCTTCTCTTATCATATCCCGTTGAAAGGTTCTCTCTTGATTTTGAAAGTATAAAGTTTTTTACTGCATTCAAATTTGATTCAATAGTAAAGGTTCCTCTAAAAGAAAGTTCTTTAAATTCGTTCATCTTGAAAAAACAGTTAATAAATTCAGAAAATGAACTTGCAAGACTATTATAAATCTGCACTTTTTGCAAGTCTATGTCAGAATACTTTTTGAAGTTATCATTAGTTGATTCAAATCCTAAATAATTAACGGCAGAAAATTTACGCTGTCCTCCAAAAGGTTGGTAGAGGCCACCAAAACAAGTTGCTTCTTTCCTATTATTAGCAGGCAAAATTACTTGTGGAATTCTTTCATTATTTCCAAATAGTTCTTTTACAAAGAAACCACAAATTTTTTGAATATAATCTTTGGTTTGAATTAAATCTAAATACTTACTGCCATTACCAGTAAATATAATACACTTTGGTGCAGGATGATTATAGTATTGTAATAGTCTATATGAATGATAAATAAGTGCAGAGAAATGAAGTAAATAAGAAAATTTAAAATCCCCTTTATTCAATTCTTTTAGGACTCCTGATTTATCATTATTCCAAATCCAAAAATTAATAATTTCATCGGAGCCAAATGGCGAATCTGGTTTAATAAATGTTTCGTTTAAGGCTTTTAATTCGGTTGATTTAAGTCGTTCTGCAATTATGTTTTTGATAGCCAAGTAAATTCCATTAAACTTTTCTGCATTGAATTCACTATAAGCGTTCCCCCATAACACATTTGCACCAAATTGAATTGATGTGCCAATTACTGGTATACCTTCGCGAAAATACATGAAGTCAGTAGTGCCGCCTCCAATATCTAAAGTCATGACAGAACTAGTATCTTCAATTCCTTCTGCTCCACCTCCATCTGCCATTATTTTAGAATAGTAGTAGTATGGTGCTTCAGATTCAGTAATGTTCTTTAACTTAGTGTCTGCATTTCCTTTGAAAACCTGTGAGTATTTATTGCTCCAAATCTGATTATACGTAAACTGTGCTCCTGGTGTAAAGCTTAAAGGAGAGAACCAAGAGATGTTACTAATTCTTGGGTTGCCATCACTTAATAATGTTTTAATCCGCAACAGATGAAACAACTCTTCAATAAAAACTTCAATAGACTCTTTGTATTTAGAGTCTGTTTTTACATTCCATTTTAGGTTTGTTATGTAATCTTGATTGAGGTGGGTTACATTGTCATAATCCTTTTGGTAAGCGAAAGCAATGTTTGAGTTGCTTAGTGCCCTTTTTTGGTTGGGTGGGATTGAGTTCTTTTCATACATTGCTGTTCTGAATGGCAATGAGTATTTATCAGCATTAAGTAACGATGGAACAAACTCTTGTTTCTGAACTTCAAAGAATTCAATGAAATCAGGCAAAACAGAATTATGCTCAAAACAATCAATCCATCTAAGTTCTGGCTTCTTCTCTCTTGGCTTGTTTAATAAAGCTACCGGTACTTGTCTTTCGTTTAACTCAAAACGTTTTGGCAATGTTTGATGGTTTGGGTCGTCTGTATATGCAACAAAAGTTGTTGTAGTTCCAAAATCAATTGCAAAATCTACTTGATTGTTGCCAAGACTTTTTAATATCCACTTAGGAACAATCATACACTTGACTCCACTTTGACTAATTTGTGGTAGTTCAATCTGAATAAAATCAAAGCAGAAATTTAGTGAATAGTAAGTCGAGCCAACGTATGATTTCTTTTTTTCTAAAACAGTTCTATCCTCCTTACTAATCTTATAATTTACAGATGCCTGTGGATCAATGAGATTTCTATCTTTTCCAAATTTTAATTTAAAATCATCATTTCTGAATTGATAATTGTTATCCTGGCTAACAAACATTACCCTGTAAAAATCATTAAATTCGTCATCATTAGATATTTTCAAAAAGGGGAAAATACCTAAGTCCAATTTCATTGAATGGGTTGCTGCCAAGTCAATTAAGAAGCCATCTTGCTCTTTCACTCGGTTAGCTTGATACAATTTCGAAAGCGTTTGATTTCCACTACGAATAGCTACTTCGACAGTATTTGCATCTCTTTCATTAATAGTTACCATGGAATTAATATCTGAAAGTTCAAAGTCTGCAAAAAAATTTGTAGTTAATGGTAACAAAAAATCATGCTTCCTATCACGTCTAAGGTTCGTTGCCGTATAAAAGCAATCTTCATTTAGGCGATAGTTTAATTTCACAAGATGGTTTTCAAAGTAGTCAAACACTCCTCTCTCAGCATTTGAATGAAGCCTTATTATTTGATTAAAAATCTTATTTTCGTTTGTGTTAAGAGGTTCAAGTTTCAAAACCGAATTGCCAATATTTACAGCATGGTATTCCAAGTAGCTTCTTATTGGAAGGCGATCATGAAAAATATTGACACCATGAGTAACAAAAAAATCGTAGATGTATTTTTTAATTTTTGAATCACGCTGTGAAAATGGCAGATGTCTTGAAAAATAATTTCTCTTACTTATAGGATTAACCAAATTGATGTTTGTCAAATCATTTGGTGTAGTAAAAAATCCTGTTAGTGGTGAAGTTCCAGCAATAGGACGCTTGTTTAAAAGAATAATGTGAATTTCATTGTACTCGGCAAAAGCTCCTGTCTTTAAAAACAAATCTAAAGTATCACCAACTAAATATTCCTTGAACCCTTTTATCTGTTGTAAGTTCAATGACTGGTTTTCGTTTTGTAATTTTCTAAGCTCAGCTTCTTTCCTTGCTTTTTCTTCTTTGAATTCTCTTTTTAGATTTTCAGTCTCAGTTTCTCCATTCCATGTAATTATTTTCAAATCTTTGCCTTCACGAATATGATTATTCCAATTGAAAAGTAATTCAAAGACATCAAAGCAGTCAGATACTAATTTTTTGTAAGCATCACCTGAAACATTTGTTCCATTCAATTCGTCTTGATAGACCAAACTGAAAGCAGATTCAAATAAATGAATTCTTGCCAATGGCGATGGAATTGCATTTAAAGATTTATCATTCCTTGCATTCAGAACTCTGATATTATTTATATCGTCATATTGAAATTGAGATGAGCTGTGCCAACCTGTTGTATCATGATTGCGTTGAGAAACGCTTAGCTTATAGTTAGGCATTGTCTTTGATTTTTAATTTGGAGTCAATAAAAGATGCTGTTCCCTGAAAGCACATTGATAAATACTGACAGAACTTAAAGGGTTCATTAAGTTGCTTTAATTCCTTTTTTGTAGCAAAAATTGAAACTTGAGTCACTAAATCTAAGATGTCAGTAGGTCGCATAATGATGTTATCAAAAATATGTTTTTCGGATTGATAACTTTCCCCGTTTACTAAGGAGTTGAAACTCGTAGTAGATTTTAAATTAAATGGGCTAAATCCCCTTTGGTTATCATTTATTTCATTGATCCAGGTATTGTAATATTGTGAAAGAAACTTTTCAAAACCATTTTCTGAATTAGTGAAAAAGTCATCATTAAAGAAATTGCTATTAAAGTCATTTGATTTACAAAATGTTAAACTTTTTGCTTCTGCTTTTACAAAGGGATGAAGTATTGAAAGTAAATGTAAGGCTGTTAGGTTGTGCCCTAAATCTTCTTTTGTTGAATTACCAATGGAATCAAACGTTATTTTTTCCTCATTTGCACTTAGGCAATATTCGTTTACACTACCTCTATTGACTTTGTTTTTTGCAAAATGAAAAATAGATAATGCACCAAGTAACTCAACTATGTGTGCTTTATTTTCCTGTTTATGTTCATCGTTTTTATAGGGGTCAGTTTGTTTATAGGGGTCAGCTATATAATACATGGAATCATATAAATTTATGAAATCAGAACGTGTATAATATGTCAATGCTGATTTTGTCTTAGTCATAAAATCATTAGAGTCAATATCGCTTGTCTGCCCTGGCTCGGATAATTTAAAATATGGCATTACTGAAAGTGCTCCAATATAACTTTCTCTTATATGAATATTATCTGACTGTCTGAAGTTTTGAAGTAATAAAGGAAAACCTGCGGCACCTGTTCCTCCGAAAATAGAACTAATAATAAAGATCCTATCATCAGCTGCGAATGTTGATTTAAAAGCATTATAAGCTGGCCCTCCAATTATTGAATTTAGAACAATACTACCCATGTGTGGATTGCCTTTAAAACCTACTGATAGTTGTTGCGAAAAATTTTTATCAGAATAAAGTAATGAAAGAAGGTCTAACGTGGATTGACTTTTCTGACGGATACCAGGTTTATTAATAAAATCTCCAAATGGCTCATTATGTCTTTCATCAAACTCAATGTCATCTTTTAATGTTTTATCGGTAGTAACAGATTTGAGGGTTGTCATTTTCGTTCTGAAAAATCCTTCGCGCATGAATGCTGTTTCCTGATATGTGCTTTCATTAATTTTAGAGTATAAACGGATAAGTTTTTTACACTCATTTAATTCTTTCAAATCTTTATGTGGGTCAATTAAGATTGGAATAACTGTATCAAAGTTGCCAGGCTTCATACCTGATGCAAGTAACATGGTCAGTGATTTAATCACTCTTGAACCAGTTCCTCCAATGCCGAATATAAAAAGTCTTGCCATATTTTTTACTTATTTTATTAAAATGGAGTTCTGCTTGCCATTGGAGAAATATCGTAGAAAAATAATCTTCTCACCAAAATTGCTATTAGTTGACAAATGATTGAAAATAAAAGAAAAAGAATTATACCAAATATGAGATTGATTATACTTAACCAAACAATCAACATGGTTGTAGGGCTGAGAAATGAGGCAACGGATGAGCTGCCAACAAAGAAAGTTAAAATTCCAATAAGCAGTGAAGTTATGAACATCCATTTTACCCATGTTCTCTTTCTGTAATACCTGCCAAAGCGTTTGTTAAAATAGAAATAATAAAGGAAGCACGAAATGATACATATCGAGAGTAGAACAATACCAGAATATTGGTAAATATCATTAAAAAATTTATCTCTGACAAGTCTGCCTTGTTTGGCATATTTGTTCATATATGCTGCCCAAGGGCTTGTTAACCACTGAAGTAAAGTATCGTAAAGAAATTTCCACATAGGTTTATTGTTTGATTAGGGAAATATTTAAATCATTAAAAAAATAAGTTGGTTTTCCCTGTTTATATGCTTCTGCAAAACCATTCATTAGGCGTTCAAGTCCAAAAGTTTTTTCTCCATTTTTCTCGGAATTTGTTTGATTCAAGGTGTTTATCCAATTTGGCGTTGAGTAATTTAATTTTAATTGAATAGTTGTAACCAAATCTTCAAGACTTAAAATTCTAATATGAATAAAATGAGTTGCTTTAGTAGCTATTTCTTTATCATCACTGCTGAGTTCTTTAGGTGCAATTAAAGTTTTTTCTATGATTGTGGCATTACCTTTTTGCATTGTTAGAACCAAATTACTATCAAGATAGGCTAATGTTGTAGCATAGGAAGGAAAATCTGTTAAGTCAATAGCTACCCAAAAACTTAAAGTATCACTATCTTCTTTCCAGTCTTGGACTGAAACATTCGCAAATGCGTTATTCAGATTTGCGCAAGGATTTGCAATACAATTAGGAGAAATTTCTGTATATGGCAAAACAGAGTAGAAAGGTCTATTATATTGTAAACCAAAATTGACCTGCTGAAACTGTTGATTTTTGTTATTTATTGTATTTTTAATTAAATACTCAACCTCATGATTGTTTTCAGGTTTTCCGAAAACAATTATATAATAAGGACTATTTTTAATAGTGTTAAACTGTGAAAACACACAAAATACACTTGTAAAATAATCTTTTGTGTAGCCACTTATAGTTTCTCTGATTTCCCGAGTTGCTTGTTCAGCTTGCTTCTTTTGTATATTCTTTGGAGAATAGATGCAATCAGAAAGAAAAATATTCACAGCATCTTTTCTGAAATAACCATTGTAAATTGAATCCAACATTGTGGGTATATAAGTATCCCCTGCTTTCTGAGCGAGTGTTCCATTAATAATTTTGTTTTGGGTATCATTAATGGGTAGAGGGCTCAGTGGTGAATTAGAATTATAAATTGGATAAATATTGACTTTTCCTTGGAATTCCGTTTCTAGCTTTGAAATAATGTCAGGAATTAAAATCTGAAACTCTGTTGAAGGTTCAGTTGCAGGCATAAAACCACTCATACTTCCAGAAGCATCAATGAAAATATTTATTTCCTTTATTGATGGACTAGGCAATGGTTTTTTTGTAGAATCTATTTCAGGGCAATAACTTTCATCGATATTGTCTTCACAACTAACCGTACTGCATCCTATAAGTAGAACCCAAAGTGCTATAAATGAAAGTAGCCTATTTTTCATATTACAAATCGTTTTGGCAAAATAATATTTTAATGCAAAGTGTAGCAATTAAAAGTCCCTAGTCATCTAATTTCTTTTCCTTCCTGAAATGGAAACCAAGAATTCAAAAAATTAATAAGGTCGATTAATTAAGTTGGAGATTTTGGTAACGTTGTTACGTAAATAGCTCCGATTTATATGAAATCCAATTTGGTCAATTTCTGTGATGAGAATTAGCTTCTTATCCCAAAATGGAGATATTGAATTTGCTTTCTATAGTTCAACCATAACAATGTGTTTTAGTTTTTTACTTAAAATGTCCAAAATTACAGGATAGCTTTATAGTAATGTTATAGTATAATGCAAGTATACAAATTTAATCCAAAAAAAAAGAAAAGTTAACTTTTTTATCAGGTTAAACGCATATAAATCAAGCTAAAGATATTGAAAAGGTATTGGTCATTCCATCTGGCTACTTTACGTCTATTCTTCATACTTTCTTGATCTTTGACCTGATTGAGTAGCTGTAAAGCCAACTTACGAACTGTGGCTAAATTTTCCGGGGCAATACCACATCTAGTTCTTTGAAAATCTTCTTAGAGATTTCTATGGTTTAAGAGCGTGTTGGGAAATTGAAGAATAATGGGAATCGCGTCATCTTTGTAGTGACCAAACAACAAAATGATGACCAAGCAGTTTAGCAAACTGAACGATTCCCAGTGGGATTCAATATCGTTATTTTTAGATCTGAAACGCAAAATTTGTCTTCGTCAAGTAATGGATACCTTGTTTTATATCCTGCGTACAGGTTGCCAATGGCGAAATCTTCCCCATGATGATCCGCATTGGCAGGCTGTCTATTATTACTTTGATAAATGGAAACAAGACGGCACTTTGGAAAAAGTAAATCTGGCACTTAATCAAACAGACCGACAAGCTATGGGAAGAAAAGCATATCCATCGCTTCTTTGTATTGATAGTCAGAGCGTTAAGTTATCTCCAATGGTTTTCGAAAACAGAGGTCTTGACGCACATAAAAAGGTAAATGGACGTAAAAGACAATTATTGGTTGACAGTCAGGGACGCCTGTGGGCTGTCGCAGTTCATTCTGCCCATATTGCTGACGGGCGCGGTGCATTTGCTTTACTATCTACTATTATCCATCTTAGTGAACGTCTGGAAAAAGTGTGCGGAGATCAGGCTTATAATGGATTATTTGCTAAAGAACTGGCTCATCATGGAGTTGTTTTTGAAAAAGCCTCTCGCCCGGAATCCGTTCGAGGATTTATTCCTATTGCCCATCGATGGGTCGTTGAAACCGCGCCGGCGGACCGGAACAATTGCCTGGACAAACTTCTTTCGTCGATTGGTCAAAGATTATGAATATACAGTAACTTCTTCGGTCTCTTGGTTATACTTAGCCAATATCCAGATTTTACTGCAACGCAAAATCATTTTTTATTAGATAATATTTCCCAACACGCTCTAAGCAAGCGAATAAGTATAAGTTTTGTCATATTTTTGGTTTTTGCTTACTACCGCGTAGGCTCGCTGTATCAACTTATTGCGAACAGCGTTAAGAACCGCCATCTTATTTTTACCGCCTCCGGGCGCCCAGTTCAGCTACTTTTCGCTGATAGTAATCTCGTAGTTCTCCTTGGGATCGAATTGCAGTTGTAAGTATCCCTAAAATTAAGACAATTTTAAATTTATCCTTCCCTCGAAAAGTGGCAGGTAACAAATAAATCATCCTCAACTGAAGTATAACTGAGCATTGGCGGAAAATATTTACATTTTATACCCTTTTGGGTATAAATAAAGGATTTTGTTTTATATTTACACCCAAAAGGGTATAAAAATGTCACTAAGTGAATTCGTAAAAGAAAAGCGTAATACTGCCAAGCTTACCCAACCTGAATTAGCAGAGAAAGCCGGGGTGGGTCTTCGCTTTGTGCGTGAACTCGAACAGGGTAAGCAAACCTTGCGAATGGATAAGGTGAACCAAGTGTTACAATTATTTGGGTATGAGACAGGGGCGGTACCCGTTAACCGTAAACTACTGACCGATGAGAAAAGCTGAAGTCAAGATGCACACTTTGACCGCAGGGTGGCTGATCCAGAATGAAAACGGGTATCATTTTGAATACGATACGGCTTATTTGCAAGGGGAGAAGCCCGAACCGATCAGCCTTACGCTGCCCTTACAACAGACACCTTTTACTGATAAAGTGCTTTTCCCTTTCTTTGATGGCCTGATTCCCGAAGGATGGCTGCTGGACATTGCCCAAAGAAACTGGAAACTAAATCCCCGTGACCGCATGGGATTATTACTGGCCTGTTGTAAAGACTGTATTGGAGCTGTAAGTATCTATCCTGTTGAAGAGGAGGAGAATTTATGAAAAGATGTTTGTACTGTTATCAGCTTTTGAGTGCCAATGAAACCGATTTTCATGCGGCATGTAGTAAAAAAATCTTTGGACGATCTACGCCTCCCGAGTTGCCTTATACCGAAAATCAAATGGAAGAACTGGCTACTCAGGTCATCCGAAGCCAAATGACCGTCACGGGAGTACAGCCAAAACTCTCTTTGGAGATTGTTTCAGGAGAAAAGAAAAATGAATCGCAACGATTTACGATTGTAGGGCTTTGGGGAGAATACATTCTGAAACCCCCGACACCGCATTATCCGCAATTACCTGAAGTGGAAGATTTGACCATGCACTTGGCTGAAATCGCCGGAATCAGGACTGTTCCCCATAGCCTGATTCGGCTGCAATCAGGCAGTTTGGCCTATATTACCAAACGAATAGACCGGGTAAAGAAAAACAAACTTCCCATGGAAGACATGTGTCAACTGACGGAACGACTGACGGAAGACAAATACCACGGTTCGTATGAACAAATAGCTAAAACCATTCTGAAATATTCAACCAATCCGGGCTTGGATGCCGTCAATTTTTTTGAACAGGTAGTGTTCTCTTTTCTTACAGGCAATGCGGATATGCACCTGAAAAATTTTTCGTTGATTACTGAGCCGGGCATTGGGCCAATCCTTTCACCCGCCTACGACATGGTAACTACGGCCCTGGTCAATCCGGAAGATAACGAAGATCTGGCGCTGACTCTCAACGGAAAAAAGAGAAAAATAAAGCGAAGCGACTTCATAACGGCTTTCACAACCTTAAAACTGGAGACTAAACAGCAGGAAAACATTTTCAGAAAAATGGAAAAAGCAAAAGATAAATGGATGGAGTATATAGACATCAGTTTTCTCAGTCCTGACTTTAAAGAAGCCTTTAAACAACTGATTCAAGAAAGATTTTTTAGATTGGCTTAAAATCTCCGACTGTAAATGACTCAAAACAAGCTTTTAAAACGATGAATAACTCCCCTGAGAAACAGAATGATGGCTTAAATAATGAAGCTGCTCAAGAACCGGTTCTTTATGAAAGGTATGATAAAAATGAACTTGTGACGAATGATATTTATTTTGAGGTAAGAGATCAGGAAGCGAAATTAAATCGTGATTCAGTCATCGAATTCAGGCAACGATTAGAATCATTTTTATTCTCCAAACGTGCGGTAGCGGTAAAATTTCATCCTATCAGATGGCGCCGTTTCCGAGATCGCTTTCGAGAGGAACAAGGTGTTGATTGGCGGGATGCAAAGTATGATACTGTTTTTTACCCTGCTTTTTTCCTTCAGGACAGTCGTTTCACCGGTGAAATATCTTTTGAATCACTTACCGATGATGAAAAAATTCAAATTGTCGTTCCCAAACGTGTAGTCTCCCCCAATCCATTTTCCCAAATATTTGGAATGAGTGACGAAGAAAGCTTAGCGATGGAAAAACGTGACCGGGAAAAACTAAACAGCGAAGAACATTTTGACAATCTTACTGCTGAACGCAGGCAATCTATATTGGAAAAACTAATTGAATCATTATATGAGGTTAACATTAAAGACAATAATGATCCCTATCAATGGCATAGATGGAGTTATGATATTTATACGTTTGATACACCTTGCAGAATCTCTTTTACAGAGGAAAGAAAAGACTTTGAATTCTTTTTTGCCTGGAAATTAGCTCTGACCGATTTATATGATATTAAACTGTTTTTAGACTGGCAGCTGAGAAATACGTTTGACGGCAATGCTTATAATTTTAAAGAATTTGTGAGTTTGCTTATAATGAAGTATGAGAAAATTATCAACAGCGAGCATATTATAAAATTGTCAAACGATTTTATAAGTACCACTCAGGATATAAACACCGAGTTATCCGTAAGTCAAGCCGTACGATTTAAGAAGGCCGGTCGGCCCCCGTTAGAGAAAATTGAAATAGTTAAGCCAAAAGAAAGAGGTAAAGGTGATAAAAAAACCATAAGTGAAAAAGAGGATGCCGGAAAGTTATTCAGTTATTTAGCACAACTAAGGTTTATATTAACCGATGACGCAACCAGTAAAGATAATATGTCAAAATCAATACAGGGATTAACAGGGTTCTCGGCTAAACAAATAGAAGATTCATTATTGTATGAAGGTATCAAACCAAAAAATTTAAAAGAGGCAAGGAAAATAGTTGAAAATATTAAAGACCTAATTATCAAGTACTTAGAAAAAGATTTGGGAGGCTAATAATATTTACAGTCCCCCACCAATAAATAAACAACCATAAATAACTGCTGTTCATTTGTAACCGAGCTCACCAAATCAACAAAAAAAGGCTCCTGAAAACAAATGCAAATCATCGTTATTTCACCACTCGAATTGGCCGAGATTATTAGAGTCAATGTCCGTGAAGCGCTTGCTGAGCAAGCCCGTCCTTCAGTTTCCACTTCCAAACCTCTCAGTATTGATGAAGCTGCCAAGTATTTGGGTATACCCAAAAATACGCTTTATCAATTAACCTCCACCCGTGAGATTCCTCACCAAAAACCGGGTAAAAGGCTGGTTTTTCTTGCTCATCAACTGGATGAATGGATAATTTCTAAAAAGAAGAAAACCCGTCAGGAAATAGAGGCAGAAGCAACAATGTATCCAATGAAAGGGAGCAGAAAATGAGCCCATCTCTCACCCCTTCCCAAAGCAGCATGATGCTGTTTTGGGAAGCAGTTCTTGATAAAGAATTGACCGCAGTCGTAATTCTACTTGAAAAGAAACAACGTCGTTTATTTGCGCTTCGAAATTTGCCTTTCGAAGAACAGTCCGAAAGTAACTACCGAACCATTAAATTCTTGGAAAGCGAACTTTCCGCATTTGTGGGTTTAGTAGCTACGTTGGAAAAACTGAGAAATACTTATCTGGAATTTACCGGTTCAGTAGCTGATCAACTTATTCGACTTACTGTGCAACGAGATTATTACCGCAAAGAACTCATGGATTTAATGGCGACAGGAGGCGTTTATCCGTCATGACATCGCTATTGGATAAATTTAAAACTTTCAACCAATATAACGAAGGGCAGGGCCCTGAGACTACACCTGTAAAAACAGCTAAACCATCTTATCTCCCACGCCTCCGGGAAGTTCAAAAGATGATTGAAGTTCGGGCATGTCAGGATATTCAGTTTGCCCGTCCCTTACTGTCTTTGGGTGAATCAGGAATTATCTATCCTAATACCATCACTGTCATCCAGGGGCAAAAGGGTTCCCACAAATCACGCCTGACGGAAAATATCGGAGCGGCTTTTCTTTGTATGAATCCTCAACTTAAATTCCTTGGCTTCACCATCACCCCGCTTATGCGCTTTCATTTGGCCTATATTGATTCCGAACGAAATCAAAAAGATCAGTTTCCTTATGCCGTTCAACGCATCAAAGAAAAAGCGGGTTTTGATAAAACAGCCCTACCATCCAATTTTGATGTCGCCAGCCTCATTGATATAGACCGGGCGGAACGATTTGAAGCAATCAGTCAATACTTGGAAGAGATGCGCCAAAATCATCCGAATGAACATATCATTGTTGTCATAGATGTCATTACCGATTGCATCGGCAGTTTCAATGATCCGAAAGAATCCATGAAACTCATTGATATGCTTAATCAGATGATTAACCTCTACAACGTATCATTCATCTGTGTCATTCACGAAAACCCTAACAGTTTCGGAGAATCAAAGGCACGCGGGCATTTGGGTACTGAACTCATTAATAAAGCATCAACCGTTATTTCAATTGGTTTTGATAAAGGCAGCAATGGAAATTCCACCGATTTAATTGTCGTGAAGTTTCTGCACACCCGCAGTATTAAAAAGCCCGAACCTCATTTTCTGCACTATTCGGAAGAAGCTAAAGGACTGGTAGTAGCAGAGGGTGACTTTATAACTGAACAGAAAAACCTGAAAGCCGAAAAAGCGGAGCTGGGAGAACTCAGGGATTGGTTAACGGAAAATCTGATGGGCGAAGTCTCCAAAGCAGAACTGGTCAATCAGCTCGCTGATTATTTCGGTTGCACCTCCAAAACCATTGACACCCGCCTCAAAGGATTAACGGAGGGTTTACATCCTTTTTTAACACGCCTTAAAAAAGGGAAAGAAGTCTATTTTCACCTGTCAGTTCCTTTTTAAAAATAACGTTGGAAATGGAAAAGCCCTATATAGGCCCTTTCCATTTCCAACGTCCAAAATCATACCGGCATGAAAACAAAAACGTCTAAATCGGCGACTCGTTCGGAGTTAGCCAACCGATACGGAGTAAGTATTGAAACGATGAAAAAATGGCTGGAGAAAATTCCCGGTTTATCATTAAATCCTACTGACAGAGTACTTACCCCTAAACAGGTAGCAGCTATTATCGAGCATTTGGGTGAACCGTGATTAATACACATTAACGCCGATTAACCTGCATTAACCCTGATTAACCCCAAAGTGGCTAATCAGGGTTAATTATTTTTGAGCCGTTCAATTAAACCATATAATATAATAACTATGAACGATTATCAAAACAACGGCAGGGCATTACAGCTGGAAGGGCTGGAAAATGCTCGTAACAAAGTTACTTTAGGATTTAAGTGTGATGGAGGTACAAAAATCCAATTGGCCCACGAAGCCTATCAAAACGGAATGACCCTGAGTGAGTACGTAGAAACGGTGGTTTCATTACGTCATCAAAAAGCGCCCTCTGCCCTGGTCCAAAAAAGTCATTATACGTTCAATGAATGGGAAAGCAAGCTTAATAATGCTCGAAAAACGGCAGAGGAACTGCAAAAACAGTTACAGTTCTACGAAGGGAATACGATCCTGAAGCACTACTTTGACCAATGTAAGGGAAAAGTCTTAACGTACCTTAATCCACAAGGTCAGCAGCAGCCCATTCTGATTTCGCAAATTTCAGACATGTTTATCGTATTAATTCACAGTTTTAACCATCAAAAGCCATGATACAGCAAACCTATTATCCGTTCAGCGGAGAGGACGCAATCATTCCTTTCCATTCCATTCCTACTTTTTCAGACCCGTCACCATCATTGGATGGCTCTGTGCATCGAGAAAAATCAGACTCTCATTGGTTTTCATGGGTACTCTTAATTATAATGTTAATTGGTTTGGCAGGGGTGGTGTATTGGTGGAGGAGTAGAACGGTAGAATATTTATAAATTTCCACTAATAAGCTTCGCAAATGTTTGCGAGGCTTATTTAGCATAAAAAACAAGATAATCATTCTTAATATGGCACTGTTTAAATGTCTCTAAAATCAAGTTTTGAATTAATGGTTTGAATTTTTATTCTTAACAAAGCTTGCTTAAAGTTTTGCTATTGGATAACCTTAATTTAGCCGTTTGATAACTTTTTCAAAGATTTTATTAATCAAGTTTATTATTTTGTAATATTTGGCATATTTTTTTGTATAAATTACAGAAATTTTTTGGGAAATTATTAAAGTTAGAGTTTATATCCTTCTTTGATATAACGCAAATCTTGTCTTTTAACCGAATACTGCTAGACAATCCGCCACTCTCAACAAGCATACATTATTTACTTCAATTACTCTGATAACTGTGAATAAATCTGACTTGAATTCAATAAGTTCTGAAGAAATTTTACATGAATTTCGCACTATTGACAGAAATACAATTTCACAATTGAGATTTCAGAATATCTTAAAAGAAGGAAAATTTCCTGAAGACAGTAACTGGTGGAAAGCTAATAAAGCTGCTACCATAGCTTCTTGGAAAAATAAATTTTCTTTTACAGAAGAAATACAAGCTCCAAATGGTTCTTTATTACAAAAAGGACTCAGAACACCACAGCTTGGTGCCATTTATTCAGCTCTGTCTCATTGGACAACTTCCAAAAGCACTGCCGTCACAGTTATGCCAACCGGAACAGGTAAGACAGAAACCATGCTATCATTACTTATTAAGCAACAGATTGACCGGTTGCTTGTAATTGTTCCTTCTGACAATCTAAGAAAACAGATAGGAAATAAGTTTATTTCGTTAGGTGAATTGAAAAAATGTGGAATTATTGATAATTCTGTTCTTCACCCAGTTGTAGGTCGTATTTTTCACAAAATAAGCACTATTCAGGAGGCCGACTTACTTTGGCAGCGCTGCCATGTAGTCGTCACAACATTGGATTCTTTAAATGCATGTTCCGTTGTAGTTAGACAACATATGGCAGAATCAGCATCTTACGTGTTTGTAGATGAGGCTCATCATAGTACGGCTCCGACCTGGCGCAATTTTCTTGATCGATGTGTTAATAGTCGTATTATGCTTTTTACGGCAACACCTTTTCGTGAAGATGGGAAACGATTGGAAGGCAAACTTATTTATACATACCCACTTGCCCTAGCTCAGAAAGAAGGCTACTTCCGACACATCGACCTATACCCTATTCGACAATTCAATCCTCTATTAGCAGACCTTGACATTGCTGCCAAAGCGGTTGAGGTACTCAATAAAGACTTGGAAAATGGGTTGAATCATATTATAATGGCTCGAGTCAATAGTATACCCAGAGCAAAAGAAGTATTGACCGCCTACGAAGCTTTTGAAAAATATAAACCGATTGTTATTCATAGTAAGTTACCTGCCGCAGAGAAAGCGGAAAAACTAAGAGCATTAACGGGTAAAGAATCACGCATTGCCATATGCGTTAACATGTTAGGTGAGGGTTTCGATTTACCGGAATTAAAAATTGCGGCCATACATGATGGCCATCAAAGTTGGCCCGTATTCCTTCAATTTATCGGGCGTTTCATTCGCAATCGAACTGACCTTGGCGATGCATCTGTAATTATTAATGAAGCTTCACAATCAGTTAGCAGTAGCATGAAAGCACTTTACAAACCGGATTCAGACTGGAACAGTATCATTCGATTCCAAAGCCAGTCAAAGATAAAGAAAGAGATAGAAGCGAAGGAATGCCATGACGGTTTTACCAGCATACCGTTTAGTTTTACTCTTGACCAGCTTTTTCCAAAAACTAGTGTAGTAATCTACCAATTACCTGTTAGTAAGACTTGGAATCCCGAAAATTGTGTAAAGGGATTTAGAGATAATGTGGAAGTTACATATTGCGTTAACTCTGATGATGATATGTTACTGATTTGCGCTAAGCATACGGCTCCTCCCGAATGGACAGAGTCAAATTCAATTCAAGATGTAATCCACGATCTTTTTGCTGTTTACTATGATAAAGAGTATAGGCTGATATTTCTGCACAGCTCTAATACCGATTCATATCATGAGAATGTAGCTAAGGCTATTGGGGCAGAGGAGTATTTAATTATTAACAACGATCAGGTGTTTCGTTGTTTCGACGGAATCTTTGAGCTTCGTTTATTCAATGTCGGTCTAAGCGAAGCTATGGGTACGCAAATTCGCTATACCATGCACGTCGGCCCTAATGTCAGAGAAGGTCTGACTGAAGTTTTAACCACTAATAAAAGTAAAGCAAACTTATTTGGAACTGGTACCAAAGATGGGAAATCTTTTAGTATTGGGGCTTCTTATAAAGGGCGTATTTGGTCTCGTTTTCAATATGACCTGACAGAATTTAAAGATTGGTGCAAGTGGGTGCAAAGTAAAGTTATAGATAATAGTATTGATACTGCGAAAATTATTAAAAATGTTTGGATGCCAGAAGTACTAACAGCTCTTCCTGAAGATATACTCCCTTTTTATGTAGATTGGCCGGAAGACTTTTATAAGTCCTTATCTGGTCATAAAAACTTATTTAGAATTGGTAAAGTATCCTATGATTGGTGTTTTGTTGGGATTCATCTGATTCAAGTTACTAAAAATGAAATCAGCTTTGTAATAACTATTGAGAATTATCGGTCAGTTTATTCTATGACAATTAAAAATAATGAGGCAATTTATGAACTTATAGAAGGAGAGGAAATAGAAATTAGACGAGGTCACAACTTCATCTCACTTAGACAGCATTTTAGAACATCCCCTGTGTTAATTCGTTATGCAGACCTTTCATATATATTAAATACAGTACGGTATTGTCCCCCCGACATTATGACCTTGCCTCAGTTTGATTTGAACAAAATTATTTCTTGGGACTGGACGGGAACTAACATAAAAAAGGAGTCTCAGAAGCTTGAGAAGCGACCTGATTCTATCCAACGGCGAGTTATTCTTGAATTGTTAAAAGACGAAGAATACAGTATTGTCTTTGACGATGACGATTCGGGTGAGGCAGCAGATATTATAGCCATAAAAGAGCATAAGGATTATTTTTCCGTTGACCTTTTTCATTTAAAGTTTTCTAAAGATGTGTATGTAGGCAGTCGTATTGATGACTTATATACGGTTTGTGGTCAATCACAGCGCAGTGGAATATGGCAGAATCCAAAAACAGAAATAATAAAACACATGCGTGACCGCGAAGTAAAACGCAAACAAATGTCGACGGTCTCACGCTTCGAACGTGGGGATATTAATACTCTATTTCATTTACAGAATCAACAACGAAACAAAGCATTCCTTTTTTCTGTGGCTGCTGTCCAACCAGGTTTATCAAAAGCAAAGATTACAGATAGTCAGCTTCTGCTTTTGGGAACGACCGAGATGTATCTGATGCAGGCTTACAAAGTACCATTTCGATTAATCGTCAGCGCTTAATTTCTATGCCCGTCATTAGCTAAATCTAACCCATTTACCTATTTTGAGGGAGGCTTACGCAAACCACAGTAAAAACCTATTTATCTCCAATCCGATGAATATATGTCTAATTAACGAAGACTTTTTTAAATCTCACTTCTCTATGTCTGTCATCTGATAAATTGCATATTCACCTATCTCCTTTATATCTATATTTGCCTTTCTCCATAAAGATACTGTATGTCCACTAAGTTTTTTACGAATAGCAGCGACCGTAACCTTTTTGATAAGTTTGTTGGTATCATTAACCACATGCCTAATCTCTATGCTTTCCAAGCGGTAGTTGGCTATTTCCGATCGTCGGGCTATTTTGCATTGCAGCCTTACCTTAAAAATATTCCCAGTGTTAAAATTTTAGTGGGTATAAATGTGGATACGCTTTTTGCCGAAGCGCAGCGCAAAGGCATGTTATATTTTGGAGATGAGAGCAAGACTAAAAATGAGTTTCTGCAATGGTTCATCCAAGACATCAAAGAAGCTAAATATTCCAAGGACGTTGAAGATGGGATATTGCAGTTTGTTAGTGACTTAATTGACGGGCGGATTGAAGTGAGGGCTTCTAATGCTCAAACTATTCATGCTAAATTTTATCTGTTTCTTCCTGAAAATCATTCTGAACATTCCGACGGGTGGGTGATTATGGGATCTTCCAACCTGACAAATGCCGGTCTTGGTGTAAAGAAATCACCCAATTACGAACTTAATATTGCCCTTAAAGACTATGACGACGTTCAATTCACGAAGGAAGAATTTGAAGAGCTTTGGAAAAAATCAACGTCGATTTTGCCCGCTGATATTCAGGCATTCAAACAGAAAACCCACATTGGGCAAACGTTTACCCCGTTTGAGCTGTATATGAAGTTTTTAATTGAGTATTTTGGGAAAAATATTGATTACGACCCCGATACGGTAGGTGATTTACCACAAAATTTTAAAAAACTCAGTTATCAAATTGAAGCTGTTAATGAAGGTTTTCAAATGCTGATGCAGCATAACGGTTTTTTTTTAGCGGATGTCGTGGGATTAGGGAAAACGGTTGTTGCAGCGATGGTAGCTAAGCGTTTTCTAAATGCAAATGGCTCTCATCAAACAAAGATATTAGTGATTTACCCACCGGCAGTTGAGAAAAATTGGAAAACGACGTTTCGTAATTTTAGGATTGACCGTCATACCAAGTTTATCAGTAATGGCCGACTGGAAAAAATCCTGAATGGTGACGGAGATTACTGGGCTAAGGAGGAATATGACCTTATCTTGGTGGATGAGGCGCATCGCTATCGAAATCATACTTCACAAATGTTTTCGTCTTTACAGCGTATTTGTAAAGCTCCGCGCACCGGTGAAGGCTTGGTACCGGGCGACCGTAAAAAGGTAGTTTTGATTTCGGCTACTCCCCTTAATAACCGGCCACAGGATTTATACTATCTGCTGCAATTATTTCAAGATGCCCGGGCAAGTACTTTGCCTGAAACTAACCTCCAGGCTTTTTTCGGCCCCAAAATTCGCGAGTATCAGGAAATTTTGATGCAGCCCAAACCAAATTTAGACCGAATCAGATCGCTATATGCCATTATTCGCGAACGTGTACTTCAACCCGTTACAGTACGCAGAACACGTAAGAATCTCGAACGTTACCCTAAATACCAGCAGGATTTAACTGAACAGGGTATTGTCTTTCCTGAAATCGCTCCTCCCCGTGCCAAGATTTATCAACTGGATGCCAAATTGAGTAAGTTGTTTGCCCGGACGATCATTTATTTAACCGAAGATGTACATTACTTTCGATACCAAGCCATACGGTTTTTGAGTAATGAAAACCAAGATAAATTTGGGTACACTCAAGCAGAATTGGTCTCTCGGTCGTTGGCAGGGATTATGAAAACGCTCATGGTGAAACGCTTGGAAAGCAGTTTTTTTGCGTTTAAAATTTCGCTGAAAAACTTGACGACTGCTACAGAGCGAATGATTGAAATGTTTGAGAATGAAAAGATTCTGATTGCACCTGATCTGCGTGTGAATGAATTGCAGGAAAAAGGAGAAAGTGTTGAACATATTGAACAACTTATTGAAGCCCTAAGCCTCAAAAATCCTCGAAACAATATTTTTGAGCCTCAGGATTTTGCAGAACGGGAAGTAAGTAAAGAAGATCCTACCCGAATTGAATTATTGGCCGGCCTTAAAAGTGATTTTAAGCTACTTTCTGAGTTAGTGACTTATTGGAATAACGTTACCGAAGATCCAAAACTGATTACATTTATTGATAATCTTAAAAATGAACTGTTCCGCCGAGACCTTAATCCAACGGGTAAATTGGTTGTTTTTACTGAAAGTACTGACACTGCCCTATATCTTTGCAAATGTCTTGAGGAAGAATTACAGGTTCCGATTTTATGCATTTCGTCAGAAAATCGAAGTAAGCAATTTGAGACAATTCTCGATAATTTTGACGCTAACCTAGACCTTCTAAAACAAAAAAATGAATATAATTTTATCATTACCACCGATGTACTGGCTGAAGGGGTAAACCTGCATAGGGCTAACGTGATTGTAAATTATGATACGCCCTGGAATGCCACAAGGTTAATGCAGCGCATTGGACGGGTAAATCGCATCGGAAGTGTGGCCGGGACAATTTTCAATTACAATTTTTATCCATCACAGCATGGCGATGAGGAAATCAATTTATATAATAAGGCCCTCGTAAAACTGCAAGGCTTTCACTCGGCATTTGGAGAAGACGCTCAGATTTTTACCCATGAAGAACTTGTTGAACAATTTAAGCTTTTTCAGGAAGATCTTCCGGATGACGAAGATTTACGACTTAAATACCTCAAAGCAGTTCGGGATTTTAAAGACACCAACCCAAGAGAATTTAAGCGTATTGAAAAAATGCCTCTCAAGGCCCGAGCCGGACGTACTGTTCCGCCGGAGGCACCTTTCAAAGAGGAAATGAAAGGAAGCAGTGTGGTATTTTTGAAATCACCCTACAAATTGGAATTTTACCGGATTGATCCCCAAAACAGAGTTAAATCACTTACTTTTTTAGAGGCAGCGCAGCATTTTGAGGCTACGACGACAGAACCGGATAAGCCATTACCGGACAGTCATTATGTGCAGGTACGGACATCTCTTGATGCCTTTGAGCGGGACTTCTTTGGGGCAAATGTTGAAACAGTCAGTAGCTCGGATAAAACAGATGCTATTTCGGCCCAAGCCCGAAAGTTTTTGAGAGAGCATAAAATCACGTTCACCAAAAATAAGGAGGTGAAAGAAGCTTGTGACAATCTCATACGTTTGATTGAGAAGGGCGTGCATACGCCATTGCCTAATGAAGTACGCCAACTTAACCGTAAACTCACGAAACGGGAAATAACTTTGGCGCAAGCAGATAACCTATTGTTAATGATGGCAAAGAAGTACAACGTAGTGGTTACGGAGGAGGAAGAGTGGAAAAATCCCGAATCAAATGTATTACCTGTTGTTATCGAACCTGATATTGTAATTTCACAAACGTTTATCGGGTAAAAATATAATTCTAATCGGTTAGTGAATAAGTGTGCAACGATGTGTTGCATGCGTTCACCTAATATCCTAAGCCTAACATTATTGAGTAATGGATAAAAAGATACTTCAAAGAGTACTTTCAAGTGCTTATAATCAGTCTGCGTGGAGACAGGTATTAACGGACGTTTTTGGTGTAAAACGTATCCTGCAAGTCTCTCAACCTATTGTGCTGCCTACCAATGAGTTAGTCGTAACTGCCTATGAAATTGGGAGTTTTGATACTGCTGACGATCGCACGGTGGGAATTTTTGAGGTACAACTTTTGCCAAATGTAAAACTCGAACGTAATCGTGTTGGCCTGCGTGAGTTGCTGCGAAAGATCATAAGCGACCAAATTGATGCAGCACT
Organism: Runella sp.; assembly: GCF_965279615.1. Lineage (NCBI taxonomy): Bacteria > Pseudomonadati > Bacteroidota > Cytophagia > Cytophagales > Spirosomataceae > Runella > Runella sp. Next base: position 5,808,587 of record NZ_OZ257252.1, on the reverse strand, counting down.
GATTGTATTTGTGCCTCAGCATCAGCTGGCTAAATGGCGTTTTTCGTTTGTATCGGACATACGAATTCTTAACCCAAATACAGAAGAAATCGAACGGAAAACAACCGACCGAAAGCGCTATACCTATTTGTTGGGCGAAGGTGAATCATGCCGTACGGCGGCCGGACGCTTTATGACGCTCCAAAATAAGCCGTTTACTCTGCAAGACTTATACGATGCCTTCAATGTTGAGAAACTGACTAAAGAATTTTTTGAGGGATATAAAAAACGTTATGAAATTCTTTGGCATTTTATCAGGGAGAACCCTAAGTATCGGGAGGTACTGATTGATAAAGAACAGGAAAGCGAATCTAAAGAGGAAAAGCCCATTCGCGATTTCTCCAAGAAACTCTTAGGACGAATTGTATTCCTGTATTTTTTGCAAAAAAAAGGTTGGTTAGGGGTGCCTGCCGAAAGCCTAGACTGGAAAGACGGAGACCCCGATTTTATTAAGAACTTCTTTTTGAATTCCACCGATAAGACCCGATTTTATTCTTTAGGTTTAGTTGAACTGTTTTTCAGGACGCTCAACCAGATAAGAGAGAACGACATTTTTAAACTGACGGGTACTAAAGTCCCTTATCTGAACGGAGGGTTGTTTGACAATGACGCTCCCCAAACAGACTATTTTGATTTTCCGGAGAGCTACTTTCAGGACCTGTTTGATTTTTTTGACCAATACAACTTTACAATTGACGAAAACAACCCCGACGAAGCCGAAGTGGGGATTGACCCCGAAATGTTGGGGCATATTTTTGAAAACCTGCTTGAAGAAAACCGTGAAAAAGGAACGTTTTATACGCCAAAAGAAATTGTGCAGTACATGTGCCAGGAAGCATTGCTTCAATACCTTAAACCTCAGTTTCCGGAAGAGGCTGACATTGAGCGATTCGTTAGAGATAAAGAATTGTCTCTTTACTTAAAAGGTAGAGAAAACGCCCAAAAGCTAAATGTTGCTTTGGATAAAATACGAATATGCGACCCGGCCATCGGTTCGGGGGCGTTTCCAATCGGGGTTTTGCAGGAGATTTTTCAAGCAAAAAGATTTATTTTTCCATATATCAATGTAAATACATTTGATGCCGCAGAAATAAAACTGCGCATCATTGAGAATTCGATCTATGGTATAGATTTGGATAAAGGGGCCGTAGATATTGCCCGTTTGCGTTTTTGGCTGGCCTTGGTTGTGGACGAAGATACTCCACGCCCTTTGCCTAATCTTGATTATAAAATCATGCAAGGGGATAGTCTGTTTGATACCTTTGAAGGAGTAGACCTTAGTAAAATCGGTACCGATGATGACGACGAAGTGGTACTGGAAGAGAAAAATCAGTTAGAATTATTTGGCGGAGCCAAACAAACCCTGTTGGTTTTTGATAAAGCCGCGCGAGGTGACCTTACAAAATTAATCCACGATTATTTCGACCCAAAAAAGAATAGTTTGACAAAGGCTGCAATACGTAGAAAAATTGATGAAAAAATCAACAAAAAGATACACACCAGTTTTGAGCGTGAAAAATTGGACCTGAAAGTAAAAATACAAAAGCAGGAAAAACTATGGAAAGACCAAGGAATTTGGGGAAAGCTCAACGAAAAATCGAAAGAATACAAGAATTATAAACTTCTGCTTGAACTTTTTGAGAGTTTTGACCAACGAGAGCAACGCCTTCTTGAATTACAAAAGAAACCTAATGAAAAGCCGTATTTTTTGTGGCGACTGTATTTTAAAGAAGTCTTTGAGCAAGGCGGATTTGATATAGTCATTGGTAATCCACCCTATTTTTCTGTAAGCAAACAAACTCAACTTAAACCGTTAGCGGGTAAGTATAAAACCTTTGAAGCTACCGGTGATATTTATTCACTATTTTATGAAAGAGGGCATCAATTGCTTCGACCCGGAGGAGTATTAGTGTACATTACTGGTAGCTCATGGTTACGTTCCAGTTACGGCATGTCACTCCGTAAGTTTTTCCGTGAACAAACTAACCCAATCAAACTGATTGATCTATCCGATTGTCAGATTTTTGAATCAGCTACGGTTCGGACGACTATTATGGCTTATCGAAAGGCCAAAAATAATAATCAATTGCAAGCTTTACGCCTGACTCGGAAAATGCAATACGCTGTAAAGCAACTTCACCCTTATTTTCTAAAGAATCACATCCAACTTACTTCGCAACCTGATAACGCTTGGGTAATACTTGACCGCGTGCACTATGACCTCAAGCAACATATAGAAGCACAAGGTAAAAGAATAAAAGAATGGGAAATTGTGATTAATAGAGGTGTGCTAACAGGTTTTAATGATGCATTTGTAATAGGAAGTAAGGCTAAAAAAAATGCTATTTTAGAAAGGGACGAAACAAGTAAAAATATCATTAAGCCACTATTAAGAGGTAGAGATGTTGAGAGATATAGCTTTGAATTTAAAGAACAATGGCTTATAGGAACTTTTCCAACACTTAAACTTGATATTGAAAAATTTCCAGCTGTAAAAGAGCATTTGTTGGATTTTGGAAAACAAAGGTTAGAACAAATTGGAGAATTAGGTAGTCGTAAAAAAACCGGAAATAAATGGTTTGAAACTCAAGATAATATTGCCTATTGGTATGAATTTGAAAAACCAAAAATTATTTATCCTAATATAGTCAAAGATATATCCTTTTCCTATGATGATAAAGGGTTTTATTTGAATGATAAATGTTTTATAATGACTGGTGAAAAACTAAAATACCTATTGGGAGTATTAAATTCCAAATTGTTCAGATTTGCTTTCGAAGAGAATTTTCCCGAACTACAAGGTAATGCGCGTGAAGTAAAATCTTTCGTAATGAATGAAATACCTATCAAATTCCCTTCTCAAAGGGAAGAGAAGAATATTGCTATTATCGCAGATTATTTGCTATATCTATATCATTCAGAGTCCCCAAGAGTCAATCTCTACGCAGATAATAACCAAGTAGCTAGTTTCTTTGAAGATATAATAAATCACTTGGTATGTGAATTGTATTTTGGAGAGGAAATGAAAGAAAGAAATGTAGCGATGAATAGTATTTTAGAAATAATTCCTATCGAAAGCTTAAGCCAAACAGAACAGCAACAGATAATTGAACAAGTATATAAAAAACTACAAACACCAGGTAGCTCTGTACGTAAGTGTATTGCTATGGTAAATATCAAATTACCTGAAACTGTAGGACAAATTCTAAGCCGAACCGTTTAAAACCATGAAGCCCATCCAAACCCTACATATTAATTATTTTAAGTTCTTTGCTGATAATGCATCTATCAATGTCGATGGTAAGCATTTGCTGATTTATGGAGAAAATGGCAGTGGAAAAAGCTCTATATATTGGGCACTTTATACACTGCTTGAAGCTGTTTATAAAGATGATATTGACTTAAATAAGTATTTTATTAAATCCAATGATAATAGTTTATTAAACCTACATACGTCTAACCCAAATGATTCTTTTGTGAGGTTGGAACTTGAAAACGGCAAGAATTATCAAATAGGTTTGAATAATTTTACTATTCGAGATGATAATAAAGAAGCTGCGGAAGCAACTTCTCGTGGTTCCGATTTCATTAATTATCGATTTATGTTCCGATTAATAGACTTTCGTCACCGAGAAGAGATAGATTTGTTTTCGCTTTTTGAAAAGGATGTCTTTCCTTATATTAAAACACGAAATGTATTTAAACTTATTCATGAAGCAAATGAGAGTAGTGATTTCAATGAAATATGGAATGATCTGAAAAAAGGAAGAAATAAGGAAGATGAAAAAGGGTTTATAATTGTTAACGTCGAAATTAACCAAAGAGAATATTCCAATAAGCTTAGAGGCTTTATTCAAGAATTAAATAGTATTTTAACAGATGTAAATGTCTCTGGGAACGAGATATTACGAACGGAATTAGGGTATTTTGATATACGGTTTGAGTTGAAATGTATCCAAGAGTTTAAAAAATTTGGAGGCGGAGGAGAATTGTCTGATAAAGAAAGTGATATTCCAGATGGTAGCCCAAAAATTACACTCAGTATACCCGAATATCAAGGATTATCTAATGCTATAAAGAAACCTCATTCATTTCTTAATGAAGCAAAATTAACGGCCATTGGTATCGCTATTCGTTTTGCAATTCTAAACTATAGAAACGATTATGTCGATGGAGCCGATTTTCAGTTATTGGTACTGGATGATTTACTGATAAGTTTGGATATGAGCAATCGCCGTAAAGTACTGGACTTGCTGCTGAATAGGTATACTCAAAACTATCAATTAATAGTTTTAACGCATGATAAGTCATTTTATCATTATGCAGCTAAGAAGATAAAGGTTGAATATGGAGTAGAATCAGATTGGGAAATAATTGAAATGTATGAGGATGATTTAAGTACTCCATCAAAACCATATATAGCCAAAAAATCAAATCAATTAACTAGAGCAGAAGATTTTTTTAAAGAACACGATTACCCTGCCTGTGGGTTTTATTTAAGGAAGGAATGTGAAAGTATATTAGATGATATTCTGCCTGATAAGTTTAAATTTAATGTAACGGCAGGTAACGCAACAATCCCTAAAAATCTTAATGATAAAATAAATAGTTTACAAGAGTTTTGTCAATACGAAGGTATTGATTACAGCCCTTTTAAAGAACTAAAAATATACAAAGACATAATTTTAAATACCTTAGCTCATAATGATATGAATAGCCCTATTTATCGTCAGGAACTGAAAAGTATTTTGAAGATTGTTAGTAATCTTTCAAATATCAAACGTGGGCAAATTATTTTAAAAACTGGAAAGGATTTTTTTTTAGAACTAAAAAATAATGAAACTGAGGATTTTGTAAAATTAAGCATTCGTACAAGAGAATCATTTGTTTTAGTTCAGGAAGAAGGGAAACCTATAAGGCTTTCAAATTTTGGAAAGTGCGAGTTAAGACAAATAGATACTGGTACTGGCTGGAATGAGCAAGTACAAGGCTACGATGATATAAAGCAAATAATTGATCTCTATAAAGATCAATTAGGTATAACTCAAAACTATGATTTATTAGACACTCTAATTTATCGAGGACACCCATTAAGAGATAAACTAAATAATTAATGTTTAATAGTTAAGTAATCACGCAAAATTAAGCTTGATATTAATTGGGGTATTTTTTATAATAAGCTCTGTAAAGTTGATGGTATATGTCGAGCCATACTCCTTAAAAATACAAAGAATGACTTTTTTTAACTTTGACCAGCTTTTATAATGTGTTTTATTGAGCCATCTGTATTTGCAGAAGCGCCACAAAATTTCAATTGGATTCAAGTGTGGGCTGTAAGTAGGTAAATAAAAAATAGACAAACCTAAATTTTCCCAGTTATCCAACTCATCTTTAACTACTTTCGCATGATGAATAGGGCCATTATCAAGTACAATGACGTAAGGTTTAGTGTGTGATTTTTGAGCAAAATCATCCAGGGAATTCTTAATAAAGGCACCATCCAGATTGGCTTCACTGTGATAAACCGTTAGCTGACCGGACAAACTCATCAGGCCAAATACATTTAAGCGATTTTTCTGTCTGCGGGCAAATCGACGTTGAGTTATTCCTTTTTTTTGCCAGGCGTAAGGTACATAGGGTTGCATCGTAAAGCCGGACTCATCGGCAAAGTAAAGCTCTATATAATCTAATAACCAAAGTGTTAGCAATAATTTCCAGCGTTCATGTTTGTCTGCATATACTATTTTATTTTGGCCTTGATGCGTACAGCGACGGATGCGTCGCCATGAGTAATGATTTTTTTTAAAAAGCGTTTGACCGTATCTGAACTCATAGAGGTATTCAATTCTTTTACTAATTCGGCCTGAATCGCTTTCACATTTTGCGAATGGGTCTCAACTGCCTTGTCTAATTGCTGAATATGACTGGCGTTAGTGACGCTCAAAATCGGGTTACGACCTTGACCTATTTTGCGATTTAGACCAACAATGCCTGCTGTTTCCCAAGCATTTATCCAATTTCCGACGGTATTATGATTGACATCCAGATGGGTAGCAATTTGTTTAATCGTTACACCTGCCTGATTCAATAAAAGAGCACGACATTTTTCTCTAAACTCCACTTTCGGATGATATTTTGCCCCTTCCCGCAAGGTAATTTGTTCAGATTCTATCAGGTCAATATGCTTTTCTTTTCGGCTCATGTCGCCAATATAATAAATCTAAACTAATTTTGCTTGATTACTTAAGGCTGACAATGTACTGATATATGATTTAACGGTGGTCAATTGTGAAGCATTAAATCTAGTAATTAAAATGCAGGAATCAGACTTACATAAACTTATTGACAATCTTCTTCTGGAATCGGAAGAACGGACTTGGTTAGAATTTAAAACCAATATTGCTGCCAGCAACGCCAGTATAACTCCCGAAGGCGTAGGTGAGTATATCTCGGCACTTTCTAACGGTGCCACCATTAGCAATAAAGACTTTGGGTATCTACTTTTAGGTATCAAAGATGGCAATAAGCACGTAGTGGGTACAAATCTGCAAATTAGTACTTATAAGGTTGGAAATCAGGATTTTGAGCTTTGGTTACGCAATTTTATATATCCTAAAATCAACTTTGAGGTATTTGAAACCAACTATCATTCTCAGCATATAGTTCTGTTTAGAATCCCTGCCGCCAAAGGAGAACCAACTAATTTTCAAAAAAAGCCATACATAAGAATTAACAGTCAAAAAACGGACTTACGGAATCATCCTGCTTATATCCGTCAAATTTATAACTCACTGGAAGACTGGTCCGCAAAAATAATTGAGTCGGCATCAGTGGATGATTTAGATCCGCAGGCGTTAGAGATGGCACGTGCCAAGTTTAAAGAAAAAAACAGCAATGAGTCATTTTACCCTGAAATAGACCAGTGGGAAATGGCTACTTTCTTAGATAAAGCCAAAATAACCATTAATAAAAAGATTACCAATACAGCTATTTTACTGCTTGGGAATCCTGAAGCAGCTCATTATTTGTTGCCTGCCATTTGTGAAATTACTTGGAAATTGGACACAGTTGAAAAAGCTTATGAGCATTTTTCCTGTCCGCTTTTACTCAACACCACCAAAGTCTTACAACGCATCCGAAATTATCAATATAAGTTCTTCCCAAACAATGAACTCCTTGCTACAACAGTAAGCAAGTACGAACCAAGGGTGATTTTGGAGGCATTACACAATGCCATAGCTCACCAAGATTACTTAAAAAACGCTCGCGTCATCGTAACCGAAAAGGCAGAAAAAATAATTTTCAAAAATGCAGGAGGTTTCTATTTAGGCGCGCCCGAAGAGTATTATTTGGGGGATAAAACTCCGGACAGATACCGAAACTCATTTTTAGTAAAGGCAATGGTCAACCTGGGCATGATTGATACCATGGGATACGGTATTTATACTATGCTTTTGGAACAGAGAAAGCGCTATTTCCCATTACCTGATTATGAAGAAACGACGCCGGATAGTGTTGTATTAGCCATATATGGGCAAGAAATAGATGTCAACTACTCAAAACTTCTGATTGAAAATAAAGCGCTGCCCCTTTCTACAGTTGTATTATTGGATAAAATACAGAAAAAGAAGGCAATTAATAGAGAAGCCGCCGAAATGCTGCGCAAGGAAAAACTAATTGAAGGAAGGAGTCCTAATTTTCATGTTTCCGCCACCGTAGCAAAAGTAACGAACAGACAGGCTGATTACATCAAAAACAAGGGTTTTGACGATGAGTATTATCGAAATCTAATCAGGGAATATATTAAAAAGTTTGGTCAAGCAAATCGTAAACAGATTGAAGAACTCTTAATGGATAAGCTTCCTGACATTTTAAATCAGCAACAGAAGTCAAATAAGGTAAAAAATCTATTGTCTTGGCTAAAAAATAATGGAGAGATTGAGCGTCTGGGCATCGGTCAAAAAAAATCCATTTGGCAAGCAAACAAGAATTAGACAGAAGTTAGACACAAATTAGACAGAAGTTAGACAGAAATGACGATTAATGTGCTGATTATTAATTGATTTTATATATTGGATTGACAAGTATTTAAATAATTTATATCCTAAACCTCTATGTCTTACGCTGCAAAACTCGTTTACAATACCCATGATTGGGTAACTCCTTCCAGGGATGTCCATGATGGAGTGGGAATTCATGTAAATATCGGTCAAAATGGCTATAACTTTGGAATGGAGGAGTGGCTCAATAGGCCTTTACTCCGTGAGAGAAACCTTGGGTATTTGGATTGTTATAGGTCAGCGGCACACCCGGGAGTAGCGGATATAGTACGTTTGTTTACATTTCATGATGGTACGGTTTATCATATAGGCAGCCTTTATGGCGTGAGCCAATTGGCTGATGGTGAAATTGCAGGTATAAGAAATGAGCTAAATCAGGCTAACTGGTTGGGGGAAATTAACCGCGATTTTGTACCATTAGGCGATCTGCGTCCAATTTTACAGCATATTGAGTATCAACACATATGGACTCGTAATGCTATCGTTGCAGCCAGAGGAGAAGGATTTATGCTCAATATTGAGTATAAGAAGTTAGAAATGTTTGAAAGAAACCAATGGCGTAATCTGACCGCAATTGATCCTCAGGTTAATATTAAGTGGAAAAAAATATCCAGGAGATACAGAGTGAATGCAGCGTTAAATAACCTTCATTGGTTCTATACATAGGTAAAACGAAGCTTAAATGGAATTTATTGACGTATACAAAAAGCATTTAAGGCAGTATAGCTTGGCAGATGAATTATTCAAATGGGAGCTTTTAGCCAAGTACAAAGGTCAACCGAGCTTGGAGTCCGACAAGTTTGCCGAAGAGCTGAAATCCATTGATTTTAGGAATCTTCTCTTTTACAATGCTTTATCTGTTCGGAACTTACTCCTTAAAGAACGTCCGGATGAATATAGGAAATGTTTTATTACACTCTTTGATGAATCAATTTCGTTGCCGGAACGTATCCGCCGATTTGATTCTGACGTCTTACAAATTTACTGTCAGTATTATCCCCATTTAGGTCATCACCATGACGAACGAACGATTTCTGTCTTCTTAACCTTTCATGACCCCCAAAAATATACATTTTACAAAAGTTCTTTTTACAAAAAGTACTGTGATTACTTAGGCGTAAAACCGAAGAAAAAAGGTGAAAAATTTGCCCATTATTTAGAGTTGATTAGGGATTTGATCGAAAATTATATCAAACCTGATCGCGAACTCATCGAGCTGTTTAGGGAGAAGCTGCCCGAAGAAGTGTTTGAAGATGAGGGTTATATGGTATTGGCGCAGGATATTTTGTATCTGACGTTTGATATGCATATAAATGATAAACAACAGTACTGGATGTATGCTCCCGGTGAAAATGCTGAGTTATGGGATGAGTTCTATGAGAATAAAATAATGGCTTTAGGCTGGGATGAGTTAGGAGATTTAGAAGACTATGAAAGCCGCGAAAAGGTTAAACTGACGCTACAAAAGATAAATGAAACCGATCGTTCTAAAATGAACGATACTTCTGCCAATGTTGATTTTAAGGAAAAAATGCAGGTAGGGGATATTGTTATCGTAAAACGTGGTCGCAGTGAATTGCTGGGTTATGGTGTTGTAAATTCTGAATGCTATTATGATGAGGGAAGGAAATATTACAAAAATTGCCGAGATGTCGAGTGGAAAAGAAGAGGAAGTTGGAAAACCGACCATACTTTGGTTCTCAAAACTTTAACGGACATCACCCACTATAAGTCAGAAAAGTCTGGGTTTAAGTATTATTACGAAACACTTTTAGCACTGATGGAAGATAAAAAGGTTCAAATAGATTTTCCTCTTAACCAAATTCTCTATGGTCCCCCGGGTACGGGGAAAACCTATAAAACGGTCGATTTGGCCTACCGAATTGTACACAATATAGCATCTGAGGTAGTAATTTCCTACGAAAGTGCCCGTAAGTGGTACAAAGAAGAACTCGCCAAGGAAGACACTGAGCGCCAAATAGATTTCATCACCTTCCATCAAAACTATAGCTATGAGGATTTCATTATGGGAATAAAGCCTTTACTTACAGGTGATGGATTAGGATTTAAAAAGCATAAAGGGTTATTTTTTGAAATTTGTGAAAGAGCTTTGGCAAATTTGAAGCAATCCACTGAAGAGGGGACGGATATTATACCCGTTTTCAGTGAGGTATTTGAAGAGTTTCTACGCCCATTGGTCATTGAAGGGAAAGAAATTACCGTCAAAATGAAACGTGAAGAGTTCAATATCACTTCATTAAATGAGAAAAATCTAAACTTCAGAAAACAAAGCGGCGGTTCGGGACATACTTTGAGCTTTAAAACCATTGAGGAGCTGTATAATGGTGAACGGGAATATAATCTGCAAGGTCTTGGGGTTTACTATTATCCTTTGGTCGATGCCCTTAAAGCCATTGCTACAGCTCAAACCAAGCACGTAAATAAGGCAGATTTAAAAAATTACGTCATCATCATCGACGAAATCAACCGAGCCAATATTTCACGCGTTTTTGGAGAATTAATCACCCTTATTGAAGAAGACAAGCGTTGGGGGAATACATATGAAATGGAGGTCAGACTGCCCGATGGAAAAACCCAATTCAGCGTTCCGAAAAACCTTTACATCATCGGAACGATGAATACAGCTGATAAGTCCATTGCACTGTTAGATATTGCGCTCAGAAGACGTTTTGAGTTTGTTGCACTTTATCCCGATTCATCACTGGTAGAAGACGAATGTCGTGATTTTTTTATAGCTTTAAATGAAGCTATGAAAGTCAAAAAAGGAATTGACTTTATGATAGGGCATTCTTATTTTATGAAAAGAGAAGGGCAAGCCTTTGATTTTGTTAAGGTGATGAATGCAAAAGTCATTCCGTTGCTTTCCGAATATTTCTATAATCCACGGGGTGGAGATGAGGTGAAAAGTTTGGTTAATAATGCGCTTTCGAAAGCCCTTTTGTTAAATAGCTACGAGGCCAAGGAAGACAATTACAAATTGATAATCTCAAAGAAAGATGCAGGCAATTAATCTTTTTGAGTTTGATAAGTATGAAAAATTATCCAATACTGAGTTGGTGCCTGGGTTAAAGTCATATCTGGAAGAAGTTTGGGAAAGCCGTAAAAGATACGGAGCTATTGTGGATGAAGATGATGAAATTGATGAGGTAAGCGAGGAAGAAGAGGCAGTGTGGAAGAGAAACAAACAACGATTTCTATTATTTGACGGGACTTTCATACGAGCACGAAATTACGTCGGCTTCATTCAATATGAAGGTGTTAGAATCAATATTTATCCTAAGATATGTAAGGGGATACCTCAAAACAAAATTCTTCCCCAAGTACTTTATTGGCTGGGATACAGCAAACGAGTCAGTTTTCCATTTGCACAGGTACCGTTGAGCTACGAGACCTTCGATAATTGGCTTGAGGCGTTTATATTCCTGTTTGCACATTATTCCGAAGAAACGCTGAGCAGTCAGCCCTATCAGGCTTATCAGGAAATTACGGAAGAAACTGCCTTTTTACGCGGTCGGCTGGCCATATCTCAGTATATTCAAGCAAATGTAATTACAGGCAGACAGCAGTTCTTTCACTGCACCTATGAGCCGTTTGTATACGATAATCAATTTAATCGCATCGTAAAGTTTGTGACACGCTTACTGCTAAGTGTAAGCCAAAGTAAAGCAAATACAGATAAGCTTCATGAGTTGCTTTTTCTATTAGATGAGGTATCTGATATTCATTGCCAAACACCTGACTGTGATTTAGTAAAATTGAATCCTTTGTATCAGGACTTGTCAGTGATTTTGGAAATGTGCCGCTTGTTTTTAAGTTCTTCCACAGTCAATCAACATGACTTCTCAAATGCGAATTTCTGCTTTTTGCTGCCCATGGAAGTGATATTTGAAGATTTTATCTTCGGTTTCGTTGAAAAGTATTTTCCTACAAGAAAACCAAAAGCGCAGGCCAAAAGCTATTTAGCTTTAAACAAAAACAAGGATAAAGTTTTTGACATTAAAAACGATATTATCCTTGAGGCTCCCTGCCTGATTATTGATACCAAGTATAAAATCCGAAATGTGGATGGTAACAAAAAGGGGATTGCTCAATCGGATATGTATCAAGTGTTGGCGTATGCAATTAGGCGGAACATAGATCAAGTGTTATTGATTTATCCAAAAGTCAACGATATAGAAACCTTTAGAGACGAGTTTACCATCGAACTTTCATCAGAAAATAATCATAAAGTATGTGTTGAAGCAATGGATGTGGACGTGAATACACGTGATGAGGAAGCAATAAAAAAGCAGCTAAATCTGAATTAAAGGTTCACTTGGCAAAATGAATCGACAATAATCAGTTTAAACATTTTCAAAATGTTTAAACCATGTTTAAACCGTAGTTTATTGCTTAAACTATAATGTAACAAAAAAGCCTGACAATCTATTGATTATCAGGCTTTTAATGAGGCTCCCGAGGCTGGGCTCGAACCAGCGACCCTCTGATTAACAGTCAGATGCTCTAACCGACTGAGCTACTCGGGAATTTTGGATACCTTGATCGTTTCCGATTTTGGTGGTGCAAAAGTAAGGAGTTCAGTATTTCAATGCAAGATTTTTTTCAAAAACTTTACTGTAATTTTGCTTATCGCCTGATATTCCACAGATTAAAAAGTATCTAAATAGAAAGAAACCCTAATAAATTGCTCACAAATAGCAATAGTAGCCAACTATACTCGCTCTAAAATAAGCGCTTTGATTCGCTGTGCATCACCTTTTGTGAAGTTTTCAATTACAATTTCCGGCCTTGCACGAGGAATTACCCGGATTGTTGCAAAGAACATACCGCTGTCAATTTCTACCCCTGATATGTCGCTATAAAACACAAACTGCTCAGTGCCTCCAATGAGTTTTTTCATTTTAAAACTTACACCTTTATCCGTCAAATGAACCTCATTAGGCCTAACGGGGTCTTTTATACTGCTTGATTTGAATATTTCGTTCATGATTAAATTATTTTATTATTTATAACTATAAGAGACTAACCGATAGGTAAGTAAACTATCTTTTTAGTCTCAAAAAATTCTTCTTCAAAAAAATCCTGTAATTCAAAGATACGGCATTTACGCTTTAACTCCGCTAATTCTTCGTCCAAATCACCTCCTTTTAAAGCAAGTATACCATTCGTAATAGGATGCACATGATTACGACTGATTTTGGGGCGTACCCATTCATATAGTGATGCCATACGTGCTACTGCACGAGTGACTACAAAATCGTAGTCACCATCAGCTTGTTCAGCTCGACAATGCTCTGCCCGAACATTCTTTAATTCAAGTGCTTTGACGATTTCCTGTACTACTTTGATTTTTTTGCCGATACTGTCCACCAAATGAAACTCTGATTCAGGAAACATAATAGCCAACGGTATGCCCGGAAAACCGCCTCCGGTACCTACATCTAAAATACTGGCAAATTCCCTGAATTTTACCACTTTGGCGATACTGAGTGAATGAAGCACATGGCGTTCATAAAGATTTTCAACGTCTTGCCGTGAGATAACATTGATCTGTGCATTCCAGAAAGCGTAAAGCTCCTGCAATTGAGCGAATTGCGCTTTTTGCTGTATCGTTAACTTCGGAAAATATTTCTCTATCAATTGCATAGTTTTTGTCTTAACAGTATTTATTTGGGGAAGAGTTTGTACTCTTCTACTTCCATCTTACTTTTTTACGTCGATTGTACCACATGACAAAAGACATTACAAAATAATAAATAAATAAAGTCATATCCATCCAGGGAATTGCAAACCAATCTACTGAATTATAAAGTTTACGGGAAGCAAGTCCCAATACAATCCACTGTGCCACAAACCGTAAACCAAAAACAACTCCTATTATTAGTATATACGCAAGCAAAGTCGGAAAATTCCATAAACAACCCATAAGCAGGCCCAAAAACAGTAACCAACTTAGTACATGGGTGCCCGACAATATTGCCAAACGGACTTTATTCCCTGTCTTATAATATTTACTTACCGACAAGTGTCGTGTCTTTTGTCGATACCAGTCACTCCAATTTGTTTTTGGAATTGACACCATAAATGTATCAGCATCAAGACAAACCGCTGTATTATGCTCAGTAGCAATCTCGTTCATTAACAGATCATCATCCCCTCCTGTAATCCGTAAATGCGTGTAGAAACCTTTATTTTGAGTAAAAAGCGATTTCTTATACATTAAATTCCTGCCAACTGCCATGTAAGGCTTCCCTGCCAAAGCCAATGATAAGTATTGCACTGCAACATAAAAGGTTTCAAACCGAATCAGACGGTTGAGCAAGCCTGAATGTTTTTCATAAGGAGAAAATCCCAAAACAATTTGTTTTTCTTCGGTAAGATGAGCTGCCATTCCTCGTATCCACTGGTCTGTCGTGGGGCGACAATCGGCATCGGTCAATAATATCACCTCGTGCTTTGCGCCTCTAACTGCAGTCGTGACGGCGTATTTTTTAGGAGTAACGTGATCATATTCCTTTCGAACATGCAAAAAACGAACCTTTCCCCACGCTTTTGCTTCGGTTTCGGCAAACTCCTCGGTTCCATCCCACGAACGATCATCTACAACAATCACCTCATAGTCAGGATAATCCTGCTCCTGAAGCATGGGAAGAAGTTCACGTAAATTTTCCAGTTCGTTGTGCGCACAAACAACTACCGTCACTGCGGGCCATTGTTTTTTTTCAACGGAAGATGGCTGAAGAAGAAGCTTCGTAAATACAAATAAAATATAATACAGTTGAACTAAGACAATTAGTGCAAAAATGCCCAGTAAAATGTTTAAAGTAGGATAAAGTAACCAATTGGTCGAGTAGAATATCTCCATACGGTAGTAAAAAGTGCGCAAATATAACAGGGGTTGAGCAGATGCTAAAGACCTGATGATAGATTAAATGATATAGTATTCTAATTTTGCGCTTTAAAAGTCGATTCACTTCCATGAAATTTGATATTATTCATAAAGATTCCACCACCAAAGCCCGTGCAGGTACGCTACAAACCGACCACGGAACTATTCAGACACCTATATTTATGCCTGTTGGTACAGCAGGAACCGTTAAGGCCGTTCACCAACGCGAATTAAAAGAGGATATTAAAGCTCAAATTATTTTAGGAAATACGTACCACCTCTATTTACGACCGGGATTGGATATAATCGAAAAAGCCGGCGGCCTGCATCGTTTTAACGGTTGGGACAAACCTATCTTGACTGACAGCGGAGGGTATCAAGTATATTCATTGGCCAAAACAGGGCGCAAAATCAGCGATGAAGGCGTAAAATTCAAATCACACATTGATGGTTCAACGCATTTTTTTACTCCTGAAAGTGTCATGGACATTCAACGGCAGATCGGAGCTGATATAATCATGGCTTTTGACGAATGTACTCCTTATCCATGTGACTTTTCATACGCCCGAACGTCTATGGATATGACCCATCGTTGGCTGAAGCGCTGTTGTGACCGTTTTGACAGCACAGAAGCTAAATACGGTTACCAACAAACCCTTTTCCCCATTGTTCAAGGGAGTGTTTATAAAGATTTACGAAAACAATCGGCGGAGTTCATTGCCGGCATGGGGCGGGAGGGCAATGCTATCGGAGGATTATCGGTAGGAGAACCTGCCGAGGATATGTATGAAATGACTGAGTTGGTGTGTGATATATTGCCCGCCAACAAGCCCCGTTATCTAATGGGAGTAGGCACGCCGGAAAATATATTGGAAAGTATCGCACTGGGAATAGATATGTTTGACTGTGTAATGCCTACCCGCAATGCCCGGCATGGTATTTTATACACAACTCAGGGAGTAATAAATATTAAAAATGAAAAATGGAAAGATGATTTCAGCGCAATTGATGAAACCCTGGGAGGATATGTCAGCACTTTTTATTCAAAAGCGTACCTAAGGCATCTCGTAAAATCGGAAGAACTGCTCGGCGCCCAAATTGCCAGTGTGCATAATTTAAGTTTTTATTTGTGGCTTGTCGGTCAGGCTCGTGAACAAATTATTGACGGCACATTTTATCATTGGAAGGCTGAAGTTTTGAAAAAAATAACCCAACGTCTTTGAAAGCTGACAAAAAAGAATTTTCTTTAGACTATTAAAACATTTTTGAAATAAAAATTGAATCCATACTTTTGTTGGCGAATCTGGTCAGGAAAGACTATTTTTGCGATAGTAGATGTTAATTAAACATACAGTGTCACGTATCCCCCTTATTCAACAAAAAGGTTTATTATGAAAAAAGTATCTCTGCTTGTCACATTCGTATTGTTGGGATCATGCTTGCTCGAAACACGGGCGCAGTACAATCCAAAGGCTCCTTACGAAGGCCCCTACAAGCTGAACACTTGGTCTTTAAGTGCTTATCTTGGTCCCAGTCAATTTTACGGCGATTTGCGTGAATATGACTTCTTCCCTGTAGGTACTAATAACTTCGACAGCCGTTCAGAACGTGGAACTATGCACTTTGGTGTATCCCTTGGAAAACAACTTACCTACCTCTTTGGGGCAAGATTAGATGTTGGTGCAGGAAATTTGAAGGGGATGAAACGTCGTATTTATCAGTCTTATTTCAATGCTAATTATTTTCAGGCTGATGTAGCAGCTACAGTTAATATCAAAGGTCTTCTTTTTGGTCCAACTAAATTGAAGCGCTGGAAGATGGATATTTATGGTGGTGCCGGCCAAATTTGGTTTAAGTCTACCGCTTATCAGTTAGGTTCAGGACGTTTACAGCGTCGTTCAGACGATTCGCCAACGTTGCGTAACAATACTACTGAGCTTAACAAAAAAGCTTCCTCTTATACACAGGAGTGGGTAATTCCTGTCGGATTTACTACTTCATACGAATTGACAAAGTATCTTGATCTTGGTCTTGATTTTCGTTTGAATAACGTAAATACTGAAAAACTGGATGCTACCGTCGGTGGAGATCCTTCTTCTATCTACGATGGTCCAACGGGTGGTCGTTTGTTTGAAGGCGGTGATGCAAACAATTTCTTAGGAACACCTAAAGGAAACTCTGCTCTTGATAAATATGGCTATCTGGCCGTAACTTTGACCTATAAATTAGGCAAGAATCCATTGAAAGTAGAAAAGAAAAACGGCAAATGGGCGTATGATTTCAACGCACTTGATGCAGGAAAAGGATTCTATCACCTGCGCTATACTGATCCTAAATTGCTCGTGAAACCTCCGAAAATCCTTACATTGGCCGAAATCGACTCTATTGCTAAAGCTAACAAGCCAAAAGAGATCGACCCCCGTTTGTTACAGGATACGGACAATGACGGTGTATCTGACTACTTCGATAAAGAGCCTAATACTCCGGCAGGAAGTATCGTAACGGGTGCCGGTCAAAAAATCGACTTTGATAAATACGTAAGAGATGCCCTCCCGGGTATGGCTTGCACCGAGATCTTTGCTAATATATTGTTTGATACCGACAAAGCCATCATCAAACCTGAGTTCTATGACTTGCTTAACAAAGTGGTTGAGTTGATGAATAAAACACAGTGTCGCTTACAAATGGCCGGGCACGCTGACCGTCGCGCTTCTGATCGCTACAACGTAGCACTTTCTGAACGCCGCGTAAATGCTGTAAAACAATACCTTGGTCAGGCAGGCTTGAAAGATCCAAACCGTATAGTAGTTGATGCTTACGGTTCATTCAAACCAATCGCTGACAACGGAACAGTAGACGGATTGAAGAAAAACCGTCGCGTAGAATTGAAATTGATGCCTTAATCTTTAAAGGCCCCTCATAGAAAAGACCTTGACAAACGTCAAGGTCTTTTTATTTGGTAGTCACCCAACCCGTTCACTATCTTTACGGCCAGATTAATAAATAAAATGTATCAGCAACTCCTCCAAAAAGAGAAACAAATAGCAATTATTGGCCTTGGTTACGTGGGATTACCTATTGCCTTAGAGTTCGCCAAGTATTTTCGAGTCATTGGATTTGATATTAATCAGCACCGCATTGATATGATGAAGGCGGGGCATGACCCTTCCAATGAACTGGATTCGAATGTTTTTGAAGGAAAAGATATCTTTTTTACGGCCAATCCTGAGGATTTACAACAGGCTCATTTTTTTATTGTAGCAGTTCCTACTCCCGTTGACGATTATAAAGTTCCTGATCTTAAACCACTTATCGGCGCTTCACACGCCATTGGAAAAGCCCTCAAAAAGGGAGACTATGTCATCTATGAGTCAACCGTCTATCCGGGGTGTACTGAAGAAGATTGTTTACCAATTCTGGAAGAAGAGTCAGGACTGAAATTAGGAGAAGATTTTAAAATAGGGTATTCGCCTGAGCGAATCAACCCCGGGGACAAAGAACGCACCATTGACAAAATCCTGAAGATAGTTTCAGGAAGCGATGCCGAAGCATTGGAAGAAATTGCACAAGTTTACGGCAAAATCATTACCGCAGGGATTTACAAAGCTCCTACCATCAAAGTAGCCGAAGCCGCCAAAGTGATTGAAAATACCCAACGCGATCTCAATATTTCCCTGATGAATGAGCTGGCGATCATTTTTGACCGCATGGGCATTGACACTAAGGATGTGATTGAAGCGGCGGGCACCAAATGGAATTTTATTAAATTATATCCGGGTCTGGTTGGCGGGCATTGCATTGGCGTTGATCCCTATTACTTGCTTTATAAAGCCAAAAAATTAGGCTATGACCCACAGGTAATTCACAGCGGACGCCGTATCAATGACGGAATGCCGGCGTTTATTGCAAAACGGTTGGTACAGATGTTGATCCAAAAGAGTAAAAGTCCTCAAAATGCCAAAGTGCTGATGATGGGAATTACCTTTAAGGAGAATGTATCTGATATTCGCAATTCAAAAGTGGCGGATCTGGTGAAGGAATTAATGAGCTTTTCTATTAATGTTCACCTTGTTGATTCGTATGCTTCTCCCAATGAAGTTGCCCATGAATACGGACTGACGCTTATGGATAAGCCTTCGACCGACTACGATGCCGTTATTGTTTCAGTAGGTCATAATGAATATAAAACATTGGACATTGACTACTTTAAATCCATTATGAATGATAAACCGATTTTGATGGACTTGAAAGGAATGTATAAGAATACCGATGAAAATATTACGTATTGGCGATTATAAATAAAGACTGCAAACAAATAATTCTCCGTCCGGAATGATTCTTTTATAAATAGCCGGCACATAAAAGCTATAAGAAGCCATAAACAAACAACTATGTACGATTATCTGATTGTAGGCGCGGGCCTTTTTGGAAATGTATGGGCGCACGAAGCTACCAAAAGAGGAAAAAAATGCCTGGTGATAGACCGACGAAATCATATTGGAGGAAATACTTACTGCGAAAATGTAGAAGGTATTAACGTCCACTATTATGGAGCGCATATTTTTCACACCAATGACAAAGAAATATGGGACTATGTCAATTCATTTGTAGAATTTAATCGCTACACGAATTCGCCGGTTGCGAATTATTACGGTGAATTGTACAACCTGCCCTTTAATATGAATACTTTCTACCAAATGTGGAAAGTGCGTACTCCCGAAGAAGCAAAAGCGAAAATTCAGGAACAAATTGAGGCGGCAAACATTAAAGACCCTAAAAATCTGGAAGAACAGGCCATCTCTTTGGTAGGAACTGATATTTACGAAAAACTCATTAAAAGTTATACCGAGAAACAATGGGGACGCAAATGCGTGGACCTGCCGGCGTTTATTATTAAGCGTCTGCCCGTGCGTTTTACCTTTGATAATAATTATTTCAATGATCGCTATCAGGGTATTCCAATCGGGGGCTATAATAAACTCAATGAAGCTTTATTGGAAGGAATTGATGTTCGCTTGGGAGTTGATTATTTTAAAGATCGGGCAACATTAGATGCTTTGGCCAAGCAGATCGTGTATACGGGACAATTGGATGAATATTTTGATTTCAAGCTTGGCTATCTGGAATACCGCAGTTTGCGTTTTGAACACCAAACGCTTGATACACCCAACCATCAAGGCAATGCCGTGGTGAACTATACTGACGGTGAAACCGCTTATACACGGATAATTGAACACAAACATTTTGAATTCGGTACACAGGATAAAACGGTCATTACGCACGAGTATCCACAGGAATGGACACCCGGGCAGGAGCCTTATTATCCCGTGAACGATGATAAAAATGATAAATTGCTGCGCGAATACCGTAAATTGGTTGATGCGGAAGCAAATGTTATTTTTGGAGGACGCTTAGCCGAATATCGTTACTATGACATGCACCAAGTGGTTGGTTCTGCTCTCGCAAAAGTTCGAAAACATTTTGGAGAATAGAAAAAAAGGATTATATTCGTATAGTTCTTTGGGTAAGTGTTTCTTTTCGTTCAGTGGTTTTATTTTTTTATACGGGAATAAAACAGTGAGTAAGAAACGCCAAAAGCGTCTCAAATGCTGAAAAGCAGTCGCAAAATGGTTTAAGCAAGTTAAAAATTAACATTCAATGGAATGTCTGATTATTAGTTTCCTTAAAATTTTGATGAACTAAGGTGCAAACAAGAAGCTTATTCAAAGAATAAAAAAAACGGGGCAGGTAACTGTCCCGTTTTTGCATTTATGATCTCCGGACAATTACTTTTTCACAAACCGTTGACCTCCGATCAGGTAAATAATGGTAAGCAGAAAAATGGAGAGTATAAAAAAGAGAATAAAGACCCATTCGTATTTTGTACCGCTTAGCCACCATGCCATACCAGCCGTGATAAAAGCGGCTAACCCCATAAGAATAAGGAAAATACCGGCCCAACGAGCCAACCCTTTTAGATCAGTAAGTTGATTTGGGTCATGTGGAAAATTTGACAAAAGATAAATTGCCTGCTTTTTCCAAATAAATAAACCCAATCCTATCAATAAACAGCCTACACCACCAATAACCCATAGATCATTCATTACATTAGCTTTTAATGTTATCAGCCCAATTGAAACGGTCGTCGGGAGAGAATTTCCAAGGGGCTTGGTTGGTTTCAAGGTTATTGAACATGGCATTCCACGAGCCGGGTGCCTGGGCTTCATCCATGATTTTATAACGACGTAACTGTAGAATAATCTCCAGGGGATTGATCAAAACCGGGCATTCCTGTACACAGGCGTTGCAGGTGGTACAGGCTAATATCTCTTCTTCCAAGATATAATCGCCAAGCAGGCTTTTTCCATCGTCTTTAAATTCGCCGCCATTGGCCAACATATTTTTACCTACATCCTCCAAACGGTCGCGGGTATCCATCATGATCTTGCGCGGAGAAAGCTTTTTGCCGGTTATATTGGCCGGGCAAGCTGATGTACATCGGCCGCATTCGGTGCATGAGTACGCATCCATGAGGTTTTTCCAACTTAAGTCGGCCACATCTTTGGCCCCAAAACGCCCGATCTCAGCGGGAACTTCTGTGGTATCGGGCTGTTCTAATCCCAACATGATCTTGACCTCTTTCGTAATATCAGGCATGTTGGGCATTTCGCCTTTGGGTGCTAAATTGGTAAAATAGGTATTGGGAAAAGCCAGAAAAATATGCAAATGTTTGGAATACGTCACGTACAATGCAAAGCCAAAAATGCCCAAAATATGCGCCCACCAGGCAATTCGCTCAAGAACAACCAATGCTCCATCTGATAAGCCTGAAAAAATAGGTGTCAGAAACCCACTGAAAAAGAAGCGTCCCACCTGATGATAATGCTCCACGCTACGTTCCTGTAAAATACTGTCGGCGGCATTCATGCTCAAAATCGCGATCATCAACACAATTTCAATGCTCAAAATGGTGTTGGCATCCAATACCGGCCAGCCATTCAGTTCGCGATGACGGGCAGGTTGCAGCCGTTCTACTTTGGTAATATTACGGCGAATCAGAAAGATCACACAAACGGTAAGCACGCCAACAGCCAGTAATTCAAAAAAGTTGATAAGAATGGGGTAAAAACTGCCCAATATAGGCGCAAACAAACGGTGCATTCCAAAAATACCATCTAAGACAATTTCGAGTACTTCAAGGTTGATAAGCAAAAAACCCGCATAAATGATAAAGTGCATCAAACCCACCACGGGACGATCAAACATCTTTTTTTGGGCAAAAGCCACACGCAGCATGGTAGAGAGCCGTTCACTTGGGCGATCCGTGCGATTTTCGGCCTTGCCAAGCTGAATCGTTTTTTTAATAATTCCGATGCGTTTGCTGATGAGCCAAGACGTTACACCCAGTGCTGCGACAAAAAGAAGTTGTTGAACAATTTGCATATTGGTTCGCGATAGTTAATTTATTCTGCAGGCAGAGTATGAACAAATATCGGAAAAATGAAATAGGAAGCAAATGAACACGATAAAAAACTGCCCGACTATCCCTAAACTTCTTTAAAGTTCTTAACTTTAGGGAAGCGCCGCAAAACTATTCTACGCGTTGGGCTGTTACACACATACCCAAACTAACCAATTTTCGACAATATGACCTATCGTGAGTTGAAGTCAAAACAACTTCTAAAGATCCACACGCTTGGAGAATTAAAGGCCACCGGATACCAACCTAAGTCCATAAAGCAGGAACTAAGAGACAATCTTATTGAAAAATTACGCGCCAAAGAATCGGTTTTTCCGGGCATTTGGGGCTATGAGGACACGGTTATTCCTGATGTTGAACGCGCCATTTTGTCCATGCACCATATCAACCTGTTGGGGTTGAGAGGGCAGGCAAAGACGCGCATTGCACGATTGATGGTCAATTTGTTGGATGAATACATCCCGGTTGTTACCGGTTCTGATCTAAACGACGACCCTTTGCAACCGCTCTCGCGTTTTGCGCGTGATATTGTTGACGAAAAAGGAGATGATACCCCTGTCTCATGGTTGCATCGCGACGAACGCTATGCCGAAAAACTCGCTACGCCCGATGTTTCCATTGCCGACTTGATCGGTGACGTGGACCCTATTAAAGCCGCAACGCTTAAGCTTCCTTATTCTGACGAGCGCGTTATCCATTTCGGGCTTATTCCGCGTTCGCACCGTTGTATTTTTGTCATCAATGAACTTCCTGATCTACAGGCGCGTATTCAGGTTTCATTGTTCAATATTTTGCAGGAAGGTGATATTCAAATTCGTGGCTTTAAGCTGCGTTTACCGCTTGACATTCAGTTTGTCTTTACAGCCAACCCCGAAGATTACACCAATCGCGGAAGCATTGTAACACCTTTGAAAGACCGTATTGACAGTCAAATAGTAACTCACTATCCCAAAACGCTCGAAACAGGGCGCAAGATCACGGAGCAGGAAGCGATTGTCAAAACGGAGCAAAAAGGAATGGTCAAAACCAATGAGATCATTAAGGATCTCATTGAGCAAATCGCTTTTGAAGCCCGTGAAAGCGAATATGTAGATTCAAAAAGCGGAGTATCTGCCCGATTAACGATTGCAGCTTACGAAAACCTGCTTTCTGCGGCAGAGCGGCGCGTGCTGATGAACGGCGAGAAAGATACTTATGTACGTATTTCTGACCTTTATGGCGTAGTGCCTGCCATCTGTGGCAAGGTAGAATTGGTCTATGAAGGAGAAGTGGAAGGACCGGTTATTGTAGCTCAAAACCTGATCGGCAAAGCCATCCGTACGCAGTTCCTGAACTATTTCATTAACCCTGAAACGCTTAAGAAGAAGAAAGGAGCGAAAAACCCTTTCCAAAAGATACAGGATTGGTTTGGTGAAAATGAAATGGATATTTTAAGCGGTCTCACCAATCGTGAATACGAAGCACGCTTACGCACCATCGAAGGGTTGGACGATCTGGTAGACGAGTACCACCGAGGATTGAGCCGTGAAGAAAAACTGTTCTTAATGGAATTTGCGCTGCACGGGATGGCCGAATATTCGCTCATCGGCAAACAGGCATTGGACAATGGTCTTCATTTTAAAGACTTGCTCAGCAGCATGTTCTCCGGTCCGGACGACGAAGACGACGATGATGTATTCTAAGTAACACAACACAATTATTCACGCAAAGCCGCAGAGGGGCAAAGAGGTAAATACATAATCTCTTTGCCCCTCTGCGGCTTTGCGTGATAGTTAAAACAAATGCGAACGAATACTTAATTGACTTTAGGCAGCCATTGCCAGTGGCTGGTTGGGCCGAAACGAATCCAGCAAAGGCCGAATGTTCAGTTCTAAACGTTGTTTCATAAATCCGTCATGCAAATAGGCCGGCAATGAGTCAACCCATTGTGCGTATTGATCTATTCCTACCGCCTTTGCTACGTAACATTCATGAATAAAATTGATGTACTTCACAATGTTCAGCAATGAATGATGAAATTGGGGAATATTAATATCGGCTTCTACAAATCGCTCTAATTCCCGTTGATTTCCTGATACTTTCAGCCTTCCCATCATATCAAAGTAAGTGGTCACGCCCATGCTTTTGGTGATCTGATCCCAATGGCGTACGTCAAATTTGGTCAATACCTTTCCTGTCTTTGTCCGAAGCGCTTTTTCAGGATTCGCCTGTAAGCGTTGACGAAAGGCACGAGCGTATAGATTTCGCGTTGTTTTTAAGAATTGAGCTACGTGCGCTTCCGCTTGCTTGGGTGTTTCGATAGGCAACAAAAGTGCCTGCTCTTCACTATCAGGAAGATTGTGAAGGTTGTAATGCCCGGGTGAACCATCCGCAAAAAAACTGATGGATCTTGGGTACCAACCTCTGACCACGTATCCGTTAATAATTTGTCGAATAGCCGATTCATTGGTTACGTTGATTCCCTGAATCGCCAAAAACGCCTTGGCGCTGTATAATATGCTGTAATACGCCTGCGGAAATGTCCAGTGGAGAGCATATTTCTGGAAATTTTCGTCGGGATTAGCCGCCGTTGTACGCAGCGTATACTCGGCATTCCATGCATTCAGAAGCCATTTTTTGGTAGCTTCCAAACGTTCTGCTTCCTGCTTGGGACGAAACGTCTTAAACCATCCTATACGTCCGATTTTATAAAAACCGGCCATGTGGCGAAGGTGGTAATCAATCCCCCTGAAGTGATTTAAAAACACCTGCGCAGGAATGGATTTGCGCCACTGCTCATCGGCATGTGTTAATTGATTTTCCGGTTGATTTATCATGGTTTTTGGTATTATTTCAATATAACATAACTATAAAATAATAACAAAAACACGCCCTTGAAAGTTCACCGAAATTCATTCAAAATCCATAGTTTAAATACTTAATTATCAAGATATTACAAATAATATTTACAGCAAAAATCAGGCAAATTCAAGCGCAAAAAAAGGCCTCGGACAGTATATAATTTTTCTTATAAACAACGTTATAATTAAAAAGTAAAATTTCGGCAAATCCTCCGACGAAGGCGTTATCTTTGTTGCTTCAATAAGAAGCATTTATGAGCACTTTTTCGTCTTTAGGAACAACTATCAGCAGCATATTTATACGCCCCGCTTTTCTGTTTTACGCCATCATTATCTCTGTTTTTTCGCTTACGGTGACCGCTTGTTCTGATCAAAATGAGAGCGAAGCAGCGCAATTTTTCTTAAAAGGTAATCTCCAACTGGAACAGAAAGAATACGCCGGCGCTATTCATTATTATGACGAAGCGCTTGCGAAGAAAAGTGATTTTGCGGATGTCCACAGCAATCGCGGCATTGCCTATTTGCGCTTAGGCGAATTAGACAAAGCACTCGAAGATTTTAATAAAGCCATTGACATTGACAGAACCTTTGATCAAGCGTATTTCAACCGAGCCGGGGCATTGATCGATAAACATGAATTTTCCCTTGCCGCAACCGATCTCGAACAAATTCGAAAGTCGTACCAAGATTCTACCAATTATTATTTAAAATGGGGTGACTTAAAATCGCAACAGGGATATTATGAACAAGCGCTCTCCGAATACGACCGTTCGCTCACACTGCGCCCCGAAAACGTACAGGCGTTGGTCAATCGCGGTGTGATTTATTTTACGAAAAAGAACTTTAAAGAAGCGCAGAAAGATTTTGAACAGGCATTGAAACTTAATCCACAGCAGGAATTGGCCTATAATAACCTGGCTCTGATCTTTGCGCGGAATAAACAACCCGAAAAAGCCTTGCAATTCATTGATCGTGCCTTGGATTTTGATGCTGTTAACCCCATTTATTTGAACAACAAAGGCTATGTATTGCTGCTGCAAAATCAATTTGAGGAAGCTAAGAAATTGATTGACCAATCGCTGACCAAAGCCCCCGAAAACAGTTACGCGCACCGCAATTTGGGTATTTATTTTCTACACAAAGGCCAAAAAACGGAGGCATTGTCAGCTTTTCAAAAATCGTATAGCATCGACCCCTCAACAGACCAAATTCATGCTTGGCTGGGAGAAGCACTTTTTTTAAATAATCAGAAAGAAAAAGCTTGCAAAATGTGGCGACAAGGCCAATCTTTGGGAGATGAAGAGTCTTCGGTAAAATTTACCCAAAAATGTAAATAATACCTTCAGGCCGCCAACCCACTATCCACATTTTTTAACCCACGCTTACTTTTTTGAAAAACATTCTCATTGGCCTCTTTTTCGCGGCCTTGTGGGCTTCGGCCTCAGTAGCTACTAAGTTTGGAATCAGATCGGCAGATCCTCTCATTTTGGCCAATGTCCGCTTTGTCATTGCGGGCGGTCTGATGCTTGGCTTTGCTTACCTTATTCAAAAGGATAAAAACCCGCTTCCTAAAGGCAGGGAGTGGCTTCAGCTTTTCATTTTCGCGTTTTTTAACACCACCTTATACCTGAGTGCTTTTGTGATTTCGATGCGTGAAGTAGCTGCGGGTATCGGGAGCCTTTCAACCGCTACGGGGCCACTTTTTGTCATCATCATTTCAACCGTTTGGCTTCAACGACGTTTACAGTGGTACGAACCCATTGGCGTTGTATTGGGTCTTTCGGGGGCGGCTTTGGCTACGTGGCCTTTGCTTCAAAACAGCTACGCAAGTGTCCGTGGATTATCTATCCTCATGGGAGGCATTGTGGCAGTATCGGCGGCAAGTGTCTATTATTCCAAAGTAAAATGGCAATTGCCCAACTTACTGATCAATGGTTGGCAGGTGACACTTGGAGGGCTGATGCTGTTGCCGTTTACCATTTATTTTGCTGATTGGCAACACGCGCATTGGGATCTTCAATTTTGGGCTTCCGTAGGCTGGTTGGTCATTCCGGTATCGGTGATTTCGCTGCAACTTTGGTTTTATTTGCTGCGGCAAGATGCTGTTAAGGCTTCGCTGTGGCTGTTTTTATGCCCTATTTTTGGGTTTACGTATTCAAGCCTTTTGCTCAATGAGCCTCTTTCCTGGCATACCTTTGCGGGAACTGCACTGGTAATTGCGGGGCTTTACGTAGCACAACGTGATAAATTTTCGTAAGCGTATGGTACCGTAGGGGTGGGGCTTGCTTCTGCCCAATTCACCCTATTTGGACGACGTAACCGGGCAGACGCAAGGCCTGCCCCTACAGCGTTTTCTTCAAACTGAATCCAACAGCAATCGCGTTGTTTTGCAACGGCTCTGCCGAAAGCCCGAACCGTGGGCGGCCCAAACGCGAATTATAGGTGTTGACTGCTCGACGCAATTTAGAATTGGCAACCAAATTTGACGCCAACGAAACCCCAATGGCGCCAAAGTAGGTAATCCAAAATGTTTGGCGACTTACTCCACTCCCCCCTGCCGACCGCGACGTAACCAAAAAGTAAATACTTGGCAATGCCGATACAACCGAACCTACCGTTCGAATGGTGCGCGCTTGAGTAAAATAGCGATTTACTTCGGGATCATCCATTTCGCCAAAAGGAATTTCGAGCGAATATTGATTTCGCAGGCGTTGCCCGCCGTAATAATACTTCCCATTCATACCAATCACAATCGGCTTTAAATGAGTATTTTCCAATAAAGGTTCAAAAAAAACCGTGTCTCTTCGAGGAGTCTGCTGGGCGAGCAGTACAGAACCTGTAAAGCACAAAATCAAACCTGCCAACAGCGCACAATAAGGTTGCTTAAAACGTTTCATTTTAACGTAGTAAAAAAGTAAAAGGGTTGTTGAAATGAATGGGTTAAAATCATTGACAACTCAAAAGGTACTACAAAAATGGCAATCTGAAAGCGTTTTTTCCAATTCAGGTTCCGACTTCATTAAAAACCCTGAAAATCAGCAGATTAAAATAGGATTAAAAAAAGACTGTATATTTTTAGTATTTGCAGCGTCCTTTCAAATCAAAAAGCACAAACAAACAATATAACATACTGAATTACAGCACCTTGATATTCTTTTATTTTGACTGTATTTTTAACCGCATCGGGTTGTTAAAAATCATATAATACGGTACTATTTGTATTTTAATTTCAAATTAATCTCGCGCAATTCTTCATGCCGTAGATTTGAATATTCGTTGACAAAGGGCGCACTCGTTCATTTGTCCAATCACTATTACTCAGGCGTCTACCGAGTTCATAGCAAACACCATAGTAAGTACATGAAAACACATGATTCATTGTTCGATGAACACGAAGTGCTCCATGATTTGAAGCACTTTTTGCCTGCCCAAGCTCCGCTAAAAGACTTTATTCACCATAATACGTTGCACGCATTTCAGCAAGAGAAGTTTTACGACGCTACTCAAAGTGCTTCTGAAATATTGGGCTATAAAGTTTCGCTTTCGTTAGATGAGTATCGGGCATTATATGAGTCCCAACGCATCAGAAAAGACATTCTTGATAAAATCATTGTAGAAAAGAAGGGAGCTAAGGCGCTGAGTGAATGGCAGAAAAATCTCCTTACCAAAAAATATGAAAAATCAGCCCTGCCCAGAATCGGCGCATTAAGGGCTAATTGGAAAAAACATTACCGCGTAGATCTGGACTCTCTCGTGCATCCGATCCTTTTCAGGGTTCTTTGCAGTTATCTGGATCAGGGGATTTCGATCTGGAATTTTCCGATAAAGCAAAAAACGTTTCTTGCCTCAATGAGAGAGCTGGAGAAAAACAGCTTTACGAGTATTTTCAGAGCATCTCGCGCCAAAGATCTCCTTCTAAACAGCACCTGTGAAATAGAAGACCTTTTGGAGACTCTGGTAGGCGACAAAGAACTTAATAAACAGTATCTTTTTGATCAGCAATTTGCGCATCAGGGCTGGTCAGGAATGGTCTCGGCCATTGAAGACCAACCTCAATCTTTACTTGATCAACGTAAAATATCACTGCATGATCTCGTTGTTTTTGAGCTTTTACTTGAAATCGACGCCCTTGATTTTCATTGCGGCAACGGTTGGCTCCCTTTAAAAAATCATATCGTACAATTGCCAATTCCTCTTTTCGCCCCTATCCAAAAAACAGAACTAAATGAGGTAATGACCCTTTGGCAGGAGGCTTTTGAATGGAGCTATTACGATCAGGTTTTAACGGGACTTCAAAACAATAAAACGGCTAAAACCACTACTTCCCGGAAAAGTTTTCAGGCGATGTTCTGCATCGATGACCGTGAGTGCTCACTTCGGCGGTATTTGGAAGAATTTGATCCGGCCTGCGAAACGTTCGGCACTCCGGGGTTCTTTGGAGTAGAGTTCTTTTATCAACCCGAAGACGGCAAGTTTTACACCAAAGTCTGCCCGGCTCCGGTAACACCCAAATACCTCATTAAAGAGGTCGGCAATAAAAACAGACGGCAGAAAGATGTGCATTTTACCAAACACTCGCATTCGTTTTACAGTGGTTGGTTAATCTCCCAAACGCTTGGTTTTTGGTCGGCAGTGAAGTTGTTTGCCAACATATTCAGCCCCTCCATGAGTCCGGCGACGGCATCTTCTTTCAAACACATGGATAAGTTTTCGACGCTTACCATTGAGAATAAACACGGTCACAGTGAAAACAATCTTCAGATCGGGTTTACCATTGATGAGATGGCTATCCGTGTTGAAAATCTTTTGAAGAGTATAGGATTAGTAGAAAATTTTGCGCCCATCGTGTACGTGATCGGTCACGGCTCGAGCAGTGTCAATAACCCTCACTATGCCGCTTACGATTGCGGAGCCTGTGCCGGGCGCGCCGGTTCGGTCAACTCGCGGGTTATTTCTTTCATGGCGAATCATCCAAAAGTAAGAGCCATTTTGAGCGACAGAGGCATCGTTATTCCTGCCGATACGCAATTCATCGGTGGGCTTCATGATACGACCCGCGACGAAATTGTGTATTTTGACGAAAACTCACTGTCTCCTAAAAATCTGGAGAGCCATAATAAAAACGAAGTTGTTTTTGAGAAAGCACTGGATTATAATGCCAAAGAACGTTCACGGAGATTTGAATCCATCGACACAACATTGAGTCCTAAAAAGATCCACGAGAAAGTCAAAACTCGTTCAGTGTCACTATTTGAGCCTCGTCCTGAACTCAATCACGCCACCAATGCCCTGTGTATCATAGGTCGTCGGAGCTTATCAAAAGGTGTTTTTCTGGACAGACGGGCATTTTTGAACTCATTCAGTTATAAAGTAGACCCTGAAGGAAAATACCTCCTTAATATTCTCAACGCGGCCGCTCCGGTATGTGGAGGAATCAACCTTGAGTACTTCTTCTCGCGAGTAGACAATCAAAAACTTGGTGCAGGCACCAAATTGCCGCACAATGTGATGGGGTTGTTTGGCGTTGCCAACGGAATTGACGGTGATCTACGCCCCGGCCTTCCAAGCCAAATGATCGAAGTACATGACCCTGTACGTTTGTTGATGATCGTGGAACACTTGCCGGATGTAGTACTGGCAACGATTCAGAAAAATCCTGCTACGTATGAATGGTTTATCAATGAATGGGTTAATCTGGCCGTGATAAATCCCGAAACGAATAAAATTTCGGTATTTAAAAATGGGGAGTTTGTTTCTTACAAACCATTGGAAAACCACATTGACAGCATAGATGATATTACGCATTTATTAGAAACCCATCAGGAAAACCTTCCCGTTTATTCACTTAGCTAGATTACACCATGACCATGACGTCGTTCATTCATATTTTCATTCTTCTTCCCATCGTAGGATTCCTGATCAGTTTACTGATACCGGCGCGCAAAGAAGGGATCATTTCGGGGGTTGCTTTTGGTACGGTCGGTTTACATTTGGCAAGTACTATCGGCTTTTTGGGTTATTGGCTCTTTAATGGCCAACCTGTCCTGAACATTAAAGACATTGTTCTTTTTAAATCTATAGGATACGAATTTTTCATTGACTTCTGTTTTGACAAAATCGCCGCTACATACCTCTTTGTTGGTTCTTTTCTGACCTTTTTGGTCACCATATACAGTCGCTATTATCTCCACCGCGAAAGTGGTTACAAGCGTTTTTTCAATACGATCCTTTTCTTTTACGTTGGCTATAACACGGCCATTCTTTCGGGAAATCTCGAAACACTTTTTATTGGCTGGGAGATTTTGGGCATTTCCTCTTTCTTATTAATTGCCTTTTACAGAGATCGTTATCTACCCGTCAAAAACGCCGTAAAAGTATTTTCCATTTATCGAATCGGTGACGTAGGACTGATTCTGGCCATGTGGATGAGCCACCACCTGTTCCATGAGAACATTACTTTTCTGAAATTAAGCAATTATGAACTCGTCCACGAACATCTCCAAAGTCACACGTGGATCGGGGTTTTCATTTCGGTCATGATCCTGATTTCAGCAGCGGCAAAATCGGCACAACTTCCTTTTTCTTCATGGTTGCCGCGCGCCATGGAAGGCCCTACCCCATCGACGGCCATTTTCTACGGCTCTCTTTCGGTGCATTTAGGGGTGTTTCTTCTGTTGAGAACCTATCCGTTTTGGGAACATCAGCTTTCGGTACGAATTCTGATCGCGTTGCTGGGACTGTTTACGGCTGTGATCACAACGGGAATTGCCCGCGTTCAATCTTCGGTCAAAAGCCAGATCGCGTATGCGTCCATTGCGCAGATCGGGTTGATCTTTATCGAAGTCGCGGCGGGTTTTGAAATGCTTGCGATGTTCCACTTTGCAGGAAATGCCTTTTTGAGAACGTATCAATTATTGGTTTCGCCGTCGGTAGTAAGTTATCTGATTCGTGAGCAATTCTACAATTTCTCTCCCCGCGAACGTTCCATCGAAGATTTCTTTCCCAAGAAATTGGAATATACACTTTATACATTGAGCGTCAAAGAATGGAATCTGGATTCATTTATGTACCAATATTTGTGGAATCCATTGAAATGGGCCGGCAATAAAATGAACTTCCTGACGGTCAATCGAGTGCTGATTTTCTTTATTCCAACGTATCTGATCGGTATGATCTCTCTTTATTATGAAGATATGATTCCCGCCAACATTCATGTTTATTTGCCTATCTTCTTTTCGATCATTGGATTGTTGATGGTTCTGAAGTCATTTACGGAGCGCAAAAAAGCACGAATGAGCTGGATCTTGGTCATTTTGAACCACTTCTGGATCGCGCTTTCGATTTCGTTCAATGAGCATTTTACGCTGGATCATACATTTCTTTACTTAAGCGGTATTATTGTCGCAGGAGGTTTGGGGTATATCTGCCTCAATACACTTAAATCACTCGAAGGCAATATTGACCTTGACCAATTCCACGGTCATTCGTATAAACATCCGAAACTGGCTTTTATCTTTTTGATGGCATGTTTGGGAGTCTCCGGTTTTCCGATCACCCCAACGTTCATCGGAGAGGACTTGATCTTCAGTCATATTCATGAAAATCAGGCTATTCTGGCATTTTCTATTTCGCTGAGCTTCATTATTGACGGCCTTGCCATCATTCGAATTTATGCTCGAATTTTCTTGGGACCACACGTAAAATCAGTGTATGAAACCGCGTATCGTTCCTCTTAAAAATTTTTGTCTGTAGTTTAATTGTTTAGTGTTAGTAGGTAATACTGAAAGAGGCTGTCTATGAGGACAGTCTCTTTTTTTTGTAGGAATAGCTTCAAAAAAAATGTCAATAAGAGAATGACCAAGCACTTTTCATCATTAAATTGATGATTCAATTATCTTTGTTAGGCAGTGTTTCTCTTAACCTTGTTGGCCTGTGCGAGTTTTTACTTACTGTTTATATTTAATGATAGGTTGGTATACCTGTCCTGTTACTTATGGCCAAAAGCCTAAATCCACTCCTATCAAGTTGAAAGTGATGACCTTTAATATTCATCACGGCGAAAATAACCTGGGAAAAACCAATCTCACCCGCGTTGCGGATCTGATCAAAAAACACAAGCCGGACTTGGTAGCGTTACAGGAAATGGACAGTTGTGCAACGCGCTCCGGTAAACTGGATCAAATGCACATTCTGTCATTACTGACGGGTTATGAGGAGGTATTTGGCAAAACCATTGATTTTCAGGGTGGAAAATACGGCCTTGGCATTTTGTCAGCTCACCCGGTTGAGGCCGTTCAGCGTCTTAAACTTCCCAATCCTGATTCCACCGAGCCACGTATGCTGATGTGCGCATTGGTTGAATTGCCGAACAGCAAATATGTACGCTTTTGCTCGACGCATTTAGATCACCGCTCTCCGATGAATCGAGGGCTGCAGGCCGCAGTTATCAACGAAAATTTAAAAAACAGCCTCTACCCTGTCATTGTCGGCGGCGATTTTAATGCTACTGCCGATGACCACACCCTGGAAGCCATGACCAAATACTGGAACGACGCGGGCGCAACCACCGAATGGGCAACCTATCCGGGAACCGGCAAGAGAATTGATTACTTTTGGACGCACAAAGAGAGTTCGTTTAAGGTGTTGGATTATGTTGTTCTCTATGAGCCCACCACCTCAGATCATCAACCCGTTATTGTTACTTATTCTTTCGAAAAATGAAGGCACTGCTTTTTCGCGTACCCACCGTAGATGACCGTTCGTTTCGGGTTCAGATTGACAACGATAAACACTTTTATCAACGTCTTCATTTTCATCCCGAATTTCAACTGACACTCATCAAAGAAGGTACGGGTACATTGGTAGTTGGTGACCGGATTGATCGTTTTCAGCCTTATGATCTTTTATTATTAGGAGCTAATGTCCCCCACGTAATGCTTAACGATACGGATTATTTCCAACCCAATTCAAAGCGTCACGTAATGGCTTATTCCTTTTTTTTTAAAGAATCCATGTTGGGAGATATATTTATCAAATCCCCGGAATTGATGCACATCGCCGAATTGTTGAAGGAAGCCTCTCATGGTGTACGAATTCGTTTTACAGGGCCTACGCCACTCACTCGAAAATTAGAAAAAATAAATGAACAGCGGCCTTTTGAGCAGTTGCTCATTCTTCTCAGTATTCTTGATACAATTACGTTAACCCCCGAATGCGAACGGCTTTCGGGAACGTCCTATAAAAACCCTAACAAACCCGTTGATCATCAGCGGTTAGAGAATGTTTTTAACTTTATATTAACCAATTATGCTGATGTTATTACACTTGACGATATCGCCAATGTAGCCAATCTGACCCCTCATGCTTTCTGTCGTTTTTTGCGTACCCATACCCGTAAAACCTTTTCTCAGCTACTGAATGAAGTGCGCGTTGAGCATGCGTGTCGGTTGTTAAAAGATTCAGCACAAAGTATAAGCCAAATTGCCTTTGCCTGCGGTTACGCAAATTTATCAAATTTCAATCGACAGTTTAAACAGGTGACCGGCATGGCACCTCGCGACTACCTGAAAAAAGCAAATTGATCCAAACCTATATTTCTTTACCTGTTTGAAAGGGAAAATCATTGGTTTTGAGCAAAATACTATTAGAATTTGCTAACAGACGAAGAGTACAGCCGGCCTTGCCCATTTAACTTTGTAACATCAAATCAGTCATCAATACTTTTCTGCATATCAAAAAAATATTCATCAAATGAAGCCAAATTGGATAGGCGTATATCCCGCCGTAACGACAAAATTCTTTGAAGACGAAAGTCTTGATCTCAAAACTTTTTCTTACAACATCGACGAACAGATCAAAGCAGGCGTGCACGGTATTATCGTTTGTGGTTCATTGGGCGAAAACAGTACGCTGACCTATAACGAAAAACTTGAACTGTTGACGGCCGCTCGGGAAACCATTGCGGAACGTGTGCCATTGATCATTTGTATTGCCGAAAACAGCACTAAAATGGCAACCAGTTTTGCCAAAGAAGCCGCTGCTGCGGGAGCAAACGGGTTTATGCTACTGCCTCCAATGCGCTATCCTGCCGATGATCGCGAAACGTTGCACTACATGCACACTGTAGCCGACGCCACAGATCTGCCCGTGATGGTATATAACAACCCCTTGGCTTACAAGAACTTCGTCAGCATTCCAATGTTCAAGGACCTGGCGCAAAATGCCCACTTTGAATCCATGAAAGAGTCAACGGGCGATATTCGCTACATGACTGACATCATCAACGAACTTGGAGGCCGTTTCAAAATCCTGTCGGGAGTAGATGATCTGGCATTGGAAAGCCTCATCATGGGTGCGGATGGTTGGGTAGCAGGATTGGTGGATGCGTTCCCGCGCGAAACGGTTGTGATCTATGAATTGGCGAAACAGGGCCGCATTGCCGAAGCGCTTGAGATCTATCGTTGGTTTTTCCCATTGCTGCACTTAGATGTTTCCAACAAATTTGTCCAAAATATCAAATTGGCCGAAGTGGCTACGGGCTTAGGAACCGAGTTTGTACGTCAACCAAGATTGCCATTGATCGGCGAAGAGCGCGAGCGTGTGTTGAAAGTGATCAATGATTCATTGGCGAAGCGGCCGGTATTGCCTCAACTGTAATTAAAACAGCAGGCTGCCAATAGTTGGCAGCCTGCTGTTTTAATTCTTTCTTCTTCTCGAATCAACCAAATCAAGAACTAAGATTTCATGTCTTGATTCAACGACAGTATAGTAAAGTAAATAATGGGGCTTTATCCGAAACTCTCTGACAGACCTCAAAATGTCATGCCTTTTTCCTACATAGTGATGTTTTTCAAGCAATTCTGATACTTCATAAAATTTTTTCTGAGAGTTTTTCAGCTGCTTTATCACCCCATTCTTCGAGCAAATACCTTATTATTTCATGAATTTCATCCTGTGCTGATTCCGACCACTTTACTTCGTACGCCATTCTTGCATTTTATTTTTAAGCTCTGCAGTAGAGATAGCGGAAATGTGTTCAGCATTCTGAAGAGAGAGTGATAATTTTTCTACAAAACCGGGATTGTTGCTATCAAAATGAATGTCCCGGCTTTCAAAAAACAAGTTAATTGTTGCGTACAAATCTTCGATATCTTCGTTGTCGGTCAGAAGATCTACTTGACGATGTATTAATTCTTTGATTTCCAGTGCAGACATGACCTTTGCTCGTTTTTACAAAATTAATAATATTATCAATCTTGCCTAACTACATTAATAATAACGTAGTGGCATTTTATTTATTCATTCACCTCTTCATAATGCTTCGCTCCGTCGCTCAGGCGTTGTTGGATTCGCTTGCGCAAATGATCGGGCGACAGTACTTTCATTCCATCGCCAAATCCCAAAATCTCTCTTTCCAATTCAAAGTTGTGCTGAACACATATTTCAATGACAATGCCGTCGCGAAGGCGTTCAAGCACTTTTTGAGAATGATGCAGCGGCTTGGTTTCAACATAAGGCGCATGCTCGGCACTGACCCAAATCTTTACCTTTTTAGCCCTCAGCGTAGCGCTGACCGTTACTCCAATGACATTCTTATAAAATTCTTCCGGCGAATGGTTTTCATTAATCCGGTAATGTTCTTCTTCATTAAGCGCCACGTCAACCATCCGGTCTAAAGCCAGGTGCATAATGTCGTTTTGACCGTTTTTAACACCCACCGCAAACCAACGATTATTGAATTCCTTGAGCCACCATACGTGAAAAAAGAATCGACTTGCTTCTTTCGCCCGAAACGATTGATAGGCCAAGTCAAGTACTTTTTGCTGCACAACAGATTGATACAATATATCTAAGTATGGCAAGCCCCGCAGATTCTCATTCTTTGTAAAATCAATTACGGCGCGCTGCTTGTGCGAAACAGCATAAATATGATCCTCCAATTTTTGCACGACTTCGTTCAACTGCCGAAAGTGTGAGAATCCCTTGAATTGCCGCAGTACATCTACTGCTTCGTTCATACGGGAAAGATCTTGGTCGGTAAGCGGAATTTGCGTGATGCTGTAATTGGGATCTTCGTACGTATAGTATTTTTTATCTACGACAATGATCGGAGCAAAATAGCCCAGTTTATCACTGCGCATCATCTGAATATCAGCCTGTATGGTACGACGACTGATGCCTTTGTCCATGCCTTCGTATTCGTACATAGCGTCGGAGACTTTTTCAATCAAATCTTCGAGCGTCCATTTGCGGTAGCGATTGCGCAGGCAGGCATCAATGGTTTTAAAACGAATCAGGGCATTTCGGTTGACAGGCATGGGTGTAAATTAGTTCGCGTAAAAGATTTTCCAAGTTTTGGAAACTTGGAAAATCTCACTCTTCAATGATATATTTCTTTATTTCATGAAACGAATTATTCATTTCATGAAATTTAATGTACTCTTCTTTTCCACCAAACCATTCCAAAACATATTGTTTTTGAAGTTTAGAAGGGCGCTCCATTAGCATACGCAGATAAGAAGACCACGGATAATCTTCGTCTTTTGTTTTGAAACCATGGTGCCTCATTTGTGAATGTATATAGCTTATAACTGTTGTAAAATAGTATTCATTGTCAACATGTATACGCCTAAAGTTTTTCTGGAACAAACTGCCTTTACGACTTTGTTGGGTATTAATAGATTTTGAATAACTCATTAAAAATCGTCGAAATAACTCACTCACAATACTTTCAACAGTTCTTTGTTTTGAAGAAGGTAATTTGAGACTTTCCAAGTTTTGAAAACTTGGAAAGTCTTTTACGCGAACTAATAAGTGAAAATGATTTGGCAAAAGGCAATAAGCATACATTTCCAAAACATCTGATAAATACTCATCATATTTTTTCAAGAAATACATGTAATTACGCTCCTCATAGAAAATAGCAATTCCGTCATTGCCTCGATTATAAATATGATAATATTGCCCTTCATGCAAAGGAATATGAATATGTGTTGATTCCATAGGTTTAATTTTCAGATTAAATCAACATTTAGACACATCACATTCAAAAAAGGAACTCACAGATTAACTTTTTTTCAAAATTTCCGAAAATAATTTCATCTACGCAAAAAGACTGCGCACTTGGCCTCAACCTTTGTATCGTCAAGTTAGTTATCACCCCTGAACCTGACATTGGTTTCAGAACAGCCAAGTAGTATCGGCAATGTATCATTGTACGATATGCTTTCAGGATGATAGAATTTGACACTATATATAACTGTGGGTCGGGGGTTCGATTCCCTCCTCGAAGCAATTCGGGTAACTCAGTGGGTAGAGTAACAGCCAAGGGAGAAGCTGACCGCTTCATAAAAAAAGGTCGATCCAAATAAAATGGCAAAAGTATTTCCGTGGCGTTTGTCCAAAGCAAACGTTCACAGTTCAGAAAAAGCCAGAAAGTCGGCAGATACCGCTACCAACGACGGCTGCTCTTTTTTAAGTCTCGTTTGGCACAATTGAAATAGGTATCCTTATTTCAAAAACGTCAATACCACTTTAAAAACGGTTGCCCGGCTTGTTGCTCAAGTCGTCTTCCGCATTGGATGAATGAAGGACTTTAGCCATTTTATTAAAACAAATTTTACCATTTTTAATCATAGTACAGCCATGAAAATTATTAGAATCAATCGTTTCCAAGTAGGTTTGGTTTTCCGTAAAGAAAGCTACGTAAAAACCCTCACAGAGGGAATACACTGGCTAATGCCTTCCGAAAAAGTACAACTTTTTGATGTTACCAAACCTTTTATTGCACCCTGCAACCTAAACATTTTATTGCAGGATGAAAAAACGGCGGCTTTGTTGGACGTAATAGAAGTCAAAGACAATGAGATTGTTTTACAATACGAAAACGGAACACTCGTCAATGTATTGAAACCCGGAAAACACGCTTTCTGGAAAAGTATTGTGAATTATCGTTATGTAAAAGCGGATCTAAGTAAAATTGACATTACAGAAGACATCGATTTGGCAGCACTGACTTCCAAAGAAGTGCTGGCTTATATGCGCACCTATACGGTAGAATCGTACGAAAAAGCGTTGCTTTTTGTGGATGGAAAATTCCGGAAAATGTTGGCATCAGGAACGCACTACTGGTGGCGCAACAACATCTCCGTCTATATTTCCAAAGCAGACATACGTCAGTTACAGTTGGAGATTTCGGGACAGGAAATCCTGACCAAAGACAAAGCCGCATTGCGCATTAATTTCTATGTGCAATACAAAGTATCTGACATTATGAAGTTTTTTGTCGACAACAAAGATGCTGAGAAACAACTGTACATTTTAATGCAATTGGCACTGCGTGAATTCATCGGTACGTTGACATTGGACGAGTTGATGGAGAAAAAAGAGGCTATTTCGACATTCATTCTCACTGCAATGGCCAATAGAATCGCAATGTTGGGTATTGTGTTGATTGACTGCGGAATCCGTGACCTCATCTTGCCCGGCGAAATGAAAGAGATCATGAATCAGGTGCTTATTGCCGAAAAGAAAGCACAAGCCAACACGATCATGCGTCGCGAAGAAACCGCCTCTACACGTAGTTTATTGAATACTGCTAAATTGATGGAAGAGAACGAGATGTTGTTCCGACTCAAAGAAATGGAATATGTAGAAAAGATCGCTGATAAAATCAACACCATTTCGATCTCCGGGGGAGGACAGGTGTTAGATCAGTTGAAACAGATTTTCGGCTCTGCAAAATAAAATCAGGAGTTCTCTGAAAAATCTCACAACTGCGCAGAAACCCTGCGCAGTTGCTTTTTTATTTTACATCGTCAATTAACAAACAAGACTTGCCAAGTTTTTCAGCATACCTGACTTAAACTTGGCAAGTCTAACCAAAACGATGAATATTTCAACCTTACAACAACTCATTGCCGACGATTACATCAAGGTACAAAAGCACCCAACGGCACCGCTGTACATCTACAACTATACGCCCAAAACCCAATACGACCGCGTTTGGAATGAATTGACATTGGCATGTCGCGGTTTGATTTTGGATGAGCAATATAACATCGTGGCACGTCCTTTTGGAAAGTTTTTCAACTTGGGCGAAATGGAAAACCAAGTCATTCCCAATGAGCCTTTTGAAGTTTTTGAAAAGCTCGACGGGTCGTTAGGGATTTTGTATTGGTATGAGGGAAAGCCATTTATCGCTTCGCGCGGGTCGTTTTCAAGTGAGCAGGCGCAGGTGGCAACGGAAATGTTGTATACGCAATACGCTCATGTAATTCCAAATTTAGATCCGACCAAAACGTATTTATTCGAGATCATTTACCCCGAAAACCGCATTGTGGTGGATTACGGAACCGAACGAAAATTGGTTCTTTTGGCCGTTATCGATACCCAAACAGGAATTGACGCCGTTCAGGCAAGCGGTTTTGAAATCGTCAAACGCTACGATGGCCTGAATGATTTACATGTGCTGAAAACCTTGGAAGAAGCAAACAAAGAGGGATTTGTAGTTCGTTTCCGGAATGGCTATCGCCTTAAAGTAAAGTTCGACGAATACCAACGTATCCACCGCATTGTGACGGGCGTTTCAAACGTCAGTATTTGGGAGTATTTGAAAGAGGGGCAGGACTTAACGCCTATTCTGGAAAAAGTACCGGATGAATTTTATGATTGGGTAAAAGAAACGCATACGCAGCTCCTGAACCAATTTGCTGAAATTGAAGCGATCTGTAAAGCCGATTTTCGGGTTTTAGATACGCGCAAAGACACGGCTCTGTATTTTCAAACGTGCCGCTATCCGGCTGTTTTGTTCAAAATGTTTGACCAAAAACCGTACAATGAAGTAATTTGGAAGCAACTGCGACCTGTATTTCAGAAACCGTTTTCAAAATATGATGTGTAAAAAATGAAAAAAGTAATCTTACTTCGCGGGCTTCCTGCCAGTGGTAAATCCACACTTGCCCGACAATTACTCGACGAACACAAAGGCATGTATAAACGTCTGAACAAGGACGAACTGCGCGCCATGCTCGATAACAGCGAGCACTCCAAACACAACGAAAAGTTTGTGGAGCGCGTCCGTGATCTGATGTTGATTGAAGCGTTACGCGATGGGAAACACGTTATTATTGATGATACAAATCTTTCGGACCGCCCCGTGGAGCGTATCCGTCAGGTGGTGCAGAAATACTGTAAAGATACAGGAGAGCAGGTGCAGGTAGAAGTTCGGGAAATGACTACGTCGTTGGAAGAAAGTCTGGCGAGAGATGAAGTGCGGGAGAAAAAAGTAGGGCGTGATGTGATCATGCGCATGTACAAAGCTCATGTATTGGGCAATGAGCGCGGGCCGCATTATCAGCCGCAGGATACGACATTACCGCCGGCAATTCTCTGTGATTTGGATGGAACGTTGGCTATTTTACGCAACCGAAGCCCATACGATGCCATGTCGTGCGAATTGGATGACGTCAACGTACCCATTGCCGATATTGTCAAATCGTATCACGCTTTGGGAACAAAAATAATTCTAATGTCGGGGCGGGAAGAAAAATCACGTACACCAACGCTTAACTGGCTGACGTACAATAATATTCCTTATGACGCTCTTTTCATGCGCACTACGGGTGATATGCGAAAAGACGCTGTTATCAAGAAAGAACTTTACGAAGCGCACGTAAAAGGTCAATACTTTGTCCAATTTGTACTGGATGACCGTAACCAAGTAGTGGATCTATGGCGTTTGGAACTTGGCTTGCCTTGTTTGCAGGTCAATTATGGGGATTTTTAATTTTATTTTTACCATATAAGGAATATAAGGAAATATAAGTCCTCTATGACCTTATATTTCCTTATATGGTTTAAATTTAGTAGTTGGTTTTAGAAAAGTGCTTTTAGAGATATAATCACTGTTTCTAAAATGAATCTCCAAACCCGCCGTACGTTTCTGCAACAATCACTGGTGGCTTTGTCGCTGCCGATGCTGTCTTTCAAGCCCGAAGCGGTTCCCATTCGCGCCATTACCAAAGGCCCTAAGTATCATTGGTTTGGGTATTATGACAAGTGGCAATTTGACCCCACGGGCCGATATGTATTAGGCATGGAAGTAGACTTTGAACACCGCTCTCCCACTGAAAACGACGTCGTCAAGATCAGCATCATTGATTTGCAGGACAATGACCGATGGACGACCTTGGGCGAAAGTCGCTCGTGGGGATGGCAACAGGGATGTATGTTGCAGTGGGTTCCTAAATCAACCACGGAAGTCATTTGGAATGACCGTGTTGATAATCAGTATGTCAGTCACATTGTAAATATAAAA
The DNA here is from genome assembly GCF_965279615.1 of Runella sp. NCBI lineage: Bacteria > Pseudomonadati > Bacteroidota > Cytophagia > Cytophagales > Spirosomataceae > Runella > Runella sp. The sequence goes on along the minus strand of NZ_OZ257252.1, from coordinate 5,765,941 downwards.
ACGGGCAAAAAGCGTACGCTGCCCAAAGCTGTTTATGCCTTGAGTCCTGATGGAAAATGGGCCATTGGCACTGAGTTTTCACGCATTCAGGATCTGCGCCCGGGTTATGGATACGCGGGCATTCCCGATCCGTATTTCTCCGTCAAAGCGCCGAAAGAAATTGGGTTGTATAAGATGGACTTGCAGACGGGCAAAACGCAACTGCTTTTTTCACTCGCCGAACTTGCCGAACTGCCGCACCAAGGAAAATCCGTGGTTGATAACTTCCATTGGTTCAATCATTTATTGGTCAACAACGACGGTAGTCGATTTACTTTTCTTCACCGTTGGCGAGCCGTACGGGAAGATCGCCAAATCATGGCGCGTACTAATTTTGTCACCCGCATGTTTACGGCAGATGCCAACGGCAAAAACCCCTATTGCATTGACCCTTCAGGCTTTACTTCTCATTTTGTCTGGAAAGACCCGCGTACCATTTGTGCCTATACCAAGCCCGAAGGCCAACCTTCAGGTTTTTATCTGTTAGAAGATTTTACGGGAAAATATACGCGCATCGGAGCCGACAAAATGAAAGTAAACGGTCACCAAACGTATTTACCGATTGGCAACGGCATGGATTGGATACTGAATGATAACTATGCAGGCGGCCAAGACCGTTTACAAACTCCTTACGTATACCATATCCCCACCGATCGGCGCACAGATCTGGGTAGTTTTTACGCCCCTCCTGAGTACGTTGGCGAATGGCGTTGCGACCTGCACCCGCGCTTTAGCCACGACGGTACCAAAGTGTGCATTGATTCTACGCACGGCGGCAACGGACGGCAAATGTATTTGCTCGACATTTCAGAAGCTTTAAAACCCTGATTATCAATCGTCTACAACAATGCAAAAGTTTATAATCAGGGCTTGGGTTTTAGTTTACTCCATGCTGTTTGACCCCGTACGGGGTCAAACAGCATACACGTCATTTAAACTAATTTTAAACAGACACTTATTACTTTTTTATTTACTTCTTTGGCAATCAGCCCACGCACAATCAACGAAGCCTAACATTCTCTTTCTTTTTGCCGATGACCTCCGTGCCGATGCGTTGGGCTGCTACGGAAATCCGTACGTTCAAACCCCCAACCTTGATCAATTGGCTCGCAATGGTACATTATTCAGTCAAGCGCATATTTTGGGAGGGCATCACGGAGCGATCTGTGCGCCAAGTCGTGCAATGCTGATGAGTGGCAAGGGGTATTTTCGAGTGACTGACAAACTCAACGGGGTAACAACGTGGCCGATGTTATTACGCCAAAAAGGGTATCATACTTTTATGACAGGCAAGTGGCATAACGAGCCGGAGGCCGTCGGAGCAAGTTTTATGGAAGCCAAAAATGTGATGTTAGGGGGTATGGCCGATCACTATCAGACGCCCATGTCTGATTTAAAACCCGACGGAACATTTACCGAACCAATAAAAAAGGGGTTTTCCACCGACCGGTTTGCACAAACAGCTATTGACTTTTTAGATAAACAAACGCTGTCGAAACCATTTGTGACTTACGTGGCTTTTACGGCGCCCCACGACCCGCGTTCGCCACTTCCGGAATACCTCAAACGTTACGGAACATCGCCGCTTCCGCCTAATTTTATGCCTGCTCACCCGTTTCATTTCGGAAGCAGTATGACCGAACGCGACGAAATGCTGGCAGCATTCCCACGCACCCCGGAGGTCATTAAATCACAGTTGACAGAATACTACGCCATGATTACTCACCTCGACGAGGCAATTGGGAAGATTTTGGCCAAACTCAAAGAAAAAGGACTTGACAAAAATACCATCATTGTTTTTGCGGCGGATAACGGCCTTGCCATGGGAAGTCATGGGCTGTTGGGGAAGCAAAACCTCTATGAACACAGCATGAGGGTGCCGTTGATTGTGAGCGGAAAAGGCATTCCGAAAGGGCAACGCAGCGACGCGTTTGTCTATTTGTTTGATTTGTTTCCAACGTTTTGCCATCAACTCGGAATACCTGCTCCTAAAGATTTGGAAGGCAAAGACATATCAGGGATTTTGCAGCAGAAAACGAAGTCGGTGCGTGAGCAGGTATTTACGGGCTATCGTTCTTCCGTACGCGCCCTCCGCGACCGTCGTTGGAAATTGATTCGTTATCCGCAAGTGGATTATACACAGCTTTTTGACCTTCAATCCGATCCTTATGAATTGAATAATCTGGCAAATAAGCCTGTGTACGCCGAAAAGGTAAAAGCAATGACCGAAGACTTGCGTAAACACCAGCGGTTTTATGGCGATACTGCTCTCCTGACTGCTTCGGAAATATTGTCACAAGTGTTTGATTATAAAAACGTCGTTCGCAAACCTGACCAATGGCAGCCCAAAGAAGTTTTGGAAAAATATTTTAAAGAAAATTAATTTTTTCTGTCATAAAATTTAGGCTTGGTAAGTTTTTGAAACTTACCAAGTCTTCTCCCAACCCAAACCTTGATCAACAATGAAACAACTATTGATCTGCCTTCTATTTTTCGGCATGAATGCTTACAGTCAAAACCCTGATTTTAAAGGCAAAAAGCTTCATTTGTATCTCCTTGTCGGGCAATCTAATATGGCCGGGCGCGGCACGGTGGAAGAATCAGACCGCACACCCAATCCGCGCATTTGGATGCTTAATAAAGAGAATCAGTGGGTGCCGGCCATTTCACCAATGCACTTTGATAAACCGGTGGCGGGCGTTGGCCCGGGATTGGAATTTGCCCGAGTCATGGCCGAAGCAGATACGACCGTTATCATTGGTTTGATACCGGCGGCAGCGGGCGGTTCTCCCATTGATTCATGGCAACCCGGCGGCTACCACGACCAAACCAAAAGCCATCCCTACGACGACGCCATTCGTCGAGCCAAAGTAGCACTGTCCTCGGGTACATTAAAAGGAATTTTGTGGCATCAGGGTGAAAGCGACAGCAAACCTGAATTGGTGGGAAGTTATACGCAAAAATTAGAGACCCTGATCGGGCGTTTTCGTAAGGAATTATCAGCGCCTAATGCCCCTTTTGTGGTGGGCACCTTGGGTGATTTTTATGTAGCTAATAATTCCGATGCCAAAAATATCAACGAGCAACTTCGCACTATCCCCAAAAAGGTTAAACGAACTGCTTGTGCAGAAGCCACAGGCCTGACTGACAAAGGCGACAAAACCCACTTTGACACGCCATCGGCACGGGAATTTGGCCGACGCTACGCTGAGGCTTTCAAAAAGATAAAGTAGGGCAGTCGCTCGCGTCTCGCGAGTGACGATTATCCTAAGGCCTCCGGCCTTTCTTTGTTAACTTCAGGCTGGAAGCCTGATAATAGTCGTCACTCGCGAGACGCGAGCGACTGCTTGCGCATCAGTAAATTATAGCAAATCTTCCCTTTAGTTCATTGTCAGCAAAGTAACTATTGATTGTATGAACCGACGGGAAGCTCTTAGAAATGTGGCCTTGGCAACGGGCGGTTGGATCGCGTTGCCGACTTGGGCAGAAGCTTGGAATCCAAACCATGTTCGAGACATCAGCGTTTTTTTATCCGTTGAGCAGGAAGCATTGCTGGCTTCCGTTGTTGATACCATCATTCCAACCACCGATACGCCCGGCGCCAAAGACTTGGAAGTTCCGGCTTTTATCCAAAAAATGCTCGTGGACTGTTACGAAAAAGACGTTCAGGAAAACGTCAAAAAAGGGTTGGAAATTACCAATGCGATAGCTTTAGACAGTTATCTAAGACCTTTTGAAAAATGTAATTCCCTTCAGCGAAAAGATGTACTGAGAAAATTACAACTCTCTACCGATCAAGCTCGAAAAGATTATCTGGCCCTTGTGAAGTCACTGACCATTCTTGGTTTTACAACTTCTGAATATGTCCAGACCAAGTACCTGAATTACAATCCTATTCCCGGACATTATTATGGGTGCGTGCCGGTAAAAACGTAGCAAGGAAAAAGGTTAAAGTGGAAAGGAAAACGAAATCCATTCCGCATACTTCTGCTGTCCCACTCACATACAACTCATCAAAAATGTCATACCTTAATATAGATTCCATCAAAGACCGCACATACGACGCCATCGTGATTGGCTCGGGCATAAGCGGTGGCTGGGCGGCAAAGGAATTGTGCGAAAAAGGATTAAAAACTCTTGTATTGGAACGCGGACGCGATGTCCAACACATAACCGATTATCCAACCGCCAATAAGCATCCGTGGGAGTTTGAGCATCGGGGCCAAGTACCGTTGGAAATAAGAAACCAATATCCCAAAGGCCGCGCAAGCTTTATGCGGGAAGAAACCCTGCATTGGGCTTTAAAACCTGATGAACAGCCTTTTGTAGAAGAACAACCTTTTCAGTGGACACGCGGTTACCACGTGGGAGGCAAGTCGTTGCTGTGGGCGCGGCAAACGCAACGTTGGTCAGACTTTGATTTTGAAGGCCCTGCCCGCGATGGTTTTGCCGTCGATTGGCCCATTCGCTACAAAGACATTGCTCCTTGGTACAGTCATGTTGAGAAGTTTGCGGGAATTTCGGGCAACAAAGACGGTTTAGCAGAATTGCCCGACGGAGAGTTTTTGCCGGCCATTGAATTAAGTTGCATCGAAAAACACTTTCAGGAAGCGGTGATCAAAAACTACAAAGACCGCCACGTAATCCAGGGACGTTGTGCGCACATTACCGAGCCACAGCAAATTCACTCTGACCAAGGGCGGGCGAAGTGCCAGCACCGTAATTTATGTAATCGCGGCTGCCCGTTTGGTGGCTATTTCAGCAGCAATGCTTCTACCCTACCGTGGGCGGCCAAAACAGGAAACATGACCCTGCGCCCACATTCGGTGGTTCATTCAATCATTTTTGATGAGAAGAAAAAGAAAGCTTCGGGTGTGCGTGTGGTAGACGCCAACAGCAAAGACATGATCGAATTTTATGCCAAGATCATTTTCGTGAACGGCTCTGCGCTCAACAGCAACCTGATCTTACTCAACTCCATTTCGAGCCGCTTTCCTAATGGCTTAGGCAATGACAGCGGCACTTTGGGAAAATACATCGCCTGGCATAATTACCGTGGAAAAATGAGCGCAGAATACGAAGGTTATTATGATAAAATGACCGACGGCAAAAACCCCAGCAATGCCTACATTCCACGTTTCCGTAATCTTCATAAACAGGAAAGTGACTTTCTGCGCGGCTATGCTACGGGCATCGGCGGCGGCAGAGGTCGTATTCAAAGTCAGGCAGATATCGGCGAAGACCTCAAAAATGCGCTGCTGCATCCGCACTTGGGCAACTGGAACATCAGCGCCTGGATGATGGGTGAAACAATTCCCATTGAAAGCAACCACGTTCGCCTTGACGCCAATCTGAAAGACAAATACGGAATTCCGCAGTTGGTGACATCGGCAAAATGGACCGAGAACGACGACAAAATGGTCAAAGATTACCTCGAACAACTTACTGAGATGTTTACATTGGCAGGATTTAAGAACATTCGCGGTGGCGACAGCCATTCCAATCCGGGCGCAGACATCCACGAAATGGGCGGCATACGCATGGGAAAAGATCCAAAAACATCCATGCTTAACGAATGGAATCAGGTACATAGTTGCAAAAACGTATTTGTGACCGATGGCGCAAGCATGACCTCCACCGGAACCCAAAATCCTTCCTTAACGTATATGGCGTTGACAGCCCGCGCGGCTGATTATGCCGTGAAACAATTGAAGAAACGAAAGCTTTAACCACGCAGAGGGGCAAAGGAGCAGAGACGCAGTGCCTTTCTCTGCCGCTCTGCTCCTTAGCGCCTTTGCGTGAACAAAAAACAGTAACTAACTCAAAACGTATACAATGAAAAAAACGACCATTCTATTGAGCTTTGCGCTCGCATTTGCCGGAATTTTCAGCGAAACATTCGCCCAAAAAGGAAAGTTATACACGTTTCCGATCGGGATGCAGGCCTACACTTATCGCGCCAGTTTTCCCAAAGATGTTGCCGCCACGCTTGATACCCTCAAAATGCTGGGTGTGACCGAATTGGAAGGAGGAGCGGCCAAAGGCACCACGCCCGAAGAATTCAGAAAAATGTGCGAAGACCGTGGCATTAAGATCCCCGCAACGGGTGGTGGCTATGAACAATTGGTAAAGGACCCTGCGGCGGCAGCCAAAACCGCCAAAGCGTTGGGTGCCGAATACCTCATGTGCGCCTGGATTCCGCACAAAGTCAAAGGCGGTTTTACGTTTGAAGAAGCAAAAAAAGCCGTGGAAGATTTTAACATGATCGGTAAAGTGTTGAAAGAAAACGGTATTACCTTTTGTTACCATAACCACGGCTACGAATTCCAACCGTACGAAGGCGGAACCCTGTTTGACTACATTGTTAAAAACACCAATCCTGAATACGTTTCCTTTGAAATTGATATTCTGTGGGCGTTCCACGGCGGTGCTGAACCGGTGAGCCTGTTGAAAAAATACGGCAATCGCTTCAAACTTGTGCACCTCAAAGACCTTAGAAATGGCGTCAAAGGCGATTTGACCGGCGGCACCCCGTTGGTCAACGACGTTACTTTAGGCACAGGACAGGTTGACGTAGCGGGTGTGATCAGAGAAGGAAAGAAAATCGGCATCAAGCATTATTTCATCGAAGATGAAAGTCCTATCTGGAGCCAACAGGTCCCTAAAAGTATAGCGTACCTAAAAAGCTTATAATGGCTCGTTTACTGCTGATCATTTTTGCTTTTGCAGGTTTGACAAATGGCCTCTTTGCGCAGTCGTTGCGATTTCCCAACGGCGCCAAGGCGGCCATTTGCCTTACGTATGACGACGGCATGTCGAGCCAAATTCAAGTGGCTATTCCACAGTTGGACCGCGCGGGACTGAAAGGAACGTTTTTCTTAAACGGGCAAACCGAAATACCTTTGGTCTTACTTTGGCGCAAAGCGGCCCAAAACGGTCATGAACTTGCCAATCATTCTCTTTTTCACCCGTGCGAATCCTGGAAAAACGAATGGGCCTCGGCCAATTACACCAATGCCCGCATGATTCGGGAAATGGCCGTTTTGAACACTGAATTGTTTCTAATTGATAATAAAACCGAACCCCGCTCCTACGCCTACCCCTGTTCCGAAGTTACATTACGCGGCAAATCGTACGTAGATACATTACGCCAAACAGGTATTGTGCGTTACGCTCGCATCGGCGGTGATAATAAAGCCGTCATTACTGATTTTCAATCACTTGATTCTTTGCTGGTTCCGTCTTATGCAGTGGCGCACGGCACGTCGGGTGAGCAATTGATTGATTTTGCCAAACAAACCGAAGCCAAAGGCGGATTAGGTGTTTTTATGTTTCACGGCATCGGCAACCAATGGATCGTGACGCCCAATGAATCCCATCAAAAACTCGTTGATTACTTGGCGCAAAATAAAGATAAGATCTGGGTGGCTACCTTTTCGGAAATCATGACATACGTGACGGATTGGCAGAAAAAGCACCCTAAAAGTCGTTAATGCATTGTCCAATCATGGACAGAAATTTGTCCGTTTCCGGACAGTGTTCTTTTCCTATATATCGCTGTAAGTCGTTTAAGTTCTACTTTTTATGCCCGGCACGGGATTTGATTTAAAATATTGTATATAATCAATCAGAATTGTTTATTCATGAAAAAAACCATACTGGGAGAACTGGAAGAATTGGTGTTACTGGTGGTGGCCTCCAGTACCGAGGATGTATATGGAGTGCCGGTCATGGAACAACTTCAACAGGAAACCGGCCGAAGTTTCACCGTCAGTGCAGTGCATACGACCCTTTACAGGCTCGAAGAAAAAGGCTTTCTGTCGTCCTCGGTGGGTGGGGCCACTGCCGAACGGGGAGGAAGACGCAAGCGCCTGTTTGCCCTAACCGCAGCCGGAGGCCAAGTACTGTTAGAGATTCAACAGATGCGTACCAGACTCTGGCAAGCCATTCCCGAAGATAAGTTTCAGCTATTGGGTTTGTCCACCAACCTTTTTTAACCCTACTGTGAAAAAGCAGCATACATCGCCGCCCCAATGGGCTGACAGATTATTGGAGTGGTTTGTGGCTCCGCACCTGTTGGAATACATACAGGGCGATTTACACGAAGCTTTTCATAAACGGGTTGCTCAAGTGGGTACCTCTCAAGCCCGACGCGAATATGTTCGAGCTGTATTTTACTGTTTGACGCCCTTTTTTACCAAACGACAAAAGTTCGAAACTTCCAATAACCATTACAACGAGTATCCTAAATCCCGGTTTACTGATATGCTTTCCAACTACCTGACCATCGCGTTCCGCAATCTTTGGCGGCATAAGGCCTTTACCGCCATCAACATTATTGGCTTGGCCGTGGGGCTGGCAACCTGTCTGCTGATCGTTCTCTTTGTAGTACACGAACTGAACTACGACCGTTACCACACCAACACCAACCGAATGTACCGCATGACTATGCACGTACGATTGGATGAAAAGGATATTAACTATGCCTACGCAAGCGAACCTGCAGGGCCCGCCCTGCTGCGCGACTACCCGGGCGTAGAGGCAGTAAGCCGTATTCGTGACGATGGCGGCATGTTGGTAAAAAACAACCGGGAGACCTTTAAAGAAGAGCGTGTAGCCTTTGTTGATTCAAATTTTTTCTCGTTTTTTTCAATCTCCCTGTTAAAAGGGAATACAAAAAAGGTGCTTGTTGAACCTAAAACGCTGGTTATCACCCAAACCACTGCCCGGAAATATTTCGGCGAGGCAGACCCCATCGGGAAAACATTGTCGATGGGTAATTTAGGCCTTTTTCGGATAACCGGCGTTTGTGCAGACGTTCCCTCCAACACTCACTTTCATTACGATATGTTTGGCTCGTTTCGTTCTGTCAACCAAGGCGTTAAATGGTTAGCCAGCGGTGCGCACACTTATGTATTGCTTCGGGAGGGCTATTCAATCCAACAAGTGGAAGCCCAAAGTCGGGGATTTCTCCGCAAGTACATGGCTTCGGAAATCAAAGAGTTTTTGGGGATTGAACTCCCTGAATTTCTGCAAAAAGGCAATCGAATGGGCTTTGGTTTTCAACCTGTAACCGACATTCATTTACATTCCGATTTAGAGGACGAATTAGAGGTCAACAGTAACATCAGTTACGTATACATCTTTTCGGCAATTGCCCTGTTCATCTTACTGTTGGCCTGTATCAATTTCATGAATTTATCCACTGCCGGCTCAGCAGGGCGTTCCAAAGAGGTAGGAATCCGCAAAGTGCTGGGCTCTGTCCATAGACAGTTGGTCAGTCAATTCCTGATAGAATCTGTTCTTTTAACCTTGTTAGCTCTACTGCTGGCGTTCGGAATGGCATTTCTGTTACTGCCCGGATTCAATACACTGGCCGACAAACACTTTACTCTCGGTGACATTCTCAATGGATGGATGCTCTCCCGGGCAGTAGCGGCCTGTTTGATCATTGGTCTGTTAGCCGGCAGCTATCCGGCCTTTGTGTTGTCGTCGTTCAAACCCATTACGGTTCTTAAAGGCAGATTACAAGCCGGATTTCGCAGCGGTCGGTTACGCAATACGTTAGTAACGGGTCAGTTTGTGGTATCCATCGGGATAATCATCGCCACGATCGTTGCCAACCGACAGTTGCGTTTTATGCAAAACAAGCAGGTTGGTTTCGACAAAGAGCAAGTGTTGGTCTTGCACGATACACAGGTGTTGGGGGCAAAACTAACTGCTTTTAAATCCGAGTTGTCCGCCTTGGCGCCCGTTGTCCGGGTAGCTCAGGCGGGTTTTTTACCCGCCGGAATATCTCGTCAGAGTCAGGATGGTATTCTGATCAAGAACGGATCGCGCACAAGTTCGCATGTGACAAAAAGCTATTTCATTGATGAAGATTACTTGCCTACATTAGGAATGAGTCTCGCACAGGGGCGTAACTTTTCAACGTCTTTTTCTTCCGAAAGTTCGGCGGTATTAATCAACGAAGCTGCCGTTAAATCTTATGGCTTCAAGAACCCCATCGGTCAACAGCTTTTTATGATGGTGGGCAACGGTTCCGAAGGGAGTAAACGTACTTACACGGTCGTTGGTGTGGTAAAAGATTTCCATTTTGAATCCATGCGCCAACGCATTGCTCCTCTAGTGATGTTTTACGGGGGGGACAATTCCCAACTGGCTTTACGTATTCGGACTAACGATATTCCCGGCCTTCTGCGCACTATTGAGCAGCGATGGAAAGCCGAGACGGGCAACCCATTTGTATATTCCTTCCTGAACGAACGATTCAATACAATGTACCGATCCGAACAGCGCATCGGTCAACTGTTTGGCGTTTTCGCCGGGTTAGCCGTGCTGATTTCCTGTTTGGGTCTGTTCGGACTGGCGGCTTTTACAACCCATCAACGTACCAAAGAAATTGGCGTTCGAAAAGTATTGGGAGCCTCCGTCAGCGGCATTGTCACGTTGTTACTGATGAATTATCTGAAGTTAATTCTGATCGCGATGGTCATTGCTTCGCCTATTGCCGGGTACATCATGAACCTATGGCTCCAAGATTTTGCTTACACTACTGACCTGTCATGGTGGGTCTTTGCATTGGCGGGAGGATTGACGGCATTTGTTGCTATCCTGACCGTCAGTTACCAAGCCATCAAAGCCTCCCTAATGAACCCCGTTAAAAGTTTACGGGCTGAATAAGGCTGAAAATCTAAACAAAAAGCACCGTATTGACGCGGTGCTTTTTTTATGATCAAATCTATTTGATTAACTGCTAAAGTAAAACTATTCTGCCGGGTACTTCTACAAAAAATCCGTTTACTTCAATGATGAAGAATCTTAACCGTTTTTTTGCTGCTTTTTTATTGACCGGCGTTGTTGGAATCGTTTGCGTTGCTTTCCGAACAAATCCCTTAAAAACCAAACCCAACATCATTTTCCTCCTCACCGACGACCATCGTTGGAATGCCTTGGGTGCAATGGGAAATAAGCTCATCAAAACGCCCAATTTAGACAATCTTGCCAACAAAGGAACGCTCTTCAAAAACGCCTGTGTGACTACGGCCATTTGTTGCGTCAGTCGGGCAAGTTTGTTAAGCGGTCAGTACATGTCGCGGCATCGTATTGAGGATTTTAACACGGGTTTTTCTCCCAACGCATGGCAAAATACCTATCCCATGCTTTTGAAAAAGGCCGGGTATCAAACAGGTTTTATCGGCAAATACGGCGTGGGAGTTCCCAAAGAACAACCCGCAAAAGCATTTGATTTTTGGGCAGGTTCTGACAAACCTCAGCCTGATTATGAGATGAAAGATGCGCAGGGAAATTTCATTCATCATACCGATAAAGTAAACGGCGATATTGAAGAATTTCTACAAACATGTTCTAAAGAAACGCCTTTTTGTTTGTCGGTCAGTTTCAAAGCGCCTCATATTCAAGACGGTGATCCGCGGCAGTTTATCGTTCAGCAACGGTATAAAACTATGTACGCTCAAGATTCTGTTCCGGAACCCGAAAAAGCAAATCCGAACTACTGGAATTCTTTTCCCGATTTTTTTCGAACCGACCGCAACATTGCTCGCGAACGTTGGTATCTGCAATTTGCCAATACTAAAATGTATCAGGAAAGTGTACGGCAATATTACCGATTGATAAGTGGCGTAGACGAAGTGGTCGGCAATATGTTGAAATCACTACAGGACAAAGGATTAGCCGACAATACCGTCATCATTTTTATGGGTGACAACGGCTATTATCTGGGTGAATATGGCTTATCGGGTAAGTGGTTTGGGCATGCCGAATCCATACGCGTACCATTGATTATTTATGATCCTCGAAACAGCCGGCTTCAACGAAAAACGTCCGAACAGTTCGCGCTGAATATTGACATTGCTCCTACTATTTTGAGTTTAGCGGGCGTCAAAGTACCCGACCAAATGCAGGGGATCAATTTAGAAGAGATGGTAACCGGTAAAAATAAACGCCTTAACAGAGAAGAATTCTTCTACGAACATACTTTCTTAGGTAGTCCGCAACTCCCTAAGGTAGAAGGCATTGTTCGAAAAGATTTTAAATACATGAAGTACATCGAACACAATTACGAAGAGCTTTTTGACCTGAAAAAAGTCCCACAGGAAACGCAAAACGCAGCCGCCAATCCGGCATACCGTGAAAAACTGGATACTTTACGCCAAAAATACCGGGAATGGAAAGAAAAAGTTCGATAACAAATGCTTACCTGAGTGGTACAAAAAGTCAAATTTCGGTACTACCCATGAGTATTTATTCCTTAAAAAGAATTTACTAAAGCGGTACTTCGTCGTCGCTTCCTATTTAACTTGACACCCTCCAAAACCCAATAAATCTACCAATGTTCGGGAAACATCTATTCGCATTTCTTTTCTTCGCTATTGCTCTTCGCACTCACGCTCAAAGTGACCTAAAAGCCACTTACCTGCGTTGTGAGTATAAAATCAATCCCGTTACAGATGTAGCGAATCCGCGCCTGAGTTGGGAATTAACCTCTGCGGTCAACAGCCAATACCAAACCGGGTATCAAATTTTGGCGGCAACTTCTCTGGCGTTGTTGGAGGAAGGAAAAGCAGATCTATGGGACAGCAAAAAAGTACCGGGTGATGCCACCTCTCAAATTGAATACGCGGGAAAACCGCTCGAATCCCGACAAACGTGTTATTGGAAAGTCCGCAGTTGGGATAAAAAAAATATTCCCGGATCTTGGAGTGAAGCCGCTTCTTGGGAAATGGGTCTGTTACAAAAAACGGACTGGAAAGCTCAATTCATCGGGCTCAATTTAAATCAGTTAGGAAAAGGAAAAGAATACCACTTGCCGCCCGCTCCTTTTCTCCGTAAAGAGATCGAAATCAAATCTCCCGTTAAAAAAGCCCGTCTGTACGTAACTGCCTTAGGGTTGTACGAATTCCAGATCAACGGCCGAAAAATCGGAAAAGATTACCTGACTCCCGGTTGGACTGATTACAACAAACGCCTTTATTATCAAACCTTTGACGTAAGCAAAGAATTTAGACCCGGCAAAAATGCCTTGGGTTCCATCATATCGTACGGCTGGTATGCCGGGTATTTGGGGTATGCGTTATTGGTCAGAAATCCCGTCGTGAAAAACTTTTACGGGGATGTACCTGCCCTGAAAGCACAATTGGAAATTGAATATGCCAACGGCCAAAAAGAAATAATTGCGACCGACAATACCTGGAAAGCCAATTACGGCCCCATTGTAGAATCGGATATTTTAAACGGAGAAGTTTACGACGCCAACAAAGAACTGATCGGCTGGAATCAACCCAATTTCAATGATGCGACTTGGAAAAAAATCATTACTGTTTCGGATAAAACCGAACGCCAACTTCAAGCTTATCCCGGTGACCCGGTACGGGAAGTCGCCAGATTAACACCCAAGAGCAGCAAGCAAATGAGTGCTAACGCCTATTTGGTCGATATGGGACAAAACTTTGCGGGAACGATCAAGGTTCGTTTCAAAGCCGCTAAAGGCGATTCCATTCTTTTTCGATTCGGGGAAATGCTCTATCCTGACGGCAAACTCATGACTGAAAACCTGCGCAAAGCGCGGGGAACGGATCTGTACATTGCCAAAGGCGACCCCAACGGAGAAATCTACGAACCGCGCTTTACCTACCACGGCTTTCAGTACGTACAAATCGAAGGCTTAAAATACGCAATCGGTATACAGGATATTTTGGGTATTGTGTTGTCGTCGGCTACGCCTAAAGCGGGGACGTTTGAAACGGACAATGCTTTTGTCAATCAACTGTATCATAATATTATCTGGACCCAACAATCTAATTATCTGGAAGTTCCGACCGACTGTCCGCAGCGTGACGAGCGTTTGGGTTGGACGGGTGATGCTCAGGCTTATGTCAAAAGTGCGACACTTAACAACGACATTGCGGCTTTTGGCACCAAATGGGTGGTTGATCTGAACGATGCTCAACTCGCCAATGGCGCTTATCCGGTCTACGCTCCTGCTCCATCGGTGCGCGTTACAGATACGTACTCACCGGGCTGGATGGAAGCGGGGATCATCTATCCTTACCAGATTTTCAGATCATATGGCGATAAAAGAATCATCCAGACGCATTGGCCGGAAATGAAGAAATTCATGCAGTTTTTGGAAACAAAAAGCAAAGGCGAGTATGTGTTCAAAGAAACCGCGTTTGCCGAAATTGACCCCAAAGGCGGCTTCGGTGATTGGCTCAGTGTAGGCAAAAAAACGCCGCCTGATCTATTGGCAACGATGTATTATGCGTATTCCGCCCATTTGATGCAGGAAATGGCCGCCGCCATTGGCGATGAAAAAGAAGCGCAGCATTTCAAAGAAATCTTCACCAAAGTCAAAGCGGCATTGTTAAAACATTACACCAACGCCGAAGGCAAATTCATCTGCAACGCCGCAGCCTACGGCGACGGAAGAGGATACGTTGACGGCAATATGGGATTTGAAGGCCACACGCAAACCGCCTACGCCAATGCCATTTTTATGAACCTTTTGGACAGCACTCACACGTTGAAAGCCGCCAAATGGCTGAATGAGTTGGTGGTAAAAAACGGCAATAAATTGACAACCGGTTTTTTGGGCGTTCGTCCTATGCTGCCGGCGCTTTCGGCCACGGGCAACAGCGAAACGGCTTATAAGTTATTGTTCCAGAAAGAATATCCATCATGGGGTTTTGAGATCGCTAACGGCGCCAATACGATTTGGGAACGTTGGAACAGTTTTACGCGCGAAGGCGGTTTCCCTGCGGGAATGAATTCCTTCAACCATTACGCCTTCGGTTCGATTTGTGAGTGGATGTTTGAAAATATGGCAGGCATTAAAGAGACCTCACCCGGTTTCAAAACATTTGTCATTCAACCCGAGCTTTTGACGGCCAATATCAACTCGCTGAAAGCAATGCACCGATCCATCAATGGCACCATTGTTTCGGCTTGGCAAAAAAAGGGAGATATCATTACCATGACCATCGAGGTGCCCGTCAATACGACGGCAACTATTTGTCTGCCGCCAACCCCAACAAACAACATTACCTTCAATGGAAAAGCCCTCGTTGCAGCTACTGTCAAGCCTAAATGGATAGATCGTCGTGAACGAAATACGGTTACAGTAGGCTCGGGGAAATATGTTCTCACATATAAAAAATCAGCTTTGTCAGGATTTTAAACGCTATAAATGCTCGTCAGGATTTGAGAATCCTGACGCACTCTGTAAGCGATTTGCAATCGCGGTTACAATCGCCTCTTTCAACCATCAGTATATGCGTCAGGATTTGAGAATCCTGACGCACGCTTTATCGCCCCTTTCAACCATCAACTATGAAAATATTTTTTATATCACTAATTGGCCTTTTAGTCACAAACCTTTGTTTCGCCCAACGTCCTGCCCAACCGCCTGTGTCACAGGAGCGTTATACACCTAAAAAATTAGGGTATAAATTGTTTTGGGAAGATAATTTTAAAGGCAACCAATTGGATCCGAACAAATGGGCGGTGCGAGGGGTAGGGCCGCGTGCCTTGGGATATGTATCGCCGGAGGCAGTGGAAGTGAAAGATGGTTTTCTAAAATTGCACGCATTGCAAAAAGGTGACAGTACATTAATTGGTGCAGTAGGCACGCAGGGGTTGTTAATGACAAAATACGGCTATTTCGAATGTCGGGCGCAACTCCAAAAATCACCGGGTGTATGGGCGGCGTTCTGGATTCAATCACCGGATATTTCCAAAGGCGAAGACCCGGCTATTTACGGAGCTGAAATAGATATCTTTGAGTTTTTCAAAAAACTCGGCCTCGACATTGTTTCACATAATGTGCATTGGGCTTACGGCCCTAACCAAAAAACTACCCGAGGGATGCAAAGCTATTTGAAAGGTGTCAGTGAAGGTTTCCATACCTTTGCACTGGAATGGACGCCCGAAAAATACACTTTTTTTATTGACGGCTATAAATTCTACGAAGTCACGATGGGTATTTCCAACATTGAAGAATACCTCATCTTGAGCATGGAGCTTCCTTCCGAGAAAAAAGATCTCAAGAATACCGTGTACCCTGATGTTTTTATTGTAGATTATGTAAAGGTTTATAAGAAGAAAAAACCTTAATCTCGTCAGGATTTGAGAATCCTGACGCACCCTGAAGGCGATTTGCAATCGCCGGTTACACAAGCACCTTCGTTCAACCAAAGGTG
The DNA here is from genome assembly GCF_965279615.1 of Runella sp. Lineage (NCBI taxonomy): Bacteria > Pseudomonadati > Bacteroidota > Cytophagia > Cytophagales > Spirosomataceae > Runella > Runella sp. The sequence goes on along the minus strand of NZ_OZ257252.1, from coordinate 5,749,685 downwards.
CTTTTTTTGTATATTCTATTGAAATAATTCTATTCTTAATAAAAACTATGGATTATTTAAAGAATCTTTAAAATCATTTAGGGATTTTTCAGACCTAGTTGACTATACAAGTATCACCATGATTTTGAAATGAAACACCGGAATCTGACAGATGAACAATTGGTTGACTTCCTGAAAAGTGACGACAAAGCCGCTTTTGAAGAAATCTACAACCGTTATTGGTACAAATTATTGGGAGTAGCCTATCACGAAACAGGAACGCGCGAAGAAGCCGAAGAACTGGTACAGGACCTGTTTGAACGTGTTTGGCATAGACGTCAGGAAAGCATGATTCGACATTTGAGTTCTTATTTGGTGGTTTCCATCAAGCATTTAGCTACCAATTACGTAAAGTCACAAATTACGCAGCGAAAGTTTCAGGAGTATTTGATATTCAATGAGATCAAACAGTCTTACGCCACTGATGAAAGTGTTCAATTTGCTGATCTGTCGAAAGCCGTGGACGAAGCGATGAAGAAGTTGCCCGAAAAAAGTGTCGAGATATTCAAGATGAGTCGGTTTGAAAATCAATCGGTTAAGGCCATAGCACAACAGTTGAATCTGTCGGAAAAAGCGGTTGAATATCACATCACCAAATCGCTCAAGGTCTTGAAAGAACAGTTAAAAGCCTACCATTCTGACAATTAATATCCACCCGGTTCTTCATAACAAACACACAAATGAATCAATACGAATTCAATCAGTTACTGGAAAAATACCTGGCGGGTGATTGCAGTCCGGAAGAAGAGAAATTTATTCAGGAATGGCAGGATAAAACACTTAAAAACAACACGTTGGCTTTGAGTGAATCTGAGCAATCCAACGCAAAAAAACGGCTTTGGCAACGCATAACAGCTTCCGCATTTGCCGAAAAAACCTTACCTTTTTATCAAAACAGGTGGTTTCACCGGTCAGTGGCTGCTTCTTTCCTGATTGTTTTAGGATGCGCTTGGCTCCTTTTCCGCCAGCCGGTATTGAACGAAAATGCCATTACTCAAACGTTCCAAACACCACACGGAATTGAGGTCAAGAATACCGCAACCAATCCGCGTCAGATCAAACTGGAAGATGGCAGCGTAGTTATCCTGAAAGCCAACAGCAGCGTGACTTACCCGGAGCATTTCGGCAAACAAAGCCGGAGTGTATTTTTGAAAGGTGAAGCTTTTTTCAACGTAAAACGAGACCCAACCAAGCCCTTCGTTGTTCATGCCGGTGAGCTGGTAACGGAGGTTTTAGGCACAAGTTTTACCGTCAAATCCTACGAAGATGCTCAATCCATTGAAGTGTTGGTAGCCACCGGACGGGTTTCGGTGTATGAAAATTCAACCAAGCAAACACAGCAACGTAACGGCCTGATCCTGACTCCAAATCAGAAGATTATTTTCGATAAAACTTCTCGAAAATTAACGCCCGGTATTGTTGAAAAACCTGTATTGATTCAGCCTCCGACGCATCCTGCCATTTTTATCTTTGACGAAACTCCTTTACCAAATGTGCTTGAAAAACTGGAGGCTGCTTATGGCCTCCAGATCATTGTTGAAAATCAAATTTTGAATCAGTGCGTTTTTACCGCCGACCTAAATGAACTTCCCTTGCATACGCAACTTGATCTGATCTGTAAATCGGTCAATGCTACCTATGAGCAACGAGGCACGAGCATTTTTATCAACGGTGAGGGGTGTAAGTAAACACCAAACCTTATAGGTTTAATCGAATAATAAGTATCAAAAAAGCCGACAATGTTGCGAGCATTATCGGCTTCGAGTGACCCGCAGCCGAATTGGCGTTCGGTTGGCCTTAATTCATGCACGCATGAAACGTGGTCTTGCGGGGGAGTTTTTGCCCTTTTAAACCAAAAACATGTTAAAATTATGCAAAAAAATGTACGAACCAAAGCGTTCTTACTCAAAGCGATGAGAATGACGGTTACCCAATTCATGCTGCTGGCTGTCTTTTGCGGATTGGCCGGCGCCCGCAACACGAAAGCCCAGGAAGTGCTTAATACAACCATTTCGCTCAACATCGAATCGGTCGAGATCAAGCGGGTTTTTAATACCCTTGAAAAGCAGGCAAATATAAAATTTGTCTATAGCCCCAATGCCATCAAATCCAACCAAAAGGTGTCGTTGGCAATGACCAACAAGCTCTCTGAAGTATTAAAAGAATTGCTCACTCCCCTCAATATTTCCTACGAAGTGGTAGGAACGCGCATTCTGTTACGAAAAAAACTACCCGAAAAATCAACCTCTTTGGAAGATATACCGACACTTGTTCCACACCTCAGTATGCCTCAGGAGCAAACAGTCAAAGGAAAAGTAACCGACGCCGATAATGGCGAAGTGCTGGCCGGCGTGAGTATTTTGGTAAAAGGAACGCAAAAAGGAACCACCACCAACCCGGATGGCGAGTTTTCAATCGCCGTACCCGACGACAACGCTGTGCTTGTTTTCAGTTTTGTAGGTTACGAGCCACAGGAAATTGCCGTTGGAAACCGTACGCAAATGAACGTCGCGCTTAAAATAGATACCAAAGCGTTGAGCGAAGTCATTGTGGTAGGTTATGGGATCGTCAAAAAACGTGACTTAACGGGCTCTGTTGTTTCGATTGGTTCAACGGAACTTAAAGAACAGCCCATCAGCTCGTTCAATCAGGCATTGCAGGGGCGGGTATCGGGAGTTCAGGTAACTAACTCCTCCAATGCGCCCGGCGGCGGAATCACGATCCGGGTGCGGGGAGGGAATTCTATTTCTGCCAGTAATGACCCCTTGTATGTGATCGACGGTTTTCCCATTACCAACCCTACTCCCGCAACAGGAGCGAGCAATTCAGCTTCTTTTCCCAATCCACTCGCATCAATCAATCCCAATGATATTGAGTCAATTGAAGTGTTGAAAGATGCTTCGGCTACGGCAATTTATGGATCTCGGGGAGCTAATGGTGTGGTATTGGTAACGACCAAACGAGGGAAGGAAGGGCAATCAAACGTTGACTTTGAAGCGTATTATGGGTTGCAGGAAATTACAAAAATGCTCGACATGGCTACGGCCGAAGAACATACTGCTGCCAAAAATGAACAGCTTCGCAACCTGAATTTTGCCGAACGCTACGGTGTCGCTACGGGGGCGTATCCCAAAAAACCTTCCGAATACGGGGTGGGCACCAATTGGCAAAAAGAAATATACCGAACTGCCCCTATGCAAAATTATCAGTTGTCGTTTTCGGGAGGGACGGAAAAATTACGTTATGTACTGAGTGGCAACTACTTCAACCAAGACGGTATTGTCATTACGTCTAATTTCAAGCGTTATACAGCACGCTTCAACCTGGATGCGAAAATCAGCAACCGCCTCAAAGTAGGCACTAATTTTACCGTTACCCGCAGTTACAACAACAGCGTAAATGAAGTAGGCTCCAATGGTGTTGTTGGTTTGGCGGTGCGAGTGTCGCCGGCCAGTCCGGTGTATGATGCCAACGGCAATTATCAGCTTTTGAACGTAGGTTCCGGTTCCGGATTTAACTCCAACGCGAATCCCGTGGCAGTAGCCAGAACCACGACCAACCTACTCGTCAGTGACCGTGTTTTGGGTAATATTTTCGGAGATATAAAGATCATAGATGGATTGAGTGCGCGCATCAGCGTAGGTGCCGACATTTTCAATACGCGCCGAAATATCTTTTATACACCACAAACGCTTCTCGCCAATACTGTCAACGGCTACGGTAGCAACGGCACCTCAAACAACATTAACTTACTGAATGAAAACATCTTAACTTATACAAAAAGCCTGCAAAATCACGCTTTTGATGTCGTAGCGGGGGTTACCTTCCAGAGCAATCAGGAAGACAGAACGTATTCCGAAGCGCAGGATTTTCCTAATTATACCTTGGGTGCCAACAATATTGGATTGGCCAATAAACCACAGCCTTCCAGAGGAGCAGTTCAGAAATGGGGACTTAATTCCTATTTAGGACGAGTTAACTACCGCCTTAAAGACCGCTATTTACTGACACTGACAGGTCGGATCGATGGCTCTTCCCGTTTTGGCGTGAACAACAAATACGGATTTTTCCCTTCCGGCGCATTGGCATGGCGGGTTTCGGACGAAGCATTTCTGAAAAACAGCAAAACCGTCAGTGATCTGAAACTGCGCGTCAGCTACGGAATCACGGGCAACGACGGCATCGGTCTGTACAATTCGCTTTCTCAATATACTACCTCGCGCACCGTTTTCGGCGATCAGGAAGTCTTGACCACCCAAGCCGGTCTTATTGCCAATCCCGACCTGCGTTGGGAAAAAACAGCCCAATTTGACGTTGGCGTTGACTTGGGTTTGCTTCGTAACCGACTGCTACTCACGGCTGACTATTATATCAAAACAACGACCGATTTGTTGTTGGGAGTAGAACTTCCCGCAACAACGGGTTTCACCACTGTAACCCGCAACGTAGGAAGTCTTGAAAACAGAGGCTTTGAATTGGGAATAAGTTCGGTAAACCTGGACAGGGCATTTAAGTGGAAAACCAACGGAAATATTTCATTAAACCGAAATAAAGTCATTAAACTCAACGATGCCGACCAGTTTTTCACGGGAAGTTCAGTCGTAAGAGTGGGTGAATCCGTGGGTTCTTTTTACGGAAACGTTTCTGACGGTATTTGGCAAACGGCCGACGAGATCAAGGCTGCCGGCGCGTTGGCCCGTTCGGGCGACTTGCCCGGTGCGATTCGCTACAAAGACCTGAACGGCGACGGCATTTTTAACGAAGCTACCGACCGCCAAATTCTCGGAAGCAGCTTGCCCAAATTCATCTTTGGTCTCACCAACAACTTCTCTTACAAGGGTTTTGACCTGTCTATTTTCCTTCAGGGTATTCGGGGAAATAAAATATTAAACGCCACCCGCAAATCCATGGAGCAATCTGACCCAAGCGATAACCTGCTGCGCACGGTCATCGAAGGCGCCTGGCGAGCTGATAAACCTTCCAACACGCTCCCGTCCATTCGGCAATGGCGCAACACCGGTACGGAATCATTTTACATCGAAGACGGCTCTTTTTTACGGGTAAAAAATGTATCGCTCGGCTATCAATTACCGCTGAAAACAACATTTATCAAACGTGCCCGCGTGTATGTAAGCGGCCAAAATCTGCTGACTTTTACCAACTACCGAGGCTACGATCCGGAAGTGAATTCAGACTTTAACAGTAATATCCAGTATGGGGTTGATAATTATGCCTACCCTGCGGCTCGTACGCTTACGTTCGGTGCTTCTCTTTCTTTCTGATTAACCCCATCTAAATCTTCCCCTGTTAGGGAAGACTTTATTCGGAGCATTTGCTAATGTTTAGGATAATTCTAAATGCTTAATAGACTTCAAAACAATGAAAATAAGAACTATAATTCCGCTGATATTCTGCCTGTTGTTCTCAATCGCCTGCGAAAAAAACCTCGAAGAGGTACCCTTGAGTTTTTTTGAGGAAAGTAATTCATTTGTCTCCGCAGCCGATGCTACTTCGGCCATCAACGGCGTGTACGACCGCCTGAAAGGAGTGTACGGCATGACCATGATCAACCTTGCCGATCTCAACGGCGACGAGTGCGAAGTGCGGGAAGAGAACGGCGCCGGCAATGAGATACACAAAAACTTTTTCAACAGCGGCACCGGCATTTTCAATGATTTTTACACCAACAGCTATATTCTGATCGACCGCGCCAATCGGGTGATCGGTAACGTCCCGAAAATCGTGATGGACACCAAATTGCGCGATCAAATCATCGGGGAAGCTAAATTCATAAGAGCGTTGGCTTATTTCAATTTGGTCAGAGCTTTTGGTGATGTGCCGTTGGTTACGTCGGTTTCCAACGATGTGATCAATGTTCAAATTCCGCGCGACCCTGCCGAAAAAGTGTATCAACAGATCATTTTGGATTTACAGGAAGCCGAAAAAGTGTTGCCTGCCAAGTTTACCGCCGCCACCGAAATCGGCCGGGCCACGGTGGGTGCTGCCAAATCCATTTTGGCAAAAGTATACCTGACGCGCAAGGACTGGACCAATGCCGCCGCCAAAGCCAAAGAAGTGATCGACTCCAAAACGTACAGCTTGGTAGCCGATTTTCGGGACGTATTTGTGCCCGAAAAAGAAAACGGCCCCGAGCATATTTTTTCGATTCAATACAGTTGTGTATTACCCAAATACGGTAGCCCAATGGCCGAACTGTTCGCCATTTATTTTAGCTATCCGATCAATTTGACGGGCGGCACCTACCAAGTAGTGCCGGCGCACGCCAATTCCTACCTTGCCGGCGATTATCGTAAAGAAATAACGGTCATTACGGAAAAGAAAATTGCGAACGGTACAGTGGTGGCTTCCCGTACAGGCCCGCACACTGACAAATATTGGGACCCGTTGGCCTGTGGTGCTCAAGCCGCCCGTAACAACTTTTTGGTGATTCGTTATGCCGATGTCTTATTAATGTATGCCGAAGCACTCAATGAAATCGGCGGCCCTACCGCCGATGCGTATGCTGCCATCAATCAGGTAAGAGCGCGGGCCAGAAAAGGCGTGGCTACGGCCGGGCCACAGGATTTGAAAGACGTAACGCAGGCCCAGTTCAGAGATGCTGTGTTACAGGAACGCAGTTGGGAATTGTGCATTGAAGGACACCGCCGCTGGGATTTGTTACGTACCGGCAAATACATCGACAACTTGAAAAAAATAGGTATTGTCGCTGAAGCCAAGCATTTGTTGTATCCTATTCCTATTCAGGAAAGAGATGTGAATCCTGCACTGACCCAAAATCCGGGGTATTAAGTACCCCTATCCCCGGCCCTTTCCCCTGTAAGGGAAAGGGGAACTTTAGAAGTCCCTCCCTTACAGGGAGGGATTTAGGGTGGGGTGCAATTCAGAAAATCAATTCAAAGATATTTAACACCTTAATCAAAAGGTCAGTTGCAATTTGCCTGTTGCCGATCTTTTCCAACATCCCTTTCTATGATCAAATCCATCTTTTCGCTTCTCTTAATCATTCTTTCAATCGGCTCATTTGCCCAAACCAACTACGATGTTGTGGTGTATGGCGGCACGCCCGGGGGCGTGATCGCAGCCGTAGCCGCTGCACGTGAAGGAGCAAACGTTTTGCTTATCGAACAAACCAAACACGTAGGAGGGCTCAATACCAGCGGGATCGGTACGGCTGAGTCCGAACACATGATCGAAGAAACCATTTCAAGTTTGCCGTTGGAATTTTACAGTCGGATGAGTAGGTTTTACGGTAAAAGCAAAACCGAGTTCTATTTTGAATCGCACGTAGCGGAGAAAACCTTTCTCGACCTGCTGAGCGAAGCGAAAGTTAAAGTGGTTTACGAAGCTTTTGTGACTAAAGTAAACAAAAAAGGCACTGCTATTCAATCCATTGTACTCACCAACGGCCAAACCGTGGCCGGTAACGTATTTTTGGATACTTCCTACGAAGGCGATCTGATGGCCCGAGCAGGCGTGTCGTATACCTATGGGCGCGAAAGTAAAGAACAATACAACGAATCGTTGGCCGGAATCCGTTTCATTGACGAGCCGATCGAAGCTTCTCCTTATGACGATTCAGGAAAATTGTTGCCCGGATTTACGGAACGAAGTGAATTTACCGAAGGCCAAGCCGACAAACGCGTAATGAACTACAATTTTCGGGTAATGATGTCATCGAATCCCGACCACGTGGCTTTTCCCAAACCGGACAAGTACGAGCCTAAGCGCTTTGTGCTTCTTTCAAGATTGTTGAAGAACAAGCCCGAAACCAAGTTTCGAGACATCATTGATATGTATTCGTGGACCTATCCAAAAGGCAAATACGAGACCAACAACAAGCAAAAATCGGTTATTTCTTTGGGGCATTTTGGGGGAAACGTAGAATACCCCGACGCGGATTACAAAAAACGGCAGACTATTTATGACGACCACAAAAACTGGACACTGGGCTTGCTTTACTTTTTAGCCAATGATCCCGCTGTTCCAAAAGCGCTTCATGATGAAGTAAATCTATACGGACTCACAGCCGACGAATTTAAGGACAACGGTAATTTTCCGTATTACCTCTATGTTCGGGAAGCCCGCCGCATGAAAGGCAGTCTGGTTCAAACGCAGAAAGACATTCTGGAAGAGCGCACCAAGCCCGATGCCATTTGTTTGGGGTCGCATTGGATTGACAGTCATCACGTTCAGCGCGTGGCGGTTTCAAAAACACAATTTGTTAACGAAGGTCGAATCTGGGAACCTATCTCCAAACCGTACGAATTTTCGTACCGCGCCATCACGCCCAAACAGGAAGAATGTTCCAATTTGTTGGTGCCTGTTTGTTTGTCGGTTTCGCACGTGGCCTTTTGCTCAGCACGGGTTGAGTGTACATGGATGCAATTGGGCAATAGCGCCGGCATTGCGGCAGCGATGGCGAGTAAACAAAAAATAGCGGTACAAAATGTAAAAGCTGACCTTTTACAGCAAAAACTGGCCGAAAAAGGCGTCATTTTCAGTATCACCCATCAAGCTTGGAACGGAGAAAAAGACATCAAAAAATAACAATTTTCAGTCCATCATTATGACTATATTACTTCGTTTTTCAATTCTGTTCAGCATTTTTATACTGCCTCTCACCGGTTTTCATTCGCTAATATTGTCGGATAAAAACCAAGCCCAAGCATACGATGTGGTCATTTATGGAGCGACGGCCGGAGGCATTACGGCAGCAATCCAAGTGGCAAAAATGGGCAAAACAGTGGCACTCATTGAGCCTTCCAAACACATCGGCGGCATGAGTGTTGAAGGGTTGGGCGGCACCGATATTGACAATCACAAAGAGTTTCAAAACACCGCCGCCGTGGGAGGATCATCGCTGGAATTTTATCGTCGTATAGCGAAAGCCTACGGACATGAGGCGGCTTTTGAACAGATGCTTTCCAAAAAAGAGAAAAATCCGGACCTCTGGGATTTTGAGTCGAAAGTGGCAGAAAAAGTATTCAATGATTGGGTCAAAGAGTATAAGATCAACGTATTTCTCAATCATCGTTTGTCTGAAAATAAAAAAGCTGTTCAGAAAAACGGAACCAATATTGTCCAAATTCAAATGGAAAATGGAAACATTTTTCGAGGAAAAGTCTTTATTGACGCCACCATTGAAGGTGACCTGCTGGCAAAAGCGGGGGTAAGCACAACGGTAGGACGTGAAGCCAACAGTAAATACAACGAAACCCTGAACGGTATTCGGGCCGTCACCGACCATGCCCAATTTAAGGTCAAAGTCAATCCGTACCGCAATCCTGACGATCCCAAAAGCGGCCTTATTCCTATGATTCAGGACGAACCGCTCGGCACGCCCGGCGCAGGCGACAAACGATTACAGGCGTTTTGTTTTCGAATGTGTTTGACCAAAAACCCAACGAATCAACTTCCTTTCACCAAGCCCGACGGTTATGACCGTACTCAATACGAAATTTACCTGCGCTACCTGAAAGCCGGCGGCAAACTTTATCGGCCCGATGTCAGTATTCCCAATGGTAAAACGGATTTGGGTGCCTGGCACGACCTTTCGCATAATCTCTACGGCATGAACATGGAGTATCCCGAAGGAAGTTATGCCGTACGCGAACGCATTCTGAAACAACACCGAACCTTTACGCAAGGGCTTTTTTACTTTTTAGCTCACGATGCAGAAGTAGCAAAACTGGCGCCTGAACTGCAAAAAGAATGGGCGTTGTGGGGATTAGCCAAAGACGAATTTACCGATAACGGTGGCTGGCCCCGACAGTTTTACGTGCGAGACGCCCGCCGCATGGTTTCGGATTATGTCATTACCGAACATCACGTCAAAAAAGTAAACCCTATTCCTATCGAAGACCCTGTTGGTATGGCCTATTGGCCTACAGACGTACACAGCGTGCGGCGAATTGTTAAAGACGGCTACGCCTACAATGAAGGTTCTGTATTTGAAGGCGATTATTGGCGACCGTTACCGATTTCTTACCAAGCGTTGGTGCCCAAAGCTTCTGAATGCACCAATTTGTTCACGCCAACTTGCCCGTCTTCCAGTCATATTGCCTACGGAGCGATCCGCTTGGAATGGACTTTCATGATCTTAGGGCAATCAACGGGTGCCGCTGCTGTACTGGCTATTGACAAAAACAGTTCTGTCCAAAAAGTTGATTATCAATCGTTAAAGCAAATCCTTTTAAAAGAGAAACAGGTTTTGGCGCTTTAAATAGTCGAGTCAAAATTTTCAGGTTTTACAAGACAGCATTGCTCTAACGGACGACCATTTCGCCGGTCGGGTTGTGAGGACCGCTCTCCACACAGATAACAGAATCAACGTGCAGAGGGTTGCTCACAACCCGACCGTTAATGAGGAAAGACTTTCTTTTAAACTGCCTCTATTCATTTAAACTGTTTACGTCCCGAAAAAGCATTAAGTCATGCATTTCAGAAATTCCGGTAACTTTGTCACTTCCTCAATGTTTGTTTTCATCACGTTGAGAATGTATAAAGTTATCCCAAAATGACCAAAGAGAAACCTCCGCTCCTGCTGAAAGTCACCGAAACTGCCGAATTGATGGCGTTTTTGATCGCACAGCTGCCCCATAAAAATCGCAACAATATCAAAACATTACTGCGCGATCGGCATATTGTGGTGGAAGGGCGCGTACAAACGCAGTATAATTATTCATTGCAGCCCAATCAACGCGTCGAAATTCACTGGACCAAAGGCGCCAAAGAAACATCCTATAAAGGGTTGACGATTTTGTTTGAAGATGCGCATTTGATCGTCATTGAAAAACAGGAAGGATTGCTTTCCATTGCCGCCAACAATCACGAAACCCAAACGGCGTATAATACGCTCAGTGCGCACGTCAAGAAAAAACATCCTGCCAACAAAATATTCATCGTGCATCGCCTCGACCGCGAAACGTCGGGTGTAATGGTGTTTGCCAAAAGTGAGCGAGTAAAGAATCTATTGCAGGAATCGTGGGAACCTACTACGAAAGAGCGTATTTACATCGCCGTTACAGAAAATCCGTTTAAAGAGCCTAAAGGCACCGTCACTTCTTATTTACACGAAAGCAAAGCCCTCATTGTCTACTCAAGTCAAAACCCACAGCAGGGGCAAATAGCCATCACGCACTATGAAGTATTGAAGCAAAATGCCGATTTTTCGTTATTGAAAGTAGAACTGGAAACGGGACGTAAAAATCAGATCCGGGTGCATATGCAGGACTTGGGACATTCTATTGTCGGCGATAAAAAATACGGTGCCGTCACCAATCCCATCGGCCGTTTGGGGCTGCACGCGTGGGTTTTAGCCTTTGTTCATCCAATAACCAATGAAAAACTTCGTTTTGAAACTACCATTCCAAAAAAGTTTTTGGAGCTGTTTTCCTAAAAATTAACGTAATTTACTCACCCTTAAACAACTACCGACATGGCAAAAGATAAGCCCGGCAAGGAAAAGAAAAAAGAGCCGGAAAAAACCACAAAAGAGAAAAAAGCCGACAAAAAGGCTAAGAAAGAAGGAAAAAGCAAAAGCACTCTTTAACTGCAACAAAACATCCCCGGCAAAATATGTCGGGATGTTTTGTTTATGCCCCTTTCACACGCTATCAATTCCTGTTAAGCCGTCAAGTAAAAATTTTCAGGCAGTTAAATAAAGTCTTCCCTAAATGGGGAGGATTTAGGTGGGGTTAATTAACTTTGTTACAGTCTCTTAAACTCCTTAACATCATGGCTGAAAACAAAACCCAACCTACCAACCAAAGCGTTGATGCTTTTATTGACAACATCGACCACGAACAACGGCGTGACGACAGCCGTGTTCTCATTAAAATGATGCAACACGCTACCCAAAGCGCCCCAAAAATGTGGGGAGAAAACATCATCGGTTTCGGCGACACTCACTACAAATACGCTACCGGCCGCGAAGGTGATTGGTTTTTAGTAGGCTTTTCGCCTCGAAAACAAAGTTTTTCGCTTTATCTGACGTGCGGCATCAATAATTTGGAAGAAGAACTGAAACGTCTGGGCAAATACAAAACAAGCGTTGCCTGTCTGTATATCAATAAATTATCGGACGTCGATCTTTCGGTGTTGGAAGAAATGATCCAAAAATCAGTTGAGATGGGACCACGGGTGCTTGCGTAGAAAGATAGAAGTGTATGGAAGAATGGCTGCAAAAGTGTTTTACCTTTGCATATTAAGTTATTTTTCCATTCAACTTACCGAATCTCCGTGTCATCCAAAACTTTTTTCTGTATTGATGCCCATACTTGCGGCAATCCCGTACGGGTAGTAGCCGGCGGCGGCCCCGTTCTTGAAGGCCGCAACATGAGCGAAAAACGTCAGCATTTTCTGCGCGAATACGACTGGATTCGCAAAGGGCTAATGTTTGAACCACGCGGTCACGACATGATGTCGGGCAGTATTCTATACCCGCCCCACGATCCCGCAAACGACGTGGCAGTGCTGTTTATCGAAACCAGCGGCTGTCTGCCCATGTGCGGTCACGGCACCATCGGCACCATTACCATTGCCATCGAACACGGCCTTATTCAGCCCAAAACGCCGGGCATCGTACGCATGGAAGCCCCGGCGGGTTTGGTGTTGATCAGTTATGTGCAGGAAGGCAATAAGGTAAAATCCGTAAAGCTCGTCAATGTTCCTTCCTATCTCGCAGCCGAAGGCATCGAAGCCGAATGCCCCGACCTTGGCACGCTCAAAATGGACGTGGCCTACGGAGGTAATTTCTACGCTATCGTGGATGTACAGGAAAATTTCCCCGGGCTGGAGCATTTTAAAGCCGAACAACTCATCGGTTGGGCGCGGACGCTTCGCCAACGCATCAACGAAAAATATACGTTCGTTCACCCCAACGACCCTACCATCAACGGCCTCAGCCACATCGAATGGACGGGCGCGGTGATCGACCCAACCTCTTCTGCGCGCAATGCGGTCTTTTACGGCGACAAAGCCATTGATCGCTCCCCCTGTGGTACGGGCACCTCAGCGCGCATGGCGCAGTGGGCGGCCAAAGGCAAACTGAAAAAGGGCGACCGCTTCGTCCACGAAAGCATCATCGGCAGCAAATTCATCGGCACGGTCGAAGATTATGCCAAAGTAGGTGACTACGACGCCATCGTTCCGGGCGTTGAAGGTTGGGCCAAAGTCTACGGTCTCAACACCATCACCATTGACCCCGACGACGATCCGTATGCGTATGGGTTTCAGGTGATATAGATAAAAAACATTTTATAGGAAGAATAATGCAGGAAGAAAATCGGGTAATTAATTACGGCATTCATGCTTTCACGCATCTTCGTCGTGATTCAAAAAAAGGCGGTGCTCCTCACAAACCCATTTTACTTCTTGCCATTATTCATGAATACGAATCAGGCCGAATTAAGGATAACCATATTTTTATTACACCTGAGCTAACCCATTCTTTTTCAATATTTTGGAATCAACTTGTTACGACAGGGCACGATAAAAGCTTTGCATTACCATTTTATCATTTAACGGGCGAAAAAAGTAATTGGTGGCAATTGGCTCCAAATCCAGGTTGTGAAATTTGGATTGAGAACTCAGGCTCAATGAGAAGTTTCGGCAATTTGAGCGCCGCAGTTGCTTATGCAGAAATTGACCCAAATTTGGCCTCTTTGTTTTTGATTAAAGAAAGCCGTGACGTGCTGAAACAAATGATTTTAAAAACGTACTTTCCTCAAAAATCTACGCAGCCAATTGAAAATCAAGAAGATGGATATTTAGATAATTTAAAAAACGAAGTTTATGAACCTTCCGCTGAATACAAAACCAAGTTACTAAACCTCAAAAAACGTCTTGACCCCGAAACATATCAAATCGAAGTCTACAACCGAGGCACAGTATTTAGACGTGAAGTAATTAAAATTTATAATGAAACTTGCTGTATTTCAGAGCTTAGTGTATCAGCACTTTTTACAATTACTATGGTGGATGCTTGTCATATCGTTCCATTTGCGAAGGATTTCGATAATAGTTTAACAAACGGTATTGCCCTTTGCCCAAATCTTCACCGCGCTTTTGACCGAGGCTTAATTTCTGTCAATGAAAATTACGAAGTCATTCTTTCACAATCTTTTAAAGAAAACACTAATAGCGAATATAGTTTCTCAAAAATCGAAGGCAAAACAATCGCAATGCCTTCTGACAAGGATTTTTGGCCTTCTTTGGCTAATTTTGAATGGCATCGAAAAAATGTGTTTAAGAGATAGTACTTTATGAAAACAATTATCAAAGTTAATGGTAGGTGGTATAATCTCGTAGATATGTTTGGTGGAAAAGTTTTCCTTTCTGAATTGTTTAATATCAATAATGACATTGCAGAAGAAGGAGTTCTATGGGAAATGCAGCCAATATTCTTTGAAAAAGACATTTGGTACGCTACACCATTCAAACAATGTATTATACGTATACGGTGGCTCTTAAAGTTGATTAAATAATGAACATAAACCTTACACTGCAGCTCTATAAGCTGTTGTCTTCGGGACGATCCTCTAAACTATGCGTTTCTAACACCTGCCGCCTTCTCCCACAAAAATTCAGACGCTTACAGCGTGACAATGGAGAAGAATTTATGCCGCTTTGATGTGGCTTAACGGGGTAATTCTGTGATGATTTCCTACTCGCAATAGTGTAAAATTGGTTATCTCACAGCGATATCAGACGCTTACAGCGTGACAAAAGAGAGAGGTTTGGTGAAAGCATCGGCTTTTTGTATCTTCGTTACAGAAACCAATCATTCTAAAAACGCCCGTGCCATGAACTTACAGTATCTATCCGACCATACAGGGCATATTACAGGGGTATTTATCCCGATTGAAGAGTGGGAAAGTATTCGCAAAAAGTTGGATTTGCCCGATACCTCAAAACAACTGCATCGAGAAGAATTGCTTGAAGCATTTGAAGAGGTCAAACTGATACGTGAGGGTAAACTGCCCAAGCCCAGTCTAACCGATTTTTTAAATGAGCTTTGAAATAATACCCATTTCACCTTTTCAAAGGCAAGCCAAAAGGCTCATCGAAAGCCTTCGGGACGAACCTCTCCACTATGCGTTTGTAACGCATCCCCCTTTACCACAAAAATTCAGACGCTTACAGCGTGACAAAGGAGAGGCATAACAATGATGAAGTTGCTACGATAACTTATGAGTAGGTTTATATCAATTCAACGCACTTCTGTTGCCCTGATATTTCTTGTTGGTATTTCTGAAACTATCAACCACTTTTCCGTCGGTAAATTTGGCTACAAATTCAAACCACTCTTTGTCCAAGGATGTGTAAAATGTAATATATCCGTGAATGTCCTGAATTTTCACCCATTTTCCTGATTTTTTGGGTTGTGCTTCTTTATCTTCCCAATCGGCCAATTTATCTAAATATTCTAAGTCGCCTTCATCCGTAATCCGATAATATAGCAGTAATTTTTCCAAGGATTTAGTTTGGAAAGACTGTTTTGACAATGCTTTCTGCTCTTCACTTGATAGGGGTAATCGCTTCGTATTCACCCAAATTGTATCAAACATTCCCATAATTTCAGCTATTTTGTAACTCAATCAAAAGCCCCCACTCATCGCCCGCAACTGCCCCACCACTTTCTTCACTGCCTCCACCACCTGCGGGATTTCGTCGACGGTATTGAAACGGCCCAAGCTGAACCGGATGCACGAAAAAGCCTCGGTTTCGGTCATGCCCAAGGCCATGAGTACGTGAGAAGGATCAATAGACGCCGAAGTACAGGCCGAACCGTTGGACACGGCGATGTTTTCCAAACCCATAATCAGCGCATCGGAGTCGCAGCCTTCAAAAAACACATTGGTGACGTTGTAAAGGCGATTTTCACGGTTTCCGTTAATACGTGTTCCCGTGATTTGAAGCAATTCATTTTCGAGTGTATCGCGCAGTTTTCCTACGCGTTCGGCATCGGAGGCAAGTTGTTTTTGGGCGAGTTCGGCTGTTTTTCCCATGCCCACAATACCGGTTACGTTGAGCGTACCTGAGCGTTTACCACCTTCGTGCCCGCCACCGTGCAGGAGTGCTTCCAATTTGACGCGATTGGGGCGGCGCTGCCGCACAAACAATGCTCCAACACCCTTGGGTCTATAAAATTTATGCGCCGACAGCGTCAGCAGGTCAATGCCTGCCTTATCCACATGTAGCGGCCACTTTCCCACCGCCTGCGTGCCGTCGGTCATGAATAAAGCGCCTGCGCGGCGCACTATTTCCGATATTTCTTTCAACGGTTGAATGACACCGATTTCGTTGTTTACGGCCATGATGGATACCAAAATCGTATCCGGACGCAAAGCGGCTTTGAGTACTTCAAGATCAATGAGTCCGTCGGGTTTTACGGGCAGATACGTCACATCAAAGCCTTTGGTCTCGAGGTAGCGACACACGTCCAATACCGCAGAATGCTCGGTTTGGACCGTAATGATGTGTTTTCCTTTGGTTTGGTACTGTTCGGCCACGCCTTTGATGGCCAGATTAATGGCCTCGGTGGCTCCTGAGGTAAACACGATTTCATGAGCTTCGGCCCCGATCAAATCCGCAATTTGCTGACGGGCCGTTTTCACGGCATCATTGGCTCCTACCCCAAAAACGTGCGTAGAGGCTGCATTGGCAAAGTTATCGGTCAGAAACGGCATCATCGTTTCCAACACTCGTGGGTCTATCTTGGTCGTTGCGTTGTTGTCTAAATAAATCATTCTCTTCGGCCTTTCTCCTTTTTTCCTGATAGGCTGCAATTTAAACAAGTATTTCCATTGTGTGGAGACGCAAGAATGCCAAAGTCAAACAACCAACGTTTACTATTCCTCTAAACCCGCTAAAATCTCTTCCCACTTTTCCTGTAGCAGTTTTTTGTCGGGCAGTTTAGTTTGGTAATCGGCCACTAAGGTTGGTGATAAGCTACGACTGAGAGCGTATTCCACTACCGTATCATTTCTACCCTTGCAGAGCAAAATACCAATACTTGGGTTTTCATGCGACTTTCGTACATCACGATCAAGGGCTTCGAGATAGAAATTTAATTGTCCTAAATGGGAAGGATGGAACTCTGTTGTTTTTAACTCAATGGCCACCATACAATTGAGACTACGATTGTAAAAAAGCAGGTCTATTGAGAAATCTTGATTACCTACTTGAATAAGATATTCTTCACCCATAAAGGCAAAATCACGACCAAATTCTAAGAGAAACCGGGTAATGTTTTGAGCAATTTGTTTTTTGAGGTCTTTTTCAAGGTGCTGTTCCGGCAAGTCCAAGAATTCGAAAACGTAAGTATCTTTAAATGAATTTATTATATTTTGAGGCAATTCTCTCACCGGTGGTGAGAGTTTTTCGTTACCAATCATTACTCTTTCAAAATAGGAAGAATTTATTTGTCTTTCGAGTTCTCTCTTTGACCATTTTTCCTTGACTGACATTCGCATGTAAAATTCCCTTTCTTCAGGAGTTCTACAGGACATAATAAACAGATGGTTTGTCCATGTAATCTCTCGCCAAACATTGTAAAGCTTCGGGGAATCTTTATATGTTTCATAAAATTGTTTCATTCGCCAAATATTTTGAGGTGAAAAACCTTTGATATTGGGCTCAGCCTTTTGAATAAAATGAGCCAGTTCAGTTACGACGGACTTACCCCACGTTTTGGCTGCTACCTGTTGACTGACATATTCGCCGATCTGCCAATACAACATCACTAGCTCTTTGTTAACTGCCTGAAAAGCCCTTCTCTTTGCGTCGGCAATCAGGTCTGAGATATGCGTAAACTGTTGTTGAAATTCCATTGTAACATGTAGGTTTGTTGTAGGACTTATTACAGTCCATCAAGTCACAAACCTACATCCGGCAAAAGTCACCTTTGTTTCACCGTATCGTCAGCTTCGCCAATTCCGTCAGAAAGTCTTCTTTGCGGCGACGGGCCACTTCGATTTGAGTATCATCGTTCATGACCACCGTGCCACCTTCGCCTTTGATGTATTTTTTGACGTGACGCAGGTTGATCAGGTATTGATTGTGCACGCGTACAAAATGATAGGGCGAGAGCAATTCTTCGTATTCTTTCAGATTTTTAGACACCATGATCTTCTTACGGTCGGTAAAGTAAAACATGGTATAGTTGGCGTCTGACTCGCAGCGTAAAATGTCTTTGATGGGTACATAAAAAATGCCTTCCTGCGTAGGCAAAGCGATCTGCATACTTTCTGACTGACCGCCGCGCAGGTTTTGGAGCAATACCTCTACGTTTGGTGCTGATGTTTTCTTGCTTTTGATACGTTCTACTGCCCTTTCTACGGCCGCATCCAACTCGTCCATATCGACGGGTTTGAGCAAATAATCTACGGCTCCTATTTTAAAGGCCTTAACGGCATAATGATCGAAACCGGTGGTGAAGATGACTTCAAAATTGATTTGGTCGAGGCTGTCCAGCATGTCAAAACCGCTTTTGCCGGGCATTTGAATGTCCAGAAAAACCAGATCAGGCGCCAACGCTTTAATAGCTCGAATTCCCTCGTCGGCCGAATGGCAGAACTGCGTCACAAAAATTTGCTCCGCGTGAGGTTCCAGCATTTTCTTGAGGGCCTGACATCCCATCAGTTCATCGTCAACAATCAGAGCTTTTAGCATAACGCCTTATTAGTTAGTGATTTATTTTCAAGAGATAAAGTTATTGATTCGGTTCTATACCTTATTTGAACCATATAAGGCATTTAAGGATATAAGTACCTGTTCTAAATTAGTTTGCATTATTTTGTCTGACCCCGGATGAGGTCAAACAAAACGAAAATATTTCAAAGTAATTATGAAGAACGCTTATAAGAATTCGGTTTTACATTTCGCGGTTTTTCGGTCTATCATTTTTCAGTTCTGTTACCCTAGCTCCGTTTGTGCCAAATCGGGCAGCACGATCTTGACGCGGGTGCCTTTGGGTTGATTTTGTTCGTCGTAGAGATCATCTATGATGATTTTGGCGCCTTCGGTATTGTATTGACGATTGAACGTTTCGATGCTTTCAAGCACATTCTGCGTTCCTTTCGACTTTCGGCTTGGTGAAAGTACATGGTTCATTTCCCGTGACTTGGCCCTTCCCACGCCGTCATCTTCCACGATGCACGATACAAAATGTTCGCTTTCACGCCCAAACATCATGGTAATTTTGCCGCGTTCCGGTCGGTGCATGAGTCCATGCCAAATGGCATTTTCCACATGTGGCTGAATCATCATGGTGGGAAAAACCGTTTCGTGCGGGTCAATGTCGGGATCAACAATGATCTCAAAATCAAAGCGATTTTTGCCAAATCGCATCTGTTCCAACTCTACGTACAAGCCCATAAACGTCGCGATACGCTCCACGGGCGCAAGTGGCGTATCGGTATTGTCTAAAATCTGCCGGATCAATTTTGAGAATTTAGTCAGGTATTTGGACGCCTGACGGTTTTCATCGTGGAGAATAAAATTGTTAATGGAATTCAGGCAGTTAAAAATAAAATGCGGATTCATTTGTGCCCGCAATGCCTTCATTTCCAGTTCAGCAATCTGACGGTTGAGGCTTATTTTTTCTCTTTCCCGCTCCTGAATATACCTGATTCGATTGGTAAAGAACAGGATCAGAACGATCACTCCCATTGCAATGGCCAAGTACCCAAACCAACTTTTCGCCCAAAAAGGAGCGGTTACTACCAACCGCAACGTAGCCGGTTTTTCGTTCCAAACGCCGTCTGAATTGCTTGCTTTTACCTTAAACGTGTACTCGCCCGCCGGCAATTGCGAATAGCTTACAAAATGCCGATTGCCGCTGTAGATCCAATGTTTATCAACGCCTTCCAACTGATACGCATATTGGTTTTTTTGCGGCGCCGTAAAATCCAATGCTGCAAATTCGAATGAGACGAAGTTATCCTTATGATTAATCACCAACTCAGGTTGATCGGCAAAGTTGACGGATTCATTCATGATCTTTACATCCGTAATCGCTACCGGCGATCGACTCGTGCTTTGCTGAAAACCCTCCGGACGAAAGAGATTAAAGCCATTTACACCTCCAAAAACCATTTCGCCGCTTTTCAGACGCAGCAACGACCCGCCGTTAAATTCATTATTCTGGAGACCGTCGTACACGTCAAAATTCGTGAATGTTTCACTTTTGGGATCAAAACGCGATAAACCGCTGTTGGTGCTTATCCAAATTCGGTGTTGTTTGTCGATAAGCGAACCGTATACGATACTGTTGGCAAGGCCGTCGGCGGGAGTATATAATTTAAACTGCCCTGTCTTAATCGAATACTTTCCAATCCCTACCCGATAACTGCTCAACCACAAAACCGAATCACCGTCGCAGTTTACGTCGCTGATATCATCAAATTCAATTTTAGTTTTGGGAATCTGTAAAGAAATGGCCGTAATGGTGCCGGTGGCGGGAGAATAACGCTGTAGTCCCGTACCGCGTCCAAACCAAACATTTCCTTTAACGTCTTCTTTAAACGAACTGACCAAGTCTCTGGTGCGGCTTTCTTCCGATTGATTTTCCAATGTATGGGTAATGAGATCGTACGTAACAAGCCCAAGGGTTGTACCCAGCCATACTTTTTGCCGACTGTCTTTGTATATTTTGCGAACCTGTATCTGTTCCAACAATTTAAACAGGGCGATATCCTGCGGAGCCGGCGTTGTCAGTTTATTTTGAAGCGCGTCAAATTGAACCAGTCCCCGAAACGTAGCACACCAAAACAAACCGGGACGAACTTCCGTCATAGATAATATCTGATTTCGTTGCGCGTCGGTATCCTTTATAACTTGAAATCGGTTGGTGGTGCGGTTCCAAACATTAATTCCATTTCCGTCTGTTCCAACGATCAAGTCGTTGCCTCTTTCCGCAAAACTCAGGATGAAATTAGAGTTCAGACCATTGTCCTGATTGATGGTCTGAAATTTACCCAATCTCAAATTGACCTTATTGAGTCCGCTGTTATTGCTTCCAACCCACAAAATCCCCGAGGCGTCTTCAAAAATTTCATTCAATGGCGAGCCTTTGAGACTATTCAGGCGCCGATAGGCCAGATCGGAAGGCAAAAATTCGAATGCTCCGTTGGCCGTATCAAAACAGAAAATCCCTAAATGAATAGCGAGCCATAGTTTTCCGTTTCGATCCAAAAATCCACTGCGAACCGGAAAGATTTCAAGCGAAGGCATTTTTTTGCGAAAGTCATATTTCTCAATCACGCGTAACGTCTTCACATCTATTTTCCACACGCCAAAATTCTCCACTGCCATCCATAAATGATTTCCCTGCCGAATGATCGGGCGAATCCCTTCGTCGGGCGGCAAGTCCGTGAGGACAGGATAATAACGGTTTCTTTTGGTATCAAGCAGCCAACAGGTTTCCGTGGTTGTAAAAAGCACTTTCCCGTCGTCCAATTGGACTGCATTCAGCACATTCAGATTGGGGGCTTTACAGAAATAATGTTCGCTCTTATGGTTAAAATAATAAAGACCTTTGTTGGAAGCCAACCAATAACTGTTGCTGTCGCGCGGGGTGATCTTCCGGATCCTGGTAGTAGGCAAAAAACTTCTGAGAGAATCCGTAAATACATTGAGGCGCGAAAGGCCATTGGGCGTTCCGATCCAAAGGTATTTTTTCTTATCACTGAACAAATACCGAATGCTGTTGCTTGCCAGTCCTTTTTGTGTTTGACCGATGACAGAACGGTAGGCTTTGAATTGATTGCCATCATAGCGCAGCAATCCATCGTCGGTTGCAATCCACAACAGTCCTCTTACATCCTGCTGAATTCCCCAAACCGAATTCTGAGTAAGTCCGTTACGATTATCAAAGTTTTCTACCAACACATTTTGGAATACCTGCGCCGACAAACCCAATGTTTGGAAACATAGAAGCAGTAAAAAACAAAGACGCGCGAGGGTTGCCATAAATAATCAAGACGAGACTTACCAAAGTAACGAATTACCAAAAATACATCCAAGTCCGCCACCTTTTTAGTATACCTGCCGGTTATTCATCGGTTGTTTTTTACGATTTCGGCATCTGCTAGTTTTGAATCATAAATCAAAACGAAAACAATTTCTACGTCATGAATAAGCTTACTACTCCTGCACCTTCCGGTTTTGTAAAAGTTCACCGCGCTAAACCCGCCGTTCAAAAAATCACTTTACCCATCATGAACCGCTATGTAGTAGTGCCCGTTACGGAAGTGCTTTATATTCAGAGTGACGTTAATTATTGTTTTGTCTATTTGAAAGACGGCAGGCGATTTTTGATCGCCAAAACCCTGAAAGAATACAACGACCAACTCGACAGCAGCCTGTTTGCCCGTGTTCACAAATCGTATTTGGTCAATCTGAGCGCAGTCGAATACTGCGATTATGCAGGTTATGAAATACAGTTGAGCAATGGTTTGAGCTTACCCATCGCACGTCGGAAGCGCAAGTTATTTTATCAGCAGTTCAATTTGTTTGACAAACATCAACGCTTAGCCAGTTAAAACTA
This sequence comes from Runella sp., assembly GCF_965279615.1. Taxonomy (NCBI): domain Bacteria; kingdom Pseudomonadati; phylum Bacteroidota; class Cytophagia; order Cytophagales; family Spirosomataceae; genus Runella; species Runella sp. The sequence continues at coordinate 5,727,073 of NZ_OZ257252.1, read as the reverse complement.
TGAAAGATGCATTGTTTATGGTGGAGATATTGGCCGGATTTATTGTCGTTTTTTCGATACTTTGGTCAGGGATATGTTTTCTGATCGCGTGGGTGAGCGGATGGCGCCATTTAGCATCTTTGTATCAAACGACTCCCCTCAAAGAAGGGTTCTATACCGGCATCTATGGACGCATTGGCCTGGCCAACTATAACGGAGTTTTACGACTGGGATTCAGTGAAAAAGGGATGTACCTTCACGTTATGCCTCTTTTTAAGTTGGGGCATGATGCACTCTTGATTCCCTGGAGTGAGCTCAAAAATGTTCAACAGAGTAATTCTATTTTTGGCAACTACGTTAAATGCAAAGTCGATGGAGTCACCATTTCATTGCCTTACAAACACTTCGGCACCCTTCAAAGCTATTTGAGTGCTTATACTTAGCAATATATACCCCGGTTCTGATGAAATAATTGCACATACAGTACCATCTGCTCTATTGGCCTGATTTTTTACCGCTTCAGGAAGCATACTCCATTTAACAAAATACCATGCTTTCTGAACGTCTTAATTTATCCGGAAAAACGGCCGTAGTGACAGGTTCCAGTCAGGGAATCGGGAAAGCAATTGCCATTGCGCTCGCAGAATATGGCGCCAAAGTCATTATTCATTATCATGCGGAGCGCAAAGATGCTGAGCAGGTAGTCAGAGAAATGAATCAACCCAAAAACAAGGTACCGATTGTAAAGGCTGATTTTTCAAAACCCAACGGCGTCAAAGATTTCTTCCAAAAAGTAAGCGCCATAGCCGATACGGTTGATATTTTAGTCATCAATGCCTCCGTACAGATAGCGAAAGAATGGGAGCAGGTAACGGAGAAAGATGTTGACCTTCAGATAAATGCCAATTTCAAATCTACCCTCCTGCTGATGCAACAGTTTACTCCGGCCATGATAAAAAAAGGTTGGGGACGAATTCTGACCATTGGCAGCGTACAACAGGTAAAGCCTCATCCTGCCATGATCGTATATGCCGCCACTAAATCAGCGGTGTTTAATTTAGTGCAAAATATAGCGCTTCAATTGGCCGACAAAGGCATTACTGTCAACAACTTAGCACCCGGTGTTATCGAAACGCCTCGCATTAAAGAATCCGTTCCGGAGGTGGAAGAAAGAATTGCACAAAGAATGACCACGCCCGAAGGAGGTATGGGGCAACCCGAAGATTGCGCAGGTATGGCCGTATTCCTCTGTTCAGATGCCGGGCGATACATTACGGGTCAAAACATCTTTGTCGATGGCGGCATGAGTTTATAAAGATTACTACATCAAAACAGCCCGCAATACTTCTCGTTTTCCGCGCGGGCCCGGATGCTTCTCAACGGTGAACCCTGCCGCTCTGAGATTACGTTGCACGTAGCTTTTAGAACAATAGGTCGTCAGATTCCCGCCCGGTTTGAGTAAATTTGCCAGTTTTCCAAAAATCTCCTGTTCCCAAAGTTCCGCTTGTGCAGAAGGAGCAAATGCGTCATAATAAATGGCGTCAAACCGTAATTCAGTTTTAAAATTTTGAAGCGTAGTACGGTATTTTTCAATGGTAAAATACGGTGAAAGTTCTGTTTCTATTGCCCACGCTGCCTGATGGAGCGCTGACAATCGACTGGTTTCCAACAAATTATCGTAGTTGAGTTCTGCAACTTGTTCTTCCCCTAACGGATATGCTTCGACGGTTACGTACTGAACCGGAATTCGTGCTTTATCAGCTTCCAACCACGTCAATAAAGCATTCAGACCCGTTCCAAAGCCCATCTCAAAAACAGAAATCGAAGCAGGTGCTTTGCTTTGAGCAACTGAGCGATAGCGTTCAATGGCTTCTTTCAAGCCCAGATCAATGTATATGAGTTGTGATTCCTGCAAAGCTCCGTTGACAGAATGGTAATAAACATTGAGCGTTTCGTTCCATAATGTATGGGAGCCGTCAGAGGTTAAAATTCGTTGGATACTCATTTGTCAATGCATTTTTCGAAACGCCGCTATTCCTCCCGTTAGATTTTTCAAGTTCGTAAATCCATGACCTTCACGCAATTGCTTGATTGCTTTTTGGCTACGCATTCCGCTTTGGCAATGAACAACCACTGTTTTATCACGGCTTATTTTACTTACAAAATCAACCAATTGTGACAACGGCATCAATTCTCCTGCCAAGTTATCAATCGCGTATTCCTGCGCCTCCCGAACATCGATCAGTTGAAAATCAACATTGTTTTCCAGCATTTGAGCTAATTGTTCAGCGGTAATTTCCGTTTCAGGCATCGTGGATTTTACGCCGCAAAATTCGTCATAGTCGATCAATTTGTCAATAACAGGTCGTTCGGGTAGCTTCGGAATTTTTATGATTCGCGTCGTTAGGGTCAAGGCATCCATGACAAACAATTTTCCAATCAACGGCTCACCGATACCTGCCAACAGTTTGATCGCTTCATTGGCTTGGAGGCTGCCGATAATGCCCGGCAAGACCCCCAAAACACCTGCTTCGGCGCAGTTGGGCGCAAGTTCGGGCGGTGGTGGCGTTGGAAACAGATCGCGGTAATTCGGGCTGTTTTGGTAGTTGAAAATAGCCACTTGTCCTTCAAAACGATAGATAGCGCCGTAAATGAGGGGTTTATTCAACAACACACACGCATCGTTGACCAGATAGCGCGTCGGAAAATTGTCTGAACCGTCGATGATAAGGTCGTATTTTTCCAGAATAGCTAAAGCATTTTGTGAGGTAAGCTGTTCGAAATAAGGCTCAATGACACAAAACGGATTAAGTGATCGCAGGCGCTTGGCTGTTTCTTCTACTTTAGATTTGCCTATTGATTCTGTGCCGTATAAAATTTGTCGTTGCAGATTGCTTTCATCTACTCGGTCATTGTCAATAATGCCCAACGTACCAATTCCGGCCGCCGCCAAATACAGCAAGATCGGACTCCCTAAACCACCACATCCAATCACTAAAACCCGCGCTGCTTTAAGGCGTTCCTGTCCTTCACTGCCAAATTCGGGAATCAATAAATGGCGGTTATAACGGCGTAATTCGTCGGAAGAAAGCATTTGTTAAATTTTGTTAATAGCCATGTTAAACCTTTCGACAATTTATTTCCTCTAAGCCTATGTACGCAGCGTAAACAGTTACAAAACAGAAGTTAAACCCAAAACTAAAAGTTCCATGAACCTCAAAATGAATTGGAAAAGCATCGGATCTGCCACCGCAATTGCGCTTGTGCTGGTTGCCTGCAACAAAGATAACAATGGCTTATCACCCGAAGAAGAGATCATTGCGGCAGAGGACAATCAAACAATTATCGACGAAACTGAAGCCATCTTTTCCTACAACGATGAATTATTCGGTGGGCTTTCTTCCCTACGACAATCGGCAGAAGCAGGTGCCGACAGTGCCGGCAATCCCGGGCAGCGTCCGCTCAAAGGTGATAAATGCGCTACGGTTTCGCGCAAAGAATCCGGCGGAATCATTACCGTTGTGGTTGATTATGGCACCGTCAAAGAATGCGAAGGGAAAAAAGTAGGCGGCAAAATGACCATTCAAATTCCCGTCAAACTCCCGAAAGAAGCCACCGGTTTGTTTACCCAAAGTATCACGTACGAAAACTTTCAGCACGGTCCGCGCACCATTAACGGCAAACATACTGTCAACATAGTGCTCGAAAATGGACGTCTTGTTACCAAAGAAAATTTTACCGAAACGAGCATCACGACCGAAAACGGCAAAACCATAGTCTTTAACAGCACCAAAACCCGCAAAACGGATGCTAAAGGCACTCCACTGAATTTATCGGACGATGAAATATTAGTAACAGGAAACACAACAGCCACCGGAAGCGATGGGAAAACGTTCAAATCAACCATTACTAAGGCCATTACTGCTAAAATAGCCTGCAAAGGAACAAACGGCCTTTTCCCTGTTTCGGGCACTATTGAGATTGAACGCCCTGATAAACCCAAAGCAGTGGTTGATTATGGTGACGGCACCTGCGACCGTACCTACACTATTACCTCAGACGGAAAAACGGTGACAAAGACCGGAAAGTAACAACTTATCCACACTATTAAAAAGGCAAGCAAACGTGTTCTTGTAAAACCCGAAAATTGTTGCTCTAACGGTCAGGCAGCCTACCGGTCGGGTTGTGAGCAACCCTCTACACAGTGAAACACTCCTATACAGGATTGCTCACTCCCGTGTAGAGGGTTGCTCACTCCCCGTGTAGAGGGTTGCTCACAACCCGATGGGTAATCAGAGAACGCCTCCTAACAATTTATTCTTAACTCAAAATAAAAAAGTGGTTTTTAAGCATTACGCTCAAAAACCACTTAGGCAAAGGTACTTAATGAAGAGTGGGTTAATAATTCACTAATTGAGTAAGCTTTTTTACATTATCGGCAAGTTGAGCTACTGCCCCCAGCACTATGATCGCGGGTGAGCCAATCCCTTCTGCCTGAACCAATTGTAATATATTTCCAACTTTTCCCGTCACAATTTTTTCATCAGGACGGGTGCCGTTTTGAATGATGGCTACGGGTAATTCTATTTTACCGAGTTGAGCGTAGGTTTCGACAATTTCCGAAAGTTTGTGCATTCCCATCAATACCACTACTGTTGCCGATGATTGCGCCGCAAGCGCCAGATCATTGGAAAGTTTGTGGTCTTTGGTCGTGCCCGTTACTACCCAAAAACTTTCACTTACACCGCGAGTAGTGAGCGGAATCCCTGCTAAGGCAGGAACAGCATAACTGCTCGAAATACCCGGTACAACGTGCGTTTCGATCCCGTGGTGCCGGGCATATTCCAACTCTTCATAGCCGCGACCGAAAATGAATGGATCGCCGCCTTTGAGACGAACTACGTGACCGTATTGCTGCGCGTATTCTACGATCAGATGATTGATCACATCCTGATTGCAGCTATGCTGAGCAAAACGTTTTCCTACATTAACAATGAGACAGTCCGGCTTGCAATATTCCAGCAATTCCGTACTTGCCAGCGCATCGTGCAACACCACATCGGCCGATTGTAAGGCTTTGACGCCTTTGAGCGTAATCAGATCAGGGTCGCCCGGCCCTGCACCTATGAGAGTAACTTTCATTTTATTATCAGTCCAACGCAGACAGTCATTCACATGAATTTATAATCCTTACTACTGACTTCTTTCTGCTCATTCCTATTCTTAACTGTCTTTACCAAACTCAAGAAGCGCTAACTCCGGCACGTCTTCACCTTCCAATTGTTGCTGACGGATTTGGTTTACTTTTGCAATAAACCGGGCTGCTTTAGCTACAAACCCTCGGGCAAACTCTTCCGTTGGTTCGTTTTTATTAATACTGAATACCAACTCCTTAAACGAACCTGTTTCCGAAAGATCATTGAAATCAGCACCGAAATGCTCATCAAAATCTTTTACGATACCGTATTGGGTATTGGTTGCCACGCCTTTGCTCACTAATAATGCTTTAGCGCCTGTTACGAAAACATTGTAAGCGTGATAAATCGCATCGGCCCAGATCGTTTTTTCGAGGTTTTCATTGGCCCAATTGAGTTTATCGTTTGCTTCAATGATCGTAGTACCCACCAAATCGATCAGGACACTGGCACATTCTCCCACCCCCACTTCGGTTTGGAAAGGTTCTTCGTGGTCCCAATCAACGTAGTCGCTGCTTACCACCGTGCTCATATCCGCCAACGGCTTGAGCATCGCATAAAAGTATTTGTTGCCTTGACGGTTGAAATAATCATTGTAATATTCTCCTTCGTAAGCATTTGTTTCATAATCCTGCAAAAGCTTACGCAGTGCATCCGGCCCTCTTTTAGTGGGAAGTTTCACGACTTTATCGCCCATCATTCCTTCACCTGTTCCGTTGAACCCACCGCCCAACAACACCTGCAAAGCCGGTAAAACAAACTTACCATTCTTAATGGAGCTTCCGTGAAAACCAATGTTGGCCGCACTATGCTGCCCGCAGCCATTCATACAACCGCTGATTTTGATCTTGATGTCGTTGTTGTAAATAATGTCAGGAAATTCATCCTTCATCATTGTTTCAAGCACGCGGGTAATACCGTAGCTGCTGGAAATGGCCAGATTACAGGTATCCGTTCCCGGACAGGTTGTAATATCGGCCGTAGTATCAAAGCCCGGTTCTGCCAAGCCAAGCTCATTGAGTTTTTCATACAATGCAGGCAAATCTTCCACTTTTACAAAGCGAAGGATATACCCTTGGTTGATCGTAACCCGAATATCGTCGGCGGCATACTCCCGTACTATATCGGCCAATTTACGTGCAATTGAAGAGTGCATATCTCCCAACAATACCCGCAATTGTACCGCATACCAACCTTTTTGTTTTTGTTCGAAAACATTGGTTTTAAGCCAATGTGTATACTGAGAATTCAACACGGGAGAAGCCGCGATCAAATCCTCTTTGGTCAATTTGCTTTCGCTTGGCTTTCTGTCATTGGCTAAGAAAGACAATGGATTGATGACGTATTCCTTGTTTTTCAAGGCTTTTTGTTCTTCATCCACTCTTTTCAAAAATTCTTCTAAGCCAATATCTGCCAATAAGAATTTCATCCGAGCTTTATGACGGCGTACGCGCTCACCATAACGGTCGAACACACGAATCACCGCTTCAATGAACGGAATCACTAATTGTTCTTCCAAAAACTCTTTGGCTACCTGCGCCAAAATAGGCTGCGCGCCCAATCCACCACCAATCAATACTTTAAAACCGTTGATCTGAGTTCCGTCTTCGGCAATGCGCACTTGGGGGATCAAACCTACATCGTGCATGAAGGCATACGCCGAATCTCTCTCCGACGACGACACGGCGATTTTAAACTTACGCCCCATGTCCTGACAAATTGGATTACGCAGAAAATAGTCAAAAATAGCGTGTGTATGAGGAGTTACGTCAAACGGTTCTTCAGGATCAACACCTGCTCTTGCCGAAGCGGTTACGTTACGAACGGTATTACCGCAGGCTTCGCGTAATGTAATATTTGCATCTTCCAATTCAGCCCATAGCTCGGGCGAATCGGCTAATTTCACAAAGTGCAACTGAATATCCTGCCGTGTGGTAGCGTGTAGATTTCCCGTTGCATATTTATCAGAACAATCTGCAATACGCACCAATTGGTCGGCTGTGATACGTCCGTAAGGCAATTTGATACGAATCATTTGTACACCGGGCTGACGCTGTCCATAGACCCCGCGTGCTAAACGGAATTTACGGAATGCTTCTTCCGGTACTTCTCCGTTGCGAAATACACTGATCTTACTTTCCAGTTCAAGTATATCGCGACGGGCGGCTTCGCTAACGTTTGGTGAAATTGAGATTGACATAGTATCTATATTCTATCGACTTAATATTTTTATTTATAAACTTAAAAAGGCTTTAAAGCCTTTACTACAATAGTTGTACCGGGTACGTTCCCTTATGTTGAAAAATTATAAGTAATTAAACCCCTGTGAATAGTACTGTTATGCAAATTTGGGTGATGCCCGGCTAAATTCCTAATTAGTCATAACAAAAAAAAGAATAGGCCATAAAGAAAAGTTATACCCTTTCCTCATGACCTATTTACAGGTATCCGTTTTTGGCTAGTACTTCACGAGACGTTTTCGATCCATAAATTCACCTAACTGTAAGTCAATAAAATAAGAACCCGGAGGATATGTACGAACATTGATGGATTGTCGGAACAGATCGCCGGTCTTCTCAAATTCACCGCGCCATATTTCGGCTCCCGTAATGCTCCGCAATCGGAGTGTTACCTTACCGCGTAAGGCATTGGTAAAACTGACTTCGGCAGCTCCATCCGTTGGATTAGGGCTAATGGTGAAATCTTTTTCGATCAATGATTCATTAGACAATATCTGCACATTGCGCACATAAATGGTCGCGCTGGCGGAATCCAGACAAACATCTGTGCCTGTGCCTTTCACTAAATACGTTAATGTACGACTTGGGCGCGCTGTTACCTGTGGCCCCAGCGTAGAGCTAAGTCCTTCGGAAGGCGACCAGTTGATAACTCCCGCTCCCCGCGCCTGAAGCGTTACGGCCTCACCCGGATTGATAAATTGAGCGGAAGCCTGTATCTGCACCGAAGCTTTCATCCCTACATCAGCGGTGATGGCGTGCGCTACGTTGAGACCCGTCCGTACAATATAACGATCCCAGTTTCCGCTTGAATTACGTTCCCATGAGGTAGCATTAAGTGACTCACCGTCACGCGTAGTAACCAACGCGACGGTATCTCCGGCTACGTAATCCAATTCAATACCGATCAAAAACGAAAGATTATTTTGACGCGAAAGTTCTATGTTTTGATCGAAGACGACAGTGGTCGCACGATTGTTTCTGACATCGTCCAAAATGCGACGAAGCGGAATTTCTTTCGTGGTCAATTCGGAACCCGGACCGCCCTGAAATCCGCGTGCATTCCAAACCTTCACCCGCACCACTGATTCGGACTCTGCACCTTTGGCAGCTTTAGCAACGCCGAATTTTAAAGAAGCACCTCGTAAATTGGTATAACCCAGCGAATTTGCAAACAATTCTGCGATGGCCTGCGTTTTTCTGCTGTTCTGTCCCGACACATATCCGGTTCCTGCGGGCTGCCGAATAACAGTACCCGTTCCGACAAAATTGGTCGTGGTAGCGCACAGTCCTGCGTTTACAACTTCAATGTATTGGTTTTTTACTAAAGCTACAGATGATCCGGAGGCATTGGAAACCGTGAGCGTTACCTTAAATTTCCCGGCAGTTCGGTACGTAATCGTAGGATTTTGCTCCGTAGAAGTAGCAGGATCACCACCTTCAAACTCCCATTTCCAGGCGGTAGGAAAACCGGTGGATAAATCGGTAAATTTCACTTGTGCTCCCAACAATACGACGCGGTTCTCTGCTTCAAAAGCAGCAGTAGGTTTACCTACCACAAGCTGTCCGCAAACGTTAGAGGTCAACAAACTCGCTCGTCTGGGGCTTATTTCCATCACGGCCCGTATCCGTGCTTTTTGACCTACAGTGAAAATATTAAAACATCCGTCATCCGAGTAGTCCATGTAGTTTTCGACCATGTTGGCATTGCCGCAACTGACTCTTCCTTTCTGGCAACCGCGACTTTCGGAAGCTTGTGGAGGGGTGTCGGCGCAAAAATCATCACCACAGGCAGCGTCCCCCCAAATATGGCGCAATCCCAACCAGTGACCGGTTTCGTGCGTAAGCGTGCGGCCTAAGTTATAAGGTGCTTTCAGCAATGGAAAACTGCCTTTTTGAGAGTTCCCGAAGTTAGCATAGTTAATTACTACACCATCTGTACTTGCTGCACCACCGCTTGAGGGAATTCCCGAAAGATTTGAATTACTGGGAAATTGGGCATATCCTAATAAGTTATCGTCCTGAGCCGCAAAATCCAATGCCCAAACGTTATAGTACTTGTTGGGATCCCAGGAGGTAGTTGCTTTAAGTGAGCCTTCAATATCGCTGCGTGACCAACTGGCTCGGTTTCCATTGACCCGGTCTATGCCCGGCTCGGCCATACGCTGTCCTGAAGGATTGAATTGAGCCAAACAAAATTCAATTTCGATATCCGCTCCACGCGAGTCGTTGTTAAAACCATTGGTATTGACTCGGCGACGAAAATCTTCGTTAAGTGTTTCGATTTGCGATTGAACTTGTGCCTGACTGATGTTTCGGCCGGTACCCACAGCTTCTCCGTTGTGAATAACGTGTACAATGATCGGAATGGTAATTACCTCCGCAGCACCCCTGCCGGAAGCAAGGCGAGCCTTGATCTGAATCATTTTCCGTTGCAGATCCCGCTCAAAATCATCCAGTGAGCCCTCCTGCGGGTTACGCAAGCGCATCAAACTGTCCATTTCCATCGTTGCACAGGGATCATTACGACGTTGTGCTTGGGCAAAAAAAGAAAGAAGAACAAATAGGCCTATCAGGGCACGGGTACATAGTCTTGACATACTACTTACTACTTGATGTGAATGTAAAACGGTAACTGGCATCAATATCTCCGAAATAATACTCCAGTACCATTGAAGTTTCGGTCAGTGTTTTAACAATAAACGGCAGTTTGACCCCACCAAAAATACGTGGGATACCTATTTCAAGGGTAGCATTTGCGTTGGTCAATTGCCACACATCCGTTACCAGAATATCCGGCTCGCTGGTACGGCATTTGGTAGGGCCGTTGCCATACTCCATTTTTTTCTCCTCGTTGGCATAAAAGATAAATTGGTCATCCAATTCACATGGGTCCAACACTTGATTTCCTGCCAATTCAAACGGATCTTTTTGATCCACAATGGTGAGCGATTTTAGCGTCCATATTTTTTTCTCCGTTCCGGTCAGCACCTGTGAAAAGGTCAAAGGCTTGGGGTCCAATTTTTCGGAACAGCTGCTGCCCACTACAATCAGCAATCCCAAAATGGCAGTATATCGAATAGAAGTTTTCATTTTTCAGCGATTATCAGAGAATGATTAAATAATAATCCAAATTACTGCGGCACATAGATCAATGGAAGGTTAACGGTACTGTCTTTTCCGTTGCTCAATTTATAGACCTTCATCTTTATGCTTAAAGTAATCTGTTTGTTCACAGGATTCCAAACGCCCGTACCGGACAATGTATCGTACCCACTCGCAAACTGCGGGATCACCTGTTGAGGAATGGTCAGTGTATTGTTCCCATTGTCAATAAAATCAAGGGTTGGACGTTCTGCTTCAAAGCCTACGGGACTTTCCCAATTGAAAAACTGCGGAAAGCCTAACAAACCTACGTTGATATTCGAAATAGTATACCGCTTGCAATCCGTACTGGAAATTTCAATATCGGCCAGCTGAAAAGTCTGCGTTCCTACCGGCAGTCTGCCTGTATAAATACCATCCATGATACAGGCATCCCGAATGGTAAAGATGATCTTGCTGCCCATTGCGCTTTTGCCAAATCCTACCTGCAATTTATCTGCCGGTTTTACGGATGCAATGGTAAATTCAATCGTATTTGATTCTAAGATGTTATTGGCGTTGTTGAGCAGATAAAGGGTGATCTCTCCAAAACTTTGACCAACGGGGATGATCACCGTTCCTTTTGTTCCTTCAATGCGATAATCCTTTCCTTCGCGAGCCGTACCACCTATGGTGTAGCTTATATTGATGGATTCGTTCAGGATCGGGCCACCATTGTGTACACGAACTTTGATAGCCTTAGAATAGCTTTCTTTGTAACTCAACGTTGAATCTGAAAAACGAACAAACCCCGAGCCTCCATACACAATCCTTTCTTCTTCACAGCCGGACAGCCAAAGTCCTGCCAAAACAGTGAATAAAAGAAGAATGGAATGCGTGTTTATATATTTATTAATTTTCATTTTTTTGATACCCATTAATGGTTAACAATTGGTTAGTATTTCAGCCTAATAGCCCGGGTTCTGTTGTCCAACCAGTGCCGAATTTCGCTGAATTTCTGTTTGGGGAATAGGCCATAATTCATATTTCTGATTCCAATTGGGCGAAAAAGCAGACATGACCGCCTGCGCTCGCCCTGTACGAACCAAGTCATACCAACGGTGCCCTTCAAAGGCCAATTCATACACTCGCTCACGTTCAATGGTAAGTAGCATTTCCGCTTGAGAAGCACTTGTCAAAAGTGGCGGTTTCAGGTTGTCAGCCAATCCCGTACCGGCGCGAGTGCGCAATACGTTGATATCGGCAATGGCTCCGGCAGTTCCCGTGATCTTTCCCTGTTGTGCCCGCGCTTCTGCCCGAATCAGATACATTTCTCCTAAACGAAAGATGACAAAATTGCGGTTGCTCTCATCGGCTGTACCGTATTTTTTGAGCGTCCATCCGTTATCGTTGCCTTTTTGTTTGTCAAATTCGAACTGGATCGTTTGGCTGCGATTTCCTGATTCGCGCGAAATAAGCGAAACAACTACCTGGTTGGATGGCACCACTTCACGACGTCCTACAAAATAGTTATTGAGATCTCCGGAATAATCGTTGAGCGTATAACCGAATTCGAAAATAGATTCCTGGTTATAATCACGGGTAACTACTTCATTGAACGTAACCAATGAATAATTGGCGGAACTGATGAGCAAAGAAGCATTGGTTTCGGCAGCAGCCCAGTTTTTTTGATAAAGATAATACCTTGCCAAAGCGGCACGAACCGCGTTTTTGGTGGCATACCCTGCATAAATATTACGGTCTTGCGGGTCACCATCGGGTAAGTCTGCCAACGCTGCCTGATAATCTTCCAACACAAACGCTAAAATTTCTTCTTTGGTAGCCCGTGGCACTGTACGGTTAGTAGCCAAAGTAGTAGTAGTTACTTTAGGAATTCCCCCATAAGTATAGGCTCCGATAAAGTTGGCGTATCCTCGCAAAAATTTGGCTTCGGCCGTCAGCTGCTTAGCGTCTTCCTGTTTAATTCCTGATACTTTTGGAAGATTTTCCAAGATAAAATTACTCATGTAGATCGTCCGATATACAGAACCCCAGAGAGCGGCTACCACTCCGTTGGCGGGTGTGATCTGTTTGGTGCCAAATTCCCGATAATCGGTAAACGTTCCTAAGTGGATGATATGATCGGCTGTAAAATCTCCTGCCTGCACCGTAGGGCTACCCAAGCTGCGCGCCGCTGCATAAAGTCCAATGCGTACAGAAGGCAGATCACTTGACCGGGTAAAAACAATATCATCGGTCAACAGATCGACCGGAGGCGGGTCCAGAACGACCGTATTACAGGCAGAAAAAAGAACTGATATTAGGATTGCGTATTGAAAGCGTTTCATAAAAAGTCATTAATAAATGAATCAAAGGCACATTTCTAAAAATTGATCGACACGCCGGCCACGAGGGTTTTTACCTGAGGCAAGGTGAAGAAGTCGATTCCCTGCGCCGAGGTAGAGCCATCGAGCGTACTTACTTCAGGATCGGCGCCTGAATACCGTGTTAATGTCCAGAGGTTTGTACCTGTTGCATAAATCCGCACGTTACCAAGTTTGGCTTTGCCGGTCCATTTGGCAGGAAGTGTATAACCTAATGCGACATTTTTAAGACGCAGGTAAGAGCCATCTTCTACCAAACGACTGCTTGAGTAGCTATTGTAAGTATTGTTATACTCATAACGTGGAATGTCGGTAATATCGCCGGGCTTCTGCCAACGTCGCAACGAAGCACGCGTTTGATTCACGCGCAAATCCGTCCCGGGATTAAGAAGAAACGAGTTGCCGTAATTCATCACACTATTACCATACGAAGCCTGAAAGAATACACTCACATCAAATCCTTTCCATGAAAAATTGTTGGTAAAACCTCCGATCAATTTCGGTTGAGCATTGCCGATCACCTGCGCATCATCGGTTGTAATACGACCGTCTCCGTTGAAGTCTTCATAAAGTGCATCGCCGGTAGCGGCATCAACACCCAGGAATTTCAATCCCCAGAAAGTTCCTAAAGGCTCTCCTACTTTAATGACGTTGGTTGCTCCTACGCCCGCTGCCGAAAATCCGCGATAGAGCGGTTGCTCAGAAGCAAGCGATTCAACTTTATTGTCATTGCGCGACAGGTTCAAATCTGTTGTCCAACGAAAGGCGCCGTCAAAATTGACCGAACGAAGCGTGAATTCAAGTCCACGATTGGAAATACTTCCGATGTTGCCCTGCAAAGCTCCAAAGCCCGTTGTTGCAGGAAGAGGTTCAGCAAATAACAACGCATCCGTTAAGTTATCATACACTTCAGCCGTAAAACTTAACCGTCCTTTCCAAAATGCCACGTCCAATCCTATGTTTGCTTCGCGGGTACGTTCCCATTGCAATTTGGGGTTACTTAAACTGATCGGACCAACACCCGACGAGCCGTTGTAAGTAGTGGCTCCCCATGTACCTAAGTATTGAAAGTTACCGATGCGTTCGTTCCCGGTAAATCCGAAACTGGCGCGGAGTTTAAGGTCTTCAACAAAATCAACGTCTTTCAGGAAATTTTCTTCTTTGAGACGCCAGCCTGCTGACACCGAAGGAAAGAATCCAAATTTACGATCTTGTCCAAATCGCGACGAACCGTCGTAACGGGCGGTGGCACTTATCAGGTATTTATCTTTAAAATCATATTTTACTTCTCCAAAGCCTGAGACCAAGCCGTTTTGAGCATAAAAAGAACTTCCCGCATCCACTACCCCGGCCGAAGCTATGTAGGTAAATTCATCACGCGGAAATACCCGTCCCTGTACACTCGATGAGCGTCCCTGTGACCGCAACAATTCCCCCCCCAGCAACACATTGATGTGGTGACTTTCGCCGATGGTTGTATTATAGGTAAGAATGGTAGAGTTCAAAAAGATAGCCAATGACGATGACGCGTACGTTCCAACGCCCTGAGCACCCACGGCCGGCAAGCTTCCGTAAAAAGTACTCGTTGGGTTGTACGTATCTTCCTCTGAATTGTTATAATCCATGCTGAACTTGGTGCGCAGGCGCAGGTTAGGCGTAAACGCATATTCGGCATTTATACCTCCCAACACTTTGATCCCATACGTAAGTTGGCGGGGAAGCAATGCCTCTGCCACCGGGTTTTGGTTCGGAAATCCCTGATAGTTAGGATCATTAGGAGTATAAAGTTTACCCTGCTCGTTATAGGGAGCATAATACGGTAAACTGCGAAGCGCCGAGCCATACACACCATCTACCGCATTATCACTAAATACCCGATGGTTTTTGGTGCTTCCCAAACTCAGGTTCAACCCGAATGATAATTGCTGATTTGCTTTATGGTCCAAATTGAAAGAACCGGTATAGCGTTGAAAACGGTTGTTTAATTGTACCCCTTCTTCGTCACGATAGCTGCCGCTCAAATAAAAGCGGGTGCGGTCGTTTCCGCCCGATGTAGACAGTTGGTATTGCTGATAAAGCCCTTTGCGAAGCACTTCGTCAACCCAATTGGTATTTACGCCGTCCGTTACACCTTTGATAAGACCACGAGCGTCGGGATCAATGATGTCCGCAAATTTGGTTTGTTTAAGATTGTAGTTGGCCAATGCTTCACGTTGCAGGTCAACGATCTCAGACGAATTAAGGAAATCCAGCTTTTTCACTACGTCGGTCGTTCCGCGCTGAATATCCATCGTAATGTTGGTCTTTTGGTTAGCTTTCCCGCGCTTGGTCGTAATTAACACTACGCCGTTGGCACCCCGAGAACCATAAATGGCTTTGGCTGAAGCATCTTTAAGTACTTGAATGGATTCTATATCAGAAGTATTAAAGGAAGAAATGGCATTATCCTGTTGGCCACCGTACCCAAATTGAGAGACCGCTCCGTCGTATACCGGAATTCCGTCCACGATCATCAAAGGTTTGTTACTGGCGTTGATGGAGGTATTCCCCCGAATCACGACCTTTACCCCTCCACCCGGCGTACCCGATGATTGAGAAACCCTTACCCCGGCAGCCTGTCCCTGCAATGCTTGGTCAATCCCGGAAACAGGCAGGTTTTTGATGCGGTCGCTTTTGATGGTCGTCATCGAGCTTATCACATCTTTTTGCTGCGTGGTGGTATAACCGGTCACAACAACTTCATTCAATTGGGTAGGGCTTTCGAGCAATTCCACATTGATGGTGGTCCGATTATTGACATTCACTTCCTGACTCAGCATTCCGATAAACGAAAAAACCAACGTAGCTTTGCCATTCGGAATCGTCACCCGGTAGTTTCCTTCTCCGTCGGTGGTTGCCCCGGAAGTAGCCCCTTTCAGAGTTACGTTGACCCCCGGCATTGGTTGCCCATCGGTTGCCGACGTTACCTTTCCCGTAATTGTGCGCGTTTGAGCAATCAACAACGTGTGTACAAAAAAGGTAAGGGCAACGAATAAAAATGATTTACGTAATAATAGATTCATGAAAAAAACTTTTGGGCGAAAATTTAGATAAAAAATTTGGGTCAAAACACGCTTAGCCAAATTATTTGTAAATTTAAAAACGAAACATCTTAGGGAATGTTTTACAATAGACTTTATCTAATTTTGAATCGTGAAAAAATACTATAAAATGGGGATTAAGATACTATTTGTGTTGGTTATAGTCTTTGGGATATTAGGCACAGGACTGCAAGCACAAGGTACGCTCTTTATTTTTTACGACACCGAATGTCCGATCTGCCAAAAGTCAAGCGCGCGTCTACAGGAAATGTACGCCAAATTTGGTCAAAACGTTGCGTTTAAGGCCGTCTTTCCCACTAAATCTATTAAAAAATCGGCGATTCGCCAATTTAGCAAAGAATATAATTTTACCCTTCCTTACGTCATTGACAAGACGCATTCGCTTGTTGAACTCTATGACGCAAAAACAACTCCGGAAGTGGTATTACTTGACAAAAACGGCGCAGAAATATACCGAGGCGCCATCGATAATCAATTTTTCGGATTAGGGAAATACCGTCCCCAAACCACCGAATTTTATCTTCAAAATGCGCTGGAAGCTTTAATCTCAAATCGGCCTGTTACCCAAAGCCGCACCGAAGCGGTTGGTTGCCTCATCAATAGGAAGAAGAAAGAAAGCGTAAAACAATCTTTATGAATTCAATAGACAAGAAGCCTCTTTCCCTTACCATCGTCAATCGGCACTATCCTCCCAATCCCGGCATAACGGGCGAATCTGCCTGGGATTTAACCAAGTACCTTATTCAAAACCACGGAATTGATGTACGCATTGTCCACGTAAAACGGAGTGATTTGGGCGGCGGACAGGTACGTTTACCCATTGGAAAAACATTTCAAATCTCTACACTTTATAAAGGAACGAAAGGCATTCTGAAACTGGCTGCCGGTTTTTTTGACGGATTTTTCTTATTGCTCAAAACCCTGCGTGTGCGCCGGGGGCCTGTGCTATGCATGACAAGTCCGCCGCTTTTGCCCTTTTGGGCCTCTTGGCTATTGCCTTTGTTCGGAGTTCGTTGGGCTTTGTGGTCGATGGATCTGTTTCCCGAAGGATTTGTTGCCGATGGCGTCATTAAAGCTTCTAACCCCATTTATCGATTTGTTGAGTGGGTAACTTATCGCTTCGCGCCTTCTCATCTTTTTTCATTAGGCCCCAATCAGGCGGCTTATATTCAACAAAAGTATGGCAAATCCCTCCCCACTACGATTCTTCCCTGCGGCGTATTGCTCGACCAACCGCGCGACCCTGAGCCGCCTGAATGGCGAAAAGAAGATGGAAAAATTTATTTCGGATACGCCGGTAATTTGGGAGATGCCCATTCTTCCGATTTTCTGCTGGCATTCCTAAATCACTTTAACCCTCAAAAACAACACCTTATTTTAGCCGTTTACGGTACCAAATCCGAAGAGATTTTAAAGGTTGCGGCTACCAAAGAAGGCGTGACCATTCTCAAGAATGTTCCGCGAAGTCAATTGCCTTATATTGATGTGCATCTCGTTAGTTTGCTCACCAAATGGACGCACATTGCGGTTCCTTCCAAGGCGATCAGCTCGGTGTGTGCCGGCGGAGCGATCCTGTTTTGTGGTAGCAAAGAAGCCGATACGTGGGAATTATTACAGAAAGCCGGTTGGCATATTGATGAAAGTAATTCTATTATTCCGCAGGTTATCCAATTTCTGAATCAACTTACGTCGCAGGAGGTAGTTCTGAAAAAAAAGGCGGCAACACTTCTTGCGACTGACTTGCAGCAGAAACTTCTGGCGGCATACGAAGAAGTAGCCCATTTCAGCGGTAATGTATCCGGCAAATAAAAAAAGTAAAAAAAATACCTTTTTACATGTGACTTATATACCATTGTGTAGTCTAATGCGCGAAAAGTGACACGAGATTTTACGAATGGTGTCGGTTTTCTTAATTGTCGATTGGCTTTCTCGTTGGGAAATCTCATTTTTGCATAAATCAACTTCCTATTTAACATGCCACTTCTTAAAGTTGCCGCAGGAACCATTAACACCACACCCTTGGCGTGGGAAGCTAATAAAGAACACATCATTGCCTCCATTGACGAAGCTCGCAATCAACAGATCAGTCTGCTATGTCTTCCTGAATTGTGTATTACGGGATATGGCTGCGAAGACGCTTTTTACAGCCCTAATACTCTTGCGCAGGCCATTGAAAGCCTGCACGAAATAGTAGCGCATACGTCAGGAATCGCTGTATCGGTAGGCTTACCGATGCAATTCAACAGCAAAATTTATAATACTGCGTGTTTTATTGTTAACAAACGAATTCTGGGCTTTGTCGCCAAGCAGCACTTACCTAATTATGGTATATTTTATGAAGATCGCTGGTTTCACCGCTGGGCAGCCAACGCCAGAGACGAGATCAAAGTAAAGGATTTCAGCTATCCTTTCGGGGATTTGGTGTTTGATCTATCGGGCATTCGGGTCGGTTTTGAGATTTGTGAAGATGCTTGGGTAGCACAACGCCCCGGCAGAAGCCATTTTGATCGCGGTGTTGATATTATTCTGAATCCGAGCGCCAGCCCGTTTGCTTTCCATAAATTCATTACCCGAGAACGTTTTGTCATTGACGGCTCCCGTTCTTATTCGTGCAGTTATGTGTATACCAATCTGTTAGGTAACGAAGCAGGGCGGCTCATCTTTGATGGAGATGCTATGATCGCTTCCAACGGTGCGCTTCTGGCTTCAAGCCCACGCTTTGGTTACCATGATTATCACCTTACGTCGGCAGTGATCGATACCGATGTGACACGATTAGCGCATTCACAAATCAAATCACCACTCCCGACCGGCAACTGGAAGGTGGTTGATACGTTTCAATGGAATGAAGCATCTCCTGCCTACCAAGTGGCAGAATTGGAGCCTTTTGAGCGCGAAGGTTATTTAAAAGAAGAAGAATTTGCGCGGGCAGTTTCGTTAGCGTTGTTTGATTACCTCCGCAAGTCGCGTTCGCAAGGATTTACTGTTTCACTTTCAGGAGGTGCTGATTCGTGTGCATGTGTGGCCTTGTGTGGTTTGATGATCCGTTTGGCCGACGAGAGCATTGGTCTGGAAGCATTTAAACAGAAACTGAGTTACATCAAAAAAATACAGGGAGAAACGACCGTTGAAGGCATTGCCAAACACCTGATCCACAGCATTTATCAAGGCACGGAAAACAGTTCAACCGATACGTTGGAATCGGCTGAAAGTTTGGCAAAATCCATTGGTTCCACTTTTTATAACGTCAACATCAATGGTCTTGTTGAATCCTATAAAGGTCTGATCGAACAACAGATCGGTCGTGATCTGACATGGGAACAGGATGATATTCCGCTCCAAAATATTCAGGCGAGGGTGCGCGCCCCGGGCGTTTGGTTATTGACCAATTTGTATGGTCACCTTTTACTGGCCACCTCCAACCGTTCCGAAGTGGCTGTCGGGTACTGTACAATGGACGGCGACACCGCAGGCAGTATCAGTCCGATTGCGGGCATTGATAAATATTGGCTCAGAACCTGGCTCGTTTGGTTGGAAACCATCGGTTGTCACGTGCAGGGAAAAAACATCAAAATAGAAGGTCTTCAGAAAGTAAACAGCCTGCAACCGACCGCCGAACTTCGTCCGCAAGACAAAATGCAAACGGACGAAAAAGATCTGATGCCGTATGAAGTATTGGATGCCATCGAAAAGGTAGCTATTCGCGACAAAAAATCACCGATAGATTGCTTTCGGTTCATGGAAGTACGTTTTGCGGAACACTATTCGCGGGAAGTGCTGTTTACGTCGGTCGAACGATTTTTCAAACTCTGGAGTAGAAATCAATGGAAACGCGAACGTTACGCGCCGAGTTTTCATTTAGATGACCTTAATCTTGATCCTCGTTCATGGTGTCGTTTTCCTATATTGTCAGGAGGATTTGAAAAAGAATTGCAAGAGTTAAGTGCTTATTATGAAGGCAAAAATCTTTCTGCAAGAAAAGGGAAGATTGGGTTTTAATAGTTGACAGGATTTCAGGATTAACAGGATATGTAACCACATAGAAACATAGTTTACATAGATTTAAACAATCCTGTCAATCTTGAAATCCTGTCTAAAACATAGTAATAATGCAAAATCGCACGATCAACGCCCGCAAACGTATTGCTTTGGTGGCTCATGACCACAAAAAAGCTGACCTTATCCAATGGGCTTCCACCAATAAGGAGCGATTGGTCCCCCATGAATTATACGCCACGGGTACTACCGGCCAGTTGTTGCAGGTAGCATTGGAAACTCCCATTACCTGCCTGTTGAGCGGCCCGATCGGCGGTGATCAGCAAATTGGGGCAATGATAGCCGAAGGACGAATAGACGTTCTGATTTTCTTCTGGGACCCCATGTCGGCTCAACCGCACGACCCTGACATTAAAGCGTTGCTTCGCTTAGTAGTTGTTTGGAATATTCCCATCGCCTGTGACCGCGCCACCGCCGATTTTATCATGACTTCACCGCTGATGAGTCAGGAATATGAAACCATTTTACCTGATTATGACGCTTATCTGAAACGGAAGGTTTGAGGTGCAAATAGAAATGGGTAGTTTTGCGGGAAATATCAATTGCAATGAAGATTCTTGTTCTCGACAATTACGACTCGTTTACCTATAACCTCGTGTACATCCTGCGCGAACTCCACGACGACGTGGAAGTTCACCGCAACGATAAGATCGCGCTAGAAGACGTAGCGCAGTACGACAAAATTCTGCTTTCTCCCGGGCCGGGCATTCCTTCGGAGGCAGGTATCATGCAGGAATTAATTCGTACTTATGCCCCCACCAAAAGCATTATGGGCGTTTGTTTGGGCCATCAGGGTATTGGCGAGGTATTTGGTGCTACCCTCAATAACATGGCGGATGTCTTACACGGCATCAGCGACAAAGCCATCGTTACCGACGCTGAAGAGCCTTTGTTCAAAGGTCTTCCCCACTCCTTTCAGGTAGGTCGTTATCATTCCTGGACGGTGGTAGGTGATACCGTTCCTGACACCATGACCATTACTGCCGTAGACGAAAACGGTCAGGTAATGGGGCTTCATCATAACACCTATGACGTACGCGGAGTACAATTTCACCCCGAATCTGTTTTGACCGAACATGGTAAGCAGATGTTACAAAATTGGCTTTCTATTTAAATAAATGCAGACGTTGGGCAATGTACAATTTAATACCTAAAGCTCGTCGTCACGATTCTGATATATGACTATTGACCATTTGTTTGATTCTTTTAATACATTACGCGTACTCATTGTTGGCGATGTAATGCTGGATGCGTATGTGTGGGGAAAAGTAGACCGAATTTCACCCGAAGCACCTGTCCCTGTTGTGGTGGCTCATCGTCGCGAATACCGTTTGGGTGGAGCAGGCAATGTTATTCTGAACATTCATGCTTTAGGTGCTGAGCCTGTTATCTGTTCGGTGATCGGTCAGGATGGTGAGGGTAAAAATTTATTGGCAGAATTGGAAAAGCGCGGCCTTCGTACCGACGGAATCCTCCAAAGTGCCGACCGTATCACTACGGTCAAAGAACGTATCATAGCCGGGACTCAGCAAGTGGTAAGGGTAGATACCGAAACTGATAAAGTTATCACTCTTGAAGAACAGGCGCAGCTTATTGATAAAGCCAAAGCCTTGATTCCCGATTGCCATGTTGTTCTTTTTCAGGATTACGATAAAGGAGTTTTATGTCCTAATGTTATCAAAGAAATTACTGATTTTGCCAACTTAAACGGCATCCCGACAGTGGTTGACCCGAAGAAACGGAACTTTTTAGCGTATCAAAACGTGACGTTGTTCAAACCCAATTTGAAAGAACTGAAAGAAGGGCTAAAAGTAGATTTTGACGTAAGGAAAGAGGACGAGCTCAAGGCCGTTGTAAAAAAACTGCGCTATGAACTCAATGCAAAAGGCGCTTTTGTAACGTTATCTGAGCGAGGCGTTTACATTGATTTCTTAGATCAACAACACCGCATTCCTGCCCACGAACGAGAGATTGCCGACGTATCCGGAGCGGGTGATACTGTCATCAGCATTGCAGCCTGTGCGGTGGCATTGGGACTTGAACCCAGTATCGTGGCAGAATTATCCAACCTCGGCGGTGGACTGGTCTGTGAGCACGTGGGAGTAGTGCCTATTGATAAAGAAACGCTGAAAGCAGAAGCGAAGAAGAGCTTGATTTTATAGAAATCAATGATATTTAAAAAACGCTAAGTTAGGTAAAAATATAAAAAGCACCTGATCATGAAACATACAATCTCATTGGACATAGACGAGCTTAATGGTACTTTTATTCGTCAGCTCAAAGCTTTTTTCGGAAAAAAAAAACACGGGAAGGTTACCATTATTTTGGAAGATGAAGCAGACGAAACAGAGTATCTTCTACAATCTCCTGCAAACAGAGAGCGTTTATTACAATCGCTGGATAATGCCGGGAAGGGTAATTTTATAACTCCTGATTTAGATCAGTACCGTAAACTCTCTGCGGATGCGTAAACCTGTCTTTACTCCTGAGGCTTGGGAAGAATTTATGGAATGGTCAAAAGAAGATCTTAAAATTCTTAAAAAGATTCTTGAATTAATAGATGATGCTTCTGGCAATCCTTTTTCAGGGATTGGAAAGCCTGAGCCTTTAAAACATAATTTAAAAGGATGTTGGTCGAGAAGAATCACTCATGAACACCGCTTAGTTTATCAAGTAACAGACGATTCTCTCATTATCATCAAGTGCAAATATCATTATTGAATTTCTGAATATGCACATAAAAATCGGAACACGCGGTAGTCGCTTAGCCCTTTGGCAGGCCTATTACGTCGAAAACTTACTACAAAAAGGAGGCTTGACCACCGAAATCGTCCTTATTGATACCAAAGGCGACCAAATCCTGGATCGTTCGCTGTCCAAGATCGGCAGTAAAGGTGTGTTTACCCAAGAACTCGAAGACCAACTCCGCGACGGGCGCATTGACATTGCTGTCCACAGCGCCAAAGATCTGCAATCTGAACTCGACGAAGATTTGCAATTGATCGCTTTTACTGAACGTGAGCTTGTCAATGACGTTTTGGTCAGTCACAATCAAACGCTGTTACTCGGTAGCGGTGAACCGTTTGTGGTTGGCACGTCTTCTACGCGCCGCGTGGCTATGTTAAAGCACTTTTATCCGCACATCCGTACTGTTGATATGCGTGGCAATCTCCAAACGCGTCTGCGAAAATTGGAAGAGGGTCAATGTGACGCCATTTTGTTGGCCTATGCCGGCGTACACCGCATGGAGTACGATGGTCTCATTGCCGAGCACCTTTCATTGAATGAATTTACGCCGGCCGTCGGACAGGGAAGCGTTGCGATTGAATGCAGCCAAACCTTAGAGGTCGAAAAAAAGGACAAAATACGTGTTTTGCTTAATCATACCGATACGGAGACCTGCCTATTGGCCGAGAGAGCTTTTTTGCGACGATTACAGGGCGGTTGCAGCGTGCCGGTATTTGGATTGGCCTCTTCAGAAAACGATACAGTTACAATAACGGGCGGCGTGGTGAGTTTGGACGGAAAGCAGTTATTGAAACAAACGCAAAGCGGCGCGGCTTCTTCTCCCGAAAACGTCGGTAATCAATTGGCGGAACTTCTTTTGGAGCAAGGTGCTGCCGAAATTCTGGTCGCTATCAAACAAAATACTTAATTTAACCCTGATATTCTGACTCAAATACCCTGAATGAAACATACGTTAACCCACTTACTGAATCACCAAACCCTCGACCGGCAATCTGCTTATCAAACCTTGCTGGGCATAGGACGCGGCGAATATAACACCTCTCAAACAGCCGCCTTTTTGACCGTTTTTGCGCTGCGGGGCATCACCGTTGAAGAGTTGGGCGGTTTTCGGGATGCTATGCTGGAACTATGTCTTTCTGTTGGGCTACAGGATTTTGATGCCATGGATGTTTGCGGCACCGGCGGTGATGGAAAAGATACGTTCAACATTTCCACTTTAGCTGCTTTTGTAGTGGCAGGAGCGGGCCAACGCGTTGCCAAACACGGCAACCACGGCGTTTCAAGTTTGGTAGGGTCTTCAACGGTTTTAGAGCATCTTGGTATTACATTTTCCAATGATACGGATTATTTGAAGCGTAAAATCGAGACCGCCAATATCTGTTATTTACATGCTCCTTTGTTTCACCCGGCCATGAAATACATTGCCCCGATTCGTAAAGAATTAAGCATTCGAACGTTTTTCAATATGTTGGGTCCGTTGACCAATCCTTCTTTTACTAAAAAACAACTTGTGGGCGTATTCAGTCTTGAATTAGCCAGACTTTATGCCTATCTTTACCAAGGCTCCGGCCATCATTATCTGATTGTTCACGCATTAGATGGTTACGATGAAGTGTCTTTGACGGGAGATTTTAAAATAATAACCGCTCAAAACGAGCAAATCCTGTCGCCGATCCATCTCGGCTTGGACGTTCTTGCGCCCGCCGAACTCTCCGGAGGTGATACCTTAGCAGATTCTGCAAAAATTTTCCTGAATGTACTGAACGACGAAGCCACTTCTGCCCAAAAACAGGCAGTTCTGGCCAATGCCGGTTTGGCGCTATATGCCGCTAACCCTTCACTTTCTTTGACCGATGCCGTAGCCACCGCCCGCGAATCGTTGGAAAGCAAACGAGCGTTGGCGTGTTTTAAAAAGTTAATTGAAGATTGATATGAATATACTCAACTTCACCGATTTAGACCCAAACGGCAGTTATACATACGCCGACTATTTGAAATGGACCTTTGACGAACGTATTGAGTTAATCAAAGGAAAAATTTTCAATATGTCGCCGGCACCTGCCAGAAGGCATCAGAAGATTTCAGTAAAGTTGTCATTAACGATAGGCAACTATCTTGATGGCAAATCCTGTGAAATGTATACCGCTCCTTTTGATGTACGGTTAACTCCTCTCAAAGGAAAAAAGCGCAAAGACGACCAAATTTATACAGTAGTACAACCTGACATCTGTGTAATTTGTGATATGGATAAACTTGACGACCGAGGATGTATCGGCGCTCCGGATCTGATCATAGAAATCCTGTCGCCCGGAAATACTAAAAAAGAAATGAGCGATAAATTTCAGGTCTATGAAGAAAATGGAGTTACTGAATATTGGTTGGTAGAACCTAACGACAACGTAATCATTGTTTACGTACTTAATGATGAAGGAAAATACATTGGCTTGAGGCCTTATACAGAAGATGACGTAATTACTTCAAGTGTTCTTCCGGGACTTGAACTATCGGTCAGCAGAATTTTTGAACCATAATGAATATTTTAGATAAAATAGTAGCCCACAAACGGACTGAAGTAGCAGAAGCCAAATCAAAAATAAGTATTGCCGATCTCGAAAAAGCGGCCTTATTTGGGCGTGAAACACTATCTCTGAAAAATGCGCTGAAGGCTGATGGTGCTTCGGGCGTTATTTCAGAATTCAAGCGTAAATCTCCTTCCAAAGGCATCATCAACGACCGACTAACGCCGGAAACAGTCACCAAAGGATATGTAGAAGCAGGTGCCTGCGGCTTGTCGGTGCTGACTGATACCAATTTTTTTGGGGGTACGTTTGATGACTTCGCAAAAGCACGCGCCGCCAATCCCTTCACACCCATGCTTCGCAAGGATTTCATGATCGATGAATACCAGCTTTGGGAAGCCAAAGCCATCGGCGCCGATGTGATCTTACTCATAGCGGCCTGTCTTACGCCTACCGAAGTTCGTGAGTTGGGTCGCAAAGCTCAGGAATTGGGGTTAGAAGTACTGCTCGAAGTCCATGATCGCGAAGAATTGGAACAAAGCGTGTGCGAATTCGTTGATATGGTAGGAGTAAATAATCGTAACCTGAAAACATTCGTCACTTCTATCGAAACTTCACTGGAATTAGCGCAGCTTATTCCCAATGATTTCGTCAAAATATCGGAAAGCGGATTAAAAAATGCCGAGACGATTCAACAGTTACGTGAAGCAGGCTATCAAGGCTTCCTGATCGGAGAATCATTTATGGCAACCGACAACCCCGGCTTAGCATTAAAAGACCTGATTAATCACTTCCAACTTACCGGTAATCAATAATTAACACACCTATCTATGATGAAGATCAAAGTTTGTGGAATGCGCGACACGGCTAATCTGGCCGAATTAGTAGAATTGAAGCCTGATTTTATCGGATTCATTTTTTATGATAAATCTCCTCGCTTTGTGGGCGAAACCCTTGACGAAGAATTCATTAAAAGTATTCCTAAGCCCATTAAAAAAGTCGGAGTTTTTGTGAACGCCAACCCGGACTATATTCTGCGGATGGCAAAAAAATACGATCTGCAATACGTACAACTTCATGGGCATGAAACCCCTGATTTTTGCCGTACGCTCAAAATGCGTGGAGCCAATATCATTAAGGCATTTTCAATCGATGATTCTTTTAATTTTGCGACGCTTAATAACTATAAACCGCATTGTGATTACTTTCTTTTCGATGCCAAAGGAAGCAATCCCGGCGGTAATGGAGTCACATTCGACTGGAATATATTAAGCCGTTATGACAACGATCGGCCTTTCTTTTTGAGCGGCGGACTTTCGTTGGAAAACATTGTCCAAGTGAATGATTTACAGGTGAAAATCTATGGTTTGGACGTAAACAGCAAATTTGAAACGGAACCTGCCGTTAAAGATATTGACGCGCTTCGCCAACTGTTTGACTTCATTCGCCCGATTGAAGAAGAGGAAGAAGTAGGAGTGTAAACATAATTTTGAATAACTTTCCGTTTTCATCAATTGAAATCGGTACTATTCGCACAAACATGACCGCAACACAAAATCAATCCGCTTTTCAAGTCAATGAACGCGGATATTACGGACAATTCGGTGGCGCATATATCCCCGAAATGTTATACCCAAACGTAGAAGAACTTCGCGAAAATTACCTGAAAATCATGGCTCAACCCGATTTTCAGGAAGAATTTCAAGGGCTTTTGCATGATTATGTAGGACGCCCTACGCCTTTGTATTTAGCACAACGGTTATCGGAAAAATACAACACAACTGTTTACCTCAAACGCGAGGATCTTTGCCACACCGGCGCGCACAAAGTCAATAACACCATTGGTCAAATACTTTTGGCAAGACGGCTTGGAAAGCAAAAGATCGTAGCCGAAACCGGCGCCGGCCAACACGGTGTAGCCACCGCTACTGTGTGCGCACTTATGGGCATGGAATGCATTGTGTACATGGGTGAGATCGACATTCAACGTCAGGCACCCAACGTTGCTCGTATGAAAATGCTTGGCGCGGAAGTGCGTCCGGCAAGCAGCGGCTCCAAAACCCTCAAGGATGCTACCAACGAAGCCATGCGTCACTGGATCAACAATCCAACCGATACCCATTACATCATCGGCTCGGTGGTAGGGCCTCACCCCTATCCCGATATGGTGGCTCGCTTTCAGTCCGTTATTTCGGAAGAGATCAAAAAGCAGTTGTTGGAAAAAACAGGTTCTGAACTTCCCGACTACGTCATTGCGTGCGTAGGCGGCGGTTCCAACGCAGCAGGAGCTTTCTATCATTTTCTGGACGATGAATCTGTAAAACTCGTTGCGGCTGAAGCCGGCGGTCACGGAATCGAATCAGGGCTTTCGGCAGCAACCACTTTTTTAGGCAAGATCGGTGTTTTGCACGGTAGCAAAAGTATTCTGATGCAAACCGAAGACGGTCAGGTCGTTGAACCTCATTCTATTTCGGCGGGGTTGGATTATCCGGGCATTGGGCCATTACACGCTCATTTGTATGACAGTCAACGCGCAAGTTTCTATGCCATCACTGACGATGAATCCATCGCCGCCGGTATGGAGTTGGCCAAGTTGGAAGGTATCATTCCCGCAATCGAAAGCGCCCATGCGTTGGCGGTATTACCATACCTGAATGCCGCGCCTAATGAAACCGTGGTCATTAACCTTTCAGGCCGTGGCGACAAGGATTTGGCCACTTATATGAAGTATTTGTAAAATATAAAAGGGTAGCGAAAATGTCATTACGTCAGATTTTCTCTGCCCTTTTTCTTCTTTTTGTCGGTGCTTTCACTGTGTTAATGTTCACTAAGGTCGCGCCCTATTTAAGTTTTGAACCGGGTATTGACTTCTTAACCACCAAAACCGACCGCGTTTTAGCCCATCGAGATTTTCAATTATCGTTTTATATCCACATAACAAGCAGTTTGTGGACGATGGGTATCGGAATAGCCCAATTTATTCCTTCTTTCGTAAAAAAATATCCTCGTCTGCACCAAACGCTCGGAAAAGTTTACGTATTTTCGATACTGTTTTTGGCGGCTCCTTCAGGATTAGGTTTAGCCATTTATGCCAATGGAGGTTTGCCCGCAAAAGTAGGTTTCTCTTTTCAATGCATTATTTGGTGGCTAACCACCTTTGTTGCCTGGCGAGAGATCAAACTAAAACGTTGGCAAACACACATTGAGTGGATGATGAGAAGCTACGGCGTTACCCTTGCTGCCATGAGTTTACGCGTTGGAAGCTATGCAATGGTGTATCTTTTTCATACCAAACCCATCGAAACCTACCTGACGGTCACATGGTTATCATGGGTTGGAAATTTAGTAATTGTAGAGGCATTAATTTATGCAGGAACGGGAGCGAAGTTGGTAAAAATGCTGAAAAAATAAGCAAATTCGACCCGATTGGGCAAACTATATACAGACAAAATCATCAATGAATCACTACATAACGCTATTCCTTCTGTTTGCGATTTGCTCCTCCTGCACCCGCAAAGCCAACGATAATTCAAAACCCACTGCCATTCCCATTAAGCTTGTTACTCATAAAGACGCCATTGATTCGTTACGAAAAGACACGACGGCTCCGCTGCAATCCATTAGAGTCACAAACGTTTCAGCCGAAAAAACGGCTGCCTTTTTCGGCAATCATGATCTGGCATTATTACTCCATGATCCGAGCATTGAAGGTGGATATGCCAATCGGTTCGACGGATTTTATGGCGACGATCACTACCGAATTGAACTCTTTTTTTCGGACGTAAAGCGTGATTCGCTCCAACCGAATGTGTATCACGTAATAGGAAAAGACCGTTTTAAAAAGACCATTACTCCTTTTGAGGGCACGATCACTTTCACAAAACTGGCCACCTTTAAAGATCCCAATCTCAACGAAGAGCATTATGAGCACGACGAATTTGAGTTGAAAGAAGCTTATACGACTGAAGCAAATTTTGAGTTCAAAGAAAATGAAGCTACCAAAGGATCGGGAATTTTTTCGGGTAAAATGCTGATGGATTTCTTCGAACGAAAAGATGGGCAGATCGAACTTTGGTATTTTTCAACCAATGCTCCTGCACAGGCAAGCGGCTTTAAATTTGAAGGTTCGTGGACCAATTATAAGAAGACAATGACCAAACCGGTGGTGTGGGCAAGGGACTTGTTTGCGTTCGCTAACAACATCTTAACCGACTTTTCCATCGGAGAACGTGAGGTGGAGATCAACAAAAAATACCGTCATCTTGGGTGGGAAAATTACTGGGAAAACGACGAATGGTGGCATGACAGCACCGTAATTCAGTAGTTTTTCCAGAACTTTTTTAGTAAATTTCGCATTAACAAAACACACTGTATTTCATTTTATTCCCTAACTATTATCATGGCCACTCTAACACTCATGGAAGTTTCCGAACTGCGCGTGAAACTTAAAGCTCTTGAAAATCAGATTGCTTCCGGCGAATTATCACTCTTTGAACGTTGCGAAGTAGAAGACGAAATCCTGGAAATGAAAGAACAATTGGGCGAATTTGACCGTGCCAAATGGGACGACAGCGGCGAATGCTTAAATTGCTCAGCTTAGTCGACGTTCGGTTTATTATTCATCTTTGTTATTACTACACTAAATGAAAAAGACTTTTTTTTCACTCATTCTTACCCTTTTTGTTTTCGGTGCTATGGCCCAAAAATCTGATAAAGTGCTCCGTCATGTGGTGATGTTTAAATTTAAAGACACCGCAACACCCGAACAGGTTAAATCGGTAGAAGAGGCATTCCGCAAACTTCCTACCCAAATCAAAGAGATCAAAGGATACGAGTGGGGAACCAACAACAGCCCTGAGGGCTTGGCACAGGGCTTTACCCATTGTTTTTTCCTGACATTCAACTCAGAAGCCGACCGTGCCGTGTACCTGCCTCACCCTGACCACAAGGCATTTGGCAAAGTACTTGGACCTTACCTTGATAAAGTGTTGGTGGTTGATTACTGGACGCAGAAATAGATTTCAGTTGCCGTCCGCAGCAGTCAACAAACAAGTGACTGCTATTCACTATTGAAGGTTGACTAAAATATGATCGCTTATTTAAACGGCAAACTCGCACATAAAGACCCCGCTTATATCATCATGGATGTAGGCGGGGTTGGTTATGAAGTAAAGATTTCTTTGCAAACCTACGCAGCACTGCCCAATCCCGGAGAAGTCTGTAAGGTAATCACTTATCAACAAATCAGGGAAGATGCTCATGTGCTCTATGGTTTCGCCGAACCTACCGAAAAGGTACTGTTTCTGGATTTGATCAGCGTGTCGGGCGTGGGAGCTGCTACTGCGCTGATCATGCTGTCTTCTTTATCGGCCTTTGAAATCAAAAATGCCATCGTCAATGAAGATGTAAAGTTGATCCAGACCATCAAAGGAATTGGTGGGAAAACAGCGCAACGGGTTATCATTGATTTGAAAGATAAGATGAAGAAAGAAGGGCTTACTTCTTCTCAACCCAATATCTTTATGAGTGCAAACAGTCAGGTAAGAAGCGAAGCCATTGCAGCTTTAACCATGCTTGGCATTCCAAAACCTACCGCCGAAAAGAGTGTAGATACCATCATCAAACGCGAAGGCGACCAAATCACGGTTGAGCAATTGATCAAGTTGGCATTACGGTAGTTACAAATCGTTACCGCAAGATCCGCAGTTTTGCAAAACTCAATAGGAGCGTTTTCTCTCCAACCGTATCAAACTGAATCACGGCTTTGCGATCTGTGCCGTTGATGTCCATTTTCTTGACCGTTCCTTTGCCAAACTTAGGATGTTCTACCCGATTGCCTTCTTCCAGCGTTGAAGTATCGCTCGCCACAAAGTCAGTCGAAGCAGACTGCGGCACGCTCGTCGCCTGCGTGCTTGGTCGTTGGCCGCTTGACAGTTTACTTGCCGGCGTGGTAGGGCTTCCGTCGCTACCGGATTTTTGTCCGTTTCCTGACGTCGCACCTTGTTTTCGAATCAAATTCATGCCTGTTGGCTCGACGTTATTGCGATAATCGTCAAATCCTCCCGAACGGCGCCCTTTCGAAGTTGTTAAAAAACGCTGATCAACTTCGTATAAAAAACGACTTGGTTCACACATATTCAATCGTCCCCAATTGTAGCGACTTTCCGCGTAGGAGAAGGTAAGTTTATCTTCGGCCCGCGTAATCGCTACGTAAAACAAGCGGCGTTCTTCTTCCAGATCTTCACGTTTTTCGAGCATCATTTGACTCGGAAAAAGCCCTTCTTCCAACCCCACCACATACACGTTCTTAAACTCCAAGCCCTTGGCTCCGTGAATCGTCATGAGCGTTACGCGGTCGGTATCGCCGTCGTCAGATTCGTCAGCGTTGGTTAGCAGCGAAACTGTTTGCAGAAAAGAGCTGATGGTTTTGTCCTCATTATCAGGATTATCCACAAATTCTTTGATGGCGTTCAGCAATTCCTGCACGTTTTCGTAACGGCTCAAACCTTCCACGGTCTTGTCTTCGTATAATTCCTTCAAAATGCCCGATGTTTTGGCAACGTGAGCCGCAACAGTATAGGCATCTTTGCCTTCTTCGATCAACAGTTTAAAACTCTTGATAAGTATGGCAAAACTCTCAATCGGCGTAGCAGCGCGTCCCGAGATGTATTTGGTAATATTGGCAACCACTTCCCAAACGGGTACTTGATTTTCAGCAGCCGTCACCGCGATTTTGGCCACGGTTGTATCTCCGATTCCGCGTTTTGGTAAATTGATGATACGCTTAAACGCCTCCTCATCACTTTGATTTACCACAAACCGCAGGTAGGCCAATAGATCCTTGATCTCTTTGCGCTGATAAAACGAAAGTCCGCCAATAATTCGATATTTAATATTTTGCCGACGCAAAGCCTCTTCAAACGAACGTGATTGGGCATTGGTGCGGTACAAAATCGCGAAATCAGTATTGCGAAGTCCTTTGTTTACTTTCTCCTCAAAAATCGCCGAAGCGATCAAGCGCCCTTCCTCATTGTCCGAACTCGCCTTGACCACGTCAATTAGTACACCTTCTTCGTTGGCCGTAAAAACGTTTTTCTTCAATTGTGCTTTATTGCGGGCAATGACCGAGTTGGCCGCGTTGACAATGGTCTGCGTAGAGCGGTAGTTTTGCTCCAGCTTGACCACTTTTACCTCGGGAAAATCTTTCTCGAAATTGAGAATGTTCTGAATATTGGCCCCGCGAAAGGCATAGATACTTTGGGCATCGTCACCCACTACGGCAATGTTACGATGAACTGCCGCCAACTTTCTGGTAATGAGGTACTGAGCTACGTTGGTATCCTGAAACTCATCCACCAATACGTATTGAAATTTGTGTTGGTATTTATTCAATACTTCGGGAAAATCGCGAAACAGAACGTTGGTATTATACAACAGGTCGTCGAAATCCATCGCGTTGGCCTGAAAGCAGCGCGTAGTATACGCCTTGTACAAACGCCCGATTTCGGGAAGTTTGGCAGCTTCGTCGTCGGCTCTGAAAAGTTTATTTGCCAAATAGTCGTCCGCCGAAATCAGGTTGTTCTTTGCACCTGAAATACGGTTAAAAACGACGTTGGGTTTGTAGGTTTTATCGTCCAGATTCAACTCTTTGACAATGCTCCTGATGAGCGATTTGGAGTCATCTGTATCATAAATGGAAAAATCAGAAGTATAGCCTAAATAGCGTGCTTCAATGCGCAGCATTTTTGCAAAAACGGCGTGAAAGGTTCCCATCCAAATGTTACGCGCCTCAGAACCAACCACTTTCTCGATCCGCTCGCGCATCTCGCCCGCTGCTTTGTTGGTAAAGGTCAACGATAAAATTCGAAAAGGATCTACGCCGTTTTCTATAAGGTGCGCAATACGAAGTGTCAACACACGCGTTTTTCCCGAACCCGCTCCCGCAATGATCATCAAAGGCCCTTCGCCGTGCGTAACAGCTTGCGCCTGTGGTTCGTTCAATCCGCTTAAATACCCTGCCATTTGTATCTACAAGTTTAATAATTCTAACTCTACTGCAAAGTTAGAGGAAAGTACGTTAGGGCAACTAAAAATCCATTTTTAGTGAATAGAAGCCGCCGAAGGAAGTGCTGTGCCGTTTTTCTGGACAATAGGATTAATAGAAAATCCAATAGAAAAATGAGCTTCCTCATCAGCAACTATTTTGTCATTTATCTTCAAAATCACTTTATGATTTGCTCTGTTAACCCATAGTTGTACAGGAATTATCTTGCCCATCCGTTTCTTTTTTGGTGCTTCCAACGTATATGATGTATAGGTGTAATCTGCCTGATAATAGAATTGATCCTCAGTTATACGCTTTATTTCATTACTTCTATCCAAAGCAGGCGTACAAGGACAAGTATAGTTTAAATTTATAACGAAAGACCCTATACTGTCTTTATCAAATACTGCATTGAATAGAAGCTTTGCGTCATTATCGTCAAGATCAATTATCCATGGAGTTTCCCAATTATTAATCATCCAAACATCCTTAAATTCTATAAATTCATCCGGTCGCTTATTCTGCCCAATAGCAAAATTTTGAAAAAACAAAATCAGAATAAGGGCTTTGAGATAATTCATAGAAAGGTTTAATTTATAATCGGCACTAATCGCTTAACTGATCCGACTCCAGTTGGTTTCTTCTTTACGCAATGAATCAACGTGCGTACGGATCGGCTCGTTTTTGGGGAGAATAAAAGTGGGATCTTCATTCAGAATGCTTTCGGCAGCGGCACGAGCCGCCTTTAAAATCTCGCCGTCTTTGGCCAGATCAGAGATCAAAAGATCCAGCAAACCGCTCTGCTGCGTTCCCGACAGATCGCCGGGACCGCGAAGTTTGAGGTCTACGTCGGCAATTTCAAAACCGTTATTTGTTTGGCAAAGCGTCTCAATTCGCAGGCGTGTGTCCTTGCTGAGTTTTACGCCCGTCATTAATACACAAAAACTTTGTTCAGCCCCACGACCGACGCGCCCACGCAACTGATGCAGCTGCGAGAGGCCAAAACGTTCGGCACTTTCCACCACCATTACACTCGCATTCGGCACGTTTACCCCTACTTCAATTACGGTGGTAGCTACCATAATTTGGGTTTCTCCCCGCACAAAACGCTGCATTTCATCGTCTTTTTCGTAGGCCAGCATTTTACCGTGAACGATACTGACGTGGTATTCCGGAAATGCCCGGGAAACACTCTCATAGCCATCCATCAGGTCTTTATAATCCAGTTTTTCCGACTCCTCAATGAGCGGATACACCATGTATATCTGCCGGCCTTTTTTGATCTCTTCGCGCAGAAAGCTAAAAACATTCAAGCGATGTTGGTCGTAGCGGTGTACGGTTTTGATGGGTTTACGTCCTGCCGGCAGCTCATCAATGACACTCACGTCCAAATCTCCGTAGAGCGTCATCGCCAGCGTACGCGGAATGGGCGTGGCCGTCATGACCAATATATGCGGTGGAATCGTTGGATTTTTGGCCCACAATTTGGCGCGTTGGGCTACGCCAAAACGGTGCTGTTCGTCAATAATGCAAAGTCCAAGATTTTTAAATTGAACAGGATCTTCGAGCAGAGCGTGCGTTCCGACAATGATATGAATATTGCCATCCGCCAGATCGGGAAAGATCAGCTTACGGCCTTTTTTGGTTGTGGAACCCGTCAGTAAGGCTATTTTTAATCCCAAAGCTTCCGCAAAACCTTTCAGGCCACGATAGTGCTGATCAGCCAAAATTTCGGTGGGAGCCATGATACAGGTCTGTGCTCCGTTGCCAATGGCCATCAACATCGCAATGAATGCTACGATTGTTTTACCGCTACCCACATCTCCCTGCAACAGGCGGTTCATGTGTTTGCCCGTTTTCAAATCCTCATGA
Source organism: Runella sp. (assembly GCF_965279615.1). Classification (NCBI taxonomy): domain Bacteria; kingdom Pseudomonadati; phylum Bacteroidota; class Cytophagia; order Cytophagales; family Spirosomataceae; genus Runella; species Runella sp. Next base: position 5,691,854 of record NZ_OZ257252.1, on the reverse strand, counting down.
ATCTCGCGCAGTACTCGCTTTTGAGCATTGGTCAAGTCAAAAGGCATGCTGCCTTCTGTATAAAACCTCTTCACCAGTTCAAGGTTCGAGAAAATTTGTCCCGGATATTCGGTCTTATGAAGGATCTTGTTTTTGATCAATCGTAATTGATTATAAAACAGTTCTTCAAATTTGAGCCGTCGCAACGCCTGATTCAGCGCTGCTTCGCTCTCCGGCAAATGGATGTTCCACATGGCATCCGTTTTGGAAAACAGCCTGAATTTCCGCACCAATTCTTCCGGCAATGTTTCCCGAAAATGCGGCGTAGCCTGCTCCAGCAGTACGCGCATTACTTTACTCAAAAAGCGGCTATCAAGATGCTTTTTCCGCAGGGTTTCGGTCAGATTGTATACCGGCTGAAAATACCCTCCATTTTCGTTTTCGGGATTAATGGTTTCAATTTCGGGATGACTGAAATTGAAGCGTTGTCCATAGCGTTGCGGCTTTCCGTACGCTATGTATTCGCCGCCTTCTCTAAAATGCTTAAGGTGCCAGTCAATACTCTGAAAATAAACAAATTCAACTACGCCGGTGCCGTCAGTAAACTCAACGGTCAAACGGCGTTTATACCCCTCTCCTACCACAACCATGCTCCGGATACGTCCTTTCAGCTGCACCGCCGACAGTTCTTCGGTCAGCTCATTGATGCGGTGAAAACGACTGCGGTCTTCGTGGCGAAACGGGTAATATTGGATCAGATCCCCAAAGGTAAAGATATTGAGTTCTTTGTTGAGCGTAACGGCCCGTTGAGGGCCTACACCTTTCAAAAACTCAATTTTTGTATCAAAGAAATTAGTGGTGGTTCGTTGGTTCATGGACACATTCCTAATTTTGTCACCCTGCAAGGGTCTACCGTCAACGTTCAAAAGTAAAAGCAGATGCTTTTGTAGCAGCGAACTGTCAGTTTGACAAAAATACAGCAGGAGATTTTAAAGTAAAAATAGGCCTTTAACAGTATTTTTCCAACAAACTTACGTTTTATCAGAAATGAGTTTTCCACTAATTGTTTGATGCAATGAACCGTCGTGAAGCCATTTCTCATCTTTCTTTATTAAGCACAGCTGTGTTGAGCGCAAAAGATGCTTTCAGCCTGCCAACCAAGAGTAATTACTCAATCGGCGCCTGCGATTGGTCGTTACGCCTGAACTGTAATCCCGAGGCGTTTGATTACGCAAAAAAAATAGGATTGGAAGGAGTGCAGGTAAGTTATAACTCCAAAACCGATGAAAATTACTTGTCCCGTTTCGAAAGTCAACAGGCAATATTGGCCGCTTCCAAACGTACCGGTGTCAAAATTGCCAGTTTGGCGATTGGAATGCTCAACGAAGTACCCCTCAAATCCGAAGCCAAAACCGTCGATTGGATCAGCGGCAGCATTGATGCCGCCAAAGCGTTAGGAACAAATGTAATCCTTTTGGCTTTTTTCGGAAACGGTGATCTGCGGAAAGACGATGCCGGCAAAAAAGTGGTCATCGAACGTTTAAAACCACTTACTGCCAAAGCCGAAAAACAGGGTATCATCTTAGGCATTGAATCGTACCTGAGCGCGCCCGAACACATCGAGATCATTGAGGCGGTAGGCTCGCCCAATTTGCAGGTGTATTATGATCCGCGCAATTCAGCCGATGCAGGCTACGATATTTTTCAGGAGATTCCGCTATTGGGTAAACGTAAACTGATCTGCGAGATCCACCTGAAAGACAATGAATTCATGCTCGGGCAAGGCACAATGGATTGGCCGCGCATTAAAGGATTACTCGACGAATCAGGTTATAAAGGCTGGGCACAGATCGAATGGTCACAGCCCAAAGGCAAAAGCGTTGATGAAACGTATCCGCAAAATGTGAGTTATGCAAAAAAGATTTTCGGTTAATAACAGAATCACCACAAATACTATCCTTATGAACCGTCGTGAATTTATCGGAACAACCCTTGCCGGCAGTGCGGCTTTTACGCTGCAAGCCATGCCCACTATACCAACGGCCGATACGCCTAAGATCTTTGTCTTTTCCAAGATGTTCCAATGGATCGAAGGCTACGACCAACTCGCCGAAACCATTGCGGGACTGGGCTTTAATGGCATTGATCTGACGGTTCGGCCGGGAGGGCACGTTTTACCCGAGCGCGTGGAAGAAGACCTGCCCAAAGCGGTCGAAGCGTTCAAAAAACACAAGCTCGAAATTCCGATGATGGTAACGGCGACACTGGAAGCCGACGCCCTAAACGAGCGCATTTTAAAAACCGCTAAATCACTCGGTATCAAACATTATCGCATGGGCTGGTATCCCTATGATCTGAAGAAAAGTATTCCTGCTCAAATGGAAGCCAATGCGGTGAAGTTAAAAGCATTGGCACAATTGAACGAAAAATACGGGATGATCGGGCAATACCAAAACCACTCGGGCAACTACTTGGGGGCCGCTATTTGGGATATTCAGCAAATTCTCCAAAAGATCAATTCCCCCTACTTGGGTTGTCAATACGACATCAACCACGCCACCTACGAAGCGAGCGGTTCATGGCAAACCGGGTTTGAGCTGATTGCTCCTCATGTCAAATCCATTGCCATTAAAGACTTTGTTTGGGAAAAGAAAAACAATAAATGGGTCAAAGAAGGCTGTCCGTTGGGCGAAGGGTTGGTCAACTGGCCTAAATATCTGGAAATGGTTAAGCAACACGGCTTGATCACTCCCATTACGATGCACTACGAATATCCGTTGGGCGGTGCCGAAAACGGCGCTAAAAAACTTACCATCAGCAGTCAGGAATTGCTGAGTGCCATGAAAAAAGATTTAGTGATATTTAAACAATGGTGGGCTGAAGCAAAACTTTAGTTGATAACTTTGTCGAAATTTCAGAATTGAGGCTGTGTGTCTATGGCATGCAGCCTTTTACAAAGTTGTTTATGCAAATCATCATTGACCGGCTGGGCAAGCGTTTTAACCGCGAATGGATCTTCAAAGATGTTACCCTTGAACTCAACGCCGGACACAGTTATACATTTGTAGGCCCCAACGGCAGCGGAAAATCCACCTTGCTGCAAGTGATTTCGGGCGTAATGCCCGCTACGGAAGGAAAAATAATTTATCAATTACCGCAAAAGGCCATCGACGAAGATGATTGGTACCGACAAATCGTGCTTGCTGCGCCTTATCTTGAGTTGATCGAAGAATTTAGTTTGGTCGAATTACTTGATTTTCACGCGGGATTTAAGCCATTCAAGGCCGGGATTTCTAACAGCGAACTTCTCCAACGCCTTGAATTAGACACTTCCAAAGACAAAGCCATTAAGTATTTCTCATCGGGCATGAAGCAACGACTCAAATTGGCGTTGGCTTTTTATTCTGATGTACCCGTCGTAATGCTGGATGAACCTACCTCCAATCTCGACGCCAAATGGTCTGCCTGGTACCGCGATGAAGTTCAGCGTTTAGGCTCCAATCAATTGCTATTGATCTGTTCCAACGTACCGGCCGAATACGATTTTTGTGATAAAATCATCAACGTAGGTGATTACAAACCGGCACGATAGAATAAAAATGACAGAGGTCGGACAATGAATTTTGCCCAACCTCTAAAGTATGTTCTATAAACGCGGAATGCTACCAGTAGTTACCGATTCCTACAATGAAGACGGATAGAATAACGGTAGCAATGCCCAGAATAATGGTTCGATACGTTGCGGAAGAAACACCTTTCCATTCTTTGAAGTAAATTCCCCAAACGTTGGACACAATGATGATACACGCCATGTGCAGAATCCACGAACTGGCGCCGTTTCCGAGTTTGCTTTCGCCCATACCGTAGAAAAAGAACTGCAAAAACCATGTAGTCCCCGCAATGGCCGAGAAGATATAATTGGTTTGGAGCGGCGCTTTGGCGTTGGTATAATCGCCGAAAGTTTTGTTACGTGTATTCAAGATCATACACCAGATAAAGTTGGTCGTAAGTCCGCCCCACAACAGCGGCACAAAAATGACATTGTTCTGAAATAAAGGGTTACTTCCGTTGACCAAAGCGGCCTCGGCCATTACTTTTCCGGCCTCAATTCCAAAGTTGAAACAGGCACTCAACACGCCCGAAATAGTCGCTACAATAATGCCTTTCCAAAAATCAAATTCTTTAACACTTTCCTTTTTCTCGGCGTCCGAAAGTTCGCTTTCTTTCATTACACCTGCTTTTCCGCAAATGTAAATCCCTCCTAAACAGACCGCTACACCCAATAAGACGATTTGTCCGCCCGTACTTGCCAGCATACTTGAAAACGTCCCTTTGGTAGCATCGGTAAACAGATCGCGGTAAATGGGCGGAATTAACGCCCCAAACGCTGAACAAAAACCCAAGACAATGGCCATACCAAGCGACATGCCCAAATAACGCATAGTTAACCCAAAAGTAAGTCCGCCGATACCCCACAAGACACCTAATACATATGTCCAAAATAAGGTAGTACTGTCGGTATTGCGAATAATGTCCATAAAATTGGGAACTGTCAAATATGCGGCGACAAATGGTGCCAATAACCAGGAAAACAACCCGCCCACGATCCAATAACTCTCCCACGACCAATCACGTACTTTTTTGTAAGGAATATAAAAACTACCGGAAGCAAACCCGCCGATAAAGTGATAAATAACACCAAATAAAACCTGCATGATGAAAGGGTTTAGTACTATGTCTTTTTTGTGGAAAGATACACCAAGCCTTTTTCTACCTTCACCCTGTACTCTCCTGTTTAGAAACAACTTGCAAGTAAAAACGGAGGCCGACCTCCTTTTTTACTAAATTCTTCATCCTTACGCCTATGAATTCCAAAGACAAAAAAGCACTTGACCGCCGGGGTTTTATAAAAGGAAGTACCTTGGCTGCGGCCGGATTTATGATCGTGCCGCGCCACGTGTTGGGCAAAGGCTTTGTAGCTCCCAGCGACAAACTCAACATCGCGGCCATTGGCTGCGGTGGTAAAGCTAATGTTAATATTACGTCAGCTTTCAATAACGGCTCCGACAACATCGTTGCGCTTTGCGACGTGGATGATCGTCAAGCCAAAAAATTCCGCGAGAAATTTCCCAATGCGCCCTATTACAAAGACTACAGAAAGTTATTGGAAAAAGAAGCCAAAAACATTGATGCTGTGTTGGTTACCACTCCCGACCACATGCACTATGTCATTGGCAGTGCCGCCATGCAGTTGGGAAAACATATTTACCTCGAAAAACCCCTCACGCACGACATTTGGGAAGCACGAATGTTGACACAACTTGCAAAGGAAAAGAAACTCGTGACCCAAATGGGCAACCAAGGCTCCAGCGGCAAAGGCACGCGCCAGACCGAAGCCATTGTGCAATCGGGCATGATCGGTGAAGTGCATACCGTTGAAGTATGGACCGACCGTCCTGTGTGGCCGCAAGGCGTGAAGTCTCCGAAAGACCGAAAAGAAACCATGCCCATTCCTGCCGAAGTGGACTGGGATCTGTGGCTAGGCACCGCTCCCTACCGTGAGTACCACGAAGCCTACATGCCTACCCGTTGGCGCGGCTACTGGGATTTTGGTACGGGCGCTCTCGGCGATATGGGTTGCCATTTTATGGATGTACCTTTCCGGGCGCTCAAATTGGGTTATCCAACTTCGGTCGAATGCTCGGCCAGTTCAGTATACGCTGACTTTTTCAAGGAATCCTTCTTTAATGATGTTGGTCCGCAAGCCACGTCTATTCATCTCAAATTTCCGAACCCAAGTTCCAAAAAATACCCCGAACTGAGCCTTTCGTGGTATGATGGCGGTATTCGCCCCAAACTCCCCGAAGGCTGCGATTACGAAAAAGTATTTGCCAGTGTAGATGGGGGGGTGATGTTTATCGGAACAAAAGGTGTGCTTTCCTGTGAGCTTTTCGGCAATAATCCTAAGTTATTTGTCAAAGGACAACTACAGCAGGTAAAATTCCCCGAACCTACCCGCCCCTTGGTAGAAGGTGATACCAATGGCCACCAACAGCAATGGGTAAAAGCGTGTAAAGCCGGTTTCGGCACCTACACCAGTTCATCCTTTGCCGAAGCAGGCCCGTTGGCCGAAATTGTACTTATGGGCAATCTTGCCGTACGAAGCTACCTCCATCAGGAAAACGGCAAATTTACCGGCCGTAAACGCCTTTTATGGGATGGAGCCAATATGAAGATCACCAATTTCGACGCTGCCAACGCCTTTGTAAAACGGCAGTATCGCGAAGGTTGGACGTAACTTTTTTGTCACGCTGAAAGCGTCTTTTTGATGCAAAATCTATTTTAAGTAGTCAAGCAAAAGTTGTCAGGTTTTACAAGAAAAGTATTGTTCTAAAGGTCGGGTTGTGAGCAACCCTCTGCACAGGAACACACTCTTTGTGCAGAGGGTTGCTCACAACCCGACCAGCGAATCGTTCGACAGTTAACAGGAGAATTATTTTTAAAAAGCAACACTTATCGGTTAGTAGCAAAATTTAATTTTGAGAAACAATGAATATTTATTCGATTCATTGGTACACACTCAAACTATAATAAGATTGACGCAAACACGATTTAAGACTCAACAACTATGGATATCAAACCTATAAAAACCGAAACCGATTACTTTATAAAGTTGAAAAGAATGGAGAAAATCTTCGATGCAGTTGTTGGTACTCCGGAAAGTGATGAAGCTGATATTCTTGGAGCAATGATAGAAGAATATGAGAAAAAACATCATCAAATTGAAACTTCAAAAATCACTATTGATTTGCCTTTGTAATACGAAAATTCACCATATCTACTCCACCACTACTTCCTCTACTCGCTTAGCATCAACCGGTTTTACTGTTTTGGCAATAAAAATGCTGAAAAAGATAAACAGCATGGCCGCGTAGCCAACCCAATCGTAGTGCAAAAGTTTGCCGTCAGAGGTTTTTTGAATGACCAAACCGGCAAAATAGACTGCTACCGATTGCATCAATAATTGCAAAGAAGTATTGATGGCCATAAAACTTCCGCGTTGCTGCGGCAACACTACAGAAGCTGTCATGGCTTGCGTCGGAATCAGACGGCCGTTGGAAAAAACAAAGAAAATGGCCGCCGTTCCCAAGACCGCAAATAGGTTATTGGAAGTTGAATTTGTAATGAGCCACATCGGTATCATCGAAAGCAATGCGAACACTACAAAAACGGGGTATTTCCCTTTTTGATCGGCAATTTTCCCTACCTGCGGCGCGGTGAAGAGCGTCAAAGCGCCACCCACGGCATAGATCAGGTATAAATTACTTTCACTAAAACCTGCATTAGCCGTTAAAAATGGTGCAATGAAGGGGATAATGCTGAAATGGCCGAGCATAATAGTGGTCGTCAGCCACAACGCCCGCAATTGGTTGGGTTCACGCAAAATATTCGTAACAGCTTCAAAAGGATGATGTTTGACTTTATTTCGGTCCGATAAATGACCATCCAAACGAGGGATGTATTTCCAGATCAAGCCAATCACCACAATTCCTATAATACCTACAAACCAAAACGGTGCATGCCAACTAAACGTCGAAGCTAAGTATAATCCCAACGGAACACCTACTACCGAAGCCACCGAGAATGCCGTCATAACAACACCCATTGCACTCGCACGGCGTTCATATTCAAACACATCGCTTACGGCCGACATCACCTGTGCGCCCAATACTCCGCCAAAAACACCCGCCAATGTGCGCGCCGCTATCAATAAGCCAAAGGTAGGAGCCACGGCACAAGCCAACGTACCCACCACAAAGCCTGTGTAAGCGGTCAGCATGATATGCTTTCGAGGAAAGCGATCAGCAATAAAGGCTACAAAAAAGCCCGAAAGCCCGGCGCTGAAGCTATAAGCCGATACCAATAAACTGAACTGTTGGGGAGAAATATCGAAATACCGCATTAACTGAGGGCCAAGCGGCATCATGATCATAAAATCCATAATGTGCGTGAAATTCAGACACGCCAACACGAAGAGAAGTAATTTTTCTTTAGAAGTCATTCATTTGTGGCTGTTTATTCAAACTAAGAAATGAACCATATAAGGCATATTAGGTCATATAAAACTTATATTTCCTTAAATGCCTTATATGGTTTACTAAAAAACTATTCACTCAACAACTTAGTAATTAAAGCATTGAAATCTTCAATAAACTGATCGTAGTATTTGCCGGTGCCCGGGCCTGAAAAACCCGTGTGGATCTCGCGCACGCGTCCTTTTTTGTCGATAAAAATAGTGGTAGGATAGCCGGCCACTTTGTTGAGCGCAGGAAGCGATTTACTCGCATTGGCATCATTCGTTCCCGCTAAAAGCAATGGATAAGGCACGCCGAAACGTTTGCCCATGTAATCAATTTTTGGTCCTGACACTTTCATTTCCGGTGAACGTTCAAACATTAGACCTACTATTTCTACGCCGCGTTTAGCATTTTTTTCGTACCAAGGCACCATAAATCGCGTTTCGTCCATGCAGTTAGGGCACCAGGAACCGGAAAGTTGCAGCACCACTACTTTGCCTTTAAACCGCTCGTCTTTCGAAGAAATAATATTGCCTTTGGTATCCGGAAAGCTAAATTCCAACGACTCAAAACCCGGTTTCAAATAGGTAAGTGCCGTAGGTGGAGGCAACGCCGCTTTTTCGTCGCGGTAAGAAGCAAAAGGCTGATACCCTGAAATTCCCGACCACATACCGCCGCGAATAGTGCCTGAAGGCAAAATAGCCGCCCGAAACAAAAACGCGTGCGAACCATCGTAGCATGACATGAAAAGACTATCGCCCACAACATCACCTGCCAGGTAGCGGTAATCGCCCGTTGGGGTGAGTACAGTTCCTGCCAATTTTGTCCCTTTTTGTTCCAGAATTCCTACTGCGAAGGTCGAATCTTTCCCCTGCGGGCGAATAAAATAAGTGGCGTATTTGCCCGTAACGTTCTTCGTTGTTTTGGCAGGAGTTTTGGCAAATAAATACGGTTCTCCTTTTTGTGCTTTGAAAGGAAGCACGGATACCCAAGTGCCGTTACGGTTTTTCTTCCATGAACCGGTCAATTGATTTCCCGATACTTTGGCAACCAAGTCCGAATCAAAGATCAGCATCGGAATGTGCAATGAATCGCCTTCCATGTAGGCTTCGTCCATGGCAAGGCGCTCGGAGCCGTTCAAGACAAAAACTTCGTACTTACCATTGGCTTTAGGATTGATCTCCAGCCCGAATGGCAAATCATACGCGCCCCGCTGAAGGGCTGCACGCCAAGTGCTTTTAGGAATGTTGGTTTGGCCGAAGCCGACAAAGAAAGTACTGAGAGCAAGTAATGTAGAGGCTATTTTTTTCATTTAGCTTGTTATGATGGGTGATTTTTAGTGAACAAGCTTTTTTTTAGAAAAGTTGGCTTAACAACATTTTATTGCATTTTCAATACCGGCTCGCCTCACATTTTTTTATCCTAAATTAAAAAAGAGAGTTTGGCCGGTTGGCGCAAACTCTCTTTCTATGTGAACCCCACCCTAAATCCCTCCCCTCTTAGGGAGGGACTTTGAATTCCCCTCCCTAAGAGGGGAGGGTCGGGTGGGGTTATGAAGACTTCTAATGTTTGTATTCTCCCGCCAAATCGTCTTCCGGCTTTTTTGCTTCTTCAAAATCGTAACGATAAATAGGCGAAATTTCCGCGCCGGGAAGCACTTCCGTAATTGGATTAATAAGGCCGGTATGCAGATCAAACACCCAACCATGCAAATGAGGGTATTGGCGTTGATGCCATGAACGCTGCACGATTGTCGTTTTAGCCAAGTTGTTTACCTGCTCGATCACGTTCAGCTCAACCAAACGATCAAAACGTTTTTGTTCAACGTCGATACTGTTCAGTTCCGTTTCATGTTTTTCGTATACCTCTTTAATATTACGTAACCATTTGTTAATCAACCCAAAATCTTTGTTGGTCATGGAAGCTTTTACGCCTCCGCATCCATAATGGCCTACTACAAGTATGTGTTTAACTTTCAAGACCTCTACCGCGTATTGCAATACACTCAACATATTGATGTCGGTATGAATCACTAAGTTAGCCACGTTACGATGCACGAAAAGTTCGCCCGGGGCCGTTCCCGTTACTTCATTGGCGGGTACACGGCTGTCAGCGCAACCGATCCAAAGAAATTCGGGTTTTTGGTCAGCGGCCAATTCCTCAAAATAGTTTTCGTCGAGCATGAGCTTTTCCGCAGCCCATGATTTATTCGCTAATAAGAGTTTTTTGTATGCTTGCATTTGATTTTCGATTTGAGATTTTACGACGGGTTATTCCCTTAAATTCTACCTGTATTCCCCGTAAAGGAGCATCTTCCTGAAATTCTTCCAGTGTTGTATAAATATCGTGGTCAATAAAATGAGCGCGCACTCCGTCTACAAACACATAATCACCGGATTTTAAGGAGGCCAATACTTCTTTCAAGTGCGCTTTATTTAAAAAGGACACATCTTTTTTGAACCAGATCAAGACCGTTTCTTTGTCTCTGCCTACGCTGATAGCCGACAGATTGTTGGTATAAACAACGTATGCCATTCCCACGACCAGCCCAATGGTCAGCCCGATCAACAGATCAGTGAATACAATGGCAATGACCGTAATGATGAAAGGAATAAATTGGTTAAGCCCTTCCTGATACATTTTCTTGAAAACGGCAATTTTTGCCAGTCGATATCCTACGAAAATAAGCAGGGCAGCTAAGCAGGCCAACGGAATATAGTTGAGCCATCGGGGAATGGCAATGACCGCTAACAGCATCAAAAGTCCATGAATGAACGACGAAAGGCGGGTTTTGCTGCCGCTGTAAATATTAACTGATGTACGAATCGTCACCACCGTCAGCGGTAAACCTCCGATAAGCCCCGAAACTATGTTGCCGATCCCCTGCGCTTTCAATTCTTGATTAGGTGATGATATCCGGCGCTGCAAATCCAGTTTATCAGCCGCTTCCAAGCTAAAAAGCGATTCTATACTTCCCACAATTGCAAGCGTAAGCGCTGAGATATACACTTGCGAATTGGTTAAAATTTCCAAAGCCGGAAAGTTAAAGGCTGCTTTGGCATCTTCCCAATCGCGAATGATAGGAACGCGTACCATGTGGCTTGATTCTTTCAAACTCAATTCAGGAATCCATAACCGAAACGCCTGATTGAGCAACACTCCCGCCAAAACTACCACTACTCCGCCGGGGATTGTCTTAAAGAATTGAATCCCTCTTCTCTCCAAATAACTCCACCATATAATAAGTCCTAAACAAATGACACTTATTATAATAGCGCCCATAGCTGGATGATTTAGTGCTTCAAGAATTTCTGAAAATGTATTGCGATGATCGGCTTGGGAAAACTCAAATTCTCCTTCGTAATCGGCATCCCAGCCCAAAGCGTGCGGAATCTGTTTCAGAACAATCACAATCCCAATGGCCACCAACATGCCGCTGATTACGCTGGAAGGCACAAAACTGCTGAGTCTTCCTGCTTTTAGCCATCCCAGCAAAAACTGAATGATTCCGGCAAGTACCACAGCCATCAAAAAATTAGGATAACTGCCCAACCGTTGGATGCTGTCAAAAACAATGATGGTAAGCCCCGCCGCCGGGCCACTGATGGTCACCTCTGAGCCCGAGAATAAGGTCACCACCATTCCGCCGACCACCCCGGCCAAAAGCCCCGAGAAAAGGGGCGCTCCCGACGCAAGGGCAATGCCGAGGCATAAAGGCAGTGTTACAAGAAATACCGCCAAACCTGCCGAAAAATCTTTATTTAAATACTTTAAAGTCATAAGCAAGCAGTCATAATTAAGAAATGAGTACTAAGAAAATTACGCCATTAATGTCCTGCAACACCTTTGAATTCAGGAATGCCTTTCAGCTCTAATTTGATTCCTCTCAGGATGGCAGTTTCTTTAAAATTGTGAATGATCTCGAGCACGTCCAAATCAATATTGTGCGATTTTGTACCATCAATGATCACGTGTGAATTGGCCGGCAGTTTATCCAATGTCAAGGTGATCACTCCTTTGTTGATGAATGTTACATCTTCTACCAATTGAATCGTAATCGTCTCACTTTCATGGCGTTTTTCTTTCATGAAATAGTACGCCCGTTTGTAGTTGTTGCGTAAAATAAAGAAGATGGAAACTGCCATTCCGATGCCGATCCCTTTCAACAGATCCGAAAACAAAATGGCAACAATGGTTACGATGAAAGGAATAAACTGCTCCCAACCCAACGCATACATCGTCTTAAACAAGGATAATTTGGCGAGTTTATACCCTACCACCAAAAGTACCGCCGCCAAACACGCCAACGGAATTTTGTTCAATAAACCTGCAAAACCAACGACACTGATCAACAGCAAAAACCCATGAATGATCGCCGATTTTTTGGTTTTACCTCCCGAATTGATATTGGCCGAACTGCGAACGATTACTGCCGTCAGGGGAAGGCCTCCGATCAATCCCGACACGATATTTCCCAGTCCCTGCGCTTTTAATTCACGATCGGTGGGAGTATTACGCTTATAAGGATCAAGTTTATCGGCAGCTTCTACACTTAACAGCGACTCTAAACTCGCCACAATCGCAATGGTGATCGCAATGATATACACATTAAAATTGCGTAGGCCTGCAAAGTCGGGCAGGGTAAATTGTCCAATAAATTCTTTGACTGAATTTGCTACCGGCAGTTTGACCAAGTGATCATTTTCCAAGGCCAGTATGGGATACGTTAGCTTAAAGAATTCGTTTAACCCAATTCCCAACAAAACTACTATCAACGCGCCGGGTACAAATTTGAAAAATGTATATTTTTTTAAGAAGGGTTTATCCCAAGCGATCAGGATCGACAGCGAAATAGCTGCAATGATGATGGCACCCGGGTGAAGGAAATTAATGGCATTTAAAATTTCAGAAAAAGTATTTTCGCCATCTACCTGAAAAAACACAAAGTCCCCTTCGCTGTCTTTGTCATACCCCAACGCATGAGGAATTTGTTTGAATACGAGGATCAGGCCGATGGCGGCCAACATGCCTTTAATGACACTCGAAGGAAAATAATGGCCGATAATTCCCGCTTTCAGATAGCCTAACACTACCTGAATAATACCCGCCATTACAACTGCCAGCAAAAACAGCTCGTAAGAACCCAATTGCTGGATCGAATTAAGTACAATTACGGTAAGCCCGGCCGCAGGACCGCTCACGCTCACGGGCGAACCACTGGCCAGTGCCACTATAATTCCTCCTACGATACCGGTAATAATTCCTGAAAAAAGCGGCGCGCCCGACGCCAAAGCGATTCCTAAACAAAGGGGTAAGGCCACTAAAAACACCACTAAGCCGGCGGGTAAATCTTGTTTTAAGTCATTCAGCAGGTGTTTCATTTTATTAATTGACGTAAGTGAATTCTATAGTTGATTGTAAAAAATAATGGAGAACAGGAATTGCATCCCGCTTTCCAAAAGCAGACCGGCAATGCCTGTGACTTAGTTGTGTCTGTCCAAATGAGTTATGCTGAACACTTATCGTCAAATACAATAACAGCTTAATTATGAGTAAATTAATTACTCAATAAAAGCATTGAACAGCAGACGCTAAAAGGAATGAGTACAGTACGGAAAGCATTTAGCAGCTTTCGGGAGGAGGAATCGAAATAGAGGTAAAATGCTCCGGAATGAGCATACGGTAGGTAAAATTGATAGACGACTTTTTTAAAATCGGTACATTGAAAATAGGATACGACAATGCCTCAAGTTCGTCGCCGCCTTCTGAATCACCTTCTCCTTCAGCATTTTCTTCGTCAAAGGGGCAGTCATTTTCAGAATCAGGGCAGGAAGAGTCGGCCCGTTTTTCGAGGGCAATTTGTTTTTTTACATTCGCAAATGCAGGCTTAAGGATCGCCATTAGTCCTATAAGAGAACTAAAAAGAATCAATAAGAATACTCTTGCGTAATTCATTGACCGGCTTTGCGTTAGTGGCAATTACAACTTCATTTGATGCAAAAATGATACTATATTTTTTAATTTTCAAACACTATTTAACTCAACTGGTGAGAATAAAGCGTTTCTGATTTCGAGTTATTATGCAATTTCAACTGATTTCTTTCTGAATAGCCGTTTTAGCCAATTCCACAATTTCTTCTACGCTTTTTCCTTTTGGTTCTATGGGCGGCAGTACCACCCACGACAACCTCTCTAAGCTACTAAGTGGAAAAATGCCTTTTGGGTTCATTTTTCCCGTATTTTTAATGGCCACAGGTACCACCAAAGCATGAGGAGCTTTCTTGACCAGAATCCCAACACCGCCTGTGGCAAAGGTTTTAAGTTCCCCCGTACGCGAGCGTGTTCCTTCGGGAAAGATCGCGGCAGAAAACTTCGTTTCTTCGATCAATTTACCCAAACGGGCAATTTCTACGATGGCTTGTTTTCCATCTTTTCGGTCAATAAGCGCGGCACCACTTTTTCGTAAGTTATAGGAAATGCTCGGAATGCCTTTGGCTAATTCAATTTTTGATACAAAAAGGGGATAGCTTTTTCGCAAAAACCAGATCATGCCCACGATGTCAAACATACTTTGGTGGTTGGCAATGAAAATAACGGGCCGATCTGCGGGCAATTCTGTTTTTGCTTCATAATGCAGGCGTGTTCCCAGCAACCATAATCCATGCAACAGAAAACCATTCAGCCAATGAACTGATTTTTGGTGTGTTTTACGACTGAAGAAATGAAAACAAATCACTTGTATGACGTGGAATACCACTAAGGTCAAGCCAAAATAGATCAAGTAAATGCCGCTGAGAATGTAATCTATTATTTTTTTCATGTAATTGTGGGAAAGAAATCTTTTCAACGCCAAAATTAATCAAACATTCCTAAATCGGCACATCAGGAATTTTGCTAAAATAATGCGTACCTTCGGCCCAATTTCGTTCTATTTTTAGTTAAACGTTTTAAATCATGCAACTTCCATCCACCCGTATAGAGGTTATGAAATTCATCGGCCAAAAGATCGATTCGATCTTTTACGAATTTCTGAAACCCATAGAAGACCTTTGGCAGCCTTCCGATTTTTTGCCAAGCTCGACCGACGAAAACTTTCTGACAGACATAAAACTCCTTCAGGAAGCAGCGCGCGAGTTGCCTTACGATTACATCGCGGTGTTGGTTGGTGATACCATTACCGAAGAAGCACTCCCCACGTATGAATCCTGGCTAATGACCGTAGAAGGTGTAAATCAGCAAGATCCGCAGCAGGGTTGGACAAAATGGATACGTGCCTGGACTGCCGAAGAGAATCGCCACGGCGATTTATTGAACAAATATTTGTACCTCTCCGGGCGTGTAAATATGCGTGCTATGGAATTATCGACGCAATACTTAATTGCCGATGGGTTTGATATTGAAACAGGCACTGACCCTTACCGCAATTTCGTCTATACTTCTTTTCAGGAATTAGCCACCAATATTTCGCATCGTCGTACCGCTACGTTGGCCAAACAGTATGGCAACACGTTATTGTCAAAAATGTGCGGCGTTATTGCCGCCGATGAAATGCGCCATGCCAAAGCGTACAAAGCATTTGTAGAACGCATATTTGAAGTGGATTCTTCCGAAATGATGTTGGCGTTTGAAGACATGATGCGTAAGAAAATCGTAATGCCGGCGCATTTCCTGCGCGAAACAGGCGTTAAGATCGGCGAAACCTTCAGTCATTATTCTGATGCTGCCCAACGCATAGGAGTCTATACTACCTACGATTACATTGAGATCATGGACTCATTACTTAAAGATTGGAAAATCGACAAGATCGGCGGCCTGAATGAAGCCGGTGAAAAAGCAAGAGATTATTTGATGGCGTTGCCAACGCGTTTGAGACGGGTGGCAGAACGTACGAAAGTGCCTAACTTGGATTACAACTTCAGTTGGATATCAGCGTATTAAGCCGATCATTCCAAAATTTCTTTCTTATCTATACCAAAAAAAAGCAGTGAACAATTCACTGCTTTTTTGTTAGCATATAATCTCATCTTTTAATTTTATGCGATTTCAACCGCATTCTTACGTAAGTGCTTAGGCAAACGACGCGCTGCCAATGGGTGCTCTGAAAGGCTTTCGTGATGATCCAAACCACGCAGGGTCAACGAACCACCTTTCGATTCAAAATCTCTTCTGAAATTATTAAGGTTATCTGCGACCGTATGGTCTACATAAGAGGCTTTCGAAAAGTCAATAACCAATGAACTGCCGTCCGGAACTTTTTGTAACAGGCTTTTCAATTTAAGGTAATTGGCAAAAACCGCTGCGTTGTTTACATTCAATTGATATACCCCCAATTCTTTTTCCTGAAGTTCAAAACGTGATTTGATAATATCGCTCACTCTGACTCCCAGCGCCAATTGAATGATAAATTTCGTCAAAATACCGGCGGCAATACCAATCAGTAAATCAGTAGCAATGGTGGTAATGATGGTAATTAAAAAGATAGTAAGCTGCTCTTTACCAATATGGTAGATGTGTGCAAACTCTTTAGGTGACGCCAAACGGAAACCAACAAAGATAAGCATGGCTGCCAACGAAGCCACCGGAACCATCTTGATAACAGGCACTAACAAAACCACAAACAACAAAAGGAAAATACCGTGGAAGAAGTTGGCCCAACGGCTTTTAGCACCGTTGTTGATATTGGCTGAGCTACGTGCCACTTCAGAGATCATCGGCAAACCTCCCAACAAACCTGAGATCGTGTTACCGATTCCTACGGCCATAATGTCTTTACTTAAATCAGATTTACGTTTTTCAGGGTCGATCAAGTCAATGGCGCGACCGGTCAATAATGATTCAAGGCTGCCAATAAGCACAAACATCAAAAGGTATTTGAAGAAAATAGGAAGTAACTCAGGATTTGTGACCGCACCGAAATTAACATTCAGGTTAAACGAGAAATCACCGGGATTTACCAGAGGCTTAAGATTTTTATAGTTAGGATCAGTCAAGTGGAAGTATTGTCCCAGAAGCACTCCAACGATCAATACGATCAAAGCCGGAGGTACTTTTTTCAAGGCTTTGATTTTCAGGTATTGCCATCCAAACAAAATCACCAAACTGATACCGCCGATGATGGCGATGTGATATTCCATGTGCGCCAAACTGTGAGGCACCATTTCAAGCAATTCAAGCGGCTCTTTACCCTTCATTTCGGAAGGGGCAGTCCCAACCGCTAAGTGTAGTTGTTTCGACATGATGATGATACCGATGGCGGCCAACATACCGTGCACGGCTGAAAGCGGGAAAAAGTCGGCCAGTTTCGCAACTTTCAACAAGCCTAAAACGATTTGAATCAAACCCGCGATAACGATTACACCTAAAGCTAATTTCCAGCCCAAGTCCATATCACCTTTACCAAGCTCGTCAACAGCCCCTGCTACGATCACGATCAGACCTGCTGCCGGACCTTTGATGGTCAATTCGGAACCGGCGAAAAAGGCAACTATGATTCCACCAACCACGGCAGTCATAACACCCATAATAGGAGGAAAATTACTTGCTCCCGCAATACCCAAACACAACGGTAATGCGATCAGCGATACTAAAAAACCTGACAATAAATCCTTGCTCCAATGGGCCTGTAAGCTGTCAAAAATGCTTTGTTTCGATTTCATGATGCAGAATGCTTGATTTTAACACCACAAAACTCTTTATCAGGCATTAAACGGATATTAAGGGCAGATTAAAAGGAGATTAAAAGCGACTTTCGATCATTTTATTCCTACCGAAAACAGCTTTTTCGACGCATATTTTTTTATGATTTTTGACTTTTGTCATAAACTTTTCCAAATCCTGTAAACCATAAGAATTGTACCTTTGCCTTTCATTAACGACAACCCATGCACCCGCCGGTATCTTTTCAAACACTTCTTAATTTACTACAGCAAAAAGGCTCTGCTCAGGTAGGGTTGTTTTGTAATCAAACCGCTTTTGTATTTGAAAAACGGCAATACTTTATTGAAGTCTTGGCAGAATTAAACGTCTTACAAACGGTGTTTGTGCCCGAACATGGCCTGTTTTCCGAACTTCAGGATCAGGAACCTGTTGAATCGTTGTCCGTATACCACCCACTGGCCGAGCATGTCCGGTTTGTATCGTTATACGGCAAAACCGAAGAAAGTCTCCGCGTAGCTCCTGAAGCACTGGCGTCTCTTACCGATATTATCGTTGATATTCAAGACGTTGGATGTCGTTATTTTACCTACACTACCTCATTGGCCTATTTGATAGCAACCTTTGCCGGGATGCCCTCACAACCACGATTATGGGTTATTGATCGCCCCAATCCTGCGGGCCGACAGGTAGAAGGCTCAGCATTACCTGCGTTGTTCAGTTCTTTTATCGGTCATGCAGGCTTACCACACCGACATGGCCTTTCGATGGGCGAATTGGCGTGTTGGCTAAAAAGATTTTATCAAGGTTCATTTGAGTTAACCCTTGTTGCGCCTTCGTCGAAGGATTTTTTCTTTCAAATTTTTCCTTCACCCAATTTTCCTTCTCTGCAAACAGCCCAACTTTACAGCGGACAATGTTTGTTTGAAGCAACCAACCTCAGCGAAGGGCGAGGCACAACGCGCCCTTTTGAGATCGTCGGCGCGCCTTCTTTGTCGTGGGAAAAGCTTCAGCAAATCAAACGGGACTTTGAGTTACAGACCGATCATTTGCCTTGGATCAATTATGTGTTGCGTCCGTTGCAATTCATCCCGACCTTTCATAAATATGCCAATGAGCTTTGTTGCGGCTTTCAGGTACATTTGGCGTCCAATGCGCCGAATCATTCACTGCTAAGCAGTTTATTGTTACTTCGAATCATGAATGAACACCTACCCAACCTTTGGCGAGAAGGCCCTTATGAAAAAGGCAACATAAGAACCGCGTTGGAGATATTGGTCGGCGATGAATTATTAATTGACTTTGTGCAAGGGAAAGAAACACTGAAAGCTACCGTTGATTCACTGCAATATCATGAAAATGAATGGATTCAATCGACGCAGGTATTGACGAAGGAAAAGCTTTTTTCTCCATTTTTTCACCGCCTTTTGTCACCCTGAAAGGGTCTACAAATATCTCAATGAGTTACAATAGATGCTTTCAGCATGACAAATACTATATTAACTAAAGAATTAAACCTTATGAAAAACTTTACTGCCCTTGTCTTCCTCTTTTTAGTTCCATTTTCCCTATTCGCCCAACCCAAAACCATTGTTTTTCAAACCGATTTTGGTTTAAAAGACGGCGCGGTATCGGCCATGAAAGGTGTAGTGATGGGCGTGAATCCAACGATCCGAATTTTTGATCTGACGCATGAAATACCCGCCTACAACATTTGGGAAGCTGCCTATCGACTGGAGCAAACCGCGCCTTATTGGCCCGAAGGCACCATTTTTGTATCGGTAGTAGACCCCGGCGTAGGTACTGAACGTAAGTCTGTTGTCCTGAAAACCAAAAGCGGACATTACTTTGTGGGCCCCGACAATGGCAGTCTGACGCTGATTGCCGAGTCGTTGGGTATTCAGGAAATACGCGAAATTGACGAAGCCATCAATCGTCGGCGAAATTCACAAAACTCTTACACATTTCACGGCCGTGATGTATACGCCTACACAGCGGCGCGGTTAGCAGCGGGATTTATTACGTTCGCAAAAGTCGGTAAACGCCTTCCCAATGAAGTAGTAAAAATCCCTTTCCAAAAGCCTGTACTTGAAGGCAACGCCATTGTGGGCAATATTCCGATATTGGATATACAGTACGGCAATGTTTGGACCAATATCCCCGCCGATCTATTCAAAAAACTGAACATTGCAGCCGGTCAAAAAGTAAAAATAACGGTATGGCAAAGCGACAAACAGGTTTTTCAAGGCGAAATGCCTTTTGCCAATACATTTGGTGAAGTGCCCGAAGGGCAAAATATGAGTTACTTCAACAGCCTGATGAATTTTTCCTTTGCCGTCAATATGGGCGATTTCTCTACAAAATACGGTGTAAAAAGCGGCCCGGAGTGGAAAGTAAGAGTGGAAAAATGAGACTTGGAAAGTTTTGAAAACACTTTCGGTTATGAGTAACCGAAAGCACGATAGAAAGCACAAAATACATCAATATATTATTTTTTCGACGCCCGAATATTCGACCTCACCATTACAGTGGTAAGGACTGCTTCACTCTCATTATGCAGGCGATCAAGAGCAGTAATGGCATAAGTGTAGCGCCGATTTCGGAGCGCAGTGCGGTCAAGTGCGCGGGTTTGGCCTTCATAACAACCTGCCAACAGCCGGGGCGTTTCGTCGTCCGAATACCGGTACACGGCATAGTAATGTGCTTTGTCACCGTCGCGGGCGAGCTCAGGGACAGTCCAGTGTAATTCTACTCCGTTGCGTGTATCGGAAGCCTGTAAGTTACGGGGGGAATTCGGCGCAATGCGGTCTTTCCAAGGCATAGTAGGTGGAAAAGCGGGCTCTTTATAAAAATTGGTACGAAGAGAGTCCGCATGTCCTAATTTATTGCCGATCAGCGACTTGGAACTAAAAAAGGCACTCCCGGTAATTTCAGGATTCAGACGAATAAATCGCATTTGGTTCGGGAATTCAGAGTTGTTGACCCAAGCTCGGTCTTTCTCCTGAGTGCCAACCTTGTAGGCACCCTGCCCGATGTACAAATGACGGCCATAGGTATGTTGCAGCCACCAGGAAGTCACTATTTTAAAAGGGATTTTATCGTGTTTGGTCGAAAAATAGATCTGCGGCACCACGTAATCTATCCACCCCGCTTTCATCCATTTTTTGGTATCAGCATATAGATTGTCGTAAGAGGTTTGCCCTGCTTCCGTGACTGACCCGCTCGGGTCATCTTTCCGATTTCGCCACACGCCAAAAGGACTGATCCCAAATTTTACGTACGACTTTTCGGCAATAATGGCATCGCTTATCTGTTTGATAAGTTTGTCCACATTATCGCGTCGCCAATCGTCTTTGCTTCTGAATCGACCACCATATTGTCGAAAAGCCTCTTCATCTTTTAAGGTTTGCCCCGTAACGGTGTACGGATAAAAATAATCATCAAAATGAATTCCGTCTACGTCATAGTTTTTAACAATGTTGATGGTAACACCGGTAATGTATTCCCGAACTTCCGGAAGGCCGAAGTTGAATAATTTAGAACCATCGTACTCAAAAACCCATTCAGGATGCTTGCGCCCGATGTTCTCATTGGAAATACTTTTACCGGATCTATGCGCTGTTCGATTGAGATTAAGCCACGCATGAAACTCCATTCCCCGGTGATGACATTCTTCGATCATGAATTCCATTGGGTCATAAAACGGCTCGGGCGCTTTGCCCTGTTTTCCCGTCAGCCATTCAGACCAAGGCTCTTCGCTTTTGGCATAAAACGCATCCGCAGCGGCGCGTACCTGTACAAATACTGCATTGATTCCTGTGCGCTTATGCGTATCCAAAATGCGAATAAATTCTTCGCGCTGCTCTTCGGAGGAAAGATTTTTACGGCTTGGCCAATCAATATTATCTACGGTGGCAATCCAAACGGCCCGCATTTCCCGGCGTAATCCCATCGGCCCAAAATCACGCGGGTTGGAGCGAGGTTTTTTGGCTGTTTTACAGCCTTCCAATCCTAAAAAAAGCAATAGACAAAGCCAGGCAAGGTGTTTTTTCACGAAGCGATCAGAATTGAGTTAGGGCAACCAACGATTGATGAGACAATCTTTAAGATTTCAAAAGTAACGTTTTTATTCTAATCTGTTGGCATGTAGGCGATTTGGCGACTGAACAATCTCGTTATCAAAGTTTACTCTTAAAAACACCTGAGGAAACAGGGACAAACGCAAGGCTTGCCCCTACCTATAAATTTTACCGAAAGTGATTTATTTCCCTTTTACCAATGGTACCCGAATGGCCGATGGATATGCGGATGAATGCATAATTTGGTTATTGGCGATTATCCCCGTTTTTTCATCGAAATTCTTGCCTCCTGTATTAAGGTTGCGGTCAAAACGCGGAAAGTTACTGCTTGATATTTCCACGCGAAGGCTATGACCGGGCGCAAAGTAATTGGACGTTACCATTGGGCTTAGCGTGATCTTATAGACTTTGCCTTTCTCCATCCATACTTCTTTGTCAAAACCCTCGCGATAACGAGCGCGCAGGATGGTTTCATCCAGATTATAGGCCCGTCCGTCGGGATATACATCAATTAGTTTTACGGTAAAATCAGTATCCTTCGCATCCGATCCTACATACAGCGTAGTTTCTATAGGTCCCGACATCTCTGCCCCATCTTTAAAAGGCTCCGTAGAATAAACTAAAATATCATGGCGGGTTTCCATTTGGTGCTGATCAAACGAGCCACCCTGCACGGCCGTTCCCGTACAGCAAACATTGCCGCCATAAGATGGAACCGGAAACATAGGGTCATAAGCAAATGCGTCGGCTTTTGTGTCTTTGGCAGGTGCTAAAGTCGTAAGTTTACCATCTCCGTACAGGCTGTTGGCTTTGCCGCCGCTTGTTAGATAATAGGTAGTCATTTCGACATTGGCAGGAGGCCACGTGTCAGAGGATTGCCATTTGTTAGAACCCATTGTAAAGTACTGTACTTTAGGCGTTTTCTTCGTAAAATCATTGGATTCCCCCTTGAGCCAAAGGTCAAACCACGCATAAATCTGCTCGTCATAATTAAGGCGGGCATCGCCCATGCTGCGTTCACCTACGATGGTATTTTCGGTGGCCCGTTTATAAGCACAGTGCAGCGTAGGAGCAATGACTAAATACTGATTATCTCGAACCTGTGGGTCTGTGGCATTTTTGCGAACATGATTATACAAAGCAAGATTCGGTGCACTTGACACATCATACCACGACACAAACCAAAAACTCGGCACGCCAAAAGGCATATTATCGTGGTACAAACCACCTTTAAACCAATCCGGATCGTTGGGTTTCCGCACGATCATCTTATCATAAACCCCTTTTTGTCCATTCGCATTTTTGATAATATCCTGTACGGGAAGGTGTCGCAATCCTTTTGACCAATCAACGGGAGGCATTTCGGTGGCCAGATCAAAATACCGCGAAGCTCGTACCAACTCTTCCTGCGTGGCCTCTTTAGGGAATTGTGGACGAATTGCATCGTTTTGTGTTCCGTACAACCACGCCGTAAACAGCATTTGCTGAGCGCCGCCACGGTACCAATTGCCCTGCTCCCAAAACTCTCCTACCTTTCCCACTCCCGCGCCAAAACTTTGCGGTACCATTGCGGCATGAGAAGGGTGATCAAGAGCAGCTACCGCCATTTGCCATTCTGCCGTAGAAGAACATCCCAAGGTGCCGATCTTTCCATTACACCAGGATTGTTTGGTTAACCATGAAAACGCATCGTAACCATCGGTTACGGGCGTACCCAGAATATCCCAAACTCCTTCCGAAAAAAACCGTCCACGCTCATTTTGTACCACTAATGCATACCCGTGCGATACCGCATCCAACGCCTGTTGATAGGTGTTATTTCTCATTTCGCCGTTGCCCCATGCATTGAAATTGTAGGGGGTTTTAGAGAAAATTACGGGAACAGGCTTATCTGTTTTTGGCCGATAAATATCCGTTGCCAAGCGAATACCGTCTCGCATGGGCATCATTACTTTTTGATCAACAACAGCAATCGCCTGTAATTTTTTCAGAACATCTTCCTGAGCAAAAGCAGCTATAAAAGTAAACAGCCAAACAAAGGTAATTGTGGATATTTTTTTCATACGAAAGTTAGTTTAACACTTTCTCAAAACTAACCAATTCGCTTCCAAAAGCCAAAAATGAGGCAGAATTGTACCTTTGTTAGTAAGAGCTCTAAAATATATACGTATTAGCACGGTTTTTGCAACCAAAAAAAATAGGGCTAAATTGCCAACTGCTTACCTGATTTTTACGCGTTCGGGTCTGTCTAAATTGCGCAAAAACAATGAAAAACAAATTACTGCTTTCGGTTTTCGGGTTTCTTATTGCAACAAGCGTTTTGGCGCAACGTTCGATTCCAATTGAGCAGGATGAGCGCCGCTTGTGGCTTGATGTCGGTGTAGGCCCGGGAGTATTGAAAGCCGGAAGTGCGTATAGTTTCAAACCCCTGTTTTTACCTAAAGTCGGCTTGGGTTGGCAAATTTTTGTCACACCTCATTATATTGTCAGTGAGCGATTGAATCTGGGCTTAAAACTGGGTGGCGTTTTCCGTCCAAAGTTTGAAGACGCCGAATCAAACAGTATCATTCAACCAAAGTTTACGCCTTACGGATTGGCTTCCATTGACTTTTTCCTGACCCCGGCCTATCGAAGTTGGGGGGCTCCCGCCAAAACCCGTTTTTATATCGGCCTCAATGCCGGCATCTCCTACTTTGGCGAATTAGAGGCGAAAGACTTAGTAACCGAACAAACTTACAAACTTCGCAGAAGAGGGAAAGACATGTTTCTCACGGTTGCACCCAGAATCGGTGTCTCAATAGGCGAAATCAAACTGGAAATTGAACACATCGTCACTACTCCCTTCAATCCGGACTTCACTTCATTTACCATCAGCACCGGTATTCCTTTGGGCATTTCACGGTATTACTGATATTCCTTTTAGCACCTTCGTTCATCTATTCATTCTACTGTTTCGTAAAAAACTCCTTCCTTGCTTACAGCATTTATTTGACCTGATATTATGTCTTTTAATTTGGACATTTCTTATTTAACTATTTTCATTCTTTTTACTCATCCATTACTTATCACTTATAAAAAGTGCCTTTACAAGCCCTATTTAATAAAAATACCTAATAAGCTATAGTTTATTATATTTTTTAAAAATAGACTTATTCAAAGTGATATAATTAAATATATATATCGCTTTGATTACATTTAATGTTAAATTATTAATATTTTATACGAAATAGTGGAGTAGTTACCATTTTTTCTCTTCTTTTTTGCAAGATAAACCTTGTTCTAATCAGTACCGTTTTTTTAACTTAAACGCTGTTCTGACAGCTCATTCTCTCTATTATGGAAAAAACCTTACAACCGCATGGCCGGTTTGGCAGGGTAATGCGCTCAACTGCCGCACCAATCTTCCTGTCTTTTTCCTGCCTTCATTTCACGTACGCCGCTCCTGATCGAGGCCTTCTCGAAAAAAATGCCACCGTTCGTTTAGAAGAAAAAGTCGTTGACAAAACCATTTCCGGAAAAGTAATCGACGACACTAACAATCCGTTACCGGGAGTAAGCATTGTATTAAAAGGTACTCAACGCGGTACAGTAACCGACGTTAATGGTCAGTACCGACTGGAAGTTCCTGAAAATTCCACGCTTATTTTCTCATTTGTAGGCTATACGCCGCAGGAAATCGTTGTTGGAAACCAAACTGCAATCAACCTTACGCTGAGAGCCGACAGCAAGGTTTTGGAAGAAATCGTGGTTATTGGTTATGGTACCCTGAAAAAATCAGATTTAACGGGCTCTGTTGGTTCCATAAAAACCGATCAGTTGATGGAGCGCCCGGCTCCTTCGCTTACACAGGCATTATCGGGCAGAATTTCGGGGGTACAGGTAAACAACAACTCCGGTCGTCCGGGGGGAAGAACTACCATTCGTGTACGTGGATTTAGCTCTATCAACTCGTCCAACAACCCGTTGTACGTAGTGGATGGGGTGATGTTACCACAAGGTACTCAAAACCAGTTCAGCTCTGCTATCGACTACATTAACCCCAATGATATTGTATCAGTAGAAGTACTGAAAGATGCTTCTTCAACCGCTATCTACGGAGCGAGAGGTGCCAACGGGGTAATTCTTGTAACTACTAAAAAAGGGAAAGCGGGCGAAGGCCAAGTGACCTATAACGTTGATTTCAGCGTTAATACCATTGGACCAAACAAGCCCGAAGTACTGAATGCCAAGCAATACATGGCAGTAGAAGATCTGGCATGGGCCAACATGGCAAAATACGATCCGGCCGGTTGGGCAGCAGGAAAATGGGCTTACTTAAACCCAAAATTGCGCCGCACCGATCCACGCGTATTCAACAGCGACGGAAGTCCTAAATATGATACTGACTGGTTCAAGGAGTCATCGCAGGCTAAACTTTCACAAAACCACCAATTGGGTTTCAGCGGCGGTAACGAACGCACTCAATATTCACTTTCATTGGGTTATCGCGACGATCAGGGTCTTATCAAGACTTCCTATCTTAAACGTTATTCAGGCCGCTTTACCATTGACGATCAGGTCAAAAAATGGATGAAAATCGGTGGTACGTTGAGCTACAACAACCAAACAGAAAACCTGGTAGACATCAATGATGCAGTAGCCCGTCAGATCGTAGAGGATTT
Source organism: Runella sp. (assembly GCF_965279615.1). Classification (NCBI taxonomy): domain Bacteria; kingdom Pseudomonadati; phylum Bacteroidota; class Cytophagia; order Cytophagales; family Spirosomataceae; genus Runella; species Runella sp. The sequence continues at coordinate 5,665,403 of NZ_OZ257252.1, read as the reverse complement.
CCCATTCCTTCCTGTAAAATACGAGGATGGTACTTTTGCTAACAACCGTGATTTCCCTTACGCTGAAGGAACATTCAGCTCGGTTCACCGTTTGTATGGCCGTCAGTATATCCTGAATACACAGACTACTTTGGGAAGCTTATACACCAATATCAATCTGGCAAAAGGACTGGAAATGAAGACTGTTTTCGGAGCTAACATCCAAACACAGGAAAACAACCAATACACTACCCGGACTCTGAACATTGGCGGAAACGGTAACGCTTCAACCAGCAACCGCAAAGAAAGCTTCTGGTCGTTGGAAAACTACCTGACCTATAATAAGCAATTCGGTGACAAGCATTCACTTACTGCTTTGGCAGGGATTTCATGGCAGGAAACCAAAGTATTCAGCATGAACGGCAGCGTAAGCGGTTTTGCCACTGACTACTTCGGATTCAATAACCTAGGTGCGGGTGCTACCAACCCGGCCGTGGGTTCGGGTGCATCGCGTTTTGCGTTCAACTCGTACTTCGGGCGTATCAACTATGCCTATGACAACAAGTATTTGGTCACTGTAACCGGTCGCGCAGACGGTTCTTCCAAATTCGGGGAAAACCACAAATTTGCAATCTTCCCATCGGGAGCGTTAGCATGGCGTGTATCGGAAGAAGACTTCCTGAAAAACAATTCGCTTATTTCTAATCTGAAACTTCGTACGAGCTACGGTTTAACAGGTAACTCTGAAATTCCTGCGTATTCGTCCCTGTCATTGCTGAGTTCTAACTATTCAACCATCTATAACGATGCTCGGGTATCAGGAACGGGTATTTCTCGTTTGGCTAACCCTGACTTACGTTGGGAAAAAACCGCTCAAGCTGACGTAGGACTTGAAATTGGTTTATTGAAAGGCAGAATCAACCTTGAAGCAGACTACTATTATCGCAAAACTACCGATATGTTGTTGGATGCTCCTGTTCCTCGTACCAGTGGTTACGGAACGATCCGCAGAAACGTAGGTTCAATGCAAAACAAAGGACTTGAGCTTGCAATTAATACCATCAACGTAGATGCCGGCGGCTTCCAGTGGAATACCAACTTCAATATTTCATTCAATCGCAACAAAGTGCTTTCGTTGGCAACTCCTTCCGATATCTTCGGGGTAGGCGGACCTAACTTTACCAACCAAACCAACATCATCCGCATCGGTGAGCCGGTAGGTTCTTTCTGGGGATTGACCCGCGTTGGTGTATGGAGCGAGGCAGAACGTGAAGAAGCCGCTAAATTTACCAGCTATCGTAACGGTCTGACCATTCTTCCCGGTGATATTAAATACCTGGATGTAAACGGAGATAAAGCAATTACTGACGCTGACCGCAGCATCATCGGTAACGGTAGCCCTAAAGGTTGGGGAGCAATGACCAACACCTTCCGTTACAATAACTTTGATTTGACGTTGGAACTTCAGTTCATGTACGGTAACGATGTATTGCTCATGAACCTTCACCCAAGCGAAGACCGTCAGGCATTGGCTAACAGCTATACTTCTGTATTGAACGCCTGGACACCGCAAAATCAAAATACGATGATCGCTGAGATCCGTGATACAAGAGCAGGATACGTGACCAACGTTGACTCATGGTGGGTAAAAGACGGTTCATTCCTGCGTGGTAAAAACCTGTTGTTGGGTTACACCTTCCCGGGTCATGTTACCAGCAAGATAAAGTTGAACCGCCTCAGAGTATATGCTACGGCACAAAACTTCTTCCTGGCAGTAAAAGACAAGATCATTGGCGATCCGGAGGTAACACCAACTAACCAGGGCGATACCAGCAGTGCTTTCTCTCAGGGAGAGATCTGGCACAACTATCCTAAACCCACTACTTACATGGTCGGTTTGCAGATCGGTTTTTAATTAATGATTTCATTATCAAAAAGAACATTAACAATGACGTTTAATATAGCAAAAAAAATAGGCAAGACGCTCTTGTGCGGAGCGGTTTTGCTTGGACCGGCGGGTTGTACGGATTTCCTTGACGAGGCGGCTCCCTCCAACCTAACCCCCGAAAGCTTTTATACCATTCCCGATCACGCTGAAGCAGCATTAGCCTCTGTTTACGCCGATCTACGTTTTATGGGTGACGGAGCGGGTATCTTTTCATCAAACTGGCAGTTACTTGAAGCCTTGACGGGAACTTCGACCACGGAAACGGCTCAGAACTCCGACCTGAATAACCTTTATGGTCTGGTACACGATGGAAACACCGCGCATGTGGTCAACTATTGGAATGGTTTGTACAAAGTGATCGCCCAAGCCAATCAGGTCATTGCGAAAGTACCCGCAATCACTCCGATGGACGAAGCTCAGAAAAAGAAAATTCTGGGAGAAGCACGTTTCCTTCGCGCTACGGCTTACTTTACAGCAGTCAGACTGTGGGGAGATATTCCATTGGTAACCAAACCTCAGACTGCTGCTTCGGAAGATTTTCAGCCGGCCCGTGCTCCTCAGGAAGAAGTCTATAAGCTGATCGTAGAAGATTTGGTCGCTGCCGAAGCAGCCGGCTTAGCTTGGACGGATGTAAGCGGACGGGTAAATTTAGCCGCCGTAAAAGCCCAATTGTCAAAGGTATATCTAACAATGGCCGGTTTTCCGCTTAGCAAAGGTGCCACGCACTACAAGTTAGCTGCCGACAAAGCCAATGAGGTCATTACGTATGCCAATGCCAATCCTGCAAGCATTAATCTTTTCACTACGTACGAAGATGTGCATAAAGAGAGCATGAAAAACCGCGTTGAGCACCTTTTCATGCTTCAATACAACACGTTGGTGGCAGGTAACCCGATGGATAATATGTATCCTAACTTTAAACCTGTAACGTACAACGGTCCCGGTGGTACAGGAAGTACCGTTCCTACCCCTACCTTCTACAAATCGTACGAAGAAGGTGACTTACGTGCCAAAAACCAAGAAGGATATTTTTATACCAGCTATTTTACCAATGGTAACGGTGCGCCTTTCGATTTAGGTGCTCCTTATATCTTCAAGCACTTTAACAGAACTGCCAACGGTACTTCAGGAGCAGCAGGTTCTCGCAATAACAATCTGAACGTGCCACAGATCCGTTATGCTGAAGTGTTATTGATCTATGCAGAAGCTCAAAACGAAGTAGGCGGACCTACACAGGCCGCTTATGATGCGATGAAAAGAATCAGAGATCGTGCAAAACTTACTACTCCTGCAATGGGGACGTATACCCAAGCTTCGTTCCGTGAAGCGGTGTGGAGAGAGCGCTGGCATGAGCTTTGTTACGAGCAAATCACTTGGTTTGACATGGTTCGCCTCCGCAAAGTGTACAACGAAAAAACCAATGGTTTTGACAACTTTGTAGGTCACGTCAATTTGAGTTCTAACCAAGCGTTGCAGGAAAAACATTTATTGTTGCCGCTCGGAAAGCAGGAAATGCTTAACAACCCGAACCTGAAACCACAGAATCCGGGGTATCCAAACTAATATCTCATCTTTTAATTCTTTTACTCCCCGGTTGTGACAACACAATCGGGGATTTTTTTTAGTGTGATTAAAGCCCGGTTCTCATTTTAAACATTTCGGTTTGGACAAAAAATGCTTTATTTGGGTAAATAATTCTTACCATCAACCTAATACCCAAATTACCCATGAGAAAAGTTTCCCTTTTTGCAGGATTGCTGCTGGCAACTGCGAATTATGTAAATGCCCAACGTACACTAATTCATTGCGGTAAATTAATCGACGGAGTAAGCGATGCCCCCCAAGAACAAGTAACCATTATCGTGGAAAAAAATCGAATCATTGGCGTTGAAAAAGGCTACTCCAAAGTCCAAACAACCGACAAGCTGATTGACTTAAAAAGCAAAACCGTATTGCCCGGCTTGACCGACATGCACGTACATATTGAAAGCGAAACCAGCCGGGACCAATACCTGAAACGACTGAGCAACAACTCCGCCGATATTGCTTACGAAGCCCAAAAGCACGCGCTTACCACCCTCATGGCCGGTTTTACGGCAGTACGCGACTTGGGAGGTACCGGCGTAAACATTTCGCTTCGCAATGCCATCAACAAAGGTTTAGTGGCCGGCCCGCGCATTTTTACGGCGGGGCAAACCATCGCTACTACCGGCGGCCACGGCGACCCAACCAATGGGTTAAGTAATATGTACAGTGTTCCTGATAAAGTCACGGATGCCATCGTAGATAGCCCGGACGAAGGGCGCAAAGCAGTACGCCAACGTTACAAAGACGGTTCGGATTGTATCAAAATTACAGCCACAGGCGGTGTTTTGAGCATTGCCAAAAGCGGTAAAGCACCACAGTTCACCGAAAATGAGATCTCTGCCATTGTACAAACAGCCAAAGATTATGGATTTCACGTAGCGGCGCACGCCCACGGCGCCGATGGCATGAAACGGGCACTCAAAGCCGGAGTTACTACTATTGAGCATGGTACCTACATGGACGATGAAGCCATTGAATTGTTCAAAAAAATGGGCGCTTATTACGTTCCTACCATCATTGCCGGCCGCACCGCTGCCGATTCGGCCAAAGTGCCGGGCTATTACCATCCATTTGTTCGTATGAAAGCGCTGGAAATTGGGCCGCTGATTCAAAAAACGTTTGAGAAAGCCTACAAAGCAGGCGTTAAAATCGCCTTTGGCACCGACGGTGGGGTGTATCCGCACGGCAAAAACGCCAAAGAATTTGAGTACATGACCGAAGTGGGGATGCCAGCCATGGAAGCCATCAAATCAGCAACTGTAGTTCCCGCTCAAATTTTGGGAGAACAGGACAACATGGGCAGCATCACTAAAGGCAAATACGCTGACATTATTGCGACCGATGAAAACCCTCTCCAAAACATCAAAACCCTGCAAAACGTCACGTTCGTGATGAAAGACGGCGTTGTGTATAAGCAATAACGATTTTACATATCTCTTTTTTGCCCATTTCTCAAACCCTTGCCTGCTTTTGGAAGTTTACTATAAAAATAGATGATAGCTTGAAAAAAGTAATTGTTATCGGAGCCGGATTTGCGGGGCTTTCTGCCGCTACTAGGCTGGCCGACAAAGGGTTTGAGGTTACGGTTTTAGAAAAGAATGCCATTCCGGGCGGCCGGGCGCGTTTTTTTAAGGCTGAAGGTTTTACGTTTGACATGGGCCCCAGTTGGTATTGGATGCCCGATGTGTTTGAAACCTATTTTGGAAAATTCGGGAAAAAGCCGTCGGATTATTATCAACTCGTACGGCTTGATCCCTCTTACGCGGTTATTTTAGACAAAGAAACCACCATAGCAATTCCTGCCGGGGTGGAAGCAGTCAAGCAACTTTTTGAAAGCATTGAACCGGGTAGTGCCGAAAGGTTGGAGGCATTTTTGAAACAGGCATCCTACAAGTACGAAGTGGGAATGAACAAATTTGTCTGGAAACCGAGCCGCAGCATCAAGGAGTTTTTAAGTCTGAAACTTTTGATGGACGTGGGACGACTGGATGTTTTACAGCCATTTTCCAAACACATTCGTAAGTTTTTTACGGACCCTAAGTTGCTCCAACTCATGGAGTTTCCTATTTTGTTTTTGGGAGCAACCTCCGAAAATACACCTGCGATGTACAGCCTCATGAACTATGCGGAAATAGCCTTAGGAACATGGTATCCGATGGGCGGGATGTATGAGATCGTTAAAGGAATGGTCGTATTAGCAGAAGAAAAAGGCGTAAAGATCAAATTAAATCAGAACGTCACAAAAATTGAAGTGTCGAACAAAACGGCTAAAAAAGTAATTACCGACACCGAAGTTTTTGAGGCTGATGTTGTAATTGCAGGAGCTGATTATCATCACGTTGATGCGCATTTATTGGGTGAGCACCGAAATTATTCCGAAGCCTATTGGAACAAAAGAACGCTTGCTCCTTCTTCGTTGCTTTATTATTTGGGTGTTAATAAACAAGTGCCAAAGCTATTGCATCATAATCTGTTTTTCGACGAAAACCTATCTCAACACGCCCACGAAATCTATACCGAACCGCAATGGCCGAGTAAGCCGTTGTTCTACGTTTCGGCACCTTCCAAAACAGACCCCACCGTTGCCCCGGAAGATTGCGAAAATTTATTTATCTTGATTCCCGTTGCTACGGGGCTTACAGATGATACTGAAGAAATTCGTGAGCGTTATTTCAACATCATTATGAATCGACTGGAAGCGTATGTAGGTGAATCGATTCGGCCAAATATTGTCTATAAACGCACTTTTGCACATCGGGATTTTCAGGCAGATTATAACGCATTTAAGGGAAATGCGTACGGATTAGCGAATACCCTTTTACAAACTGCGTTCTTAAAACCAACTCTTAAAAACAAAAAGGTCAGTAATGTGTTTTATACAGGACAGCTTACTGTTCCGGGCCCCGGCGTACCGCCATCGTTGATTTCAGGATTGGTAGTAGCCGATGAAGTTATCAGGGAATTTGGAGCAGCTGGTTAACTAACACAACAACAACTCCTTAATCTGCGTGCATAGCACGGCGTATATGAAGCAATTGTTTGACCAAACAACGCTCGATTGCAGCAAACTCATCACTGAGCGATACAGCACGTCGTTTACATTGGGAATCAAAACCTTAGAGAAAAAATTCCGATTGCCTATCTATGCTGTTTATGGTTTCGTCCGCTATGCCGACGAGATCGTTGATACATTTTATGAATTTGACCAAAAATATTTGCTTGAACGATTTATCAAAGATACGTACGAAGCCATCGAAACGGGCATCAGCATGAACCCCGTTTTGCATTCGTTCCAACTGATTGTTAACAAATACCACATTGAACATGAACTGATCAATGCTTTTCTGCACAGTATGGAAATGGATCTGTACAGGCAGGAATATACCGATGAAAAGTACCAAGAGTATATTTACGGTTCGGCAGAAGTTGTTGGGTTGATGTGTCTGCGTGTCTTTTGCGAAGGCGACACCACGATGTTCGATCAACTAAAAAACGGTGCCCGGAGCTTAGGAGCGGCTTTTCAAAAAGTAAATTTTTTGCGCGATCTAAAAAGCGATTATGTGGATCGGGGCCGCGTTTATTTCCCCGGAGTTGATTTCGCAAAATTTACCAAAGAGTGTAAGTGCCAAATTGAGGCTGATATTCAGGCCGACTTTGACGCTGCTTACGTTGCCATCAAACAACTGCCGCGCAGTTCGCGTATGGGGGTTTATCTGGCGTATGTGTATTACCTGACATTATTCAATAAAATCAAAGAAATCCCGGCTACCCGCATTCAGGAAGTACGTATTCGGGTGCCTGATTTTCAAAAGATGACTTTACTGGCCAAAACCTATGTCCGTTTTCAATTCAGTGAATTATAACCAATTGTAAACTTTGCTTTCCAACAAAAAACTCCGCGTTGAACGTGGAGTTTTTTGTTAAATGATCTATTTAGTACCGGCGACCGCGACGATAATAACCCGGCCGCCATTCATAATGCCCTCTGTGCCAACGGTGATATCCGGGCACCCACGTATGGCGGGGAGAAGGGGGTGCCGGTATAACTTCCACCCGTGCAGCAGGTGGGGCAGGACGAACCACTACAGGCCTTGTTCGTACAACACATCCGGAAAGTAAATAAATCATCAATCCGGTCATAAAGAATGTGGATAACTTCTTACTTGTTTTCATAACTCTTACTGTTTTAAATTATACATCTGTTAGAGTCAAAGGCATCCGTTTTCACTGAGTTGCCTGTCTATATGTACGTTTTAGAAATGCGAAATCGCAAATGGTTTAATAAAACGTAAAACAATCTAAAAAAATCGGGCCGGCATTTTGGCCATAAACCAACAAAAAAGGCCTCGCAGTTCGCTGCGAGGCCTTTTTTGTTAACTAAAAAATCGGCTTAATAACCCGTGTTTTGTTTCAGCGTTGGCTGGCCGCTTTTCTGACTATTTAATATCTCGTCGTTTGGAAGCGGGAAGTAGTTGTTTTTAGAAGTAAATGACTTACCAACCAAATAACCACGTTTGTTATAGGTTCTTCCGTTCACGTCTTTTCCATCTACTGATTCTTCCTTCACATACTTATTCAGGTATTTTTCAGCAATTCCCCAACGAACTAAATCGAAGAAACGGTGGCCTTCCATCGCAAATTCCAGACGGTTTTCCATGCGTACGGCATTGCGGGCATAATCAGCGCCTTTTGCAGCAAATGTACCTTTAGGATATGGATTAACCACATAATTGATGGAAGCGTCCTGCACCGAGCCGGTTTTTGCGCGAACACGAAGTTGATTTACATAATCTTCGGCAACCTGCAGATTCCCCAATTCGATTTCAGCTTCAGCCAACCATAAAAGAACCGAAGAAAGCTTGATCAATCGGTAGTTGTTGTTTACGTTTCTTCTTGAAGTTGAGTGCGTTGAGCTACCTTCATCTGCCAAGTAATACATCCATTTTTTGCCGATATAAGGTCCTGAATAGTTTTGATTTCTTACCCAGTTATAGCCCGGCATGATACCCCAATCCAAGAAATTAACCCCTCTGCGCCCAACCGTCCAGTCTAAACGAGGATCAACGGGAGTTGTTTTATCCAGGTTAAATGCCTGATCGGATTTTAAACCTTGGTCATTTGATAAATCAACCAAATTGTACGTATCAGCAGTACCGTCCGGTGAAGAACCGATCATCGGCAATCCGTCAGCAGTGGTTTTAAACGAATTCACTAAATTTTGTGAAGGCAAATAGAACCCGCAGCATCCACGGCCGGGAGAGTTGGCCGAATAAGGCCAGTTCAGGTTATCACCTGCATTACCGTTGTTACCGTTGGTACCGTCATTCACCGAGAATTCCACTTCAAAAATAGATTCTGCATTGTTATTGGTAATGTTTCTATAATTATCGTGGTAGTTAGGCATCAGTTTTTTGCCCGAATTTTTTACGATATCATCCAACAACGTTTTAGCTGCTGCCCATTTCTTTTGGAAAATATAGGCTTTGGCCAAATAAGCTTTAGCAGCCCATTGGCTTGCTCTTCCTTTTTGAGATTGAACAGCCGGAAGGGTTTTGGCAGCAAAATCAAAATCAGCTTCAATATTCGCCCAGATATCCTTGTCGTTTGGAATCTTAGTGGAATTAGGATCACCGGCAACGTAGATTTTCTCGTCGATGTACGGTACGTTATTCCACATTTTTTTAGCTTCAAAATGATAATGGCCTCTCAAAAATCTCGCTTCCGCAATTACCTGCGTTTTTTCGGCATCTGTCATGTCCTTGATGTCGGGGCTGCTTACCAACTGAATGGTTTCATTGGCACGCGCTACACCGTCATACGAATGTTGCCATTTTCCTAAGAAGTAGGTATTGTCCGACAGCCAGTTGTATTGTTCGATGTATTCCTGTTCAGGTTGGTCACCGATGTCAGTCCCTTTTACGGCATCACCGCTGGTAATTCCCCCAAACACATAGTTTGAGATGGTCGATTGACGGCCGGTGTTACCTGCTCCTACTCCGTCAAGCAGCGAGTAAGCACCAATCAGCATGGCATTTACCCCGTTTTTATTACTTAAGGAAGCCAAAGAAGCGGCCCCTTGGGGTTGTATGTTAAAGAATGATTCGGAACAGGAAAAGCTTATCCCGAGCACTAATCCAACTATTAGTATCTTTTTCATTTTGTTTGATTTTTTATTCAAAATTTGAAATTAGAACCCAATTCTAACACCTATGTTATACGACTTAGCTACCGGGAAAGCACCTTCGTCGATACCCATATGGATATCTTGGTTGTCAGTTCCTGACGATCTCAAGTTGATATCAGGATCTAAGCCTTTATACTTGGTGAAAGTGAAAAGGTTTTGACCTTGGAAATAAACCTGAGCAGAGCTCAATTTGATTTTTGACAATACAGCCGTTGGAATGGTATACGTCAATTGGATGTTTTTGATACGCATGTACGAACCGTCTTCCACAAAATAAGTAGAGATCTGCTGACTTGTTCCGTCCTGTGAATTCAAGCGAGGCAATAAGGCATCATCACCCGGTTTTTTCCAGGAATTGTAAAGCATGTCTTTCGAGCGGTTTCCTTGGAATGTGTTGAAATCGGTCCAGTATTTCAGGTAATTGAATATCTTATTTCCCTGCGATCCCTGCGCAAACAAGGTCAAATCCCAGTTTTTGTAGCCTAAATTAACGTTAAGACCATACGTGAAATCAGGGTGAGGATTTCCAATGATGGTTTTATCAGCGGCCGTAATAACGCCGTCACCGTTCACATCTCTGAATTTGAATACACCCGCTCTGGTATAGGTTCCGAATTTAGGTGCAGCAGCAGCTTCTGCTTCATCTTTGATTACACCGTCAACAATATATCCGTAGAAACTGGCAATAGGCAATCCGGCTTTTGTAACCGAAATAGCCGGAAGACGCGTAGAGAAACCAAACACAGTAGCGTTAGGGTCGTCGTTCAGTTTTACAACGTTGTTTTTGTATTTGCTTATCATACCGCTTACGCTGTATCTGAAACCTTTATAGCTATCGCGGTAGGTAATGTTCAAGTCAACTCCTTTGTTGTTTACTTCTCCAATATTCACGTAAGGAACAGAACCTGTACCTGCCGTTTTCGGAATAGGTACTTGGGTCAACATATCTGAAGTGGTACGAGTATACAAATCCAAGATCACTTCCAATTTACCTTTCAACATGCTTGCATCAATCCCTACGTTTGTAGAAGTATTGGTTTCCCAACGACCGTTAGGGTTACCGAATTGAGTCAAGTCAAAACCATTGGCAATCGAGTTCCCCGAACCTGTAATGTCGTAGGCATTATTTTGTGGATCAGGCGTATAAAGCGTATAGGCGTTATACACGTTTGGAATCAACTGGTTTCCTGTTTTACCCCATCCTGCTCTGATTTTAAGATCATCCACAAAACTTTGTTTTTTCATAAAGCCCAGCTCGGTTAAACGCAAACCAACCGAGAATGCAGGGAATACCCCATAACGGTAAGCAGGCGAGAAACGTGAAGAACCATCGCGACGAATCGTTGCATCGGCCAAAAGGAAGTCTTTGTAAGAGTAATTGACCTTAGCAAATTGAGAGAACAACGCACTGATGGTGGCACCGGAACCTGCATTGGATAAACCTGCCGCCGCACCAAGGTTCAGGTAGCGGTAAGCAAGATCGTCAAAAGCATAATTGCTTCGAGCTGCGTTAAATCCAAAAGCATAGGTAGAAACCGCCTCAGTACCTGCCAATGCCGTAATTGTATGGTCTCCAAATGTTTTGTTGTACGTCAAGGTATTGAACCAAGTGATGGTTCTGTCGAAGTTATTCGAAACCGTCAAGCTGTTTGCACTGCGAGGCTCAGCGGCTTCAATATCACGGTTCAAATAAGCAGAGAAGTTATAGTTGTTAAATTCAACACCCAAACTGGTTCTGAATTTTAAGCCATTCAGGATGGCAACTTCACCAAAAATATTACCAAAAATGTGCGTTCCTTTGGTAACGTTATCTTTCTGGCGCCATTGTCTGGCCAGTGGGTTTGGCGCATTACCAAGGTTAGAACCTCTACTTCCTGCAAATCCATTCAGGTCTGAAGTGTTTGTTCCGCCCAAGCCAACAGGCCCGCCTGTAATATCAAACACGGGGATAATAGGTTGAATACGAATAGCAAACATGATCGGGTTACTTTCGTTGTTGTTACCGTCAGGAATCCCTACTCTTTCGTCGTAAGATACCGTAAAGTTTTCGCCAAAGGTCAATCTGTTTTTAGTGAATTCAGTATTGGCACGAACCGAATAGCGTTTGTAGCTGGTATATTTCAGGATACCGTCTTGGGTAAAATAGTTACCTGAAATGGCGTATTTACCATTTTTTGATCCACCTGTTGCGCCCAATTGGAAGTTGGCGATCTTGGCAGGTCCAAAAATCACGTGCTGCCAATCAGTACCTTCTTTGTTCGCCTTGGTAATGTTGAAAGCCGTAACCCCCAATTTAGGATCAGTAATATCATTGGTATATGTATAGTTGGACGGCAACTCTCCATATATGTTAGGATAAATGTAATCAGCGATCGTTTGCTCACCCGTTGGTGTAAATCTGTATTGTGCCGAAGGCGAAGTACCTGCTACTTTTCCGGCACCGATTTCTGACTCATAATAATACTGACCCAATTCTTTGGTATTCAACAAATCCAATGTTCTACCTACCTGTTGTGTACCGGTATAAGCATCGAATGTAATTTTAGGTTCGCCTGATGAACCTCTTTTGGTAGTGATGATCACAACGCCGTTGGCAGCACGAGCACCATAGATCGAAGCCGATGATGCATCTTTCAACACCTGCATTGACTCAATGTCGTTAGGGTTGATCTGGTTCAATGTACCTTGCGTAGGCGTACCGTCAATAACATACAAAGGGCTGTTGTTGTTGATAGAACCGAACCCACGAATACGCACCATCGTTCCACCACCGGGAGAGTTGTCGTTCCCAACCGTGACCCCGGCTGCTCTACCCTGAAGCATTTGAGTAACACTCGCCGTTGGCAGCGCGGTAAGTTCTTTGGCATTTACCACTGTTACTGCACCGGTGATGTCTTTTTTCCGTTGGCTGGCATAACCGGTCACAACGACCTCAGAAAGCGATTTTACGTCGACGGCAAGCGATACGTCAATGGTTGTGCGATTGCCCACCGGAATTTCCTGAGTCACATAACCAATGTAAGAAACGACTAAAGTGCTGTTGGCAGCGGAATTGGTAAGGCTAAAACGACCCTCTCCATCGGTCGTTGCCCCGATTGTCGTTCCCTTTAAGAGAACACTTACTCCGGGGAGAGGCGCATTTTCGGCGTCGGTAACACGCCCGGTCAAACGGCTTTGCGCCCATGCAGATAGCGCACAAAGCCACACTAGTGTAGCTAGGTAAAGATGTTTTTTCATGTTTTGTTAGATAAATTAAGTGAGCAAAAGCGGCACAGCCGAACTGCAACCTTGTTTTAAAGTAGCACTAAGTACTATTTTTACTTGATTTATTTAAAAAAAATAAACTGAAAAGTCGGGTTCGTCTTTTTGATGTTGGCATTTATCGCTACAATAAATGATTTCAGCTACAATCATTATATCCTTTATTCTATAGGTTATACGCCATTGAGATTAATAATAATTATTATTCAACTATTTCAAACGTTTGCATAGGCTTTGAAGATGGTTATATTTTTTATTTAAAAAATTCAATTATAGTATTGTACTCAATTTCACCTATCTTCCGACAAATACCTAATCGTACTACCCTATGCAAAAAAAAGTACCTCTTCTCCATTCATTATTATGTGCGTCTATTTTTCTCCTCTGATTTTCGTAAGTCTGCGTTAAATTTTTGAGGAGTTTCAATTCTGCTTTCTAATTTTACAATTGCTAAACATAACGGTTCGATAATGTCGGCTTAACAATTTGTTAATGGCTTAATCAGACCTTTGCGAGGCTATATTTACAACCAAACAACCCATTTATTGTATGAAAAGTATGTACAACTTAATGCCTCCCAAGTGGCTTTTATGGTCGATTCTGTTGGGGGGGGCTATAGTAGCTTACCCGGCAACGACGCACGCGTCTGCTCCCATGGTGGTAAAAACCACTGACAAAACAGTGACCGGTCGTGTAACGGATGCCAATACCAATGAGCCGCTCGCCGGCTGTAGTGTTGTGATCAAAGGAACTCAAAAAGGGACAAATACCGATGCAAACGGCGCTTATACCTTAGCCGTACCCGACGATAAAGCGGTATTGGTCTTTGGTTTTATTGGCTATGAAAAACAGGAAATTATCGTTGGTGCCCGTAATTCGGTGGATGCAGTCCTTAAATCAAGTGCATCTGACTTGGCACAGGTGGTTGTAATCGGTTATGGAAGTACTACCAAGAAGGATATGACGGGATCGGTAAAATCGCTTAAAACCACCGATTTCAACAAAGGGATCATCAACTCTCCCGAGCAGCTTTTGCAAGGTAAAGTAGCAGGGGTAAATGTTACCTCGGCCAGCGGAGAGCCGGGCGGTTCTCAATCCATTACCATCAGAGGTCCGGGCGGAGTTCGTACGGGAAGTACGCCTCTCTTTGTATTGGATGGTATGGCATTGGATAACTCCGGCACCGGTGGAGCCATCAATCCTTTGACCTTTCTGAACCCACAGGATATCGAGTCCATCGACGTATTGAAAGATGCCTCGGCTACCGCCATTTACGGTTCTCGCGGTGCTAACGGGGTTGTATTGATTACTACCAAAAAAGGGAAAGCAGGTTTTTCAAATCTTACGTTCTCTTCAAGTGTCGGTATCTCTACGATGTCCAGACCTTTGAAAGTATTTACGGCTGACGAATACCGCAAGCAGGTACCTGCCGTGGGCGGTGTATTGGACGATCTGAAAGGAAATACTGATTGGCAAAAAGAGGTTACCAGAACGGCATATACCCAAAACCATAACCTGTCGTTTGGCGGCGGAGCCGACAAACTGACCTATTATGCGTCTTTAGGGTTGCAAAATCAGGAAGGTATCTTAAAAAGCAGCCAGCTTAACCGTTATACAGGTCGCATCAACGTAAATCAGAAATTGATGAACGACCGCCTGAGCATTGATGTAAATTTGAACGCCAGTTTTACGCAAAATAACCGCCCGCCTTACGGAGCTATGTTGGGGGGAGCTATCTCGGCCAATCCTACGTATCCTGCTTACGATGATAAAGGCCAGCCGTATCAATATGCCAGTGGCGTGAATCCACTCATTACGCTTAAATTGGAACAGGATATTACCAAAACCAACCGCGTGATCGGAAATATTTCTCCTTCATTCACCATCATCAAAGGCTTGGTTTACAAGCTGAATTTTGGTATCGACAACTCTAATTCAGTACGCGATCTGCAATCATTGCCTAACGCAGTTCCTTTGCAGGATGGCCGTCTTGAAACCATTTATCAGTACAACAATAACAAGCTGATCGAGAACTACCTGACGTATACGCTTAATCAAACCGATCACAGTCTTTCTGCCTTGGTGGGTCATTCGTACCAAAAGATATTTCTTCAGGGACGCAGCAACAGCATTAATAAATTCCCGATCTCAACCATTGAACCAATTTACAATCCGGGCCTTGGTCAGGACCTTACTTTGGCCAACAACAAACCGGGTGGCTATGCTGTTGTTAATGAATTGCAGTCGTTCTTCTCACGGGTAAATTACCAATACAAAGACCGCTATTTAATGACCGCCACTGTACGGGCTGACGGCTCTTCGAAATTCGGTTCCAACAACAAATACGGGATATTCCCATCTTTCTCTGTGGGTTGGAGACTTTCGGAAGAATCTTTTATGAAATCTCTGCCATTCAGTGATTTGAAAGTGCGTGCAGGTTGGGGAAAAACGGGTAACCAGGAAATCCCTTCTAAGATCACACAGGCTTTGTTTACCTCACAGGTATCGGGCACTACCAGTTATCCCTTATATGCAACAGGCGCCTATGCTCCCGGTACTTCTTACTCACGCTTAGCCAATCCTAACATTCAGTGGGAAGTATCAACACAAACGGACTTAGGGATAGATTTCGGTTTGTTCAACGGCGCATTGTCCGGAACGATTGACTATTTCAGTAAATTATCCAATAACATTTTGTTAGAAGTAATTCCTGCCGATCCTGTTCAACCTGCCGGAACTTTCTGGACCAACGTACAGGATATGACCATCAAAAACCAAGGCTTGGAATTAGAACTGAACTATCGCTATATCGGCTCGACCGGCTTGCGATTTGATATCGGAGGGAACGTTACGTTCATTAAAAATAAAGTAACCAACTCGCCATATTCCGTTATTCCTTCAGGCTCGGCTTCGGGTTCAGGCTTAACTTCCGCCACCATCAATGGTTACATCAACGAACAACCTATCGGTACTTTTTACCTGAAACAATTTACAGGTTTTGATGATAAAGGTATCAGTACTTACCTTGATGCCGACGGTGACGGTTTGATCACTGACAAAGACCGCGTAGCTGCCGGAAGTGCTTTGCCAACCAAACAGTTTAACTTCAACGGAAGTGTTTCTTATAAAGGTCTTGATCTGGTTGCTAATTTTAACGGTGTATCCGGAAATAAGATATACGATAACACTGCCAATGCCAACTTTTATAAACTGAGATTGTCGAAAGGCATCAATACTACAGCAGAAGCGATTGCCTCGACCAATGAGTCGGTCAATAATGCAGCTCCCGTATCGACAAGATACCTGAAAGACGGTGCATTCTTCCGTTTGAACAACCTTTCGTTAGGATACAATCTCAATACCAAAGCGTTGGGAATCAACAAGTGGGTTTCGGGAATTCGTGTTTCCGCTACCGCTCAGAATTTATTTGTAATTACTAAATACAATGGGTATGACCCTGAAGTAAACACCGACCGGACTATCAATGGTATTTCGTCGTACGGGATTGATTACTTGAGTTATCCCAAAGCCAAATCGCTTATTTTTGGTTTGAACGTTACATTTTAACATCAGAAACATGAAAAAGAACATATATGCAATGCTGACAGCCGCCGGGCTAATGGTGCTTGGCAGTTGTACTAACCTTAATGAAATTGTTTTGGATGAATCATCGGCTTCCGGTCTTACAGATAAGCAGGCCGCCGAAGGGATCATCTCTCCTGTGTATGCTTTATTGCCAAGTATTTTTCAGCATACCAACTATTTTACAATGCAGGAAATATCGACCGATGAGGCTATTTTACCTTATCGTGGCGGAACGGATTGGGGCGATAACGGTATCTACTTGGCCATGCACCAGCACACACATACCAGTACTGACCCTAACATCCGCTCTACCTGGAACTTCATTTTGCAGGGAATGTCACGGGCTATTACGGCGATCAATTCGTTGCCAACGCTTAATGACCCATCGGCAAAAATCTTTTTAGCTGAAGCTCGGGGAATGCGCGCTTATTATTCAATGCTGACGCTGGATATGTTTGGTTTGGTGTTCGTAAAAGATGATCTGGGAGAAAATTCCAAGATCATTCGCGGCGATGAAGCCGTTGAATACATCAAGGCAGAATTGCTTGCCATTGAGCCATTGGTTGACGCAAACGTTGGCCCCGGCCGTATTTCAAAAGGTGTTGTATGGGGGCTTTTAGCTCGTTTGTATCTAAATGCTGCTGTCTACCGCGATCCGTATGCCGCTCAGTTTACGTTCAAACCCGAGGATATGGACAAGGTCGTTGAGTACAGCGATAAAATCATCAACTCAGGAATGTATCAGTTGTCAAAAGACTATTTTTCAATGTTTAACGACGACAATCATACCAACAAAGAATTGATCTTTGCGGTAGATCAGCGCGCTGATTTGAACGGACATAACCGGATGGCTTATTTCTCACTCTCCGGTGATCAATTCCCGCTTCCTGCCTATCCCAATGCCAACGGCACCGATGGACCTGCAATTACACCTGATTTTTATCGCACGTGGGTAGCAGCTAACGGAACCAAAGACCCTGCCGCTGCCGATCCACGGTTCTATAAGCAAAATTTGACTATTTATTCAAACCTTGCCGATTCATGTGTAGCTGCGGAAAGCTTTAACATCAATCGCGGAATTTTGCGCGGACAGCAATACGGTCTTATCAGAAAAAATGGGGTCTTTTTGAAATGTGCTGACGGTAGAATGAAAGTTGGTAAACTTTTCCACGATACGCGCAATAAACCTACACTGGCCGTTGATTTTACGGAGCAAGTAGATTACACAGTGGCCGGCAGTAACTATAACACCGGTTATCGTGTAGAAAAATATGAATTCAGTAAAAAATCTGTCAGCGGACGTAACTTCGGGGAAGCCGACATCGTCATCATCCGTCTGGCGGATGTGTACATGATGCGCGCCGAAGCCAAACTTCGTAAAAGCAATGATGCCGCAAGTGCCTTAGCCGACGTAAACATCGTGAGAGCTTCAAGAACAGCAACCACTCCTCCCGCTCCGCTTACAAGCATGACATTAGACCTTTTGTTCCGCGAACGTGGATTTGAGTTCTATTGGGAAATGTTGCGCCGTACAGATATGATTCGTTTTAACAAATACGAAGGAACCTGGACCGAAAAAACAAACACCGACAAGCTGAAAAGGCTTTTTCCAATTCCTCAAACAGCCATTGACGGTGCTTCCAACTTACCCGGTTATTTGAAACAGAATCAGAGTTATTAAGAAGCCGAGCAAAAGTTTTCGGTTTTTTTCAAGGTAATATTACGGAGGGGTCGGCCGTTGCCGTTGCTCACAACCCGACCCCTCCGCTCGAAGAATGGCCTACTGTTTCAAATACTCTAAAATTTATGCTCAAGTACTTAAGAAGCCAGAGCGTCAATTACCGATTTCAATCATTACAAAAGCGGCCACCTATCATGGGCGGCCGCTTTTGTATGAATAACAAATCAACTTAACAATTAATACGCTTTTCGCTTTTTGCCTTGAAAATCAACGATCTCAATGGCTTTTTCCTGCCCCGTCAAGGGCAATTTACGTACTGATTGAGAAAGAAAAGAAGCGCCGTAATACAATTCCTGACGGCTTGTTTTGCCGTCTTTTGTTTGAATAAGCGCGTAAGCATCATTTCTCAGTAAAGGCAACCATTTGATCGGTGAAGAAGCTTGCCCGAATAATTTTAATGGTCCTCGGTTTTGCGTTGCGATCACCATTCGGCGGCCGGTAGAACTTGCCATTTGGGCTAAACCTTTCGCATTGCCGGGAACATAGAAGCCCGTTGTGGTTTGGGTAAGCGGCGTAAAATTCCCCTTGCCGTCTCCTTTGAGCATTAATCCATTGGAAGCATCATAACGCCCAGTGCTGGTTTCATTGCCAAAGTCGTTGGCGACCAGTAATACATCCAAATTGCCGTCTTTGTCCAAGTCTTCCACAATCATTCCATTAATAGGTGATAGTTGCGCAAGAGTAGGCAACGGCTTGGTATTGAAAGTGCCATTGCCCGTATTTTCAATGTAGACCGATGGACAATAATTTATATCCAATTGAAGCGCTTTTTTGCGTTCCTCTTCTTTAAGCATATTATCTAAGGTAGCCTTTCCAAAATCTGCGTATTTCTGAAAACGCGCCCGCGTTTGAATAAACTGCTTGATAACATCGTCACGACCGTGGAAAGGCACACTGACGAGTTTATTGTCAGCATCAGGAAAATACGTAAAAGGAATGGCGTCAAACATCCCGTCTTGGTTAAAATCCGCCGCCAGAATACTTATCGGATACGCGTCTGAGGCTTTTGTGAGGGCATTCAAACCCAGATTGCCGGCGATGTAATCTGTGTCACCATCGTGGTCAAAATCACCTCCCGCCAAGCTACCCCAAAATCCTTTTTGACTATCCAAAGCCGAGTGGATAACATCAAATTTTCCTTTATTATTCTTCAATAACGTAAGCGGCATCCATTCTCCCGCAATCAGCAGATCTACCCAACCATCGTTGTCATAATCGGTCCATAAAGCGTCGCAGGCAAGGCCAAGGTTGGCCAATGCGGGCGCGATCTTGGGCGTGACATCGGTAAATTTAGGCGTACTATTAGGCGAAGTATCATTGCGCAGGATATAACTGTTCACGGGTTTGGGATATTGGTCAGGCTCTACCCGACCGGCCACATACAGATCAAGATCACCATCATGGTCATAATCAGCCGCTCTAACGCACGATTTACTGACCAAGATCGAAGGAATCGCTCCTTGTACCAATTGATATTTCCCTTTGCCATCGTTGGTATAAAGTCTATCCTGATAACCTACGTCATTACTCCGTAACTCATTGGCTCCGCTGGCAATGTAAAGGTCAAGGTCGCCGTCGCCATCCGCATCAAAAAGCAACGTTCCCATGTCCTCCGAAGTCTTATCGGGACCATCAACTCCCGGCAACAGATCACTGATCGTAAAGGTACCGTTCGTGTTTTGCACAAAGAATTTTCCCTTATTTTGGCGCGACCCGCCTACAAAAAAGTCGTCGAGCCCGTCACCATTAATATCTCCTGCCGAAACAGCAGGTGGATATTGTGACAATTTATGAGGCAGCAATTTTTGAACATTGAAGTCAATGTATTCAGGCTCTTGGTGTACCCAATTGATCTGGAGGGAATCGTTCAACTCGTTGAACATATAAACGGGATTGAACCGGGTAGGTGTATAGGTTTGGTTGCCGTTGGCCTGTGAAACATACAAAGTTTGATTGGCTTTCAGATTTTTCAACGTTTGTTTTTTACCGCCGGGCCAGATCACCACCGCCGAGTCTATTTGTGTGTACTCGCCAAGGCCAAAATGAGCAATCGGCTCTACCGTCGATAGGTATCCTCGGTAAGGGGAATGCTCATACACCTGTACCAATCCTTTGCCATAAAACAATTCAACGCGCGCTCCAAGTCCCTGTACATTTTTATCCCGGCCTTTAAAACCAATACGCAGATAATTGGCTTTTTCAGGATGTGATTCCACTAAATTGTTGCGGTATACAAACGAAGAGTCGTTTATGTTATTGGTAATAATATCGAGATCACCATCCAAGTCAAGGTCTGCATAAGCGGCACCGTTGGAAAAAGACGCCTGATTGAGTCCCCATTTTACCGATACATCTTCAAATGCCAGATCGCCGGTGTTTTTAAAGGCAAAATTGGAGATTTTGACGATTGGCAGTTGCCCAAGTAAGTATTCCTTAGAGGCAATGGAACTGGTTTCGTCGCGAAATTGGGCAAAATCACGGTCGGTTACATCGCGGGGAAAACCATTTGTAATAATGAGATCACGAAAACCGTCGTGGTCAAAATCGGCAAGCATAGGCGTCCAGCTCCAGTCGGTTTGGGCAATATCGGCCTTTAAGCCGATCTCCGCAAATATAGGGTCATTTGTGTTGGGCTTATTGCCCATATTGAGTTGTAATGTATTCCTTACGTATTGGTGATTAAAACCAAAAAGGTCATTATTCAGGTAAGTTTGATAACTGTTAGGCCCCATGAGGCTTTTTTTACGGGCATTATCCTTGGGTAGCATATCTACCGCTATGATGTCCATTAATCCATCGTTATTAATGTCGGCTACATCATTGCCCATGGCCGAGTTACTGGTATGCTTTAAATAGTCCGAAGCTTTGTCTGTAAAACCCAAATGCTTACCGTCTTTGATACCATTGTTTATATAAAGCAGATCGTCTGATAAATAATCATTTGTAACATAAATATCTTTGAAACCGTCGCCGTTGAAATCGCAAATAGTAAGCCCTAAGCCATAGCCTTCGATCTGAATTCCTTCTTCTTTAGAAACGTTGGTATAAATGGGATGGCTGAGGCTGTCGTTCCAGTCGCATCGGTAAAGGCGGTCGGTAGTAGGCGAGGAACCGTCGCGGAGCTTTTCGTGGTATTGATTGGGGTTATTTTCTACCGTGTTGGTCAAAACATATAGGTCTAAATCACCATCGTTGTCGTAGTCAAAGAAAGCTGCATTCATGGAATGACCGCGATCTGCAATTCCATATTCGTTGGCCATTTCTTTAAAAATTGGTACTCCGTCTTTATCATTCCCTTGGTTGACGAACAGCAAGTTAGCTCTTTCCGCTTCCACTTTTTTTGCGGTCGCAGTAAGGTAAATGTCCATACGACCATCGGCGTTGATATCTACTAAACTAACACCCGAGCACCAACGACCAAGATTGGAGATCCCTGCTTTTTGGCTTACGTTTTCAAATTTCAGGGACGAACCTTTGATTTCGCTTTTATTAAGGTAAATACGGCTGTCTGCCTGATTCCCCGAAAACACAACATCGGGCAAACTATCGCCGTTCATGTCTGCAATACCTACGCCACCGCCATTGTAGACGTACTCAAAATCAATAATATTAAGGGTATCATTTTCAATAATGCGGTTAGAAAAATCAATTCCCGTTTCTTCCACTTCCAGCTTCGAAAACAGGGGTTTCTCTTTGCATGAACTAAAAAAAACTGCTATCAAAAAGCCGATAATACTAAGTCTGGCAGCCATGCTCAAAATTTGCGTTTGAATTATTGATTGAAAATATAGATTTGAATCTATTTTATTTAACAAATGCGGCAAGCCTCTCGACTTGCCGCATTTGTTTTAACAGAAACTTAAATATTGTTACCTGACTTTGACTTAATAACCGGGGTTTTGCTTCAAAATATCCTTACCCTGCAAGTCAATTTGGCTTTGCGGTATAGGGAATAGGGCATACTTAGAGTCGTATTTAGCTCCACCCAATGCGCCCGGCAACAGTACTTGGTCATATTGTAAGTACTTATTGATGGCAGCTACATCCTCGCCCCAACGTACTAAATCGTAGAAGCGGTAGCCTTCCATACCAAGTTCAATTCTTCTTTCAAAACGAACAGCTGATCTGGCATACTCTTTGGTTGGGAAAGCATCATAAACGGCAATTTTATAATTGGCAGCAGGTTTGCCATCAATCATTACATAATCTGATGCATTAGCAGCTCTACCTCTCACCATGTTAGTATATTCCAGTGCTTTAGCTAATGACCCCACTTCAATCTCTGCTTCAGCAGCCATCAATAGAACATCGGCAAATCTGATAATAGTGACATTATAAGCGTTGTAGGTCTGGTGTCCCCAACCACCTGTTTCAGTCAAACCGGCGGCTTTTTCTGCTTTCGTAAATAAGTATTTCTTTGGTGAATACGGGCCACCGTTAGGTTGATTACGAATCATGCTAAAGCCGGTATGTAAGCCCCAATCCAAAAATGGAATACCTCTACGACCTACTGAATGGTCTAATCTGGGGTCCAACGGTCCTGCATCAGGAGTGAAAGCCACATCGGATTTGATACCCATATCGGTTTTAAGTGCATTAGCCGCGCTATTGTATGAACCATCTAATAATGGCAATCCTTTTGCATCTGTACGGAATGAATTAACAAATTCAAACGATGGTTGAAAGAATCCACAGCAAGTACCCGGATCAACCCCTTGAATATAATTCAATTGTAAGTCAGCATTTGCATTGTTTCCATTTCCTGATTTAACCGTTGCCTGAACCGCAAAGATTGACTCAGCATTATTGTCGTTTGCAACACGGTATATATCAGAGTATTTTGGAAGCAGCGCATATTTTTTACCACCTGTTGTTTTACCATTGGCAATAATCAAATCAAATAAGGCTTTTGCTTCTGCATACTTTTTTTCGTAAAGGTATGTTTTTGCCAAGTAAGCAGCAGCGGCCCATTTATTGGCACGTCCAACAGAAGACTGCGTTTCAGGTAGATCATTGTAAGCAGCCTTAAAATCATCTTCAATTTTTGGCCATAATTCTACATCGTTCTTTACTTTATCTATCCCATTGGATAGATTTTTTGTTTCGTCAACATAAGGCACCAGATTGAAGTTTCTTTTCAATTGAAAATAGAAATGCCCTCTCAAAAAACGAGCCTCAGCCGTCATTACTTTGATATCCTCTGCTTTCACAGCAGCATCTGCTTCTTTGAGTAGCGCCAAAAAGGCATTGGCTCTCGAAACACCTTCAAAATAACTTTGATATACGTTACCGGCAACCTGATCCGTCGAGTTATACTGAAATGTTTGAATAGGATTCATTTCAGAACCGTCGCCCGGGTCAGTCCCTTTATTGGCATCACCTCCTCTAATACTGCCTATAAGCCAGTTTGACGGGCCGGAGTGAGTTTGACCTAAAGCACTCAACTGAGCGTATGCAGAAATTAAACTTCCGTCTAAACCGGCTTTAGTGGTAAGCTGTGCTTTAGCAAGTGAGCCTGTTGGCGGCACTTCCAAAAAGCTGTCTTTACAGGCATATCCGGCTACCAAAAGGATAATGCATGTGGTTGAAAAGATTATTTTTTTCATTGTTTTTATTTTAATTAAAATCCAACATTTATACCAAAAGTGAATTGACGAGTCATCGGGAAGTTACCTAAATCTACCCCAAAGTTAGTATCAGCAGCACCGGCCACCTGTGGGTCAAGTCCACCATATTTGGTAATTGTGAATAAGTTATTAACAGCAGCATGCACACGAAGTTTGCTCAACTTCATTTTATTGGCAATTGCCAATGGGAAGTTATAGGCGAATGATAGGTTTTGGAATCTCAAATACGAGCCATCTTCCACATAAAAATCACTGGATTGAGAACCTGTACTGAAACCGTCATTTGCTTCAAAAATCGGAATTTTTGCGCCTGTGTTCTGTGGAGTCCAAGAATCTTTTACGCGCTCAGATATAGCGGAACCGGCAAATAATGGGTAAAAATCAGTAAATCTTTTCGAGATATTAAAGATTTTATTTCCAATTGAAGTGTAGAAGTAAGATAATACCTCAAAGTTTTTGTAGGTAAGTTTAAAGTTCAATCCACCTGTAAACTTAGCCACCGGGCTACCTAAATAAGTACGGTCATCGGCGTTTATTTTGCCATCCCCGTTAACGTCTGTATATCTGAATCGACCTACGCCGGCACCGTCTTGTGTAGGAGCGTTCTTGATCTCTTCCTGACTTTGGAATAAGCCCTGTACTTTGTAGCCATAGAAAGAAGACAGTGAATAACCCAATTGGTTACGGATAGGGTTTACACCTCTGAAGCCCGGGTTAACATCCTGTAAGTAAGTAAGGCCACCGCCGATTTCGGTAATTTTATTGTTAAGGAAACTACCGGTAGCATCAAATTCGTAGCCTACCTTGCCTCCAAATTTACCTCTTGTTATCAATTGAATGTCGATACCTTTGTTGACCATCGTACCTACGTTGACCGAAGGAGCAGTGGCACCACCCACTGTTTGCGTAATGGGTAATGTGTACAATAAATCTTTGGTGTCTTTCTGCCATAAATCCAAGATTACATCCAATTTGCCATTAAGGAATGAGCCATCAATACCAATGTTTTTGGTGATACTGGTTTCCCATTTTGCATTAGGGTTTCCTATTCTTGATTGTCTGAATCCACCTACTACACCTGAGTTTGTACCATTGATATCATACCCGGAATTCTCGACACTTTGTGCATACAGGTCATATTGGTTGGCAGGAGCAACGTTATTAGAGTTACCCATTGTACCATATCCCCCTCTGATTTTCAAGTCAGTAACCCAGGGGAGTTGTTTCATGAATGCCTCATCCGAAATTCTCCACGCAGCAGACACCGCAGGGAATATACCATATCGTGTATTCGCACCAAAGCGAGATGAACCATCACGTCTGATAACCCCTGTAATGATGTACTTGTCTTTCAAATTATAAATAGCTCTTCCAAAATAAGAGTTAAAGGTAATCCCATTGTTTTTCGTACTGTTTGCAGGGTTACGAATATCCAATGTAGAGATAGTAATGTAGTTAGGATCTCCTGAGAAAGGATTGCGACCATCAGCACTAAGGCTTTTACCAAAACCGGTATTAAGCGCTTCTTGTCCTACGAGTACCTCTAAACCATGAGCCCCGAATTTCTTCTTATAAGAAGCGGTATTAGTAAAAGTCCATCCGAAGCTGAAACCGCTACTTTCGTTATACGACCAGTTTACCCCTTTATTTTCCAAGGTTTCATAGATCGGACGACCGTATCCCCAACCATAGGAATTGACGTAACTGATACCAATTGACGACCGCAATGTCAAATCTTTGATAGGATCAACTTCAATGTAGAAGTTACCGGCAGCCAACGCATTAAAGTTCTTATTTAATTTTCCTGCCTGTTGGTTAGCCACAGGGTTTGAGCCCTGACCAAAACCAAGTGCAGTAGTACCTGCATATCCACCAAACTCATCATACACCGGGATGATAGTAGGTGAACGGAATGCACCTAAAATATCGTTCTCATCCTGTGATGATTGTAGACCGTTATTGCCACCTTGACGACCTAAGATCTGCAGATAGGTAAGTTGGAAGTTTTCACCGATTCTTACATTCTTGAAAACATCAAATTCGGTATTCACACGCATTGCATAACGCTTAGCTCTTTGGCTCGGCAAAATACCTTGCTGATCCTGCAATGATAGCCCTACATAAAAGCGCGAAGCATCACCACCACCTTCAAAACCTAAGCTATGTCTTTGAATAGTACCGGTTTGTGTCAATGCTTTATACCAATCGGTTCCTTCTTTGTTTGCTTTGATTACTTGGTAGTAATCGCCGATGGTTGGTCCGGTGATATTATATTTTAATTTTTCTGCGGCCAGATCAATCGTTCCGACTACACCACTTCTATTACCTACTTTAAGGTAATCAGGAATAATCGGAGTTGCTCCTGAGCCATATTGTGGGTGAGAAAGAGGCGAGCCTGAGTTTTTCAGTGCCGTCCAGGTCCAAGTAGCCTGATCCTGCGGATTCATCATTTTTTGTCCCGTACCCGGATCAGTAAGCCCGTACACACCGTCGTAGGTAACATTCAATTTTCTCGCTGATTTTTTACCTCTCTTAGTGGTATATACAATTACACCGTTGGCCGCTCTTGCTCCATAAATGGAAGCCGCAGAAGCGTCTTTCAGTACAGTTGTAGATTCGATGTCTTCAGGATTTAAGTAATTGACGTTACCTACCGGATAACCGTCAACAATAACCAGAGGGTCGTTGCCACCAAATGCACCAAAACCACGAATACGAATCTGACTTCCTGAACCCGGTTGGCTGGTGGTTACAACTGTTAAACCTGCAACCCTACCTTGTAATTGTTGTTCAACACTTGACGATGGAACATTTGTAAGGTCTTTTGTTTTTACCGTTGAAACCGCTCCCGTTGACTCACGACGCTTATCGACAGAATAACCTGTTACGATTACTTCCGACAAGGCGTTTACATCATCTTCGAGTCTTACATTTACCGTACTCTGGTTGCCAATGGATACTTCCTGCGGCTTATATCCAATTCCGGAAACCACCAATACAGGATTTGACCCGTTTACACTAATAGTAAAAGTACCGGTTGCATCAGCCGAGGTACCTACATTACTGCCTTTTAATAGAATTGTTGCTCCGGGAACCGGGCCGTCGTTTGAAACGACTTTTCCCGTCACTTTCCGGTCTTGGGCATGTGCAGGGCCGAGAGCAAGGAAGAGCATAAACATCCATGCCACCGCACACATCAGCGGATAATAGAACTTTGATTTCATAAATAAAAACTGATAGGTTAAAAATGAACAAATAAAAATAAAAATAATACAAAACTAAAAAACACGCTAACTTCCCATTACAGCTATTTATTTGAAAAAATTAATAAATACTGAAAACCTCAATCGTTCTGCTAATGGGTGGTGAAAATTTGTAAACGTTATTGCCCTTTTGTATTATACAACCTCAATGGTTGAAGCAATAACTTAATCAGTCAAAATAGTCTTAGTAATAAAGCTAACGCACATTTACTCTTTAAAATAAGTACTGAATGGCTAACGTGCCGGCCTGTTTGAAAATAATTTTTTGAAAATGAGTCCTGCAATCAAGCTTGTTTTTCTCATACATACATCAGAAACAGCTAAGTTTTTGCCGGTCAATTAGTTGAACTTTTCAAAAAAGAGAGCCGAAGTAAAAGAGCAATCACAACTAATAATGTAAGAATTATGGCTTGCAATTTTACTTGTAAAAGTATAGTTATTTCTTGTTTCAAACAAATTAAGCTTATTTTTTAATTTAAAAGTCTAAATTTTTTGCTTTTAAAAATCAGGCTTACTACGCTCGACAACAGCCTATCCGTTGTGTTATTCTCTCACTTAAAATAGTACTAATTTATCAATGCACAGAGCAACACACAAAAGATGAAACCTTTACCTGTGAAAGCTCAGACCCACAAATTTCAAGACTTCGGGCAGTGCTGTACGCCAATAACTCCATGTATGACCACCGTCACGCACTCGAAACTCATGCGGAATTTTTTTGTCTATCATCATAGCGTGCAATGCCATGTTACCTTTGATCAAAAAATCATCGTCACCACAATCAATGTAATACCGCACTTTCTTAAGCTCGTCGGGATTGCCTGCTTCTACAATTTTGATGGGGGCATTTTTATAATAATGAGCAGTCAGACGGTCTTTTCCCCGTAACCCTTTGCCATATAAATCACCAAAAGCATTGTCCCAACCTGCCTGATCTTGGCCATTAGCCGAAAATTCTTCGTCAGTCCATACAGCGGCACTCAACGGAGCGGCGGCGGTAAACAAATCGGGATGCTTTGTAGCCAACAGAAATGTACCCAATCCGCCCATCGAAAGGCCTGCTACGGCCCGAAATTCTCTTTTGGCGCGTGTGCGGTAAGTAGCGTCAATGTGAGGAATAAACTCGGTAATAAAGAAATCTTCATAACGCGTTTTATTATCATACGAGTTCTGGTACCACGTCACACCGGCATCAGGCATGACAATGATCATAGAAGGTGCATCTCCATTGTTGATCGTTCTGTCGGCAATGAGATGGGCTTCTCCATATTGTGTCCAACCTGTTTCGTCATCGGTATAACCGTGCAATAAATACAAAACGGGATAACTGCGGTTGGTTTTTTCATAATCGGCGGGCAAATAGATACTGTATTTAATATCTTTACCCAAAATTGCGCTTTTGACTTTAATGCTTTCTTTAAGCATGCCATTTTGCGCAAACGTAACCGTAACATAACTGATTAAGAAAAGAAAAAAGGCAAAGAGGTTTTTCATTATTTTTGATTTGCATCAATTTGATACAAACTTATTCGGATGGCAACAATATTCCAAATTTTTTCTTTTTTTTGTCCTAAACTTTAATTCATGACTCTAAGCCCTGACATAAAAACTTTTTTGGATTCCGGCTCTCAGTATCATCCCGGTGTTTCCGTTGATTGCGTGGTCTTTGGGTTTCACGAACGCCAATTAAAAGTTTTATTGCTTGAATTTAAAAAAACAAACGTATTTGCTTTGCCCGGCGGTTTTGTATTTAAAGAAGAAAGTACCGATGAGGCTGCAACTCGAATTTTGTGGGAGAGAACGGGAGTAAAAAATATTTACCTTGAACAATTCTATACTTTTGGCGAGCAAAACCGTGGAAATTGGAATGTTCATAAAGAAACAATGTCATCTCATGGTTTTGAACTTGAAAATGAGCATTGGATATTGCAACGATTTATTTCTGTCGGTTATTATGCATTATTAGATTTTTCCAAGTTTGAACCTGCACCCGACATTTTTTCTGATGTAGGTGATTGGTATGATATTCATCAAATTCCTCCGTTGATTCTTGACCACAACCGTATCGTAGAAAAAGCTTTGGATACGCTTCGTTTAATGCTGGATCATAAGTTGGTGGGTTTTAATTTGTTGTCCGAAACATTCACAATGAATGAACTCCAAAGTTTGTACGAAACGATTTTGGATAAAAAACTCCTCCGCGCCAATTTTCAGCGCAAAATGCTCAGTATGGAAATATTAGAACGGGTCGAAAAGAAATTTTCGGGTAAAGCCCACAAGCCTCCGTATGTCTACAGAATTAAAAAAGTACAATAAGTTAACATTTCAGTTGATACGCCAGGGAAGCTCAAAAACCTTCTTATCGGAGGGAAGTGTTTCTTTGTTTGTGATGTCGCGGTCAAACAGACGGTTTAGATTATTGCCCGCCAAATCTTCCAAACGCGATTCTATCATTAACTTGTAGGAGCCAACTAGCCAAGGCTTTGCGGGTGTAAAAAGAATGCTGTTTCCCCTATCATTCACTTGGATCAAGCCATTCATTGTGTTGCCGCCGGTATCAACAATGCGGATGGTATTTTGCAGCAAAATATGGTCCAATGCCTCCTTTATAGTTACTTCAAGAGGTTGTACAGTACCTTTCGGGGGAATGTTAAGTGTCCAATCTTTTATTTTGGGGGAGGTTATATCACGCGCCGTTACCACAAAATTTTTGGTATACGTCTTCTTTAAAGTCGCCCCCTGCTCATCAGGCCACTGATCTGATACCCACAAGGTGTAGTGTTTTCCTTCGGTTAATGGAGCACCCAATAATTTGTTGGGCTGCAGGTCGCGTTTGATTCTGCCCGGATCCAACCATAACGTCAAAATGGTTCGTTCGGCATTCCACAGTTCAGGCTGTAAATTCAGAAAGGTATTGGGAAGTGTATCTCCCTTGGCATCCAGTAAGGTAATATACTGCAAAGAATGCCCTTCGGCCATCGGACGAGAAAAAACAAAATAAAATTTCAGCAGGTTTTCGGGAAGGGTATCCTGCGTAGGATACATACCTACGAGCTCAGGCGAGCCTATCGGGCGGGGAATTTCAATTTCACTCAGTAAACGGTTTTCAAGGAATACCTCATAACGAAGCCCTTCGGTAAAAGGGATAAGCGGCTCAAAGATCACCGAATCCTTCCCTATCGTGTACTCTCCTAAAATGGCAGTTTTAAAGGTCGACGCAGCAAGCTGTACTTTCAATAACTTGGGAATATCTGCTTCGGGAATGGCCGCAAGTTGGCGCAAAGGAATGGAAAGGCCTATCGCCCGGCCATTTTTCCGGAGAAGCGTAATTTTAGTTTTTGATGCGTCTTGAC
Organism: Runella sp.; assembly: GCF_965279615.1. Taxonomy (NCBI): domain Bacteria; kingdom Pseudomonadati; phylum Bacteroidota; class Cytophagia; order Cytophagales; family Spirosomataceae; genus Runella; species Runella sp. Next base: position 5,634,875 of record NZ_OZ257252.1, on the reverse strand, counting down.
TTTTGACACAACCCACAAGCAGAAGTAAAGAAAAAAGAATCAGTTGGCACGGGTGCCAACTGATTCGTACTCCTTTGCTCATAGTGCTCGGTTATTGGAAGTTCTTATATCAAGATCTCCGTTGGCTCTGCGTTGCAGGAAAACAAACTGGGTCTCGTCCAATTTGTCAAGTTGCAGCACATTTACCATCGGGAAAGACACGTAAGGCACTCCGGCAGTACTGAAATTTTCTTTGATGGGTTCGGTCAATGAGCCTTGATAGCTTTCAATGTCTTTGTATTTCACTTTCATGACAGGCCGGTCAGAATTGGCCATGATCAAAAACAGGTCATTGCCTTTTTTCATCGTAATGATGTCCAAAGGGCTGTTGCCGGCACCAAATTCACCAACCGTACGGCCTTTTACGTGCGTACCGGGTTTCAGATCATCAATCGGAAAAAGAACAAGCGGGGTACACGTATAACTTGCTACGAGGAATTTTTTGCCGTTCAATTCTGCCGTGGTAAACGTTTTGATGGGCGAATTGGTCTCGTATTGTCCATGAGCGGCATGATAGATCTCCAGCGATGATTGGTCCTGTTTATTGGTAAAAGGAAAAGGAATACTGCGGAAAGTAGAACCAAATTCCTGATTCGACAATCCGCTGACCATTAGTTTGCCATCGGCATAGTTAAGGTCTGAAATAGCCCATACCCGCATTGGCCGGCCGCGTTGGTCTTTGGCATCTTCGGCAGGAGCATTATTGAGTGAAGCCAACGAAAACTTAATGTCTTTCAAACTTACCGGTTGAATAGTTTCACCATCTATCTTGAATAACACAGGTGCTCCGCTTCCGGATTGTACGGCGCAATACACTTTTTTGGAAATAGGATTCACTGCCAGATCCTGAATGGTAATATTTTTGGCTTCGGTTCCCAATAAAGCCGCGATCTTCTGGTCGATATTTTTTATTTCAACGGCTTTGGCACTTTCCAGCTTTTCAGCATCTTTGGTATCAATGGCAAATACCGAAGCACTTTTAGAATCACCTATGAACAACACCCCTTCCGGGCCAAAAGCAAGCGCACTGATTGATTTTACTTCAGGTGTGCCGGTTTCAAACCCGCTCAATACGCTCGCAGAGCGATTTGTGTAAGCGACCAGCACCACCGCAGAAAGGGCAGCTGCCATCGATAAAAACGTCTTTTTCATACTGATTTTGAGTTAAAAGTTTAAGCGTTTATGACTTCCTGAAATTCTAATGAAGGAGTAACACGAATTTAACAAAAGTGTTTCACATTGAGATGATTACGAAGTAAGTTTTTGCAAATTGGCGAAACTCACGGCAATACTGTCAAAGGGGTTGGCGGCCATATCCTGCTCCACAAAATAGTATTTAAGCCCCGCCGTTTTAGCTCCGGTAAAAATCTTTTTGAAATCTACTACTCCATTTCCCACCTCTACCGGTTTTTTAAGTTCTTTATCAATGTCTTTAATGTGCCAAAGCGGAAAACGACCGGGTTGTTGTTTGAACAGCTCCAGCGGGTCAATTCCGGCCTTTACTACCCACGCCATGTCCATTTCCATCGCAACAAGATCAGGAGATGTTTGCGAAAGGATCAGATCATAAGGCGTTTGACCTTCTACTTTATCAAATTCGGTGGCGTGATTGTGGTAGGCAAAACGAATACCCGCTTTTTTACATGCCTCGCCCGTTTTAACAAAGACTTCAACTGATTTTTTGATCTCATCCAATGTACCCACGGGCGTAGAAGCACAAACCAAATAAGTCAGTCCTCCTTCGGCGGCTTCGTCGACCACTTGCTGATAGTTTTCCAGTAAATTCAACCGTTTGGGCATATTGGCCGGCATTTGGCGCGGCGGTTCAGCGTTTGCCGGTGCACCCGCTCCTCCGCCCGCAGGGGAACCGCCTTGGGCAGGTCGCGGACGAAAAGGTGCCCCGCCCACGTGGTGCGCACGCCACGTCATGCCGAGGCCTTCCACTACCTTTTTAAACTCTTTGGGCGAATAACCATAATAACCTTCTTTCATGCTGAAAGCCGATTCAATTTCTTTGTAGCCAATGGCCGCTACTTTTTCCAGAGAACCTTTGGCATCGTCTGACATGGCTCTGAACAGGGTAAATAACTGTAAACCCGGACGGGGAAAAGCCTCCGGAGCGAATATATTTTTAGCCAAGGTCGGCAAAGCCAGACTACCCAATGCCAATGCACCGGAATGTTTGAGGAAACTTCTACGATTTTGCATAGTTCGTGGAGAAAGTAATGCTGAGTGAATAATACTATCAAAAACTTTAAGCGCTCCGGGCAATGCGTCGGACGGCTTTGAGCCGTCCGACGCATTAGAGACAAATTCTTATAAATTAGGTACAGTATTCTGAAATTGAACCGCAGAGACTGACATCAAGATTTGATTAGGCTGGGCTTTGGGGTTTTTGAAAACAAAATATACATCATGAAAACCTTGCGTTGCTTCAATTTTAGCAACCGCCTGCTGCGCTTGATTCGCCCTGCGTGGCGCGGCCTGGGCAGGAGGAGTGGCGGCATTCTGATTGTTAGTGGCAGCTGCAGGAGGAGGACCAAACGTTTGCTCTCTTACTACAACCGCGTTGGTTTCACCAATGAGTTTGCCCGTTGGGGAGCCCAACCGCACTTCAACCGTGCCGCCTGCCGCACCAACCCGAGTAGCCGCTTGGGCCAGAATTTCGATTTGTTTGATTCCCGTCAAATCCAATTGATTGTAGGCGATGTATGAATCGTTACCAATGATATTAAATGATTTTGAGGGAGTTATCAACAATTGTGTGCCTTTGCTCTTATCTGCTTTTGCAGGATCCAGTGACGGATTTCGCAAGTGCAAAATGTTTTCAGTCATCAACGGTGAAAGCAACTTTGTGCCACGGTCGGTATAAGCTGCTCTTAAAACGTAGCTTCCTTTGCCGTTCTCGTTCTCAGGAATTTTGGTTGTAAACGAACCATCCGTAGGCAATGATTTGGCTTGTAAAGGCTTTTCACCGAGGCTTAAAATATATTTTACCATCGTGGCTGCATCGTTGGAAGATATTTGTGGGTGTGCGCTCATCGCGTGGTCTCCCCATACACCTCCGCCGCCGGCAATGATTTTCTTAGCCAATTTTTCGGGAGCAGAAGCATCGCCTTTGTATTTCTGCGCAATGTCTTTATAGCTCGGACCCACCGATTTTTTATCCACAATATGGCACGATTTACAATCGCTCATGCTCATGAGTTTATAGCCTGTATTAAAACGCGCCGAAGCTTCCGTGCCACGATAATTGGAGGCTATTTCGATAGGGTCAAATGAGTCGGGCATGTAGTCGATGTTGACCGCTACTTGGCCCGGAGCGATTTTGCCATTGTCCAAACTACCGTCTTCTTTGTCGTTTACTTTGACTTTATACTCAATATTTTCGTTAGGAAAGAAGAATGATTTATTGCCTTTGGTTACCTCCAAAGCTACTTCCGGTGCTTCGTTTCCTGCTTTGATCTCAAGGGTGCGACTATTCTTAGCTCCTTTAGGATCTGTGACCGTCAATGTCGCTTTGTACGTTCCGGGCTTGTCAAACGTTACTGTCGGATTTGGCTGGGCCAGCGTTTTAAAAACTCCTGCTTTAGAGGTAATTTTCCACTCGTATTTGAGCGCATCTTTGTCAAAATCCTGCGTTCCTTCCGACGAAAATGCCACTTTGAAAGGAACAGCGCCCGCTTTTTTATCGGCCGAAGCTTCTACCATAGGCGTTCTGTTTCCTGCATTATATTCGATCTTTACCAGACGCGCATTGTCATTGCCTCTAAACCATGCACTGCCGTATTCAAGCACGTATAGGTCTCCGTCAGGGCTGAAATCCATATCAATGGCGCTGCTGAAGTTTTCGCTCGGCATAAAGCGTTCCATTGATTTATAGTCGCCGTTTTCATCCATTGTTACGGCCATGATCCATCCGCGCATAAATTCAACCATAAGCCATTTTCCTTCGTAATAATCGGGGAAAGGGCGAGGGGCATTTTTAAAATCAGATTTTCTGAAAACGGGGCCACCGGTAGCACTTCTTCCCGAACTTCCTACCAACGGAAACTCCGTTGAATTGCCGTAAGGATACCAGACAAAAGCTTTTTGAGCAGGAGGCAGTTCGCGCAAACCTGTATTATTGGGCGAATCGTTGATGGGTCTGGCCGGATCAAATTTCGAATCAGCTTTGATTTTATTGGTCTCAAAGTCCCAATCCGAATAGATTTTATTATCACCTATAAAATAAGGCCAACCGAAAAATCCCGGGCCTTTGGCTTGGTTAAATTCATCGTATCCACGAGGCCCGCGCGGCGAATCCTGCGAGGCGTCAGGCCCCACTTCGCCCCAGTACAAATAACCTGTTTTGCTGTCAATGGAAGGCCGCCAAGGGTTGCGATGGCCCATTGTATAAATTTCAGGGCGGGTTTTGGCAGTGCCTTTAGGGAACAAATTGCCTTCAGGAATCGTGTATGTTCCATCGATTTGGGGTTTGATCCGGAGAATTTTTCCACGCAGATCGTTCGTACTTGCCGCACCGCGTTGGTCATCCCATGTACTTTGATTGGGTCGCTCGTCAAGGTTGGCATATCCGTCTGAGTTACTGTTGCTGGTGTTGTTTCCCGTAGTTAGGTACAGATTTCCCACCTTGTCGAATACCATTCCTCCGCCCGTATGGCAGCATTCTTCCCGTTGGGTTGTGACTTCCAATACAACTTTTTTAGAAGCCTCCACCAATTCATCGCCTTTTAATTCCCAACGCGCCAAAACGTGTTTTTTGTCCGTTGGGTCGGCATAGTACATATAGATCCAATTGTTCTTGGCATAATTGGGATCGGCAATCAGGCCCATCAGACCTTCTTCGGCTTCACGCACTTGTCCCTGTCGGTTAGTGTATTTTGTATTGACCGGTATGGTGGCTAGTACGGTTACTTCCTTCGTTTTAGGATCGTAGGCCTTTAGGTTTCCTTTACGCTCCACAAACAAAATCCGTTTGTCGGGCAAAAAGGTCATCTCCATCGGCTCGTCCAGTTTCTCCGTCAGAATACTTTTAGTAAAACGGTTTTCTTCCGGAAGCGGCGATTGACTGTAGGCAGGAAGTCGTGCGCCCAATGCAATTAGAAAAGCAACTCCTAACCTACTGAAAGGGGTAGTGAAAGACATATGTAAATGAAATTTGTAGTTTTCTTAGTTAAAATTATAATTTATTCCAATCAAATATAGAAGAGATAGTTTGTATCAAATACATACATTAGACAAAAAACAATAAGTTGCCGATGGTTGACGGTTTTTGACCGACCGTTTGGCTTTTAACCGGCTTTATTAAAAGCCGGTTAAAATAAAGGGGTAGACTTTTTCCAAAAATTTCTTATCTTTAAAATTGGAGCATTATTAATATAATCACCATTTACCTAATTGTTTGTATATGAAAGTTTTAATTGTTGAAGACGAGCCAAAACTGGCCGGGTTTATAAAAAAAGGACTTGAAGAGCAAGCATGGGAAGTAGATGTAGCCTTTGATGGACAAATGGGTAGCAGCCTGGCACTGTCCAACCCGTATGATGTTATTGTTTTGGACGTTAATCTGCCTAAAATCAATGGCTTTGAATTGGCGGCACTGCTGCGCAGAGAAAATATTCGTACACCGATCTTAATGCTTACTGCTCTCGGCACTCTTAACGATAAATTGGCAGGTTTTGAGTCCGGAGCCGATGATTATTTGGTCAAACCGTTTGAATTTCAGGAGCTCATTGTTCGACTCAGAGCGTTGCAAAAACGAAACTCAGAAAGCGGACCTACAACGAATGTCTTAAAAATAGCCGATCTGGAATTAGACCTTAACGAACGCATCGCCCGGCGCGACGGTCACCGTATCGAACTGACAGCCAAAGAGTTTGGGCTTTTAGAATATTTCATGCGAAACCGAGGCCGTGTGGTTTCCCGCGTAGATATTGCCGAAAAAGTCTGGGATATCCACTTTGACACCGGCACCAATACCATTGATGTTTACGTGAATTTTCTTCGCAAGAAAATAGACAAAGAATTTGAGCACAAACTGATCCACACCGTGGTCGGGATGGGGTATATTCTTAAAGAATAATCAAAGTGATGGTAAGAATAAGCCGTTGGATTGACAAGATAAATATACGCCTTCGCCTCACGCTCCTTTTTGCCGTGCTGGTTGCTTCCATCATGCTCGCCTTTTCGCTGTCAGTATATTATTTGTACAATCAGTTCCGTGAAAAAGAATTCAATGAACGACTCCATAATAAAGCCATCACCACAGTGCGGCTTTTTGAGGATGTAGGAGGGATTACGGAAGAGTTACTGCACGCGATTGAAAGAAATGACCTGACTACCATGTATCAGGAAGAAGTAACGGTCTATGATTCCCAAAACAGGATCGTGTATGACAGCGGCAAAAATCCCTACAAGATCACCCCTAAATTATTGGCTCATGCACGAGCCGGCCATGATTTCAGTCTTCGTGATGGTGAAAAAGAAATCGTAGGTGTCAGATATGTAGATAAGCGAAAAAATGTATTGGTCGTAGTTGCCTATGCCATTGATCTGTATGGCTTCAGCAAATTGGAAAGACTTCGTACCATCCTGTTTACAGGCTGGGCTGGAAGTCTTTTATTGGTGGTACTGGCGGGATGGTTCTTTTCCGGTGATGCATTACGCCCTGTATCGGATATTATTGAACAGGTAAAAAATATTTCTGCCCGCAATATTCACGAACGGCTTAAAGCGCGGCGGCAAAAAGACGAATTGGGCCAATTGGCCGCTACATTCAATGACCTGCTGAGTCGATTGGAAGAAGCATTCAGTTCACAGCGTAGTTTTGTTTCCCATGCTTCGCACGAATTACGTACCCCTTTGACCATTATGATGGGGCAGTTGGAAGTAGCTTTACTTCAAAAACGTACCGTTGAAGATTACCAACAGACCATCAAAGATGCCATTGATGAAGTAAAGAAAATGCGGGACCTGATCAATGGTCTTCTTGAACTTGCCCGTATCAACAATGATATATTTCAATTGCATTTCCGTCCGCTGAATATTGATGACTTGCTGTGGCAGGTTCGCGAATTATTGCTTACGCAATTTCCGCTTTACAATATTCAAATTGAATTTGATGAATCGCAGCAGGAAGAGACGGAATTTAAGATCAAGGGTGATGTGGCACTTCTGCAAATGGCCTTTCTGAATATCATGGAAAATGGCTGTAAATACTCAGAAGAACAGCGAGTTAATGTATCTTTGTTAGCCCAAAGCGATAATATTCGTATCTCCTTTACAGACCGTGGCATAGGTATTGCCGAGGAAGATCTGCCGCATATTTTTGAGCCTTTTTACCGAGGAGAAACGAGCAAATCCCGCAAAGGGCACGGCATTGGTCTTGCCCTGACGCAGCGGATCATTCAACTGCATAACGGTAAAATATGGGCTTTTTCTCAACTCGGTAAAGGCACTCAGTTTGTCATCTCACTTCCTTATCCGGACGAAGTTTAAGTAGGCTGCTTTTAACAGGATTCAAGCAAAATTGGATATTTCTATCCATACCGATGCTGATTATTGGTGCAGTGTTCTATTTTCGCATTTTCAACCTGATTCCGGGCGCTAATCATTTTCTAAATGCACTACTCTCACATCATCAACGAACTCGCCGAAGACCGCGAACTGTATTTCAACGCCGTCAGCCCACCGATTGTCCAAACGAGCAATTTCGCTTTCAACGATTTTGCTTCTCTGCGCGCTGCCTTTGATGATGAAATGTCAACGTATCTTTATTCAAGAGGGCTTAATCCAACGGTCGATATTCTGCGAAAAAAGCTGGCAGCCTTAGACGAAGCAGAAGATTGTTTGGTGCTCAACAGCGGCGCATCGGCTATTTTTTGTGCGGTCATGACCAATGTTCAGGCGGGAGACCATATTGTGAGTGTTCAAAAACCTTATACATGGGCAGGGAAATTGTTCGATAACGTCCTGCCCCGCTATAACGTCTCTACTACCTACGTAGACGGTACGAAAACGGAGAATTTTGAAGCAGCCCTTCAACCCAATACCAAAGTCATTTACCTCGAATCTCCGGGTACGCTGACCTTTGATTTACAGGACATGGAAGCAGTGGCTCAATTGGCAAAATCAAGAGGAATTATTACCATCATTGACAACAGCTACTGTTCGCCGTTGTTTCAAAAACCGCATCGTTTTGGCATAGATCTGTGTTTGCAATCAGCCACCAAATACATCGGCGGGCATTCAGATACCGTTGCCGGTGTTTTGACGGGCAGCAAAGCCATGATGAAGCAAATCTTTGACCGTGAAGCGCACAATACCGGCGCTTTTATTTCGCCTTTTAACGGTTGGCTATTGTTGCGAGGATTACGTACACTGCCCATACGTTTGAAGCACATTTCGGAAAGTACCCAAAAAGTGGTCGCTTTTTTAAAAGATCATCCCAAGATAGAAAAAGTCTATTTCCCGCTTGACCCCGATTTTGCCCAATATGAATTGGCAAAAAAACAAATGACCGGTGCGTGTGGATTACTCACTGTTGCGCTGAAAGCGACCTCCCATAAACAGATCGAAAAATTCTCTTTGGCGCTGAAACACTTCCTGTTAGCCGTCAGTTGGGGCGGGCACGAATCGCTCATCATGCCAAAATGTGCCGGTCTCCGACCGGAAGAATTTGATCCAACTAATAGTGAACACCGCTTAGTACGGTTATATATAGGACTCGAAGAAGCTGAGTATTTGATAGAAGATCTGGACCAGGCCTTGGCGATTTTGTAATGTAGAGGCACAAAATTTTGTGCCTCTACATTACGCATCAGACGGTTTTGAACCGTCCGGCACGTTTTATTTCAACAAAGCCATCACAGCTTCTTCACCCAATGCCTTAGCAGGTCGGGGATGTTCTGCATTAAATACTTCCAAATCCTTGCGGTCTAACAACTTGGCATGGCTCTCGTCCATACTGCCATCGGCTTTGGTTACTTTAGAAATATCTAATTTTAAATGCTTGGCTAAAAAACGATAGGCAGCGTCACGCTTTGAGGGGCCGTAATCGTGTTTTTCGTTGGGAAGATGCACATTTTCGACGAGGTTTTCCTTGCCATACAGACCATAGATCTTTTGCAAATGCGGATATTCCACCACCGGATTATTTTTGGTCCAATCGGCCCCATCCGAGACGATCAGCATGGGCCGTGGAGCGGCCAGAGCGGCAATTTCTACATTGTTGGTTTGAAAATCACCTTTTTTGTGAACAGGCATTCCGCTCTCACACACACATCCCCCGAAGAAATGCGCCGAAACCATCACCACCGGCACCGAAACTTTAATGCGCGGATCAAGTGCCGTAAGCATGAATGTTTGCGTTCCGCCGCCTGATTCTCCCGTTACCCCTACCCGATCTTTATCAATGTTAGGTTGTGACAATAAAAAGTCCAACGCCCGAATACTATTGATCGTTTGCAGTTTAAACGCTTTGGGAATCTTATGGTTAGACAGTTGCGAATCACTGTAACCAATCATATCGTAGGCAAATACCACAGCTCCCATGCGCGCCAGATTGGCACAACGAAATTGCATAGGTTCCAAGAAACGCGCATTAGGGCTTGCCGTATGACCATGTGGGCATAATACCGCCGCAAAAGGTCCTTTTTGATTTAATGGTTTGTATAAATTTCCTGTTACGTAATACCCTTCTATGCTTTCAAACGCCACATTCTCAATGCTGTAACCATCCATTTCCCGGCGGCTATGAATGATCGGTTTTGAAGCAGGGCGGGCAGGCAGTTTCTGCAATTCACTTCCTTCCAAAATACGATTTCGAATTTGCTGCGCTCTGGTTTCCCATTCCTGCTTGGAAGCAGGTACATGTTGTGCCAAAAAATCTTTTCCCTGAGGTTCGGTAAAATAAGCACCTTGGCAAAGTTCCGGCGCTGATTGAGCGTACAAAACCTGACAGACAATGCACGTAGTGATTAATAGTAAAAGACGTTTCATACGGAAGACGGGTTTTATTAACCCAAAGCCAAAAATACCTCTATTCTACCTTTTTCAAAGGCCGGATGCAACCGCACCACTTCGCCAATAATAATAATGGCAGGGTTGGTCAACTCTTCTTTTTCAACTACTTCAACAATCGTCTCAACTGTACCTAACCCCATTTTTTCATCGGCAGTACTGCCATTTTGAATGACGGCAATGGGTGTATCGGCTTTCCCTGCATTGGTCAATTCTGCTACAATTTGGGAAAGGTGCTGCATTCCCATCAAAATAACCAAGGTAGCGGAGCTTTGCACCGCTTTGGCTACATCTTTGGAAAGCGTATGATTTTTGGTTGTTCCGGTCAATACCCAAAAACTTTCACTCACACCACGACACGTAAGCGGAATACCTGCCAAGGCAGGAACCGCGATACTGCTTGAAATGCCCGGTACAACGGTCGTTTCGATGCCAAATTCCCGGGCAAAAGTGATTTCTTCATAGCCTCGCCCAAACACAAACGAATCTCCTCCTTTTAATCGAACTACGTGCCCATAGTTGAGCGCATAATCAACGATCAGCTGATTTAAATCCTGTTGGACAAATTCACAACGACCGCGTCGTTTGCCTACGTATATAATACGGGCGTGAACAGGTGCGTATGCGAGCAATTCAGTTGATACCAATGCATCATACAACACAACATCTGCCGATTGAATGGCTTTCATTCCCTTCAGCGATATAAGCTCAGGGTCACCGGGGCCTGCGCCCACAAGAGTAAGTTTTGGTTTCATCGTTAATCCCTTTTTTGTAAGTAAAAATATCCGAAAACAGAGCCGCCACTCCTTGTTTACTTAGTATTTCCCGGATACTCCTTCTGTGGTGTTACAAACTATTTTTGTACTTTATAAATACTTTATTGAAATATTATTTTGTCAATGTTCAATCTCAAAAAATATTTATTCAAAAATAACACAATTCGTAAAATTAAGTATTATTTTTAGGTAATATTTTTAATCAACAGCGTACATTTGTAAAATGTTACATTTAAATTTCTTCTTTTTGGGGCTTTTTTATGTACATTTTGCTATTTTTAGTTTTAATATAAATCAATAAAATTTTAATTTTTTCAATAAAAAGCAGTAATAATTAATTTGTAAAAAAGGGATTAACAAACAACATTTTCATGGCACAACCTCAAAAGGTAGTGATAGTAGGCAACGGAATGGTAGGCTATAAGTTCTGCGAGAAGTTGCTGAATAAAGCGGGTGGCGGCTCGTTTTCTATCACGGTGATCGGTGAAGAACCACGACCGGCGTATGATCGGGTTCATCTTTCCGCGTATTTTTCCGGCACGTCGGTCGACGAGCTGACGATGGCTCCCGCAAGTTGGTACGCCGAAAACAGCATTCAACTCATTACGGGAGAGTGCGTACTGCAAATCTACCCTGAAGCGCATTACGTAATAACTCACACAGGGCGCAAAGTCGAATACGATAAGCTCATCCTCGCAACCGGCTCCTCCGCCTTCGTCCCTCCCGTTCCCGGAGTAGAAAAGGAAGGCGTTTTTGTCTATCGTACCATTGAAGACTTGGATGCTATCATCAGCTATGCCAATGGCTCCTCCCGAGCGGCAGTGATCGGCGGCGGGCTTCTCGGGTTGGAAGCAGCCAAAGCCACGCTTGATCTGGGCCTCGAAACGCACGTGATCGAGTTTGCACCACGCCTCATGCCTCGGCAGTTGGACGCTGCCGGAGCAGGAATGCTCAAACGCAAAATGGAAGCGTTGGGCATCCAAATTCACCTCAATAAAAATACAGCTTATTTTGAAGGTAAATCCAATGTAACCGGGCTTGCTTTTGCCGATAACAGTTCGTTGGAGGTAGACATGGTGGTCGTTTCGGCAGGCATTCGTCCGCGCGACGAATTGGCCAAACAGGCAGGTTTGGCCGTTGGGCCACGCGGCGGAATTATGGTCAACGATGAGCTGCAAACCACCGATGCCGATATTTATGCCATCGGCGAATGTGCATTGCACAAAAATATGATCTATGGCCTTGTCGCGCCCGGCTACGAAATGGCCGAAGTAGTAGCGAATAACCTCAGCCTAACCCTCTCCTTAGCAAGGAGAGAGAATCATCTTTCTGTAACAGAAAGTGGGGTAAAAACCTTTCAAGCTTTTGATATGTCGACCAAGCTTAAGCTCATTGGTGTTGACGTGGCGAGTTTTGGCGATCCGTTTTGTGAGCATGCGCCGCACGACACCATTGTGGTGGAAGATAAACTTAAAGGCATTTACAAGCGCCTCAACGTAACTACTGATGGTAAGCATCTGTTGGGCGGCATTTTGGTCGGCGAAGCGGATAATTATAATATGTTGCTTCAACTAACCAAAAGTCAACTGATTCTTCCGCCCAATCCTGAAGACCTGGTCATGCCGGCTCGCAAAGGTGAAAGTGCCGGGGCAGGCATGGGCGTTGCTTCTTTGCCCGACGACGCAAGTATTTGTTCCTGCGAAAATATAAGTAAAGGCACTATTTGCGAAGCAATTGAAGGCCAAAATTTAGGCGATGTTGCCGCCATCAAAAAATGCACCAAGGCAGGAACAGGGTGCGGAGGTTGCGTGCCGATGCTATCGGACTTATTGATCGAAACGCTTAAAAAGCAGGGCAAAACGGTTAAGAAAGTTTTGTGCGAACATTTCGACTATTCGCGTCAGGAAATGTATCATCTTATCAAAATGTCGGGTACGCGTACATTCGATGAGGTATTGGCCAAACACGGAAAAGGCTGTGGATGTGAGGTTTGTAAACCTGCCGTTGCCTCTATATTGGCCAGTATCTTCAATGATGTAATTGCCAAACAAGCCGTTATTCAAGATACCAACGACCGCTATTTGGCGAATATCCAACGCGGTGGCACGTATTCGGTAGTGCCGCGCGTGCCGGGTGGAGAAATTACACCTGAGCAGCTGATTGCACTCGGAACCGTAGCCAAAAAATACGAACTCTACTGCAAGATCACGGGCGGGCAACGCGTGGATCTGTTTGGTGCACGCGTGGAGCAATTACCTTTTATTTGGCAGGAACTGATCGAAGTAGGTTTTGAAAGTGGGCACGCCTATGGAAAAGCATTGCGTACCGTGAAAAGTTGCGTTGGTAATACATGGTGTCGTTTTGGCGTACAGGACGCCGTAGGTTATGCCATTAGAATTGAGAATCGCTACAAAGGCATTCGCGCGCCTCACAAGCTCAAAAGCGCGGTGTCGGGTTGTACGCGGGAATGCGCCGAAGCCCAAAGCAAAGATTTTGGCATCATTGCCACCGAAAAAGGCTGGAACCTGTATCTCTGCGGCAACGGAGGCATCAAACCCCAACATGCAGTCCTTTTTGCAAGCGACCTCGACGATGAAACCTGTATCAAATACATCGACCGTTTTTTGATGTTTTACATCAAAACCGCCGAGCCGCTCCAACGTACCGCCACGTGGTTTAATAAACTCGAAGGAGGACTGGACTATTTACGGAATGTGATCATCAATGACAGTCTCGGGCTGTGTGATGAATTGGAAAAAGAAATGGAATACTTGATCGGAACGTACCATGACGAATGGCGAGTGGCCGTTGAAACGCCCGAAATACGGGCACGTTTTACGCATTTTGTCAACTCGGAAGAAGCCGACCCCACCCTTGAATTTGTAGAAATGAGAGGCCAAAAACGTCCGGCAGACTGGTAAATAATACGTATTCAATCATCCCTGTTTTCATTCGACAATTCTCATGACAACTCAACATACAACTTGGTACAAAGCCGCCCCGATCTCGGCGTTTCCCGAAAACGGCGGCGCGTGTATAAAATACGAAGACCGCCAAATTGCGGTATTTCATTTCAAACATTTGGACAAATGGTATGCCACCGACAACGAATGCCCTCACAAGCATCAAATGATTCTAAGTCGGGGCATGATCGGCGACCACCGGGGGCATCCTAAAGTAGCGTGCCCTTTTCACAAAAAAACGTTTTCGCTCGAAACAGGACTCAACCTTCAGGGCGAAGATTATTGCATCAATGTATATCCCGTCAAAGTAGAAGATGGATTTGTTTTTATTGGAATTTAACTTTATATGAATTCAGTTAACCATCGCATCGGCGAACCGATAAGGAATATAAGGTCATATAAGTAGCTAAAAAACAACATTTTATATTAACTTATATGCCTTATATAGTTCAATAAAAAATTACTTTATAAAATATGCCCTTACGTATCCCCAAAAGGTTTACCCGATTGTACATCACGGCATTATCATTAGTCGCCTTTCTAACGATACTGGGGCAGATTTTGGTCCAAAACACGCTCAAAGACGGTTTAAACGACTCTTGGTTGGTGAATTTTGCGGGGCGGCAACGCTTTCAAAGTCAATTGATCGCAAAAACCGCCCTGCTTCTTACCCAACGTCCCGATTTAGCAGACAGAAGCACCCAACTGAACGAATTTAAAAGAGTACTAACCGATTGGGAAAGTCATCACGATCAATTACGAACGGGTGATTTGCGCGATATTTCCGCTTCCTACGTCAATAGTGATACCGTCAAAGCAATGTTTGTTAACATAGAACCTCATTTTCAGTCCATTCAACAAAATGCACATTCGGTGCTCAAATGGTTGGAAAAGCCCGAGGACTCGACAAACATTGATTTATCGGTTCGGAATATATTTGCGCACGAATTGATCTTTTTGGGCAAAATGAATCAGATCGTATTTCAGTACGATAAAGAAGCGAAGGAAAAAGTAACTCGCCTTCGACGTATTGAACTATGGCTGACGGCTTTAACGTTGATTATTTTGGTATTGGAAGGATTGTTTATCTTCCGTCCTGCGGTGGGGAAGCTACGCGAAACCATTGTTCAATTGATGGAAGCGCGTGAAAAGACAGCAAACGCCAATCTGGAACTCCGACAGGCTTATCAGCAACTGAGTGAAGCACAGGCAAAATTGTTGGAAGCAACGCAATTGCGTCATCAGCAGGAAATCAAGGAACACAGAATCAGAGCTTCTGCATTGTTGCAAGGACAGGAAGAAGAACGAAAACGCCTTTCTCAGGAATTGCATGACGGAGTGGGCCAAATGCTCACCGGCTTGAAACTGATCGCCGAAAATTTTGGCGAAACAAAAGAATGGAGCCCGCGAGACCGCAACAATGCGCAGGAGTTGCGAACTGTAATAGGGCAAACGATTCAGGAAGTACGGACCATTTCCCATAATTTAATGCCAACGGTGCTCAATGATTTTGGTATTGATCTGGCTTTGAAGCAATTGGTGGATTCAACCGCGCGCAGCACAAACACTCAAATGACTTTTAGTTCTAATCTGAAGGAAAAACGCTTGGATAGAAATGTAGAAATAGGCCTATACAGAATTGCGCAGGAAGCCATCAATAATGCCGTAAAACATGCCGAGGCTACGCAAATCACGTTAGACGTCTCGCTTTCCAACAAAAAAGTATTGCTTAGAGTTACCGATAATGGAAAGGGTTTTACTACTGCCGGCAAAAAGTCACCGGCATCTGATTCTCAGTCCAATGGCCTGCGTAATCTCCACGAACGAGCGCACCTGTTGGACGGAACACTGAAGATCAATTCAATCATTGGACGCGGCACCGAAGTCATTGCACAAATACCTCAATCATAATCAACAAACGATGAAAAAAATTCAAGTACTGCTCGTAGACGACCACACCATTGTACGCAATGGGTTGCGGTCTATTTTAGAAAATACCGATGAAGTGGAGGTCATCGGCGAAGCTTCCAACGGTGAAGAAGCCCTTGAAAAGATCCCTTTTCTTAAACCGCAAATTATACTGGTCGATATTTCAATGCCCGGTATTTCGGGGATCGAATTGATAAAAAGGGTAACAAAACAATGGACCAACGTTCGGCCGATCATTCTCTCAATGCACAATGACGATGCGTATATTCTTAAATCCGTTGAAGCAGGTGCATACGGATATTTGCTCAAAGACTCCACGCGTGAAGAGATATTGACGGCTCTCCACGCGGTCAAAAACGGCGAAAAGTACTTTAATGCATCGGTGGCGAGTGTGATTGTAAACGGTTATCTTTCTCAGGTACAAAAAGTTGAAAAAGCAACCGAATCCCGCAAGACACTTTTATCCAAAAAAGAAAGAGAAGTATTGCGTTTGTTGGTAGAAGGAATGAGCAGTCGCCAAATTGCTGACCAACTGGATCTAAGCGTCCGAACCGTTGACAATCACCGCGCCAACATGATGCGACGCCTTCAGGTACACAATGCCGCTGAACTTGTCAAACTGGCTTTGGAAGAAAAATTACTCTAATTTTGAACACTTGGTCACCGTTCAGCATCGGGATACCCTGATTGAGGCGCGTCGTCCGTGACAAAGTTTACAGAATGGAAATCGCAGGTTTTATTGGAGCATTCCTGATGGGACTTTCGCTGGGCCTTGTTGGCAGCGGAGGTTCTATTCTTACCGTGCCTATTCTGGTTTATTTATTTTACATTGATGCGCTCATTGCCACTACTTATTCCCTGTTTATTGTCGGAATTACCAGTTTGGTAGGGGCAACGGTTCGCGCAGGAGCCGGCAATATTCACTGGCCTCATACCTTAACGTTTGGAATCCCTTCATTGGTAAGCGTTTATCTTACTCGATCTTTTATCCTTCCGCTCATTCCTGAAACTATCTTTCAATTAGGCGGTTTTGTGCTTACCAAATCGCTCTTTTTGTTGCTTCTGTTTGCAGTTTTAATGCTTATCGCCTCTTTTTCCATGATCCGCGACCGAAACGAAAACAGCGAAGAAGATACACTCCCCACTAATGAAACGCCTCCCGTTAATTTCTTTTCATTATTTAGTAAAGGAATATTAGTAGGAAGTGTAACGGGAATTTTGGGCGCGGGCGGCGGTTTTTTGATCATACCGGCCTTGGTGCTTATGGCACATCTTCCCATGAAAAAAGCCGTAGGCACGTCGCTGGTTATCATTGCCGCCAATTCATTTACGGGTTTTTGGCGCGATTATTACCTACATGAATTGATCGACTGGCGTTTTTTATTGCATTTTTCAACCATCGCCATTATCGGTATTTTAACGGGAAGCTCCATTGCACACAAGATCAGCGGAGAAAAACTTAAACCTATCTTTGGTTATTTTATCTTGGCAATGGGCATCTACATTATTTTTAAAGAGTTACTTTTGAGATAAAAAAAACATAACCTCATTTTCTGATGAAATCTCTTCTTTTAACACTATTGCTGATAACCGCCGCAAGCGGTATGAACAGCGCTTTTGCACAAACCAATTTGGAAGTAAAAGCCTTTGTACAAAAACTCAAGGAAACTCCCAATGCGCAACTGTTGGATGTACGAACGCCGGAAGAATGGAATGCCGGAAACATTAAATCTTCCAAATGTGTCAACGTCAAGAGTACTGAGTTCAACCAACAGATTGAAAAATTGGATAAAAACAAACCTGTATTTGTGTATTGTATGGCCGGGGTTCGCAGCGCCAAAGCCTCTAAAATATTGAAAGAAGCAGGTTTCAAAGAAATATATAACCTACAGGACGCCGGTTACCCCGATCTAATCAAAGAAGGTCTCAAATAATCGTATATCGTAGGGGCAGGCCTTGCGTCTGCCCAATTCCGTCCAATCCAATATCGCACAAAAAGCGGCATTTTACGTATTTCCCCGCTTTTTGCGTCTATTTTATCATTCATCTTTCGGGTTTATTTTGTGGGAATCCGGGCGGAGGCGAGCCCCGCCCCTACGAGTTTTGTGCGCATTCATTAAAAATCTTCCCTTCTAATTTTTGCATTCCCGCAAAAACCCACTATTTTTGCACTCCCATTTTTGGGGTGGTATAACCATTTTTGAAAAAACCAGTATAAAATGCCAACTATTTCACAGTTAGTACGCAAAGGACGTGAACAAATGACGTGGAAATCTAAGTCTCCGGCCTTAGATTCTTGCCCACAACGTCGCGGTGTATGCACGCGTGTATACACTACGACCCCGAAGAAGCCAAACTCGGCTTTGCGCAAAGTTGCGCGTGTACGTTTATCAAACATGAAGGAAGTCAACGCTTACATTCCGGGCGAAGGTCACAACCTGCAAGAGCACTCAATCGTATTGGTGCGTGGCGGTCGTGTAAAAGATCTTCCGGGTGTACGTTATCACGTAGTTCGTGGTGCGCTTGATACAGCCGGTGTAAACGGTCGTAAACAAAGCCGCTCACTCTACGGAGCCAAACGTCCGAAACCGGGCCAGGTAGTTGCTGCAGGTAAAGGCGGCAAAGGTGCACCTCCGGCTAAGAAGAAGAAGTAATCAGAATGCCCCAAAGCATTCGTCCTTTTTGTTTGCGTAATACAGTACAATAGCATAAAAGGGTAGTAATCCCGAGCCCATGTTCGGGGTGAATCAGTTGAAAAACGAAACCTACATTAACAACTCATTACAATGAGAAAAGCAAAACCGAAAAAAAGATACCTATTACCTGACCCTAAATACAGGGATGTAATGGTAACCAAGTTTGTAAACAACCTGATGTTGCAAGGCAAAAAAAGCACGGCGTACGATATTTTCTACGGCGCCTTGGAAATTGCCGAAAAACGCCTTAACGAAAGTGGTCTTGAGATCTGGCGCAAAGCATTGAACAATGTAATGCCTGCCGTAGAAGTAAAAAGCCGCCGCGTAGGTGGTGCCAACTTCCAGGTTCCTACCGAAGTTCGTCCTGATCGTAAAATCGCTTTAGGAATGAAATGGATGATCAAATACGCTCGTTTACGCGGTGAAAAAACCATGCGTGACCGTTTGGCGGCTGAAATCGTTGCAGCTTCAAAAGGTGAAGGTGCTTCTGTAAAGAAAAAAGACGATACGCACCGTATGGCAGAAGCCAACAAGGCGTTCTCGCACTTCCGTTTCTAGTATTCCGGTAATAGGTTAGTAGATAACAAACATACAAAAAGAGCCTTCTCGAAAGAGTTGGCTCTTTTTTTTGTACCCCTCTGTAACCTTTTTATCAAATCACAGTAGTCGTTTATAATTGTATTGAAGTATTTAAGCATATTTAACATTCTTAAATATAAATTATTTAATTTTATTGACAATAAACTAAATCTTTAGTACGTTTACACCATGATAGTCGTCGTGAGAAATACAGCAATCCATCCATCCTTAACTTAAACCTTTTACCTAACAGCCATGCGTAAACTTCTCCTTTTGGCCTTATTATGGCCATGCCTGAGCGTATTGTATGCTCAAACCCCCACTCGCTTTCAAATTCAGGGTATTACGGCCGATACTTCTTCGGCTCCGCTCGGTTCAGCAACCGTTATGTTGTTGCAGCGGAAAGATTCTTCATTGGTCAATTTTACCCGTACCAACGACAAAGGCGCCTTTGCAATGCGAAATGTTAAACGGGGAGATTACCTGCTCAAGATCTCTTACGTAGGCTACATTCCTTTTCAACAGGACATTGTTTTTGGCGACAAAGAAGTTCTCGACTTGGGAACGCTCAAATTAAAGGCCATTACGAAAGAGCTTTTTGAAGTGGTTATCAAAACGGCGCGCGCTCCGTTAAGTATCAAAGGCGACACAATTGAGTACAATGCCGCCTCTTTTAAAGTACCGCCCGGGTCGACCGTGGAAGATCTGTTACGGAAACTCCCCGGTGTACAGGTAGATCAGGACGGTAACATCAACGCCCACGGACAACAGGTACAGAAAGTAACGGTAGACGGAAAACGTTTTTTTGGGAATGACCCTAAAATGGCAACCAAAAACCTTCCTGCCGACGCCATTACAAAGGTGCAGATCTTTAACGATAAGAGTGAGCAATCGAAAGTGACGGGCGTTGATGACGGGAAAAAAGAAAAAACAGTTAACCTTGAATTGAAAGAAGGTTTCAAAAAGGGCGGCTTCGGAAAAATAACCGCAGGTGCCGGTCTTGATGGCAACGGAAACGCAGGCCCTCGCGGTGAAATCAAAGGTAACTATAACAAATTTGACGATAAGAACCAGTTTTCAATCATAGGCCTTACCAATAATACGAACCAGACGGGAATGTCGTGGGATGATTATCAAGACTTTAGGGGAAGCAGTTCTTTCAATAGTTGGAACGATAACGGTGATTTTGGCTTCGGCGGCGGTGGCGGTCGATACATCATCATCGGCGGTGACGATGATGGCGGTCTCAGCATTCCCGTTGGAGGAGGTAATGGACGCGGATATTCCAACAATATCGCAGGAGGAATCAACTACAACCGCAACACTAAAAAAATCAAAACCAACGCCAGTTATTATTATAATTCTAATCGGCAGGTGTTGGACGCTTTTCGCACTCGTGAGAACTTTCTGCAAAACGGTTCTTACAAAACTCAGGAAGAAAGCAGCCAAATTAACTTCGTCGGTAACCACCGACTGGCTTTCCGCCACGAACAAACTGTCGATTCGTTAAATACCTTGATCTTCACCAACAACAGCCGCTATAATGTGGGAGATACACGTTTGGGCAGTTTTACGCAATATCTTCGCGAAAACAATTTCAAATCCAACGAGTCCACTATCAATAACGGCACCAATGTTAACAAAGTTGAAACGGCCAATACGTTGATTTACCGATTGAAATTCAAACAGAAAAAAGGACGGAGTTTTGCGGCAAGTGTTTCATATAACTTTTCCAACAACGACGGTATTGCCGATCAGCGTTCGCTCAATTTATTTTATAATGCTACCGATCCCAATGATGTTTTGCGCAAAATGCTGGATCTGACCAATAACACCGGCAGTAAAGTAAGTCAGATCAAATCCAGTTTACTTTTTGTAGAACCTTTTGCAAAACGTTACTTCTGGGAAAGTTTCGTTAACCTCAGCTACCGTTCTGATAATGTTGACCGGGATGTCTATGATCTGGCCAAAGAAAGCGGTCGCCGCACGCCTGTAGACAGTTTGAGCAGTTTTTACAAAAACACTTATAACTACGCACGGGTGGGAAGCAGCATACGCTATTCGTACAAAGGGTTGAATTTCTCCGGAGGATTGGCGGTGCAAACGTTCCAGATCGACGGTAAATTTGCACTGGGACAGGACCCTAAGTCTTTCTTTAACATTAACCGCAGATTCACGACGCTGATCCCCAATGCTTCTTTGAATTATGACCTTAAAAACAATCGTTATTTATGGTCAGGCTATGATGTCAGTGTCAGCCAGCCTTCTACCCGTGATCTGCAACCTGTGATCGATAACAGCAACCCGTTGATCATTCGTCAGGGAAATCCCGATCTGTTGCCAACGGTAAATCATAATGTCAATTTTGGCTATAATATGTTCAATCCGGCAAGCTTTATGAACGTCAATGTTAACCTGTATTATTCTTACAATGTTAACCAAGTCGTTTATAACCAACAGGTTGATGCCAAAACATTGATTACGGTCACGAAGCCGGTCAATATTTCGGGTGGACAGAATTTGGGTTCTTATATCGGATTTGGTTTTCCGTTGAAAAAAACCAAGGCCACCATGAACCTTAACTTTAACCCGGGTTTCAGTAAAAACCTCACACCGATCAACGGGGTAATGAACCAAACCAACACCGACAGTTATCGTTTCGGAACGCGCCTTGATTTGACGCCAAGCGATAATTTTACGCTCTTTGCCAACGCCAACTGGAGCGTCAGCAACACTCGTTATTCCATCAATACCGCTCAAAATCAGCAGATCATTAACCAAACATACGGTGGTACGATGAACATTCGTCTGCCCAAAGACTTCTTCATTAATTCCAATCTGAATTATCAGATCTATAAGAACGAACGTTTTGGGTTTAATCAGCAGGTGCCGATCCTGAATGCGTCGATCTACAAAATTTTGGGCAAATCAAAGAAAGCCGAAATCAGATTATCACTCTATGATGCCTTCAACCGTAACTTGGGCGTGAGCCAATTTGCCAATCAAAACTATGTGTCGCAGGAGCGTATCCAAACCTTGGCGCGCTACGGTATGCTGAGTTTTACATACAATATGCGCGGCATGAATACGAACATCAAACGCAGAGGAGGATTTTTCTAGAACCGAAAAGGGAGGAACAAAATATGAAAAATATAAAACTATCAACCATTCGCCGGTCAGGATTTGTAATCCTGACCTTAATCGCCCTGGGATTTATAATCCCGCTCCAAGCCCAACAAACCGAAGGTATCGTGACATACGAATACAAGTACTACTGGACGAAAGTAAACTCGCGCCTCACGTTTTTGAGCAAGGAAGAAAAAGACCGGATGAAATTGACTTGGGGAAATGAAGAAAACGGTCCCGGCACAAAAATGAAGCTGACATTCAATGACAAGCAGAGTATTTACACCTATTTCAGTGACCAAGGGCAATCAGAAGACGGACGTTACTCGTGGCGTCAAAGTGATTATTTAGTTTATCGTAACTTTGAACAGGAAAAACTGATCGAGAACCACGAAATGCTCGGTAAAACTTTTCTGTTGGAAGATTCTTTGATGAAATACAATTGGCGCATCCAAAACCAGATCAAAGATGTGGCAGGCTATGTGTGCATGAAAGCTGAAACGACCGATCCGATCAAAAATCACAAAATTACGGCATGGTTTGCGCAAGACCTTCCGTCTTCCGCAGGGCCTGAACGTTATTTTGGCTTACCGGGCCTGATCTTAGAACTGGAAGTCAACGATGGCGATGTCGTTGTGACGGCCCAAAAAGTAGAACTGAAAAACGTTGACAAAGAGCTTGTTTTGCCCAAAATGAAAGGTAAAAAGATCAAAAACAACGACTACGACCAATTACTCAAAAAGCATATTTTTGACAGCATAAAAGCCCAAAGAAATCCTTATTGGTCGCTTCGGTATTAAGAATTTATAGGTTTTCAATAGTTTTTCAGATTATATCCACATCAAAAAAGGGGCGAATATTCGCCCCTTTTTGTTTGTTTTAAAAAACCGGAAATTACAGTTTTCTAACCCAAATATTACGAAACTGAGTTTTGTTGCCGTGATCTTGAAGGTGAATCACATCGTCGCCGTGTGCTTCAGGGTAATGATGCAATCCAATGTAAAGTGTTAATCCATTGATGGTTGTGTTATTTTGAACCACCACACCGTTCAGTAAAACTGTAATACGCGCCGGAGAATCTATACGACCGTCAGCTTTGAAACGAGGCGCTGTGTATACTACGTCGTATACGTTCCACTCCAACGGGCTGCGCATAGGGTTGACAAGCGGTGCGTGGTCTTTGTAGATACTGCCTGCCTGTCCGTTGCGATACGTGCGGTTTTGATAAGAATCCAAAATCTGGAGTTCGTAACGGTCCTGAAAAAACAAACCGCTGTTGCCACGGCCTTGACTTGCGCCTTCCACTACGTCAGGAGCGCTGAACTCAAGGTGAAGCTGGCAATCACCAAATTTCATTTTGGTTTTAATATCGCCGCTTTTAGGTACCACCTCCATGTGGTCGCCGTTCACGATTTTCCAAGGTGCAGGTGAACCGTCTTTGGAAGATACCCATTGTGAAAGGTCTTTGCCATTGAAAAGAACAATGGCATCAGAAGGAGGATCTCCGGCATTTTTACCGGGAGTTACCACTGCTACTTCCGGTTCCCAAATTTCGGTCATTTCGGGCTTCATCGGCATTGGAGAAACGGCAGGAGGCGTACCACCGGGAACTTGAGCAAATCCGGCTGCGGCGCAAGCCACTAAAGAAAGGGTTATGAACGTTCTCTTCATCGTTGTTTTTATAATTATTGAAAGTTTGGTTACAAAAATTTCATGATCTACTACGAAAGAATCAATGGCGCATTTTTTAACGTATCAAAAACATTAATCGCACACAAAGATGCTTAAATAATCGGGAGAGGAAGAGGTGATCTGCTTCAGGTTTAGCATAACATCCTGCGGAAGTACACTGTCCAAGCGTTTTTGAAGTTGACCAGCAGCTTCTTTTTCAGCGAGTTCGTAGCGAATTTGGCTCCGATTGATCTTGAGTTCTTTTTTTCGAGAGGCAGTCAGTGTCGTAATTTTGACTTTGTAATCTTTATAGGCATTGAGTTCATCAACGAGTTGCTCGGCAAGCGGTTTTGCTCCTGCATCATAAAAAACTTCAATGTTCCATACCTTACGGGGCGTTACAATTTTGTTTACCAATGCTGTTTTTTTGGAAGGTGCCTTTTTCTTTTCCGGCTCAGGACCGGTTGGATTCAAAATTGCCGCTACACCCGATACCAATCCCAACACCAACGTAAGGCCCATAAACATTCGAATAGAACGCAACATCTCGCTTCTGGGTTTGGCACGACTGCTCTCACGACTCAACAAATAAAACGACAGAATAAAAGCAATAGCACTTAGTCCTGAAATACCGTATTTAAGAAATCCCGCTAACTCACTTACCTGAAATTGGGCAATAATCATCTATCTATTATTTTGTCAGGCTGAAAACGGTCTTTACAAACATTACCATCCACTTTGCCATGAGTTTGCTATGCAAAGGCAAAGTAAGGCTTTCCAATCCTTTATTTACTTTTTCAGCCCCGATTCGCTCCACACGCGAACGCATGAGGGCTTCTTCGTACAAAAGCGGAAACTCAGGATGCGCCTGCACGCCCAACATTCGTTCACCTACTCGAAACATCGCCACAGGACAATCATTGGCAGAAGCTAAAACGGCACTGTCGGGCGGAAGCTGATGTACCTGATCCTGACACATCATCAATAAATTTACACTTTCCTGCGCAGGATCCATCCAAGGAAGCTGTTGGTCAATTGTAAATTCATGCACACCTACGCACCAACCTACCGCAGATTTTTGAACTTTTCCTCCCAATGCTTCGGCCAACATCTGATGTCCGAAGCATACGCCTAAATAGATTTTCTGTTGGTCGTAAATTTGCCGGACGAATGCTTTTAGTACATGAATCCACGGTTCATCATCATATACCGAGAATTTAGAGCCTGTACAGATATAAATGTCGCATTCTTCGACCGATGCCGGAAAATGCCCGTTGGTCACGTCATAAAAAACAAATTCCCAATCAGGCGCTAAAGGCATAAATAACGCAGGAAACATATCGCGGTAATCACCCGCAATGTGCCGAAATTCTTCTCGCACGTGGTCACATTCTAAAAGACCGATTTTCATAAAAGTAATTTCAGGAAAGTAATATATCGGCAGGAATTCCTAACTGACGATTCAAAACACGCATAATTTCGGCTGTAAGTGGCTTTTTACGATTTAAAATCTGAGAAACATAGCCTTTTGAGCCAATCAATCCAACCAAATCTTTGGCTGTGAGTCCTTTTTCTTCCAACGTTAATTTTATAGCTTCAATGGGGTCGGGAGGCAATATTGAATGAAACTTATTTTCATAATCTTTAATTAACAGCACCAACAATTCCGCTTCATCGCCTTCCGCTGTTCCCGGGGCAGCATCGAAAATCTCATCAATTCGACGCAGAGCATTACTATACTCTTTCTCAGTCCTCAAAATATGATTCATATTTCAGTACAATTTTCATTTATTTATCAGCGTATTCAATAGTAAGCATTTCTTCGAAATTAGTTTAACTATTCATGTGCTGTGTGACCCCATCCGGGGTCAAATGTTTGTAGAAGTCGACCGATCTATCTACAAACGTCTGACCCCGAATGGGGTCACACATTCCTACTGTGTTCCAAATCATTTTATCCGTATACGATTGAAAAACTTTATCTCATTTTCAACCTTAAAACCCTTCCACTCTCAAATGAAACGATTTAGGTCTGGTCAAAGCTTCATAGCCCAATGCTGACAACGTACAACCGCGTCCTGAATCTTTTACACCTGTCCAGGCAAGTTCGGGATCGAGGTAATCGCAACGGTTCATGAACCACGTTCCGGTTTCGATTTGGTTGCCAATGTGCAATGCTGCATCGGCATCACTCGTCCACACCGAAGCCGTAAGACCATAATCGCTGTCGTTCATCAATTGAATGGCTTCTTCATCGCTGCTCACTTTCATAATTCCGACGGCCGGGCCAAACGTTTCTTCGTTCATGATCCGCATGGAATGATCGACATTTACCAATAATTGTGGTGCTAAATACGGTGTCCCGGCTTGGTTTTTAGTGAATAATGACGGATCAATCAATGCTTTAGCACCTTGACTCACGGCTTCCTGTATCTGCCCGCGTACAAATTCTGCGGCCGAGGTACGCACCATTGGCCCAAGATGAACGCCCGCTTCCAACGGGTTTCCCAGCACATATTGATTAACAAGCGTTACTGCTCCTTCTACAAATTCGTCGTACACTTTTTCGTGCACATAAATACGCTCAATACCACAGCAGGATTGTCCCGAATTGAAGAGCGCACCATCCACTAAGTTTTCAACAGAGAAAGCCAAAGGTGCATCAGCCCGCACATAGGCAGGATCTTTTCCGCCCAGTTCGAGTCCCGTAGCAATAAAGCGCTCAGAAGCTGCTCGCTGTACCGCATGACCGCCTGAAACCGAACCCGTAAAAGCCACAAAATCAACGCGCGGATCGGCAATGATACGTGCTACGTAATCGTGAGTGGTATGCAAATATTGAAAAACACCTTCGGGCAAACCGGCCGCTTTAAAGGCTTCAGCGTAGCGTTCTGCACAAAGCGGAGTTTGTTGGGCGTGTTTCAGAATGACGGTATTGCCCGCCAATAAAGCGGGAATAACGGCATTGACGGAAGTTAAATAAGGATAATTCCACGGTGCCACTACAAACACCGTTCCAAGTGCTTCACGACGAATAAAACGCTGAAAACCTTCTTTTTCCGAAACAGATACATCTGACAGCGCATCTACCGCAGTTTCCATCATGTAGCGGGCACGCTCCTGAAAACCACGACGAATCTCGTTGGGCGTATACCCGATCGGGCGTCCCATTTGCCAAGTGAGTTCTTGGCCAATGGCATCGGCGTGAAGTAAAAAATAATCTACGGCTCTTTCGCAGATAGCAATCCGTTCGCGTAACGGAACGTTCTTCCAGCTTTTTTGAGCTGTTTTTGCTTTGGCTAAAAGGGTTTCAATTTGATTGGCAGTGGAGTATTCACGCTCAACATATACGGAGCCATCGACAGGAGATATAACTTGGAATGTTTTCATTTGTGCGGTAAAAGTAAAGCCGAAAAATACGGCTAATTTTTGAAATAGTTTGTTTTTTGAAGATTCCTTCCATTCATACGTCGGGAAAAACGAAACAGACTATTGATAGAATACGACTTCCGTTGGATGATTTTTAGTAAGTTTGGGTTTCATCAACCCTAAACTATATGAAATCTGCTCTACAACTCTCCGTGTTCTTACTTTGGGTCATCGTTACAACTTCCCGAGCGCAAACAGCGCTCAATATGGATGCCATCAAATCGTATCCTTTCCCCAATGAATTAACCGCTGCCGCAACCGGTTCGCGCATTGCATGGGCGTTCAATGAGCAGGGCCAACGCAATATTTACGTAGCCGAAGGGCCTGATTTTAAAGCCCGTCGTTTAACCAATTATACGCAGGACGACGGTCAGGAACTAAGCAGCGTAGCCCTTTCAAGTGATGGGAAGTGGGTCATTTACGTAAGAGGTGGCGATCACGGCTCCAACTGGGGCGATGAGTTGCCCGTCAATCCAACGTTTAGCCCTACGCCGCCCAAAGTGCAGATGTGGGCAATGCCTTTTGCGGGCGGTGAACCCAAATTGTTAGGCGAAGGTGAAGCTCCTGTCATTTCACCCAAAAGTGATAAAGTAGCTTTTACAAAAGGAGGGCAAATCTATACAGTACCTATTGACGGTTCGGCAACGGCAACAATGCTCTTTTCAGCGCGTGGCACCAATGGCTCGCCTGTTTGGTCGCCTGATGGAAGCAAACTGGCGTTTCAGTCCAATCGTGTTGATCATAGTTTTATCGGCGTTTATACCGACGCAAAAACACCCGTCAGTTGGATAGACCCGCAATACAAGCGCGACAGTTCACCAAGATGGTCGCCTGACGGCAAAAAGCTGGTCTTCATTCGCGCCAATGGTTTGGGTGGAAAAGCGGATTCTATTCTTGCCCGAAAACATACTCCGTGGTCGATCATGGCCGCCGACGTAAGTACGGGAGAGGCTAAAAAGATTTGGACCGCTCCCAAAACCTTAAACGGTTCGGTGCCCAATACACACGGCGGCACCAACCTGCATTGGGCAGCCAATCGCATTGTATTTCTGTCTTACCAAGACGGATGGCCGCATTTGTATTCATTGGCGGAACAGGGAGGTGCGCCGGTATTGCTTACGCCGGGCAATTTTATGTGCGAACATATCCAACTCAGCGCCGATGGCAAATCATTGGTTTTTGCAGCCAATGCAGGTTCTACGCCGTTGGACATTGATCGCCGCCACGTGGTAAAAGTTTCCGTAGACAAAGCAGATATGCAGATCATGACTCCCGGAGCAGGACTGGAATGGTTCCCGATTCTTACAGGCGACGGGCAAACCTTGGCCTTTGTAGGTGCCACCGCCCAACGTCCGCCGCTTCCGTGCGTCATGCCGGCAAATGGCGGAGAAATAAAAACCCTCGCTGCTGATCGTTTACCGGCGGCTTATCCAAGTGCAGAATTAGTAACCCCCAAACAGGTCGTAGTTAAATCACCTGACGGAATAACGATCCATTGTCAGCTTTTTGAAAAAGCGGGCGGCCCGGCCAAAAAACCTGCCATTGTTTATGTACACGGCGGACCGCCACGGCAGATGTTATTGGGCTGGAATTACGGCGATTATTATTCCAATGCTTATGCCATGAATCAATATTTAGCAAGCCGTGGTTATGTAGTATTATCGGTCAATTATCGTTTGGGCATTGGCTACGGCTATGAATTTCATAATCCTAAAAACGGCGGCTCAAATGGGGCAGCTGAGTACATTGACATCAAAGCGGCCGGTGAATGGCTCGCTAAACAATCCCAAATCGACCCTAAACGCATCGGCATATACGGCGGATCTTACGGTGGATTTTTGACGGCACTGGCGTTAGGGCGTGACTCCAAATTATTTGCCGTAGGGGTAGACATACACGGCGTCCATGACCGTACCATTGAGCGCACCAGAAATATCCTGATGCCGGACCAATACGAGCGTGCTCCCGATGCAGTCCAGGCAATGGACGTAGCCTGGAAATCCTCCCCGATTGCGTATGTGAACACTTGGAAATCTCCGGTGCTGTTTATTCACGGCGATGATGACCGCAATGTGCGCTTCAGTCAAAGCACCGATTTGGTGCGCCGGGTGGAAGAAGCGGGAATACCAATGGAAACCATGGTGATTGTGGATGATACGCACCATTTTATGATGCACGCCAATCAGGTAAAGGTCAACAAAGCCATCGCGGCATTTTTTGAGAAAAAGTTGTAAACTATATTCGGTTGGTCAAATGTTTGGTATCAGGCATTTGACCAATCATTGCCCTGATTTTCACCACTAACATACTCTTGAGGCTGTACGCTCCATTCCATTTTTAGGGATGTTTTCATCCAAATACAATCTGCGAAAGTTTTCTTTGAAAGTAGGATCAACGTAGGTTTTGAAAATAGCAATCATTGTTTGTCAAGGGTTTAATTACAAAATACGATTATTGGTAAAAGAATGGGGAAAGGTTGGCTTGGGCGGAAGCGGTACATTTGCTTCTCCTTTTCTTCGACGCAACTCTAATTCTAAACTCTCCAATCCTTTTTTCATCGCCCATCCATGGTTCATCGAAAAGAGGGGTTTCAGTAAGAAAGACAGTTTTTTCAGCAACGGTTTTTCGACTTCAATTTGCCAGTCGTATATCACCTTCGTCCCTGAACGCTCAGGAATAAACGTCCAAATTCCTTTTCCTGCAAGATCGCCGAATGCTTCAAGCGCGAAGCCTTTAGGGAAAATGGTATTCATTACCCGAAATTTCCAACGTAATGTATAGGGCAGCCAACCTTTGGTATAGAGTTCAACGACCTTCCCCACACCTCCTTTTTGCCCTCTTTCGAGTACTTTAACGTCTAAATAGACCGAAGGCCACCATTTTGCCAACGAATCTACGTCTTCCAGTATACGATAAATTTCTTCAGGCGTGGCCTGAATGTGCCATTCCGTTATAAAATGATAATTGCTTGATTTTAACATCATTGCTCTTTTAGAATCCATAATTATCTCTCAAATACGCAATCTCAAATCCTAAATTTGCCCAATACTCATACGCGGGAGTATCACGCAACAGCGAAGGTTTTTCAATATCGGTCGAGAAAAGTTTTACTCCCCGGCGCAATCCATCATGCACTAGTTGTTGAGAAATAAAAAAATCTTCTTCAAACGTAGGAGCCATTACTCCCGGAACAGGCGCATCCATTCCCAACCAGGCATTTCCGTGCTGAATGATCATCGTGCGAGTGGCAGCAATTTTACCGTTCTTTCGAAAAACGTACGCATGAAAACCGGCTCTGCCTATCAGATTGAGCAACCACGGTTTTGTATTCATGCGATAAACCGCATCCACAAAATCAGCCCACTCATTGGCCATTTCAGGGCTTATCTCTTCCACCGTTGTTTCTTCCGGCAGCGGTACCGGTTCTGAGATCGGCTGATTGCTCCGCCAAATACGCTCCCAACTGCTCAGTCGACGCATCCCTTTTTGCACAAGTTGTTCTATGAAATCAACAGGTTCACAGAAAGGTGTCGTGTGAATATAAAAAGCGTTAATCCCCTTTTGTTCAAACACTTGCAGAACATCCTCCAATTGCTGAGGTGTCATCGGCTCTACAATGCCCAGTCCTTGTGGGGTGGTGAAATGCCGAAATGGAATTTTTTGGCATAACAAAATGCGGATAGTACCCAAGTTTTCCATCGCAAAGCCAAATTGTTGTTGATAACTGTCCGGTAAATGTTGATATATCCATGCAAAGGCATCGGTATCTGCTTTTTCAAGCAGCCGAGATTTGGAAAATGTCAGATTGTCGGTAATTTTCATTGATTTCTGAGAATAGGAAATTTAAATCCTTATAGCCTGAAATTCAATAGCTTGCCAAAAACGCAATCAGCTTTTCAGAATTAACGGAAAATGTTACATGTTCTCTAAATCCTTTTCCGTATAGATCGGGGCGGGCATCGGAGTGTTGGTTTTCAGATCAAGTCGGTCGCGCGACGAAAACATACGTCCCTTTTTCTCGACTTTAGGAGCAAATTGCAGGAAGCCTACGTTGTCAATATCAAGATACACGCCTTCCATTCCACCTTTCATGCAATAGGCTTCATGCCAAAACCGAGTACCCTGTGGGTCTTTCAGGAAATCTTTCCACCATTGTTGATGCGGCAACGCACGCGTCCAACGCTCCATGGATTCAAAGTCTTTCCAGTATTGACGCATTGCAACGTGCAAAGGCATAAATCCAAAGTAAAGGTTCTCGTGATGTAACAGTCCTTCCGGTTTTGCGGACACGGCCTTGTCAATTTGCGGGCCCAGTTTCATAATGGTTCGCAATCCTTTGAAAGAGTTGTGGGTCATTCCCAGATAAATTACTACCAAATTAGGATATTCAGACAGATCAGGGGCAAGTTGTGTAGGCTTCATGATTCGAATAAGTTTGCAGTTAAAAAATAAGCATTACCAAGGCATTGTAAATGAGCCAAAAACGGGAACTGTTTTCATGGCTTTTCATCCCGTTTTCAGTATACATTATTTAGTGGCAACGGCTATTTCCTGAAGCTTATCTACGATCTCTTTGAAGGAGGCGATCTTGCCGTTTTTCAGCACAAAGTGATGCACTAAGGTAGTTCGGTAAAGTTTAGGGTTGCCCGTCATTTTATATTCGGTATTGATAAAGGCAATGACATCATCGCCATCGGCAAAAAAGCGAACAGGCTCAAATTTAGTGATTTGCAGGGCGGTCGATAAGTTTTTAAAGAACATACCCAACTCTTTTTTGCCATTGTACACCCGGGCGGTTTTGGCATCCGGATTATCCGTTACGTCCCATACAACATCGTCAGTGCAGGCGTCGGCAATGCCCCCAAAATCACCTTTCCCAAATTTAGCGTATCCCTGCATCACAAGTGAGGTATTGGGATTTGCAAATGCCAGGTAGCCGATCTGTTCAAATAATGCGTTGGGATTATTGGCCCAATGCGCAACACACTTGCCGTCTTTGTCCAATTCCAGAATATCTACGTCGCTCCAGGCAATGGGTTTGCCCGTGGGCGGAATCATCCCAAACAAATTGCCGGTATGCTTGGCCTTCAGCGTATTTTTGACGTAGTATTTATTACCCGAAACGCCAATGTCATCAATGGTGATATGTACGTCTGAAAGTGCGTCAAAAATTGATTTTACGGCTGCTACACATGCCTCGCGGCCACGAGCCGGCTCAGGACCGGCGGCATAATCTATCGCATTTTCACTGAGGTTTGAGGCAAATTTTGCGTAATCTTTCTTCTCCAGAGCAGTAAACACTTCGCGGATATGTTTCCGGTTCATTTCCACATCCTGAGCAATGATTTGGCTCGCCGGCAATCCCGCCAACAGAGCAACTAAAAGAATATTTTTCATTGAATTGTTAAAGGTTAAAAAAGATTGTTACTGTTTGATTATGATTTTATTGCGTTAAATAGTTATATCTATTGCTTTGGATTAAAAGAACTATTTAAATGCGCTCGCTACTGTTGCGGTATCATAATAGCTTCTGCCTTTGATCGGTTTGCCGTTTTCAAATGACCAGATCATGACCCAATCCGTAACGGCCGTTTTGCCCGTTTCTTTGACTCGGATACCGTGTGTGCCCGTAGCAATTACATCGCTTTCATTGGAAGTATAGTTGTCAACTTCCCACTGAACTGTATCGGAATCTGTACTTAATTTTTGAAAAAAATGCCCGAATTCTTCACGCCCTTTGTACTCGCCGCCGTGTGGTACTATGGCAGCATCGCTTGGGTCGGTCCAGGTAAAATCCGTATCGACATTTTCGAGAATAAACGGCACATTGCCTTGCCCGAAAGCCTCATAAAGGGCTTTTACTTTTTCTTCATTCGTTTTCATTTGATTTACAATTGGAGTTTGTATTTGTTTTGTTTGACATTGCAAAGTTCGCACTTTAACTCCCTGTAAATCAATCACCTGAAAACAGGTTTTTTATATCCCCGAAAAAGGGGATTTTTAGGAAAGGGTTTGGACGGAATCAAAAAAAGTATAGAACTTGGTAGAAAAATTGACCACCTCTATGCGCACTTCTTCTCTTTTACTGCTTTTCATTTTTCAGTTCCGAATGCAGGAATGTTGTGCCCAAATTCACCCCAAGCAAGACAGTCTGCTGAAGGTCTTCAATAAAACCCCCTATGATACTGCTAAAGTGCAGGTATTACTGGATATCGGTAAGCTGTACCATACGGCCGCCGAATCCCGACCGTGGATTCAAAAAGCGTTGGACCTGAGTCGTAAGATCAATTATCCATTGGGCATTGCCAACGCATTAACCAATGAAAATCTGTACCTGTTTATCGAAGGTAATTATCAAAAAGTACTGGAGAATTGTGAGAAAGCGATCAGTATTGCCCAACCGATCAAAGCGCATAAAACATTGGGAGTGCTTTATAATTATATTGCCAACGTTCACAATTATAAAGGCGAACAACGACAGGCGTTGACATACTATCTCAAAGCCCTTGATGAAGTAAATCAGGCCGACGTACCGCCGAGTTTTCCGATTACCATTGAGGGTAATATTGTCAAACTGTACGTTGACCTGCGTGAATTTCAAAAAGGATTGGAGAAAGGATTGGAATGCATTGCGCGAGCCGAAAAGACAGGCTCTGAAAACGCCCTTGCCTATATTTATCAGCACGTAGCCAATGCCTACGGTGAATTAAAACAACCCAAAAAGAGTCGTTTTTATTTTGAAAAATGCTTAGGGATTGCCCAACGCACTGAAGATCCGCACCTGACAGCCGCTGCTTTATCCAATCTGGGAGGCATTTTCAGCGAAGAAGGCAACCCCGACAAAGCACTGGACTACTATGCCAAATCGCTTGCCATCGCAGATGCCAATCAGGATGATGAAATCAGAATGTGGAATTATCACGGCATCGCTCAGGAGCATTATTGGAAAAAAGAATGGAAAGAAGCGTATGCTGTTGCTCAAAAAGCCAAAGAAATTGCCGAAAAAAATCAATACCGGGAATACCTGACAAACCTGTACCTGATACTGTCCGACATCGAAGTCGGTCGGGGCAATCTTAAAGAAGGGGCGAACTGGCGCAAAAAATGGTATGAACTCCGCACGGGTATTACCAATGAAACGGTGCTCCGCGCGGTGCAGGAATTCGAAACCAAGTATCAAACCGAAAAAAAAACACAGCAGATCAAGGCGTTACAACAGCAGCAACAAATACAGCAACTTTCGTTACGGCAAAAGAACTTACTTATTTATGGGTTGCTGGCGCTCTTGGGTATGGCAGGCATCGCAGCCTTTTTTTATTACCGATATGTAGGCCAAAAACAGCGTTTGGCCGCTCAGGAAAACCTATTGAATGAACAAAAGATCAAACAACTTGAACAGGAGAAACAACTATCGGCCGTGGATGGAATGCTGCGCGGTCAGGAAGAAGAGCGGAGCCGTTTGGCGCGCGATCTGCACGATGGACTCGGCGGGATGTTGTCCGGAATTAAATCATCACTTACAGCTATGAAAGGAGACCAAATCATGCCCGAAGAGTCAGCGTACGCGTTCGGGCGGGTGATCGACAACCTCGAAACGTCGATTCAGGAACTGCGGCGCGTGGCGCGCAATATGATGCCCGAAGCCCTCGTGCGTTTCGGCTTGAAGGACGCCATGCAGGATTACATCGACTACCTCAACCAATCTGCCAAACAAGCCATTGACTACCAAACATTTGGACTGGAAGAACGTTTACCTCAAAACACCGAGATCATCGTTTTCCGGATTGTACAGGAATTGCTTAACAATGTTCAAAAACATGCTGATGCCACGCAAACCATCGTGCAGCTCATTCGCGACGGAGACCGTTTTCATCTGACGGTTGAAGACAATGGAAAAGGAATGAACACCGGCCGATTGGCGCAGGAAAAAGGCGTGGGCTGGCTCAATATTCAGTCGCGCGTCAACTATCTTAACGGCACGCTGGAGATCACATCAGCACAGGGAAAAGGAACTGCTGTCAATATTGAATTTAAACTATAAACAACTTAAATCAATTGATTCTCAACCGCAAATTTGATAAGTACGGCGGTATTTTTAACCTGAAATTTAGCCAGCAAATTTTTACGGTGACTATCCACCGTCAGTGGGCTGATAAATAATTTTTCGGCAATTTCATTATTGGTAAGTCCTTCGGCAATGCACCCCAGCACTTCTTTTTCCCGCGATGTAAGCAACGGGAGAGGCTTTTGCGGCTGACTTGATACCAATACCTGAGACACTTCCATGCTCAGGTACATTCGTCCGGCGTACGCCTGCGTAATGGCCTCAACAAGCTCATCTTTCGGTACATTTTTGAGTACATATCCTGAGGCCCCCTGCTCGATCATTCGTGTAATGTAGCTTCGTTCTTTGAACGTGCTCATGGCCAAAATTTTGAGTTTCGGGTAGTCTTCCTTTAATTTTCTGCAAAGATCAATTCCGCTCAGATCGGGCAGGTTAATGTCCATTAATACTACCTCAACCTTGTTTTTTTTAAGGAAATCAACGGCTGAAAACGCATCATTTACAGTGCCTTCAATGTGAATATACTCCACATGTTGCAACAATGCTTTTACACCCTCAATGACCATCGGATGGTCATCAACGATGAGGATATTGATCGGTTCCATTTCACATTCATTTCATTTAAAGTGTCTTTTCACTTAGAGGGTTGAATTTCAGGATATATCCTTCTTTTCCATCGCCCTCACTGGAAATGTACAATGTGCCATCGGGAGTAAAACAGATCCCTTCAGGTTGTCGGAATTGTTTTGGGTCAAGTGCAATGTTTTTAATCGCTACTCCCTGCGGAGAAAATATAACCAGACGATGGCCTGCCGAGCTGAGTAAAAACAATTCGCCCGTTTGAGGATGCGAGGCAATATCTGAAGGTTTGAAATCCTGCCAATCTTTGCCTTTAAATCCTACCTGTTGGAATTGTTTTTCTTTCAATTCGCGCTCAGTAAACACTCTTCTGCTTTTTAGATCGAATGAGAAAATAACCTTATCGTTGTCTTTTGCCGCTTTTTTGGAAGCTTCTTTCACCGCCAACCAAAGGCGTTTGGTGGCAAAATCATACGTTAGGCCTTCCACATCGTTTTTTCCCGGCAGGGTGGTTGCTATTTCACGCGTTTCTTTGTTGCCAAGCTTAAAATTAAAGAGCGTTCCATCGCTGCGTAGGACATAGATCTCATCGTCTATTTTTTCAATACCTTCATAGTCATCATCCGGCCCAAAGCGATGCTGTTGCGTAATTTTTTGTTGCGACACGTCATACACAAATACCTCTCCTTTCTCGTCCTGCACACAGATAAGTTGATTTTCCCCGAAATACGCCACACCCGAAATTTCTTTCAGTTCTTTGGGCAAGATGTACGTTTCTGCGGGTTGCGTCAGATCATAGACAAATACAGCCTTTGAAGTTGTTCCATCGCCCTTTTCATCTTTGGCGCTTGGGTCGCAGGATAGTATTCCGGACAACAGAAACAGGGAAGCAAGTACTCGTGTAACAATGGCCATAGTTTGTTTTTTTTGGTGATATAGATGCAAAGTACTACAAAACAAACAATTGGCCATTGTTATTGTCGTATTCTCCTTTCTTCTAACGCATTGTTAGGGTTTTGGAAGCTGTAGCCTTAAATTTCTCAGGTACCAAATTTTTCACCGGTTTCACCGTCATAAGATACGTGTAAACAGCCCCCAGATCCTGCTCACTCATACCGCCGTACATGGTCCAGGGCATAATGGTTTGAAATTCGCCGGGGCCAACTTTATGCGGTTTATATGTACTGTCTGCATAAGACCTAAATCGTGCTATAAATGCCTCTTTTGTCCAGTTTCCAATACCGGTCTCTTTATCGGGAGTAATGTTGGGTGTGATCAATACTCCCGAGGGCATATTGAATTCGCGCCCGCCGGCAAACATCTTCTCGGGAATGATTTGCCCTTGTTCAACTTGTGTATGGCATTCCACACAGGCCGCCATGGTCACTAAATACTTACCCGAGGCCAATACATCTGAATCGGCAGGGCGTTTGCCGCCAACTGCTTTTTTGGGAATCGTATTTAAAATAAAGTTAAACGGAAAATCAGCTACTGACTCCGCAGGCTTATGTTCGATGGGTTTCAGTGTTCGCAAATAGGCCACAATGCTTTTAGCGTCTTCGTCATCCATGCTTCCATAATAGGGATAAGGCATGACCGGAAAAAAAGCATGGCCGTCGCGGCTAACGCCTGTTGTAATGGCGCGATAGATTTCACCATCGGTCCAATCGCCAATGCCGGCGGGAGTAATATTTTTAGACGTAAAACTTCCGGGAAAACCCATTTGTTGGTTAAACAATTCACCGCCTTTTCCAAGAGTACCGGGAACCAACGGAGCCGAAAATAAACTGTAATCACGCGTACTGTGGCAATCCATACAGACCGTTACGTGATTAGCAAGGTATTCTCCGCGTTTTACGCGTTCAGGAGTGGCTTCGATTTTTAATTCAGGCGCATCGCCCACATTTGGCAGGGCAAATTTTACATAGGCCAGTACAATTAAAATACCGCCGACCAGTACAATGCCGAAAATTTTTAGAGCTTTTTTCATGTAGTTGAAGGTTTAAAAATGGAGAATAGATACTTGAAATGATTAATATCAGGAATATTTACACTTATTACTGAAAAATGGATTTCAAAAGGGTCATCTAACACATACTGCGGAATCTCGCTTTATTACCTTTAAGTAAGCCATAAGAATTAGTTTGCATTATTTTGTTTGACCCCATCCGGGGTCAGATGTTTGTAGAAATCAGCTATTATCTACAAACATGTGACCCCGGATGGGGTCAAACAACCCGCCAATAATTTAAACTAATTTTGAATAGGTACTTACCATTAATTACATTATTGAAAAACAATATCTTTTTTGAATATTTACATACTATTCAACGCTTACTTTACATTTTGAAATCACGATTACCTATTTCAGAAGAAGATCTTATCAGGGGACTGCACGCTCGCGATGAGCGAACGTTTGCCCTGCTATATGACCATTATTCTCCGGCGCTTCTGGGAATCATTCTAAAAATAGTCAAAGATGAAAAAGAGTCCGAAAATTTACTACAGGATTCATTTGTAAAAATATGGAAAAATTATCACCAATACGATGCTGCAAAAGGCCGATTATTTACATGGCTGCTCAATATTGCCCGCAATACCGCCCTTAATTTTATACGCTCTGCACATTTATTGGCGCAGGTAGAGATCCAACACATCGAAAACCCTGTATATACAGATAACATCAAAATTGAACTTACCCACATTAATTATATTGGCGTGAGTGAGATTGTCCAATTATTGGATCCTAAACTCAGGCAAGTGATTGATTTGATTTACTATCTGGGGTATACGCAGCAAGAAGTTTCTCAAAAATTGAATTTGCCGCTGGGAACGGTCAAAACCCGAACACGCACGGCTTTAAAGCAGTTGAAGTCCCGTTTAGGGCAACACTATTATTAAAATGAAAATACAGGCATATATTGAGTCAGGGATTATAGAAGAATTTTGTTTAGGGTTGCTCTCTGAGGAGCAGGCCAAAGAAGTAACAAAAATGGCTCTGCTTTTTCCCGAAATCCAACGTGAAATAGTAAAAACAGAAGAAGCCTTGGCAAATTATGCCGAAACTTCTCTCAATGACGACCTCAAAGGAAAAATTATCGGTGTACTTCGGGATCTGCAATCAGAGGAAGAAATCAAACTTGAGAATCCACCTTTTATTCATCGTTATAGTGACGCTGCAAAATGGAATGCCGCACTGACCGGCATTGAACCTACCATTGAATACAACGGACTAAAAGTGCATTTTCTGCGAAAATCAAAAGAGGTGCAGCTTTGCTTAGCATGGTTGAAATCCGACTTGGTTGAAGACGCCCACCACAGAGATGATTTTCAGGAAAGTTTTCTCATTTTGGAAGGTGCGTGCGAATGTAAGCTTGGCAACAAGGCTATAAGTCTGCAACCCGGCGATTACGTAGATATTCCCTTCGATACTCCTCACACCATCAAAGTAGTCACTCCCTCAAACGGTTTTCTGAAAGCCCTCATTCAGCGTAAAAAAACAGTAGCCTAGTTTTTTACCGTTTATCCTTCCAAATCCCCCAACTATCCGCAATTGCTTGATAGTGGTTGGCACATGCCCTTAATTTTCCAACTCTTTTAAGCTGAGGGTTCATTAGTCTTCTTACTTTTGTTGAGCCCTTTCTTCTTAACTTGTAACTATATGTCTAATATTCTTGAAGTTCATGATGTAGTAAAACAATACGCTACACATCGCGCCCTTGACGGCGTAAGCCTCAATGTTCCCAAAGGCAGTATTTTTGGTTTACTTGGCCCCAACGGCGCCGGAAAAACATCACTGATCAGGATTATTACTCAAATTACCGCCCCCGACGAAGGCTACGTATTGCTCGACGGTGAGCGCCTTCGCCCCGAACACATTCAGCACATTGGGTATTTGCCCGAAGAACGCGGCTTATACAAAAAGATGAAAGTAGGTGAGCAGTTGCTTTATCTGGCCCAACTAAAAGGGCTGTCAGAGCGCGAAGCAATGGAAAAACTGAAAATATGGTTCAAGAAATTCGACATCAAAACCTGGTGGACCAAAAGCATCGAAGATCTTTCGAAAGGAATGCAGCAAAAAATCCAGTTTGTGGCTACCGTCATGCACGAGCCAAAACTGATCATTTTGGATGAGCCGTTTTCAGGATTTGACCCGATCAATGCCAATTTGATAAAAGATGAAATTCTCGAACTCCGCGAAAAAGGAACGACCATTATTTTTTCCACTCACCGCATGGAATCGGTCGAAGAACTTTGTGATCATATTGCTTTGATCCATAAATCAAAAGTAATCCTGAAAGGAAGTAAAACAGAAGTAAAAAACCAATTCAAAGAACACAGCTATTCTGTCAATTATCACGGAACGCTGGAATCGCTGCCGGCTGATTTTGAAATCATTTCCCAAAAAACGGACGAAGAACACGTCAACCGAGCAAACATTCGGTTGGTAGGCGATGCGTCCGTCAATGCCTTGGTAGGTAACCTCATCAGTCAGGTCGAGTTGGTTTCATTTCACGAAAATATTCCGTCTTTTAACGATATTTTTATCAAAGCTGTCGGTGGTGAAATACCCGAAGAAATAATCGGTTTGTCATAAAAAGATACGTTTTTTTGCCTTAAACACTTATTCATGTTTGTAATGCCCCAAAAACATGGATAATGCTATTTAACTTCCCTTTGGGGCCGGGGCTTTTGCTGCTATGAGAAATATATTCCTTGTCCTTAAACGCGAATACTTGGTTAGAGTGCGCAAAAAGTCATTCATCGTAATGACCTTTCTGACACCTCTTTTGATCGCTGCTTTTTATGGGATCATCGTTTGGGTGGCAGTCGGCTCGTTCAAAAACGACCGTAAGACCATTCAGGTTATTGACCAAAGCGGTTTGTTTAAAACAAAATTCAAAAACGACGAAAATACGACGTTTGAATTTAAAGATGAGCCCGTTGCCACGGCCCAAAAGAAATTGAAAGGAAAAGAGAATCAGCTATTGGTTTTTATTCCTTCCAACATCATGACCAATCCGCAGGGATTGCAGATATATGCCGAAAAGAACATCGGCCCGATGCTTCAGAGTCGTATTGAACGCATTGTCCAACGGGAACTTCGCAACATTAAACTCTCCAATGCGGGTATCACTCAGCAGGTCATTGAAGATGCCAATCAGGATGTGGATGCCCAAACATACAGTCTTGATGACCAAGGGCGCTCACAATCAAGCAGTACCATGGCTGCTTATGTAGCCGGCTACGCGGCGGCGTTTTTGCTGTATATTTTCATTCTCATTTACGGTGCCGGTGTGATGCAGGGCGTGATGGAAGAAAAATCTAACCGTATCATTGAGGTCATTATCTCTTCGGTCAAGCCTTTTCATTTGATGTTGGGCAAGATATTGGGGGTAGCGGCGGTAGGTTTAACCCAGTTTGTGTTGTGGGCTATTCTTACTTTCGGTGTCACTACTGCTACGCAAACGCTTTTTGGCTTCAATCGTTTTACCGCTACGCAGGAAGTACTCAATAAACAGACTCAAAACGCTGACCCTGAAGTAAAAAAAGAGATCGAAAAGTCGCAAAACAGTACGCTTCAAACCATTAATGCCTTTGGAAAATCGGCCCAATCGCTTCCGATAACGCAGATCCTGATTTGTTTTGTATTTTACTTTTTGGGCGGTTATTTATTATACAGCTCACTTTATGCAGCCATTGGAGCTTCGGTAGAAAACCAACAGGAGGCAGGACAATTTACGTTTCCGGTCATGTTGCCCATTATTTCAGCCATCTTCTTTGCCCAATTGGCCATTCAGCAACCCGACGGCTCACTGGCTTTCTGGACATCAATGATACCTTTCACCTCACCTGTGGTTATGATGGCGCGTATTCCCTTTGGTGTACCTATTTGGGAAATTGCCCTGTCGATGGTATTGCTGGTTCTTGGGTTTATGGGCACCACTTGGCTGGCGGCACGTATTTATCGAATCGGTATTCTGATGTACGGCAAAAAGGTGAATTACAAAGAGTTATCAAAATGGATTTTCTATAAAGGATAAAAAAATGTAGGGGCAGGCCTTGCGTCTGCCCGCTTGCACCTGCCCCTACAAATTAAAAGTATCAGAATCATACAACACAGCGTCACGATGGAAGTTAAAGTAGCGGAAAGCAAATCGAAAAAGCCTAAAAAATCAGCCTTTAGAGAATGGATCGACTCCATTGTTTTTGCCGTGGTGGCGGCAACGTTTATTCGTTGGCTGCTTTTTACACCCTACGTCATTCCGTCTTCTTCGATGGAAAAAACGATTTTGATCGGCGATTTTATCTTTGTGAGTAATCTCCACTACGGCGCTCGCACGCCCGTCACACCCTTGCAGGTTCCGCTGACGCATCAAACTATTTGGGGCACAAGTATTCCTTCTTTTTCAACGTTGATTCAACTTCCCATGTACCGCTTGCCGGGCTTTACGGATGTAAAACGCAATGACGTAGTGGTATTTAACTATCCGGGCGACCCCGACGAACCGTTTGAAGATGTAGCACGCGGCGACGGTGGTTATAAACACTTTCCGGTCGATTTGCGTAACAACTTTATCAAGCGTTGTATTGGAGTCAGCGGTGATGTGATCGAAGTTAAAAAGGCCGTGGTTTACATAAATGGCCAACCGGCAGCCGTTCCTCCGACGGCCGTTTTTTATTATCGCTTGGAATCGGGAGATGTATTGGACGACCGTTTTTTTGAAAATGAAGACATTCAGGATTACAGCAATTATCCTGCTGACTCGGCGAAGCCCAATACTTACCTTTATCAAATTCGTACGACTCCGCAAATTGTAGAAAATTTAAAAAAGCATTCGTTCGTACGCAGTATTACGCACACAAGTCGCTATGATTCCAAAATAGCCGAACCGGGTATTTTTCCCGCAGCCATTCAACAAAATCAGGAATTTTGGGGCCCTCTTCAAGTACCAAAGAAAGGGTGGACGATTCAATTGGACTCATCCAACGTGGCTAAATACGCCAACGCCATCAAATTCTTTGACCACAATGACCCTGAAAAAGTAAAGGTAGAAAACGGAAAAATAAGCATCGACGGCAAACTCCTGACAAGCTACACCTTCAAACAGGATTATTATTTTATGATGGGCGACAATCGCTACGAATCTGCCGATTCGCGCTTTTGGGGATTTGTTCCTGCCGACCACGTGGTTGGCAAAGCGCTCTTTACGTGGATGTCCATTGACCCTAATCCCAAGTCTATTTTCAATAAAATCCGTTGGAAACGGTTGTTTCGGGTGATTGACTAATTGCCTGTTACTTAAACCAAGGTTGCCATTCCAGTTGGTATTTTAATGCGCTTTTTCGTTGGCCTATAACTTTGGCGGGGCTTCCCGCCACAATGGCCATAGAGGATACATCTTTGGTTACAATACTTCCTGCCGCAACGACAGCTCCGCGTCCGATGCGAACGCCCGGCATAATGGTGACGCGGGAGGCTATCCATACGTGATCTTCGATGATAACATCTTTACCCCACACTCGGTGCAGGTCATCGTGAGGATCGTGCGAAAGCGTCCAGATATTTACCTCTTGGGCAATGTCTACGTTATTACCAAGAATAAGTTTACCGCCGCGCCCGTCCAAAAGAGTATATTTATTAATATAACAGTAATCTCCGATCTCAATATTTTTACCCTCCCGAAACTCTGCTTTCATCATCACAAATCCGCCTTTGCCCAACCGTTTTACGGTTCGTTTGATAAAAAATCGCCGGATTGCATAAAAAGGAATGTGCATGATCCATTCCCGGAATAAATATTCTTTGAAGGCAAGAAAAGCAGCGTAGAGCTCGATTAAGGTTTTCTTCATGTGTCAAAATTAAGCAGTTTACCCTAACTTTGCATCATATAAAACGCAAAACAACCTTGAAGAAAATATACGATATTACAGTCATAGGAGGTGGGATCGTAGGGCTTGCCACCGCCTTAAAAATCAAAGAACAAAGCCCTCACTTAAAAGTCCTGATCATTGAAAAAGAGCATGAAGTGGCCATGCACCAAACCGGCCACAACAGCGGCGTAATTCACTCAGGTCTCTACTATAAACCCGGCAGCCTGAAAGCTATAAATTGCATCAAAGGGTATAAAATGCTGATTGATTTTGCCGAAAAAGAAGGCATTCCCTACGACCTTTGCGGCAAAATCGTGGTAGCTACCCGCCCCGAGCAGGTATCTATATTAGATGGCCTATATGAACGCGGAAAGCAAAATGGCCTGACAGGTTTTAAGATGTTGGATGCGGCAGGATTGCGTGAATACGAACCGCATGTGCAGGGAATCAAAGGCTTTTTTGTCCCGCAAACGGGCATTATCAATTATAAAGTTGTTTGTGAAAAATACGCCGAAAAATTCCAGAAATTAGGCGGCCAAATTAATATGGGCCAGCGCGTCATTGAGATTCGTCAAAGCGACAATCTCTCAATGGTCATTACTGCTCAAAATTATTTCGAAACCAAATTGGTCATTAACTGCGCCGGGCTTTATTCCGATAAAGTGGCTCAGTTTACGCAGCAAACACCGATTGATCTCCGCATTATTCCGTTCAGAGGCGAGTATTTCGAAATCAAACCCGAAAAACAATACTTGGTCAAAAACCTGATCTACCCCGTACCTGATCCTAATTTTCCTTTTTTGGGAGTTCACTTTACGCGCATGATCGGTGGCGGCGTGGAAGCCGGGC
Source organism: Runella sp. (assembly GCF_965279615.1). Classification (NCBI taxonomy): domain Bacteria; kingdom Pseudomonadati; phylum Bacteroidota; class Cytophagia; order Cytophagales; family Spirosomataceae; genus Runella; species Runella sp. Next base: position 5,590,276 of record NZ_OZ257252.1, on the reverse strand, counting down.
CCAATGCCGTATTGGCTTTCCGACGCGAAGGATATAAAAAATTGGACATTCACGCCCGAGAATTGTGGAAGACATTGACGTGGCCGGGATTTCAGAAAGTAGCTGCAAAATACTGGCGGACGGGATTAGGGGAAATGTATCGTTCTTTTTCAAAAGCAGCTTTTACCAAAGCGTTGCAGGAATTGATTCCCGAAATTCAGGAATCTGACCTCATTCCGGGTGGTGCAGGAGTACGCGCCCAAGCCTGCGACCGCAGTGGTGGATTGTTGGATGATTTCAGTATTATCGAACGCCCCAATGCCATTAATGTATGTAATGCCCCTTCACCGGCGGCTACTTCATCGCTCTCTATTGGGCAAACGGTAGCGGAATTGGCCTTAAAAAGGTTTTAAAAACGTAGAGCCGCAATATATTGCGGCTCTACATATATCATTAAAAATCACATAGAACACAAAATAGTGTGTATCTACTTCAGCACTTCGATTTCAAATAAGAGTGGTGAATAAGGCAGGATAACTGTTCCGGAGCCTTGAGTGCCATAACCAAGCGTTGAGGGGAAAATCAGGGTTGCTTTCTCGTTGTAACGTAATTTACTGAGCCCTTCTTCAAAACCTTTTATCACATTTCCTCCTCCAACACGCACCTGAATCTCGCCCGAATCAAATTGCTTATCACTCAACAACTTACCCGTGTATTTTACCCTGACCACATCACCGGCTGCTATTTGAGCATCGGTAGAAGTTGTGGTCTTAGCAATGCGTAATCCTGTAGAACTCAACTCAGTAACGGTTAATTTTTTGCTTGCTACATAATCATCGATCTGCTGAGATTCGTTCCGTACTTTTACCAATTCCAAATCAGCCCCAATCGCCGAATAAGCAGGTAACAGATCGTCGGACTGAGCGCCAAAGGCTAAAAAGTGGTTCATAAGCAATAATGTACGCTCGCCCGTTTTCATAATTGTCATGATCTCATCCATGCCCGGAATGAGCGAATTGACCCCATAGATGTACGAAAACGGCTTATTTGTAAGGCGCTCCGTGCTGTCGAGTTTGACTCCATCGAGCGTAAAAAGGGTGTAATGAATCGTAACCTGATCCCCAAGGTTGGCTTTTACACCTGTCGGATTGTTTGCTGTAAACTTATAATAAAGCCCCGAAGCACTTTTCTCCATCGTAAGATTTTTAGTACTGATGTACGATTTGATGGCCGCTTCATTCAATTCATAATTTTTTTCCGCCTCATCTTCCAGTATTTTCTGACAAGACACAAAACTCAATGCGGCAAAAACCGCTACTACTAATTGCTTCATTCGTTTAAAGTGCTTTTGCACGAGTTAATAGTTATTCATTTAACATTTCAGGATATCTATCCAATAATAACACGCTGTAATTCTTCCCATTGCCAATATTGCCGCGCTATTTCCTGAATTTCTTCCACCGTTACGACGCGCAATCGTTGGATATAGTTGGAATAAAAATCAGTATCCAATCCTTCCAATACCATAAGTCGCACGCGGTCAGCAATTTCAAAAGGAGTATTCAATGAACCGGCAAACTCTCCTGCGAGGTAATTCTTAACGATTTCAAGCTCTTCGGCGGGCACAGGTTCAGTTTGTAAAAGTCCGATCTCTTTTTGAATTTCATCCAATGTGGCCTGCGCAAATTCTTTTTTAACGTCAGTGCCGATCACCCAATACCCTTCCTGACGCATTAACGCAAGACTTGACGAAATTCCGTACGTAAAGCCTTTTTCTTCACGGATATTTTTCATCAAACGTGATCCAAAATAACCTCCTAATATCTCATTGGCTACCACCATTCGATAAAAATCAGGGTGCCGGCGCTTAAACAATTTTCGTCCTACCCGCACCGACGATTGCACCGCATCTGCTTTGTCCAACCAATACGGTTCAACCTGCGGAGTAATAACAGGCGTTGAAATTGGCAATAGCGGTTCAGTCACTGAATTTTGTCCTAAGAATTGGTTTACGAGCGTTATTTCCTTCTCTCCTACCTGTCCTGATAAGAATACGCGAAATGGGCGCGCTTTGATGCGTTGATGGTAAAAATTTTGCAGATCAGACGTCAATAGTGCTGTAATCCGCTCTTCTTTTTGAATTCTCCCATAGGGATGTGAGGGGCCAAAAAGTCGTTCTTTGAACGTATTAGTGGCTATATAGGCGTTTTTTTCAAGATTGATCCGAAGGTTTTGCAGGGTAATATTCCGCAGATCATTGAATTCTTTTTCGGGAAATGTAGCTTCATTCAGCATCTCCGCCACCATTTCCAATATGGTTGTCAAATGTTTGGTCAAACCATATACCACTACATTGATACGATCAGGGGTGTGACTCAATTCCAAAAAAGCCCCGATCTGGTCAAAATGACCGCTTATTTGAGCCGATGTGAAATTTTTGGTGCCCTCCGAAAGCATCTTTAATGTAAAAAAAGACGCTCCTTCCACTTGCTCGTGCCAAGTGCCCGCTTCAAATAACACCTCCAAACGTACCACAGGTTGCTCTCCGACATTGATAACATACAGCGGCTGACCATTGTCTAACGTCACCGATTCCGGTTTGGGAAACTTTACCGATTCTATGGTACGGAAATCGGGGGCTTGCGTTCTATCTAATTGCATAATGCTTTGGTGTTCAAATTTTAAGAGTGCAATATTACGGACTGTTTTTGTTTCGATGAACGTTTTCGTTAAAATCGCACCGTTAATACAGACCCGCTCGCTCTCACCTATTCACTTTTCTTATCAATGCTTAATTTTATTCTCGCCGTTGTTTTTACTGTTTCATTGTACCTGATCATGCGGTCATTTACCAAGTATCAGGTTAATCCGTTGCATGCGGTTATTTTTAATTATTATACCTGCGTCGCAATGGGCCTTGCCTTCATGCCCGACCGCAATCAATACTTCATTGCCGACTGGACATCTACTCCTACCCTGCTAACGTTGGCGCTTGGAACAATGTTCGTTATCGTTTTTGTACTTATTGGTTTTACGACCACCAAAGTAGGCGTAACGGCGGCTTCTTTGGCGGGAAATATGTCGCTGGTGATTCCTGTATTGTTTGGATTATTTGTCTTTAAAAACAATAATAAAGACTTTACTTTCTGGAATTATATGGGTCTGTTACTGGCGTTGCTGGCGTTGGCGTTCAGCACCATCAAAAAAGAAGATACAGGCAAAGCGGCAAAGAGCGGTTGGGTGTTGTTTCTGCCGGTTTTGTTATTTTTAGGAAGCGGCACCAACAATACACTCATCAATTACATAAGTGCCACGTTTTATCGCCCCGAACAATCGGCACTTTTCACTGCCCTTGCCTGTACCGGTGCCATTTTGGTGGGGACGTCTTTTTTACTCTTTAAAGTATTGACGGCAAACGAAAAAGTAAGTTGGCGGAGCGTTGCCGGAGGATTGCTTCTTGGTTTTCCCAATTTTTTGTCTTTTTACTTTTTGTTAGGCGCTTTGAGCGATTTCGGCAACAGTGCTGCGTTTGTTTTTCCCATTTATAATGTGTTGAGCATGCTTATGTCCGCCTTTTTGGCTTGGGTATTGTTTAAAGAAAAACTTCAACCCCTTAACAAATTAGGGCTGGTTTTGGCCGTAGCAGCTATCTTTTTGATCTCTTATCAGGAAATTTTAGGCTCTTTTGAATGATTTTTGAAATTATTACAAGTTTGACTGAACAATCTTCTTTTATAGTTCGTTACACACTTGCCATTGCTCACTTAAAACCTTCAAACAAATGATCACAATTAAATCCCTGTTTGCCATGCTTTTGACCCTTTTGACCGGTCTTTTTGCCAACAAAAGTGAAGTACGCGTTAACTCTGAAAATGTCGCACCTTCTGCTTCCGTGTATGATTTCAAAATGAAAGCGTTGGAAGGAAACAAAGAGATTCCGTTGAGCCAATACAAAGGCAAAAAAATTGTAATACTTAATGTGGCTTCAAAGTGTGGCTATACGCCTCAATATGCTGATTGGGAGAAATTCTATGAGCAATACGGCGATAAAGTTGTGGTTTTAGGCTTCCCTGCCAACAATTTCAAAGAGCAGGAGTCAGGCACAGACGAAGAAATTGCCGCATTCTGCAAAAAGAATTACGGCGTGACCTTCCCTATGTTCTCGAAAATTGACGTTATCGGAGAAAAACAGCATCCACTTTACAAATGGTTGTCTGACAAAAACCTTAACGGTTGGAATGACAAAGTTCCCACTTGGAATTTCTGCAAATACGTAGTGGACGAAAATGGAAAACTTACTCATTTCTTCGCTTCTAAAATAAAACCGACCGACGAAGAATTCAAAACAGCAGTAGGTATCTAAAACTGTAGGGGCAGGCCTTGCGTCTGCCCTCTTCCAAAGTTCCAGACGTCAGAGGGCAGACGTAAAGCCTGTCCCTACAGAGTACAAAAATCATATTTACACTAAAGAGCGCGATTAAAAGTCAATATAACTTTTAATCGCGCTCTTTTTATTGGTGTTGTTTTAAAATAGACTACTATTAAAACAATTTTGCAATTTTGTTTACGTATAACACCACCGACTCGGCGCTCCGACTTCATTTTTAACGATGCAACATTTCATTTCCGTTCACGATGTTCCCGACATTGATGCCCTTGTGCAGGAAGGGCTTCGGCACAAACAATCTCCTTTTGAATTCCAAGATTTGGGTAAAAACAAAACCATTGGTTTGTTGTTTTTCAACCAAAGCCTTCGCACACGCCTAAGCACACAGCGCGCTGCCCAGAATTTAGGCATGAATACAATGGCGCTGAACGTAGGTCAGGACAGTTGGGGATTGGAATTGGAAGAAGGCGTGGTAATGGATGGGAATAATGCAGAGCACGTCAAAGAAGCGGCAGCAGTGATGGGAAAATACTGTGATATTCTGGCCGTTCGCGCTTTTGCAGGCTTGCAGGATCGTGAAAAAGATTACGCCGAAACGGTCATGAGCCAATTCAAAAAATACGCAGGTGTCCCCATCGTCAATTTGGAATCCGCCACTCGCCACCCATTACAATCATTGGCCGACTGTATTACGATTGAAGAATACAAAACCACCGCTCGCCCCAAAGTTGTTTTGACGTGGGCTCCGCATTTTAAAGCGTTGCCGCAGGCCGTAGCCAATTCCTTTTGTGAATGGATGAACCGCCGTGACGTGGATTTTGTCATTACACACCCGGAAGGTTATGAATTAGCACCATCCTTTGTCGGCGACGCCAACGTAATTTATAATCAGGATGAAGCTTTTGAAGGAGCTGATTTTATTTATGCCAAAAACTGGTCTTCGTATCAGCAATATGGTCAGGTGCTGACCAAAGATCCATCATGGATGATCACAAAACAGAAAATGGAGCTGACCAATAATGGAAAATTCATGCACTGTCTGCCCGTTCGTCGCAATGTGAAAGTAACCGATGAAGTGCTCGACAGTCCGCAATCTATCGTGGTGGAGCAAGCCGGCAACCGCGTGTGGTCGGCACAGGCAGTATTGAAGCGAATTTTGGCAGAATTGCCCTAATAAATCGTCAACGACACCTATCATTGATTTACCCTCTTTCGAAAAAAACGAAAGAGGGTATTTTTTTAGAAAAAAATATTTTTCTTTAAAGTCCTGTTTATCAATACTTTTACATTTACTATTTTTCAGTTTATTATTTTTCCGTTACCCAAGTGTAACCTTTCCCCCCTCGTTCAGTAATCTCTCTATGAAAACCCAAACAGCCCATGACCGACGAACAGGCCATGTATGCCGTAAGCCAAGGAGATTTAGACAAGGCGGCCATCTTGTACGAACGTTACAAGAAGTCGTTGCTGAACTTCTTCCTTTACCGACAAAGCGACCGTGAGAATGCCCGTGATCTGACACAACAGGTATTTCTGCGCATGTTGCGCTATCGGCATACGTATCGTGAAGGCGCCTCGTTTCGAACGTGGGTGTTGGAGATTGCCCGAAATGTTTTTTTTGATTACCTCAAACAAAACCCAACGCACTCCGACCTTGCCGACGTTCCGGATGTAGGTGAGTCGTACGACGAAACGGAAGAGCAGCACCAGTACTTACATTATGCACTGGCGCAATTGCCCGACCAATACCGTGAAGTGCTGTTGTTGAGTCGGTTTCAAAATATGAGTTACGAAGAAATCGGCCAAACATTGGGTCTTTCGGTTGCCAACGTGAAAGTGAGAGTATTCAGAGCCATGCAAAAATTACGGGATCTGTATTTTAATGTAAGTCGTGAGTAGTCGAAAGTGAGGAGTGAATTACTAAAAGTGCGGTTTGGTTCTCAAACCTAACAAAGGAGTTTCTCAAAACTCCGTAAAACAGTGCCAACAGTTTAAGCAAAAAAGCGATGTTAAACGAACAAATCATAACGGATTACCTGCTGGGGCTTCTCTCCGAAGCCGAACGGGTTGTCTTTGAGCAGCGGCTGGCTTCCGACCCCGTTTTGCGCAAAGAAGTTGAGGAGTTACGGCGCGTTTGGCATGACCTGCAAAATGCGGAAGCGGAGACAGACGACGAAATGGATGCCAAGTTTTATCGTTCCTTGCAAGGCGAAAAAATGATGGAAACCACCATTGTGGCGCTTAAACCTCAACCGTGGCGCATTTATCTACGGTATGCTGCCGCCGTAGCGGGTATTGCGATCACTTTTTGGTTGGGTCGTCAAACTGCTCCCACTCATATTGAATACCGTACCATTACTGCTGCACCAACCACAAAAAAACCTATTGACAGCCTATTACCAACACAGGAATCAGTAACAGAATTAGTAAATCTGACCGACGAACCGGGAAAGAAATTGAAAACAGAGTCCATCGCGCAACAAATAGCTTCGCTGCGACGAGAGATGAAAATGACGCAGGAATTAGTGATTTTGGGGCTTTTAAAAGATCGTTCGGCTTCCGAAAGACTCAAAGGACTTAACTACGCGGCAGCGCTTAACAATCCCAAACCCGCCGTTATTCAGGCATTGATCAAAACGTTACGGGAAGATGAAAGTCTGAACGTACGCCTCTCCACCATCGAAACTTTAGAGCGATTTAAACCAACCGATGATGTTAAAAAAGTATTAGTCAGTCAACTCACCCAAACCAGCGAACCTGCCGAGCAATCAACGCTCATCGAAACGTTGGTGCGGATGAAAGTAAAAGAAAGCTTACCCATTTTTGAACAACTTCAAAAAGACGAAAAAGTGGACGAATCCGTACGGCTTTTGGCCAGAAGCAGCATCGGAGAGCTGTCCATGATTACCGAGTAGTTTATGTACAACCATTGCCCTCTAAGGGTCTAAAACAACTAATTCAAAACCTAATCATTCTCATAAAGCCATGCAAAAATTCATGCTTTTAGTCTGCGCCCTGGTCGTTGCCGGCGGCACGTATGCCCAAGAGTCCAAGACCTTTAAAACCAAGTTCAGCGGTGCCAATAAACGGGTTATCATGGACATTGACGCCAAACAACTTGACATTGAAGGCTATAGCGGCGATGAAATCATTGTCGAAGCACTCAATGTACCCAATGTACCTAAAGAAGCCGACGGGCTCCGTCCATTATCGGCAGCAGGAGTTGACAATACAAACATTGGCTTATCGACCAATGTCACCGGCGATGTGCTCAAAATCACCGTTGTGATGAAAGGAAAAGCCCTTTATAAAATGAAGATTCCCAAGGAATTGGGATTGGTGGTAAAGAAACGTAATTCCTGCTCATGCAACGAAACAGGAATGTCTATCTCATCAATGGAAGGCAGCATTGAAGTCAATACCAATTACGAAGCAATTACATTGACGAATGTAACCGGACCCGTTGTAGCCAATTCCAGCCAAGGCGAAATCAAAGTGATTTATGATGACAAAATGCCCGATAAACCTTCTTCGATTGTCAGCTACGGTGGCAATATCGACGTCAGCGTTTCTGAAAAAGCAAAGGTATTGTTCAGCATCAGTTCTTCCGACGGCAATATGTTTACTGACTTGGATCTGAAACCTTATATTCCTGACGCAAAAGCGTTGGAAGAAGAAAAGAAAGTAGCGGAAGAATTACGTAACAACGCAACTGCCGCTAAAAGAGCACAGTACGATAGAGATGTTACAGTAAGCGGCTGGAAATCAAAACAGGACGCTGAAATCGCCACCGGACAAGGTGTGCAGGTAGGAAGTGCCGTTGGAGGGACTATTCGCACTACCTCACCCGCAACAGTCGTCACCAGAGGTTACGTCAGTGATGACAACGTAATTGTGGCCAATGGTCAAAACGGCGTATTCTACTCCTATTCAGATGGACAATACAAATTATGGGACAGCGACCGTAATGCCCCCAGATATGTGCTCAATGACCCTCAAACCAAAGTATCCATTCGCGCTACTCGCGGTAATGTATATTTGAGAAAGAAAAAATAAGAACGCATAACGTAGAGACGCCGGTGCGGCGTCTCTACGTTAGATAAAAATCTTTTTTACCACCCGTCTTGGCAACGAGACGGGTTTCTTTTATAATAATGTGTTGGCTCATGGCTTTGCACATGTCATAGATGGTCAACGCCGCTACACTTGCACCCGTGAGTGCTTCCATTTCAATGCCGGTTTTTCCCGTTACGCTTGCCGTACATTCAATGACCACTTCGCGGGCTTCATTTACCGTAATTTCTACCTGACAATTTTCCAATCCCAACGGGTGACACAACGGAATCAACTCTCCGGTGCGCTTGGCTGCCATGACTCCCGCAATGATGGCCGTTTGAAAAACGGGGCCTTTCTTGCTATAAATTTCGTCATTTTGGAGCAGGTCCATGATTGCGTCGCCCAGCACTACAATACTGCGCGCTTTAGCTACCCGTTTGGTCACCGCTTTTTCTGACACATCCACCATAACGGGATTTCCTTCAGAATTTAAATGAGTAAGAGACATTCGTTCGTTTATTTTAATTACAAAATACGCAAAGAATCAGCTATCTGCGTTAATACATTTACGGCTTTAGCTAATTTTTATCATTTTATTATAGGCACCCTTCCGCTACCATTGTACCTTTGTGAAGAAGTTGAATGTAATAACCCGAACGGAAAGTAACGCAAAAATCAGTATGTTGACTCAAATGAACAGTCTTCTTTGGGAAATTCTCAGCGCACAACTTACTCCTTCCGAGGCCCATTGGCTGGAAGAGAAAGGTGCCGCCGAGCCCTTGGAACTAATGACCGCTTTTGTGGCGGCACCCCGTTTTTTGGCCAAGCGTACAGTCAAACCGACGGTGAAACAGACGGTTGAATTGAACGAAACATTGCCCGGTTTTTCGGTAGAAGATTGGGGAATTGTACGATTAAGCCGCGTATGGTTGTTGAGTTGTTTGGATACTGTCAACAAAGAATCCTATTGCCGTCATATAGGAACGCTTTTTGATACTGCCGAAATGAACGAATTGGTGGCGCTTTATTCGTCGCTTGCGATGCTGGACTATCCCGAAAAATGGCTTTTCAGAGCAACCGACGCCGTGCGCTCAAACATGGGCGTAGTATTTGATGCCATTGCGCTGCGCAATCCATATCCCGCCCAACATTTCACAGAACTTGCCTGGAATCAATTGGTGTTGAAAACCATTTTCAACGATAAGCCCATTCATTTTATCGTAGGATTGGAGGATAGAGTCAATGAGAATCTGGCCTTTACGCTTTCTGATTTTGCCCATGAACGTTGGGCCGCAGGCCGCACGGTACCGGCACAGGTTTGGCGATTAGTGAGTAAATTTTTGAATGCCGAGCTTCTATCAGATATTGAGCATCTTTTTAATTCACAATCAGTGCATGACCAACAGGCGGCGGCGCTTACCTGTTATCATTCCGATTATGAACCTGCTAAACAATTGCTTGAAAAGTACCCTGATTTGGAAAAAACCGTTCATAATAACCAATTGACCTGGACCCACCTCGAACTTTATTGACCCTACTGTTATGTGCCTAACCGACAAAGATTTAGCGCAAAATCCCTCTCATTTTGAGGAAACTGATGAGATCATTACCCACCGCGACATGGGCTGGGATGATTACCGAGAGTTAATTCGCGGGATGCGTTTTTTTGACCCGCATATTCACATGGTTTCCCGCACCACTGACGACTATCAGGCTATGTACGATGCGGGTATTGTAGCGCTCATTGAGCCGGCCTTTTGGGTAGGTCAGCCACGTACCGGACTTTCTACCTTTAAAGATTATTACAGCAGTCTGGTAGGATGGGAACGCTTTCGGTCGTCGCAATTTGGAATAAAACATTATTGCACGATTGGCCTTAACTCCCGCGAAGCCAACAATGAACCGTTGGCCGAACAGGTTATGGAAATCCTGCCGTTGTATATTTATAAAGAAGGGGTAGTGGGCGTGGGAGAAATCGGTTTTGACGACCAAACCGCCGCCGAAGAGAAATATTATCGCCTGCAATTAGAGCTAGCCAAAAAAGCGAATCTGCCCGTCCAGATCCACACGCCGCACCGTGACAAGAAGAAAGGAACGGAGCGGAGCATGGCCATTGCCCTCGAACACGGCTTAGACCCTTCATGGGTGATTGTAGATCACAACAACGAAGAAACCGTGAAGAGCGTACTGGACCAAGGCTTTTGGGCGGCATTTACAATCTATCCTTTTACCAAAATGGGAAACGAACGGATGGTAAAAGTAGTGGAGCATTACGGTCCCGAGCGGATCATGGTCAATTCGGCCGCCGATTGGGGAATTTCAGACCCATTGGCGATTCCGAAAACAGCGGCGTTGATGAAAATGCGGGGAATTTCGGACGAAACCATTCGGCTCGTAACCTACCAAAACGCCATTGATGCCTTTGCCCAAAGCGGCCAAATTGACGTCAGCGATTTTGAGAACGGCCTGAATGTAGACCAAAGTGCGAAATTTAACGGAAATACCATTTTACGCGGCGGCCAACAGCCCCGCGTGGCCAAAGATTCTTTAGTAATTCGATAACGTGAGTGTTTTAAAATCATATCTTCAACTTACCCGCCCCGCCAATATCGTCACGGCTATTGCTGATATATTGTCCGGAATGACGATTGCTCAATTTTCGTTTAACACCGGTTCATCGTATTGGCTACTGCTTTCTACGGTAGGTTTGTACGGCGGAGGCGTAGTAATGAACGACGTATTCGACGCCAAACTGGATGCCATCGAGCGGCCCGAGCGACCCATTCCGAGCGGCAGAGTGCCCTTGAGTGCTGCCGCTTTTATGGGTATTTCGTTATTACTGTTGGGTATTATTTCGGCAGGGCTTTTCAGTTTATTAAGCGCAGAAATTGCCTCGGCGGTAGCAGTTTTAGCCCTTGTCTATAATCGTTATGCCAAACACAGCGCGGTATTCGGTCCGCTTACGATGGGGCTTTGTCGCGGTGGTAATTTGCTTTTGGGTATGAGCTCCGTCAGTACGTCTTTATCGGAATGGGGCTGGCTGGCATTGGTGCCTATTGCGTATATTGGAGCCATCACATTGATCAGTCAGGACGAAGTACACGGAGGAAAACGTCGCTCGCTTTACATTGCGGCCTCGCTTTATACCAGCGTTCATGCGATCCAATTTCTTGTAGCAGCCAATCAAGGCAATGGTTCTATGGCGTTGCTTTTGATAGCCCTCCATGCATTGTTGGTGGGTCGTCCGTTGTGGAATGCCATTCAAAACCCCATTGGCCCAAACATCGGTAAAGCGGTAAAAGCAGGCGTGCTTTCTTTAATTGTAATGAATGCCGCTTGGTGCATTGCCTTTGGGAACTGGCCTGTCGCACTTGGTGTTCTCCTACTGCTTCCACTTTCAATACTATTAGCCCGCGCGTTTGCGGTCACATAGCGACTTTAACATTATGCAGACCTTACAACAATCATTTCAGGTTCCTTATACATATTCGATCTTTTTTACCAAAGAGCTGTTTGACCTGAAAAACAATACATTAAGCAGTTTTTTCCGTTCCTTTGGTGAAGCCGGTTTTCAGCGCAAAGCACTTTTGGTCGTTGATGGCGGCTTTTCGGCACATTATCCGACGCTTCAACAATCAATCATTTCTTATTTTGCGACGCTGGAAGATGCCGTAAAATTAGTACCGAATATTCTCGTTCTGCCGGGCGGCGAAGAAGCCAAAAACGATCCTGCTCTTTTTGATAAAATCGTAGAAGCCATTGACGAATACGGTATTGATCGTCACTCGTTTGTAGTTGGCATTGGTGGAGGCGCTATTTTGGATCTTGTGGGATATGCCGCCGCAGTATCGCATCGCGGAGTGAAACACATTCGAATTCCAACCACGGTTCTTTCACAAAATGATTCGGGCGTTGGTGTAAAAAACGGCATTAATTATCAGGGAAAGAAAAATTTTTTAGGAACGTTTGCCCCTCCGATAGCCGTCTTTAATGACCTTTCATTTCTTCAAAGCCTCGACGACCGCGATTGGCGTTCGGGCATTGCGGAAGCGATAAAAGTATCCCTCATTAAAGACAAAGTTTTTTTTGAATGGATAGAATCCAATGCAGAAGCTCTGGCCCAACGCAACGAAGAAGCCATGGCGTACCTGATCCATCGCTGTGCCGAAATGCACGTAGAACACATTCGCAGCGGCGATCCGTTTGAGTTTGGCTCTTCTCGTCCGTTGGATTTCGGGCATTGGGCAGCGCACAAATTAGAATATCTTACTGATTTTCAGATACGTCACGGCGAAGCAGTAGCCATTGGTATTGCCTTGGACAGCGTTTATTCAGTAAAAGCAGGCAAGTTGAGTGAAAACGAATTACAGCGGATTTTGACCGTTATTCAAAAACTCGGCTTTGACCTGTATCATCCCAAACTCGCCGAAAATGATAAGATAAACCTTCGCAACGGTCTGCGGGAGTTTCGGGAACATTTAGGCGGACGCCTGACCATCATGCTACTTGAAAAAATCGGCAAAGGCGTAGAAGTTCACGAAATGGACTCCGACCTCATTGCCGAAGCGGTGGATTATTTGGAAGGACATTATTCGAGTTTGTTAATGAGCTAACCTTTAATTATAACCCTGTTTTAAACCTATATGTAAACCTTATAGGTTTGAGTAGATTACGAATGTGTGTTCCAATAAAGCCCCTAACTTCATTCCCTAATGCAAACTCCACACGGACACCTCACTTATTGCAGCAATATTCACCCCGGCGAACGTTGGGATGAGCATTTCAAAACCCTACAGGACAATCTCCCGTTCATAAAAAGTCAGCTTTCTCCGGATGCACCGTTTGCACTGGGATTGCGCTTAGCCAATGAAGCCTCGATTGAACTCTCCAATCCGGAACGTTTGACAGAATTTAAAGCTTGGTTGGAAGCCAATGATATATACGTGTTTACCATGAATGGTTTTCCGTACGGAGGCTTTCACGCTACGCGTGTTAAAGATGATGTTCATACACCTGATTGGACTACCACCAACCGCACCGAATACACCAAACGCCTCTTTCGTATCTTGGCACAACTGCTGCCCGATGGCTTGGAAGGCGGCGTTTCTACCTCACCTTTATCGTACCGCTATTGGTGGCAAAGCGAAGAAGAAACCCAGCAAGCTATCAAAATAGCCACAGAAAATATTCTTCAGGTTGCCGATACATTGATTGAACTTCACCGTACCACAGGCAAGCTCATGCACCTTGATATTGAGCCTGAACCCGACGGAATTCTGGAAAACGGACAGGAATTTATCGACTGGTACGCTGATTATTTTTTACCAAAGGGCATTGCTTATTTACAGGAAACGCACGATTTTTCTCCCGAAGAAGCCAAAGAAGCATTGTTGACTCATATCCAGTTATGTTATGATGTCTGCCATTTTGCGGTAAGCTATGAAGAGCCGCAAGCTATTGTAGATCAACTGAATGAAATAGGCATTAGAGTTGGAAAAATCCAGATAAGTTCTGCGATAAAGATTGATTTACAGGAAAATAGAGGAGAAAAACTAAACGCTATTCAGTCATTTGACGAGCCTGTATACCTACATCAGGTGGTTGCTAAAACCAACGAAGGTAATTTTCAAAGATACCGCGACTTGCCTGACGCATTAGAGGCTGATACCGCCCAACAAACCGAATGGCGCATTCACTTCCACGTGCCATTGTTTATTGAATCATACGGTTTACTTGATTCCACCCAAGCTGATATTGTAAAAACCCTGAATGTCCACAAAGCCACTCCTTTTACGCAACATTTGGAGGTGGAAACGTATACGTGGGGCGTTTTGCCGGCCGATATTCAAAAGCCGATCGGTGAATCAATCGTAAGAGAGTTAGAGTGGGTAAAAGGTCAGCTTTAATAGAATTGTCGATGGTTGCGACGCAGCCGACAAATGAATGCTTTTATATAAATCACATCAATGCAAAAGACCGTCGTTATTGATATTGTAGGCTTAAGTGCCAATCTGATCGGAGAACATACTCCTTTCTTGAGCAACTACATCAAGTCACGCTACATCACTCCCATTAAACCCGTTTTACCCGCCGTTACCACAACTCCGCAAAGTTGTTACGTGACCGGCAAATGGCCTTCGGAACACGGTATTGTAGGAAATGGCTGGTACGACCGCGACGATACTGAAGTAAAATTTTGGAAGCAATCCAATCAACTCGTAAAAGCCGAAAAAATTTGGGATGTTGCCAAACGCCGGGACCCATCATTTACGTGTTCGAAAATGTTTTGGTGGTACAATATGTATTCTACCGCCGACTATTCCGTTACTCCCCGCCCTCAATACCACGCCGACGGCGTAAAAGCGCCTGACTGTTATGCATATCCGGCCAGCCTGCGTGATGAATTACAAAAGGATTTGGGACAATTTCCATTGTTCAGTTTTTGGGGTCCTAACGCCAACATAAAGTCAACAAAATGGATCGCCGATGCCTCCATGTGGGTAGACAACAAACACAATCCCACACTGACGCTCATTTATTTACCTCATTTGGATTATTGTTTGCAAAAATTCGGGCCTGATTTCACCAAAATCAGTAAAGAATTGAACGAAATAGATAAAGTAGTGGAAGAGTTGGTGCGCTTTTACGAAGCTAAAAAAACCAAGATCATCCTTCTTTCCGAATACGGCATCAACCCCGTCAATCGGCCGGTGCACATCAATCGGATTTTGCGTGAAGAAGGCTTAATTGCGGTTCGGACCGAACGTTGGTATGAACTCTTAGACGCCGGCGCTTCCAAAGCATTTGCCACGGCCGACCACCAGATCGCTCACGTTTATCTTAACGACCCTTCGGTAAAAAAACAGGTAAAAAAACGGTTGGAACAGACGCCGGGTATTGAAATGGTGCTGGACGAAGAAGGTAAAAAAGCACATCATCTCGACCACGAGCGCTCCGGCGATTTGGTCGCCATTGCCTCAACCGACAGTTGGTTTACTTACTATTATTGGTTTGATGATGCCAAAGCTCCTGATTACGCTCATTTGGTCGATATTCACCGCAAGCCCGGATACGATCCTGTGGAGATGTTTATGGACCCTAAAAATCCGCTTATTAAACTCAGAGCAGGCTACAAACTTGCCCGCAAACTGTTGGGTTTCCGCTATTTAATGGATGTCATTCCATTGGACGCCACCCTGATCAAAGGCTCACACGGAGGCGTTAGCGCCCCCAAAGAATTTTATCCGATTTGCGTTACCGATACTCCTTTGCCACAAAAGGAGTTACAGGCACCTGAGGTATATGATGTAATTTGGAATCATTTAGTCAAAGGTCAAGGCTAAATCCCTTCGCTTGCTTCTATGATTTTGCCCCAAGCTAAAGCATGTATGAGGTTAGAAGACATGCTTTTCTCCAAACTCTATTTTTCCTCTAACTCCATGCTGAAACATGGGGCCAGGCTGATACTACTCATGCTTCCCGGCTTTAGCCATGACTTCTTTTAAAAGTAATAAAATCCAAAATCGTAAATCCTAAATCAACAATAACGTTACATTCAGTATCTTTGTCAAATTTTTCAGTTTTTTGACCATGAATCTTTTTAACGTTTATCCGATTTACGACATCGAACCCGTCCGGGCGCAAGGCTCCTGGTTATGGGACAGCAAAGGCGAGAAATACCTCGACCTTTACGGCGGACACGCCGTGATTTCTGTGGGTCATTGCCACCCACATTACGTCGAAAAAATGACGGAACAGTTGCGACGAATTAACTTTTATTCCAACTCTGTCAGGATACCGCTACAGGAAGAACTCGCCCAAAAACTCGGAGAATTATCGGATTGTCCTGATTATACACTCTTTTTGTGCAATTCAGGGGCCGAAGCCAACGAAAATGCGCTCAAATTAGCCTCGTTCTACAACGGTGGCAGTAAAGTAGTGGCGTTCAAAAAATCGTTTCACGGACGTACTTCCGGCGCAGTTGCGATCACTGATAATCCGTCAATTGTAGCGCCTGTTAATCATAACGAACACGTTACGTTCTTACCTTTCAACGACGCCGACGCCGTTCGTAATCACGACATGACGGACGTGTGTGCGGTCATTGTGGAAGGTATTCAGGGAGTTGGCGGTATTCAGGTTGCCTCAGAAGAATTTCTTCGGGCAATTCGTAAAAAATGCGATGAGACAAATACCACCTTTATCTTAGACAGCGTGCAGTGCGGGTACGGACGTTCGGGGAAATTTTTCTCCAACCAACATTACCCCAACCTCAAAGCCGATATTTACACCACAGCCAAAGGCATGGGTAACGGCTTCCCGATTGCAGGGGTTTTGATCTCGCCTAAATTCCAGGCTAAATACGGGATGCTCGGCACCACTTTTGGAGGCAATCACCTCGCCTGCGCGGCCGGAATCGCCGTATTGGACATTATGAAAGACGAAAATCTGATGGCAAATGCGACCGAAATTGGAGACTATTTGATGAAAAGCCTTACCGAAATCGGCGGTTATAAAGAACTGCGCGGCCGCGGCCTGATGATCGGGATCGAGTACGATTTTCCGGTGGAGGAACTGCGCAACAAGTTGCTTTTTGACTATAAACTGTTCACGGGCGTAGCCGGTAAAAATATTATCCGGTTGCTGCCTTCACTGGCGCTTACCAAAGCCGAGGTTGATATTTTCTTAGAAGCTTTGAGCAAAGAAGTACGCGTATTGGCGTAAGTCTTTTTTGAAATTAATACGTAATACGTGGAGCAGGATTCTCACATCCTGCTCTATTTTTTTGCGTCAGCAGTCGCTCGCGTCTCGCGAGTGACGACTATTTTGAGGCTTCCAGCCTCGGTTATAAAAGGCCCGAGGCCTTATAATAATCGTCACTCGCAAGACACGAGCGACTGCGTCTACATAGGCATTTCTTTAATTCCTTTGGTGCCGATACTCAACCTTAATCCAAAGTCTTTGCCTTTGCTTACGTCTTCCAGCTTCACTATTCTGCCTCCTTTATCTTTCCAGAATGTGACCTTGTCCTGTTTTTTATCAAGGGCATATTTCCCGGACAAATACGTTTCAAACTGCGACCAAAGACCTTTGACCGAAGGTTCATCATTTAGGTAAACATCTACCCGGATGCCTTTGAGCAATTGGTTATTATCCAAGTAATATAACACGTCAATCGCTTCAAAATTATCGGTTTCGTACGTAAAGCCGACGTGATTTGTACTATCTTCAAAAAGCTCAAATGACTCCAGTTCCTTAATTTTACTGACCGGATCACCAAAATTCACCCCGCGAAAATCTCCGCCCGATTTCCCAAGCACCGTCCTCAATAATTCTGATTGACTGGTGTTGGGCACATTCGTAACAGCACCCGACAACGTATCTGCCGAAGGCTTACCTTCTTCACTTGCCTGTTGGTTCTTTGTATCGCACGCGCATATCCAAACAGCACTTAATGCGATTAAAATTGTCAAATAAATCCGATTTGTAAAATTTACTCTCATTGGATGTAGGGATGATAGTAGTGCGAAAGTAACATATTTACCCCGTTCGTCGCAATTTTGCTTTTTTTTAAAATGTAAAATGAAAAAATTTTTATAAAATATTTTACTTTTGAAGGAGAAGGCCGCTCCCATAAGCGATTCTTTTAACCTATGAAACACCATTTTATTCTTTTCTCCCTTCTTGCTTCTTTATTGACTATCTACGAAGCCGACGGCCAAATTCGATTATTTGGGAAAATAGTTAATAAAAATACGCAGCAACCCATTAGCGGCGCTACCATCCAAATGCTTAATACCAACGTCGGAATCACTTCCGACAGCAGCGGGAATTATGCATTATCAGTGCCTTCTACGGGTTTTAATTTACGCGTTACGGCAGTGGGCTACTATCCTAAAATGCGTTATTTTGAACCTAAAAAAGATACCCGTTATGTATTTGAAATGGCCGAAGAATTCAAGCAATTGGATGAAGTAACGGTCAAAACCAACCGCGAAGATGCCAACGTTTCAAGCATCGAAATGAGTACCTTAAAACTTGATACGAAGAGTCTCCGCCGTATCCCGGTGGTATTTGGCGAGGCTGATATTATCAAAGCACTTCTGCTCCAACCGGGCGTTTCTACCGTCGGTGAAGGAGCGGCAGGATTTAACGTGCGCGGAGGACGTACCGATCAGAACTTAGTGCTTTTGGACGAAATGCCACTTTTCAGCACGTCTCACTTATTAGGTTTTTTTACCAACGTAAACCCCGATGTTGTTCAGGATGTAACACTTTATAAAGCAGGTATTCCGGCCCAATACGGGGGTCGTCTTTCTTCGTTGATGAATATCAATCTCAAAAACGGCAATCCTGACAGAGTCAATTATCAGGTAGGAGCAGGCAACGTAAGTGCCCGGTTGGTGGCGGAAGGTCCCTTAGGAAAAAAACTCACCTTTGTCCTTGGAGGCCGTATTGCTTACCCCAATTGGATGATCAAAAAATTCCCCGATCGACTCAGCAACAGCCGCGCTTTTTTCTATGATCTGAATGCTAAGCTTCGCTATCAGGTTGGTAAAAATCAACAACTCACTCTTTCCACCTATCTCAATCACGACGATTTCAAATTTCCTGACGATACCGTTTACAGTTGGAACGCGAAAGCAGCTTCTTTGCAATGGAATGCTCAACTGAACGACAAATTTTCGATCAACGCCGCTGCCGTTTACAGTGATTATAAATTCCAAATGGAAGGAATTAAGGAATTCTATCGGTTTCGGTTTCAATCAGGTATCACGCACAAAGAGTTAAAAACGAATCTGGTCTTTACCCCTTCCGAAGCACACAAACTTGAAGCAGGCGCCGGTATGATACGCTACGATGTAGCCCCCGGCTACCGTACCCGAGTAGATGACGAAAGCAATATCAACCCCAAAGCCGTTGCCAACGAGCAAGGCTATGAATACAGCGCTTATATCAGCGAAGAATGGAATGCAGCGCGCTGGCTTACGGTACAAACCGGACTGCGTTACGCAACCTTTTCGTTGGTCGGCCCCAAAACAGTCTATAACTATGAAGCAGGCGTGCCCCGAGCGCCGGAAACAGTTACTGAAAGTACGTCATACAGTGCAGGTCAAAAGATTCAATCGTACGGCGGTTTTGAACCGCGTATCTCTGTACGGATCGGATTGAGTAAAATGCATTCGATCAAGTTAAGCTACAATCGCACGCGACAGTATTTGCACCTTATCACCAACACAACGGCCATTTCTCCCGCCGATTTTTGGAAATTGAGCGACAGTTATTTACCACCACAGATCGCCGACCAATACGCTGCCGGTTATTACCTCAATTTGAAAGACAATGTATATGAATTTTCAATTGAAGGGTATTACAAAAATATCAGCTCGTTGCTGGAGGCTAAAAACGGCGCTATTTTATTGTTAAATCCTCAACTTGAAACAGCACTCATCAGCGCTCGCGGGTTGGCGTATGGGGTTGAAGTCAGCGCCAAAAAGAACAAAGGCAAATTTACGGGTCAGATCAATTATACCTACGCCCGAACATTCATCCAGTCCATTACGCCCTATCCACTGGAGCAGATCAATCGGGGAAATTGGTTTCCGGCCAATTATGATAAGCCTCATATACTCAACGTTGCCGCCAATTTAAGCATGGGACGCGGCTGGTCAATGTCAGCCAATTTTACGTATAATTCAGGTCGCCCTGCCATTTATCCCGATGGTAATTACAGCGTAGCGGGTTACCCTTTGATCAATTATTCTCTTCGTAATGTTGACCGGATTCCTGACTATCACCGACTGGATTGGGCAATTACGAAGAATACACGGCAGAACAAAGAACAGCAACGCTACAGCATGTGGGTATTTTCATTGTACAATGTATATGGGCGGGAAAATCCTTATTCTGTCTATTTTGCTCGATTCAATCGAGTAACACGCGCTTATCAATTGGCAGTATTCGGCAGCATTGTTCCTGCATTGTCGTGGAATTATAATTTTTAAAAAAGTGACCTCAGAAGCGTAATAAAACATTTCATTACGCACAAAAATAATGATGGCTTCGGCCAACCTATTCATGAAAATAATCAGAAAAATAAAAAGTAAATTCATCTTGGCAACGTTGCTTTCGGGATTGCTCGTTTCGTGCATTCGCGAGATAGACTTAGCCATTCGGGTAGAAAAACCTGTGCTGGTGGTTGATGGAATGATCACGAACGAAGCGCCGCCTTACATCGTCAAGCTGACCTATACGGGCATATACGAGGCATCAAACCGCATCAATGAAAATCAGGCGATCAGCGGTGCCCGCATCACCCTCAGCGACGACCAAGGCAAAAAAACACAATTTGAACAGGTATTAGAAGAACCGGGGAAATACCAAACCAATGACCCGACCTTCAGAGGGCAAACGGGTCGTACATATACCCTTATGATCGAACTGCCCAATGGCGAAGTATATGAATCTACTCCCGAAAAACTTTCAGAAGTTCCGGAGATCAATCAAGTATACAGTGAATTTACCGAAACCGGCAGCGGTGAGCAAAACGTAGGATACAATGTATTTTTAGACACCAAAGATCCTAAAGGTGTCCCCAATTATTACCGCTGGCAAGCCAATGGCTATCGAATGCGCCTTACAACAGGCGTGTTTAACCCCATCACGGGAGCGATGGACAATAGACAATGTTGGCAAGCGTTCAGAAGAGAAAACATTGATATTGAAACCGATGCTGATTTTGACGGCAATAACGTTCAAAAAAGATTAATGATCTACAGTCCTGCTTACACTAATGCCCCCTATTTGGTGGAAGTAAGTCAGTTTTCGTTGAGTCGTGATGTGTACCAATTTTGGCGACGAATGAACGAACAATTGACCCGTACCGGAAGCATTTTTGATCCTTTGCCCAGCCCCGTTGAAGGAAATATTTCGCTCAAATCGGATCCCAACAAACTGGCGCTCGGGTATTTCGGAGCTTCGGCCATTTCCAGAAAAAAATTGGTCATTTACGAAACCGATGAAGCAAAAAGACAGCGAATTGAAGTATCGGCACAGCCCTTTGTTTTAACGGGTGGTTGCACAGTCCTTTTCCCCGGTACGACTCCTTTTAAACCAAGCGGCTGGTAAAAAACAAACACCATGAGATCGTTATTTATATTTTATTGGATGCTTCTTTTGCCGGCGATAAACTCGTGCGAGCCTGCCGTTGTCAATGAAGAAACTGCTGCCCAATCAACCCTGAAATTATTCTCGGTTACCCCCGATTATGCCAAAGGAACGGCCTTGATTCAGGGAGAATCGTCGGTGGTGGAAGGCGTCGAATTTGGCATTGCTTATGGTCTTACCTCCAAGCCAACCATCACCAATCAACAGGCGGCGGTTCAGCAGAGCGGCGGGAGCGGCAAAGCGTTGTCCGCAACCATTGCCAATCTGCAACCCAACCAACGATACTATTTTCGATTATATACCAAAAAAGGCTCAGAAGTTACCTACAGCAATGAGCGCAACGTAGTTTTAAACCCCAATTGGCGCCAAATTGCTTCCGTAAACTTTGAAGGTCAACCACTTTCGTATGGTTGGCTAAATGAGAGTTATGGCGGTTTCAGCATAACCGCTTTTACCCGAACCAACCTTTCTTCCGAAAGCACAAGTCAGCAGTGGACGTATTATGGGGGCGTAAATTGGCAGGGAAGCCTGAATGTAACAACGGCCTTGCCGGCACGCTATGCCCCTATTTACCTGCCTTATGCCGATCAAACAACGTATTTCTTTGGAGGTGGCTATTTCTATTCGCCCGAACCAAACGCCGCTTATACCTATCAAAAATCATTTGACGATTACCGCGACGGAGTAGCGTATGATTACGTAGGTGACGATGTTCCAACGGTACAATTTGCCATCGGTACAAATTTGCCCGATCTGTATGTGTTGGAAGTCGGCAATCAATATCGCCTCTGGAAATACCAAAACCGCATCACGCCAACGGGTTGGGAACTTGTAAAAGGGGCCGAATTTCCCAAAAAATCACTGACAAAATTGTTGGCTTTTACCGCGGGCGAAAAAGGCTTTATTCTCTCGGAAGACGATGGCAGCCTATGGGCTTTTGACCCCGTTAAAAATCAATGGACATCGCGTAAAACGATCCCTTTTAAAGACCGTCAGCGAGGTGCTGCTATTTCAATAACCAAAGGAGGTGTTTATGGATTGGGGGTCAATTCAAAAACGGGCGAGGGCTACCGCGATCTGTGGCTCTATGATGATAAAGCCGATAGTTGGAGCTATCTAACTGACTATCCCGGCGAGGGCAACGCCAACGTAACCGCCGTGGGGCGCAACAATCGGATCGGATTTTTAATGGGCTATCGTGCCATTACCACTCCCATCGGTACCGCCGAATTCAGCGTTGCAAAGGATGTTTGGATTTTTGAACCGAAATAGGTAAATCGAAAAAAAAAAATTTGATGGCAATCGGCATCTTATTGCTCTGTTTTGGTTTATTGTTTTTAAGTTATGGAAGTCATACTTACGGCCAAATAAGCGCCAAAGAGGCTATTTTAAGCAGTGTGCTGCTGTTTTCTGCCTTACTTATTCTAGTTACCGAACTGACAGGCACCTTTCAAATTCTTCACTTTCAATCACTGCTTATAAGTTGGAGCTTCTTCTCTATCCTTCTTTTGGTGTTTCTGTTAAAACATAAAAAAACAGTTGGTCTTTTTATTCGGGATTTTACGCAAAAAATCATCGTATATCGTTCTAAATCAAGCTCATGGGAGAATATTTTATTATTGAGCGTTTCGGTTTTATTACTTCTTGTTTTTATTCAGGGGATTGCTTACCCTCCCAATAATTATGATTCGTTGACCTATCATTTGGCCAGAACTACGAGTTGGATAAGTCACGGGTCGGTTGCTCATTATCCAACGCATATTTTCCGCCAAGTGTATCAACCGCCATTTAGTGAATATATTATTCTACACATTAATATTCTGACGGGCAACGACTATTTTTCCGCTTCCGTCCAACTGTTTTTTTTACTCTTTTGCTTCATTGCCCTTGCGTCGCTGATCGAATTATTGGGGCTGAATCGTCACTATCAGCTCATTGCGGTTGTTTTGGCCATTACCATTCCGGAAGTAGTTTTACAGGCATCAAGTACTCAAAATGACATCGTCGTTTCTTTTTTCATTTTAACTTCACTCTATTTTGCCATAAAAACCACGAAAGAAACCACCCTTAAAAACGTTCTCTTTCTGGGCTTATCGGCAGGCATCGGCATTCTTACAAAAGGCACCGCTTACCTTTATTTGATTCCTGTTTTTTTGGTGTATGGCGGAACAATGATATACAGCCAATTGAAAAACAACTCTTTTTCATTCCTGTACCCTGCCACCATCATCGTTATCATTTGTCTGAGCATCAACGCAGGCCTTTATGTGCGCAATTACAGTCTTACGCATAATCCATTGGGTGCAGGCGGCTCGTATTCCAACCGAAGCATGAGTCCATCGTTGTTGGTTTCAAGCGTTCTAAAAAATATAGGTCTTCATATAAGCCCTGTCCCTTTTGATCCCATTATAAACCGGGCAATGTATAAGCTGCACACCATTGCCGGCATTGATATAAATCATCCCGGTGTTAATTTCCTCAATAGTAAGTACAACACTATTCCTCCTGTTTTTAACCACGAGGACTTAGCGCCCAACCCCATCCATATCTGCTTGCTATTATTTACATTGACTGTTGCAGTCGTTTATTTACTGAAACACCGTGTAAAACCCAATGCTCTTTTGCTTTATACAACGGTCGTTTTATTGCAGGGGTTTTTGTTCTGTTTTGTCCTTAAATGGCAACCTTGGCACACAAGGCTTCATACACCATTGTTTCTGACATCAGTACCTTTAATGTGCTGTATTGCCCACCTGAAACCCTTCTTTCATAAGGCCTTGCACTTTCTCTTACCTGTTTTGATCGCCTATGTTTCGTTAGTTGTACTGTTTAACCGGTATCGGCCTTTTGTGTATGTCCCTTTTTCAAACATTACGGCCGAAATCTCCATCATGGACAACCGTTATAAAAAATTCTTTCCTCAACATCCTGATCTGTATAAGGAATACGAAAACATTGTGAAGGAGATCGAAAAAGAAAAATATGAAAGAATAGGGCTTATTATGGCCGAAGATGACTGTGAGTATCCTTTATTCAGTCCGGTTCATGGTAAGATGCGCCATCCGATACACATTCTGGTGACGAAAAATCCGACCAAAAAATTAGCGTTAAGTTCCGACAGGATTGACTGCATTGTGTCAACAACACTCAATCAACCGGCTATCAGTTTTAAGGGCAAAAGCTTTGAGAATCAATCAATAAATCATAAAAAGGTATGGTTGTATGAACTTCGTCAAGATCAGAACTCCCGTCCAAACGAAAAGTAAGGCCTTGCTTCGCCGAGGTGATTAACGGAGTAATTGAGATGCCCCACAAAATTGTACCAAGACACAATGTCGATCCCGACTCCTACGCCCGCCAAAAGTCGATTGGCCAATTTGCTGTTGTTAAGTTCGGGATATTGATTGCGCACATACCCAAAATCGGCGTAAATGTTGGGATAAATAGCCAACGGGAATGTATTGAACTGGCGAAATTTGATGATCTTGCTCAGGTTGAAAACACGATTAAGTGCCTGATAGCGGAGATTTGTTTTGACATATCCGTAATGCTGACCGTCAATCACATATAGTTCATACCCTCTGACCAAATCACCGCCATAGCCCAGTCCGCGTGTTTGCAGAAATGGCTGCCGCCCCGGCGTTGAAAATTTAGCTTCAGACAAATAGCTGAAAAACAGCTTTTTAGCCAAAGGTATAAACTGTCCAAAATCCACGGTCGTCTCAAATATGTTCACATCATCTTTGGGTAAAATACCCGTTTTGCTGACATAAATACCGTAGATATATCCTTTCAAGGCATATTGTCCACGATCACGGCGGTCATAAAAATGCGAATACGCAAGTTGAAGGTAGTTCTGCCGTTTATTGCCGTTCAAAAAATAGTTCGGATTTAGCTTTGCAATGGTATCCGTGATAGAAGTAGTCGAATATTGCGCGCTGAATGAATGGTAGCCGTAAAATTTAGGGCGGTGTGTAATGGTCAGATACGGTACGATCCGTTCGCGCGTGCGCCCTTCGCTGCCGGTCAAAAAGGTTAATTTATCACGATTGGTACGGTACGCCAAGGCGCGGTTGGTCAGACGTAATATCCCAATAGTCATCCCGGTACGCTGTTTTTTATCCAAATAAGGAATGGAATAATAAATATCCAGGCGAGGAATAAATCCAAATTCGGCACGTAATCGCAGTTTATCATTATTACCCGTCAGATTTTGGTGTAATGCATAGACGCCGTAGATCGTGCGGCTCAGGTCTCGGCCTCGTTCGTACCACCATTCATTAAAATTACGGTCGGCCAGTTGAAACACGGGAAACGCCAATAAGTACCATTGCTCTTTGACAATGACTTCGAGATCTATCTCTTTTAGATTCGCTATGCGTTTTCCATCCGCCGTGATGTACACCAATTGGGTTGTATCAACGACGGGCTTTTTTCGCAACTCTACCGTTACAAAAAGATTGGTATTCAATATTTTACGGCGGTCGTATAAAAGCAATGAATCCAGTTTTCGGTACGAGAGCGTATCTCCGGCGCGTACATCCATCTCTCGCCGAATAATGCGTTCCCGCGTACGAAAATTACCCGTAAAGGCTACTTGGCGTACTACTACTTTTTCGGTAGTATCCGCTGAAGTTCCCAAAAGTGACAGCCAGAAAGTGGAAAGAAAAGAGAGAAGAAGCATAGTTATTCAATAAAACCATATTTGGCTTTCGCGTTCTCTCTCGACATAGCATTATAGTGCCACCATTCGGTTTCGATGGAAGTATAACCGGATTTTTTCATGACCCGTCGGAGTAATTTGCGGTTTTCCAATTGTTGTGCCGTAAGCTTTCCGGCTTTACGCATGGCCGCTTCGCGGCGCGGTTCGGCCAATTCGCCAAAGAAATCGAAGATGGTTCCCATGTCTAAAGCCCTTCCTTTTTCATCGGCAATGGTGAGATCAACCGCACAACCAAAATTATGAATAGAACCTTTGGCAGGATCAGCCACAAAATCTTCGCGACGGTTGTAGGGCAAATGGCTCATCCGTGCCCAGAAAATCTTTGTTACACTTCTTGGGCGTGCGCCATCGTAGACCAACAGCGTGTAGCCGGGCTTCTCCTGTTTCAGAAATTTATTGGCTTTTGCGAGTTTTTCGGCGGCCATGGGTTGCAGATAGGCCCGTTCCAGATCACCATATACATCTTCTTTGATAAAATTGTCGGTGGTTGAATACTTCAAATCAACTTTGATGGTAGGGTCAAGTTTCTGAATATCAACCAATCCGCGATCAATGAATTTACGTTCAAAAGGACTTATTTTTGTTTGACAATAACCGGTCAATCCCATTGTCAATAAAACCCCGGCAATAATCGTTTTAGATAGCATATAATTTCTCCCAATCAGCATTTTTACTTTTCCCAAGAATCTTTAACGCAACATAATAGTCCAACTGTGTCAGTACAACGTATTTCTTTTGCAAGTGTCTTTCCTTATACAACATCAAAAATAAGGATTGTTTTTTCATATTTTTTAAAAAACCATTTCATACAACGGTAGCTGGCCTGTAAAGCTTGCTTTTGTATTCGTCTGTTCGTAGTTCAAATCAAACCTTTAACAAAAGATGAAATCCAAAGAAAAAAACATGACGGTATCGCGCCGTGACTTTGTCCAAAAAAGTGCGATGGCCGTGGGTAGTTTTTTTATCGTACCACGCCACGTATTAGGAAAGGGCTTTACGGCTCCTTCCGACAAATTGAATTTGGCGGCCATCGGAGCGGGAGGAAAAGGAACCAGTGATATTTTTAATGCATCCAACAACGGTGTTAATAACGTAACGGCCCTTTGTGATGTGGATTACAAACAAGCCGCCAAGTCTATTGAGCGCTTTCCAAATGCTGTAAAATACAAAGATTGGCGGGTGATGTTTGAAAAGGAAGGGAAGAATATTGACGCGGTCACTATCTCAACGCCTGATCACAACCACGCTGTAATTGCGATGGCGGCCATGCAAATGGGCAAACACGTCTATGTACAAAAACCCCTTACGCACAATATTTACGAAGCACGGATGATGACCGAAGCAGCCCGTAAATACAAGGTGGTTTCACAAATGGGAAATCAGGGCGCGTCAAACCCCGCTCAGCTTCAAATGGTTGAGTGGTTCAATAAAGGTTTGGTAGGCCCTGTACACACGGTACAGATTTGGACAAACCGCCCTGTATGGCCACAGGGAATCCCGACACCTACCGGCAAGCCTGATATGCCCGAAGGCATCGCTTGGGAACAATGGGTAGGACCCGCGCAATGGGTAGATTATCATCCGGGCTATCACCCGTTCAAATGGCGCGGTTGGTGGAATTTTGGAACAGGAGCGTTGGGGGACATCGGTTGCCACACAATTGATACTCCTTTCCGGGTATTGGGGCTTAATTATCCTACCGAAGTAGAATGCAGTGTAGGCGCGGTGTTTATCAAAGACTGGCAGCCTGAATATATTCCGGAAGGTTGTCCGCCGTCGTCGTCAGTGGAAATTAAATTCCCTGCAACGGCTAAGAACAAAACCGAAATGAAGATGATTTGGATGGATGGCGGTTTGCGGCCTTTCCACCCCGATTGGATTCCGGCGAGTGAGCCGCTCAGCACCGATGGCAACGGAGCAAACGGTGTGCTTATGATCGGATCAAAAGGAATCATTGCCTGCGATATGTACGGCAATAACCCTAAGATCTACATGAAAAACGGGGATAAAGTCGTAATGGCTAAAGACAGCAAATATGCAGCACCCGTCAATATGCCTGAGTATGGCCATCAAATCCACTGGACAGAAGCCTGTAAAGCAGGTTTTGGCAGCGATAAGCACAAAGGTCTAATGTCATCTTTTGATTACTCCGGACCATTGACTGAAACCGTCCTGATGGGTAATTTGGCTATTCGCAGCTATATGCTCCGTAAAGCACAAGGTAATGGTTTTGATTATTACGGCCGTAAGAAGCTTTTGTGGAACGGTACAGATATGAAGATCACCAACTTCGAAGACGCCAACCAATTTGTGTCACGTCAATACCGCGACGGCTGGAAATTAGTTTAGTCTGTCTCGCATAAAACAGTAGAGCCGCAAGATGTTGCGGCTCTTTTTTATATTATTCCCTTTTAAATAGGTAGATTATTTATCCTTTCAGCGTAATTCTTGACCGCGCACAAACTCCTCCTACAGGCGGATTGAATTTCGAAACACTTACTTCAATTGTATCTACGGCCGGATACGCTTTTCGTATTTCGTCAATGATCTTGTAGGCGATATGCTCCAAAAGGCGACTGGATTTTTGCATTACCTGCGCCACGATCTTGTACACAACCTCATAATTGACCGTATCTTTCAGGCGGTCATAGCGAGCGGCTTCCATGAAATCGGTCGTGATGGTAACATCTATCGAAAATTTGTTTCCTATCTTTTGCTCTTCTTTTGAAGTGCCATGATAAGCGAAGAATTCAATTCCTTCGAGTGAAACTGTACCCAAGGTATGGTTATTGGTTAAAAGTTAGAAGAAAACGAAAACACCGATTTTATTGCCGGTTGCTACATTTTAAATTTGGTCAAAAAACGATCCTTCTTCCTGCGCTTTTTTATCTTTATCAGGTTTTTCTTCATCTTCTGCTGTTTTCGAAGTTACTTCCGTTGATTCTTCTTCTTTGTGGTCTTCGGTAGTTTCTGTTTCTGCGGCTTCGGTTGTATTGGTTACTTCTTTTTCGGTTTCAGCGATTGGCTCATTTTCGGTCGCAGCGATAGGGTCTTCGGTAGTTGGCGTTTCCGGCTCACCCGCTATTACTTCTTCCACCGCTTTTTCTGATTCTAAACGTGCCTTTTGAACATCTGCCCCAATTTTCAACGAATCGCTTACCTGAATTCTCAGATCATCAAATTTTTCTTTGATCGTAACTTGTGAAAATTTCTTTTCAAAGCGCTCAATACTGTCAACGGTATTGTTGGCTAACGCTTTTAATTGCACGATCAAATTATCCCGGTATTTTTCCATGGCTTTGAAATCCCGCTCATGGTTTTTGAATTCACCCAGAATTTCTTCCCGTACATATTTCGATTGGCTTTCGGCATCCACCACCAACATATTTGATTTCTTACGCGCTTCATTGATCAATTCTTCTCCTTTTTGGCGGGCGTCTTCAATGTATTGTTCGGCAGCAACCTTGGCTTGTTCGGTCATTTGAGCACTCGTATCTTCCGCCGTTTTGAGCATTCTGAACATTGTCAATTCTACTTCCCGGAGTTTATTCAGGTCTTTTTCCGCAATCTCCAATTGCATTTTGAGCATCTTGTTCTCGTTCAATACGCGCTCCCACTCATTCGAAAGAGACGTCAGAAACGCTCCTACTTCCTCCACATCATATCCGCGTAAAACCCTTTGAAAAGTATGCTGGCGAATTTCAATCGGCGTTATTTTCATTTGTGTGCTTGATTATATATCCTATAATTAGGTGATAAAATTATAAAAAACAAAATAATGTACCTTTTTTTTGGTTATGAATCGCTATTTAACCATTTATTTCTTTGTAAAACAGCCCGCTCATTTTCCAATTCCTGTAAATGTACCGTTCCGTCACTAAACGTAACCATTTGGAGACCTACCCACGAAAGTGCTTGATTAAGATGGCTTTCCATAGGCACATTACTCAAAATGCAGTCTTTCCAGTACCAATCAATGGGCTCTCCAACCACCTCTTCCACCACGTTTTGATAGTCTTCGAACGAATAACCCACAAATGGTATGCCAAATCGCTCCCACATCAACCGCATCACGTCGTCCAGGGACTTTTTATGTTGGTGATTTTTGCGAATGGTTATGTCCAATATTAACGCCGCCAATGCTCCTTTATGATATACCGAAACTTTACGCCGGGGAATACCTTTTTCGTACCCATCCAGCCACAGATCCCAGGAAGATTCAACCAATGACTGTTGCGCATCGCGGTTATTTTCAAAATGTCGCTTCATATACACCTGAAGTTCGCGGTAATACGCCGCATCATCAAATACACCCGAACGACGCAGAAACAGATCACCGTAGTAAGTAGTCACGCCTTCGGCTACAAAACAGGTTGTAAAATAATTTTCTTTGGTAAAATCGTACGGCAACAGTTCTTTAGGGCGAATTCGAATGATGTTCCAAGCATGAAATAACTCGTGTGAACTCACGCCCAACAAATCAGTATATAAGCCTTCTCCCTCATCGTCAGGGCCTAACACGATCATAGTAGAATGGCGGTGCTCTACTCCGTGGTAGTAAGGTGTAGAAAGGATAAGGTTCAAAAAATGATATTCAGGTTCGGGAAACTCACCCATTGTGGCGATTTGGGCGGAGGTAAATTTCTCAAAGTCAATTAAAATACGGTGCCAATCGGGCTTAATATTTCCCTGCATCCAAACGTGAAACTTTGTATCGGCAACCTGATACGTTTGACATTGAATGGTAGCCGATGCTATTAATGGGCTATCCACCAATTCATAATAATCCTTTGCAAAAAGAGTTCTGCTTTCGGCTGTTCGAGCATCCAAATTTTCTTTTAAGCCACAGGCCACCAAAAAATTACCGGGAATCACTAACTCCAACGTACAGGATTCAGTAAGATTCTCATCAATGTAGAGACAAAGATTAACGGGATTTACGTACCAAAACTCTTCACTTACATAACTGCTTCCTGCATTTAAGATATTACTGTAATAATTATAGCGCGCCACGATGTCGGTTGTGTCCTGTGTTTGAACCAACCAACGGTCTTTGGCAATTTTCCTGAAGGGAAGAGGGTTTCCTGCACCGTCAAAAATTTCGAATTTTTGAATGTTTTTAGCAAAATTCTGTAACTCATACCGTCCCGGGCGCCATGCCGGCAATTGAACCTCAATGGCCTCGGCAGCAGTGGCTTTCATATGGCATTCTACTTCAATATAGCGGCTTTCGGGGTTGTGGGAATACAGGCGATAATGCATGAAGGAAGAGGAAAAAAGCGACAATCGCTGTTGAATGGATAGTTTTAGGAAAGGTAAAAATACTAAAAAGACGCTACGAATAGCAGAGCGCTATCTTTTTTCAACGTATTTGCTTATTTTAATGGGAATTTTCTACCACTAGCCTCTACATGAAAGATAAACGTTTTGAAAACCTGTGCCTTTATATTCTCACGTTGCTGTTAATAGGGACAAGCACCCATGCACAACTTCCGCAGAGTACCGATTCACTGGCTTTATACCTCAAAAAAGCTCCTAAAGACACCAACTATGTCAAGGCACTGAATGATTACAGTTGGAAAATGGTTGAACAGGGCAATTATTCGCTGGCTGATTCATTGGCAAAACAGGCCGAAGCATTGGCCGTCAAATTACAATTTCAGGCAGGAGAGTACAGCAGTTACAATGTTCTCGGGCGTTCAGCTTACATGCAGGGAACATACCCCAAAGCGTTGAAACTGTATGAAAAGTCGCTGGAACTGGTAAAAAAATATAGCTTATCTCTGCCGAATTTACAAGGAGCATTAGTCAATGTTGCGATGATAAACCAACTTTCGGGCAATAATGCAAAGGCGTTGGATTTTGCATTACAATCTATCAAAGTGTACGAATCCAATCATTTACCCAAAATGACCGGCTCGCCTTATGACGTAGCTGCCTCCGTTTTTGCGCTTCAGGGAAAGAGTGATTTGGCTATTAAGTACTTCAAGCAGAGCTTGGCTATTAAAACCAAAGACAATAACTACCGGGGAATGGCAGTGTCGGCCAATAGAATTGGGGGGACACTCAACCAATTGGGAAAATATAAAGAGTCTTTGGACTACCTGAAACGGGCCGAGCAATACGCCGAAAAAATAGGATATAAGCAAGTGCTTGGAGACATTTTGATTAATCAATCCTCCGCCTATCGTTCGTTAGAGCAGCCCAAAGAAAACTTAAAAGCATTAAAAAAAGCGGAGCAAATAAGTATCGAGTTGAATATCCCCCATCAGGTAGGCGCTGTTTATGGAAACTTAGGTTTATATTACCAAAGCCAAAAACAGTATCAACCGGCAGAAGAATATTTACAACGGGCGTTGAAAATATTTAAAGAAGTGAGCTCGCTTGAGTACCAAGGTTATTTGTATCAGGCTCTCACAGAACTGTTTGTAGAAAAGAATGATTTCAAAAGCGCCTTTCAAAATCAAAAGGAAGCTAAACTTATCAATGACTCGCTGTTTAATGAAACACAACACGCGAGAATGGATGAATTAAACGCTAAATTTGAATCTGAGAAGAAAGAACAACAGATCAAACTTCTGCAACAAAGCGCAATCATTAATGAGCAGAAATTAACACAAAATAGATTTTTGCTGGCCGGCGGGATATTACTGTTGCTGTTGGCGGGAGCCGTAGCGGCATGGCTGCTTAACCGTGCGCGTTTACAACGCCTGAGAGAAGCACTTGAATTGCGCAATAAAATCGCGGCTGACCTGCATGATGAGATCGGCAGTACACTCAGCAGTATTTCTCTGCTTAGCGGATTGACCGAAAAACAGATGATTGCCAATCAGCCCCAAAAAGCCGAGCAATTGATTCATAAGATCAGTCAGGATTCACGCCAAATGCTCGAATCGATGGACGATATTGTGTGGACCATCAACCCTCGCAATGATTCAATGAGCACTCTATTGACGCGTCTTCGAGAATACGCCAAGCCGTTAGCCGAATCCAAAGCTATTGATTTAAAATTTGTTGTAAGTCCTGAAACAGAAAGCACAACGCTGACACTAAACGTTCGCCAAAATGTGTATCTAATTGTTAAAGAAGCCATTAACAATTTATTCAAATATGCACAGGCCACTGAGGCTGAAGTAGAATTTGGTAAAAAAGGGAAAAGTCTGGAAGTAATAATAAAAGATAATGGCGTGGGATTTGATCCAAAGAAAGTAAGTACCCGAAACGGTCTTACCAATATGCACGAGAGAGCGGCAGCCATAGGCGCTGAATTAGCCATCAATTCTGCTCCAGAAAGTGGAACAACTCTCTCGCTGGTTATTCCTGTTTAAGCCTCGGTCGGTTTGAACGGAGGCACCCGGATTCGACTGATACCTCAAGCCATCGTATAATTATCCTATTTACAATGGGCAAAACAGTCGGTATTTTTGCCAATAATTCAATTAGTCCACTATGCTGAGTGTTTCAATTTATGATGATAATGACTCCCTGCGCGAAACCCTCGCTCTGGTCATTGAAATGACAGATGAATTAGTATTGGCCGGTTCTTATCCCGATGCCATGCAGGTTCTTGAAACGGTTTCAAACGACCGCCCTGACGTGATCTTGATGGACATTGAAATGCCGCAACGTACAGGAACAGAAGCCGTAAAAATTCTGCACCAAGAACTTTCCAAGCCGCCAAAAATCCTGATGCTCACCGCCTATGAAGATACCGAAAACGTTTTTGAAGCCATCGGCGCAGGCGCCGTGGGGTATCTTCTCAAAAAAACACCCGCTGACAAAATCATTGAAGGTATTCACGAAGTAGCACAAGGGGGCGCGGCCATGAGTCCGAGCATTGCGCTGAAAGTATTGTCAGCATTTCAAAAACCAAAAAAAATTACTTACGACCTGACATTTAAGGAGTTGGAAGTTCTGCAACGCCTCGTAGAAGGCGATAGTTATAAACTGATCGCGCACCATTGCCAGATCAGCATCAGTACCGTACAAACCCACATCATGCACATTTACGAAAAACTGCACGTGAACTCCAAAGGGGAGGCTATAAACAAAGCACTCCGTGATAAAATTGTCAATTTGTCCCGTTAAAATAAATCTCCTGCTTCATTTGTTTTTGCTTAATGCCGATTTCACAAACCTGTGCAATGGTGTTAACTATTGTCCAAACTTTAGTTAAACTTCTAATAATCACTATGAAACGACCCTTGATTTTCCCCATTATTATTCTTTTTATATGCGGTCTTTTCTGTCAACAAGCCAAAGCCGTATCACCCGATTTTAAGTGCGACAAATCTGCCAAGATCACCAAACAATCTTTTGGGACTCTGGGAATGGTGATTGAATACAACACTGGCAAAATACGAAAAGTATACCGCGCCGACGGAAAAGGCCTGATTGAGAATTATAAATACCCGTCAGATACTACATTGCTCATTACCCGCAATTTCTCGGACGGAAGCGTAGGAAATACCTTCAACGTGATTCTTAACAAGCAGGGGTTCATAAAAAAATTGGTCACCGACGGTTATTCCAATGCCTATACCTACGATGTCTCCGGTTTCAGAACTGCCGTCACTAATACCTACTCCGACACTTCGCTCAGCAATAATTCCACATTTACTTACACCAAGGGAAACTTAGCGCAAGAGAAAAATTTCAAAAAGAACACTCTTCAATATACGGTTGACTATACATATTACGAAGATAAAGTGAATAAAGCCGATCTCGTCAACAACCAAAACCGCCCTGATTTCTACGGAAAATTTTCTAAGAACTTAGTCAAAACCATTAAATACACCTACGCCGATAAAACCGTTGAATCATACGAGTATACCTACGAGCTCAATGCCAACGGTTTTGTCAAGTCGCTGACTGAAAAATATACTGAAAAAACAGGCACTATTATCACGCAAACCAATGTCTATGAGTACGTATGCCTGTAAAAATACGTGTTCTGCGTAGTTGTACGGTCATATATTTATCCTATTGCCCCCCCTCCCTTGAAAGAGTAGTTTTGTTGGCATAAATCAATCGTTTATGCGCTTACCTCTACTACTATTGTACGGACTTCTCTTACTGTTACTAAGCAATTTATCGGCTTGGTCACAGTCGGAGTCTGAAACCCAAAAATCGAAACCGGTGCGTGTTTCGGGTGGGCTTAATGCTTATGCGGGGTTTTATCAGGCAAGCGGTATTGAAAACCGTAACCAAACGACTCCTTTCGGGCTGAGTGCTTCGGCAATCGTCTCCCTGCCCGGCGGCATTTCACTGCCGTTTTCGGTGATTGTGGGAAATCAGGGCGCGAGTTTTCGTCAGCCTTTCAATCAATTCGGCATCAGTCCTACCTACAAATGGGCCACGGTTCATGCCGGTTATCGCAATGTACAGTTTTCGCCGTTCACGCTGGCAGGGCATACTTTTCTGGGGGGAGGAGTAGAATTGAATCCGGGTAAATTACGCATCGGTGCGGTGTATGGCCGTTTCAATAAAGCCATTTCTACCGACCTTGCGAACCCCGACCAAGCTATTCCTTCTTTCAAACGTACCGGCTACGCCGTTAAACTCGGCTACGGTACTGCCGCCAACTACGTAGATGTGGTACTGCTGAACGCCGCCGACGATACCTCCTCCATTACCGGGACGCAGGGCATCACCCCCGCACGCAACACGGTCTTGGGCGTCACTTCCCGGTTGACTCTTGCAAAGAATTTCAGTTTTGAAATGGACATTGCGGGCAGTGCTTACACCCGCGACACCCGCGCTCAAGTGGTGCCGCTGTCGGATCAACCATTGATGAAAGCTTTTAACATTTTTATGCCCGCACAGCTTTCGACCCAACTCACCACCGCCGCACAATTGGGATTGGGCTATCGCAGCAAGAATTTTGGATTAAAACTTCAATAC
Source organism: Runella sp. (assembly GCF_965279615.1). Taxonomy (NCBI): domain Bacteria; kingdom Pseudomonadati; phylum Bacteroidota; class Cytophagia; order Cytophagales; family Spirosomataceae; genus Runella; species Runella sp. Next base: position 5,554,061 of record NZ_OZ257252.1, on the reverse strand, counting down.
AAACGCATTGAGCCCAACTTCCAGACCATGGGTTCGTACTATTTCCAGAGCGATATTCAAAGTTTTACCATTGCGCCATCCATTAATTTACTCAATAGCAAGTTACGGGTTGTCGGCAGTTTTGGGTTGCAGCAGGACAATCTGGCCAAAACCAAAAATGCCCAAACGGGTCGTACAATCGGGTCGTTGGTGGTTTCTTATAATCCTTCCAACGCCTTTGGAATTGACTTTCAGTTTTCCAATTACGGCATCAGTCAACAGGCAGGATTGCGACCCATTATTGATACGCTTCGACTGGCGCAAAACAACCTGAGCCTGATGGTGAATCTGCGCTACAGCATTCAGAACGAAGCCTTTTCGCACCTTTTCACGCTGACGGGCACGCACCAGCAACTCTCTGACCTGAACAATACCACCTCAGATTTTACCCAAAATCAGAATCAAAACATCAATCTGGGCTATTTCCTGACCGAATTAGAATTGGGATGGAGTGCCAATGCGATGGTGAGTTATACCCAAACGGCTTTGCCACAAGACCAAATGGTGCGTTTTTACGGACCCACAGTAGGAATAAGTTATCCGCTGTTGGATAAAAAACTGAATACCTCATTCAATGCGAGTTATTTGATTAATCAACAACTCGGAGTCACCGGTAAAGTGATGAATGCCTCACTCAATGCAAGTTATCAGTTAGGAAAACGGCAAAGTCTTAACCTGCAACTTGGTTATCTCAACTCAAATACGGGACAACCCGATCAAAAATTCAATGAACTCAGAGGATCACTTGGCTATGGAATCTCGTTTTAGAACCCCTATCCCTGCCCTTTCCGCGCGGCGGTTCGACCCTGTGAGGGAAAGGGTTCTAAAAGTTATTCTGTTAGTTTGCGATTACATCGCGAACGGATTGAGAAGTGCGTTTCAAACGCACAGTGCAAGGGCTCGCGTTAAAAACGCAAACCAACGGATTTGCAAGCCGCTCATCTTGACAATAGGGCTGATTTGTTTTGTATTTTTAGCCCCCATTGGGGGTTGGGGGCAGGTGCAGGTCACGGTCAATGTATTGCCCCCGTACAGCGCCTATTTGCAGGATTATCCCGGGCGTGGCAATCAGGTGCAGATTTTTGTGCGCAACACCACGAATGCGCCGTTGGATGTACGGTTTTTGGGAAATATCACGGGCGACAACGGCGTAGTCATTTCGACGCCCGTTCATTTTCGGCCGTTGGTTCCGTTACGTTTGGGGCCGTTGGAAAACCGTTTGTTGAGCCGTAACGACTTGGAAGGCTTGTTTGATTTGGGCCAAATTGAAGTGCAGGGCATCGACAAAGCACAACTTTATCGCGGGCTGCCCCTTCCGGAGGGCAGTTATCAATTGTGCGTTCGTGCCTTTGATAACCGTAGCAGCCGGCCGCTTTCGCCTGAGTTTCCGTTGGGTTGCAGTTCGCCTTTTATGGTTAGAAGTGTAGAGCCGCCTATCATCATCAATCCCGTTTGTGACAGTAAAATCGTTCCCAATACTCCCCAAAACGTTATTTTTTCGTGGACACCTCCCGTGGGTATGTCGCCTGCGCAAGTACAATATACCTTGCGCGTGATTGAGTTGCCCGATGTTCAGCCGGTGGCCGAAAATGTATTGAACAATCAGTCCAATGTAATCAGCGGTTTCCCAACCGGCGGTCAGGACAAAAAGCCGGCTTCAACTACTAAAAAAGTTGCCATTGAAACTACCCCCACCAAAATAATTTCTTCCAACCTTCCCCTTGGATTTGATCCCAATGTATTTATTGATGCGGTGGTCTTGCCGCCTTCGGGAGTGGAAGTTCGCAATCTTCGGGTAAATTCATTTTTGTACGGCCCGAGTCAGCCTGCGCTCAAAGTCGGCAAGCGCTACGCTGTGCGCGTACAGGCGATTGACCTGACCCGAAAAATCAATTTTCTGAACGAGGGAAAAAGCCCCGTTTGCTATTTTATCTACGGCGAAGAGGCCGTCCCGTTTTTCCCTTTAGGGCCTTCGTTTGCTTCAAAAGATACGACCGGTACCAAAGTAATGATGGCGAAATCGGGAAATTTGCCGGTAAAATGCACCTCCTGCAGTGCAAACGAAATTTCCAATAAGCAAGTGGATAACGCGGGAGTGCTGAAAAGCAAATCGGCAACCATCGGGCTGTTTACCATGCAATTGCTTGATAATGTGAAGGAAATCAATGGAAATTTGAACGGCGACGGCATGATTCCCATTCCTATGGTCAATAGCCAATACGTCAAGTTGCGGGTGCGCCTGTACGATGTACAATGCAACTCGGCGGGGCAGGTCATCAGCGGTATTGTGCGTGCCCGTTTGAGCAGCAAAGCCAATCCTTCTTTATTCCCCAACTATGATTCTCCCGACTATAAACCTCCTACCCTTACATCTGACCAAATGGGTAGCCTGAGTGATTTTTTTACCAATCAGAAAGACATGTTGGTATCGTCGTTGATGAATGCCAAAGAAAGTATCGGATTTGAAGTGCCTTTTGGAATTGATAAATCTTTTGGCCCTGTCAATACGGTCATTGCCATTACCAACGTCACGTTTACGCCAATAAATGCCTATTTCGATGCCAATACGTGGATAAAAGTAGCCAACGGACAAGTGAACGGTATTCCGTTGAGTGGTTACAACATGTGTATTTCGCCCGAGAAACCCTGCGGCGAAGGTATTTTGTACTTGGCCGAAAAAATGAAATTGTCAGAGTTCTTTGCTTTAAAAGGAATGGAAGCAGGCCCGCCCAAAGGGCCGTTTGAAGGACCCGATACCACACAGGTCACCCACGTAGTTTTTGACGAAACCGGCTTCAAACAAATGCGTGTTCACGGCCTGATTACGCCTCCGGGGTTGGTCAACGATAATACCAAAGGCCCCGTTGAAATTAGTGTCAATGCAGGCATGGTCAATTTTCAAAATTGGACGGCGCAACTGTCTTTCCCCAAATTTTACGTGGAAGGTTTACCGGATTTTAAATTTTCGATGCTGCCGGGTAAGCCCGCAAACTATGACCATTCCGAAAGTGAAACCTTGGCCAAATTACCCGAAGGCTATTTAGAAAACCCTACAGTAGAATTTAAGCTTTGGCAAGGGCTTTATTTTCCCGAAATTAACCTCGAACTTCCGGCCTTTATTAAACGAGCCGATGGCAAGCCGCTCACCGTGGGCGTCAGTGATTTGATTTCCGACAATAACGGGTTTTCGGGAAAAGCCTTTGTTAAAAACATTCTGGACGTAGGCAGCGGCTCACTTGATAGTTGGTACTATTCAGTGGATGAACTATCTGTAAGTTTTTTGAAAAGTAAATTTCAAAAATCTCAAATGAAAGGGTTGGTGGTATTGCCGATATTCAAAAATCCACAAGACCAAGCCTCTCAGCTACCTTACACCTGTACCCTCTCTAAAGACCCGCAGGCGGGTTCGTTGGGCGTAGAATTCAGTATTTCACCCACTGACGAAATGCAAATGGACATTTGGAAAGCACAGCTCCACCTCGCAAACGACAGTAAAATTTTTATCACTTATAATACTCAGGGATTTACCGCAGGAGCTGAATTAAACGGGAAGTTGGACATCGTCACCGATTATTTCAACTTCACGGCCGCCTCTTTTCAAGGGTTGAAATTCCAAACCAAGCCCGATTATTTTGGATTAACCAGCCTCAAAATGGGCTCGGCTTCTCCCCAAAAAGCCATGGCTGATTTTCCATTGACGCTTACCGATTACAAACTCGTCAACAACGGCGGAGGTTCAATGGGGCTGAAATTAATAGGTAAACTTGACCTCACCGGCGATGGGCCTACCGGGCTTTCAGCCACGGGCGGTGCTACGATTCTGTTCAACGTGGGAATGAGCAAAGGCCGTCCTGATTGGAGTTTTGATAAAATTCAACCTGACTCGATTGCCGTAGACTGCGATTTAGGACCCGTACACGTACAGGGAAGCTTAGCCTTTTTCAACAATCATGCAACCTACGGCAATGGATTGGCGGGAGAAGTGGATATGACCGTCGCAGGATTGATAGGAGGAAAGGTTCTGGCACAATTTGGGCGGACTTTGGCCAACAACGGCAATTTTCGTTACTGGCACGTAGGCGGTAAAATTAAAATAGGCGCTTCCGGGATTCCGTTTGCCCCCCCTTCACCCTTGGTATTCAGGAGTTTTGGGGGTGGACTGTATTCCAACATGACCAAAGTATTTAACGAAGACGGTTCTATTACCTACACACCGAAAGTATTGCCGGCCCCCTCCGGAGGCTTTGAAGCAACGGTAGGCATTGGCTTGGTCACGCCCGACGTTTTTACGATGGAAGGTACCATGACAATCCAATCTGATGCTATAGCGATTGACGTCAAAGCGTGGTTGTTAGGCGAGGATACCAACAAATCTCTGGCTCAGGGAAGTGGCAATATAAGTTATGATTTTAAACATAGCATCTTCAAAGCCCAACTCAATATGCACGCAGGCTATAGCGTGCCGCTCCTCAGTATCAGCGCTAACATCGAAGATACTCGTTTATTAATAGATGGAAAAAGTGGAAATTGGTTTTTATCCTTAGGGGTTCCCCAAAATCGTATTGGCTTGGATATTACGTTGGCGAAGCTGGGCAAGTTTAATTTCGGTTCTTATTTCATGATGGGCAATTATACGCCCGATTTTGTGGGCTCGCTCCCGCCTGCGCCATACGGCTTTGAGAACCGCCCCGGTATTTTGGAAGAACTGGGGTATAAAGGATCGGCCGGAAACGCTTTCAAAGGGGATTCTCCTATGTTGGCCTTTGGAGTTGGTTATCAATTGAAGGCTGATTTTGGTTTGGGACCTTTCCATTTACGGTATGACGGGGCTATTGGGTTTGATTTAGCCCTTGCCAAAAGCGAAGACCAATGCAATGGAAACACGCCGGGCATCAATGGTTGGTATGCCCAGGGCCAAATCTATGCTTACATGCACTTTGCGCTGGACCTGGACATTGATACGTGGGTGTATGAAGGTACGTTTACGGTCGTAGAACTGGAAGCCGCTGCTTTGTTGCGCGGCGGTATGGTTAATCCGATTTGGCTCAACGGGCACGTTTTGCTTAAATACCGAGTCTTGGGCGGGTTGGTCAAAGGGCGGGTAAATCTCGAATTTTGGTACAATAAAGGAGAACGATGCGAACCGGCGTACTCACCGCCTAACCCTTTTGCCGGTCAGCCGCTGATTGCGTCGTTGGGACCTTCCGGAACCGACAAAAAAGTCTCTATCCTGTCGCCGTATTACGCTGAATTTAACTATCCCGTGGAGACCAACTTAATCATTGACATCGAAATTCCGCAAGGACAAAAAGTAGAAACAAGTGCGCAGGGCACCATCACAACGGGCCCGGGCGGAGTGCAGATTTTCCACCGGGAGTTTCAGCTCAAATTGAAAGAATTTGGATTGAAAGAAAAATTCAACACCGTTGCTGTCACTTTTCCTGCGGAATATGCCGATTGCAGTAAAGACAACTCGGGACGTTTCAGTTGGGGTAAAAACGAAGACGGTGACCCCAATTACAGCGCGACTTATTATCGCAGTACGGCTCTTTTGCCTAATTCAACCTATAAACTGTCGATGGGTGTGCAGGTATTCATTAAAGACAACAGCGGTAAGCCGGTTCCTTATATTTTCAAAGAACAGACCGTAGAGCAAACCGAAACCGTCGAATTTGCGACCGGTCCCTGCATGAGTGTCTTGGCTAAAGGAAGCGATGATAACGCTACCGTACTTACTTCTTATCCTTACGAAGGCCAACGATATTTTATGAAAGGCGATCCGGCGGCTACGTTCATCATACTCAAAGCCAACTTATCCTGCTGCATGAAAAACCTCAACAGCGATGATACCTACGACCTGAAAGCCCGATTTGTTCCGTTGGAAGGGGCCAAATTTGCGGAGGTTACTTCGTTAAGTGTATTGCTGGCCGATGCCAAATTTGACGGGGATAAAGTAAGTTACAAAATGCCATTCGGCATCAAAAACAAAACATTCTATCGTTTTGAATTGGTCCGGATTCCGAAAGCGGATTTTGCCGAAAAAATGTATGCCGAAGCACAGAAAGCCAAAGCATCGGCCAAAAAAATCACCTCGGCCAATATTTACGTAAGTGCCAAGGGAGCAGCAGGAAGTGTCTCTGCTCAATCGTGGTCAAATTCGGGAAAATTCACTGCACCGGGGATGGGGGCAGGAGCAATGGCCAACGCTGTTAATCAGAAGTATGATAATCAAATGACCTCTTATACTGTCGTTTCTGAACAGGAGTATGAAAAAATAGCCAAAGGCTACGGGACTACGTATAAAATCAATACCGGAACCGAAAAAATGTTCAATGACGGTAAGTTCGTCGTTCAAAAATTCGCTGATGCGCTTCAACAACAGCAGAAGGAGGAGGCTGCATTCTACCAAAATCTGGAATCGCGTTTGTACAAATACTACTTCAAAACCAGTGAGTTCAGTACGCTCAAGGAAAAATTGAATGCGGCTCAATTCCCACCCACCGAAACCAATTTCTGGGGTTTCTTATCCGATGCGCTGACCACAAAGATGGTTTCTAAAGAAGGATTTGATACCTACGAACTTACGACCGAAAAACTGAGCAGCGAGGTTGTGCGACCGCCCTTGGTACTGCTTCGCGCCGACCCTACGAGTAATTGGTTTAAAAACATTGCTGTCCCCGTAAGTCAACTTTTGGAACTGGTTCGTCCCGATATCTATGACACGAAAGGAACGAACAAATTATTCAGTGGCAGTTATGGAAAAGAGAACCCGGACAGCCCAAGCAAGATATTTGAACGGGCGATGGTGTTTTTTAATACCATGAATGATGCTCCTCAGCCACCTTTCAAAAATGAAGACATTGAGGCACTCATTCCTTCCGAAAAAAAGAAAAAATAAGTAAGACTTATCAAGAAACGACTCAAAATGAAAGCATTCATTCCTTTTTTAAGCCTCTGTCTGACGATTACAAATGTCGTTGCTCAAGTGGAAAAAAAAGCGTCCGTATCATCACCGGTCAATGCAAAGACTGCCGTTCCCGCTATTACCGGCGCTGAAATGGTGTTGATATCCAACGTTACTTCCGCTCATTCAATAGACGATTTTTCATTGGGAGGATTTTCGTTGACAAACAAACAGGACGCCGTCAGCGGAGCGTCTGCCATCCTTCAGGCCGCAATGCAGGAAACGATTGATAAAACCATTTTCGGAGACGGCACACCCAAAAACTACGGTATTACCTACTGGTCAGACCCGGTTTTGAAATTATACAATAAACACATATCTCAAAAACTGGCTGACCTCATTCAGGCAAATGACGACCAATACAGCAGCAGCAATCAGGGGATCAATGAGTTCATCGCCTCAAAAGTAGCCGATCAACTTGTTTTGGCGGCTACTAATGCGGGGGCGTATGTAAATACTTGGGCGGAAGCGCTCAAAGGCGGAGATCTCGGTCCTAAAACACTGGATCTACTCAAAACGAAAACCAAAGAAAAATTTAAGACCGAGACCTGGACCGCTGATTATCAACAACCCTATTATTTCAGAGATGCGCTGTTGTCCATTCATTATCAAATGCCTTTTGACTATGTAACCGACAAATCGAATGGGTATTCGTTTGTCAGCAGTCCGGCCAATACACGCGGTTTTTTCTTTATGGGCGGCTTTGCCGCCAATTCCAATTGCGCTATCGCGGTCATCATTGCCAAGAGTCAAATTGAGACCAATAAAATCAACAGTAAACTGACCCAACTGCTTCAATCTGCAAAGTGGGGAAGCCTCTATCGTCCGTTGCTTGAGTACAAAAACCAAAGTGCCTTTTTTGAAGTGCATCAAGTAGGTATGGATTGGTTACAGGCCTTCACCTCTACTAATCAAGGGACATTATTGTTTGATAAAGAAAACAACTGCCCGTCGGAAACAGCCTACGCGATTGCCCAAAAAATTCGCTCCGCTTCGGCTTTTAACTCTGCTAAATAATTGATACTATGAAAGTTAGTTCATGTACCCATCTTCTTGCCGTACGCCGGTCCGACCTTTACCGTACGACGGTCCGACCTTTGCCTCTTGCACTTTGCCTCTTGCTGTTTTCTTCTTTGTCTTGGGGGCAACAAAAAAAGGCAACGAATACTGCACCGGCTCAGGCTAAACCGCAGATGGATACATCGCTGTTGGGTAAATACCGAGTGGGCGTCATGACCAAATCCTTCGGCGATTCCATTGTCGTTCGCTGGGCACCCAATCAATCTTCGTTTTTCAGGCAGGCACTCAAATCGGGCTATTTGCTCACCCGCCGCAGCGTGGTGGACAATAAAACCACTAAACTGGATTTTCAGGAAACCATTCTCCCCTGGACTCTCGACGAATGGCTGAAAAATGCCTCCCGTCGCGATACGCTGGCGGCTGCCTGTTCGCAGTTGGTGTACGGAAAAAATACCCCTATCGGCGCTAACGAAGCGGTTACGTTGGATAAGATACTGGAACAGCAAAACCAAAATGACCTGCGCATGATGTTGGCGTTGGTATTGGCAGACAGTCATCCTCGATACGCGCGGGGGATGGCCTTGGGATGGGTGGATAAAAAGGTCAAAAAAGGCGTTCAGTATATTTATTACGTTATTCCTCTGACCGACCCGCAAACCTATCCGGCAGAACCGGCGGCGTCTTCCGTAGTCAATGACGGTCCCGGCGCAGCCGTTAAAATGGTGCCTGTCCGTGTTGAATCCGGTGAGCATTTGGTGAAGATCAGATGGAATCGTCGTCTGGCGGAATCCGCTTTTTCTTCGTACCACGTGGAGCGTTCCATAGATGGCGGCAAAACCTTTCGACGTTTGACCAAACGTCCGTGGCTGCAACCTCCTGCTGATCAGATGGATGACATCATTCAGTACGCTGATTCGGTTCCTCAAAATTACCGCAATTATCACTATCGAATTTTGGGTATAACGCCTTTTGGCGAATTGGCTCCTTCGGAGATCATCGTCGGCATGGGCATTGACAAAACCCCGCCGCCGTCGGTAGAACACCTCGATGCCAAACACATCAACGGAGCCAAAGTAAGTGTGACATGGAAATATCCGAAAACAACCAACGACATGGCAGGATTTGTGGTCGCCAAAGCGACGAGTATGGAAGGGCCTTTCTCGCCGCTGATTACCCAACCGCTGGCTTCATCGGTACGTGAATTTACCGATACGACCGCTTTACCCTATTTGCCCAATTACTACAAAGTAATTGCCGTGGATACTTCCCGAAATTTGGGCCAAAGTTTGCCCGTTTATTGCATCATCAAAGACAGCAAGGGTCCTTCCAAACCCAAAGGATTGCAAGGCTACATTGATACAACGGGTTTTGTGCGTATCGTGTGGGATATGAACCCCGAACCCGATCTATTGGGCTACCGGGTCGTATCGGCCAACGACCGCAAACACATTTTTACCGTGGATACCAAAGGCTATTTGGCCTTGTCGGTGTACAATGACAGTGTGACGTTGAATACGTTGACGCGTAAAAAATACTTTCGGATCATTGCCTACGACAAAAATTACAATCCAAGCGAAGCTTCTGACATTCTGGAGCTTATCCGTCCTGATAAAATTGCACCAACCACGCCTGTTATCAGAGATTATGTAGTCAGCGACTCGTCGGTGGCGCTTACGTGGGCACCGAGCAGCAGCGATGATGTAGCCTATCAGTTGTTATTACGTCGCGGCAAAAATACAGAGCGTTGGGTAGAATTGGCCAAATTAACGAAAGACATTTCCACCTACACCGACAAAACCATCAAAGGACGCTCCGAATACGGCTACGCGTTGGTGGCTGTAGACGAAGCCGGCTTACGCTCAGAGACTTCCTTTCCGCTCAACGTTCAGACTCCACGTATTACTCCTCAGAAAGTCAACGGTCTCAAAGCAATGGTAAATCCTGATAAAACAGTATTGGTTTCGTGGAATTATGCCGTACCCAACTGCCGATTTGTAGTCTATCGAGCCACCGAAAAAGAAAGCTTTTCGAGTTATGATTCGGTCTATGATAACCGTCAATATCAGGACAAACGCCCGGCGAAAGGAGTAATTCAATACGCAGTGCGGGTTATTCACCCCGACGGTATTGAGTCAAATCTGTCTACGATCGTAAAAGTCGAGCTGAAATAAATGCCTCAACGCATCGCACCCATGAAAAAACTATTCCTGTTTTTAGTATTTACGATCCCTTTGGTAAAAGCCTTCGCTCAAAGCGAAGCGCCTTCCAATCTGACCGCCGTTGCTGTTTCAAGCAAGCAGGTCAACCTGACGTGGAAAGACAATTCAAGCCGTGAATCGCTCTTTGAAATTGAACGCTCAACTACTTCCGAAACGTCCGGATTTTCGAAATTAGGTGAAGTCAGTGCCAACATTACATCCTATACAGATGGAAATGCCCCGGCCAATACCTACAGCTATTATCGCGTGCGAGCCAAGACCACGGCCACGGCGTTTACCGGGTATTCTAACGTAGTCTATGCTTTTCCGCCCGTTACGCCCACTATTTCTAAAATTGAAGTAAAAGGCACCAACTGGATTGCCATTACTTTTAAGGTGCAGGGTGGAAAAGAAAATGGTAATGTCGTCATTCAACGCCGACAGGGACAAGGCGGCGCTTGGAGTACGATTGGCACGTTTGATTCGAATCTCACGTTTTATGATGACCAAGCCGTCCCTCAGGACAACACCGAGTATTGCTACCGAGTCTATTGGAGTGGAGCACCCAATGAATTTTCCAATATTTCCTGCGCTACAACGCTTTCTTTGCCCCCCAATCCACCTACTAATCTGAGCGCCGTGGCCGTTTCTTCGAGCCAGATCAATTTGAGCTGGACCGATGCTTCCAACAACGAATCAGGGTTTGAAATATTCCGCTCTACCGACAACGCTAATTTCTCTAAAATTGCCGATGTTGGAGCCAATGTAACTACATATCAGAATACAGGCCTGAATGCTTCCACGCGCTATTATTACTACGTGGGTTCACAACGCGGCGGCACCCCCTCCCGCGCAAAATCCAATACCGCCGATGCTACTACCTTTGCATCTGTTCCGTCTCCACCCTCTAACTTGTCAGCCGTTGCCATCGGCAGCAATCAGATCAATTTGAACTGGAGTGACAACTCCAATAATGAGACAGGCTTTGAGCTGGAACGCTCGACAGATGGAGTTAATTTTGGTAAAATTCAGGATATTGCTGCCAATGCTACCTCATTTTCAAATACCGGTCTAAACCCGTCGATAAAATATTGGTACCGCGTACGGGCCAAAAACGGTGCCGGTAATTCGGGTTATTCCAATGTGGCCGACGCCACCACACAAGCTCCGCCCGTCACGATTCCACGTTTACCCACTGCATTGACAGCGGCAGCTTCTTCGAGCAGTCAAATCAATCTCAGTTGGACCGACAACTCCGGCGATGAAGCAGGCTTTGAACTGGAACGCTCGACAGATGGGGTCAATTTTGGTAAGATTCAGGACATTGCCGCCAATGCTACCTCATTTTCAAATACGGGACTCAACGCCTCCACCAAGTATTATTACCGAATCCGTGCTGTCAATTCAGCAGGGCCATCGCCTTACTCCAACATAGCCGATGCTACCACGCAAGCGCCACCAATCGTTATTCCTCAAGCCCCGGGTTCACTATCTGCCTCAGCAGCATCGAGTAATCAAATTAATCTTGTTTGGAGTGACAATTCCAACAATGAGACCGGATTTGAGTTGGAGCGCTCGACGGATGGAATCAACTTTGGTAAAATTCAGGACGTAGCAGCCAATACAACGACCTTTTCCAATATCGGACTCAATGCGTCAACTAAGTATTACTACCGCATTCGCTCCAAAAATACTGCGGGAAATTCCGCTTACTCCAACACCGCCGACGCTACCACCCAAGCCCCACCCGTTACAATTCCGCAACCACCAACTTTATTGGCAGCAACCGCCATTTCTGCCGGCCAGATCAATCTCAGTTGGTCAGACAATGCCAACGATGAAACAGGGTTTGAGCTGGAAAGATCAGTTGACGGTATTAATTTCACCAAAATTATTGATCTGGGTGCCAATACAACGTCTTATTCAAATACAGGCCTTAGTTCTTCCACAAAATATTATTACCACGTTCGGGCTAAAAATTCCGCGGGAAATTCCGCTTATTCCAACATCGCCGACGCCACCACTTTACTAGGTATTCCCGGTGCTCCGACCAACTTAACAGCGGTACTGGCCGATTACGACCAAGCCCGTTTGACGTGGCCTGCTTTGCCCGCAACAGTTGCTACCATAGTCATTGAACGATCAACAAGTCCGACCGGGGGTTTTAGCCAAATCGCTCAGCAAACTGCTAACACAACCACTTACCTTGATTTGGGATTGAGTGAATTGACAACGTATTATTATCGAATTCAATCGAAAAATGCGGCCGGTGCATCGGGGTACAGTAACGTAGTCAATGTAACTACGCCTGAAGTCATCATTGCCGTAAGACCTCAACCATCGGCTGTAGGATTGACGGTTTTCAGTGCCAACAAAGTCCTTCATTTACAAAACAATTGGCACCAAACCACCCATTTTGAATGGACATTGGTCAGCATGAATGGAAGAAATTTACACAGCGAAACTACGGTTATCAACAGTCGACAAACGCTGACGTATGACTTTCCCGGGCTGCAATCCGGTCTATATGTAGTATTGGTACGTACCGAAAACCAAGTGTTTTCTCAAAAAATAATGCTGTATTAACTACCGGAAACAATGAAGAAATTACTGATATACACGTTTTTTTTACTGACCTTACTGGGAAGTTGCGAACCCCGCAAAGTCACGCCCATTACAGATATACTGGGCAGAAAATGGAAGGCAAAAGTGGTAAAAGAAGGAACACAGGTTGTCTTTACCTTGGGTGGCACCACTAATGTGAAACCCGGCTACGCGAATTTCCGGTTGGATCTAAGCAATCCTGAACAGGTTCTTTTCAAGGACATTGACGGCCGCACTTTGACGGGCACGTGGAGTGTTTCGACTGATAATCAACGGTTAATTCTGGAAAACTTAGTACCCAAACCCACTGCTACCATCGGCACCGTTGAATTTTTTATTTCCGAAGCTCCTTCGGCCGAACTCCTCAAATTGGAACGTACGGCCGAAAGTCGCAAGACAGGAAATACGGTCAATACCTATGAGTTGATTCCCGAATAAGTCTGTAAAAAAGCCACCAATTTAGCAAAAGCGCGAGCGCGGTGGCTTAGTTTCCCTTTTTCGTCGATTGACATTTCAGCAAATGTACGCTCATGACCTTCGGGAACAAAAATCGGATCATATCCAAATCCCTGAACACCGCGTTGAGCTTCCAACAAATGGCCTTCGGCAATGCCTTCAAATTGATGTACTTCGCCGTTGAGTACCAACGTAATGACAGTTTTGAAACGGGCGCTTCGGTCGGTATGTGATTTTAATTCTGTCAACACCCGCGCTATGTTTTGCTGAAAATCCCGCGAACCGCTGTAATACGCCGAATGAACGCCCGGCGCACCGTTAAGGGCAGTTATTTCCAAGCCCGAATCATCCGCAAAACAGTCAATGCCAAAATGCTCCCACACATATTCTGCTTTCTGTCGAGAGTTTCCTTCAATTGTATCGGTTGTTTCGGGAAGTTCTTCTTCACAACCGATCTCTTTTAAGGTTTTTAACGTAAATGAATCGCCCAGAAGTGCTTTGATTTCTTCCAGTTTATGGGCGTTATTGGTTGCAAAACAGAGTTGCATAACTAAATTATTATTTTTGTAAACCTATGAGGTTTAGTAATTGTCAATATAAAACCTCATAGGTTTCAGTATAAAAAAAGCGACGCTAACGCCGCTTTTAATTGTAATTAATTACTTTCGTTTGGCTTCTATTTCAAAATAGAGCGGCGAATACGCAGGTATTTTTCCGGCACTTCCCGCAACGCTGTAACCAAGTGTTGACGGGAAAATAATGATCGCTTTTTCGCCGTAACGAAGCTTGGCAATTCCGTCGTTGAAGCCTTTTACCACACTTCCGGAGGCTGTACTTGTAGGATCAACTACACTTACATCAATGGTTCCGGTATCAAATTGCTTACCATTACGAATCAGTCTTCCTGTATAAGTTACACTGACAGTGGTATTAACAGGAATCAATGCCGAATCCGGATAAGCTTTTGTACGTACAAAGCGAAGACCGTTATCGGTGTTTTTCTCCAGTCCTGTAATTTTGTTCAGCGCTACGAAATCTTCGATCTGTTCGTCTTCCGTACGTACTTTAAGAATATTCAGGTCATAGCGAATCGGAATGTACAACGGAGCCAAAAGCGATACATCACCTGATCCTCTTACTGACCAAGGGGCAAAAAGAGTCACCTTATCTCCTTCTCTGACTTTTTCCAGCGGAGTGGTTAAAATCTCTTCAAAGGAAGGAACAGGATTGAAGCGATACGTCATTACATACCCTGAAGCAGTAATATCAGTAGAACTGTAAGAGCGGATGTAAACATTGTCCACTCCCACCTGACTGCTGTCTACAATGGTTCCGTCAAAACGCCTGGCAATATAACTTAAGGTGATCTCATCACCTATCTGAGGTTTCTGAGCCGTAGAGTTCGCAGTTTGAACGGTATAAAACAATCCATTCCGAAGGCTGTCTGCCTTTATATTATTGGCGAGCAAATAGCTTTTTATTTCGGCGTTGTTCTCGCGCGTTTTACGATCCTGAAAGGCTTCCTCGGTTTGTTCGCAAGCTACAATGGTAACGGCCAAGCTTACTGCTAACCCTAAAATTAACGTTCCCTTCATTCTATTGTATTAAATGATTTGTAACTAAGTAATTATGTGAATAATGAGCAGTGAGTGGTGATTTGTTTTGATCAAAAAACGACTCTCTGATCACTATTCACGTATCACTGTTTATTGCTGTTTTGGAGCGTTCTTTACGTCAACAAGCTCAACTTCAAATACCAATACAGAATTTGGTGGAATGGTGCCCGGTGAACCGGCTTCGCCATACGCTAAGCTTGATGGTATAATAAACGTACTTTTACCACCTTTTCGCATATTCATGATTCCTTCTTCCCAACCCGGAATAACCATTCCCTGACCAATTGGGAAGTCTACCGGCTTGCCACCGCTTTGTGGATTTTTGTAAGAACTGTCAAATTCTTTACCGTCCAACAGCTTACCTACATAATGGACAGATACCATATTGCCGGCAACAGGCTTCACACCGTCTCCTTCTTTTACTATTACGTAATTTAACCCCGATGGCGTTTCAACTGTTTTGAGAGAATTTTTAGCTACGTAGGCATCAATGATTTTTGCATCCGCTTTTACCTGTCCTTCGCGAGCAGCCGCCTGTCCTTTCTGGAACTCCTGTTCGTTCTGAACTTCAATTACTTTAACCGTAAATTGAATATCCGTTCCTTTGGCAATTCCTGCGGGAAGCGGTTGCATCATACGCGTAAAGAGCGAATCAGCACTTACAAAAAACGATGCGCTGTCACCTTTTGAAAGCATCGCCAGTCCTTCTTCGAAGGAGCCTTTAAAAGGAGGTGTTTGAAGCATCACTTGAAGAGGGCGACCTTCTTTATAGGTATTTCGTAAGACCGAATCGCGGCTGTTTTTCAGTACCAATTGTACCGTCATGATGTCACCGATCTTTGGTTTACGGCCTTCGCCTTTTTGATCATGAATTTGGTATTTCAAGCCTGTGTCGCTTACACTGACGCGATTGTTACACGCAGCAAGCAAGGCTCCCGCCGCTAAAAAAGAAAGTATTGATTTAAATTTCATGAAATAAGTGCTCTTGCACAGTTAATTGTTATCCGTTATTTGTTACTGAATTTATTGTTATTTAATGATTCATTTAGGTAAGGCTTTGAAAACCAAACTATTTCTCAACGTTTAAAAGTTGAGTTTGGTATTCCGGCAACACGGATAAAAGTAAATTTACCGTTTCCGTCAAACTTGAGCAGGTGCGCCCCCCCGAAGCATTTTTATGTCCTCCACCGGAAAAATATTTATTGGCCAGTTCACGCACCGAAAAATCCTCTACCGAACGAAACGAAAGTTTTATTTCATCGCGGCGTTCAATGAGCAATACCGACATGACTACGTTTTCGAGCGAAAGGCCAAAATTGACAATTCCTTCGGTATCACCGATCCCTGAATTAAATCGTTTGAGTTCGTCCATCGAAATGGTCATGTAAACGGTGCGATATTCGGGCAACCATGTTAGCTTTTCAGACAATACATACCCAAGCAAACGTGTTCTTCCAATCGAATTATTATCGAAAATAGCCCGATGCACATAGTTTACGTTCAGGCCCGTTTTCATCAATTCAGCCACGGCAAGGTGCACTTCCGGAGTAGTACTTCCATGTCTGAACGAGCCGGTATCGGTCATTATTCCTGCATATAAGCATTCCGCCATTGGTTTATCAACCAACTCGCCATCCCCTAATTGTTGGATAATTTCCAAAATATATTGGGCTGTGGCTGCTTTGCTCGTATCCGAAAACACAAAATCCGCAAAGGATTCGGGTTCGAGATGATGATCGATCAATACTTTGGTTGCCTTTGAGCTTTGAGCCAAGCTGCCCAAGCCTTTGATACGGTGCAAAGCATTAAAATCTAAACAACAAACAACGTCTGCATCCTGTAAAAATTTTTTGGATTGAGCAATGGTCTGGGCATTTTGGTCAAACGTAACCACTTCAGCGAAGTCAGGCATCCAACGTAAATTTGAAGGACATTCGTTAGGAATAATAACCGTAGCTATGTGTCCTTTTTTCTGAAGGTACAATTTCCACCCCAAAGAAGACCCAATAGCATCGGCATCCGGGTTTTGGTGAGTGAGTATAACAAAATGTTTTGAACCCGAATTAATCAGCTCGTAAAAGGCGTTCCACTGTTGCATAGCCCGCAAAGTTAGTAACTTTCGTCGAAATGTTTCCGAAAGCCGCATAGACTTCCTAATTTTGCGGCGTTTTTTAGGAGAATACCTATTCTTTATTAATCAACGTTATGCATCTGAAAAATAGATCCTCCTATGAAACATGGGCGGCTTGCCGCTCGAAAATCGTTTTATAACTACCAAAAGAACCAACAATGACAACCAACCGAACATTCACTATGATTAAGCCGGACGCAGTAGCGGACGGTAATTCAGGAGCCATTTTGAAAATAATTGAAGAGGCCGGATTTCGAATCGTAGCCCTGAAAAAAACATTACTGACCAAAGAACGTGCCGGCGAATTTTATGCAGTACATGCTGAGCGTCCTTTTTACAACGACCTATGCAGCTATATGTCTTCCGGCCCTATCTATGCAGCTATCTTAGAGAAAGACAACGCCGTAGCTGACTTTCGCACGTTGATCGGCGCAACCAATCCTGCTCAGGCGGCCGAAGGTACGATCCGAAAATTGTTTGCAAAGTCTATTGAAGCCAATGCCGTCCACGGTTCAGACTCTGACGAAAATGCAGGCCTTGAAGGCAGTTTTTATTTTTCAAAGACAGAACAGTTTTAATGTTTTTTAAAATTGGGAATATCCCAAAAAACCTCATCAATGATGGGGTTTTTTTATGGGTTTTTCGTGAAACATTACATTTATAGTCATTTCACGGATAAAAAAGTAGGATTCACGGAAAAAATTTGCGTTTTGTCAATTCATTAACGTATCTTCAACCCAAACCGATTGAATTATCCCCATAAAACGACTATGAAAAACAACGAAATGCGAATGCGCAAGGTAGACTCTTCTGTATTGGTAGCCAAAGAGGAACCTTTTTCGTGCGAAGTGCTAAGCAAACTTTTGGAAAGAGAAGGATTTGACGTAGTGGGCCGCGCCAATGAATTGGATGATCTTATCCAAAAAATTCATACCAAAAAGCCAAAATGTGTTATTGTAGAGGCCAACTTGATTGGAAAAGAAACCAATCATTTATTGAAGGAATTATCAGAATCCTCCAGTCCCCCTAAATTGGTTCTGTACTTTAACAACTCCAATTCGAAAGAACTGACCAAAGCGCTTGACGCTAATTTTCAGGGATATCTATATTCAGAAGATCGCCTGGAAGAGCTCTACAAATGCCTGCTTTACATTCAGACCCAATCCAAATATTACAGCGATGGATTTAAGGATCTGATCAAGAAGCAAGGCTTGAATGAAATTGACAGCGATACGCAGCAAAAACTTCAGACATTGACCAAGCGAGAAAAACAGGTGCTTTATTTAGTAACTGAAGGCTTGACAGGTTACGAAATCTCTGATTCTCTTTGCATCAGCTATCGTACATTAGCCAATCACAAGCAGAACCTGATTCATAAGCTCGGGCTTGACAGTAACCGCCAACTCCTGAAGTTTGGCTTACAGATCAAATCACATATAAATACACTGTAGAGAATGATTACCGGCTTCGATTGGCGGCAAGAGCATCTTTGAAGGCAGGAAAACGTTGGCGAGACATCATCATCTCTTTGATTTCTGAGACTGTCTTGATATACACAATATATTTACCTTTTTCCCAGTAAATATAACTATCAAGATGGTCCAGATTAATTATATAACTGCGATGGACCCTAAAGAAATGCAGGGGGTTTAGTTCTTCTTCCAAAATAGACAATGGCTTCATAACCCTAAACCGACCTTTAGGATGTATTACGTAATAACGTTCTTCATCTGTTTCGAAGTAGTAGCATTCTTCCAACTTTAAATAGACATCACCGGTACCCGTTTTTGCTTCGATGACTCGCGGGTAAACATCCGCTTTTTCAATAACCGCTTCTGCAACAGGCGGCGGCGGGAGTTGTATGGCAGGAACAACATTAGTAGAAGGTGATACGGGCGGAATACTCACGGGAGAAGGATCGCCACTGTCTAAAAAATCTTTTACTAAGGCCGCGTTCACTAAAATATAGCCTAACAATACAACAAATGGTAAATACATCAGGTAAGTCTGTAGCGTAAATCCTTGAAAAACATACAGATCGATGTACCTGTTCAATGAATAATGCGGAAATTCTCTCAGCAAAAAGCGAACATGTAATGTAATAGGAAAGAAAAGAAAAAAGGAAATAACGAATAAAGGAAGAAAAGAAGCCTCGTATTTGATCATGGACGAGAAATTGATATTGATCTTTCGAATTCCGAGAAAACGGTGAAAAGCATCAATCAAAAACACCATTATATATAGTGTACAAAACTCCGGGGCTAATAACCCCAAAAACAGATTTTTTAAATACGAAAAAAGAGTCTGGTACGAACTGTAAGTATATAGCTTATTCTGCGGCGAAATAGCCCACCCTATAATTTCGAAGAATAGGACTATAACCAGCAAAAATATCAATCCATTTTGTGGACTTCTATAAAGAGATCGAGTCAGAGTTAGTGAACTCATTTTAATAAAAACGCTCTACACTACCGAATTACTACTTCAATTATTACTATTTGACTACCACAGTAAGGCAAAAAATAGTCAATAGTGACTATAAACCATTACAAATATAGCAATTAGTACGGATACCCTGCAAGATATTCGCGCTGTACCTTTGTATTGTCAAAAGATTAAAGAGAAAAAGACATACTAATCTTTCGATATAAAGCACTGAATATCAAAATTTTATAACTAATTGTTTCACTAATTTTATTAATAACAAAGGCAATGAAAAACTTATTTAGCATCCAACCAAAAAAAGCGTTAAATTCTTTTATCAAAGAAGGAAAATTTTATGCAAAAAATGAATCAAGCCGCATTTTGAACTTTGGTGAAAAAGATCCAATGGCTTCTTGCTACGGTATTTCTATGGAAAAACAAGCTGAAAAATCATTAGCGCTTTAATTCTTATCGCATGAGAGCCTCGGATTTAGCTAATTATAAACGTGCACTTCTTGACTGTGAAGACGCGCTCAACCGAGTGAATTTACACGAAGAGGAAGGGTTTACGGTAAGGTTTGCAATTTTTTCGGCTAACCTTACCAACTTTCTCCCGGAAATACCCCAATCAGAGCATCTTGATCTTTTCAAAAGCTTGTTAACGAATCTGGCTTTTGAAAGTTTTGAACGCAATTTACTACAAATTGGTGATTTCTGTGATGTCAAAGGAAACATTAAAGCGCTAAAATCCGCAAATACTCCGCAAATTTTTTGCACATTTCATTTAGGCTCTTACCGGATCATAGCTAATCTGCTTATCCGTATGGGTCACAACTTTTCCACCATTGTAAGGCAGGATGTGTATAGTAAACAACTTGAATCCATGATGAGCTATACAGCTCGGATGAAAGAGAAATACGATACTACCAGCCAAGTGAGTGTACTTAATGCCGAAGACCCCCAAATATTGTTAAAATTGATCCGAGAACTTAAATCAGGACGATCTCTTTTAGTATATATGGATGGCAATACAGGTTCCGGCGAAGAAAAATTAGACCCGGTAGACTTTTTAAGTCAAAAAATTAACGCAAGGAAAGGCATGACCTACCTTAGTTATCTTACCGGGGTGCCACTCGTTCCTGTTGTTTCATATCGCAAGCCCGACCGTAGCAATATGCTTTACGCCGGTGAACCGATCAAGGCTCAAGCGGGAATATCCCGGGAAGAGTTTTCAACCAAAACCTTACAATATCTTTTTGATTTCTTCGCTAAATACGTTGCTTCTTATCCTGAACAATGGGAAGGATGGAATTATATCCATAATGCGTTAATAAATCGGGAAGATACAGTACAAACACCTCCCAACTCTGCCTATAAGAGAGTTCATTATGAATTCAATTTCAGCAGGTACAGTATCTTTGAATTACAGGACGCACCTGTCTTGTTTGACAAAGTACTTTATTCTACTTACGAAATTTCTGACGGCTTAAAGAATTATCTTTTAAAACCACCGTTTGTCAACCCAAAACAAGCTCTTGGAAAGTTTATTTTTAAAGAGTTGGTAAGACAGGGTATCCTGATTTAAGCCATAAATATACCATATTGATATCCCAAAAAAACCTCGGCAAGTCGAGGTTTTTTTTATTTTTACCAAAAACCAGCCGGAAAAATTCTGACTTCGGAGTAAATTTCACCTATGAATATAGTCATTTCACGGTCTTTTATAGTCATTTCACCGGCCAATAGTTAGGATTCACGGCTTTTTACACCAAATCGGTGCTGTACATGTTTAAAATCACAGTAATTTAGTGGTTGAAATCACAGTCGAAAAAAACTCTTAAATGAGCATTTTTATATGGGCTGTACTCAATGTTATGAAAGGCATTAAAGATACCTGCTAAGGTAGCTTAAAAATATTTTCAAAGTAGGGTAAAGTGTGTAGCATTGGCCTCGTCTTCATGAGACGAGGTCATGTTGTTTATAGACTGTTCATTCTTCTCCCGAAACCGCATGAGAGTGCGTTATTTTAGCCCTGCTTTAATAGTAAAAACTTTTATCGAAAAGCAAAAGAACATAGTAGAGTATGCCATTGAAAAACGATTCGCATTCGGCGAAAAATAAGCGTATTGGCAAAAAAATCAGAAATTTGAGTAAAGAATTACACTTTTGGTATAATAATTGATACTTTATTTAACAAGCTACCGGTAGGATTGCCCACCAACTTGTAGTAATAGGTTACTTAATTGGTTCATAAAAAGCTTAAAATACTGCCCCCTCTCCCTTTTTAAGCCTTCTTATCAACCAATTTTAGCCGGACTTAATGAAAATAATCGACTAAATCCTCCTTTGGTACGGTTATTGTTACCTTGTGTTTGTCTTATATTTCAGTAATATAAGGGTAAGGGAAATCATACCAACTCCCTGTTGTTTCTTCTCAGAAAAGAAAAAATGTTTTCTTTTCCATTTTTTATCTAAAAACTAGCCCTACATTTAGTCTCTCAGACGAGATATGGTATATTTATTGCTTCAAAAATTCTAACAAAAGGGAAATACAGCTTTTCTTTAAATTTCCGGGCAAGAAATTTCACAAACAAACATTGAGCTATGGGGGCTTTGTACGAGTATGTACTCTTCAAAGGGGTGAAGAGAGGGAGTTTTGTCGTTTTTTTTATTCTTTCAAGTATTTTTATTTGTTGTATCACAGGTACTAGGGTAAAAGCACAAACCATTAAGGGGACCGTTTACCGAGATTTTAACGCCGACGGCCTTAAAACAAACACTGCAACCTTTAATGAAATAGGGGTAAAAAATATTCTGGTCTGTGCCTATAAAAAGGATGGTACATTGGCCGATTCAACCCGGACTGCTCCTGATGGTACTTATACACTCGCAAATGCTCCTACTTCAGACACGTTACGCATCGAATTCAAAGATTTTTTGGTTGGTGACTACGAAGGGCCGTTCAACCCGACAGGCAGCAATACTTCCGTTCAGTTTGTTGCAGGAAATTCTACCGGTGTTGATTTAGGGATCAATTACCCTAATCATTATTGTGATACAGAAAACCCTCAAACCGTAACGGCCTGTTTTGCAGCGGTCAACGCTGCTACTACTCCGCTGAATGACCTACCGGTATTGGTAGGACTTCCGTTCGAAGTAACTGAACCGACCAAAGTGGTTTCCTATCACGCCTTCGTCAAAGATGTCGGTTCTGTTTGGGGGATTGCTCATAAACGCGAAACCGCCCAAATTTTTACTTCTGCCTTCACTAAACGGCATGTAGGATTTACCCAACACGGCCCCGGCGCTATTTTCATTACTGACCTTATCTCAAATACCACTACTGAATTTTTCAATTTCGGCGCAAGCGCCGGGGTTGATATGCATACAGATTTACCCGACAGCATTACGGCCAACGCTCGCCTTGACAGCTATGATATTCCCGCTTATGACGCCGTTGGAAAGGTTGGGATAGGAGGTATTGATATCTCCGATGACGAGAAAACACTTTGGCTGACCAATCTTCAAAATCGTAAACTTTATTCACTGAATATCGCAACAAAAGATACCGTTTCTTATAGTATTCCTAATCCTTGCAACGGACAAAGTTATCGTCCGTTTGCAACAAAATACTACCGGAATAAAGTATACGTAGGTGTTGTATGTACACGCGAAGATGCGCTTGACAAAAGCGACAGCACGGGATTAGACGCTACGGTCTATGCCTTTGAAAACGGTAACTTTACCCAAGTACTTCATTTTCCGCTGACGTATTTAAAAGGAGCCTCCAATGCTGACGTCCCTCCGGCAGATGGAGACGCTCGGGGAACAAGATGGCGCCCGTGGATACCGCTGCCTTATTTATTCCCGGACCGAGATAATAATTTTTCAACATATCCGGAAGCATGGTTAACCGACATTGAATTTGACGTAGATGGCTCTATGATCGTTGGTATCAGAGATCGTTATGCAGATCAAATGGGTTTCAGAAACAGATACCCTCTTCAGGGTGACACGACGTTCGTCACCGTTATCGGTCCCGGTGAAGTACTGAGAGCAGGACCATGCGGTCCCAACGGGACTTGGATCATTGAAAATAATGGCTCAGTTTGTGGAAGTACGGCATCCACTCAACAAACTGATGCACAGGGAATAGGCGGCGGAAAATACTATTGGGGAGACCGCCCTGCGGACGGTGCTAACCATGAAATGAGTTCTCAGGCAGGCTTGGCACTATTGCCGGGAAGTGGTAAATTGGCTATGACAGCCATCAATCCTATCAATATACAAAATACCGGAGGGCTCAAACGCCTCATCAATGCCAACGGGAATAAAGACGGTAATGCAACAGGAGCCGACCCAAATCCAAACGGGGGAGCTATTTTATACGATGATACTGAATTTGGCTTCGGAAAAGCAAACGGTTTGGGAGATTTAGAGCTTATATGCGCTCCCCAGCCGATTGAAATAGGCAATAGAATTTGGAATGATAAAAATAAAAACGGTATACAGGATGCCAATGAAGTCGGAATTGACGGCGTTACGGTAACCCTTTGTGATTCCAACGGGACTGCGTTGGCAAGCGTACAATCCGGCAACGGAGGGCAATATTACTTTTCATCAGCAACAACGGCAGGCGGCCCATCTTACATAAAGTACCAAATTGGCTTAAAACCCGACACCAAATACATTCTTAAAATCGGCGGCTTTGCTACGCAACCGGCATTGTTGGGCTTTCTGCCTACTATTCCAAACAATATTGCCGATCATATAGATTCTGATTTTGCACCGGATGGCGTCAATTTGAAATTTACATTTACTACACGAAGTGCCGGTCAAAATGATTTTAAGGCAGATGCGGGCTTCACGCCGCAATTAGGCTCTTTAGGAGATTTTGTCTGGAATGATCTCAACTATAACGGTCAGCAGGATTCGGGTGAAACGGGCGTGCAGGGAGTAATTGTGCAACTTCTTACTAATGCCAATGTTGTTTTAGCTACCGATACTACCGACAGCAATGGTTTTTATTCTTTTGACAGTCTTGAGAACGGTACGTATTTAGTAAAAATTATTGCGGCGTCTATTCCCTCAGGTCTGATCATCAGCGGTGTTCAAAATGCTGCGGGGATATCTGACAGTTTAGATTCAGATTTTGACGCCGTTACCGGATTAAGTCAATCCATCGTGATTGATGCGACCAAAGGGGGAATCAATAAAGATAATCCGACGATTGACTGTGCCGTTGTTGTTCCCTGCAAGCTACCTCAATGGATTCTTTCATCTGCCCCGGTATGTTCTCCAACAACGGCTGTTTATAGTGTCAGCTTTTCGGTAGCCAACCAAAATGGTGTCATTAAAGTAAATACAGGAACACTTTCCGGCAGTAATCCTTATACGGTTACGGGCATTCCTCATCATGTTAATTTAATCGTTACTGACAGTTTATCCGCGGTATGTAAATTTGATACGACTTTCACCGCTCCGGATTGCGAGTGTCCCCAGCTTATGATTCTTACTCCCAATGCAACGGTTTGCAAAGATTCTCTTTTTCCTACCTTGCAAACAGCGGTTTTTGGGTCTAATGTAAACGGAATCGGCGTAGCTTGGTACAATACACCCTCGGGCGGTTCGGCACTTGCAACTACTTTAAGTTTTCAACCTGCCGGTATCGCTGCAGCAACAGACACATTTTATGTAGAACTTACCAATACGACACCTTTTTGTACCAACCCGGTCCGTACTCCTGTAATCATTACTGTTCAGGATTGCGCAGTTGACCTTGCGCTTAAAAAGAGCATAAGTACTAAAATTGCCCATATCGGAGATTCAGTTTCCTATACCATTAAAGTATGGAATGAGTTTACCACCAACGCCACGGGAGTTGAAGTGACCGACAGCATCGCAACAAGCGTTCAATTTATTGTCGGCTCTTTTAGTGCCTCACGCGGCTCGGCTTCCATTAGTGCTAACGTTATTAAATGGAACATCGGCAACATTGCGGCCAACGGAGATACTGTCACCCTGACCTATAAAATTAAAGTTACGCAGGAAGGCCTTCATTTTAATACCGCCGAAATCAGCAAGACCAATGAAAAGGATAAAGATTCCACACCCGGCAATGGCAATGAAAGCGAAGATGATTTAGGCCGCCAATGTTTTACGGTACCTATTAAGCTTTGTGCCGACGAAAAAGTACAGGTAAATGTACCAACAAAATATACAAATGTACAGTGGTTTAAGGCAGGCATTCAAAGCGCCATAGCCCAGGGCAATGAAGTATTATTGAGTGAAACAGGCTCGTATACCTTCACAGCTACCAATAATACCTGTCCTGCGGAGGGATGTTGTCCCATCATTATTGAACCCGGTGACAACTGTTGCCCCGCAGATCTGTGCGTGCCGTTTACGATTCAACAATCCAAAAAAGCAGGGAAGAAAATTTAATATTCAATCGGTCTATCACAAAAAAAGAGCCCTTGATGGGCTCTTTTTTTGTGATAGACCATTAAATAAATCAGAATATAATCACCTCTTAATTCACATAAAATAAAAGCATCTTTTCAATGCTTATTCAATAGATATCTCTGTAGGGTTTCGTTTTCCGATCCTCTTTCTTCGCCTCAATCTAACCAAGAATCTGATTTTTATAATTACGATATCTTCTTTTTAGTGATAAAACGCTATGCTCGTTATCCATTTTTGCCTACTTACAAGTTCTATACCAATTAATAAAAAAAGTCATATTAAAATAACAAATAAAAATATATCAAGTATAGTATTATCAGGCGTAAAGTAGGCCATTATTTACAAGCAATACACCTCGAAGCACGCTCTTTTCAAAAACAGAGTTGGCAAAAGTGCCAATTAAGCCTTATTTAGCCACTTTCTTTACACTTCTTCTTATTTCACTTCTCTTCTTCTCAGTCAATGGCTTTTTTCAACACAATCAAAAAATACATATAAAACACCATATTGGTATAATTGTTGAATTGAGAAAACTACCCTAAAAAAAAGTTTAGGTATATATTATTCATTAGATATGAAAAAAATCTATCATTTTTTCGCTTATAGTATCTTTTCAAGCCAAAGTGTCAATGGTTCGGTCCCAAAAAGAAATGATGTAAAGCAGGTAGGGTTGTTTGCTTTTCAGCATTATTTTATAACATTGATCTTGATCTTTTTGGGGCTGCTAAGCACACAGGCATACGCGCAATGTGATGTAAGTATTGATAAAGTCACGGTATCCGGGTGCTATTTTATCGGCGGACAAAGTAAAGCGACCGTCAGTGTAGAAGTAGCTTGGTCGGGAGCACCTGCCAATGACAGTATCAGAGTACAATTGGGGACTCAGATACGGTATATTAAACCGGGCAGAATTTTGGTAGCTTATCCTCAGCCTCCTACGTATGCTCCCGGCTTTTTGTACGGACATCAAGTAATCGTTTCGCCTCAGGTAGTTTCTTTTCAAATTGATGCCGATGGTACCCCGGGATCTATATCGGCGGCATTTGTGGGCAATCCAAGTTGCTCAGCAACAAGCCCATATGCTGCTCCGGCAGCATGCCAACCTATTGTCTGTGGAGTCAATCAGTTAGGAGGAACCGTATATAGAGATTTTAACAGTAACGGAAATAAAGATAATGCGGAAACCTCCGGAGTTGCCGACATTGGTGTTACCGCCATTGATTGCGCGGGAGCGGTCTATGGTCCCGTCAAAACGGATGCTTCCGGTAAATATGCTTTTAATTCCGCTTCCATAAAGTATCCGGTACGCATTGAATTCAGCGGATTAACGGGCCTGAACAGTTCAACCATTTGGGGAACAGGCAACGCAACTACGGTACAGTTTATCGAACAGGCTACGTGTGATGCAAATTTGGGAATTATAAACCCACTTAATTATTGCCAAGACAATGTAAACGTCTTTCTCCCATGTTATGTCTACGGTGACCCACTCGTATTCGATAACACGGCCAATTCATCAGGAAACGCCGATGTGTTGGTAAGTATTCCTTACGGCGTAAACTCTAACACTTTTGCAGGAATGGCACATATGGCGGCGGCTAAAGAGATCGGTACCGTATGGGGATTAGGATACAATCGTTTTACAAAGGACTTGTTTTTGGCGGCCAATTTACACCGTCATTCAGGGCTGGGTCCTCTGGGACTTGGCGGAATTTACGTAACGCATACATCAGGCGGAAGTTATACCACGGAAGATTTTGTAGATGTGGCAGCCGACCTTAACATCAATGTGGGTTCCATACCGGCCAACAATTCCGTTGGCCGAGGTCTTATTTCTGATAAAACAAAACCAAGTGTTGACTCGGCTGCTTTTTATAAAATAGGCAAAGTGGGTATCGGCGGTTTGGAAGTGGCAGAAGACGGGAGTAAGCTTTGGTTTACCAACCTGCACGACAAAAAACTTTACAGTATGAATATCTCTGCCTACAATTCTTCCCACACCAAACCTACGGCAGCAGATGTGCAATCGTACACCCTTCCTGACCCCGGTTGTGTAGGAGGTGAAGTGAGGCCTTGGGCGGTAAAAGTATATGATAATAAAGTATACGTTGGACTTGTATGTGATGCCTATACATCGCAAAATAAATCAAATCTGCGCGCTTATGTGTATGCACTAAGTGGTAACACATTCAGTCAGGTTTTTGATTTTCCGCTTACATATCCAAAAGGATACGGAATTTCGCCGCTAAATTCAACCGGTGCCGCCGGAGTGGACAGTACCGGTTGGTACGCTTGGACGGATAATTTCAAAAAGATGGTCATTCCGATCAGCAATAATCCGAAGTCGCTGAGCTTGGTTCGCCCTCAGCCCATTTTATCCGATATTGATTTTGACATAGACGGCTCTATGGTTTTGGGTTTTGCTGATCGGACCGGGATACAAGGCGGTTTTGATAACTATCCACCCACGGGAGTATCAGACACTTTATATAAAGTCAATCCGGCTTCAGGTGATATTCTTCGGGCATTTTTCTCAAACGGTACATATATATTGGAAAACAACGGGCAGGTCGGCCCGGCCACCGGAGTAGGTCAAAACAACAATCAAGGTCCGGGCTTTGGAGAATTTTATGACGACAATTACAACGATGGTACCAAATATGCGCATACAGAACTTGCTTTGGGAGGTCTTGCCCTTAAACCCGGCAGCGGCCAAGTATTGGGAACAACCATTGACCCCTTTAAGGCTTCGCCTAACTCGGGAGGGGTTAAGGTTTGGAATAACACTACAGGACATGCTGATAACTCTTATGTAGTTTACAATGCAAGCGCTCCCGGAACTTTTGCCAAAGCAAGCGGTTTAGGAGAACCTGATTTGAACTGTGATATTTTAACAACGTTGGAAATAGGCAACCGAGTATGGATCGATACCGACAGGGATGGTGTTCAGGGTGCCTGCGAAAAAGCGTTGAAAGATGTAAACGTCTCACTATATAAAGGAGTTACGCTCATCGCCACCACTAAAACCAATACTAATGGCGAGTATTATTTCAGCAGTAAATCTAAGATCGTGGCCGGAACATGGTCAGGAACCGGAGCTGACACAATACTTTTACCGACTACGGCGTACAAATTAGTAGTTGGAAGCGGCCAAATGACTACTGAAGGTGATACATTAAAAATAGCAGGTTTAGGCAAATTTTTACTTACCCAAAAAGACGCGACGGCCAACACCGGAAACGACCTAAATGATAGCGATGCTGCTAAAACAAGCATTGCAGGCGGCAATTACCCTACGATAGAAGTAACAACGGGCGTTCCGGGCACAGTCGATCATACCTTTGATGCCGGTTTTTATTGCCTTTTTCCTGCTGACGAAAAAATCGTTGTAACCCCTGCAACCTGCACCGGTCTTACCGCGAACAATGACGCTAAAATCAAAGTTACAGGTTTCAACTATACTGATAAATATTCTTATTCAAAAGGACCTGTATTTACAGGAGCTGCTTATGCCGCTGCAACCACCGTCACAAGCGACAGCATCGTTATTTCCGGACTTGCAAATCCTACCGCAACCGCTGATACCTTTGTTGTGAGATTATATAACGGTATCTGCTGCTATAAAGACACTACCATTATTCTACAAAAAACTACATGCGCCAAAGGCTCCATCGGCGACTTGGTTTGGAAAGATGCCAACGACAACGGTATTCAGGATCTGCCATCTGAAAAAGGAGTTAAAGGGGTGATTATCCAATTGTTGAACAGCACCAACAACGCTGTCTTATCCACCGATACCACCGATGCTAACGGAATCTATGGATTTCCCAATTTGGCAAGCGGCAGTTATAAAGTCAAGATCGTGTTAAGCAGTTTATCCGATACCTGTCAGCTCAGTCCTAAGCAGGATGTAAACACAGGAGGCGGAAACGATACCAATGATTCCGATTTCAATCCAACTACGGGAGAAAGCCCTGTTATTGTTATCAATACCTCAGGAACAGGCATCGCGAAAGATAATCCCACCATCGATGCCGGTTTGTACGTCCCCTGCCTCAAACCCGTTGCGGATGCGGATGTAACTGTTTGTCAGGGAACCTTAACCGTGAATCTCAAAGATGCCGGAACCGGCGAAGTCTGGAGTAAAGGAAGTCAACCTGCCAACACATCGGCTTCCATCAACGCCGCTACCGGAGTAGTTACCGGACTCAGCAGCGCCGGAAACTACTACTTTATTTTGACATATAAAGGGCAAGCCGCATGTAGCGACACCGTCAAAGTAACCGTTACACCTCGCCCTATAGCCTCAATCACGCTCAAAAAACAGGATATTTGCGTCGGCCAAACTCCTCAAGCATTTATTGCTTCGCCAAATACCGGGGTAAGTTATGTATGGTTCGGTCCTCTGGCTGATTCAACATCAAGTTTTGGAACGGCCATTAATGGCCAGACGTCCAACACATTTTTACCTACAGCTCCAACCATCACGACTTTGGGAGTACACTACTTTGCCGTTGTCATTACGGATAATGCTACCACTTGTAAAGACACGGCCTTTGTCCAACTCGTGGTCAATGCCAAACCAAATGCAGGCAATGACATCACCGGCGGCAATGCCATCTGTAATACCATCGGCACCGTAGATTTGCCTAATGCCGCCAACGGCGAAACCTGGTCACAACTCGGCAGCACGCCCAAAGCGGTTACTATCAATGCCTCTACAGGTGTCGTCACCGGAATGGATGTCGTGGGGACGTATCAATTCATCCTCAAAAATGCCACCACCGGCTGCGCCGATACCCTCGCCGTCGAAACCAAAAACTGTCTCAAAGGCTCCATCGGTGACTTTATCTGGAAAGATATCAACGATAACGGTATTCAGGAGCAGGGCGAACCCGGCGTCAAAGGTGTTATCGTGCAACTCCTCAACAGTACCAACAACGCCGTTCTGGCCACCGATACCACCGATGCCAATGGCATTTACAGCTTCACCGGACTCGATTCAGGCAATTATAAAGTCAAAATTGTGTTGAGCAGCTTGCCCGATACCTGCCAAATTACGCCAAAACAGGATGTAAGCACAGGCGGTGGTACCGACACCAATGATTCCGACTTTAACCCCACCACCGGCGAAAGTCCTGTCATTGTCATCAATACCTTAGCAACCGGCATTGCCAAAGACAATCCCACCATTGATGCCGGTCTGATCATCCCCTGTGTCAAACCCCTCTGGAACTTTACCACCACGCCGGTCTGCTCACCGACGGCCACCGTCTACAGCGTTGCCTTCTCAATTGCCAACAAAAAAGGCCATCTGAAGGTCAATGCCGGGACACTTTCGGGAAGCAATCCTTACACCGTCACGGGTATTCCCAACGGCACCAACCTGATCATCACCGACAGTTTGAGAGC
Source organism: Runella sp. (assembly GCF_965279615.1). Taxonomy (NCBI): domain Bacteria; kingdom Pseudomonadati; phylum Bacteroidota; class Cytophagia; order Cytophagales; family Spirosomataceae; genus Runella; species Runella sp. The sequence goes on along the minus strand of NZ_OZ257252.1, from coordinate 5,522,732 downwards.
CAACTGTAAATACGACACGACCATCATTGCCCCCGATTGCAGCTGTCCGCAGGTCAACCTGCTGACCCCTAACGCCACGGCCTGCAAGGGAGATACCCTGCCGACCTTGAAGATCACCCTCATCGGCGCCAACACCAACGGGGTCAATGTGAACTGGTTTGCCAATGCCACCGGCGGAAACAGCCTGGCCTCGGGACTTTCCTACAAACCGGCGGGCAGCATCGCCGCCACCGATACGTTCTTTGTCGAGCTGTCGGGCGGAACGGGCGGCTGTATCAATCAGCCCCGCACGGCCATCATCGTGACGGCCCTGGATTGTCAGGTGGATTTGGCCCTCAAGAAGCTGATCAATAAAAAGATCGCTCAGGTGGGGGATACCCTGACTTACACGGTGAAAGTATGGAATGAGTTCAGTGCCAACGCCACGGGCGTAGAGGTCACCGACTCCATCGCCACGACGGTACAGTTCGTAAACGGTTCTTTCAGTGGTTCCCGCGGCACGGCATCCATGACCAATAATGTCATCAAGTGGACCATCGGCAACATTGCCGCCAACGGTGATACCGTGACGTTGACCTACAAGGTCAAAGCGGTTCAGGAAGGTGTTCATTTCAACACGGCCGAGATCACCAAAACCAACGAAAAGGACAAGGACTCTACGCCGGGCAATGGAAAAGATGAAGAAGATGACATTGATCGCCAATGTTTTACCGTACCTATTAAACTCTGCCCGGGTGAAAAAGTGCAGGCAAGTGTTCCGGCACACTACCTGAACGTTAAATGGTTTAAAGCAGGCACAGAGATCGTATCATTAGCAGGCCGGAATACAGTACTGTTGCAAGATACAGGCACGTATACTTTCACCTCCAGCAATAATACCTGCCCGTTGGAAGGGTGCTGTCCGGTCGTTATTGAGCCGGGGATCAATTGCTGCCCCGAAGATCTTTGTATACCGTTTACCATTAAAAAAACTAAAAAGAAATAGTTTAATACCTTAATAAATAAGCAATTAAACATTATTGGCAGGCGCATAATGCGCCTGCCAATAATTCAAAAAACTGAAATATTATCCCTTTTTTATCAGTTATCGTTCAACTTCCCGGAGTTAAGTATATTATTTTTTTGACATAGCTTCTTTTTGGCCATTATTTATCACAATGGGGTATTATTTCCCACCTCCACGAACAATTGGCATATAATTTGTATACCAAAATATACATTCCAATAAGGTTCCGGTTTCATGCCTAAAAGCCATAATTGAGAATGTTTCTATTCTATAACTCATACTCAAGTATAGGCTCAATTCTCTACTTTTATGGACTCAAACCACTACAGTTATTCTTTGAATAAGGAATCTCGAAGACTATTCGCTTTTTCCTTATTTTTTTTGTTATTTTTAGTAGGAAATGTTTCAATTGCTCAATGTGTTATAACTATCAACCGGGTAACTGCTTCGGGCTGCTATCTCAACACCGCCGGGCAAAGCAAAGCTACAGTGACTGTACGTGTTTCTTTATCCGGCGTAACAGGCACAAATACAGTGAGCGTTGCCCTGAATGGTGGAACTGCCAAATCAGTTCAATTCAGCAGTTATTATGCTTCACCCCAAGAAGTTGCCTTTGAAATAGATGCCAATGGTACGGGCGGAACGGTTTCAGCTTCCAGATCCGGTTGTACAACCGTAAATACTACTTACCCGGGTGTGGCAGCCTGCCCTAAAACAACCTGTACCACTTTAGGAGGAATTGTTTTTAACGATTACAACGCCAACGGAGTACGTGATGTAACTACAGTTAATAATATCACAAGTGGAGAAACCAACGGGATTGCCAACGTAAAAATCAAAGCTACTGATATCGCCGGAGTTGTAGACAGTACGCTCAGCGATGAGTATGGTTACTATACATTTACCAAAGCATTTACGTATCCTGTCCGTGTCGAATTTGTACAGATACCTTCCCGCTATGAAAGTACCTCTACTCCTAATGGCAGCAGCAGCCGTACAACGGTCCAGTTTGTTGCGGCGGCTTCCTGTAATGTCCATCTTGGCGTAAACAAGATCACAGATTATTGCAACCTAAGTCCAAGCATATTCACTACCTGTTACGTTAACGGAAATCCACTCGGCGGCGGTACTGCAGGACCTGATATTGCCTTAGTTTCACTGCCTTTAGACGCAAGCGGCACTGCTTTCGGCACCACAAAATCAATGTGGGCCCGTGCCGATACTATGGGCTCAGCTTGGGGATTAGCTTATAATAGGTTTACCAAAAAGCTTTTCAGTGCTGCCGTACTTCGTCGTCACGTAGGTTTTGGTCAATTAGGGGTGGGTGGTATTTACGTCACCAATACAGGAGTTGCGGCAGCAACCACTGCAACTAGCCGATTTATTGATTTAGACGCCGCTCCTTTCAACCTGAGTTTAGGTACTCTTACTGATAATTCAACCAGAGGGCTTCCTATTAATAAAGGGATTGCCGGGAATACCGGACAATCTCGTGATCCGGTCGCCTTTACCGATGTAGTAAAAGCGGGTTTAGGTGATCTTGAAATCAGCGACAATGGTGATACGCTCTTTACGGTCAATCTTCATAATCAGCAATTGGTTATCATTAATATTGCCGCATATAACAGCGATGGAGTGACCAAGCCGACTTCAGCTACCAGTATTTCTATTCCGGACCCCGGTTGTGTAAACGGTAACTGGCGCCCGTGGGCATTGAAATATTACGATGGGAAACTATACATTGGAGGAGTATGTGATGCTGCTACCGGTACAAAAGGAAATTTGAGTGCCACTGTATACCGTTGGGATGGCGGAACAACCTTTACCGAAATATTTGACTTTCCATTGACTTATCCCAAAGGTTATCCTTACAGTAGTTACTCCACTCTCACCGGATGGTATCCATGGACCGATGATTGGGATGATTTTTTAACCGCAAATACAAATGATGCCAGTATTGTCTATCCCCAACCTTATTTTGCCGATATTGAGTTTGATATTGATGGCTCTATGATCTTAGGTTTTGGCGACCGTACCGCCCTTCAAACAGGGATCCTGAATTATCGCCCCGATGGAAGCAGTACCACTCAATACAGTGGATTTAACGGTGGTGATGTATTACGTGCTTATGCTAAAAATGGTGTTTTTGTTTTGGAAAATGCCGGAAAAGCGGGCCCTAACACCGGCTATTCAACCAACAATAATCAAGGGCCGGGGTATGGTGAATTTTACAACGACGACTGGAAACTGAACAACAGTTTAATCCATACAGAGTCTTTCTTAGGAGCTTTGGCCCTTCGCCCGGGTTCCGGACAAACCGTTGCTACCTCCATTGACCCCGAAGATAATGTTTATTGGGCAGGAGGTTTTCGATTATTAAATAATAACTCAGGTCTACGTGACGACGCCTTTTCCGTCTATTCAGCCACACAGGGAAATGGCTCCGATGGTGCATCGGCGGGAGAATTAGGAAAAGCGGCCGGCTTAGGAGATGTAGAACTTAACTGTGCTATACCAACTTACCTGGAAATTGGAAACCGTGTATGGCTTGATAAAGACGGCGATGGCGTACAGGATCCCGGCGAGCCGGGCATTGGTGGAGTAAGCGTAAAATTATACTTAGCAAACGCTGCTTCATTAGCAAGTCCGATTGCCACCAAAACTACAAGTACTGCCGTCGGATCAGTGGGTGAATATTATTTTAGTAATTCAGACGGTTTACTTCCCAATACCGCCTATGTATTAGTATTTGGAGACGGACAACAAACCGCTGGAAAACCCAATGAAATTACGGTTTCAGGCGCTAAATATTTGCTTACTAAACTCAATATCGGAGAAGGCGGCGCACTGTATAAAGACTTGAATGACTCTGATGCAACGCTTGGCACAAGTGTCTTTGCCGATAAAATCACTATTCCGGTCACTACCGGGGGAGTTACTGCCGACAATCACCTTGAAGACATGGGGGTGATTTGCATTCAACCTTCCGCAATCCACTTAAGTATAACAGACGCTACCTGCAATAACGCACAAGTAGGTCAGAATAACGGCACGATTGCTCTTACTTCAGCGCCTACAGCTGCTGACAAATTTGCAGTGGCTACCGGAGCTGTTTTTTCAGGCTTTACTTATTCTACCGCAACAGCAATTGGTACTACCTTCCCCAAAAATCTAAAAACGGCTATTCCAAACGCAGGTGCTACATATACAATTCGTTTCTATAATGGCTCCGACGATTGTTATAAAGATACCACTATCGTTATGGCTTTAGTTTCCTGTGTCAAAGGTTCCATTGGCGACTTGGTTTGGAAAGATGCCAACGATAACGGTATTCAGGATCTGCCATCCGAAAAAGGAGTTAAAGGGGTCATTATCCAACTCCTCAACAGCACCAACAACGCTGTCTTATCCACCGATACCACCGACGCCAACGGAATCTATGGATTTCCCAATTTGGCAAGCGGCAGTTATAAAGTCAAGATCGTGTTAAGCAGTTTATCCGATACCTGTCAGATCAGTCCTAAGCAGGATGTAAACACAGGAGGCGGAAACGATAACAATGATTCCGATTTCAATCCAACTACGGGAGAAAGCCCTGTTATTGTTATCAATACCTCAGGAACAGGCATCGCGAAAGATAATCCCACCATTGATGCCGGTTTGTACGTCCCCTGCATCAAACCCGTTGCGGATGCGGATGTAACTGTTTGTCAGGGAACCTTAACCGTGAATCTCAAAGATGCCGGAACCGGCGAAGTCTGGAGTAAAGGAAGTCAACCTGCCAACACATCGGCTTCCATCAACGCCGCTACCGGAGTAGTTACCGGACTCAGCAGCGCCGGAAACTACTACTTTATTTTGACATATAAAGGGCAAGCCGCATGTAGCGACACCGTCAAAGTAACCATTAATGCTCGCCCCGTAGCGAATGCGACGGCGAAAAAACAGACCATCTGTGTGGGCAATTTGCCGACCGCTTATACCGCTACTCCAAACTCCGGTGTAACCTACGCCTGGTACGGTGCCCTCGCCGACACCACCGGCAGCTTAGGTACCGCCATCGGCGGGGCCACATCGGCCACCTTTACGCCTTCCGGAGCAGCCATCACTACCCCGGGAACCAAGTATTATGCAGTGGTCGTCACCAACACCCAAACTTCCTGTAAAGACACCGCCTTTGTCCAACTCGTGGTCAATGCCAAACCTAACGCAGGCAATGACATCACCGGCGGCAATGCCATCTGTAATACCATCGGCACCGTAGATTTGCCCAACGCCGCCAACGGCGAAACATGGTCACAACTCGGCAGCACGCCTAAAGCGGTTACTATCAATGCCTCTACGGGTGTCGTCACCGGAATGGATGTCGTGGGGACGTATCAATTCATCCTCAAAAATGCCACCACCGGCTGCGCCGATACCCTCGCCGTCGAAACCAAAAACTGTCTCAAAGGTTCGCTGGGTGACTTTATCTGGAAAGATATCAACGATAACGGCATTCAGGAGCAGGGCGAACCCGGCGTCAAAGGTGTTATCGTGCAACTCCTCAACAGTACCAACAATGCCGTTCTGGCCACCGATACCACCGACACCGCAGGGATCTACAGCTTCACCGGATTGGATTCCGGCAATTACAAAGTCAAAATTGTGTTGAGCAGTTTGCCCGATACCTGCCAGATCACCCCAAAACAGGATGTAAATACCGGCGGGGGAAATGACACCAATGACTCCGATTTTAACCCCACCACCGGCGAAAGTCCTGTCATCGTCATCAATACCCTGGCAACCGGCATTGCCAAAGACAATCCCACCATTGATGCCGGTCTGATCATCCCCTGTGTCAAACCCCTCTGGAATTTTACCACCACGCCGGTCTGCTCACCGACGGCCACCGTCTACAGCGTTGCCTTCTCAATTGCCAACAAAAAAGGCCATCTGAAGGTCAATGCAGGGACACTTTCGGGAAGCAATCCTTACACCGTCACGGGTATTCCCAACGGCACCAACCTGATCATCACCGACAGTCTGAGAGCCAACTGTAAATACGACACGACCATCATTGCCCCCGATTGCAGCTGTCCGCAGGTCAACCTGCTGACCCCTAACGCCACGGCCTGCAAGGGAGATACCCTGCCGACCTTGAAGATCACCCTCATCGGTGCCAACACCAACGGGGTCAATGTGAATTGGTTTGCCAATGCCACGGGCGGAAACAGTCTGGCCTCGGGGCTTTCCTACAAACCGGCGGGCAGCATCGCCGCCACCGATACGTTCTTTGTCGAGCTGTCGGGCGGAACGGGCGGCTGTATCAATCAGCCCCGCACGGCCATCATCGTGACGGCCCTGGATTGTCAGGTGGATCTGGCTCTCAAGAAGCTGATCAACAAAAAGATCGCTCAGTTGGGGGATACCCTGACTTACACGGTGAAAGTATGGAATGAATTTACCTCTAATGCTACGGGAGTGGAGGTCACCGATTCCATCGCCACGACGGTACAGTTCGTCAACGGCAGTTTTGTGGCAAGCAGAGGCAGTGCCACGATCAGTGGCGGAGTCATTAAGTGGACCATCGGCAACATTGCCGCCAACGGTGACACGGTGACGTTGACTTACAAAGTCAAAGCCGTTCAGGAAGGTGTTCATTTCAACACGGCCGAGATCAGCAAAACCAACGAAAAGGACAAAGACTCCACGCCGGGCAATGGAAAAGACGAGGAAGATGACATTGATCGTCAATGTTTTACCGTACCCGTCAAACTGTGTTATGGTGAAAAAGTACAAGTCAACATTCCTGCCAAGTATACCAATGTACAATGGTTCAAGGATGGGGGTAGTACTTCGGTCGCTACCGGCAATCAGATACTGTTCAGTGAACCCGGTTCGTATACTTTCACCGCGAACAATAACACCTGCCCCGCCGAAGGTTGCTGCCCGGTCATCATTGAGCCCGGCGACAACTGCTGTCCTGAAGACCTTTGTATACCGTTTACCATTAAGCAATCCAAAAAAGCCGGTAAGAAAATTTAAACACTGCCTTTGCTCATAAACAAAAAAGGGACTGCATGCAGTCCCTTTTTTGTTTATGATTGAATGATAAAATTAACGGTCTACATACATACCGTCATAGTATTTTTGATAATTGCCGGATGTTACGTCGTCTAACCATTTTTGATTATCCAAATACCATTGAACCGTTTTTTCAAGTCCTTCCTCAAACGTAACGGATGGTTTCCAACCCAGTTCGTTCATCAGTTTGGATGGGTCAATGGCATAGCGCAGATCGTGGCCGGCGCGGTCAGTTACATAGGTAATTAATTGTACAGAGGTGCCTTCGGCTCTTCCCAGTTTTTCGTCCATTACTTTGCACAACAGAAATACCAAATCCAGGTTTTTCCACTCATTACAGCCGCCGATGTTATAGGTTTCCCCATTTAGCCCTTCGTGGAAAATCAGATCAATGGCGCGCGCATGGTCTTCTACGAAAAGCCAATCACGCACGTTTTCACCTTTTCCATAGACGGGCAGAGGTTTATTATTACGAATATTATTGATCATCAACGGAATCAGCTTTTCAGGAAAGTGATTAGGTCCGTAATTGTTGGAGCAATTGGAAATGACCACCGGCAATTTGTACGTATTGTGATATGCTCGCACAAAATGATCGGAAGAGGCCTTGGAGGCGGAATACGGCGACCTTGGATCGTAACTCGTTGTTTCTACAAAGAATTCTTTTGGATCGTGGAGTTCTCCGTATACTTCGTCTGTCGAAACATGGTAAAAACGACGCCCTTCTTCTTTGCCTTTCCACGCAATACGCGCCGCATTGAGCAGATTCACGGTGCCGATAACGTTGGTCAGTACAAACGCCATAGGGTCTGAAATAGAACGATCTACGTGTGACTCCGCCGCTAAATGAACCACGCCCGTGAAATCATGGGTTTTGAAAAGTTCATCAATAAACGCAGCATCTGTAATATCTCCTTTTACGAAAGTATAATTAGGCTCATTTTCTATATCTGTCAAATTCGCAAGGTTACCGGCGTAGGTAAGGGCATCTAAATTGACAATTTGGGTATCGGGATATTGTATCACAAATCTTCGTACTACATGCGACCCAATAAACCCGGCTCCGCCGGTGATAAGTATTTTTTGCATAGTGCTGAGAATAAAATGTAGATATTCTAAAGTCCTGTATAATCTATTTTCGATCTGCTAATTTTTGCTGCCAACGCCACGCATCACGCAATGAGTCTTCCAATGTCTTTTCCGTTTGCCATTTCATTACTTCCCGTGATTTATCTACCTGTGCGTAAATCTGTTCTACATCACCGGGACGACGCGGTCCGATGCTGTAATTTAATTTCAGGTCATTTACTTCTTCAAATGTCTTGATCAATTGCAGAACCGTTACGCCTTCTCCCGTTCCTATATTGAATACATCGTAGAAGTTTTCTTCCTGCACGCCCGCCAGCAATTCCAATGCTTTTACGTGTGCTTTGGCCAGATCTACCACATGAATAAAATCTCGAATACACGTACCGTCGGGCGTGTTATAATCACTTCCGAAAACGGTCAATTGCTTACGCAATCCAGCCGCTGCCTGTGTAATATAAGGCACCAGATTACTCGGCACACCGCGTGGCAACTCACCTATTTCGGCAGTTTCGTGCGCTCCGATGGGGTTAAAATAACGGAGGGCAATGGCTTTCATTTCCGGCTTGGAAAAGATAAAATCACGAATAATGTCTTCGCAGATTTTCTTGGTGTTGCCATACGGAGAAGCTGCTTCCTGACGCGGCGTGGCTTCTGTCACCGGCAAATGGTCCGGCTGACCGTACACGGTACACGAAGAAGAAAAAACAAAATTATGCACGCCGTATTCTTTCATTAGTTTCAACAAAAGAACCGTGGTGCCAATGTTGTTTCCGTAATAAAGCAACGGATTCTCTACCGACTCGCCTACGGCCTTGTTGGCCGCGAAGTGAATAACACCTTCAATTTTTTCCTTTTCGAACAATTGGCGCAAAGCATTTTCGTCATTACAATCTGCTTTATAGCAAACCACCGACTTTCCAATTATATTTTCGATGCCTTCCAGTACTTTCTCTTCAGAATTGCTGAAATTGTCAATAATGACAGGTTCAAAGCCCGATTGGTGTAATTCAACGACTGTATGTGAGCCAATAAAGCCGGCTCCGCCTGTGACTAAAATTTTCATGTGGTGAGCAAAAAGTGAGTAACAAAACTATAAAATTTGGGCGCTGAAAAAAAATTGTTTTTATTTAATGCCAACAACGCCAAATCACACCGTATGACAGAGCAAGAAATCAAGGCGCTGGTTTCGCTACTCGACGATGACGACAAGGAAGTATCTCGTTTGGTTGAACGCGAAATTCGGCAACAGGGAGGAAAAATCATTCCCTTTTTGGAGAATGAGTGGGAGAGTGCAGGCTTTAGCCCTGACGTACAGCGAAAAATTGAGGAGCTGATTCATGAACTTCAGTTTGAATTGACCCTCGAACGATTGACCAATTGGCACAATGGCGGCGCTATTGATCTTCTGGAAGGATTGTGGATTGTGGCTACCTACCAATACCCGGACCTTTCATTGGATAAGCTTCGCGCCGATTTTGAACAGTTTTACTATGAAACATGGCTCGAATTCAAGATCGACATGCACCCGATCGACCAAATTAGGGCGCTGAACCACGTCTTCTTTTCAAAATTGAAATTTGGCTCTAACACTAAAAATTTCCATTCGGCGGGGAATTCAATGATGAATGTGGTGTTGGAAACAAAAAAAGGGAATCCGATCTCGCTTTGCTGTATTTATATGATCATTGCGCAACGGCTTAATATGCCCGTTTATGGGGTCAATTTGCCCAATTTGTTTGTGTTGACCTACAAACAGGACTCGATTCAGTTTTACATCAATGTGTTCAACAAAGGGCTGGTTTTCATGCGCTCCGATATTGACCATTACATTGCTCAACTCAACCTGAAAGCCAACGAAACATTTTATCAGCCTTGCAGTAATCTTGATATTCTCAAACGCGTACTTCGCAACCTTACATTGGCTTTTGAGAAAACGGGAGATACCGACAAAGTCAACGAAATCGAACGTATGGCTACCATTTTGAACGAACCCTTGCCTGAATAAATAGCCTCAAACAGCCACCACTCCGCAGAAATCTTCCACCCAAAACCGGTGCAATTGATGGCGCTGTTTTGGAATAGTATGATATTCAATAAAGCCTTCTACATAAGAATCTGTATCCATAAAGGGTTCGATGAATATCTGCTCTTTAAAGCTCAATTGTCGGGTGCCGTGCAATTTATACAAGGCTTCTTTGGCACACCAATACGTTACCAATTGCGACAATTCCAACTTTGCATATTGACTTTCGGAGTCAGACAAAAATTTGTGCGCAACACGAGCTAACTTATCAGCCATTCGTTCCATATCAATGCCAAGAGGCTTGACAGGATGCAGTGTTACGCCAACGTACTGAACAGTGTGAGTAATGGAAATTTCCGCAATCCGGTGTTTTAAATGCGGTTTTCCGTATTCATCTTTGACCATTCCTTCATAACGTCGGCCTTTACTTTCTATCAACGCCTGCATGGCTCGCCTGCCTGTGAGCCATTCCAATTGTTTTTGGGGATGCGAAATGGTTTTAAATTCTTCCCATTCTTCGACAGCTACGATCAAGTCCTGAAGCAGCACCTCCGGTGACTCGGCAATCTGCCAAACTAAAATTTCACAGTCATCAAAAACTGTCCATTGACGAACCAGGGGCATTATAAAGGAGTTATCTAATACTTATTCATTGTAATTCGTAAAGATAGCCCGTAATTTTATACTTATCCAACCGTGGGTTGGGAGTCCGTTTCCAAAAATGACAAAACTTCACGTTCAAAAAATAGACACTTTTTCCGGTCATCGCGACTGTGTCTATGCCCTTCAGCCCGCCCTTCAACCTCACCACTTCTTTTCAGCAGGAGGCGACGGCATGGTAGTGCATTGGGATTTGACGCGCCCGGATTGGGGAGAAGTGGTGGCGCAATTACCTACTTCGGTCTATTCCATTGCTTACGATTCCGAAAAAAATCAACTTTGGGCAGGGCAAAATTATGAAGGAATTCAGCGCATTGCGCCTTATGAGAAACAGGTTGTTTCGTCTGCCCGACTGACTTCTGCCGCCATTTTTGATATTCAGTTCTTTGAAGATCAAGCCTTTATTGCCCTTTCTGACGGTGTAGTTTTGGTCATGGATAAAAATGAATTTTCCGTTCGCAAACACTTAAAAGCCACTGCCCAAAGTGCCCGATGTATCAGCATCAATCCGCACACTCGCGAATTTGCCGTTGGCTACAGCGACCACAGGATCAGGGTATTTGGCCTTGATGACCACCTATTGCGTTATACTTTAGAATCACATACCAATTCGGTTTTTACGTTGCACTATTCTCCTGATGGGCGCTATCTGATTTCCGGCAGTCGGGATGCTCATTTGAAAGTATGGAATATTTCTCAAAAATATGAGTTGCACCAAGATGTGGTGGCCCACATGTTTGCCATTAATCACATTGTTTACAGTCCTGACGGACAATGGATTGCCACATGCAGCATGGATAAATCCATTAAAGTGTGGGATGCCGATACCTTTCGGTTATTGAAAGTCATCGACCGTGCGCGCCATGCAGGGCACGGAACATCCATCAATAAACTCCTTTGGTCAAGTTTTGATAATCATTTAATTTCGGCCAGTGATGACAAACGGATTTCGGTTTGGGATATTAAGACCGTATAAAAGAATTTTCTCCATCGGATAAGCGATTGTTTTGTGCTTTTTTATACATTTAATTAACAAACACCTATTCTTCCAATGCTCGCCATTCATAAAGAAGCGTTTTTCAAAGTTGCAGATATGCTTAACTGTTGGATCGGACTCCGTGAGCCTAATCCCCTGACCGACCAATGGATCGGCCGTGCGGGTTACATTGCCAAAGGAGAAAATTGCAAAGCCAAAACCTCCGACAACCCTTCTTTTCGTTTTGCAGGTCTTGTGACCGACCCTATGATTTGTCCCGAAGCTTTCAAGGTTATAACTCTGCCGGATGCCGTTGAAAAATGGAAGAAATTTGCGCCAAACAATCAACTTCCGAGCGGTTTTTACCGAGCAGACAGCGGTCCGGAAAAGGGATTGATCAAATACAATGGCGCGGCTATTCATGCCGATTTTGATCTAATGAATATCAGTATGGCCGACAAAAATGGACATTTCGCTTTTACAACCCGAAACGACGCCCATACTCTTTTTATCAAAGCTCAGCCCCTTTTAAATCACCTTTTCGGTTCTCCGCTGATCATGCACGGCTCTGAATTTGACTGGGACCGTGGTATTGGAGCAAGAGAAAGTGAATATGTATTTTATTTTGGCCCTAAACGGCAGTTCAAACAAACGCTTTCTTCAATGCCTCAAAAGGCCGGCACCTTACATTAGAAAAGAGCCTTTTCTTGCTCATTTTCAGGCTAATTGAGCCAATATGAAGGTAGTTTAGATAGTTTTCGCCAATTTTGCAACTTGGTTTTATCTAAATTGTCCTTTTTGTAGTCGCAGCCATGCAAAAATTCTTTACATTATTACTCCAAGCCCTTAAAGGCGAAGAACAAGAATACACTTCCGGAAGTATCAATCGCGCTATTTTTCTGCTTTCCGTCCCCATGATTCTGGAAATGGTCATGGAGTCGCTGTTTGCGGTGGTGGATGTCTTTTTTGTTTCCAAGATCAGTACCGATGCCATTGCTACTGTAGGGCTTACTGAGTCCGTGCTTACATTGGTCTATTCTGTTGCCATTGGTTTAAGCACAGCCGCCACGGCCATTGTAGCGAGAAGAGTTGGCGAAAAACAGTTTGTTGAAGCAGGTCATGCAGCAGCGCAGGTGATTCTGGTTTCGTTGGGATTAGGAATTGCGATGGGATTAGCCGGTTTTTTTGGTGCCGAAGCCATTTTGCGAGCCATGGGCGGGCATCAGGGATTAATTGAATCGGGATCAAATTTTACACGGATCATTTTCGCCAGCAGTCCTGCTATTATGTTGCTTTATACGTTGAGTGGCGTGTTACGCGGTGGCGGAGATGCTGCCGTGGCGATGCGTTCCCTTTGGATCGCCAACGGCATCAACATTTTACTCTGTCCTTTATTCATTTTTGGATTTGGCCCTATTCCTGCTTTCGGGGTGGCGGGTTCTGCCATGGCAACTACCATTGGCCGCACCATCGGCGTGCTTTATCAGTTAAATGCCCTTGCCAAAACCAAAGGAACCATTCAGGTATTGGCTTCACAATTTAAAGTCAATGTGGCCATCATTCGAAATCTGATAAGTGTAGCGGCGGGCGGAACAGGACAATTTCTTATTTCATCGGCCAGTTGGGTATTTTTAACGCGTATCCTATCCGACTTTGGGCCCGGTATCGTGGCCGGATATACGATTGCCATTCGCATTATTGTTTTTACGATTTTACCTTCCTGGGGCATGGCCAACGCCGCCGCAACGCTGGTAGGGCAAAATCTGGGTGCTAATAAACCCGACCGCGCCGAAGCATCGGTTTGGCGGGCGGCTTTTCTCAATTTTCTTTTTTTGGCAGTGATTGCTGTTGTATTTTTTGTTTTTTCACGCCCTATCATTTCCTGGTTCAATGCTGATCCGGTTACGGTCAATACAGGCGTCAATTGTCTGCGTATTGTTTGTTTGGGGTATTTATTTTTTGCGTATGGAATGGTTATCAGCCAGTCATTTAACGGAGCCGGCGATACGTTGACCCCCACACTCATGAACCTGTTTTGCTTCTGGGCCGTCGAAATTCCGCTGGCATATGTTTTAGCAAAGCAATTGAATATGGGTCCTGAAGGTGTGTATACTTCCGTGGCTTTCAGCGAATCCTTACTGGCCGTTGTCGGTATTGTGCTTTTTAAACGCGGAAAATGGAAAAATAAGAAGGTCTAATACTCAAATTCAAGTTGTTGTAGGGTTTTGAATCCCTGATAATTTCTCTAACTTTGCTGCCCAATTTTCAGTCGTCAACTGTAAATCAGGACCTAATTATTATTCTATTTTCGCCATTGATTCTGTTTTACCAACGACTCAATATCCTTTGCAATGAAAGAGCAAATTGACCGTACTAAACTCCCTCAACACATCGCCATCATTATGGACGGCAACGGGCGTTGGGCCAAGCAACGCGGCGCTATGCGGATTTTTGGACACCGCAATGCTATCAAGGCAGTACGTGAAGCAACCGAAGGCTGCGCTGAGTTAGGAGTTAACTATTTGACATTATACGCATTCTCAACCGAAAACTGGGGGCGCCCTGAAATGGAAGTACGGATGCTGATGGAACTTTTGGTACATACCATTGGGGATGAGTTGCCTACTTTGCAAAAAAATAATGTTAAATTAGACAGTATCGGTGACCTCGAAAGTCTTCCAAAATCGTGTCAGCTTGAATTGCAGGAGGCCATTGAAAAAACAAAGCACAATACCGGACTTAATCTGATTCTGGCTTTGGGATATAGCGGTAAATGGGATATTGTCCAAGCTACCCAACAACTCGCCCGTGAAGTACAGGCAGGTACATTACGTGCCGAAGACATTAACGAAAACCTTCTCAACAGCAAACTTTCAACCCTCGACCGCCCGGAAGTGGACCTGATGTTGCGTACGGGAGGCGATCATCGCATCAGCAATTTTCTGTTGTGGCAATTGGCATATGCCGAGCTGTATTTTTATGACGATGTATTTTGGCCTGATTTCCGTCGGAATCACCTGCACGAGGCGATCCTGTCTTTTCAGCAACGTGAACGCCGATTCGGAAAAACCAGCGAACAGATTCTGAGTGACGCGAAATAAAATATCCCTTTTAGCGTTATAGCATTTTGGATAATTATGCTCTTATCGCCGGGTTTCTACCAATTGTTTCTCTTGATATTGACCGGAAACCTTACAATCAACGAAATTATAAAGAATTGATACCGAACCGTGAGCGAAAGAATTGTGTACCTACTACCTATGAAAAATTTTAACCAACCTGCCCGCTTAGCAACTTTTGCGGCGCTTTTTTTGTGTACTGTAGTATCGGCTATGGCTCAGCAGTTGGGTCTTGGGCAACGCACCCCGGCTACCGCTAAACCCGCCGAAGAAGCGATCAGTTACGCCAATCCCAAAGAACTTACCATTGCCGACATCGTCGTGACCGGAAATCAATTTTTGGACCCTAATTCCATGATTTCTATGTCAGGATTGAAAGTCGGCGACAAGATCAAAGTCCCCGGGGATGCCATCACAGGTGCCATCAAAAAATTGATGGATCAGAAAATCCTGGAAGACGTAGAAGTGCTCTACCGCAAGATCGAAGGTGAGCAAATCTGGTTGGAACTGCACATCAAAGAGCAATCGCGGTTGTTTAAAGTAACCTACGATGGTATTCGTAAAGGGGAGCAGGAATCCCTGAATGATAAAATTAAACTTCCCAAAGGGCGTATCATTTCCAACACGATGATCAAAAACACACAGTTGGCAGTGAAACGCTTTTTTATGGATAAAGGATTTTTGAATGTTAAAGTGCGTATTGCTCAAATTACTGACTCTACCCGTGGCAATGCAACCTTGAAGATCTTTGTTTCAAAAGGGCCTAAAGTAAAAATCCACCAGATTGTTTTCAACGGCCGTACTGAAATCTATGAGCAGAAGTTGCGTAACAAAATGAAAAGCACGAAGCAAATGCGCTTCGGTCGTTTGTTTACACCTTCCAAATTTATTCCTAAGAAATACGACGAAGACAAAGAAAAACTCATTGAGCTTTACAATAAGAATGGTTTCCGGGATGCAATAATTGCTTCTGATTCAGTTATCCAAAATGCTGACGGTAAAACCATTGATTTGGTAATAAACCTTGATGAAGGTCCACGTTATTACATCCGCAATGTAACATGGGAAGGGAATTACCTTCATTCAACGGATATATTGAATAAAGTATTCGGCTTGAAAAAGGGAGATATCTATAACCCTGAAGAAATCCAGAAACGTCTGGAAGCCAATCCGGGTCAGGATGTAAGTTCACTTTACATGGACGACGGTTATTTGTATTACAACTGCCGCCCTATTGAAAAATCCATCGAAGGAGATTCCATTGATATCGAAATGCGGATCTTTGAAGGAAAGCAGGCAACCATCAATAAAATTATCCTTAACGGTAACACCAAAACCAGCGACCACGTTGTGATGCGTGAGTTATTTACGTTGCCGGGCCAGAAATTCAGCAAAACAGAAATCATTAATACCCAGCGTCAGCTTTCTCAGTTAGGTTATTTTGATGCAGAAAAGATCGGCATTCAACCTATCCCCCACCCTGAAGATGGAACGGTAGATATTGAATACACCGTAGAAGAAAAACCCAGTGATCAGATCGAATTATCCGGTGGTTGGGGTGGATTTATTGGATTTGTCGGAACGTTGGGATTGGTTTTCAACAACTTCTCCACCAAAAATATTACTAATCTGAAAGCATGGAAACCGTTGCCTTCCGGTGATGGGCAAAAATTGGCGGTTCGTTTCCAAGCGAGTGGACGTCAATATCAAACCTATTCCATCAGCTTTACGGAGCCTTGGTTGGGTGGTAAAAAGCCCGTAACGTTCGGGATCAATCTTAGCCACACGATCTACCGTACGGTCGATTATTCTAACTATTATACCCAATCATCCAGTGGTATGAAGTTTTTGGGTTCTTACAAGAACTCAGGCGTCACGATTTCTCTTGGGAAGCGTCTTAAAGTACCGGATCGTTACTTTGTGTTAAGCACTGCCCTTTCTTATCAGCGTTATAAAATGGACAGTCTGGATTTGTTCGGTATCGGGTACCCTAACGGTGTTTCAAACAACCTAACCTTCAACCTTACTTTATCCCGCAATACAATTGACAATCCGCAATTCCCGCGCGGAGGATCTTCGTTCTCATTAAGTGGGACATTTACACCTCCTTATTCGGCCATTACGGGCCAAACCAGCTTTGCTACCAACGAAAGCCGTTACAAATGGGTAGAATACCACAAGTGGATGTTTGATGCCAGTTGGTTCCAGACAGTAGCGGGCAAATTGGTACTCAGTACCCGTGCACACTTGGGCTTTTTGGGCAGATATAATAAAAACCTGTCTATCAGTCCTTTCGAGCGATTTGTTTTGGGAGGTTCAGGGTTAGCAGGATATGGGATGTTTGCCTTAGCGCAGGACATTATTGGTTTACGCGGCTATGCTGACCGTTCGCTTGTTCCGATCTATAACCGCTTGAGTACCACTGACGCTTCCCAATCGACCGGTGCTACCGGCACAGGAGTTGCTTCAAGTTTAGGAGGGGTTGCTTACAGCAAATATGTAATGGAGCTTCGTTATCCGCTTTCTCTAAACCCATCTGCCACCATTTTTGGGTTGGTATTTGCCGAAGCCGGAAACAACTGGGGAACCGATGCACCACAGAAAAAGTATAAAGATTTCAATCCTTTTGACCTCAAACGTTCGGCAGGGGTTGGAGCACGTATCTTTATGCCTGCCTTCGGATTGATCGGTATCGACTGGGCCTATGGGTTTGATCCACTGCCGGGACAAACAAAACGCAGCGGCCCACAATTCCACTTTACAATTGGACAACAACTTAGATAAAAAGGGATATTTTAGGCATTAGACGTTGAGAAATCGGAATTCAACATCTAATGTTCGGTATTCAAAATCCAAAAGATGTATGAAAACCCGTTGGCTTTTAGTACTTTTGCAGTTTGTTACAGTAACCTACTCATTATCAGCCCAGAAATTAGGGTATATAGATATGGAGTATGTAACGACGAAAATGCCTGATTATCAAAAAGCACAAATCGAATTAGACAAGTTTTCGGATCGTTGGGCCAAAGAGATTCAGGATAAATATGCCGAAATAGACAAGCTGCAACGTCTTTATCAAGCAGAGGAAGTATTGCTGACCGACGAAATGAAACGCAAACGTCAGCAGGAGATCAACGATAAAGAACGCGAAGCAAGAGAATATAATAATAAGATTTTCGGTTTTGAAGGGTTATTATTTCAAAAGAAAAAAGAACTCATCAAACCCATTACCGATCAGGTATACAAAGCAAGTGAGCGTGTGTGTCGGCAGCGGAGATTGGATATGTTATTGGACAAATCAAGTGAATTTGTCATTATTTATTCAAATCCCGTTCATGACTATACCGATTACGTGATGGAAGAACTGGGATTGGTAACAGAGGCAAAAAATAATAAAACCGCTACGCCCGGCGTTAATACGCCTACGGCTAAACCAAACACAACGGATCCCCCAAATAAAACAACCAAACCAAAACAGTAGATAAAAATGAAGAGCAAATTCATCGTGGCACTTGTTGCCATTGTAGCTTTAATCGGAGTAGAAACAAAAGCCCAACAAGCCCCTAAGATCGGTTGGACGAATGTAGACTATATTTTGGGAGTATTGCCTGAAAGCAAAAAAATCGAAAACGAACTCCAAATCCAACAGCAACAGATCCAAAAAGCAATGCAGGACAAGCAAAAGGAGTTTGAAGATAAATACAAAGCGTACGAAGCCAATGCCACTAAATGGTCGGAAATCATTCGCGCTGACAAAGAAAAAGAATTGACTCGTCTTCAGACTGATTTTCAGGAGTTTCAACGTACTTCGCAAGAATCATTGCAGAAAAAACAACAGCAATTGATCCAGCCCGTGTTGATGAAAATCAATACAGCTATCGAAGCAGTTGGTAAAGAAAACAACTACACCTACATCCTTAATATGGATGGCGGTGCGCAAACTACACCTATCATTTTGTTTGCCGGTTCTGACGAGCTGAACGTAAGCAATTTGGTGTTGAAAAAATTAGGTGTTGATCCTGCTGAAATTGAAAAACAACAAAAAGCAGCTTCTGAAGCGGCAATGCAACAATTGCAAAAACCTGCCACGACTACACCGCAGCAGCCTGCAACTACCAAGCCTGCCACGCCTGCAACTACAACACCAAAGAAAAACTAATCCGTTTATAAAAACGGTCACGTAGCATAAAAAGAAGGAGCGCAGCCAATGGCTGCGCTCCTTCTTTTTATGGTCGAACTTAGTTGTTTTTTAAGGAGTTGAGCAAAAGTTTTCAGGTTTTACAAGTTAGATATTGCTCACAACCCGACCCATACTATTTCAACTCCCCTAAAATTTATACTTAATCACTCAAATCCAATGCTTTCGTTTGAAGATAAGCCACATACCTGCCATCGAACAGGCCATCAGCAGCAACGAGAACCAAAATCCGTATTGGTGTGTACTCGTTGGTAGAACGCTGTAATTCATTCCGAAAATCCCCGCAATCAACGTTGGCGGCATAAAAATGATCGTGAAGACCGTGAATATTTTGATGATCTGGTTTTGCTCAAGATTAATCAAACCCATGAACGTATTTTGAAGGTACTCCAATCGTTCAAAATTAAACGTACTGTACTCCAGCAATGAGCTGATATCTTTCAAGATGATACGTAAACGCTCTTTATGGTCGTCCGGAAAAAATTGACTTCGCAAAATACCCGACAGTACGCGTTGTTTGTCAATAATGGTTTCACGCAAGAGCATCGTATTCTCCTGCATCATATTGATCTTCAAAAGAATATCCTGCTTTGCTTTTTGTTCGCGATTGAGGTCTTTGCTGATGTTTGAAATATCTTTTGACAACCCTTCGAGTACATCGGCATCGCTTTCAATTCTGGTTTCGAGCAGCAGCAGCAACATATCGACGCCACTCATGAACGTTTCCTGACTCACTTTCATCTTGCGTACTGTATCAGCAAATGTCTTTGAATCACCGCTGCGATACGTAAACAAAACACCGTCTCGGATCAAAATGGAAACAGGATAGATAGCATACCCTTCCGGGCTGATCTTTAAAAAATTTGAGTTGGCATTGATGGTATTATTCTGTTCAAAATACCGTGAACTGCTCTCAATTTCAACAATTTCCTGTGGAGTTTGAAAACTGATGTCACATTTGGTCTCTACCCATTCTTCTTCTTCCTGAGAAGGAGATTGCAGATCTATCCACAAAATAGCCTTTAAATGCCCTATTTCCCGGACGTCCGTTTCACGTTTAATGTGCTTACCTTCGCGATAATAAATCCTGACCATACCTCTAGCTACTTCATTTGGGCCAAAGTTAGCCAATTGATTTTAGGATATTACGCGGATTTTGCAGATTTTGTACCTATGTTTTGACGCACAGTAACGGTAGAATTGTTTTTCCAACACAATTTTTTTCAAATCAATGCAACATTTAATTTTATCTATTGTCATTACCTCGAAAATACAGCCGATTGGAACCTAAACAATACATAGACAAACACGTCGAACTCGTAGAGCGCTGTAAGCAGGGAGATAGAAAGGCACAGTATGAACTGTACAAGCTTTATTCAAAATCCATGATGAATGTGTGCGTGCGGGTGGTCAACCATATAGGAGAAGCCGAGGACGTGTTGCAGGAAGCATTTTTGGATGCGTTTTGTAATTTACATACGTTCAGGGGGCAGTCTACGTTTGGGGCGTGGCTGAAGCAGATCGTGGTCAACAAAGCCATCAATCACCTCCGCCAACGAAAAATGCAACTTGTTGACATTGAAGGCTATGGCTACGGAGATGACGACCATGACATTGCCGACGATGTGCCGTTTGACGAAGAAAGTATTCAAATGGATGTTGAACGAGTTCGAAGAGGAATCGAACAACTTCCGGAAGGATACCGAGTGGTGCTGTCGCTGTATTTGTTTGAAGGATACGATCATGAAGAAATTGGTGAGATCCTTAACATCAGTGAAAGTACTTCCCGAACACAATACATGCGGGGAAAGAAGAAATTATTGGAAATGATTAAAAATTAGAAGTGAGTAGTCGGTGATGAGTAGCGAGTATTATTCCTGCTTCCTACCTGACACTCTGTACCAAATACAAACAAAATGAAAGATAAACTGCAACGATTCGTCAGAGACAACCGCGAGGCATTTGATGTGCATGAGCCTTCTGATGACCTTTGGAGTCGGTTGAGTGAAAAATTACCTAAAGCCGAAGATACCACTCCGTCGGGGGAAAGTACCGGCCCTGAAAAAACGTCGAAAGATGCGGAGTTAGGCAAAATTGTTCACGAAGATTTTCAAAATGGCGGTAGCTATAATCCATTTTTCAGGAAAGTCAGTAAAAACCTGAATTGGCGTATTGCAGCTTCTATTGCACTTATAGTAGGTTTAGGCTGGGTCGGTTATCGTATTAACCAAAATTACGGAATTACGGAGGCACCTGAAGTGGCAATGACGGATCCGGGCTTTGCTAAACAAGTAAGCCAATATACCCAATTAATTGATAACAAACGTACGGAGTTGCGCCAAATGACCGAAAGCGACCCCGCACTTTATAAAGAATTTGCAGTTGAACTGGATCAGCTTGAGCGCTCATACCAAAACCTGAAAGCCGACCTTCCGAAGAACCCCAATCAGGAAACGGTCATTCAGGCCATGATTCAAAACCTGCAATGGCAGATTGACCTATTGAACCAACAGTTGGACATTATCCAACGCATTAAAAACAAGAACAACCATGCAAGCAATAAACTTACATAAGACTACTAATTATTGGTTAATAGTTATTAGCTTCTTATTCACGCTGACAGCCCGCGCCGAAGATTACGGCAACATTGAAAAGAAAAAGTCTGTCATAAAAATCTATGATGTCTCTGCCAAAGAAAATTTACTGATTGACAATCAATTCGGGCAAGTTAAAATTAATCTTTGGGACAAAAATGAGATCCGCGTTGATATCAGCATTACCGCTAATTCCAACAGCGACGACCGCGCACAGCAGTACTTGGACGGAGTAAGCATTGAAGATAAAAAAGACGGAAACCAGATCAGCATCCGCACCATTATCAACAAAAACGGCAATTCAAATTGGAGTTGGAAAAGCAACAATGGTGAGAAAAATTTTGTGCAGATCGACTATACAGTCTCAATGCCTAAAAACACGCCTCTAAACGTAAAGAATCGCTTTGGCGCCACTAACATTCCATTTTTCAGAGCACCTCTTGTGGTAGAGTCTAAATACGGAAGTTTTAACGCCACCGATTTGTCCGGCAGCAGAAATGACATTGATGTATCTTATGGCAAAGCTGAAATACAACAACTGTCAAACGGAAACCTTGACATTGCTTATTCAACGCTTGAACTTGACAAAGCCAATAACATTGTGTTGAGCAATAAATTTGGAAAAATGAAAATCGGTGAAGTGGAATCTTTGGATGGTCAGATCAGCTATTCCGGCGGACGCATCGGCAACTTAAAGGGTTCAAGTAAGATCAAGCTTAGCTTCTCAGGAGGTTTCAGAATTGACCAATTGAATGAATCAGCCGACAATGTAGACATTCAGGCCAGCTACTCATCCGTAACCATTCCGATGGAAAACAACGATTGCAACTTTGATGTTACGGTAAGTTACGGCGGTTTTAAATATCCCGGCGACCGTAAGGTATCATTTACTCAAAATGACGACGACCGCAAGGATGATGAACATCGCGGCCCTCGTATGACAAAACAATACATTGGTAAGTTCGGCAAAGGAAGCGGCACCAAAATAAAGATCGTCTCGAAATACGGAGAAGTGAATTTGAGATAAAATTAAAAATTGTAGGGGCAGGCCTCGCGTCTGCCCTCTTCCAAATATAAAAAGAGCGGCAATAGTAGTCGTCAACTATATCAGATAGACGCAGCCGGGCCGACGCGAGGCCTGCCCCTACAGAGTTCAGTATTTATTCTACAAAATCAAGCTCTTTTCCGTAGGTCTCTTCGATTCGGGTAAGTGAAAAAAGCGAAATTCCATAACAGAGAACACCTAATAACGCGGCTCCGCCTATTGCTCCAAAAGAGGGTTTGAAAGCCTGAAAAGCGAGCGTCATAGGAATAGCCATCCCTCGTACTACGCTCGGGACAGAAGTAGTGGCGGTAGCGCGAAGATTCGTCCCATAGAGTTCGGCAACCATCATCAGGTACAAACCGATATATCCTGTACATATTCCTGCCAAAAAGCAAACGCTGTACAGTACCGTGGGTGATGCTATTCCACCGTACAAATAAATAGCCACGCAAATACTTCCGCAAAACATCAAAGCGCTAATGGCTTTGCGCCGTGAATGCAGCCATTGGCTTAAAGGACCGCTGAAAAAATCACCCGCCGTGAGTCCAAAATAAATGAACATAACGCATTTGCCGGGAGAAATGGCTTCTGTAATGCCGAGTTCTTTACCCAATTCATTCCCAAAAGTTCCCAGGATTCCTACTACAAACCACGTAGGAACGCCAACCATGATGCACCGCACATATTTAATAAACCGCGGCCAACTGCTGAAAAAGTAAAAGAAATTCCCTCGACTGACCTTCGTTTCTTTCATTTCCAGAAAAAGACCTGATTCAAATACGCTGATTCTAAGTAAAAGCAATAATAGGCCCATTCCACCTCCTACCATATACGCAGTGCGCCATTCAAACCATTCCTGCGTCAGGTAAGCGGCTCCTGCACCTAAATAACCCACTCCGGCAACAATTGTCGGTCCAAGGCTGCGAATCTCTTTAGGAATGATCTCTGTTACAAGGGTCATGGCAGCACCAATTTCTCCCGAAAGTCCTACGCCGGCTACAAAACGCAGCAACGCATACGTATTGGGTTCTTCGACAAACCCGCAGGCAATATTGGCCAATGAATACGTAATGATAGAACCAAACAAAACCGAAAGCCTGCCCCTCTTATCTCCCAAAACTCCCCACAAAATCCCTCCTACCAACAATCCGGCCTGTTGAGAATTGAAAATAAAAGTCCCGATTTTAGACACTTCCGCCTCTGAATATCCTAAAGATTGCAAACTTGGCACCCGTACAATGCTGAAGATAAGCAAGTCGTATACGTCTACAAAAAAGCCAAGTGCCGATACAATAACAGGCAGCGTGAAAAGCGCACGATAAGAGATTTTGGTCATGTAGTTGATTTCCCCCTCCTTGATAAGGAGAGGGACTAAGGATGAGGTTATTCTTCGATAAAATCAAGGTCTTTGCCGTGCGTTTCGGGAACTGTTAAGGTTGAATAAAAGCCTAAAAAGTAACTTAATACACCAACCAACGTACCTGCTCCGATCACTCCCAATTGCGGTACTGTAAGCTGAAACCATCCAAAAACGTCCAGTGTACCCGTCTTAAATCCGGCAAAAAGCGTAGTCATGATAATGACCATTCCCCGAACCATATTGGGCACAGTAGTAGCAGCAGTTGCGCGTAAATTGGTACCAAACTGTTCGGCTCCAATGGTCACAAACATGGCCCAGTAGCCAATTCCAAAACCCATGAGCGTACAAAGGCTATACAATGCAAAAGAAGATTTGACGCCGGCAAAAAGGTACACAATGCTGAAAACTCCGGCAAAAGCCATCAAAGCGGCCACGGCTTTTTTTCGAGAATGAAAATAATGGCTGATAAACCCACTGGACAAATCTCCAACGGCCAACCCTACATAACACCACATAATGGCCAAGCCCGGTTTTATAGGTTCGGCAATGCCAAATGCTTTCCCAAATTCATTACTGAACGTTGCCAAAATCCCAATGACGAACCATGTTGGAAGTCCAATACCGATACACTTCATATAGCGGACAAAACGCTCCCAATTGGTAAAGAATGAGAAGAAATCACCTTTGGCAATATTCTTTTGCCCGGATACCTCCGTAAACATTCCGGACTCAATAACTCCAATTCGCAGTAACAACAACCCAAATCCTAAGCCTCCTCCTACAAAATAAGCAATGCGCCAATCACCGAAGATCTCGACGGTAAAATAAGCAACTACCGCTCCTAGAAGGCCAATTCCTGCCACTAATGACGTACCAATAGCTCGCAACTCCTTGGGCAAAATTTCGGAAACCAACGTAATGCCTGCGCCTAATTCACCCGCTAAGCCAATTCCGGCAATGAAGCGTAAATATTTGTAGAGATCCGTTGCCGGCAAAAAGCTTGTATCCTGTATAAAACCGCACAATATGTTGGCAATGGAATAGGTAATAATGGAGCCAAAAAGCACCGAAAGCCGACCGCGCTTATCTCCCAATACTCCCCAAAGTATCCCACCGATGAGCAATCCTCCCATTTGCCAGTTAATAATGGAAGCTCCAACGGCCGACACTTCCTGCTCATTAAGTCCTAAGTCTTTGAGACTGGGTACGCGTACAATTCCGAATAATAATAAATCATAAATATCAACAAAATAGCCAAGCGCGGCCACAATCACAGGAAGTCCAAAAAGCGAGTTTTGGTTAGAAGGTTTAGACATTTGTTAAGGGGGTTATGGATTTTCTGCAATAATACTAAAAAAGCGCCAATCGGCTTGATACCGACTGACGCTCTTTTCTGATTCTTTTGGTATATCTAGGTATATTTTCGCCACCCTCCCAAAATTGCGCCCATTGCTGCGCCGCTCACCGCACTAAAACCGGCATTAAGTACCGATAATTCGATGGGTTTCATTTCGTAGGCATTGTTGGTAAAGATATTTCCCCCAACAATCAACGCCCCAATCAAAGCGCCGGTCATGGCACCCGTTTGGACAGTACTGACATTCATGGATTTAAACAAAAGTGCCATGGCATACGCTTCCAACAGATAGGTAATAAAACTGACAGCATAGCCTATGGTTCCACCGCCACCGGCCTGTATCTTGTCTTCGGTAAGGCCTGTCAGTGCCAGCCATTGAGGTTGAAAGGTTATGTACCAGAGGGCACCTAAAGCGAAGGTAGCAATGGCAGATATAAAGACCGCCATGTAATTGATTTTTAAGGTTCTCATTGTAACAGAAGGTTTGGTTAATCATTAAAACTTGACTGAAATATACACATTTTCAGAAAACCTCCTGTCTGTCGTACTATTATTTCTCGTTCATATTCAATTACTTATCTATCAACTGCAAATGGCTGTAGTTGGCGCCGATCGGTATGATCTGGCCATTAATGTACACCTCATACCTGTCAAAACGGTCTATTTTATCTTTTGCCACAATATACGAGCGATGAATACGCACAAAACGGTCATTGGGAAGAAGGGCTTCTGCCTCATTCATCGTCATACGAGAAGCTATTTTTTGCGATTTGATTACAAAAACCACGTAGTTCCCGCCCGCTTCCAAGTACAAAATATCATCCAACATCACCCGAATCTGTTCATAGCCATTTTTGACAAAAATACTTTCTGCAACCCCCGGCGTCGGTCGGTTCAAAACAGACTGACGCTTGCTTTCTTCCGCAATGGCCAATTCTCTCACTTTCAACACTTCATGCGCTTTGGTGCAGGCTTTCAGAAAACGACTGATGGCAAACGGCTTCAATAAGTAATCAATGGCATCGAATTCATAGCTCTGAACGGCATGTTCGGCGTAGGCCGTAGTAAAAATCACCAATGGGGGATTAGGAACCGCTTTTAAGAATTCAAGTCCCGAAATATCAGGCATTTTGATGTCCAGAAAAATCAGGTCTACGTGTTCTTTCCGTAGAAAATCCAACGCCTCAAATGCGTCTTGAAAAGTCGTTTTTAAGTCCAGAAAAGGTACTTTCTCCGCAAAAACCCGCACAATGTCCAACGCTTTGGGTTCATCATCAATGGCTATGGCAATCATTTTAATCGACTGATTTTTTGTCTGCTTTCTTCATTTTTAGGATTAAGAGCCAACGCTTTTTCGTACATCGCAATGGCTTCTTCTTTTTTTCCGCTTTCCAATAAACTGTCGCCAAAACTATCATAGACATTAAAACTGGTCGGGAAAAGCAGTGTATTGAGCTTAAAGGTTTCTAAAGATAATTGTTTGTGCCCTTTAAAATCAGCTCTGTATAAAAAATCATAGCCAAGCCAATTGAGTTCTTTTTCCGAAAGGTAATAATGAGCCGTATCCGATTTCAGTTCGTGAAACTTAGTGATGGCATATTCCGCGCCTTTTTCCTTCAATGCCACACCATATTCCTTCGCCAATGATTTTTTGGTGGTCGTTTCAATCGGTTTTTGATTATTCATCAATGCCAATGCCGAAGTGACCACCTTCCCAAAATCGCGGTCGGCTGTATTATCGAACGCAATAATGGTCTGGTTTTTTGAAAGATTATGGTAATAAAATGTAGCCAATCCAAACTTAAATCCGCCATGCCCTACCGATTTGCCGTACAATGGCTGCTCAAACAATTCCCAGCCCAGTCCGTAAGAGCCTTTTCCTTCGCCCATCATCGTATCCATTCTACCTTCGTAAAAGACAGCTCCGTCATTGAGCTTAACGGGAGTGAAAGCTAATTCCATCGTCGCTTTTTTTAGAAATTTTCCTTCAAAAAATGCCTTATCGAAAAGGTACAGGTCGGTGATCGTGGTGATTACATTGGAAGAACCTTGCGAGCCACTGCAATTGTAATGTGTATAACGATGGCGACTTACTGAATCGAGCGAATAATTCTTCGTTGAATACCAATAAGGCTGCGTGTGAAGCTTTACGGGACGTTTTGACATTTCCACCGCTTTTCCGTAAACATTCAAGTACGTATCTTTCATTCCTGCGGGCTCAAAAATGGCCTTTCCAAGGTAGGTCGGCAAAGGCGTCTTCGTGATTTTTTCAATCAATAAGCCTAATAATTCATAATTGGTATTGCAGTATGACCACTTGTCGCCGGGCTGAAAGTACAACGGTTTCTTTTGCGCAATCAGTTGGGGGATAATGATCGAATTGGTTACGACGGTATCAGGATAAGCTTTAACCAAATCCTCATATAATTCCAGATCAGGCAAACCCGAAGTGTGTGTGAGCAGGTGCCGAATGGTAATGGTTGGATATGGGAAGGTCGGAAAATACTTGACAAAAAGGTCGTCCAACTTCAATTTCCCTTTTTCCATCAACTGTAAAATCACCGTTGAAGTAATCACTTTAGAGATGGAAGCCAAATTATACCTTGATTGAATCGTATTAGGCGTTTGGTCGGTAAAATCCGCAAAACCGCTGCTTTTCTCATAGAGCACCTGACCGTTTTCGGCCAATAAGAGATTGCCGTTAAGATGCGCGAACGCAGAGTGGGAATAATAAGATTCGATAACGTTGCGCCTGTCTTGAGCTTTACAAGTAGTAGCAATCAGTAATAACAGAACAACAATTTGTAATAAGTTGGTTTTCATGACTGTATGGATTTTTAATCTCCACAAAGAAACCTGTAACGGCATTGCGCATGAAAAATCTGTGACGAACCGTCCGACAAATGGGGCGAAAACAACAAAATACAAATATGAAAGAAGAAAGTTTACTTGGCAGCACTATTGGTAAATCAATTAATTACCGCAAAAAAAGCCTGTTTGTAGCTTTCTGAGATTGGAATCAGGGTTTCTTTTATGCGAATACGGTCTTTTTCAATCGAATCAATTTTCGCCACCGCCACCATATACGATTTGTGGACGCGACAAACGACGTTTGGCGGCATGGCCTGTTCAAATTCGGCAAATGTTTGCAGCGTCATGATTTTCTTGGTCGGCGTATGAATTTGTAAATAATCGCCTTTGCCTTCCACAAAAAGAATATCGTTCAGTAAAATTTTCTCCAGCCGGTACTCGGTCTTAACAAAAATAAAGGGCTTGATGGGTGCAGTTTCCGATTTGGGAATCAGATTTTGAACCCTATCCACGGCCTGCACAAATCGCTCAAAAGTGTAAGGTTTAAGCAGATAATCGGCTACTTTCAGATCAAAACCCTTGAGCGCGTATTCATGATAAGCGGTTGTAAGGATCACCTGGCTTTTGACAGTACCCGTTTCGAGTAACTGAATGCCGGAAAAATCGCCCAAATGAATGTCTAAAAACAGCAGATCCACCTGATTGATTTTCAGAAAACCCAATGCTTCCATAGCATTGTCGAAGGTAGCTAACAAGTTTAGAAAAGGCAGTTTTCGAACGTATCCCTGCGCTTTTTCGAGCGCCAGCGGTTCGTCTTCGACAATGATGCAAGTGAAATTCATAAAAGACTATGGGTACAGTTCCATTACAACCAATTGGTTTCTAAAAATCAATCTTTCTACTTCGTTGAATTTGAAGATTTGCTCCGTAGCCTTACCAATATCAGGCTTTCCATGAACTGCCCCGTTAAGCAGTTGGAAGTGAGAATACCAATCATCTTTTCTTGGATTGAAGAAACGGGTTATTGTTTCATCATCCTGTAAAAATGTTCCAATGTCGTAGCCTTTGTAATAATTGCAATCGGGGCAGCAATAAGCTAAATTATCCAATTCATTACTACCGCCGTGTTTGATGCTTCTGATGTGTTCAATATGGAAGGAATAAAAAGAGGTCTGTTCACGTAACAAACAATACTCACATCGGTAATCGGCCCGTATTGCTACTTTCTTTTTAGTAGCGGCGGAGATGGTTTTCCTCATTTTTGCAACATCTTGACAGCTCTGGCTTTGGCTAAACCAACAATGCGGTTAATGATGAGATAGTGTTCCAGTTCGCTTTTTTCTTCCGCCGAAAGAGATGTATCTTTTTGCTTATCCAACAGTAAATCAAGACGTTGCTGATGTACCGGTGAAGGTTTAAAAGCAACTACCTTTTTGGGGTTCATCCCTGCTATAAATAGCGAGATTTCGTCAAATACCGAAAGTTCCGCTGTCATATTCTTAACTGGTTATTTTATACAAAGTTAATCGTTTTTCAACATCTTTAAAGAAGAGTTCAATGCCTGATTTTGAATTGTTCTCACGGTTAGCTTTATCCGATATACCTCTTCGTTTTTCGTAATCTCTAACGTATGACGTTCCGCGTACAATAACTCCAACCGTTTCTTAATCAACTCATTACCCAAGCCTCCGTGTTCCGACTTCATGGTTGATTCCTGATATTTGTTTTCACATTCAAACCCAATAATGCCGCTTTTTATCCAAACCTTGATTTGAATAGCATTTCCGGTTTTGAGGTTGACGGTGTGTTTGAAGGCATTTTCAACAAACGGGATGATGACCATTGGCGCAATGTAATCATACGTCGTTTCCCCTTCTACGCTGAAATGCACAAAATCGGGATTGGCCGTTCTGATCTTTTGCAATTCAACGTACTTTTGAACGTACGCCAATTCTTTACTGAGTAATATCTTTTCCGTTTTGGTTTCATAAAGCATAAACCGCATAATGTCAGACAATTGATTGAGGTAAGAAGAGGCTTTCTCGGCATTTTTAGTAATCAAAACATCAATGTTATTGAGTGTGTTGAACAAAAAATGCGGGCTGATCTGTGATTTGACCAAAGCCAATTCCATTTCAAAGTTCTTTCGGGTTAGTTCTTCCTTCAATTTCAGTTCGGCGTACCACCGAATAAACCCCTTCATGATCAGACCAATTGTACCATTAAGCAATGCTATGATAGCAATGACAATAATGATTGGAATGGAAGTCCCATTCCCATTATTCAAAATACTTGGGCCAATACGAAACGAATGTAAAACGGTCAACATACAGGCACTTATCAAGCTGCAAGCCAAGGCAGTAACTACCCCTGAAAAAAACAGCAACAGGATTTTTCGTTTAATGAGAAAGTTGTCAAAAAGCAGTGTGTAGTAACTGTAAAACCCTAAAATTGCCGGTAGTACCGCAAAAGCAAAGAAAAAGATCTCGAAACGCACGTCGGTGAAAAAAGGTAAATTCTTCAGGTTGGTTCCAACCTGAAGACATACCAAAATCAGCGTCAGTAGTAAAAGATACAGCAGCCAATAGCCTACATGCAACGAAACGACAACTATTTTTCTCATTGTTTTCGGGTCGCCCCATCAACCCTTCTCTTTTTTTGTAAGGTAAAGTATATAGCTAATCAACGTAAAAACTGTAAAATATCCCAACGCCAATGCATGAATATTGAGGTGTTGAGTGGCTTTCATGTTTGCGCCTCTGAGAAAAAAGAAATTGTAAGGGCAATACGTATAAGGAATAATATAGCCATATTCCCACTCCACGGCAAACAACGCAGCCAATAAAACACCGATACCGACCCCAAACGACACCAGAAAATTACGAAATTGCAGGCTTACCAAATATTGCAACGCCACAATCGGCAAACAATCTACAAAGAAATAACCGCTTGATTTTAAATACAGCAGCATTGGAAACACTTCTTTCGGATAATCAACAGTGCCTAAAATCAGCGCAGGAGTTATACCTGACAAAAATATGCCTACGTTGAATAAGACGAAAAACTGAAACATCATCAGCAAAATTACGCTCAATTTGCTCCAAAAAATAGTACTTAGGCCTTGCGGCGTGGTATGTAATTGCTTCCATGTATTGTTTTTAAATTCGAGTTGGGTAATCAAACTCGTAGCCAAAATGACGCCCATCGGCAACAGAAAAAGGGCCATCAACTGCCAATGCTGCGTCATCAGATTTTCCCAAAACCGAGGCGATAAACCCTCTTTTTGTGCTCTATCGGGATATAACATACGCGCTGCCACCATAATAAGCGGAATAAAAAAACCGCCAACGATCACCAGCCAAGACGCCAAACTGCGCTTGGTCTTGAGCCATTCGCTCTGAAAACTATAGATGAAATTCATGTTAATTGTCGTTGGTTAGGTTGATAAAAATACTTTCCAGATCGTTGGTAACCGTAGCAATGCTATACACATCAATGTCATGTTTTACCAAAGTTTGGTTGAGGCGGGCAATGGTCGGTTTGGGCAGGTGAGGCAACAAAATCTTTTCGTCATTGATCTGTGCTTCAAAATGGTGACTTTGAATGAGTTGAAGGGCGGCAGTATTATTACCGGTTTCAAAAGCAAGGTAAGAAGCCTCCTGTTGGCGACGCATCAATTCATTCAAAGAGCCTTCAAAAAGCATTTGACCTTTGTTGATGATGCCCAAGTCCGTTACCAGTTTTTCGATTTCCGGCAGCAAATGGCTCGAGATCACAATGGTTATGCCCTCATTTTTGTTAAGATTTTTGAGCAATTCCCGCATCTCAATGATACCGCCGGGATCAAGGCCATTGGTCGGTTCGTCCAAAATCAAAAGAGACGGATTGTGCAGCAATGCCGCCGCGATGCCGAGCCGTTGTTTCATTCCCAACGAAAATTGCCCTGCTTTTTTGCGACCTGTGTCACCCAGTCCCACCAATTGAAGTACTTCCGGGATACGATTTCCGGGGCATTGGTATATTTTCTGCCATACGGTCAGATTTTCGACCGCCGTCAGATGGCTATACATGGAAGGGCTCTCAATGAGCGAGCCGATGTTCTGCAGGATCTCTATTCGGTGCTTTTCAAACGATTTGCCAAGCACCCGAATCTCGCCTTTCTGCTTTTTAAGAAGTCCTAATAAAAGTCTTAATGTTGTGGTTTTCCCCGCACCATTCGGTCCCAAAAAACCGTAAATACTTCCTTCTTTGACCCGAAGGTTTACATTTTCCAACGCTCGGTCGCCGTTGGAAAATCGGTGAGACAACCCCACTGCTTCAATACTGTACATGGCTGTTAACAGGTTTGGTAATGCCTCAAAATTGGGCATTACCAAACGAGCTGCCAACTGTAATAGGTAAGTCGGGGAAATTAATCGGTCAATCGTGCATTTTATCCCTTCACTTTAACGCTGATGCATTTTTATTTGAGTTGATCGTAAGTGGCAAACAGTGAGTTCAGCTTTGATTTTTGGCTTTTTTTAGAAAAATCAATCACCAACTGAACCGAAAATTCTTTCTCCGTCCGATGAATCCGAAGTTGATGGTTGTTGGGATACAACAATTCAAGGCGTTTTTGGACATTTACCAACCCTATTCCTGACGAATGTTTTTCGGGATCCTCTTCGTGGCGTGGGTGCAGACTATTAAAAACTGAAAAATGAATCTGATGCTGTTCGCAATACAATTTGACAAATATCCAGGAATGATTACGAAGGCTGATGCCGTGTTTAAACGCATTTTCGACAAATGGAATCAACAACATCGGCGCAATACTTCTCAGGCAAAGCGAATCATCCAAGTCAACTTTCAATTCCAATTTATCCGACTCCGACAACCGAAGGCGCTGCAGGTCAATATAGTTTCGCAAGTAGGCCACCTCCTGTTGCACATCGATCTGTTCCTGATTGTTTTCGTGCATCATAAAACGCATCATATCCGACAATTGCTGAATCCCGTGCGAGGTTCTTTCGGCATTTTCTTCAATGGCCGTGGCGTAGAGCGTATTCATGGCATTGAACAAAAAATGCGGATTGATCTGAGCGCGCAACGCCGAAAGCTCTGCTTGGTTACGGTTAAGATTGGTTTCCAAGGGTTTCACCATGAACTGCCGAATCAACGTAACGGCCAAGGCTCCCAGCCAAGAAACCATCCAAAAGGCGAAAAATTCGTCAATACCGGACAGATACACATAACTTGAATGGCTAACCTTAAACACATCATACAACAAAGTCAAAACGATACTGCTGCCAAAACTAATAACCAAAGCAGTTAACAAGGTCAGGAAGGCTTGGCGATTCTCGTTGTTTCGACGAAAAGCAAACGTTTTCCATCTCAGGAGGTTATTGTGATACAAATAAGCGTGAAGAAATGCGCCCTGTACCCAAATCAACCCGGGGATAAGGAACAAATGACGAGCCGTGACTTGGGAAGCAATCCATAGCACAAATCCAATGAATGCCAGAATGGTGCCATCTTTAATGACTTTCCGGTTTGGATTGGAATCTGTTTCCGGTTGTTGCAGCGCCCATTGGTAGACCTGAGAAAGAAGCGTGTACAATGACAAAGCCAAGAATCCCCCCCCGCTAAGTAAGGCTAAGTTTCTGAGCCGGAAAGAAGACCAAACTTTTGCTCCAATTATGTTGGGATGGGCATCGTATCTAAAATCAAGCTCTTTCCATGTATACAAATAACTCCAAGCGCCGGCCAGTATAATAATTCCAATAAATATACATCCAAGCGCAAAAAAATTAAGGTTATTGGGCCAATAGCGTGGAATAATAATATGGTTCAGCGCGTACCAACTGCCATACACGGTTAGGAAAATACTAAGAATAGGCCACAACCCATTGGTTGCCCAAGTGTAGACAGAATAAATACGATTTTGCTCAAAAGCATCAATATGAGTCCATACTCTTGAAAAATTATGATAATCACTGGCAAGAAAAATCAATAAGAACAGGGACGTAAGAGCGGTAATCACCCAAAATTCTATTTGGCGGAAGCGTTCGACAGTCATAATTTTTTATCGTTTAGCTAAGGTTGCGTCAATTTGATGATACAATGAATCTCGGTCGCTGGGCCGAAGAGCAGAGCGATTCATGATATTTTTGTATTTGTCACTGATAAAATACCTCGGAATCTCAATAGGCTCTTTTTCATTGGCTGCGACGTTTCTAAAAATGCGGTCGTATTTTTCGTCTTCCAAAAAAATATGAACCCCCTGCATATTGTATTTCTTTAGTAATTTTTGCCACAGAAGTTTGTTGCCGCGCCCCACGTACAAAAATGCTACCTCTTTACCGGCGTATTTGTACTTTAATGATTTTGTAAAATTTCGTATTTCCCAAAGGCACGGACCACAGGTAGTTCCCCAAAAATCGCCATAGACCGTTTTGTTGGCCAACATTTTATGGTTCAATAAATCCGAGATATTTTTAATGGACTCATCTTCAATAATAGCAATTTTCTCTTCCTTACTGATTGAATACCAAGTCGTTTGTACAATTATAGAAAGGCCAATCAATAGAGCCGTTATTCCAAGAAACTGATAAACAGGCGGCCTGCTTTTCTGATTTGATCGTACTAAAATGAATAGAATAACGCCTATACAAATTATCATCAAAAAACTGAATCCATAAATTGTAAGATTGATTTCAAATTCATTTTTTAGAAAATGATCAAGAACCTCAGTTTTGAGTTTTTTATCATCAGGGAGAAAATGAACAGCGTAAATCATTTCCTCTTTAATTTCAGTTTTCCAAGCCATAAAAGCCTCAATGATTTGAAACAGGAAAATGGGAAGTAAAAAAATGAGCAGGAAGACGCCCCAAAAGGGTCTGAATTTTTTCATTATTGTTGTAGTTTAGTGATAAGAAAAATGGCTGTTAATGGGTATTTGATGGCTCAAAAGTACCCGT
This sequence comes from Runella sp., assembly GCF_965279615.1. Classification (NCBI taxonomy): domain Bacteria; kingdom Pseudomonadati; phylum Bacteroidota; class Cytophagia; order Cytophagales; family Spirosomataceae; genus Runella; species Runella sp. The sequence continues at coordinate 5,487,469 of NZ_OZ257252.1, read as the reverse complement.
AATGCTTACTCAGAGGTAAAATCTGTGACGAATGTTGCGATAAATGGGATGGATTTACAACGGTTGGATTCAACCCTGCGTCTTGATTATAAACAAATCAACTATTCAAACAAACGACCTGCTCATCATGAAAATCGTTCAGTATTTTTTATTGTTTTTGGTGACAGTAAGCTGTCGCGAGAAAACACCAACACCTCCTGAGACGTTGGCACCGCTTGTAGGGAAGTGGCGTCTGGATGCGTATGAGCGTACCGAAAATGGAAAGAAAGTCTGGAAAGCTGTGGATCCTCAATCGACATCTTTTCTCAGTTTTCGCTTCGATGGTGTTGTTTTAGACAGCAAAGGCCTACCTTCGTGCTGCGCACCCGGTTCACTCACTATCAATGGAAAAGAATTCAAAATTATCCCGCAAGCAGCGCTTCCCGAAAACCCTTCCTGTGCATATATAGACTGTATAAGCTGCGCAACAATGGATATTGAGTTGACAGGTGACACGTTCATTCAGCACTCTTGCTTTGGCTCCAGGAGCAGATATGTGCGCGATAATCAGTAAGTTAAGCCAACGGAATATTTACCTCTGTGGCCACTTTCATTACATAGAGTCGCGCTTCATCGTATTCTTCAGCCGTTCTAAGGTGTTCGAGCATGAGCGGAACTTCGCGGGGCAGAGCCGTTACATTACGGAGATACGTTGGATAATCCATGCTGCCGCGTCCCGGCATGGTTTCGGCAAAATGCGCATCTTTTCCCACCACATCTTTGGCATGGCAAGACACGATCCACTTTCCTAATTTGCGAAAAGTATCGTTGATAAGCGCCGTATTTTGATAAAAACGTTCGGGAGAGTTGATGATATTGGCAATATCAACGTGTGCCGCAAAGGCGGGTCGGTCAATGGCTTTTATAAATTTAAGGCAAGAATCAGCATCATTGGGCAAACTCCAACCCATCATTTCAAGGGCAAATTTGGCCGTTTTGGGCTTGACAGCATCAATCACTTTGCGGCAATTTTCGACCGTAGCATCAAAATATTCTTTGGTCAGGTTTCGAGCATCCGGTCCGTCCCAATTTTTTGGATTGTAAGAACCTGCAATATCTACGCAGGTCAATGCACCTATTTCCTCTGCCAATGCCAGTCGTTCGGTCACATACGTAATATTTTTCGCACGTTTCTCAGCATCTTGATCGAGCATATTTACCCACGCTCCCACTTCAGCAATGATCACGTTTTGCTCCGCAAACGCCTTTCGAAGCGCGGCTATGCGGGCAGTATCTTTCAGTTCCACTTTAGGAACGTATGCTGCGCTGTATCCCAAACGTCGATGCTCTTTTGCCAACTCAACAGGATCATCACTTTTCAAAAAAATGGGCCCACCCAAACGCAACGATCTTTGGGCAATTCTGAATTGCGGCAGCAAAGCCGCCCCTGCCAATAAAGTTGAGGCGTGTAAAAAACGGCGGCGAGTGAGGGATTTCATATTAAATATATAATCGGAAACTTTTACAAACTTTTTCTCAAAGACTTTATAAAAACATTACAAATCCAATCAATTACATCCACCTATTTGAGCATTAAAAACACTTCCTCGTTTAGCTTCAAAACCGGGCAATAGTTGGGTAGACATCTTAGCATCAAAAGTAATATTGGCTTCCGCACTAATCAAACTATTAGAAGTGACAGTACCTCTCGAAAGAATATATTCCTGTCCATCCAGCACTGAAGAAATAATCTGAGATTCCAAACAGGGTACGGGCGGAACTTCACAATCCTTTAAAAGATATAAGGCCGCTACTTGATCAGCTATTAGCGCACCTTTAAAAATTTTAACTTCATCAATTTTACCAATAAAGTAATTAAGGTAATCATTTGGATACCCGTTTTTTACTACATTGCTTCTTCCTATAAAAGCATTTTGAATTCCCACTCCTCCATATGCAGGACTATTTACTCCTGAGCTGCCGGAGGAATTTACCAATATTCCGTTTAAATATAAAGCAAAGTTTTTTCCCTTACATGTGATAACTATGTGAAACCATTGATTACTGCTAATATTTACCAAATTGTAATTAGCAGAACCATCACTGTTTCCATTATAGGTGACTTTATAGGTAGCATAATTATAGATGGGGTTAGCGGTGACAAGTTCTAATTCTAATAAGTGACCCATAATATCTATAATTGAGCGACTATAAAGAACTATGTCACTGGGTGGCGAGAACCACAGAGAATAGGTATAACTACTGTTTAAAATTTGGTTTGTCGGAATTTGAATATATGAATTATTTCCACTAAATAAATAGGCACTGTTAGGGTTCCCAAACCGATCTGTTGTTAATGTCACGTTATATGCTGTTCCGTTATTAATCCCTCGACTATCATTGGCATTTCCATTAAATGGATAACAACTAACCAATTTTGTAACTGCCGGCAATGCTTCTATTCTTATCGTTGCGCTGCCAATACCTACACTGCTATTACACCCGTTATTGATAGATGTGAGCGTATAAGTTGTTGTAATTAAAGGACTCAATGATATTATCTCAGGATTCGACGAGGCCGTCTGAACAGCCCCTCCATTGATCGAATACAACCGGGGACCTGCACCGGTAAAACTAATTTTCAAGGAAGCCCTACTTTCTTCAAATATGGTTGTATCACCACTAATAGTCGCGGTCACATTCCCGAGAATTTTCAGAACGGAAGATGTATCACTGATTATACCGGAATTACCGGCAAAGCGCAGGCGAATTTTGTAACCACTACCACTGACAGTCGGTATTTGAGCACTTATAGGTGTTACGTTTCCTGAGCCAATGACTGTAGGGTTCGAAAAACCACCTGAAGCATCAGATAATTCAACGTTAATAGCATTACCGCTTAAAACACCTAAAACACCGATTGAGAAAAAAGGGATTGAAAGAGCTTGGTTCTGGCAAAAAACTGTATCGGTAATGGTCCCTAAAGACAGTCTATTTTCTTCACAGCTTGAGGAGCGATAAAGTTGCATGACTTGGATCGCATTCAGTGAACCTTTAAAGATTTTTACATCATCAATTTTACCTTCAAATCCGGTAAGCGCTCCCCCGGCAGCGTTCATAGCACCTATAAATGCGATATAAGTATCTCCATACCCATAAACAGGGTCGGCATTACCCATGCTACCGGATTGAAGTATGCCGTTTAAATAAAACGCAAAATTCCGACCATCCCGTGTGATTGTTGCCTGATACCAAGTATCAGGGCGTAGGGTTGGTTGTATACTGGTCATACTTCCATCGGCGTTTCCGCGGTAATTAAAATGACCTAGGGGTTCTCCTATTTGATAATAATTAAGCGATAATGAATGCCCCATTAAGTCAATCAAAACTCTCTCTGATTGTGAATCGGGCTTTGCTATTGAAAACCAAACAGAATAAGTATAAGCACTGTTTTTCATTCCTAATATTGGAATTTGAACATATGCTCTGGAGCCAAAATAGTAAGCACTGTTTGGGTTACCAAAACGATCAGTTGTGAGAGTTGCATTATTAGCAACTCCATTATTACTGCCTTGACTATCATTGGCATTTCCATTAAATGGATAACAGCTTATTAAGCGATTAGCTATTGGTATTACGGTAACGGTGGCACTCCCGGAACCTGTACCTGTATTACACGCAACATTTGAAACCGATGTAATACTATAAGTCGTTGTTGTAATTGGAGTAACTGAAATTGATTGTGGGTTATTGGAAGTGGTTTGTAACGAACCTCCATTTAAGGCGTAAGTCCACGGTCCGGTACCTGAAAAATTAATTGTCAAAGTAGCGACAGCACCTTCTCCTATAGTTGCGGTACCTGTAAGTGTAGCTGTTGGTATGGTAGAGTTAATATTGATAGCCAAAGAGTTAATGCTGGTCACAACTGAAGTACCAAGTTGCGTAATTCTTACTCTATAACCGCTTCCCGGAGCAAGGATAGAAGAAATTGGCACAATTAACGGATTGCTCGTACCCGTACCAAGTAATGTTGGATTAGCAAAACTACCTAATGAATTAGACAATTCTACTCGTAAAGGATTAGAATTACTAACAGTAAGGTTACTATTGTATGCGATAGTTATATTTTGACCGGCACAAGCAGGAGTAGTAATCGACTGAAGAATTGCAATAGGAGCATTTTCAATAACAGGGCAATCCTGTACCGTATAATACAATGCTGCTACCTCAGTATCATTAAGTGCCCCTTTATAAAGACGAACATCATCTATTACTCCCTTAAAAAGGTCCGTAGTAATACCGTTATTACCTAACTTTCCGCCAACACGTAATGAATCAGTATCTTTAAAGACTATATATGATGAGGTGTTAACAAATCCCACTGAAGCGCCATTGATATATAAACGCATTTCATTGTTCTTCCTAACAGCCGTCAGATGAATCCACTGTGCGGTTTGCACACTACCGGATGCCTCAACTATTTGAGTTGTACTTTGATTAGTCGAAACAAAAGCCCAACGAGCAACTCCGGAAGTAGCCGTCAAGGCTAACCCCTGCAGGTTGCCTGAACCAACATTATCGCCTATCGAAATAACGTATCGGGTTTGCCCGCTTGTTGGCAATTCGTTAAGAAACACCCATGCTGACATTGTATACTCTTGCTTACGAAGATTATTGGTGGTTCCTTTCATATAATCGTTGCTACCATTGAATAAGTATGCCGCATTGGATGCACCAATTCGATTGCCGATCAAAAGTGGCCCTCCGATTAACGAAATAAAATTATTATCTCTGGTATCATTTGCGTTTCCATTAAATGGTAAGCAAGTAATAAGTTGCTTAGGAACTATTACAGTTATAATGGGAGTGCCATTAACAGTTCCTGCACCACAAACATTACTTATTGAAGCAAAATAGGTAGTTGTACGTTCAGGAGTGACACTTATCAATGTAGGATTAACATTTGTGATGACATTTCCTGAAATAATTGAGTTCTCGCCATTTATTACATAATTGAAAGGAAAAGTACCGGTCCAATTTATATTAAGAGCCGTATTCTGACCATCTTGAATTGCAGATGTTCCGGTAAACGTGGCAACGATCGGTTTATTAAGAACTAAATTCAAGACGTTGATACTGTATAAGTTACCATAACGTATCCTGACCTTATAGTTGCCTTGGGGAAGGTTAGCAGGAATAGTCACTGAGTTAATGGGCAAAAATGATGCATTTGCTAAAATTATCGGATTTGCAAAACTTCCTGTAGTATCAGAAAGCTCAACCATAAATGATAAATTAGGATCATATACATTTTGAAAATTAGCAGTTTGGACAGATATACCAAAGGCCCTATCTGTACAGATAATTGTGGAGCTAAGACTTTCCAAGTAGATGTAAGTCTCTTGAGTTACATCATTACATGTTGTAGCCGCATAGTTAAGCTTTATTTCAGGCAAAATAATAGCTCCTTGGTATATTTTTACATCATCAATTTTACCTTTAAAGAATTGGTCATTATTAATACCACAACCTATTCGGAAAGAAGAATTTACCTCAAATGAAGTAGCCGGTATTGATGATTTTGAATTTACCGGTTCTCCATCTATATATAATAGCAATTCTGTATTTCGACGTATTCCGACTAAAAAATGCCAATGGTTTGTCTCCAGATTACGATTACTATAAACATTAAACCCGTTAGAAGAAAATTTCCATTTAGCTTCGCCACCGTTATTATCTACCGATAAATAATGTTGGCTTGAACTATTGCCCATTGACATAATAATGCGTTGCGGCTCACCTTCTAATGGTAAATCATCTAACTTTACCCAGCTTGAAAACCCAAAAGTTGAATTATTAAATTGGTTGGCCGACGCAGAGATGTAATCACTTAATCCATTAAAATAGTATGATTTATTTAACTGATTTTGTCGATCTGTAGTAAGCACAGTTCCTGAAACAACACCGTTATTAACATTTTTAGAATCATTGGAATCTCCATCAAAGGGATAGCATGATTTTAAACTTAGTGTTCTTGCTACTGAAACACCTGCATTTCCTGAAGTATTACCCGTTCCACAAACATTACGGACTGAGGTAATGGTATAATTAGTTGAAGCTACAGGGGTTACAACTTTCATTAAGGGAGTTGTTTTGGCCGTATCAATACTGCCATCGGACAATGAATATATCCAAGGGCTTTCTCCTGAAAAATTTAAGGTCAAACCAGTCGACTGTCCTTCATTAATTGTTGATGAACCGGATATCGAAGCTGTAGGAAGATTAGAACAATTTGGCAATTTCAGCATATGATATGTGACACTGCCACCTGTTGGCTGAGAAATGTTAATATTAGTAATTGCATTAGAATAATTCGTTACTAACATTATATATTTCTGACCTGCCTGCGCATTTAAAATAGATAAATCAGGATCAAATGCATCGTAATCACAAGTTATTGGAAGAGAATTGACAGATGTGCAGGCAGCAGAGATTTCAGCATTTTGAATTGGCCCCCAAATGGCCGCATCAACATCAACTCCTTTACTATTTGTGAAACGAAAGTAAAGAGAACCGCTTGAATTTACTTCAATAATAAACCAAGCTTGGTTTGGGACAGTATATAAGCATCCATATTTTGCATTATTAGGCCCTGTCAAATAGGAATTGTTATTAATTGGAGCATTATAAGTAAAGCTACTTCCTGTATTATAATTATCCGGATTATTAAAAAGGCTGCATCCAATTCGATATGAGCTAAATTCGACCGAGCTTATATTCGCTATGCCAGGTGGGCTTTTCTTTTGTTGTCCAAGGCTATTAAAAGAAATACATAATAAGAAAAAAAGACCGTTTGGCAATTTCATTGGGAATTAAGAATAAGTATTTGACAATAAATCTTAAAAAACTTAATAACCCAAAATAAATCTAAATTCCCCTCAATAAATAATACTTTTTAGAATACCGGACAAAAATTAATGGTAAGGTTTAGTTATATAATTCAAAAAGGGTTGCCCAAGCATATGTTTGGACAACCCTTTTTGAATTATATACTTATTAATTTTTATCCAAAAATGCGTAAGAGCAGTAATCTTCAAATAATGAACAATAAAGTCGCTACATTTTAACGAGCTTATCAGTAAAAATAAGCGTTAATTTTATTGTTTATAATATATGCTTTTAATGCTATATTTTAGATACTAATAAGCTCTCACCACACCGCGGCCTTCGTAGAAGTTTGCGTAGGCTTTGTTGACCACGCGATTTCCTCCCGGCGTTGGATAATCTCCTGTAAAATACCAGTCGCCGCTGTGATTTGGACACGCTTCGTGCAGGTTTTCTACCGTTTGGAATATGATCGACAAATCGGCTTTTAAATCTTTAGGACGCACAATGTCCGCCACTTTACGCGAAACCTCTTCCGGTGTAAACGGCTCAAACAATGCTTTCACATAGTTTTGCTGATAGGCATTTCCTGTTTCGAGCGAAGCTACACATTGGGCATATACTTCGTCGCGCAGGTTGTCTAAGCCACGTTCTTTCAAGAGTTGTAATGCCGCACGGAAAGCAACAAAGTCTTTCACTTTCGACATATCAATGCCGTAGCAGTCCGGATAGCGTATCTGCGGTGCCGATGATACGATCACAATTTTCTTCGGACCCAAACGATCCAACAGGCGCAGAATACTTTTTTCCAACGTAGTACCGCGTACAATGGAGTCGTCCACGACCACAATCGTATCAACGCCTTTTTTCACCACCTCATAGGTCATGTCATAGACGTGAGAAACCATTTCATCACGGGCGGCATCACTCGTAATAAACGTCCGTTGCTTAACATCTTTGGATACCAGTTTTTCAATCCTCGGGCGGAACGAAAGCACTTTGTCCAATTCTTCCGGCGAAAGATTCCCGTTCAGAATTGCATTTTTACGCTGCTTGGCCAAGTACTCTTCCAATCCTTCCACCAGCCCAAAAAATGCTGTTTCGGCCGTATTCGGAATGTATGAAAATACTGTATTTTCGAGGTCGTAATCTACTTCTTCCAAAATTTGAGGAATCAATAATTTCCCCAACTGCTTGCGTTCGTGGTAAATATCGGGGTCAGAAGCGCGCGAAAAATAAATCCGTTCAAAACTGCACGAACGTTTCTCAAGAGGCTTTAAAATCTGGTGCTGACCGTATTCGCCGTATTTATCAATGATCAGCGCATGGCCCGGCGTGATTTCCTTAATATCAGCATAATTGGCATCAAAAGCAGCTTTGATGGCCGGTTTTTCAGAAGCAACGACCACCACTTCATCGTCGGCATAATAATACGCCGGACGAATACCGGATGGATCGCGTACTACAAAGGCCTGTCCTGAACCTGTCATTCCGCACATGGCAAAACCACCGTCAAAATCACGGCAGGAACGGTGCAGCACGCGCACCATATCCATATTGTCTTCGATGACGTCAGAAAGGTCAGGATTTTCGTAAATACCTTTGAAGCGGTCGAAAACGCGCTGGTTTTCTTCATCTAAAAAGTGACCGATTTTTTCCATGATCGTGACAGTATCCACCCGGTCTTTTGGATGCTGTCCCAGCGAAACGAGCTTATCAAAAAGCGTGTCCACGTTGGTCATGTTAAAGTTTCCTGCTACCACCAGGTTTCTGCTTCGCCAGTTGTTTTGACGCAACATCGGATGGCAGTTTTCGATCTCGTTGGCACCGTGGGTACCGTAGCGCAGGTGACCTAACCAGACTTCACCCGTAAATGCTACGTTTTCCTGTAGCCAATTGGCGTCGTAACGGAGGTCTTTTTGATCGCCCTTGAGTTCTTTAAAGGCTTTTTTGAATTTCTTCTGTACCTTCTTAAAGATCTCAGCTACGGGTTGGGGGTCTACCGATCGGTAGCGGCTTATGTAGCGGCTGCCCGGCGGAACTTCGAGCTTGATGTTGGCTACCCCGGCGCCGTCTTGGCCTCGGTTTACCTGTTTTTCCATCAAAGTGTGAAGTTTATAGACTGCGTAGAGGGGTGTGCCGTATTTATCAATATAATATTGAAACGGCTTCCGGAGTCGAATGAGGGCAATCCCACATTCGTGTTTTATAGCGTCGCTCATCAGGGAGTGTGAAGTGTGTGACGATTTGTTAACACAAAGTTAAGAAATCGAATTCCAAAACTGTGTGTTAAATTTTAAGAAAGTTTAAAAACAATAATTTCTTTTCAAAAAACGTCACCTAATTGACGTTTTTTATATAAATTTTGTCATTTAATTGACATTTTTTATACCTTTATAGCTAAAAACCCTCGAAAATGGAAATTATACGGCTGTTGGAAAAAACATTGCTAAACCGACTTGTTCCTAATAAAGTACAACTCATTTTTGGGACTCGGCGGGTAGGCAAAACCTTTTTATTGAACCGGATTGTATCCAAAACCTCCTATAAAAATCTCGTTCTTCAAGGCGAAGACATTGATGTTCAGCAGGTTCTTGGGCAAAGAAGCATTGCCAATTATCAACGATTGCTTGGAGATACAGAATTATTGGTAATTGACGAAGCCCAAGCAATTCCTGAGGTTGGGAAAGTACTAAAATTAATAGTAGACAATTTTGAGGGTATTCGAGTGATTGTTACCGGCTCTTCTGCTTTCGATTTGGCCAATCTTTCAGGTGAGCCATTAACAGGAAGGGCATCCTTTCACGAACTATACCCCATTGCACAACAGGAACTTTTGCCCTTTGAGAATGCATTACAAACCATTCAAAATGTAGAAGACAGATTACTTTTCGGAAGCTATCCTGAGCTTTGGAATCTACCGCTCGGTGCTGCTAAAGCAGAATACCTTAAAGATATGGTCAATTCCTATTTGCTTAAAGATATTATGGCTTATGAAGGCATTAGAAACAGTTCAAAAATCAGAGATCTGTTACGATTGATTGCGTTTCAATTAGGGAAGGAAGTGTCTATGGACGAGTTGGGCAAGCAGTTACAAATGAGTAAAAATACCGTTGAAAAGTATCTTGATCTATGCACAAAAGTATTCATTTTGAAAAAAGTGGAAGCTTTCAGCCGCAACCTGAGAAAGGAAATTACGAAAAGTGCGCGGTGGTATTTTTGGGACGTAGGAGTGCGCAATGCTCTTATTAACGATTTTCGCCCTTTAGTCATTCGTACAGATGTTGGCGAGCTTTGGGAGAATTATTTAATCAGCGAACGTCTGAAAGTATTAAAATATACTTCGAGCTTATCCGAAACGTTCTTTTGGCGAACATACGATCAACAGGAAATAGATTGGATTGAAATAAAGGATGGCAGAATTGACGCTTATGAGTTCAAATGGCAGAAAAAACAAGCCAAAATTCCCAAAGCCTTTGCGGAAGCCTATCCGGAGGCAAGTTTTACAGTCATCCACCGAGAAAATTATTTATCATTTGTAACGGAGTTGGCATCTTCCGTTTAATCGGGCTCTACAAAGTGCTTTTGATTTTTAGATAAGTTGTGTGTGCTCCAATCAATGTCTTTCCGGAAGGCTTCTGCCCGGACGGGGCAATCGACCAAGCGACAGTATTTACAGCATTCAGGCAGGCAGGGATCAACGTGAATAAAGAATTCAACATGCCCTCCCGTATCTTCTTCCAATGCTTCTTCGAATTCATGCACAGCCTGATGAACCTGACGCAAATCCCAGTAATATGGCAGTGTGAGGTGGCAGTCTATGTGCAGATCGGGGCCGTATTTTTGAATGCGCATGTTGTGCACATCGATCCAATAGTCGCGTTTGTGGTTTTTGAGAATATTCACAATACGTTCCAAAAGCTCGGGGTCGGTTTGATCCATCAACGCAGCGACTGATCCTCTGATGAGCGTAAATCCATTGTAGAATATTACCAATGACAAAATCAACGATGCCGCACTGTCGATCCATTGCAAACCGGTGAGAATCAGCAGCCCCAACCCTATCAATATCAGTACGCTGCTTAGACTATCGGTCATTAAATGTTTACCATCAGCAATGAGCGCATCCGAGCGGGTTTCCTTGCCTACTTTTTGGAGATAATAACCCACTACGCCATTAAGAACCACTGTTACTAAAATCAACAAAAGCCCCCAATCCAAGTGCTGAATAGGCAAAGGATGAAGCAGGTGCTGAACGGCTTCTACCGCGATCAAAACGCCTGCAATGATGATGAGCGCCCCTTCAAATCCTGATGAAAAATATTCGATCTTCCCGTGGCCGTAAGGATGATCAAGGTCTTTGGGTTGCGACGAAAGATAGATACTGTAAAAAGCAAAACTGCTCGCAATGACGTTGATGATCGATTCTAAGGCATCACTTAATATGGCATTAGAACGAGTCAAATAATAGGCGGAGAACTTAATTACCATTAAAACTATGCTCAAACTAAGCGAGAGGATAATCCAACGGAATTTAGAATTTTGGCTAACTTGCACGACTTTTTTGGGGTAACTTGGACACAAAGTTACGAGTTTAGCCCCAAACCTTAGTATTAAATATACATGTCGTAAGAAAACGAAGCATTTTACATTCAACACACTGTATTAGAAATTCAGCCTGTTATGTCTCTTCCTTTTGAAACAGAAAACCCGTGGAAAACGCTGACATCCAGCGTCGTGTACGACAATAAATGGATTCAGGTACGCCACGAAGAAGTTCTTAATCCCAGCGGCGGCCCGGGAATATACGGCGTGGTGCATTATAAAAATAAAGCCATTGGCGTTATCCCGATTGACGATGAAGGATTTACTTATCTGGTAGGTCAATACCGCTATCCGTTGGAGGAATATTCGTGGGAAATTCCTGAAGGCGGCGGGCCGATGGACGAAGACCCGCTCGAAGGAGCCAAACGGGAATTGTTGGAAGAAACAGGCCTCATTGCCGCCAAATGGACTAAGATCGCCCGTGTACACCTGTCCAACTCCGTCGGCGACGAAGAAGGTTTTTTGTATATTGCCGAACAACTCACCCAAGCCCAACAACAACCCGAAGACACCGAACAACTGCACGTGGCGCGAATTCCGTTAAAGGAAGCCATAGAGATGGTTATGCGCTCCGAAATTACAGATTCTCTAAGCGTGATGGGGCTTTTGAAAATAGCGCGCCTCAGAGGCATTTAGAATAAATTGACCGTTTAGTACCAACGCTCAACTGACACCTTACTTTTCAACGTTAAACAGTTAATTTAAACCTATGTTTCTGGCAGCTTTATACGGATTGATTGCGGGAATTTTGTTGTGTCTTACCTTCGGAACGGTATTTTTTGCTTTGATACAAACGAGTATTGAACGGGGCTATCGGAGCGGCGTTCAGATTGCGTTAGGAGTAGTTGCCAGCGATGCTTTTTTTATCTTTACGGCCATTTTCGGTACTTCTTTTTTGCCTCAAATCAACAATTTCGATAAGTGGATCGGTGCCATCGGAATTATTTTTTTGGTGATCTTAGCGATTGGGAATTTTTTAAAAACGCCCACCCTTGAACCTAAAACACACGCCGACGACCGCAGCCGACGACGTTCCAATTTAAAATTTTTCCTCAAAGGCGTTGCCCTTAATGCCCTCAACCCTATTAATTTTATGTCTTGGGCGGCCATTGCGGCGTACCTGCGCACCAAGGGGCGCTACGATCTCAGCGAAATGATCATTTTTTTCAGTATGAGCCTCGTTGGGGTCGGAGCTACTGAATCCGCTTTGGCAGTTTATGCTCACCGTTTGCGTGGATTGCTCACTATCAAGGTCATCCATTACATCAACATCGCTACAGGAGTGGTTTTTTTAGGAGTGGCCACCAAACTTCTTTGGGAAGAATTTCTTAAATAGAACGAACTATTGCTGTTTCAGCCAATCAACAATTATTTTCAATGCATCGGCCGAAAATGTCTCTTCCAACATACCATACTCGGCGGTGGTGCATTTTTGGCATTTCTGAAAAAGGTGATTTAAACCCGGAAGTTCTATTGTTTTGAAATTCCTGTTTCCTGCGGCCGTTAAACCTTTTTCAAAGCCTGCCAGATTTTCCTTGGCAGATACCTGCAAGTCACTTCCGCCATTAAGCGCCAATACCGGTATTTTGATTTGAGCCAATATCGGCTGCGGGTCGTATTTAAGAAAATAACGATACCATTTTGAACCTATTTGACCAAATTGTCCGGTAACATTTTTTTTGCCTGCTTCACTTTTAAAACCCATCTGTCCCAATACTGCATCGGGCTGGGCTTTAATCCAATTGTCAAAAGCGAGTTGAAGGGTATCTTTTATGTCGCCCTCAAGCGGCTGCCGCATAGCTGCGTCATAGAGTGCAGCATTAAGCGATTGAGTATTTGCCCGATATGTTGCATTTGTACCTGCCTTCTGCAAAATATCATCGCTTTGTTTCAGCAACAACTCTCGTCCGCCAACACCAAGTCCTGCCAGTGACACGATAAAAGCAACATCTTTTGATTGAGCAGCAACCATTGGCGCAATCATTCCTCCTTCACTATGCCCCATCAATCCGATTTTTTTCGCATCAACTTCCTTTCTGGATTTTAAAAACGAGATCGCCGCCAGCACATCCTGCGCGTAATCGGCCGATGTACCTACTTTGCCGGTCGTTTCACCAATGCCTCGGTCGTCTACGCGCAATACAGCAAAGCCTTCCCGGCTCAACGCATCGGCAATGACCCAAAAGGGCTTATGTCCAAAAAGGGTTTCGTCACGATCCTGCAGCCCCGATCCGGTAATGAGAATGACCGTTGGAAATTTACCTTGGCCTTTGGGAAACGTCAGTGTTCCGCCAAATTGGATAGAACGGTCAGCATTGGCAAAATGCACGTCCTCTGAGTTATACGGAAAGGGTGCTACAGGAGTCTGTGGACGGTTCAAAAACGATAGCAAATTAACTCGCTTCAGCGTGAGCGGTGCAGGAAAGCCATTTTGTTTCCATTGGCCTGAGAAAGTTTCCGGCTCTAATTTCCCGGTCAATATTGTCTTAAATTCACTCAGATCAGCCAGTAAACTATCGTTACGAAATACGGAAGTTTTGAGTGCATAGTCAAACAAACCTTGTTCGGGAATATACAGCGCCGCTTTTTGTTGCTCTTTTTGGATTTTTAAGCCAATTTTTAACGTACTGAGATTTCCTTCGTAATAGGTTTGGCCAAAACCTTTAATCAACATTACTAAACAAAGAAGACAAAGTGAGGTAGTTCTCATGGGAGGTGGAGTTTATGAAACCGATCTGTATAAACTGAAAAATGTAAAACCGAGAAACTGAAAAATAATAATCAGATCGCCGATGCGACCGAAAAATATAAAAGTAAAAAATGCGAGCTTCGAAATGGTGAATACAAACTGAACCTGAGTCAAAAGTAAATGAACCGATTCTAAATAACAGGATGACGTTTAAATTCTTTGGTGCGGTCAAACAGATAACGGTAGGTGGTGTGTACTTTATGGGGTGTGCCGCCCAGTAATTCCACAAACCGTATCATTTTAGGGTTGAAATCACCGATCCAATTCATTTCGAGTTCGGTATACTGATAGTTTGGTCGCCAAGCCACTTTCGAAGATGCCAACGCAATGGCCGACTCCACACCTCGTCCCTGAAATTCAGGAACAACGCCAAAGATCACTCCAAAAGCTTTATGATTGGTTTTCATAAGTTTATGGTACAAAAATTTTAATTTGCCGATCAAGTCCAGTTTCCCGTTCATATGTTTAAAGATCTGATTCAATTCGGGAAGCATGATAAAAAAAGCAATAGGCTCGTCGGCATAATATCCAAACCACATCAATTCTTCGTCCAGGATCGGCTTCATTCGTTGCATGATTCCGCGTGCTTTGTCGGGCGTCATGTCTTCGGCACCCAGATTTTTTGCCCATGCTTTGTTGTAAACGATTCGAAAATCTTCGGCGTATTTGTCTAAGCGTTTTTTGTCTATGTGTCTGAATTCATAGTTTTCCATGGCCAAAATTCGCTCTGCGCGCTCAAAAAAAACGCGATTGACTCGCTCCATAAATCGCTCTTTGGGCATAAGCAGAAAGAACGTCAATTGTTCAAAATACGTCTGAAAGCCGTAGTTCTCAAAAAAGGTCTTATAATACGGAAAATGATAACCCATTCCATACAACGGTTCTTTATCAAACCCTTGAATCAGGACACCCCAAAAACGATCACGCTCTCCGAAATTGATTGGCCCATCCATTGCCTCCATGCCTCGTTCAGCGAGCCACTTTCTGCAAATATCAAACAATGCAAAGGCTACTTTTTCATCTTCGATACACTCAAAAAAACCCATTCCGCCTGTGGGCTGATCATTGCCTTTGTGCACCGTATTTTGATTAACAAAAGCCGCTACCCGCCCGATGGTCTGCCCGGCATCATCAACCGCGATCCAACGAATGCACTCTCCATATTTGAAGTTTTTATTTTTAGCAGGATTGAATGTATCTTCCACGTCTTTGTCCAACGGACGAATCCAGTAAGCATTGCCTTTGTAAAGACGAACGGGGAGCATTAAAAATTCGCGTTGGCGTTGAGTGTCTTGGCCTACTTCGAGGAGTTGCATAATAGAAATTGAGTCAAATAGAGAAGACTTGGAAAGTCTTTGAGACGGGGTCGCCCAGACTTTCCAAGTCTATAAAGAGGAGCGAAATTATGCGTTTCCGGGAAATTATAGCGTATTCACTTTCACAAAAAACTAACTTTGCACCTTCAAACCACCAATCATTTATCCTCAATGGCCCAAAAACGCCTTGCTATTTTTGCTTCAGGCTCCGGTTCCAACGCCGAAAAGATCGCCGAATACTTCACAGATCATGCTGACATTGAAGTTACCCTCATTCTTTCCAACAATCCTCAAGCGGGCGTAATTGCCCGGGCGCGCCGACTTCATATTCCCGTTGTTTTATTTGACCGAAAAACATTTTACGAAACCAATAAAATAATTGATATACTCCAAAATGAGCACATTGATCTGGTGGTATTAGCGGGTTTTATGATGCTGATTCCCGAAGCAATGGTGCACGCATTTCCTAACAGGATCATTAATATTCACCCGGCATTATTACCAAAATATGGTGGTAAAGGGATGTATGGTCACTTTGTCCATGAAGCCGTCGTTGAGGCTCGGGAACTTGAATCGGGCATTTCGATCCATTATGTCAACGAGCATTATGACGAAGGCGATATTATCTTTCAGGCAACCTGCCCGGTAACCCCCGAAGATACCCCCGAAGAAGTGGCGCGTAAAGTGCAGGTGTTGGAGCATCAGCATTATCCGGAAGTAGTGGAAAAGTTATTAAGCGCGTTAAACAGTTAAAATTCAGGCTGCTTAGGTTTGGAATATCAATAGCATAATTACTATCCAAACAGTAAATAGCGCCGTTTTGGTTAACGGCGCTATTCTACTTAAATCTCCGGTATAGTAAGCTTATCTCTTCGTAATCACCATTTCTACCCGACGGTTTTTCTCGCAGGGGCTTGGTTTACAAACCAATCGTGTATCGCCATAACCTTTGGTTGTAATACGCGCTGAACTAACTCCTCTTCGTATCAGGTATTCACGCACGGCATTGACTCGGTCGCGGGAGAGAATCAGGTTCTTTTCGGAGTCTCCGATTTTATCTGTATGACCTTCCAGACGAATTTCAACGCTCGAATTGGCTTTCAGCCAATCTGCTACGCGATCCAACTCTTTATAGGAACTTTCGAGCAAATCCGACTTAGTCAATTCAAAATAGATATTTTCCATGACTAAAGGCTGATTGACCACCGCCTCATCGTAGCGCGACGGCACTAACGGCTTAGGTTCAGGCTCGGCTTTTTCAACAGGTTTCTCCAATTTTGTTTTTTTGGGTTCCTTAAGCTTAGGTTCTTTTTTAGGTTTAGGTTCTTTTATTTTCTTAGGCTTCGGCTCTTTAACCGGCTTTGGCTCATAGACTTTGGGTTCTGACGTGACGGTCTCCCGTCGTTTCATAACAGTAATAGGTAATTTGATATTAGCCATTACTACCCCCAATGAAACATCCATCCGATTGACGCCCATCACCTGATTTAATTTTACAAAGGAAGTCTCCATCTGAAACAAATTTTGTAAAGGATGATAGTAAGCAATACTGAACTCAATGCCGCTGTTTTTGCCGTATTGCATCCCAATCTCAGGAACGACCTGTATCACGCCTTTCTGAATATTATAGGCTTTGGTACGGTCACCATTGCCCTGCTCTATAAATTCATCTTCCCACGCTTTCAATCCCTGCGGACCGGAGGGCGATTGATCATAAAATAAGGTAGAATAATAACCGCCCAATTGAATGTAGGTGCCGGCCCATTCTTTCATCCAAGTGCGGCGCAACATCAACCCGGTTCTTACGTAATTTACATTCCACACTGTGGCGCTGATATCATAGCCTTTGTAAGAAAACGAAAACGGATGTTCCAATTTAAATACGTGCTGATGCCAAGCCGTACTGAGACCCACTGACCAACGATTGCTTGAGCGACGGTCTTTCCAACGATAGTAAGTTTCGAGTCCCCATAACCCGGTATAATAAGTGTGCTGCTGAACGGTACCGTCTTTGGAAACAAGCTCACCGCGATACGAAGCAATCCAGGCCGCACGGGCGGCGGCCGTACCGCTGACCAAGGCTACTTTCGAGGGAACAATCCCGCCGATGCCTACCATAGGAGCTATGACAAAATCACGCTCACGGGTATAATTTTGTGAACGGGCGTCCATCGAAAAGACTACCCATAAAAAACTAATAATAAAGAGATTCAGGTTGAAAGTTTTCATAGCTGTATAATAAATAACAACGAAATTATACAGCAAGAAGCCGCCTGCCAAACAACAGACGGCTTCTTTACGCTTTACTTATTATACGGCCTTTATCTCTTACAATATAATAAGTTTTGATGTATTTTTCCAATAGACTCGCCGACCGAAATTTCATCCGGCGGCGAGCCAACTGTGATTTTCGGAATACTTAAAAAACATATTTATTTTCTGCAATCATCGCATCTGCAACACGACGACGGGCATTTTTAGTGTTCATGGGCTCGATTTTGGTGAAACGTTTCAATCCCATCAGCATGACGCGCAATTCGTCTCCTTCGGCAAAACCCATAATGGCAGCTTTCCCGGCGCCGGTGATTTTTTCTACGGCTTCGTGCAGGTAGCACATAGCCATATCTTTTTGTAACGCACAAGCCGCTTCGCCTTTGATTCCGATCAGTTTTTCGGTACGTAAGAGAGCCGATTCAGCAGCGTAGATCTCTATCGCCATATCGGCCACATTCATCAGGATTTCCTGCTCATCCGACAGTTTCATCATAAACTTCTGCACTGCCGCACCCGCTACCATCAAAGCTGCTTTTTTCAGGTTTTTGATCACTTTCTTTTCGGCGGCAAACGGCGTTTCATCTTCCGTAAGGCTAAAATCAGGAATAGACATGATTTCTTTGCCTACCGCCATCGCCGGTCCCATCAGGTCTATTTCACCTTTCATGGCACGTTTGAGCAACATATCTACCGTCAGCATGCGATTGATCTCATTGGTACCTTCAAAAATTCGGTTGATACGTGCGTCACGGTAGGCGCGATCCATAGGAGCATCGGCCGAAAAACCCATTCCACCATATACCTGCACACCTTCATCCACTACATAATCAAGCACTTCAGAACCATGTACTTTCATCATGGCGCATTCAATGGCAAATTGCTCCAAGGCTTTCAATTTTGCTTCAGCATCGGTCAGGCCTTTTTCTTTTAAGTCAGCAATAGCATCATCAATGTTCTGACCTGCACGGTAAGAAGCAGATTCGGAAGCATATAATTTTATGGCCATTTCACCCAGTTTGTGCTTGATAGCCCCAAACGTGCTGATAGCAATGCCAAATTGTTTGCGTTCGTTAGCGTATTGAATCGCCTGTGTAACAACCTGTTTCGCTCCACCCACGGCGGCAACGGCCAATTTGATACGACCGATGTTTAGAATATTAACGGCAATCTTAAAACCGTTTCCACGGTCAGAAAGCATGTTTTCAGCGGGCACGTGGCAATCATTGAAGAAGATTTGGCGTGTATCGGAGCCTTTGATACCCATTTTATGTTCGGGCTCGTTCATGGTAATGCCCCCGTAGGTTTTTTCCACGATAAAGGCCGTAAGGTTTTTATCTGTTTTTCCACCCTCATCAATTTTCGCAAAAACAATGAACACATCAGCGAAACCGCCGTTAGTTATCCACATTTTTTGCCCATTCAGGATGTAGCTTTTGCCATCTTCACTCAATACCGCTTTCGTTTTTCCTGAATTGGCATCTGAACCTGAATCAGGTTCAGTAAGGCAGTAAGCGGCTTTCCACTCACCGGAAGCAAGTTTAGGCAGGTATTGTGATTTTTGACTTTCGTTTCCGTAATATAGAATAGGCAATGTTCCGATCCCGGTGTGAGCCGACAGTGCTACCGAAAATGAATTACCTGCACCCGTTGCTTCGGCTACGAGCATCGAAGTATTAAAACTCATTCCAAAACCACCATATTCTTCCGGAACAGCCGTTCCTAAAAGGCCCAATTCGCCGGCTTTGTCCATCAGTGAAGACATTAATTCGGGTGATTTAGCTTTGTCGATTTCTTCTACGCGCGGCCAGATTTCGGTGGCTAAAAAGTCCCGGCACGACTGAGCGATCATCAATTGCTCTTCGGTAAACTCTTCAGGAATAAATACTTGAGAAGCATCAGTGTCTTTGATCAGGAATTCTCCTCCTTTAATACCGGCACGATTTTCTACAGTTGTCATGGTCATTAGGAATTTTAGTATTGTTCTGCTTGCATACAAAATTAGAAGAAACAAAAATAGTATGCAAGCATACTATTAAAAAATTTTATTACTCAAATCATGTTCAAAATAGATTGGCTTTTTTAATTAAAGAACCATTGTCAAGCGTCCGGTATTCAAAATCCGCTATGTAACGTCTAATAATCATTATCTTTGTAAAAAATCCAATGACGATGGAAACAGTACAAAAAACCGAGGAGCAGCTTCGTCGTGAGCGGGCAATAGCTTGGGCAAAGAAATTATTGGAGAGTAAACGAGAGCTTGAGAAAAAAATGGACGAAGATGTTTTGAATAATCCTAAAATCCGTGAATTAGTGAAACAGCTTCGCACTATGTAAGATTGCATTATGCCTCAATATTATACGTTCTACTCTGAAGTTGCAGAATATACTTACTACTTTTTCAAGACAAGTAATGGTATAATTTATGAATTAAGCTTCCGACCAACCCCTTATCTTTTTGACCCAACTTTTCCTTTTGCAGAGAATGTTTACGAGTCAGTAATCAAGGTTTTAGAAAATGGTTCTGATAATTTGGTACCATTCGATAAAAAAGTCAAACGTACCATCGCGGAAATATTCTATCATTTCTTTAATGATAAACGACGAATAATTGTCTATATCTGTGATACAGCTGACGCCCGCCATCAAGCCCGATCTCGTAAGTTTGGGGCTTGGTTTGAAGAATTTAAACATGGACAATTTGTCAAAGTAAATACAACTATTGCGGACTATTCTGATTTAGTGTACTTGAACGCTTTGATTTTACACATTGAGAACCCTTATTTTGTTGAAATTATTGACGCTTTCCGTAAAGTGACGGGAGGCTACTCTGAAGATAAATGACTGAAACACTCACCCTATCGCCCGAAGTACTTGCCAAATACGAGATTGTGATTGGCCTGGAAGTACATTGCCAATTACAGACCAACACCAAAATTTTTGCCGCCGATGCCAATCAATTCGGTAGTGAACCCAATACAAACATCAGCGTGATTACGTTGGCGCATCCCGGAACCTTGCCGAAATTGAATAAAAAAGCGGTTGAATACGCCGTACGTATGGGCTTAGCGTGTGGTTGTGCCATTACACGAAATACGATTTTTGACCGTAAGAATTATTTCTATCCTGACCTACCCAAAGGGTATCAGCTTTCGCAGGATAAATTTCCGATCTGCGTGGGCGGGCAAATTCCTGTGTCGTTTAAAGATAAAAGTGGAAAAACGGTTGAAAAAACGGTGCAGATCCACCATATCCATTTGGAAGAAGATGCCGGAAAATCAGTTCATGATGGTGCATTGGCTGATACATTGCTGGATTATAATCGCGCCGGCACACCACTGATTGAAATGGTGACTGATCCATGCATCGGCTCCGGTGAGGAAGCGGGTGCTTTTTTAACGGCCATTCGGCAATTGGTTCGCTTTATTGATATTTGCGACGGCAATATGGAAGAAGGTTCATTGCGGTGTGACTTAAACGTTTCAGTTCGTCCTAAAGGCACATTGCCTCTGGGGACAAAAGTGGAGGTCAAAAATATGAACTCTATCCGCAATGTGATGAAGGCCGTTGAAACGGAATTCCGTCGACAAGTGACAATGGTCGAAAACGGCGAAATTATCTTACAGGAAACGCGCATGTTTGACCCTGAAACGGGAGAAACATTGGGAATGCGGGTGAAAGAAACCATGAACGACTATCGTTATTTTCCGGAACCTGATCTGGCACCTGTATTTATTTCTGACGAATGGATGGCAAAAATTCAGGGTGAAATGCCGCCATTGCCTCGCCAATTGTTTGAGAAATTTACCACAAAATACAGGCTTTCTGCAGGACACGCGACTACATTAACAGATACAAAAGATGTAGCTTTATACTTCGAAAATTTAGGCGCTGTCGCAGGAAATTACCAAGCAGCTGCCAATTGGGTATTGGGACCTGTCAAAACATATCTTAACGAAAATCCGGATGCGGTGGCCGATCAATTTCCGCTTTCGCCCGCACAGTTGGCCGAAGTCATTAAATTGGTAGAAAGCAATCAGGTAAGTCATACCACGGCTTCGCAGAAATTGTTGCCAATTTTACTTGAAGATCCGACCCAAGACCCGTTGGAAGTGGCCAAGCAAAATAATTGGCTGCAAAACAGCAACGCTGACGCGCTCGAAGGCATTGTAGATGAAGTATTGGCTTCCATGCCCGACAAAGTTCAGGAGTTTAAAAAAGGTAAAAAAGGATTGATGGGGTTGTTTGTGGGCGAAGTAATGAAGAAATCAAAAGGCAGTGCCGACCCCAAAGTAGTTAATCAGTTGTTAGGCAAGAAACTCGGGGCATAGAAGGGATTATAAGAATGGATCAACCGGTATATCCCTACAAAAAATCAGAAGATGTATTGATTTTTGAATTTGAGAGTTATGGTTCAAGCAGAATTTCAAAAAAGAAAATTGTATATTCAAGTTTAGAAGAGTCTCCAAATCTATATAGCCTTTCTCTATTTGAAGTATTGGAAGGTGGACAATTAGATATTTATACGGAAAGTCGTAATAAGGATATGATTAAAATATTGTCTACCGTATTACACACAATTTTCGATTTTTTTGCTGCTTATCCGAACAGTAAGATTATTTTCACCGGTAGTACACAAGAACGTACCCGTTTATACAGAATTGTGATTGGTAAACTTCTTAGAGAGACAACGCTTAAATTTGCAGTAATGGGACTGTCAGAAGAGAGAGGGCTTGAACCCTTCGATACAAATGGGAACTATTCGGGTTATATTGTATCTTTAACTATTTAAAGCAAAAACGCTCATTTATCAGATGGAAACTGTAGTAAAAATAGCTAAATCAAAAAAAGCGCCTCATAAATCAGGACAGTTTGCAAATTTGGAAGAGGCAGTTCAGTATAAGCAATCTGAAATAAAAAAAATATTCAGAGATATTGATTTAAAGGCTATCAGCAAAAAGTAAGCTAAAAAAAACGCGCTTTCTCATGAAAAAAGTAATAGGCTTAGGAGGGATATTTTTTAAATCCAAAGATCCCGTTGCGCTTCGAGAATGGTATAAAACACATTTGGGTATTGCCGCTGAGGAATGGGGCACCCAGTTTTTTCCCAAGCAATTGGAAGAATCCAAGCTGGATGCTTATCAGGTATGGAGTCCTTTCCGCGAAGATACCACATACCTCGCTCCCGGCACACAGCCTTTCATGATCAATTTTATTGTAGAAGACCTCTATGCCCTTTTAGATCAATTACGCATCGAAGGCATTGATATACTTGAAGAACCGCAGGATACCGAATTCGGTAAATTCGGCTGGATTTTAGACCCCGACGGCACCAAAATTGAGCTTTGGCAACCACCACTAAAGAGTTAAGGGCAAAAAATACTAACTTTTGATGGTCAGTCGTTTAGGTTGTATATCTCACGACTGCACCATGAAAAATCTATCTACTTTCGTTATTTTTTTTAGCCTGCTTCAATCGGCTTACGCTACGCACCTTCTTGGCGGTGAGATCCGCACTAAACGCCTCAATACGCAGGGCCTGACGTATGAAATCTCGGTAAATTTGTACATGGACGACATAAATGGTGCTTCGGCTGCCGATGCACAAAGTCAAATAACAATTTGTGTAGGCGAAGGAAATCAAACGCTTGTCATGACGCGAGCGACCAGAAGAAAAGTAAGTTCCGGAGTATCACTAAATACATATTATGCCAATTTTACCTATGCCGCCCCGGGCACTTATACCGTTTCATTAGCTATTGAAAATCGTGGTGGAAATTTTGTTAATTTTAGCTCTGTAAATACTTCCTTTTATATTCAAACTACGTTTGCGGCCAATATTGTTAATGCAACTCCTGTTTTCAATGCGGCCGTTGGCACGCAAACGGCAAGTTTGAAACAAATTTTCAACTACAATGTAAATGCTGTTGATACTGAGGGCGACAGTTTGGTTTATCGCTTGGGCGTTAGTAATCAAGGCGTATCGAACAATTGTACGCGTGAAGGAATCAGAGATTTTAAATATCCCAATGAAATAACAAAAGAGGGCACATTCAGTATCAATGCTGCTACAGGAACCCTCACTTGGAATGCCCCAACCCAAGTAGGGACGTATGCTTTTGTCATTATCGTTGAAGAATGGCGTGATGGAGTCCGCATCAGCGAAACGCAACGGGAGGTAACGGTAAACGTAGAAGATAAAGGTGGTGATCTTGTGATTATTCCTCCATTTGAATACGCCAATAATGGTACGATTACAGCCATAGAAACAAGTCAAAAGGATGAACTGCAAGTATTTCCTTCTCCTGCTCGCAACGTAATCAAGGCGCATTACCACAGCCTAAAATCTGTCAAAGTGATTTTTCAGCTTGTTGATAGCAATGGAAAAGTCGTGGATGAGCACCGGGAAAACGAAAGATTCCTGCTGCACACTCACGACTTTGAGGTCAAACATTTGCCAAGCGGCGTTTATTTTATTCGAACAATTGGCGAAAAGATCGCAACGAAAAAATTCATTAAAGAATAGTCTTCTACGCTTTTTTTACCAAATCCACCAATGTTTCTATCCAAATCGGGCTATCATTGAGGCTTTCAACGAGCTGCCAATGTTTGCCGCCCGCCTGTTCAAATATTTCTTTGTATTCTTCGCCTACTTCGATGGTTGTTTCGAGGCAATCGGCCACAAAAGCGGGAGAGAATGCCAACACGCTTTTAATTCCTTTTGCCGGTAATTCTTTGATTACTTCATCGGTGTAGGGTTTTACCCAAGGATTTTTGCCCAAGCGCGACTGAAAACTGGTAATGTATTTCCCTTCGGGAATATTCAGGGCCTTGACCAATAAGCGCGTCGTTTCGAAGCATTGGGCGCGGTAACAATGCTGATTCATGGCGTTGAGTGTACCGCAACATTCACCGAATCGGCATACTTGCCCGGTCACATCTCCTTTTGTAATTTGGCGTTCGGGCAAGCCATGATAACTAAACAGGAAATAATCGAATTCATGCGTTGCCATGTATTTTTTGGCATTCTGCACAAACCCTTCAATGAATTTTGGATGTCTGACAAATTGATTGACAAAGCGAAGTTCAGGCATTACTTGCCATTTTGTCAATATGCGCATTACTTCTTCATACACAGAACCCGTTGAGGCAGAAGCATATTGCGGAAAGAACGGCACAACAATAATATCGGTCAAGCCCATTTTTTGGAATTCCAACAGTCCAACTTCAATGGCGGGATTTTGATAACGCATGGCCAGCTTAACAACATACGCGTCACCAAGCTCATCCTGCAACAATTTTTCGACCCTTTCGCCGTATATTTTCAAGGGAGAGCCTTCCGGCAACCATAGCTCTTTATAAATTTTGGCTGATTTGGGGGCACGAAAGGGCGCAATGATAAAATTCACCAGCATAAAACGTTGGAGAAAAGGAATATCTATCACGCGTCCATCCATTAGAAATTGACGCAGGTATTTGCGGACGTCCGGGACCGAATAACTATCGGGAGTTCCCAAATTAACAATCAGTACGCCCGTTTTTCCCGGCTTTGCTTGAATAACCGGAAGTGATTCAGAAACAGTTGAAGTCATTTTTTTTGGTGAATACGAAGAGAAAAAGCCATTAACTTTTTCTACAAATTACTGATAATCAATTATCTTTTTGTACTATTTGTTCATGTTCGCCCTTTTAGGCACTTGTAATTTCAATACCAAAACGATACAGCGTTGGGTTTTCAATACGTTCTGAAAACTTAAATCAGAAGAAAAAGTTTTCAGAATGTTGGCTTTCTTTATGCCCAAACTGCCCAATTCCGCTCTCCTTATTAGTATTTTGCAAAGGTAGGATGGAGATTTGAATTAAATGCTATCATAAGGAAAAACGGCAATAGGCTAAAACTACAAACCAACCATTACCTTTGTAGAGAATTTAAGTCCAACGGCAAGATACTATAACAAGAATATACAATCCATGGGATTCAATTTTGACTACCATAAACCTCTCGTTATTTCCGAAATCGGTTGTAACCACATGGGTGATTTTGAAATTGCGAAGGAATTGATCAGATTATCAAAAGAGTGCGGGGCAGATTATGCCAAGTTTCAAAAACGCAACGCCCGTGAATTATTGACGGACGAGCAATACAATTCTCCGCATCCTACGCCCTATAATTCGTACGGAAATACCTACGGCGCACACCGCGAATTTCTGGAATTGACGTGGGAACAACACGCTGATCTTAAAACTTATGCCGAATCCATCGGCATCGGCTATGCCACTTCGGTCTGGGACATGACCTCGGCCCATGAGATCATTGGTCTTAAACCCGATTTTATCAAGGTTCCTTCGGCGTGTAATAACCATTACGAAATGTTGAAACTACTGCGGGATGGCTACAAAGGTGATATTCATATTTCTTCCGGCATGACCACTCTCAGCGAAATCGAAGAGATCGTTGCCTTTTTTGAAGAAACCGGTCAAGCCAAAAATCGCCTCGTTCTTTATAATTGCACTTCAGGTTATCCCGTGCCTTTTAAAGACATTTGTTTGCTTGAGATCAATCGTTTGTACGATAACTACGGCGAACGGGTCAAGGAAATAGGATTTTCGGGCCACCACCTAGGTATCGCTGTCGATATTGCTGCCTATACGCTGGGCGCACGGTGGATCGAGCGCCATTTTACCAAAGACCGCACATGGAAAGGCACCGACCACGCCGCTTCGCTCGAAGTACCTGGCCTACAAAAATTGGTTCGTGACCTGCACCACATGCAACAGGCTTTTACCTATAAAAACAAGGAGATTTTGGACATTGAAGCCGAACAACGCAACAAGCTCAAATACCGCAAAGCCCAAACCATTTAATCATTCAACCTTTTTTCGTTTTGTCACGACCCAACGTACTGGCAATCATTCAGGCACGGGGCGGCAGCAAAGGCCTTCCCCACAAAAACCTGCTCCCGTTGGCGGGGCATCCGCTCGTGGCTTACAGTGTAAAGGCCGCGCTTGATACACCATCCATTACCCGAACCATTATTTCAACGGACTCTGAAGAGATTGCTGCCGTAGCCGCTCACTACGGAGCGGAAGTTCCGTTTCTGCGTCCGGCCGAATTTGCCCAAGATCTAAGTATTGATATTGATGTCTTCGGTCATGCGCTGCAATGGCTGTTGGACAATGAAAATTATACCCCGGACTTAGTGGTACAATTACGGCCCACCTCTCCTATTCGCACAATACATCATATTGAAGATGCTATTCAGCGGATGTTGGCTACTCCCGAGGCTGACAGTTTGCGCATGATCACAAGCGCGCCTATTACGCCTTATAAAATGTGGTTGTACGACGAAGAAACAGCTTCTATGCGCCCGCTGTTGCAACATCCTACCTTGAAGGAGCCTTACAATGAAGCACGCCAAAAATTACCACCCGTGTATTGGCAGATCGGAACGCTTGATGTGATCAGGCCATCTGTTATTCTGGAAAAAAAATCAATGTCCGGTTACCCAATTTTGCCGTACGTTCTCCCTTTTGATTACGCCATTGATATTGATGATATGAACAGTTTCCTCAAAGCAGAGGAGGTAATGAAGCGTTTGGATTGCGTTAAATTTGAAACCAACTTCGTAAACGATTGAGCCTTTCTACCCAAATTTCGCTCTTAGTCATTGGTGCAGGCTCCATCGGTGAGCGACACATTGAAGTGCTGCAATCGCTTGGCTATCACACTATTCATGTGTATCGCCAACGAATGTTGCCTTTACGGAATGTTCAGAACGATAGCGTTCATTGCTTCACGGATTTTGCTGAGATGGATAGTATCAAGCCGTATGCAGCGATCATTTGTACACCTACTGCCCAACACCTTGCGCAAGCCCTTGACTGTGTAAAAAGAGGAATTCACGTCTTGGTCGAGAAACCGTTAGCGGCCAATACCGAAAGAATTGAAGAATTGAAAGTAGCGGCGGCTCAAACAAATAGCTTAGTCCAAGTAGCCTATATGTTGCGCTATCATCCTTTGATGCAGCAACTGAAATCCATTATTTCTAACAAACGTTTTGGTAATCTATTGTCATTCAGTACGTATTGGGGCGAGTATTTACCCAACTGGCATCCGTGGGAAGATTATCGCGCTTCGTATGCAGCAAAGCGCGAATTGGGCGGCGGCGTAGCATTAACGCTCAGCCATGATCTTGATATTGTCAATTGGCTGGTTGATGAATTGCCGCAACATTGGCAACGTTCGTTCAATTATCGTTCTGATTTGGAGGTAAACGTAGAATCCGGCGCATCTTTTTTGCTTGAGTACAGCAACGGAATTACCGGTGTTGTTCAACTGAATTTTTACCAAAAGATCCCTAAAAGAACCTACGATTTGGTTTTTGACGATGCATTTGTGACCTTCGACTATTTCCAAAATAAAATCACTATTCAAACTACCAATGGTGTTGAAATCATCGAAGAAAAGCATTTTGAACGCAATGAGATGTTTCGAGAGCAAACCCGTGATTTTTTAAAAAATACGACATTGGCTTTCGCTAACTCATTGACCGATCGTTATCTGCGTGAATCGGAAGCTATTTTAAAAATGTGTAATTAAACAATGCAAAAGTTAAAAGGGAAAACGATCTTATTCACAGGCGCTTTTGGGCTGATCGGCAAAGAGATCTGCACGCATTATATGAACGAAGGTGCGCGGGTAGCTTGGACCGATATTCGAATTGATCCGGAAACCGTAGCGTGGCTGCATACCCATTTTGCCGATACTGATTTTATCGTGCTTGAAATGGATATTACCGATGAGCAACAGGTAGCAGACGCGGTCACAAAAATCGTTGTGCATTTCGGAACGATCGATGTGTTGGTAAACAATGCGGCAATTGATGCAAAATTTGACAAAACGGGTCTTTCGCAGGTAAATCAAAGTCGCTTTGAAAATTACCCCATTGAACTGTTGCGGCGTTCGGTGGATGTAAATTTAACGGGTACAATCATTGTAACTCAGGCTGTTTGTCGTCAAATGTTGGAGCAGCGATACGGCAATATTATCAATGTAGCTTCGACCTATTCAGTTGTTGCGCCTAATCAGGATCTGTATGATTTTGGGCAGGGAACGCAAAATTACAAACCCATTGATTACATCGCGTCCAAATCATTTATTCCTAATTTTACACGATACATCGCCACTTTTTACGCCAAAAACAACATCCGGTGCAATGCGGTGGTACCGCACGGCATTTTCAATAATCACGACGAAGCATTCTTAACCAATTTTGCCAAACTGTCGCCGCTTCAACGAATGGCTAACCGTGAAGAACTGCGCGGGCCTTTCACGCTGTTGGCTTCGGATGAATCTACGTACATGACCGGTTCGGTGTTGATGGTAGACGGCGGCTGGACGGCTTGGTAATCAATAGACTATTTCATGACTGCTATTAAATTATTTCTGACGGATGTTGACGGCGTTTTAACCGACGGAAGTATGTATTATACCGAAAGCGGCGACGAAATCAAACGCTTTCATACCTACGACGGCATGGCGTTTGAATTGCTCCGCAATGCCGGCATCAAAACAGGCATCGTTACTTCCGAAAATACCCAAATTGTGGCGCGTCGAGCAGCCAAGGTCAAGGCCGATTATTTATTTCAGGGAAAACGCGATGGCGGGAAGTTGGCCGTTGCAGAGCAGATTTGCAAAGAAATGGGCATTACAATGGCCGAAGTTGCTTATATCGGCGATGATATTAATTGCCTTGATCTGTTAAAAGCAGTCGGTTTGCCCGCTTGTCCTGCCAATGCGCGAGCGGCGGTCAAAAATATTCCCAATATTATGCTGCTGGAAACCAAAGGCGGCGAGGGTGCCGTGCGGGAATTTGTGGAGCGAATTTTGGGTCAATGAGTTTATGAATGTGTAACATTACGCCTGTGTATTTACAGAAATCTTCTACTACGGGTTATTATTGGCTTCTTCTGTTGATCTCACTTTACGTGGGATGGTATTTTTATTACCTAAACCTGTATGCAGTCGATGTTCCTTATATTGATGACTACGACGCCATTTTAGAGTACCTGCTAACTTACGGGAAAGTCGACGGTTGGAGCAAGTTCAAATCATTGTTTTTGCCGCACAGTGAGCATATTCTCATCATGACAAGAATAGCAGGTTGGGTAAATTATGCACTGGCCGGGCACATCAGTTTTCGCCATCTTTTGTTGGTTGGCAACAGTTTATTGGTTCTACAATTGGGATTGCTCTATACGCTGTTTCGGCCTTCTTTGCGTTTTTCGCCCGTATATTTTTTTTTAGTGGCGTTGGTCTTTCTTAATCCACAGTATTCACCTACTTCTTTTTGGGCCATGGCACTGTGGTCCAATATTTGGGTTTTGATTCCTGTGACGCTTTGTACCTTTATTTTAACACGCCCAAAACAATGGCATTGGACTATCCCATTGGCCATTTTAGCCCAGTTCAGCAATGGGAATGGAATGATGATCTGGCCGGTAGGTGTATTTGTTTTATTTATGGATCAAAGACCGCTGAGGCACTATTTGACGTGGATCATTACGGGAATCATCAGTTGTTCAGGGTATTTTTACGTGATGAGTCAACATCCTGCTGCCGGTACTTTTGAGATCAGTAATCCGGTCATGGCTCCTTTGAATTTTTTGGCATTCATCGGGTCGTATGCCGCACTCGTTGGCGGAATCGGAGGGCAGATCATGGCAGTATTGACAGGCAGCCTCGTGGTTACCGTAAGTTTTTTAACGTTGAGGAATTATAGAAAAAGCAACGATCGTACAGCGTTGATCTTGTTATCCTTAATGCTTTTCATCTGTCTGACTGCACTTTCAGTAGCGCTGTTCCGGGCCGAGAAGGGCATGAATATCATCATTGGAGGGCGTTATCGGCATTATTCGTCTTTAGCCGTAGCCATTAGTCTTCTGATGGGTTTTCGATTTATTACTTTCCGCGTGAGCCGTTGGATCTCTTTCGTTCCGTGGACGATCGCAGTAGTGGTTACCGCATTAAGTTATTTCAGAGATATTGGCTTACGACTCACCACCGAATGGATGACCGTAGCGGATTATTATAATTTTTTGCACAACCAACTGGATGTTTATACAGTAGACGGAACACCGCGCTTTGGAAAAACAGCCTTAAAAGCCCATCAAACAGGATTGTATAATGTACCTTTGCGGTATGACTTGAAAGAGCAGCTCAAAATCGCAGCCCTTCTGAAGTTTAAACCAATGCATCAACTTGAACGCAATGAAGAAACGAAAGTGGATAAAACTGTATGTGGCAATTATTGGCTCCTGAAAGAACCTCAATTCCAATTTCCACCTTCTTCCAAAGAAGCTTTTTACGCAGTACTAAGCCAAGGTTCGCGTCATTATGTATTTCCAACTTCTTCGACTCGAAACAATTGGCTTGCTATGCTGAAAGAGCGGCGTTATTTTAAAAAAGGGCTGGAAGCGGAAGTATTCGATTGTCATATTTCGATGCTCAATGCCCGGATCGAATGGCTGCAAACGGGCCATAAGCCTACATTATACCTTACAAATTCCATTATTACTGTCAATCCATAAACCCATCTCCCCGCTTTGTCGCTTGATTACCGAAACATAGGTGTTCTGTTTAGCCTAAACACGCTTAATATCTTTCTGAACGTAGTTGTTTCGACGCTGACGGTGTACATCTTTGGTACATCTCCGAAAGTCGAAGCGTTTTTTGCGGCGTCTTTGTTAGGAACTGCGGTATCGCGTTTTGTCAATACGGGGCAATTGATCGAGATCGTTGTCTCTCGCTATCACCGGACCAAACAGGAGGCCGGCAAGAACGCTGCCATGTCGATCATTGCCACCCTTTGTAATTATATGACGGGGATCGCATTGTTGCTGACCTTGGGGTTTATTGCAGGTGGTACGGGAATTATCAACTTATTAGTGCCCGGTTTTAAGGAAGAAACCAAATGGGGAATTTGGCAAATCTATTGCATTACAGGATTTTTAATGCCTGTTCAGATCGCCACTAATTTGTTTCAGGGCTTGCTCAATGCCGAAAATATATACGGAAAAGTAGAATTTACGAATACGGTCTCACTCCTTACAAATGTATTGATCTTGGCCGTCTGGGGGAATTCAGAAAATGTAACGAGCCTAATAGTGGGATTGGTTATCAGTGTTTTAGCGCAGTTTTTTACGGTTATTTATTATTTACGACAAATAGGTTATCGGCATTCATGGCTACTGCGGAATCCTTATTTCCCACTGCGAGATCTGGCGAAGACGCTATCGGCCACTTCTACCTATATGGTAAGTGTCCAACTTTATATCTTTCTCTTTAATGCTGCCTTATCACTCCTGCCACCCGGCAGTTTTGCCATTTACCGTTATGCCGAAATAATTTACGGGAAAGTCGCCAGTGTATTTATGATACCCGTCAGTACGGTTTTTTTCAATGAGATCAATCGCCTACTC
This sequence comes from Runella sp., assembly GCF_965279615.1. Classification (NCBI taxonomy): domain Bacteria; kingdom Pseudomonadati; phylum Bacteroidota; class Cytophagia; order Cytophagales; family Spirosomataceae; genus Runella; species Runella sp. The sequence continues at coordinate 5,455,183 of NZ_OZ257252.1, read as the reverse complement.
AATCAAAACAACGGACAATCCATCAAAGCCTTTGTTTCTAAAAATCTGAACTTCTCCTTTTTTATCGGGTTCATGATTCTACTTCCCTTTTGGGCGGGCGGGAAATACCTGCTTTGGACGTTATGGGGAGGCGCTAAGTTCAACGCCCAAGACGTAACAGCCGTTTATGAATTGCTGTGCATCTTTTTCCTTTCCATGATCTGGTCAGGACCTTATATGATCTATCGTAAACTGGCCGTCAGTGTCGTGCGCCCTGAGTTATTGTACTATTATTGGAGTGCTTTACACGTTTTTTCGGCTTTGATCGGCTATGCAACTATTCGTATGTTAGGCTTTAACGGAGTGATGGTTCAGGTATTCCTGCATAGTTTTCTCATGTGCCTTGTTCCCATTCTAACTGTATGGTACCGGAAAAGAGTTTATTTCGGTTTTTATGAACTGAAAGAAATAATTAAAATCACATTGGCATTATTGGCAGGGGCAGGTGCCGTATGGGGTTTCAACAATTATTGGGGAGAAGTATTTGATTACGATAAAATAAAGAGTTTTTTTGTGGGATTCTTATCTATTTCCATTGCGGGCATTGTATTTATAGCGAGTACTCTTTTACTTAAAGTCCACGATATTAACCTTATCAGTAACAAGATTTTGAACCGCATGAAATGAGCCAAGCTGATTTACAAGCGCTAAAAATCAAAGACTTAACGTTTGCCTTTAAATTAAAAAATCAAGCATAATCTAATTTTATTGAATGCCCGCTACAGCTACCAGCATTGAGTTTACCGAATTGTCACGCATTATCGTTGACGCAGAAAAACCCCTCGCATTTGATTCTCCTGATCATTTAGTGCCTTGGGGAACTGCCAACAACAACAGCAGAAACTACCGGTTCAATGAAAAAATATATCAGATCTATTATAGTTACGCTAAGCCATTAAGGATATTAGACATTGGATGCGCCGGTGGGGGGTTCGTAAAAGATTGTCTGGATGATGGCTGTTTTGCAATAGGTTTAGAAGGAAGTGATTACTCTAAAAAGTTTAAACGTGCAGAGTGGGCCACCAGTCCGAGCAATCTTTTTACGTGCGATGTGACCGAAAACTACACTGTTTCCATCGAAACCAATGGCAAAAAAGAACCGGTAGTGTTTGAATTAGTGACCTCATGGGAATTGATGGAGCACATTGCTGAAGACAAAATAGAAGCCGTAGCCAAATACATTAAAAAGCATTTGGCCGAGCATGGGCTTTGGATCATGAGTATTGCTACGGTAGATGATATAGTCAATGGCGTAAATTTACACCAGACGGTAAAGCCAAAAGAATGGTGGATCAACCGCTTTGAGGAGTCAGGTCTTTACCATCTTCCTGCCTTTATTGACTTTTTCAATACACAGTTTGTACGCGGAGGCACCAAATACAGCGGACCCGCGAGCCACAGCTTTCATTTGGTTTTATCGGCTGATACTGCTAAAGCGCCTGCTGTTCCTCCAACAGGCATCAGAGATAAACTATTTGACGCATGGCTGGGAAGTAATTTTCAAAAAACACTTAAAAGATGGGTAATGGGAGCCTCTCGCAAATATTCTTAAATTTATTACATTGCCCTAAGACACTGAGCTATGGAATGCCACCTTTGTAAACATACAGAATTTGACGACCTCATGGCTTACAGGGCCGTTGCAAATGATACTATTTTTCGTGATAGCCGCCTTGTAAAATGCAAACGTTGTGGGTTAAATCAAATTAATCGAACTTTTACAAACGATGCTCTGACCGACTATTATAAAAATCAGTACGATAGAGAGCATATTTATCGGGTATCGCCTGAAAATTTTCCCAATGACAATCTTTTTTCAGTGTCGCGAGGACGGGCTTTGGCTAAATTATACAAAAGTTTACAGCTCCCGGCCCCTCAAACAGTATGTGACTTGGGCTGTGGCTACGGGCATCTGTTATATGGGTTTAGTCAACACTTTCCGAAGGCGCACTTTACCGGAGTGGAGTACGATACACATACCGAGGCGATTTTAAAACCACTAAATTTTGATTTTAAATTGGGAGGCATTGACGATATCAGTGAGTTGAACGGAAAAATAGATGTCCTGATCACCTCACATGTCTTTGAGCACGTCGTAAATCCGCATCAATTTGTATCACAATGTAAAGATTTGCTCACTCCAAGGGGTGTTTTTGTGTGGGAAATGCCCAATTCTGACGTTTTTAATCTCCAATGTGAACGCAGGCATTCGCCTCATATTTGCCTTTGGGACATTCAAACGCTGCGAAAAGTACTTGAAGAAAATGGCTTAACTATTCTTTTTTTAGAAACTGCCGGCAAAAAGTATCATTGGATAGACAGTCTGGAAAAAGGACCTGTAAAGACCGCAGGATTATTAATTCGAAATATGTTTGACGAAAAAACAGAGACGATTTCATTGTCAGACAAAGACGATATTGGATTTAAACTGGACGTATATGGCAACAACCGGCGCAATCTCAGAGTAATAGCCGGTAAAAAGGGATAATAAATTTGAGTATAAAGGTGAGCAGTTTGATTAGTTTTTAATACACAGATTTGGGCAGCCACGATTATTCAGTAAATTTGCCACGTTTTTGGAAAATCCTCGTTGACCATAAGACTTCTTTCGACCTAACTGCACTATGTTCCCACTAGCTACCCCGTCAATTCCCGACGTTGTTCAATCCATTCCCTTACAAAACTACGTTCTGTTAGCAACGACGTTGTTTATCATCGGCATTGTTGGGGTATTGACCCGACGCAATGCCCTTATTATTTTTATGAGTATTGAGTTGATGCTCAATGCTGTCAACCTGTTATTGATTGCTTTTTCTACCTACAAATCTGATCCTACCGGTCAGGTTTTTGTATTTTTTATCATGGCAGTAGCGGCGGCTGAAGTGGCCGTTGGGCTGGCTATCATCGTAATGATCTATCGTAACACACGTACTATTGATATTGGATTTTTGAACAAGTTGAAGTGGTAATTTTCAAATTTGGAGATAGATAAAACGTTATTTTCAAATTTTTAAATTCTCAAATTGAGCAATTTATGAACTCCTCCTTACTTATTTTTATACCTCTTTTACCTCTCATTGGATTTATTATCAATGGGATCGGATTTCGGCATGTTCCTAAAAGCCTTGCGGGTGTTATCGGTTCGGCAGCAGCGCTTGGAGCCTTTGCCATTTCTATTTTAGCGTGGACCGGATTTGACGGCCAACCGCAGGTGGTAAAACTGTTTGACTGGATCTCTATTGGGCAATTGACCATCCCTTTTGCTTTCCAGATAGATCAGCTTTCATTGCTGATGCTTATGGTTGTCACCGGGGTAGGATCGTTGATCCATATTTATTCTGTTGGCTACATGCATCATGACGAAGGTTTTGGGAAATTTTTTGCTTTCCTAAACCTCTTTTTGTTCTTTATGTTGCTGCTTGTGATGGGCTCCAACTACGTGATCATGTTCATCGGTTGGGAAGGTGTAGGTCTTTGCTCCTACTTATTGATCGGTTTCTGGAACAAAGTCACTAATTATAACAACGCTGCCCGCAAAGCCTTTATCATGAACCGCATCGGGGATTTAGGCTTTTTGTTGGGTATTTTCATGATCATCCAAACCTTTGGTTCGGTCGAATACCTCGACGTTTTTGCCAAAGCCGCCAATGGCAGTTTCAGTATCAATGACACCGTTATTGTGACCATTACGGCGTTGCTTTTTGTAGGGGCAATGGGAAAATCAGCCCAGATACCTCTTTATACTTGGCTACCGGATGCCATGGCAGGCCCGACACCTGTATCTGCGCTGATCCACGCTGCAACGATGGTAACGGCGGGAATTTACATGGTGATCCGTTCCAACGTGTTGTATTCGCTTGCTCCGGCTACACTCGGTGTAGTGGGCGGCATCGGCTTGCTCACCGCCGTCGTTGCGGCTTCCATTGGTTTATACCAAAACGATATTAAAAAAGTATTGGCTTACTCAACGGTAAGCCAATTGGGATATATGTTCCTGGCGCTGGGGGTGGGAGCTTATACGTCAGCGATGTTTCATGTCATGACACACGCATTTTTTAAAGCGTTGTTGTTCTTAGGTGCAGGAAGCGTGATTCACGCCATGTCAGACGAGCAGGACATTCGCAACATGGGTGGTTTGCGTAAATATTTGCCGGTTACCTATTGGACCTTCCTGATCGCAACCTTGGCGATCTCGGGAATTTTCCCACTTTCAGGGTTCTTCTCTAAAGACGAAATTTTGGCGCACGTATTCGAGCACAATAAGATCATGTGGGGTATTGGTCTGTTTACTTCAATGATGACAGCCTTTTACATGTTCCGTTTGTTATTCGTAACATTCTTCGGAGAATTTAGAGGTACACACGACCAAAAACATCACTTGCATGAATCTCCCGCTACAATGACCATTCCGTTGATCGTTCTGGCGGTCTTATCGGCCGTTGGTGGGCTAATGAATATTCCTCATGTATTGGGCGGCGGTGAATCATTGGCGCACTTTATGGCTCCGTTGTTTGAGTTATCAAAACAAGCCAATCCTGATTTGTTTGAAGGACATTTGGAACACTCAACCGAATATATCCTGATGGGTGTATCCGTAGGAGCGGCCGTTCTGTCTATCCTGTTTGCTTACAATTTGTTCATGAGCAAAAAAGTGGTTCCTGCTGCCGATAAAGACGTAACGGGCTTTCCCAAAGTATTGCAAAACAAGTACTACGTAGACGAGCTCTACGACGCTGTGTTTGTTAATCCAATGCGCAAACTTTCTGATGCGTTGTATAGCTTTGGTGAATTCCTGATTGATTTGGTGGTAAACGGAACAGGACGTTTGGTACAGTTCCTTTCAGGACGCCTGCGTTTATTGCAAACGGGTGAAACCGGCTTTTACGTGTTTGCGATGGTCCTTGGTATACTTGTGATTTTGGCTTGGAATCTTTTATTGAAGTAGAAGTAAAACGATACAGATAGATGCTTACACTTTCCCTTATACTCATTCCGTTGATTGCGGGTGTAGTTTCATTAAGTACAAAAAACAACAGCGCCAAACAACTTGCTCTGGCGGGAGCCGTCGTTGAGCTGGTATTGGCAATCGTTATTTTTACCCAATTTCAGTCAAATGCCAGCCAGCAGTTTGGTTTTAGTTATCCTTGGATAAAATCGGCGGGAATTATGTTTGCGGGTGCGATAGACGGTATCAGTCTGTTGTTGGTAATGCTTACGGCGTTTTTGACACCCCTTATTATTCTTTCCACATTTCGTCAGCCTTACAAAAATGCGTCTGCTTTTTACGCCTTGATCTTATTCATGCAATCAGCGCTGATGGGCGTTTTTACCGCTACCGATGCCTTTTTGTTTTACCTGTTCTTTGAAGCCGCTTTAATACCCATTTACTTTTTGGCGGCCGTTTGGGGTGGTGAAAATCGGATCAAGGTCACGTTCAAATTTTTCGTTTATACCATTTTCGGAAGTTTGTTCATGTTGGTTGCGTTGGTGTATTTGTATTACCAAACCACCGGCAGCCAAGGTCACACTTCTGAAATCTCCGCTTTTTATAAATTAGCATTGGATGCTCAAAAACAAGGTTGGATATTCTGGGCATTTTTCATTGCCTTTGCGATCAAAATGCCGGTGTTTCCTTTCCATACCTGGCAGCCTGATACCTATACAGAATCTCCAACGCCCGCTACTATGCTACTAGCGGGAATCATGCTTAAAATGGGGGTTTATGGCGTTATTCGTTTCATTTTACCCATCGTACCTTTAGGTTTGCAAACGTGGGGAACCACCGCCATTGTTTTATCGGTCATTGGCATTGTATATGGCTCTATCATTGCCATTCAGCAACGCGACATGAAACGCCTCATTGCCTATTCGTCATTTGCGCACGTAGGGTTGATGTCAGCAGGGGTATTTTCGCAAACATTAAGTGGTGTACAAGGCGCTTTGATCCAAATGCTTGCACATGGTATCAACGTAGTGGGTTTGTTCTTTATCGTAGAAATAATCTTTTCCAGAACCAAAACCCGCAATCTTGATCAGCTCGGCGGCATTACCCAACGCACGCCCAACCTGACCGTTTATTTCATGATCCTGATGTTGGGTAGCGTAGCTTTACCGTTAACGAATGGATTTGTGGGCGAATTTTTATTGCTGAGAGGCGTATATGAATCAAATATATGGCTGGGCGCAGTAGCAGGAACAACTATTATTTTAGGAGCGGTCTATATGCTTCGCCTGTTTCAAAAATCGATGTTTGGTACTAAATCATCCTTTACTGAGCACTTCGCTGATTTGTCATCCAGTGAGCGCGCTGTGTTGATTCCGTTGGTGGTAATGGTTTTTTGGATGGGTCTATATCCTAACTCTTTCCTGAAATTGACCGAGCCGGCCGTCAGCAACCTTTTACAAATGATTCATTACTGAGCTGAAAGGAGGTCATAATTATGACGCTTGTTCGCTCAACTAATATCGGTAATTTATAATTGCCACATTACATTCTAAAATTGAAACATTACTAAAATGCTTCCAATCGTACTTCTTTCTATACTGGGCCTTGTGGTTTTGTTTTTGGGTTTCCAAAAATCAAAAAACATTTTGCTTCCTGCCACACTTTTAGTACTGGCAATTGTATTAGTGGCCAATTTTCTCCATTGGAACGATGCGCCTTCTCTGTATTTTAAAAATATGCTGTTCGAAAACAAGATGACTATGGCGTTTTCGGGCATTGTCATTTTATCCGCGTTTTTGATCGTAGCACTTACGCGCGGTTTTGTGGACGACGAGTCGGCGCAACCTGCCGAATATTATACATTGATGTTGTTTTCATTGGTTGGCGCAATAATGATGATCGGTTTTGAAAACCTCATCATGCTGTTTGTAGGTGTTGAAATTCTGTCTGTTTCAATGTATGTCTTAACAGGAAGCGACAAAAAGAACCTCCGCTCCAACGAAGCAGCACTCAAGTATTTTTTAATGGGGGCTTTTGCAACGGGAATTATGTTATTTGGAATGGCCTTGCTTTATGGCGCAACAGGTTCATTCAGTCTTACGGCGTTGAAATCCTACGTTCAGTTCAACAACACGCCTTCTTCCATGCTTTATATCGGGCTGTTAATGTTATTGATCGGAATGCTTTTTAAAGTATCTGCGGCACCTTTCCATTTCTGGACTCCTGACGTATACGATGGCGCGCCTACGATTTTTACAACCTTCATGTCAACGATTGTAAAAACGGCCGGATTTGCCGCTATCTATCGTTTACTTTCGGGTTCCTTTGCAGGAATTTACAGTTTTTGGTGGATCACACTTGCCGCCATTACGATTTTGACCCTGATAGCAGGAAATATTACGGCAGTGTATCAGCAAAGCTTCAAGCGCATGATGGCTTATTCAAGCATTTCTCACGCAGGTTACTTGCTTTTAAGTCTGACGGCACTTACCAATCAATCGCAAAGCGCCATTGTGTTTTATTCATTGGCTTATTCAGTGGCAACCATCAGCGCCTTTGGTGTATTAATGATCGTAGCGCGGGAAACAGGCGTTCGCTCCAATGAAAACGCCGAGAACTTTGAGGCTTTCAACGGATTAGGGAAGAAAAACCCATTATTGGGTTTTGTATTGACCGTATCCATGTTGTCACTGGCAGGGATACCGCTCACTGCGGGTTTCTGGGGTAAGTTTTTTGTATTCTCTAATGCCGCTGATCGCGGTCTGACGTGGATGTTGGTCATTGCCATTTTGATGTCGACCGTCGGGATATATTATTACTTTAAAGTCATCATTGCTACCTATATGCGTGAAGGAGAATTGGGGACCATTAAAATTGCCCCTTTCTACCGTTTGGTCTTAATTGCCACTACTATCATTACGCTTGTCTTCGGTTTAATGCCTGATTTCTTAAAAGGATTGGTATAAATTTTAAGTTTTTAGCTAACCACTTTAAACAAGAGTTGTAGAAAAAAGAGGTATTTGAATGCATTTATTGTACTTTTTTTATAAAAACTTTTTCTTTTAAGGATTTTTTAATTTTTTTTTAAGAAAAGTATTGTAATTATTAAAAAAGAATTTACCTTTGTCAAGGAAACCTTAAAACATCACAAAATAATGAAAAAGGCATTTGCATTCTTGTTCGTAGCTGGTATGGTAACTCTAGCAGCTTGTGGCGGTAAAACTGAAGAAGCTGCTACTACTGATACTACTGCTGTAGCTGTTGATACTGCTATGACTATCGATACTGCTGCTGTTGACACAGCTGCTGTTGATACTGCTGCTGCGAAATAATTCGCCCCAACGAGTACAACAAATGAAAGCCACGCGAACCTTCGCGTGGCTTTTGTCGTTTTCAGATCAAGATGAAAACTATTGCTGAAAAAATAAGACTCTTTCGCCTTGAGCGTGGCCTTTCGCAGGAAAACATGGCCGATTCATTAGGCATTTCCACTACTTCATACGGTGACATCGAACGAGGAAAAACGGATCTGTCGCTCTCTCGATTCTATCAGATTGCGGAAGCACTGAATGTGACCATTGCTGTTTTGATGGGTGAAGAAACCCGGATACACCAAGAATTACAGCGCCTTGAAGTAGAAAAGTTGCGGATTGAAAACGAGAAGCTACGGATTGAAAATCAATACCTGCGCGAAAAATTAGCGGGAAGAATGATCATTGACCTAATTCAGGAAAGTGCTTCTTCAGTTCCGGAACGGCAACGAATAGGATTTTAACTAAATAAAATAGGAATGCTCTACCCCGACGCTTGTTCACGTCGGGGTATTTTTTTAGGTTTAAGGCTCAAAACAAAATAACCTATGATGAATCTCGCCGACATACAAGGAAGAAATCGTGTGATAATAGAGCGCGTATCGCCCGAATTGGACGGAGGACGCTTTTATATTAAATCTGTTCCTCAGGAAATTATTCAGGTAGAAGCCGATATTTTCTGCGACGGACACGACAAAACCGCCTCTCATTTGCTTTATAAGCATCATTCGGAAAAACAATGGAGTGAAGTCCCCATGCGATTTATTAATAATGATCGTTGGGGTGGCCAATTTATGGTGGAAAAGGAAGGTTTCTATAGCTATACCATTGAAGCTTGGGTTGATCATTTAGCTTCTTGGGAGCACGAAATAACCCTTAAAATACGCGATGCCCAACACGTCAACAGTGAGCTTTTGGCAGGTGCAACCTTACTCGAGAAAATTGTAAAACAAGCGTCAAAAGACGATAAAAAAGCCATTCAAGAGGCTATAAAGCTTTTTCGTAACGAAAAACGATACGATGAGGCCGTGCTATTGGCTATCAGTGAAACTTTTACCGGCTGGATTGCCAAGTACCCTATTCGCGAGCATACCACACGTTACCGGGAGCTCCAACTATGGGTTGATCGCCCCAGAGCCGGTTTTTCGAGTTGGTATTCGATGTTTCCGCGTTCAGCGGCCAAAGAACACGGCAAACACGGCACATTTCATGATGTGATCGACCTCCTGCCCCGCATTCAACGCATGGGATTTGATGTGCTGTACTTACCTCCCATCCATCCGATCGGTACACAATTCAGAAAAGGCAAAAATAACAATGTACTTTGTCAACCGGGCGAACCCGGAGTGCCTTATGGAATCGGTTCAGAACTGGGCGGCCACGATGCCATTCATCCCGAATTAGGCACTTTGGATGACTTTAAAGCGTTAATTGCGGCTTGCAAAGCGCATGAAATGGAAATTGCGATGGATCTGGCCATTCAATGTTCGCCTGACCACCCCTGGGCTAAAAACCATCCGGAATGGTTTAAGATCCGCCCTGACGGCACGATCCAATATGCCGAAAATCCGCCAAAAAAATACCAAGACATTTATCCGATCAATTTCGAAACAGAGGCGTGGCAGAGCTTGTGGGAAGAACTTCGGCGCATCATTTTTGTCTGGGCAGAATGGGGCGTTAGAATCATTCGGGTAGACAATCCGCATACCAAAGCGTTTGCTTTTTGGGAATGGGTCATTGCGGAAACCAAACAGAAGTACCCCGATATGTTGTTTTTGGCGGAAGCGTTTACACGCCCAAAAGTGATGCAACAACTGGCAAAGGGAGGCTATACGCAATCATATACGTATTATTCATGGCGCAACTCCAAATATGAACTCACGGAATACATGAATGACTTGACCCAAACCGAAATGAAGTATTATTTCCGTCCCAATTTTTGGCCCAATACCCACGATATTAATCCGCCTTTATTGCAAAGCGGCCACGAGCCTAACTACCTGCTTCGGTTCTTTATGGCTGCGACGCTCTCCTCTAACTATGGAATTTTCGGCCCCACGTTTGAATACATGGTGCATGAGACATTCCCGGGAAAAGAAGAATATTGGAATTCCGAAAAATATGAGATCAAACACTGGGATTGGCAACATACCAATAAGCTCACACAGGTGATCACACAGGTAAACCGCGCACGAAAAGAGAACACGGCGTTGCAACACACCAATAACATTACCTTCTGTGACATTAACAACGACCAACTGTTAGGGTATTTGAAAACGCACCCGAACGGCAACCGTATTCTGTGTATCGTTAACTTAGATGGGTACAACACACAAACAGGTTGGGTAAAAATACCGCTACAAAAAATCGGAAAAGCAGGATGGGAAGATTTTATTGTACATGACCTTATCACCGGGTCCAAATACGTCTGGAAAGGTGAATACAACTATATTGCCATTGACCCTTATTTTCTGCCCTTTCATTTGTTTCGGATTGAGGATCTTTAGAATTAATCTCAAACTCTCCTTCATTTTACTGTTTTAGGAGAGTTTGAGTAAAGAAAAGCGGCTAAGCACTTTTAATTGTTATAACAAAAAACGTAGTTTTGCAAAAAACTAATACCAGCCTAGAAAATTGACGCTTATCAAAGACATATTAGAGCGCTTTGATATGACTGTTGGGAGCGGTCTCGTCTTCACTGACCGCCTTGAAGATGCTGCTAATAACAGCGAACTCCTTGCATTACATCAAGCCTCACAATTTGAAGCCAAAGCCGTTTATTTCCGTCGGTTTGAAGAAAGAGGTATGTCTATGCCTCAAATCTATATTTATGATGAGGACTTTTCGGATGAGCAATTAACCGATATTCATCGTAAACTTTGGAGCAGTGGCGTTGTGCCTCTGTTCTATGTTATCACAAGAAGTCAAATTAAGATTTTCTCCTGTGTTAAAAGTTCTGAAAAAAAACGGAAAAGGGATGAACTGCCTCTAGTTGAGCGAATTTCGTTATTATCAGATACCATCGAACAATACTACTACGAAAAGTATTCCGCTCGATTGTTCGATAACGGAACATTTTGGGAAAAAGATGAATCGCTCTTAGATTACAAACAAGGGCCTTACCAGAAATTGCTTGAAGGACTTCTAAATGCTAAGAAATATTTAGAAAAAAAGAAACAAATTACTCAGCTTACCAACAACAAAACTATTAGTAAGTTGCTGATAATGTGCGTTTTGGTAAAGTACTTAGAAGAAAAACAAGATTATAACGGTACAAAGTTGCTTGAGATATACCGAGACTTTTACGGTCAGTTTCAAGATGCTGAGGAGTTTACGGATATTCTAAGAAAAGGGCTTTGCGTTCCGTTTTTTGAGAAACTGTCAAGTAAGTTCAACGGAAAAGTATTTGAGTTAACCAATGATGAAAAGATAGAGTTAAAAAATGCAAACTTAGAATATGTAGCCGCCATATTCGATGCAAAAATTGACGGCAATCAATATGTGCTATGGGAGCTTTACTCCTTCAATCATCTTCCCATTGAGCTAATTAGCGGAATTTATGAAGCGTTTTTAAGCAAAGAAGGAGTTAAGCCGAAAGATGTAGTATATACACCACCCTACTTGGTTAATTTTTTGATTGATGAATGCATGCCGCTTGAAAAAGCGGAAGAGTTATTTCGAGACCACAGTTTCAAAGTGCTTGACCCTTCTTGTGGTTCAGGAATTTTTCTGGTAAGTGCGCTAAAACGAATGATTCAGTGGGCCGCCATAGTGCATTATAAAAAAACGGGACAGATTATTTATCCTGATGCAGAAGTTGTCAAAGCAATCATTCGGAATAATATTTTTGGTGTTGATACTGAGCAGGAAGCTACATTAATTACTGTTTTTAGTCTCTGTATTGCTTTGTGCGATAAACTTTCCCCAATGGAAATTTGGGATAATTTACGTTTTGATAATCTTAGTGAGACCAATATTCTTGAAGACAATTTTTTTAATTTTTTCAACAAAACGTCAAAGCAGTCTTTTGATTTAGTCATTGGTAATCCTCCTTTTAACCCAAGAACAGGAAGTAACAAACAGTACGCTCAATTTTTAGCAGAAGAATATACTATTCAGCCGATTTATCCAATTCATGACTCTAACTTAGCCATTATTTTTTGGGATAAAGCTATTATGCTATGCAAACCCGGTCGGAACTGCTGCCTCATTTTACCTTCCGGTGCCTGGCTTTATAACAACAATTCTTACGAATACCGGAATGCTTTTTTGAAAGCCTACCAACTGCGCACTGTTATTGATTTTACTAATTTAAGTGAAGTACTGTTTCATGGCTCGGCTAATGTAGCCGTTTGTGCGGCTATCGCATCCAATAACTTACCTACTCTTAAAAACTCTATTCTTCATGCAGTTATAAAAAGGACGTTGGTAGCTGAACAGCGACAATTTTTTGAGATTGACCACTACGATTTTCATAATGTATCCTATTCCGCTGCCACTCAAAACCCACACGTTTGGAAAGCAAATCTCTTAGGTGGCGGGCGAATATCGCGGTTACTAAATAGACTTCAGAACTTACGTTCTTTAGGTGAATACTTAGAAGAGAAAAGAGAACAAGAAGGCTGGGAATTTGGAGAAGGATATATAATAGCTAATCAAAATGGCTCAACTGAAACTATTAAATCTAATGGAAGAAAGTTAAAAAGAGCCGAATGGATAACAGAAAAACCAACCATTATTACAAGTTCGTTTAACGAAACAAATAAGTTAAAAATAAAAATCGAAGAAGCTACTCTTTTTGAAGAACCTCGTTTTTCAAAAAAAACTATCTTTTTGCCTCCGCATCTGTTAATAAAAGAAAATTTAGGACAAGAGCAAATCCCTATGCTTTTTTCAGATGAATATCTCTGTTTTAAACACGAAATTATTGGTATTCATGCTCCCGTACAAGACAGAGAAAATTTATTGAATATTTATAATATATTAAAGTCAAATAGTAAAACAAATCGTTTTTTTTTAATAAGCACAAGCGGAAGGTCAGGCATCACAAGGTCTAATTTTACATTGTTAAAAAGTGATATTTTTAATTTGCCTTACCCAGGGGATACTACTGATTTAGAGCTTAGTAATAGTGAAAAAATAGTGCGTGATGATGTTTTAAATTACTTTATTAAATCGGGCCAAAGCAGTAAATTGTCCCTTTTAAATGAAGAGGTTTCGGATTCTGCGTTGGAAGAATTTGGGGCTATTTTTTGCAACACTTTGAACCCAATTTATCAAAAAGGAGATAATAAATGGTTTACGACCAAGTATGCAGAAGTTGGTGGAATGGTCATTTCTAAGTTTTATTTTGGCAAGTATTCTCCTTTATTTCCTTATGAAAAAGATACATGGGACAATGATGCGATTGAGAAATTAGAACGAATGATATATGACAAAAAACGACGCCATGTTCGTATGAATCGGGTATTAAAAGCCTACTTACATGAAGATGGCTACGACGTTTTGATACTGATAAAACCAAATAAACTTCGTTATTGGCTTAAATCTGTAGCGTTACGAGATGCCGATGAAACATTCTCTGATCTTAAACGTGCCGGATTTTAAGCCTATATGATAGAAAATATTCCATATTCAGGTGAAATTCCTTACCAAAATGTTACTCGTAATTCTTCCACGGAAGGTTATGTAGAGAAATTGATATTTTTCTTGGAACAATATCTCCCCTTGTTTCCAAAACAGAAACAAATTCAAAAAGATGAAAGTGAAGAAGATATAAGTGAAAAACTGTACAATTATTTACAGCGCCAACGTAGGTTTAATTTAGAGCAGATAGAATACCCATTCGAGTTTCAAATTGAAAAAAGCCAGAGAAAAGCAAAAAAAGGTAATAAAAGGCGAGTGGATTTTGGTGTGAAATTAAATACTGTTGACAATGATATGGAGTTGATTTATTGTATTGAGGCTAAAAAATTACCCACAGGACAAAAGGAGCGAGAAAAGGAATATGTGTTGGGTAATTATGGGGGTATTCAAAGGTTTAAAAACAATGCTCATGGAATAGATGACAATGGAAAATCGCTTGCAAGGAACGGAATAGTTGGTTATGTATTTGAGGAAACGTTTGATTTTTGGCACAGACAGATTAACAGTTGGATTACAGACGATGGGGGATGGGGCGATGAAGAAAATTTGCGAATAATCTATTTTGCCGAAATGGCTAAATTAGAATCTAAACATATACGGGAAAACCAAGACTACCTGTTTCTAACCCATTTCTGGGTAAAATAACATAAAAGGGTTGGTGATGAGCCACCCCTTTTTGTTATAGCCCTTCAACCGGCTATCAGGATTTCTTATCATTTTTCATCTGAATAAGGTAAGAAAGAAGTAACCCTGCTCCGCCGAAAATCATAATAAGCGCTAACGGAATACCATCACTGTCGTTGTTAAGTAAAGGCTCTATGATTATTCCTATTAATAAACCCAATCCCGCCCCTATCAACAGTAACCCAAATCTGAGTGTATTATCGGGGCTGATGCGGCCGCGCTTTAATGATTGACTATCAAAAGGGTTGAGCCCTTTTTCAATCATGCCCATACGCTCTACATATTGAAAATAACGGAGAAAAATAATCATTATTGATCCGGCAATGACAGAGATAAGAGGAATTATGAGTGGATTCATGGTAGTTGATTTTTAGTTTTTACGATATGTTTTGAACATAGGATGAAAAAGCATTGCGGAAGGTTACGGTGTGATGATAAAAATTTTTACACGAAAAAATCCGAACTTAGCCGTAACCTATTTTGATTCTTTCGCATCCAATACACCGTGAATGATAATCTAAAAGATATACAGATCATTGAGCGAATCCTGAATGGCGACAAGTCTGCCTATCGCGACTTGGTGCACCGTCATAAGGATTTTGCTTTTACGGTGGCGTATCGCATTCTCAATCACCGCGAAGAGGCTGAGGAGGCCGCTCAGGACGCTTTTTTGCAGGCGTTTGGAGCATTGAAAGAATTTAATCAAACGGCAAAATTTACAACTTGGTTTTATCGGATCGTTTTTAACGCCGCGTTAGGTGCCAAGCGCCGACAAAAACCGACAGAATCAATCACCGAAATACACACATTACCGTACGCGGTCATGGATGCCCCGCAAAACCTGCATAAGAAAGAGCGTGTCAAAAATATCCAACGGGCACTGACGCAACTTTCGCCGGATGATGTGACAATGATCACGTTATTTTATTTACAGGAACAATCATTGGAAGAAATTGCGGAAATTACGGAAATTTCGGTGGAGACCATCAAGGTAAAATTGCACCGGGCGCGCAAGCGTCTGGCAGAAACCTTACGAAAGCAATTGGGAGAAGAAGTCAAAAATTTGTATTAGAAAGATATGCAACGACTTAGTGACGACGAACTGTTTGATGTACTCGATGGCGCAGCTAATGAAGAAGTGGTGCAACGTCATCATTATTGGTTGAAGGCGGATGCTTCTTACCATGAGTACTTTACTGAACTGTCACAAATGCACAACGATTTAGGAGCATTATCCATAGAAGTTCCATCAATGGCCTTTGAAAACAAAGTGATGCACCAATGGGAATTGGCACAGGCCCGTTCACTGCGCCCGGCGCTTACAAAATGGATGCCTTTCCTATTCGTTGCCATCGTGTCGATCATATCGGCCGCATGTATGCTGATCACGGGAGCAAACCAATCTCCGGCGCCCGAAACCGGGCTATTAAAACAACTAAATGTCAATGTGCCCATTATCCAACAGGTACTCCTTCTATTGAATGCTATTTTGTTCCTGCTGGTCGTAGAGCGAATGCTTCGAAAACGGTTAAAACAGCATTACTGATCGGTTTCGGTGAATTTTCAGACCTGTTATTGGCAACGATCACCAACCAAAAATCTCTACGCCGGCATAAAGAACCAACATGATTCCGATGCTTGTAAGCGTATACATGACCGTATTGAAGGAAGTGCCCTGCATATATAAAACGTATTGGATCAGAAATCCCAAGCCCAATAAGGCAATGCCAACTGCCCCAACGATCAGGCCTCGGCGGCGGCGCTTGGCATAATAGTTTTCTTTTTCAGCTATTGAATTAAACTGTTTCATGGTAGAAGGTTTAGTAAAATCAAATTAAAACTTTCCATTATGCAAAAAAATGATTTTAGTCAAACAGGGTTAGGCTATGCTAACGTATTGGGAATACTGCTTTCAACGAGTTGAAGAATAGGGCGCAATTCCTCCGTCCTTTCTGCCAGCCACAGCATTTTCATATCCGCTTTTTGGGTAATGTGCGAGAGTTCAGCCCATTTAATTTGAAGATTTTGGCCTCGAAGTGTCGATTTCGGTTCGATAGAAATACCAATTCCGGCCTCTACCAATCGAAGTACAGAAGCAGAATACGCCGATTCGTGAATTATTTTGGGAATAAAGCCTCCATAATCGCGGCAAATTTGATGGACTGTTTCTACATAACCCATTCCCAACCAAAGCGGGGGAATGATAAAATCTTCATCTTTCAAAAGCGATAAATCGGTAAAATTTTCAGGATCAACCGTGTGGTTTTGTGGTAAAATAAGGACAAAATTTTCCTGATATACCGAACGTTGCTCAATGCCCGACGGCGGCAAAATATTGGGAGCAAAGCCAAGATCAAGACGGCGATTCAGGATATCTTCAATCAAAAACAAATTGGCTGTTTCGGTCAAAACTGTGTGAAGATCAGGCATTTGTTGCCGAAACCTGAGCAATAGTTGCGGTAAAATTGACTGCATGGCCGAACTCGCGTGTCCGATTCGCACTTCCCCTGCCTCGCCACGGTGAATTTGGGCTGTTTTGCGGCAGGCTTCTTCCCACTGAAAAACAATTCTTTCTACCTCTTTCTGAAAAAACAGTCCTGCTGCCGTTGGCCGTACATTGCGCTTATCTCGGTCAAACAACATTGCTCCGATGGTCTCCTCCAGTTGTTGTATTTGCCTACTCAATGCGGGTTGAGCGATAAACACCTCTTCCGACGTTTTGCGATAGTTCAGGTTCTTAGTAAGTCGCAGGTAGTTTTTAAGGGTACGAATATCCATAACTGATAACTTATTAGCATTAATCAGTAAAAATTAAGTATTTTTCAGTATCAAATATACTCATTTGTTTTGTACTTAAAACCATACTATTTAGAGTCCCCATGAATCTCACCCAAGCCTATTCGCCGGAGCATTTTCGTCAGGAAGCACATCAATTAGTGGATGTGTTGGCTGATTATCTGTCCAATGCCCAACATCAAACCTTGAAATCAGTTATTCCATATCGTTTGCCGGAGGATAATCTTGATTTTTGGCAGGCTGATTTCGAGCAGGGAACAGGCGATCCGCTTACGTTTTTTGAGAATGTGATTCAACAATCCACTCATCTGCACCATCCGCGCTACATGGGGCATCAAGTATCACCGCCGCTGCCTATTGCCGCACTGGCGGGGCTTTTGACGGGGATGCTCAATAATGGAATGGCGGTCTATGAAATGGGCTTGGTCTCTAATCCGCTTGAGCGAGTTTTGAGTGATTTATTGGCAAAAAAAATAGGATTCTCCCCCCAATCTTCGGGCTTTTTAACTTCCGGAGGAACGTTGGCCAACTTAACTGCCTTACTGGCCGCTCGTGCCGCCAAAGCGCCCACAGATGTGTGGGAAGAAGGCCACAGTAAGCGGTTGGCGGTGATGGTTTCCGAAGAAGCCCATTACTGCATCGACCGTGCGGCGCGAATCATGGGAATGGGCAGCGAAGGTATTATTAAGATCCCGACCAACAACCGTTTTCAAATGCGTACTGAGCTTTTGGAAGAATATTACCAACAAGCACAAAACAACGGTTTAACGGTCATTGCAGTCATCGGAAGTGCCTGCTCTACGTCTACAGGCTCGTATGATGACTTGAAGGCCATCGGCGATTTCTGCACGCAACATAATTTGTGGTTTCACGTCGACGGAGCGCACGGCGGCGCGGTAGTTTTTTCCGAAAAATACAAAGCATTGGTAACGGGAATTGACCGCGCCGATTCGGTAGTCATTGACTGGCACAAAATGCTTATGACGCCCGCTTTAGCAACGGCCTTGATTTTCCGCAATGGGGACGATGCATTTAAAACTTTTCATCAAAAAGCCCAGTATTTGTGGGCCAATCAAGGTTCGCAGGAATGGTTCAATTCCGGCAAACGCACCTTTGAGTGCACAAAACTCATGATGAGCGTCAAGATATATTCCATTTTGAAAACCTATGGCGAGGAGATTTTTGCTGAAAATGTAGACACGCTTCACGATCTGGCAAAGGATTTTGTGGGGATCCTGCGGGAAAATTCGCGTTTTGAATTGGCTATTGTTCCGGAAAGTAATATCGTATGTTTTCGTTTTATAGATAACGGGCAAAACCCCGAAACGTATAATTCGCTGAATGCTGCCATTCGGCAACAATTATTGGAAGAAGGGAAGTTTTACATTGTCCAAACCACCTTACGCGAAAAGCTGTATTTGCGCGTATCGTTGATGAATCCTCTCACGCAAAAGGATGATCTAAGAGCGCTTTTGGCTGAAATTGAGAAAATTGCGGCAACCATTGGGTAGTTTTAGTGAGAGAGAAAGCTTTTTGGATTAACTCATTCAAAATCAACCGTTATGGATTCCAATTCTTACGATCAAATTGCCAACGAATACCGCGACTCAAAAAAACTTGATTTTCGAAAATACATCGAAGAATATACGCTTCTTCAATTGGCCGGTGACATTTCCGACATGCACCTTTTAGACTTGGCTTGTGGGGAAGGAATTTACACGCGCAAACTTAAAAAGCAGGGCGCAGCCACTATTTTGGGCGTGGATTTGTCGGCGCGAATGATTGATCTGGCCGAAGAATCCGAAAAGCAGGAAGCATTGGGATGCCAATATTTGGTACATGATGTACTTCAATTAAAGCCACTCGGCGAGTACGATATTGTGGTTGGAATGTATTTGTTGAACTATGCTCAATCGCCGGAAGAGTTGACGCAGTTTTGTAAAGTAGTTTATGACCATCTCAAACCCGGCGGGCGATTCATTGGCTTTAATGACAATCCTCTCAACGAGTCGCAACATTATGCCAACTACAAAAAGTACGGCTTCGTCAAAGAAACCACGGAACAACGCAAGGAAGGCGATTTTGTAAAATACCGTCTGTTTAATCTCGACGGAACGGAATTCAGCTTTGATAATTTTTATTTTGATCCCCAAACTTACGCCGATGCTTTTACCAACGCAGGTTTAAAAGGCTTCAAATGGGAAGGCCCACTCCTGCATCCCGAACAACATCATCCCGAAAAATTTGACTATTGGGAAGACTTTATGAAGCATCCGCCATTGATTGGATTTTCGGCAGTGAAATGAATTTTACGAAAACATAACTCCTTCATAAATATCGGCAACAGACAGCCTGACATCCAACGCTTCAAGATATATCTGAGCATTTAATGCAGTATGGGACTGAAATTTCCAGAAATCATTGGCTCTTTGGTAAACTTCTATGATACAAGACTGCTGAGCTACCAATAAATAACATTGCAAAGAAGGCAGTTTGAAATAATGCTGCCTTTTTTCCATTTTATCACTGTCTTCGGTCGAATCAGATAAGACTTCAATGAGTAAGCAGGGGGATGAAACAATAACATCACTATCATCCGCCAGATCTTCAGAATCGCAGGTATAAATTACATCCGGGTATACGTAACGCTCACCGTCCTGTAATTTTTGTTTAACATTTTCTGAAAATGTTTGGCAACCATTTTTCCGCGCAAATGGACGTAAAGCAAAAGTAATGTTTTGCACAATTGTGTTATGCCGTTTGGTTGCTCCTGCCATGGCATAAATTTCACCATTATCAAATTCATAACGAATTCCTTGTGCTTTTTCCAGAGCGATATATTCTTCAAATGTGTAATGGCTCTTATGGGATCTTGCTGTACTCATTGGATCATTTTTGTTGTGAAGATACAAAAAAGGCAGATTTTCTAAAAATCTGCCTTTTTTGATACATTCTATCATCAATTATAAAATCAATCCTGCCCGTTTCAGCATCGCTTCCGGTTTAGGTTCGCGACCACGGAAACGTTTGTAAAGAACCATCGGTTTTTCGCTACCGCCTTTTGACAATACATTATCACGGAAAGACTGCGCCACTTCTTGGTTGAAAATGCCTTTTTCTTTGAACAACTCAAAAGCATCTGCATCCAATACTTCCGACCATTTATAGCTGTAATAGCCCGAAGAATAGCCTCCCGCAAAAATGTGGCTGAACGCCGTGCTCACGCTTGTTCCTTCGGTCTTGGGATATAATTTAGCACCTACATCGGCCTTTTCTTCGATTTGAGCTACGGTTTCGCCGTTAGGAACTGCACTGTGCCACGCCATATCGATCATGCCCAGACCTACTTGACGCATATTGCCGATACCCGCCATAAAATTAGAGCTTGCCCGGATTTTGTCGATGTATTCCTGCGGAATCACTTCACCGGTTTGATAATGTTTTGCGAAGATTCTTAATACTTCAGGTTCTTCCGCAAAGTTTTCCATGATCTGACTGGGCAACTCCACAAAGTCCCACGCAACGCTGGTGCCGGAAGTTGTTTGGTATTTGCCGTTGGCCAACATCGCATGTAATGCGTGCCCAAACTCATGGAAAAGCGTCGTTACTTCACCAAAAGACAACAGCGAAGGTTTGGTATCGGTTGGGCGTGTGAAATTACACACATTGACCACATGCGGACGATATTCTTTGCCATTCTCGATCCATTGATCCTGAATACTGTTGTTCCAGGCACCCGCACGTTTGCCGGGACGCGGGAAATAATCTCCATACCAAACAGCCAAAAACTTACCGTCTTTATCAAATACTTCGTAGGTTTTTACTTCCGGATTCCAACCTGTGATGTCTTTATTCTCTTTAAATGTAATGCCGTATAATTTGTTTGTCAACGTAAAAATGCCGTCCAACACGTTCTCAAGTTTGAAATAAGGCTTCAGCAATTCATCATTGATGGCGTATTTCTCTTTTTTCAGTTTTTCAGAGTAATACGACACATCCCAACGTTGCAGTTTTTCTTCGGTAAAACCGTTTTTTCTGGCATAATTGGTCAATTCAGCCAATTCTTTGGCAGCGGCAGGTTCAGCGTATTTTTTTACGTCGCTGAGAAAATTAGCTACTATCTGCTTACTGTTGGCCATACGTTCTTCCAACATATAATCGGCCCATGTTTCGTAACCCAGCAATTTGGCTTTTTCATAGCGAAGTTTTACGATTTGGGCAATATTGACTTGGTTATCATTTTTGCCACCGCCAAAACCACGGGCATTAAAGGCCAAAAAGAGTTTTTGGCGCAGGTCACGATTTTCGGAATATTGCATAAACGGGCCGTAACTTGGTGCCTGTAATGTAAATACCCAACCTTCTTTATTCATTTTCTTGGCCGTCGCTTTTGCTCCTTCTTTTACAAAATCAGGCAAGCCGGCCAAGTCTTTTTCGTCAGTAATTACGAGTGCATATTCATTGGTTTCCGCCAAATTATTTTCCGCAAACTTGATAGAGAGCTGCGACAATTCTTTGTTGATACCGCGCATCTTCTCTTTGTCGGCATCGTTGAGATTGGCACCGTTGCGAGAAAAGCTCTTATAGGTTTTCTCCAGCAGCATTGCACTTTCGGTGTCGAGTTTAAGCTTGTCGCGTTGGTCCCAAACGGATTTCACGCGGGCAAAAAGCTTATCGTTAAGTGTAATATCGTTGCCGTATTCGGTCAACATTGGCGAAGCTTCCCGGACGGTCTTCTGGATTTCAGGGTTGGTTTCTGCTCCATTGAGGTGAAACAGAATAGCACTCACTTTCCCTACATTTCCGCCCCCCTGTTCAAGCGCAAGAATGGTATTGTCAAACGTAGGTTTGGCGGGATTGTCAGTGATGGCAGCGATTTCCTTACGGCCTTCGGCCATGGATTCTTTAAGCGCCGGCAAAAAATGCTCCGGCTTGATTTTGTCATACGGAGCCGTTTGGTGGGGAGTATTGAACGGCTGTAAAAGAGGATTCGAACTCATACTACTTGGGTTTTGTGCAAAAGCCACACTACTGATGAGCAGGCCTGCGAATAATGCGTTGGTTTTCATGGGAAGAACGAATGGTTTGTTGCTAAAAGTGTGGCAATTTAGCAGTTAAAGAAGAAAAACGAATCCCCCAAAAGAGGTGATTACACAAAAGTTACGAATGAGTGACCATTGGCATTCTCTTCAATTCCTTACGAATCTTCTTTTAATACATATCCCATTCCTGATTTGGTATGAATCAGTTTGGTATCAAAATCGCGGTCTATTTTTTTACGTAAAAAATTAATATACACTTCCACCACGTTAGTGCCGCTGTCAAAATTCATATCCCAAACCTTTTCGGCAATGTCGGTTTTGGACACAACGCGTCCTTTATTACGCACCAGGTATTCCAGAAGCGCCAGCTCTTTGGGGGTCAGGTCGATGGCATGATTCGCCCTTACTACGATCTTTGTATCGGTGTTTATTTCAAGATCTGCCACGCGGAGGATATTGCTGCCTGTATTTTCTGCATCAAATTGCGAGCGTTTCAGAAAAACATTGACCCGCGCCAACAGTTCCCGAAAATCAAACGGTTTGACGATATAATCATCCGCCCCCACGTTAAATCCTTCGATCTTGTCGTCAGGTTCGCCAAGGGCGGTAAGCATCAAAATGGGTACATTAGGGTCGCGCTGGCGGATGAGTTTACATACCTCGTAGCCGTTCATGGAGGGCAAATTGATGTCTAAGATGACCAAATCGAAATGATTGGCAGCAGCGATCTTATTGCCAATGAGTCCATCATACGCTATTTCTGTCTCAAAACCTTTTTCCCGAAGGCCTTTACTGATATTTTGGGCAATACGTGAATCGTCTTCTACAATGAGGATCTTTCTGGAGTCGTTGGTCATTTTAAGAGTAGTTGAAGAGAAAATTCAAATCCCGGCGCTACATTTTCGCCTGAGAGTTTTTCAGAAAAATCAGTTATTTTACTGATTGTACCATCGGCTCGGTAAATAAAAACTGTCTGAGTGGCAGGTTGTATCAACCAAGCCAATTGCACTCCGTTTTCGATATACTCAAGCATTTTTTCCTGTGCTTTTTTCAGGTTATCACTCACCGACATCAATTCTATCACAAAATCCGGTGCAATAGGAGGAAATCGTTCCTGCTCTTCCTCGGACAAAGCATTCCAACGCACATCACTGATCCAGGCAGCATCAGGAGATCTGGTTGCAAAATTAGGTAATTTAAAAGCGGTAGAAGAATCAAACACAACGCCTCCAAACCCTTCCGACCAACTATATAATTTTGATAAAATTTTTGTATTACGGATACCTGTTTTTCCTCCGGTATTGGGCATGATAATGATTGTTCGGTCGGGGTTTCGTTCAAAGCGTAAATGAGGATTTCGGCGACAAAACTCATAAAAAGCATTGTCGTCCATCTCGTATGCCAGCTCTAACGGTTCCGGACCTTCGCCTCGCCAATCATTGATAACTACGGTCATGATTATGTAATTTTTGAGTAAAGATAACGATTCTCAAAAGAATTTAGTTGCTTTGAACCGGATTGAAGATTCTCTTACTTTTTCACTTTCCGGTTATGCAATTACACGTCATTGATGCAGGGCATTTCAAACTCGATGGAGGCGCAATGTTTGGTGTTGTCCCTAAAACATTATGGAATCGGCTCATTCCTGCCGACGAAAATAACCTTTGCAGTTGGGATATGCGCTGCCTGCTGATCGAAGATGGTAATCGACTGATGCTCGTCGATACCGGCATGGGCGATAAGCAAGACCCAAAATGGCAGGCGTTTTATTACCGTCACGGCGAGGGTGATCTGGTCAAATCCATTGAAAAGGCGGGCTTTGGTGCGCACGAAATCACTGATGTTATTTTTTCGCATCTGCACTTTGACCACTGCGGCGGCGGCGTAAAGTGGAATGCAAGCCGCACAGGCTACGAACTGACGTTTCCCAATGCTAAGTATTGGACACATTCGGAGCATTGGCAAACGGCTACTTTTCCTAATGCCCGCGAAAAAGCAACGTTCTTCAAAGAAAATATACTGCCTGTTCAGGAAGCAGGACACTTATATTTTTCGGATAAAACCGAGAATCCGTTCGGAACAAACGTACAACCCATTTATGTCGACGGTCACACCGAGAAAATGACGATGGTTAAAGTAGCTTATAAAGGCCAAACAGTGGTTTTTATGGCCGATACCATTCCTTCACACGCGCATTTGCCGCTGCCTTACGTAATGGGCTATGATGTGCGGCCGCTCGAAACCATGAAAGAAAAGGAGGCACTGCTCAAAGAAGCATTGGAGCATAATTACCTTTTGTTTTTTGACCACGATCCATTGTACGATTGCTGTACCGTAGAAATGACAGAAAAAGGTATTCGTGTGAAAAACAAGGGATTACTCAGTAATTTTATTTAAAAACAAAAGCGTCTGACGGTCTTGAATCGTCAGACGCTTTTATAATGCAAACAGTATTTGTTACAATTGTTCAAACTCACCAACGGCACGAAGTTCTACATCTTCACCCACAACGGCTGCCGGCATGGCTCCAACGCCAAAATCAGCACGTTTGATAGTTCCTGTAACTTTAAAACCTACTTTTGGTTTTTTTGTACGTCCATTCATCCCTGTTCCTGTCAACGCAAGGTCAAGTGAAACCGGTTTTGTTACGCCTTTAAGCGTCAAGTCACCCATTAATTTGTATTTCTTATCTGCTACTTTTGAAATAGAAGTGCTCTTGAAAGTGAACTTCGGATGTTTTTCAGCATCAAAATTTTTCTCACCTTTCAAATCTTTATCACGCATCTCGTTATCCGTGTTCAGGCTGGTAACATCTGCCGTTACTTCAAAAACAGCATCAGAAAAATCTTCTTTTGAAGAAGTAATGGTGGCATCGAACGTTTTGAAATTGCCGTCTACTTCCGACATTAACAAGTGAGTTACGGTAAAACCGAGCTTCGAGTGTGCTTTGTCGACAGCCCATTTCTGTTGAGCAAACGTGGCAAATGAGACTAAAAGAGCGGCTGCTGCTAAAGTGATTTTTTTCATTTTGTTTTGTTGGTAATGGTTTAATGAAAGTTTAATTCACACAAATCAAAAATATTTTTTTTACCTCTACGTAAATTTTCGACCATTAGTTGCCTCTACTCTGCCAACCCGTCTGTTTTTCGGCCAATCGGAGTCATAGGGTAATCTATCCGGGTCATCGATAAAAGTAACGAAGATGTAGAAAAAATCCATATACTTCTTTGGCAACGCTAAAAACATTAGTGCAAATAGATTCTTTTATCGAAATTTATCCCTCTTTGCGCAATGTTATATACGTCTTGCTCCCACCTGCTATCATGCAAGTATTCATTAAACGATACCGTATTTTAATTCTACACCTTTCCTTTTGGTGCGTTTATTTTTCTTTTTTCTTTTATCAGATACGTTTCCCCATCAGAGGTCAGGAAGTTACATTTTGGGATGCTTTTAAGAATACCTCGTTTGAAGTAATTTTTATGGCATTGGTAGTGTATCTCAATTATTTTTTCTTTTTACCCCGTTTCCTCAAACACAAAAGCCTTGCGCGTTACATTCTGGAATTCTCGCTGCCATTTGCACTGCTGATACGGTTGTTTATTCTTTTAAAGCGGCATTTGATCGATGGCAACACTCGCATGATCTGTTATTTCTACGAAGATAAATTTACCGTCAATGTTGTCTTAAGTACGTTGTTCATTGTGATCTTTGTCGGAATGCTCAAGTTTGCCGAAGGTTGGTTTGAGTTGGAAGCCAAAAAGAAAGAGATTGAAAATGAGAAACTTACTTCAGAACTTCGTTTTCTGAAAGCCCAGATCAATCCTCACTTTTTATTCAATACACTCAACAATCTGTATTATCTGGCATTTACCAATTCTCCCAATACAACGGAAGTCATTGCCAAATTATCGCAAATGATGCGATACATGATCTACGATTCCAACCACCCCAAAGTGCCGTTGAGTAAAGAGATCGAGTACATGGAAAACTACATCAGCCTCGAAAAACTGCGCCTCAATGAACCCATATCAATTGAGTTTGACGTGCAGGGTTATACGGGTGATGTCATGATCGTGCCGTTGATTTTTATCAGCTTTCTTGAAAATGCGTTCAAACACGGAGTAAGCAATAATTTTTCGGAGGCTTGGATCAAAATTCGTATTTTGCTGAAAGGATCGGAGTGCATTTATACGGTTGAGAACAGTAAACTCCCCGAAAACATTTTGAAAAGCGAAGAAAAATCAGGCATTGGTTTACAAAACGTTAAAAGGCGTTTGGCGCTGAGTTACCCTGACAACTTTGATTTAAAAATCGAAGAAACCGCCGATTTTTACCGCATAAGATTAAAATTAAATCTGGCATGATCTTAACCTGCGTAGTTGTAGAAGACGAACCTCTGGCCCGTAACTTATTAGAGCAATACATCCTGAAAGTAAGCCATTTACAACTCGTCAAATCGTTTTCCAATCCACTGACTGCACTGGAATTTTTGCGTAACAATTCGGTTGATATTCTTTTCTCCGATATTCAAATGCCGGAAATTACCGGAATTTCGTTGTTGAAAATATTGCCGAAAAAACCTTTAGTGGTTCTTACTACCGCTTACTCCGAATACGCTATTGAAGGGTACGAGCTTGATGTGTTGGATTATCTGTTGAAGCCCATTACGCTGGAGCGTTTTTTAAAATCGGTCGAAAAAGCTACTCAACGGCTTTCGGTGCTTCCACCCTCAACCATTCCGGAAGCAACTGCCCCGAATGATCAAACGCAATCGTGTATTTTTGTCAAAGACGGCACTAAATTGGTAAAGATCCGCCTCAGCGAAATTTTATACATCGAAGGGCTCAAAGATTATGTCACCATCTATACTAAAGATAAAAAGGTAGTGACCCTGCAAACATTGAAGTCGTTGGAAGTACTGCTTACTCCCCATCACTTTATTCGTGTGCATCATTCATACATTGTTTCCTTTGAGGCAATTGATACCATCGACAAAGAGAAGATCCAGATCGGGAAAATGTGGATCCCGATCAGTGATACTTACCGAAAAAGCTTCAAAGAATTTATTGAACGCAAACAAAGTTAGCGCGACATACGCATCGGTATACCTTGATTATGAAGGTATTGCTTCAACGCAGGGATCTCTATTTCCTTAAAGTGGAAAATACTCGCCGCCAATCCGGCATCAGCGTAACCTGTGGTAAATACTTCATAAAAATGTTCCATATTGCCCGCTCCTCCCGATGCAATGACCGGAATGTTGGCAGCGGATGAAATGGCCGACGTTAATTCCAATGCAAATCCGTTTTTAGTACCATCGGTATCCATTGAAGTCAACAGAATTTCTCCTGCTCCGCGCTCTTCCACTTCTTTGGCCCATTCAAGTGTGCGAAGTTCAGTGGGTTTGCGCCCACCGTGGGTATGCACCAAATGAGTATAGAGTGCAGAGTGTAGAGTGTCAAGTGGCTGTTTAGCTGAATAATCATCAGTTTGCTCACTTTCACCTTTCAACTCTAAACTTTTAACCTGTTTTGTATCAATTGCCACTACAATACACTGACTGCCAAACTCCAACGCCAATTCGTTGATCAGGTCCGGATTGCGAACAGCGGCAGAGTTGATGGAAACCTTATCGGCTCCTGCATTCAGAAGCGCCGAAACGTCTGCTTTGGAAGAGATACCTCCACCTACGGTAAACGGAATATTGATCGTATGCGCCACCCGACGAACCAACTCCAGAAGCGTTCCACGCCCTTCAACGGTAGCGGTAATATCCAAAAACACAAGTTCGTCAGCTCCCTGCTCAGCATATACAGCGGCGAGTTCTACGGCATCCCCGGCATCGCGAAGATTGACAAAATTGACTCCTTTTACCGTGCGCCCGTCTTTGACATCCAAACAGGGAATTATACGTTTCGTAAGCATTGTTCTATTACTGATTTTCGACTTTTAAACTATTTCGGTTTCTCACTATCTACGCCCCACTTTCATTTAATATTTTGTAAAATTAATCTTTTCCATCATTCGTTCCGGACGGGCAAGTGCCGTAAAGCCAAATTGTTCATACAATCCATGTGCATCGGCTGTAGCGAGCGACCATCTTCGAAAGCCCTGCAATTCGGGTATCTTATTGAAAATACAATCCATCAACCACTTGGACAGGCCTTGTCCGCGATATTCTTCCAATATAAATACGTCCCCTAAATAACCAAACGTAGCGAAATCCGTTACAACCCTGGCAAACCCTATTTGATTATTGTTATGATAGATACCAAAACAAAGCGAATTTTGAATAGAACGCTCTATAATGTCACGCGGAATATTTTCGGCCCAATAAGAGCGTTTTGAGAGATACTCATGAATCACGTCAATGTCTAATTTTGACTTTTCGGTAGAGATCAAAAAAACTTCTTTTTGAAATTCATGTACAAGCGTATCAAGAAGAGACATGGCGGTTGGCAATGATTTTTCCGCAAATAACCGAAAAAAAGGCGATTTTTTGCCCGGTTATTTAACTACTTCCGGCTTGATCGCACCAAAATTTTGGACAAAACGCCCAAAAGGCGCACTGCAAGCCTCGTAAGGATCTTTGGAAATTCGGGCAGAGCAGCCCAAATGAGTATAAGTTGAGTCCAACACATTGCGGCGGTGCCCGGGAGATTTCATCCATTCGCCAATGGCATATTCTGCAAACCCTTCGTAGGTATAAGGAGAAAAAACGGCTTTACTTTCACACTCCATGTATTCAAACGTTCCGTCGCGTTTTTTTCGGCAGCAATACGTGGGCGTCGTATCAATTACTTGGTATTGGCCGATGTTTTCTCCTTTTCTCAGAAAAGCCCATGTATGAACTTTAACTCGGTCGCTTATGGTGGCCAGCGAAGGGCTATAAGGGTGAGTATGTCCATAAAAACCCATTTGAATCATGTCCGTTGCATAGCCTTGCGCCGTTTGATGAAGGCCCGGATCGTATCGAAGGAGTTTTAGGCCAAATTTACTGCGTGCTTGATTGGTCAGATGAAAAATAGCCGCATCCAATAATTCGTAATCGGGCTTGCGGGCATCCACAAAATGCTTCAATTCGGGGAGTTGAACAAAGCGCTCAAGCGGAACCCCATAATAATCAGGCTGCTCGGTTTTGAATGAACCTGCAAGCAAAAGTAAGAACAGGAACCGAAGAGCCCGTTTCATCGGAATACAAGGTTGGCGTTTAGAACTTAAAAATAGCAACTTATTGAGTAAGTTGTATACAATTGCCCCATCGAACCTCTTTTTGTGGTAACTTTGCACCCTCAAAAAAGTTAAAAGTTAGCCTTCAGTGGTCATTTAAGACTTGGTAAGGATAACCTTTAATCAACAACCAATCTCGTTTATCATGTCCGTAAGAGTTCGTTTTGCTCCCAGCCCTACGGGTCCGCTCCACATTGGCGGTGTCCGCACGGCGTTGTATAACTATTTGTTTGCCCGTAAAAACGGTGGAAAAATGCTGCTCCGCATTGAAGATACCGACCAAAATCGCTACGTACCCGGTGCTGAAAACTATATCTTGGAAGCCCTTCAATGGATTGGTATTGAAATCGACGAAGGTCAGGGCGTTGGCGGCCCTCACGCACCGTATCGCCAGTCAGAACGGAAAGATATCTATCGTGAATATGCCGAGCAATTGATCGCTGCCGATAAAGCCTATTATGCTTTTGATACTGCTGACGAGATCGAAGCCATGCGCAAACGTCTCGAAGAAGCCGGTGCCGATGCCGCTCAGTACAATGCCATTACGCGCTTGCAAATGAACAATTCATTGACACTTTCTGCCGATGAAGTTCAACAACGCATTGCCAATGACGACCCATACGTGGTTCGTATCAAAATTGATCCGAAACAGGACATTCGTTTTAAAGACATCATTCGGGATTGGGTGGCAGTACATGCTTCTACCTTGGATGATAAGGTGTTACTCAAATCTGACGGAATGCCCACGTATCATTTGGCAAATATTGTAGACGACCATTTGATGGGAATTACGCACGTGATTCGTGGGGAAGAGTGGCTTCCTTCGGCACCTTTGCACGTGTTGATGTACCAATATTTTGGGTGGACGGCACCGCAATTTGCGCATTTGCCTTTACTGCTCAAACCGGAAGGGAACGGTAAACTTTCGAAGCGCGATGCCGACTTGGGTGGTTTTCCGATATTTCCGTTACAATGGCAAGACCCTACTACGGGAACCATTGCCCGTGGCTTTCGTGAAGATGGCTATTTGCAGGAAACCCTTGTCAATTTTTTGGCCTTTTTGGGCTGGAATCCCGGCACAGAGCAGGAGTTATTCACCATGGATGAACTCATCGAAGCATTTTCGTTGGAACGTATCCACAAAGCCGGGGCGCGTTTTGATATTACCAAAGCCAAATGGTTCAATCAGCAGTATTTGAAAGCAAAGTCTGATGAAGAATTGGCCGATTTGGTCCAAAGCCAAACCTCCGGCATCGAACGCCAAAAATTGCTCAAAATCTGCCACCTGATGAAAGACCGCGTAACTTTTTCTCAGGAGATATTGAGTGAAGCGGCTTTCCTTTTTGAAGCCCCAACGACGTACGAAGAAGCCATCGTTACGGGCAAATGGAATGCTGATGCCATAAAAGCCATTACTGCGTACGTAGATGACTTAAAAGTATACGAAGGTGATTTCTTAGCCGATTCGGCCAAAGCGGTATGGGCGGCGGCGGCTGAGCGTGTGGGTGTCAAAATGGGAAAGGTAATGCAAGCCCTTCGCCTTGCCGTAACGGGTGCAGGTCACGGTCCGGACCTGATGCTTACCATGGAGATTTTGGGCAAAGACGAAGTGATTCTTCGTTTGGAAAAAGCATTGCAGATATTGCCGCAGGTGTAAAAAGGTAGTAATTTTACGAAAAACGTCTAAGCGCATGACTTTGGTAGACCAAATTTTTCGCTCCCCTCATCTGCCGCAAATTTTGCAGGAGCTCAATAGCCTTTGGGAAAAAGAACAAGCTGACCGACGGGCATTTTATGAACAAATTTCGGAAAATGATAAAGCAGAATTCATCAATGGCCAGCCAGTTTTTCATTCTCCTGTAAAGCGCAAGCATAGTAGTGCTCTTGATTTTCTACAAACATTGCTAAGTGTATATGTTAGAATTAATGGGTTAGGGCGTATTTATGTAGAAAAACTCATGATCGAACTCACACGCAATAGTTTTGAGCCTGACCTGTGTTTTTTTACGACCAATCGAGATGCGCAATTTAATGAAGAGCAAATGCTTTTTCCGGCACCCGATTTTATCATTGAAATTTTGTCACGCAAAACTGAAAAATACGACCGTGGCGTAAAATTTGAAGATTATGAAGCACATGGCATCAAAGAATACTGGATCGTAGACCCAACGCACAAGACGATCGAACAATACTTGCTGAAGAATAAACGCTACGAACTTGCTGTGAAATCAACCGATGGTTACATTGAAAGTAAAGTTATTAAAGGTTTTAAAATGCCAATCAGAGCAGGGTTTTATGAACGTAAAAATCTCAAAGCATTACAAGAAATATTGAAGCCGTGATGCTCACTAACTATCACAGCCACAGCCATTATTGCGATGGCAAAGGCTCTCCGGAAGAACAAGTACAAGGCGCGCTGGCTCAAGGGCTGCGCGCCTTTGGATTTTCGTCGCATTGTCCCGTTCCGTTTGAAAACAAATGGAGTATGAAAGCGGAACGGATGACCGATTATCTGGCGGAAACAAATGCTTTAAAAGTTAAATACGCGGGGCAAATTGAGCTTTACGTGGGTATGGAAGTGGATTTTCTACCCGAAACATTAGGGCCAAAATCTTTTCCTATGCTTGACTATTGCGTTGGGTCAGTGCACTATGTTGAACTCAATCAATTTGGGCAACCGTGGGAAATTGACGGTAGCTCGGTAGAGTTTCTGGAATGTTTGGATACGCTTTACAGCGGAGATATTCGGGCAGTTATCCAAAAGTATTACGGTATTATTCGACAAATGGTGGACACCGATCCACCACAGATAATGGGGCATTTAGATAAAATCAAAATGCACAATGCAGCCCGTCATTTGTTTGATGAATCAGAACCTTGGTACGTCGAAGAAGTGGAACAGACACTTCAGGCCATTGCCAAAGCAGGAATTATTACAGAAATCAATACACGGGGCAATTACAAACGTGATTTGGATTTATATCCTTCCTCGTGGATCATTAAACGCATGCACGAATTGAACATCCCGATCTGTATCAATTCTGACAGCCATCGACCCGAAGAAATCACGGCTTCGTTTCCGCTTGCTTTTCAAACAGCCCTGGCGGCAGGTTATCGCGAAGTACGGATTTTATTGGGTGGTATATGGCAGGATGTAGCCCTTGAAAATCCTTTTTAAGAAAGATCAATGACTGAATGAGTATTGAAATGTATACGTTTTACCTTTCTCCTGGTACATTTCGGTTACTTTCAGGGAAGTAGACGTTAGCTCATTTATTGTCCAAATAAAGGCGGGTTTTCCTTCTTCGGTGATTTTAATGGTCGTTTCTCCGGGCTCAAACGCCCAAGAACCTTGTGTATAGATTTGAGGATCAGCTATATTGCATTTAGTAGCTCCTTCTTCATGCGAGAATTTATTGGCGGCGGTAAAAATCCAGTGGTCGTCCTGCCAACATGGGGGAGACCTGCTGAAATAATCGTCACCGATAAGAATCCCAATTCCAAAAATATCATACGCAGGTGAAATGGAACCGCCCACCCATTTCCACGTTTTGTTGGTCAACAACTCCGTTTGGTCGGGAGTGGGGGCTTCTTCTTTGCAGGAAAGCAAAATTGTTATCATTAACACTACCGGTAACAGCTTTTTCATTGACCTCCATTTAAGATTGAAAGGCAAAATACAAAATTCAATCCTGAAGTACTAATTTCATAAAGGTCATTCTATATTCCTGACCACCGTGTAGGTATAAAATAATAGTATGAAGAACTATACGGGCTATTGGGTCGGTCTGACGGTTTTGAACCGTCAGACCGTTATATATTACTGCTAATCTTCTTCTCCCAACTCGAATATCGCTTCCACGGGTTTTTCAAAATAGTTGGCAATCTTCATGGCCAATACGACCGAAGGTACATACTTTGAAGCTTCAAGGGCGTTGATAGTTTGGCGCGATACGCCTACCGCTGCGGCCAATTCGGCCTGCGTAATACGTCGGATGGCACGTTCTACGTGAATGATATTTTTCATGCGGCTGCTCTCCTTTCTTCCAAATAGGGTTTCACGTAAACGATCCAATGAAAGCGGGCTAAAAAGACCAACGGAGCCGTAAGCATATTCCACGACAAAAAGACGTAGAAAGCCAAACTATACGACAGCCAAACGGCTACTATAAAACCGGCAAGATGTACATAAAAAGCCCATAATAATGATTCAAGACGAATGCGCATGATCCATTCGTCGTCGGTACGCTCGCGGGAAAAGGCCACAAAAAAGAACCCAAGCGCGGTGAGTGTCATTAAAATTTCACCCGCAAGGTCATTGGACTGCCCATCAAGTGCTTTAGCCAATGAACTTTGCTCCGAAACCACCAACGTGGTCCACTTGGAAAGGATGTGTTCGGAATCAAAAAAGCTGAGCGCAGGACTGACTTGAAGAATGCTCAAAATAGTGAGAATTAAACAGGGGATGAAGATGATCCAACCAAGGCGTTTGTAGCGGTTGGGTAAAAGCAATTTAGTGTACATAGCTGTTAATAGGTAGTTGTTAGAAATTGTATTTCGATTCAAATGTAAAATAAACCTTACATTAAAGCAAGAATTTTTTACATAAAGACAAAAATAAAAGCGCGTCGCAAAAATTTGCGACGCGCTTTTATTAGTTATAGATTCCTTCGGAATGACAAAAACTGTGATTCTACTCTGCTTCGGCAGCGGCTCCCGGATACGTTACTTTGGGGATTTCCTGATCAATGGTAAAACGTCCAATGCCTTCTTCTCCGATAACATCAAACAATTCAACCTGACGGCGGGCAATGTATTCTTCTTCGATTTGCTCTTTTACAAACCATTGAATGAAGTTTTCAGTAGCATAATCATCATTGCGACGACTGATACCGACAATGCGGTTGATGGATTGAGAGACCGCAATTTCCTGCTCCAATGCCGTTTCGAACACACTGCGGAAAGTCGGATACTCTTGTGGAATGTTGGTTACATCGGGCGTAATGGCCACGCCACCCATGTCGCTGATGTATTTGAATATTTTGAGCATATGGCCGCGTTCTTCTTCAGCTTGCACAAAGAAAAAATCAGCACTGTTTGAAAAGCCGTTACGATCGCACCATGCTGCCATCGCTAAGTATTTTGAAGATGACTCTGCTTCCATTTTCACTTGAGCATTGAGGGCAAATTGCAACTCTTCTTTTAAAGAGGTGCGAAGGCGGATTAAATCTTTCATATTAGTATCTGCGAGGTTATAATTCGTTTGTTTTATAGTACAATACTACAACCAAGTATTCAAAATTGTTCGCTCAGTCGATCCTTCTCCTAAAATTTGGAATCAGTCTGAATTTGCTTATGTGTTCATAATGAACATTTCCTGTAAAATGACAGGTAGATAGCTTGACAAAAAAGCATTTATACTTAATAAAATGCTTCTGCTATGAATCGGCTCTTTATTGTATTATTGTTCTTATTGAACGTTTCTTGTTTTGCCCAAAAAAAGACGGCTGTTCCCATTATTTTTGACACTGACATCGCGGGCGATTACGACGATGTAGGAGCGATGGCACTGTTACACGCTTTTGCCGACCAAGGCGAAGCCGAGATTCTGGGCATGGTTTCCTGCAATGTTTTTCATACAACAGTTCCTACCATCAGTGTATTGAATACTTATTTTGGCCGCCCTTCTATTCCCGTAGGAATCACAAAGACGGAGTTTCCAAACAAAGATTGTCAACAAAAATGGGCACAGGGCATTGTGGAAAAATACCCACATGCTCTAAAGTCCAACGCAGAAGCTATGGATGCCGTTAAGCTTTACCGTCAATTGTTGGCCAAACAACCCGACCGTTCTGTGACCATTATTACGGTAGGATTTTTCACCAATTTAGCGCAATTGCTGGATTCCAAACCCGACGAGTTTTCTAAGTTGACGGGCAAAGAACTTATCAAAAAGAAGGTTAAAAATTTGGTTTCCATGGCCGCCGGATTGCCGGCAGGGAAAGACCGTTTTCATGAATACAATGTACACGTAGACGCCAAATCTTCCCAAAAAGTATTTGCTGACTGGAATACACCTATCTTGCTGAGTGGTTTTGAGATCGGCGAAAAGATTCACACGGGTATTCGACTTATAAGCAGCGCCTCCATCCAAAACAGTCCTGTCAAAGATGCGTATCAAATCGCATTGACCGCCGACAAAAACACCAAAGGCCGCATGAGTTGGGACCAAACGGCGGTTTTGGTAGCAATTAGGGGCGTAGAACCTTATTTTTCGAGTCGTAAACTTAACTTTGAAATTACTGACGACGGCACCAATATTTTGATTCCCGGCGAACGGTTTGAGTACCTGACCGAGAAAATGCCCGCCGCAGAGGTAGCCCAACTCATTGAAAACTTAATGATGCATCAACCCAAAACAAAGTGAGACTATTTTCCATCATTGTTTTGCTTGCCTTCATGGCTAAGCAATCGGTCATTGCCCAAACGAATTCAAATCCACGGGCTGTGTCTTCACAGCCCGTTCCAACACAGATTTCATCACAGGTCTTTCCAAACGCCGCTAAACCTTGGACCTACTGGTGGTGGATGGGCAGCACCGTTACCGAAAATGATATTACGTGGCAACTTGAACACTTTGCCAAGGCCGGGCTTGGGGGCGTTCACATTATTCCGATTTATGGCGTCAAAGGTCTTGAAAAACAAGCCATTCCGTACCTGAGTCCGCAGTGGATGCAAATTTTGGAGCATACTGTTCGCGAAGGGAAGCGACTGGGATTAGGCGTTGACATGACCACAGGAACGGGTTGGCCCTTCGGCGGCCCTAATGTGTCACCCGAAGTGGCTGCTAAAAAATGGCAGTTCACCAATGGACAATTACAAAGCGTACTGACCAAACAAGCCGTAAAACGCGCCGCACCAGGCGGAGAAGGATTGGTATTGGACCCATTTTCGGCCACTGCCGTTCCTCACTATGTACAGCGCTTTGATTCGGCATTTGCCACCATTAAAGACCTCCCGCGTGCTATGTACAACGACTCATACGAAGTATACGGTGCCAACTGGACGGATGATTTTTTGAACGAGTTTAAAAAACGACGCGGCTACGATCTGCAAAGTCAGTGGGCGGCGTTTATGGATACAACTACGGCGTTGGTGAAAATTGATTACCACCAAACATTGGCTGAACTGCTGCATGAAAACTATGCAAAAAAATGGACCGACTGGTCGCGGCAAAAAGGGTTTGTAAGCCGTTATCAAGCCCACGGCTCACCGGGAAATTTGTTGGACCTGTACGAATTGGCCGATATTCCCGAAACCGAATCCTTTGGCAGCAGTCGCTTTCCCATCAAAGGACTGCGCGTCGACGATCAGTACGAAGTAGATCGCTATGGCACGCCCAATCCACTGGCGATGAAATTTGCAAGTTCGGCGGCGCATCTGACGGGCAAAAAGCTCGTCAGTTCCGAAACCACCACTTGGCTTGCCAATCATTTTAAAGTGTCGCTTTCACAGATCAAACCCCAAATAGACGAACTTTTTACGGCAGGGATCAACCATATTTTTTATCACGGCACCACCTATTCTCCCAAAAATGCCGATTATCCCGGATGGCTGTTTTATGCTTCCACCAACTACGGCATGAATTCCCATTTCTGGAAACATTACCCATTGTTGAACAAATACGTTGAACGTTGTCAAACAATTCTGCAAAGCAGCCAACCCGACAATGATCTATTGGTGTATTTTCCGATTCACGATCTGTGGGCAACTTCCACCCGCGCAGGCGGAGGTATCCATTTGTTGGAAGTTCATCACGTAGATAAATGGCTGCTGAAACTGCCTTTTGGCCAATTGGGGGAATGGCTTTGGAACAATGGCTTCGCCTTTGACTTTATATCCGACAATCAACTTCAACACTTCAAGCCCGACGGTGCGGGGAAATATAAAACCCTGCTTATTCCTGCCACCACCTATTTGCCTGAAACAACGCTTGCCCGACTGAATGAGTTGACAAAAATGGGCGTCAAAGTGGTATTTATGGAACGTTTGCCCAAACAACCGACAGGATTCTATCAACAGGAAGAACGCAATGCGGCTTTCCAAAAAATGCTTCAGACGTGGTCCGACAACCAAAACTTTCCAAGTCTTAAACACTTGGAAAGTTTGAAACCCCAAGGTCTGGAAATGTTGCTGACTTCTGCCAATCTACGTCAGGAAACATGGGCCAAAGAAGGTCTGAAGTACATTCGTAAAGTGCAGGACGGTAAAGTGGTCTATTTCATTGCCAACCAGGATCAAAAATTCAGCGAAGGCTGGATCACATTATCTACTTCCGCCAAAACGGTCATTCTTTATCAGCCAATGACCGATAAAACTACGGTCTTACCTACCAAAATTGAGGGTGGCAAAACACAAGTATATTTAACCTTGCGTTCGGGCGAATCCTGTTTTTTACGGCTTGATCCGAATGCTGACCAAGCAAACGTCGGCGAGGTTTTGAACGGCAGACGCTCAGTCCTCGCCGACGTTAAAACCGCCCCGCTTCAAGGCAACTGGAAATTGGAATTTATGGAAGGAAAACCCTATTTACCCAAATCGGTCTCACTTACGCAACTTGGCTCATGGACATCGCTTTCCGACTCTGCCGGCTATTTTTCCGGCACAGCGCGCTACTCGTTAACATTTGATCTACCCAATGGTTTTATTCCAAGCCAAAGCATAACACTCGATTTGGGCGATGTTCGCGAAGTGGCTGATGTAATAATCAACGGCAAAAAGATCGGTACGGCCTGGAGTTTGCCTTTTCGGTTGGACATTCCTGCCAATACGCTCAAACTCAAACAAAATCAAATCACCATTGAAGTGACCAATCTTTCAGCCAATTACATGCGCCTCCGCGACACGCAACAACCTGAATGGAAGAAGTTTCAGGAAATCAATATGGTAGATATTCAATACAAACCTTTTAATGCTTCCAAGTGGCCGCCGATGCCTTCCGGGCTTTTGGGAGAGGTTAAGTTGGAAATTAAAAAAAATTAATGTGTCTCTATTGCAACGGCTGCCAAAAGACCGGCGTATCTATTACCAGATTATGGTTACAACATTAATCGTATTCGTTTTTATGGCTGTTAGAGATAAAAATCCCCGTTGGTTCTGCCGACGGGGATTTTTTTATTTTTACCCTAAGGTTCAAAATGGGTAAGTTCATAATTTGCCGGAAAGTATGTATGTTCGCTTGCCCTTGAACGACAAAAACATGCAACTCCCCGAATACGACAACTTAGATATTGCCAAACTTTCCACAGTTTTTCGGGTTACCACCAATTCCTATAAATTTTATTGGTTCCTCTCCATTCTGGATAGCCTGCGCGACAATGGTGAAAGGTTTATCTCACAAAAAGACATTGCCCTAAGAATGTTGGCAAATGTCTGGTATCCTTTGGATTACTTCAAATTATCGTTTGGTTCGCAGGATGGATTTAAGAAGGTAGCTAAATTTGTTTCTTCAAAAATGACGGTTGATAATCGCCCTAATTCATCAAGCCTCTTTGAACAAATTAAGAAAAATTTTACAGAAACAGACCTAACAGAACTTACTCAGGAAACGAAAAAACTATATCGGTGGGTTCCGTTTCGATTTGTACGCCCTTTCATTGAGTTGGAAACAAAAGGCATTTTAGACCAAAATGTAAATGCGGCTATTATCCGAATTTGTGGTGAATTATTTGAAAATCAGTCACATCGTATTATGTATCGTTTTGTAGGAGATTCTATTGAGTTGAACAGCGTTTGGGTAGAGTATCTGCAAAAACATCAGGGAATTTTACGCGGTTTTATTTTTTGGCATTTGGTTAAGTTTGTACAGAAGAATAACCCAAATGTGATTGGGCTTTCGGAAAAACTTCAAAAACCAACGGCGCGTGATTTGAAATTAGCCAATCGTTTTTGGAAAGGATATTTAGCTGAAAATTCGGATGTAACGTGTATTTATTCGCAACAAACAATTACAGAAGAAAACCTGAGCTTAGATCATTTTTTACCTTGGTCTTACGTTGTTCATGACCAACTTTGGAATATTATTCCCACGCCAAAGAATATCAATTCGGGTAAAAGCGATGGATTACCCTCGTTTGAAATGTATTTTGAAAGCTTTTTGAAAATTCAATACGATGCTGTGCAGTTTTATTTAAAGAAAGGAAACATAAGGATTTTAGAGGATTACAACCGCATTTTTCACGAAAGTTTAAATGAAATGTCACTTGAGACCTTTCGAGACGTCTTAACAAAACAAATTGTACCCCAACTGCAAACGGCTCAAAACTTGGGGTTTTCGTACCCAAATGTGTTTGATAAAGTAACAAAGAAATGGAAGATGAAGTAAAAATAAGTAAGTTCTTGAGTCTAGTTTTAAGACACAACCCTGCCTTAATCGGGCTTAAGTTGGATGCAAACGGTTGGGCTTCCATTACAGACCTATTGGATAAAATGAAAGCGAAAGGCCATCGCATAAGTCCGGAAGATCTCAAACATTTAGTTGACACAAACAGTAAGAAACGATTTGCTTTTAGTGATGATTTTGAAAAAATCAGGGCCAATCAAGGCCATTCCGTTGAGGTTGATTTAGGGTATGAAAAGCAAATGCCACCAACTGTTCTGTTTCATGGAACGGCCGAAAAAAACGTTGATTTAATACTAAAAGACGGTATTAAAAAGATGAATCGCCACCACGTTCATTTAAGTCAAGACATGACTACTGCCCGGAAAGTAGGCATGAGGCACGGCAAACCCGTCATTCTTAATGCAGACGCTAAAGGAATGGCACAACGGGGATTTGATTTTTATCTTTCAAATAACGGTGTTTGGCTAACTGATTTCGTACCTGCCGAATTTATAAGTATTAATGAGTGATTTGTACAACCCCAATACGCACCTAACCGCTAAAGAACGCAGCACTCCATCATTGCCCGTGCGTATCCTGCATGAGCGTAAACTTATTCAGGGGAAAGTGCTGGATTTCGGCTGCGGATTCGGTAAAGATATTGATTTTTTACATCAGAAGGGTTTTGACGTTCAGGGATTTGACCCGCATTATTTTCCACAATACCCTTCCGAGACCTTTGATACCATTCTTTGTTTTTATGTATTAAATGTACTTTTTCCCGAAGAACAAAATCAGGTCTTAATGCAGATTTCAAGTTTGCTTAAACCAACGGGCAAAGCATATTTTGCCGTTCGTCGCGATATTCAAAAAGATGGGTTTCGTACGCATCAAATTCACGGAAAGCCAACCTATCAATGTTTTGTAAAATTACCATATACCTCTATTTTTTTGAACGAAAATACCGAGTTTTACGAGTACCAGCATATCAATCAAGTTATTGATAATCAATCGAAGTGCCCGTTTTGTAAACCTGCCTCAAGATTACACTTACTGGCAGAAACTCCTCTGAGCTACGCAGTTTTGGACGGTTATCCTATTGCCAAAGGCCATACATTGGTCGTTCCCAAACGCCACGTTGCCGATTATTTTGAATTGACGTTTGAAGAACAAAAAGACTTGGTACAACTCTCTAACTTTGTTCAGAAACGCATCAAAGCCGACTTTCAGCCCGACGGTTTCACAACGGGAATGAACATCGGCAAAAGCGCCGGCCAAAAATTCCCTCATGCAAGCCTGCACCTCATCCCGCGCTCTACGGGTGATTGTAAAAATCCGAGTGGTGGCATTCGGAATATTTTGAAGTAAAAGCCATTATGAATTGGAAAGATTATTTTCGATTTCTTCAATGCTTGGCAAAGTGCTTTTGAGATTTTCGGGTAAGGCTTCGGTCAAACTGTATTCTGAGATACCGATTGGCTTTTGAATATCACGCAGGGTGTATTCTGCCATAAATTTACTCTTGTGGCGACAAATCAGCAGACCAATACTTGGTTGGTCTGTTGGGTGGCGAAGTTGGTCATCTACTGCTGAAAGATAAAAATTGAGTTTGCCCACAAATTCGGGTTCAAAATCAACGGCTTTCAGCTCTATAACTACGTAGCATCTTAGCGTAAGATGATAAAAAAGTAAATCAATAAAAAACTCGCGGTTATCTACTTCTATCAGGTGTTGTTTTCCAACATAGGCAAAACCTTTTCCAAGTTCGAGCAAAAAGGTAGTGATGTGTTTTACCAATCCGTTTTCTAAATCTTTCTCTTTATAGTTGTCAGCAAGAGCTAAAAAATCAAATCGATAGGGGTCTTTAAACGCCTGCTTTGCCAAATCTGACTGAAAATCAGGAAGTGTTTGGTCAAAATTTGAGGCTATTTTTCCTTTTCTTAGCCAATATCCTGATTCAATTTGATTGACCATGACATCTCTTGACCATCCTTGTTGTGCAGTTTCGTGTATGTAAAAGATGCGTTCTTCTTCGTTTTTTACCTTGTCTAAAAGAGTTAAATGATGATACCAAGTCAATTGTGCAAGCGACGCTTGCACAATTGAAAAATTGGGATAAGTATCCGCAAACTTTCTCATATACTTCAAATTTCTTGCCGACAGTCCTTGCATATCGGGAAACTCCGAACGTAGGTCATTAGACATTCTCTCGATTATTTTGCTACCCCATCTTTGTTGTTTTTGTTGTTCTAATATCGTTTTTCCAATTTGATAATAGATTCCTAACAGCTCCCTATTAACTAAGATGGAAGCCCTAAGTCGAGCTTGTCTGATTTCTTTTTTTAATTCTTCTAAAATTGGTAAATAACTTTCCATAATCAACTTATTACAGCTCAAACTGATGATGAAATATATTGGTTTAGTCGTAAGCTGAAGCAGGTCAATATTAAGAATAAAAACACAATATTCCTTTAAAATCCCTCACTTACATCCACGATTGCAAAAACCCCAAGCGGCGTAATTCGACTTATTTTAAGGTTTTAACACGCAGGAAAATTCACGTACCTTTGCCGCACAGTAACACTTCAATCAGTGAATAGTCATGTAATAAGTTACGCATAATTCAATACGAATCGGCGCCTGATTTTCAGGCGTTCAGTAACTTTATTACCGTAACTTAACCAAGTTTACAATGGCTATTTCAACAAAATACGGTCGTACGTATCACTTCCCTTTTTCGCCCGGGACTGCAAGCGACGACCGAATATATTCCGATTATTGGCAGTCTTTTTCCTCCATTCCGTCGTTGATCCATACCGAAAAAATGGACGGAGAAAATAATTGTTTGAGCAAATCAGGTGTTTTTGCCCGCTCTCACGCCGCCCCCACTACGTCGCCTTGGACGGCGCAATTGCGGCAACGGTGGCAATTGATCAAACACGATTTGGGTGATCTGGAGCTGTTTGGCGAGAATCTTTACGCTGTTCACTCAATAGAATACCGCAACCTGCCGGCGCATTTTTTTGTGTTCAGCATTCGTCACCATGATGTGTGGCTGTCATGGGAAGAAACCGCTTTTTATGCGGCTTGCTTCGATTTCCCCTGTGTGCATGTTTTAGAAACGGTGCAAATGCCTGTTTCAAAAGAAATTTTTGAGGCAACCTTGCTCCAATGGACAAAGCGCCCAAGCACGTTTAACTCTTTCGATATCGGCACCCAACAGCCGTGTTCGATGGAAGGCGTTGTCACACGAAATACAGATGAATATTCCGTTGAGAACTTCGCTAAAAATGTGTGCAAATACGTCCGCAAAGGACACGTCAAAA
The DNA here is from genome assembly GCF_965279615.1 of Runella sp. Classification (NCBI taxonomy): domain Bacteria; kingdom Pseudomonadati; phylum Bacteroidota; class Cytophagia; order Cytophagales; family Spirosomataceae; genus Runella; species Runella sp. Next base: position 5,411,780 of record NZ_OZ257252.1, on the reverse strand, counting down.
CCGATGAGCACTGGACCAAAAACTGGAAAAGAGCCCGTCTAACATGGGAAGGAGGTGAACATCATGTGGAAATTAACCGATAATAAGGAGTGGGCGCAACTGGAAAAGGCGTTTGGCTGGGTGCGGGATATGAAAAATACGCCGCAGGATGTTCGTCACCATGCCGAAGGAGATGTTGCCATCCATACGCAAATGGTATTGGATGCACTGAATGAACTACCTGATTATCAGAACCTATCCCCTGAATCTCAAGAAATACTGTGGGCTGCGGCGCTAATGCACGACATGGAAAAGCGCTCTACCACTGTCTTGGAAAATGATGGAAGAATTACATCAAAAGGCCATGCGAAAAAGGGAGAATTCAGTGCGAGGTCTTGGCTGTATCAAAATACCGATACACCTTTTGAAATCAGGGAACAGATCACAAAATTAATACGTCATCATGGTCTGCCGGTTTGGGTATTTGAAAAGCCTGACCCTCAAAAGGCCATTATCAAAAGCAGTTTTGAGGTAAAAACTGACCGGTTGGGACTACTCGCACAGGCAGATATGCAGGGGAGAATATGTGAAGATAAAGACGATATGATGTATCGGGTCGAGCTTTTCAGGCAGTATTGCGATGAACTGAATTGTCTCAGCAATCCTTATACTTTTCCGTCGGCGTTGGCTCGTTTTGAATATATTCACAAGGAGGAAAGAGACGTCAGCTATCTTCCTTTTGATGATTATACCAATGAAGTGACGATGTTGGCAGGCCTGCCCGGCACCGGAAAAGACACCTACCTGCAAAAACACTTTCAGGGGGCAGAAGTGCTGAGTTTGGACGCCATCCGACGTGAATTGAAGATAAAACCGTCGGATACAAAGGCCACCGGTTTTGTGATTCAGCAGGCCAAAGAAACTGCAAAATCATATCTGCGCCGAAAGCAGCCTTTTATACTGAATGCGACCAATATCAGTCGCTCTATTCGTGAAGTTTGGATTGATCTGTTTGTGAGTTATAAGGCCAAAGTGAACATTATTTATCTGGAAGTACCTTACAAACAAATGATCAGTCAAAACAAAAACCGCGAACACGTAGTACCGAATGACGTTTTACAGCGAATGATCTCAAAGTTGGATGTGCCCGCATTGTGGGAGGCACACGAGGTTAGGTATGTAGTTTAAAATGTAACGCAGCCTGTGTCAATAAACAAACTATTGACACGGGCTATCCCAATTTTTCACGGCAACTCCACCTCTTTCAGACTAAATGGTACGGATTTGACAGAGGCAGGTGTTTCGATGAGAATTTTCAATTTCCATTTTGGGGTTGGTTTTTCGTCAAAACTATAGGAATGCATACGGTCGCCTGAAATAAAGCGTCCGCTTCGCCGTATTTCTTTGCCTGTTTCATCTTCAACTTTTATATCTACCAATTTGCTGAAATCACCGTCTACATAGAATGAAAGTTCATTTTCTCCGGCCATGCCTGCCCCGAAACCGTCGACCAGCGCCATAAGGCCGGCCGCAAGCTCACGCGTGGCAGGGTCAAGCTGTTTCATTTTGGCTTCACGTTCGGCTTTCTCTTGTTTTGCCAACTTTTCAACCGATTCTTTCGTAAAAAAGGCAATGGAAAGCGGGGCTTTTTTGGGCAATAAATTGAGGTTGGGCTTTGCCTGAAAATTGGTTACTTTTACGATAGCGCCGTTGGCTTCGGTGGGATTATACAGATCCAACGTTCCCGAAATCTCTTTGATGGCAGTCGCTTTACGCATAGGGTTTTTAAGCTCTATCTTAAGTTTTTCATCACCGATCTCGGCATAATCAGCCTTTTCTTTTTTGTCGGTGAGCAGATCAACACCCTCACTGTCAACCGCGCGGCTTAGGCTTTTGATCTTGACATATTTATACTTACGGACCTCATCGCCGGTAGTTTTGAGTTCAAGTTCGCAACGGTTTCCGAAATACGACGTGCCAATTGAGCGGCGGTCTTCGAGGCTTACTAAGGCCACTTTTTGTCCCACAGCGGCACGTCCAAACGCTAACGTTGCGAGAACAATCAGATAGGTTTTCATTATCATTAAGTAGATAAAGGTTTTAGAATTATTACCCAAATTAGACAACTTTTCCCTTACTTGCCGTACCTTAAAATAAGTAACGACGTCTAACGATTGGAAGGAGTCATAAACAGATACGTGAAGAAATGTTAGATTACACTATTCAGAAAAAGTATATAGAGACAATGCCGCTCAGCAAAGAACAAATTTTAAAACACTACTTCGGATACGATACATTCAGGCCGTTACAAAGTGAAATCATTGATTGGATATCAGCAGGAAATGACTGCATGGTACTGATGCCCACAGGTGGCGGAAAATCGGTCTGTTTTCAGGTACCGGCTCTGATGAAAGAAGGCATAACACTGGTGATATCACCGCTGATCGCCCTCATGAAAGACCAAGTGCAGGCGCTTCGTGCCAACGGTATTGAAGCTGCTTTTTTGAACAGTACGCAGAGCTCATCGGAGCAATACGCCATCGAAAAACAGTGCTATTCCGGTGAATTGAAACTGCTCTATATTGCACCGGAGAAACTTTTCGCGTCGGGTTCGCTGGATTTTGTGCGGTCGCTCAACATCAATTTATTTGCGGTCGACGAGTCACATTGCGTTTCGGTATGGGGGCACGATTTTCGACCTGAATATACGCAGCTGCACATTCTGAAGGCAGCCTTTCCTGATGTACCCGTGGTGGCACTGACAGCTACCGCCGACCGCGTCACCCGGCGTGATGTATTAAAGCAGTTGGGCATTCCGGAAGCACGCGTATTTGAGGCATCTTTTGACCGACCAAATCTTTCGCTCAATGTATTGCCCGGACGCAATCGTATCAAGGTCATTGAGCAGTTTATCAACGATCACCCCCATCAACCGGGCATTATCTATTGTTTAGCCCGCAAAACCACCGAAGACATTGCTCAAAAGCTTCGGGCCAAAGGCATCAATGCGCGGCATTACCACGCCAAAATGCCGCCCGATGAGCGCTCGCAGGTGCAGGATGCGTTTCTGCGCGATGATGTTCAGATCATGGTGGCAACCATCGCTTTTGGCATGGGCATTGATAAGTCGAATGTGCGCTGGATCATGCACTACAATATGCCCGGCAATGTTGAGAGTTTTTATCAGGAAATCGGGCGAGCGGGTCGCGATGGACTTAAATCCGATACGTTGCTCTTTTATAGCTTTGCCGATTGGATCATGCGACGCGATATGATCGAAAACTCAGAGTTGCCCCAACACCTGAAAGATATTCAGTTTGCCAAGCTCGATCGGATGAAGCAATATGCCGAGGCCGACCACTGCCGACGACGTATTCTATTAAGTTATTTTAACGAAGCAGTGGACAGAGACTGCGGCAACTGCGACGTGTGTCGTAACCCGCGTTCAAAATTCGACGCAACCTTGCCGGCTCAAAAAGCGCTGTCGGCCATTGCCCGCACCGATCAGAAAATCGCGATGGGTATGTTGATCGATGTGCTGCGCGGCTCACACAATCGCAACGTCACCGAACGCGGCTACGACCGTATCAAGACCTTTGGGGCGGGGCGTGAACTGCGGGCGGAAGAATGGGCCGATTACCTGACGCAAATGCTCAATTCAGGCGTGATGGACGTAGCCTACGACGAAGCTCACTCCCTCAAGCTCAACGAAACCTCATGGCAAGTGCTGCGCGGCGAGCGAAAAGTGCCCTTGGTTCGTTTTGAGTCGTATGAAGAAAAACGTAAACGACAGGAAGAAGCCGCCGAGCCGGTGAAAACCAAGAAAGAGATCATCCGGGATGAGTTGTTTGAACGCTTGCGAAAAGTACGCAAGCAATTGGCCGACGAACTGAACGTGCCACCATTTGTGGTATTTTCAGATGCTACGCTGTCGGACATGGCCGAAAAACGACCCATCAACCGTTTTCAAATGTTGCAGGTTTCGGGGGTTGGTGAAACGAAATTTTCACACTATGGCGAAGCCTTTATTAACGAGATTTTGGAATATGCCCGCTCCAAGACCCAACCCGGAACACGCATTGTTAACGGTATGACCTACATTGAGACGCACGATCTGTACAAACAGGGACTGACACCAACTCAAATCGCCCAGCGCCGAAATTTGAACGAGTTAACTGTGTATTCCCACTTGGCTAAATTATATGAAGATGGCTATGAAATAGATGTTTGGCAATACCTGACCAAAAATGAATACCGCGTCATTACGGAAGCGGCTGATCTACTTCAAGTCCTTCCGGGAGCAGCATTAAAACCTCTTTTTGAGCAATTGGAAGGACAATATGAATACTACAAATTGAGAATTGCGTTGGCAATTTGGGAGAAGGGAAAATAAGAAATCGCAAATTTTACAAAGGTTGCACCTCTCTACAAATGTTGCGCTTCTCCGAAGCTTGTTGGAATTTGCGGATTATTTTTCCCGGTGGTTTGATGCATTAATTTCTACAAATGTTGCGCTTCTCCGAAGCTTGTTGGAATTTGCGGATTATTTTTCCCGGTGGTTTGCGTTATTAATTTCTACAAATGTTGCGCTTCTCCGAAGCTTGTTGGAATTTGCGGATTATTTTTCCCGGTGGTTTGATGCATTAATTTCTACAAAGGTTGCGCTTCTCCGAAGCTTTGTGGTTTGGATCCTTGGTCTTTACTATAAAGGTTTCGCCTCTCCGAGGCTGATAAATGCTTCGGAGAAGCACAACCTTTGTAGAAAAACAATAACATAAATTCCAACAAGCCTCGGAGAGGCGAAACCTTTGTAGAAATTAATAACGCAAATTCCAACAAGCCTCGGAGAGGCGAAACCTTTGTAGAATTGTGGCGTAACATTTTATTCCCGAGTTCCCAAAAGATTCAGCATAAACGCATATTCCAACGCAATATCTTTCAGGCGCTTGAACCGCCCGGAAGCACCACCGTGGCCAGCTTCCATATCGCAATGAAGAAGAAGTTGGTGATCATCGGTTTTGAATTCGCGCAATTTAGCGATCCACTTTGCCGGTTCCCAATATTGTACCTGAGAATCGTGTAAGCCCGTTGTAATAAGCATATTAGGATAGCCCTGTGCCACTACGTTATCATACGGGCTGTATGATTTCATGTAATCGTAATAGATTTTTTCGTTGGGATTTCCCCATTCTTCATATTCTCCCGTAGTGAGCGGGATCGACTCATCAAGCATCGTTGTGACTACATCTACAAACGGCACCTGAGCTACTATGCCTTTGTAAAGCTGCGGAGCCATGTTGGCTACCGCACCCATCAGCAAGCCGCCGGCACTGCCACCCATCGCAAAAAGGGATTCGGGTGATGTCCATTTTGTTTGAATTAAGTACTGAGAGCAATCAATAAAATCGGTGAAGGTATTTTTCTTATGAAGCATTTTGCCGTTTTCATACCATAGTCGTCCCATTTCGTGCCCGCCGCGAATATGCGTGATGGCAAACGCAAAACCTCGATCCAATAAACTCAAACGCACACCGCTGAACGTCGGATCCATTGAATAGCCATAGGAACCATAAGAATATTGTAGTAACGGCGCACTTCCATCTTTTTGAAAACCCTTTTTGTATACAATTGAGATCGGAATCAATACGCCGTCGCGGGCGGGCGCAAAAAGGCGTTCGGTTTGGTACTCTTCTTTATCGAAACCTCCCAATACCTCTTGCTGCTTGAGCAAAACGCGCTCGCGCGAGTCCATATCATAGTCAAACGTACTGGCAGGCGTTGTGAGGGATGTATAACCATAACGCAAAATGGTTGTATTAAAATCAGGGTTATTTCCGGGAGAAGCGGTGTAAGCCGGCTCTCCAAAATTCAAATAATGCTCCGCGTGCGTTTTTTGGTCGATGATACGAATTTTAAGCAATCCTTCTCCCCTTTCCTGCAATACCAAATGATGTTTAAACGCCTCTATTCCTTCCAGATACACATCCGAACGATGGGCAATGAGCTCACGCCATTGAATCAGATCACTGTGATCCGTTTCCGCCACCGACATGAGTTTGAAATTGGTAGCTCCGCCGAGATTAGTGCGCACATAAAAGGCGCTTTCGAAATGCTCGATATAATATTCGTGGCCGCGACTGCGCGGCAAAAATGATACACATTGGCTTGCTGGCTCATCGGCTTTGATGAGTTGGTATTCGGTCGATACTCCATTTTGGTCCGATACGATGGCGATGAATTTTTTGGATTTCATTCGGTACAATCCCAAATAAAACTGATCATCGGATTCTTCGTACGTCAATACATCCTCGCTCACATCTGTACCAAGTCGGTGTCGCCAAACCTGAAATCCCAAGAGCGTATCGGTATGTTTTCTGATGTAAAAAATCGTTTGGTTATCGGCAGTCCATGCATAGTTTCCTCCTTCAGTATCGGGAATTGCATCGGGATAAAACGCTCCCGTTTTTAAATTTTTAAATTTCAAGGTATACAAACGGCGACTAACGGTATCTTCACCAAAAGCTGCAATTTCTTCATTATCAGCCATTTCGGGAAATGTGGCATTGTAGTACGAATGGCCTTCGGCCAATTCGTTGACATTCAGCATTATCTCTTCCGCAGCATCCAATGCGCCATATTTGCGACAATAAATTGGGTATTCGCCACCCTGTTCGTATCGGTAATAATAGTAGTAATTCCCGGCTTTATACGGCACTGATTCGTCCTGCTCTTTGATGCGCGACTTCATTTCTACAAACAACTTCTCCCGTAATTCTTTAACGGGCGCAAGAATGGCCTCTGTGTACGTATTCTCAGCATTCAGGTAGTTGATCACTTCCGGGTTTTCACGTTCGCGAAGCCAGTAATAATCATCTGTTCTGACATCTTTGTGTAATTCAAATCGGTGCGAAATTTTAGGCGCTTTGGGGGGCTGTATAGTATTCTGATGTTTGGACATAGCAATCTTAAATAGCGTTTTCAAAACCGGAAGTTACAATAACTTCCCGGAAATACTGTATTTTTGTTAAAACTACTGCAATGATTACGGACATTAATTCGCTTGACCCAAACGGCACCTATACCTATGCCGATTATCTGAAATGGCGCTTTGAAGAGCAGGTCGAGCTCATTAAAGGTAAGATATATCGGATGTCACCGGCACCGAAAATGGCGCATCAATGGGTATCTAATAAGCTGTCTTTTATGCTGAATAAGCATTTTGAGGAAAGATCTTGCAGTGTATTTGAAGCTCCGTTCGATGTACGTTTACCGATTGGAAATGACCGTTTTCCTGAAAAAATCTATACAGTTGTTCAACCGGATATTTGTGTGATTTGTGATGATTCCAAATTGGATGAAGATGGGTGCTTAGGTGCCCCCGATTTGATTGTAGAAATCACCTCCTCTTCCACATTCAAAAAAGACTTCAACGAAAAATTTAATTGGTATGAGAAAGCAGGTGTACGTGAATATTGGATTGCCATTCCGAGTGAAAAGGCTATTCAGGTCTATTTTCTCGAAAACGGCCAATATCAATTAGGTGGCATTTATGACAAATCTCCCGCCCAATCTATTATTTTTGAGGGATTTGAGGCCGCACTCGAAAAAATCTTCAGATAGTACCTATTCCTTAAACCATCCCGCGTACATTATATAGTTATTGGCCGTTCGCATAAACACCTCTCCCAGATCGGGCGTAACGTCTTTGAGGTATTTGGCAGGGTTACCTGCCCAGACCGTACCCGGCGGAACTACCTTGCCCTGCGTTATGACCGCCCCTGCGGCAATGATAGACCCTGTTCCGATGTGTGCACCGTCCATGATGATGGCTCCCATTCCCACCAAAACTTTGTCTTCAATTGTACAGCCGTGCACAATGGCATTGTGAGCGATAGAAACGTAATTACCGATCGTGGTTTTGGTTTTTTGGTAAGTACAATGAATCACTGCGCCATCCTGAATATTGACGCAGTCGCCCATTTGGATCGTATTAACATCTCCGCGAACAACGGCATTGAACCAAACGGTGCAATGATCGCCCATGATAACTTCTCCAACGATGGTGGAGTTTTCGGCAAACCAGCAATTGGGGCCGTATTGAGGAGAGATACCCCGAACAGGTTTTATAAGAGCCATAATTAGTTACGATTTTTGATTGTCGATTTCCGTGTTCCTTTCTCCCCTTTCTTCTTTCTCCACGCGAAACGCAAAGATAGCAGTCAATCAGTTTTATTTCCGTTTCCTATTTGTTTTTGACGGTTTCGGAGGTTAAAAATTGATGCTTCTTCTCTAACTTTCTTTCTTTGATAAAAAATTCACCTATGTCAAATCCGCTTGCCTCTAAAACACGCATCTTCATTGTTGTTATTTCGTTTCTGCTTGTGTGTTCATGTCTGATGCGGTGGTATGTTTTTAAAATACCCTGGCAGTCCAATATTTTTCTGGCCACTATTTCCGGCACGGTCATGATTATCTCCTGGCTGTTTTTCAGTAAGATGCACCGCTTTTTTGATTCTTTTTTTCCCTATGAAAGAGGAATCATTATGCGCATGATACCGCAGGTATTGATCACCTTCTTTTTTGTCCTGATCGTATCTCAACTTGTTATATCACGCGTAATGGATCTGTTTCCATTTAGAACCTTAATTGCCGCACAATACACCGATTTGGCACGTATTTCGGGTTATTTCGCTCAATTTTTAGTGGTTGTACTCATCAATGTGCTGCATCTTTCGGACTATTTGTTTCAGCAATGGCGTGAAAATGCTACCCGTGCCATCCACCTTGAAAAAGAAAAATCTCAAGTACAGTTCGATAATTTAAAGAATCAACTTAATCCTCACTTTCTTTTCAACAGTCTGACCTCATTGGATAGCCTGATTCAGGAAAATCCCGACTTGGCACGTCAATTTTTACAGCAGCTTTCGAAGGTATTTCGGTACGTGTTACAACACAAAGACAAAGGATTAGTGCCACTTTACATTGAATTGGATTTTATCAAAAATTACGTTTTTTTGCTTCAAACACGGTTCGATACTTTTCTGACAATTGATTTTCAAATGTCAGAAGAGAGTCTTGAAAAAAAAATAACACCTGTTACGCTCCAAATATTAATCGAAAATGCGCTCAAACACAACATAGTGAGCGCAGCACATCCACTCACCATTCGGATTTGTTCGGATGAGCAGTATCTGAAAGTGGAAAACACCATTCAGCCCAAAAAACAGGTTGAAACCTCAAACGGCCAAGGCTTACAAAATCTTAAAAATTTGTATAAATTCCTGACCGACACGCCCTTTGAGACCATTATACATAATGGAAAATTTGTCGCTTATGTTCCTTTGATCAGCTAATGATTCTTTATGCCATGACTATTTTAATTCTTGAAGACGAGCCGTTGGTGGCCAAAAATTTAGAAAAACTCGTTTATCAGCTATTGCCCAATGTGACTTTGCAAGGACCGTTAGCGAGCATTGAAGCAACGTTGAATTGGTTCAAACAACATCCGGAGCCTGACCTTATTCTGTCCGATATTCAGTTGGCCGATGGCGTAAGTTTTGACATTTTCCAAGAGCTGCAACTGTCGTGCCCTATAATTTTTACGACCGCCTATGACGAATATGCCATTCGCGCGTTTAAGGTCAACAGCATTGATTATTTATTAAAACCCATTGATAAAGACGAACTTAAACGCGCATTTGAGAAATTCAGGCGTTGGCAAAGTACGCCCGATAAAGAAGAAGTATTTTCTCACCAATTGCGTGATTTACTGCACGATCTGGAACATCGATCAGCCAAGCAATACAAACATCGTTTTACGGCGCATTATCAGCGGGCCGTAGTAGCGGTAGCGGATACACGTGTGGCTTATTTTGTACGTGAAGAAGTAATATGGCTCATCACGACCGATAATCAGCGGCTTATTACTGATTATCAATCGCTTGATGAAATAGAAGAGTTGCTCGACCCTATGCAGTTTATACGGGCTAACCGGCAGTATATTGTCAAAAAAGAAGCCTTGGAAAGTTATCGAACGCACTATTCGGGCAAAATAGAATTAACGCTTACGGTGCCCGTTAAAGACGAAATCATTATCAGCAAAGATAAAGCTGCGCAATTCAGGATTTGGTTTGAAACATAAAGCTATGTCAATTTTTAAGCGGTCACGCTTTTTTATAGACAAAATGGTTTAACTTTGTGGAATGGAGAGCTCTGCTAAAATCTATGTTGCCGGTCACCGAGGAATGGTAGGATCAGCACTTGTACGTCGCTTGCAGGCCGAACGTTATGAAAATATTATAGTTCGTACTTCGCGCGAACTGGATTTACGTAATCAACAAGCTGTAAGTGAATTTTTCGAGACCGAACGCCCCGACTATGTCTTTTTAGCGGCGGCAAAGGTAGGTGGCATAATGGCCAACAACGTCTATCGTGCAGATTTTTTGTACGATAATTTACAGATTCAAAACAACATTATTCACAATTCATACCTCACGGAGGTGAAAAAACTGATGTTTTTAGGATCTTCGTGTATTTATCCTAAAATGGCTCCGCAACCACTCAAAGAAGAGTATTTGCTGACCGGCCCGCTTGAGTACACCAATGAGCCGTATGCCATTGCGAAGATCACGGGTATCAAAATGTGTGAAAATTACCGTAAACAGTATGGCTGTAATTTCATTTCCGCCATGCCAACCAACCTTTACGGCCCCAACGACAATTACGACCTCAACAACTCACACGTATTGCCGGCCATGATTCGAAAGTTTCATGAAGCCAAAGTTGAAGGCAAACCTTTCGTTGAACTGTGGGGGACGGGTTCACCGCTTCGTGAGTTTCTGCATGCTGACGATCTGGCTGACGCCTGCGTTTATCTCATGAAAACCTATGACGGTGAGCAGTTCGTAAACATTGGCGTAGGCGAAGACATTACAATTAAGAATCTTGCTGAGCTTATCAAAGAAACCGTTGGATACGAAGGTGTATTACACTGGAATACCGACAAACCCGACGGCACTCCCCGCAAACTCATGGATGTGAGTCGCTTACACAGCATGGGTTGGAAACATAAATATGACTTGGAAGAAGGTATTCGAATAACATATCAGGATTTCCTATCCAAAGTCGAAGAATACGCAGTATAAATAAAAATGCCCCGCCTGAAAAGCGGGGCATTTTGTTATCTCCTTTGCCATTAGAGGTATTTTACCTGCAATCTTACGCTTTGACAATGCGCTATAACAACTCACCCATAACTTCTTCAATGGACTTAATTCCCGGAAAAAATGATACTATTCGAGTCAAAACGCCTTCGATAATGGCATCCGGGCAGGAAGCGCCACAGGTCAGCATAATAGTCACCCGATCCTTTTCAGGAATATAATTTTCGGTTACTTCCTCTTTCTTACTATGTAAATTATAGTGCTTGATGAGCGTACGATTCAATATTTTGCTGTCGGACTCAATAAAATACGTCGGCAATTTTTGTTCGCACAATTCTACAATGTGAGACGTATTGGAACTATTATAACCACCTGCCACAAGTACAAAATCTGCTTCATTTCTGAGCAATGCATAGGTGGCATCCTGATTATCATTGGTGGCGTAGCAAAGCGTATCTCGGGTATTGGCAAAGCGATCTTCCACTTCATTCGGTGCCAAGTGATAATACTGAATCATTACTCCTTTGAGGTAATCAGCAATTCCCTGCGTATCTGATGCCAGCATTGTGGTTTGGTTTACCACACCGATACGTTGCAGATCCTGCTCCGGGTCAAAGCCTACCGAATATTGACCCCGGAATTCTTCGTAAAAGTCTTCCTTTGTGCCTTCTCCTGTAATGTAACGCGCCAGCCTTTCGGTTTGCTTCATGTTTTTAACCACGACTGTCGGTGCGTTTTCCTTGCTATGAGAAAACGTCGCGCGAGTTTCTTCGTGTAGCGGCTTGCCATGCACTACAATGGTATAATTCTTTTGCCCGATCTGAGAGGCACGATTCCATACTTTTTCCACAAACGGACAAGTCGTATCGTATTGATAGGCATCAATTCCCAGTAATGTCAGGCGGTTTTGAATCTCAATAGTGGTTCCAAAAGCAGGAACAATGACAACATCTTCGGGGCGAAGTTCTTCCCACGGAATAATCTGACGGCCTGTTGTTTCCATCAAAAAACGCACACCGCGCTGCTGCAAATCCCGATTCACGTCGGGATTATGGATCATTTCACTCAGCAAAAAAATACGTTTACCGGGATTGTCCGCAATTGCTTTGTAGGCAATTTCAATGGCATTTTCTACCCCATAACAAAACCCAAAATGCCGCGCGATCAGAAATCTTACGGGGCCAAAGTCAAGCACTGTTGGTGAAAAATCGCGTTTAAGCTTATCATTTTTCCGACGCAGTTCTTTGATGGGCGTAATAATGCGGCTACGGTAAAAATCAGGTATGTGAAAAGTCTTCATGCTGTTTGAGCAGAATTACGCGTTCGTTAAAAGAATAATGGGTGCTGTCCGCTGCAAAATTACAACGAACCTAACTATAACACGCTACTATTCTGCTTTGTTTCAACAAATCCTCAAAATACCTGCTCATTTACCTTGCTTTGCGTATCCGGATTGAATTGGTATGTGTAGCATTTATCTTCCGCCCGGGTCTCTACGATCCGATAACCTCGATACTCTACGCCCCAACTTCCGCCAAAATGACCGTCAAAAAAGGCAGGTTTTGAGGTATTCTTACCTACATCTATTAAATGGTCATGCCCGTGAAACATCGCTTTAAGGTTCGGGTATTTCGTCAGTGTTTTCTCTAATTCGGGGCAGGTGGTGCCGTGTTCTGTCCACATTTTGGAAGGAATATGCATAAACAAAAACACATTTTCTTTCTTAGTAAATCCTGCCAATTGCTTATCTATCCAAGGAATATCAGGACAAAGGTATTCGCCTTTTTCATTGGAAGTATCGGCGAGAATGATCGCGTTTTTTCCGATTTCTACCGCATGATTGAGATCATAGCCCCACGCAGCGCGCCATTGCTCGGGTGTTACGTGGTCGTGATTACCACGCGTTACGTAATAGGGTAGGCCGAGGCTGTCAAATACTTTTTTTACTTCGGGCAAAAATGTAATATCGTCGTGAAATAAGTCTCCGTTGAATACCACAAAATCAAGCCTTCTTTCGGCATGTTCCTTTTTCAAATTTTTGATGATATTGTCGTGGTAGAGTCGAAAATCAGTCTTGGGTTGCCCATAATGCCCATCGGAAGCAACGGCAAAACGTAGATTTTTCGTTGATTTTGCAGCGGGCTTTTGGCAACCAAATGCCAATACTCCCACCGAAAGTTGAAGAAATTCGCGACGACGAAGCATAGTGTCTTTCGTTTTTCAGTAAGTTGATGTCTTGAACTGTTTTTCAGCTATTCCAGATTTCCCACGCTTTTTCGGCTTGCAACTGAAGCATGGGCAGCCCATTGTGGGTTTGCGCCCCCTGCTTTTTGCCTTTTTTTAAGAAAAGCGTTTCGGCAGGGTTGTATACTAAGTCGTAGAGTAAATGCTGTTGGCTCACTAATGCGTAAGGAATAGCGGGGCACTCTTCTATTTTCGGATAAGTACCTACCGGAGAGGTGTTTATAATAAGCAAATGCTCAGCAATGATATCTGCTGTTAAATCATCATAAGAAATGGCATCCTCATGATTCCCCGGTTGACGGGATACAATTTTGTGATCAATATGAAGATCTTTCAATGTTGCCAATACTGCTTTTGCCGCACCGCCATTGCCCAATACCAACGCTTTTAATGTTGAAGGGATGATAGTTAAATCAGCCAGCCATTTTTCTAAGGAAATTCGAAATCCGTAATAATCTGTATTATAGCCCTTTAATTTTCCGTCAGGCAAAAACTTAATGGTATTAACCGCACCGATTCGCTCCGCAGATGCCGCATCCAGTTCATCCAAAAATGGAATAATATTTTGCTTGTGCGGAATTGTTACATTAAGCCCCGACAAATCAGAATGCGCCTTGATCAACTCAGGAAAGTTTTGATAATCAGGAAGTTCTAATAATTCATAGCAACTGTTTTCAATCCCTTCATTTTCAAATTTTTCGGTAAAATACTTCTTGGAAAAAGAATGAGTCAAGGGGTAACCGATCAAGGCAAATACTCTCATTATTGGGCAATTATCAATTTTTTACTTCCTTTAAAACTTTGGTTTTGAACCTGTATCATGTAAATACCGACAGGCAAGTCTGTAAAGTCAAACAGTTTTTGATCGTTAAAAGACGGCACATTGATGGTTTTTACCGGTTTTCCGGTTAAGTCATAAACAATCAACGTAGCATTACTGAGAACTTCCAGCGTTTCTACGATCACCTTCCCATCCGGCGAGGGGTTAGGATAGACGGCTAAACCGTTATTACTCACTTCCAATACATAATCAAATACCGCAGAAGTTTTTGAAACGCAGGTTAAGGTTGGAAAGTATTGTACTGAGGCCGCCGCTGTATAAGCCCCGGATTGATTCACTCTGATGATTGATTTTGTTTCGGTCAGCGCTTGAGCGCCCGATTTCCACGTATATACTGCCGAAGCCGTTGGATTGGAAACCTGAAGCGTATAAGCACCTACTTTCTCAACAACAGGCGTTGCCGGGAGATCCTTTACATCTACTCTCGTCGGGCCGGTAAAAGGAGATAAACAACCGATCTCATCGCGCACACGAGCCGCGTAATTGCCCGATTTTGTGGCAACGATCCGCTTAACAGTCTCTCCTGTGTTCCATAATACATCATAATTTGATTCAACTCTGAGGCCGACTTGTTCGCCGTCACAAAATGTAAGGCGTCCTTCTGCAATAACCGAGGGAATTGAAGGCAATTGGTTAACCTTCACATTTACCGGCTCAGAAGCAGGGGAAGGGCAACCAAATTGATTTCGTATGATCAGTGTGTAATCTCCTGCAAAATTGACAGCTACACTTTTTGTATTGGCTTGATTTGACCATTGATAAGCACTGGCATCAGGAGCCGTTAGCGTCAGGCTTTGATCGGCACAAATCGTAGTAGGCCCGCCAACCGAAATAGTAGGGCGTCCGGGATTTGGATTGACCACAATAGTTATCGGCGCTGAGGCCGGCGAAGTACAACCCGTGGTAGGTTCAAAAACGGTCGCTGACAATTGGCCGGGGCTATACACTTTTATGCTTCTTCCCCGTTCTCCGGTACTCCATTCAAAAATATTGCCTCCCGACGTGATCGTTAGAACGGTATTGTCAAACTCGCAAAAAGTGGTAGGCCGCTCATTGACGATCGTTGGAGCTGCCGGAAGTGGATTTACTTTAACAGGAAAGGCATCCGAAACGGATCGGCACCCATTGTTATCCACATAACTCACATTATAATTCCCTCCGGTCGTAGCCGTAATGGTTTGGCTGTTTTGAAAATTACTCCAAGCAATACCTGAGCTGTAATTGGTCGTCAACGAAACCTGTCCGCCTTGGCAGAAAGTGGTAGGCCCAAGGGCTGTAATGATCGGCTTGGCAGGCAAAGCATTCACCGTTACCGAAATAGTATTGGAAGAAGGCGATTGACATTGATTGGCATCTACGGTCCGGGCCGAATACCTGCCGGGAAGATTGACCGTTACGCTTTTCGTATTTTGTCCATTACTCCAAATATAGCCGGATTGGGTAGAAGAAGTAAGCGTAATAACTTCATTCTCACAAATCGTCGTCGTAGAGCGATCCGTTGTGATTGTCGGAGCGGCCGGCAATGTATTGACTTTTACCGTAATCACTTCCGATCCGGGAGACGTACAGCCATTGGCATCTGTAACGGTCAATGAAAAACTTCCTGCCTTCAGAATATTGATACGACGACCGCGCGCGCCATTGTTCCAATTATACTGAGCAGAGCTGCTTGAAGTCAGCACAGTACTGTCACCGTCACAAAATACGATCGGACGTTCCGGGGTAATTGTAGGTGCGGCAGGCAACGGATTTACATTTACGGTGATATTGTTTGATATTCCGTCACATCCATTTGCATCCCGAAACCGAACATTATAAGTACCTGACGCCGTTACTTCAATGTCTTTTGATTGTTGGCCTGAACTCCAGATATTGCCGTCGTTATAATTTGAAGACAACGTTACGCGCCCGCCCTGACAAAAAGTAGTATTTCCTGAGGCATTAATGGTAGGTGCTGCGGGAGGTGCATTGACTTGTACTGTTACACTTGTAGGTTCGGAGGTACACCCTTTATCATCCAATACCCGCACCTCAAATGTACCCGTGTTTCGAGCCGTTACAACCTGACCTCTGTCACCGGTTGACCAACGGTATTCAGCCGCTGACGTAGCGGTAAGATTGACCGAACCACCCTGACAAAAAGTAAGCGGTCCCGAAGAGGCAATGGTTGGTTTGGCGGGAAGGGGTGAAGAAAACGAGGTAACATTGATACTCGCCGAGCCTTTACAACCATATAAATTTTGGGTAGATACCGAATAGGTTCCCGACGTTGACACTTCTATTCGTTGGCTTGTTGAGCCGGTATTCCATTGATTGCCGGTAGCCCCGCTGGAGATAAGCCCCACTGAGCTTCCCTGACAAAGGGGTAACTTCCCATCAACACTAATATTGATCGGAGCACTTTGAAGATCATTGGGAACATTAATGGTGGGCGTATAATAGACATTACCGGCAAAATCCCGTACGGTAGCCTGATAATTGCCGGGACCGAAATTGACGGATGATCCATTGGCGCCATTATTCCATTGAACAGAAGAGTAAGCCCCTTGTACATTAATATTCAACTGATTTCCTCCTGCGCAGCTAATTGAAAAATCGGGAAAAGAGCCGACTTGGGGAAAACATGAATTAAAGAAATTATCATCTAAGGCTGAATTCCAGGCATTGGCGGCGTCGGATAAACCTCCGTTCTGGAAGTGCGTACCATCAGGGCGCGGGATTTGGATACCATCCGTAGAAGGGCCAAAAAACACCGAATTGCCGTTCAAAACAACTTGGTTTTGACCATTAATCACCTCTTGGTAAATTCTCGCATTATAAAAAGAAGCCCGAGCCACCACCCAACCAACTGTTTTACCAAAATGTTGCCGTGATTTTTCGATGATCTTCTGTAGATTGGCCTGATACGTTACCGCCGAAGTATTAAGCAGGTTGTCAGCCTCTCCCTGATGCCAAAGTACCGCTCTGATCCCTGTTACACTGGCGTAATAATTGAGCGCCATTTTTAAATTCGCGTAAGGCTGCCCCTGCGGATAAGTATCATTGATATAAATACTGTTGGTAGTTCCACCATCGACGGTTTCACTCCAGTTTTTGGAAGCAGTACCCTCCCAGGCTGCATTATAAAAAAGCACAGGAACATTCAGGCGGCTCGCAATCATATCTCCCAAACGACCCCAACACCACGAAGACAGCCCACGGGGGCCTACACTTCCGTTATCACTCATCCTGACAAAATCAGGTGCCGGAAAAGAGTTATTTTGATTGACAATATTTCGATAATTAACACAATTGACGCGGTCATCTCCCGGGCCGGGAGCACCGTAGTTGAAGAAGCCCTGTGCATTGGATTGGCCGGCCACCAAAAATACTTCGCCCACACCCACCCGTTGCAATTCAGAAGTGCTGACAGTATTTCCGTTGGCAATGCCTCTGATCTGAAGTTCGTACCAACCTCCTCTAACGGTAATACTGCCCGAGTAAAACCCGCCCTGCGGGTTGTCCTGAATAACTCTCCAATCGGTTTGCTCTCCCTGTCCCGGATTCATTGGTATCACACGCGCCTCTACTCTGTCAACACTTTTACTGTATTGGCCGGTAACACGGATTTTTCCATTACCAAAATTATCACGTTGAAATACGATTCGACTAGAGGGAAAAGTGATGTTTATCTGTCCAAAAATCGTCAAAGGAAAAAGAATACATGCAAAGCTTTGCCGGAGGCCTTTCAGGTAACGGTTCAATTTCATTTGTTCATTATTAGGTGGAATATATACTTACATCTGTTCTTACAACATCACTGATCATTTCAATCCTTCAGAGCATCTCAATTACACCTGCTATTACGCACTGTTCAACGGTAAAGTTGCGATTGCCTAAGGATTCAGGGTCTTCCAAATCAAATCTTTCAATTCACTGATCCCTTCCTGAGTTACTGACGATATATATACGTACGGAATATCGTTAGGGACTGTTTTTAATAAATCATTTTTTAATTCTTCATCAAGCAAATCACCTTTTGAAATGGCCAGCAAACGATCTTTCATTAATAAAGAAGAATCATATAATTCTAACTCATTCAAAAGTGTACGGTACTCATCGCCGATATTTTCACTGGTGGCCGGGACCAAAAACAACAGGATCGAATTGCGTTCAATATGCCTTAAAAACCTCAATCCCAAGCCTTTACCCTGCGATGCTCCTTCAATGATCCCCGGAATATCTGCCATTACAAATGACTTGAAATTCCGATACGCTACCACGCCCAAATTAGGAACCAACGTAGTAAAAGGATAATCGGCAATCTCCGGTTGCGCCGCCGATACCGTTGAAAGCAACGTCGATTTTCCGGCATTCGGAAAGCCAACCAAACCCACATCGGCCAATAATTTCAATTCCAAGATGATCCATTCTTCCAACGACGGATCTCCGGGCTGAAAGTACTCGGGCGTTTGGTTGGTGGCGGTTTTAAAATGATGGTTTCCCAATCCTCCTCTACCCCCTTTCAACAAAATCACCTCTTGACCATCCTCGGTTACTTCTGCCAAAATCTCCCCGGTTTCGGGGTGTTTTGCGATGGTACCGAGTGGAACTTCTATTATGACGTCATCTCCCTGCTTTCCGTTGCAACGGGCTCCACTTCCTGCTTCACCATTTTCCGCTCTTATATGTCTTTTATACTTCAAATGGAGCAGTGTCCAGTGCTGAGAATTGGCTTTCAGGATCACGTGTCCACCCCGGCCGCCGTCGCCACCGTCCGGGCCTCCTTTGTCAACAAATTTCTCTCTTCTGAAATGTCGTGAGCCTGCTCCTCCCGCTCCCGAGCGACAATTAATTTTAACGTAATCTATAAAGTTCGAACTTGCCATTTTGACGTATTTATCTTCCGATGGTATCGGAAAACTCTTTTTTAGTGAAATTAGTAGTTATTAATACTTAACTCCTAACAGACAATAATGATTCTTTGATGGAGTATTTTACACTAAAAAACTCGTGTGGAATGCCTGTCGGCAAGACCACACGAGTTACAAATTTGGGAAAGAAACAGCAGAGTCTATGTATTTTGACCCCTAAAATTATTATTCGGTATCAATGGCGGCGCACAAATTATCGAAAATTTCTTCAATTTGCCCAATTCCGTGCACAACCGTCAGCTTGCCCTGTGTTTCATAATAAGGCAATACATGTACCGTTTTATTAAAATATTCGTCGATTCTTTTGACCAATTTATCTTCATCATCATCGGCGCGCCCGCTTACTTTTTTGCGTTCGGCAATACGGCGTTTGAGTTCCTCTTCGTTTACATCCAACTGTAATACCGCTTTGATCTCGCTGTTTTTAGAGGCCAAAAATGCATCCAACGCTTCGGCTTGCGGCACCGTACGGGGAAATCCATCAAAAATAATGCCCTTTGCGTCAGGATTTTTTTGAACCTCTTCTTCCAACATATCAATCGTAACTGAATCAGGTACCAAAATCCCGTTGTCAAGCAGGTCTTTTACGCGTTTCCCCAACTCGGTTTGTTCTTTGATGTGCATCCGAAACAAATCACCGGTGGAAATATGGACCAATTGATATTTTTCGATAAGTTTTGCAGCTTGGGTGCCTTTGCCCGCACCCGGAGGGCCAAAAAGTACAATATTAAGCATCTGACTGAAAGGGCGTTTTGGTGGAGGTAGTGCTATGTTTTGAGGTTTGAATGCGCAAATTTACAATTTCATCACACTACTCAACGGTTTTCGGGCACAAATTAAAAAAGGATTTTGCTAAAATGAGGTAGTTTATCCTATTTTCTCTTGTTGGCCATGTGATTTTCATATTAGATACCCCGTCACAATGTAGCTTTAAGTTCCTGTTATTCTTTTTTTAAAAGGCGGATTGCTTCTTTTTGTAAATCTATCAGTTCTGTCAGTTTATCAACAATAGGGCCTTTTGGTGAGGAAGCCCTCGAAACTTCTGTTTGTTCTTGATTGTCCGCCTGATTGGGGACCGTTAAAGGAGGAAATTCTTCGGGCAAAAGTTCGATTACTTCTACATTGAAAATTTTAGCCAAAGGGACTAAATACTTGGCAGGAAGGCCGGTTTTATCGCTCTCCCAATTGTGATAAGTGCCTTGCGTCACGCCTAATTCATCGGCAACTTCAGTGCCTGAGAGTTTACAACGATTACGGTTTTTGCGGAGTAGCGTACCGATAGTCATAGGAGCATCTATTTATTGGCTGAGTTCATAGGACGTTAACCGGCATAAAAAGTCACAAGTAAAAAATACAAATTCCATATTATTTTTTACCGGTAATGAAAAACAAAAACTTAATTATTGTTATTAAATTATTGTTTTTTTACCTGATTTTTTACTTATTTTTTTGGATTGCCAAAGGCTACATCGGCAATATTGCTACAACTATCTCCTTTGGCATCCAAACAACATGAAAAGATTATCATTAGCCGAATTGAAGGCGCAGTCAGGAAATGTAGTAGAAAATTTAGAGGCTATTAAAGGTGGGAATACAGCGGAGTGTCATAATGGTTCATGTACACCTCCTCCTCCTCCAAAAAGTTTTTGGGAACGTTGTTTAGATACTTTTCGGGAAAATTTAGATTTATATTTGCATTAATAATTACAAGCATATTTGAATTGCTTTTATTACTAACTTGCAAATAGAGCACATTTTCTTCTTGAATATGTATTAAAATCATGCTTTGAATAAGTTATAATTTTAAAATTCGGCTTATTTAAAGCATGTAAAAATATTAATATTTTAAAAAGTTGATAGTAATACGTTAATAATTAAACATAATTACTAATTCTTCCATTTTAATGAAGTATCTATTAAGAAGCATTGCGAATTTTTTGATAAATGGCGAAATAAAATACGAAAAATTAAGATTTTCTACTTTTTTCTCTGATTTTTTTTTACTCCTAACTGTTTCTTTCACTTGCTTAATTATTATTACTATTTTTTCTCAATTTATATTCTATTATTTTGATATCCCTTCACCAAAAAACAATACAGTAAATTTACTTTACGAAAAAAAAATTTTATACGTATTATTTTTTGCTGGGATATTAGGGCCTATTGTTGAGGAGATAACATTTCGGCTAATTCTAAATTATTCACTTGTTAATATTTCTACTTTTTTTTCAATTTTATTATCTAAAACTATAGCATACATATATCCATTTTTCTTAAACGGAGATGCATTTATAATTAAAATATTAGGACTACATTTGTTTATTATGTTGGTTGTATTGTTTTTTTAAATAATCTAAAAGTGTTTAATGAATATCTTGAAATAATTTATTTTAAAAATTATAAATTTATTATATATATTCTTATTTTATGTTTTGGATTGATTCACTTATCTAATTATAAATTTTCTGATAATATTATATTAATTAGCCCTATGCTAATTTTTCCTCAAATTGTGGACGGTATTATTTTTAGCTATTTAAGGGTAAAATATGGAATTGCATATTCAATACTTATTCATTCGTTTCATAATTTAATATTAATAGCATTAAAATATAGTTAAGTTTTTTACGAATAAAGCAAATTGTAATACCATGATTCCAAAAGTAAATTATATTTTGATTGAGTATTATATTTATTCCTATTCAATCTTGTAGTCAAGAAAAATTCTTACAAAATGTAATTTACGTAATTGGATATATTATTACTTTGGATTTAAGGACAAATATAAAATTTCGTCAGAGACATTGGCAATAGAAGTAAATCGAGCCATAGGCAACTCTAAAAGTAATACAGAAAGATTTCTTACGGTGCGGTTTGTGGTAAATTGTAAAGGGATGAAGAAAAAGTATGAATATGAAATTTTGGCAATGGATAAAAACCAAATTTGGCAAAGAGAATACACTATGAGAATATTGCATTTTATACTTGATTTTAAATTACTTACAATAAATCAAGCTTCGCTCTCCGACACTATTCGCATGGCTTTATATCAAGAAAACACCGAATTGTTTGAGAAATTGAATTATTATGATGATACCACATTTTGGGAACCTACTTTGTTTTGTTATTTTTTGTCGGATATAAGTAAAGAAAACAAAATCTCTCTGGAGCAAAGTGTATTGGGGTATATAGAGCAAAAAAACAGGCCGCTTACTGTTACCCTTAAAGCGGATATATTTGGAATCATTAACTTGCCTAATTGGGGCTATTTGCGTGTTCAACCGTATGGACAGTTACAAATAGAAACAGCAAAAATAAAGGATGTTATCCTGGAAAATGAGTATGCGACAAACACTTCCGTTCGCCTGTGTTTACATCACTCGGATTTACTGGCTTACGAAGCAGGTGTGATTTTTGACGAGCCGATACAGGAAAGCCTTGAGAAAAACAAAGACAATTTATTTGCCGCTATCCACTTTTTTCAAACCCATTTACCGGATTTTTGGAATGTAATAGAGCGGGTTACGAGCGAATTTGTTGTATTCAGTAGTCCAAGTTACAATTCCTTTGCGGGCATCATGCAGCACGGTACAGCCTATTTTAATGTCGAAAACAAACGCCAAACCCCTGTATTTTTTATTGACGACATCGCTCACCAATGTGGTCATATAATCTTCAACGCACTTACGCTACAAACTGACCAATTTTTGAGCGCCCCCAAAGCCCATCCGATGCAGGGCTATACAGACTGGCCGGGAGAAACACGTGGAGCTTATGGGGCATTTCACGGCCTGTTTACTTATACTACTATTCTGCATTCATTGGACAAAGTTCTTGATTTAGAAGGTGTATTTAATGAAGATTTACGTCATGAAGCCTTGGGCAGAATGGGTTTTTATGTTAATAAATTTGGCTATGACCTTCAATTCATTCATTCTGCTTCTATTTTGACCGAGGCAGGGATGGATTATTGGAAACAGTTTGCTAAAGGGTTCAAATACATTGCTGAAAAATATGAGGCAAGGTTAACAAAGTTAGATTATCGCAATCAGCCCTATATGTTTCAATATGATTTGTTTAAAGAGTTAAATCCTATTCAAAAAACTGTATCCGCATGAAATCATATATTCTAAGTTTGGGGCTTATCTCATTGGTATTTTCATCAAATGCCCAAACCCTATCCAATTATCAAAAAGCCTTGGCAATTTTGGATAAAGCCATTGGAGCTACGGGTAAAGATGCCCCCAACAGCATCACCCTTACGGCCAAAGGAACGGTTCATAACTTAGGTCATTACGAAACCCCCGAAAAAACCCGCGATATACCCGTAGAAGAAACGTATGCGTATTTTAGAAACGAACAGGTAAATTATCTGCGAAGCGCGATTCAAAACAATGGGAATAATTACGTTCGTTCAGCTATTAAAAAAGCAGATTCTCTCTATCAAATCGGGTATTACGACCGTCGGATTATAGCTTCTACTAATGCGCAGGAATTTAATTTTGAAACGGCCAAAACGTTGCCTGTCAAATTGTTAGAGTTTGCTTTTGAAAATCGTCAATCGCTTCGGTATCTTGGCAATGATAAAACGCATGAGTGGCTGTCGTTCAGTTATAAAGCCAACGATGCTGTAACGCTTTATATTAACAGGAAAACGTATTTGATAGATAAAGTTGAAAAACTAACCTATAACGACCGCTACGGCGACGCAGTTTTTACGACAGAATACAAAAATTATGAACTGCAAAACGGTGTTCAATTTCCTAAAAACCGAGTCGATATAGAATATGGGTTAGTAGAGCGAGAGCTAACGTATAGTGATTTACGGTTTGATACAAAACCCGATACCACTGATTTCAGATTGCTTTGGTTGTCTAAAACCTTTCGAGATAAACTTCCGGGTGTAACACCACAGGAAGACAATTTAACCTTTGAGAATATAGGAGCGAATCTTGATTTGATTAAAATCGTTTCTCAAAACAACAAAGTACTGGCGGCACAATTTAAAGATTATATCGCGCTGTTTGAAAGCCCTTCGGGTTTGAGGCTCAATCAGCAAATTTTGGCAGAAATTCAGAAACGATACGCACCAAAGCCACTACGCTACGTATTTGTAACGCATCACCACCCCGACCACGCAGGAGGAATTCGCGCTTATGCTTTGCTGCCCGTCACACTTGTGACTACACCCGGCAACGAAGCTTATTTCAAGAAACTGCTTACTGCAACGCATACACTGGGCAACGTACCTTCTAAAAATGAAGGGTTGAAATTGAAAATGGATTTTGTACCGTTGGAAGGGCAAAAAGCCTACAAAGATGAGCAAATGGAAGTTATAGCCTACGAAATTGGCAAAGCTACAACTCACTCCAACGAGCATTTAGTCTATTATTTTCCTCAACAAAAAATAATATGGTCGGGCGATTTGCTTTTTTTTCGCGCGGATGAGAAAATCTATCCCGCAGGAAATCGCGGAAAATCAGTTTATGATTTGATTCAGAGCCAAAAATTGACCGTTGACAAAATCTATACTTCGTGGCCGTTGCAAGGGCAAGCTCCGTTTGGTAAGGTAGAGGAATTAAAGAAAGCAACGGCGATGAAATAGTACACGTAGTATGGCCAAAAAATACCCCTTCTATAAACAATTAGACACTCATGACTGCGGCCCTACGTGCTTACGGATGATTAGCAAGTACCATGGCCGCTCGTTTGAGGCAGCTCACCTGCGTGACATATCCAACTTAGCCGGTGACGGCACTACTATGGGAGGACTGGCCGATGCTGCCGAAAAAATTGGATTTAGTACCTTAGCACTCAATGTCACCTATGCCGATTTATCTTCCCAAATCCCGTTACCGTGCATTGCTCATTGGCGGCAGCGGCATTATGTAGTGGTCTATGAAGCCACACCCGAAAAAGTAGTGGTGGGAGACCCCGCCTACCAACTTATCACTTATACCAAACAGGATTTCCTAAAAGGCTGGATACCCAACAAAGCCACTCAGGAAGATGCAGAAGGAGTGCTGTTATTATTTGAAACTACCCCCTTATTTTTTGAGCAGGAAAAGGAATCATCGTCTCCTAAAAGATCTTTTTGGGGATTCTTGGGTAAGTATTTTCGGCCGTATCGTGCTTATGGATTTCAGGTTTTCTTAGGTCTTACGGTAGTTACAGGCTTGCAATTGATTTTTCCTTTTCTGACGCAACAAGTGGTTGATACCGGGATCAATACGCGCAATCTTAACTTTGTTTATTTGATTTTGCTCGCGCAGATGGTGCTATTCATCTCGCAATCAAGCGTAAACGTGATACGGAGTTGGATTGTAATGCACGTCACGAGCCGCATCAATCTCCGTATGTTATCCGATTTTCTGATGAAGTTGATGAATTTGCCGATTGCCTTTTTTGATAGCAAGAGTACAGGCGATATTATGCAACGTATTCAAGATCACAGTCGAGTGCAGGGATTTCTTTCGGCCACTACCTTAGATGTACTTTTTTCGACCGTGACGTTTCTCATTTTTGGCGGCATTTTGTTCTATTTCAATGCCCAACTTTTCTGGGTTTTTCTGCTCGGAGCAAGTTTATATGTAGCTTGGATTTTTTTATTTCTCAAACGTCGGGCCGAAATAGATTATCGCTATTTCGACCAAGCTTCCGGCAATCAGAGCAGTACGATTCAGTTGATAAACGGAATGCAGGAAATCAAACTCAACGGCTCTGAAAAACGCCGCCGTTGGGAATGGGAAGCCATCCAAACCCGTTTGTTTCGGCTCAATATCAAGAGTTTGACCCTCTCTCAAGCCCAAAATGAAGGAGGACGTTTTATCAACGAACTCAAGAATATGTTCATCAGTTTTATTGCAGCCAAAGCCGTAATCGATGGACAAATTTCATTGGGAGGAATGCTGTCGGTGCAGTACATTGTAGGACAAATGAATGTTCCTCTCAACAATTTTATCGCCTTTGTGCGCAGTTACCAAGATGCCAAAATCAGCATTGAGCGACTTTCTGAAATTCATAACAAACCCAACGAAGAACTGATTGATGCTCAACTCGTTAATGAACTACCCGCTCACAAAACCATTCAAGTTCAAAATCTGGATTTTCGGTACGGAAGCAGCAGTTCGGAATTGGTATTAAAAAATATCAGTCTTACCATACCCGAAGGAAAAGTAACCGCGATTGTAGGAGCGAGTGGAAGCGGCAAAACTACCTTGTTGAAACTGCTTTTGAAGTTTTATGAGCCTACGAATGGCCAAATCAGTATTGGAAAAATGAACCTCAAAAATTTGAGTTATAACTTTTGGCGAAGTCAATGCGGGGTTGTGATGCAAGATGGCTATGTTTTTGCTGATTCTATTGCCCGAAATATCAGTGAATCTGACCCTAATGGTTTGGTAAATCGCTCAAAACTTCAGGAAGCGGTTGGAATCGCCAATATTGAGTCTTTTGTGGAAGAATTGCCCAATGGTTTTAATACCCGAATTGGGGCCAGTGGAATGGGAATCAGTGGCGGCCAACGGCAACGAATTTTCATTGCCCGTGCTGTTTATAAAAATCCTGAATTCTTATTTTTTGACGAAGCCACGAGCGCCTTAGATGCTAATAATGAAGCCGTCATTATGAAAAATTTAGAAGGCTTTTTTAAAAACAGAACAGTTGTAGTAGTGGCTCACCGATTAAGTACGGTCAAAAATGCTGACCAAATTATCGTACTGAATCAAGGCGAAATAGTAGAAAGCGGAACTCATACCGAATTGGTTTCTCAACGCCGCTACTATTATTCATTGGTCAAAAATCAGTTAGAATTGGGGAACTAATGGCGAAAATCGAGGAATTAGAAGTGAGTAGTGAAGCTATCCGCGACTACATGGAGCAGATTCCTGCCTGGATTTTGCGTTGGGGAATTACCGTCATTTTCTTTGTATTGTTGTCGCTTGGGGCTATCAGTTGGTTTGTTCATTACCCTACTATCGTTATGGCGGCTTTCAGACTCACTTCCGACAATGCCCCAAAGCCTGTTTTAGTACGTGCTGACGGTCGATTGATTAAGCTGTTCGTAGCTGACAATCAAACTGTTGAGCAAAACCATATTTTAGGGTTTATAGAAGCTACCGCAGCTCATTCAGAAGTTTTATCTCTACAAAAAGAGTTAAAAACGCTTCAAGCGGTTATTGAAGCAGGTAATTTTGAACAACTTGATAAATTTCCGGCCAATCGGTTTCAAAAGTTAGGAGAGTTACAAACTACCTATCAAAGTTTCATGCAATCTTATACGCAAACGTTGGCATTGTTTGCCAACGAATATTACAACAAACGTAAAAGTTACCTAAAAGCAGAATTTGACGATTTACAACAAAATAAAACACAACTTTTAGGCCAATTAGAACTGCATAAACGTGACGCAGAGTTGGCAAAAAAAGAATTTGAAATCAATGTAAAACTCTACAAAGAAAGAGTAATCTCTCCTTTAGAATACCAACGGGAAGAAAGCAAATACATAAATAAGCAATTGCCTGTCAGACAGTTGGAAATGGCAATCACCAATAATATAACTGCTCAAACCCAAAAACAAAGAGAATTGATGGAGCTTGAGCGTCAGGCAATTGAGCAAAAAGCGCAGTTTACTCAGGCGTTGAATACGTTGAGAAGCGAACTGGAAAATTGGCAAAGACGTTTTATTTTACGCGCTCCTACGGATGGAAAAACAAATTTTTCAATGACCCTGCAAGAAAATCAATCGCTACGAGCGGGGACAGAAATTATGTACGTGGGTGGAACTCGTGGCCATTATTTTGGAGAAATAAACATACCTCAAGTTAATTTTGGAAAAGTAAAAAAAGGACAACGCGTTCTAATCAAATTTCAAGGGTATCCGTTTGAAAAGTTTGGGGCAGTAGAAGGACAAAATGCTACTATCTCCCAAGTACCTACGCCCGACAATCAATTTTTTTTGGCGACAGTTATTCTTCCGAATGGCTTAAAAACCGGCATAAAAAAACAACTTATTTATAAAACGGGAATGATTGCATCCGCCGAAATTATTACCGAAGATTTACGCCTCATTGAGCGAGTGTTTTATCAAGTAAAACGCGTTTTAAATCAGTAATAGCCTAAAAATCATGATATGAATAGATATATTTTACTTCTTCTGCTGCTTTCCGCCTTTACAGCCCAAGCCCAAATCTTTGTTCGTCCCGACGGAGAGTACATGGACACAACATTGAATCTTAGAAAAAACTGTTTTGATATGAAGGGAGAAGCCTACTATTACAGTTTTGACGCAAAATACCCTCAAAGTTCAACGACAATTCAAAAGAATGCGATTGCATTTTTGAATCAAAAAAATACAAAATTGGCGGGAAGCGGTTATGTTACTTTCCAATTTAGAGTCAATTGTGAAGGTGAGATGAGTTATGTAAAATTGATGCAAATTGATGAGAAATATAAACCCAAGAAGTTTAAAGAAGAGGTTGTTCAAAGTTTGTATGAATTTACAAAGTCATTAAAAGACTGGAAACGAGTCAAATATAAAAATACGATTCCTTTTTCGTACACAGCATTCATCTCTTATAAAATCCATCATGGCCAAATCGTTGCTATTATTCCTTAGTGGTTTTTGCTTTGCATTTTATTGCTTAGGCCAACCTTCCAAAATTGATTGTTCATCCAAACAGGTTCAGGATAGCCTCATTACGCATTATATTGACAATGGCGCAGCTACTTTTAGTTACAACAACCCCAAATGGCACGTTTATCTTGATAGCTTGATTGCCATTTGTCCCACTATAGCAAGGGCCTATCAACAAAAAGCATTGCCTTATATTAAAAGTGGAGATTTTGGTAGAGCCTTCCCTCTGGAAGATAAAGCCGTGGAATATGACCCGGTCCGGTGGATAGGTTATCGGGCTTTTTTAAAATGTATTTTTTCTAAAGATTACGAAGGAGCAATTGCAGATTTTGATTTAGCTCAAAAGATAGTGCCCAATAGCTTCGTTATGGATCATTCTTATTGTTTTTATAAAGGGCTTTGTTTTTTAGAACTGAAAAATTTCAAAAAAGCAGAACGAAACCTGTTGGAAGATATTCAGATTCAAACGAAGGGAGATACCGCTAAAAACGTCCATTACAATACCTTGCTTTATTGTGGCATTGTCTATTACGAAATGAAACAGTACAAAAAAGCAGAAGCTTATCTCAAAAAATGTTTGAGTCAATTTTCACAGCTTCCGGACGCCCATTTTTATCTGGCAATGGTTTACAAAGTTGAAGGAAAAGTATATAAACCTCACTTAGAGTTCGCAAAAAAAGCATTTGAAGACGGTTATAAACAAAATGAGGATAATGAAGCCTACGCTTATTATCCTCATCAAATTACATTATATGAAGTTCTTGAAGAACTGAAAAACAACTAATGATTTCCTCTACTCAATCACAATACGTTTCACGGCACCATCTTCATTTTGAACAACGTTGATAAAATAAGTTCCTTTCACATTTTTACCCAGTTCAAGTTGTCCTACATAATCGCCTGAGAAATCTTTCACTTCTTTCTTCGTGATTTGCTTTCCTTTGGTATCGGTAACAGTGATGGTTACATCGCCTTTGTTGGGCGCATAGAAGCGAAGGTTAAGCTCATTTTTATCGGGATTGTTGGGATATGCTTCCAAACCGCGAATGGAAGCAGGTTTACCGCTCATGCCGCTGATGTTGATGTCGCTGTTCCAGAATTCACGGAATTTAGGCTCAAAATCACGGCTCCAGTTTTCCATATTCCGTTCAAATTTCCGCATCTGAGGCTCAATTCTTTTTTCGACGCGCTTCATGCGGTCGGCAAATGCGTCTTCATTGAAATTAAAATTATGGTTGTCATCGTTGTCCCAACGCTCTACATAGCGGTCTTTCGGTTTAGACTTGTAGTTTTTTACGCGTTCTTGTTCGTCTTTTTGTTTACGTACGATACGCTCTTCGTCATTCCAACGGCCTCCTCGATCAAAACGATGGGTTTCGCCTTCTTCGATCTCTACGCTCAATCGACGATTGGTCGCGTCTTTGCTCTGTCCTTTCAATGAGTCAACAATGGCCTTGATTTTAGCCTCCCGCTCGGCATCCGAAAGTTTATTGTACGTATAAGAACGCTCAACGATCTCGGTTTTGCCATCTTTTTCCTCACTCATGCGCACACGAACGGTGACTTTATCTTTCGCCGAATCGTTGGCTTCTTTCTTTTCATCCTGCGACATAGCAGTCGTGGCTACTCCCAGCCCGGCGACCAATGCAATAAGAGCAAATGTTGTTTTCATGCGTTTGTTGTTTAAAGGCTCAAAAGTGTTTAAATTTTAAAAAGCAGTGTTGTTAAATTTTCTTAAATTGTGTTAAAGGGTGGTTGAATTACGTTATTTTGATGATTCAGTGCGAATGTTTTCGAGGATGCTTTCAGCATAACAAACAGAAAGTCACGTTTTGATGAATGAACGTTGCATGAAGTTGAAAAAAAATGATGACGAAGCAAAAAATACGGTTATTGATCACACTCATGGGCCTCGCAACCCTGGGATTGGTGGGATTTCAATGGCATTGGATCACGAGTGCATTGGCTTTACGCAATGAGCAATTTGACCTGAAAGTGTCGGATGCGTTGCAGGATGTGGTACGTAAATTGGAAAAACAGGAAATTATTTACCTGATTCGTCAACGCGAACAGATCGAGCAACAACAGCGTAAACTGGAAGCGTTGAATAAAAATCGCCTGGCTAAATCTACGCAATCGCCGAAGCATTCATTGCCGGAAGAGTACGCGGCCGCTTCCAACCGCAATGATAAATTGACCGGCTCCAATCCTACTGATGCGCTTACGCCACGCAATCGTTCCATGACGGATTTTCAGGCCAACCTCATCACTGAATTTTTACGGCAACGTAATAGCGAATTACCTCATATTGAACGTTTTTTGCGTATTCATGCCGAGCAGGAGCGAATCTTTGATGCATGGTTTGAGCAAATGGATCGCGCTTTATGGCCAACCGACAGTTCGTCTAATGGATCAGTATTAATGACCGTTCGGTCTTCCGTTCACAAGGCTCGTCAACATCCGGAAAATACCTCGCAAGCCATTCTGCCAGATCATTCCAAAACCAAAGAAAAACTGCTCAAAGTAGCTTCGGCCTCGCAATCTGATCTGTTGAGAGATGTCTTTAAAGACCTGCTTTTCAGCAAACGTCCTGTGGAGCAGCGTGTTAATCGACTGATGCTTGATTCACTTTTACGAAAATCATTGCAGGAACGCGGCATTGGCATTACGTATGAGTTTGCCATTCAGAATGATGTTCGTCAGAATATTATATTTTCGACCGCTTCTTACCGCCCCGACAGTGCTGATTCAGAATTGTTTAAGGCAAGTTTGTTCCCCAACGAGATCAATACCTTTCCCAGTCAGTTGTTGGTTTACTTTCCGGACAGGCAAGCTTTTATTCTCGAAAATATGGGATTTACGTTGGTAAGTTCCGCTTTGTTATTACTCGTAATTCTGGGCTGTTTTTACGTAGCGGTTGCTACCATTTTAAAACAGAAAAAACTCTCGGACGTCAAAAATGATTTTATCAACAACATGACGCACGAGTTCAAAACGCCGATCTCAACCATTTCATTGGCTGTGGGCATGGCGCGTGAGCAAGTCGAAACGCAGGGACAACCTGTCAAGGTCAAACGATATTTAGGAATCATTCAGGATGAAGTTCAACGGTTGGGCGGACATGTTGAAAAAGTACTGCAAATGGCGTTACTGGATAGGGGCGAGATCAAATTGCGGCCTACGGCACTTAATATCCATGATGTAATTGAAAAAGTGTTGAACAATCTCAGCGTACAACTGGAACAGCGACAGGGAGAAGTTGATCTGAGTTTTGAAGCTGAACAGGAGATGGTTCAGGCCGACGAACTTCACTTGACCAATATTCTGACCAATTTGATCGATAACGCCAACAAATATTCACCCGATGCGCCACCGCACATTACGGTCAGTACCGAAAGCGACGATACAAACGTATATATCCGCGTAAGTGATCGCGGTTTAGGCATGAGTAAAGAGCAACAAACCAAGATATTCGAGCCTTTTTACCGCGTACCTACGGGCAATGTTCACGACGTAAAGGGCTTTGGTTTAGGGCTGAGTTATGTCAAAAAAATGGTAGAAGCGCACGGCGGCAGTATCGAAGTAAAAAGCAAACTCGGCGAAGGAAGTACATTTACCATTCAGTTGCCACACACATTCCAAAATGCATAAACCCTTCAATAAAAACAGTCATGTCCACCAGTCCAACTAAAATTCTCCTGACTGAAGATGACCCTAATTTGGGGCAATTGTTACAGGAATACCTCACCAATAAAGGTTACAAGACAGATCTGGCCGTTGATGGCAACGCGGGCTTGAAACGGTTTCTGGAAGGCTCTTTTGATCTGTGTTTATTGGATGTGATGATGCCCAAAAAAGATGGTTTCTCATTGGCGAAAGAAATTCGTCTCACCGACAAAGAAGTGCCGATTATCTTTCTGACGGCCAAAAGCATGAAAGAGGACACGATTCAGGGTTTTAAAGCCGGAGCTGACGATTACATTACCAAACCCTTCAGCATGGAAGAGTTGCTGCTTCGAATACAGGCGGTGTTGCGACGTTATCAGAAAACATCACCGGCCTATGAGTCTCAGCAAAGTGCATTTCAACTGGGTAAATACACGTTTGATTTTGACCACCAGCTCCTTACGATAAACGGAACTCCGCAAAAACTGACGAGCAAAGAAGCGGCTCTGCTCAAACTGTTCTGCGAAAATCGAAATCAGCCCATCAATCGAAGTTTTGCGCTCAAGCTCATTTGGGGAGACGATTCTTACTTCAACGCCCGCAGCATGGATGTATACATCACCAAATTGCGCAAGCACCTGAAAGACGATGCTTCGCTGCAGATCATGAATCTGCACGGCGAAGGTTTTAAGCTATTGGTGGATGAATAGAATTTGCCGCTCCAATAAAAATCTTTATGTAAAAGCACTCAAAATGAAGAACAAAAAAGGAGAAGTTTATCGCTTCTCCTTTTTTGTTCTTCACCAATGCTATTTTTTGCGTTTCTTTTTCGTCTCAATCACTTTCTCCTGCTCTACAGGTGGCGGAGGTGGCGGGATCGTCAGATCTTTGATACGGATATTTCTGAAACGTACCACGTCCCCATGCCCCAGAAACCCAATATACCCCGACGTGCGACTAAGCCCGGGATGCTCGCGGTGATCAGCCGTGCCATTTTTGGACGCTTCGGCCAAATCACCGTCCAAAATCACCGTACCATTGAGCGTTACTTTTACTTTTGAACCTTTGACCACTACTTCCTGATAGTTCCACTCGCCCACAGGTTTGAGGTAGCCGCGTTTGGCCGGGATGATACCATATGCTGAGCCGTGGTATTGATACGGCTGTAGGTTCTTATAGATATCAGCCTCATTGTCCAGAATCTGTAATTCGGTTCCTACGTAGGCCGCGTCGCCGGTAAGCGGCGCCCGAATACCCAACCCGTTGTTTGAACCGGGCGTCAGCATGAACTCAAAGCGAAACTCAAAATCACTGTATTCATCTTTGGTGTAAAGATTGCCTTTGCCGCCACGGTTGGGATAAACGACCATTGCCCCATCTTCTGTAATATAATCAGTGGTATTTCCCGTCCATTCAAACATGTTTGTTCCGTCAAACAGCACTTTAAAATTCTCCTGTTTTTCCTGATCGCTTAAAACAAATGGTTTCGTCTGAGGCAACTCCCGCACATAAATATCGCGGTACGCTACGAGTGTACCGTGAGCCTGAAGTTCCAATTGTTCCATTGGGAAGATCGGTTGCTTACGGTCCCAATAGTTTTCCAAAATGACGTTATCTACCACCAATTCACCGTTGAGACGCACCGTTACGCGGTCGCCTTTCATCATGATATAAAACGTATTCCAATCACCGATGGCGTTATCGGCCAATTTAAGCGGTTTGCTTGGGTTCTTTTGGTTATTGTACAATCCGCCGGAACCTACCTGTGCGCCAACTTCCACGCGTGAGGTATCCCATACCTGAACCTGCGGCGAACCACGCAGATAAATACCTGCATCACCTTTGGGTTCGATGCGCCAATCCACGTACATTTCAAAATCACCGTACTTTTTGACGGTACAAAGATTGTCGCCATGTCCGGTAAATATGAGTTCACCATCTTTGGCGTACCACCCTTTTTTCATGACCTCGTCGGCTTTTTTCTGTTTAGCAACAAGCGTATCGGGGTGCATTTTCGCACGAACAACGGGGTTAGCGACCAATCCTTTCCAACCCGTTAAGTCTTTGCCATTGAATAGTGAAACAAAGCCATCGCCCGCAGGCATGTCTGCTAAATGCTTCCGAACAGTTTCTTTTTGGGCTTCGTTAGTTATCACATTCATTGACTTGGTCAGCAATTGGCGCACAGCATCGCCCTGAAAATCTTTGTTGGCCAAAGCGCTGTTGATAACAATTTGAGCGGCCGTTTGTTGCAATTGCGTATCGTCCAGATAATTACCTGCCAGCATCAACGCGTTGAACGTCCGATTACGAACCAATTCTTTTAAAATACTTTCTTTCTGGGCTACCGTTTTCGAGATATCCAACGCTTTGCGAAGCGTCAACACTTTTTGCGTAGGCGTTTGATTTACGCGATTGACCGCTTTAAGATAACCGCTGACCGCTTGGTCAAGGTAGCCGGCATCGGCGGTGCTTTTTCCGATTTTATACAATTCAGGGGCAGCACTTGCATCTACCCAATTGGAAAGTGCGTTCAACGCAACATTTTGAGTAGCGGCATCCCCGTTAGAAAAAGCAGCAGTTACGGTAGACAAGGCTTTTTTACCGCCAATATTGGCCAAAATACGCAGATAGTTTGATTTCCTGTCTGCAGGAGCAGCAGCGATCTGTTCCAACACTACATTGGTTCGCTGAGCCACATCTCCTGTATTTTTTAAAACGGCTGTTATCGCTTCCTGTGTAGCCAGCACTTCCTGAGGCGTTGAGAGGCTGTTCAATAAACTAACCAAGACAGGCATATCTTTCGTCACCGAAACGCCTTTAAGTGCCGTAAAAGCAGCAGCTTTTACATTAGCATCCTTGCTTTTCAACTGTGCCAATACAACGTCTATTTTACTGTCAGCCGCCCGCGCCGCCAATACTTCAAGCAACGCAGATTGTGCGCTTACAGGCATGGCAGGAAGTGCATTGGCAACTTGATCTACCACCTTATCGCCTTTCATGATGAGCAGCGCATTTTTAACGGCGGTCACCTCGTCAGCAGTGCCTTTTTTCATGATGCCCAACAAATTATTCAAAACACTTTGCTGTCCAATCTTACCGGCGGCTTGGATAGCAGCCATTTTTACATTGCTTTCTTTGTTGATCAGATTTTTGAGAATAACAGGCAATGCCGATTTAGCATCTGACCGTCCCAACATACCGATGACCTCTGCTTGGGCAACGGGTTTGAGTGCAGGCAACGCTTTCAGCCAAAGCCCCGTTGTGGCCGGAGTGGTATATTTTTGCGCATATTTCAACGCCGCTACACGGTATGTGATCTCAGGGCTTTCCAATGCTTTGATCAATGTAGGAACGCTTGCCGCGCCCTGTGCATCCGCCAATAATTTCAACGCTGCTGATCGCGTGGGAATTTGCTTGGTGTCAGGCGTATTTTTCAGCAAGGCATTCGCCGCTTTTATAGTAAGTGCTTTATTACCGTTTTCGATTAAACGCCCTAAATACGTAAGATAAGAAGACGTTGCATTTGCTTCATCATAGCCATAAGAAGCCTTCGCGGCGGCACTCATCAATGTATTCTCAGAGGATGGAGCACCGATGTTTGCCAACGCATACAAGGCTACTTTTCGGGTCTTTAGGTCAGCACTTGCCGCTAACTTTTCAATGGTCGAAGCCGCTTCGGTAAAATGACTGTCGCCCAGAGCTTCAATAATGGAAATTTGAGCCTCACCTGAAGCCCCCGATAAGGCTTTTAATAGTGCTTGACTTGCCGAAATTGTGCCTATTCTCGCCAATGCTCTTGCCGCAGGGCCGCTTAGTTTTTCATCGTTCAAATAGGATGAAATTGGCGTAACGCTTTCCTCTTTACCTACCTGTTGAAGTTGAAAAATAAGAAAGGCCTGATTGTCTTTGTCGGTTACTTTACCCAAGGCTTCTGCGTAAGCTTCCGCTGCCATTTTACGTAATTCTTCTTTGCCGCTTTGCGTAACAAAATTCGTAAAACCGCCAATGGCGTATTGTACTTTTGCATTATTCCCTTTAGCTGAAGGCACTAACATAGAGGCTATTTGAACAATGCCGGATTTACCCAGCGCTGCCATATCATCCATATTTTTTTGAGATTGCTTGGCATTTTGTGCAGGCAATTGACCCAAAACCGTAGTAACGCGGCTATCGACCTGCGCTACAGCCATCGCCCCGCTTACCAAAAGTGCAATAAGTATATGTTGTATTTTTTTCATAAATTCCGAAAATAGATAATATTCGCTGATTCACTTGATTATTAGATCGTCCACGGTCCGCGCATAGGTTGGTCAATCAGGCGATTGGCGCCTTCATCGTCAACAAACAATTGCTTAACGGGGTCGTATTTCAGCGAGCGACCTAAACGCAAAGCCGCCAATCCCATATTAACAATTGTACAGGAACGGTGTCCGTTTTCTTCATTCAACGCAAACTTCTGACGCTTTCTGACCGCTTCTGCAAAATCCGTTACCTGTGGCTCAGAGTCAGGAAAAGTGGCAAGTTTCTTTTCCAGATCAGGAATATCGGAGCGGAAATTAGGATACAATTTACCTTTCGGGCCTTCGATGTATGGGATGTTTTCATCTTTACCTTCTCCGTCAAGAATGATCTTACAACCGTCGGCATAGGTATATTCGATGCGGCGCCATGTACCAACGGCATCAGTGTGTTGTTGCGGCGC
Organism: Runella sp.; assembly: GCF_965279615.1. Lineage (NCBI taxonomy): Bacteria > Pseudomonadati > Bacteroidota > Cytophagia > Cytophagales > Spirosomataceae > Runella > Runella sp. The sequence continues at coordinate 5,374,636 of NZ_OZ257252.1, read as the reverse complement.
ATCAATTTCTACACTGATAGGGCTCGTATCATCTTTTCCTAAGAAATACTGAATCGGGTCTAGGTAATGCTGTCCCATATCGCCCAAGCCACCGCCATCGTAATCCCAATACCCTCGGAATGTGCCATGTGTGCGGTGCTCACTGTAAGGTTTATATTGGGCAGGTCCGAGCCACATATCATAATCCAATTCGGCCGGAATCGGCTCAGGTTGGAGATTCGTTTTTCCGACCCAATAAAATTTCCAGTCAAACCCTGTATGGCGGCTCACGGTCACTTTAAGCGGCCAGCCGAGCAATCCACTTTCAACGAGTTTTTTGATGGGTTTTACGGTTGTATTCATCCCATAGAAATTGGATTCAAACCGGAACCACGTATTCAATCTAAAAATACGACCATGTTGTTGAACGGCCTCCACCAGTCTTTTGCCTTCGCCAATAGTACGGGTCATGGGTTTTTCACACCAAACATCTTTGCCCGCCCTGGCAGCGTCAGCGGCAATGATCCCGTGCCAATGCGGTGGCGTAGCTACGTGCACAATGTCCACTTCGGGAAGTTGAATCAATTCACGATAATCGGAGAAGGTTTTTACGCCCGGTTCCAACTGATCAAGAGCCAGTTTCAGATGGCGTTTATCTACGTCACAAATGGCCACCACTTTGGTACCGGCGTAGGGAATGTGTCCTCTTCCCATACCGCCTACGCCTACAATAGCTTTCGTGAGTTGGTCACTGGGAGCCAAATAGCCTTTTCCCAATACGTGGCGCGGCACAATCGAAAAGGTGGCCAGCGTAGCCAACGAACCTTTAATAAATTTTCTTCTGGAGTTAGAAACAGGTATATTTTCTTTCATAAAGCAGTTGCAGATATACTTTTTACCTTTAGTTGATAAGTTAATAACAGGCCATCATTACTCATTTTTCTTAAAAATAAGCGTTGATTTGATCAAAATACTTACTAATACAAAACACTACACTTCTTTGAGAAGAATACTGCTTATAAACCAAAATGTACTAAGCTTATAGCATATAAAGTAACCTTCGGGCACTATTCCTGAGTAAGCGCAGCCCCGGTTCCATTTTCTGAAGCAAAAACTACTTTTCCATAATCGAATGTTACGCCTGTAGCAGGGTCATTGGCAATAAGAAGTGTGCCATCCATATCGACGTAATCCAGCAGGGGGAGTAAATGGGCAATGGACGAAATTCCTACGCTTGTTTCGTTCATACAGCCAACCATGGTTTTCATTCCCAATGATTTTGCCTCGTTGAGCATTCGGCGAGCGGGCGTAAGGCCACCGCATTTGGTCAGTTTTACATTAACTCCATGAAAGTATCCGTGACATTTCAAAACATCCGCTTCCACAATGCAGCTTTCATCGGCAATGCAAGGGAGAGCACTTTTCTCAAAAACGCGCTTCATACCTTCCCAATCTTCTGCTTTGAGGGGTTGCTCAATGAACTCAACGCCCAGCGCCTTTAATTCATGACTCAACCGGATAGCTTGGTCGGCTGTCCAGGCACAGTTGGCATCTACGCGAAAGACGGCGTCGGTATGTTTTCGAAGTTCTTTAATGATTGCTAAATCGTCAGCAGTGCCGAGCTTAATTTTATAGATAGGCCAAGGTAATTCTTTCATTTTCGCGACCATTTTTTCTACCGTGTCTATGCCAATGGTATAATTGGTCATTGGAATAGCTTCAGCGGAAAGTCCCCAAGCTTCGTATAATTTCCGGTGTCGTTTTTTTGCCCATAGGTCGTTTGCCGCTTCATCCAACGCACATTGAGCAAAGGGATTATCTTGAAGAAAAGGATGTATAAAAGCCCAAAATTCTTCGGGCGATTTTAAATCATAACTTTCGATACGTTCGCGAATGTTTTCCAAGGCGTCCACCATACCATCTATGGTAATGCCGTAATACTTATTGGAAGTAGCTTCACCAAATCCTCTTAGCGCCCCATCGCGCAATTCTACAACCAATGTAGGTTGCACATCCCGCGAATCATGGGCAATGGTAAATGTATGACGAAGACGTAAATCGAAGCGGTGAAAAAAGAGTTGCATAGACCTAAACCGAAAAACAGTACCCGTAAATATACACCTCAAACGGATATCAACTGCCGATTTGCCTTAATAATCATTCGAAAAACCGGGTGGGCAAATAATGGAATAAAACGTATAACTAAGCGTAATAGACGTATAATAATACATGTCCTTGGTGGTAGGATTTCCCAATCGGGTCTTTTGAGAAATGGGCACATTATCTCCAAGATCGTCCAGATAATCCGTGAATAATTTACGCGTCCCAAATTCAAATTCGAGGCTCCACGGACGTTTAAATTCCCATTTTACGCCGGCACCAAAGGGAATATTCATCTGTGCGGTTTTATAATCAGCTGTTTTGGTTCGGGGCTTGAATTTGTAAAACCCCAATCCTCCAAAAAGGTACGGTGTCCAATTTTTCGCTTTCCGTTTTTGCGAATAATTCAAAAAATTGTATTCAGTAATCAAATCCCCCTCCAATATAGAAGAACGAAAAGAGGCATTACGTGCCTGATTAAAAGGGTCTGACGAACGGCTGTCCTTCGCCCCTACCACTCCAAAGTTACCTCCAACCCGCAATGAAACCGCCGGACTGACATTGTATCTGAAAAGCAGATGCCCTCCGGGAAGATAGTTTCGAGGATTGAACGCCGGCGACAAGTCACCTTTGTAATTAAATCCACCCAAGCCTGCACCGATATTGATACGTTGCGCTTTAACCTGTAAACAAAAGGCTCCCAAAAGGAAGCCAATCAAAAAAAGTCGGTATTTGCTGTTCACAATTGCTATTTCTTTACTTTAAACTTCATATCATTAACGAAGCGGAGGGCACTTAATTTTAGAAGGCAACACATAACTTACCGTGATACTGGATAAAAGATATGCATCGTTTTTACCGCCACCTCTAGGGTCTCCTTGAGCCCAACCCGATAAAGGATTTGTTGCAAAGGGATCAATGGATGGTTCATTAGGATAGACAATACTTCTTACTATATCTGTACGATCTCTTCCGGTACGCGCCGCTATGGGCTCATTTGTACGATTAGACATAGCACGTGCTAAATCATTTTTCAGCACCGCAGGATCCGGAAAAAATCCACCTATATCATCCAAATAATCGGAACCTACCAAACGAAACCCTCCTTCAGCACTAACATTCCAATTTTCATTTATTTTCCACGTAAAGCCCAATCCAAATGGAATAGAATATGTCACTAATGAATAAGGTTTGGCATACCCGGGTTGTCCTTGTCCTTCAGTTCCGAGTGGTTGAAGTGCGACCCAATTATTGTCATATTCGGGAGATAGTGGCGTTTTGGCTTTTGGGTTATGAGCCAATACCGCGATCCCACCAAACAAATAGGGACTAAATGCAGCTCTTCGGTTAGGGCTTCTGCCATCACCTCGAAACTTAAAAATACCAACTGCACTAAATTCTTTGACATCATTACGAAAATGCAGGTTCCGTACATAAAAATTAGGGAACGGCTTTCCTCCTCGATTGTAATACTCATCATCACCGATAAGTCGTGCCCATGTAAATCCCAGCCTGGCCGCCAAATGTGGTGTAAAGTGTCTTGTATAGCCTGCATTGACATTCCAACGCATCATTTTAAATACAGTTTGGACAGGAGTACGGACCGGAGCTAATTCACCTATATAGCTGGAAGTTCCTAATCCAAAACTCACCGTTGAGTACTGTTCAAAAGGAGTTTTACGACGTTGGGCTTCGGAGGTATACGTCACTAGTAGCGTAAACAACACAGTGCCGACAAGTATCTTGAATTTCATTCGCTTTACTGATTTATGCGTGACTCTGAATCAACGCTTAAATGAATGTTTTTATTGAATGGCGCTACAAAAATCGCGCCGAGAATTAGTTTCGGGCATCTAATCCCCAATGTAATTTGGTACGTAATGTCTGCACAAAATTATCCTGACTCAATTTTACCAAACGTGCCTTAAACAGTTCTTTCTTAACCATTAAGGTAACAGTGGAGTCTACAATACGAAAGCGCGAATCCAGAGAGACCAGAAAGTTGCTGCTTCGGCTTTCTACCCGAAAACTTAATTTGCTTATATCGGGAATAATCATGGGGCGCACATTTAGATTGTGCGGGCTGATGGGTGTGATGACAAACACATCATTGGTTGGCAATACGACCGGGCCGCCGCAACTTAATGAATAACCCGTTGAACCCGTCGGCGTTGAAATAATCAGACCATCTGCCCAGTAAGAATTCAGAAACTCCCCATCCAGATAGGCATGTACCGTAATCATGGAAGAGGTGTCTGTTTTGGTAATGGTGAAATCGTTTAGGGCAAAATTGTAGTCCTCAAACAGGTCTGTATTCGACAATAAGCTTACTAACGTGCGGTCTTCCGTTTGGAAGTTCCCCTGAAAAAGTGCCTCCAGAGAATCATTGATCATAGGAGGAGAGACCGTCGCCAAAAAACCAAGACGCCCCGTATTGATCCCCAAAATGGGAATTTGACGCGAACGCGACTGCATCACAGCTTCCAACAGTGTACCATCGCCACCAATACTGAAAATAAAATCAGCATCGGGAGCGCCGTGTGGATGGGGGTAGTTTTTTTCGGTGTAAGGATCGACACCGGCACTAAGCAAAAAAGAATAAAACGAAGATGAAATAGAAAGTTCTATTTGCCTGCTCTTCAGAATGTCGAAAAAGGCCTGTACGTAAGGCTGCGTGTCGGTTGTAAAACTGCGTCCGTGGATGGCGATTTTCATTGGTATCGCTTCGGGGAAAGATTTGGACGCAAAGGTATAATAATCCTATTTAAGTCAGCGCCTAGGTTTCCAAATACCGCAGTAATAAATCCAGACGATGGCGGTCAGGGTTTTCAAGCGGTTCATTGGCGTAGACATTTTCAACCACGTATCCAAAACGCTCAAGGGTTGCCACCACCGCTGATACTTCTGTGCGGTTGAGTTTAAGCGTCAGCGTAGCTTGGTCGACAGCACCATATTCAGCGCCTGAAAAATAGCTGCTGATTATTTTTGCGTTATTAGATTCTACCAAGCGACTTATATCGGTCATGGAATAATCCCGATTAGACATTTTGAGTACTACCACTGCTCCTACTTCCTGCGTTCCTAACAATCCGGCAAACTTAGCCAACATATCACTTACAACAATTGTCCCGGCGTAGAGATTGTCTTCATCCAACACCGGAACGGTATCTAATTGATATTGGTTGGCAATGCCCATAACTTCATAAATGTGCTGAAATAAATTAGCGTGGACAGGATTAGGCGGTAAATTAAGTTCAGAAAGCAGCTTTTCATCGTCCGGAAAACTCAACAGTGTGTCTTCACTTAAAAGCCCTTTATATACTTCATCTTCCACTAAAGCCAATTGCCGAATGCCGTATTCATCCATTAAGTCAACAGCTTGCCCAACCGAGTCATAAGGTCGTAAAACGGGGGTAGCGGGGTTGATAAGTTCTTCGGCCAGCATGTTTGATGTGTGATTTTTCTGAAAACTTAGAAAAGTTATTTAAAGTTTCCAAGAATATTGCAAGATTTTATTGACGTTGAATCCGTATTAAAACAAAAAACAGCAATTTCCGGCTTTTTCAAATATGATATAAGCAACTAATTTTCAATGAATTTACATCTTAACAACGACAAATTCGACGCGCCGGTTCCGACGGCGCTCACTTTCGGAGGTTCCTTTGGTCACCGGGCGCGTCGGGCCTAAACCTTTGGCTTCAATACGTTGAGCGTCAATGCCTTTGCTGACCAGGTATTTTTTAACTGCATTAGCCCGATTCTGAGAAAGTTCAACATTCTTATCAAAATCACCTAAATTATCAGTATGCCCTTCTACCTTTATTTCCATGTTTGGATTTTCACGCATGAGTTGTGTAAGGCGATCCATTTCGGCGAAAGAAGAAGGCAATAAATCGAATTTAGAAATATCAAAATAGATGTTATTGAGCGTAATGGCTTCTCCTACAGCAACCGGATTCAGTACAATTTCATTTTCTACTTCCTGCCCTCCTTTGGCCTGCGTCAAATCAAACGCACCACTCGTCGGGAAATGACCTTTAGCCGTTGCTACATAAGCGTATTTATTTCCGGCATCCAGATTCAGTTTAAATCGCCCCGAAGAAGCCGATAACTGCATTGAATCCAATCCATTATCACCTCCGGGAAGCAAATAAGTGATTTTTGCCGCAATGGGTTGTTTTGTTTTAGCATCAATAACCGTACCACGCAACGTAACCAACTGTGGTGCAGACTCTTTTTTTGGTTCTGTAGGCAACGGAGTTTCTTTAGGAGCTTCGGCTACAACCGGCGGTTCTGCGTTTTTAGGTTCGGGAACAGGCTGCTTTTTAGGTAATGGACGTTTCGGATTTCGGATATGGACACCAAAATAATTCCAAAACTTTCTGGTTCCCTGGTCTTGTCCTTCATACATATCAAACTCTTCTATTCCGGGATCCAGTCGTTCAAAATAGACAACAAATTTTACAACATCTCCCTGATATATTTTACGCGTTTGTGGAGCAACAGGAATTCCTTCTGCCTTGATAAATCGAAATTTTCGGCTTGCATTGCCCGGTTCGTACAATCGGCAATTGGGGTCAATTTCAATTATGTCAGGTGTAGTACGATTACCCAAAATGATATCTTCCAATGATCGCGGACGTGCCGCAGTATTGAAATCAAGCGTAAAATAGAGAATTGTATAATCATTGGTCAATTCCACTTTGGTGATATTAACATAATATTGAGATTGCTTCTCAACATAAGGACTCAAAGTAGTAAGTTTCTGCGCAAAGGTTTCAATGGAAAGCAACAGAAATAAGCCTAAAAAGTATCGTAATCGTTTCATGGTCAGATGAGAGAATCTTGCCCGAAATAACGCAACCAAACAGCGATTAGTGCGAGAATTGTGTTAAAAATAGTTAATAAATTACTGTTCAATGGTGCTGATTTGACTAATTAAATGAAAAATTTTGAAAATTACAAAATGTATTTAGATATTTGTCTAACTATTTAAATTACATGAATATTCTTTTTAGAGCTCTTAATGACCCCACCCGAAGAAGAATTCTCGAGATATTACGAGAGAAGGATTTTACGGCGGGGGAAATAGCCGATAGATTTGACATGACCAAACCCAGCATTTCTCATCACTTGGATTTATTAAAGCAGGCCGAACTGGTTACGGCTGATAAACAGGGACAATTTATTTATTATTCGCTCAATACTACCGTTTTAGATGAACTGTTAACGTGGATATTTACCCTTAAAAAACCATGAAGAAATCGCTTGAATACCTGATGTGGGCTGCCATAGTCGCCCCTTTGATCTATTTAGCTGTTGTTTGGAATCAATTGCCTGATATTGTTCCCACGCATTTTGGTGTAAGTGGAAAACCTAACGGTTTTGGTCCTAAATGGACATTAGCGATCCTGAGCGTTGTTTCTGTAGGGCTGTATTTTCTGATGCGCTACGTACCTCATTTGGATCCTCGGCTTAATCAAGCCAGTTTATCAGAGCATTACCCAAAATTGATTTTGGTGGTGCTTACTTTTTTTGGAGCCATTCAGATGTTGATCATCCGCTCGGCCATTGAGCAAAAGATAAGCGGGATTTTTATGAACGTAGTTTTTGTGGGTGTATTTCTACTACTGGCAGGAATAGGAAATTATCTCAACACCATCAAATCCAACTATTTTGTAGGAATCCGTACTCCTTGGACGCTTGAAAGCGAAACGGTTTGGCGCAAAACCCATCAACTCGGGAGCAAACTGTTTTTTGCCATGGGAATTATCGGCGCTTTGGTCGTAGTTTGGCTACCTGATCTATGGAAAACTATTTGGACCTTATCCTTGATTTTGACTACCACCCTCTGGATCGTTGTGTATTCTTATCGGGTATATCGACAGGAGCAAAAAGCCTAAAAACGCCTTTTCTATGCTTTAGGGTGAGATTGCTTGAAAATCTTTTTCAGTTTTTCAATGGAATTGTGGGTATAAACCTGCGTTGCTGCCAAACTGCTGTGTCCCAGCAAATCTTTGATGGAATTTAGGTCGGCACCGTTGTTGAGCAAATGGGTAGCGAAGGTATGGCGCAGTACGTGCGGGCTGCGTTTTTGAAGGGAAGTGACGGCCGAAAGGTATTTTTTTACAATTCGTTGAACAAGAATCGGATACGCAGGCTCACCTTTATTGGTCAAAATTAAGATGTTGGTTCCCGGAAATTGCTCTTCTTTGCTGCTTTGGTATTTCTTTATAAGATCGGCTAAATTTTTATAAATAGGAACAATTCGTTGCTTACTTCGTTTGCCTTCTACTTTCAGCGTGAGGTCATAGTAGTTGATGTCCTGATCTTTCAGCGTGAGTAATTCCGCTAAACGCATTCCTGTTCCATAAAGAAGTTCCAAGATCAAACGGTCGCGGATTCCTTCAAAATCCGGCGTAAACTCCATCTCTTCAAAAAGCACTAAAAGGCTTTTTTCTTCGACAAATTGAGGCAGTGGTTTATCAGTTTTCAGTGCCGACACTCGTTGCGTTGGATTCACCGGAATCACTTTACAGCGTACCAAATACCCATAAAAAGACCGCAGCGTGGCCAATTTTCGGTTCACGCTGCGGTGGTGCAATTCTGCCTCTACCAAACTTACCGCCCAACCCCGCACCATGCGAAAGTCGGCCTTCTGAAGTTCTTTGAGGTTGTATGTTTTATCCAAAAACTCGCCGAATTGCTCCAAATCATTCTTATACGCCGTCAGCGTGTGTACACTGAGCCGCTTTTCGTGCGTAATGTGTTGGAGAAATTGGTCGATCATCATTTTTGGTGTCGAATTCAGGTTATTACAACGTTCTGATTCTCATGTTTTTGTACCACGCTTCGTCACCGTGATCCTGAAGGGCAATTTTTCCTTTTGCATGAGGAGTAGCGTAAGGCCATTTAGTGAATTTACTTTTGGCCAATTGCTCTTTCCACGCGGCACTGCCATATTCATATTCCACTACTTTAACGCCGTTGAGCCAATGTTCAATATGATTGCCATTTACTACGATCTTTGCTTTATTCCATTCACCAACGGGCTTGCTCACAAACTTACTTGGCGCCTGCATGTCATAGTTGGCAGCCGTTTTTTGTTTATCATTGATTTTGACCATTTTGCCGTTATCATTAAACGGCGGATAGCCTTCATCGTCAATCACCTGATATTCAGGGCCTGAATGATAGGGTGGGTTATTTGGATCTTCAACAACTTTATAGATTACTCCGCTATTACCTTTAGGGTTTATCTTAAATTCAAATTCAAGTTCAAAACTTTCGAAATCAGCGTCAGTCACCAGATTGCCGGATTTGCCGTGTGTCATCAATGAACCACCCATCACCATCCAGCCACTTGTGCCTGTTTTGCCGTAGCTATGCCATCCTGCAGTGGTCTTGCCGTCAAACAGATTTTTCCACGGCCCGGGTTTAGAAGCGTGAGAGAAAGTAACAACACCCATTAAAAGGGCACTCGTCAAAATGCGAATACTTTTCATGTGCAATTGATTGGTTTTAGTTTTAAGGAAAAAGGGAATACATGGTTTCAATTTACTCATTTTTGACGAGCTACCGCCACCGCAATTTTAGAATCAGCCGTACCATAATACAAAAACCATTTGCCTTTGTACGACGCCAACCCTTCCACAAAGCATACCTGATTGATTTGGCCCGTTATTTCGTATGGTTTATCAGGTTTAATAAAATAATTCTCCGACCGTTCTTTTAATTGAACAGGGTTTTCAGCATCAAACAGGAACTGCCCCGCAGCATACGCTCCTTCGGGCAGATTGGGGTCTCCGGTTTGGGCATAATTCATTCCATTATAAATAAGTACAATACCGTTTTTGGTCAAAAAAGCGGGCGGCCCTGACTCCAGCAAACGCGAATCATGTTTGCCATTGCGCGTAGCCGCTACAGGCACACAATTGACATCCGAAACATTTTGTGGTTTGAACGCAGGGTTAGCGGCTTTGGTGGCAGGATACCAGTTCACCAAATCATCGGAAGTAGCTACGTATAGTTGTGCCTGGTCCCCCCAATACATCCAATATTGTCCGTTGATTTTGGTTGCAATAAATTTATCGCCCACTTTTTTACACACAATCGCTCCCGACTTAGACCAAAAATCACGGTTACCTTTGATGAAATTGGAGAAAGCCAACCCATGTTTCTGCCACTTGACCAAATCGCGTGAGCTTGCCACGCAGAGACGCGCCAAATCACCATCGTAAGAAGTATAGGTCATGACATAACGTCCATCTTCGGTTTCCACGATGCGCGGGTCTTCACAACCACCCTCCCACTCGTATTTTTTCATAAAATCGTTGTCGGGATAAAATACCGGCTCGGGCATTCTTTTAAAATGAACGCCGTCAGTACTTACCGCTAGCCCCAAACGTGATGTTCCTGCATATTTACCTACTTTATCTTCAGCACGGTACACCATATACACTTTGCCATTACGAACCACTACGGCAGGATTAAACACATCTTTCTCCTCCCAATGTACTGTTTCACCTTTTACCGGACATGCAAAGGTGGTGGTAGATTTTGCCTCCAAAATAGGATTGGCAGCATCCAGTTTGTTAAAAGGGCCCAACATCCACGATTGTGATTTCTGGGCAAAAGCAAGGGGAGAAAAGAGCAGAAACAGTACTATTTTTTTCATAAAAAGAAGAAGTTGGAATACAAAAATAAAGGGCTAAAAGCATTGAAAAACAACCCCTTAACCCTTAATTCAATGAATTTGATCTATTTAATCAAAACATAACGAAGCCGCACCGAGCAAACCGGCATCATTCCCTAATGTAGCGCGCTTTATTTCGAGGTCTTTTAAGTAATACGGTGTCAACCAATAGTTTAGTTGTTTGTTTACGGCAGGAATGATATAATCAAACGAAGCTGCCAAACCACCACCGATCAGGATCAGTTTAATGTCCAAAATACGAACCATCGCCACTAGCCCATCTCCCAACATCTCTCCTACAGCCGTCCAGATTTGAAGTGCTAACTCATCGCCTTCTGCGGCCGCAGCCACTAATCCGGTAGTAGAAATGGTCCCATCTTCGGGCAATTTAGTTTCGCCGTTATAGGTACGACGCATGTCGTTGGCTAAGTCGAGCAATTCTTTCTTACCAATGTTGCGTTCGAGCACTTTTCCGTTGCGCGAAGGCACATGGCCCGGCTCCATTGCGTTTCCATCGCCGCCCACAAATACCTTGCGGTTGATGATCGCAGCACCGCCTACACCGGTACCAAGCGTAATGAATATATAGTTTTCGTTGATTTTTTCTTCAGCAAAATAAAACTCTCCCAATGCCGCAGCGTTGGCATCATTTTCAAGGAAAAATTGCACTCCCGCAAATCGTTTTGACAAATACTCCACCAACGGCACATTATCTATTTCCGGAATGGCGGTGATTTCCAAAGGAACCGTACGGTTTCGGTTGATCATTCCCGGTAATCCAATGCCTACTTTCTTTACATTTGGATATTCGTGCAGTTGTATCGCAATTGCGTCGCCAAGTCGTTCTTCAAAGTGCCCGGATTGGCGCCAACTGGCAGTATCGTGGCTATAAAAATTAGAAATTCGTCCCGTTTCCGTGTCCACGACACCCATTTTGACGTTGGTCCCGCCCACGTCAATACCCAAATATTGTTCCATTTTAAATTATAAATCGTTATCTGTTAGTGGTTAATAGTACAAGGCTAAGTGCAAAGTAGCGATTTAACGCGCAAAAATCCTAAACTTAAACAATATCTCCCAACTGTGGGCGTATCAAAATTTCTTCTACTACACTCCCCGCCGAAAGATGATAAGCTGACCAAATTGCTTCTGCAACATCCTCTGCCTTTATAAATCGTTCGGGAGGCAATTCTACTCCTTCCCAACTTGAGGTAAACGTTGCTCCCGGCAAGATTGCTGTCACCCGGATTCCCTTCGTTTTCAATTCTTCGCGAAGCGCTTTAGTGAATCCGTAAAGCGCAAATTTAGAAACGCAATACGCCCCGCTGTTAGGATATGCCGTGATACTTGCCGTAGAGCAAAGGGTGAAAATGTGACCTTTTTTTCGCTCTATCATTCCATCTATTAATCCCCTTGTCAAATAATGAGCACTGTACAGGTTGATTTCCATCATCTCTTCCAAAGTTCCTTCTGAAGCTTCGTGAATTTTCCCCAAGGCATAGAGCCCTGAGTTATTGACCACAATTTCAACCGGACGACCAAGCGACGCAATAAACGATAAAAATGCTTCAATATCTGTTTTTAATGCCATATCGGCGGCTTTTACAAAAAGCTTTGCCGTCGGATATTTTTCCCGAAAGCTATACTGAAGTTCCCGCAAATCGGACTCTGTTCGGGCGCAAGTGACCACGTCGAAACCACCGGCCATAAATCGCTCTACAACGGCTCGGCCAATTCCTTTGGTACCGCTGCTGACAATCACAAGAGGGTTCATCTTAAAAAAATATCATTTTCGTGAAGCAAAGGTCAAGATAAAGTTTTACTTTTGTTGGCTTTTTTGCAAGAAAAAGCTATTTTTAGATCACCAATAGAATTTTTAATCCTTAAAAAACTTACACTTTGTCAATGAATATTTGGCACATTTGTTCTGCCATTATTACTGCTTACCTGTTGGGATCTATTCCCTCTGCCATTTGGTACGGTGAAGCGTATTTTGGGATCGATGTTCGGAAATTTGGGAGCGGGAATGCGGGGGCAACGAATACATTCCGGATATTAGGCAAACGTGCCGGAACAATCGTGCTGTTGATTGACGTGTTAAAAGGCTGGACAGCCACCAAATTGGCCAGCATTCTGTTTTTTTTGGAAGTAATTCAGCCTTCTGAAGTTCCTACCTATAAATTAATACTGGGTTTTGCGGCTGTTTTGGGGCATTTGTACCCTATTTTTGTTCGCTTCAAAGGCGGCAAAGGCGTTGCCACTTCTCTTGGAATGATCTTGGCCATCGACCCACTGGTTGCTTCCGTTTGTATTGCCATTTTTGTATTGGTACTGTTGGTATCTCACTATGTATCACTCAGTTCTATTGTGGCAGCTTTTGCTTTTCCGATGATGCTGTTGTTAGGGGTTTTCGGCAAAGCCAGTACGTTATTGATCGTATTCGGATTTTTTCTGTTTGCAGTGGTGGTTATTACCCACCAAAAAAACATTGTTCGTCTATTGAAAGGCAACGAAAGCCGAGTTTATCTTTGGCGAAGTCGAAAATAGTGACTTTACGGCTTCTTCACCGCCGATAGTTCATAGTAGTTTGAAAGATTATACGTTATGTTTGCGTTTGAATACTAATTTGCGTTCAAATCAGCAACCATACACTTTGAACTACTCGCTAAACAATGTCTATTACCCTTATTCTTATCATTCTTACTGCCGGTATCAGTTGGTATGCATTCCAAAATCCTTCGCTCATGGACAAGTGGGTAATGAACCCGGCTCGCGTTTCTTCCCGCAATGAATATTATCGCTTCATCACTTCGGGTTTTATCCACGCCGATTTTGGGCATTTGATCTTCAATATGTTCAGTTTATATTTCTTTGGCGAGGCCATGGAAATGTTTTTGGGAAGCATTTTCGGTTCCGGCGGCACAATCTATTACTTGGCTTTATACCTTTTGGGTATCGTTATTTCTGATATTCCTACATTCCTTAAACATCGTAAAGACAGTCGGTACAACTCACTCGGTGCTTCGGGAGGTGTATCTGCTTTGTTATTTGCGTTTATTCTACTGGCGCCTCTGCAAAAAGTGTGTTTGTATTTTGCCATTTGCATTCCCGGCTTTCTATTCGGCGCTTTGTACATGGTATACTCTTTTTACGAATCGCGCAAAATGGGCGGAAGAGTTAACCACGACGCTCACTTATACGGAGCTATTTTCGGTATTCTTTTTATGGCACTCTTATTCCCGGCTTCTGTGCCGAATTTTTTCGAACAAATAAGCACTTGGCGATTATTTTAATCCTTTGATATTCTTTCATTTTATTTCATCATGAACAAACTTCGCATTTCGCTTTTATTCTTTGGAATGATTTCTTTTGCATCCTATGCGCAAGAGGTTTCAGGACAATACGCGCAAAGCATTACACCAACAGACCTTGAACGCCACCTGCGCGTCATTGCTCACGATAGTCTTGAGGGAAGAGACACGGGTTCGCGGGGACAGAAAAAAGCGGCAAAATACGTAGCTGATTTTTTTAAATCCGTTGGTTTACAACCCATTGTAACGGACAAAGATGGTTCCAAATCTTATTTCCAACCTTATGCGCTTTATCAGAAAAACTGGGGTGAGGTCTATTTAGCTACCGAAAAAGAGCATTATGAATTTCAACACGATTTTTACCTGAGCGGATTACTGAATGTTCTTTCGGAAGAAAAAGTACCTGTCATTTTTGCGGGTTACGGAATAGAATCCGATAAATACGATGATTATAAAAACGTGGATGTCACCGGTAAAGCCGTGCTTATTCTCGAAGGAGAACCTAAGGCCAAAAACGGAAGTTATTTACTTTCGGGTGACGATAAGGCTTCAAAATGGAGTAACGACGCCATGGCCTGGCAGCGCAAAGCCAGCCTCGCCACAAGCAAAGGGGCAAAATATGTTTTGATCGTTTCGAATTTGACGGGCGATGATTTTACCAAAGAAGTAACCAAGCGCGGTGCAATGAGCCAACGTTTCAATCGCCTTTCGATGAAACCGTCTACCGAGAAAATCGGAGGTACTGCCGCTTTTACCATTTCACGCACGATGGCGCTTGATTTATTGGACATCAAAGAAAAGAAACTGGCAAAAATCGAAAAAGAAATCACTACAAAAAGCCAAAGCTTGGCCGGCAGCCTGCCCGAGCGCACCGTCCGCGTAAAAGCTGAGCGCAAAGAAAACATCGTAATGACCGAAAATGTGCTGGGCTTTTTGGAAGGTACTGACAAAAAAGACGAAGTTATTTTCATTACCGCTCACTTAGATCATATCGGTATTTCGGCAGACGGCCAAATCAATAACGGTGCCGACGACGATGGCTCGGGAACGGTTTCTATCCTTGAACTGGCCGAAGCCTTTGCCAAAGCAAAAGCCGAAGGGCATGGGCCACGCCGCAGCATTGTATTTATGACCGTAACGGGTGAAGAAAAAGGGCTTTGGGGTTCTGAATATTACACTTCCAATCCTGTTATTCCGTTGGCAAATACCGTATGTGACCTCAATATCGACATGATCGGACGCGTGGACAACGCTCACAAATCCAATCCCAATTATGTGTATATTATTGGTTCTGACAAACTTTCGTCAGAATTGCACGCCATCAGCGAAGAAGCCAATAAGAAATCGGTCAATTTTAACCTGGATTATACCTATAACAATCCCAGCGATCCCAATCGGTTTTATTACCGCTCCGACCACTACAATTTTGCCAAGAACAAGGTGCCTGTCATCTTTTATTTTACCGGCGTTCATGAAGATTATCACCGCCCGGGCGACGATGTAGAAAAGATCATGTTTGACAAGCAATCCAAAATTGTCCAATTGGTGTTTCAGACGGCATGGGATCTGGCCAACCGCGATGAACGTATTAAAGTAGACAGTAATAAACCATAAGCATCATTCATCCATAGGGCAGGCTTTACGTCTGCCCACTTGCGTCTACCCAATTCGACGTATTTGGACGACGTGACCGGGCAGACGCAAGGCCTGCTCCTACAACCCTAAACCTCCTTTTTATGCTTACTTTTGATAATCTTGCCGCATTTCGCGCCCACGTTGGGCAGCCACTCGGCACAAGCGAATGGGTGACCATCACCCAGGAAATGGTCAATGATTTTGCCAAAGCCACCGGCGATCACCAATGGATTCATGTTAACATTGAAATGGCGGCAAAGTTCTCGCCTTTTAAAACAACCATTGCCCACGGTTTTCTGACACTTTCGTTCGCTCCTAAATTTATGTATGAAATGTATCAGGTAAAATCCGTGAAAATGGGGCTTAATTATGGTACAAACAAAGTACGCTTTACCTCTCCTGTTCCCACGGGAAGCCGAGTACGGATGATTGCTACCCTCAAAGAAGTGGAAGATCAACAGCCCAACGGAATAAAATCGGTGGTAGACGCGGTTTTTGAACTGGAAGGAAGCGCCAAGCCTGCCTGTGTAGCAGAGTTGATTACCCTGATGTTTGAGTAATTTGCTTCAAATTTACTCCCTGTAGTTTTTTATTCTAAGTGCGTGCCCAAGAAGTTGCACTTTTTGTTGCTTTGATAGCCTACATTTATTCTTCTCAGTAGTATTCCAATAGTACAGAACTCAACCATAGCCTTTAATAAAATGTCACGTTTAGAAAATAAAGTTGCCATCATTACGGGAGGTGCTCGCGGAATCGGCAAAGCTACTGCCGAAATTTTTACACGCGAAGGCGCCAAAGTCATCATTTGGGACATGCTCGACGCGGGCGAACAAACCGCTCAGGAATTGAAAGACAAAGGTTTTTCGGCGGAGTTCATCAAAATCAGCGTAACGGATGTACCAGCTATTGAAGCCGCCACCCGCGATATCTTTGAGCGTTATGGTAAAATTGATATTCTGGTCAACAATGCAGGAATCACGCGCGATAAATCGTTGCTGAAAATGTCGTATCAGGAATGGGCGCAGGTCATTGATATTAATCTCAACGGCGTTTTCAACTGCACCAAAACCATTGTTCCTTACATGGTTGAAAACAAATACGGACGCATTATCTGTACTTCTTCAGTAGTAGGGCAAACGGGCAATTTTGGCCAAACCAACTACGTCGCTACCAAAGCCGCCATCATTGGAATGGTAAAAACGTGGGCCAAAGAGCTTGGCAAATACAACATTACCGCCAACGCCGTAGCGCCGGGATTCATCAAAACCGAAATGACAGATCTGATTCCCGAAGAAGTGAGAAATCAAACCGTGGCAGGAATTCCCGTCAAACGTATGGGAATGCCCGAAGACATTGCCAACGCTTATCTTTATTTGGCTTCGGAAGAAGCGGGATATGTAAATGGTCATACATTGAGTGTGAATGGCGGGGTCGCTTAAAAATAAGTATGCTTGCATACCTTTTTTGAAAAGTGTAACTTTGGCCAAAAGTCAGCAAACATACACACTTCATTATGGCACTGAACGAATCAATGTTGGAAGGTTTGAACTTCAACCTCTCGGAAGAACATCTGGCAGTAAAAGAAGCCGCCCGGGATTTTGCCCAAACCGAGCTTTTACCGGGAATTTTAGAACGCGATAACGCCCAAAAATTTGACCCAAAGCTTCTCAAACGAATGGGCGAATTGGGCTTTTTGGGGATGATGGTTCCGCCGGAATACGGCGGTGGAGGCATGGATACTGTCTCGTATGTGTTGGCGATGGAAGAACTTTCTAAAGTGGATGCTTCGGCTTCGGTGATGGTTTCGGTCAATAATTCGTTGGTTTGTTACGGTTTGGAGGCATACGGTACAGAAGAACAGAAGCGGAAATACCTGACACCATTGGCTTCAGGAGAAATTATCGGCGCTTTTTGCCTTTCTGAGCCCGAAGCAGGCTCAGATGCTACCTCACAACACACCACTGCCGAAGATAAAGGAGATCATTATTTACTCAATGGCACCAAAAACTGGATCACCAACGGTGGAATTTCGTCGGTTTGCTTAGTCATTGCTCAAACCAATCCTGAACTGCGACACAAAGGAATAAACTGCCTGATCGTCGAAAAAGGGTGGGACGGATTTATGGTTGGTAAAAAAGAGGACAAAATGGGCATTCGTGCCTCAGATACGCATTCATTGATGTTTACCGACGTGAAAGTACCCAAGGAAAATCGCATCGGTGCCGATGGATTTGGGTTCAAATTTGCGATGAGTACCCTCAATGGTGGTCGCATCGGGATTGCAGCGCAGGCATTGGGAATCGCGGCCGGGGCGTTTGAACTTTCTCTGAAATATTCACAGGAACGAAAAGCCTTTGGCAAGCCTATTTTTGAACATCAGGCCATCCAATTTAAACTGGCCGAAATGGCTACCAAGATCGAAGCAGCTCGCTTATTGGTATATAAAGCGGCACGTCTCAAAGATGAGCATAAAGATTATGTAGAAGCCGCCGCTATGGCCAAGCTTTTTGCCTCCGATGTAGCCATGTGGGCCACCACCGAAGCCGTACAAATCCACGGCGGCTATGGTTACGTCAAAGAATACCATGTAGAGCGCATGATGCGTGACGCGAAGATCACGCAGATTTACGAAGGCACTTCTGAAATACAAAAATTGGTCATTGCACGAGAATTGATCAAATAGAAGGAGCGGGCTAAAACCCGCTTTTTTATTTCCTGTCTTAAAACAAGTGCTGTAGTGGGTCAGGTTCCACTACATGTGAAGAAGGTTGCTCACAACCTGACCGTTAACCGGAAAAAGGTGACGGTTTCAAATAGTCCTACAATTTATACTCAAACACTTTAAAAATCCCGCTATTTTTATCGGTGCCAAAAATGTTGATTCCTGCTGCAATAAGGCAGCTTGTAGAAATCATATTTATTGGATTTAGTAAAGATTCATGCAAACTGCAAAAAGGCTTCAATAATTCCCCGGTTCTCCCTTCAGAAAAAATATTTTAAAAAAAAAGTACCTCTGAAATACAAAAACTTACAATAGCCCAATAAGGGCAAAAAGCCCAAATAATCCAATTTTTACCATTTTTATAAAAAAAAGTGTGCGTTTTCTTGCAGGATTCGTGTACTTTTTTTTATATTGAAAAAAATTCCACACTTGTATTAGTTTTGTACAATTATTAGTTTTGTACAAATTTTAATGGAAGCCCCTTTTTGGGCATTATACAAGCAACGCACTTAACCATTACCCAATGGAAGATTATAATAAAATCATCGAATCACTCGGCGTGAAGTTTATCAAAGCTCGTCACATCCGAATGCTGCAAACCATCACAATTAAAAACTTTTACGACGTTGAAAACTCGTTGATGATCCTCTATGATGGAGAGGTATTGTTTGCCAACGAAAAAATTGAGGTCGGCGACATGTTATTTATTCCCGGAGGAAAACATGCGACCGTCACTTACAGCAGCGGCGACAGCGTACAACCCAAGGTAGTCAGCAATGAAGAGTTCTTAACTCGTCGTGAGTTATATTTCGACAGCCTGCGCGACGCTACTCAGGTTGGCAAAATTCCTCATTCTTTCGGCTTAGTTGCTTTTGATGCCAAGGTGTTTGATTCGGTCAACTTCTTTACGTCGTTGGACATTCCTCCTTTCATCATCAAAAATAATTCATACCTCGGGCGTCTTATTGGTGAAATTCTTCAGGAAGATTTTAACGAAACGCCGGGACGCGGACGTATCATTAAGATCAAAACCGAAGAGTTAGCCATTGAAGTGATTCGGTATATTTTGAAGAACAAGTTGTTTGTAGAACAACTCGTGACCAATAGTACCTATTTTAAAGACCCTCGTTTGATCGATATTTTTGCCTACATCAAAGATAATTTGGGGGGCGATCTATCCAATAAAGTATTGGCCAACGTGGCCAACGTTTCGGAAGATTACGTAGGGCAATACTTTAAAATGTTAACCGGCATTAACCCTCAGGATTATATTGAATACCAACGCATGGAAGAAGCCGTTACGCTTCTGCGTACGTCGAAAAAGAGTATCCGAGCCATCGGTGCAGAAGTAGGATACAAGGATACCGCCTATTTCTGTCGGCGTTTTAAAATGATGTTTGGAATTCCGGCGGGCAAAATGCGCCGCCGCGAATCACTGATGAACGTTTAAAGGTGAAAAATAGATTGATTCATAAAGCAGCTCATTCAACGGGCTGCTTTATTGTTTCTGTGGGGTTTTGATTTAAATTTGCTCAAAAAACCAAAACCGCTCGAACATGAAAAAGCCATTTCACTTCTCGTGGATTATTGTATTCTGTCTTGTATATGCAACACAGGTGTCGGGTCAACTTAAGGGAGCATGGAAACAAACCTCTTCTGATGGAAAAACGACCATGCTGGTTTGCTCGGACGATTATCTGATGATTGCCCGTTACAAAGAAAAGGAGTTTTTATACACAGAAGGCGGCATATACACGCTTAGCGGCGGCACTGTCACTTACAAAAGCGAGTTCAATTCGGCGGATACGTCCAAGGTAGGAAAGACGGTGAGTGTTAACATTAATTTTTCAGGCAACAAATTATCCGTTGAGGGCTTGGGCGATTGGCAACGCACTGATGAAGGGAAAACACCTGCCGCTGCCGTTTATCGAATTACGGGACGAATGGGCAACGACAATCAAATCACTTCTATGCAGCGCGGTGCTCGAAAAACTCTCAAAATGCTCACAGATACACGTTTTCAATGGGTAGCCATCAATCCCGAAACCAAACAGTTTTCGGGTACAGGTGGCGGCAGTTACACGATCAAAGATGGAAAATATACCGAAACCATCGACTTTTTCAGTCGTGATAACAATCGTGTCGGCGCTTCTTTAAGTTTTGATTATGAACTTAAAGAGGGCAAAGATTGGCACCACAGCGGTCTCAGCAGTGCAGGCGCCAAAATATACGAAGTCTGGAGCAAGGAAAAATAACAGACGCAGTTCCTACGTCAAAATGCCCGTTACTCAATACGAATTTACTCACTACCGTTTAGAATGACCATTCCTCAACTTTACGATTATTTTCGCACCTGCACGGGTGTATCGACCGATACCCGCCAAATTAAGGAAGGATGTTTGTTTGTTGCCCTTCGCGGCGACAAATTTGACGGCAATGGCTACGCCAAAGATGCGCTGGAAAAAGGAGCAAAATACGCCATTGTGGATAACTCTGATGTAGTGGTGGATAACCGTTATCTATTGGTGGAAAACAGCTTGGAAGCGCTGCAACAATTGGCGGCTTATCACCGTAAACAGTTAAGTATTCCCGTGATTGGTCTTACCGGTTCCAATGGTAAAACCACTACCAAAGAATTGATCGCGGCCGTATTGTCTAAAAAATTCAGAACATACGCTACCAAAGGCAATCTTAACAACCACATCGGCGTGCCCCTTACCCTTTTAGCCATTGACGAAACGTACGAGATCGCCGTGGTTGAAATGGGCGCCAATCACCAAAAAGAGATCGCGCTTCTCAGCAGCATTGCCCAACCCACACACGGTTTGATCACCAACGTTGGCAAAGCACATTTGGAAGGTTTTGGAGGAGTGGAAGGCGTTAAGCGCGGAAAAGGCGAATTATACGATTGGCTGATTGAATCCGGTGGAACGGTCTTTGTGAACGGTATCAACGCTACCTTGGTCGAAATGGCCGACCAACGCAGTTTTTCGAAAAGAATCACGTATTTAGCCGGCATTGAGTCACCCATCTTACTCGAAGATTCCCCGTTGGTCATTTATCAGGATGTGGAAGGCAATTTGGTTCAAACTCACCTGATGGGAAGATATAACTTTGAAAACATTGCCGTTGCATTAGCCATTGGCAACTATTTCGGCGTTCCCAACGATTTGGCCAATGAAGCCGTAGCGGATTATAATCCTACTAATAATCGCTCTCAAATCATTCAAAAAGGCGACAATACCATCATTATGGACGCCTATAACGCCAATCCATCTTCCATGTCGGCAGCAATTGAAAATTTCGGACGATTGAAAGCAGAGCGGAAAATGGTCATTTTGGGCGATATGCTTGAGCTCGGCGAAGAATCCCCGGAAGAGCATTTGGCTTTAGGAAAGTTAGTGGCACAACAACAATTTGACGTGGTGATCCTGGCGGGAAAACTCATGCAGGATGCGTTGCCGGCGTTGCCCAAAGCGTATTATTTTCCCGATAAATTCTCTTTGCACAATTGGATCGTTGACCATCCTCAAAAAAACACGTATGTCCTCATCAAAGGCTCACGCGGAATGGGATTGGAAACGGTGGTTCCGTATTTGTGAGAAATATCAGTAACCTACTGCCGAATCTTTTTTAAACGGTTTCCCCGACCAAGCCTTTTGCTGCGTCCATTCGGCGTCGGTATCGGCCCAAAATGGGTCTGTGGCCGGCAAGCCTAAAGGAATAAATCCTAAGGTGGTCAGGTACATGCTTCCGGCATTGGAATACGAATCGGCAATATTGGGCTGATGTCCGGCAAAACCTAAGGTAAGCCAACCTTCTTTGTCAAAAATACCGTCCTGCGCAAACATCCGTTTCATGACCGCCGTAAGCGCGCATCTTACTTGCGAAGGGCTGACTCCTTCGGGCAATTGATGAATCAGCGCTGCATGGCACAGAGACTGAAATGCGCCCACTCTGTAGGTTACACTGCGCCCAAACGCAGGAAATGTTCCTTCCGGCGAGATAAGACGCTCCAGAAAATCTGCGTGCCGCTGCATACGTTTCACCGATCGTGTATGGCGTTCCTGTAACGCCTGATGATTGCCGTTGGGCGATTGGCGCTTATTGGCTTCCAACCAGGTTTGCAGCACATCGACCAACATCGGTTGAATGACAAAAGAATTGTAGTAATCAGTATGAAACACCTCGCCATCTTTAAACCAACCGTCGCCAATGTACCACTCTTCGATTTTTCGAACGCCAAATTCGATGCGATAGCGGTCAGCTTCTTCATCAATCGATAACAAAAACGATTCGACAATGGCCGCAAAAAGCACCCAATTATTATTAGGCGGCACTACTCGCCGCATCAATTTAAACTCTTCAATAACCCGTTTTTGAGTCAATGCATCCAATGGTTTCCAAAGTGCCTCGGGCGCTTTGAGAAAAGCCTGGGCTAAAAATGCCGCATCCACCAATGTTTGTCCCTGTTTTCGCCAAAGCATATAATCAGGGGCATCGGGGTCAACGCTATTTTTGATACTTAAAAGCGCATAGTCTCTTAACTTTTTACGCAACTTCCCTTCTTCCGTTGTGTCATCAGGTAGAGCAAGCCAAGGCGCAGCGCCAACAATTGTGCGTCCAAAGGCTTCCAGATAAGCTACTTTTGCGTTGCGATTATCCCAATTGGGGCTGTATTCTACTTTCCAGTTTTTTACAAGCGTATTCTGACTCAGGTTTTTGAGTACCGGCTCGGCTATTTTATAAAGCAACTTGGCCCAATACAACCGCACAGTATCTTCGATAACCGCTGCCTGAATGTTAGAAATGGGTAAACTAACCGCCCCTAAACTTAAAAGGGTATTTTTGTGAATAAAGTCTCGACGATTCATGGAAAGAAACGTTGTCAAAAAATAGTTCTTACTGCATTGCTTTCAAACACACAGGCATCGACACCTTTATTTCTTTTCCGGTCGGGGTTAATTTCCCCGTTTTTATATCGCGGCTAAATACCACCACATTATCAGTGTCCTGATTGGCTACCAATAGCCATTTCCCCGTGGGATCGATCATAAAATTGCGGGGCGTTTTTCCCGGTACATCCTGATGACCTACGTAAGTAAGTTGGCCCGTTTTTTGATCAATGCTGAAAATCACCAAACTCTCATGCGAACGATTGGAGCCATACAAAAATTTACCATCGGGTGAAATATGAATGTCGGCGCACCATTTACGGCCTTTATAGTCGGCAGGTAGGGTGGAAACCGTTTGAAAAGCCTCCAACTTACCCGGTGTATAGTTGAACCCGGTAATGGTTGCGTCCAATTCCTGAATTACGTAGGCAAATTTGCCGTTGGGATGAAAGGTAAAGTGACGAGGTCCGGCCCCCGGAGTTGTACGGGTATACGGTGGATTTCCCGCCGTCAATTGCCCTGTTTTGGCATCTAATTGGTAAGTCATGATCTTATCCGTTCCCAAGTCAGGAACAAACACATCGCGGTTATTGGGAGCGATGTTGATGGAGTGTACGTGAGGTTTTTCCTGACGTTCGGCATTTACGCTTTTGCCTTCGTGTTGGATGGTTTGTATAGGTTTACCTACCGAACCATCTGCCTGAATGGGCAGTACGCTCAAACTTCCACCGCCATAATTACCCACAATGACCCATTTTCCGGTTTTATCGACCGTTATATGACAAGGCCCTGCGCCACCTGCCGATTCCGTATTCAGTAATGTCAAACTGTTTGATTGCTTATTGAAGGCAAAAGCACTTACCGCCCCGCCACTCATTTCAGCCACAGAATACACAAATTTCCGGTCGGGAGAGAATGCCAGAAAGGACGGATTTTTGACGCCTTTCCCAATGGCTACAGGCGTGAGATCGCCCGTAGTGGAATTAAATTGGTAGACATAAATTCCTTCACTTGTTTTGTTCGTATATGTACCAATAAACAGGAGAAAGCCATTGTTTTGACCAACAGACGCATTACTCATCAAATATAAAAGCCCCAAAAGGAGTAGGCCGACTCTTTTCATGTGATAATACATTTAGGGAAAAGGGATAATAATAGATTTTTGACTTTTTTTCTAAAGTAATGAAAAAAGTGCTTTTACCCTACATTCCGGCACTAGTTTTGGGGTTTATAATGAATGTTAAAAAAAATCCCTAACTTTTCGTCCTATTTTATAATATCCCAAAAAATATATTTGTATCTCCAATGAAAGGCATAATTTTCACCGAATTTTTTGATATGGTTGAACAAAAATTCGGATATGAAATGGTTGATACTTTACTCAATGAGTCAGATCTGCCTTCAGGCGGTATTTATACAACCGTTGGAACGTATGATCATAAAGAAATGGTAAATTTGCTTGTCACTCTTAACCAAAAAACAGAAATTCCCCTTTCCCTTTTATTACAAACGTTTGGTCGATATCTATTTCAGAAATTCACAGAAATATACAGCCATCTTATTCATAAAGCCCCTGATGCGTTTACGTTTTTGGGCTCTATTGATAACTATATTCATGTTGAAGTAAAAAAACTATATCCTGACGCCGAACTTCCTCATTTTGCCATAGAGCGTTTGGATGACAACACTCTCGTTATGAATTACTTATCCATAAGAAAAATGCCAGATCTTGCTTATGGGCTTATAGAAGGCGCTATGCTGCACTTTGGCGAAAAAGCAACCATAACACAGGAATTACTTACACAAGACGGCTCACATGTAAAATTTGTGATCATAAAGCAGTATGCAGGAAATCGAAATTCTTAAACGTCGTGTAGAGCGAGAGCAAAAAGCTCGTAAACAAGCCGAAACAATCTTGGAAGATAAAGCATTGCAACTCTACCAAGCCAATGAGCAGCTCCGCCGGTTGAATGAAAACCTCGAGCAGCAGGTAAAAGAAGAAAGCGAGAAGCTCCAAAAAAGTGAAAAACGATACCAACAGCTCATTGAGTCGGTTCAGGATATTATTTATAAAATTTCGCCCGAAGGTTTTTTTACGTTCGTCAATCCGGTAGTACAGCAACGCTTGGGATACAGCGAAGCCGAGATCGTCGGCCGTCATTTTACTGAGTTGGTTGTGCCTGAATACCGCGAGCCGTTGATCAATTTTTATTGGGATATGGTATATTTTCAAAAGGAGAGTACCTACAACGATTTTCCCGTGTATAAAAAAAACGGTGAGATCGCCTGGATCGGCCAAACTGTTCGGATCATTGAAAATGAAGGTAAGGTAGTGGAATTGGTTGCCGTAGCCCGCGATATTACCGATAGAATCGCTACGGAAGATGCCCTTCGTACCACGCAAACTCGTATGTCAACGCTGATCACCAATCTCCAAAAAGGGGTATTGGTCGAAGACGAGAATCGAAAGATCATCTTAGTAAATCAATTATTCTGCTCTTTTTTTGACATTCCCGATGCTCCGGAAGCGCTTATTGGGCTGGATTGCGCCCAATCCGCCGAACAATCGAAGCATCTTTTTAAGAATCCCGAAAAATTTGTACAACGAGTCAATGAGTTGTTAGCTCAACAAAAAATAGTCATTGATGAAGAATTGCACATGGTAGACGGGCGCATTTTAGAGCGCGATTATATCCCGATCTTTTTGGAAGGCCACTACAGAGGGCATCTTTGGAAATATGCCGACGTTACGGAGCAGTTTCTGGACAGAGAGCAAATCCGTAAAAGTGAAGAAAAATACCGAGGCATCATGAACAATATGGAGCTCGGTCTGATCGAAGTAGATACGGAAGATCGGATTTTCAGAGCGTATGACCGTTTTTGTGAAATGATCGGTTATACTGAGGAAGAACTCGTCGGCAAAGTTGCTTCCGAGTTGTTTCTTCCCGAAGAATTCAGGGACTTATTCAACCGGCAACAATCCATGCGGGGAGAAGGTCGCGCCGGTTCTTATGAGGTGCAAATGGTCAAAAAAGACGGCACTCGGATATGGGTCATTATCAGCGGCGCGCCTATTATTGACGAGCACGGCGAAGTTACAGGCTCAATGGGGATTCACTATGATATCTCTGAGCGGAAGCTCTTGGAGCAGGAATTGGCGCAGGCCAAAGAAATTGCGGAAGAGGCGCGTCAGGCGGAAAAGCAGTTTTTGGCCAATATGAGTCACGAAATTCGTACTCCCCTCAATGCCATTATTGGCATGACCCATTTGCTGTTTGACACGCGCCCGTCCAAACAACAGTATGAATACCTGGATATTCTCAAAACCTCGGCCGATTTCTTACACAGTCTCATCTCAGATCTCCTTGATATGGCAAAAATTGAAGCCGGACGCATCGAAGTCCAAAACCACCCTTTTGATTTAGTCGGACTGCTGCGAACCACCCAGCGCGTTTTTCAAATAAAATTGGAAAATCGCCCTATTGAGCTGGATTTGATGATCGATGGTCGTATTTCAGGCAGTTACATGGGCGACGATGTGATGCTAAACCAAATTCTGTTGAACCTCATTGGCAACGCCGAGAAGTTTACGGAAGAAGGAACCATTGAGATCACGGTTAAACTAAAAAAGGAAGACAACACAATCTCATGGATCGAATTTAAAATAGCCGATTCAGGCATCGGAATTCCGAAAGAAAAACTGGAGATGATCTTTCAGAAATTCAAGCAGGTCAATCCGCAGGGCCATAAACACAAAGGAACGGGTCTGGGGCTTTCTATCACTAAACAATTGGTTGAATTGCAGGGTGGAACCTTAGACGTTAAAAGTCAGGAACAGGAAGGCACAACATTCATATTTACCCTTCCATTCCAAAAAGTTGACGATGAAGTCATAAAGAATAATTACGAAATAGAAGAAGGAACGAACAATCTGGAGCAATGCCATTTGTTGGTGGTGGAAGATAATATCATGAACCAACGGTATATCAGTGGATTGCTCAACAAATGGAATATTCCGTTCACGATAGCCATTGATGGCAGAAAAGCCGTAGAACAAGCTAATAAACAGCATTTTGACATTATCCTTATGGATATCCAAATGCCAAATATGGACGGATACGAAGCCACTTTAACCATTAGAAATACCAACAATCCCAATCAGAAGACCCCCATCGTAGCGCTTACGGCGTCGGCAATGATCGACCAGAAAAATAAGACAAAGGATGTTGGTATGGACGATTTTATTACTAAGCCATTCACTCCTACGCAGCTTTTAAGTGCCATCAAACGATTCCTTAAAACAGAAAGTATGGCAGCCTTGGCTTTACCGATCGTTGTTGCGGCACCCACTGTTTCACTTCTGAATCAAGAACGCATCCAAGAATTATATGGCGACGACAATGAATACATTCTGGACATGATGGAAACCTTCATGACGGATGCATTGCCTGATTTTCCATCTTTTCAGGAACTCATAACGAAGCAAGACTGGGTGAATGTAAGCAAATTAGCCCATCGGCTGAAGCCTACCCTCGGAATGGTCGGTCTAACTACACTGGAGAAAAAAATGGCTCAGCTTGAAACGGAATCCCGTAAAAATCCACAGGCTGAAAGTTTGCAATTGCTTTGGGACAGTATAAAAGAAGGGCTGGACCGAGGAATAAAGGAAATTACGGGTGAAATTGAAAAATTAAAATCGTAGCTTTCTTTTTAAGGGGTTTTAACCACAAATATTTTTTGCAGAAAAGTAGTGATGTGACCGACCACCGGGTCAAACCAAGGGTTAAATAAAACAAATGTATGAGGAGCATCGGGAAAGGACTGCACCTCAGAATAAATCCCCAAGGCGCTCAATTTCCGACGCATATCGTCGCGGCCTGCGTGCATTCTATCCACAGAACTGTTGATAAACAAAATAGGCGGTGTGTTTTTGTCTACGTGATTTAACGCGCCGGCTTCATGCCATAGTTCGGATTTTTGAGTTTTGGTATACCCAAACCAGTACGTAGCGGCCGAAATGGATTTGCTGTCGTCGCCCTCGCCCGATTCGGGATGAATAAATGCCAAGGTGCCGTCAAGGTCAACAATCGCATTTATTTTACTCGAAAAGGAAGTATTTCCTGCATTTCCTTCCAATCTTGATATGTTATTGGTTGTTCCCAACAATGCGGCCAATTGTCCGCCGGCTGAAAAACCTAATGATGCAATTTTATCGGGGTCAATGTTGTATTTTTTGGCATTGGCCCGCATCCACCGAACTGCGCCTTTCAAATCATGTAACGCCGCCGGATAAAGTGCTTCGGTCGAAAGACGATATTCGGCCGTAACGGCTACAAATCCACGTTCAGCCATTTTTTGCGCCAACGAAATATGTTGTGAGCGATCGCCCGAACGCCAACCTCCTCCGTGAATAATGAGTACGGCAGGAACGGGTTTCTTAGCTTTTGCTTTTGGATAAAAAATATCCAATTGTAATTCTCTCGTCCCCATGTCAGCATACACAACATTACGCATTTCGGCTACCGACTGCGGCGGCGTAAATTCAACCAATGAACTGTTGGGAAATTGTTTTTGAATTTGGGCAAAAGCTCCTTTGGTGTTAAAAGATGCATCTTTTACCCCCGTTAAGCCAAACGTAAGCAAAGGTGCTTCAGGGTCCCAATGGTCTTTTCCGCCTAATACTTGCGCTACGGTATAGTTTTTAGCTTCTTCTGCGGTTAACTGCTTTGCCCAACTTACTCTGGCTTTAGGATTTGCACCGGCACCCTTAGATCGGTACTCGGCATAAAAGGCCGTTTTTTCGGCATTCGGCTTATCCCAATTATGCCAACCCTCCGGCTTGACGACTTTCGACAAATTGCAATTCAGAAAAACAGTTTGGGCATAATCCCGCCACGGCCGGCCCAAATAAATACTCGCCTCCGGAGACTCCCCATCCAACTCACATTGGTTGAAGACGTATCCGTACGCTTGCCCTTGCGGGGTGGAAGCGGCCGTAAAATAGCCTCCGCTAAGCTTGGAGGAAATTCGGCAATTTTGAAAGTAAGCAATCGCCCAGCCAAAGATAAAATCAACGGTACCTTCTATATAACAATTCTTATAATACTGACGCGTGCCTTCTCTTTTAGGATAAAGCGTGTCTTGAAAACCCAAAAACCGACAATTGACAAAGCGTGCCTTATCGCCGTCAACGAGCATGGCAACGGCTTGACCCACAGGCCCTGCCGAGTTGGCAAACGTAATATCAATGGCCGTAAAATCATTGGCAACAATGCGCGTGGAAGTGGAGGTAGTGGTGCCCAATTTTGTGCCGCCAACCGTTACTTTACCCGAAAAATCATCGTAGGTAAGCACCGTACTTTCGGCATCTTCTCCCATAATGGTGACGTGATTTTTGGTAGAATCGAGCGTAAGTTTTTCTTTATAGATTCCTTTTTTGATACGGATCAAAACAGCCTTTGTATTGTTCAGTGGAACAGCATTGAACGCTTCCTGTACGGTTTTAAAATCACCCGTACCGTCTTGTGCCACGATCAAAAGGTTTTTACCGGTGTTTTGGGCAAACAAATGAGTTGCCAAACAAACGGGCAAAAGCAAAAAGCAGAAAGTTTTCATGCGTAAAATGATTCAAAAACGTTTCAATTTCCCCATTTCTTCAACCAATTCGGATAATCGGTTGCTACTAATTTTGCCGGCCAGACACCGTAATAAGCATATCCCACACGGCGTTCGTTCTCAATTTCGGCCAGTGTGGCTTTCGGTGTGCCGTTGCGCCCCGTAAAGAAAGGTATATTGGTATCAAGATCATAAAAACGCGCCCAAACCGTTGAATTTGGGTCATTTATCACAAGTCGATCACGGCCTTTCGGTTGAAAAGGATCTACTGCCTCCTGTATTCTGATCCCCACCAGTTTAGAAGCTTCAAACCATGTAACAGCGGCGTTGATCGCCTTCCTGATTTCGGCCGAAGGCTTATCGATGCTCATCAAAAATCGAACGATTCCCACACTTTCATTGCCACTTAATGAGGCCAATTCAAAAGCACGCGCTTTGGCGGGCAACAGTGTTTGGCGATCATGCTGCGCGCACCAAACGGTAAGCTTTCCTTTCTGAACAAATTGGGTTTTAAGGATACAGCTGATTCCCTTCGCCATAGCGGCTTTGGCTCGTGGAATCAAGGCTTTATTTACTGTCTCAAAATCGTTTGTACCTTCTGTAATGGATTTCATTATCTCCATTGCATCTATCATCGCATTGTCGTTGTAGGTAATATGTTTGCGGTAACCACTGGTGTCCGGATAAAATTGCCCCCACCCACCGGCACTATTTTGGGCAGTCAAAAGGTAATTAATACCGATTTCGGCAGTCTTCAAATAGATCGGATTGTTCGTTTTTTTATAAGTCGTGACCAGCATTTTGATCTCTCTTGTGGTGGCTTGGTCGTCAATGGTCGCGTCCAATTTGCTTTTTTCCGCAAGCAAGATAGCTTTTAACGCCTCTGATAATGTTTTATCATAATTAATGGCATCACCGCCGGGTTGCGGCCAACCGCCGTTACTACGTTGATAAATCAACATTCGTTCGGCTACGGAGTCTTTTACCGCTTCCTGCCCAATAACGGCAGTAACGAAGGATGCGAAGAGCAAAGCACCCATAATTATTGATTTTTGCAACATAATAAATGCTTTTGTGTCCAATTTATCTGCCCATCCATCCGCCATCAACAGTCAGAACGGTCCCATGCACGTAATCGGAAGCCGACGACGCCAAGAACACCGCCGGGCCTTTAAAATCCTCCGGTTCTCCCCAACGTCCTGCCGGAATACGGTCTAAAATGGATTTGCTCCGGTCGGCATCGGCCCGCAATGCGGTTGTATTTTCCGTAGCGATATAACCCGGTGCAATCGCATTTACGTTGACGCCTTTGGCTGCCCACTCATTCGCCAACGCTTTAACAAGGCTGCCGATCGCTCCTTTGCTCGCGGCGTAACCGGGCACATTTATTCCCCCCTGAAAGGTTAGAAGAGAGGCCGTAAACACAATTTTTCCGTAACCTCTTGCAATCATTTCTTTTCCGAATTCTCTGGCCATTATAAACTGAGCATCCAGGTTGATGGACAGTACCTTATCCCAATAGTCGTCGGAATGATCGGCCGCAGGCTCCCGCAGGATTATTCCTGCATTGTTAAATAAAATATCAATCTGAGGATGATCTTGTTTGACCTGTCGAATAAAAGCATACAACGACTCCCGATCTCCCAAATCAGCCCTGTAAGAACTGAATTTTCTACCCAATTCAGTTACTTCATTTTCAATACTGCTTCCCTGCGCCGGCAAAGACCGCGATACGCCTATAATATCCGCTCCCGCTTCGGCCAAACCGATGGCCATTGCCATTCCAATTCCGCGGTCACATCCCGAAACCAAAGCCACTTTACCTGTCAAGTCAAAATTTCTCATGCGGTGATTTTAATTTTTTTTAGAAATAAGAACAGAAAGTATAGGCATATATTCACTTTTTACCATTCTATTCTTTTAGGTTACCACTCAAGTTTAGTTCATATTTTTAGTACATAACAAATATTTTGTTGACTTTTTTATGCAATCGTTATCGGTAACGTTCCCAAAATCCTATATTGAGAGTTTATAGTGATTTTGTTTGAGTTGCTTACCAAAAAGGTGTATCTTCACCTTCTTAAAACGGAATACTTCCGTTAGTAGCCGAAAATTGCACAAAACCAATAATCAAGTTTGTGGAGATAATTACCATAAAAGATATAGCTAAGGCGCTCAACCTTTCAACTTCCACAGTATCAAGGGCATTACGGGGCAGTTATGAGATCAATCCGGAAACGAAACGTTTGGTCATGGAATATGCCGAGCGGATGAACTACCGGCCCAACCCCATTGCGCTGAGTTTGAAAGAAAACCGCAGTCGTTCTATCGGAGTAATTATTCCCGAAATTGCCAACAACTTCTTTTCGCAGGCCATCAATGGCATTGAATCCATTGCGTACAATCGCGGATACCATGTGGTTATTTCGCAAAATCACGAATCGTACGAACGTGAGCTGGTCAGTACACAATACTTAGCACAACGGCGCGTGGATGGGCTACTGGTCTCTCTTTCGGGCGAAAGTAATGACTTAGAACACTTTAAAGAACTTCAATCCAAAGGGTTGCCGATCGTATTCTTTGATCGTGTGCCGCAGGATTATATTACCCATAAAGTAACCGCCGATAACTTTGCCGGCGCTTACGAAGCCACCGAACATTTGATCGAACAGGGATTTCAGCGCATTGCGCACCTGACCAGCCCTTCGTGGCTTTCCATTACGTATGAACGACTGGAAGGGTACAAAAAAGCCTTGCAAAATCACGAAATTCCGATTGAAGAATCGTATATAAAATACTGTAGTCATGGGGGAATGATCGAGGAAGAAGTAGAAAAAGCTGTGATGGAACTCATCAATCATCCCGATCGGCCTGACGCTATTTTTACGGCCGGCGACCGACTGACCACCACCTGTATGTCGCTGATTCGGCAGGCCGGGCTGCGCATTCCGGAAGATATTGCCATTGTTGGCTTCACCAACCTGATCACAGCTCATTTGCTCAATCCTTCGTTGAGTGCGGTGCGTCAGCCGGCTTACGAAATGGGTCAATTAGCCACCGAATTTTTGATCGATCTCATTGAACGCCCGAAAGCAACGATTCGTTTTGAGACAAAAAAATTAGATACGTACTTGGTTATTCGTGAATCTTCCATCAAATCTAAAAACTAAATTTCAGGCCAATGCGGCGTTTTTTGTGCTTACTGCTCATTGTTTCAGCACCCACCTGTTTGTTTGCTCAAATCCGCGATACCATCACAGCTCTGCGCCCTGATTCTGCCTTTTATGTGCGTACCAAAGGACCTTCTGCTTCGCTGAGTTATGGTTTGGGAGAAGACCGCCTCGGCGGAGCCAAAATGGGTCATGTAGATTCATTGGTGCTTTTTAAAGTAACGGGTAAATACAAAGACCTTTATCGCGTACGACTCACCCATCAACTTTCGGCCTGGATCTCGCAATCGCTTACCCGGCGCGATACCAACGTACGGGTGCCGCTGCAATACCTGACCACTTCCTGGAGAGTTTCGGGCGACAATCGCTTCGATTATGTTTCCATACCGCTTCCCGAACGATTGCCTTATCGCAGTTGGCAGGAAATGAATCCCTCCCGAATCATTGTGGACGTTTTCGGCGCTACGGCCAACACTAATTGGATAACGCAATTACGAAGCGCTGTAGAGATTAAAAATGTTGACTATGAGCAAGTTGCTGATGAACAATTTCGCATTACAATTTCTCTGCGCCATGCCCAACATTGGGGGTATGCCATCGGTTATGAAGGACGTAGATTAGTAATCAGAATAACGCATCAACCCGAAAAAGTACGCCTCAAAAACCTGACCATCGCCGTTGATGCGGGTCATGGAGGCAGTAATTTAGGCGCTATCGGGTTGCGTTCAAAACAGTTGGAAAAAGACCTTAACCTGAGCATTGCGCTGCATTTACAGAAAGAACTTGAACAAAAAGGCGCAACGGTCATCATGACCCGCGTCAACGACACGCTAATCAACAACTCAGACCGAGTTTTAAATTTTCGGAAACTAAAACCGGACTTGCTGATCAGTATTCATAACAATGCCGCCGGAGATACCACCAAATCCCGAGGAACAAGTACGTATTATAAACATTTGGGATACAGGTCTTTGAGCCAAGCGGTACTGAAACGCCTGCTTGACATGGGATTGGACGAATACGGCAATGTGGGACGTTTTAATTTTGCGCTCAACAGCCAAACCGAATACCCAAATATATTGGTAGAAGGCGCATTTATGAGTTATCCCTATGATGAAGCACTCCTTCTTGACGATAAATTTCGTAAAAAAATGGCTCAACAAATTCGAAAAGGCGTAGAAGATTGGCTAAAACAGGTTCGGAAACAGCGTCCATAAAGAAATAGTTTGTAAGTTTAGACTTCGGTAAAAACTGTTCTGTTTCATGCCTTTTATCTACTTAATTCTTCTACTTATGCATTCAGGGATTCCGGAAATCAACTTGACCAAAGGTCAATGGGCCGTCCTATCACAAACACATTTCAGCTACGCGACCGACGGCCAAGAAGCTCCGCAACAAACATTGGTTAAATTATCTTTTGACGACGATCATTTGTACGTTGATTTTGAATGCCGGCAAAATCCGTTTTGGAACGAAAATACCTACAAAAAACACAATACTGAAATGTGGAATCAGGAAGTGTTTGAGTTGTTTATTGCCGAAGGCGAAGCCACACCTACTCAGTATTTAGAACTGGAAATCAACCCCAACAATGCGCTGTTTGTGGGATGGATCGATAACCCAACCAAAGAAGCACCGCAAAAACTTACGTTTGTTGATTACGATAAAGCAGATATCAAACACGAAGTAAAAACAGGAGGAGAGACTTGGGCGGGCAAAATGCAGATTCCCCGGACATTGTTGGGAGGTAAAAAAGCTACGTATCGGTTAAATTTTTACCGAATCGTTTCACTTCAATCACACACCGATCCTAATTGGAAATGTTCTCCGGCCGATTGCGCTTTTACGTGTTGGAGTGCATCTATGAGCGGCGCTACACCCCGTTTCCACCGCCCGGATGCGTTTGGGAGGCTGACTTTGCGCTAATTATCAATGGTCAGGTAAATGATATTTGTTGGCGTGAGCAAGTGTTTTATTTTTACCCTGTCTCCTTCGTTTGCTTTGTTAAATGTCTCGGCAGCAGCTATTTCAACGTGTATAAGATCGTTGGTAATTGGATGTTTGATACTTAAAAAATAAAAATACGAACCACTTCGCCTGCTCTGACGGTTTTCTATTCGCTCTTTCTTTTCTACGGGCACCATGGCCGTTTCGGTAAATTCAGCTTTTGGGTAGAGAATATATTTTCGAACAGCCTTTAGGCCCTCCACCAACATTCCTGCCACGATCCATAACCAAAAGGGCAGCAGTGCCAACAAGTATAACCATTTTTCAGAAACGGGAATACTCGACAATAAGCGCTCTCCGATATCCTGTACAATTTTCAACAGATTTTTAGGTAAAAACCACAAACTGAAAAAACAAAGCCAAAAAACCGTCGGCCAAATCCACCAAATGATTTTATAGATCAGCTTGATCAGCTTTTCAATTTTGTTAACCACAAGGTCGGCGTAAAATTCAGTTTTAACGGTGGTCGTCATGACGCTTAAAAGGGTTGGAAAAGTGAATTTAAAACTTTGCGCTCATATTATCCCATTTTACTTCCATACAATTTCAGACTTCTACCGGCAACGTTGCCGACAACGATTGCATAAAAAAATCCAAAAAATGAGTTGTTTTGTTATAATTTAAGGAGTAACCTCGTACAGAATTCCTCGTTTTCCCCCAATCTGTACCATGAAATCATTGCTTCGTATATTCCTTTTAATAACTCTGACGGCTTTTCGTCCCGCTGATACTAAGCTTACTATCTTCCTCTGCGGCGATTCAACACTGGCGGATAAACGCCCTGCCGATAATCCCGAAACAGGCTGGGGTATGGTGTTACCGGAATACTTTGATACTACTGCCGTTCAGATACAAAATCATGCCGTAAACGGTCGCAGCACCAAGAGTTTTATTACTGAAGGGCGTTGGCAAAAAGTGGTTTCACAGGTAAAAAAAGGGGATTGGGTTTTTATTCAGTTTGGGCATAATGACCAAAAAGCAGCCGACACTACGCGTTCAGCTCCTGCCCAAACCCTGTATCGTCAAAATCTGACTCGATTTGTGAATGAAACACGCGCTAAAGGCGGCAATCCGTTGCTGATCACCCCCGTAATGCGCCGCAAGTTTGACGAAAAAGGAGCCTTTGTAGACCAGCACGGCGAATATCCGCAAGTAGTAAAAGACGTAGCCAAAGAATTGAAAGTGCCCATCATCGACCTGCACACCAAAAGTCAGGTGGTGATCGAAAAGCACGGCGTTGAGGGTTCTAAAGCATTGTTCATGCACTATGGCGGCGGTATTTACCCAAGAGCTCCAAAGGGCATTGAAGACAATACACATTTTTCCCGCTACGGTGCATCTGTCATGGCGAGCTTAGTGGTGGAAGGCATCATGGAATTGCCCATTGATTTGAAGAACGTTGTCAAAAAATCAGCATTTACCAACAAATACGTTTACGAACTTCCGAAGTATTACACTCCCGTTTTTCGCAAAGATACCTTCAACATTATTCGTTACGGGGCCAAAGCGGACGGTTTGACGATCAATACCAAAGCCATCAATCAAGCCATTGATGCCTGCCACACAGCGGGCGGCGGTACGGTATTGGTGCCGGCGGGATTGTGGCTGACCGGGCCGATTATCCTTAAAAATAATGTCAATCTGCACATTGCAAAAAGTGCATTGCTGCAATTCAGTCGTAATCATGACGATTATCCGATTGTTGTCACAACGTGGGAAGGGCAGGAATCCTACCGTTGTCAGGCACCGATTTGGGGTGTGGATCTGACCAACATCGGCATCACCGGCGAGGGCGTGCTCGATGGCGGCGGCGATGTATGGCGCGCCATCAAACGGGAGAAACAAACCAATTCACAATGGGCCGCGCTCATTAAGTCAGGCGGAGTGGTAAGTGAGAAAAATGATCTGTGGTTTCCCTCAGAAAAGTCAAAAAAAGGCAATGAGTTACCCAATGCAGGTCGCATTTTGAACGGTGTTCGTCCAACGCAGACCGAGTTGGAATCGTACAAAGATTTCCTGCGCCCTAATATGATCAGTCTAACACGTTGTAAAAATGTATTATTGGAAGGCGTAACGTTCCAAAATTCTCCCGCCTGGACGATGCACCCGCTCTTATGTGATCACGTCAGCATCCGCAACGTGACCGTTAAAAATCAGTGGTATGCTCAAAACAGCGACGCTCTGGATCTGGAATCCTGCCGCAACGGTATCGTCGAAGGTTGCACCTTTGACACGGGCGACGATGGCATAACTATCAAATCGGGCCGTGATGAACAAGGTCGCAAGCGCGGCATACCGACCGAGAATTTCATTATCAAAGACTGTAAAGTGTACCACGCTCACGGCGGTTTTGTGATCGGATCGGAGATGTCGGGCGGCGTACGAAATCTGTTTGTCTCCAACTGTACCTTCATGGGTTCCGACGTTGGCCTCCGTTTCAAAACCGCCCGAGGACGCGGCGGCGTGGTGGAAGACATTTATGTAACGGACGTAAATATGACCGAAATTCCGGGCGAAGCCATTCTTTTCGACATGTATTACGCCGCCAAAGACCCTGTACCGCAGGAAGGTGAATCCAACGAACTCCCCACCATCAAAGCCGAGCCACTTAACGAAGGCACACCTC
Source organism: Runella sp. (assembly GCF_965279615.1). Classification (NCBI taxonomy): domain Bacteria; kingdom Pseudomonadati; phylum Bacteroidota; class Cytophagia; order Cytophagales; family Spirosomataceae; genus Runella; species Runella sp. Next base: position 5,336,881 of record NZ_OZ257252.1, on the reverse strand, counting down.
AGTTCAGGAATTTTTACATCAAAAATATCATTTGCCAAGGTGCAGAAACGGCCATTTTGGTGCGGGGATTACCTGAAATGAGCATCAAAAATATCAATATTGAAAATGCCGTTATTGAAGCCAACAAAGGTTTGGTTTGCGTGGAAGGTGAAAACATCAACCTCAAAAACGTAACGCTCTTAACCAAAGATAAAACCGTAATGCAGGTTCAAAACAGCAAAAATGTAGTATTGGACGGTATCACTTATGGCAACGATAAAGACGTGCTTCTCAAGGTAATGGGCAACCGTTCCGAAGGTGTTCGCTTGCTTAATACTGATGCGGGAAAAGTGAAGAAGGATATTGAATTGGGGATTGGCGTGAAAGAGAAAGTGGTGAGTAAGAAGTAGGATATTTTGACGTTGGTGTTTTTCACCAACGTCAGCAGTAACTAAGGCTATTGAGATACGATTAGCGTTCAGACCGCAAAAGAAATACACCTGCTCCCAAAGCTATAACTGCCAAACCCAATTGAATATAGGCAGAGGCTTGACCGCTTTCATTGTCAGCGTCAATTTTTAAGCCCAACGCTTTAACCGAAGCCGAGCTTTTTTGAAATTTTTGAACACCATTGTACCCCAATACAATAGCAATGACGATAAGGACGATTCCGGCAATTTTTTTCATGTGCAAATAGAGTTTGGTAGAATGTTGGTTATTAGGAACATACAACATAAAAGCGAAATTATATACGCTCTATATGGCCTTTCTCTATATGCTAAAAGAAGTATGCCGGAGAAAACATTGGCATTGTACTTATCACACTATTTTGGCTATTTCAAAAACCGCAACCGCTTTCCTACCTGCTTCATCCACTCACGTGCCATGAGTTCGTGGGCAAAAACGGTGGGATGGATACCGTCCCAAATCCAGTATTCAGTAGGAGCTTTTTTCATGGCTTTGTCAAAAACAGCAGGGTAATCAACTACTACAGCATCAAACTCACCGGCCAATTTTCGAACGACTGCCTGACGATTATTTGTATCCTCTCGCCATTGCTCCCATTGTTCGGCGCGTTTCCCTACAGGATATACAAATGGGATTCCCAACACAAAAAGTATATCAGGATTAGCACTGCGAGAGGCAGTTAACAGGCTTCGGTAAATGTTTTCAAATTCTGCCACCGTAGAGGCTTCGGCAGATTTATTGATGACGGCATTTGTATCATTGATACCAATCAAAATACTCAGCACATCAGGTTTGAGATTGAGCGTATCGGTTTCCCAGCGTTTTTGCAGATCCGTGATTTTGTTGCCGCTGATGCCTCGATTATAAAACGTAAATCCTGCTTCCGGAAAGTCCGCACCGATTCGGCTCGCTACCGAATAAGCATAGCCATGTCCCATGATGTGATTAGGGTCGAGGCTGCGGCCACGGTTACCGTCGGTAATGGAATCGCCCTGAAATAAAAAGATAAGGGCTTTTTCGGGTTTTGGAGAAACGGCGAAGTTTGTCCCCACTCCTGCCCAAGCGGCTGATTGTATGAATGTACGTCGTTTCATGTTCGTTTGAAGCAGCCGCTCGTGGTGCAGTAATGAATGATAAAATCCTCATTCGCTTATCAAAACGCAAGCGAGTGAGGATTTTAAACCGTTGCCAACTGGGCATATTCCCGGGCGTAAGGAGGCAGGAAGCCAACTACAATATCAGCTTTTTCAACGCCTTTTTTAATAAGTTCTTCATCAATCAATACATCAGTCCAGTTTTGCTGTATCCAAATTTTATCGTCTTTGATGTCAAAATGAAGCAAAATATCAAAGACAAATTTTCCATTCTCCCACCCCAGTGTTACAACTTGGAAATGATTATGAATCATATCTGTAATGGCTTGATTTTCCAAGCCGGGTTGCACTGAAAACGCAGCTTTTGCAAAACTCTCTACCAATTCCGAAAGAATGAGTTGATATTTTTTCAGTTTTTCCATAAAATTATGTTTTCACTTATGGGGTCGTAAATGAGTAACTTAATGTGTTTGCGTTCAATCACTTTTTGTATAAATCGTTCTTGGAAATAAGAATTCCAAATTTCATTTGGTACAGCCAAAAATAACTGTCTTTCAGGTGCAATTTCTTCTAGCGCAAAGAGATAATTGTCATATTGCCCTGTGGCTTCGTGAAATGCATGAATAAAAGAAGCTTGAGTAAAAGTTTTGATTTCAACCACAATTTTTTCGGTTTCCCTCTCTGCTGAAATCATTTTTTCAGCTCCTAAATCCATGCGAAAAGAAATACGCCCTAACCGAAATAAAAATGGGTCGTCTGTAATTTGCCAACCTTCCTTTTCAAGAGCTGTTCGTACCGAATCATGATAAAGGTCTTTCGCCATATTTTTTATGTTATGCGAATATAGCTTTTAACCTTAACTATCGCAACCTTTTTTGAGACCCAACGGTAAGAATCTCGCCAAGGAAGGTTGCTTTTTAAGCAACATAAGTATCTTTTACCCCTCCTCCCCGCTGATCAGGCTCTTCTGCTTCTTAGCACCGGCGGCTTGGTTCAGGCGGTACATTACAGTCAGGTTGATTTGGCGGGCGCGCATTCCGGCGGTGCCTTCGGTATAGAAGTTGAGGCCTTCGGTAATACTACGCATGTAGCGGGAATTGAAAACATCGACAACGTTAAAGGTCAGGGTACCTTTGCCTTTCAGGATTTCTTTACTGAAAGCTAAATCGACAAAAGCCCGGGCTTTGCGGCGGCCTTGGGGGAGTTGCTGTGGTGCTTCGTAGTTGGCACGCACTTGCAGATCCGTTTTAGGAGCCAACGTAAAGCGCGAAGTTTGCCGCGCAAACCAACTGTAAGTATCTGCTTTGAACGTAGCATCAAGGTTTTGTCCGTCGGTAATAGCGCGGAAAAAGTTGAAGTTAAAATCCAATTTCCACCATTTTATAGGGGTATAAGTACTCGTAAATTCTGCACCAAACGCATCTTCCGTCGCTAAGTTCTCGGGACGTGTATTGGAAATTCCCAAGTCATTCACACGGCGAATACGCAACACTTTGCCGGTGGTATGGCGATAATAGATGGAAGAAGTAAACGAACCTTTTTCGAAATAATTGATGTGCCCTACATCGTAAGAGTTGGTGAATTCAGGATTCAGGTCAGGATTTCCCGAGAAAAAGTTGCGCTGATCGGAGAAGGTCACGTACGGACTCAGATCATTGTAGGTAGGTCGGCGGACACGGCGACTGTAGCTTACCTGCAAGGCATTGTCTTTGTTCAAATTGTAAGTAGCGTGAGCGCTGGGAAACAAATTGGAGTATTGGCGCGGGTTGCGTTGATTGGTTTCCTGAAGAATCGTCACCACATCCGTCATTTCAGCCCGAAGACCTACTTGGTAGCTTACTTTTCCCGTTTTATTTCCAATGATCCCGTACGCTCCATGAATTTTTTCTTTATAGATAAAGTAATTATCCAGTCCCGGCAACGGCTCAAAAACGCCCTGATCGTTGCGTTGGGTCACAATATAATCATTGACCATATCACGGAAACTGCTGCGTACACCGGTCTCAAATTTGCCGTCTTTCCCAATTGGTTGAATGTAATCCAATTGCACCAAAAACTGGTTTTCGTACTCGTCGTTCAGGGACTTTTGGAGCAGATTTCCTTTGGTGTTGGGTGAACCGTTGGCAAAAACGCTATTCTGCGTAAATGTCTGATCGGAGCGCTCCCAATAAGTCAGGTAGCGCACGTCCGCAATCAATTCCTGCCCCTTTTTATTGTATGTTTTCTTGTAGGTAAGCGCGTATTCCGAATACGGCTCAGCTTCCGTTTCGCGTTGCTGCCGGTCGGTGATGGCTTTTAAATTGTTGAGAGTATTGATATAATCTTTGTATTGGTTATTCGTAATGCGAAGTACGTCTGTCCGGCGAAACTGATACGAAGCGGTCAGAATATTTTTCTCATCAAAGAAATAATCCAACCCACCACGAATCGTATTGGCTACTGTTCTGACCTCTCCGTTGGTGGTTTGTTGCAAAATGGCCGTAGTGTCTTTTCCACGCACTTCCTGGTACAGTTTTCCCGCTCCGATCGGAATCCGATACGCAATGCCGTAATTGAGGAAGAAGTTCAGTTTATTTTTGCGGTAATTGATATTGGCCGCGATACCATAGTTGGGACGAAAGCCCGTAACCACTTCAAATGAGCCATTAAAACCCTGCTTACGTTCTTTTTTAAGCACAATATTGATGATTCCCGACATTCCTTCCGCTTCATAACGGGCCGAAGGATTCGTAATGATCTCGACGCGTTCGATCTGGTTTCCCTGCAATTGTTGCAAACCGGCTCCGCCTTTAAAACTCACCAAACCCGAAGGTTTGCCATCGATCAAAATCCGTACACCATCACTTCCGCGCAGTTTAACATTGCCTTCTGTATCCACCGACACCGACGGCACATTGCTCAAAATATCAATAGCTGTTCCGCCCGCATTCGAAAGGTCTTTGCCGACGTTGAAAATCTTTTTGTCCAACGACAATTCCATTGAACTTTTCTCGGCCTGTACCACTACTTCATCCAACGTTTTGGAAGCGGCCGCGATTTTAAGCGTACCCACATCATGTGAAGGCTGCTCTTTTGAAAGGGCAAAAACGGTGGTTTTTAAGGGCTTATAACCAATAAACTCAACCACTGCATAATAGTCACCATAAGCAGCTTCTACCGAAAACTGTCCTTTTTCATCGGTAATAGCACCCGAAACCAACGAACTGTCGGTGCTTTTCAATACACGAATGGTAGCATAGCCCAACGGCGCATTGGTTTGACTGTCAATAACTTTACCCTTCACACTCGCTTTCTTGCCTGTTTGGGCATAACTGCTGAGAAAAGCAATAAAAACTAAGCTTAGTATTCCTAATGCTTTTATGGAATGGTATTTTGGTGTAGTAGTGTTCATAATAGCTATAAAGAAAATCAGGCGCAGGATGTACTCACTAAAAATGAAAGCCCGACGAATTTTTCTTCAAATTATCCAAATTCGTCAGGCTTTTTTTCCTGCTTCTATTTGCTTGGCGGCGGTCCCTGAGGGCGGCGCATGATCAGGCTATCGGGCGGATTACTTGCTTTCAGAAAAGCCATATTTGTTTCTGCCCAACTGATAAGCGACTGTTTCTGTTCTTCGGAGAGTTTTGCACCCGGGTGCAATCCAAAATTGGTATAAGAAGCCAACGGCATTTCATCCTCTTTGATCATCTCAATGGTTTCCTCAAACTTGTGGTTTTGGTAGGCAATGGGGCGAGAGGTAAAGTTGGAAAAGTTCAAATGCCGTTTTCCGTCAACAACGTGATCGTTCAGAAACCAAGCTACCGGCTGAATGTTGGAGTACCATGGATATTCAGTTTTGTTGCTGTGACAATCGTTACAGGCTACCTGTAAAATGCCTTTTACGTCTTCGGGCATGGCGTATTTTGTAGATACATCGTACGTGCGGTCGTCCGAGAGATTTTTTTCGGGGCGAATGAATTGGATCAATATCAATACAATGCCCAATCCAAGCAGAATTTTCTTTACCATAGGTTTAGAGAGATTTAAGGGTGAAAAAGTACAGACTTACTGCATTACAAAGATACCTTTCCCGGCTTACCGGAAAAATGACTTCTGCCGACAATCGGCACGCATCCGATTTTTACCGACGGTTTACCTAAATAAGCCTAAGGAGTAATCATTTGCTACAGCTTCAATCAAGGAAAGCTCCTTTAACAATGTTTTTGTTGTCAAACCGGTTTGACAACAAAAACATTGTTAAAAAATGAAAACGAAGTCGAAACTATTAAAGACTTTTGTAGCTATTATTGCTTCCAAAAACACCTATCGATGAACTATTTATTTACTCTACTCCTCTGCTGCTTCACCTTCCAAATCTACGCCCAGCAAGCCGAGCAGTGGCTTACCAAAGCTGACCAATTAGCGTTATTCCAAAAACAAACGGAGAAATTGGCATTCGGCCCAATAGCCGGTACAGCACCAAGCATTTATGTAGATGATACCAAGCGCTTTCAGAGCATGGACGGATTCGGCTATACACTCACCGGCGGTAGTGCTACGCTCATCAATAGCCTCAAACCGGCAGAAAAAACGGCCTTATTGAAAGAACTCTTTGCTACTGACGGTACCAATATCGGAATCAGCTACCTGCGCATCAGCGTGGGCGCGTCCGATTTGAGCGATCATGTGTTTACATACAACGACCTGCCTGCGGGCCAAACCGACCCTACGATCACAAAGTTTTCATTGGCCGAAGAACAAAAGGATTTAATTCCGGTATTAAAGCAAATCTTGGCGATCAATCCCCAAATAAAAATCCTAGGCTCGCCGTGGACACCGCCGGCGTGGATGAAAACCAATAATAACTCAAAAGGCGGCAGTCTCAAGACCGAGTTCTACGACGCCTATGCGCGTTATTTGGTCAAATACGTACACGAAATGAAAAAGCAGGGCATCCGCATTGATGCCCTGACGGTGCAAAATGAGCCCTTGCATCCCGGCAATAATCCAAGTTTATTGATGGTACAGGACGAACAGGCAGCTTTTATCAAAAAAAGCCTTGGACCGACCTTCAAAAACGCAAAGTCAGACACCAAAATCATCATTTACGACCACAACGCCGACCGTCCCGATTATCCTATCAGCATTCTCAACGACCCCGAAGCTCGGAAATACATCGACGGTTCGGCCTTTCACCTGTACGGCGGCAACATCGAAGCGCTTCGCGACGTCCACGAGGCGCATCCTGATAAGAACCTGTATTTCACCGAACAATGGATCGGTGCGCCGGCCAATTTCGGCGGCGACCTACTGTGGCACGTCAAAAATTTAGTGATCGGCGCGCCACGTAATTGGTGCAAATCTGTTTTGGAATGGAATTTAGCCGCCGATCCGAAGCAAAATCCGCATACCGATGGCGGTTGCACAGCGTGTTTGGGAGCGATCACAATTGGAGAAACAGTGAGTCGAAATCCAGCTTATTATATAATTGCCCATGCTTCAAAATTTGTGCGGCCCAATTCGGTGCGCATTGCTTCTAACATAACGATGAGTTTACCAAATGTAGCCTTTAAAACGCCCGACGGTAAAACCGTTCTTATTGTCATGAATGAAAGCGACAAACCCATAACGTTTAACATCCGAACAAAAAATCAACAAATTACGCCTACGCTTAGTGGAAAGGCGGTAGCCACTTTTGTGTGGTAATTAACCGGGGAATTATTCAGGTTTGTATTTTATTTATTTAATTTTCTTCTTTAAATAGATATATATTTTAAAATATTTTTTGAATACAAAGATTTTTCCGGCATTTTTACAAAGACTTTCCGCCTTTTCACGCTATTTTTGATTGTTTTGCCTACAACCTTAACGAATGAAAAAACTGGACCGCAGACTATTCCTAAAAACAGCTTCTTTGGCCGGTGTTGGCACGTTATTTCACGCCAATGCTTTTGCCAATGAGTTTCCAACGGTGCGCGTAGCCGCCGCTCAACGCAAATTCAACAGCACCGCCATTGAATCGACGATCAGCCGCATGAAAGGCGTCATCAAAGACCCCGAACTGGCATGGCTTTTTGAAAATTGCTTTCCAAATACGCTCGATACAACCGTCCATTTCAAAATGAAAGATGGACGTCCTGATACATTTGTCATCACGGGCGATATCCACGCCATGTGGCTGCGCGACAGCACCGCACAAGTGTGGCCATATTTGCCGTTGATCAAACAGGATGAAAAATTAAAACAACTCATTGCGGGTGTGGTCAATCGCCAAACGGAATGTATTTTGATCGACCCGTACGCCAACGCGTTCAACGACGGCCCGGGGCACAGCGAATGGCTCAAAGACCATACCGATATGAAACCCGAACTGCACGAACGCAAATGGGAGATCGACTCGCTTTGCTATACTGTTCGGTTGGCGTATCATTATTGGAAAACGGCGCAGGATGTCAGCGTCTTTGATGAAAAATGGCTGAAAGCCGCCCAACTTATCATCAGTACTTGCCGTGAGCAACAACGCTTGAAAGGTCGTGGCCCTTATCACTTTGGTCGTACTACATCATGGTCAACCGACACGGTGCCCGGCAATGGCTATGGAAACAACACCAAGCCTAACGGGCTTATCCATAGCACCTTTCGCCCTTCAGACGATGCTACACAATATCCTTTTTTGATTCCTTCCAACTTATTTGCCGTGGCGTCGTTTCGCCAAATAGCCGAGATTGCGGAGCAGGTGTATAAGAATCAGGCATTTGCCGATGAGTGCCGCAGCTTTGCCAATCAAGTAGAACAGGCCATCAAAAAATTCGCCATCATCAATCACCCACAATTTGGGCCTATGTATGCGATGGAAGTCGATGGCTTTGGCAACTGCCTTTTCCAGGACGATGCCAATGTTCCTAATTTATTGGGAATGCCGTACTTAGGCGCGGTGAATCTTAATGATAAAATCTATCAAAATACCCGCCGGTTTGTGCTGAGCGATTCCAACCCTTACTTTTTCAAGGGCAAAGCTGCCGAAGGCGTCGGCAGTCCGCATACACTGATCAATCAGATTTGGCCCATGAGCATCATCATGCGCGCGATGACGTCAACCAACGACCCTGAGATTTTGGCGCAATTACGTTTTCTGAAAAATACCCACGCCAACACGGGCTTTATGCACGAATCGTTTGATAAAGACAATGCGAGCCAATTTACCCGCAAATGGTTTGCATGGGCCAATACGCTTTTCGGAGAATTGCTGCTCAAGATCGAACGCGAAAGGCCTCATTTACTGAACAAAACAGTATAATTAAGGACTTGGAAACCATACACTTTCCAAGCCTTCCTTTGCCCATTTGTTTCTATGCCCATACCAAACATCATTTTTCGCAAAGCAACTCCTGAGGATGTCGAAGAGCTGATTCAGCTTCGTATTGCGTTTTTGAAGGAAGTACAAACGCCTGAAGTACGCCAAACCGACGACGCAACATTAACCGATTTGCTTCGACGTTACTTTAACGAAAATATTCCCAACGATGCCTTTTTGGCTTGGTTGGCCATCCATGAAGGCGAGATCGTGGCAACGAGCGGCCTTTGCTTTTTTCAGCTTGCACCGGGCTTTACGTTGTTGGACGGAAAAATCGCCTACATTCTCAATATTTTCACCCTGCCTGAATGGCGTGGCCAAGGACTGGGAAAGCAGATTTTCGAACGTATTTTACAGGAAGCCAAAAATCGCGGTTATAAGCGTATTACGCTCCATGCTTCTGATGACGGTCGTCCTTTGTACGAAAAATTCGGCTTCCGACTGACAGGCGACGAAATGATATTAAAACTTTGATAATCAATCACTAAATATTAGTTACAGTTATTCAATCTTATGAAAAAAATATACTTTCTTTTTTCAATTTTCCTTTTGTCAGTCCCTCTTTTTGCCCAACAACATTCGGAGCAAAAGCATGATAAATACGTCGTTCCGACTGACCCAAAAGTCAAAGAAAAGCTGAATCAGTGGCAGAACGTTAAGTTTGGTTTGATGATGCACTGGGGCGTTTACAGTCAATGGGGAATTGTAGAAAGCTGGAGCCTTTGCCCGGAAGATGAAGGTTGGTGTGAGCGTCGCGGGCCGTACAAAGACAATTGGTACGAATACAAAAAAGCATACGAAAATCTCCAAAACACTTTCAACCCCACGCAGTTTGCACCCGAAAAATGGGCAACGGCCGCAAAAAATGCCGGCATGAAATACGTGGTATTTACCACCAAACACCACGACGGTTTTTGCATGTTCGACACCAAACAAACCGATTATAAAATTACAAAATCACCTTTCGGCAGCAATCCCCGCAGTAATGTTGCCAAGGAGGTATTTGGCGCTTTCCGCAATGAAGGATTCATGGTCGGAGCTTATTTCTCTAAACCTGACTGGCACACCGACGATTATTGGTGGTCGTATTTTCCACCTAAAGATCGCAATCCATCCTACCATCCCAAGAAATATCCTCAAAAGTGGGAAAGTTTCAAGAAGTTTACCTATAATCAAATTGAGGAGTTAATGAGTGATTACGGCAAGATGGATATTCTTTGGCTTGATGGCGGTTGGGTGCGCCCTTTCAGCAGCATTGACACGACCGTTTCATGGCAAAAATCCATTCCATTTGACCAAGACATCGATATGGCACGCATTGCCAAAAGAGGCAGAGAACTTCAGCCCGGGCTTTTGGTGGTAGACAGAACAGTGAGTGGAGAGTTTGAAAATTACGTTACGCCCGAACAACAGATTCCGGATCATTATATGCCTATTCCGTGGGAAACCTGCCTGACGATGGGCGATTCGTGGAGTTATATTCCGAAAGAGAACTTCAAATCTGCGCGTAAATTGATCCACATTTTGGCCGATGTTGTCTCCAAAAATGGTAACTTGTTGCTCAACATTGCCCCAAGTCCCCAAGGAGATTACCACGCAGAAGCTTACACACGCTTAGAAGAGATCGGAAAATGGATGAAGGTCAACAGTGAGGCGATTTACGAAACACGCGGTGACAACGAGATCGGGAAACAGGGCAAATGGGTATTTACACACAAAGGCACCAACACAACCTATGCGATTTATTTGGCCGATGAAGGTGAAGCATTGCCGACAAGCATTGAAATCGGGAAATTGAATTTGAGCAAAACCACCAAAATTTCTCTTTTAGGAAGCCCTGAAACTCTAAAATGGACTGTGAAAGAAGATAAAGTATCCATCCAAATTTCCGAGAAATTGACAAAGAAAATCCCTACCGGCTACGCATACGTCTTGAAAATTACCAAGTAAAGAAAAACACTTGCCAAGTCTTAAAAACTTGGCAAGTGTGTCAAAAACGATAAACACCCCAATCCCAATCTACAAACTAACAAACCAATGCAATCAAGAAGACACTTTCTCCGTTGGTCGGCTTTGAGCCTGCCGCTTCTTTCGTTCAGCAAAGCATTTTCCAAAAAAATTGCGGTCACAAAACCGATCGTGGTTTCTACATGGGACAGCGGTCTGCCCGTTAATGCCGTAGCTTGGAAAGTGTTGAAACAACCCAACGGGCGCGCCTTGGATGCCGTAGAAGCCGGAGCGCGATCGATCGAAGATACCATCAATTGCTGCGTTGGGCTGGGAGGAAATCCTGACCGGGAAGGAAAGGTAACGCTGGATGCCTGCATCATGGACGATAAATTCAATTGCGGTTCGGTAATGGCGCTCCAACACATCAAACACCCTATTTCGGTAGCGCGCAAGGTCATGGAAAACACTCCACACGTGCAACTGGTCGGTGATGGCGCATTGCAATTTGCGTTGGAAAGCGGTTTTCAGAAAGAACCTGATACACTTTCGGCTGATGCTGAAAAGACCTATAAAGAATGGTTGAAAAAATCTGAATATAAGCCGGTTATCAACATTGAGCAACAACAGGGAAAAGGCCAAAAAACCAAAGGCGGCCCTTTTGCACCCAATTTTTTCGATGACGGCACGCCCAACCACGATACCATGGGAACCATCGCCATGGATGCCTCCGGCAATCTTTCCGGTGCCTGTACCACCAGCGGTATGGCATTCAAAATGCATGGTCGCGTGGGCGATTCTCCTATCATTGGCTCAGGCCTTTATGTTGACAATGAAGTGGGTGCCGCTACAGGTTCGGGCCAGGGCGAAGAAGTGATTCGCGTGGCGGGAACGCACCTGATCGTGGAAATGATGCGTATGGGCAAAAGCCCGGAAGAGGCGTGCAAAATTGCCGTTGATCGCATCGTTAAGATCAATCCGACCAAAGCCAAAGATTTTCAGGTAGGCTTTATTGCCATCAATAAGCAGGGAGAATACGGCGCCTACTCCATCCATCACGGTTTCAACTTCTCCGTGACGCACACCGACGATGGTGGCAAAGTATACATGGCAAAAAGTCATTTTCCAAAAAAATAAAGCAGCAGTCGCCGCTCGGGCGGCCCCGTCGCATCCTGCGAGCGACTGCTGCTTGGCTATTTAAAAGGATCACTGAATTTGGGGTCAGTGGCAATGCCGGTATCGGTCAGGGTTTTCATGAACGCGACCAACGCATTTTTCTGGGCAGCGGTTAAATTGAGGCGGCGGGGTTGTCCGTTATTCCCGCGCAATTGGGGTGAAAGATTGGCGTGCGGTCTTACTTGACTGTTGTAATGTTCAACCACCTGCTCAAGCGTAGCAAAACGTCCGTCGTGCATATAAGGAGCGGATTTTTCAATGCCGCGCAATGACGGGACTTTGAAAAGAGCATTTTCAGCGCGATTGCCGGTAATAGCCCCGACACCGTTGTCAGTTGAGACAAGATCAAGACCATTGTTTCGAGCTTCGGTAGCGGTAAACGTCTCGGTACCATGACATCGGTTACAATTTCCTTGGTTAAAGAAAATCTGTTTTCCCTGATTTTCCAACGCCGTAAAATTGGCAAAATCAACATTGTTAGGGTTTTGATTTCCGGTTAAAGCGGCTCTGCCAATATCGTATTTGGTACGATAGGAAACCATTGAACGAATAAATTGAGCCAATGCTTTGACAATACCGGCGGAGTCAATAGTTGCAGTACCGTATGCATTTTGGAAAAGGCCGGGATAGTAGCCCAGCGTTTTCAATTTAGCAACCGCGCTCGGCATCGTCATGCCCATTTCAACGGTGTGCACAATGGGCCGTGAGGCCTGAATTTCGGCAGAGGCTGCACGTTCATCCCAAAAGAAACGCCCATTCGGATAGTAACGAGCATTGATCAACGACATAGAATTACGGGTAGTCAGCCCTCCTACAAACCCTTTGCTGAATCGGAGTGTATCCGAAAATGAATTGGATTGATGATGACAGGAGGCGCAAGCGGTAGTGTTGTTGAAACTCAGGTTTTTATCATAAAAAAGTACTCTACCCAAGGCAGCTCCCTGATCGGTAATGGCATTAGTGGCAGGCGTATTGATTTGATTTCTGACTTGTTGATTATTCAGGTAAGGTGGCAATGGGATAGACGCATAGTTGAACGGAACGGTAGGTAAGACGGGCGTAAGTGCACTCACACGGGCATTTTGGTTAGCGGTTTCGGAAAATTCGGTTGGTAATGATTCTTTTTGGCAACCAACGAGTGAACCAAAAACGAGGGCGACAATAAACGTTCTGATAAGGAGGATTTTCATGGACTGAGCTGGTTTAAAGTAGATAATGAAGGGTTAGACGGCAGCGCTTCCTAAAACCTTTGGTTCAGCCAATTATTTTTCTCACTATTTGTAGCCACTCTTTCTTTTTTTGCAGTAAATACTTGACAATCAGTCCACAATACTTTTAATTTAATTTCAATAAGAAACTTCTTTCCATGAATCGGTTGTTTGTATCTTTCTTATTCTCATGCTTTTTTACGCAAGTTTTTGCGCAGGATTGGCTCATTTCGCCCATTGCCCAAAAAAGTGAAGTGAAGGTGGTGAAAAATGGCAAAATCATTGAACTCACGAACGGCCTGATTGCCCGTCAGATCCAAATTTCACCAAACGCCGCTACTGTTAGTTTCAAAAATCTCGGGACTAACGAGCAGTTTGTGCGGTCAGTACGCCCCGAAGCGCGCGTTACGCTCAATGGCAAAACTTATAACGTGGGGGGGCTGTATGGGCAAAAAGAGCACGCTTATTTGTTGGAAGAATGGACAAATCAGTTTACTGCCAATGCCACAGATTTTCAATTTGCACGCCATGAAATTACCGGCATCAAACCGCATTTTAACTGGAAGCCAACCACTTGGACTTCCAACAAAAACCTGCCGACCGGCAAAGAGTTAGTTCTGTATTTCACTTCTAAAAACGCCGAGCTAAAAGGCGTAGAAGTAGCCGTTCATTACGAAATTTTTGACGGTATTCCCGTAATAGATAAATGGGTAACAATCAACAACAAATCGGGTAATGAACTGAAAATAAATCAGGTAGTAAACGAAATTCTGGCAACACCCGAAGAAGAATCGGCGGTGGTGGGGAAGCCCGAAAAGATGAGAAAGCCGCAAAAATTGTACATCGAAAACAATTTTGCCTACAACAACGCCATGCGTTATGAACTGTCGGACCAAGCCACGCATTGGAAAATTGACAGCAGTTATACTTCACAGGTCAATTATAATTACGAAACTCCCTGCGTAGTGGAAGTATACCCATCTTTGGGCGTAGGAATTGATTTGCCCATCAATGAAGTCTACAAATCCATTCGCTCTTACGAGTTATTGCTTGACTCGTACGACCGCGAACGTAATGGCTTGGCACGCCGCAAAATGTATCGCACACTATTTCCGTGGACGACCCAAAATCCGATCTTTATGCACCTCATCAGCACCGATCCCGAAAAAGTGAAAAGTGTAATTGATCAATGCGCGGAAACAGGCTATGAAATGGTGATTCTAAGTTTTGGCAGCGGCCTAAACATGGAAGATGCTTCAGAAGTAAACATTCACAAATTTAAAGCATTGGCCGATTACGCCCACAGCAAAGGCATCAAATTGGGGGGGTATTCGCTGTTCAGCAGTCGACGAATTGATGACGAAAATGACGTTATTGATCCTGTAACAGGTTTGCCCGATAAAGCTGCCTTTTTTGGCCATGCGCCCTGTTTGGCAAGCAAATGGGGCATTAATTATTTAAAAAGTTTGAAGAAATTCATTGCCGAAACGGGCTTTGATCTCCTTGAACACGATGGACCTTATCCCGGTGATATTTGTGCCTCTACCAAGCACCCTGGCCACAAAGGGCTGGACGATTCGCAATGGGCACAGATGACCATGCAAAAAGAATTTTATCAGTGGCTCAACGGGCGAGGTGTTTATATTAATGCACCCGACTGGTATTTTTTGGATGGCTCGCATAAGATTGCGTTAGGATATCGGGAAGTCAATTTTTCATTATCGCGTCAACAGCAAAAGATTCTCAATCGCCAAAATATTTACGATGGATTATGGGACAAAACGCCGTCGATGAGTTGGGGATTTGTGCCATTGACCAAGTACCAAGGCGGCACCGCTGACGCTGTATTGGAACCGCTGAGTGAGCATCTTACCGATTATAAACAACTCATGATGCAATACTACGGTGCAGGCGTGCAGGCCTGTTATCGAGGTCCACGTTTATACGATACAGAAGCCACCAAACAAGTAGTAAAAGAAACCATTGACTGGTACAAAAAATACCGCGACATTCTTAATTCCGACATCCTTCACCTCCGCCGCCCCGACGGCCGCGATTGGGATGGCATCATGCACATCAATCCGACATTGAAAGAGAAAGGATTCGTAATGGTTTATAACCCTCTGAAAGAGGCCATTACACGAAAAATCAAATTACCGTTATATTATACAGGTTTGAGCAAAGAAGCGATGATTCATACGCAGGAAGGCAAATCCATAAAATACATACTTGATCGAAATTACGATGTAGAAATCACAGTCAACCTTCCTGCTGAAGGATATACTTGGGTAGTTATTGAATAAGAACAGTAAAATCCTGTCCATCCTGTAATCCTGTCAAAAACCAATGAAAAAATATCTTATCATCTTTTTTAATGTCATTTACTCCATCAGTTTCTCGCAAACTCCCGCCGAACTCAGGTGGTGGAAGCCTTCTGACAGTAAATTTCCCGTCATTGACGGGCAGGCGTGGTCAAGTGAAATGCGCGACACCATTCAGCGGTTTCCGCCACGTGCAGAAAGTATGGTACGGAAACCGGTTTGGAATCTTTCACGCAACAGCGCCGGACTTTCGATTCGGTTTGTGAGTAATGCGCCACAAATTATTATCCGCTATAAAGTGACGGGTTCGGCGGCAATGCCACACATGCCTTCTACGGGCGTAAGCGGCGTGGATCTGTACGGCATTGATAGCGACGGGACTTGGCATTTGGCCTCCGGGAAATACAGTTTTAAAGACACCGTTCTGTACAATTTTGACAAACTAAAGCCCAACGACAATTACCACAAATTAGGGCGTGAATATCGTTTGTTTCTTCCTTTGTACAACAGTGTCAGGGACTTAGAGATCGGCGTGCCCGACGGCAGCATTTTCACGGTGCTTCCGCAACGGATGGAAAAACCCATTGTTGTATATGGAACTTCCATCGCGCAGGGCGCTTGTGCATCACGGCCGGGCATGGCTTGGACCAATATTTTAGCGAGAAAGTTAGACCGTACAGTGATCAATTTAGGATTTTCGGGGAACGGGCGTTTGGAAAAAGAAATCATTGACCTCATCAATGAAATTGACGCCAAAGTGTTTGTGCTGGATTGTTTGCCCAATTTGATCTATCCTATCGTTGAGCGCAAAGAGTTGCAAAAGAGAATCATCGAATCGGTCAAAACCCTGCGCGCCAAGCATCCGCTTACGCCCATTTTGTTGACTGAACATGACGGCTATACAGAAGGTTATTTGGTACCACATCGTCAGCCGCTTTTTGAAGAAGCTAACCAAGACCTGCGCGAAGCATTTGCTCAACTGACAACCGAAAAAGTGCCTAATATTTACCTGCTTCCCATTTCCGAGATCAACATGGATCTGGATTGCATGGTTGACGGTACCCACCCCAACGATCTGGGCATGATGCGCTACGCCATTGCGTACGAAAATAAATTACGCGAAATCCTCAAACAACCCGTTGGCACCCTTAAAACGCAAATTCCCACTCGGCATAATCGCGAGCCGGGAAGCTATAATTGGGAAGAACGGCACAACGAAATCCTGAAACTCAACCAAACAGAGCCAACCAAAGTACTGATGGTTGGCAATTCCATTACGCACAATTGGGGCGGAAAACCACTCAACAATCGTATCAAAGGCGCCGAAGCTTGGCAAAAATACCTTGAACCGTTTCAGGCCCGTAACTTTGGTTTTGGTTGGGACAGGGTTGAAAATGTACTTTGGCGCGTGTATCATGACGAATTGGACGGTATTGCTCCCGAGAAGATCATCATCAATATCGGCACCAATAATCTCCAGCTTAACACCGACGAAGAGATCATTGAGGGGCAAAAACTTTTGATTCAGGCGATGCAAGCCCAGCAACCCAATGCCAAGATCACACTTTTGGGAATTTATCCGCGCCGCGAGCAGGAAGCGCGTGTAACAATCCTGAACAAAGGCATTCAGGCATTGGCCAAATCCATCGGCATCGGCTATGCAGATATTGGAAAACCGTTACTGCTGAAAAACGGCAAGATCAACGAAACCCTGTTTTCTGACGGCCTCCACCCCAACGCCGCCGGTTATGACCTTTTAGGCAAAGAGCTTCAATCCATTTTAAAATAGAACACTGATTGTTAAGATGAGTTATGTTTAAGTACTTGAGCATAAATTTTAGAATATTTGAAACAGTAGGCCATTCTCCGAGCGGATGGGTCGGGTTGTGAGCAACCCTCTGCACTGAGAGTATTCCCCTGTGCGGAGGACGGTCGGCCGTTGCCGTTGCTCACAACCCGACCCGTCCATAACATTATCTTGAAAAAACCCGGAAACTTTTGCTCGGCTACTTAAAACCGCAAAAATCATCGCTGGGCGGCGAACCGTGATAATCATATCAAATCAGTGTTCCATACTTCACAATTCAACAAACCAGTATTTATGAAATTAAAGTCTGTTTTCTTTACACTTGCCCTATTTGGTGCACTCTGCACTTCTGCCCAAAACAACTCCAATGAATTCAAAGTAGTTGGGTATTATGTGCCTTCCATCCCTGCCGAGCAGATCCCAATCGATCTGCTTACACACATCAATTTTGCGTTTGCTATTCCGGCCAAAACAGGCGATACACTTGAACCATTGAGAGACCCTGCGCCGCTCAAAAATTTGGTCAAATACGTGCACAAAAACAAAAAACAAGTCTTTATTTCAATTGGCGGTTGGGGAATCGGCGACGGTGGCGGCGATGATACCCGCTTTCATAAAATGGCCGAACGCCCCGAAGGGCGCCGCACATTTGTGAAAGATGTAATGAAGTTTGTTCGTACGTATGACGTAGACGGCGTAGATCTGGACTGGGAATATCCCGACGAAGACAGTCGCTCGGCGGATGATTATGTGGCGCTGGTCAGTGAATTAGGCGATTCGCTCCACGCCAAAGGCAAGAAGCTCACAGCGGCGGTGATTTCTTACGGCAAAAAAGGGTACGGCACCAAAAAAGAAGCCCTTGATAAAATGGATTGGGTCAATCTCATGGCGTATGACGACGATTACGGCCCCAGTTATGTTATTGCGCATTCGCCGTATTCATTAGCCATAAAAAGCCTGGATTATTGGACAAAAGAACGAAGTCTGCCGTCGCATAAAGCGATTTTGGGGTTGCCATTTTACTCCAAAAAAGGAATGGGCAATTACGGTCCTGATTACAAATCATTGATCAAAGACGGCGCCAGTCCGTTTGATGATTATTGGAAAGGGTCATTCTATAACGGTACGTTGACCATCGAACAAAAAACGCGTCTGGCCAAAGAGCGTGGTTGCGGCGGTGTGATGATCTGGGAAATTTCCTGCGATACTACGGATGATTATTCACTGCTGAAAGCCATTAAACGAGGTGCGATGAAATAGTTTTTTACGATGTTACAAATAGTTTAAATAACGTATTAGCACCCACACCCAATAAAATTGCACTTCCATAGCTAAGCAATGTCCCTATCAGGATATATTCCGATTTTTTATTTACTGTTGCGTTTTTTTGATTGCTTTCACTAAATCGAATCAAAGATTTAGCAGCAATCAAAAAACCAATAGACTCATATTGCTCCACAAGTACCAGTGTTATTATAATTAATCTTTCCAAAACCCCTATCCAAATCCCTGCATTGGCAAGGTCATTTCCATCCAATTTATCAGTACTGATTTGCATTTGCCACTCTCTGGTGGCAATATCAATGACAATAGCAACAGGAAATGTTCCTAATCCATAAACTGCAATAATAATCAATGTCCCGGGGTTGGTAATGACCTCTTGCCACAAAGTCGGAATTTCTCCCAAGCGTTGAATTAAATATAACCAGATCAGGCCAATTACGAACAAGTGTGCAAATTGATCAAGTACAAAATATTTTAGTTTCAGGCGAGAATAATGTGGAAAGGTTGTATGAGGTAATTGTTTATTTAAGCCCTTGTCCTTCTTTATTTTACAAACATCTATTAGCCAATGACTTATAGATAAAAACAGTACAGCCGGCCAATATTTCAATTCCCCTAGCAATAAAAATGTGGTCAGAAAATGGGTCAAAACATGCAAATAAAGGTATTTTGACCTTACTCCTTTTTCTTCTTTATCTTTCACCCACTCTTCAAATTGAAGAAAAAAATCAGCGAGTACATGAGCAATCACTAATTGTATTAAAACAATAAATTGTGACGTCGAAATGGCCATTCTACTTTATTTTTGTTATTATTAATTCTTTATACCGTTTTATAAAGGCTTCAACTGCCGTCCAAGATGCTGCTTTTGCTCTTTGATTAACAGCAGGTTGCGCTATTTTCAAGGTAGAAGAAATAGTCATTTCAGTCATACCCAGCAATTTAAGGTATATTACGTCTGCTTGCAGCGAAGTCCACTTACCAATAATTCCTTCCAATAGTATTAAACCAATGTTTATTTCGTCATTTACCGTTTTCCAGGGGGATTGAATACCTATTTTTTGAGGTTGTTTTTTTAAAACATCCAGTAATCTCCCCGAATTATGAAAAGCTTCTCCATCTGACTCTGATAATTTTGCCGACTTGAAAGAAACTTTACCAATCCCGATAGCAATCCTTGCATCCAAATCTTGTCCTGAATAGTATTGACTTTTTAAATAAGACCTTAATAAAATACAAATTTTCAATGATTCTTCAGGAGTTTCCAGCATTCCCTGAAAGCTATCTCCTCTAAAGACTTCAAAAGGTATTTTAAGATTTAATTCATTTTCTGTTTCAGACGAAAATTTCTTAAAGAATAAATCTAAGTTTTGTAAAAGTTTTTTTCTTTCGGCTGCTTTCAATTTCGTCGACTCAATAATATCTCCCGTAATTACTGCAAAACGTTCCATATTTTTTTCCGCTAATTTATAAGGTCTGAACCTTATAATCAATATTTATAAGGTTCAGACCTTATAAATATTGATTATAAGACAGCTATCTATCATTATACAAAAGCTTTGTTGCTCACATTTCGTTACCTTCGTTCATTTATTTGCCTCATTTACCGTTCGCATGGTTTTCCAAAACAAGCTTTTACTGCTCACGCCGCCGTTTACCCAACTCAATACGCCCTACCCCGCTACGGCGTATATCAAAGGGTTTTTGAATACGTTGGGCGTGCCGTCGTTACAGGCAGATTTGGGGATTGAGGTCATTTTGGCACTTTTTTCTCCCCACGGACTTATACAACTTTTTGAGGCGCTTGACCAAGCCGAAGATGATGTAGAATTATCCGAAAATGCCTTTCGCATTTACAGTCTTCGCGAGGAATATATTACTACCATTGAGCCGGTTATCCTTTTTTTACAAAATAAAAATCCCACACTTGCCCACAGCATTTGCGACCGTACCTACCTGCCCGAAGCCTCTCGGTTCAAAGAAGTTGAAGATTTGGAATGGGCGTTTGGTACGATGGGTACGCAGGACAAAGCCCGCCATTTAGCCACGCTGTATTTAGAAGATTTGGGGGATTTTATTCAGGAAGCCCTCGACCCTCATTTTGGTTTCAGTCGCTATGCTGAACGTCTGGGCCGTACCGCTACGCACTTTGATGAAATGCAGGCTTCGCTTCTTGCGCCAGATACATTGATCACAAAGTTGCTTACTGATTTGCTCGAACAAAAAATCAAAGCGTTTCGCCCTACGGCAGTTTGTTTGACAGTACCTTTTCCGGGCAATCTCTTCGGGGCATTCAAGTGCGGTCAATACCTTAAACGCCATTATCCGGACATTAAAATCATCATGGGAGGAGGATTTTGCAATACCGAACTTCGTTCCCTGTCAGACGCTCGCGTGTTTGAGTACGTTGATTTTGTGTGCTTGGACGATGGAGAAGCGCCTTTACGCTCGCTGTTGGAATACTTCGAGCAAAAAAGACCATTGGAGAAACTCAAGCGTATTTTTTCTTTGGTTGACGAAAAAGTCGTTTATCATAACGGTGCTTCAGAAAAAGACGTAGCACAACGCGAAACCGGTACGCCCGACTATACAGATTTGATGTTGATGGACTATTTGTCGGTCATTGAAATTGTTAACCCAATGCACCGCCTTTGGAGCGATGGGCGATGGAATAAATTGACCTTGGCGCACGGTTGCTATTGGGGAAAATGCTCTTTCTGCGATATTTCATTGGATTACATTAAAAACTATGAGCCGCTTACTGCTTCCCTCATTTGCGACCGCATCGAAGAAATCATCAAAAAAACGAAGCAAAATGGCGTTCATTTCGTCGATGAAGCGGCCCCGCCGGCGTTATTGCGCGATGTGGCCATTGAGATCATTCGCCGCAAATTGACCGTGGTTTGGTGGACGAATATTCGTTTTGAGAAGAACTTCACCCACGATCTGTCTTTGCTTCTGAAAGCCTCCGGTTGCATTGCTATGTCGGGCGGATTGGAAGTGGCCTCGGATCGTTTGTTGGAAAAAATGAAAAAAGGCGTCACCGTGGGACAAGTGGCCCGCGTGACCGACGGTTTTACGCAGGCGGGCATCATGGTACATGCGTATTTGATGTACGGTTTTCCGACCCAAACCACGCAGGAAACCATTGATTCGCTCGAAATGGTGCGGCAATTATTCCAAGCAGGTGTGCTGCAATCGGGCTTTTGGCACCGCTTTGCCATGACTTCACACAGCCCTGTAGGTTTAGAGCCGGAAGCCTTTGATGTACAGCGCATTGGCCCAACCTTTGGCGGCTTTGCCGATAATGATCTCTACCACGACGACCCAACGGGCGCAAATCACGATCTGTTTGGTGAAGGCTTACGGAAATCGCTCTTTAATTATATGCACGGCGTAGGATTTGATATTTCGTTGGCAAAGTGGTTTTCATTCAAAGTACCTTCCACCACCATTCCGCCCAATTACATTCAAAAACAGATCAGCTACCGGGAAGATACTATTCGCAAGAATGCCTTTGTGATTTGGTTGGGAAATATGCCTTCATTGGGCTATTTTGAAGTAAAACAGGGCAAGAAAACGCTACAAATGGCTGAACTCCATTTCTATCATAAAAAGCACGATTTTGCGGTTGAAATGTCGACTGCCTTGGCAGAGTTTTGGGCAGATATTTTCCCTCAAATTGCCGTGGCTAATCTCGATAAACCGTTTTCGTATCAACAATTACAAACTGCTTTTGAAACGGCTCACCTTGGCAGTTTTGAGGCTTTTCTCAAAACAAATGCTTGGAAACAGTTAAGGGAGAATGGGTTATTGATTTTGTGAGATTTTCATTGAACACTGATTGTATAAGATTTTTAGGATTAATTACATTGGCTAAAATAGTTTGATGTATTTCGTATTTGTTTGACCCCATCCGGGGTCAGATATTTATAGTAATGCCGCTCTTTTCTACAAACATCTGACCCCGGATGGGGTCAAACAAATAATGCAAAGTATTTTTAATGAACTACTTAGTTATGTTTAAAACAGCGAAAATCATCGCGGCAACGAACCGTGATAATCTTATAAAATCAGCGTTCCAAATTCCTACGCCAATTTCAGTCCAACCACCAGTCCCCACATCAACAAAAAGCTGATCAACAGCGAGATATTGACCAATACGCCTGCAATACGTGTATCATAATTGAGTTCGTCGGCAAAAGGAAGAATGGTCATACCGATGGGTAAAATGACGCAAACGAGCAGTACATTACGAAAAAGTGATGCTTCCGGAATAAGCGTATACAACAGTAAGACCGCAATAATGCCGCATACATATCGAATGGTCAGTACTTTTACAACTGCCAGCACCTGACTTTTTTCCAACGAAAAACTCATATAAATTCCCATTAGCAGCAATACGAGCGGTTTATTTGCTTTGGCCAATACATCCAAAAAATCGTACGCAACCGCAGGCAATTCAATTTTTAAGGCGTTGATCGTCAACCCGATCACCATCGCCTGAAGCGGCGGCAGTTGGATTACTTTTTTCAAAACCCTGCCATAATTCACTTTTCCTTCGCCCTTTACCGCAAAATAGCTCCCTACCGAATAGACCAAGCCAAATGTGACAATGGTGTTGCCAATGTCAAACATGGCTACGTAAATCAGCCCTTCCCGTCCCCAAATGCCTTCAATGATAGGAAATGCAAACAGCCCCACATTCAGACCACCGCATGCCATTGTCAATACACCGCGCAGTCGATTGGGATAATTTTTGAACCAGACCCAACCCACTAAGGTCATTATGGCGCCTAAAGCAATACAGATGAGTGGAATTAGAAACAGCGTAGGTTCAAACTTGATGCGAAGCATACTGACGATCATCAGCGCGGGGAAAGTGGTGTGCATCAAAAATTTAGAAATCGACTTACCATCGTTCTCGCTCACAAACTTAAATTTTTTAATCAGATAGCCCATCGTCGCAATGCCGAGGGTAATTAAAAATACACTGTTGGTTTGATTCATAGGACGGAACGGGAAGATTCGCGGCTTTTAGACGTGCAAAAGTAATAAAGCGCCGGATAGCCTTCCTGAAAAACTTTGAAAAGTATAATTTTTCGTTATTTCTCATCATCAGCCGTTGCGTACTAAAATCAACTTCTAACACCTCAAAATCTTGATTCTTTCCAATCTATTTTTTGTTAAGTACAATTCGGCAACGTTGCCGATAACGTTTGCGTAAAAATATCGTTTAAAAACATTGACTTACAGCTAAATTAAAGATAAACTCAATCCGTCAAATAGTGAGCTGATGAATTGCGCCGATATAGTCTCTAACTAAAAAATACAATTTTAAGACCTCTTATGCATCCTTCGTTCGAAAAAGTACTGGTCGCCGATGACGACCTGCCCTGGGAAATCGTTGACGACAAAATTCAACGCAAAATCATGTCTTACACCAATGAGTTGATGTTGGTTAAGGTTGCGTTCAAACAGGGTGGCATCGGAGCTGTTCACAAGCACCCTCATTTACAGATCAGCTACGTAGCGGGCGGCGTTTTTGAAGTAACGATTGGCGATCAAACCCGAAAATTACAGGATGGAGACGTCTATTTTGTACCCTCCAACGTATTACATGGAGCCGTTTGTCTGGAAGCGGGTCTTTTGATAGATGTTTTCAATCCCATGCGCGAAGATTTCGTCTGACATTTTGTACTAAATCGACTTTCATACTTCATGAAATACCTCATTTTCTGTTCGTTCATTCTGATTGCCGGTCAATCTCTGCGCGCTCAAAAAACGCCCTATTCTGTGCGTATGGCCGAATCCTTCATAAGTCGGCACAAAGATTCCATCGCCGTCAAAGAAGGCAAACCTGCCGCATGGGATTATGAGCAGGGATTGATGTATAAAGCCATCGAAAAAGTCTGGAACCGCACAGGCGACGGTAAATATTTTGAGTACATCCTGCGGGATTTGGGCCGTTATGTTCAAAAAGACGGCAGCATTCGTACCTACCGATACGATGATTTCAACCTTGATAATATCCCTACGGGGCGGGCGCTGTTGACACTTTACCAACAAAGCCAACCTGACAAGGAAAAGTACCGCAAAGCGGCTGATCTGTTGTGGAAACAAATTGAAAACCAGCCCAAAACCAAAGAAGCGGGTTATTGGCATAAGAAGCGTTATCCCAATCAAATGTGGCTCGACGGGCTTTTTATGGCAGAGCCTTTCTCTGCGGAATACAGCCTTGTTTTTAATCATCCCGAACACTTCAACGATATCGCAAAACAGTTTGCGCTCATCGAAAAATACGCCGTAGACGAAAAAACAGGACTCATTTACCACGCTTACGACGAAAGCAGGTCCGAAAAATGGGCCGACCCAAAAACGGGCCGTTCGCCGCATTTCTGGAGCCGTGCCATTGGTTGGTACGCAATGGCGTTGGTAGATGTGTTGGATTATTTCCCCGAAAATCATCCCGAACGCGCCAATTTGATCAACTACCTTCAACGGTTAGCGCCCGCACTTGTCAAATACCAAGATACAACGTCGGGCGTATGGTATCAGATGACGACCCAAGGCACCCGCAAAGGCAACTATTTTGAAGCATCAGGCTCGTGTATGTTTGTGTATGCCTTGGCTAAAGGCGTACGCATGGGTTATTTGCCCCAAACTTATTTAACCGCCGCCAAAAAAGGCTATGCAGGTATTCTGAAAGAATTTGTAGAAGAAGAACCCGGCGGTACGTTAAGCCTTAACAAAACCGTAAGCGTTGGCGGCCTTGGCGGCACTCCCTACCGCGACGGAACGTACGAATATTACCTCAGCGAACCTATTCGCAAAAACGACCTGAAAGGCCTCGGGCCATTCATTTTTGCGAGTATAGAAATGGAAATCGCCGCTGAAAATACCTTGGGTCAGGGCAAAACAGTGGCTGTAGATTATTATTTCAACCACGAATTTCGCAAAGATTTTAACGGAAACGAGGAGCAATTTCACTACACATGGGAAGATCCACTGCATTCGGGATTTAAAGTGTGGGGCACTATTTTCCGTGAACTGGGGGCAAAAACCACCGCCATCAAAGCCGCGCCGACAGCCGAAAATCTTAAAAATGTGAATGTTTATATCATCGTTGACCCCGATACGAAGAAAGAAACAGCCAATCCTAATTTTGTTCAGGATGCTGATATCAAACAGATCAGCAATTGGGTAAAAGCGGGCGGGGCACTCGTATTGATGGCCAATGACACCGCCAATTGCGAACATAAAAATTTCAACCGCCTGGCCGCTGAATTTGGCATTCAGTTCTTACCCAAAAATATCAATATGGTACAGGGCACGCAGTGGGAACAGGGCCGCATTGACATTCCGGCGGGAAATTCTATTTTCAAAAATACCAAAGCCGTTTACATCAAAGAACTGTCACCGCTTGAGTTGAAAGCGCCTGCACAGGCCGTGTTAAACCATAAAGGGGAAGTAATCATTGGCGTATCAAAAGTGGGCAAAGGAACCGTATTCGCCGTGGGTGATCCTTGGCTTTACAATGAATACACCGACGGACGTAGGATTCCAATGATTTATGAGAACTTCTCAGCAGCCAAGGATCTGGCTAAATGGCTGCTATCAGCTAAAAAATGACGAATCGGGACAATCAGTAACACAACAAAATCAGTCAAGCAAAGCCGCAGTCCGCCGTTGCGGCAAAGCATTTTTTACCCTTTGCTTCTGTGCGTCTTTGCGTGACAATTAAAATAAATGCGTACGAGTGCTGAATAGCAGTATACACCACCATCGACCATTATTAGACCGGAACCGTTAAAGGATTTACACTTATGAATTATCTATCTAAAAATGAATTAAAACTCCTCCGTGACCAATCAGATTTGATTGTTCCCGATGAGGAAATATTCGAATTACCGGAAAAAGTGCTACAATTCGGCACAGGCGTTTTGCTGCGGGGATTGCCCGATTATTTGATTGATAAAGCCAATCGTCAGGGCATTTTTAACGGTCGAATCGTAGTTGTAAAATCGACGGATGCAGGCGATTCAGCGGCGTTTGACGAGCAGGATGGATTGTATACGTTGTGTGTAAGAGGCGTTGAGTTGGGTCAAAACATTGAAGAAAATATAGTTTGTTCGGCCATCAGTCGGGTATTATCGGCCAAATCACAGTGGCAAAGCATTTTGAATTGTGCCAAAAACCCTGAACTTCAGATCATCATTTCCAATACTACCGAAGTAGGCATTCAGCTCACGCAGGATGCTATCTCGGCTACCCCGCCGGCGTCATTTCCGGGAAAATTATTAGCGTTTTTGTACGCAAGATTTCAGGCATTTGGCGGCAGCAAAGAGTCAGGGTTGGTGATCGTACCTACTGAATTGATTACTGACAACGGCTCCAAATTGGAATCCATTGTCATTGAGTTGGCGCACCGTAATGAATTGGAATCTGATTTTCTGGATTGGCTCGAAAGTGCCAATTATTTTTGTAATTCATTGGTAGACAGAATTGTTCCCGGCAAACCCGAATCAGGCACTTATCAGGAACTAACGCAGCAATTGGGTTATAAAGACAAGTTACTCACCATAAGCGAGGTTTTTCGGTTGTGGGCGATTGAAGGTGATGAACACGTAAAACAGGTATTGTCTTTTCAACAGGCTGACGGCGGTGTTTTTGTCGAACCCGATATTGATCTCTTCCGTGAATTGAAATTACGCCTGCTCAATGGTTCACACACATTGAGTTGCGGCTTGGCCTACCTGTCAGGTTTTGATAATGTTATCAGCGCCATGCAAAATGAAACGATGGCCGCCTACATCAGCAATTTGATCATGGCCGAATTAGGCCTTGCCATTCCTTATACAATGGACGACAAAAGCCCGCAACGTTTTGGCATGCAGGTCATTGACCGTTTTCGTAATCCGCATCTTAATCACCAATGGTTAAGTATTACGCTGAATTATTCGTCAAAAATGAAGATGCGCAATGTACCGACGCTGTTGCGTTATTACGAAGTCTTCAATTGTGTTCCTGAATATTTTTCATTGGGCTTTGCTGCGTATCTGCATTTTATGAAACCCGTTGCCAAAGAAGTATTTGTCTATTTTGGCGAACGCGACGGTCAACTTTATCCTATTCAGGACGAAAAAGCAGATTATTTTTATCAGCAGTGGCAACAAAATACACCTGCAAAATTGGTGGACGTAGTCCTGCAAAATAAAAATCTGTGGGACACCGACCTTACCCTATTACCGGGCTTTGCGCAAAGTGTGACAGAAAATTTAGAAAATATGCTTGAAAATGGGGTAAAATCAACGTTGGAAGCCTTTTTTCTAAAAAACACCACACAGCTTGCCGAAATTAACGCGACTCTCTAACAATCTATATAATAAATGATAATGCCGGTCACTAAAGCCTTTTTGGGCGAAGATTTTTTACTGCAAACAGATACTGCCCGCACGCTTTACCACGAGTTTGCGAAGCAAATGCCCATCATTGATTACCATAATCACTTACCTCCCGATCAGATCGTTGCCGATAAAACATTTGATAATTTAACCCAGATCTGGCTTTATGGCGATCACTATAAATGGCGCGCCATGCGCACCAACGGTGCCCACGAAAGCTATTGTACAGGCGACAAAAGTGATTATCAAAAATTTGAAAAATGGGCCGAAACGGTTCCGTATACGCTTCGTAACCCGCTCTATCACTGGACGCACTTAGAGTTGCAGCGTTATTTTGACGTGACCGACATTTTAAGTCCCAAAACGGCGCGCAGAATATACGACGAGTGTTCTGAAAAACTTCGCACTCCTGACTATTCAGTGCGAAATCTGTTGCGTAAAATGAACGTTGAAGTCGTCTGCACCACCGACGACCCGCTGGATTCG
This sequence comes from Runella sp., assembly GCF_965279615.1. Taxonomy (NCBI): domain Bacteria; kingdom Pseudomonadati; phylum Bacteroidota; class Cytophagia; order Cytophagales; family Spirosomataceae; genus Runella; species Runella sp. Next base: position 5,308,374 of record NZ_OZ257252.1, on the reverse strand, counting down.
TTGGAATACCATCAACAACTGAAAAATGAAGGCTCGTTTGAAGTTCAAATGCGCCCCGCTTTCCGTCCCGATAAATTTATCCTGATCGGTAATGCCAATTTTGCCGGGTATATCCAAAAATTAGCCACCGTTGTAGGCTTCGAGATCAATACGTTCGACGATCTGACCAAAGCCCTGCGCTCACGCGCGGACTTCTTTGCCTCCATGGGTTGTCTGTTGTCTGACCACGGATTGGAGCAATTATATTCAGTAGATTTCACAGCGGAAGACGCCAACAGCGTTTTCAAAAAAGCATTGGCAGGCCAAACAATTTCGTCGGCAGAACAGGTACTGTACCAATCGGCGATCTTACACCAACTCGGCACCATGTACCATGAGCTGGGCTGGACGCAGCAATTTCACATTGGCGCGTTGCGTAATAACAATGCCCGCGCTCTGCGTCTGCTTGGGCCTGATACGGGTTGGGATTCCATCGGTGACTGGTCGCAGGCAATGGCGCTCTCTAAATTCTTAGGCAAATTGGATGAATACGATCAATTGGCCAAAACCATCATTTATAACCTTAACCCTGCCGACAACGAAGTAATTGCCACCATGATCGGTAATTTCAACGACGGCTCGATAGCGGGTAAAATCCAGTTTGGGTCTGGTTGGTGGTTTATGGATCAGAAAGACGGTATGGAAAAACAAATGAATGCTTTATCGAATATGGGTCTGTTAAGCCGATTTGTCGGAATGCTCACCGATTCGCGTTCATTCCTGTCATTCCCTCGCCACGAGTATTTTCGTCGGATACTATGCAATATGTTCGGTAATGACATTGAAAACGGCGAATTGCCCAATGATACTGAGTGGATCGGACAGGTAGTACAAAACATTTGCTACAACAACGCAAAGCAATATTTCGGATTTTAGTTTCTCAAAACCACACACGATGTTATCGCAATTTATGTAGCGGTTTTGAGAAACCGCCACCACGCGTGCTGAGAAACCGATACCACGCGTGCTGAGAAACCGATACCACGCGCAAAAACTGCTATCACACGCTTGAAACCGTTGACACCCACTAATTAAATGAGTAATAATCAAGAAAATAATCCATTGAGTACAGGAGGCACTGTTTGTTGTTTCGGCGAACTATTACTGCGTTTTTCTCCGCAACTCAATGGGCAATGGATCAAACAGGCAACCATGCCGGTCTTCGTGGGCGGTGCAGAACTCAACGTAGCCAATGCCCTTGCCAATTGGAAAGTGCCCGTGCGTTACAGCACCGTCTTGCCCGAAAATCAGTTATCGACCGAGATCAAAGCGTATCTTGAGGAAAGAGGAATTGAAACTTCCGGCATTCAGCACTTTGGATCGCGTATTGGCGCATATTATTTGCCGCAGGGCGCCGATCTGAAAAATGCCGGCGTGATCTATGACCGCACTTTTTCATCTTTTTCAGAATTAGCCGTCGGCAAAGTAGATTGGAAAAAAGTATTGGAAGGTTGTTCATGGTTTCATTTCAGCGCCATCAGTCCTGCACTCAATCAAGACGTTGCTGATGCTTGTCTGGAGGCGTTGGAAGTAGCTTCGCAACTGGGCATTACCATTTCCGTTGACTTAAATTACCGCGCCAAATTGTGGCAGTATGGCAAAAAGCCCGTTGAGATCATGCCCGCTTTGGCGCAGTATTGCGACGTTATCATGGGCAATATTTGGGCCGCCAATACGCTTTTAGGCATTCCGGTAGACAAAGAGGTGGAGAAAGACCCAACGCAGGAAAAATACTTAGCCCACAGCATTGCTACTGCCGAACAGATCCAAGCCACATTTCCTAAATGCAAAGTAGTCGCCAACACCTTCCGTTTTGACGCTTTCGGGCAGGGAATTCAGTATTATACAACCCTTTACAAAGACGGAACGCAGTACGTTTCACCCGAATTTACCACCGAAAAAGTAGTGGATAAAGTAGGCAGCGGCGATTGTTTTATGGGTGGCCTCATTTACGGTCTGCACCACCGTCACACTCCGCAGGAGATCATTGATTTTGCGGCGGCGGCAGCATTTGGCAAACTTCAGGAATACGGCGATGCTTCGCAGCAAACCATTAAAGATGTGAAAGAGACGTTGAACGACGTTTTAAGTGAGAATAAAAGTAATTAACGAAGAGACAAATGGCATTCGAATCACAACAAATTTATCAAACACTGGCAAGTGCTCCCATCGTGCCTGTTTTTTATTACCCTGACGCAGCAGTAACAACCCAAATCATTAAAGCATGTTACGAAGGCGGAATTCGGGCGTTTGAGTTTACCAATCGCGGCGAAAAAGCCAAGGAAGTTTTTAAAGTATTGCGCGAATACATCAGTACAAATTACCCCGAAATGGCTTTAGGTATTGGAACCATTTTCAATGCCCTGCAAGCGGAGGAATTCATTGCGTTAGGAGCAGATTTTGTGGTTCAGCCATTCACGGCCACGGACGTAGCCGAAGTTTGCAAAGCGCATAATATTGCTTGGATGCCCGGCGCCATGACCGTTTCGGAAGTGTACAATGCCACGTTGTTAGGGGCCGAGATCGTTAAGATCTTTCCGGGCAATGTCGTAGGCTCGGGATTTGTCAAAGCATTGAAAGGCCCATTGCCGCACGTCAATGTTATGGTTACCGGAGGCGTAGAACCTACTCCTGAAAGCCTGAAAGAGTGGTTTGGTGCCGGAGTAAGTGCGGTGGGTATTGGCTCACAGTTGTTTCCGAAAGCAACCATTGAATCAGGTAATTTTGAAGAGATTACAAAAAAAATAAATACATTACTAAACTATTACCAAACCCTCGCTGCAACCACATAGGCACATAGTACAGATAGGTTTGAATTTCGTTCAACAATTTTTCTATGTGCTCTATGTACCTATGTGGTTACCAAACACCTTTATTTAAATGGAAAAAATCGGTAATTATCGCTGGACAATTTGTGGTCTGGTCTTTTTCGCAACAACCGTCAACTACCTTGATAGGCAAGTTATCAGTCTTTTAAAGTCCACCTTATCAGCGGAATTACACTGGGATGACGGCGACTACGCTAACATCGAAATTGCCTTTAAATTATTTTATGCCTTTGGAATGCTCGGTGCCGGGCGTTTGGTCGATAAATTAGGTACTAAAATCGGATATGCCGTTGCTACTACTTTATGGAGTATCGCTGCCATTGCTCACGCATTGGTAAGCAGTGTATTTGGGTTTGCCGTTGTACGTTCGGCTCTTGGTATCACTGAGGCGGGTAACTTTCCGGCGGCTATCAAGACCGTAGCCGAGTGGTTTCCTAAAAAAGAGCGCGCATTTGCAACAGGAATTTTCAACTCAGGAACCAACTTCGGAGCTATCGTTGCGCCACTTTCAGTGCCTTTCATTGCGGCCGCAATGGGCTGGCAATGGGCGTTTATTATCACGGGAATGTTAGGCTTTATATGGTTGATTCTTTGGTTGATTTTTTATGAAGTACCCAGCAAAAGCCCTAAACTTTCAAAAGCTGAGTATGATTACATTCACTCTGATGCCGCCGAAGTGCTCGCCGACAAAAACGATGTAAACAAACCGCAGGTGTCTTGGTTCAAGCTGTTGAGTTTCCGTCAAACTTGGGCATTTGCGCTTGGAAAATTGCTTACTGACCCCATTTGGTGGTTTTATCTCTTCTGGTTACCCGATTTTTTACAAAGCCAATACAAACTTTCAGGTACTGAAATTGCTATTCCGGTTGCGGTTGTTTATTCGCTGTCGACCATTGGAAGTATCGGCGGAGGTTATTTACCTATGTACCTTATTAAATTGGGATGGCCCGTGTTCAGAGCGCGTAAAACCTCCATGCTTATTTATGCCATTTGTGTTTCTCCCATTATTTTTGCCCAAATATTAGGGAGTATGAGCATGTGGTATGCCGTTTTCGTCATTGGATTTGCTACGGCCGCTCACCAAGCGTGGAGCGCAAATATCTTCACTACGGTTTCGGATATGTTCCCTAAATTCACGACCGCTTCCGTAACGGGAATCGGTGGAATGTTTGGAGCATTAGGCGGAATTTTGCTTTCGGCATTGGTCCAAAAAAATATGTTCGTCTATTATCGTTCCATCAACCAAATCGAAACGGCTTATTATATTATGTTCTTTGTGTGTGGTGCGGCCTATATTTTGGCGTGGACGATCATGCACTTCTTAGTTCCAAAAATGAAACCGGTAGATTTATAATTAATTGATTATGAAAAAGATACTCGCCTTTTTATTGATCGCTTGTTTCGCTGCGTTCAACACCGCTTTTGCCCAATCGAAAGATGAAGCTGCGGTAGCAAGCGCCGTTGAAATGCTGAAAAAAGCCATGATCGATGGTAAAAAAGAAGCATTGGAAAACATTGCCGCCGACGACCTGAGTTATGGTCACTCAGCAGGTAAGGTGGAAGACAAAGCGGAATTTGTGCGCGCCATTGTGAGTAACGAGTCTGATTTTGTAACCATTGATCTGACTGACCAAACGATCAAAATAGTGGGCAACAATGCCATTGTACGGCATAAATTAACCGCGACCACCAACAATAACGGGCAGCCCGGCACCGCCAAAATTGCGGTGTTATTGGTGTGGCAGAAACAAAAAGGCGAATGGAAATTGCTGGCCCGTCAGGCAGTAAAAATCTAGATAATTATCTTTCCAATATAAATCCCCTTTGCTCCGGTGAAGGGGATTTTTTTTGCCGATCAAATTCTTTCAAAAATCCCTGAACAGCTCTGTTAATCGCTTTTTAATGATGTTTACAAAAAGAAAAAACACTTTATGTAATGGTAGTGTGTTGAAAAACCTATTTTTGTCCTGAAAATCAATCTCTAGTTCAACCCACCGGGATCCTATGAAAACCGTAGATTCGTACAATTTTGCAGGGAAGCGCGCGCTTATTCGTGTAGACTTCAATGTTCCTCTCAACGAAAAATTCGAAATTACCGACGACACTCGCATTCAGGCCACGCTTCCAACCATCCGTAAAATTTTAGCGGACGGTGGCTCGTGTATCCTCATGTCACATTTGGGCCGCCCGAAAGACGGGCCCACCGAAAAATATTCTCTCAAACACTTGGTTAACCCTTTATCTGTAATATTGGGGGTTCCCGTCAAATTTGCCGATGATTGCATCGGGGAGTCTGCTTATGACCAGGCCACTACACTTAAGCCCGGTGAAATTTTATTGCTCGAAAATCTCCGTTTTTACAAGCAGGAAGAAAAAGGAGATGTAGCCTTTGCCGAAAAACTTTCTAAACTCGGTGATGTTTGGGTAAATGATGCGTTTGGTACTGCGCACCGCGCCCACGCTTCTACGGCGGTGATCGGTCAGTTTTTTGAAGACCGCATTTGCGGGTATGTTATGCAGGCAGAAATTGACAACGCTCAACGCATCCTGGAGCATGCTGAACGTCCGTTTACGGCCATTATGGGCGGTGCCAAAATCTCCGACAAAATCCTCATCATCGAGCGCCTTTTGGACAAAGTGGACAATCTCATCATCGGTGGTGGCATGACTTACACGTTTACCAAAGCACTCGGTGGGAAGATCGGGAAATCGCTTTTAGAAGCAGATAAGCAAGACTTAGCTTTGGAAATCATTGAAAAAGCGAAGGCAAAAGGGGTGAAAATTATCATGCCCGTTGACAATGTTTGCGCCGATGCTTTTTCAAACGACGCCAATCGCCAAATCATCGCTACCGGCGAAATTCCCGACGGTTGGGAAGGATTGGACATTGGTCCGGAATCGATAAAATTGTTTGAAGAAGTGGTGCGTACCTCTAAAACCATTCTTTGGAACGGCCCAATGGGGGTATTTGAATTCCCTAATTTTGCGGTTGGAACAGACGCGATTGCCAAAGCAGTGGTAAAAGCAACGGAAGAAAACGGTGCTTTCTCGCTCATCGGTGGCGGAGATTCTGCTTCAGCCATCAACAATGCAGGTTATGGCGACCGTGTAAGTTATGTCTCAACAGGCGGTGGTGCCTTACTCGAATACATGGAAGGAAAAGAATTGCCGGGCGTAGCTGCTTTGGCCTAGTTTTTCCTACAAAAAAAATAAAACCTTATAGGTCTAACGAAGATAAACAGACCTATAAGGTTTTGTTACGAAGCTATTGTGCTTCATATTTCTCAATGACACGCAGAATATCTTCTTCTTTCGACAATTTCAATTTTTCATCATTGATAAACGTTTCCAACTGCGTTTGTTTGTCTCCCAGTGCTTCCAGTAGTGATTTTTTATCTTTTTTCAGGCGAATTATCGTGCCGTTTTTAAACAAATACAGAGCGCTTTCTTTCATAAAACGCTTTGTCTGCGTAGCCGAACTGTAAAGCTTTTCAAGTTGGATTCGCACGGTGTTACGTTTTAGCAATTTAACGTTGCCATCGTATAATACCTGATAGAAATTACGGGCGGTCATTGATTCAATGGCTGGAAATCCACTTCTGAATACGCCGTCGTTGGTTGAAAACTCCGTGATCTCAGTACTGAAACGATATGGTTTTTGATTCTCTTCGTATTCCAATTCATCCTTGTAAAGATCGTACCGCATTTTAGCCAGTTCATACGTTTTACCGTTATTTTTGGCTTTGACGTTCCCGGTCGACCATGCATCATTCAGATACGGCGAGCCTTCGATCTCAGTGTATCCATTTTCAAAAATGGGACGCCCGTTGATGTCCTGAATAAACAGGCTTTGGGCATGTATGGTGAGGGTCATTAAAATCAATCCCCCACAGAGTAATGACTTTTTCATGTTGCGTTGTACTTTTGCGAGCAAATTAAACAATCTACCTTGCGACTCCAAGACCATCTTTACCACGTTATCCAAAGTCTGCCCGGTTTTTTACCCGAAACGTGGCTGGCAGGAGCCTTCTTATTTATTATTCTTAGTGAAATACTGCTGAAATACAGCCGTTGGCAATCAAAAACCACCAACGTTTTGCGAGGCTTGACCGCCGTATTGCTCGTGGTAGCTTTCGTCTTTGTTTTTCTTCAATGGAACGACTTGGGCGGCTATTTATTTCATCATTTGATATATCTTGACCACAAAGCCGTTTTCTTCAAAATAATCATCCTATCGGCTACTTTATTGGTCCTTTTGCACATCCAACTCATGCGTTCGGAATTACCTGCCGAATTTTACAGTATTTTGTTGGCGATCGTATTAGGCCTTTTTTTGATGACAATGGCTACCAATGGCCTGAGCATGTATTTATCCATTGAATTAGTGTCGATCGGTTCTTATTTGATCGCAACATTAAGCAGCGGCAAAAAAGCCGGCGAAGCAGGTATCAAATACCTTTTATTTGGGGCGTTGAGTTCCGCCATTATGTTGTACGGTTTATCATTAGTATACGGCATGACGGGTACATTGAACTTTACGAGCGACGTATTTGCTGATCAGTTAGTACAGAATCCGCCGCTTATTTTATTGATTGTCGGGTTTCTTACGTTGGGTGGAGTTTTATTTAAACTGTCTTTGGTTCCTTTTCACGTTTGGCCGCCCGATGTGTACGAAGGTGCCCCTACGCCCGTGGTTTCCTTTCTGTCTACCGCTCCCAAAGTAGCGGCGTTGTTGCTTTTAATGCGACTTTTAAGCGTATTGCCTGACGATTTCCAAAAACTCATGGCTATTATTTCGTTGGTGAGTATTTTGGCCGGAAACCTCGCCGCCCTTTGGCAAAATGACCTTAAACGACTCATGGCTTATTCAGGGATCGCACAGGCAGGATTTATCATTGTGGGGTTGGTCGCGTTCAATCAAACGGGTTTTGAAAGTACCACCTTTTACATCGCCGTATATGTGCTTATCAATATCGCGGTTTTTCTGATGATTGATCTGATGGGCCAAAATGCGCCAACACTGGCAACCATTACGGGAAAAGGTGCTTCGTATCCCTTTCTGAGTGTATGTTTTACGATTTTGATGGTTGGGCTGGTTGGATTGCCGCCAACCGCAGGATTTACAGCTAAATTGTTGGTGTTTTCATCGCTTTGGGAAGCTTATCAGACAAGCGGTGACCAATTGTTGATGATTTTATTGGTCGTTGGATTGCTAAATGCCATTGTTTCACTGTTTTATTATTTCAAAATCCCCTTTTATCTTTTTTTCAGAACAAGCTCTTCTCCGCTTCCCTCCGGCAATGTATCTTCTGCTGCGTCCATAGTTATTGCTCTCTTGACACTCACCATTTTAATACTATTTTTCAAGACAGATTGGCTAATTGATTGGATCAGGATTTTGTAAGTATGATTTACTGCCGTTCATCCCCAAAAACTGTACGGTATTGACTGATTATTATCGGCTTAACGAATAATTTTTGGCTTCCGAGAACAACGGATAGCCCAAGCATTTATATTTGTCCGATTTTTTTACCAAGTCTGCGAAAAACTACGTTCTACTATACATTTAAAATTTAGTCATTCGTCACTATTTTATATTAGTGTTACCTATCATTTATAGAACATACGATTTTCATGGAGCACGGTAACGGTCACCATAATTTAGACAAAATCTCGGGCGCAGGTCTATTAGTTGCATTAGGAATTGTATACGGAGACATCGGAACTTCTCCATTATACGTAATGCAGGCCATTATCGGAAAAGGGCGTATTAATGAAGAAGTAGTATTAGGCGCTCTTTCCTGCGTGTTCTGGACGCTTACACTACAAACGACCATAAAGTATGTCATTTTGATTCTCCGCGCTGACAACCGTGGGGAAGGAGGAACGTTGGCACTTTTTGCCCTTGTACGGCGCCATGCCAAGTGGCTCACTATTCCGACCATGATCGGCGGCGCGGCGCTCTTAGCCGATGGAATTATTTGTCCCCCCATTTCAGTTTCTTCGGCCGTTGAAGGATTGGAAATCTTATATCCCAATATAAAAACCGTTCCCATTGTTTTGGTTATTTTGGCCGTTTTATTCATTATTCAGGTCTTTGGGACAAAGGTCGTGGGTGGTGCTTTCGGGCCTATTATGCTGGTGTGGTTCTCAACGTTGGGAATCTTAGGATTTTCGCACGTAATTCAAAACCCGTTGGTTGTCAGAGCGCTTAATCCCTATTATGCTTACCAATTATTGGTTCAACATCCGGGAGGATTTACACTGCTGGGAGCGGTATTTTTGTGTACGACCGGAGCAGAGGCGTTGTATTCAGACCTGGGCCACTGCGGACGGGGAAATATTAGGATAAGTTGGGTGTTTGTAAAAATGACCCTATTGCTTAACTATTTTGGGCAATCGGCGTGGCTAATGGCTCACAACGGCCAATACCTCAACGGGCGCAAACCTTTTTATGAGCTGATGCCGGACTGGTTTCTGTTGCCGGGAATTGCCATTGCCACTATGGCGGCTATCATTGCCAGCCAAGCCTTGATCACAGGCTCTTTTACGTTGGTCAGCGAAGCCATTCGTCTTAATTTCTGGCCTAAGATCAAACTTAAATACCCTTCCGCTCAAAAGGGGCAACTGTATGTTCCGAGCATCAACCTGCTGCTTTTTATCGGTTGTGTGGCCGTTGTATTATATTTTAAACGTTCTACCAACATGGAAGCGGCCTATGGATTGGCTATCACGCTTACGATGCTGGTAGATACACTTTTAATGTCTTACTACCTCTACACACACCGTTATAATATGTGGCTGGTGATCGTGTTTTTGGTCGTGTATTTTGCAGTGGAAAGTTCATTCATGGTAGCCAATTTAGATAAGTTTATGCACGGTGGCTGGGTATCTGTGTTGATTTGTACCATCTTGGCAGCGGTCATGTTCATTTGGCTGAAAGCAGGTCAGATCAAAGCCCAACTGACCGAATACACCAAGCTTGCCACTTATATCGACGCACTCAAAGAACTTAGTCGCGATGTAACCATTCCCAAATACGCCACTCACTTGGTATTTATGTCCAATGCCTCGCGTACGAGTGAAGTAGAATCCAAAATCATTTATTCTATCTTTGAAAAACGCCCCAAACGGGCTGACATCTACTGGTTTGTGCACGTCGATACCACCGATGAGCCTTATACAATGCAGTACAAAGTGGACGTTATTGAACCCGATGATGTTATTAAGGTTACTTTCCGGTTAGGATTCAGGATCGAACAACGGATCAATCTTTATTTGCGTCGTATCATTGAAGATATGGTAAAAAATAAAGAGGTGGATATTACGAGCCGCTACGAGTCATTGCATCGCCACAATGTCATTGGCGACTTCCGTTTTGTTGTTTTGGAGAAATTTCTTTCCTACGAAAACGAATTGCCTATTTTTGAACAACTTATCATGAAAGCCTATTTCTTCATTAAAGGATTTACCAATAGTGAAGATAAATGGTTTGGATTAGATAGCAGTGCCGTAAAAATCGAAAAAGTACCTCTCATTATCAGAGCCATCGACAAAGTAAACCTTCAACGTATCTATGGCTAATTTTTAACCGATCTATGGAATCTAACGAAGCGCATCATCACAACACAACCAAAGTTTCAGCCGCCGGATTATTAATTGCACTGGGAATTATTTACGGGGACATCGGTACTTCTCCGCTCTACGTGATGAAAGCCGTCACGGGAACGACCAAGCCGATTGTAGAATATGAGATTTTAGGGGCGCTCTCGCTGGTTTTTTGGACACTTACGTTACAAACGACCATCAAGTACGTCATCCTGATCCTTCGCGCCGATAACCGGGGTGAAGGAGGAATTTTCGCCTTGTACGCCTTGGTGCGTCGGCATGCCAAATGGATCACCATTCCGGCCATGATCGGCGGCGCGGCCCTGTTGGCCGATGGTATTATCACTCCCCCTATTTCGGTCTCTTCTGCTGTTGAAGGATTACGCATCATTTATCCGGAATTGAAAACCATTCCCATTGTTATCGGCATTTTATCCATCCTGTTTTTGATTCAGGGGTTTGGGACAAGTGCCGTAGGTCGTGCTTTTGGGCCTATTATGCTCATTTGGTTTTTGATGTTGGCCGTTTTGGGCGCTATTCATATCAGCGACGCTCCCGAAGTGATCAAATGTTTTAATCCTTACTATGGCTATTGGCTGTTGTTTGAGTATCCGGAAGGTTTTTGGCTATTGGGGGCGGTATTTTTATGTACCACCGGAGCAGAAGCATTATATTCAGACTTAGGTCATTGCGGCCGGGGAAATATTCGAGTGAGTTGGGTATTTGTCAAAGCCACTCTTTTTCTGAATTATCTTGGTCAGGGAGCTTATTTGTTAAGTTTAAAAGGACAACCATTAGGCAACCGTAATCCTTTTTTTGACCTCATGCCCGATTGGTTTCTGCTTCCGGGTATCGGCATTGCTACCATGGCGGCCATCATTGCGAGTCAGGCGTTGATCACGGGTTCATTTACGTTGGTGAGCGAAGCCATTCGGTTAAACTTCTGGCCTAAAGTACGGCTGCGCTATCCAAGTGTACAAAAAGGGCAATTATACGTTCCAAGTCTCAATTGGCTTCTTTTAGCAGGTTGTATTGGTGTTGTGTTATACTTTCAGGAATCATCGCGCATGGAAGCGGCTTATGGCTTGGCCATTACACTTACCATGTTGATGACCACACTGCTGATGTCCTACTACTTGTACGCCCGGCGCGTAAATGCTTGGGCTATTGTCTTGTTTCTGGTGCTTTATGCCGGCATTGAAGGGTCTTTTTTAGTGGCCAATCTCATGAAATTCATGCACGGAGGCTGGGTTTCATTGATCATTGGCGGTACGATTGTTTCTTTAATGATTATTTGGTATAACTCCTTCTACATCAAGCAGCAATTGACCGAATATGTCAAATTAGAGAGGTATTTGGATTCATTGAAAGAACTCAGTCGCGATGTAACCATTCCCAAATACGCCACTCACTTGGTATTTATGTCGAGTGCGTCACGGATAAGTGAAATTGAATCAAAGGTGATTTACTCTATCTTCCAAAAGCGTCCTAAACGGGCTGATATCTACTGGTTTGTGCACGTCGATACCACCGATGATCCTTACACAATGGAATACAAAGTAAATATTCTGGAACCCGACGATGTCGTCAAGGTCAACTTCTATTTGGGTTTTAGGGTCGAACAGCGGATCAACCTTTACCTGAGAAAAGTGATCGAAGAAATGGTCAAAAATAAAGAAGTGGATATTACCAGCCGTTACGAATCATTGAACAAACAAAACCTGGTCGGTGATTTTAGGTTCGTGGTGTTGGAAAAGTTTTTGTCTTACGAAAACGAGTTACCTTTGTTTGAGCGAATCATCATGCAGGCTTATTTCTTTATCAAACAATTTACGCCCGGTGAAGACAAGTGGTTTGGCTTAGATGCCAGTGCAGTTAAGATCGAGAAAGTACCGCTTGTGATTCAGCCCGTAGAGAATGTACTGCTTAAAAGGAGATATAATTAAATAGATTATGAAAATTCTGATTACCGGCGGCGCCGGCTTTGTTGGTTCATCACTTGCAATTGCACTTAAAACCAATTATCCTTCGTACGAAATTTATTGTTTGGATAACCTCAAACGAAAAGGCTCTGAACTCAATGTAGCCCGCATCTCTCAACTGGGAATCAAATACGTACACGGCGACATCCGAAACAAGGAAGACTTTGATGCACTTCCCGCTGTTGATACCGTCATTGAAGCCTCCGCCGAACCTTCGGTATTGGCAGGGTTGGACGGAACACCTGATTATTTGATCAATACCAACCTTTTCGGAACGGTCAATTGTCTTAATTACGCACTTAAACACCGCGCCGGCTTTATCTTTCTGTCTACCAGCCGGGTATACCCCATCAAAACCATTGAAACCCTCAATTTCACCGAGTCCGAGACCCGTTTTGAATTGACGGATGAACAACCCGTAAAAGGCGTTTCTTCCAAAGGTATTGCCGAAGATTTTCCGTTAGACGGGGCACGTTCTTTGTACGGAACCACAAAATTGGCTTCGGAATTGATCATCCAGGAATACAATGAATTTTATGGCTTAAAAACGGTGATCAACCGTTGCGGAGTCATTACCGGCCCTTGGCAAATGGGAAAAGTAGATCAGGGAGTAATGGTTCTTTGGATCGCAAAACATTATTGGGAACAACAATTGGGCTATTTTGGCTACGGCGGCACGGGTAAACAAACCCGCGATATGTTGCATGTGGCTGACCTATATCGTTTAATTGACTGGCAATTACATAATTTGGAGAAAGTAAACTGTGAAATTCTCAATGCCGGCGGAGGCAACAGCAGCAGCACTTCATTGCAGGAACTCACCAAAATATGCCAAGAAGTAACCGGCAAAACCATTCCGATCAAACAGGTTGCCGAAACCCGTACGGCTGACATTCGATTGTATATTACCGACAATTCGAAAGTGACGCGTCTCACGGGTTGGGAACCTCAGATCGGCGTACGTCAGATCGTGGAAGATATTACCGAATGGCTTGACACAAATCATGTTGCTTTAGAACCCATCTTAAAATAAAGATTACCATGCACATTCAGGTTCGACATACCACCAATCCTACGGATTTCAAAAGCTACGATACGCACCGAATTCGTGAAGAGTTTTTGATGGAAAAGCTCTTTGTACCGGATCAATTTCATTTTGTTTATTCCCATTATGATCGCATGATCGTAGGCGGAATTAAGCCGGTAGGTCAATTGCATAAACTGCCTGTTTATGAAGAGTTGCGCGCCGATTATTTTCTTGAACGCCGCGAATTGGGTATTCTCAATGTCGGTGGTGATGGGTTTGTGATGGTAGGAGATGAACTTTTCACCCTCCAAAAACGCGATTGTTTGTACGTAGGGAAAGGTAATAAACTGGTTTCTTTTAAAAGCCTGGACCCTGAATTCCCGGCCAAATTTATCCTGATCTCGACACCCGCGCATCGGGTAGTGCCTACGGCCATGATGAAAGCCGCCGATGCCTTACCTGTAGATATGGGGTCGCCGGAAAAAGCCAATACCCGTGTCATTTATAAATACATTCATGCCGGCGGCCTTGAAAGTTGTCAACTGGTAATGGGAATGACGGCGATGAAATACAGCAGTGTTTGGAACACCATGCCTCCCCATATTCACGACCGTCGTTCTGAGATTTATGTCTACTTTGATATGGAAGAAGACCAACGCATTTTCCACTTTATGGGCGCTCCTGAAGAGACCCGCCACTTGGTAGTAGCCAACGAGCAGGCGGTTATTTCTCCTCCTTGGTCAATCCACGCCGGAGCGGGAACGACCAGTTATTCCTTCTTGTGGGCAATGGCGGGTGAAAACTATTCCTTCACCGATATGGACATGCTGACAATGAGTGAAGTAAAATAAAAATTCAAAAAAAGTAAGCTTAATACTTGGTTTTTCAAAAAAAAAGACACAGTTTAGTTTTACAATCGTTGAAGGTAGACTTCAAAATTAGAGATAGCGGTCTGATATGCCAGACCGCTATTTTTTCCCCTTTTGAGTCCGCAAATACGATTGGAAATCAATGTTTAACTAAAACTGTGCGTAATTATGAGACTTCAAGTGCACGCTATCCACTTCGACGCAGCCCCTGCGTTGCTCGAATTCATTCAGAAAAAATTAGAAAAACTCGAAACATTTTATGACCGAATAACCAGTGCGGAAGTTTATCTGCGATTAGATAAAAGTGAGAGCAGTAAGATCAAAAATAAAGTTTTAGAAGTCAAAATTAACCTTCCAAATGCTGAGCTGTTTGTCAAAGAAAATGGCAAAAGCTTTGAAGAAGCCACAGATCTGGCCTTAGAGGCGCTCAAAATTCAGATCAAAAAATACAAAGCCAAACGGCAGGAAGTAGAGAATAAAACCATCAAAGAGGTAACCAACAGCTCAGAAGTAGCTGAAGAAATAGAGGCAGATGAACTATAAAATGGAAATATTTCCAACAAAAAGGGCGAATACGATCAGTATTCGCCCTTTTTGTTGGGCAAGATACACCAAAATCCATAATCTTCCTTACATTTGGAATACCATTATACTCCATCTACCTATCCCAATTTTCGTATGAAAAGACTCTTACTCTTAGTGGCATTATTCGCTTTTTACTACTCATCTCCTGTACTTTCACAGGTTCAAAAAGCGCCCAATCGCGCCGAAGGAGACGGCCCGCACAAACGACTCATTATTAGAGGTGTAACGATCATTAACAGCACCGGCTCGCCCCCGATCGGCCCGATGGATATTGTGGTGGAAAACAACCGTATCGCACAGATTCGTCAGGCAGGTTATCCGGGAATGCCCGCCGATCCAAAAAGCGGCGTAAAAGCCAATCCGGGCGATAAAGAGCTGAATTGTCAGGGCATGTATATGATGCCGGGTTTTGTCGATATGCACGGACACATCGGCGGTGTACAGCAGGGAGCCAATGCCGAGTATGTTTTTAAACTTTGGCTGGCGCACGGCGTTACTACCATCCGCGACCCGTCTTGCGGTAACGGACTGGACTGGGTATTGGATCAAAAGGAGAAAAGCGCTAAAAATTTGATCACGGCTCCACGTATTAAAGCTTATACCGTTTTCGGACAGGGAGCCAAAGATTTTATTTCCACGCCCGAACAGGCTCGCGAATGGGTTCGCCAAAACGCGCAAAAAGGCGCAGACGGTATTAAGTTTTTTGGCGCTGAACCCGAAGTTTTTAAGGCAGCATTAGACGAAAATAAAAAGTTAAAACTCGGCTCAGCAGCGCACCACGCCCAAACCGAAGTGGGCCGCATGAACGCGTTGGCTACCGCCAAAGCAGGCTTAACAAGCATGGAACACTGGTACGGGCTTCCGGAAGCCTTGTTTGATGATAAAACCCTGCAAAATTACCCAACAGACTACAACTACAACAACGAGCAGAATCGATTTGAAGAAGCCGGCAAACTGTGGAAACAGGCCGCCAAACCCGGCACCGAAAAATGGAATCAGGTAATGGAGGAAATGCTGAAACTGGATTTCACCATTGACCCGACCTTCAATATCTACGAAGCCAACCGTGAACTGATGCTGGCACGACGGGCCGAATGGCACGATGATTACACGTTGCCTTCGTTGTGGCGTTTTTATGGCCCCAGTCGCATTTCGCACGGCTCTTATTGGCACAATTGGGGTACGGAGCAGGAAGTGGCCTGGAAAGAGAATTATCGCCTCTGGATGGCCTTTATCAACGAATACAAAAATCGCGGCGGCCGTGTGACTACCGGCTCCGATTCGGGCTTTATTTATCAACTGTACGGTTTTGCCTATATCCGTGAGTTGGAATTGTTGCGTGAAGCAGGTTTTCACCCAATGGAGGTCATTCGGGCCGCCACGCTTAAAGGCGCCGAAGCTCTGGGAATGGACAAAGAGATCGGTTCCATAGAAGTAGGTAAACTGGCTGATTTTGTCATTACCGAAGAAAATCCCCTTGCCAACCTGAAAACATTGTACGGAACCGGTGCCATTCGCCTCAACGACAAAAACGAAGTGGTACGCGTAGGCGGTGTAAAATATACCGTGAAAGATGGTATCGTATACGACGCTAAAAAACTCTTGGCCGATGTTCGCAAGATCGTTGCGGATGCCAAAAAACAGGAAAACTTCGAAATCACTCAACCGGGCATTCCTCAAAAAACAGGAAAAGTATCCGGCAGCAATGAATAAATACCGTAGGAGCGGGGTCGGGCGGCGGACCGTTCACCTCCGCCCTTCTTATTCTGCCTCCTTCCTTTTTATTCCATCGCTGCCCTTTGTGTTAAACGCGTTTCTATTTCCCTGTTAATTGAACCGAGAAACAGAAAAATAATAAACTGAAAAACAGCAAAAGGAATAATCGAATAAGTTGGTTTTACTTCTGTATGTTCTCCAACAAGAGTTCAGAACAATCCATCGTCAGTTATGCAGGAATTCTTACCTTTGCGAATAATATCATCTGTCCTGCATCTGTTTTAACGTGTTTAATGCTATAATTACAAAGCACGAAGAACAAAACGGATAGACAACATACTGATAACGGATACTAATTAACAGAAGAATGCTAACCGAACGCGTAAAAGAAATATACCGGGAAATTGAGCAATTTGAAGTTGCCACCAAAGAGCAACTGGAACAATACCGTCAACGATTTGTGGGAAGAAAGGGTATTGTTGAAGCGCTTTTTGAAGGTTTAAAAGACATCGCCAAAGAAGAACGGCGCTCAGTAGGTCAGGAACTGAATGCCTTAAAAAACTTCGCCAACGACCGCTTTGTATTCATCCAAACAGAATTTGAAGCCAATGACAGTGGTACGGACGGCGCGTCCGTAGACCTAACACTCCCCGTAATTCCAAACCAATTAGGAAGTATACACCCGCTCACCTTAGCCCGCGCCAAGATCATTGAGATCTTTGAACGCATGGGTTTCAGCGTAGCCGACGGCCCCGAAATTGAATCGGATTGGTACAACTTCACGGCCCTTAATTTTCCCGAAAATCACCCCGCCCGCGAAATGCAGGACACGTTTTTCGTGGCTAAAAATGCCGAAGACCCAACACAGGACATGCTCCTGCGGACGCACACCTCCAACGTACAGATTCGTATGATGGAGCGCCAAAAGCCGCCTATCCGCGCCATTATGCCCGGACGCGTATACCGCAACGAAGCCATTTCGGCACGCGCGCATTGTTTTTTCCATCAGGTAGAAGGCTTGTACATCGACAAAAACGTAAGTTTCAAAGACCTCAAAGACACGCTTTATCACTTCTCCAAAGAGATGTTTGACAAAGATGTAAAAATACGCCTACGTCCATCATTCTTCCCGTTCACTGAGCCAAGCGCCGAGATCGACATTTGGTTAGGTACCGATACTGAAGAAACATATCGTTTATCCAAAGGAACCGGTTGGGTAGAAATTGCCGGAAGCGGTATGGTTGATCCCAATGTGTTAGCCAACTGCGGCATTGACCCCGAAGAATACACCGGTTTTGCTTTTGGCATGGGCATTGAGCGCATCGCCCAGCTCCGCTACGGCGTCCGCGACCTGCGCCTGTATTCTGAAAATGATGTACGTTTCCTGCGTCAGTTTGATGGAGTATAAGGAATGACGATTTGGAATTGACGAATTAGGGATTATAAAAAAGGGGCTGAAAATTAATTTTCAGCCCCTTTTTTATAATCCTCTGTAAATGTTTTATACCTGCTGACGTCCTACAAAATTTCAGGCTTTATGCGTCAATTCTTTGAGATTACCTCAATTTCTGAGGTAGTTTTACCTCAAACATTGAGGTAGTTTTGCTCTATTTTTTTATGTATTTAACTTTTAAGTTTGTGCCGTTGATGCGCATCCAACCGAGATGTCGGACCACCGCGATTGCCGAAATGCGTTAAGAGTAGGCTTAAATTATAAGTTATCCTTTTCTTAAAATGAAGAAACTTGAAAAGGCCAGAATGCAAAAGCTATATGGTGGAGCATGGCAGTGCGAAATGCTGACAGATTATCTAATCACAGCTGGAGTAGGGTTAACGGCTTGGACTATAACAGCACCTATTGGAATTCCTATGGCTCTAATAGGGCTTGGGTCTAAGGCATTTGGTGGTTGTGGAAAATCTTAGTAATTATTATCATCATAAACATTTTTTATTCATGAAAAATTAGAAACTATTACAATGTCAAAAACAATTGCCGGAGGATGTGCCGGGGATATAGGTTCATCTCTAGGCGCATTCACAGTTGCGGCGGTATTCGTAGGGGCTGCGGTAGTTACAGGTGGGGTGGGACTGACTATATTGGCTGCCGGAGCACTTTCAGCAGGTTTTTGGGAAAATGCGAAAGCCTTTGCAAGCTGTTACGGTAGTGGGTGGAATTAGCACAAAAATGGAATAAACACAAAATCAAGAGCTATGATTATAAATCTCGTATAAAATAGCTCTTGAAAAAGACTTAAAAGCATGCATAGGTTATTAAAAGGCAAAAATAGATATTATACATTAGCTATTTTATTATTACTTTATTCAGTCACAAACTCATTTATTAATAATTCTTTATATCAAGTATTAAATGGCCTTTTCTTTATGGCAATCTTGGTCTTTATTGTATATAGAAGTAATATCAATTATTGATTTTCAGAAAATACAGGATAGTTGTGAACAATCTCTTTATGTATTGCAGCAGCAGTAGCTACTGTGTGGGCAGCATTTGATTGTTCATTAGGTGCATTAGCATGAGTAGTCGCAGTTTTTGTAGTTGCTACTCAAGAAGGATGCTTTGATTAATTAGGTTGTTTTAGTGAAAAGAATCGGCTAACTTCTTTTCACTAAAACATATATCAACAAATCTAAAAATAACAAATATTATCATGCTAAACAAACTCAAAGTTTTTACTATTAGTATTTGGGCTTTTATATATTTGATTAATTTAAAATATAAAATATTAGAAGAAAGTTTTAACAAAGCTTCTGTTCCTGTTATTATTATTTTAGCAATATTATATTATGGCGAGTATTTTTTAAATATTAAAAAATAAATAATAATCAGTAAATACTTTTACTCTCTTTAACAAGGCTATAATTCGTACTATCAAACAAAGTGATTTTTTGCAGGTTTTATATTGTATAAAAAAACTTATTATGAAAATTCGCAAATCTTTATTTAGAAAAAGCTATAAATTGATAGTCATTCTGATTTTTAATTTTTATACTTTATTTACAAAATATCCATTTTCATCTAAACTACTTTTTTATGCAAACTTAGGAGGCACTTTTGGCTTTTCAGTCTTACTTGTGTTAGTTATTTATGCACATTTTTTTCAAATTAAGAATACGGTTAATTGTAAATTATGACCCTGATAGCATTACAATTTCAATAAAGGCATAAAAAAAATATTTAGTAATATTCATCCAATGGGCTTATATGTTTGGTTTAATACAAAGATTAGTTTATGAAGAAGACCTTCCTCAAAAAAAACTGATAGCAGTTTCAATAGAGTTAGTGGTTATTATTTCTGTATTTTTAGAGATGCTGGGGGTCAGTATAATTAAAAGAAAAAGAATTGACAAATAATGGATTTTTTTATGCTGTTTTTAGGCAAAAACTGAGTTTTATTATTTGTTGTTAAATTTGGCAAAATACATTATCTTAAATAAATTATAAATTGATTGAATATTTTATTTACGCGACATTGTTAGTGTATAAAAACTACAAGCAACATAGCTATTTAATTTCATGAAAAAATTATTAAACATTTTTGCGGGCTTCATAGCTCCTACATTTGGTGTATATTGTTCATTTTTAGGTTTTTTTAAATCTTATAATATAAGCAATAAGCTTGGAGTCTATGTTTCTTTAATAGTAATGATGTTATCAATCACTTGGATTTTGCTCCGATTATTGTTTGAGTTTAAAATTTGGAAAATTTCAAAAGGTTATTAAAATATCTGCAGGCAAAAATATTTACATTCTAAAATTCATAAATGCAGAAAATGTCTTTTATTTTAATTATCGCTTCCACACTTGAGGTGTTTATTTTCTTATTTAGCTATCTTT
This sequence comes from Runella sp., assembly GCF_965279615.1. Taxonomy (NCBI): domain Bacteria; kingdom Pseudomonadati; phylum Bacteroidota; class Cytophagia; order Cytophagales; family Spirosomataceae; genus Runella; species Runella sp. Next base: position 5,287,867 of record NZ_OZ257252.1, on the reverse strand, counting down.
TAATTGCCGATATTCTTTATTTTAATACTTTTTGCTTATAAACAAATAGAACCATAAGCCATAAAACAAAGAATAACAATGGTTTGAATATGCATTACAGCACTGCCTGTGATTGTGCTACTTAAGTTCGTGATTATCGCTTCTTGTATGAGTTTGAATTTTTATTTTTTCACTAAGCCTTTCTCGGTTAAAGCCGCTTTCGCAGTAAAGAGTTTGGTTAAAAGACAATCTTTATCAAGTCATCTAAGCAGAACATTTATATACCTAGTAGCAAAAATATTCCAAAAGGAAAAATACCATTCAAGTCTTCAGGTTTCAGTTTATAGAATTTTATTAATTTACAAATAATTTCATACGTTATCTTTGCCTGCCCATTTTCCAGTCTTGAATAAGTTGCTTGTGAAATCTCTAAATTATTTACTACTTCTTCTTGAGAGTACTGCCTTTCTTTGCGCAACTCTCTCAATTTAGCGCCAACTATTTTTTTCATAAATCGATACTTATAAGAATAGAAATCAGCATTTTATCAATATGACGAAAAAATATAAGAATGGTAACTAAAGATTATTTTCATTTTATTCATTTCTGAATAACACTTTGTTATATCATACTATATATTTGCTGCCGTTGATGCGCATCCAACCGAGATGTCGGACCACCGCGATTGCCGAAATGCGTAAAAGGTAGGCTGAAATTTTTAAACATTTTATGAAATGAAGAAATTAGAAAATGTTCAAATGGAAAAATTGACTGGATATGGTTATGACCCATTCGGATGTGGTTTAACCCTAGTAGGTGCAGCTTTAACATTTGCCACAATACCTACAGGTTTCGGAGCTGGTCTTTTGTTACTAGGTGGGGCATCTGTTGTAATCGCCGGAATTGCCACTTCGTGCAATAATCCTAATCGATAGATTAAACAATATAAAACACGTTCCATGATTACAAGCCATTTTTACTTTGAAACAGGTATTTTAAAAAGGCAAATTTAGTATATTTTGAAGAGGAATATATTGTAATAAAAATCTGTATGCTATATGACTTAGGTTTTTTCTTATTTCAATGGCATACAGTTTGAAACAAACATCTTCAATTATATTTTTGTCTAAATATATTACTCAACTGCAAAAAAGGTTTAACTTTCTAAAATTAGATATAATGACTACTCATATTTGGAGAATAAATCGAAATAAAATTATCGCTACAATAATTTTATTATTGCCTATTTTATTATTTATTTATCATAATTGGTTCTTATCGCAAAAATTAGACAAAATTCATATTTATTTATATTACAGCTTATATACCATTTGTATAATTGGCCTATACAACAATCTTTATATTTTCAAAAAAGACAATTTTATAAATCAAATTTTTAGCAAAGAGTTATTAATCTTATTTATACTTTTCGATTTATCTCTTTATACTTTTTTTATCAATATTTCCATTACTACCTTCTTAAGGTTTCAAATATCTCTTATTTTAACACACATAAATATACAAACTTTTCTTTTTTTTGCATCTAAAAAAAATCAAAAAAAGGTATATGAAATTTTATATTCTTCATTAATATTTATTTCAAATTTACAAATGTTTGCTTTTTTAACCCGTAATGTTTTGCTTATGAATATTTTAGAATGGACGCCTATTAATTTAATACACTTAAACACATTCTTTAACCCAACGGTATTATCTATTTCTTTTTCATTATTATCAATAACTTATTTCTATCTTGTAAATAAGTTAAATATTTGATTTTTTTATTGTAGAAAGATTCGTTTTTTATCTGTAACTACATGTATTATAATAGGTTTATCTCTAAAAGAATCAGTTACATACCTAATAGTAAAAATATTCCAAAAGGAAAAATATCAGTCAAGTCCTCCGGTTTTAGCTTATATAATTGTATTAATTTACAAATAATTTCATACGTTATCTTTGCCTGTCCATTTTCCAGTCTTGAATAAGTTGCTTGTGAAATCCCTAAATTATTAACAACTTCTTCTTGAGAATACTGCCTTTCTTTACGTAACTCCCTCAACTTAACGCCTACTATTTTTTTCATAAATTGATACTTATAAGAATAGAAATCAGCATTTTATCAATATGACGAAATAATATAAGAAAGTTCACTAAAAAAATATTTTCATTTTATTCATTTTTGAATAACACTTTTTTATATCATACTATATATTTGTTGTCGTTGATGCGCATCCAACCGCGATTGCCGAAATGCGTCAATAGTAGGCTAAAAATTATCAAACCTTTCAAAAAATGAACAAATTAGAAAATATGAAGATACTGCATAACAACAAATTAGAAAAAATAAAAGCTAGTGGTTGTTGGGGGTCTGTTCTAGGTGGTGCTGTTGCTTTAGCTGGCGCTGTTGCTGCAGCCTCTACAGGAATCGGAATTCCTTTTGCTATGGCGGCAGGCTTAGTTGCAGTGGTTTCCATTCACGAAGACTGCCATAAATAGCTTCGTTTATTTATTTAATTCTAAAACCAATTCAGTCGTTGTTCTAAAATTTCCAACAACGACCGAATAATTTTCTAACTATGAACACATCCATCCGTAAAACTCTGTTTTTTTTATCAATTTTCGTCATTGCTATTAGCATATATGACATCATCGAAGATTTGAAAAACCAGCAATCAATTGTAGGGGAATCTCTTTGCATTTTCTCAATGGTTTTAACAATTCTTGCAGTTACTCGAATAAAAAATTAGTTTTTTAATATAGATAAGCTTATTAATATATAAAAAAAACAGTATTATGGTTAAGTATTATCCTTCCTAATTTTATAGCCTTATTTATTGGCCTTCTTGCGTTTCTCAATCCCAGATATGAAGGTTTAATGGTTTATTTTTGGATATTGATGTTGTTTAATATTTCTTTTTACTACTTTGCCAAACGAAAAGGCATTGAAATATGAGTAACAATATACGTTTTCTAGTGCTCATATTTATCATGAGTGGCTTTGCGTTTTTGTCAAATCATCAAAATAGGGTATTTATATACCTAGTAGTAAAAATGTTCCAAAAGGAAAAATATCAATCAAATCCTCCGATTTCAGCTTATAGAGCTGTATTAATTTACAAATAATTTCATATGTTATCTTTGCCTGTCCATTTTCCAGCCTTGAATAAGTTGCCTGTGAAACCCCTAAACTATTAACTACTTCTTCTTGAGAGCACTGCCTTTCTTTGCGTAACTCCCTCAACTTAGCGCCTACTATTTTTTTCATAAATTGATACTTATAAGAATAGAAATCAGCATTTTATCAATATGACGAAATAATATAAGAAAGGTCACTAAAAAAATATTTTCATTTTATTCATTTTTGAATAACACTTTTTCAACTACTGCTCTATATTTACCTCCGTTGATGCGCATCCAACCGAGATGTCGGACCACCGCGATTGCCGAAATGCGTTAAAGGTAGGCTGAAACTTGAAACATTTACAGAATGAAGAAAATTGAGAGTCTACAGATGGAGATGACAAGAGCAGGAGGTGAGATATGTGAGTTCTTAACTTGGGGACTTATGGGAGCTGGGGTTGCTTTGACCACAGCATTTGTTACAGCGCCTTTAGGCATTGTTATTGGGGCTGTTGGGGCTGTTGGCTATTTTGCCGGAGGGTGTGGTAAATAGTATTTATTAATTCAAAAAATTGAAATTAAACTTTTAAAATAATGAGAAAATTAAAAAATACTGAAATGGCATCAGTTTATGGTGGTGGCTGGTGTATTGCAGCTTCCGGATTCCTTACTGGCTTTAGTTTAGGAGCTGCTGGAATGTTAGTGGCAGGAGTGGCTACTGTAGCTACCGGTGGAGCGGCAACCCTGATTGCAGCCGTAGGAACTGCTGTTATAGGTATGGCCTGTCTTAAATCGTAAACTTCCTATATTGAAATTTTACTACAAAATACGCCATAATATTAGGTTTGAAATTTATTATTCAACTTAATACAAACATAATATTATGGCGTACAAATTTCAAAAAATAGAAATCAAGTTAAACTTCTAAATAATGAGATTCATAAAAAAAAGTGCTGTCCCTATTATAGGTCTTTTTCTTACAAGCTTCTTACTTTACAAATACTTCAAAAAAAGGCCTTTGTATGATTCTAACAACCCATTTGTAATAGTTCTTGGGGCATTTATTTCTATATTAATCCTTCTAATAATTGCCTATTTTAAGAATAACTATAAAAACAATAAAGAATGAAGGAAAGAGTAATGATAAACATAGATTCTCTAACACATGAAGAATATAAAAAAATGGATATTATGGTTAGGCATCATTCTTCCTAATTTTATAGCCATATTCATTGCCCTCCTTGGGTTTTTCAACTCCAAGTATCAAGGTTTAATGATTTATTTTTGGGTATTAATGTTGTTCAATAGTTGTTTTTACTATTTTTTCAAACAAAATTAGCCTTTTTCAACAAATGTTTCTTGTTTAAAACAGTTTAAAGAAAAATTATTTGATTAAAATCAATTATCTCTAAACGAATCATTTATATACCTACTAGTAAAAATATTCCAAAAGGAAAAATATCGTTCAAATCCTCCGGCTTCAACTTATAGAAATGTATTAATTTACAAATAATTTCATACGTTATCTTTCCCTGTCCATTTTCCAGTCTTGAATAAGTTGCTTGTGAAATTCCTAAATTATTTACTACTTCTTCTTGAGAGTACTGCCCTTCCTTATGCAACTCTCTCAATTTAGCGCCTACTATTTTTTTCATAAATCGACACTTATAAGGATAGAAATTAGTTTTTATCAATATGACGAAATAAAATAAAAAAGGTAACTAAAAAATATTTTCATTTTATTCATTTTTGAATAACACTTTCTTATATCACATTATATATTTGCTGCCGTTGATGCGCATCCAACCGAGATGTCGGACCACCGCGATTGCCGAAATGCGTAAAGGGTAGGCTAAAACTTTATGAATCTATTAATATTATGAGGAAATTAAAGACAGCACAAATGGCGAAAATAATGGGAAATGGAAATGAGATGGGGCTATTTTGCTTTACTGCTCCGATGCGTGCAGTGTTTATATACGGAAGTATGCCAATGGGTTACTTACGCACAATTGCAGAACATGTGGCTTGTTGGAACAGTTAATCTTAATACAAATTAAAATCTTATTTTATGAAAAAAATTTCAAATCAGAAAATGTGTCTAATAGAGGCAGGAGTATCTAATAGAACATGTTTAATTTTAGGTTGGGGGGCATTTGCAGCAGCTGTTACTCTTCGCGCAGAACTCTGTTTAGGTATTACTTTTGGTGCAGCTGCTTCTGGTTGTTTTGGTTAATAGTCGCTAGTTTTGAAAAACGTTCGTATTTAACTGGATAAAGGCATATACTTGATTATTTATTGAAAATAAAAAACAGCAACTAATCAATTGTTAGGCGGTTATTTAGTTGCTGTTTTTTGGCTCTAATACTAGGGCAGGTGTAATTATATTTTGTAGAAAATTATTAAAATGAGTTATTTTATACAATCTAAAAAAATGAAAAAAAACCTCACTGTTATTGTAGGATTAATAGTTCTATTAGTAGGGCTTTGGATGAATTTAAAAAATATTACCGATGCAGATGTGTATGTTAATGTTGGCCTAATACTTATAGCAATTTATATCGCTAGAATTTGCATTGTCTATCTCTACAAATTTTATAAACAGAAAAAGTAAAAAATATTTTAACAATATTTGGAATTAATGTTGGATTATATGTGCTATCAAAATGAAAATAAATAATAATAAATTAGCAACATTGAACGCGGGTTTCAATAAGGATTTCTGGAATGGCTATTGCTGGGCGCCAGATAATATTGGTAATTGGCTAGGGCTTACTGGGCTTGTAGGCAAGTGGATACCTGGCGCTGTATTAACTGGGTTTGGTGGAGGGCTTACTGTTGCTCAATTAATTTGCCAATATGTAGATCATTGAAAATTAATTGGTGGTAGATAAATGATGTATCTACCACCAATTTTAACAGAGAAACTATGAGTATAGAAACTTTAAAAAAAATAAGAAAATTTTCAGGAACAGTTGCTTTTTTGTTATCTGCATATCTTTTATACTTTCAATACATAAAAAAAGCACCACCTTATTTTTTGAATCCTGTACAAACAGGAGCGACATTATTTTTGTTGGTATTTTTTGTGGTATCAACTATTATAATACGAAAAAACAAAAAATTATAACTTTTACAGCATAAGAGCATATGTCCTTCTAATAGACATGAACAACTATTTTTTATTGTCATTGCTTTTTTTGGCATTGGCTACTTTTGGGATTTTATCTAACTACATTTTAATTTCTGATACACTCTATTTCAACACCTTTGCCGAGCAGCTTACCTACGAGCAAATAGAAGCTGTGATTACACAAACTAAGGAGTGGCAATGGGTGGGATATGCATTGATACCTCTGATTGTTCTCATTAAACTTACACTTATTACTGCTTGTCTGAGTCTGGGCGTTTATTTTTTTACCAATCACTTTTCGTTTAAAGCAGCTTTTAGAGTAGCGTTGGAAGCAGAATTTGTTTTTTTGATCCCTGTCTTTTTAAAAATAGTATGGTTTGCTGTTTTTCAAACGGATTACACACTCCAAGATTTACAGTCATTCTACCCACTTTCGGCGCTCAATTTCTTTGATAGTACCCAAGTACAGCCTTGGCTTATTTATCCTCTCCAACTTTTCAATGTGTTTGAAATCATATATTGGGTTTTGTTGGCAAAAGGCATAAGTCAACTCATTGAGCATGATATGGGTAAATCGATGGAGGTCGTAATGGCCAGTTACGGCACGGGGTTATTGCTTTGGGTAGCGGTAGTGATGTTTATTACGGTGAGTTATAGCCCTTAACAATCATGAAAAAAGTATTTTTTAGCGTACTCACGGTGGGTGTGATAGGTATGGCTACGCTGCTTTTTGTCAAAACATACCAAGGTATGGCGGCAAAAAAACAAACCGAGCAGCAGCTTCAACACTTGCCTTCGGTAGCATTGGTAGGATTAGATAGTACCTCTTTTGCATTGCACCCAAACACAAAGCCCATCGTCATATTTTATTTTGACCCCCACTGCGAACATTGTCAAAACGAAGCCAATGCATTGAAAAAACAGGCAAATGCTTTTGAAAATGTAACCTTGCTTTGGCTATCCACTGAGCGCCTTTGGGTATTGCGGGAGTTTGAACAAAAGTACGGTCTGCAAAAAACAATTCCTTCACTCAAAATCGCCCACATCTCCCCGCAGGATGCGGATAAACAATTCGGTTTTCGTACCGTACCCACGATTTTGATGTATGATACCGAAGGAAATTTGACAAAAAAATACGTGGGCGAAACCAAAATAGAAGCTATTTTAAAACACCTGCATGGATGTACTATCTATTAAAACTCGCCGCTTTTCTGCTCGAATGGGCCATCCGATACATTACCAACCAACCTGATTTTTAAAATGTCGGCATCTTTGGAGTTGATCAAACGCAGCCACGTTTTGCAACTGGACCAACGCGACTGTGGTGTTGCTTGCCTGTTATCGTTGGTACGTTTTTATGGCGGCGATAGCAATTTTGAACAAATTCGTCGCTTTTCCGGCGCTGATCTAAGCGGTACATCGTTGCTTGGCCTTAAAGAAGCAGCCCTGCAATTAGGTTTTGAAGCCGATGGCTATGAGTCAGACATTTCGTCGCTTATCGAGCACGGCAAACCCGTGATTCTTCATATTGAGTTGGAAGGCGGTTTACAGCATTATGTGATTTATTACCCCCATCCCAGCCTTCCCCCTGCAGGGGAAGGGGCAATCCATTTGATAAGTGATCCTGCACATGGGATTGTGGAATGGTCGATGGAGGAGCTAAAAACGCATTGGAAATCAGGTGCTTGCCTGGTGTTAGAACCCAAAGAGACATTTGTGAAAGTAAACGAAAAAGCTAACCTTAAAAAAGAGTGGTTTTGGAATTTGATTCGGCAAGATGTGCCTCTGTTGGCCGTGAGTGCAGGAGTTGGGGTAGTAATGGCAGCCTTGGGGTTGGCTATGGCCATTTATTCACAACAGCTGATAGATAAAATTCTACCTTCCAAAAACGTGACGCGTATCGTCGTGGCAACGGTGTTGGTGGTGATATTATTACTGGCACGGGTAGGGCTTTCGGTGCTGCGGCAGTTGCTGTTACTGCGTCAAAGCAAAGAATTTGGCATCAGAATCAATACTTCGTTTTATGACAAGCTGCTCTATCTTCCCAAATCATTTTTTGATACCCGTCGTATTGGCGATTTTGTGGCTCGGCTCAACGACAGCAGTCGTATTCAGAGTACCGTTAGTATGCTTACGGGCAATCTGCTGGTCGATCTGCTGATGGTTTTTGCTTCTTTTGGTTTGCTGTTTTATTACAATTGGCCCGTAGGATTGGCAAGTGTATTGATCTTACCACTCTATTTTTGGCTGATATATCGTCAAAACAAAGGGTTAATCGAAGCCCAAACGAACGTGATGGTCGCCTATTCTCACAGCGAAGGGAATTTTATAAATACGATCCAAGGCATTGCTGATGTTAAAAATCGAAACAAACAATCCTTTTTCAGCAACATCAACAAACTGTTGTTTGGTCATTTTCAGGAGCAGGTTTATCGATCAGGAACTAAGCAAGTATTTTTAGCTGCCTCAACGGGTGTGGCATCGGTTGCTTTTATTGCCTTGGTATTGACCCTTACCATTCGCGCGGTGTATGAAAATCAGATCAAGATAGGTGAAATGACCGCTATTCTGGGCGCGGTCTCCTCGCTTTTGCCTTCGGTTACCAACTTGGCTTTGATCAGTGTACCGCTCAATGATGCCAAGATCGCTTTTGAGCGCATGTATGAATTTGTACAGGTGATACCGGAAAAAATAACACAGGCCGAAGAAACGTTCACTTTCCAATCACTTCATGCGCAAAACATTTCTTTTCGCTTTCCCGGCAAAACACAACAACTGCAAGACATTACTTTTCACCTAAACAAAGGAGAAGTTATTTCTATCGTAGGCGAAAGTGGAGGTGGCAAAAGTTTGATCTGCCAACTGATTCAACGTTTTTACGAACCCGAAGCGGGAATGCTATTGATAAATGGGCAAATGTCGCTTCAAGAAATGGATGTACAACATTGGCGCAGTCTTATCGGAATTGTGCCGCAACAGGTACATATTTTCAATGGAACGGTCATAGACAATATCTGTTTTGGCACTACTGAGCAAGAAATCATCAAAGCTTTTCAATTACTTGCCGGTTATGGCTTTGCACCATTTTTAGAAAGTTTTCCGCAAGGGGTACTTACTGTTTTGGGAGAAGAAGGGGTAAATCTTTCGGGCGGTCAACGGCAGCTGATAGGCTTGGCAAGAGCGCTAGTGCCTAAACCTCAGTTATTGATCTTAGATGAAGCAACGGCAGCGCTCGACCGCAACACCGAACGTTTTGTATTGAACCTTTTAGGACAACTTAAAAAGGAGATGGCAATTCTTTTTATCAGCCACCGTCTTCATACATTACGCAGTATATGCGACCATATTTATTTGTTGGAAAATGGAATTCTTACCCAATCAGGCACCCATGAACAATTAATGCAGTACGCTAATAGCTATAGCGATTATTGGCAGGAATGGGAGCCAGCATCCCTTTAGGCAGCATATAACTATAAATCATTATGAAGAATCCAGTCTATTTTAACATTTTTTTTACTGTTCTTTTTGTTATCAAATTAATTGCCGAAACAACTTTCAGAGCAGAAGTAACAAAAACGATTGAGATAATCCTTTATGCTTGTGCTACTCTAAAAATGGTAACGCTCCTATTTTTGTATTATCGTAAGAAAAAAACACATGCTTAAATCTAAAAGAAAGAACCTACTGTAAATGTGACACAAACCATCAACAGGAGCAAGGACCAAAATGAGTAATTGATAAATGAAAATCTTTCACTTATTGTCCGTTTGAGCGACAAGCCAAGCAAAAGAAGCAGCATTACCAGTAAAGGCAACGTCAGTACTTCCTGAATAACACCTATAAATGTATATTCTAAATGAAACGCATCCGCATTTAAGTATAAAAACAGAAAGTACATCACAAGCGCTAAACTAAAGACAAACAGCTTTTTATTGGTAATAAAATTCATGTTTCAGATCAGATTATACCTTGCTATTCGTTACTGCATATTCTTCTTAATTGCCTCTACTTTACCCAAATGAGTTTCCAGCATTGGGTAATATTTTACCACGAAACGCCTTACGGAAACATCATCATACATTCCGGCTTTTTTAAACAATTTAATGTCGCGCTCGTGGTCAATGGCGATCATTTTCACAAATTTTCTGTCAAAGTCTTTGTCCTGCTCTTTCATTAGATCGGCCAACCCTTCCTGTTTCTCGCTGCTGATAGAAGCCGGGAGTGTGATTTGATGCGATTTGGCCAATTTCTTTACTTCCTTCAATAACTTGGTTTGGTCTTTGACCATCAATTGACCGTATTGCCGTATTTCTTTCGTAGTTCCTTTTTTGAGGGCTTCTTCGCCTTCTCGTTTATCCATCATGCGCCCATCCGCAATTTCAACCAAGAATTCAGCGATGTCTTTGTCCAATTGGCTTTGCTCCGCTTTTTCTTTATTAATTTTATTGGCGGTGGCAACACTGTCGCTTTTTTGGGATGCGGTTCTGCAACTTACCATAGGCAACGCAATGATAATGCACGAAAAGAGTATTGAAAAGGCTTTCATTTTGCAGAAATTAATGATTTCAATACTATTTTTTAAATAATCGTGCCGGTAAAAGAAATAGGGCATTAGGCATTAATACCCTATTTCTCTTGGCAATTAAAAGAGAGCTTAATTTGTTGGTGTTTTTCACCAACAATGGCATTCATAATTTGAGGTTTGGCTTCTCCGAAGCCAAAATATGTAATAATCAAATTATTTCTACAAAGGTTATGCCTCGCCGAGGCAGTTTTGGATAGCATTATCAGGCCTTTGTTGATGAAAAACATCAACAAATTAAAAGCTTCGGAGAAGCATAACATTTGTAGCGTTCGTTATCAATTAGTTATTAGGCTTCGGAGAAGCCAAACCTCAAATTATGAATGCCTCTCAGCAGCTTTCAATTGAATTTACAAAACATTGATATTGGCTAAAACCCGCCTCCAACCCATTGTTCATCGTCAAAATCGCCTTCCAATTCTCCGGATTTGGAAACAAATAAAGGACGCGCTTTAACAGGACGTTCAGGTTTGACGGTCATGAAGTTGCGGTATTGTTCATCCGAAATCACTTCCAACGCAAGTGCTCGTTTCAGAACAATCGTAAACGGTACGCGGAAGAAATCGGCAATGTCCATCGCCAGGGAAGAGGAAATCTTGGTAATGCCTCGATGAAAGAAACTTTGTACCTCACTTTCGGGCAATAAGGCGTCAAACACCAGTTTTTCAGAACGTTGGCACAACGCATCGGGATGAGGATAACTCATGTAAAGCCCCAACGATGCCGTCAACAGTGCTGTGTAATAACACCGTTCGTGTTCACCGGCGTTGGCATTCAAAAAAACCCAACCTTTGTTTTGAAAAAGCGCCGAAAAACCGATAAATTCCGTTTCAACCTGATGTAGCTGCGCTACTTTTACAACTTCCGGATACGGCAAGCGTCGGCCTAACTGACGGATGATGTCTTGTCCTGAAGATACATCCGCTGCCTCGCCGGCGGGCTCCAACAGCCATTCTCCCGCCAACAATCCCTGAAATAAACGTTCACCATCGCGCTGAGCCGCAATTTGCCCCAAGTGAAGCAACGTGCGGTCCTGCAAGCGGAAGTCAATCGGGACTTGATTTTCAGGTTGTTTTTTCTTGCCCATTTGTACCTTAAAAGGTTGAGTATAAGACAAAAGTATACGAATTTTGAAAATGAACAAATGAAAAATCGGATAAATAATTGGAAATAACTGTATTTTCCAATTGCCCGGTTTTCAAATTTTCAAATTAGAAGGGTAGCTTTGCACCAACATTTCAACAGACCAATTATGACTGATCAACTTAAAACTGTTCCGCTCAACGACCTGCACCAAAAACTGGGAGCAAAAATGGTACCATTCGCCGGCTATATGATGCCCGTCCGCTATTCTTCCGACCTTGAAGAACACAACTGTGTTCGTAACGGCGTAGGCGTGTTTGACGTGTCGCACATGGGCGAGTTTATCCTGAAAGGTCCCAAAGCGCTCGACCTCATTCAACGGGTATCGGCCAATGACGCTTCAGTTTTGTTTGACGGTAAAATCCAATATAGTTATCTGCCCAACGATCAGGGTGGCGCCGTTGACGATTTATTGGTGTATAAGATCGACGATGAAGAATACTTTTTAGTGGTCAATGCCTCCAACATTGAAAAAGACTGGAACTGGATTGAAAGTCATAATACCGAAGGGGTTGACATGATCAATGCCTCGGATGATATGTGCCTCTTTGCCGTTCAGGGCCCTAAAGCTGCCGAAGCCATCCAAAAATTAACGGATGTTCCTTTGGCCGAGATGGATTATTATACTTTTAAAAAAGGCACCTTTGCGGGTTTACCGGATATTATTATCTCTGCAACCGGTTACACCGGTGCGGGCGGATTTGAATTATACATCCCCAATCACGTGGCATTGCACGCCTGGCACCACATTTTTGAAGCCGGAAAAGAATTTGACATCAAACCCATTGGTTTAGGCGCCCGCGATACCCTTCGCCTCGAAATGGGCTATTGTCTGTACGGTAATGACATTGATGACACAACTTCTCCGCTCGAAGCAGGCTTAGGCTGGGTGACCAAATTCACCAAAAATTTCATCAACTCCGAAGCACTTCTCCAACAGAAACAGGCGGGTATCCAACGGAAATTAGTAGGTTTTGAAATGATCGACCGCGGTATTCCGCGCGGACATTATGACTTATGCGATGCCGAAGGAAATGTGATCGGTCACGTAACTTCAGGAACTCAGTCACCCACGTTAGGTAAGGGTATCGGATTGGGCTACGTACCTGCCGCTTACAGCAAACCGGGAAGTGAGATATTTGTAAAAGTGCGCGAAAAACTATTGAAAGCGCAGGTCGTAAAGCCGCCTTTTGTAAAACCAACCGTATAATTTCCAATCAATTTGATGAAATAGAGCACAGATAAAACGGATTTTCTCAACACTATGCTGAGTTGATCCGTTGCAGATCTTTCTAATTTGTCATCATCTGTGTACCTATTTTCCCTTTTTTATGAAATCCATTGATGTCTGCCTAACTCCTGATCTATTACATCTCCATACCATTGACAATACCATCGTGGTCGTTGCTGACGTTTTTCGGGCTACCTCCTGCATGGTCACGGGCTTGGCCTACGGCATAGCAAGTATTACCCCTGTAGCCACGGTAGAAGAATGTTATGCTTACCAACAAAAAGGATATTTTGCAGCAGCAGAACGCAACGCCATGAAGGTGGAAGGATTTGAATTGGACAACTCTCCCTTCAGTTACATGGACGATCAGCTCGTTGGCGCCCACATCGCCATGACAACCACCAACGGAACCTTATCCATCACTAAAGCCAAAGCGGATGCCGTAAAAGTATTGGTGGGCTCTTTCCTAAACTTAGGCGCAGTGGCAAATTACCTTCAATCGCAGTCGTACGATGTACTGGTTTTGTGTGCGGGTTGGAAAGGCCGCGTCAATCTGGAGGATACGCTTTTTGCGGGAGCATTGGTAGAAGCACTCAAAGAAGAATACATGATCGCTGAAGACAGCGCCCTGATGGCGATGCGTGCCTATCAGCAAGCCAAAGATGATCTGTTGGGCTATGTATCCAACTCATCGCACGTACGCCGTCTCCAACGCCTCGGTATCCAAAAAGATATTTCCTATTGCCTACAACGTGATTTATACGACGTAGTGCCCATATTGCGCGGGAGCACGTTGGTTTGTTTGTAATTGAAAAAGCTGGGAGCCGGAAAACTCCAACTCCCTGCTCCCAGCTTCTGTCTACATCCTATCCGGCACTTCAATCCCCAGCAACCCCATCGCTTTCTGTATTCCATCAGCAACGGCCTGTGAGAGCAATAGACGGGCCTGTTGTGCATCAGCGTTAGGTTCTTGTAAAATTGAAACTTCGGCATAAAATGTATTGTAAGCCTTTGCTAACTCGTAGGCATATTGCGAAATCAACGCCGGGGAATAGTTGCGGCCTGCATCAGCGATTCGCTCCGGAAATTGGGTCAAACAAAAAATAACTTCTTTTTCTGAATCTGTCAGCGGAACGGTAGCCGCCGGTTTTGACCATTCCACGTCCATTTGTACGGCTTTCCGCAGTACCGAACGCGTACGGGCATGCGTATATTGAATAAACGGCCCTGTATGTCCGTGCAATTCCACCGATTCTGCGGGGTTGAACAGCATTCGTTTTTGAGGATCTACTTTCAACAGGTAATATTTTAAGGCACCTAAGCCCAACATGGAGAATAGTTTTTGTTTTTCGGCTTCGCTGAAATCGTCTATTTTTCCCTTTGCATTTCCTTCTTCGGCGGCAGCAGCGGTCACTTCAGCCACCAATTCATCGGCATCCACAACGGTTCCTTCGCGCGATTTCATTTTGCCCGACGGCAGATCGACCATACCGTAACTAAGGTGATAACAGCCATCTGCATACGTACGACCAAGCCGTTTCAGTATAGCAAACAACACCTGAAAATGATAATCCTGCTCGTTGCCTACTACCCAAATGGATTTATCACTGTGGAAATCAGCGAATTTAAGATCGGTCGTACCCAAATCCTGCGTCATGTAGACAGAAGTACCATCACCCCTTAAAACGAGCTTTTCGTCCAACCCTTCGGCCGAGAGATCGATCCAAACTGAATTGTCCGGTTTTTTGAAGAATATACCTTTGGTTAACCCTTCGTCTACCGCATCTTTGCCGAGAAGGTACGTATTTGATTCGTAGTATGTTTTATCAAAGCTGACACCGATCTTTTGATACGTATCGTTAAAACCGGCATAGACCCATTCGTTCATTTGCTTCCAAAGCGCAATGGTTTCGGCATCGCCCTGTTCCCATTTCAGCAGCAATTGTTGGGCTTCGAGCATCCACGGCGCTTTTTTCTCCGCTTCTTCTTTGGTCATTCCTTCGGCAACCAATGCTTCAATTTGCCGTTTGTATTCTTTATCAAACAGCACGTAATATTTGCCGATCAGGTGATCTCCTTTGAGGTTTGACGATTCAGGTGTTTCACCATTGCCAAGTTTGGCGTACGCCAACATGGATTTGCAGATGTGAATACCGCGGTCGTTGACCAAACAGGTTTTGACCACGTTGAAACCACTCGCTTTCAAAATTCTCGAAACCGAATCTCCCAGGAAATTATTCCGTAAATGACCTAAATGCAGCGGTTTGTTGGTATTGGGCGACGAAAACTCCACCATCACGGATTGGCCATTGGCGGGCGAAAATCCGAAATTTGGGTCAAGGGCTAAGGCATTAAGAGCTTCGATCCATGCCGACTCGGCAATGCTGAGATTCAAAAACCCCTGCACTACATTGAATTTACTTACCACACCCGATTTCTCAAGCAAGTACTGACCAAGCGCATTTCCTATTTCGACCGGCGGTTTTCGCAGGCTCTTAGTGTAGGGAAAAGTGACAAACGTATAAAAACCTTCAAAGTCTTTTTTGGTAGGCTGAAGCAGGATTGTTTCTTCGACAACGTTATAAATTTCCTGTAATGCGCTTTGGATATACGTCTTGAGAATTGATTCGATTTGCATAATTACGTATTCATTAACCCGTTATTCATCATGGTTCGTTATTGTTAAAAGGCAGCCGGAAGTCCGAGACAATTAACAAATAAACGGCTCAAACGAGTCGCAAAAGTACTTCAAATTCAGCAAGCAAATAATAAATTAATCGTATTTTCGTATCTTCAACTTCTTAATGCTCACAAAAGAGTTGAATTTATCCAAACCGTTCGCTATTTTTATTCCTGCCAATTGTTGATGATGAACCATTAACTTTTAAGCACTTAACAGTCAAGAAATGAAAACGTTGAAACAAATAATACTTATCTTGATTTGCGCCGGCCCTTTCATTTTGGAAGCCCAGACGCAACTGGATCAATCGTTGAGGCTGGAATTTAAAGTTAGCCAAACAAGCGATGAATATTTTGACGTAACTCCGCTCGACAAGGAGGGCTTGTTGGTTACACAACGAAAAGAAGAATATTATGGCAACGAAAAATGGTCTTTTTTTCGTTTTGACTCCTTATTGAAACAAAAATGGTCGGCAGAGTATAAGTTATCGTATGAGCTGCATCCCATCAAAACCTACCATAATCAACACTACCTTTTTTGGCTGCTTCAGGAAACCGACAGCGACAAGCTGACCGTGCTGCGCGTAGACCTTGGCAACGGCGACATCGAAACTTTTAAAGGTGACCTCTTGACCCGCGCCGACATTGTCCATTTTAAAGTATTGGGGAATACGGCTTTTATCGGCGGTTATCACCATAGCCGCCCCGTGGTTATGGCTTTTTCATTTTTTGACAAAAGCATCAAGGCACTTCCCTATTTGTACAGTACGAACACCGAGATCAGCAATATTGAACTCGACGAACAGCGCAATCAACTTAGTGTATTGTTATATACCATCAAACGGGGTGATTGCCAGTTTACCATTAAAACCTATTCATACGAAGGAAAGCTGCTCAAAACGACAACGATGCCTTTTGAGGATAATAATGGCTTAATTTCAGGAAAGATCTTACCGCTTGATGAGGCTTCTTCACTCATTGTCGGTAATTATGCACAGGGTTGCACGCAATATTCACAAGGGTTGTATTTTTCAAGAATCAAAGACTCTGAACCCGAAAAGTTGCAGTGGGTTGATTTTTCAAAATTGGAAAACTTTTTTAATTACCTCAAACCCAAGCGCAAGCAACGAGTGGTTGAAAAAATATCCAAACAAAAAGAAGAAGGAAAAGAACCTAAATTTCGGTATCGTTTGCTGGTGCATGAAGTGATCAAAACCGAAAATGAGTTTGTACTGGTAGCTGAGGTCTATTATCCTGTGTATAAAAATGGGAATATGTACTATGGCGGTGTTACTCGTAGCTCCAATCGTGAATACGATGGTTTTCGCTATACGCATGCTATCGTCTGCGGGTTTGACAAAGCAGGAAATTTGTTGTGGGACAATTGCTTTGCCCTCGAAAATGTTGAGAGCATTGAGCTTCTGCCCATGATTCAGGTCACCCGTCGTGACGGACTTTTGGTGCTGGGATATCCCAAAGACGGCAAAATCAATACGGAGGTGATCGAGCGGAATAAAGTGGTTCGCGAAAGAGAGGAATTTACCATCAAAAGTGCAAACGACACCGAACGCATCGTTGACAATGAGCGCGGGCTTTTGGCCGCTTGGTACGACCGTTATTTCCTGGCGTACGGTTACCAAAAAATCGGGAGTGAAAAATGGATCGGAGCACCGCGCGAGGTGTTTTACATCAATCGTTTCTCTTACGATCCGTATGCTCCGCGCTTAGAAGCCAAAGAGGAAACTAAAAAAGGGAAGTCTTCAGGCAATTAACACTATTCTTAGATTAAGCAATTATTTTTTCGTTAAAACTTCTGACCACCTGCGCGATTTCGGGCAAAAGGTCAGGGTTTTTCTCAATGCCGTTTCCTACTACGACCACGTCTGCGCCCGCTTCCAACGCCGATTGCACTTTTTCAATGGAATTGATGCCACCGCCAACGATAATGGGCGTATCCACCGCTTGACGAACTGCCGCGATCATTTCGGCCGAAACCGGCTTTTGAGCGCCGCTGCCGGCATCCAAATACATGATTTGCAGTCCCAGTAGCTCTCCTGCCATAGCAGTACAGGCCGCTACACCCGGCTTATCGTGAGGAATAGGGGTGGTGTTGCTGATATATGAAACCGTAGTAGCGCGGCCGCTTTCCACGAGCATATAACCCGTTGGCAGGATTTCCAATTTACTTTTTTTCAACAACGGCGCCGCAATAACGTGCTGACCGATGAGCAATTCAGGATTACGCCCCGAAATAAGCGAAAGCAACAAAATAGCATCCGCCGAAGGTTCTATGTGAAGGCTGTTGCCCGGAAACAGAATGGCAGGAATAGAAGTATGTTTATGAATGGCCGCAATGATCTCATCCGAAGCGTATCGGGTAATAAGACTGCCTCCAACAAAGAAAAAATCAACTCCATAACGCACACTTTCGGCGAGCATAAACGGAAACGATTCTAACTCTACCTTGTCCGGGTCGAGCAACACTGCGAACGCTTTTCGCCCGTTTTTAAGATTATTTTGAAGTTTCGTTCGTATTTGTGCCTGCATTCGAATTTTGCTGAGTAGCCAAATAATCAATTAATTTTTCCCGTGCCATTCCCAATGCCCACGTCACTGCATACGAAACGACAGCTTTGGTAACCCACGATGTTTTTTCTTCATGACGCTCAATGACCACCGGAACGTTGCTTCCATTCTTCACTTTAATTTCCGGTTCATCCTCCGGCAATAACGCATCAACCAATAAATAGACCGCCGCAATTACCCCGCCGATCACAATGGCTTGCTTGCCGATTTCAGCCGCGTCAATTTTTAAGTCTTCCAACTTTTCTTCCAACAGGCGGCGGTAGCCTTCTGTGGTACTTTTCAATTCAACTTTACGGCCATTGGTGTCACCAAAGGGCTCCTCAAAAGTCAGGATATTTTTTGGGAGTGTAGCCATTATGTGGATGTTTTTAAGATGATCTCAGGAATTTTAAGGGGGAATAACAGAGACAATTTACGCCTTATCTATTAAATTCCACTTAAAATTAAATAGTAAATCTTTCTCAAAAGTCGTAAAAACTTACTGGAAGCCCAAAACTGAACCTAATTTTTAAAGAAATAGTAAGGCAAAAACGTCTAAGCGTGTACCTTTGTACGTTTATATAAGGTAGATTAGTACATTGCGATGTATTTTACTTTGACTGAATTATCTCCGTTGCGTAACATAAAATGATTATTACCAATATAAAAATAGAAAATGCCACTCGACCAAGAATTTGACAAAGAGACAGCCACCGGCGACGAAATGAGTTTCATTGACCACCTTGAAGAACTGCGTTGGCACGTAATTCGGGCAGTGGGCGCCATTTTGATTTTTACCATTTTAGCTTTCGTTTACATTGAAGAAATCTATCATTCGGTTATTATTGCTCCTTCACAACCCGATTTCTGGACCTATCGAATGCTCTGTAAGCTCGGTAGTTTTACGGGTGCCGAAGGACTATGTATTGATAAATTAGATTTTGAACTGCAAAGCATTGGTCTGTCAGATCAATTTTCAATGGCTTTGCTTTCTTCCGTGATCATTGGATTGCTTTTTGCCTTTCCCTATTCATTTTGGGAAGTGTGGCGTTTTATCAAGCCCGGTCTGAAGAGATCCGAACGCAGAGCTGCCCGAGGAGCCGTTTTTTACGTAACTTTTCTATTTCTCTCAGGCGTGGCTTTTGGCTATTTTATTGTGGCTCCGTTGGCAATCAACTTCTTAGCTAACTTTAAGTTAGACCCCACCATCCAAAACCAATTCAGCGTTACTTCTTACATTGGCCTCATTGCCATGTTGACGCTGGCCTGTGGACTTACGTTCCAATTGCCCGTAGCTGCGTTTGTATTATCCAGAATCGGCGTCCTGAATCCTCGCTTTATGCGCGAGTATCGCAGACATGCCTTTGTGGTGATTCTGATTCTTGCGGCGGTAATTACGCCTTCTCCCGACGTTCTGAGCCAAGTGTTGGTTGCTTTGCCTCTGACCCTCTTGTACGAGATCAGTATTTTTGTTTCCGGCTGGGTAGAACGTAACAAAAAGAAAGATGCTGAACTGGACGCCAGAGAAGAAGAATCAAGCGCGATGGGCGAGCCTTGGAATCCTGATGCTGACATGTAATTTATCATGATTCAATTCACCGACATTTGTAAGTCCTTCGATGGACGTATGGTATTGGAAAATGTGTCCGGTACTTTCAAACCGGGCGATACAAATTTGATCATTGGCGGGAGCGGCACGGGTAAAAGCGTGCTGCTCAAATGCCTGATCGGATTGGTCAAGCCCGACAAAGGCAATGTCCTCTACAACGAACGCGATTTTTGGAACAATGACGAAGAAACCCGCAAGCAAATTCGCCGCGAAATGGGCGTTCTTTTCCAAGGTGGCGCATTGTTTGATTCTCAGACCGTAGCCCAAAACGTGCGCTTCCCATTGGAAATGCTGACGAACATGAGCGACAGCGAAAAGGACGACCGCGTAGCGGTGTGTCTCACACGTGTGGGCTTAGAGCAGGCAGCCAAACGAATGCCTTCGGAGATCAGCGGTGGGATGAAAAAGCGCGTAGGTATTGCCCGCGCCATTGTGATGAATCCCAAATACTTGTTTTGTGATGAACCCAACTCCGGTTTGGACCCGCTCACTTCCATCAAAATTGATGAACTCATCAAGGAAATAACCGACGAATACCACATTACCACCGTCGTAATTACGCACGATATGAACTCTGTCCTTGAGATCGGTGAAAAAGTAATGTTCCTCTACAAAGGGCACAAGGTCTGGGAAGGTGATAATACGACCATTACTCACTCAACAGTACCTGAATTGAATGAATTTATCTTTGCCAATAAGCTCCTTCGGGATATGAGATAGCTTATATAAATTCAGGAAAACACCTTGCGGTAAACGGGCTTCCGATACAAAAACTGTCCATACAAAAGAGGATAAAATAAATAGTCGGTCAGGAAAAACGGAGTACGAAACTCGATTTCATCCGCAATGACAGCGTGCTCTCCGTCTTTTATAATTCGGTGGCGATGTCGCCAATAGCGCAGGAAAAAGGGTAGTTTGATGCCTTGATCTATAAAAAATATCTCTGTGCTATCGCTTTGCTGCTCGGTAATCTCGCTTTTCCACCGCTGTTTGAATAAAAGGAAATTCAATTCCAATTCCACCGTATCTCCTTTTGAGCATCCATCAAAGCGAACCACCCGAACGGGAGGAAAGGGTGGATTTAACCGGCGAAAAAGTGTTTCATTAAATCCCTTCCAAACTTCTTGGAAGGATTGTTGAACGGAGGTTCTCAGAATGAGTTTCATATACTCTTAACTTCCCTCACTCAAAAAAGTTTTCTACTTTGCACCACAATTCACCAATTCCCTTCTTATGCTGACTGTTTACGGAATTCCGAACTGCGATACGGTAAAAAAAGCCCTTACTGCCTTAAAAGAAAATCAACTTCCTCACACGTTTCACGATTACAAAAAAGAAGGCATTTCGCGCGAAAAATTGGAAGTTTGGCTTACACAGCAACCCAAAGAAACACTCATCAACCGCGCCGGTACTACGTGGAAACAACTGTCGGACGAACAAAAAAGCGCAGTGCAGAACAACGAAAGCGCCATCGCACTGATGATGGAAAAACCTTCGGTAATTAAACGACCCGTTATTGAAAAAGAAGGTAAAATTGTCGCCGTAGGTTGGAAACCTGAAACATTGGGAAGTATTCAATAGATTGAATTTGTGTAGCATGTTGTATTACTTCTCACCCGGAAAATGAAACTATTGACGGTATTCGGTACCCGGCCGGAAGCCATTAAAATGGCAATGGTGGTACGAAATTTAAAGCAGGATTCTCACTTTGAACACAAATTGTGCGTCACCGGACAGCACCGACAGATGTTGGATCAGGTGTTGGATATTTTTGAATTAACGCCCGATTTTGATCTCAATGTGATGCAGGCCGGGCAAGATCTGACCGATATTACGTGCCGTATTCTAATCGGACTGCGCGCACTTTTTCAAACTTATCGCCCTGACATTGTGCTTGTTCACGGCGATACTACTACGTGCATGGCTACGTCGTTGGCCGCCTTTTACGCAGGAATCAAGATCGGTCACGTAGAAGCGGGATTGCGTACCGGAAACCTGCAATCACCCTATCCGGAAGAAGCCAATCGCCTCATCACCGATCGGCTGTCCAATTATTTTTTTGCTCCTACCGACCGAAATGTAAAGTCACTTTTAGCCGAAGGAATCTCTCCTGGAGTAATTTTAAAAACGGGCAATACCGTCATTGATTCGTTATTATTTGTAAGCGAACGAGCTATATGTTTTTCGGATTCTATCCCCACTCCCATTCAAGCGGTTTTTGAATCAGGAAAGAGAATTTTACTTGTTACAGGGCATCGTCGGGAGAATTTTGGCGATGGTTTCATCCAAATTTGTGACGCCCTGCATCATTTGGCCGAAATATACCCTGACCTTGAAATTGTCTATCCCGTTCATCTCAATCCCAATGTACAACAGCCTGTTTATGACCGATTAGGAGATTTGCCGAATGTGCATTTGCCCGCACCGATGGATTACGTCAATTTTGTGTATGCTATGAAAAAAAGTTGGGTCATTCTGACCGACTCGGGCGGCGTGCAGGAAGAAGCCCCAAGTCTGGGCAAACCCGTATTAGTGATGCGAAACACCACCGAACGCCCCGAAGCCGTAGACGCCGGCACCGTCAAACTTGTAGGTGCCAACCGAGATTCTATTGTACAATCCGTGAGTGAATTGTGGGAAAACGCAATGCTTTACCGCCAAATGTCAGAAGCCAATAATCCCTACGGTGATGGCTTAGCAAGCGAACGAATCGCCGCATTTTTAAGAACGGTAGAAGATATTTAGGCTTTGGAGGAGTCTAATTACAAATTAATGTTGGGCTTCCGCTCCGGCGGCCCGGTCCGAAGCCCTGTAAATGGCTGATAAACAACTGCTACAAATGTCGAGCTTCTCCGAAGCTGTTTCTTAGGCTGACGTCTATAGTGTAAGCGCCAACTTCGGTTTTACATTTTGCAGTTTCTCGGTTTTGCAGTTTTGCAGTTCCTACTTTTTACTTCTGCTCCTTCGGCAAGGGAATCACGCCTGTTTGTTCATAGTGTTGAAGCCACTCTTTTTTAGGGCTTTGAATCGTTAGGTAGAAATCGTAAAAAGGCTTCATATCTTTGACATAATCGCCGGTGAGATGAAGTACATCGCCAAAAACCACTACTTTTCGTGTATAATCAAAACCAACCAAAACGATAGGAACATTTGCTTTCAGGGCCATATAATAAAAGCCCGATTTGAGTTTTGAAATATTGCTGCGGGTACCTTCCGGCGCAATGGCAATGTGAATGATTTCATTTTGTTTAAACGTTTCCGCCACTGCTTCTACCAAATTATTTGATTTTTCGCGGTAAACCGGAAAACCGCCCAGGGCTCTGAAAAACCAGGCTGAATACCATTTAAAAAGGGCGCTTTTTGCCAAAAACCCCATTTTAACACCAATATAGGCTCTCACTCCAATGCCAATAAAAAAATCGGTATTGTTCCAATGAGGAGCAACTACCCAAATGGCTTTTTTAAGTTCTTTCGGAACGTGGCCAAGTGTACCCCAGCCAAAGAATCTGTATAAAAATGCAAAAAGCCAATTCATCATCCTATAGGTTTAGATTCCTCAAATTTAAAAACTCCTTTCGATTCAACAACAGGAAGTCATTATCTTTGAACAATATCAAGACTTTATTTAAAACATTTAAGCTATTTTCGAATGAACCTGCCTTTGACCCGAATTGTAGTGGCCGATGACCATCCCGTAGTATTGGGAGGATTGCGCTTAATGTTGGAATCCATGCCGGCTTATCAATGGGTTGCCGAAGCAGCTTCTCTGAAGGAAACACTCACCGTTTGCGAACAATTTCGACCCGATATATTAATACTTGATCTCAATTTTGACGGAAAAAACAGCCTTGATCTTGTCCCCGAACTTCGCCTTCGTTTTCCCGCTTTAAAAGTATTGGTGTTTTCGGCGTATCATTCTACGGGATTGGTCAAAAAAGCGTTGGAAACAGGTGTCAATGGTTATTTGCTCAAAGATGCTTCCAAAGCCGAATGGTCAGACGCGCTTCAGGCCTTAAGTCAGCAAAAAATTTATGTGAGCAACCATTTATCTCCAACTATTACTCCTATTGCAAACGAATTTCAACATTCTGCTTTTCAGCAAATCACAAATCTGTCCGAACAGGAAAAGAAGATCATAAAACTCATTGCACAAGGCTTGATGGAAGATGGCATTGCCGAGGCACTTTTTATCAGCAAACACACGGTACATACGCATAAAAAGAACATTTTCAAGAAGTTACAGCTACATACCAACACCGATCTGGTAAAGTTTGCCTACGAAAATGGACTGGTATAGTTTTTATAAAGTAACGGTATGCTTCATTCCTTTGGGTTGTTTTGTTACATAAAAACTGCCATTGAGTAATTGTACCCTTGCCCGAATATTTTGCAACCCTATTCCTCCGCTTATTTCTTCGTTTTCATAACCAATTCCATCATCTAAAACTTCCAGCGTCAGCGTTTCTTTATCCTCAATCAAACGCAGTGTAGCATGGTGCGCTTGGGCATGTCTGACAATGTTGTTCAGTAACTCCAAAGCGATCTGATAAAGCATCTGCGACACCAAAGAGGGAATCTGTTTGTCCTCTATCTGTTGAGTTTCAAAAGTCAGCATTATTTCGGGCTGAGCGGTTTGGACATGATGTACCAATTCTTCCAACGCTTCCACCAACCCATAACGCTCCAGCATCACGGGCGAAAGCGCGTGTGAAAAGCGCCGCACATCCTGCCCGACATCGCCCAAGGCTTCGACCAAATGATTCGCTTCTTTACTGTGTCCGTTGAGTTTTTCAGCCAACATAGAAAGTCGCAGACGGATATTGGCCAGCGAAAGACTGATGCCATCGTGCAACTCCTGCGAAAGACGTTTTCGTTCAATCATCTGCCCTTCAAACAATTGAATGGCATTTTGTTGGCGTTGCTCGGCAAGTTCGGCGGAGATTTGAGCATTGAGTTGATAAATGTTTTTGAAGCGATTGGCCAACAAAAACGACAGGATCACCGATTCGAGTGCATTGGTCATCAAAGGCATATTTTGGGTTATGTAGTTCTCCGGCAGATATCCTGCAAAAACAAGAATAACCGTCATCCCTCCGAATAAAAGCATAGAATTTCCTAACGTGAACCAAAGGCTTTCGAGCTTGCGGTATCGAAAATAATAGTATACTCCGATGAAGGGCGTAGTGGCCAGCAGAATAAAAACGACAAGATTGGTCAGCTTCATAAACACCAATAACCAAGTACCCTCATAATAAACGGGGTTGTACCAATATTGTTTGAAAAGCCCTAATACCGGATTTTGTGACCAAAGCCACAGAAAGAGTATAATAAAAGCTCCCAGCTGGAATCGGATAAACAGGTAAATAAAACGTTGGGTATTGGCAACGTTAAAAAACTTACTTGTGAACAATAACATAAAACTATACAACAACATTGCGGTAGTGGGACGAGCAGCACTGGCCCACCAGGTAGACTCGCTCCAAAGCAGTTGAAATCCAAGTCCGGTATGAGCCACCAGAAAAAGCCATATAGCGGTGGTGTATATCCAATAATAAAACGTAAGTCTCTGACGAAAGAAAATAAAAACGAAGAAACTCACAATGCAGTACAAACTGGCAATTCCCAATAAAAAACCTAAGAAAAGAAATACTGCATAACTGCCCGTTGAAAAATATTCTTTTTCCCACAGCCGAAGCGGAATTTGGAGCTGTTCACCATGTTTATCAACCCACAAATAATAAGTAAGCGTCTCGCCGGGCGGCACACTGACAGGAAACAAAAAGTGAGGATGCCGAATGGGGCGTTGCGCAAAAGGAAAATGGTCGCCGGTAAGCATACTCGCATGCACTTGTTTTCCCGAAACGGTAAAAAGTTGGAGTTTGTTGATGTGCGGATTTTCGACTTCCAAGATCAAGGCTTGAGCCACAGAATCAGGATTTGTGAGTTTAAAACGCAACCAATAATAACTGTTTGTAAAACCAGGATTAATAAAAGGCTGAGTATTGGGCTTAAACAATGGTTTTTGCGCTAAAACAGCCTGAATCGTCAGGTTTTTCGGCGCATCTTCCAAAAGCTCTGCTTGCCTGCTCAACAATTCTTCTTTAAACCCTTTTCCCACCTTGACGGGGGTCTGTGCAGACAAAGATAAACCCATTGTAATTAGGCATACAAACAGCAAATAAGTAGGGTAGCGGCTTGCCATCGGTAGGGTGATTTTGCTACCAAGATACAAAAAATACCCTGTGGAGGGTATTGAAGAGGAGGGTTTTGCCCAACTACTTTTGTTTCCAAACCTGAAAGCTATGAAACGGCTGCAAACAACCCTACTGAGTACAGTCATGTGTCTGACATTTCTCGCGGCTTCTGCCCAAAAAGCAGACGAGATCATCAGCAGCTATACGGGTGCCAATGCCTCCGGCTACCTGCAACCGCTCGCCGATGTCCTCACGTCTACGTTCAATACGGGACACATTCACAAAACCTCTGTTGACAGCGGTTTCCATTTTTACATCGGCCTAACGGCTTTTTCAACGTGGTTCACGGACGATAAATCACGCTATTTTATGGGCACAACCCCCAACGGATTTTTGCCTGTGCAAGAGGTACGCGCGCCAACCATTTTAGGCCCTCGTGAGATTGTAACGGTCAATGGGATGAATGGCACTTCTTATACTTTTCCTGCGGGATTGGGAACAAAATCTGTCCTGTTGGCGGTACCGCAAATTACCATCGGAAGTATTTTAGGTACAGAGTTCAATGTGCGATTTTTTGGCTACGATTTCGGGGGCGATTTTGGGAAGCTTCAATTTTTGGGCGGCGGTGTGCGTCATGATATCGGCAGGTATTTTTTAAAGAATTCGCGGTTCAGAATTTCCGCAGAATACTGTTACCAAAAACTCAATGTGGGCAATTACGCCGACCTTACTACCCACAAAGCGGGGGTTTATGCAGGTCAACAGGGGAAACTGTTTAATTACTACGCTTATGTAGGCTACCAAAACGGCGCAATGAACATTGATTACCAAGGTTCGTCCGATGCTTCTCCCGTTCATATACCGCTGACCAACAAAAACCCCTTGCTACTCGCTGCGGGGATGGGCGTAAGACTGTGGATTTTTCGGCTCAATGTACACGGCAGTTTCATCCGTCCCGTGGTAGCGGCCGCAAGTTTGGGATTAAGTTTTTAATGAACCGGCTCTGTTAAATCTAAACCTATTGGTATGAAAAAGACGCCTTACCTATTATTTTCAGTTTTCTTTTTTCAAGCATTTTCTATCCTTTCGTATTCACAATCGGTCAGTCTTTCAAAATCGGTTTATGCGCCGGGAGAACAAATTGTCGTCTATTTTTCGGGGTTTTCGGGCAACGCCAAAGATTGGATCAGCATTGCCCAACCCGGCAGCGCCGACGACAAATACATCGTCTGGAAATACATCAATGGAAGCAGAAGCGGTACCGTCGCTTTTGACGGGCTTGCGTATGGCAACTACGAAATTCGGGGGTATTATAACAACGAAAGTATCCTAAGAGCACGACTCTCTTTCAAAGTGGGTAATGCCGACCAAAGCCTCTCCGTCAGCCTTACCAAGCCGATCTATGCGCCCGGGGAGCGCATTGTCGTCAATTTCTCGGGGTTTCCGGGCAACGCCAAAGATTGGATCAGCATTGCCCAACCCGGCAGTACAGATGAAAAATACATAGTGTGGAAGTACACAGAAGGAAAACAAAGCGGAACGATGGAATTTGATGGAATGGCCTATGGCAACTATGAAATTCGGGCCTATTTCAACAATGAAGGCAGTATAAGAGCGCGTATTCCATTCAAAGTAGGCAATGCCGATCAAAATCTTTCGGCCAAAACGCAGTTGCCTTCTTACCGACAAAGTGAAAAAATCACAGTACAGTTTTCGGGGTTCCCGGGCAATGCCAGAGATTGGATCAGCATTGCCCAGCCCGGCAGTGCTGATGATAAATACATTGTCTGGAAATATACCGAAGGAAAACAAAGCGGAACGATGGATTTTGCGGGATTGCCTGAAGGTAATTATGAGGTACGGGCTTATTTCAATAATGAAAATGCGGTCAAGTCAAGATACAGTTTTACGGTGGGGAAATCATCAACGACCGGACCGGCAACCGTTAGAGGAGGTAGGCCCGGGCGATTTTGCAACCGAGACCTGAGTATTTTTTACACGGGCGTATATGGACTTGGGTTATGCTGGGGCAGGTTGGGGTCAGACATGATAGCCCCCGGAACAATTACCGATGTACAATCCGTGTTAACCACAACGATTACCGGCCTGAGAACAATCACCTGTCTTGATTTTGACATCAATAAGATCAGCAACTATTCAAGTCGTTTGCCGGGAATGTCCAGAGTACAGGCGGTCAATGAAATTGCTTTGCTGATAAAAGAAATTCTGGCCTCTATTCAACGCGCCAACGTCACCTGCGACGGCGGCGCCGGTCTGGCGGCTTTGTATTCAATAGGCATCCATTTGGGTGCTTCCCAAGCCATTTGCAATACGTTTGTATGCCGAGCCATTCCGATGGACTGGCAACAAAATCTGCGTAATCATTTGAGTTTGGTCAGCAGTGGCATATCTGCGTACAGCGCCTGTATTCCGGGAGTCAGTCCTTCTTTAGTGAATATGGTTGCCGTTAGCTCACCCAATGCTTATATACCGTTCTGTACCATTATCAATATTCATATTCAGGTATTGTGGAGTGTTTCACTGTCTACCTGTTGCTGTTCATGCAAATAATTCACGTTTGGACTTAAAATCTTAAAACCATGAAAAGTTTTCCGGTCTATTTTTTCCTATTCTGTTTTACGCTACAGCAAGCCTGTACACCCGGTATTCTTAAGAAAGTAAAAGTCACCCGTACTGTCAAAAAAGCGATCAACTTTAATTATTCGATCAATCAGGTGGGTAATTTTCAGACGTATCAACTGGTCGGCAGCCGCGATATTACCAATTTGTTTGATCCTGAAAACAACAGAGTATCAAGTGCAACGATCGAAAGAATTAATATTCATGGAGTTAACATAGGAGCTAACGTTCTTCCGGCCAATACATCCACCCAAGTGGTATTAAGTGCCGATGTACTGGGAGGAGCTTTACTGAATACCGTTAATCCGTTGCTCAATGAGACCAAAACCCTTGCTATTTCGAAAAGTGCGGGGTTAGATCTTGAAAATGCGTTAGGCAATGCCCTGGGAACCACCGAAGATGTTTCCATCTACAACGCTATTTCGATTTTAAATGCCAAAGGAACGGTGGAATTGCAAAAAATTCTGGATGCCAATTTGAGCGGCATCAACCGGGGCGGACTAAGTATTCGTTTGAATGGCAAAGTGCCGGCCAATCAACGTCTTGTAATGACCGTGACCATTCAAATCAATGCGTCCATCACCTTTACCCGTTGTGAGGAAATATTGGTTTCGGGCGAAATGTCTACCGATGATGAATGTATTTGATTAAAATAGTTACAGGCAAATCATGTTCATCCTTTTTTTGTATTCCGTAGGAGTCTGTTCTGTAGATTTTTTAAAGGCTTCGTCAAACAAAGCGATGGATTCATAGCCTACTCTGGAAGCAATTTCTTCGGGTTTGCTGTGCCGAAACTCAGGCGTAACCAATAGGCGCTTTGCCTCCTGAATGCGATACGTTGAGATCAGTTCCGAAAAACCCTGTTCCAAATTATCGTTGATCACTTTGGTAAGTTGTTCTGCCGTGACATTCAAACGCAGGGCGAGCGATTCAAGCGAAATATTTTTTTCCAGATACGGTTTTTCATCATTCATCAACCTAAAAAGGCGATTTAAGAGACGCACACCGTATTCCTGATTTGCTTTTTTACCAAAAAAGAGAAAGTTCAATTTCATGGGTTTTTGAAGCATTTTTTCAGAACGAACGACAAAGAACAGCACCCAAACAAGGCCAATGAAGATACCTACCCACCCCAATAACCCATTTAAAGTACCCGGCAATTCTTTCATCTCATGGCTGTTTTGCTAATAAGATGAGAAAACACCCAAGGAAGTTGCACGAATTACCAAATCAATTTTATTTTTTTTCCCGTATCGGCCGAACGCACGATGGCTTCAATGATTTTCAGGTCGGTCATTCCTTCTTCGCCTGAGGCAATGGGAGAGGTATCTTTGAGGATACTTTCGGCAAAAGCATCCATTTGTTTGATCTGTTGGAAAGGCAATGTTTTAAAAGAAATCGACCCTTCCGAAGATTCGCCGCCTGCGCCGGTGGCGTTATAAGAAGGCTCCAATTTAAACCAACGATAACCGGTCGTGGCATAAAGGCGATCAACATACGAACTATAGGTAGTAGTAGAATTGGATACTGCACCGCTCGGAAATTCCATCTGAAACAGCATCATTTCATAGATTCCTTTGAAAACAGTTGTGTCCGTCACAAAACCCTGCGCCATTACGGCAACGGGTAATTCGTTCAAAACCCGTCGGGCACCCTGAATGCAATACACGCCTAAATCCATGATGGCACCGCCGCCGCCCAAGGCTTTGTTAAGTCGCCATACTTTCGGGTCAGCCATTGAAAAACCCAACGACGATTCAATCATTTTTACCGCTCCCAATGCTTTTTCATTGCCTAATCGACGTACTTCCAAATGATGCGGTTCAAAATACAGGCGATAACCTACCGACAGCTTTACCTTTGCTTCGCGGCAGGCTTTGATCATTTGCTCGCACTCTTTGACATTCAATGCCATCGGTTTTTCACAAATGACATGTTTCCCCGCCTTAGCGGCGCGAATGGTGTATTCGGCGTGCATGGAATTGGGCAAAACGACATATACAATGTCTATGTCGGGGTTATTGCGAATGTCATCAAAATTGTCGTAATTGTAGATATTCTGCTGTGGCAATTGGAATTTGATCGCCCATTCGGCGGCTTTCTGAGGTGAGCCTGTCACAATTCCTGCCAATCGACAAAATTCCGTTTGCTGCAAAGCAGGTGCCAATTGATTGGTAGCATAATTACCTAGCCCTACCAAAGCGATCCCGAGTTTCCGATCTTGGGGTAACCATTGTTTTAGTTCTGAAGAAAGTAACGTCCCCGCAGCAAGCGAAGATTGGGCGAGAAATTGGCGGCGTTGCATGGCTAAAACAAAGGGTTGGTTTTCACAAATGTAGATCGTATGACTTGAAAAAAAATACCTCATTTTGAGGGATTGGGAAACGATATTTTCGGTCCCGCGTTAAAAACGATAATAGCCACTCTTTAATTTTTACTATTAACAGTATGCAGGGTATCACAAAACGTTCATTAGCAAAAGATGCAGTACTAATTACCGCCGGGATTTTCAGCGCCGGGCTGGGCCTTAAAGGTTTTTTACTTTCGAGCCATTTTATCGACGGAGGCGTTACAGGAATCTCTATGTTGATAGCTTCTATATTTCACATTCCATTATCCTTGCTTATTCCCATCATTAATTTCCCGTTCATTATTATGGGATATAAGCAAATTGGCCGCGCGTTTGCCTTCAAAAGTACTGCCGCCATTACGGGTTTGGCTCTCTGTTTAGCCCTTGTCGAATTTCCTGATGTCACCCCGGACCTACTGCTGACGTCGGTTTTCGGGGGCTTTTTTATTGGTGCCGGCATTGGATTAGCTATGCGGGGCGGGGCTGTTTTGGATGGTACAGAGGTAGCCGCGTTGTTGGTAAGTCGCCGCAATTCGGGCGTTCGAGTAGGCGATGTTATTCTGGGAATGAACATTTTTATTTTTGCGGCGGCAGCCTATTTTCTGGGCGTGGATATTGCCCTTTATTCCATGTTGACTTATTTTACGGCTTCCAAAACCGTTGATTTTCTGATTCATGGGATTGAAGAATATACCGCTATCTGGATCGTGTCAGACCATCACGAACAGATCAGGGAATTGATCACGGATAAGTTGCACAAAGGCGTAACGGTACTAAACAGCGAAAAAGGGTTTGGTAAACGAGGCGTTCAGACAGAGGAAACAAAAGTTCTATATTCCGTTGTTACTCGCCTGGAAGTAAGTCGTTTGCGCGATGCCATTGCCGAAATCGACCCTCTTGCATTCATTGTTCAACACGGAATAGACGATGCGCGCGGCGGCATCGTAAAGGGAAGAGCGTTGCATTAAATTTATAAAAAAAGGCTGTTAACAGGTGACTGAATTGGTTTGCAAAGTTGAACCTCACCCTAAATCCCCTCTTAGGGAGGGACTTTTCAGGCTCCCTTTCCCTTACAGGGTCGGACCGCCGCGCGGGATAGGGGTTAAAGCCTACGGATTTTTGGGCGGAGGAGATTGCCACAGTACCTGCGTGATCATCCATTTGTTGTCGATTTTTGCCAATAAGATATAATCAGTACCCCACCAAGCCGTCAACTTTGCAGCGGCAGTTTGGTCCTGTACATCAAATACTTCGATCTTTTTGGGAAACTTGTCAACGTTTGGGCTTAGGCCTTTTTTATGCACTCGTGCGGCATAATCGACCATTTCTCTGAACGACATGGGTTCGCCTTCGTAAGCGGTTTTGTTCTTGGGTTTGAAATAACCGTATTTAACCACGTTAGGCGAAATACTGCGGTGAATCCTGGCCGTATCTCCGTAGTAAAAAGCATCAACATAATCGCCCACGGCGCTTGTCACCTGTTCTTTATCAGTTTGTGCAAATGACGAAACGGCAAAGCAGGACAATGCGAAGAGCAAAACGTAAAATCTGTTCATAGTCGTTTTATTTTACAGTCATTGATCAATGGCTTTAAGCCATTTAACCGTTTCTTCGGCGATTTTAAGGTTAAAATTTCCTTTCATGTATTGCTGTTCTTTAAAGTTTTTGGCGGCTTCCGTCCAGTCTTTACTGCGCATCATAAAATGGTCAAGATCAGGAATCGTGACCCACGTGGCCGCGTTGGGATGTTTTTCGTTCACCGTCTTCTGAATCATTAATGGCTCTACCAAAGAACATTGCTCATAATCAGCGCCGCCGTGCAACACTAATACGGGGCAATTTACTTTTTGCCAACTTTCGGCCAAATTCAACGAATCCAACTGCTGCCAAAAACGCCAATGTCTTCCCCACATGTTGTTGTTCCAATTTTCTTTATACCCCAACTCACTTGCTACCAACGACTTATATTCAGTATTTTGATAGAGCTCGGCCGGTGATTTTTTCAGGATAAAAAACTCAAAATAGATTTTCTGAATCATTCGTGTGAAGGCTTCGGTTTGTTGGTAGTTCAAACCTTCCAATAACGGTTTTTGCACGCGGTGCATTTCCAACAAAAACTCACTCCAGGGTCTGAATACACAGGCAAAAACGATGACACCTTTAGGGTTATGCAGTTTGGCCACTTCGGGGGCAATGGTTCCGCCCATAGAATGCCCCCAGATATACAGGCGGCTCTTGTCCACATTCGGCAACTGTTCCATGTATCTGTAGCCCGCGTCAAAACTCTCAATGTCGGTTACCAGATCCACTTCGGTACAGGGCGCACAGCCGTAACTATCGCCCATACCGGACTTTTCAATGGTCACGACGGCAAAGCCATTTTTGAGCCATTCGTTCATCAGTTTTCCGTTATAACTTGAGGCATAGTTTTCAATAGAGCCGCAACCGTAGCCCGGAATCAGCAAAATAGCGGGAACGTTGGTTTTGCCTTTCGGTATGCGCGTAATGGTACGTAAATAGCCGTTTTTGAATTTAACCCAATCGTAGTTTATATCTGCAATATCCGACTGTTCAAAGGGACGCATGATGGCTGTGGCAGTAGCATTACCGGTTTTCCCATCCCGTACAAACGCAAATGTCACCTTTTGATCTGATCGAATAGTGGAAACAACAGCGTTGTACTCCGCCATTTTTGGGGTATTTTGACCATTGACTGAAATAACCTTATCGCCCTTACGAATCTTGGCTGCGGCAAAAGTGCCGGTGGCCCACACGCTGTCTACCAGAATTCCATCGGTTGATTCTTTGCCCTGCATTCCCATGATGGCTTTCCGTTGCGGCGGTTGAGCATGTATATCAAATCCACATACAGTAATGAGCAGTATCCAAAACAGTCTTTTCATTTTTTATCGGCTTTATTTTAGTTGATCTTCGTTTTGTTAAGTGCTGTCGGGTTCTCAAACCCGACGATGAGGATTCTCAAATCCTCGTGTTATTTCGCTGTTATTTTACGGACCGGCGGTCCGTACCACAAGTTTAGCTGTTGCCTGCTCTTTGCTTTTCTTCTTCTACGCCGCTGCTGCGACGACGCCCGGCCTGTACTTTATTGTTGCCAAACCGGTAGGAGAATGACAACGTTGCCACGCGCGTTTCGCGATTTACCCGAAATTTTTCTACATAGTCTTTAAACGTGACCGTGGCACGGCCAATGCTTGTGTAAAACAGATCGGTTCCGTTGAGCTTGAGGGTGGCTTTCCGATCCCAAAATGTCTTTTGAATACCCAATGACACTTGACCCGTAGGCTGCACATCCATAAAACCATAAATTTCACGCGCCCGATAGATGACACTTAGCTCGGCCACGTAGCCTTTTTTGCCCAACACAAAACTGTTGTTGCTGTTGATGTTAATATTCGCATTGCCATTGCGTAAAGGTGTATTGGCTACATTGCCTTTGTATGTGCTGTAATACGTGTTGATATTGTTGACGCTGTTCCACCATTTTGTGACTTGTGTTGATGCCGAAATGTTGATACCCCAAAACTGAAATTCCGTGAGATTTCGATTGGTTTGCACCGTTACTTTGTCTTGCCCTTCCAACGGCATGATCACTTCCGTGATGTTATTGACGGTTTGGCTGTACGAGAATGTAGTCGTAATCTGTTGGTTATAATGATGCGCTATTTCAAACGAGTACGTAAACTGCGGTTGCAAGTAGGGATTTCCTTCGCTGTAAGTGCTGTTGTTGATATAAAACTTAAAAGGATTGAGCTGTCGATAACTCGGACGATCTAAACGACGGCTGACCGAAAAACTCCATTCGTGCTTCCTGGAGAATTTATAGTTAAGAAAAGCACTCGGAAACAGTCGGGTATAGGTACTGTCGAAGGTGATGTTGGTAGCCAATTGATTTCCTTTGATGTTGTTTTGCTCCATGCGCAGACCCAACTGAAAATTGACTTTATCAAACTGCTTTGCGTAGTTGACGTAGGCCGCGTTGATGTTTTCGTCGTAAATAAAATGATTGCTTTGTGAAGGATCAAAAACGGGTTTTTCGTTGCCGCCAATATAGTATTTCAGGTCATTATCAGCACGCACAAAACTGCTTTTGAGGCCTGCCTCAACTTTTGCTTTTTTAGGCAACGGATGCACATAATCGGCTTTTAGGGACTTTATATCCAGTTTTCCCAACACATCGCCCAACAACACATAGGTTGGCAGCAATTGATTTCCTTTCGTATCCACATATTCAGTCGTAAAACGCTGATCGGTGCGGTTGCCGTAATGCGCGTAGTCAAGATCGACGGTCAACTCGCGGCCGGTGGAATCGAAGGTATGTTTGAGGTTAGTATTTATGGCAAAATTAAACCAGTTTTCTTTTGAGCGATTGCTGTTCAAATCGTACCGCACCAATTGTAAGTCCTGATTCAGTACCCCGGTACGGGTATCGCCCGTGGGGTTGAAGCGATTGGAAAGGCCACTGATTACTGCGCCTATCAACGTTTTTTTGGAAACAGCATAATCGGCTCCCAAACGTCCTGTATGATTTTTGAAGGGAAATGTAATGTAATTGTCTTGGTCGAAAACACCGTCTAAAATGCCATCTTTGTAAAATCTCCTATCCAATACCAAGTGACTGAAGGCTTTGCGGTAGGCGAAATTGTAGTTGCCGAATAGGTTCAGTTTTTTGTTACGATGGTTAAACGTAATTCCTTCCGATGTTTTGGCATAAACACCCTGCCCGTAACTAAGATTAATAGTACCGTTGGTACCCAAACGTTGATCTTTTTTCATGACCAAATTCAAAATGCCGGCATTGCCGGCGGCATCGTATTTGGCCGATGGATTGGTGATGATCTCGATTTTTTCCAAAGTATTGGCCGGCAATCCGCGCAGATAATTAGCCAAATCCTGACTCGCAATGATCGAAGGTTTGCCATTGATCATCACCATCACTCCTTGTTTGCCTTTTAGACTGATGTTGTCGTTTTGGTCCACCACCACGCCGGGCGAGCGTTCGAGTACTTCAAGGGCATTGCTTCCCGCGCTCACGATGCTGTTTTCTACGTTTACAATGGTTTTATCCAATTGCCTTTCGATGAACGGCTTGGTTGTTCGTACGGTTACTTCATTGAGGTTCTTGGCATCTTGGATCAGTTGGATACTGCGCAGGTTGACGTTAGGGGTTTCGGTGTTCAATACAAATGCAGGGCTTGAAAATCGTTGATAACCGACTTGCGTTACCCGCACAAAAAACCGCCCCATCGCCACATTTTCCAACGTAAAGCGACCCTGTTCGTCGCTCAGTGCGGCTTTTACAAACACAGAATCCGCCGCGCGGTGCAATGTAACGTTAGCGAATTGAACAGACTTTGCAGACTCATCATTGATTTGGCCCGTCACAGTTTGAGATTTCACCGAATGAATGAGAAAACTGAGAAGAAAAATAAGGGGTAATTTTTGATACATGGCTGTAAGAGCAATTTGTTGACTTTTAACAGTCCAAAACTACACTACAGTCTGTATCATGACTTTCACCCAAAGGGGGTGATTTGGATAAATGGTACAAAAGAAAAACGCTTTAAAACAGTCGACCTGTATGGTTTTTATCGGCGAACGTTACCGACTGTTAAAAGTAAATGCTAAAAAAACGGGGTTGGATTTAGGGATAAAGTCGTTTTCCGAGGCTTATAGAGGTAATCTGTACAGGTTATTAAAATTGGCAGCACCTCAATGGAGGGATTTATTGACCTGAATGCTTTATTTTGAGTCCATGATAGTAGTTTTACCAATTCACAATTTATTATCTCTATGAAACAATTCGTAACCGGTACGCTTTTCTTTTTATGTATAGTAACCGGCCTTCAGGCCCAACCACGCTGGACAGCTGACCAAGCCAATGAGTGGTATAAAAAACAAGGTTGGATTCGGGGCTGTAATTATCAGCCCGCTACGGCGATCAATCAATTGGAAATGTTTCAGGCCGCCACCTTCGATCCGCAAACCATTGATAAGGAATTAGGTTGGGCCGAGCAACTGGGCCTGAATGCCATGCGGGTGTACCTGCACCACGTTGCCTGGACGTCCGATAAAGCAGGTTTTAAAAAGCGTTTGGACAACTATCTTCAAATTTCGAGCAAACACGGCATCAAGACTATTTTTGTCTTTTTTGACGATTGCTGGAACGACGAATACCACCCCGGCAAACAACCTGACCCCAAACCCGGCGTCCACAACAGCGGCTGGGTGCGCGATCCCGGCACGATGATACTCAACCATCCCGACAGCTTGGGTGTATTGGAAGCGTACGTGAAGGACGTAATGACAACCTTCAAAAACGATGATCGGATTCTGCTTTGGGATCTTTACAATGAACCCGGCAATAATCAATACTTCAGCAAAAGTCTGCCCTTGTTGAAAGCCGTTTTTGTATGGGCCAAAGCCGTAAACCCTTCACAGCCAATCAGTGCCGGCGTGTGGAGTTGGGGAGAAAAATTTACGGAGTTGAATAAATTTCAGTTGGAAAATTCCGACGTTATTACTTATCATCATTACGGGTACATTGATAAACACCGG
The DNA here is from genome assembly GCF_965279615.1 of Runella sp. Classification (NCBI taxonomy): domain Bacteria; kingdom Pseudomonadati; phylum Bacteroidota; class Cytophagia; order Cytophagales; family Spirosomataceae; genus Runella; species Runella sp. Next base: position 5,250,063 of record NZ_OZ257252.1, on the reverse strand, counting down.
GAAGTGATTCAGGACTACCGAAAATACAACCGTCCGCTTATCTGTACAGAATACATGGCTCGCAGAAACGGAAGCCTGTTTCAAACCATCATGCCTATGCTGAAACAGGAAAATATCGGTGCCATTAACTGGGGATTTGTGTCAGGAAAAACCAACACCATTTTTGCCTGGGACACTCCTATTGCCAGCGGCAAAGAGCCGGAACTTTGGTTTCACGATATTTTCAGAAAAGACGGTACGCCTTTCAGTGAAGATGAAGTTAAAACCATCAAAACATTGACCGGAAAAAAATAACGAGCAGCTATCGGTCTCCTATCACTCACTCACAAAACTCTTTTATGTCTTCCTCTAAATCAACGATTTCGTGGCTTGTCTTAAGCCTGTGCCTGTCGCTGACATCCTCATTTGCGCAGTCGTTACGACCGCCGGCATATCCGCTCATTACTCACGACCCGTATTTCAGCATCTGGAGTACTACGGACCAACTGACCGAAGGCCCCACGCGGCATTGGACCGGACGACCACATTCTTTGGAAGGTATCGTGCGCGTGGACGGAAAAGCCTATCAATTTTTAGGGGCACCGCCTACAGTGTATCAAGCGTTATTGCCAACCGGCGAAACCAAACCTTATGAGGCGTTGTATACCGCAGTCAAGCCCGCAGAAGGTTGGGAACAGCCTGATTTTGTGCCGCAAGGTTGGAAAAAAGGTTCCGGACCTTTTGGCGATTCTCCCGCAGCGCGTTCTCCTTTCCGTAACGGTCAAATCGACAAAGACGGGATTTTTATTCGCCGTGAGTTCAATTATGACGGCAAAATCGACCCTGCAAAGCTATTGCTGACACTCGTCAATGACGACGACTTAGTGGTGTATCTCAACGGTACACGCATTTTTGCTAAACCGTGTTGCGCCGGAGAATACATCTATTCTCCGCTTTCGTCGGACGCTCAAAAAGCACTGCGCAAAGGACGTAATGTGTTGGCCATTCATTGCATTAGCCCTGTAGGTGAGTCATTTGTAGACGTCGGTATTGTAAGCGTTGTTCCTACTGCCCAAGCAGTAACCGCGACTCAAACCAAAGCCAACGTAACCGCCACCCAAACGCAATATGTATTTACGGCCGGACCGGTAGAATTGGACGTTAATTTTCTGTCGCCTTTGTTGTTGGACGAGTTGGAAGTGGCCGCTCGCCCCGTGAGCTATGTTACTTTCTCAACGCGTTCATTGGATAACAAATCGCACTCAGTACAGGTGTATTTCGGAGAATCGGCACAGATAGCGACCAATGTTCCTTCGCAGGAAGTAGTGGCAACAACCAAGACGGAAGGCAATTTGGTGTACGCATCGTTCGGCACCAAAGAGCAACCTGTATTAGGAAAGAAAGGCGACAACATTCGCATTGATTGGGGTTATGCGTATTTGGCCGTGCCCGAAGCCGGCAGCCGCATCGTTACCGGCAATCCCGATAACTTAAAGAATGAGTTCAAAACCAAAGGACAACTTCCTGCTTTGGCAGCGAGTACATCAGGAGTGGCAGGTGACTTGGCGGTGGCAACGGTGTTAAATTTTGGCAATGTATCAGGCTCAACGACAACCAAACACATTTTGTTGGGTTATGACGACCTGTATTCGGTGCAGTATTTTGGACAAAACCTCCGAGGTTGGTGGCGTCGTGACCCTGCGACGACGATGGTCAAAACCCTGCAAACCGCCGAAGGAGATTATGCGCGTTTGCGCCAAAAAAGCACAGCCTTTGACAAACAACTTCACGACGAGGCCACAAGATCAGGTGGAAAAGCCTACGCAGACTTGTGTCAACTGGCCTATCGGCAAGCCATCGCTGCCCACAAAATAGTGGCCGGGCCGAAGGGTGAGGTTTTCTTTTTGTCGAAAGAAAATTTCTCCAACGGTTCCATCGGTACGGTGGATGTAACCTATCCGTCGGCGCCGATGTTTCTTTTGTACAACAACGAATTGGCCAAAGGCTTGCTTCGCTTCATTTTTGATTACAGCGAATCAGGACGATGGAAAAAAGACTTTCCTGCCCACGACATAGGCACCTATCCGCTCGCCAACGGCCAAACCTACGGCGAAGACATGCCCGTAGAAGAAGCCGGAAACATGATGATCCTGACGGCAGCGTCGGTAAAAATGGACGGAAATCCAAGTTTTGCCCGCGAACACTGGCCGATGCTCACCAAGTGGGTGGAGTTTTTGAAACGCGACGGCTTCGACCCGGCCAATCAATTATGTACCGACGATTTTGCGGGGCATTTGGCACGTAACGCCAACTTATCAGCCAAGGCGATCATGGGTATTGCGTGTTATGCCCAAATGGCTACACAATTGGGCGAACAGAAACTGGCTGATGAGCATTTCACGTTGGCGCGTACTATGGCTCGTCGATGGATGGAAATAGACGCCGACGGCGACCACTATGCCCTTACGTTCGACAAAACAGCGGGAAGTTGGAGCCAGAAATACAATATCGTTTGGGATAGATTGCTCGGTCTGAACGTATTTCCGAAAGAAGTAGCGCAGAAGGAAATTGCGTTTTACCTCAAAAAGCAACAAACCTACGGCCTTCCGCTCGACAGTCGCAAGACGTACACCAAGTCTGACTGGATCATTTGGAGTGCCACCATGGCCGATTCAGAGAAAGACTTCAAAGCATTTATTGATCCCATTTGGAAGTTTGCCAACGAAACGCCCTCGCGCGTACCACTCAACGATTGGCACGAAACCACCAATGCCAAACAGGTCGGTTTTCAAGCCCGCTCGGTCGTGGGAGGCTATTTCATTAAGCTTTTGGCAGATCGTTTGGAGAAAGGGAAGTAAATAGTTGAAGAAGTACTGACATACAAAACCCTTCCAAAGAATTGAGCCTTGGGAGGGTTTTACTTTTTAAATATCTATGAATGAGCTAAGTACACCTAAATATTGCCTAATTCCAAGATATATCTTTGTTCGATTTAATAGGTAAATTCGGAAGTTATTTGTTTGATTTAATAGGCAAATTTGAGGGAATTTTGTTTGATTTTATAGGCAAATCTTAATTCACTCTTCTCTTTTTCATCTTCTATACCTGTATTGCGGCGGTGTTGCCAGCGATATTGTGCATGAACTTAAATTCATTAAGCTTCAGCCTCAAACTTTCGGCAAAACGATAAGTTGATACTATTCGTACTTTTATTTACTTGACATTTTGATTATTTTTATTCAATTTTGTCAAGTAAACAAATAAACTATTATGAACTCCGAGTTATCAGAAAGATTAGCTGCTGCCCGTCGTATGTCGGGGCTGTCTTTGCAGGAGCTTTCTGACCGTATGGGCAATGCCGTTAGTCGGCAAGCCATTCATCAGTTTGAGCAAGGTAAAGCAAAGCCCGAATCCGATACGCTCCTATTATTGGCTAAGGCACTCGGGGTACGTTTGGATTATTTTTACCGTGATATTGCAGCAACTGTTACGCTCGAAAAAATAGAGTACCGCAAAAAACAAAAGCTTACCAAAGCGGAAGAGACAGCCATTCATGAAAAAGCAAAAGATGTATTAGAGCGTTATTTTGAGCTTGAGAATTTAGTAGATGCTCAACTTATCTTTGAAAGTCCGCTTGAAAACGTCATTATCCATACTCAAAATGATATTGAGGATATGGCTGAGCTTATCCGTCAAAAGTGGCAATTAGGAATGAAACCTATTCCCAGTGTCATTGAAATGCTGGAAGAAAAAGGCATTAAAGTACTGGAAATCGACGCTTCTGAATCGTTTCAAGGTCTTTGCGCCAATGCTAATGGAAGTTTGGTAGTGGTCATCAATCAAAACGATGATGATGTACGCAAACGCTTTACAGCGATTCACGAGTTAGCACATATTTTACTGACTTTTGCTGAAAACGTAGATACAGAGCGATTTTGCCACCGATTTGCAGCAGCTTTATTGTTTCCACGTCAAAGTGTGATAGAGGTATTTTCGAACAAGCGAAAAAAAATTGCCTTGGCTGAACTCTTGCAGGTAAAAGCATATTATGGCATTTCAATTCAGGCAACACTCATTCGTCTTCGTGACCTCGACATCATCACCGACGCTACTTATAAGGGATTTATGATATGGATGACCAAAGTAGGATACCGCAAAAAAGAACCCGGCATTTACAAAGGCGTTGAAAAAGCGATGCGTTTTTCTCAACTACTCTATCGTGCTGCTATTGAAGAGGTTATTTCTTTAAGTAAAGCCGCAAGTTTGGGTAATCAGACATTAACAGAATTTAGGCGAACTTTAGCGGGAACGAATAATATAAAAGCATGAACAAAGACAATCCGGAGGTGTCCGATTTAGAGACACCATGTAATCGGATTGCTGTAAATGATGCCAACTTATTCATCGATTTATGTGAGATTGACTTAGTGGAAAGATTCTTTGAGTTACCGTTGGAATTTCATACCACGCAACTGATTTTGAATGAATTGGAAGAAGAGCAACAAAAGTTGCTCCTTCCCTTTTTAACAACCGAACGCCTTTCGGTAAGACATTTGACTCAGTCTGAAATTGAGGGCTTAGCTAGTATATCGACACAGTCTCGCAAGCTATCACGAGAGGATTTATCGGTGTATTTCTACGCTCGAGAATTGCAGAATTGTATGATTCTAACGGGAGATAATCGCCTCCGAAAAGAAGCGCAACAGCAAGGATTTGAAGTGCATGGGATTCTGTGGGTATTTGAGCAATTGGTGTATAAAGAGGTTCTTACACCCCAAATCGCTTCAAACAAACTTCGTGAATTGATGAGTATTAACTTGTGGGTACCTTTGGCAGAGTGCCAGACAATTCTTGAAAAATGGCAGAAAAAAACGACATAAAATCAGCATCTCATGACATATTGTCACAAAAAATGGACGTGGCATCTAAATTGAACCTTTATTTGTTAAGGAGTGCTATATGCTTAAACGAAGAAACATGACCAATAACTGACATTTTTTACATATTTATTAAACATACCTTAAGCTGGGTAAAAAAAGAAAATGCTCTCGCCGTCGCCAAACATTGAAGAGCATTTTCGAGAATTTCCAGCGATAAACAGGTTAGTGGAGGGGCTTACCCACCCTTTCCATGTATGCTTTTTGTTTGAAAACGCCGCAAAATTAAAAAAAGTTCTTGATATGTCAAGCTACACTTTTTGTACTCTTTGCTTCTTGCTTCTACATAAATGCCGTACCGACCTTCTTATCGCTCCAATTTTAAATTAATTATTAACTTCTAATTTTTTTAGTTATGGCTACGAATGGAGAAAAAGGAGGCGGGCGCCACGGCGCTGTTCGCGAGCGTTCACAAACGCATAATCCAAAAACAGATCAATGGGTAAAGCGTGACACAGAAACAGGGCGTTTTATTGATGTAAAAGAAGATGGTACACCCTTCAAAGGTGTAAGAAAAGAAAAATAATTATATAAGGGCTTTGGAGCAAGCCCTTATACTTATAATATAAAAAAACATAAATATGCTATTAACAGAACAAGAAGTAAGGAGTCGCTTATCACAAGAGAAAGTAGGTGGTTTAAGTGGTATTGTAACCGAATCACGAAAAGCGTCGGAAATTTTAGAAAAATCCTTTAATGAACAGCAGTCATTAAAAGGACAATCAGGGACTTATGATATTTTTTTATCGCATAGTACAAAGGATAAAGAATTAGTTGCAGGCACTAAACTTATTTTGGAAGACATGGGCTATTCTGTTTATATAGATTGGATTGAAGACCCACAAATGAATCGCAACAATGTAACCAAAGAAACGGCAGAACTTTTGCAAAAACGTATGCAGAATTGTAACTCTTTATTTTATGCCTTTTCAACAAATTCAGGCCAATCCAAATGGATGCCATGGGAGTGCGGATATTTTGACGGAATAAAGAATGGGAAAGTAGCAATTTTACCTATTTCTCAAAATAGAGAGAATTCTTTTAAAGGGGCAGAATATCTGGGATTATACTATTATATAACAATTGAAAACGATACTACGAAAAAGAGTAGAATATGGGTGCGTCAATCGGCTGTTAATTATGTCGTTTATGAAGGATGGATGAGTGGCACAAATCCTTATTATCGCCCATGAAAACAAAATTTAGTACTCAAATACAAACATTTATCAAAGAGTTTGCAAAAAACCTACATGATGATAATGTAGCCATTTTTGCTGGCGCAGGTATGTCAAAAAGTCGTGGTTTTGTAGACTGGAAGCAACTGCTTAGAGATATTGCTGAAGAACTAGATTTAGAAATCGACAAAGAAAATGATTTAGTTTCATTAGCACAGTTTCATGTAAACCATAAACAGAGCAAACAAAAATTGCATGAGACGATTTTAAATGAATTTTCAGAAGATATTGAAGGTGGAGAAAATCATAAAATTTTGGCTCGACTACCTATTTCTACTTATTGGACTACTAATTATGATAGCCTCATTGAAAACTCTCTAAAAGAACAAAGAAAAAAAATTGCAATAAAAAAACAGGTAAGCGATTTAAATCAGAATGTATTTGGTAGCCATGCAACTGTTTTTAAAATGCATGGTGATGCACAAGATCCGGCTAATGCAATTTTGACAAAGGAGCAATATGAGATATATCATTCAACCCATTCACCATTCATTACAGCCTTAAAAGGAGATTTAGTACAAAAAACATTTTTATTTATAGGGTTTAGTTTTGAAGACCCAAATCTTGATTATATTTTAAGTCGAGTAAGATTTGAGCAAAAAGAAAATTTGCGAACTCATTATTGTACAATGAAGCGTATTAGCATGAATGATTTTGGTAATACCCCTGAAGATGAAGCAAATTATAAATATAAAAAAAGGAAACAAGAACTACAAATTCAAGAACTTAAGAGATATCATATTGAAGCTCTTTTAGTTGATGACTATGATGATATTACAGAAATTTTAAGACAAATAGAAACATCTTTTAAAACTACATCTGTATTTATTTCCGGAAGTGCTGAAATATATGGAAGTATAGATAAAAATACTGCACAAGGCTTTATACATAAATTAAGTAAGCATATTATTGAAGAAAAATTTAGAATTGTTAACGGTTTTGGCTGGGGAGTTGGCAGTGCCATTATTAATGGAGCATTAGACGCAATTTACGATAAAACAGGTAAACATTCAGAAAGTCAATTAGTACTTAGACCCTTTCCTCAATTTGAAACAGGTGACAAAACCAAAGAAGAGCTTTGGCATGAGTATAGACAAAAAATGATTAGTCAAACAGGAATAGCTATTTTTATATTTGGTAATAAACTAAAAGAGGAAACAAGCGAAATAGAGCCTGCAGATGGTGTTAAAAAAGAGTTTGAGATTGCCAAATCACAAGGATGCCATTTAATCCCAATAGGTATAACGGGTTATATGGCGCATGAGCTATGGAAGGAAGTAGTTGATAATTTTGAAACATTTTATCCAAAACATCAGCATCTAAAAGTTGAGTTTGAAAAATTGGGGGATTCAGGATTGGCATTAAATGACATTTTAGCACATTTATTTAAAATTTTAAAATCATTAAAAAAATAACATATGGCAAGAAAGACTTTTTTCAGCTTCCATTATGAAAATGACGTATGGAGAGCAAATATTGTAAGAAATAGTTGGATTACTAAACCTAATACACAAGATGCTGGTTTTATAGATGCTGCTGCCTTTGAGGAAGTAAAAAAAGGCGGTGATATATCTATAAAAAGGTGGATCGATGATCAACTTTATGGAACAACTGTTACCGTTGTCTTAATAGGATCTGACACCAGTAATAGGGACTATATAAAGTACGAATTACAAAAAAGTTATATTCGTGGAAACGGTTTGATTGGTATTTATGTGAATAAAATAAGAGATAAAAATGGCAATCAATCATTAAAAGGAAGCAATCATTTTGGCGAAATTGGGAAAGATACACAAGGCAACTCAGTTTATTTCAGTATAAACTATCCTACTTATGATTGGGTAGATAATGATGGATATAATAATCTGGGAAGATGGATTGAAGAGGCCGCTAAAAAAGCAGGAAAATAAGATTATATTGATTATGGAAAGTTTCAAAGTTTTTTACTCATTTCATTATGAAGATGTTGGAAATTTTAAAGCCAACATAATTCGTAATACTTCAAAGATTAAATGTTACCAAGGTCTATTATCTGACCAATCAATTTGGGAAGAATTTAAAGCAAAAAATGCCTCTCAAATAAAGGTAAGAATTGACAGTTCTAGCTTAATAGATGCAGATGCGACAGTGGTATTAATTGGGCAAAACACTCACGAACGCAGATGGGTAAAATATGAGATTATTAAAAGTTTTGAGGCAGGCAATACTTTAATCGGGGTTCATATCAATAGAGTTAAAGGAAATATAGGTATTACTCGTAAAGGTCTTAGCCCTTTCGATAGGTTAGCATTTAGATATGATGAGAATAAAGAAAGACTCTATTTTCTTGAATTAATAAATGGTCGCTGGCAGCCATTTGAAGATTTGCCTTTTGTAAATAATAAAACAAAAAATTCTGTATATGTCAAAAAGACCAATTTCATACAATCTATTTTTAGAAGGTATAAAGACGGCAATCTTTATAAACTCTCTGAATTTTTCCCAGAATACACTTGGAAAATAGGAGAGCACAATGCTGAGAGTCTACATGAATGGATTCAAGAATCACATATATGGATTAGTATCTAGCCACATGCTTCCCTACAGTGCCAAAAAATGGTGCTGTAGGGAAGCATATAGTCATTTTCAATTCGCCCTCCTCTTCTCATCCTCCACGCCCGTATTGCGGCGGCGGGCTTGGGCGACGGTGTTACTGCCGAAACGGCGCGTAAAGGAAAACGTAACTACGCGTGAATCCCAACGACGGTCAGTAAAAAAATCCATGTTTTGGTAATTGACCACGACCGCAATGTGATTGGTGTAAAACAGATCGCTCATGGCCAGTTTGAAGGTGGATTTGCGATCTTTGGAGACTTTTTGAAGCCCGACCGAGGCCTGTCCCAAATTTTTGATGATGAAAAGCCCCCACGCATTGCGTGATTGATAGAAACCGTTCATTTCGGCCGACCAGCCTTTGTTGCCCAAAATAAAGGAATTATTGACGCGTACATCCCACGCCGTGTATTCATTCACCAAGTTGCCGCCCTGCAACGGACTGGTATATTTGTTCCAATACACACTTCCGATGATACTCGAATTCAGCCATTTTTTGACCGTCACAGGAATCGTCAGACCTAAATTGACTTGGTCAAAATTTTGCAGGTTGGCGGGAATTTGGTAGGAAATCTTGGTGGCATCGTCTTGTGCGAAAATGTCGGTGATGACTTCTTTGCTTTGGGCATAGCTGAGCGTCGTTACATATTTTTCTTTGAAAGTGTGGTTTACCTCAAACGAATTGGTCAACACAGGCTTTAGTTTGGGATCGCCCACGACGTAAGTAAACGGATCTACGAAAATGCGAAACGGATTCAATTGCCGATAATTGGGGCGGTCGATGCGCCGACTGTACGACACCGAAAGCTGATTGTTTTTGTCAAATTTATGATTGGCAAAAACACTCGGAAACAGATAGATATAGTTTCGTGAGAATTTCTCACCCGTCGTTACCTGTTCCCCATGCGTCACGGTGTGTTCCATTCGTAATCCTGCCTGAAAATCAGTCTTTTTGAATTCTTTGGCGTAATTGACGTAAGCGGCATTCACATTCTCGGAATAGATAAAATGATTGGAGCGTTTAGTGTCCAATTGCTCGCCGGAAGGCAATACGTCAAAAAATTGAATGTCATTATCGGTTTTAACCAAGCTGCTTTTCAGTCCGGCTTCAAACTTTTCACCTTTGCCCAACGGGTGCAGGTAATCGGCTTTGACGGAGCGAACGTCGATGTTGCCGCTTTGATCGGTCCGCAAGGCTTCCGAATTGAGCGGGGCTTTAGCCGCATTGAAATAATTCGTCACAAAATCCTGTTTCGTGGAGGCTCCAAAACGACCATAATCTGCATCGACGGTCAGTTCTTTGCCTTTGTCATCGAACGTATGTTTGAGGTTAACATTGGCAAAGCCGTTAAAGCGTTTTTCGGACAATTGATTATCCGTTTCGGCGGTAGAGCGTAGTGCGCCGTTGGGTTCGCTGATAAGTGAATTGGTAAAGCCATCGCGCTTGAGTCCAAACCAATTGGCATTGAGCATCACGCCCACCACCGTTTTTTTGGAAAGGTAATAGTCGGCTCCCACTTTGGCGTTGTGGCTTTGCATGGGCATTTTGATGAGCGATGTTTGATCAAAAACCGACGTCAAGGCTCTGTTTTCTCCGAAAAATTTCCGATTGATGTAAAACATGGTAAAACCTTTGGGCATCGAAATGGAATAATTTCCGAAGAAATTCCATTTCTTTTTTCGAAAGTTCAGGTTGGCACTCGCCGTTGGTTTGCGATAACGCCCCTGACCATAACTGAGGCTGTAATTGCCGTTGAAGCCTTCGCGTTGGTCTTTTTTAAATTTAATGTCGATAATGCCCGCATTGCCGGCTGCGTCGTATTTGGCCGAAGGATTCGTGACGATCTCAATGCGCTCGATATTTGCCGAAGGTATGCCTTTAAGGTAATTGATCAGATCAGCGCCCGACAGCGGGGTGGGCTTTCCGTCGATCATCACAATCACTCCCTGCTTTCCTTTAAGGTTGATGGAACTTTCCTGATTGACCACCACGCCCGGCGAGCGCTCCAATACTTCTAAAATCGACGTTCCGGTGCTCACAATGCTGCCTTCTACATTGACGATGAGGCGATCCAACTTGCGCTCCAAAAACGGCTTTTGTGCCCGTACAACCACTTCGTTCAGGTTTTTTGCATCCTGCATTAACGAAACAGAACGAAGATTGATGGTAGGATTTTCGGTATTAATGACAAACGCAGGACTCGAAAAGCGTTGATAACCAACCTGCGTTACCCGCACGAAGAATTGCCCGAATGCCACATTTTCAAACTCAAACTGTCCCTGATTATCACTAAGCGATGCTTTAACAAATACCGAATCAATCGCCCGATGGAGCGTCACGTTGGCAAATTCAAGAGACTTTCCGGCTTCATCGTTCACCTGCCCTTTAATGGTTTGGGCACCGACCGAATGAAAAAACAAACACAGAACAAAGAGAATTGGTAGATTTTTAAACATGGCTGAGTGAGTTGATGTTTGATACACCAAAACTAAGCTACAGCCCACATCGGGTCGTTCACCCAAAGGAGGGGATTTGGATGAATGGCGAGAGAAATTATCAGGGAAGCAAGGCCGATTTTTGGTAGAATGCTGCTTTTGGGATAGTTTTAACTTTTCCTTTATTTCTTATGCTTCAGTTAGTTAAAAACGCCTCCAAAAATCAGGAAAATCAAGCCATTGTCTCCGGCAATCAGGTCTATACCTACAGAAATTTGCTGGAAGCTTCGCACGAATTTGCTTCGTACCTGCTTGACCAAACCGGCGATTTAGCCGAAACTCGCGTAGCCTTTATGGTCTCGCCGGGCTTTGACTACGTGCGGGTGCAGTGGGGCATTTGGCGCGCGGGCGGGGTGGCAGTGCCGTTGTGCATCACCTATCCATTACCATCGTTGCAATACGTCATTGATGATACCGACGCGCAGATCATCGTTGCAGGCCCTGAATACGCCGAACTCCTGGCACCGTTGGCAACGCAGAAAGGCATTCGTTTTATTTCGTTGGCGGACGTCGATGCTTTGTCAATATCTTCCAAAAAACTGCCTAATATCCTTCCTGACCGGCGCGCTATGATCCTGTATACCAGCGGAACCACCAACCTACCCAAAGGAGTAGTGACGACGCACCGCACCATCGAAGCGCAGGTATCGACCTTGGTCAAATCGTGGGAATGGTCGGCCACTGATCGCATTTTGTGTGTGCTGCCGCTGCACCACGTTCATGGTATTATCAACGTGATTTCGTGCGCGTTATGGTCGGGTGCTACGGTCGAATTCCTGCCGTTTTTTTCGGCCGAAGCAGTCTTTGAGGCATTTGCTAAGGGGCACATCAACGTGTTCATGGCCGTACCCACTATTTATTTTAAACTCATTGCTTATTGGGAAACGTTGCCTCAAGAAGCACAACAACAGATATCCGACACACTTTCGCGCTTTCGGTTGATGGTTTCCGGCTCAGCAGCGTTGCCTGTATCGGTTATGGAAAAATGGAAAATCATCAGCAGCCATACGCTTTTGGAACGTTACGGCATGACCGAGATCGGCATGGGCATCAGCAATCCATACCACGGCGAGCGCAAAGCGGGCTACATCGGAAAACCCCTGCCGGGCGTACGTGTCCGTTTGGTCGATGAAAACAATCAGGTAGTGAAAGCAGGGCAACCCGGAGAGATTCAGGTAAAGGGTAAAAACGTATTTTTAGAATATTGGCAACGCCCCGAAGCCACCCAAAAGACCTTCACCGACGATGGTTGGTTCAAAACGGGCGACGTAGCCGTGGTGGAAAAAGGCTATTACCGAATCCTGGGACGCGATTCTATAGACATCATCAAATCAGGAGGTTACAAAATCTCAGCACTCGAAATTGAAGAAGTATTGCGCACGCATCCCGCTATCAGCGATTGCAGCGTAGTAGGTATTCCCAATGAAGAGTGGGGCGAATTAGTGGTAGCGGCGGTGATGGTCAAAGACCCTGAAATCGACCTCAAGGCGCTCAACCAGTGGCTGCGCGAACGAATGCCTGCTTACAAAGTACCGCGCCACTACAAGATCATCGACGAACTACCCCGCAACGCCATGGGAAAAGTCACCAAAAACGACATCAAGAAAATGTTCTGATCTACCAACGTCAGCAGGGTTTGGAACCCTGCCGACGTTATCCCTGCCGACGTTTTCCTAAACCTTTAACCTCAAAAAAATGATCATTTACGGCGTAGCCATTCTGGCCTTCTGCTACATCATTGGCCAACTTATTGGTGAATTTCTCGGCAAACTCATCGGCGTGGACGCCAACGTCGGCGGTGTAGGCTTTGCCATGCTGCTATTGATCTTTCTGAGCGATTGGCTCCATAAAAAAGGGGATTTTGATAAATCTACCGAAAACGGTATTCTGTTTTGGAATCAGCTATACATTCCGATCGTGGTGGCGATGTCGGCTATTCAAAACGTAAAAGTGGCTGTTTCCAGCGGTTTCATTGCCATTTTGGCGGGAATCGTCCCTGTATTGATCTGCCTCGCGTGCATTCCCCTGTTGGCCAAACTTTCCAAAAATACCAAGCCCGACTAAATATGGAAATCATTCCTAAGTTTCTCGAAAAAAATGGGCTGATTTTTGCCTTTCTGGTCGTAGGTATCATCATTTACCTATCAGGCATTATCTCCGACAAACTCACTCGCCGAAAAATTCCCGCTTCGGCCATCGCTATTCTAATCGGTCTGGTCATTGCTTACTTTGGCGGTGTGTATTCGGGTGGGGAAAAGGGCATTGCTGACGTCAAAATCTTCTCGGGTTTCGGTACCTTAGGCGGTTCTATGTTTCGCGATTTTGCCATTGTTTCCACCGCCATGGGGGCGAGTTTTTCAGTTCTCCGACGCACAGGTTGGGTAGGCGCATTATCGCTCTTTTTGGGGATCGTTCTTTCCTTTCTCGGCGGCGTAGTCATCGCATTGTTTTGGGGCTACCGCGACGCCGTCAGTCTGACCACCATTGGGGCGGGAGCATGTACCTACATCGTCGGCCCCGTGACAGGCGCAGCCATCGGCGCTTCCTCCGACGTCATTGCTCTGAGCATTGCGGCAGGCGTGGTCAAGGCCGTTTTTGTAACCATTGGTACACCCTTCGCTGCGAAATACATTGGCCTTGACAACCCACACACAGCCCTCATTTACGGCGGATTGATGGGAACAACCAGCGGCGTAACGGCAGGATTAGCGGCCACCGACCCCAAACTTGTTCCCTATGGTGCTCTCACCGCCACGTTTTATACGGGCTTAGGTTGCCTCGCCTGTCCTTCGATTTTGTACCTGTTGATGCGAATAACGTTTGGGGAGTGATGATGGAATGCGTGTTACAAAGGTTGCGCCTCTCCGAGGCTTTTTAGAACGCCTCGGAGAGGCGCAACCTTTGTAGAAAGAGTTTGCACAGAATCCCAAAAGCCTCGGAGAGGCGCAACCTTTGTAGAAAGAGTTTGCACAGAATCCCAAAAGCCTCGGAGAGGCGCAACCTTTGTAGAAAGAGTTTGCACAGAATCCCAAAAGCTTCGGAGAGGCGCAACCTTTGTAGAAAGAGTTTGCACAGAATCCCAAAAGCCTCGGAGAGGCGCAACCTTTGTAGAAAGAGTTTGCACAGAATCCCAAAAGCCTCGGAGAGGCGCAACCTTTGTAGATTTTTTTCAAATCAAACGCTCTCTCCTCGCCTTTTCAATCGCTTCGGCTTTGGAATGGACTTCGAGTTTCCAGTAGATGTTTTTGATATGGGTGCGGATGGTTTCTTTGTCAACAAAGAGTTCATCGGCGATGGTCGTATAGCTTTTTCCCTGCGCAATGCGCTCCAATACTTCTGTTTCGCGGGCAGTCAAGGGCGAATGGTGGTTTTTCTGAAACGACGCTACCACCATGCGGGCAATGTTGGTGCTCATCGGCGCGCCGCCCTGACGTATCTCACGAATGGCTTCAATAAGGCGACTCGGCGGCATATTTTTGGTAAGATAACCACCTGCACCGGCGCAGAGAGCTTTAAAAACCAACTCGTCGTTTTCATAGACCGTCACTACAATGAGTTGAGTTTGGGGACGCAATTTCTTAGTGCGCTCGATACCTTCTACGCCTCCCATGCGCGGAAGTTCAAGATCCATGAGCACCACATCGGGGCGGTCGGTGGCAAGGTTTTTCAGGTAATCTTCGCAATTGGAATACGTACTGACCACGCTAAAATCTTCGGTGTTGTTCAATAGATCAGCGAAGGCTTCGCGGATGAGATGGTCGTCTTCGACGAGAGAAAGGCGGATTGGCATTTTTGGAATAAAGTTAGTTAGGGATAAAGCCCTCGTTCAGTCTGTTTTTTTCAGGTTTAGGATGAGGTAACGGTTGCCTCTCCAACTTTTTTGCGAAACTCCACACACGTTCCTTTTCCTTCTAAGGTTCGGATAGTGGCAACACCGCCTATTTTTTCGGCGCGGGTTTGAATGTTGGTTAGGCCATTGCCCTGACGGGTTTGGTCGGGGTGGAAACCCTTACCGTTGTCTTGCCACTGAATCATCATTTCATGGTTTTCGACGGCAAAGGTCAGCGTTACTTCGGTAGCTTGAGCATGTTTGAGGGTATTGCTGATGGCTTCCTTAAACAACAGCACCAAATGCCGACTTTCACCCATATAGAGCGTCACGGCACGGAGATCGTCGTTGAGGTCGTTGGCTGAAAAACGAATACCCGTCTTGTCAAACGCATCATCCCCGAAATCTTTAAGGCGAATAGCGATTTCATAGAAATTATCGTGCTCGGGATTAATAGCCCAAATAAAATCTTTCGTACCCTGATACATGCGGTTGGAGTTGTCTCCGATTTTGGTCAATAGCGTCCCGATTTCCCCCTTAGCCTGGCCGTTGAGGCGGGTTTTGATCATCTCGGTCAACAGCGAAATACGCGTCAGGGTATTACCAAATTCGTCGTGCAGGTCCTGCGCGGCAAGTTTGCGTACGCGCTCATTCTCTTCCAGTTTTACCCGTTCCAAATCAAACAGATACTTCACTTTGGCCCGAACCCGATAATCGTAAAACAGCTTAGCTGCAGTAACCAACACCAGCAACGCCACCGCATAAAACCACCATGTTTGCCAGAAAGGCGGGCGAATATAAAGTGGAATGCTCAGAATATCTTTATCATTCCAAAGCCCTTCATTGTTTGAAGCTTTGACGCGAAGTGTGTAGTTGCCGGGACTCAAGTTGGTAAAACTCAAATAACGGCGCGTACCTGCCGGTATCCAATCTTTGTTAAATCCTTCCAGTTTGTACGCAAACCGGTTTTGATCGGGATTGGTATAGTCGAGAGCGGCCAATTCAAATGAAAAGAAATTTTCATCATAATCAAGCGTGACAGGCGCTTTCAGCGTCAATAAACTATCAATGTTCGACTCTTTTTCAAATTTCTTAAAAGAGGTTACCGCAATTTTGGGCAAATGCCGATTAGGCACCAATTCCGTAGGCCGGCAGCTCAACAACATGCCATTACCGCCAAAAAATAACTCTCCGTCGGCGCTTTGGTGAAAACCGCCTGAATTAAATTCCTCACCGCTGAGTCCATCTTGTGCGGTGTAGTTGCGAAAGGTGCGCTTATCGGGGTTGAAACACACAATACCGCCATTGGTGGTAAGCCACATATTGCCTTTGGAATCGCTCAAAGCACCATAGACAAAAGCGTTGGAAAGCCCTTCTTTTTCGGTAAAATGTACAAAGGTTACTTTGCCTTTTTCTTCTATTACGCGACTGATTCCTTTGGCGGTACAGACCCATACACGCTGTTTGGCATCTATATGAACATCCAGTACCATGTTGTTGATCAATGACTTGGCATCAAGCGGATTGTTCTGAAACAATTGGGCGTTGCCACCGTTGGCAGGCCATTGTACCAATCCATGCCTCATTCCGATCCAAAGCGTTCCTTTGGCATCTTTTTGAATAGCACCAACATGCCTTAGTTCAATTTTGGTATTTTTGGCAGCGAACACCTCGCGAATGATTTCCGTTTGCCCCTTGGAAGTGATTTTGGCTAAATAAGCCTGCGTTCCGATCCACTTGTTTTGCTGAGTATCTTCATAAATGCGAAAAACCCAAGGCTTTTGATTATCAAACACCGGCAACGTAAACGGGGCAAAACGATCATGAGCGCGGTCGTAGCGGAAAAGCCCCGTGTTTCCTCCTACCCACAAAGTACCCTGTGCATCTTCGTCAATTGTTTCGACAAGGGCATCTTTGGGTAATGCATATTTTTTTATCGCGTACGATTGTCGGTCAATCCGGTACATATTGGCTAAGCTTCCCGCCCATAAAAACCCCTGTCGGTCGGTGCCGATACCGAAGAAACTTCTCCCCGCCGCGTTTTCTTTGTTGAGCAATCGTTCCCAGTGCTGAAAGGTATTTTTAGAGCGCGAATAAAGTTGTACTCCCGCTTCGCGGGTACCTACCCACACCACATCTTCAGCGGCTTCTCTCCCTTCATAAATACTTGTAATGTGGCTGCTTCTGAGACCGTTTTTTGCCAACAGGTCTTCCCGAAAATTCCCTAATCGGACCAATTGCCGAGCAGCAGGATCAAAGCGATAACGGAAAACACCGTTGCCCTGTGTACCAATCCAGATTGCACCGAGACGGTCGGTCCAAACGGTCGAAATCTGAACCTTGGCAGGCAATGCCGATGTCAACTCTTCCCATTCGCCCGTTTGGGGGTTGGCCAAACCGAATTGGGTTTGCGTACTCACCCAAAGCCCTTTTCCGCGCGCGCTCCAGACATGCGTAGCGGGCCGGTCAGCATCATACAGCGGTAAAGAGCGGTTTCGGCTATTCTCAAAACGAACGGTATTGCCCGGCAATAACTTATTTAGCCCTTTGGCGGTTCCTATCCACAGATTTCCTTCGACATCGACCGCCATGCTTCCCACGAAATCGTGCGTCAATGAATAGGCATCCTCTGCCGAATATCGGTACAAAAAGTATTGAAATTCATCGCCATTGGGTCGCAAACACCAAAGTCCCGAGGAGGTTCCCACCCAAATCGTGTGCGTTTTATCTTCTACAATGCCTGTAACCATCCCTTCCACCTGCGACAGATGTTGAAAGGTGTTTTGACGAAACATTCGCCGATTCAATCCTTTGGTTGTTCCTATCCACAAATGATGGCGCGAGTCTTCAAACAAAAACGTAATGTCGTCGTGCGAAAGCGTGGTGGAATCAAATGGATTATGGCGGTATTTTTTGATGGTTTGTCCATCATAGCAATTGAGGCCGTCCTGCGTGCCCATCCACATCAGACCGCGATGATCCTGCAAAATACTGCGCACTTCGTTTTGACTGAGCCCTTCGTTTAGGCCAAGGTGATCCCAGTAGTCGGTGGGGATCACATTGTTGGCCCATACGACATTGGTTAAACAGATAAAAAGCAGTAATAGGTATTTTTTCATTGGAACTTCGAAACCTCACCCCCTGCCCCCTCTCCTTGAATAAGGAGAGGGGGTGATGCGAGTATATCTTACAAAAGTAGGTTGGAACGTTGTTTGTTTCGTTCACCCAAAATAGGGGATTATGACTATGTTATTCCTGCCTGATTTTGAAGGGTTAATTTATTTATTTCTTCTGTATTTTTTGTAATACGATTTTCTGAAAAACAGCCGAATGTCATTTTGAGAACCTCCTAAGCTGTTTTTTGAACATATCCATCAAGTTGCAACATTCTTCCTTTCCAAACCGTATTTACTTTTGGAGGTTCAACAAGAATAAATTTACTCCTAATGAACTCTTGCCGCATCCAAAAAATCGCTTTATAAAGTTACTTTTCCCTTATAACTTCATCCTTTTTTTTCGTTTATACAGGAAATACCGTCATCATGCACTATCGTTTACCCCTCTTTCTCCTTGGTTTATCTTTTTTTTCGCTGACAAGCTACGCCCAACGCAAGCCGTTATACTCAACGGAGCAACAGCAAAAACTTCAAACCACCCGACAATCCATTGAAAATCAATACCGTACTTTAAACGCCCAACTCCAAACGTTGGCTCAACTGAACAATTGGCCGTTGCGCCGGGATTTCTCCGACGGTCGGGTGATGATTTTGAGCGGAGTCAGCGAAACGGGGCAACCTTTATATGACATTACAACCACCAACCGCGCCGCTGCTGCTACTACTCGCACCGACGCCCTGTACGAAGGCGGAGGACTGGGATTGAATCTTACCGGCGGTAGCAGTGCAATGAAAGATCGCCTGGGAATCTGGGACGGGGGAGCTGTATTGAAAACCCACGTCGAGTTGGTCGGGCGCATTACCCAGTCGGACGGAGCGACCAGCGTCAGCAACCATGCTACGCACGTGAGCGGAACCATGATCGCTACCGGAATTAACCCTCGGGCGCGCGGAATGGCCAATCAGGCTACTTTGTTGGCCTATGATTTCAACAACGATACGCCCGAAATGGCCAATGCCGCCGCTAACCTACTCGTTTCGAATCACTCTTATGGAACATTATCGGGTTGGCGGTTGAACCCTGATCGTCCGGGAACCGATAATAATCTAAAATGGGAATGGTACGGTGATTCGACCGTAAACAGCCAACAGGATTATAAATTCGGGTTTTATGATTCCCGTACCCGCGAATGGGACCGAATCGCTTACAATGCTCCCAATTATCTGATGGTCAGCTCATCGGGGAATGATCGTGGCACTAACGGCCCGCCGGCAGGAACACCTTATTTTATCGGAAGCAGTAATCGTAAAAGCACGACTCCACGTGCGGCCCAAACCGGCTATGACTTGGTTTCCACCTACGGAACGGCCAAAAACAGCTTGACGGTAGGCGCCATCAGTGCGTTGAGCAACGGCTATAATCAACTATCAGACCCACGCATTTCAAGTTTCAGCAGTTGGGGCCCTACCGACGATGGGCGTATCAAACCCGACATTGTTGGGGTAGGTGTAAGCGTTTTTTCGACCACCTCTACCAATAATAACGCCTACGAAACACTCAGTGGCACGTCTATGTCGTCACCCAACGTGGCCGGATCAATTTTTCTGTTACAGGAATTATATAATAACCTGAACGGCAAGTTCATGCGTTCGTCAACGTTGAAAGGGCTCGTTTTACACACCGCCGACGATGCCGGCAACCCGGGGCCTGATTATCAATACGGATGGGGATTACTCAACGACCGCCGAGCGGCAGAAGTGCTTCTAAACAAAGATCAATCGCATTTGGTCGCGGAAAGGACATTGGCTCCCAACGAAACCTACACAACACAGGTAATCGCTTCGGGAAAAGGTCCGTTGGTAGCTACAATTTGTTGGACAGATCCTGAAGCAACGGCTTTTTCAGCAACAGCGGCCAATTTTAACAATCGTACGCCAAAACTTCTGAATGATTTAGATATCCGCATCTCCGACGGAACCATTACGTCTTTGCCGTGGGTGTTGGACCCTGAGCAACCTGCCAACAACGCTACACGCGGAGACAATATTCGTGACAACGTTGAACAAATTATTATTCCGAACGCCATTCCGGGAAAAACGTACACCATTACCATAAAACACAAAGGTACCCTAACCAATAATACACAACTCTACGCACTGATTGTCAGCGGTATCGGAGGTAAATCCTATTGTGAATCGCGGGCTGCTTCCGACGCAGACACCAAAATCATGAAAGTAGTTTTGGGAAATATTACGCAGCTTGCTAACAACGGCTGCCAAACCTATACTGATTTTATGAATCAAATCGCTACCGTTTCTCAAGGGCAATCCATTCCGTTGGAAGTAACGGTCGGCTCTTGCGGAAGTGACCTCAGTAAAGTGGTAAAAGCCTTTATAGACTGGAATTCAGACGGAGATTTTGACGACGCCGGCGAATTGGTTGCCACTTCTTCGGTCATGAACAACGGCGTCTTTTCCGCTACCATCAAAACACCTGCGGGTTTAACTATCAACAACCTAACCCGAGTACGCATTGTCACCGTAGAAGCGACCAATTCTGCCGCAGTTGTGGCCTGCGGTACCTACGCCAAAGGAGAAACGCAGGAATTTTTGCTGCGTTTTACGCGCCCTTCGCGTGATGCAAGCATCTCGGCATTGATCACTCCTGAAAATAATTTTTGCAGCAATCAACTAAGCAGCATAACCGTTCGAGTAAAAAATAATGGCTCAGAAGCTCAGTCCAATATTCCTGTTTCAGTTCAGGTTTCTGACGGAGCAGGTCAAGTAGTCGGAACCATTTCATCTACGCTTACACAAACGTTGGCGGCTTTTTCCGAAACTACTTTTTCATTGACAGCTCCTTTTTTGAGTGAGTTGAAAACAGGAATCAATTATCAATTTACTGTTAAAACACTCCTGACCAACGACCAAGATTCGCTCAATAATACGTTAGTACAAACTCGTACAGTGGCTGCTGTTCCAACGATCACTTCAGCTACTGCAACCTACTGCGGCAATGATCCTGTTGCGCTCATTGCACAGGGCAACGGTCTTGCTTTCTGGTATGATAGTCCCACGTCCAACCAATTTATTGCCATTGGAAACTCAACAAGCAGCAGCGTCCGATTGCCCGGAGGCACATTTTACGTAGCACTCAACGATTTCAGCGGCACCTTAGGGCCTGCCACAAAAGCTGCTTTTGGGGGCGGAACCTATTCCGGCAATTTCGGCCCTGCGCCCCTGATTCGTACCGAAGTGCCGCTTTTGTTGGAAAGCGCCCGGTTGTATATTTCGACGGCAGGACGATTGACCTTTACTGTATCCGGCTTGGATGATCGGTTTATATCTACTACTACCATTGATGTAGTGCCTACTCGAAATGCCAACGCCCCCAACCAAGGTGCTCCTTCCGGACAAGTAGCCGACGACCCCAACGACCCCGGACAGGTATATCCACTCAATCTGGCCATTCCTACGGCGGGAGATTATAAAATCACCATTGAATACGAGAATGGCGCTACGATTTTCAGAAGCAATGTCGGAGTAACAGGCTTCCCGTACAGCATTCCCAAGATCATTACGTTAAAAGGAGCTTTGTTTGCACAAAATAATACCGTCGATACCCTTACAAATGCCTATTACTATTTTTATGATTTGAAGGTTAAATCATTGGGTTGTTCGAGCGGCAGGATTCCGGTCGTATCCAAAACCGCGACAAGTTCTACGCCAACCATTTCATTTACGGGAAGTAATACCATTTGCGAAGGAACCACCATCAACCTTGCCGCTGCCGCCGGTACAGGGGGATATCAGTGGTTTTTCAACAATCAGCCCGTAAGCGGTGCCACCGGCGCTGCGTATACGGCAGGCAACGCGGGTGTTTATACCGTAAGTACTTCGGTCAACAACTGTCTGCCGGCCCTGTCATCTCCTGTCACGATCACCACTAAAAAAGCCGAAAAGCCGACCATTACCACCACCGGAATTTTGCTTACCTCGAATGCACCTTCCGGCAATCAATGGCTGCTGAACAGTTTACCGATTTCAGGAGCTACGGGAACTACCTACACGCCATCACAAACGGGCAATTATTCGGTCAGAGGAAATGTAAACGGTTGCGGCGAACTGATCTCGGACGAAGTAAGAATAACAATAACGGCCATCGAACCTACATATCCTGAAAAGACAATATTCTATCCCAATCCAGCCGAAAATTTTGTCAATTGTGAATATAATTCACCGATAGGTATTTCACAGAAAGTGATGGCATCTCTGTATGATATTAACGGTCGTTTATTACTTAAGCAGCAAATGGAAGGCGGAGACAAAAAATTCCGTACACAATTTAACCTCAAAACGATGGAAAACGGTACGTTTTTTGCTATTATTGAGGTGGAGGGTACATCGACGCGGATCATTAATGCCATTATAAAACACTAAGTTACGCGGCCTGTATTGTGAGAGGATGCTTGTTATTTTACCCCGTAAACTACTTTTTGCTATTGCTCCGTTGATAAATAGGCTTTTAATGGTCTATTTATTGGCCGGTTACTCTATTGTTCAGGCTCAAACATCCGAAAATCGGTTCAATGATTCTGAAAAATCTGCTCATCTTCGATTCATTGACCTTCAAAAACGCTATACCTTAAATCATAAGAAGGCACTTGCTCTCGCTAAAAAACAAAAATGGCCAATTAACAAAAAATATGCCAATGGGCGCATTTTAACGCTGGAAGGCGTTGATGCATTCGGTTTTCCCATTTATTACACAAGTCACAATGTAGTGGCTTCTGCGGGCACTCACACTACTAATTTATACAGTGGCGGCGGTTTAGGCATTGATTTAAAAGGAGATCTGCCACAACTTAATGGCCGGCTCAGTATTTGGGACGGCGGCTTGCCACGCCTTTCGCACGTTGAATTTGGCGGGAGAGTTCGTCAAAAAGATGGAAACACATTGTTG
This sequence comes from Runella sp., assembly GCF_965279615.1. NCBI lineage: Bacteria > Pseudomonadati > Bacteroidota > Cytophagia > Cytophagales > Spirosomataceae > Runella > Runella sp. Next base: position 5,226,916 of record NZ_OZ257252.1, on the reverse strand, counting down.
AGCGATCACGCCACGCATTTGTCAGGAACCATTGTGGCGGCGGGTATTAATCCACAAGTCAAAGGAATGGCGTTTGGGGCTAAATTGGACGTTTGGGATTATACCAACGATTTGGTCGAAATGTCGCAGGAAGCCACCAAACTATTGGTTTCAAACCATTCCTATGGCCCGGTGGTTGGTTGGTTTTACAACGAAAGCCGGCCCGGCAATGACCCAACCCGAAAATGGGAATGGTGGGGCAATACAAACATTAGTACCAAAGAGGATTATCGTTTCGGATTTTATGACGAAAAAGCGCAGGATCTGGATGAATTAGCCTACAACAACCCCTTCTACCTGATCGTCAAATCGGCTGATAATAAGCGTACTGAAACGGGCCCGCCGATCGGTACACCTTATTTTTTAAAAAATACGACCCAAACAAGTATTCTGGATCGCTACCGAAACGATACGTATGACGTGATTCCCGCCGAAGCCAACGCAAAAAATATTTTAACGATAGGAGGCGCAGATATAAAAATTCAAAATGGTCGAATCAGTGGTTTTTCCGTAGCTGATTTCAGCGGGTGGGGCCCCACCGACGATGGGCGCATCAAGCCTGATCTGTTGGGCGTAGGAACCAATATCATTTCTTCCATTTCAACCGCCGACAATGCCTACGCGACCCTATCAGGCACTTCCACGGCTTGTGCCAATGTGTCGGGAACGTTGATATTGTTGCAGGAGCTTTTTTACCGTCAACAAACCTATTTTATGCGTTCGGCCACCTTAAAAGGGTTGGTGTTGCACACAGCCGACAAACCCGCCAACAAATCAGGGCCAAGCTACGAATACGGATGGGGGCTGCTGAACGCTGAGAAAGCGGCAAAAGTCGTGATCAATTCAGGTAATACAAATGTGCTGCTGGAGAAATCCCTCCGACAGAATGAAACGTTTCAACAAAAAATGATCGCTATGGGTAACACACCTTTGGTAGCCACGATCTGTTGGACCGACCCCGAAGCAACGGCCACAAGCGTTACTGCTCAAACCGTAGATGACCGTACAATAAAGCTCATTAATGACTTGGATATTCGTTTGAGCGACGACGGAGGCACTACCTGGTTTCCTTGGGTACTCGACCCCGCCAATCCTGCCAAAGAAGCGACCTTGGGCGACAATATTCGTGATAATACCGAACAGATCGTTATTGAGTCTCCAACACCCGGCAAAGTATATACCCTGACGGTACGACATAAACGAACATTACAAACAGGCAATCAACCTTACTCATTGTTTATCAGCGGTGTACGTCCTCAGGATTGCACTACTGCCGTGCAATTGGTAAGTGGAAAAGACACAATCCTTTGCGGAACCGGTGCGATGAGAATGCAGGTCAAAGGAGATAATGCCCTGACCTACCAATGGATGAAAGACGGACAGGTACTCTCAACCACCACCACTCCCACCTTAGACATTTCAAAGGAAGGTGTGTATAGTGTTAAAGCTATTGGATATCAATGCTCGGCGCAATCAAAAACCGTTAATGTTCGCGTTTCCAACTTAAGCGCCCAAATTACGCCGGCGGGCAGTTTTGCCATTTGTTCGGGCAAAGCCGTGCTGTTGACGGCCAATGAAGGTGTTGGCTATCGTTATCAATGGCAACGCAACGGCTTCACCATTGCCGGTGCCGTCACATCTACGCTTAAACCAACCGAACCGGGAACATATAGGGTACTGATAACGGCAACCGGTTGCACCGCTACTTCTGCCCCTACCCAACTGCTTTCGGCACTTGAACAGCCCGTTATTTCAAGCAACAGCGGTACGCTGATTCCTCCTAAGGGCAGTATTCGACTAACGACCAATACAGGTGAAGGAATGACCTATCGTTGGTTTTTAAATAATAATGTGATCACGACTGCCACCGGCCCGCGGTTGACGGCTTCATTGCCCGGTAACTACACCGTTGAAATCACGCAAAACGGTTGTTCAATTACTTCCAAGCCAATCGTATTAATCAATGTTCCGTACCCAACCGATACGCCATCGCCGATTCCCGAAATATTGATCATTAAAGAAAACCTCTCCCTTTTCCCCAATCCTGTTGTCAGCAGTTTAACGGTTGCGTATGTGTCTGACAATACGTATGATCTTAAAGCCAATATTGTGACAATGGACGGCATTGAATTGGCGAGTAAACTGCTTTACGACAACGGAAGTGTGTTTTTGAATCAATTTGATGTTTCGGAATTACCTCCCGGCAAGTATTTCATTCAAGTCAGCGACGGGCGAAAATCAATTGCCAAACCTTTTGTGAAGCAATGATGTTTTCGGGAGATGAATGATGCCATCGAACTTACTGTTTTATCGCCCACGGCTTCGGTCGAAACGCTGTACGAAGCCTTTGATGCAGTGCAGAAAAACGGTTTTGCAACATTGACCGTTCCGCCTTTTTGGGTTAAAAAATTACAGCGCGATTGGTCAGAAACACTGCCTGTGGTCTTGTCAACCGTGATCGGCTATCCTTATGGCTATCAACGTACCGAAGCCAAGCAGACCGAAGCGGAATGGGCTTTGAAAGACGGAGCGCGGGAAATTCAGCTTGTGATGAATACATCGGCTTGGTTTTCCAATTCGAACGGCTGGCCCAAGGTGGAATTTGCCAAACTTGCCAAATTAATTCATTCTCAGGAAGCGATTTTTACGGTCATTATCGAAACTGATTTCTTTGATGAATTAAACCTTGTCCGCGCTGTCAAAACAGCCGCAGATGCAGGAGTGGATTATGTACAAAATGCCACAGGTTTGTTTCACAAAACGTTTGAGTTGGAAAAAGCACTGCAATTCAAAGCGTCTGTGCCCGCTCATGTGGGGTGTAAAATCTGGGCAGAAGGCGCAACAAACGAAGATTTAACCAAATTGCGGGAACACGGAATAGAAAGACTATGTTTGCCTTTCAGAAGTTAACATACTGTATCTGTCCATTTTTTCTTTGGAAAGTTTGTCATGCCTGTTCTTTCAACCAACACCCACCGTCCGCCGTCGTGGTTGCCGAATGGCCACTACCAAAGCATTTATCCCAGTCTTTTTCGAAAAGTAAAACCGCCTTATCAACGCGAGCGTCTCACGACTCCCGACGATGATTTTTTGGATCTGGACTGGAGTTTTGCGAATAACAAAGGACAAAGCACCAAAGCCAAGGTATTGAAACCTGTTTTGCCGCCGTTGATTATTCTCTCACACGGATTGGAAGGAAACAGTACTCGGCAGTATGTGACGGGCATGGTGAAACTGTTAACCGCCAACGGGTATGATTGTTTGGCTTGGAATTACCGAAGTTGCAGCGGCGAAATCAACCGCCAATTGCGCTTCTATCACAGCGGAGAGACCACCGATCTGGAATTTGTTATCCAACACGCTCTTGCCAAAGGTTACAGAGAGATCAGCCTGATGGGATTCAGCTTGGGGGGAAATGTGACATTGAAATACGTGGGAGAAAATGGCAAAAGCATTCACTCAGCCATTAAAAAAGCGGTGGTATTCAGTGTTCCGATGGATCTGTTGGCCTGTAGCCGAAACATCGAAAAGCCCGAAAATAAAATCTATTTATGGCGGTTTTTGAAATCATTAAAACCCAAAGTAGCGGCCAAAGCGCTGCAATATCCTGACCGATTTGACCTAACTAAATGGAAGCAAGTAAAAACGTTCTGGGATTTTGACCATATTTATACGGGGCCTTTACACGGCTTTGAAGGTGCCGATGATTATTACAAAAAAAGCAGTTCGAAAGAATACATACAAGGAGCGGCCATTCCAACGCTCATCGTCAACGCCGTTAATGACCCCTTAGTACCTTATCAAAGTCTACCGGCTGATGTGATTGCAGATTTGCCAAATGTATGGCTTGAATTGACACAATCAGGAGGCCATTGCGGTTTTCGTCCCGATACATTCAGTCAAAAAGGCGTTTATTGGTCAGAAATTCGCGCGTTGTCTTTTCTCAACGAAGCATGAACGGGCTTATCCTCGTAGGTGGTCGCAGCAGCAGAATGGGCACCGATAAAAGCCGGTTAATTTATCACGATCAACCCCAATGGCGTTATTTACACGAATTATTGAAACCTTTTTGCCGATCCGTTTTTCTTTCCTGTCGAGACGATCAAAAAGAGAATTTCAATGATTTTCCCTGCCTGATTGATTCGCGTGAAATCGGGCCATTGGGCGGAATTTTATCCGCTTTTGAACATAATGCAAAACAAGCTTGGCTGGTCATCGCCTGCGATATGCCTTTTGTTGTTCAGGAAACGATTGCGTTTTTGGTCAGGAACCGTCAACCGGCTCAATTAGCTACCACATTTCAAAATCCTGACACTTTACTGCCTGAGCCTTTATTGACTGTTTGGGAACCTGAAAGTTATGAATTGGTAAAAGAACAATTCCAACAACATCGTTATTCTCCGCTTCAAATTCTCAAAAAGAAAAATATTCACCTATTGACCTGCCCCGAACCGCATTGGCTTCAAAACGTCAACACACCCCAAGATTTAAAAAACAGTCACAAACAATGAAGGTATCAGTTCAGCAAACTCTTTAGGCTGCATTTTTTTGCGCAAAGAATCGTACTTTTAGTCCTTCACCTTCAAAAATGCGTTTTTCTTTATGACTCAAAAGCGAATCAATATTTCTTCCGGCGCGCCTTGGGAAGCCATTGTGGGCTATTCACGCGCTGTCAGGATCGGCAATACCATTGAAGTGAGCGGCACCGTAGCCGTGGAGGGCGACCAACTGATAGGATTTGGCGACCCGTATATCCAAACCAAAGTTATTATCCAAAAAATTGAGAATGCATTACAGCAGGCAGGCGCATCACTGTCGGATGTTGTTCGCACGCGTATCTTTGTAACAGATATATCACAGTGGGAAGCCGTTGGCCGCGCACATGGCGAGTTTTTTAGTGAGATTAGGCCGTGTACCACAATGGTAGAAGTCTCTCGCCTGATCTCTCCCGAGTACATGGTGGAAATCGAAGCAACGGCCCTTATCCTAGCTGAATAAGTGTAAAGGTTAACGGTCGGGTTGTGAGCAACCCTTGGCACGAAAACGATAAGTGTGCGGAGGGCGGTCGGCCGGTGCCGGTGCTCACAACCCGACCACCGGTGCAATAATTTTCCTGTAAAACCCAAAAAAGGGGAAGCTTTCGCTTCCCCTTAACATCTAAATGAATTGACTGCCTAATTGCTTGGCATCAGCGACGAAATCTCGTACGCGCTGTTCTTCGTCTATTTTGCAGATCATCAATACACCATCGTTTTCAGCAATGATGTAACCATCCAAGCCCTGCACCACCACGAGTTTATCTTTCGGCGTTTTAATGATACAGTTGCCGGTATTATACAGTTTGATATTCCCTTCGGTGGCATTTTGTTGTTCATCCTTTGGTGAAACATCATAGAGCGATTTCCACGTACCCAAGTCAGACCAGCCAAAATCACTTAAAACGACGTATACATTGTCGGCTTTTTCCATGATGCCTACGTCGATGGAAACGTTCTTACACAACATATATGCTTTTTCGATAAAGGTCTTTTCCTGTTCGGTATAGTAATCCTGCTCGCCTGCCAAAAATACTTCTGCCACCTCCGGCAAATGAGCGGTAAATGCTTTGAGGATAGCTTGTACATTCCACACGAAAATTCCCGCATTCCACACAAAATCACCACTTTCCAAAAACTTAACGGCAATCTCCAACTGAGGTTTTTCCGTAAATGTCTTTACTTTTTTGGTTTCGCTTTCGGAAGGGATAAACTGAATGTAACCATAACCTGTATCAGGACGAGTAGGTTGAATGCCGAGCGTAATTAATATTTCTTCTTTACCTGCGGCGTCGAGTGCAAAAAGGATTTTTTCACGAAATATGTCTTCTTTTAAAATAATATGATCAGCGGGCGCTACTACCACTCTTGCTTCCGGATCCTTCTGCGCAATTTTATAGCACGCATACGCAATACAGGGAGCGGTATTACGGCGATTTGGCTCCAACAGGATCTGATCATCGTTCAGAAATGGTATCTGCTTTTTGACCAGATCGTAGTATTCTTCACTGGTAACAATGTAGATGTTTTCGGGAGGACAAACGCCTTCAAACCGGCTGATCGTTTGCTGAAGCAATGACTTACCCGTTCCCAATACATCGTGAAACTGTTTGGGATTATTGTTTCGGCTGAACGGCCAGAATCGTGTTCCGACGCCTCCTGCCATGATAATTACAAAATTATGATTCATAAGCGATGAGTGATAAAAAAATTAAAAGTGAATAGAAAATGTACCGTATTTAGACGGCAAAAACCCTCCTGTAAGTTACATTTTCCTATTTATTTTTGCTCTTGTTGGATATAGTTTTCAATTCGTAAAGCTACATTTTCCCGAATACTTTGCCAAAAAAGGTTTATATCTGCCGTATGCCAAACTTTGTTCCTCAACAACGAGCGCCCTTTGACATAAGGCTTATTGATCCATAAAAGGCCCTGATGAACCTGTGCATCGGCCAAGTGTGGTATAAATGCAAATTTTAAGCCAACTCCCCCTTTGTTTAAGGTTTGGGAAGCATAATCTTCGGTTAACGTCCACGTCAACGGATTGGTGCAAACACAGGTAGCAAAGTGATTGGATGTGTATTTTGCCGGGAAAAAGTCGCGTGCATACGTATGCCAGGCAGCAAACCCACCTGACTCGTCAGGGGTTTGTGCCGGTTTGATGGTTTTAAATTCGTCGGGCTGAACGGGAATGCCCGTTATATCGCCTACCAAATAGGCAAAAACCAGTTTTTTACGAAGCGATTTTCCGTCAAAAAACTCTTTCAGAAGTCGTTTGGCATGCGCGGTTCCCTGACTGTGAGAAGCAATAACGATGGGTCGGTCGTTTTGATAGTTCTTTAAATAATATTCAAAAGCGGCTTTGATATCCAAATACGCCAGATTCATCGCCTTTTCACTTTCTGCCTGATTCTGCGTTACAAAACTGTAATAATGGGCCTGTCGGTAGCGGGGAGCATAGACTTTGCACGAACCGTTGAAGGCCGTAGCTTGATTGAGAATGGTAGAATTATCGACTCGTTGATTCAATGCTGCGTCGTTAACATCCGCATTCCATTCAAAAGTGCCAAATTCAGGTTGTTGCGTATAGATGGTGGGGTGAATAAAAAAGACGTCTGCTTTTGCCAGTGCCTGTCCATCTTTTTGTCCTGACTTAAACGGTACGCTGTCAGCGGCATCTTTTACCGTGGGCAGAGCCGCCCAGTAGGCTGCTTTTGCATAGTCAGGAGCTGCCGGAGCATTGTCCGGAAGGTACCGACTTTGTAATATTACTGATTTTGAACATCCCGATAAGATTATCAAAATAGCGACCGGTATGACGGAATACGGGAATTTTGGATTGTTCATTTTTGGATTATTCTAACAATTATGCATGCATAACAGTTTTTTATTATGAATATAAAAAGGTTAAATTGTAAATTATCTTTAAAAGAACGAATATTACGTAAATTTATAAATGTGTAAAACCAAAACCAATTTTATACCTATGAGTAAACTGTTACGAAATACCATGCTTTACTTTGCAGCATGGTTTATGAGCGCAGGAATACTGCTGGCTCAGACAAAAATCGCCGGTACTGTGACCGACGCTACAACGAGCGAAGGTCTGGTGGGAGTGAGTATTCAAGTGAAAGGAAAGGTAATCGGTACGATTTCAGATACGAAAGGCAATTTCTCTCTTACTACCACTACAGCTACTCCTTTTGCTTTGGTTGTCTCTTCTGTGGGCTACGAAACACAGGAAATTCAGGTGAGTGGCGAGACTTCAAGCCTGAAGATATCACTTAAGGAGCAGGTAATGATGGGACAGGAAGTAGTCGTGTCTGCTTCCCGTATTGAAGAAAGTGTATTGAAATCGCCTGTAACGGTAGAAAAAATGGACATTCGCGGTATTCGGGAAACGCCTTCGGCTTCGTTTTATGACGGATTAGCCGGCTTGAAGGGCATCGACATGACCACCCAAAGTGTTTTGTTCAAGTCTCTCAACATGCGCGGATTCGGTTCTACCGGAAACCCACGTACCGTTCAGATGATCGACGGAATGGACAACTCAGCTCCGGGACTTAACTTCCCCATCGACAACATTGTCGGTATGCCGGAACTGGACGTAGAAAGTGTTGAAATTCTGCCCGGTGCAGCTTCTGCTCTGTACGGCCCTAATGCGTTGAACGGTTTGATTTTGATGAACAGCAAAAGCCCGTTCTTATACCAAGGATTGAGTGCTGCGGTTAAAACAGGCGTTATGTCGGCCAATAACCGTACCGAAGCTACTACGCCTTTCGGTGATATCTCCGTACGTTATGCCAAGGCGTTCAACAACAAGTTCGCTTTCAAGATCAACCTTTCTTACATTCAGGCGAAAGATTGGCAATCAAGCAACTACGACAATTTAAACTTGGGCGGCAGCTCAGACCCATTGAGAGGTGCAGGTACCAAAACGGATTATGACGGTACAAACGTGTACGGAGACGAAGTACAAGCCAACATGCAAACGGTTGCCAATGCGTTGGTCACTGCAAAATTATTGCCATCTGCGGCTTTAGCACTTATCCCAAATACCAACGTAAGCAGAACGGGCTATGTCGAAAACGGTTTGGTGGATAACAACGTAAAAAGCTTCAAATTCAATGGTGCATTGCATTATCGAATCACTGAAAAAGTAGAAGCTGTTGTGCAGGTAAACTATGGTTACGGTACTACGCTTTATACAGGTACAGGAAAATATTCACTTCGTAATTTTAACCTGACCCAAGCAAAAGCCGAGCTGAGAGGTGACAATTTTACCATAAAAGCCTATACAACCCAAGAACGTTCAGGTGATTCTTATACTGCCGGCTTGGTAGCGGTTTCAATGTTAAATGAAATTAAGCCTCATTCTACCTGGTTTGGTGAATATGTGGGCGCTTACGCCGCTGCAAGAGGTGCAGGCGTAGCTGACGAACAGGCTCAATTAGTAGCCCGTCAAACAGCGGACAAAGGAATGCCTGCCGTTGGTTCAACTGCTTACAATACTTTGTTGGACAAATGGAGAAATACTTCAATCGCTCAAGGCGGAGGAAGTTTTCTTGACAAAACCAACCTTTACCATGCCGAAGGAAACTATAATTTCAAAAATCAGATTCAGTTCATCGAACTTTTGGCAGGTGCCAGCATTCGTCAATACCAACTTCGCTCAGGCGGAACGTTGTTTGCTGACCTAAAAGACGGTAGAAACGGCACTATTCCTATCAACGAATACGGCGCTTACGTGCAGGCAGGTAAAAAGCTGTTTGGTGACCACTTGAAATTATCAGCTTCCATTCGCTACGATAAGAACCAAAATTTTGAAGGACAATTCTCTCCGCGTGTATCAGCCGTAGGGTCTTTTGGTGACCAGAACATTCGTCTTTCTTACCAGACAGGTTTCCGTATTCCAACCACTCAAAACCAGTACATTGACCTGCAAACTCCAAGTGGAACATTGATCGGTGGCTTAGGGGAATTTGACAAAAGATACAATTTGAGCACCGGAGTAACCCGCGAATCATTGGTTGACTTTTCTGTCAATCCGACCAAATACATTACTGCCGACGTAATTGCCAAAGCACAGGCGTATGCCACTGCCGCAGTAAACGCGCAATTGTCGCTGATCCAAGCAGGGGTTACTGCTGCCGTACAGGCACAGGTTACCGCTGCCGTAACGGCGCAGGTAAATGCAGCGGTAGCTGCGGGACAACTTCCTGCTGCAGCTGCACCGGCGGCTATTCAGCAAGGAGTAGCAGGACAAATGGCGAGTGCTCCCATTCAGGCAACGATTGCAACAAACGTAAAGGCCGAAGTAACAAAACAGGTAACAGCCGTTACGACCCAAGTAGCTCCTGCTTACGCATTGGCTACGTTGCCTAAATATCAGGCAAAAGCCCTTCGTCCTGAAAAAGTGAAGTCGATTGAATTTGGTTACAAAGGTGTGATTGGCAAGAAGTTATTGATTGACGCTTCGTATTATTACAGTGTTTATCAAAACTTTATCGGTGGTGTAACCATCGTTGTTCCAACCGCTGCCGCAGCACCGGGCTTACCTATCGAATCAGGCTTGGGAAGCGGTACTACGCGTGCGGGTTATTCAAGAACGGCCAACAGCGACCAAGACATTACGGTGACAGGGTTCTCTATTGCGCTTAATTATTCGCTTCCAAAAAGTTTCTTCGTGGGTGGAAACTTTGCCAATAATTCCTTGAAGACTTTTGTTCCAACCCCTGAATTGCCTTATTCGGGCTTTAATACTCCTAAAAATCGCTTCAATGTTAACTTCGGAAAACGTATTACCAGCGGTAACAAATTCGGATTTAATATTGCCCTCAAACATCAGGATGAATTTTTGTGGGAATCAAGCTTTGTGGTACCGACAACTGCAGGGGTGGGACTATTCTCCAACACAAAAGTACCGGGCATCACAAATCTTGACGCACAGGCAAGCTATAAACTGTCAGGGTTGAAATCTATTTTGAAAGTGGGTGGTACGAACCTTTTCGGCAAACCTTACATCCAAGCCTATGGCAGCCCTGCCGTTGGTTCAATGTACTACGTGTCTTTGACGTTTGATGAATTGTTAAACAAATAAGAATCTCTTTTTTCACACAAAAAAGGCGCCGACTTGGCGCCTTTTTTTATTGTAAATCAGAGACTTAAAACCTTAAGAAAAAATTGTAACGTATTTAAAGCAGCGGGTCGTTCTCCGGTTAACGGTTGGTCGGATTGTGAGCAACCCTCCGCACATAGCGTATGTAATCAGTCACCTCCGCCTGTTCCTTTGGTTCCGTTAGCCGTTACAACAGGCGGAACAGTGAGTGCCGCTCCGTTGTTGGCTTGGTCGGCACCGATATCTACTTTAGCACCTCTTGCTCCGCCGTCGTAGTCATTTTCTACCAAACTACCCAACGCTTTTCCTGCACCAATGCATGGGCTGCTGCTTGTTAAATGGTATTGCGCATCCAATTTAGGATCGGCGTTGGTACTGCTTGCGTCAAATTTAGATTGGGTTTTCCAATTGGTAAAACCGTCGAATTCGTTGTAATCATCATCGTTTTTATCAATCCGGAAGGTAAGCGTGCCGGGTTTATAATAGAAATTATTGCTGATATCAATATTCCCTTCGGCCGCCCATCTCAACCGTGCCATGTAGCCTTTGGCCGAAGCCGTTTGAACAAAGATGTTATTGGAAATTTTAAGGTCTTTACTTTTCGGATACACATCGCCTTTGGGCGTACCGTACGTTTCACCACGCGCTATCAGCAAAGCGGCACTTCCTTCCTGTGCTACGTTGATGAGCGTATTGTTGTATACTTGAGCGTTGAGCGCTGCGTACAATCCCACACCTTCCCATTTGGTATTGATGACGATGTTATTTCGGATAATTATGTTGATGCTTTCGTAATAATTGGGATTGGAAGCGGTATTGAACCATTCGGCATCGGTATCCAGATAACCGGCCACCAATCCGCCTTCGCCGCAGTTCATGATCAGGTTTTGTTCAAAAATGCAATCTCTTGCACCGCCTTTGGCGTACAGAGCATTGGTGGCAATGTCGTGAAAATAACAATTACGAACGGTCATATTGGAGCCGTTGACATTGTCAATTCCTTCGGCATTTTGGGCTTCTTTATTGGCGGGGCCTACACCCGATCTGTATATCTCACAGTTCAGGATTTCGATGTTTTGACAACCGGGCGTTATTTTAATGCAGTCGCGGCCGGTGTCGTGAATTTTACAATTTTTGACCTTTATGTGACGCACACCGCGCCGTTTGTCAAACGGCACATTGCGGTCGTCATCCCAATTACTTTCGAATTTGATGCCGTAATAGTAACCACCAATGATTTCGAGATTTTCAATAGTGATGTTTTCTGTCGTGGGTTCACGAAACCACAAACAACTTGTAATGTCTTCGATGGTGGTAACGGCTTTAAGGATGGCCCACTCGCCGGGATAGGAATGAATGGAAATGTTGGAAGTACGGAAGGATATTTCCTTGCTTTCGTACGTACCGCCGCGCAAAATAATCTCCAATCCTTTAACGGGGTCGGCGGCGTCAGCCGCTTTTTGGATGGTTTTGAGCGGTTTTCCTTCGCTACCGTCGTTGGCGTCGCTGCCGTTAGGCGAAACGTATACTTTTCCGCTGATGGTCTGACCGCCGTTATTGCCCGGATCGCTGCAACTTGGTGGCTCCTGCGGGCAGCCGCAAGCCGTAGGGTCAGCGTCGCATTCGTCGGTTTCGATGGGTTCTTTTTTACAACTTTCCAGTATAAGGCTGAAGGCGAATAGACTAAAAAGGAGGAGTTTTTTCATGATCTTATAGCAAAAAACAGAATAAAAAGGCTGTTATTCAGGAAATCAAAACAATGGAAATCTTACATGAGGAGGTTCCTCATGCCAAACAAAACATATTTAACCCATTCAGGGGTAGGTTAAATTTTCGTATAAACGAGCGTCAGCGATTTGGTTTTCCCGCCGGGATTCAGTGTTTTAGGATTCTTTGTATAATCAAAGTACCAGATCATGGTATTGCCCTTGAACTGAACATCGTAGACGGCAGGTGGAAGTTTGGACGATGTAACGGTAAGCTTATTACCCGACATGCTGCATTTCCCGTCGCCGTTCATGGATTCAATCGTCTTTTTCATCGCTCCGCATTCATCCGGAACGCCGGTAAGGATACTTCCGTCTGCGTTGAAGGTATACATAATGTTTTTAGAGCAAGGCATCGCTTTCAAGATAGCAGCATGATCGTCGGATATGGTACCGTCGTTGTCGACGGAGGTCATGCCCGTGCGCTTCCAAGTGCCGGTAGCGCTACTCGGCAGTTGCGCCAAAACGGTGTTATTGAGACTCAATACGAGAAGTAAGGAAAAAAGGATAGACTTCATGGATTTCGATTAGTTACAAATGAAAAACGCTTACTCTTTTTGACGAAGTAGTGTCACCGTTGGTTTTTGATCAAAACGCGGATCAGCGGTGTTGGTATAAGCAGAACCACCCGGAATACGGTAGCTGAAGCTGACAGGCAACGTCATTTGGTTTTCCCGCCAACGCCCCTGATTGATTATATTGATGTAGAAATTGGGAAGAATCGTATACTTTTCATTTATTGCCCCAAAATGAAGGTTAAACAGGTAATCATCATTTCTATCCACACTTCCCCATATGCTGTAGTGTTCCGTTCCCAATTTGCTCGTGACCGTTGCCGCGCCGTCAAAATTTCGACGTGTGCGATACAAACCTCTTTTGCGGCGACCTGATTTGGTCCAACGTTCTGCCGTAGTTTGCGGAACAAAGATTTCCAAATGAATTGATTTAGCTACACCGTCGGGGTCGGTAAAATTGCCTTGCCATTTGCCCACTAATAATGGTGCATTTGAATCGCTGCTGAACGCCCACGGGCGTTGGTACCTGTCTAAAAAACCGCCAACAAAATGACTGATGCCGTAACCGACCACACTAAGCACGATCAAACCCAATAAAACAGATAAACAACCAAATTTCTTTTTCATAGTCAACTACTTATTCTTTTTGTCGGGTAAGCGTTAGTATTGGATGTTGGTCAAAGCGCGGGTCGGCACTGTCCCAACGGGTTCCGCCGTCGATGTAATAATTGAAAATCAGGGTCAACTGCATTTGATTGTTTTTCCAATTCCCTTTTTCCACCAAACTCACGTAAAAATCACGATCAATGCTGTATTTTCCGCCAACGGGCATAAAACTGAGGCGGAATAGATGATCGTCATCCTCATCAACCATGCCTTCAACCCGATACGCTTCTTTCCCGAGTTTACTGAGCACAGTGCCTTTGCCTTTCAATTCGCGCATGAGACTAAAGTTGGGTCGGTAGCGCGATGATTCTTTGCTTAACCAAACTTCGGCCGCCGTTGGTGGCGGAAAGATTTCCAGTGCCATTTCTTTCTTCACGCCATCGGGGTCGATAAAACTGCCTTTCCATTTTCCCGGCAGCAAAAGAGCCCGCGAATCATCACTAAACGCCCATTGTCGAAAATGAAGATCCCAAAACCTTCCTGCAAAATGCGTCACCACCCACACAACAGCTACGAGTACCGCTGCCAATTCTCTTTTCCAACCATACCTTTTCATTTCACTGAGAATGTTTGTTTACTCTAAGGTAGGTATAGCTTCTCCTTTTTAAGCACCGTTTACTAAATGAGTATGAGTTACATATCGTAAGGTTAGCGAATGAATGCTTTGGCTTACATCTTTTTAAAATTCTGAATAAGTGTCATTTCCGGGTAGGTGGACATCTTGGTGACATCCACTACCAGAAATATGAGGTCAGGAGTTGTATTGATCTGAAACGTAAGGTCACCGGACTGACCGATTTCTTTTGCCAATTCTTTCTGTTCATTTCCGATCTGAATGAGTTGCCCTTCAAGAATGCCCTTATCATCCGATTTGATCACTTTCAAACTCCATCGAATTTCAACTTTCGTACTTCGTGCAACATCTGTCACAACCAAACGCCCATCGTCGAAAAATTCATACACAATGTTAATACCTCGCGGTTCGGTATCGAAGGTGTCGTTTACTTTCGTCCCATCGGATTTGGTAATGTAATAGCCGGTTTTGGTCAGCTTCCATTTGCCGATAAGTCCCGGGAAAGTGTCCGGTTTAGGATCGGTTGTTTTGTCACTGCAACCCGCTCCCGAGTTGAGGATGAAAATAGTGAATAACACACCGTAAGCGATCAGTTTTTTCATGGTCTTGTTGTTTTGATTAGCTGCTATTTTCCTGCGTTGTAAATACTCATCAACAAGGCTTTGCTGATGCGCTGTCCTGCTTTTTTGCCGATGTGGCCTTGTCCATCCGAACTGTCAACGCCGTTTACGTCCGATGGGTCAGAGGCCGAATTACGATTTTCAGGGCAAATGCGCCACACACTGTTTTGCTGACAGGCACCGTCGTTGGCTTCCAAAGCCTGTAAATCAAAAATGATGTCTGTGCCTTTGAAGGTATCTTTCATCCATTGCCCCACTTTCATCTTGGCGGCATTGCCTTCAAAGGAAGTGGTCGAATATACCAGCGGAGGGGTGATATGGACAAAGCGTAGATTAGGTGATTGTAAACGAAGTGCATCCACAAATGCCTTGTATTCTGTCTTTACCTTCTCAAAGTTGTCATCCATGATATCGGCATAGCCAAATTTGAAGATGGCGATTTGGAGTAAGTCTTTGTTGCGAGTCGCGTTTTCTCTGAAAACCCTGATTTTTTCGGAAGGATTTCCATTGGCGATTCCGCCTACATCTACAAAAATCCCTCCGCGTAAACCTTTGTCGGTTTTGTCGCCGGGCCCGTAGTAGTCGAACGGAAATCCGTTGGCTTTGGCCCCTTCTTCCAGGTCTTGCCCCACGGATTGGTGCAAAAACAATGTGTTGAAATCTTTGATACGCTCTTTTTCACCCGACGCAAGTTTTTCCCACGCATCAATGCCCGCAATGCCCACTATACCGGGTTGGCCTTTGCCTAAAGTACCGCTGCCCGTATTGGAGCCGTTGTTGTTACCGGAATTGGGGTCCGGATCATCGGACGGTGCGGCACAGGCTATTATTAAAAAAAGCAGGGTAAGCATTCCAAGGTTTTTTTTCATGATCATAGAAAGAGATTTATTCAAATGTCTTTAGTTTTAGCTTAAATTCAGGTGTAAAAAACGGACAACAGGGAAAATCTGAAAGCAGCTCATTGGCTCACTTAGGCTCCTCTTTTGTCCATAATTATTTTATGATCAAAACTAAACAGGGTTTTGAAAGGCCTCAAACGCCAATAGACGAACGACATTTTAAATAGACCGACGACGCGCCGAAAACTAAAAACCGAGGTTGGCGTCGTACTTTCGGGCTGAAAAGTATTTATCTTTGGAAGAGTTCAAAAAATGCGATGGGACTACCGGCCACCTATAACTGTATCATAATTGATGACAACGAGATCGACCGCTTAATGTCATTGGCGTTTGCAAAAAAATACCCTTTTCTGAATGTCATCGGTGTATATAGTTCCGCGACGGAAGCATTTGCGGCTATAGAAGAGACGTCGGTGGATGTGCTGTTGAGCGATATTGATATGCCCGAAATAAGCGGATTGGATTTTCGCTCGCAAATGATGCACATTCCCGTTTGCATTTTTATCACGTCGTATCCCGATTATGCCGCTGAGAGTTTTGAGGTAGAAGCGTTTGATTTTTTGGTAAAACCCATTAAAAGTGAACGTTTTGAGCAATCCATGAATCGGTTGCAACATTTTTTTGAGCTCAAACGCAAAGCTCAACTGTTTGAATACAGTTTGGGAGGAAGCACTGTTTTTATCAAAGACGGACACGAACAGATCAAGCTAAACCTGCACGACATTGTGTATTTGGAAGCGCTGAAAGACTACACGCGTATCGTGACGACCACCAAAAAATACAGCGTCTTATCTTCCATTGGCCATCTGTTGCTTGAATCAGCCTTCCAATCTTTTTTGCGGATTCACCGAAGTTATGCCGTGCAGCGGCATTATATTGAGCGCATTACGCCGCAACAGGTGTATATTCAGAATTATTCATTACCTGTAGGGCGGAGTTACAAAGACGTGTTGATTAACTTAAAATGACAATCCAATGTGCTTTCGTTGGCTGCTTTTTGTGTTTTTTCTGATTAGTTCTCAAGCCATTGCTCAAAAAACGGGGCAAGCTTTGATCGATTCGTTAGTGCGTGAAATTCCCAAGGCTACCAACGATACCATAAAAGGAAGGCTCATCAAAAGAGTGGCCGATGAATACTATTTCATTAACATAGATCGGGCATTGGAGTACAGTCGAGTTGGACTAAAACACGTGACCGGTATGAAGTGGAAGCGTGGCATTGCCGTTTTCAATTTTAATATCGGCAGGGCGTACAGCGATAAAGGAAATTATGATTCAAGCATGTTTTTCTATAATCGTTCGCTGGCGCTGCACCGTGAAGCCAACGACCAATGGAACATCGCTACTGCGCTCAACAACATGGGCGTAGTCGCACAAAACATTGCCTCTAATTATCCCGAAGCCAATCGTTATTATTTTGAAGCACTTAAAATAGGTCAAACCCTTAAAGACAAACACCTTACAGCGTTGGGGTACGATAATATCTCTCAGATTTATTTGGTGCAAAAGAATTATTCGAAAGCCTTGGATTATGCTTTAAGGTCCTTGAAACTAAGACAGCAACAAAACGATACGCCCGAAAGGAACGCCGCACGAGAAGTAGGGAATTCGTTGGTAGGTATTGCCAATATTTATACACAAATGGGGCAAGGCAATAAAGCGAAAGCCTATTACCTCAAAGCAATTTCCAACCATACACAGGTCGGTAACAAGGAAGGTCTGGCTAACACCTATTCCAAATTGTCTATTTTATTTGGCAAAAATTACCCCCGAAAAATAGAATATGCATTGAAGTCCAAGCAATTGTGGGATGAGATCAATCCCATGAATTCGGAAGCAATTATCAATATCGGCAACTTGGGCATTGCCTATTTAGATCGCGTCCGGTATGATTCGCTGCACCTCCCCAAAGCAGGACAGTCTTTTTCCGCACCACAACGTGCTGATCTTATTCAGGCGGAAAAGTACTTACAGGAAGCCATCCGGTTATCAACCCAAAAAGGAGAAAGAGATCCTAAATCGTACTATACGGGAGTATTGGCCGAATTGCAGGCGCTGAAAGGCGACTACAAAAATGCCTACCAAAATTTCAGATATTATCAGGAAATTCAAGACTCGCTCTATTCGCAGGAAAGTAAAAACAAGATTGCGGCCGAAGAAGGAAAGCACGAAATTGAGCTGCGCGACAAAGAGATAGAACTTAATAAACTGGCGCTTGAAAACCAGAGAAAACAGCGCATCGGTTTGTTGATCGGATTGGGGTTGTTGTTGGTCATCGGGGGATTGTTGTATTGGCAAAACCTGTCGCGGAAACGCACTAATACGACGCTGTTGCACCTCAACGCCGAACTCGACGAAGCCAACAAAATAAAGGCCAAATTCTTTGCCATTTTGAGCCACGACCTGCGCAGTCCGGTCGCCAATCTGATCAGTTTTTTGAACCTTCAAAAAGAAGCACCCGAATTGCTGACGCCCGAAATGACGGAGGCCAATCAGAAACGCATTACTGCCTCGGCAGAAGCTTTGCTGGAAAACATGGAAGCGATGCTTTTGTGGAGCAAAGGCCAAATGCAGGCGTTCAAGCCGCAAGTGAAAACCATTGAAGTGTCGGAGTTGTTTACCTACATTCAGAAATTCTTTGACGGTACCACCGGCGTTCAGTTTCGTTTTGATAACCCTTATTCATTGCACGTCGTGACTGATGAAGATTACCTCAAAACCATCATGCAAAACCTTACCTCTAATGCTGTCAAAGCGTTGAAAAACAAACCAAATGCCTCGATTCACTGGGAGGCACGACAGGAGGAGAATCAAATCATTTTGGCGATCACGGACAATGGAGCGGGCGTTTCGGAGCAGCAACTTAATGCCTTGTATACCAATGAGGCGTCCATCGGTACAAAAACGGGTTTGGGCCTGCACCTGATCCGTGACCTGGCGCAAGCCATTTCCTGCAAAATAGCCGTGAAATCAACCACCAATACAGGCACTGAGTTTCAGTTGGTTTTTACCAATGCCTGATTTCAGATAGAATAGACTTGCATTCTTTTTTCTTCAATAACATCCTTCAATCAAAGAAGGATAATAAGGCTTCTTTGATTTCGAGAAAACGGAGTTCTGTTTATATAGCAGTAATAAACCCGGTAAATCGGGAATATTTTTCTAAGTAAAAATACCGATAATTGCTGCTGAAAGGGCTTTAGTGAAAATAAATGCATATCAATATTTATCGTTTTCTGATGAACTATTGCATATTTCATTTTTTTATCACATATTTAATATAAATTATACCATAATACCTACTCAGCGTAAATACTTAAATGTAAAAAATCAGATTTCTCTATAGAAAGGGGATAAAAAATCCGGTTTTAAAGTAAAATTTCTTCTTGCAAGTAATACGCGTTCAATGCTTCCACACCCGGATGAATAGCTGTCATTCTATTGTATTTGAACCACAATAGAGAATTGTTTTTTGGCAGAAGAGTAAAACGTTTTTGATTCTCTACACCACCTTTAAAGGACATAGGCATCTAACCGGGGAGTGATTTCTTAAGAAAGCACTTATAATACTGCGACTCAATCACGCTTGGGAATGTCGTTATAGGCAACTGTCGCGGCTTGCTTCTCAATACTATCAATGCTACCACTTTACCTCTTTTAACATGAAAACCTTTCCTCTTTCGGATTTCAAAAAAATCTGTTTATTCTTATTTGCGGCTTTTTTCACGAATACTCTATTTGCCCAAACCACTTTTATCGGATTCAAATCATCGGGATGGAAATACAGAGAAGCGTATCAGGAGCCCGGCACTTTTGGTACCGGCACCTGGAAAACCAACGCGTACAGCGATGCAGCATGGGCAAGCGGACAGGCAACATTGGGGTATGATGATATTACAACGACCCATACCATTACAACATGGGTTTGGCCCCTTAATGCCAACCGAACCGGCACGAATTCCTCTAAAACTCATTATTTCAGAAAGACATTTAATGTTGCAAGCCCGGGTTCGTTTACAGGCTACCGCATCAAAACATGGTGTGATGATGGCTTGGTGGTGTATCTTAACAACAAAGAGGTGTATCGTTTAAACATGCCCGTTGGAACGATTGACTCACTCACTTCTGCCTCAACAGCACCCGCCAATGATTCCATTTATGGCGAAACAACGATAAATCTACCGAGTGATTTACTGACGGGTACGAACGTCATCGCTGTAGAGGTACATCAATCCGGCTCAAGCATTGACCGCTATTTTGACCTTTCAATTGAAGGGCTTGCAGCTCCTGCCTCCTGTCCTGAATGGCCGATTGCATTTAAGTCTACGAACTGGAAACAGCGAGTTTCTTACTTAGAGCCTACTACTTTTGGAAACGGTACCTGGAAAACCAATGCGTACAGTGACGCTGCCTGGTCAAGTGGACAGGCAACATTGGGCTACGATGACGGTACCCCTACTCATGCCATTAATACGTGGTTGTGGACGCAGGGTTCAGGCAGAACAGGCACCAATACATCCAAAACGCATTATTTCAGAAAGTGCTTTAACATTACGGATAAAAACGCGTATAGTGGCTATCGTATCAAAACATGGTGCGATGATGGATTGGTTGCGTACCTAAATGGGCGGGAAATCTTTCGGCTCAATATGCCGGTGGGTACGGTAGATTCGCTGACGTTTGCGATCAGCGCCCCACCCAACGACTCTATTTATAAAGATACCACCGTCTATCTGCCCGCTGACTTATTGAATGGCACCAATGTCATTGCGGTGGAAGTCCACCAATCAGGTACGTTGATGGCTCCCAGTGTTGATCGCTATTTTGACTTATCCATTCAAGGGGTTACCGGTGCCTGTGCGGTGGCCCTTGACAGGCCACCTTACCTTCAGGTAGGCACTCCTACTTCTGTCATCGTTCGTTGGAAAACGGACGTACTTACCAATAGCAAAGTCAAATATGGTACCAGTCCCGGCAGTCTTACCAATGAAGTAGTTATTAATACGAATGATTCGATACACGTTGTGCCGCTCACCGGATTATCGCCCAATACAAAGTATTATTATTCCGTCGGCTACACCTGTGGTATAGTAGACAATGTACTGGCAAGCGGTACCGAGTACTATTATTACAGTTTACCCAATAACACTACTGACCCGTTACGGTACTGGATTTTGGGAGATGTATGCAGTGGGGAAGATCGTCAATACAACGTTCGTACTGCTTATATGAATTATTTAGGGGCAAACCGACTCCACGGAATTATTTTTGGCGGTGACAATTCTAAGTTCGAAGGTTTTGACGGAAAAGATCAAGCCCTTGACAACAACTTTTTTCCGGTTTACCCCAATCAACTTCGCAATACAGTATCATGGATATCTTTGGGCAATCATGATTATGGCGCTCGCCCTTATAACGACTCTACGACCGCTTCTTATAGTTCTTTTTCCTATCCTACTCAGGGCGAAGCGGGAGGAATAGCCTCAAAGAGTAAAGGATATTATTCATTTGATGCCGGCGATATCCACTTCGTTATTCTTAATCCATACCATCCCGATTTCTTTATCAGTCGTGGTTCCGCCATTCCCGGTTGTGTCCCGCCCTGGGATTGTGCGGCTGCTCAAGGGCGCAAAAATATGTTCATGCTCAAATTTGATGACCCTTCCACTCAAACAACTGATTTCAATAATTTTCAGCAGGTAAAATGGCTGAAATTGGATTTGGCAAATACGACGAAAAAATGGAAGATAGTCTTATTCCATACCCCACCGTATACCAAAGGCTCCCATGATTCAGACCCGGGAATTTCTGACTGGTCAAAAGCTGATGGTGAGTTAAAAGTGGTACGTGAACTGTTGGTACCTATATTGGAGCAGTACAAAGTTGACTTGATCGTTACCTCTCATACACACTCTTATGCTCGCTCTTTTTTGATGCAGGGCGTAACAGGTACACCTACCAAAACTCAATTCCGGACAAATCCCAATCAATTGTTACAGTCTTGGACCGGCAAATATACGCCCGTGCCATCGTCAAAACCTTACATCAAAAATGCTCCTTATAATGGCGCCGTTCAAGTCGTAACGGGTAATGCCGGCCGGGGCGGTTCAGGACCAAACGGGGCACCTGAAAACCCAAATTCGGGGGTTACGCATCCGGTCATGTATTATGGCGACAGCACCGCAACCCTCAATGCCACCGGAGGCAGCGTAGAGTTGCTGATCACAAAAAACCGTTTGGACGTAAAATACATCAAACTAGACAGCGATTTCGGTACGACCTCTTACATCAAAGATGAATTTACCATCATGAAAGATGTCAATAAAAAAACAACCTATACCAACCCCACTCTACCGCTTACGCTGACAGCTTCGTGGGAAGGAACCTATTCGTGGAAAATAATAGGTGGAGGTAGCTTGCCCAACACCACACAGGCAATTGCCGTTTCGCCGAGTGCCAATACCACTTATATCGTCAATGATGGCTACAATGGGGGAAACGGTTTTTTGGCCGATACGTTTATAGTTAACGTATGCGCTCCAACCCTTACGCTCAACTCAACGATTTCGACAAGTACGGTATATCAGGCCGAACAATGGATACAGGGCACAAATACAAACATCATTTCGCCATCTGCAACGGTAGAGTACCGTGCCGGTTACGTATTGTTAGCCCCCTTAGGAAACGGCACAGCCTTTCAGGCATCTCCGGAAAACGGCTTTTACTTTTTAGCCTTACCAATAGGGTGTAATACAGGCGGTGGTGGTGGTGGGGCGCCTGCACCAACATCGAAAAAGAACACCAAAGAAGGCGTCCTACCAACAAATAACCCCGCGATAAAAGGCACTAAAAAGGGAAAATAAGCAACTAAACAGGCAGCTTAATGCAGGTGCGCCTCTACCAGCTTTTGCTCAATCGCTTCCCACGTATAGCGACGGCGAAAGTCCGGATCAAAAAGAAAGGCTTTCTTTTGAGAAATCAGTTCCTGAAGAAGCATGTCAAAATCCGTGGTATAATAACTGTCCAATTTGTAACCGAGTCCATTCTCGGTTACAAATTGGGCTACTTTGATCTCAGCATTGATAATAACGGGCGTTTGTGATTGTACCGCATCATAGATCTTATTGGGACTGGCGTTGAGGTTATTGTCGTTGATCGGCTCATACACCGACAGTATATAGTCACATTCTGACGCCAATCGCATGGTTTCCTGCTGGGTTTTTACTCCCCAAAACCTCACCTGTGGATGTTGGCTTAGCTGTCGCGTAGGTTCGTCATAGACCCAACCGATCATCCAAACCTTTACTTTGGGCGAACGTTTCAGCAATTCTGTCAGAAGCAATGTCCCACGGGTTACGCCCAACGAACCGCTGTACAAAATCAATAATTCATCATCACCCGCGACTTTAGGCTGCACGTTATGAAATGCATACGGGTAATTTTCGACAACAACGGTTTTAGACTGAAACTCTTTCGGTACAAGCGTTTTACGATTATCGTCGGTTACAATGATTTTGCTTGGCAAACGGTATAAAAGCGATTGTAAAGAGCGTACGGCTGAACTGCCTGACCGCAGAAAAATGGAATCAAAAATATCGGCTGCAATTCGCCGCCGACTCCAAATCAAAAACGGGAAGAAAATCAGTAATAACTGCTCATTAATAACATGAATGCTGCGAAAACGGCGCGTAAAATACAATTTAACAAACGTGAAAAAGTAACGAATGAGCGTCGCAACGGATTTATGATGTCCTTTGATTAAATAAAATTCTGAACAAAAGGGTTTCACAAATGCCTGTGAATCATCCCGTCCAATCCCCAAATAGATAATATCAAATCGGGAAGCTAACGTTCTGATCTCTTTATTGATACGCGTATCAGAACCATCATTGATACAAAGGTAAAGAAGCTTCGGCAAAGGCATATTCTGTGGTACGGACATCCTGTCCGTCATCTTTTTGATAAATTTCACATTTGTACTATAGCAAATGGACAAAAGTGGGCAAACGCAAGGCCTGTCTCTACCCCTTACTCAGGAATTTCCATCCTGATCCGCCAATCTTTTGGTAAATAATTATTGATACGATTGCCCAAACCTTTGACCCAACCAAGTCCCAATCCCTGATACGTAACCAAAAGCCATCCTTTGGGTGCGTCCAACATTAGGTTCTCTTTTTTTAGAAATTGCAAGGCTTCACTTTCTGAAAGTTCCAAACGCGGCAATTTATCAGACACAGCCGTACTCAACGCCAACGCATGAGAAGGAATGAAATCTGTTCCTTTAAAAGAGCCCATTTCCAAACCTAATCCTTTGGCAAACAACAAATTATCCAAAATAATCAAATCTTCTTTTTGATTTTCCAACAAAGCAATGACATCACCGTTGGGCTTTTCATAAAAACTGAAATCGTCCGGTTCTTTCAGCCAACGACTGATTTCGCTCAGTTGTTTTTTGTGTAACGGTTTGAATGAACGTGGCCTTCCGTTCTTTTCCATGTTGTAATGGAATGAATCCGATTGAGTCGTTTTTCGAAACACCGCCAGAAAAAAGCCTTCTCCTTTTACTTTATGCGGATAACATTGATACCCAAGCATTTTAGCCGTTATGCCCCAATCAGTAGGCAAGTGAAGTCTTACTTCTTCAAATTGACCACTATTTACTACAAATGCACTACTGTCCCGGTTTTCAGCGTCGTTATAGGTACAGGTGCAATAGATCAAAATCCCGCCGGCACTTAGCAACGGCATAGCTGCCCCCAAAATTCGTTTCTGACGCCCGGCACAAGTCTGTACATTTTCAGGTGACCATTCTTCCACGGCATCCGGATCTTTCCGAAACAATCCTTCTCCGGAACAGGGAGCATCGACCAAAATCACATCAAAAAAACCTCCCAATTTTCCCAAATCTTCAGGATCATGATTGCTGACATGAACGTTAGGGAAACCCCACTTCTGCACATTTTCTTTCAAGATCATGACCCGACTTCGGATAACCTCATTAGCCAATAAAAGACTGTCGGAAGATAGCGCAGAAGCCAAAAGTGTGGTTTTGCCACCCGGAGCGGCGCACAGATCCAATACCCGCAACGGCTCTGTAAGATCAACCGTCTGCTTCAATGCTTCTCCGATCAACATCGAAGACGCTTCCTGTACATAATACGCCCCCGCGTGAAAAAGCGGATCAAGCGTAAATACTGGCCGAACGGGCAAATAACGGGCTTCTGCGCACCATTTAACGGTATCTTGGGTAGGAAAATCAGGAAATTTAACCGAATTATAACGGATGCTCACGGGCGGCGGTTGCTGCAAAGCCGCCTCAAAATCGGCGTATTCGTTGCCCAACTGAGCTTGAAGTTCCTGTATAAATGGATGGGGGAATTGCATAGTCAAATTACGTTCAAAACAGGCCGTGTGTTCATTACACAAAACAACCGGAAACTGAGGCAAAGTAGCCTACTTCAGCAAAGATGCGTAGATTTCCGTCAACTCTTTCGCTATTTTCTCGGCATCAAACTGCTTTATGTGTTTTTTCCCTTCTGAGATCAAGGTTTTTCGCAGCGGTTCGTCATTCCAAATTGTTCGTAATGTTTGGGCTAACGTGTTCACATCATTGGGTTCAATATACAACCCACCGGTACCGCCGGCTTCTTCAAGACACGAGCCCGTAGCGGCCACTACAGGCACACCGCTGTGCAAAGCTTCCACGATCGGAATGCCAAATCCTTCAAAAAAGGAAGGATACGCAAACACCCGTGCCGATTGATATAAAGCGGGAAGATCAGCAAACGGAACGCCATTTAGGATTTTAACAGTGTCGGATAAACGATGTTTCGAAATGTAGGCTTCAATTTCCTGCTGGTACTTTGTTTTGCCGCCAATCAGCACCAGATCAGCATCCTCCAATTGCGCTTCATGAAATGCTTTTACCAAACACAGCTGGTTTTTACGCGCTTCGATAGTGCCGACGCTCAATACGTAAGGCTTATGAATAGTATATTTTTGGCAAGTCTCCGAAACTTTCCAAGGCTCTAAGGCTTGAAAAATTTTAGGCTCATGAAACGCTTCATGGCAATTTTGATACACGACCCGAATCTTTTCGGGTGCAGTTCCGTAAAAGTTTACAATATCACGTTTGGTCTGCTCGCTTACTGCCACAATAACATCCGCTTCTTCACAGGCTTTTTTGAATTTTCGGCGGTAAAAAAAACGATCAATGGCAGGGTATAAGTCAGGATAACGCAAAAAAATCAAATCATGAATGGTCACTACGGATTTGATGCCTGACTGTGCTAAGCCATTGGGAAGTTCATTGCTCAACCCATGAAAGAGTTGAACGTTGTCATTGAGAAGCATTTTTTTTATGCCGTAACTCCGCCACCAAGTACCGTAAAGCTTATTATTGAAATCAGGCAATCGAAGGTCTTTAGTCGGAAATTCATCAAAAAGGCCCTTCTTTACTTGTGGTGTATACGCCAGGTAAGTATGTTGCGGAGCAAATTGACACAGCGCATTGAGCACAAAACGGCTATAATTACCCAGTCCTGTTCGATTATTAAAAGCCCGTTTAGCGTCAAATCCAATGCGCATCAGTGTTTTTCCATAGGTTTATGAACATGCTCAACTTCCTGTAAATCAATCCAATTGTTGCAATGCGGACAGCGAATATACTTACGACCTTTATCCCGGCGAATTTGCTCCATAAAGCCCGACGCAATAATACCTGTAGGTAACGCAAACAACGCAATCCCCAAAACCAAGACGATTCCTCCAAAAAACTTCCCGACCGGCGTCATGGGATACATATCACCGTAGCCGGTAGTAGTCATCGTAATGACACCCCACCACAAGGTAGCAGGAATACTCGAAAATTTGGTAGGTTGACCGGTATGTTCCAAATAATACATCACACTCGATGAAATGAATAAGGTAAAAAAGATAAATGCAAAACAAAGCAACAATTCCTCTTTATGCTCCAAAATAACGGTTCTGATAAGTTTGAGTGCGTGTGAATAACGCGTAGCACGAAACAAACGGAACAAACGAAATACGCGTAAAATCCGAATAATCCCAAAATCAGAGGTGAGCAATGAGAAATAGAAGGGAAAAATACCCAGAAAATCAATGATTGCCCAAAAGGAAAAAATATACATCAAACGCCCCCGCCAACTGTTTTTGATTCCGGGATTTTCAACGCACGACCAGATACGTAAGAAATATTCAATGGTAAATATGCCCACCGAAATAATTTCAAAATTTTGAAAAAAGCGCTCGTAATGTTGGTTATTCCTGATTTCAGGAACGGTATGAAGAATAATAGCGACCGAATTAAGAAAAATAACAGACACCAAACTTATATTGATATATAAGCTCAGGCCACGTCGACCGGTCGCTGAAAACTCCAGCGTGTTGTAAACTCTTCTGCGGAAGGTCACGGAATGATACGATTTATGATTATACGATTTGGTAACAACAAGACTACTGATTGCCTGTCAGGTCACTCAAAAAATACGTTAAGACCTCACAAAGCAAACGAAAACAGTAACATTTACCGAATATCTACTCCGGTGCAGCAACGCAGACCGCACCTTTTCAAGTGATTCTAACTTTTCCGGTTTTAATGGTTTGACGGCTATTTTGTTTACTTCCGCTCAAACACTTTTTCGCCGGCCACATAGGTTTTCAATACTTTCACTTCCCGGAGTTCGGCGGCGGGAGCCGTCATCAGGTCTTTTTCCAAAATGATAAAATCGGCGACTTTCCCTTTCTCAATGCTGCCCAAGCGACCTTCTTCAAAATTGCCGTAAGCGGCCCAAGCTGTCATGCCACGCAGGGTTTCTTTGCGACTGAGCGCCCCTTCCGGTTGATAACCTCCTGCGGGAAAGCCTTTGGCATCCTGTCGGTATACGGCCGAGTGAAACGTATAAAAGGGTGAAACGGCTTCTACCGGAAAATCAGTCCCGAACGTGATCTTGCCGTTTTGTTGAAACAACGCCTGAAAAGCATAGCCATTTTTTTCACGTTCTTTGCCCAAACGTTCTCCCGCCCAATACATGTCCGAAGTGGCGTGAGTGGGTTGTACAGAAGGAAGAATGTTGAATTTACCAAACGTCGGTACATCAGCTGCATCTACGATTTGGGCGTGTTCGATTCGCCAACGGCGGTCGTTTTTCCCATTCAGGTATTTGGCGTATAAATTAAGCATAAGACGGTTGGCCGAATCACCAATACAGTGCGTATTTGCCTGAAATTCGCTGTCAGCAATTTGCTTCACGAAATTTTCCAATTCCTTGGGACTCAGCAACAAAAACCCTGTTGTTTCGGGTGCATCACTGTAAGGCTTAAGTAAGCACGCCCCGCGCGAACCCAACGCACCATCAGCATATATTTTGAAGGAACGAACATTAAGACGATCAGTAACGTAAACGCCTTTTTTCAACATTTTATCCACATTTTCCTGATTAATGCTTACCATTGGGTAAAGCCGAATTTTCAACTCACCTTTTTTCTGCAAATTATCCATCAGGTCGATCACTTCGGGCGATACACCGGCGTCTCCCACATTGGTCAGACCGTAGGAGAAACATACTTCCTGTGCTTTAAGCAACATATCTTTGATCTCAGCTTCAGAAGGTTGTGGATTGGCCGCTCGCGCCAACCGCATGGCATTATCCACCAAGATACCCGTAGGCTGACCGTTTTTTATAGGAATAGCACCGCCGTCAATCTTAGTTTCACCCGTAATTTTGGCCAGTTGTAGAGCTTTTGAGTTGACCCATGCCGCGTGCCCATCTATTCTGGTTAAGTAAACAGGGTTATTCGGAAAAGCTTTGTCCAGTAATTCTTTGTCAGGAAACTGCTTAACCGCCCAATCGTTCTGATCCCAGCCGCGACCGATGATCCATACACGGTCAGGATGTTCGGATTGGTATTTTTTAAGTCGTTCCACTACTTCTTCCGCCGACTGCGTATCCACCAAATCAGCCTGATCAAGCTTTTGACCTAAGCCATAAAAATGCGCGTGTGCATCGTATAGACCCGGATAAACGGCGTGGCCTTCGGCATTGACCAACGAGTCGGATTTATACGCGCCAAACACCGATGCAGAATCGCTAATCAGCACAAATTTACCTTCTTTTATAGCAAAAGCGGAAGCTTTAGAAAAGGTCGAATCGACGGTATAAACCGCCGCGTTGTAGACAATTAAGTCGGCTTTGTCTTGATTTGAGCATGACGCTAAAAAGGCGGCGAACAGCGCGTAAAAGTAGTTTTTCATCGTGTCGGGTTTATTTGATGCTTAAAGCTACGCTATAAAAAGTTATTTTTGAAACGTCAAACGCGTTTTGTCGCCCTGTTAGGGTCTATCTTCCCGTTATTTCTCTTCGGATAGATGCTGAACGAAATGACAAAATAAGCTAACCTATCCTTTGCCTGCTTGTATGACACGAATTTTTACACTTCTGTGCGTTCTGTTTTTATTGCCTTTTATATCCTTTTCCCAAGAACTTCTTACGTTGGAAAGTGCCATTTCCGTTGCGCTTGAAAAAAATTATGCCATCAAAATAGCCCGCAGTCGCGAAGCCATTGCCCATAACGACAACACACGCGGCAATGCCGGCATGTTGCCCATCGTATCGGGATCAACGCAGGCTAACTTCAACAATAACAGCGTTAACCAAACCTTTTTCCCCGTAGGTACCACCACCCGCGACCCGCTTATCCAAAAAGGTGTGCAAAACCGTAACTCTCTCTCCGGCATCAACTTAGTATGGACCGTATTTGACGGAATGGGCATGTTTGCCACTGCTGAGCGTTTGCGCGAAATTGAGCAATTTGGAAAAACCACCGTTAAGATCAACATCGAAAATACTGTAGCGCAGGTAGCGGCAGCTTATTATGACATTATTCGTCAGAAACAGCGTCTTGAATCACTCAAAGATGCACTTGATATTTCGGGCACTCGCCGCGAATTGGCCAAAGCAAATTACGAAGTAGGAACTACATCCAAGTCTGAATATTTGGCCGCGCAGGTGGATTACAACGGCGACCAAGCGGCTTTGGTAGCTCAGGAGCAGTTTTTGCAAAACACCAAAGTAAACCTGAATGCGCTGTTGATGCGGGAATTGGGCACCGACTTTGCGATTCCGGACACCATTATTTTTCGTAAAGACTTGGAATTGGTTCAGTTACAACAAAATTTAAAAAGCCAAAACCCCAATTTAATTGCGGCCAATCAAAACCGTAAAATTGCGTCGGTGATCGAACGGGAAGTAAAAGCGACGCGTTTGCCGCAGGTAGATGTGCTTGGAAGTTATACCTACAATACCCTCAGCAACGAAGTGGGTTTTGGGGTAAAAACCAGCAAAACAGGTTCATTGAATTACGGTGCCCGGCTCGTCATTCCTATTTATGACGGTTATAATCAACGCCGGCGGGAAGCAAATGCCAAGATCGGAACCATCATTGCAGAGTATCAGGAATCTGACTTGTCGGTGCAGTTGCTTTCTGCCTTGGAACGCACATACAATACCTACCGTAATAGTATTACCCTCTTCAGTTTTGAAGAACAAAACCTCAAAATTGCCCGCCAAAACGTCGATCTAGCCTTTGAACGTTACAAGTTCGGAAACTCCACGGCCATCGAATTTCGGGAAGCACAACGAAATGCCGTTGCCACGGAATCACGTTTGATCGAAGCCGCCTATAACGTCAAAGTGACTGAAATTGAACTGCTTCGTTTGAGCAGCTCAATTATTACAGACGTTAAATAAGAAAAACAAATGACTGTCTGAGGCTTTGATTTACCTTTGCCGGAAATCAATTCGTTTTCGCCAAAGTTTGTATATGGAGCCATTTTGGAATAAAACTCTCACACGCGACGCTCTCCTAACAGTTGCTACAAGTGCCTTTTTGGCTTGGAGTTGTTTTTACGGCCCAACGATTCACCTACCTTTTTTGGTCGGAGTTTTATCCGGCATCAGCTTGGGATTTCTTCAACCCCGCAAAGGATGGATTCTGGCCATTGAGCAAGTAGCTTTAACCATTCTTTTCTATTTCCTGATCAATAACTTCCAACTGATTAGTCCTTTCGACGCCGATGCTACCCAATTCACAGCCTTTTTACAATTTTTCCCCGTTTTTGCGGGGAGCTATTTAGGTGGATTTGTAAAACGGGCTTTTTAGCTTTTAAACAGCCGCTCAAGCAGTTGCTCGGCTCTGCCGAGTGACGAATATTCTAAGGCCTCCGGCCGTTATCAAATCCTTCCCCGTTCAATCGCTTTTGCCGCCGTCTTACTCAATGAATGAACGCCCATAATTAAACCCGCAAAACGTTCATCTTTGCTGAATCCCTGCTTCCAACGGGCGTAGATTTGTTGAATAACTACCGTATTTTTAAACAACCCAAAAACATAATAATAGAGAATATTGGAAACATCACGGCCGCTTTGTTGGGCATAACGGTCCGCAAATTCCCGGCGGGTAAAATTTCCCGGAAGCCACGTAAGATTAAAGCTTTTCTCAAACGCACCGTCCGTCGCTTCCGACCAATAAGACAACGATGTTCCCACATCCATGAATGGGTCGCCTACGGTCGTCATTTCCCAATCCAATACGGCAAGAATATCTGTTAAGTCATTGGTATTGAGTACTACATTATCGTATTTATAATCATTGTGAATCAACGTGGGCGCATTTTCGGCGGGTCGGTTTTCGACCAGCCATTGATATACCTGCTCCAAAACCGGCACTTCGTCGGTTTGAGCGTGTTGATAGCGCTTGTACCAACCTTCCACCTGACGCTGTACATAACCTTCAGGTTTACCCAAAGTTATCAACCCTGTAGACTGAATATCAATGGAATGTAGCGCGGCCATATTATCAACCAACGCCGTAGAAAGACGTCGAAATGTATCGGCATCTATACCCATTTTAGGCGCGGAATGGGCACGCAAAATTACGCCCTGTACCCGCTCCATGACATAAAACGGGCAATCCAACACACTTTCATCTTCACAATACGCAATGGGTTGGGGAATTTTGGCGTAGCCGGCTGCCTTTAACAGCGACAATACCCGAAACTCACGCCCCATGTCATGCGCTCCTTTGATGTGCTTGGCTCCAAACGGCGGACGACGCAGTACATATTCTTTTCCTGAAGCCGTCTTGAGAAAATACGTCAAGTTAGAATAGCCGCCGGGAAATTGATTTACTTCAGTAATTACGCCAAAATCAGGCAATTGTTCAGAAAAATAGGCGTTCAGTTTAGTTATGTCTAATTGTTCGCCATCACGCACCGCTACGGGGGCATCGGTTTTTGGAATACTCATGGGGTTTAGGTTTTTTTCAAAAAATGAAAAACTTTCTCAAACTACGTATTTATTGGAAACAGGCTTTACTAACTACCGATTATTTTTTGGGTTAATTAAACTGTTTTAAAAC
Source organism: Runella sp. (assembly GCF_965279615.1). NCBI lineage: Bacteria > Pseudomonadati > Bacteroidota > Cytophagia > Cytophagales > Spirosomataceae > Runella > Runella sp. The sequence goes on along the minus strand of NZ_OZ257252.1, from coordinate 5,194,747 downwards.
AAAGAGGCAAGAGTTGGCTTATTACCTGAATCTGCCCGGAAAGAGCGAAACAGGCGAAGTATGTGTACAAAAAAGGGCAGAGAACACAAAAAAAGGGCGGAGGTAAACCCCGCCCCTACTATAGGATAATTTGATTAATTTTTGGCTCCGCCTTGCTGTCCTGCTTTTGGCGGCTGACTTTGCTGCGCCTCACGCATTGGATTGGGTCCGCGTTGGAAACCGCCCTGCTGCTTAAACAACTGGAACTTAGTAGGTTGGGCAGGCTGACGAGGAAAACTGTTATTCTCTGTATCAATATCTGCAATTTCCAAATAGGGGTCGAGCGTCCATTGAACGATCTTTTTCTTACTCGTAATGACCTTCGAAACATCCTGATCGTTCAAACGCCAGATTTCGGCCGGAAAACGCGCTACCGAATCTGTACCATCTTCATATTGCATCCGTACAATGACCGGCATAGGCAAACCGCCTTTGTTTTTTAGTTTGATAGTATAAAAATTCAAGCCTGATTCGACCAACTTGCGTTCATCCGGCGTTAAGCTTGCCAAGTATGTTTCGTATTTTTTCTTATCGTTTTCCGTTACTTGGTAAGGATCATAGGTATTATAGAAATCCTTCATGTCAGGATTTTTATCCACAACGCTTTCTTTGATATAGTCTTTATCCCGTTGACGCGCTACGGTATTGCGTTTGGCATCGGCTTCTTTTTTAGCAGCAGTCTTATTGATCTCCGGATTTTGGGTATCCACCGCAAACCATTCCACTTCTGTAATATCCTGATCTACGGGTTGTGTCCCATAAAACCAGCCTTTCCAGAACCAATCCAAATCCACGCCGGAAGCATCTTCCATCGTACGGAAGAAATCGGCGGGAGTTGGATGTTTAAATTTCCAACGATTGGCATATTCTTTAAACGCATAGTCAAAAAGTTCACGCCCCATGATGGTTTCGCGCAGAATATTCAGACCCGTGGCAGGTTTGGTGTAAGCATTAGGGCCAAAACCCATGATATTGTCAGAACTTGACATGATCGGCACTTGCTTGCTTGGGTCGGTACGCATGTATTCTACAATGTTTTGAGGTTCGGCTACGTCGCCGCCCATGTCGCGGTCCCATTCTTTAGTAGCCAAATATTCCATAAAGGAGTTCAGTCCTTCATCCATCCACGACCATTGGCGTTCGTCAGAATTTACGATCATCGGGAACCAATTGTGGCCTACTTCGTGAATAACTACCTGAATCAAAAAGTCTTTGGTACCTTTTGAATACGTCCCGTCAGCTTCAGGACGCGCGCCGTTGAATGAAATCATCGGATATTCCATCCCACCCACAGGTCCGTGTACTGATTGTGCCACGGGATACGGATAATCGAACGTAAATTTGGAGTAAGTTCTGACCGTATGAGCCACTAACATGGTCGAGTATTGTCCCCAAAGCGGATTGGCTTCTTTAGGATAAAACGACATTGCCATGATCTTTTTGCCGTTCAATTCTACGTTCATGGCATCCCAGATAAACTTGCGGGAAGTGGCAAAGGCAAAATCACGTACGTTGTCAGCTTTAAAGATCCACGTTTTTTTACCGGTTGGTTTGTTGGCTTCGTTCTTAGTTGCCTCTTCCTGACTAACGATCAACACCGGTTTGTCAAAGGTTTTACGTGCCTGTTCCATGCGTTTCAGTTGGTCGGCCGAAAGCACTTGATTTGCATTTTGCAATTCACCCGATGCACCCACAATATGATCGTTGGGTACGGTAATGGCTACTTTATAGTTTCCAAAGGCCAAGGTAAATTCGCCCTGTCCCAAAAACTGTTTGTTTTGCCAACCGTTCACGTCATCATAAACACACGCCCTTGGAAACCACTGGGCTATTTCATAAATAAAGTTATTGTCTTTGGCAAAATATTCAGCGCCTGAACGGCCCTGTGCAAAGCGAAAATCAGTGATATTATAATTCCAGTCGATTTGAAAAGTCACCGATTGACCCGTTTTAATCGCTACCGGTATTTCAATCCGCATCATGGTTTCGTTGATGGTATAACGAAGCGGTTGGCCCGTTTTAGGATCTTTCACGGCCGTAATTTTATGGCCGTAATCTTTATCGATCATGGAGCGCATCGTAGTGCTCATCGGCATTCCTTTCTCGTTGACAGAACTTGTACGGCTCAGGCTCGACATCGAATTTTTTTCAAATATATTCTGGTCCAACTGCATCCATACGTAGCGAAGCTCATCGGGAGAATTGTTGAAATACGTTACAACTTCAGAGCCTGTTAAGTGTTGTTTTTCGTCGTTGATCTCAGCCTTGATATCATAATCAACTCGGTTCTGCCAATACTCTTTTCCGGGAGCGCCTGAGGCGGTGCGGTACGTATTGGGCGTAGGCAGTTGAGTACCCATCTGCTCAAAACGCGAATTGGCGTGGTAGGATGTTGGAGCGGGGGCTTGGGCCTGCAAATAATGGGTGGTTTGCCATAGGCAAAAGACTAAAAACAGGAGTTTTCTCATGGTATTCGTTTGCTGAATGATTTTTACAAATTTAAGATTTTCCAATCAAATAGGGAGTTAAACTTGTAAAGCAAAGCCTAAATATCCCCCAAATTGGGTGTAATTACTTAACAACTATCTTGGCAGTGTTTTATAAAGCACGAAGCCAATTCCGGCAAAGATGATATTGGGCAACCACACCGCCGCCACTGCAGGAATTTTGCCTGATTCTGCAATTCCTTTGGCAAGCATAAAGAACAGCAAATACACAAACGCCAGAATAAATCCTAACGCAATTTGCCATCCCGAACCTCGTCGGCTCTTACGCGCTGATACTACTACCCCAATAATGGTCAAAATCATAAAGGCAAAGGGGTGTGTAAATCGGGTATATTTTTCGAGTAAATAGGTTTGAATACCGTCAGCGCCCCGCAAATTGAGCAGATCAATGTAATCATTCAGCTGCGTAAGGGTCAATTCTTCAAAGCGATTTTTATCATTTTCGAAGTCTTTTGGGCTCAGCGTAATGGCCGTATCTATTTTGACCCCTTGCGTTAAGATCTCTTTCTGACCATCAAACTTCCGAACTTTATAATCATATATCTCCCATTTTTTTTTCTTGGGTTCCCAAGTGATGTGATCGGAAGTAAGTTTCTCTCTCAGTTGATTTCCTTCAATGCGTTCCAGTGTAAATTTATAGCCTGTTTGAGAGGTATTGTTATAGCTTTCAAGGTACGCATAAGTGGTAGGAGCCACTTTAATGTGAAAGTTCCGACGATTGAAATAATATTGGTCTTCGATGTATTTGTATTCGAACGCGAGTCGAATCTTGTTGGCACGCGGAATGACCCAACCCACCATATAAAAAGTAAAGGCGGCCAGAATCAACGAGCCAATAAAATAGGGGAACAAAATCCGAATAAAGCTGATCCCGCTGCTGAACATGGCGATGATCTCGGTACGAGCCGCAATACGCGCCGTAAAAAACACCGTTGAAATAAACACCAATAAAGGGCTAAGGTAATTGGCGTAATAAGGGATAAAATTCAGATAATAATCTACCAAAATTTCATACGGAGGAGGATTTGTCTTCCTGAAATTGTCGACCTTTTCCGTAAAATCAATCACACAGATAATAAGTAGTGTGACGAGTACCGTAAATACGTAAGTGATTAAGAAATTCTTGAGAATATAGCGGTCTAATATTTTCATGCAATAAGTCGTTCGTCGTAGCTCAGAACGCTCGTTTTAAAATAGAACGTAAATCACTACAAGTTATGCTTTGATTCAGCAAATGTTACCCTTTTTTAGATTTTTTAACATTTAACAAACAAAGCAACTTCCCCAAAGTGAATGCTTTAAGGAAGTTGCTTTTACTGATTTACCCGACCTGCCATATTTTACAAACCAATACGCCTGAACTTGGCACGTCTTTATAGTAGGTTTACTTCTTATATTTTGCCAATCCTTCGTCCAGAAAACGGGTAAATTCTTCAACGCCGGCATAACCTACAGGCTTCGTAAGCAACTCACCGTCAGGAGTTACTACACAGTAAAAAGGTTGTGCATTGTTGTTGAATTTCGTGATCTGTAAATCAGCATTTTTAGCCCCGACGGTCGTTTTTTCACGCTGATCGTAAGTAGAAACAAACTGCTTTTCTTTGGGCAGTTCAGTTTTATCATCCACGTACAAAGAAGCAATCACAAAGTCTTTTTTAAGACGGCTCAATACCTCCGGTTGCGGCCATACATTGGCTTCCATTTTACGGCAGTTCGCGCAATTGAATCCTGTAAAATCAATAAAGACGGGCTTTCCAACCGCTTTGGCCTGTGCCAATGCCTGTTCATAATCAAAATAGCCTTCCAATCCATGCGGCAAATGCGGCTTACGACGACCCGATTCTGTCAATGCCGGAGCAGTCGATGTGCCGCCACCAACGGCATTGGTCAGGTAAAAATCCTGCGTTTGCTCCGGAGGCAGCCAGCCCGATAACGCCCGCAACGGTGCGCCAAACATTCCCGGAATCATGTACACCACAAACGCAAAAGTGGCCGAAGAGATCAACAAACGCGGAATCGTAATTCCCTTTACGGGCGTGTCTTTGTCCATCCGAAGTTTGCCCAATATATAAAAACCGATGATGGAAAACAGCACGATCCAAATTGCTAAAAATATCTCACGGTCAAGCACTTGCCACTGGTACGCCAAGTCAATATTTGACAAAAATTTCAACGCCAACGCAAATTCCAATAAACCGAATACCACTTTGAATTCATTGAGCCAACCGCCGGATTTGGGCAGACTTTTCAGGAATTTCGGAAACATTGCCAATCCCGTAAATACAATGGCAAAAGGCAGTGAAAAACAGATCATTCCCAATACCGGACGCATTACTTCATTGCCTTTGGAGGCCAATATCAACAGAGAACCCGCAATCGGCGCCGTACACGAAAACGAAACCACCACAAGGGTAAGTGCCATAAAAAAGATACCGATAAGACCACCTTTATCGGCTTGCTTATCGACGCTGTTGACAAACGAATTGGGCAACACAATTTCAAACAATCCTAAGAAAGAAAGTCCGAAAAGGATAAAGACAATAAAAAAGATCGCGTTGGGGGCCCAGTGTGTACTGATAAAGTTGGCAGCCTGCGCGCCTCCAATTCGGGAAACCAAAAAGCCAAGCAACGTAAAAATGGCCACAATTGAAAGCCCGTATACCAATGCCTTGCCGGTACCGTGTTCCTGTTTGGTAAAATAACTCACCGTCATGGGCATAATGGGATAAATACACGGCATAAAAATAGAAGCTAAACCACCCAGAAAACACGCCAACAAAAAGCTCCAAAGTGATTCTTCCGACTCGGAAACAGGTACCGAAAGATCAGAAGCCGGTGCTGTATCGGCCGTTCCTGCGGGCTGGGTTGTTGCCTGAACAGTATCTGTTCCGGAGGTTGTTGGTTGTGAGTTTGCGGCGGCCTGTTGCTCTGTTGTCGGAGTAACTGCATCTGTTTTAGGTGCATCGTTGGGAGAAACGGCGGCTACTTTGATGGTGTTTATCTTTAAATCGGCAGTTCCCATCGTACAAAGGCCATCGTTTTGGCATGTCTGATAGGAAATCTCCACTGCTATTTGCGGAGAGGGTTTCAGGATTTTAACTTTTTGAACAAAACTTCCTTTTCCTTCGGCTACACTGGTATTTCCACCCCATACTTCTTCGTAAAATTTATGAAATCCTACGGGTTTGATTTTCCCGACGAGTTGGTACGTATCATTGGGTTTGAACTTGAATTCAGTAGGATTAGGGCCATCTTTCACTTCAAACTCTGTTGAATACAAATGCCAGGTAGGATCAATGTCCGCATTAAATTTCAGCTCAATGATATCCCCTACTTTTGCTTCTTTCTTAGGAACTTCAAACGACCAACTCGCGTGATCCTGAAGTTGAGCAAACGTCGGAACGGAGACGATTAGAAACATTAAAACAGCAGCAAAGCGCTTCATATAATTGACAGATAATAGTAACAGTTTTTATTTTTTATTTTTCTCCAACGACTTGGCATCTACTTTTCGTACTACTTCATTCTTTAGAAACTTTACGCGCCAAAGGCCCAGTTTCGTGGCATCATCGGCAAAGCACTTTTGGCAAATTATGTTTTCAGTTGCAATAGGTGCGTTATAAATGAGTACAGAATCTCCCAGTTTCTGGATGTTGGTGGATTGAGGAAGTTTATTTTCTGCGTTGTACAAATAAGCATCCAATATTTCTTTCTCTTTGGCTGCCAGTTGGGGACTTTTTACATCTTTAGCCCCCAAAAGCATGATTTTTACTGCGTATAACTTCTCTAAAGAGTCTATTTCCGCAATCCCTTTCAATTGACACAAAGAAGCAAAATCAGCTTTTGAACTTCCGGCTTTTGCTTGCCATGCCGCTTGCGCCTGCTTTATGATTCGCTCTCCCCATTCATCCACAATATCCACTACCTGCGGAGAGGTTACACGTTTGATCTGCATACTTTTCATTTTCTCGACGGCTTCTTTGGAGCCTTCTACACGTCGTTCGGGATTACAGGAGGCAAAAAACAAGCCAACAATTACTAAAATACAGGTATGCAGTCGGTAGTTCACGATTTTTTTGCTTCAAAATTACACCTTATTCTCAGCAAAATGAAAACGCCTCTTGCCGGCGTTTGGTTCAGGCAAAAAGTTTGTAACTTGCCATTGCCTATTTATTCTGTACAAAAGACCGCTGCCATTTGCCATGAATACGCCTTTTAAAACCCTTCTGATCGACGATGAACCCTTGGCTCGTGCCCGTTTGCGCCGACTGTTGGGCAAATTTGCAGAAACATTTGAGATCATTGGCGAAGCCGCGAACGGCGCAGAAGGGTTGACATTGGTCGAAGAATTAAAACCGGATGTCATTTTTCTGGACATCGAAATGCCCCTAATGACTGGTTTTGAGATGCTTTCCAACCTCACGTTCATGCCAATGGTCATCTTTGCTACCGCCTATGACCAATACGCCATTCGAGCATTTGAAGAAAACTCCATTGACTATTTACTTAAACCCATCGAGAACGACCGGCTCGAAAAAACAGTAGAAAAATTAAAAAATCGAATTGCTTCCAATCAGGCGAAAAATACATCCAACGCTTTCGACTCCGGCCTTCTGCAACTCATTGAACAATTCAAGCCCAAAAAAGACCTTCATGCTATTTCGGTCAAATTTGCCGATAAGATCTTATTGATCCCATTAGAGGAGATCAGTTTTTTTGAAGCGGAGGATAAATATGTGTTTTTAGCTACTAAAGAAGGCCAAAAGTATTTGACGAGCTATACCATTTCTACATTGGAAGAAAAACTTCCGGAACATTTTACCCGGGTCAGCCGGGCCGCGATTGTGAATTCCCGTCAGGTCAAAGAGATTCAGAAACATTTTGATGGGAAGTTCATTTTGGTGCTCAATGATAAAAAATCAACCAAAATTACTTCCGGTCAATCATTTGCCGATAATGTCCGTCAATTGTTTGAACTATAGAGACGCAAGATGTTGCGTCTCTACACCGTGCCTTCGGATTCTCAAATCCGAAGCTTTTTTGAGCTGTTTCAAGCATTTTACAATCTTCCGAACCATTGGCTATCAGTTATATCTGAGTAAAATAATACAATTTCAGCCAACTTATTCTTTGTATTATTTTGACGCCGTAGAGACGCAACATTTTGCGTCTCTACGGTATTTATTTTCGATTTCTTCAAAACATTTCATTTTGATAACGTTCCCGATAACGTTTGCATAAATAATTCATGCCAATTCTTTCAAAAGTTTAATATCTTCTATATATATTACAATACGCTATTCGCTAAACAAAAAGACCTTTTTTACAGGATTTCTTAGAAAAATTCAAGAGGCTCACTTATGACAACAACCATTGCTTCTATCAACCGCCGCAGCAATCATTATGGATTCGATACCTCCAATCGCTCCTCGGCTACGGGTTTGTATCAGTTGCAATTTAATCCGTCAGACAAGATGCCAAAGTACAAGCAGATTGTCCATTCGGTGATCAAAGACATAGAAAGGGGCGTGTTGCAAAAGGGGAACCAATTACCTTCCATCAGTGAACTAAGCATTGAGTACCTGCTGGCGCGCGACACGGTGGAGAAAGCGTATCGAGAACTCAGAGCGCGCGGTTATATCACATCGGTACAGGGAAAAGGATACTACATCCAATCCAATCACGACAAGAAACTGAAAGTGCTGCTCATTTTCAACAAGTTGAGTTCTTATAAAAAAATCATCTATTATTCTTTCCTCCAAACGCTGGGCGATCAAGCCACGGTAGATCTGGAAATTCATCATTATAGCGCGGGACGTTTTCAGGAAATCATTGATAAAAATCTGGGCAAATACAATTACTACATTGTGATGCCCCATTTTACGGAAGACCTGGACAAAGCAGATTATCTTCAAACGCTCAAAAGCATTCCTGCCGGTGAATTGGTTTTACTGGATCGCGAGATTCCCGAGCTTCCACAACAACCGTTGAGCATCTATCAGCGCTTTGAAAAAGACATTTTTGAGGCATTGGAAAATGCAACGGACCTACTGGCCAAATACCAACGTATGGTATTGATTTTTCCAAGCGACGGCAATTATCCGCTCGAAATCGTGCGTGGCTTCCGTAATTTTTGCATTAATTATCACAAAGAATTCGACGTCCGCGAGACCGTTGATGAGTCGATGGTTCGGGCGAAAACTGCTTATATTGTGGTTGAGGAAAACGACTTGGCAGAGTTGATCAAAAAGTCCAGAAGTGCTCAACTTACCTTGGGAAAAGACATTGGAGTAATATCTTTCAACGAAACAGCACTGAAAGAACTGCTGGATATTACGGTCATTACCACAGATTTTGAAAAAATGGGGAGAACCGCCGCTACGCTTCTTATTAACAATGAGCGCATTAAAGTTAAGAATCCTTTTTATATGATCCGACGTGGTTCATTATAACGGTTTATAACTAAACGAATGAATACAGGATAACAGAGAGTTTAAAAATCCATAATTATTGAGAGAACAGATAAATAAACAAAAATCCCGCAGGGTTTTGCGGGATTTTTTTACTATCCACTAATAGAAATTCAATCACCGATTGATCAGCTTTTTTAATGCTGTACAATATCCCAAATGAAGGCCTTCGTGTTGAGGAATATAATTCATCACGTCTCTGAAAGTTTCAATTCTTAATTCGGGATAAGAGCCTGAATTATAGGCGTTGTAATTTTCAAAAATGTTTCTTTCTATGTCCTCTTCCAGTTGGTCAATCGTAGAGAAAAGGTGCACTTTCAACCATTCAAACTCTGCGGAATTAACAAACTTAACCGGCTTTGTACCATTCTTATATTTATCAATGATCTCAGCTTCAATAACAGGTTGATTATTTGAATACCGATAACATAGAATCTGCTGACTCGCAATCACATGGCCGATATTCCACATGATATTATTGTTAAAACCATCCGGAATCCGATTCAAGGCTTCAATGGAAAGCCCCTGCGTCAGATACACCAGCTTTCTGCGGGACGCTTTGATAATTTCAATGGTCTTTTTCATCAATAGCGAGCTTGTTAAAGGATTTAAATCAATCCGCGCAAAATTACGACACATTGATCTATATTCCCAAGATGAAAAAGCTTCAATCTGTACCTGTTAAAGAGCTATTTAAACGCTAACTTGGTTATATAAGTGCCATGACACTTGACTGATTTATAATAAAGTAATGAGGTTTTTGAAAATTTCCGCCAACCGAACTGCCTCAAAGATATATTGTCTTCTGACCAAAATCTGAAATTGGGAGAAATCTGAAAAAATCCTTTAAGTACTACAATTTGGCTACTTCAGTACCTGCCAAAAGAAAGCAACCTAAGCCAAAATCTTCATAATCAGGCTGTTTATCGTAGCTCAACGGCTGTCCGTCTTTGGGTTCTTTGCCCGTTCCCTGCACCCAGCCTAAAAATCCATTGGGGTGTACGCATTCTTTCAGCATGGCATTCATGGCTTTGGCCACGATGGGTTGATATGTTTTCTTATCCAATAACCCATTACGCATTCCCCACGCCATCCCGTATACAAATAAAGATGTTCCCGTGAGTTCTTTGCCGCCAAAATCGGCCTCGTCGGTCAGGCTCACGTTCCAGTAACCGTCGGGGCGTTGAAGGGGCGCAAGTGCCTGCATCATTTCAAGGTATGTTTTTTGGTATTCTTCGCGGTGCGGTGCGTCTTTAGGCATAATTTCCAGTACACGCACCAATGCCGCTATCACCCAACCATCTCCTCTTGACCAATAGCAATTTTTGCCTGTAGGTGTTTTATAAGGCGGGTCAAAGTCTTTATCTCGCCACCAAAGCCCCTCGGCCGGATTATAAAGCCCCTTGTCGCCGTGTTGGTTTTTGGTGAATAGATACATTTCATACATCTTTTCGTAGTAGCGATTGTCATTATAAAGCACCCCCAATTTTGCAAAAACGGGCATCGCCATCTGCAACGCATCCACCCACGACCAATCATCTTTTTTGTCGCTGTTGACCATATTATCCATACAGGCTTTTATATCGCGAATGCGTTCCTCTTTTTTGTCCATCAGGTACAGATCAATGTACGTTTGTCCGCAGCATTGATCATCGCCATTACGGGTCGTAATTCCGTTGCGTAAACCCCACTTGTGTGCTTCTCCCCACGAAACGGCATAATCTAAGTAGCTTTTTTGCGGGTCAAGTTTATACAGGGCCATGAGTCCTTCGTAATACACACCTCGTGTCCAGATATTGCTCGGACGCGTGCGGTCTTTTCCCACAATGGGTTTGCCAACATCGGGCCATTTATTCATGAAATAGGCATTAGCCGACGTCATGGCCTTCAGAAGTTCCTTCTTTTTGGGGAGTTTTTGGGCATAGGCGGCTGATGCGAGGAGTAAAAGCGCCAGTGTAACTTTCAGAAATTTCATTATCTCTATTTTCTTATACGTTGGTGTTTCAATAAAGCTACAAACAGGTAGCTCCTACGGAGCATTTTGTTAGTAGTTGTACTATTTCCACAGTACTACAACCAAAGAGATTGCTCCGTAGGAGCTACCTATTTGTAGCCCATCAGAATCCACACCTCAACCTTTATGTGCCGTAGGCACTACCCTTAATCAGTCCCAAAACAATTTATTTTTTCTGCAACAACTGCACAGAACTGTCATTGATCTCAAACTGCTTGTTTTTTAACAAACTGATTACCTCTGCACCTGCCAAAATCACAGGACCGTAGCCGTGCGCTGCAAAAGGGCTGATGGGACGGTGGTAGTAAAAAGCAGGATCGAAGCCCATGCCCGTACCCACGCACGTACCTTCCACTTGGCCCTTTTCATTAACTTTGGTTGAAACAGCATTCCATGCCAACAGGGTCATAGGCGCATAGGCCAAGCCGTCTATCCAGCCTTTGTTAATGGCATGAGCAATAGAATAGGCATAAATCGCGGTAGCCGAAGTTTCTAAGTAAGAATCTTCACGGTTAAGCAATTGATGCCAGAAACCCGACCCCGACTGATACGACGCCAATCCTTTTACGTGCGCTTTCAGTAATGCCAAAATTTCAGGACGGGCAGGGTGATTTTCGGGCAAAACATCCAAAACTTCTACTTTGGTCAAAATCGCCCAGCCATTGGCTCTTGCCCAGTGAAATTGGGGATGCTCGGCCATGCCTTCCACCCAACCGTGCATATAAACGCCTTTTTCTTTGTTGAACATTCTTCCCGCAAATTGCAGTACCTGCTTGGCCGCTTCATCGTAATATTTTTTATCGCCTGTCAGTTTCCCCATTTGCGCAATGGCAGGTACACCCATGAACAGATCATCCAACCAAAGTGTGTTGGGTTGAGGGCGATTTCGTGCCAACGTGCCGTCTTTCAGCTTATGTTCCTTGTTTAAAATATAGTTGATATGGCTATCGATCAAGGGGCGCATATTAGACTTATTTCCTTCGCGTGTGGCCTTAATCATGGCAGCACACATGGCACCGCAATCATCTAAAGCATGAGGAGTCAGCAAACCGCGCAGAGGCCCTTTTGTGCCCCAATCGGCGTGTTCTTCAGTCGTTTTTTTGAAGTAAGGCGCGGCATTGGCGATAAATTCCAATCGCTTTTCGGTGTATTCTCTGTAACGGCTATCGCCTGTTACTTGACTTGCCAACAACATTCCTCCGTAAGTAACGCCCCATTCGTAACTTACCAAACGATAATCACCTTTTTGCAGGGCTGTATTTTCGTCAATTTTAGATAGGTCCGTCAACACTTCGCCCGTCTTGGAATTGACAAAGGCTGGAGGTGTAACATTATTCAGGTATCCATGAATTCGATCCAAAACTCCTTTTACTTCATCTGCTTTTACAATGCCGTAAGGAACGGGATAATCAGGTTTTAATAAATGCAGAGGCGTGTTGGAGTCATTGGCATTGAGGACATTACGTTGCGCGGAAAGCGGCAAGGCCAAACTTATCATCAATCCAAAAGCAAGCAGGTTTTGACGGGATAAATAGTTCATAGGTTTAAAGGAGAAAATAACCTTGGTTTTGTTGGGAAGGTACAAAATTGACATGAATTGTGGCAGTAACATTCCCGTACCTACCTGTGCAGTTACCGGGCAGTCGCTCGCGTCTCGCGAGTGACGATTATTGTTAGGCCTCCGGCCTGAATAAAAAAATAGGCTGGAAGCCTCATAATAGTCGTCACTCGCGAGACGCGAGCGACTGCTTGGTAACAAAAACCCCTGACTTCTTTGAAAGTCAGGGGTTTTCTAATTTGAATAACAAAGTATCAAGCTTCTACCATGCACGCACCAACAGTTACATTAGATGTTTCGTCAATCAAGATCGCGGCACCATTAGCGCGGTTTTGCAGGTATGAATCATACGCAAGCGGTTTGGCAGTACGCAGGATGATTTTTGCGATGTCGTTCAATTTAAGGCTTTGAATATCTTCCAATCGCTCATAGTTATTAACATCAATACGGTATTCGATGCCTTTAACAGAGCAACGTACAAGGCTCGTTCCGTGTTGAAGTGTATATTTATTGCCAACTTTCAGCTCTTTACGGTCGTCCATCCAACAAATGGTTGCTTCAACATCTTGGCTTAGGACGGGCAGGTTGCCCGTACCACTGATCAAATCTCCTCGGCTGATGTCTACATCTGTTTCGAGCAATAGCGTTACTGATTGAGGGGCATAAGCTTCTTCTACTTCTTCTCCATACAACTCAATTTTGGCGATTTTGGAGGTTTGCTCTGATGGCAAAACGGTAATAGAATCACCTTTTTTGAAAACACCGCTTTGGATTCTTCCCGCGTACCCACGATAATCGTGCAATTCTTCGGTTTGAGGGCGTAATACATACTGAACGGAAAAGCGCGCGTCCGTGTAATTTATATCATTTAAAACATCGACGTTTTCAAGGTAATGAAGCATAGTCTCGCCTGTGTACCATGTCATTGCTTCGGATTTATCCACGATATTGTCGCCGGCCAACGCACTTACGGGAATGATTTTTAAATCTTTGATACCGAGTTTATCGGCCAGTTTTTTGTATTCCTGCGCAATCTGCAAAAACGTATCTTCCGAGTACCCTACCAAATCCATTTTGTTGACTGCCACCACAATGTGCGGAATACCCAATAGCGAAGCGATCAACGAATGTCGACGCGTTTGTTCAACCACTCCCTGACGGGCGTCAATCAGAATAATGGCCAAATCAGCATTAGAAGCACCCGTTACCATGTTACGGGTATACTGAATGTGGCCCGGAGCATCAATACTGATAAATTTGCGATTGGGTGTTTGGAAATATTTATAGGCTACGTCAATTGTAATTCCCTGTTCACGTTCCGAACGAAGTCCGTCGGTCAATAAAGCCAAGTCTATTTCACCATCACCTCTGGTTTTGCTGGCGCGTTCAATAGCCTCCATTTGGTCGGCCAAGATGCTTTTTGTATCGTAAAGCAAGCGACCGATCAACGTACTTTTTCCGTCGTCAACACTGCCTGCGGTTATAAATCTTAGAATGTCCATTTGTAATAGTAAGTAAATCAATGAGTCCGTTCATAGTGAAAACAGTCATAGCAGACTACAATTTCACTTTCAAGGCTACACTTTCTAAAAATATCCTCCTTTTTTGCGGTCTTCCATGGCCGCTTCGGTTTGTTGGTCGTCGATACGGGTTTCGCCGCGTTCGCTGATGCGCGTTGCTTTGATCTCGTTCACCACTTTTTCAATAGTATCGGCATCCGACTCAACCGCTGCGGTACAGGTCATATCACCAACCGTGCGAAAACGAACCGTTTTAGTAACGATCACGTCATTTTCATCTTTGAAAATAAAATCCGCATTCGCCAACAAATTGCCGTCACGCAAGATCATTTCCCGCTGATGAGAGAAATAAATCGTTGGTAATGGAATTTTTTCGCGCTCAATATACGACCATACGTCCAGCTCTGTCCAGTTGGAAATAGGAAAAGCGCGTACATTTTCGCCCTTGCTGATCTTGCCGTTAAACAAATTCCACAATTCAGGACGTTGACGCTTAGGATCCCATTGACCAAACTCATCGCGGAACGAGAAAATCCGCTCTTTGGCGCGGGCTTTTTCTTCATCACGACGAGCGCCGCCGATACATGCGTCAAATTCAAATTCTTCAATGGTATCCAGCAACGTAAAGGTTTGCAGCCAGTTACGCGTAGCATTTTTACCGGTCTGTTCTTTTAAACCCTTAGCTTTAATGGTATCTTCTACCTGACGTACAATCAATTTTGCTCCTACTTCATTAGCGAGCCAATCGCGGTATTGTGTTGCTTCAGGAAAATTATGTCCCGTATCGATATGTACTAATGGAAAAGGAATTTTGCCGGGAGCAAAGGCTTTTTGGGCCAGACGAACAAGGGTAATTGAATCTTTACCACCCGAGAATAACAACGCGGGACGCTCAAATTGCCCGGCCACTTCACGCATAATGTAAATGGCTTCGGACTCAAGTTGATCCAAATAGTCCTGACGTTGGACAATGGACTCCGGATTTTGAATAGTTGACATGATGTATCGTGTCTGATTTTGTAATTTACTTTTAAAAGAACGGGCTTGCTCTCCAAACGCTTTTATTTAGCGTGCAATCCGCATTCTTTTTTGCTTTCATCTTCCCACCACCAACGGCCGGCGCGGAAGTCTTCCCCTTCGCGGATAGCGCGCGTACAAGGGGCACAACCAATACTTACAAACCCTTTGTCGTGCAGTGGGTTATAAGGCACATTCTGAGCTTTCACGTAGCTTTTTACTTCTTCAAATGTCCATGGCAAAAGCGGATTGTATTTAAACAGATCATGGCCGCCGTCCCACTCAATGGCCTGCATATCGGTACGGTTCGGGGATTGCTCGGCGCGGATACCTGTTACCCATATTTTTACCCCTTTCAACGCACGGTTAAGGGGTTCCACTTTACGAATAAAACAGCACTCTTTGCGATTTTCTACCGACTCATAAAAACTCAATGGTCCTTTTTCCGTCAGCAGTTTTTCAACCGCTTCGTTTTGGGGAAAAAGTACTTCGATCTTGGTATCGTAGCGATTGTTGGTTTTCTGTAAGGTAAGATACGTTTCAGGAAACATGCGTCCTGTATCCAAGGTAAAGATTCGAATATCAATACCGTTAGCTAAAATCATATCTGTAATCACCTGATCCTCGTACCCCAGACTGGTCGAAAATGCCACTTGTCCGGGAAACAATTCCGCCAAAAGGCGTAATGCTTCGACTTCGGTTTTGCCTTGCAGTAATTCCTGCAACGACGAAGCTGTATGATGGGTTAATACATCTGCCTGCATTTTAATTCTATCGAATTTGTATTATATATTATTTTCCACTAAAACACTTTTGTGCTTACGTCAGACAGGCTCAAAGCCCTTGTAATAAAATCGTTGATGAATAATTTGATCGTTTTGCCAGCGTTGCACAAACGCTTCTCTCAATCGTTGCGGGCCGCGTTTTTTGCTGTCAAAAACAATGTCCAGTTCACCCGCCACTAATCCCTTTCCCGTATCTATTACTACCGAAACAACTTTGATGTTCAGGCTATTGACACCTTCTAAATTAGCTGCTTCGTATTGCCGTAACACATCTTTTCCCTGTATTGGTTCGTCAGTGTTTTCTATTTGAATAATTTCCTCCGCATACCATTCGTCTATTGCTTCAAGGGTTTTGCCTTGCTCAATGAGTGTTTGGAAACGGGAGAAATTTTGTTTCAGCATACCGTTAATTTATTTTATTTCCATCCACCACTTTATCGTTTCTAATTGTTCCTTTTCAATCTTTGTTAATACATCATTATTTGAAATCATTTCAAAGGTATTTTTACATGCCTCTGCACCATAATTTTCTTTTAACCAAAATGGAATCTCTTCTACACTTTTATCCCAATTGCTTAAAATTCTTTTCAGAATTGTCTCAAGGGCAACCTGTGTTTTAGGCTTGATTTCTCTCAAAATTTGCCCTGCAAACTCTTGATCTAAAGTCTTGGTTAATATTCTTTGGTCGCCTTCAAAGACATTAATTACTCCTTCAATTATTAATTCATCAGATACGTTTGATAAAATTTTTATCAACTGTCTAATTCGTAAATCTCCAATTTCAGGATATTTATCTGCCGAAATATAAACCTCATTAGTCAATTCGTTTGCTGTAAGCGGGAATTTCATATCTGAAATTTATATTTCAAGAATCTATTCAAATTTTCTCAGCAACTACCTCCGCACTCACAACTGCTGCCTGCGTAAAATCTTCAATCAGATCTTCCACCGATTCCAAACCTACCGAAATCCGAATCAATCCTTCTGTAATTCCCAAGGCTGCTTTCTCGTCAGACTTCAGTTTAGAGTGAGTTGTTGTGAACGGATTCGTAATAATGGTACGGGTATCGCCCAAGTTTGACGACAAGGTTGGAATGGTTAAGGCTCTCATAAAAGCACTTACGCGCTCAAATCCACCTTCCAATTCAATGGTCACGATGGCTCCGCCGGCATTCATTTGTGCTTTGGCTAATTCGTATTGTGCATGACTTGGCAAATAGGGATAATTGACTTTTTTCACTTCAGGCAATGCCTCCAACGCTTCCGCTAAACGCAACGCATTTTGGCTGTGGCGTTCCATACGAAGTTCGAGCGTTTCCAAGCTTTTGCTCAGTGTCCACGCGTTAAATGGCGACATCGAAGGTCCGGTATGGCGACAGAAAAAGCGTATCGGCGCAATATATTCAGCTTTACCAACCACAACTCCACCCAACACACGACCTTGGCCATCCATGAATTTAGTCGCTGAATGCACGATCAAATCTGCGCCAAAATCAACGGGCGTTTGAAGGATGGGGGTTGCAAAGCAATTGTCAACGTTAAAAATCAAATTGTGTTTTTTACAAATCCGACCGATCATGGCCAAATCGACCAGTTCCAATCCCGGATTGGAAGGTGTTTCAAGGTATACCATGCGGCTGTTAGGCTGCACAGCGGCTTCCCACTGTTCTTCGGTTGCATCAGCATCCAAATAAGTATACGTTATACCCCATTTGGCAAAAATCTGCGTAATGATCTGATGCGCCGACCCAAACAACGCCCGACAAGCCAAAAGGTGATCACCTGATTTCAGAATTCCCGCCATACTTGCAAACACCGCTGCCATACCCGTAGACGTAGCAAGGCCGTCTTCTGCACCTTCCAACATGCATACTTTATCCACAAATTCCTGAACACTTGGATTCGAAAAACGGCTATAGATATTGCCTTCTTCGGTCTCATCAAAAAGTGCCTTGCCCTGTTCGGCCGATTCAAATGAGAAGCTTGAGGTAAGAAACAATGGCGTAGAATGTTCGCGGTATTGTGTCTTTTTGGTTTGGATGCGAATTGCTTTGGTCTGACGTTTC
Source organism: Runella sp. (assembly GCF_965279615.1). NCBI lineage: Bacteria > Pseudomonadati > Bacteroidota > Cytophagia > Cytophagales > Spirosomataceae > Runella > Runella sp. Next base: position 5,176,771 of record NZ_OZ257252.1, on the reverse strand, counting down.
ATACTTTTCCTGAAAATTTAGACCTGAAACTTTTGTAGACCTTGATTTACAAACATTTCAAATCTTTTATAATGACCTAATTGAGTTAGGCCGCAAAATTACACATTCTGCTACAATATCGCTTTCAAAACAACTCTTAATCCTAAGAATATTACCAATAAACCCACGATCACCATCAATGGCTTGCGGTTTACTTTATTCACCAGGTAAGCGCCAAAGGGTGCGGCAATCATGCCACCGAGCATTAATCCAAGCACTACTTGCCAACTGTTGATCCCTTCAAAAAGCAGAAATGTAACACCACTGGCAAACGCCACGGCAAATTCAGCAGCATTGACCGAACCAATGGTATAACGCGGATCACGACCACGACCAATGAGCGTAGAAGTCACAATAGGGCCCCAACCTCCTCCGCCAACGGCATCCATAAAACCACCAAAAATGGCCAAGATGCCCAGTCGTTTCGTTGGCTTTTTAACATTTGTCTTTTTGATCCCTTTGCTTACGATAATGCACCCCAAAACCACCATATACGCTGATATATAAGGCTTAATGACATTGCCGTCAATCACATCCGACAGCAAATAAGCGCCTATGATTGAACCGATCACCCCGGGAATCAATAAAGTTCTGAAAAGCTTTTTATTGATATTTTTAAATTTGAAATGCGAAATAGCCGAAGCTCCTGTTGTAAACATCTCAGACAAATGAACGCTTGTACTGCTTACGGCAGGCGGTACGCCCAAGGTCAATAAAAAGGAAGTAGCGGTAGCGCCATAGCCCATGCCCAGTGAGCCGTCTACCAGTTGCGCCCCAATACCTACTAAGAGGTAAAATACCAAATCGGAGTTAAAGCCGTCTTTGAAACCTTGCAACGTAAAACTCCCGGCATGTTTGTAAAACAAATAGCCTAAAATAAGTGTCAACAGCCCAATTGGGATTCCAATCCACAGCCATTCCTCAATGTTTCTTGGTTTTTCGGTAGGTACACTCGGCGTTTTTGTAATGGAACTCATATCCTTTTAAAATTTTATCTCGGTAGGAATGTGATTGTGATAATGGCTGTATTTTCAATGTAATGTTAAAAGCCTAATACCATATATAGTATATTGATTATATAGGCAATTTTACATAAATTAAATGCCGTTTTTTGGACGGCATTACAAAAGTAGAAGCTATATTTAAAAAGTCCAAAGAATCGGCTTAAAAACTTATTAAATCCTTACAAAAATCCGATTTTTGTACATCCAGTGCAAAATCAGCCATTCCACCAAAAGAATTAAAGTCCCCCGTACGAGCGACTCATACGTGATTCCAACTACTTGATCATAAGTAGAAGAAATATGTATCTGTATAGAGTGATGAATAAACTCTACTATTGTATGGGAGATTACATAGGCTGCAATGGAGTTAGTCCCGATCACGATCAACCAAAAAAAAGCTTTGCGATACCCTTGAATATCTACCAACCAATAAAAAGCAGCCAATAATAAGAAACACCATCCTCCGCTAAACAATACCCAAGTTGGCGTCCAGATGCGTTTGACATTGGGACAAATACCCAGCCAATTGAGCAGCGATCCTACTATTAAAAGACTGATTCCCAGCACGCCAAATCGTTTGACTTTCTCCATTGGTGCCGAATCTGATTTAAGCCATTGCCCGGCCAACAAACCTAAAATCATGGTTCCCAATGTTGGAATAAAGCTCAATGTAGAATAACCGCCTCCATTCCGAATGAACGGTTTTTCACGGGGAAAAAGATTCATGAACCACTGGTCAAACGCCCATGCAGCGTTAGTATTTTTATTCCAATGGGCGGCAAATCCCTGCAAATTATGCTCCCAATCGGAAGTAACACCTACGGCAGCATAATCAAAATCAGGACCGGGCAACGGATAAACAGCAAAGAAAAGCCAATAACCTACTAAGATAGTCGACAAGGCAATAAGTTGTGTACGAAAGGTTCGAAAACCAAGCCAAAACAATACAGGATATCCCAAACCAATTTGACTCAAGGTATCTTCAAACGTAAAATTGGTTTGCTCGCGGTGCATCGAACGCAGAAAAACGCCCAGAAAAATAAGAATCAACGACCGCTGAATCGTATGCCAAAACATGGCTCCAAAATTTTGTCCTTTGGCCACGCGACTCGCGATAGAATACGGCAATGCCACGCCTACCAAAAATGAAAACGAAGGTTGAATCAGATCATGCAATGAGCAGCCAACCCATTCGACATGGTCTTGATTGTAGGCCAAAAAAGCCCAAAAAGAATTGCCGGGAAGGGCTTTGGAAACATGCCCGAATTCGAGTACTTCGGCCATCATCAAAAACATAACAAAACCTCGGTAAGCATCTACCGAAGAGATACGGGCGGGTAAGGTTGGGGCCATAGTGTTAGGAAAAGGTTTATATGCCAAAGTAAACAAATGTGATTTTATAACCTGCAACGAACTATGCTGCATTGACACCTGTTTCTGATACTACTGAATTTCATCACTTTGATACCTTTCTTCCGCTCTAAAAAAATGCTCATCGGCGTCGCTTTCTTACTGTCTTTGGCAGCAGGTTTTTACTTCTTTATGTACGAAGATTTTAAATGGGAACCGGGCGGCTATCGTTCAAATCCTGATCTGAAAACTGTCCGAACCGATTGGAAAGGCAACCCTGTCAATCCGGATGGGCGTTTTTTGAACGAAGATATGGACGCATTGCCCGGTTTTAGCGATCTATGGAAATGGCAAAGCGAAACCAATCCTCAAAAAGCCGAGAAAAAAGCGGATACGTTTCGCTTGAAAGTTATAAAAGACAACCATTTTTTGGAGGGAAATGACGATTGCATTATTTGGCTGGGACATGCTACTTTTTTTATTCGTCTCAACGGCATTCGCATCTTAACCGACCCCGTGCTGGAAAGCCCTTCAGCCTTGATGAAACGCTATTCAGAATTGCCCGTAGCAATTTCTGAATTAAAGGACATGGATTATATTCTTGTCTCGCACGACCACCGCGACCATTGTGACGAAAAAAGCCTTAAAACCTTAGCGCTTCAAAATCCCAATGCTACCTATTTGACAGGACTTAATTTAGACAAACTTCTCCAAGATTTTACAAAAAGCACCAAAATACAAGCTGCCGGTTGGTATCAGGCGTACCAAACCGATACATCCAAGATCGAAATTATTTACCTGCCCGCTCATCATTGGGGAAGACGATATTTAAACGATACTAACAAACATCTGTGGGGAGCCTATTTGATTCGAGCCAATGGAAAGAGTATTTACTTCGGTTCTGATTCCGGATACGGAACACATTATCAGGATTTTGCCAAATTATTTGGCGGAGTAGATGTGGCGTTGTTGGGAGTAGGAGCTTATAAGCCCGAATGGTTTATGGCGGCGAGTCACGCAGGGCCAAAAGATGCGGTACACGCCGCGCATGAAATGAATGCCAAACGAATGATTCCAATGCATTACGGCACCTTTGATTTGTCAGATGAGCCATTGGGAGACTGTTACCGAGTGCTCCAAAAACTGGAAAAAGAACCAGCGAATAAGCAATTGATTGATTTAGTAGACGTGGGAGAAATTGTGAAGCTATAAATGCAAAAAAAACGTCGGCGAGGTTTTGAACCTCGCCGACGTTCACTGCGACGTTAATAACACTAAGTAACTACATCACTTTCGTTTTAAAAGCTTTTTTGGCTGCCAAGTCATGGGCCGTATCGTAGTAAGAACGGAGATTTCCCCAATCAAAAACATCAGATATATTCTCTACTTTATTACGCTGTTGAATACGTTCGCGGAGGTTCATTCTCACAAACTTGAACAGAATATTAGCCAATTGGTCAGCGGCTTGGTCAAAATCCTGGGTTTTGCGATTGATTACGTAAATGCCCCGGTTTTCATAATCACGCATGATCTGCATGATAAAATCTCCAAACCCTGACAAATCGCTGGTAACGGTCGGAATACCTCGCACTACGCACTCCAAAGGAGTATATCCCCACGGTTCATAATAACTCGGAAATATTCCCAAGTGACATCCCCGCACAAATTGCCCGTAATCCAACCCGAAAAGTGGATTTGTTGAGGCAATAAAATCCGGGTGATAGACAATTTTAACGCGGTCCTGTTCGTGATTTTTCAATCCTGAACGCTCACAGTATTCCGTGATGGCATCGGGTTGTTTGAGATCGTGGGTCACGTACGGTGGCAAGCGTTTCGTTTTCCATGTTTGAATGGTACGACGAAGGCGCAAACGCCAATATTCATCCACAAATTGATTCAAATCAGGCAAATGATGGTCGGACGAAGAAGCAGAAGCTAAGAATAATTTATCGCCCAACTGTTTTTCAATCGCGCTGCAAGTGTCTTGAATTTCACCCAATACCGCCCGTGACTGAAGTACGTCCGGATTCATGGAATGGTAAGGCTGACGTGTCACAATAAACATCACCACCGTCATGTCCATCTTGGCCTGTACCATTTTCCAGTTCAACCGAGCCAAGGCTTCCATCGTAATGTCATAGCCTTTATTAACAAATTCGTAGCGGCCCGACGTGAAGAAGTAAAGTGTTTTGTCCAGATTGAATGAATAGCTTTGGAAAAAGTGACCCATGATAAACCGATGGATGTTTTCCTTATACTTCATGTGCAGGTTCTGAAACTCGTGTACCGCTGCAAAACGCTGAATATTAAGCCCGTTTGGCAAAACCAGATCAGGATATTTCCCTAAAAACACCTCACATTCCCGCGCTGTTACATCACTTACCGTTGTGCTCACGTGGGCACTCAGGTACGCAAGACGTTCGACGGTTGCCTGCGCTTCAATTCCGTAGTGCCGTGCTTCGTGTTTCCAGTCAAAAAAGGGAAGTTTATGGTAGAAATCGCGCTCGTTGGAGGCAATATACCGCCCAAGCATCGTGGCGTGCGTGGTGAATACAGTGGCGATGCGAACATCGTCTTTGCGTAGATCCGGCAATCCCGAACTTGCCATCCATTCGTGAAAATGCGCCGTGATCTCAAATTTTTTGGCGTAATCTTCCGCAAATTGGGTCAAAAAAACGCGCACCATTTCGCCAAAACCCAGTGTTTGATTGACGAGATCTTCAATATTGACGGTCGAAATCTGATGGCGTTCCCACAAACCATATTTTATACGATCCATTTGGTTCAACACACTTCTTATATCGAACAGCACGACGCGCGGTTTACCCGTAATCAGCCAGTAACCATACTCGACCACCAAACCGGCTTCGCGCATTTTTTCAACGGTTTGGTAGATCCCCGACCCGTCGTCTGAAGTAATGGGCTCATATTCAGTCAACGCACGTTGAGGAAAATAAGGCCCTAAACATACATAGTCATCGCCCCATTGGTCAACCATCGCAGGCACTTTACTCCGAATCACGGTATAAATTCCTCCCACTTGGTTGCAGACTTCCCAAGCGACTTCAAATAAGAGGGCTTTTTTAGGTTTTTTTTCCACGATTAATGAAGATTTTTAATGTACAATTTTTAATTCAAAATGTACAATTTTATGATTTTAGAATTGCAATAATAATGTTTATTTGCTTTTTTTCAAGGGAAATGAACATTAAGGATAATGTTGAGTCAATACTCGTTACCTATGCTGAGAAGGTTTTGGTGGTGCTTGTCCAAAACACAACCTGCTCTTTGTTTCTACATCTTCAAAAATCAATGTACAAACCTGCTGTCTTTCAATGATGTGGTTTAATCTCTGTGTATTTATCTGTCACACTGCTTTATTTTTGAAAGCCTCCGACCTTCTGTTTTCTAATCATCTACCCCAAAGAATTAATCCGGTTATAATCAATGACTATACTCTCAAGTGTCCTTGAAAAGCCTATGACCGGAAAAGCTTTACATTTCCATGCCAACAATACTATAAAAAATAATGATACTATCCCTCATTCAGGCGGGGATTTTTGGAAGTTTTCTTAGCCCTCGCATTTAAACAAATACCCAACGCCTTTGAGTGTGACGATTTCGAGGGAAGTATCTTCCCGTAAATAGTCACGCAGGCGAGTGATATATACATCTAAATTGCGGGAATTGAAGAAGGAATCATCGCTCCAGACGCGCATCAGAATGTCGCGGCGGGCAACGGTGAAGTTACGGTTTTCCGCAAATATGGAAAGAAGCTCTGTTTCGCGGTGAGAGAGTTTACGCAGGCTGTCAGCGCGGTGTAACTCGTACTTATGAGGATAAAACGTATATGTTCCCAACAAGATGCTGCCGTTAGGGGCTGTCAACACAGGTTTAGCGTTGGTCAATTGAAGTAAATTCTGAATTCTGACAATCAATTCTTCCATACTGAAGGGCTTGCGTACATAGTCATTTCCTCCCGCCTGAAAGCCTTTCAATACATCTTCTGTTTGAGTTTTAGCGGTCAGAAAAATAATGGGCATCTCGGGGTTTAATTGGCGAATATCCTGCGCCAAGGCGTAGCCGTCGCGATGCGGAAGCATTACGTCCAAAACACAGATAACGGGTTGAAACGCTTTGAATTGCGCAATTACATCTCGGCCGTCAGCTACCATGCATACATCAAATTGGCGACTTTCGAGGCTTTCTTTCACAATTTTTCCCAGAAAGGGTTCGTCTTCTACGTACAGTATTTTGGTCATGTTGGGTTGTTATTCTGTAGGGACGGGACCCGCAACTGCGTGCCGTTTGCCTCCGCCCTATTTTGTCCGTTGCTCTCGTAGATATGCCGATTTGGGGCGGATGTAAAGCCCGCCCCTACAATTTTGGAATTATTATGGTGAAAACACTGCCTTTATCTAATTCACTTTCTACTTTGATGCGTCCGCGATGTTGTTTAATGACCGATGACACATAGTTCAATCCTAAGCCATAACCTTTCACGTCGTGCGTATCGCCCGTGGGAACGCGGAAAAATTTATCAAAGATTTTATCCAAGTATTCCTTTGGAATGCCAATGCCGGTATCGCTGACCGAAAGGGCAATCTCATTCTCTGTTTCCTTTAAAAACAGTGAGATGTATGGGTTTGATTCACTGTATTTAAGAGCATTGTCCAGTAAATTATAAATGACATTTGTTAAGTGTATTTTATCTGCGGGAATCAGAAAAGAGGCGCCGACTTTCTCGAATTCTACTTTTGCTCCGTACTTTTCAAATTGCAGTTTCATCGAATTCAAAACCAATTGAATTACTTCTGCCAAATCAATCGTTTCAAGTGAAAGCGACAATCCCTGCTGCTCAAAAGTCGCCATTTTCAATACTTTATCGACCAACAGCGTCAGGCGATTTAGCTCACTTTTGGAAATTTCGAGGTATTCTTTGGTCTGTTGTGGGTTTTGTGCGGCACCAAAATTTTGCAACGCTTCAATCGCCACGCTGACGGTGGCAATGGGTGTTTTGAGTTCGTGGGTAACGTTACTGATAAAGTCATTTTTCAGTTCGGTCAAACGGCGCTGTTGGCGAAGATTTCGGGAAATGGCACCAAACGCCAAACCTGTAATGGCCAGTAGGAAAAACGAAAACAAACTTTGGGGAACGATTTTCTTCAACAGAAAGCCTTCATATCCCGAAAATACCGCCGTATAAGTGCTTCCAAACGGCATAGTACTGGAAACGGCTGAAGTGGACAATGTTCGGTCGCTCGTTTCATTGATAGCAGAAGAGTCAGAAAGAGTTTTAGTTGCCCGACGGGTTACGTGAAAAGGTAAGTTGATCTTTGAGTTTCTGATTTGAAGCCCATAATTTTGCTTGATGTCTTTAATTTTAAGCGAATCTTCATCCAATCGAATGACAAAATGATTTTCACTCGGATTATATTTACGGGCTGCTTTGGCTGAAAATATCTGTTTTTCAGCACGTTCAATGACCGATATTCTCAAATTATTAGGTCTATCCGACATTGGCATGAGCGACAGAATGCTATCACGATTCGGGCGATTATACATCATCACTTTAGCCACTCTTCCAATCATTTTTTGCATCGTATCTGACGGATGATGCGATTTTACAATGATAATTTCAGATTTACCCTGCGGCGTTGTATCTGAAAGCATGAGTTTGGTTATGTCTAAATTTCCAATCGCATTTATATTAATAGATCGGATATTATCGGGATTGATTTTCCTTAAAACGTCTTGCAATTTATCTCCGGATACAAGCGGCATAGTATCCGCACCTGATGACCGAGCCATGCGCGCCGCTGTTTGTATATAAAACATATTAAAGGCTTCAGATGAGGCCACATTTTTAGCCTTTTCCTGCATTGTACGGATTATCTGAGGTTCCGGAGGAGTATTATTTTGCGTATAGTGAAAGGTGAATTTAGGCTTGGAAACCTTACTTTTTTGAACTAAAACCTGCGAATCAGGCAAAAACGCTTTTCTCATCGGCAGCGATATCTTCTTTTGAATCACCGAATCTTCCAATGCCTGAATGGTATTCTTGAACAAAATATCCGTCTCTTTTTGCAAAATGCTTTTTTGTTCATTGTACTCTTTCCGCAGCCAAAATACCTGAAAAGCCGCCAGTAACAACATACTGGCGACCATCAAAATCAAGGAGACACTATTTTGCCTGATTTGCTTCATTTTTAATACTGTCGTCTACGAGCAGCCGGTATCAGTAACACAAGGTTAGTTACGAATAATTCGAATTCCACCTTGGCCGCCCATTTCTTTCATGAATTCATCGCGTTTTTTGGTAAATTCCGCTTCGGTGATTTTTTTGCCGCCCGAGGGTAGTTTAATGTCTCCGGCCGCTAATTTCTTGAATTCTGCTTTTGTCAAACTATAGATCATATCACCTTCATTGACGTCAACTTCTAAGATCAATCCCGGCAATCCACCAAAGCCCGCCGGTCCGCTCGGTACCGGAATGGCTTCTGTAAACCACGCCACGATGGGCTGATTGGTGGCTTTGTTGGTCATCGTTGCTTTCATACAATCGTATCCCTGGATTTTTTTGGTTTCTCCCGCCAATTTCCACGGCATACGACGCAATGAATCTTCGATCAAAAACTTCTGTCCCGCCAATTCTCGCAATTCTACGGATTTTTGGGTTTCGTAGTTACGATACGTTTCATTTTGAGGAACGCGGATGACCATTCTTACGGTAGTACCATTGGCATCACTGTTCTCTTCTTCTTCATTCGGCTGAGCCGCTGCTTTAAATAATGACTCTGTAGCGCGAATCATGAGTTGCATTTTGTTGGTACGAAACTCCGGTACCATTGCCTTCATAGACTCATCCTGCATGCGTTTGTGCATGTTGATCTTTTGGTCATACAATAGTATTCCTTCGTTCTGCTGACTGAATGCTTTTAACAAAGAAAGTGTCAAAATTAAACTTAAAACGGTCTTTTTCATTGGTTTATGATTGGTTATTTATTTTTAAAGGATCTATTTTAATCTCATCGCTACCGGCACCTCATCCCGCCCTCCGGGCACCCTTCTCCTTAATAAGGAGAAGGGATAAACAGTATCACCCCTCTCCTTGTTTAAGGAGAGGGGCAGGGGGGTGAGGTTTAGCCTTGGCGTATCACGCGCATTCCGCCCGTTGGCATTCCGCCCATAAAGCTTTTGAGGCTGTACGTAAAGCTTAAGAGAAAATAGCGGCCCAACGAACGAATTCGCTCATCCTGTACGAAATTGCTCTGCGCAATGCGGTTGATACCAACGTTGCGATTGAGCATATCGACCACCGAAAACTTCAACTCTCCGCGGTTTCCTTTCAGGAAAAACTTAGAGACGGAGGCATTCCAGATAGGTACTTTTGCATTAAAGTCAGAGCCCGCAAAATTGTAAATGCTGTAATCCAACGTTGAGGTGAGGTTAAGTGTTTTGGTCACTTTCAGATTGCCTTCCACATCATAGTTTTGATTCACAAACGATTGATTCAGATTGGGATTGACCGAATACGACGTTTTGTTATAGGTAATGGCCGCGCTGGTAGACAGGTCAAGAATCTCTTTGTAGCGGTATTCCAGACGAAGTGTATTTCGGCTTTCGAGGCGACGCGTGCGGTTGTCTACGTCATTGACCGGCGTAATGCCCCGATTCAACATTAAATTGGTGGAAAAATTAACCTTCGTGCCAATCGCCTTTATTCGAAATCCTTTTGAAATATTGGTGAGAAGCGTATAGTCGTCTTTTACGTTAACGGGACGATACGTTCTTACCAAATTGGCATCTACCTGTTGTGCGTTGGCAATTTTGTTTGTCGTATAGGTCAGGTTGGTAAAGGCAAAAAAGTTACTGAAATTGAGCTGATTAAAATTGAAGAAATTCAGATTCAGGCGGTGATTGTATTCAGGGCGCAAGCTTGGATTGCCGGTTACGATATTGAGCGGATCGCTGTTATCTACGATGGGCGAAAGTTGCTGAATGCTTGGTTCGCGCACATCGGTATCGTACGTCAGGTTGAGGTTACGATTAGCGGCGAAATTGTATTGATAACGTACATTGGGCAATATATTCACAAACGTGCGTTCGATGTGCGTATTCTGTAAGATCAAATCGCCATCCAATGCCGATTGCTGCACACTTACACCCGTTGAGAAATTGTATTTCTTATCGTTCACCCGAAAATTCACTCCACCTCGTTGGTACGTAAAATCGTTACGGAATTGATTGCTTAATTTCGTATTGAAACTCGGCGCGCGTCCTTCACCGTTAACATCAAACACTTGTCGGTTTACGTCGTTTTGGGTAAGATTCAGGGCGTAATTCACTTCCAGGTACCTGCGTTTGCCGAGTGGCTCGGTGTAAGAAGCAGTCACTCCGTAGCTTTGTCGGTCATTTGTTTGCGTATTTGTTTGTCGCAAAGTATCTATCCGAGTTTTTTGTCCTGTTGGGTTATAGAAACTATTGACTGCGTGTAATGTTCCATCACGGTCGCTTTGTTCAAGCCCTAAAATAAAGTTGGTTGACAGCGTTCTTCCTTTTTTGCCAAACTTATGTCGCCACAATAATTCAGAGTTTATTTTCCAATTGTCTCCTTGGGCGTTTGATTGTCTCGTACCTTCATTTTCAAGCATGCCGGTTCCATTTATTGAACTGCTGCTGCTTCCCGTATTGGACGAATTTTTGGAATAGTTAAAATTATTGGTCCATTTCAGCGAGTTGAGTGAATCTATTTTATGATCAAGCGTTAGGTTGCCTCGATGCGTAGCGTTGGTCGTTTTTTGAGCCGTATTTTGGGTAGTTTTAAAATTCCCCGTTGGCAAGAAGCTCTCTCGATTGGTCTCACGTTCAATCAATTGATCCAGTTGGTTGTAGAAATAATTACTTTGCAGTTCGGTCTTTTTGCTGAGTCTATCATTGTAATTCAATCCCGCACCACCTGAGGTAACAAATCCGTTATTACGCCCGCCAAAGTTTAGCGGAATAGACGAATCATCGTCTGAATTGAACTGCAAACGAACACCCCCGCCCGACATCATGCGTTGCGATGCTCCCGTAAAGTTCATGTAATCGTCAATCGAAAAGCCCTGCTGATTGATGTTATTGGCCATTCCCAAAAACGACAGTTGGCGGGTTTTGCTGAAACGGTTAAAATTGGCTTTGAGTGAATAGCGACTGTCATCCCCCACGCCGGCAGTAACATTGCCAAAAATCCCTTTTTTCTTTTCTTCTTTCAACGACAGGTTTATTGTTTTTTCGCGTTGACCGTCATCAATGCCGGTAAACTGAGCCTGATCTGATTTTCGATCAAATACCTGCACTTTGTCTACGGCATCGGCGGGGAGGTTTTTTGTTGCCATTTTGGGATCACGGCCAAAAAACTCTTTGCCATCTACGGTTACCCGTCGTACCTGCTGTCCTTGAGCACGTACCGTTCCGTCGCGGTCCACTTCCACACCCGGCAGACGTTTAAGCAAATCTTCTACGGCGGCGTTGGGCTGCACTTTGAATGATCCGGCATTGTACTCAATGGTATCCTGTTTAATGGTGACGGGATCGCGCTCGCCTTTGATGACCACTTCTTTCAGATCTTTGGGAACAGGCGCCATTTGAATCGACCCCAAATCCAACAATTCTGTACTTTGAGGCGCGATGGTTTGATTCAAAGGTTGCAGGCCCATATAGGTAGCTTTCAGGAAATAGGTTGCATTGGCCACATTTTTAAATTCAAACGCTCCCGTAGCTTGTGATCTTGAAAATGAAACCAGAGAAGTATCTTTTCCGTCGAGCAGCATCACCGTTGCACCTTCCAACGGGCGATTGGCCGTATCACGTAATGTTCCTTTAATGGTCAATTTTTGGGCAAAAGAGGCCGAGGAAAGGAAAAGAAAAAAAAGCCCCGGCAGGGCGTAACGCTGATAGAAAGACATTTCTTTTTTGCCTTCTGCCAACGTTGTGTTCTGCCGGGTGCTCATTGTAACGAATTTATACAAATAACTCATGGCTGTAATGGGTTCTGAATGATTACGGGACAAAACTACGTCGGCTTTTGGCACAATCAGGTTAATGGTCGTTGAAACAATGTTAATTAAGGTTAATGCCAAAAATCTTATCTTTGCATTTACTCATCTTAGACATCTTCTATCACCATGCATTGCTACTTCAACGGCTACATTATACCTGTCGAACAGGCTTCTGTTAAAATCAACGATCTTGCTTTATTGCGCGGCTACGGGTTGTTTGACTACTTCCGCACCTATAACGGCGTTCCTTTTCAGTGGGATTGGTATTGGGCGCGCTTTACCCGTTCGGCCGAAGTGCTTCGCTTACCCGTTGCGCTTACGCAGACTCAGACGGCGGATATTTTAGCAGAACTTTATCGTCTGGCCGACAAACCTGATATTTCATACCGTTTTGTACTAACAGGCGGCTATTCGCCCGACAGCGTCAGTGTGGTGGAACCCAATTTTCTGATCATTGCCGAAAACCTTCCCAAAGACAATCCCGAAGGACGTTTCAGAGGTATAAAAGTATTGCCATACGAGTTTGTGCGCGATCTGCCCGAACTCAAAAGCACCAATTATCTCCACATGATCCGTCTGGCCGCCGAAATGAAATCGCAGGGCGCAGCGGATCTTTTGTATCACAAAGACGGTGAAGTTAGCGAGTTGACGCGCAGTAATTTCTTCATTTTCAAAGGAGATACACTCATTACGCCCGACCAAAATATCTTACACGGTATCACACGTCGTGTGGTGTTGGAATTGGCCGAAAAGGAATTTAACGTGGAAATTCGCCCGCTCAAAGTGGAAGAATTGGAAGACGCCGACGAGGCTTTTACCACCAGTACTACCAAGTGGGTGATGCCGGTAGTGCAAATCGGTCGCCAAATCGTGGGTGATGGAAAACCCGGTCCGCGCACATTGAAGTTGCTGGAACAATTTGAAAAGTTGGTTGTCGAATATGGTGTAATTGAAAAAATCAACTTTTAAGTTTATTTAATGGAAATTAGCGGTATTTTTACAATCCAAAAAAGTACCTTGTTCTCTGTGGCTTATGATGGAGAAGTCATGGAATTCAAACGACTTTTTGACCAATGGATTTCTGACATTGCTTATTTAGAAGCCTTTTTTGAAGAAAATAAAGCTGATTTAAATAGTAAATTTTATAGTTCAATAAGTATCGAAGAAGCGATACAAAGGACAAGAAAACAAGCAGTTCTCTTTAGAAATAATTTCCTGCAATTAATTCAAAATCCAAATTCGGAGAAATTGCAGTTTATTTTTCGACCACTCAATAACAGCGAGTATAAATTGAAGTCACTTTCTAAAGAAAAATCACAAGCTGATTGGTTGAGAATATACGCTGTAAGAATTAGTGAAAATACTTATGTAATATCAGGAGGCGCTATCAAACTTACTCAAACCATGAATGAAAGGCCTCATTTACAGGCTGAACTTCAAAAACTGGAAATGACCAAACGTTTTTTAATAGAGAATGGACTAACTGATGAATCAGATTTTGGATTTGTTGAATTTGACTACTGAAAATCATGAAAAATCAACAACTTATTGAGAACCTAAATCAAATCGCCCAAGTAGATACTACTTGGATGGATGATGGTATATATTATGAAAACAATCAGGAGTGGCTTGAGCGCTCTGCTAAAATTGCTTTAAAATTACTTCGCACTTTACGGGAGAATAAGATTAATTCTATCTATCCAAGCTCACAAAAAGAACTTGCTGAGCGGATGGAAGTGAGTCCTCAACATATAAACAAAATAGCAAAAGGGATTGAAAACTTAACCCTTGAGACGATTAGTCGTTTGGAAAAAGCGTTAAATATTCCATTGATTGAGCTCGCTAATGATTATATTATTACGAATGTACATGAGCAACTTGAACTTGCAGACACATTCAGTTTCAGTTCAAAAGAATTAGTTAATGAACAAATGACTATCCTACAACAGGAGATGACTGAATGGAGCGCGCAAAAAGCAGGAGAATATTCTTACGCGATGGCAGCATAATGGAAAACATAGAAAAAATCATTGAGTTCAACCTTTTCAAAATAATAACAGAGCAATTCGCTCTAATCCCCGGCTCCTTTGAAGAAGGTAAAGAGGTAAAATTAAAGCCTGAATTAAATTTTGGCATTGATAAGCAAAATAAACGGATCATGGTTAGTATGCTTTTTCGTTTTGAGCAGGAAAACAAGCCTTTCATCATCCTTAAAGTAGCCTGTTACTTCACTATTGCACCGAATGATTGGGCACAATTTGGAAAGTATGACTTCAATACTGTCGTAATTCCACAAGGTTTTGCCACGCATTTGGCCATGCTTACTATTGGAACGTTGAGAGGCGTTCTTCACGCAAAAACTGAAAATACCACATTCAATCGTTTCATCATTCCTACCTTCAATGTAACCGGCCTGATCAAAAGCGATGTTATTTTTAATGAATAATGTCTCATATTGATCAATTATATACTGTAATAATATCATGTCCATCACCAATCCTGCCGAACTCGTCGGTATGCAAAAAATCAGCGAAGCCGTCGGCACGACACTCAAAAAAATGCGTGAATACGCCCGCCCCGGCATGACCGCGAAAGAATTGGATGATTATGGCGGTGAAATCTTACAGACATTCGGCGCGAAGTCGGCACCGCGACTTACGTATGGTTTTCCGGGTTGGACGTGTATCAGCCTAAACAACGAAGTAGCTCACGGTATTCCGTCTGAAAGAAAGATTTTGAACGAAGGCGATCTCGTTAATATTGACGTTTCGGCTGAATTGGGGGGATTTTGGGCTGACAACGGCGGCTCTTTTGTATTGGGAGAAGATAAAAATAATCATTTACGCCTTGTCAACGCTTCAAAGCAGATCCTTCACAAAGCCATTCACCAAATAAAAGGAGGTGTCAGAATTGCTGACATTGGAAAACTGATTGAAACTGAAGCTAAAAAGTCAGGCTATCGGGTCATCAGGAACCTGGTAGGGCACGGCGTGGGAAGAAGTTTGCATGAGGCCCCCAACGAAATCCCTTGTTTTTACGACCGTTTCAATACGGGTCGTTTCAGAAAAAACTCCATCGTGGCTGTCGAAACATTCATTTCAACCCGAGCCTCTTTAGCGCACCAAAATGGCGATGGTTGGACGTTCGTAACCAATGACGGCAGTTTTGTGGCTCAACACGAACATACCATCATGATCACCGACGGCAAGCCCGTCATTTTAACCGAAAGCAACGAAATTTGGAATTGATGATGAAACCGGCAAATTATTGGGTTGAAAAATACCAAATGCAAACGCATCCCGAAGGAGGCTATTTTACTGAAACGTATCGCTCTGCAGAAATTATCTCAAAAGGCGCGCTTCCATCTCGTTTTTCGGGCAACAGGAGCTTCAGCACCGGGATTTATTTCTTACTGGAAAATCATCATTTCTCTGCCTTGCACCGCATTCAGGCCGATGAAATGTGGCATTTCTACGCAGGCGGGCCTTTGAATGTGTATGTTATTCACACAGAAGGCAGCCTTGAAATCATCAAATTAGGTCCAAACCCCGACAACGGAGAAGTATTTCAGGCAGTAGTTCCGGCGGGAACATGGTTTGGGTCCAAACCTGCGGCCGACAGTGCGTATTCGTTGGTAGGCTGCACCGTAGCACCGGGCTTTGATTTTGCTGATTTTGAATTGGCAGAACGGGCGGATTTATTAACAACTTATCCACAACATGAGGAAGTGGTTCGGTTATTGACGCTTGAAAAGTACTAATTTTAATAATTCAATTGTAAAATCATCTTTTTAATAAGATTCTAAAAAAAATAGTTTTTTGGCGCATAAAACGGTATAAAGTATACCAAAAACAACTTTATTATATTAATATAGCCATAAATCTTCCACTAAAATTTAATATCAATGGCGAATAAGATTCGCATTAATTGGGTAGTCTTATTTTATTTAACAACCCTATACACTATTTCTGCCAATAGCCAGTCTATTTCTATAACTTCCGACAATTTCTACTCTCTTTGTGCAGGGTCAATCATTAGCGTTCCTGTATCATTGTCAGGCTCATGGGAACCTGATAATAAATTTGTACTTAAACTTAAGGAAAATTCAGGTCCAAGAGATACCACTATTTATATAACTGCCAGTAATACTTCCTCTCCTTTGCAATTTCAATTACCTAAATTATATGCTGAGAAGAACCGAGAATGGAAATTGTTTTCCATCGCAAGTATTAGCTCTACTAACCCTGTAGTTGTCAGCAATGAAAAACACTTTGATGTTGGCCTTTTGCCTACTATTCAACTGGAAAAACCTATGCAAGCTGTTGACGTTTTTCCTATTTCAAGATTTCCTAATGAATATACTAATCCGGGGCAAGGGCGGTATGTAGGTCTTAAATTATACCGAGGCGATGGTAATGTTATCGGTAAATTGGCTGACAGCACCCTCTGGTACTTAGGAGGAGAATGGGGATTGTCTCCTAATCAAACAACTGTTTATCAACTGGTTAAAATTCAGAACAATTGTGGGATTGGAAAAGTATTGCCGCCCAATACCATTACAGTTAAGGTAAATCCATTTAAACTGAAAATAACATCCGTATACCCCAAAGCAATTTGCGAGGATCGAAAAATTAACGTCAATATAGATTACACAGGTGAACTTAATCCTGAACAGGCAGTGATTGAGATCGCCAATATCAAAGGCGATACGATCACGCAACTTCCTACAACAGTTATGGATGCCCGCAGCTTTACAACCACTCTGGCAAACTCTTTTTCGCCGGGAACATATTTTGTACGAATAAGATCAACTGTCCCTGACGCAGCGACCGATTTTGTTCCGATTTACATAAAAGAATCTCAAAAAATTGAATTGAATTGGCCAATAGAAGCCACTAATCCGATAGATTACAAAAAAGAGGTAAGGCTTAGAATAAACAGTATTGGAGCTTCAGACTCCAACAGGCCTTTGACACTCAAACTCTCAGACGGTACCATTGTCAATAACTTTAATAGCTATAGTGGTTCAAGCTCCGGATATTACGCCGACGTTTTGTTAAATCCTGAAAAAACACATTATTATCGAGTGGATTCATTGATAACAACTTGCGGAATTTCTCAGGAATATACGGTTTCGGGAGAACGGGCACTGATTGTAAAAAGCGATTTTTACATTGAAAACTTATCAAAGCTTATATACTGCGAAAGCGAAAAACTAAAGTTAAAAATTAAATCATCTCTTTTGTTTACTAATAATACAGTTTTTACCGCTAAACTTCATCTGAGCAACGGCACCGTTTTGTCATTGCCAACCACTCGAATTTCCTCCGACAGTTTGGAATTCACGATTCCCGTAGCTTCGTTTTTTGAGTCCACAGCCTTTTATTTTCAATTACAACTGGAATCCAATTCCCCGACAGCTTTAAGTTCGTTGTATTGGCAACAAATTAACGTGACTCAAAAACCTGTCCCGGTAACGGCATGGGCAACTACTCCGCTGACAAATCCCGGAAACGGTTACCTCTTTTTTTTATTCAAAGGAGGGTCCCCTGCTTCCTTGATATTTACCGATGGGCAACGCGACGATACGGTATCTGTCTTCAGCATCACCAATGAACATACAAGAGAGATTTTGTTAAATCCGCTCATTGTACAAACCACTTCTTTCCGCTGGAAGTCCATCGAAAACAGCTGTGGAAAAACCGAGAATTTTCCTGTTCCGGAGGTTACGATAACCGTTGCCAATACCGCTCAGAAAAACATTTTCATCATAAAAAGCCCTAAACAAGTTTGTTTGGGAGGCACCTATACAATTGAAATAAAAACTGCCGGGACTTTTTCTACAGAAGATGAGTATTTAGTTCGGTTGGTACGATATATCAATTACGTCCCTGTCGTTTATGAAATAGGCAGAGGCAGGTCAAAAATTTTATCCATCCAGATCCCGACCAATGTACCTGTTTCGGCAGACAACAATTTCTGCAAATTTGTTGTCTCTTCGGTTCAGACGGAAGCCGACAATCTGCCAACCGCCTTTCGCGAAGCGTCCTCATATATTACAGTCAACCAAACAGCTTCTCTGTTTGTGAATACGTTTGATTTAAACAGAAACAGCATTTTAAGTAAGACTGTTGATCTGTTAAAGGGAGAAAGTGTGCCGCTTATTATACACTCTTCCACTTCTAATTCTAATGAACCTTATAATGTTAAGATCAATAGTACTTGGTATAATTATGCCGCCTACGTGAATAATAACTCCGGCATGGTAAACGGTCTTTACATTAATATAAAGCCCTCCAACGATACGCTGTTAATATTAAATGCGCTGGAAAATATTTGCGGAGTTACATCCCTGAATGACACTGTAAAAATCAAGGTAAGACCTTATCGAATCCAAACCGCACTTGTCGAAGCAGGTATAAGATGTCAGCAAAGTATCGTGGATGTAATGTTCTCTATCGAGGGCAATCCGCAAAATGTACCGACTGACTACAAAGTGTATTTCAGACCGATTGCGCCTTATGCTCAGAAATATCCTGATTCCCTTCGATTTGAGGCCCCGGTTGTCACAAAGCGCCCTTTTCATTATACAGTCCAAATTCCTGATATGCCCTATGAGGGCGGTTTTGGGGTTGAGGTAGAACCCTTAAGCAATGAAGGTCATTTCGCCAAAAACTATCGTTTGCCTCAAATTTTTATTTATAAACGCCATCAGGTCAAATTGACCGCTTCGGATGGTGCCTCTATTTTATGGGTTGATGGCAGTAACTCATCTGTCTACCTGAAAGCCGAAACACTCAACTCCAACACTCCTCGTTGGGACGGCAAAACGGTGGTAAATCCCACTACTTTCGGAGGAACAACCATACAGGCATACACAAAAGTGACGCCTATATGGGCTTCGTCAACGCCCGGTAATGTATATACTTTAGCCGACATTGAAAGCGTATGCGGTTATGGTCAGGCAATAGGAGAAGTACACGTAAAAAGGTGTTATGGAGACGTAAATCCGGGCTATATCTATTCGGACAGTAACGAGTACTATTCCGGCAGTACTATTAAAAGCGGCGCTCCGGTCATTAAAAACAACACGTTATTTTCTGCTAAAGAATCCATAGAATTAACTCCCGGCTTCAAAACCGAAGGCCAAACACTATTCAGCGCTGAAATTAAAGGATGTGAAGTAACTAAGCCATAAACTTTTGTCTGCACAAATAAGAAGTATGTTAAATGAGGCGGGCTTTAACCGCCCGCCTCATTTATTAGTTTTCCAATTTCTTCAATTCTCCAATCAGCGCATCTACTTGTTCAATGGATACCGCAGGAAAATTAGCGATGCGAATTTGGCTGTCCTTAAAAGGTCCGTAACCGCTTCCGATGACCATATTGGATTGTTTTAACTGCGCAATAACTTCTGCCGACGGAACGCGGGTATTGGCTACAATGACCGTACGTGAACGGTGCCGCTCTTCAGCCACCGCCGGGCTAAAGGCTTTGCTTGTTTCAACAAACTTATTGAGCAGTTTATATTTATCTTCGGTTTGTTTGCGAACCGTTTCCGCGCCGATCTTATTCAGGTCTTCCGCTACTTTTCCCAACAGATAAATACTTATTACATTGGGAGTTGCAGGAGTTTCGTAGTTTTTAAAGTTCTTCCAAAGCATGGGCAGGCTGTTGTGCGCGCCGATGGTTACGTCCTCGTATTTCTGTAAACGCTCGGCTTTGGCAAGGCACTTTTCATTGACGATCCATACCCCTAAACCAGCCGGTAACCCAAAGGCTTTTTGCACCGAAAAAAATGCCGTATCGATCACGCTGAAATCCAATTCAGGATACGGAGCCGACGAGACGATATCTACCGCAATGAGTTTTTTGGAATTGCTGCGCTTCAATTTATGAATGTCCGGTTCGCGCATTTGCACGCCTGAACTCGTCTCGTTATGCGTCACACACACCAATTCAGCGTATTCCGGCACTTCCACTTCGGCATAGTCAAACCCTTCCCCAAAAGGCTTTTCCTGCTTATGCGCATACTTCCGGAGGGAAACGCTGTATTCGTAAAATTTCTTGGAAAAAGAGCCATTGACCAAATGGAAACTTTCATGCTCGACGCAATTCATCAACACTCTTTCCCACACTTCAGAAGCGGAACCTGTAAACAGAACAGCATGCGTATCAGGGATATTCATCAACGTACGAAGCTGCTCTACCGTAAACTGATAAATACTCCGAAACTTCTGACTGCGGTGCGAAATCGAGCCAAGTTGTTGCTCTATGGCAGTCCGTAAATGTTGCTCAAACGTAGGATACATCTCAGCCGGCCCGGCTGTAAAATACACTTGTTTCATCTGTTTTGGAGCCCTCCTGTAAAGGGGCTTTGGTTTGAGGGGGCAAAATTAAGCTAAAAACCCACTTTTGAAACTCGCTACGCGAATTCCTGATTCTTTTTAACAGGGTTCAACTTTTTTTGAAGCGTTTCGTAGTATTTACATACGTGCGTTATTTCACACTTGGCGCATTGAGGAGTGCGTGCCAAACACACATATCGGCCGTGCAAGATCAGCCAATGATGGAAGATGGGAATGATGGCATCAGAAACATGTTTAACAACTTCTTTTTCAACCGCAAAAGGCGTAGTGGCCGTTTTTGAAACCAATCCAAGGCGGTGAGAAACCCGAAAAACGTGCGTATCTACCGCCAACGCAGGTTGGTTATAAACGACCGAAACAATCACATTGGCCGTCTTGCGACCTACGCCGGGCAGAAGTTGAAGTTCTTCAATGGTGCTTGGAATTTCGCCGTCAAATTTATCGAGCAGCAACCGAGCCATGCCAACCAAGTGCTTGGCTTTGTTGTTGGGATAGGAAACCGAACGAATGTATTGAAATACTTCATCTACCGTACTGTCGGCCAATGCCTGTGGGTCAGGGTAGCGCTGAAAAAGGGCCGGCGTGATCATATTAATGCGCTTGTCGGTGCATTGTGCCGACAAAATGACCGCTACTAATAATTCAAAAGGATTCGAATAGTTCAGTTCTGTTTCGGCTTCAGGGAATTTTTGCGAAAAATGTTCAATCAGGAGGCGATAGCGTTCTTTCTTTTGCATAGGTTTGGAAGGGCCGTTTTTGAGCTTCCAAAGATACTTGTTTCCTTAAAAAAAGGTTTTTTAAAACGAAAGAGATTTAGAGCCAAGTTAGCCTTTTCCAAAAGCCTGAAACATTTTTGAAACGATGTTGGCATGTTTTGCCGCACGCATCATCGGTGATTTCCGTTCATCGAACATGGTTTTTCCGTCTACTTCCAGGTATTCGTCACCTGTTTCTTCGTCTACGCCTACTTTGATCTTTCGTACAACTATCCCTATGATCGCTCCTGCCAACGCAAAAAATGCCGCTGCTGCGTACAAAACCCATTTTTCGCTGATAAACCGGTTGAGACTTTCGTTCACGTAAACGATTCGCGACTGCGCATCGTATAACACCGGAATTGTTTTCCCTTCTTTAAAACGCTCGTATTCTTCGTTGGAAATATATTCGTGAGTCGATTGTTCGATAGTTTCTCCGCCGGTTGTTTTAAATGACAGTTTGACGGTATTATCGGCAGAAGTTGTGTGTTCTGCTTTGGTCTTTAGCTTTTGTAAAACAAGCGCATCATAATGTTGGCCATTTTTTTGAAGGCTTTTCAGCACTTGTTCATCTTCGTAGATCCAGTAAGATACCGCCAACGCGACGGAGAAAAACAGGACAAAAAGGCGCAGCCCAAGTGAATTGTAGCGGCGTAAAATAAACCAGTAAATGGCGAAGAAAAAGATGCCGATGAGCAGTTTCTCTACCAGCGGATTCATTGAATGGAAAAACATAGTTGTTTATTTTTCCGAAAGCTATCGTTTTGGCGATTTTCACGCAAAATGGGTGATTTAATGGTTGGTCCTGTTTTTCCTATCTTTGTCTCCAATGTGTTTTAGTGCGCAATAGTCATTCACTTATTCATCACTTACATGATAAAAACCTTTCCTTCAACCCATTATCGCTCTGCCATTTCCTTAATAGTCAGCCTGTTATCTTTTGTCTTGTCGCCTCAGGCACAGCAAAAAATCATTACACTCAACGACATTTACGGTGCACAAGGCTCCATATTTACGCCACGCTCTGTGTCGGGGGTAAACTGGATGAAAGCGGGCGGTTTTTACACCACTCAACAAAATGGAAAAGTCATTAAATACAGTATTGCCACGGGCGAAGCCGTCGAAACACTTTTTGATCAGGCAGCCGTTAAAGTAGAAGGCACCAACCAATCCATCCAATTTGACAGCTACGAACTCAGCCCTGACGAGCGTAAGTTGGTGCTTACCACGGGCATTGAGCATATCTATCGCCACTCGTTCAAAGCCGAATTTTACATTTATGACCTGGCAAGCAAAAAGCTCGTTCAGCTTTCCAAAAACGGCAAACAAATGCTCGCCACGCCGTCGCCCGACGGCAGCAAAATAGCCTTTGTCCGCAACAATAACGTGTACCTGACCGATCTTGCCACCATGAATGAACAAGCTGTTACGACCGACGGCAAATGGAACGAGATCATCAACGGCGCCTGCGATTGGGTGTACGAAGAAGAATTCAGCTTTGCAAAAGCGTTTGATTGGTCATCCGATGGAAAGAAAATTGCGTTTTATCGTTTTGATGAAAGACGCGTTCCTGAATACAACCTCCAGATATGGGGGGAATTATATCCAAAAGACTATCGGTATAAATATCCAAAAGCGGGCGAGGCCAATTCTTTGGTGGAGATATGGGTATACGATCTTGTCACAAATCAAAAAAACAAAGTAGATATAGGTTTTGAAACCGATCAGTACATTCCGCGTATCAAATGGACGCAAAATCCTAATCTACTGTCGGTAAAGCGTATGAATCGCCTGCAAAACCGCTTGGACATTCTTCATTGCGACGCTGCCAGCGGCAAATCCCAAACGGTGTGGACCGAAGAAAGCAAAACGTACGTCGATCTGGAATTTACAGATGACCTTACCTACTTGGCCGACGGCAAATCGTTCATTCAATCGTCGGAAAGAAGCGGATATAAGCATTTATACCAATACAATATGAACGGCCAATTGATAAAACCATTGACTTCCGGCGATTGGGAAGTCACGGATATAGTCGGTATTGATGAAAAAGCACAAACGCTGTATTTTACCTCTTCAATGGTTTCACCGATGGAAAGGCATTTGTACAGTTTACGTTTTGCGGCACCGGCGGTTGCCAAAAATTCAAAGAAATCACTTCCCGTTGCTGTACCACAGCCTGTAAAACTGACCGAAAAATCAGGTTCTAATACGGTAAACATGAGTCCGGATTTCAGTTATTATTTGATCTATAATCAATCGGCTCAGGAACCGTTGGTGGTGAGTCTGCATCAGGCACCGGCGGGTAAAGCAGTACGTACATTGGAAGACAATCAAAGGCTACGAACACGCTTGGCCGATTATCGCATCTCCAAACAGGAATTTTTCAAATTTACCACGACCCAAGGCACAAGCCTCAACGGTTGGATGATCAAGCCCCTTGATTTTGATGCCACCAAAAAATACCCCGTTCTGATGTTTGTCTATGGTGGTCCCGGTTCACAAACCGTTCTTGATACATGGGGCGGAGGGGTGTTTTACTGGTTTCAGGTATTGGCGAGCAAAGGCTATATGATCGTATCGGTGGATGGGCGCGGAACGGGCGGTCGCGGAAATGCCTTCCGTACCGCAACTTATCCACAACTCGGAAAATACGAAACCGAAGATCAGATCGAAGGCGCAAAATACCTTGCTACGTTGCCTTACGTTGATGCGTCACGCATTGGTATTCACGGCCACAGTTACGGCGGCTACATGGCGTCTCTCTGCATGACCGTTGGCGCAGATTATTTTAAAGCAGGCATTGCCGCCGCTCCCGTGACTACCTGGCGGTATTATGATACTGTTTATACTGAACGCTATCTCAAACGTCCGCAGGATAATGCCTCAGGTTACGACGACAATTCGCCGATTCAGCACGTTAATAAATTGAAAGGCAAATTCTTTATCATTCACGGAACGGGCGATGATAACGTTCATTTTCAAAACTCGGTTGATTTTGTCAACGCACTTATCAAAGCAGGGAAGCAATTTGACACTTTTTATTACCCCAATCGCACTCACGGCATCAGCGGCGGCAACACGTTGAGTCACCGTTATCAAATGATGACCGATTGGATAGTGAAGAATTTGTAAAACCGTCAGCCAACTAAATCGTTCCCTCAAAATCCAATTGCAATGCCTCGATCTTTTCAAGTTTTCCTAAAACCTGATTGAGCATTGTTTTACGGATTTCGAGTTGGAGGCTGCATTCGTTATCGAACTGTTGTTTTTGAGGCACTAAGTCAAACGTTTTTATGACTTTCATGACCTCGTTCATTTGTTCGTAAGGGTACGTAAGTGTGTAGACATCGCGGACGTATTTTATTACAATTTGGGCCTGCCCAAGAGCTTCCTCCGTCGCCGCCTTATAGGCGTTGATCAAGCCTGGAACGCCCAACAAAGTACCGCCGAAATACCTCACCACCACCACCAAAAGATTGGTAAGGTCGTGGGCATAAAGCGTATTTAAAATAGGTTTACCTGCCGAGCCTGACGGTTCACCGTCGTCGTTGGCGCGAAAATGAGTACGATCCAATCCAAGGCGGAAAGCGTAGCAGTGATGATTGGCTTTGGGGTGAAGTTCACGCAGTGCCAAGAGGCATTGTTTTGCGTCTTCTTCGTTTTGAATGGGATACGCAAAAGCCAGAAATTTACTCCCTCTGTCACGAAAAAGACCTTCAACGGATGTGACTATTGTTCTGTAACTATCGTCAAATAACATTAAATCAATAACTTTGTTCAAAAAACTAATTCTTTCGTTGACTCAAAAACAGGAATTGGTCAGTAAACCTTGATTTCAACCACTTATCCACAATAATTTGGGAACATGTGCGTAAACAACTTGTTTTATCTTCAACTCCTATTTTTCATTTAAACTTTTGTGATTCCATGAAACAAACAAAGTTACTACTATTTATGGTAGTTTTTGGTTGGGCAAATGCAGCCTTCTCCCAAACCGACCTTAAAAAACCCATTCCTTTAGATCCGAAAGTTCGCTATGGCAAACTGCCCAATGGCATGACGTACTACATTCGTAAAAACGAAGAACCGAAAAAAAGAGCCGAATTGTATTTGGTCAATAAAGTAGGTGCCATTCAGGAAGAAGACAAAGAAAATGGGTTGGCTCACTTTACCGAACACATGGCGTTTAACGGTACGAAAAGTTTCCCCAAAAATGAACTCGTTCACTATCTCCAACGCGCCGGTATCAAATTTGGCGACGACCTCAATGCGTTTACCGGACAAGACCAGACGGTTTATCAACTACCCGTACCTACCGACTCAGCCGATATTTTCAACAAAGCATTTGTCGTGTTGGAAGATTGGGCGCACAATATCACTATGGAAGATTCCGAAATCAATAAGGAACGCGGGGTAATCCTGGAAGAATTTCGCGGAGGCAAAGGCGCAGCACAGCGTATGCGCGACAAATGGCTTCCTACCTTAGTTGGTGATTCCAAGTACGGAAAACGCACCGTGATCGGTACGGAAGACATCCTTAAAAACTTTACGCCTGAAACCATCCGTAATTTCTACAAAACATGGTATCGTCCTGACTTGCAGGCCATTTTGGCCGTAGGTGATTTTGACATTGACCAAGTGGAGAAAACCATTAAGGAGCGTTTCGGTGCCATTCCAAAAGCTACCAATGCCAAACCCTTCGGAAAATATCCGATCCCTGACTTCAAAGGCACGCGCGTAGCCATCGTTACCGATCCTGAGCAGCCTTATATGATCGCCCAAATGGTGACGAAATTGCCGAAAGCGGAAGAAAAAACGCTGAATGATTCACGCGAAACGCTCAAACGTAACTTATTCAACCAAATGTTGCAGGCGCGTTTGCAGGAATTGCAACAACAGGCCAATCCTCCTTTCCTGTTTGGAGGTGCAAGTTATGGCGGTTTTATCGGTGATTATGACTCATTCGCCAATATTGCAGTTGCCAAAGACGGTAATCTGGAAGCAGCCGTCAAAGCGGTATTGGACGAAGGTGTTCGTGTCAAAAACTTCGGCTTCACCGCCACTGAATTGGAACGTACCAAAAAACAATTGCTGACTGCTGTTGAAAAGCGTTTCAAAGAGAAAGACAAAACCAAGTCGGCGAGTTATGTGAACGAATACATGAATAACTTTTTGGAAGAAACTCCGGTCCCGGGCATTGAATTTTCTTACGAGTTTGTGAAAGAACAATTGGACGGCATCAAAATCGAAGAAGTCAATGCATTGGTCAGCAAATACTTAACGCCCGACAACCGTACGGTGATCATTATGGCGTCGGAAAAAGACAAAGCCAAACTTCCTACCGAAGCTCAGGTATTGGAGTGGATCAACGGAGCAGGAAAAGGCGTAACAGCATACGTAGACAAAGTAGTAGACAAACCCCTGGTCGAAAATTTACCTGCTGCCGGCCGTACGACTTCTACCAAGCAAATAGCCGAATTGGGTGTGACTGAACTTACATTGAGCAACGGGGTAAAAGTGATCTTAAAACCTACCGAATTCAAAAACGATGAGATCCTTATCGGAGCGCGCAGCCAAGGCGGTACTTCTCTTTATTCTGACAAAGATTTCATGAGCGCCGGTCTTTCGGATGCCGTAGTGGAAGAAAGCGGCGTAGGTGAATTTAACCAAAACGCTCTGAAAAAATACCTTACAGGCAAAGTGGTGAATATCAGTCCTTTTGTGAGTGAAAACGAAGAAGGGTTTACAGGAAGCAGCAGTCCTAAAGATCTGGAAACCGCTTTGCAATTGATCTATGCGTACTTTACTAAACCGCGCAAAGACAGCGAAGTGATCAAAGGATTTATGGCTACGCAACGTTCGGCCATCCAAAACATGAAAGCGTCGCCGTCACCTGAGGCGGTATTTCAGGATACATTGAGTACGCTTTTAGGGAATTACAATTTCCGTCGTTTACCGATCAGTGTGGAGCGTTGGGACATGGCAAACCCTGATCGCGCTTTCGAGATCTACAAAGAGCGTTTTGCCGATGCGTCTGATTTTACGTTCTTCTTTACGGGTTCGTTCAAAGTGGAGCAGATCAAACCTTTGCTCGAAAAATACTTAGCTGCGTTGCCTTCGCAAAACAAAAAAGAGTCGTTCCGCGACTTGGGTATTCGTGCGCCTAAAGGAAAAATTGACAAAAAAGTATACAAAGGGATTGAGCAAAAAAGCCAGGCTTCGCTTGTGTATACCGGTGACTATGAGTACAATGATGATAACAACTGGCAATTGGATGCTTTGGAAGAGATTCTGAATATCAAGTTGATCGAAGTGATCCGGGAAAAAGAAAGCGGTGTATATGGTATTGGTGCCCGTGCAACCTATGGCAAAGTTCCCGCGCCGCGTTACAACTTCCGTATCGGTTATGGTACCGGTCCTGAGCGCGTGGACGAATTGGCAACCAAAACCTTAGCGGTCATTGACGATATTAAGAAAAACGGAGCTACTCAAACCGACATCGACAAGTTTAAAGCCGAAACTCGCCGTGCAATGGAAGTACAAGTCAAAGAAAACGGTTTCTGGCAAAACCAGTTGATCGACGCCTATTCTAAGAACGAAGATCCTAAAACGGTGTTGGATTGGGAAAAACAGTTGAATAAAATTACCGTGGCAAGTACCAAAGCAACGGCCAACAAATACCTCAATGATACGAATTTTATCAAAGTCGTATTGTTGCCGGAGAAGAAGTAACCACTTCAAAAAACAGTTAAACAAAAAAGTCGGGCAAGCCCGACTTTTTTGTTTTCTAGCGACGTTTCTTCCGTTTTTTTGAAGAAGATTTTCTTCGTGTCGGCTTCTTTTTAAGGCGTTTTGTTGCTTCGGCTTTTCTGATGGCAGCCTCCTGATCTTCATTGGAAACCTCGCCCGTAGGTGCTTCTTTCACAATCGCCGCAGGTGCGCCCAATTCAGACGCTGCCTGTGATTGCGCCGTTATTTCGGGCAATGCCGTTTGTACAACAGTCCCGATTTGTACCGTAGCATCCAACGGCCGCAAACGAAACGAATAATTATATTCTTTTTCGTCTAAAAGATATTCAGGGTGCGTGCGCGGTGTCCAACTGTCATCGCCTCCGAGGCCCATCATTTGGTGGTCAAAATGAAGCACAGTTACTAACCCGCGCGGCAGATTTTGAGTTTTTTTAGATTCCATCAAATTGGCATCGGTGTAATCTTTGGCGCTGAAATTCAGCGTAGGTTCTCCAATCACCAACCATCCAAAGCCGAGAGAGTCCGTAACGCTGGCCCAACGTACGTCTGTTTTATTGCCGTTTTCCTGAGGCATTGTATACGCAAAATGTTGATCTATGGTTTTGCCGCTATACTCTCCCAGCCGTGCCGCTGATTTTCGGTCGCTATAGCTCTCAAAAGGCCCGCGACCATACCAACTCACGTTCCGAAAAGAGGCCGGAATCTGCATTTGCATTCCAACTTTCGGTAAAGGCGGTACGTTGCTTCCATTTACAACAATGTTGTTCTTAACCTGCATGTCACCGGAACCGTATACTGTATAAGTGGTTTTATACACAATAGAAGTACCTCCTTTGCCAACCCAAGTTGTTTGGGTATGTACGCGGGCAACGGATGGACTGACCTGCTCTACCCGAATATCGCCACCCATCCGCCGAAGGCTATCCAAACCGGCCATGCGCCAACGCTCGGCAAAGCTTGCTTTTCCACCTCCTTCGTCGTTATCGGTCGGCACTCGCCAAAAATCAGGTTGGAGCGGCTGGCCGATCAATTCATGGTTTTTATAAATAAAGGAACTGATACCAACTGATTTACGGTCGAATGCAATTTTAAACTGCGGATTAGTAAGTTGAATGCCTCCGCCACGAATCAAGCCTACTTTTACCGTGGCATTGGTCGGCCAAGTAAGCAGCGGCTTAGTGGTTGGCGGCGTTTTTATGTACAATTGTTGATATGCCACTTCATGCCCGGCAGAAGCCCAAGGCATATTTTCTTTCAGTTTTAAACTTAGGTTCAGTAAATACTCAGCCCCACTGCTACCGGGTATAGTGAACGGGATCGTCACGTTTTGCTTTGCTCCGGCGGCGGCTGTCAAAGCTGAAATTTCACCCTGTTGGATCGATCTTCCGTTTTCAAGCAATTGCCACACTAGTTTAAAAGGGCTGAGACTCAAAAAATCGTAGTTGTTTACCAACGTAATCGACTGATTTTGGGGCGAGATCGTATCCTTCGGCGTAAATTTGACGTATTGATAAACGTGCTTTACTTCGTTGATCTCAGGCTGCGGTGTGCGATCCGGATTCACCAAACCATCTCCGGCATTGGCTCCGTCGATATAATTGATGTGATTGACATACGTGCGCCCCTCTTTATCTTTGACAAACAACCCCTGATCTACCCAATCCCACAAAAATCCTCCCTGCATGCGCGGATGTTTTTCAATGGCGTCCCAGTATTCCTGTAAATTACCCACGCTGTTTCCCATCGAATGGGCATATTCACAAACAATATATGGGCGATTAGGGTCTTTCTCTACCATTGCTTCCATCACTTTTACCGATGGATACATCGTGCCGTTGATGTCAAAATTGGTACTTGGTTGATTTACATCTTCAAATGTTTTGGGATAATTGGAACGCCCTTCGTAGTGAATGGGGCGAGTAGGATCGATCAACTTAATGATCTGAGCCATGTCCTGAAAATTACTTCCCATGCCGGACTCATTTCCCAATGACCAGATGATGATGGAAGGGTGGTTTTTGTCCCGTTCCACCATTGCCTTGCCTCGCGCAATGAACGCATCTTTCCAATCGGGATTATTGGCCAATACAATTCCTTTTTGTTGCCACAATTCGTGGCTTTCGATATTGGCTTCGTCGATGAGATACAGGCCGTATTCGTCGCAAAGGTCATACCAAAGGGGGTCGTTGGGGTAGTGAGAAGTACGAACGGCGTTGATATTGTGCTGTTTCATCAACAAAATATCTTTTATCATGGATTCACGACTGATCACGCGTCCGGTATTGGGGTCAAATTCGTGTCGATTTACTCCTTTGAACTTAACGGCTTTTCCATTGACCAACAATTGCCCATTGCTGAGTGCGATCTCCCGAAAACCTACCCGAGTACTTAACACCTCGGCCGTTCTTCCTTCGCCGTCTACCACCTGAATGATCAGTTTGTAAAGATTGGGCGTTTCGGCTGTCCAACGGGCAGGCGTTGTGATGGGAACATTAAGCGTTAAATACGATTCATCTTTGGGGTCCATCATGGGAACATTCTTCACAAATTCTCCCTGAAAGATCTTCCCGTCGGGGTCG
The DNA here is from genome assembly GCF_965279615.1 of Runella sp. Classification (NCBI taxonomy): domain Bacteria; kingdom Pseudomonadati; phylum Bacteroidota; class Cytophagia; order Cytophagales; family Spirosomataceae; genus Runella; species Runella sp. The sequence continues at coordinate 5,145,879 of NZ_OZ257252.1, read as the reverse complement.
TACAATTTGAACTTAACTTGGTATTTATCCTGAACCTGCGAAGAAAAATTCTTCACAAAAGCCGATACTTTCAGCGTAGCGTTTTGGTAATTGTCGTCCAGATCAGTGACTACATAATAATCCCTGACGTGAATGGTTGGAGCGGCGTACAGATAAACATCCCTGAAAATACCCGAGATACGCCAAAAATCCTGATCTTCCAGATAGCTTCCATCCGACCAGTTGATAACCTGCACCGCCACTTGGTTTTCGCCCGCACGCAGGTATTTTGTTACGTTAAACTCCGCAGGGGTCATTCCATCTTCGTGGTATCCGACCTGCAATCCATTCACCCACACATAGCAGGCAGACTGTACACCCGCAAAATGCAAGAATACATCGCGGTTTTGCCAATCAGGAGATAGTGCAAACGACGTACGGTATAGCCCAACTGCGTTAGTATCGCTCGTAATACGCGGTGGATTCGCAGGAAATGGGTGTTTTATGTTTGTAAAAATAGGTCGATCATACGAACGGCCTTCGCGCGCGCCCACTACCTGCCAATTGGATGGGACGGGTAAATTATCCCAATTGGACACATTAGTATTGACCTGAAAAAAATCACCGGGCACTTTGGAAGGGTGTGAAACCCACTTGAATTTCCACGTTCCATTCAATGATTTGAAATAGGGCGAAGCCGCGCGGTCAAATTTAAAGGCCGATGTTTCGTCAGCATAAGGGATGATTGTGGTATGGGGCCGTTCGGTATTTCGGCTTATAACCGATGGGTTTTCCCAATCGGGCAAATCTTGAGCAAATCCAACACAGGGTAGTAAGAGGGATAAAAAAACGCTTAACTTGCGCATAAATCATTAGCGGGTTAAATTTTTCACGAACGCAACACGATTTCACAAAATAAAGGACTTTTGGCCGAACCAATAGAAAGTCAACGAAAAAAGACGAATGAATATTGGATAGAGAATGCCGCCATACGCGAATCTCTCTAACGGTGTTTGCAAATTCCGGAGTTGTACCAAACGAATCCATTGACCTGAAATTTTTTATACCAATAAAAATCACACCACTACAAACCTCAGTCTATCATGCTCTTAGCTGTCGATGCAGGCAATACTGACACTGTTTTTGGAATTTGGCAAAACGAAGAATGGACGCATGTCTTCCGGATACGCTCACTGTCGGATGAATCGCCTAATTATTTTGAAAGTAAGTTACGGCTTCATTTTTTAGAGGCCAATCTGGCCTTAGACAAAGTGACCGTTACGGTATTGAGCAGTGTAGTTCCTCCCCTTACGCCTACCTTGAAGGCTATGCTCTCTACGCTCTTCGGCGAATCGCCGATCGTGGTAGGTCCTGATGTTTATCCTGCTTTGAAGGTCGAAATAGACCATCCGCACGAAATCGGCAGCGATTTGGTAGCCAACGCTGTCGCAGCTTTTACCAAATACAATCGCAATGCCGTCGTGGTTGATTTCGGCACGGCACTCACCTTTACCACTGTTTCGGCAGACGGTAGAATTTTAGGCGTAGCCATCGCGCCCGGACTCAAAACCGCCGTGAAAGCATTATTCTCCAACACGGCTCAGTTGCCCGAAGTACCTTTGCAATTGCCCGAATCGGCCATTGGCAAAAACACAACACACGCCATTCAGGCAGGGATTTTGCTGGGCTATGAGAGCTTGGTACGCGGCATGATCACGCGTATCCGCCGCGAACTTGACGGCGACTGCATTGCCTTGGCTACGGGCGGCCTTTCTTCCATCATTGATACGCTGCATGGCGAATTTGTGGAAGTAAACCGTAGCCTGACACTCGACGGTCTGCGAATCATCGGTGAAAAAGTGAAACAAAAGAGTGCCTGACAAGTGGTTTTAAACCATTGGCAACACCGGAAATTGTCCCATCAAAACTTTTTGAATTTCATCGGACGGTAAATTTAGCCACTGCTGCAAAAGCGTCGCATAGACCGACCGAAAATCGTGCTGCATCGGTATATTATCATTGACATTAACGGCAGTTGGCAATTGCGGATTTGTCCCAATAATCCCTGCCTTCACTTTAGCCCCAAAATAAAACAACGGTGCGGCAACTCCATGATCGGTACCACCGCTGGCGTTTGATTTGATCCGTCGTCCAAATTCCGAAAAGGTCATTCCTGCCACTCGATCAGCTACGTTTAGTGCGGTCAGATCTTCCATAAATATACCGATTGCTTCCGATACTTTTCTTAGCAACTGTGCGTGCACTCCGGTAGTGGTATCTTCATTCTCCGTCTGCTTGGAATGTGTATCAAAACCACTCATATTGACCAAATACACTTTGGTACGAAGCCCTCCGGCCACTAATCTGGCCACAATCTTCAATTGATCGGCGAGCGTATTTTTGCCCGGTGCAGGGTATTTGTCCGATTGCTTCATTATGCGCAATGCCGCTTTTTTGATCACATCTGCGTACTGGTCAGTTTTCTGCGATACTTTTTCGAGGTATTCCAATTGCTGTCCCCAACGGGTTGTTGTAGGCGCATCGGTTTTATCTTCGATCAAATTATAAAAATTGGCAGGATTACTGATGGCCAAACCCATCGTAAAAGAAGGCCCTTGAAAGGCCGAAGCTACCACCGATCCTACCTGAATCGCCAACGGATCAGGCATTATCTCGTTGGGATATTTGTCGGGAAAACCGGGAAACGTATCGTTTAGATAGCGTCCTGCCCAACCCGTCGTTACCACTTTATCAGCATCCGAGGCGGTCATCCAAATGTCCGTTGCCCTGAAATGTGAAAAATTGGGTTTGGGATAACTCACCGCTTGCACAATTCCCGCTTTGCCGTCATTCATCAATTGCTGAATTTCGGTAAGGGAAGGATGCAATGCCGTAGCATCAAAGCCGTTTATTTTCAGCAGTTTATCTTGAGGAAGTGCAATGTTTGAACGCGCAGATTGGTAGGCACCGTATTGATCTACGGGTAGTATGGTATTGAGGCCATCATTTCCGCCATTGAGTTGAATTAACACCAACACGCGGTCATTGGACACATCTTGAGCCAACAAAGGCGTATGTCCCATTGCTTTGAGGGAAATACCATTGAGCAATTGCGGAATCACCACTCCGTTGATTGCCATATTTCTTAAAAAATCTCTGCGTTTCATACCGTTGTTGGGTTAGCACAGTTGGTACTGCGGTAAGTTCATGAGATATTTATACAAACTCTTCAGCTTTTTAAGCACGCTGTTTTTATTCGCGGTATCGTTGGGATCATTGGTTAGGTTTTCCCATGCCTGCGTCCAATAATGATCCGACATGGTATCCTGCATTCCCGACAACAAAATGCTTCCTTTGATGTATTGTTTGTCTTTATCGGGCAATTCCATCATGTATAAATGCCGAACGGCGTCTTCAATGAGTGCCATCGGTTGGGAAGGATTGGGCAGTGATTTTGTAAAACCGATCAGATCAATGCTCAATTTGATGTTATTACGACCAAGCGATCCATTGACAATTCCATCCGAAAACACGTTTCGTTTGGGCAAAGTATCTGAATTGACCCAAATCTTATCAAACAACGGCTCCTGATAATATGCCGGCCAACCGGCCACATCGGGCGGATCGCCGATGTTTTGCTGCATGGCCGAAGCTTGGTTTTGAATCAATAGCCAAAGGCCGTATACATCGGCATAATTAGACGATTCAGGAAAAACCACGCCAAATTCCCGACACAGACCGACGGTATAATCAATGGGGCTTTTGATAATGGCGCCGTGATTATTTCCATCGAAAAAATGACGGCTGCTGAGCAATTCACGTAATACCGGCTTTATTTCGTAATTATTCTTTCGAAATGTTTCCGCTAACGGTGCGATAATGGTTTGCTCGGTTTCGGCGTCGATTTGGTGATAAACAAAGAAACGATAGAGTCTGCGGCAGATAAAACGCGCCACTTCCTGCTGCGCAAAGAGCATATTCAGCAGTTCGTCCAACTCCTGTTCGCCTTCCGGTCCGCGGCGGCCTTTGATGGTGGTATTTTGGTAAAATTCCGAAAACGTTTTATCACTATAATCATGTCGGCCCGGATCAAAAATACTCGTGTAGGTGACTGTATCAATTCGAAAACCCGTCAGTATCTTGGCGGCGGCTTTGACGTCTGATTCGGTATAATGTGAGTCGGGACCTTTGCCCATTGTAAACAATTCCTGAAGTTCGCGGCCGTAATTTTCGTCAGGCGCTTTTTTATTATTGGCCGTACCGTTAAGGTATTTCAACATGGCCGGATCTTTGGTCACGGCTTTGACCATTTCCCTGAAATTTCCTAATGCGTGTTTCCGCAACAGCGCATTATGTCGGTAACACATCAGGGCATTGTCGACCATGTTGGTTTCGGTGGCAAAATGATTGTGCCAAAAAACAACCATTTTCTCGCGCAAAGTGCGTGATTGATTCAACATCAACCCCAACCACCAAGCCTTAAATGAATTTTTGCGTCGAAAATTATTCATTCCATCGTAGTTGATGGAATTTACCCACGTTTCGCCGGGCAGAATCTCGTCGTCCGTAAATTTGGGTTCATTGTAATTATTTACCGGCGGGGCAGGTGCCGGCTCATCCGCCAGCAATTCGTTGAGCACTTTACGAATAGAGCGCTTTTGAAAATACGCTACGTCGTCGGGTTTCGCCCCAAACATTGTACGTTTGAGCAGGTGCTTTGTCTCTTCGTAGCTTACTTTAGTACGTAATGACTCCAAGGGAGCCTTGGTTTCTGTCGGTTTCATAGCGTGGAGTATCTTTTCAGATTCCCCTTTAACGCTACAAAAGGCTAAATGGTGTGGTTTTAAGGGATATTTAATCTCAGGCTGCCATTAATGTTCGCCTTTGGATTTAGAATTTTACTTTGTACGCAACTCCTATCAGAAACCGATTCTCCTGACTTCCAACTAAGCGATAGTCCGTAAAGCCCGACAGATCCAATTTATTAGTCTTATTAATTGCAATTTCTATGCCTGCTTTGTTCCGCATTTGGTCAAAATCTGCACCGATCTCATAAAAAATGTCGGTAGAGATATAAGGTGTGAAGCGCGATTTGTTGGGGTACGACAATTCAAATTTATTGCGGATATAACTGCTGTTGTTTTCCGCCGCGCTTTCATCGTCCTGAAACTGGTTTTGGTAACGTAAGCGATAGTCGAATTTCAGCTTCCAAATCTTATGATCGTAGGCCAAGTCGGCATAAAAACGATTATATGAACGGTATTCATAGCCTGTTTTATCTTCGTTTTTCTTACGACGGCCAATATAACGGTAATATCCGCTCACTTCCCAGTGTTTATTAAGTTTGTAGGAAAGTCCCGCTTCGCCCAAATAGGCTTTTAAAACCGAAATATTATCCGTAAAACGAGTTTGTACATTCACATTAATTGACCATTTCTTATTGATCTTTTTCTCTGCACCTACGCCCGCCCAAAGCCCAATATCCGTAGCTTGTGAATAACTCAAAAAAGGGAGCAGTAAAAATAGTAGGGGAAAGAAGATTCGTTTTGACGAACTCGCCGTTTGCAAACCAAAAAGGGAATGCACATTTTCTGAATTAAACATTCTCCAAAACAGTTTTTTCAACTTTCTTTTCATTTTTGGTGCTTGTTTGATAATAAAAAATCATGATAAGGGCGGAGTCTCTCAGAAAATCCATGGTCTGAATCTCTACACGGTGAATATCCAATCCGGTACGAGCTCGCAGATCAGTGATAAGTTCAGCACGTTTTTCGGGAACAATCAGCTCAATTTTATCGTATTGGACATTTTTGGTGAGTTCGCGTTTGATGAGCCAATTACCCTCCAACAGCCAGACACTCAGCACAATAATACCGTTAACCAAGCCCAATTCGTCCCAACTTCCTTTGATAATGGCCGATATAAGTCCCAGCGAAATGACGATGAAAAGGTAGGTCATGTCTTTGGCCGAAAGTCCTTCGGTACGGTAGCGGAGCATGGAAAATACTGCAAACAACCCAAAAGCCGCGCCCATCGACATTTGCACTTTGTTGAGCAAATAGGTAATAAGAAATATGACCAAATTGAAGCCAAAAAACGTCAGGAAAAGGTCGGTACGGCGATAAATTCGGTAATAGATCAGCCGGGTCAGTACTGTGACCGTCAACAGATCAACCAAAAGCCGTACAAAGAATTTTTCAGGAAGTTTATTGAACCATTCAAAAGTATCGGCAGTGGCAAGTTCTTGCAGAAATATCATTGTCGTAGTGTTAGGTATGGACTATTTTAAACAGGTGGATGACTATAATCAGCGCTTGAAATACCTCGGGAATTTATTTTCAGGACATGGTTAAGCTTTGCTTTAAATCTATTGTGTTTCACCGTTTTATCAAGGCTGATCACGCCCAAACAATATTTACTCAACGAGCCTTCCCGAAGTCGGTATTTCTTCATTAGGTCTAAAAATCGAGACTGCTTGAGGGAATCCTGTTTTACTTCGGCTACCACCAATTGCTCATAACTTTTATGGCTCTTACCGTTGCGAAACGACAAATTCAGATCCAAGGTCAGGCGCTCGGCAGTAGTACGGCTTACGAGCGTTAGGCGTGTATAATCCACCCACAATATAGGCGCTAAGATAGTGGGGTCAAAAGGCGTTTGCTGACTTAAAAAAACTTTCGTTTCCGAGCTTAATGTGCTATTGATCAACTTTGGATTAAGAATACGGGTCTTTATGGTACGTCCTTTATTGTTTTTAAATTTTACTTCCGTAAAAACCGTGTTGGTATGCACGTAATTCCGTTGCCGAATTTTATAGCGATTGAGCCGTCCGGACTGATGATCGTGGTAAAATTGCAGGTCGGGTGTATCAAAATAGAGCGTTTCGTAATCGCACATCCGATGTCCGTTGATCTCTAATAGGCGATAATGCGGCCGCAGGTCTTCCAACAAATTGGGCAACATTTTCAGCGGAACCAAAAACTTGGCGTCGATGCGGTTCATGAGTTTAACGCCGTCCATTTCCGCCAGTGAGATGGACTCGTACAAACCTATTTTCTGTACAATGGTGGGAGTGATGAATTGCGCTGCCATTTATTTCAAAAAAGTATTAACATCTTGGTTACGAGTCACTACGTGTTGTTTCAACGCCGCAAGTGCGGAAGTAAACGACGCCGTATTCGTAAGATTGGTATAAGGCGCCACCTCTTTTTCCGTCCCGTTGACATAAGGCGTAATCAAGGAAGTATACTTATCAAAAAGCTCATTCATTTTGGCGGTCGTGAATACAGTGTCCGCAAATGTTCGGATGTATGTTTTGTATTTGGCATAATACACAGGATCTGCGGCCACATAGCGAATCAACGGCCAGCCTGTTCCCACTTCGGTCATGGCCAATGATACCGCCGAACGTCCTCCGCCGACTCCCTGCTGATTTCCTCCTCCAACGGTGTTGGTCATAGACATGTTATGATCCCACGGAATCCACGTTAATTTATTGGCCGGAGAATTATACAGATAGTAATTGTGCGCCATCGCCCCGTAAGTATCCCAATTGACAATCGTGTTGTTGATCGCTAAGAACTTCAGGTAATTATCTACGTTGAAGGTTTTCTCTAGGTTGGTGCGCCATTGCGCGGCATTTGTTGTACGGTCAGTACTGTTCAAGGCAGCTACAAACGCCTGTACATCACTGTAATCAGGCGTAGTTTCGTTGTTCTTTTTCTCAAATTGTGATTGCACAAACGTCTGAAACGTGGACTCAGGTTTGTAGATATTACCCTTTTTCTCGCCGAATTGATCTTTGATCATCGTATCATCAATAATCTCCACCATGGTATACACACCGCAATATTTGAGACCATCGCCAAAATTGATATATACTTTATAAAAGGCCGTTCGCGCTGCGGCTACACCGCCCATTCTGAAAATATCGGCCACCACTTTTTCGCGAATGAGTGAGTTATCCGAAAACGCCGGCGACATGGATACTTCTTTAAATCCATAAAAACGCTGATCCTGAATTTCGGGGTGTTGGTCTTCATACTCATCCATTTTGAGCCGAAAAGGTAATTTATAAATACCTGCCCGCCAGATAGACGAAAGACTGGAATTCCCTTTTAATCTCAGACCAACGTTGTTCCAGATTTTGCCGTTGAATTTCATGGTTGTAGCAACATAAATAGGATCCCCGGGTATAATATCCAATCCTCCTGCACCGTTACCGCCCGGATTGCCACCAATATTCCCGCCGCCCGGGTTGCCACCGCCACCGCCAAAAGCAGTGCCGCTTTTGGTTTGCATATCAGTTTTTATGGCGGTCCAATCGGCCGCCGTCATCGTTATTTCGAGCGTATTTACCTGATTTTGGGGGAATACAACGTCATAATTCGGATCGGCGGCGTTGCTGTGAGATTCAGTTGTCCAATCGGAATTGGCTTCGCCGGGAACAATTTCAACGGTTTTGTCTTTACAGGCCGTAGCACCCCATAACAACGCAGCGGTGAGCAGCGTATAGCGAATAGATTTCATAGTTTAAATTGGCGTCAGGTAAGTTACTTATAATTTATACGCAAAAATTATTCCTATCGTTGCGAAAAAGCTGAATCTCAGTTTATGAAATGCTGAAAACTAGTCATTTGTGCTTTCAAGGAAAGCCTTAATGGCCTTCGTTCGCTGCGTCACGTGCTCATTCAATTGCGGCAATCCGTTCCCAAAATCATCGGAGTTCCGTAAATGAGAATACGGTCTTTCTTCTTTCAACTTTCCATTTACGAATGGGGCAATGAGCGCATGATTTTTAGCGAACAATTGCTGCATTTGGGCCTCAGTAAACACTTTTTCGCTGAACTCTTTTACGTACTTTTTGTATTGAGCAAAATAAATGGGGTCATCCGCCAAGTACCGAATCAACGGCCATTGTTTGCCTACTTCTTTCATTTCCAACGAAACACCGCCACCTCGACCGCCTCCGGGACGAAAATTCGGCGGAGGCCCAAATCCTTCGGGCGGCTTAAACCCTTCAGGCGGCGGGCCCATTTCCGCCATTGGTCTCATGCCACCGAAACCCCGCATCTTCATGGCTTCGTTATTGTCCCAAGGAATCCACGTCAGTCTTTTTGTCGGTGAATTGTACAGGTAATGATTGTGCGCCATTCCTCCGTAGGCATCCCAATTGACAATGGAATTATTGACTGCCAGGTAGTTCAAAAAATGCGCAACATTAAACGTCTTTTCCAAATTAGCCCGCCATTGAGCCGCATTTTCCGTGCGCAGCGAATCATCATTCAACGCTTTGACAAATGCCTGAACATCACCGTAATCCGCTTTTTTCTTATTATTCTTCTTTTCAAACTGACGCGTGTTAAAGCGCGAAAAAGTGGATTCGGGTTTATAAATATTCCCTTTTGCTTCTCCAAATTGGGTTTTCACCATTGTATCGTCAATGACTTCCACCATGGTATATACACCGCAATAGTTTGGCCCTTCTCCAAAATTAAGATAAACTTTGTAAAAAGCAGTTTGCGCTGCAGGAATTCCCGCTTTACGGAAAATATCGGCCGTTATTTTTTCCCGAATCAGCGAATTATCTCCCGATCCCGGCGACATCGACAATTCCTTAAATCCAAAAAAACGTCGGTTTTTGGTTTCGGGAAATTGTTTTTCAAATTCATCAAACGACAGCCGAAAAGGCAGCTTATAAATTCCCTGCGTCCAAGACATCATCAGGCTTGAATTGCCTTTGAGCCGAAATCCTACTTTTTTCCAAACCTTCCCGTTAAACGTCAACGAAACGGGCACATAACTCGGCTCTTTTCCACCTCCCCCAAACGGAGGGCCGCCGCCCATTGGAGGAAAATTTCCTTCGCCGGGAGGCATCGGCGGCCTTTTTCCGTCGGGTTGCATCATAGGTGGTCGGTTAAAATTTCCTCCTTTTCCAAACTCGTTCCCAAACTTGGTTTTCATTTCTGCACTAATGCTGTCCCAGTCGGTTTTTGATACCGTAATTTCCAGCGTATTCACCTTATTCTGAGGAAATACCACTTGATAATTTGGAGTAGGGTAAGTGTTTGTTTTATTTTTCGAATAACTAATAAGGTGTGGCTGTCCAAACAATTGAACACTTTGTAAGACTATCAGTATCAGAGCAAAATTCTTTTTAATATCCATCTTTATGCTGCGTTTATGGAGGATTACTCTTCCTGAACGCACGTTGTGGCGAGGTCTTTCCGGTGTGTAGAGAAAGACCGAAGGTGTGTAGAGAAGTGTTACGGAATTGTTATCTGAAATGCGTTAATATTGCCCTCAAATAACCGGCGCATGAAATACCTCGAACGATACAGTCTTTGGTTGCATCTCTTGGGATGGAGTGTTTTTGTCATTACGCCTTTCTTATTGTTTCCTGATTCGGGCTTTTCGCAATTACCCCATTTTAAATGGTTTGTACTCATTAAACTACTCGAAGACGGCCTCTTTATCTTATTCTTTTACCTCAATTTGTACATCTATACGCCGGCTTTACTGTCTACCAAAAAGAACCTTCCTTTCTTGGTAGCGTTATTGATCGGATTCGCAGCCTGTTTATTCATTCCTGAACTGCTGTTACGCTTATTTGTGTTTGACAATCATCCACTTTTCACCCCGCCACCGCCGCCGACACTCCCAAATCGGCCACCGCCACCACCCTCATTTATTCCTTTTCCTCACCAGATCGGCACATTGCTGTCTTTTTCTTTCGTGGCATTGGTAAGTTCTATCTTGGCGCTTTTGCGTGACCGTTTGCGCGAACGCGAAGAAAAACAGCAGATCCAGTTGGAGAAAGTGGCCGCCGAATTGGCCGTGTTGAAGTTGCAGATAAGCCCTCATTTTTTGTTCAATACGCTCAATAATCTGCGTTGGCTGACGCGCCAAAAATCCGATAAAGCAGAAGATGTAGTGGTGAAATTATCGCAGTTACTCCGTTACATGGTCTACGAAGCCAATGCTGAAAAAGTGCCTTTATCGAAGGAAATTGCGCATTTGCAGCATTATATTGACCTTCAGAAAATACGCTTGACCGACAAAGATTGCGTTTTATTTGAGTGTCAGGGCTCCATCGAAAAGCACTTCATAGAACCTTTGTTGTTCATTCCTTTTGTGGAAAATGCCTTTAAGTACGGTTTGCACAGTCAACAAAGCGGCGAGATTCGATTTCGATTTGAGGTAACGGAAAACACGATTTCCTTTTTCTCAGAAAATGCTGTTTTCGAAAACAATCTGCCGGCAGAAGGACAATCAGGGATTGGGATTCAAAATGTTAAACGAAGACTGGCATTGCATTATCCCGAAGCCCATTCGCTGAAAATCAGCCAAAACGACGGTATCTTTCGCGTACATCTTCTTTTACAAATGAACCCATGACCCAACTACGTTGCATAGCCATTGACGATGAGCCTTTTGCGCTCGAACTTCTGGCCGATGATATTCAAAAAGTGTCTTTTTTGGAGTTATTCAACACCTTCACGAATCCCTTAGATGCGCGGACATTTTTAGAAGCAAATCCCGTTGATCTGGTATTTCTGGATATTCAAATGCCAACACTGACGGGAACGCAATTTTTGCGAAGTCTGCCAAAGCCACCCATGGTCATTTTCACGACAGCCTATCAACAATACGCCTTGGAAGGATTTGAGTTGAATGTAGTGGATTATCTGCTTAAACCCATTCCTTTTGAGCGTTTTTTGACCGCCTGTGAGAAAGCCCTTGACTTGTTTGTGCTGCGAAAAAAGGAAACCGGTTTGCCTACCGAGCGTGGATTTTTCTTTGTGTTTGCGGAATACAAAGAGATCAAGTTGTTTTTTGACGAAATTCTGTACGTTGAAGGAATGAAGGATTATGTCAAGATATTTACCAATCAACAAACCAAACCCATCCTGACCCGACTGAATTTGAAAGCGATGGAAGCCAAACTTCCCCCCAATCTATTTTGCAGAGTGCATCAATCTTTCATTGTGGCGTTGGACAAAATCACATCTTCACAGAAAACAAAACTGCAGATTGGAAATCGTGAAATCCGCATCGGAAGTCGGTTTCTGGCACATTTTGAAGAAAAATACCGTTCAACGCACTAACGGGCAAGGAGAACTGTCCCTGTTTTTACAAAGCTTGCCCCCAATGAATCCGTTATTTCAACCCGGAAAACATACGTTCCTTCTACCGCCGGCTGCCCGTTGATGGTTCCGTCCCAGCCTACCATAGCGTTGTCGGTTTCGAAAAGTACCTGTCCCCAACGGTTATACACAATCATGCGCGACTTATCCACAAATTGACCTTTAGGTGCAAAAGCATCATTGACACCATCGCCATTGGGCGAAAAAGCATCAGGGATAAAAACAAGTGCATTTTTTTTGAAGACGAAGTAATTGGAATAACTGTTCCCACCCGTTCCCTGCGCATAAGCCAGGATTCGATAACGAAACAATTGCTGATCCGAAACACTGGGCGAATAGCTGGTATTTCCTCCTACCGGAACTTGACTGTAAGGATTGCCCTGCTCATCTAAAATTTCCAGTTGATACCGATTGACAGGCACTAGAAACGGCGTTTCGGGCGTCCAATCGACCGTTGAGCCTGATTTGGAATAAAGATATACCGTACAGAGAGGCTCCGTAGGTTGGGAGCGATTGCCGCAGGAATTTTCGTAGACAATTTGATAACAGTATGACTGCTGCGTTGGATCAACGGAAGCATCTGAGTACGAAAACGCATTGTTTAAAGACGCCACTTCCTTAAAATCAGCACTACCGCTCACCGCCCGCGTAATGATCGTTTTGTACTTGGAAGGCGTTGCTCCGGAAGCCGGCGGAGTGGCATAAATGCTTATTTTATTATCGTCTTCTACTGTTACAAAAGCATTTTGGACGATAGACGGAAATTCAGTAGAAATTGCTTTTACGCACACCGATGGGGAAACCGACTCTGCTCCTCCTGCCAACTGTACCGTTACCTGATAGCAATATTGTTCGCCACAGGTTACATTCGCATCCGTTTGGGTGGTATTGGTGCGCACGCTTGCGCCACCCAAGCTTACCAAATTACGTGTAAGGCGATAGTTTTGAAAATCGGCTGCATTGGGGTATTCTTTCCATGTCAATACATTTTGGCGATTTTCGGCTTTTACTTCTAAGGTTGTTGCACAAACCACATTTGACAAAAGCGCCGAATTATTTACACATCCATCGTTGGTATTTAATCGGAAGCAATAGGTGTCTTTCAGGGCATTTACTTCTTTGATCGTGATCGTCGTGGTATCTCCTACTAACGTCACCTGTCCGGGCAGGTTGTTAAACGTGCCGTTATTCTGACTTGCCTGAACCGAGGTGGTCGTGCCTTTGGGAGCTTTGATCAATACCGCGACCGAACCATCATTGTTTAAGGTCAGCTTACGAATAGCCGTAGAAGATAAGTCATTGGTATTGAGTATAATAGTTGGCGACGGAAGGGAGCAGCCCAACAATTGGGCTCCAACTCTACCCGTGACAAACACGGAAGCTGTATTAGTTGTTGCACCATAAGAGTGTGTATATGTTCCGGGCGCTGTAACCGTTTCTTTAACACCGGATTCCCACTCAATAATAAAAACAGTATAGCGCTGTGTAGTGCTATCATTAGGAATAATTACCTGTACTGCTCGGTTACTGCAAGCCTTTGCTGTAAAATTGGGCGGAGGAAGTACTTCAACTGTTTTGCACGTAATTACTCCGCTACCACTATTACTATCGCCACTGCCATACTGAAGAATTTTATAAATCCCCGTCTTATTGTATTTGAAAGATGTAGCCCTTGTTGTATCTCCACGTGATTCATATTGTGGAATATTCCCGCCCTTATAGTCGTATATGTAATTTTCATTTTTGACTGAAGTTTTTTCAACTTTTACTTCAAACGGCATACATCCTACTGAAGGGCCAACTATGTTAAATCCGGCCTGATTAGACGCATTTAAACACAAATCAACAGCTTGCTGGGCGTATGACCTTACAATTAAAAGTGTTGATAGAGAAAGTAAAAGACCGAACTTCATAGATTTTCTTATTCTTCTTTCGTTCCGATCAAAGAACGTATCTTTGCCCACCGTTGTTTTGTCATCACAACCGAACTTATAATCACTCAACGTAAGCAGGTAGTTAAGCATACAACGTAATTTTTGATAAACTATTTTTTACCTGATTCATGGACAGCAATAATAATACCAATTCCATACAACTTGATAGAATTGAAGACGCGATCGCGGATATTAGAGATGGAAAGATCATCATCGTAGTAGATGACGAAGACCGGGAAAATGAAGGCGATTTTATCTGTGCCGCCGAAAAGATCACTCCCGAAATGGTCAATTTTATGGTGCGTGAAGGTCGTGGATTGATGTGCGCGCCACTCACCGTAGAGCGTTGCGAAGAACTGGGTCTGAAAATGATGGTGGGCGATAATACCTCTACTCACGAGACACCTTTTACCGTTTCAGTTGATTTATTGGGTCATGGCTGCACCACCGGCATTTCGGCTTCTGACCGCGCCAAGACGATCCAAGCACTCGTAAACCCCGAAACAAAACCCGAAGAGTTAGGCCGTCCGGGGCACATTTTTCCGTTGCGTTCTATGCCCGGAGGTGTTTTACGCCGCACGGGTCACACCGAAGCTGCCATTGATTTTTCAAAATTGGCAGGACTTGCGCCGGCAGGCGTACTTATTGAAATCCTCAACGAGGACGGTACAATGGCTCGTTTGCCGGAATTGCGCATTTTGGCAGACAAATTCGACATGAAGTTGGTCTCTATCAAAGATCTGATCGAATACCGCCTTCGCACTGAATCACTCATAAAACGCGAGATCGCCGTTGATATGCCCACCGAATGGGGGCATTTTGACATGATCGCGTACCGTCAACTAAACACCGATGAGTTGCATTTGGCCCTGATCAAAGGTTCATGGGAAAAAGATGAAACTGTCATGGTACGTGTTCACTCTTCCTGCGCTACCGGCGATATTTTTGGCTCATGCCGTTGCGACTGCGGTCCGCAACTTCATGCCGCAATGGAAATGGTAGAGCGCGAAGGAAAAGGCGTAGTGCTGTACATGAATCAGGAAGGAAGAGGCATTGGTTTAATTAATAAACTCAAAGCATACAAATTGCAGGAAAACGGTTTGGATACAGTAGAAGCCAATCTTGCGTTAGGCTTTAAGATGGACGAGCGCGATTATGGCGTAGGAGCACAGATCTTACGGGATCTGGGAATCTCAAAAATCAATCTTATTTCCAATAACCCTAAAAAACGGGTGGGATTGATGGGATACGGTCTCGAAATCGTCGATAATATTCAAATCGAAATGAAGGCCAACCCCCACAATGAAAGTTATCTTCGAACCAAATACAACAAAATGGGTCACCGTTTGACGCAGTTTGCGACGGTAAAAGACGCCTAAAAAATATATTCTACCTAACTGAAAAGCGCCTGACTCAGAAAGTCAGGCGCTTTTCAGTTATACAACTATTCCTCTTTTTTCCTAAAACAATACTGCCCGAATCACCAAAGGGCTTGAGGTAGGGTAGATGTTTTCGGCGGGATACGACGGGTTCACTAAGCTGTTATAGCTCAAATTATAGAGCACTATCAAATTGAAGGCACGAATGAACCGCCCCCCGATTGGTGTTGAATACGATGCACCAACCATTGCCGAGCCAATCCACTTTCTTCTGGCAATACCATTTGCGGTATAATCGCGGTATTGTACGTTCAATGATTCGTATTCGGCATTTAAATTAATGCTTTCAAATACATTGAACATTCCAAAAAAGCGTCCGCCATAGTTATCATAGCTGCTTTTTACCGTAGGAGAATACTTTATTTGGGTATACTGGTACGTTATTCCGGCTCCTAAAGCCAAACGGTCGGTAACTTGATACCCTGCCACGGGCGATATTCCAATGCTGGTAACTGTGCCGAACGAAAGAGGCCCGACACTTCCTCCCAGACGAAGTTTATCCAAGGCAGAAGGCGGACGTTGCGGGTCTTCACTCTTTCGGGGGGGCGCATCCAAAACTTTAATAGGCCCTTCATTTTGGCGAACAGGCGGCGGAGGTGCATCGGGATTAGCTGTTTGAGCCGCCACCGAAAATGTTAACAGCGCACCAAATGCTATCATTAAATAGGTCTTTCTCATGGGTGTGTTTAAATAAATACTCTTTTATTCTATTACGTCAAATACAAAAATTCTGTTTCAAAACGAAAAATAAATATCGGCTATTGCGTAGTAAGCTCTCTGAAAACCACTTCGAGCGGTTTACCTTCATTTTGTAAATCTTCCAAACGCCGATCTGCCACCACCTGACCACGGTTGATGATCACTACACGGTCGCAGATAGCTTCGACTTCCTGCATGATATGCGAAGAAAACAGTACGGTTTTTTCTTTCCCAACGGTTTTGATCAACGTTCGGATCTCTACGATCTGATTGGGATCTAAGCCGGTAGTGGCTTCGTCCAAGATCAATACAGGAGGATTGTGGATCAATGCCTGCGCCAAACCGACACGTTGCCGATAGCCTTTGGAAAGTTGCCCTATTTTTTTTCGTTGCTCTACGCCCAGGCCGCAAATATCAATCATTTCACTGACGCGTTTTGTGAGTGTTTCACCCTTCAAATTATACAGAGCGCCCACAAATCGCAGAAATTCTTTGATGTACATATCAGTATATAGCGGATTATGCTCCGGCAAATACCCAATGCTTCGACGCACTTCCATCGAATGTTTAGCCACGTCAAAGCCATTGACTTCTACCTGACCGCTCGTCGCGGATAAATAACAGGTGGTGATTTTCATTGTAGTTGATTTTCCGGCGCCGTTAGGGCCCAAAAAACCAACTATTTCGCCACGATTAACGTCAAAACTTACATCATTGACGGCCTTTTGATGGCCGTACACTTTGGTTAAATGTTGAATCCGAATGGACATGATTTTTTAGAATTGGGGCGAAAATACAAAATTCTCGCGTAGGGTCTTGTATCTTTGTCAGAGGAAAGAGGTAGTTTGAAAATTCGGTAGCTACTATTCGCAACTTTGTGAGTCATACCAACCGGATAACATTAACGGAAAACGTTTTATGAGATTGTTTATACGCTTTGAGTTAGTACTGATTTTGCTTTTATCATTGGTCGGAAATACACTTTTTGCCCAAGTACCCACTGTCGTTACCGGCAATGTCAGCGGTGGTGCAGCCTGTGCAGGGACCGTTGTACCGGTCTCATTTGTCACGGCCAACTTTGCCACAGCCAAACGGCTTTTCACCGTCCAACTTTCCAACTCAACCGGCGTTTTTACAAGTCCTACCGTTCTCGCTACGGGCACCGCCAGTCCTATTCAGGTTACGCTTCCTGCCACTGTTTTGGGCGGTGATTATAAATTGCGCGTCATTACAGATACGACAGGGATCACTTATACTCCATCCGCTACTTTTACGATGCTCAAACTCCCGACCGCTGCCTTAAGCGGTGATACCAGCATCAATTTCGGCGGTACGGCTCAGTTATCTATTGCATTTACGGGCAACGGCCCCTGGACGTATACATTTACCAACACCAGTACAGGAACTACCTCTATCAATCCCCTCAAAGGCATTGTACAACCCACTTTTTCCACAACTTACGCTTTACAATCAGTTTCCAATATTTGTGGTGCAGGAACAGTATCGGGAAGTGCACGTGTGACCGTTTATCCCCGCATTACTACCGACTTTACGGCCACAAGTTTATGTGCAGGCGCTGCCATAACTGTTCCTTTTACCGTAGCAGGTACGTTTGCCGCGAGCGGCGTGACTTATACTGCACAACTTTTCCCTGCCGGAGGGACTCTTCTGATGCCCATTACTTTAGGATCAGGTACTGTCAGTCCGCTGAACGTTACACTCCCTGCCAACTTAACCGCAGGCTCTTATCAAATTCGTGTCATAGCGAGTTCAGTAGCTACCTATGTCAGCAGTGCGGCATTCAGCATTAAGCCTTTGCCAACTGCTATACTCAGCGGAAACGCCGCCGTAGGGATAGGAGATACCACAAGCTTGAACATCGCTTTTACGGGAGATGCTCCCTGGACCTATCAACTCGCCTCGGGCCCTGTTATTACCACTTCCGTCACTCCGATCAAAGTAGTTGTCAGTCCGACAGTAT
Source organism: Runella sp. (assembly GCF_965279615.1). NCBI lineage: Bacteria > Pseudomonadati > Bacteroidota > Cytophagia > Cytophagales > Spirosomataceae > Runella > Runella sp. Next base: position 5,127,701 of record NZ_OZ257252.1, on the reverse strand, counting down.
CTACCAATTACAGCTTAGTATCGGTCAGCAACGCCTGCGGAACCGGAGCTGTTTCCGGAACGGCGGCCGTCACCGTCGTTCCTCGGATCAGTGCAGCTGATGTTACTGTGGGTTCGGTATGTGTGGGAGCCAACATAAGTCTTCCTTTTACCGTAACGGGCGAATTCTCTACCCCCGCTACCTATACTGTACAGCTTTCCGATGCGGCCGGAAGTTTTGCCACGCCACGCATTTTAGCCACCGGAGCAAGCAGCCCTATTTCGATCAGCATTCCGACCAATTTGGGGGCAGGGACAGGCTATCGTTTACGCGTTGTGGCAAATTCTGCTGCTTCTTCGCTGAACAGCCCCGCATTTACTGTCAAGGCTCGCCCGACGGCCGTTTTAAGCGGGAATTCAGTGGTCAATTTTGGCGAAAAAGCCTTGCTTGCGCTCAATTTCACGGGTGAAGGCCCTTGGACATTTACACTTTCCGACGGCAGTACGGGCACAGCAACACAGACACCTTTTGTGGTAAGTATTACGCCCACTCAAACGTCTACCTACGTAGTAAGTTCGGTGCGGAATGTTTGTGGAGAAGGAAGTACATCCGGAAGCGCATTGGTAACGGTTATTCCCCGTTTGCTTACCGAAAACCCCGGCACGGCTATCTGTTCCGGCAAAGACATAGAGATTAAATTCACGGTTGGAGGTGTTTTGTCGGGAGCAACTTCTTTTCAGGCCCAGCTTTCTGACAGTACAGGTGCATTTACCAACCCTGTTTTGATCGGAACAGGCACTCAAAGCCCGATCATCGCTTCTATTCCGGCCACGACTCCGGTGGGAGGAAGTTATCGTATCAGAGTTGTTGCTACCGGAGGTTCTGCCATTACCTTGGTTCCTACCAACCCATTTTTCTTAGGACGCCGTCCCGGTGCAGTGTTGAGTGGGGGCGGTACCTTTCCGCTCAAGCCCGGTGAAGAAGTTTTTTTGGTCATTCAATTCAGCGGCGACGGTCCTTGGACCTATACTTTGTCGGACAATACCACCGGCACTTCTTCGATCACTCCTGCTTTGTTGACTGTAGTTCCCCAATTTACGACTACTTATACACTTAAATCCGTCAGTAATACCTGCGGTGAAGGAAATGTTTCGGGAAGCGCTTTAGCCAATGTTATCATTACGAGTATAGAAGATCCTCTTAAAAGCGGTATTTCTTTTTTTCCAAATCCCGTCGCTAAGCAGTTAACTATAAACATCACCAATGCTGCCGCCACCGAATGGCAATTGATGGATTTACAGGGAAGAACCCTGAAAAGCAGTCGTTGGGAGCCACGCCTTAAATACGAAGATACGGTTGATATTCAGTCGTTTCCAGCAGGTACTTACTTCGTTAAAGTAAAAATAAACGACCGTTGGTTCAGCACTAAAATGGTAAAGGAGTAAGGCCGTTGGCAAGGGTTGCCACTAAGTGGCAAAATGGATGATAACTTACCATTTGCTACAAATAGGCAGTGCCTATGGCACACAAATACCCACACAGTAGGCTGTGTCTCCACAGCCCCGTCCATATTACTAAATGTAAGTTAATTCTCAAATCCGTGATCTGTGAGACCACGGATTTGAGAATTTAGACACCTTACCAGCCCTTAACCTCTCACCTACTGTTATGACTGATGCTCTTTACGAAGCAAATCATTGACGGTTTTTACCGGATTGAAGGTAATCAACGGCACTTCTACAAATACCGTATTCCAGTCTGACATCGAACCGTTCCACAATCCCGGCAATTCCTGCGCTTTGAGGTCTTTGCCGTCTTTTGATTTTTGGGTAATAAAACCCGTGTTGATATCTACATAATTCATCAAGGCAAATTTCTTGCCTTTGTATCCTCTCAAAGAGCACACTAAATCGACGGGATTGAAGTGCGTAGCCGTATCAAACAAGGCTTTTTGGGCCGCATCTGACATATCAATTTGCGCTGACTCCACCACCTGCAATGAAATGGTTCCGTCAGGATTGCTCGCCCAGAAAGGCCCGCCGCCCGGTTCCCCTACGTTTTGAACCATGCCGCAAAGACGGAAAGGTCGATCCAATTTTTGTTGAAAGTAAGCCAACTTTTCAGCCGTTGATAGTTTTTCAAATCCTTCAGAAGGCAACGTATACATGGTTTTTTCGAAAAATTTTGTCAACTCTTCTACCAGTTCTTCGCTTGTTTCGCCGTTTTCAATTCGTTCCTGAAAAGCAAAGCCCTGTTGGCGGTAGTTGAGCAACAATGCTCCCAGCACTTTCTTGTATGTAAAGGTTGTTTCCTTCAAGCTATCCGGTACTACGTTGTCAATATTTTTAATAAAGACAACATCGCCATCCTGATCGTCGAGGTTGGCCAGCAATGCTCCGTGCCCGGCGGGGCGGAACAACAGGCTGCCATCCGCATTACGGAAAGGCGTATTGTCTAAATTGACCGAAATGGTATCGGTAGAAGGTTTCTGTTCTGAAAAACTGATATCGTATGTTACCCCGAATTTATCTTCATAAAGCGGTTTGACGGCATCGATCAAAGCCTCAAAACGACTTCGGTGTTCGGGGGATACCGTAAAATGAATACGTACTTTCCCTGCCGAATTGGCATAGTTTGTACCTTCGATCAAATGCTCTTCTACCGGTGTGCGCGCTCCTTCAGGATAGTGGTGAAACTTCAACAATCCTTTGGGTAAATTGCCGTAATCCAACCCTTTAGCCGAAAGAAGATAGTCTGCAATTTTACGGAATTCGCCCGCATTAATATCGGCATCAATAGCGCCATCCTGCTTTGAAATGACCGTTTGGAGGTCTTGAAAAAAGGCAAAATCACGCAGACGATCGCTGAATTCTACGATGGATTTATCACTCTTGCCTTCATCTTTGAACGCAAACAATGCCTTGAACATACGCGTGGCTGCGCCCGATGCAGGCACAAACTTGAGCAAAGACACTTGACCCGACTGTGCATCAAATGCCTTAACTAATTCTTCCAATTCCTTTTCTTCAACCCGAACAATTCCATCTCCTACGGTAGCGGCTTTGAGAACTTTCAGATAAGGAAAACCGTTGACAAAATGACTGATTTGCTGTTGGATAGTTTCGATCGAAATGCCCTGTTTGGCAATTTGTAAATAATCTTTTTCCGTAAACATAATTTTATAAAAGGGTTGAATAAAATCTTAACTATTAAAGATAAACGTTAATGGAAACCACTTGTAAATCGGGTTGAAAGTAAAAAATATTTCTCAAGTTGATGACCACTTGATAAAAAAAACGCTCACAAATGATTTTCCGTCGTAACTTTGTATAAAAATCACCCCATTATATGTCTATCCCGTCTGAACATTCGAAAAACGTCGTGATGGTTCCGTGTGCTATTTTCGAAAAAGATGGGCAATTGTTTGCAGCTCAACGCAGTAGTACAATGTCCCTGCCGCTAAAGTGGGAATTTCCCGGCGGAAAAGTGGATGAAGGCGAATCAGAAGTGGAAGCCCTCCACCGTGAGATCATGGAAGAGCTGAGCATTGAGATCGAAATTGGCCCCCGCCTTGCTCCTGCATACAAAGAAGATCCCACCCGAAATCGCATTATTTGTTTGGTACCTTACATTTGTCGCGTGATGAGTTCACCCATCATTTTGACCGAACACGCCCAATACAAATGGGTGCGTATGGATCAATTATCAAAATTAGATTGGGCAGACGCCGATTTGGAGGTGCTGGATACATACCTGAAATACAGAGATCAACGTTTACTTTGTCGTACTAAATTAAAAGTCAGAGCTTAATAAGCTTCCTGACAATCGGTTGCTCACCCATCAGGATTCGTAATATATAGGTTCCGGAAGGTAACTCCGTCACGTCGATCTCAAAATTGCTCCGCTGACTCCTTCGCACGTTTCCTTCTTTCGCCATTTTGCCGTCTATAGTTACCAGCTCCCAGCTTATGGTTCGACTTTGCAGCTCGTTTACCTCCACTTTTATTTTTGTCTGTACAGGGTTGGGGAATATGCGTATCTTATTTTCCTCTTCCTGCACGGTGCCCGTAATGATAACCTTTACCAATGCACTGCCGGCTATTGAACCTGCTCCGCATACATTGGTTAACGATTTTAGAGTATAAACCGTTGGCAATGTTGGACTTACTGTGACGAAGAAAGGAGAATAATCTACGGTATTGGTTGAATTATCAGAGAGTACATACGTCCAGGGCGAAGTTCCTTCAAAACGTAATGTTAGGGGTGCCCGCTCGTCCAATTTAATGGCCGTATCTCCGCTGATAGTCGCCGAAGCGCGTTGGCGCATGGTTAACGAAGCCGTAGGCAACACGTTTGCCGTTGCATTATTTTCAGGAACTACTCGAATCTTATAGCCTGTTCCAACCACCGCAGAAAGCGGAACCGTTGCCTTAACGGGACTTTGGTTTCCTGCTCCAATAAATGACGGATTCGAAAAATCTCCTTCTTTCGTAGATAGCTGTACGACATAATTTACGGCGGTTTCAAATTGCCCTACTTGCGTAAACGGTACATTTACTTCTGTTCCGTTACAAATGACTGCCGAAGCCGACAGTGTTGTTTCGATGCGCGGAATTACCACCACACGGGCATTTCCCGTTCCGGAGCCTTCTCCACAGGTGTTTGTAATGTTTGTTAAGGAATAAACCGTAGTTTTCAAGGGGTTGATTGTCACCGAGAGCGGATTGCTCGAAGTGGTGCCGGTAGTATTGTCGGAAAGACGGTAGGTCCACGGCGCTGATCCCGTAAAAGTCAATGTTAAATTTGCCGTTTTACCTGCTTCAATGGTTGCTTCTCCTTTCAGCGTTGCGGTTACTTTTTGACGCACACTAAACGCCGCAGAAGCTACATAGTCAAATCCTTTTGTATTGGCAATCACTCGTATTTTATACCCTTCTCCGGCGGCAAGATTTGCCGGAATAGTGATGTTAAGCGATGTTCCGTTACCTGTACCCAAAGAAATCGGCGCAGCAAAGTTTCCCTGTACATCTGATAACTGTGCCGTATAGCGCCATTTGGCAACATCGGTATTTGTAACCGAAAACGGTACAGAAAGTTGTTCACCGCTGCAAACGGGTCTGAGATTTTGGGTGGTAATTTGAGGGCGCGGAAATACTTCAATGTTAAAACGGTCCTGCAAACACCCAAGGCTATCGCGGACTATAATGGTGGTATCACTTACGAGCATAAATTCTGTGGTCGACTTGCGGCTGCCGTCCGGCCAGAGATAACTTCCTTTCCAGGAAGGAGCTAACGTTACCACTTCACCGAGTTTTGCTTTCAGGTCAGTTGTTTTATTCACGTTTTTGAAAATAGTGAATTGATCACGAACGATCTGATCGGCGCCCAACCAGTTAAAATCCAGTCGATTGTCTTCAACATCAATGTACGCAGAGCCGCCAATGATGGCATTTTTAAAAGGCATGGCAGGATGAGGCACACCGTTAAAACCATTGTTTTGTCCCGATGAACCAATAACCGTATAGATCACTCCTTCCGTCGATGGGTTCTTGACATACGGACAAGAATTGGGAAAGCCATCATACCTGCCCGACGAACTGCTGATGAGATGCTTTTCCGCATCAAACTCGGTTGAAGGCTCGGTATGGCCGCGCATAAGTCGAGAGCGCTCGTACAAATGACTATGGCCGCTCAGCACCAAATCGACCTTATAACGCTCCAAAATAGGCGTTAGATTTTTGCGTATTTGAGTAAGTTCATCTTCTGCATCAGAATCATGCGAGTTCTTGGTATAAGGTGGATGGTGAAACATCACAATCGTCCAAGGCTGTTTGTTGGCGGCCAGATCTTTCTTCAACCAAGTCACCTGCGGACCTAATGTATCATAAATGCGGTACTTTTCCTCCTCAATACCATCTGAATCCAATCCTACAAAATGCACATTGGCATAGTTAAATGAATAATACATCTTCGAATTTGACGGAACGCCGCCACCTTCGCCTTTTTGCGAAAATGAAAAAACCTTAAAATAAGGGATGTCTCGGCTCGTTCTGGAACCCGAATAATATTCATGGTTACCTGGAATAGTCCAGATGACATTATTCTTCAGAAATTGATTTTGATATATATTGAAGAAATTATTCTGGTATTCTTCATCGGTTCCTATGCCGTAGGCATTATCGCCAAGCATCAACACCAAATCCGTTGCCCGATTATTATTCTTAATGCTGTTCATGTACGAATCACGGACACTGACTTGGTTAGGCGTTCCGCTTCCCATATCACCCATGGCCCAAATTCGTATTTTTTGTTTGCTGCCGGCAGGCACGGCTGTTTTAAAATAGTAATCCGGTCCACTTACCTGTACCTCTGTTAAATTCCCTATAGCATAGTAATAAAACGTGTTTGGCTGCAAGTCGCTTAGTTTTATTTCATGCTCTGTAGTAACCGTTTCATCCACAACATTGCGATTCAGTTGATCTGCCGCAGGCCCAAAAGTTACTTTGCTGCCGGTAGCTATATCCGTCCGCCAGCGTATAACGATGCTCGTAGGTGTCCCGATCTGAAGAAAAGGGCCGCGAATAATCTTTTGAGTTACTCCTTCTTTTGCACTAAAAAATAGCAAAATAGAGAGAACAAGTGCTTTTTGTAGAGAATACATCTAAAATGAAATTAAACAGAAAGTAATAACAAAAATGCACATTTTTTGGCTATTTTAACCTTGCTGTACATAACGCCTGCTGCCAAAGTGAACAATTGACAACTTCAGTTCGCTTTTTTCTTTTTGATCCGGCAAAACCTGAGGACAAAAAAGGCAATAGTATACAGGTGCAGAAAACTCAATAAAACTTTAGGGTATATATACGTAGTGAAACAATTTTATCATTTGAATTGACACCCATTTATCTATATTTTATTTTGTTTCTCAAGAAAATAACAAATTAAAATTTTGAGGTTCAAGAAAGAGTAAAAATTATCCAATCAATATCTTTTATATACCAAAATCACACCTTTCGTCCATGTTTTACCATTATTCATCCCTAATAAAAGTTGTAAAAAAAACATATTTGCCAAATTTGCATTACAGAAAACTCTATACTCAACGTTTTGAACAGGTTTCCCCGGCAAAGTTCAAGAGCTTTGTCGGGGCTTTATGTATACTTATCACCATTCAGGGCCTATAACTTTTCTATGAGTCGTTTCCTAATTTGGGTTTGCTTAAGTTTCCCTGTTAGCGTTTTATGGGCACAAGGCGTTACGGTCCCCGATAGCCTTTTACGCCTACCTTACGACTCTCTAAAAGTTCGTAGATTATCCAACTTGTCCCAAGACTTCGTTTTCAGCGGCAATTTTGAAAAAGCAAATGCGTATTTGCAGGCGGCCGTCAAAATGAATAAAACCGTACGTTCAAAATTCTGCGAAGCTGATATTCTTTCTCGTTATGGACTTTATTATCTCAATCAGCATGATGCCCCAAAAGCAATAGAGTATTATTTAAAATCCTATGAGCTTTTTGATCGAAACAAATTTTATCGGGGCGCTTTTTTAAGCATTAATAAAGTCGGATATGCTTATTTTAACCAACATGAATTTGAGAAGGCAGAGCAATATTACCAAAAAACCCACCGATATTTTTTGGACCATTCTGCCAAGCTGCCTAAGCTTTTTTTAGCCTATGCGCTCGAAAATTTCGCCTCGTTGGAAGGAAAACGCAAAAATCACCTAAAGTCGTTGGAATATAATGAACAGGCATTGGCGATCCTGAAAAATGAGCATGATGATGAAGCCTACTTCTCAGGGTTGTATAATTATGCGCTCAAACTCTCTCATCTGAAACGCACTGACGAAGCCGCCGCTCGGTTGCAGGAAGTAGCTCAATATGCAAAAAAGGCAAAAGATATCTATCTTGAAATGTATGTTCAGAAAGGCCTTTGCGGAATATACATTTCCACGAATCAGCCCGATGAAGCAATTAAAACGGCAAACTATGGCATAGAGCTTTCAAAAAACCAGTCGGAGCAGAAAGAACACCAAAAAGATTTTCACCAATTTCTCTCCCAAGCCTATGAGCAGAAAAGGGATTTCAGCGAGGCTCTATCTCATTATCAAAGCGCAGTAGCATTGAACGACAGTGTTCGAAACAATGAAAAAAAGAAGGCAATTGCTAAAATTGAAGCGGAGTTCCAGACAAAGCAGATACGTGAAACGACACTGATCCAGGCACTTACTCAACGTCAGATCGCTGAAACACAGCACCGGCTTAAGAAAGAACAAACAGAACATTTAGCTATGCTTAATGCCGAGAAAGAGAAACAATTAGCCTCTATCAAAGCACAGGCAGACGTTGACAAAACACGCTCTATTGCTGAAATCAGGACGAAGTATGCCACGACAGAAAAAGAAGCGCAAATTCGACAGTTAGACCGAGAAAACCGCGATAAAACGCGCCAAATGCAATGGTGGGCCACAGGAACAGGCTTATTGGCCCTGTTGTTGGGAGGAATGATCTTTCTTTACCAAAAAGTACAGAAACAAAATGTTATTCTTGCTTCTCAACGAAATCAGTTGACGAAACAAAATCATACCATCAGCGAACAGTCAGGTAAGCTCGAATTAATGATGAAAGAGCTTCACCATCGCGTCAAAAATAACCTACAGATCGTGTCCAGTCTACTGAATTTGCAAACGTACAATATGGAAGACCCCAAAGCGGTACGGGCAATTCGGGAAGGGCAACAGCGCATCGAAGCCATGTCGTTGATCCATCAGCGTCTTTACCAGAAAGAGCATCTTACAACCATTGATATGCAGGAATACCTAAGCAATCTTGTCGAAAGTATCATGCGGTCGTATGGCTACGATCCCGAGCATTTTGACCTTGCATTGGATATACAGGAAAGGGAGTTAGACGTTGAACTGGCGATGCCTATCGGATTGATCGTAAACGAGTTAGTTACTAATTCATTTAAATATGCCTATCATACCAACAATCATCCGGCATTAGCTGTATCTTTAAAAAGCGATAACGGCATTTCATTGGATGTACGCGACAATGGACCGGGCGTTGATATCGCTACGTGGCAAAACCGTAAAGGGTCATTTGGTAAAAAATTGATCAAATCATTGTCCGAACAACTGGGGGGAGAAGCACAGATACAAAACGAAAACGGCACTTGGTATCACCTTCATATTCCAATTACCCGTTTAAAAACTGTTGCTTAATACAATCAATATGCAGAATATTAAGATCCTGATTGTGGAGGATGAAGCTGTTGTAGGGCTTGATCTGGAAGCTCGACTTGAATCTGAAGGATACGAAATAGTGGATGTGGTAAACAATGGTCTTAAGGCGATTGAACTCTATAGAACGCTTCAGGTCGATCTCATACTTTGTGATATAAAATTGATCGGCACTATGACAGGCATTGAAGCGGTCAAAGAAATGATCGCTATTCGAGAAGCCCCTGTTATTTATCTTACCGCTCAGGCCGACCGCTCTACGATCGAAGCCGCCATGAAGACATACCCTTCGGCGTATATTACTAAACCTTTCAGTACTGAAAGTCTTAAAATAGCCATCGATCTGGCCATCAATAACTTTGCACTACGCGCTCAAAATCAGGTATTTTCAAAAGAAAAAGAGGACACTGTAAAACCGCTGAATTCAATTCCTAAATCCGCTGACCGGGAAACAATCCTGCAAATCAATGATTACGTTTTTATCAAGGAGAATTACAAATTTCAAAAATTATTGCTAAACGATATCCTCTTTTTTGAAGCTGATAAAAACTACACAACAATCCATACGGAGTCCAAAAAAATTGCTTTACGCCTTACGCTGAACACCGTACTTGAACGCCTCTCAACGCCTAAATTTATCCGTGTCCACCGCTCCTATGCGGTCAATATTGACAAAATCGATTCATTTGATGAGCATGATCTCACTATCGGGAAGTTTCAAATCCCGATTGGCAGGAGTCATAAGGAAGATTTTATGCGCTATTTTATGTTTCGCTAAACGAATTAGGGTGTGATTGTACCCCACCCTAAATCCCTCCCCAGTAAGGGAGGGACTTTATTACTCCCTTACTGGGGAAAGGGTTGGGGATAGGGGTTGAAATAATCACTTATCAACTAGCCTGCTACTTCAATTTTTACTTTCAGCAAAAACTCGTCGATCTCTATTTCCGTTGCAGAACCGTTTAGGTCAGCCACCAGATCCAATGATATCGCCTGGACTTCCTGACAAATGTAGTCTTTATTGGTAGTGACCGCTTCGGCCAATTCAGGGCTATTGTCCTGCACGGTGATCTTGATCTTATCCGTTACTTCAAAACCACTGTCTTTACGAAGGTTCTGAATACGATTGACTACGTCGCGGGCTAACCCTTCGCGGCGTAACTCTTCTGTGACCGTTACGTCAAGCGCTACGGTCAGGCTTCCCTGACTTGCTACCAGCCAGCCCGGTACATCTTCAGCAATGATCTCTACATCATCTCTCAACAATGAAAAATCCCCTGCTGCAAGTACGCCTTCTTTCTCGATCGTTGAAATGTCGGCAGCGTTCAGGCCGTTGATGATCGCCGCAACTTCTTTCATTTTCGGGCCGTATTTCGGTCCCAATGCTTTGAAGTTAGGCTTGATTTTTTTCTTCAAAATGCCGCTGTCGTCACTGACAAACTCAACGGCTTTCACGTTCACTTCAGACATAATGATGGGCGCAACGTGTTCGATCTGTTCGCGTATTTTTGTGCTCAGTACCGGAATAAGCACTTTTGACAACGGCTGACGTACTTTTATTTTGTTTGCTTTCCGCAACGAATGCACCAATGAACAAATGTCCTGCGCCAACTGCATCGACTCTTCCAACTCGGTATCTACCCAATATGCATCGTAGGTGTGCCAATCTGTAAAATGCACTGATTCGTGCCTGAACGGCGTATTTTTTTCGATAGACTCCTCCCGAACGTGGTCGGTGAGATTACGATAAAGCCAATCACCAAAGAACGGCGCAATCGGCGACATCAACTGCGCCACCGCCGCCAAACAATGTTGAAGGGTTTGATACGCTGCTCGTTTGTCGGTGGTCATTTCGCCCTGCCAGAACCGTCTGCGGCACAAGCGTACGTACCAATTGGACAGATCGTCGCACACAAAATCCTGAATCAAACGACCTGCTTTGGTTGGATTATAATTGTCAAACTGTTCGGTTACATTTTTGACCAATGTATACACTTTAGAAATGATCCAACGATCCAATTCGGTCAATTGCTCTTTCGGAACCCGATCAAACTGCTCAATCCGATAGCCATCCAAGTTGGCGTAAAGCGCAAAGAAATTGTAGGTATTGAACAGCGTTCCGAAAAACTTACGCTGTACTTCCACCACTCCGTCGATATTGAATTTAAGGTTGTCCCACGGTTCTGCGTTGGTGATCATGTACCAGCGCGGCGCATCAGGGCCGTAGGTGTCAATGGTTGCAAACGGATCAACGCCGTTGCCGAGACGCTTTGACATTTTGTTGCCGTTTTTATCCAACACCAAACCCGTAGAAACGACGTTTTTGAAAGCGACGGAATCAAACAACAAGCCTGCAATCGCATGTAAGGTAAAGAACCAACCGCGCGTTTGGTCAACGCCTTCGCTGATAAAATCGGCCGGATACGAAGTCTGTGATTCATTGACCGCCGTACCGCCCATACTTTGAGGATATTTATCCAAATTCTCAAACGGAAAATGGAATTGCGCATACGGCATCGCACCCGAATCAAACCACACATCAATGAGGTCTGTCTCGCGGGTCATTACTTTCCCCGAATCCGAAACCAAAAAGATCTCATCTACGTAAGGGCGGTGCAAATCAAACGCTTCCGTCCCTTTTGATTGCAGAAAAGACTCATTTTTAGCACGTTGTTCATCACTTAACGCAGCGCTTGCCAAGGCTTTTTCCAGTTCGCCCGTCAGTTCATCTATTGAACCAATGCACTTTTCTTCTCCTTCTTCGGTGCGCCAAATCGGCAACGGTGTTCCCCAATAACGGCTGCGGCTCAGGTTCCAATCCACAAGGTTTTCGAGCCAGTTTCCAAAACGCCCCGTTCCTGTGCTTTCCGGATTCCAGTTGATGGTATTGTTCAATGCCACCAAACGGTCTTTCAGTGCTGTTGTTTTGATAAACCAGCTATCAAGCGGATAGTACAAAACAGGTTTGTCAGTACGCCAGCAGTGCGGGTATGGGTGCTCGTATTTCTCCACTTTGAACGCCCGATTCTCTTCTTTCAACTTGATGGCGATCAATACATCGGTTGGCTTGAATTCAGGATCTTCCTGCTCGACAGCCGAGTAATATTGCTCTTTGACAAACCGTCCGCCAAACTCCCCGATCTCCGGTACAAAACGTCCCTGTTTGTCAACGATCGGTACTTCTTTGCCGTTTTCGTCGCGCACCATAATGCCCGGTACGCCGTTGGCTTTCGCTACCCTAAAGTCATCTGCCCCGAAAGTAGGCGCGGTATGCACTACGCCGGTCCCGTCTTCCGTGGTAACAAAATCGCCTAAAATAACTCGGAATGCTTTATCGGCGTCCTCGAGCGGCTGCACATACGGCAACAATTGCTCGTACTGAATACCTTCCAAATGCACACCTTTGAATTCCATCAAAACAGACCAAGGAATGACCTTATCGCCTTCTTTGTAGGTCGCCAAATTGACATCTTTTCCTTTTTCAGAAAAATACTTTCCTACAAGATCTTTGGCCAAAACCACGTTGATAGGCAAATGTGTGTACTGATTAAAGGTTGTAATCAACACGTAATCAATGTCTTTTCCAACGGTCAATGCAGAGTTGGCAGGCAAAGTCCAGGGAGTAGTGGTCCAAGCCAAAATGTAGATATCGTCGCTGTCGGCGGTGTCGAACAAATACCCCGATTTGCCGGTCAGTTTTACTTTGAACTGCGCTACAATGGTGGTATCCTTTACATCTTTGTACGTACCGGGCATGTTCAACTCGTGCGAGCTGAGACCTGTTCCGGCGGCCGGCGAATACGGTTGGATGGTGTATCCTTTGTAAAGTAATCCTTTTTCGTAAAGCTGTTTCAACAACCACCAAAGGCTTTCGATGTAGTCGTTTTTATAGGTTACGTACGGGTCGTCCATGTCTACCCAATAACCCATCTTCTCGGTCATGGTCAGCCATTGGTCGGTAAACCGCATGACAGCTTCCCGGCATTTTTTATTATAATCTTCAATGCTGATCTTGATACCGATATCATCTTTTTTGATGCCCAGTTCTTTTTCGACCTGCAACTCAATGGGCAGGCCGTGGGTATCCCAACCGCCTTTGCGCTTCACCTGATAACCGCGCAGGGTCTTATAACGACAAAACAGATCTTTGATGGTACGCGCCATCACGTGGTGAATCCCCGGCGTACCATTAGCCGACGGCGGCCCCTCATAAAAAGTAAACGAAGGAGCACCTTCCCGTACTTCTACTGACTTTTCGAATATCTGATTTTCTTTCCAAAACTGAAGGATGTCCTTGCCTACCTGTGCATAGTCCAATCCTTTATACTCTTTGTAGTTCATCGGCATTGTGATTAAAAAAATGCCGTTAATCGTTAGTTGTTGGGGTTATTATCCGAAAATGATGTTCATCATTTTCGGACAATTAACGTTTGACAATTAGCGATTAACGACTTTTCTAAAAGAAACCACAAAGGTAAGAATTTTTTAGCTTAATCTTTCTTCACACTGCTGCCGCCTGAGCTATTGGAACGTACTTCCGGGCTCCCGCGATACCGCAAACTACTGGCACCGCTCGCATCCACTTTTAATGTTTTATCGACCAATACATTGGCGTTGCTTGCGCCTGAAAGCTCCAGATCAACATTATCAACGGCATAATCAAAGCCATTCAGCTTCGATGCACCCGACAGATCTCCGGTCAGGCTCAGCCCCTGCCCGTGTAACGTCAGCGTAGAGGCACCCGAAAGATCAACATAAACGCGTTCCCAATCTCCGTCAACGGTTGACTTGGATGCGCCTGACAATTCAATGTCCAGATCACGGGTATTCGTAAATCCTTCAATGTTGGAATTGACGGCTCCCGAAAAATCTACCCCGCGCAATGTGGGCATCGTAATGTCGATGTCCATGTCATAGCGGCGGATTCTATAATTGCGGTAACGTATCACCAATTTACCGTTGCGATCCACAAAGGCTTCCAAATCACTGATATCGCGGCGGTCTCCGTGAACAAAAATACTGAATTGTCCTGACCGACGAACGCTGACGTTGAACGCATTACCCATTTCCAGTTGGTCAAAATCGCGCAGGTCGAAGGTTTGATTGTCAGGATTTTTCGGGTCTAAATGGGTATCTCCGTCAATGAAAATACAGGATTGCAATAAGGCTAACAAAAAGGCAAAACTTGCCAACTTGGCAGAAATCACTCGTAACTTTTTCATGGCTGTTGTAGTATTAATTAAACTGTTTTGGAAGAATGACAATTCAGATTTCAACCTCCCCTACTTCATTAAAAAAAATAATTCTCTTTTAAGATGCCGGTTCCTTCGGATAGGCTGCTTCAAAAAAAATATTTTGCCGACATAGGGGGAGCTTTCGATTCGCTTGTCATACCTAAAATGAGGTTTCAGCCATCATTTTTAACAACTCGTCACAAAAACGGCCCTATCGTTAAGGGTAAAGCGTTAACTTTGCTCCAAAACGATTCGTCATTTCGTGCAATTATCGGACACACAAATACTTACAGCCATTGGGCAAGGCGATGAAGGGGTTTTCGAACAGGTGTTTCGGAAGCACTACGCAAGCTTATGTGCCTACGGACGTTCGATCTTGCGCGATGCCGACGAAGCGGAGGAAATTGTCCAAACCGTATTTGTGAGCATTTGGGAAAAACGAGCCGAGCTCGAAATTACCCAATCGTTAAAGTCATATTTATACCGTGCAGTGCATAATCATTGCCTTAACCGAATCAAACACCAAAAAGTACGCGAAGAACATCAACAATACGCCACGCATTACCAAGAAACAACGTATGAATCGGTAAGTCAAACAGTCTATAAAAATGAATTGGAGCGGCAGCTTTCGGTAGCCATTGAAAAATTGCCCGAACAATGCCGGATCATTTTTAAGCTGAGTCGTTTTGATGAATTAAAGTACCAGGAAATTGCCGACCAAATGGGTCTTTCGGTCAAAACCATCGAAAATCAAATTGGAAAGGCTCTGAAAATTTTACGAATTGAACTTGCAGATTATTTACCTCTTTTGGTTTGGTTGGGACTAACAAATTATCTATGATTGACAACTACTAAATGGATTCGAACGCACATATTCCTGACGATTTACTGGCACGTTACGTGGCGGGTGAAACTACACCCGACGAAACACGTCAAGTAAAAACGTGGTTGGCCCAATCGTCCACGCATGAAAAGGAACTGCTTCGTTTTCAAAAAATATGGGAAGTTGCAGAGGTTGTTAAACCGACGGCAGAGGTTAATGTTGATTTGGCTTGGAAAAATGTAAGTAAGAAGCTAACGGCGACCGGTCAACAGCCTTCAACAGAAAATCCATTGCCATTTGTTATTCATAAGAATGACGCTGATATTCAGCCACTCGGTTCTGCCAAATCGTCTTCGGGCTTTGATTTTCTGCGTATTGCGGCAAGTATTTTGATTCTTTTAAGCGCCGGTTGGTTTGGGTATACATTCTTAGAAAAAAGGAAAGACCCTGCCGTTGCCAAAGTATTGAAAACGACGGAAAAAACCAACGAACAAATTTTGCCTGACGGCACGAAAATCTTTCTGAATCACAACACAACGCTTACTTACGCGGATGATTTTGGGAAAGAAACGCGTACGGTTACGCTCAAAGGAGAAGCTTACTTTGAGGTAAAACGTGATGAAAATCGCCCCTTCATCATTCATGCCAACGACACAGAAGTGCGGGTTTTGGGTACAGCTTTCAACGTACGTGCTTATGATAAAAAAGTAAACGTAGCCGTAACCAGCGGAAAAGTGCAGTTTTCGACCCCAAAAGCCAAAACGCTTTTAGTCAAAGACGAGGCAGCCACCGCTCAAGCCGACACGATCATTAAACTCCCCGCGATGGATCTGAATGCAATGGCGTACCGCACCAAAGTATTTGTGTTTGACCGAACCAATCTGGGCGATGTCGTCGCTTCCTTACGGGAAGGCTATCAAACCGACATTCAATTGAGCGGTCGTTTGAAAAATTGTCAATTAACGGCTCGCTTCGAACGCGAAAGTTTGGATGCTGCGCTAAGTGTTATTGCCGAAACGCTCCACCTTCAAGTCACCCGAAAAGGGCAAACGATATTACTGGACGGACAGGGATGTCCGTAAAAAACAACAGCCATGAAACAAGTACTGACTATCAACAACTTCCGCTTTTTGCACCTGCGGAACCGCGCAACTTACGTCATCATTCTTTGGATCTGCGGACTTCTGTCTTTGCCAACTCTGGCCCAAAAACCTTCTATTCTCGACCGGACCATTACGGTACGAGTCACCAATGAGCGTCTTGAAGAAGTATTACGCATCATTAGTGAAAAGGGAAATTTCAGCTTTTCGTACAATCCCAACGAATTTGATCTGAATCGGCGTGTTACGCTTAATGCCAATGTCAAAGCCATTCGTCAGATTTTGGAGGAAGTTTTCAAAGGTGGTGCTTCATATAAAGAGCGTCGCGGACACATTATTCTTCAAAAGGTTGCGGAAGTTCCCGTTGAAAAACCGGATATTATTATCAATGGCTACGTTTTTGACCGTGCTACGGGAGAGCGAATTGCCCAGGCCAGTATTTTCGAGAAACGCACGCTTGCTTCCGCAGTCACCAATCAGTCAGGCTATTATCGTTTAAAGCTTCCCGCTACGCTTACGAATCCGCGTTTGGAAGTACGGAAAGAAAGATACTTCGGTTCCAGCATTGCCGTTACCAATCAGGCGCTGGACATCAGCTTAGTGCAAATGCCGTTGGATGATAAATTACAGGCCATTTCCCCTCAATTAAAGTCTATTTCTCGTCCTGCAACTGATACGTTAAAATTTCGGGTCCCTGCCGTTCAGCCGGTACTGGTAGCCTCAACCGATACAATCCCCGGTCCTCAAAAACAAAAGCGTATTAACTTAGATAATGTTGAAAAAACGTTTGTGGACGCTTTTGCCACGGCTAAACAGGCTATTCACATCCAAAACGTGCGTGACACATTTTACCGACCGTTTCAGGTCTCCTTACTGCCGTTCGTGGGAACCAATCATGTCATGAGCGGAAACGTAGTAAACACATTATCTTTCAACATCATAGCAGGTTATTCTTTGGGCGTAAATGCGTTGGAAGTGGGTGGTTTTGCCAACCTTGTTCGATGGGATGTACACGGTGCTCAATTTGCCGGTTTTGCTAATTTAGTGGGTCGGAATGTGTATGGATTGCAGGCGGCAGGGTTTGCCAATGCGGTTCTGAAAAACTTTGAAGGAATGCAACTGTCCGGTTTTGTCAATGCAACGGGAGGCAATCATAGTGGCATTCAAGTAGCGGGTTTTGCCAATTTAGCAGGACGGAATTATTATAATGGTTTTCAAACCGCAGGATTTGCCAGTGTAACGCTCGGCAATATGTATGGCTGGCAGATGAGTGGATTTGGCAACGTAACGCTTGGTACTATGCGCGGTGTACAGATCAGCGGATTTGCGAATGCAGCCCTGAAAAAATTTCGCGGCGTACAGATCAGTCCCTATTTAAACTACGCACATATTCACGAAAAAGGGCTTCAACTGGGCGTATTTAACTATGCCGACTCGTCAGGCGCTTTACCGGTCGGCTTGTTCAGCTTTGTCAGATACAATGGCTATCGCCGTCTGGAAATCAGTACCGACGAGCTTAACTATGCCAATGTCAGCTTCAAAACGGGCGTACGGCAGTTGTACAATATCGTAACCATCGGCGGCAATTTCGGCATTACCGACAAACCTCTTTATACATTTGGATACGGACTTGGAACTGCGGTAAAATTAGGGCGCGGGTGGATGACCAACCTTGACCTCACTGCCAACAAAATCATGGAAGCCACCAATCGCTTCGACACTTCTAACGGGCTTTTTTATCGGGCAAGTTTAGGACTTGAAAAAAGAATTGTTGGGCGCCTCGCGCTTTTCGGCGCGGCTACTTTGACCGCCATGACGGCGCAACCCGGTTATCTGAAATTGGACAATTCCACTCGCTATCAACCCTTTCCAACCAGAACCCTCCGCGATGGCCTTGACCTGACCAATTGGGTAGGATTTCAGGCCGGTTTGAGGATTCTCAACCGTTAACAATCGTTAACCAAACATTCTGTGACAGGCTGAAATACCCCGCGTCTAAACGACGTTATGGATAAAACAGCTCTGAACATGACGCAAATTATACGTAACTTTTTTATTGTTTCATTAACCATCTTCCAACAAAATGAAAAGAGTACGTAATCTATTAACAGCCATCGCCGTAACAGTCGTGGGCCTTTCGACCCAAGCTCAAGTATACATCGGAGCCCGAGGAGGAATTTCTCTCGCTAAAACAACCGGTAACGGCGGATTCATCGAAAATTTTACGGGTAACCTTGATTATATCGTAAGCGGTAACGGAGCCATTTTTTTAAAAGTACCGATTGCCGGCGGATTATCTTTTCGTCCTGAGCTTGGCTACAAGCAAAGTGGAGCAGGGCTTTCTTCCAATAACCTATTAGACCTGATCGGGGTAAATATTCCGTTGGGGGGTAGCATCAAGCAACGTCTCACCTATATTCAGGCACCCATGTTGTTGCAATATGATTTTGGTGACGAAGACAGTCCCGTCCAACCCTACATCGTGGCGGGACCAACCTTCAATTATCTGGCGGCCGGCAAAATCGTTTCCCGCGCTGATTTGTTATTATTTCAAACACAACCTACGCGCACAAGTATTGGCTTAGGTACGTTCAATCGCTTTGAAGTGGGTGCCGCAGGTGGAGCAGGGCTTAGTTTTGACTTAGGAAGCGCTAAGATGTTCATTGAAGGCTGTTACGAACGCGGACTTACCCGATTGTATGATACGCCTATCGTTCGTGTTCCTGTTCACAATCAGAGTTTCAGCGTTTTGGCAGGTTTCGCCATACCGTTCGGCCAATAATGTGAGGCAGGTTTCTCAAAACCTGCCCTACACCGAACTTACTTTGGGTTGTAAGCAACCCGGTTGGCGGTTTTGAGAATCGCAGCGCGCACCGCCCGCCGGCACATCAGGTGAAGCAGGTTTCTCAAAACCTGCATTGAGGTTGCTCACAACCTCGTTTTAGTATCTCCTTAAAATAGTAACCTACCGGCGGTTTTTCAAAATCGGCGGCATAACAACAAAAAAACGCCTCTCATCAAGGCGTTTTTTGTTGTTATTAAAAGCAAGTTTTTATCCTTTCAACCAAGTATACAAATAGGCAACTGCATGTATAGCTGCAAAAATCAACGAGAAATAAAATAATCCCGTATCTCCTTCAATGGATTGGGTATGATGGAAAAACGCCACTACAGCCAATACAAGTGCAAGCGCTAATCCTGATAAACAAATTACTTTAAAATCGTCTTTTAAGGTTCCTGTTCCCGTAGAAAGTTTGCTGTTGTGAATACCATACCAAAGGTATACGTCAAAACCAATGATCATCCACACGATCAGACGAATCCATGTATCCAAAGGAAGGAAGGCCATCATGAAGAAACACGTTGCTACGCCTAAAATCGGCACCAAAGGCACCCAAGGTGTTACAAAGGCGCGAGGAGCGTTCGGCATTTGTTTACGCATAACAATGATACCGATACATACCAGAATAAAAGCAAACAATGTTCCGATACTGGTCATTTCACCTACTACCCTTGCCGGAATAAATGCCGCAAACAAACTTACAAACAGCATAAACAGCAAATTACTTTTGACAGGTGTTTGATACTTGGGGTGAACTTTTGAGAAGATACTTGGTAACAAACCGTCTTTACTCATACTGAAGAATACACGTGTTTGTCCCATAAGCATCACCAAAATAACGGAGGCATATCCTGCTAAAATAGCTACAATGATGGCACGGTTCAACCAAGGATAATCGGGAACAATCAATCCTGCGGCGTTGGGAGTTCCCATGTGCTCAATGGCAACGGCAACCGGCGCAATCCCATCCTGACCTTTGAAAGAAGTATAACTGGTCACTCCCGTCATTACGTGAGCAAACAAAATATAAAGAACGGTACAAATGGCCAAGGAAGCCAGAATACCAATAGGCATGTCTTTACGAGGATTTTTGGCTTCTTGGGCCGCCGTACTTACTGCATCAAATCCAATATAAGCGAAGAACACAATGGCCGCCGCTCGAATAATACCGCTGAATCCATACTCTCCGAAGGTACCTGAATTGTCAGGAATATAAGGCGTATAGTTGTCGTTGTTGATGTATTTCCAACCCAAAACGATAAAAATAATCACAACCGTTACTTTCAGCGCTACAATGATACCATTGACAGTAGCGCTTTCCTGCGTTCCTTTCATGAGCAATAAACTCATCAAAATAACAATAAATACGGCAGGAAGATTAATTAATCCGCCATCCCAAGGACCAACAGTAAGTGCAAGGGGCAGGTGAACATCAAACCCTTCCAGAAACTTTATCAGATAACGACTCCAACTGATACTTACTGTAGCTGCTCCAACCGCATATTCCAATACAAGATCCCAACCGATGATCCAGGCAATAAATTCACCCATGGTAGCATAAGAGTAGGTATAAGCACTACCCGCGACCGGAATCATTGAAGCAAATTCAGCATAACACAAACCTGCAAAAGCACAACCAAATGCTGCTACTATAAATGAAATGGTAATGGCGGGTCCTGCCTGATTGGCAGCAGCCCCTCCTGTAATAGAAAATAATCCCGCGCCGATGATAGCTCCAATACCGAGGGCTATCAAGCTGCCGGGACCCAATGTTCGTTTAAGTTGGTTACCTTCACCCGAGGACTCATTCATAAGTTTGTCCAAGGGCTTTTTAGTCCAAAGTTGATTTGCCATGCTTGATTAGGTTAGAAATTTTACGATAAGGTATAATAGTTTGCGACTGAAATATAGGTGAAAAATACGCTCTTATCGCCTTGTTACCAAACAAATGCGACGAAAAGTTATTATTAGGCAAAATAAAAGTGGTTAGCTGGATAAAGAACGGTTTGCTGAATACGCATTCAACTTTTACCATTCTCCATTCCACTAACCACTTATGGGTACTCTATTTTTTTAAAGAAGGCTTAATCAAAGGCGCTTTCTTTTCTTTTTTTACTTTTTCTTTTTCTTCCTCTTCTTCCTGTGGCATCTCTACTTGCTGTAAGCCACCGCGAGGTGTATCCGGAAAATCAGAGATCAAACGAACAGGTGCTGCTTTTTTCTCTTCTGTAGAAGCATCCTCTTTCGCTTGGTCACGGGTCAATGAATCAACCACGATTGGCGTAGCCACGAACAAAGATGAATAAGTACCTACAATAACCCCGATCAACATGGCAAAAGAGAATCCACGGATCACCTCTCCACCAAAGATGAATAGTACGATCAACACAAACATGGTTGAAAGACCCGTTACCGCCGTACGGCTAAGAGTACTGTTCAAGGCATTGTTAATGATGGTCGGAATCGTTTCTTTCTTACCGCGATTATCTCTTAAATATTCACGAACGCGGTCAAATACTACTACCGTATCGTTCATTGAATAACCCATGATCGTTAGAACGGCACCGATAAACGCCTGATCCACATCCAATGAGAAAGGCAACCAACCGTTAAAAAAGGAGAATACAGCCAAAATCACAAGAACGTCGTGAAATAAGGCTACAATAGCTCCCCAAACGAACGCCAGTTTACGGAATCGAATAAAAATGTAGATCGACACCACAATTACCGCCAATAGGATTGACTTTAAGGAAGTCATGATCAGGTCAAACGCAATCGTTGGCCCTACCTTTTGGGAGCTTTGAATCGTTGCTTTATTGTTAGGTAATTTGCTTAACCCTTCGTTCAATTTAGCTTCAGCCTGTTTGTCAGAATCTGGCGTTGTTGCATCCGCTAAAAAGCTGGTCGTAACTTTTACCTGCTCATTAGCTCCGATCCCTATCCCTCCAAATGTTTTTACTTCGGGAGCAGCACCAAATACACCGGTCAAAATCTCACGAACCTCCGAAGTTTCCACTCCTTTTTCAAAGCGAACAACATAACTGCGACCGCCTTTGAAGTCAACTCCCAAACCGAATCCTTTGAAAATGACGGAAATAATACCAACGCCAATGATGACCGAAGAAATGATATAATACAAACGACGACGTGATACAAAGTCGAAATTGGAATCTTTAAATAGGTTTTGCGACCATGAAGCGAAGAATTCAATCTTACGGCCTTTGCCAACCCACCATTCCAAGATCAAACGTGATACGAACAATGCCGCAAACAACGACGTAAGAATACCGATCACGAGCGTAGTGGCAAAACCTAAGATCAAACCTGTTCCCAGGAAGAAAAGGATAATACCTGTCAAAAGCGTCGTTACGTTTGAGTCAATGATGGAGGAAAGTGAGTTTTTGAAACCGTCAGAAATGGCTAGTTTCAACTCTTTCCCCGCCGCTAATTCTTCTTTGATACGCTCAAACACAAGTACGTTCGCATCCACGGCCATACCGATGGTCAGTACGATACCTGCAATACCCGGCAACGTAAGGATCGCTCCCAAAGATGCCATGATACCCATCAGGAAAAACAAGTTGATAACCAACGCCACGTCGGCGATCATACCTGCTTTGTTGTAATAAATGACCATGAAGATCAATACAACCAACAAACCAACCAACGAAGAGATAACCCCCGCATTAACCGATTCTGAACCTAACGTTGCTCCTACAATGGCTTCTTCCACAATAGTGGTAGGTGCCGGCAACTTACCTGCTTTAAGCACGTTGGCCATATCCTTGGTTTCATCAATGGTAAAGCTACCGGTAATGCTTGAGTTTCCGTTAGGAATCTCGTTTTGAACGTTAGGAGCAGTATACACAAAACCATCCAAAATAATAGCGACCGGACGGCCTACGTTGGCAGCAGTCAGGTTTTTCCATTTACGGGCACCTTCGGCATTCATACGCATAGACACTTCCGGACGTCCGCGGTCATCGTAGTTGTTACCGGTTGCATCCACAATTACATCTCCTTCCAACTGTGCCTGACCGTTGGCTTTTTTGATGAAATAGATACCAACGATCTCATTACGCTTATCAGTCGTTTCAATTCCTTTACGATCCCACATGATCACAGCGTCTGAAGGAAACATTGCTTTCACTTCCGAACGAGCCAAAAGCTCGTTGGCACGCGCCGTATCTTTCGCATACACCCCCAATTGTCCCTGAGAAATCGGTACGAATAAACTTGCAAGCCCTGTTTGATTAGCCGTTGTATCTTTTGCTGTTGAATCGGTTTTTGCGCCTTTGGCCAACTGTGCAGCCAAACCGCCGGCTTTGCTGGTGTCAGCTTTCGAAGTACCTTTTTCGGCAATTTTCTTTTCCAGATCCAATTGAGTCAAATAAGCACCCAATGCATTAAGCGCCGGCGAAACTTCATCTAAGGTATACACTTCGCAGAATTCCAATTTAGCAGAACCCGTCAAAAGGCGACGAACACGCTCAGGATTATCTACGCCCGGAAGCTCGATCAAAATACGACCTGAGCCCGGTAAACGTTGAATGTTAGGGTTGGCAACTCCAAATTTATCTACCCGTTGTTGAATGATCTGGAAAGCGCGGCTTGTTGCGCCATCCACTTCCGTTTTCAAAAATTTGGTTACTTCACTGTCTGATGAGCTGTTGCTGATTTTACCTCGGTTGGTACTGTTGGAGAAAATCTGGGCCAGCGTTGCATTTGGAGCAACATTCTTGTAAGCACTTACAAACAGATCTACAAAATTAGACTGACTTGTTTTCTGTGCAACAACTGCCTGTTTTAAGGCTTCATTGAATTGAGCGTTGCGAGCGTTACCTCCCGCAAGGCCTTTCATGATGTCGGTAGGAGCCACTTCCAATACTACGTGCATTCCACCTTGTAAATCAAGACCTAAACCCAACTCACGTTGTGTTACCTCCTGATAGGTACTTCCCAAATAAACGGGTTCGCGGCGAAGTGAGTCCAGATAATGCTCTTTTTTCTTCTGGTCAACGATACCGTCTTTTCCTGTAGCGAACGTTTCAGCGTCTTTACGAATCCCACGCGCCACAAATGTAAAGGACAGATAATAGATACTCAGTACAGCAACTACCACTGTCAAAATCCAAATGCCAAGTCTGTTTTGCATTGTTTTATTGAATGAATAAATGATTGAATAGGTAATAGTGAAACGTAAGAAGGGTTTTATCCCCATAAAGGGCCTTATTTCGTGCCCCAAAGCTGCTACAAGGTGCTTTCACAACCGCACACCGAATCAGCGTGACAGAATAACATTCATACGCACCTTAACTAAGGAGCATTGATTGCAATGAAGTGTCCGAAAACATTTCGGAAAAAGGAGAAGAAATAATAAAAGACATCAAACCGTTTGGGAAGGGCGTTTGTGCCGCCGATTAGTTCGATGCTGAAAATAGTAGGCAAAAAGTAAAAAGACTGCTCAAAATCAAACGAAACAGCGGGTGCTACTACGGCCACCAACGACATTTCCTGAATGACAGGCCGTTCTTCGTTGGCTTTTTTGTTTTTTGAGGTCTGCTCCGAAACAGGCTTCTTCGCAACGGCTTTCGGCAACAGCAACGACTTACCTGCAATCGCTGTTAACAATAACAGCAACGCCAGAGAAGCAGAAGTCAATTGAGTGGAAAGCCTGCGTTGTTTCATTTGCTTGGTTTAAGAACCGTTTTAACTATCGCTAATTCACGGTTTTTCAAAGGGCTCGCAAAGTTCGTACCAATTTTTTTGCAAAACAATAGCTTATTTGTTTTAGATTATTTCTTTTGTCTATTTATTTCTCTGAAATATCATAAACTGACACAATAGCTGTCTTTTTTTATAAAAATAATAACATAGATAATTGGTAAAACGAAGATTGATTCAATGCTTTTTGTCCGTCATAATGCATTTATTCAAGAATAATCCTTTGCTTTGAAGCGACAATACGACATCAAAAAATTTCGTTGTACAAAGACATAGTTCTTACTTATCTCTGTATAGCGGTAACACGCAAAAAACGGTATCATGAAATTAATTACCTCTTTTATACTTTGCATTTTGGGAAGTGCGCTTTTCCTCTCCTGCGGCCGCCCGGTATCTACTTCCAACGGTGGATTAGGCATTCCGATCAAGCTTGCCAAAGCAGATTATCCCATTGATGTATTCTACGAAAACCAACCCACCACCCGCGTCTACACGGCGCTCGGCCCTGTAAAGGTTGAAAAGGAAGTGCCGTTAAGCGACCGTCAAACCAAAGAAGGCCGCATGTTGTTTCGTGGAAATGATGAAGACCAAAAACGGGCGTTGCTTGACCAGTTAATTTTGCAGGGCATCGGCATGGGCGCACACGCTTTGGTCAATGTAAAATACCAATATTATACCGCCAAAGACTATCAGGGATTTGTGATGACGGGCACGGCCGTGAAGTATGGAAATCAGTAGTATATTGCGCGAAAACCGATCAAAGCTTTCATGCAGAAAATACGCTTTCTATTCTGGAATCTGAACCGTAACCGACCTTTTGAAGAAATTGTCAATATCGTTGAACATCATCAAATTGATGTATTGATAATGGCCGAAGTAAACTTCAATTTAGCATTGTTAGTGGTAGAATTAGCCCAAAGAGGGCATAATTTCTTTCACAATCCAATCTCTCAGTGTGATAAAATTAAAATTTTAACCCGTTTTAAAGAGAATTTTTTGAAACCTGTTTCCGAAAGTGGGCGTTACAGTATCAATATTTTAGAATTGCCTTTGCTTGAAAAAATATTGTTGGCAAGCGTTCATGTTCCTGATAAATCTCATAATACGCCTGACGACCAAGAGGAATTTTGTCGGGACTTTGTAGAACAAGTCAAAAGGGAAGAAATTGAAAGGGAAATAGTAAAAACCGTTTTGGTAGGCGATTTCAACATGAATCCTTTTGAAACTGCAATGATTAAATCTACCGGTTTGCATGCGGTTTCTTCGTCCAAAGTCTCTGAAAAATTAACGCGAACAGTGCAGGAGAAAGACTATAAGTTTTTCTATAATCCGATGTGGAGTTGGTTGGGTGATATAAGAAGTGAAGCTATTGGAAGTTACTATTATAATACCTCTAATCACATTAATTTCTTTTGGAATACTTTTGATCAAGTATTGATTCGTCCCGAACTAATCCCTAATTTTGATAAAGAAGCATTACAAATTTTAGACAAAGACGGAGTAAAATCGCTTTTAACAGCAAATGGCTTTCCAAACAAAACTTATTCTGACCATCTGCCGCTTTATTTTACATTAAATTTGAACTTAGTATGAGCGAAGTAGTTGACCTTTGGCCTGACTTTACACCTGAAAAAGTCAGAAGCCCTAAAACCATTCTTAAGGAACAAGCAGATTTATTAGCTCAAAAAACTAACAATGTGCTAAAAGCTGACTTGACGACATATAATCCTTTAAAAAATCTTCCTTTGTTAATTGATAAGGCCCAAAAAAGTTTAGATGGACCCTTAGCAGGTCAAAATGGATATATAATTGGTCTAACTTTTGATATCATTGCCCCTTATTTAAATAACTATAAATATCATTTATTCAAAGTGGAATATGAAGCATTAGTTTTTTATCCGATTAGAATAAATGAAACAGAATGTATTAATGAGCCCTCGTTTATACAAGCTTTACAAAGTATATTAAATAGAGAAACCACCATAAAAGTCATTAACTCTCTTTACTCCCAAAGTTTAGAAGAAACAGAAAATGTCTAAAGGGGCTTTAAAGCCCCTTTTTTAATGCGCTTCCAACCAGTTATTTCCGGTACCGATACCCGTTTCAATTTTGACAGGCAGCGGAATAGCATTGACCATCAGATCATTGACGCGCTGGCTTAATAATTCTACCTCATCACGGTGAGCGTCAAACACCAATTCATCGTGTACCTGAAGAATCATCTTCGAGCGTAGTTTTTCTTTTTTCAGAAACTCATGAATATTGATCATCGCCACTTTTATCATATCGGCGGCAGAGCCTTGAATCGGTGCGTTGATGGCGTTGCGCTCGGCAAAGCTTCGCGTTGTTTGGTTTTGAGAATCAATATCAGCTAAGTAGCGACGACGCCCAAGAATAGTTTCTACGTACTTATTTTCCCGTGCTTTTTGAATAGACAGATCCATAAACGTTTTCACCGCAGGGAATTCTTCAAAATACGCTTTAATGATTTCGGCCGCTTCGCCGCGCGGAATTCCCAGTCGTTGCGCCAATCCAAACGCCGAAATCCCGTAGATAATACCAAAATTGACCATCTTCGCCTTGCGACGCATGTCGGACGTCACGTCTGACAGCTCTACTTTAAATACTTTGCTTGCAGTACTGGCGTGAATGTCCAAGCCTTGGTTAAAGGCCTCTAGCATGGTACTATCTTGGCTGAAAGCAGCCATGATCCTCAGCTCAATTTGAGAATAATCGGCCGAAAGAATCATGAATTCATCGCTGTGCGGCACAAACGCTTTGCGAATTTCCCGCCCTCTCGGCGTCCGAATCGGAATATTTTGAAGGTTGGGATTTGTACTGCTCAAACGCCCCGTTGCGGCTACTGCCTGATTAAACGACGTATGAATACGCCCGGTTTTAGCGTTGATCAACAAAGGCAATGCATCAACGTAGGTAGACTTTAGTTTTTGTAATTCGCGGTAATCCAGAATTTTACGCGCTATTTCGTGTTCGGCTTCCAAGTCTGACAAAATATCTTCGCCCGTAGCGTATTGACCTGTCGCCGTTTTTTTAGGCTTTTTAATCAACTGCATCTTTTCAAACAATATCACTCCCAGTTGTTTTGGCGAGGATATATTAAATGCTTCTCCTGCCAATTGATAGATGTCTTTTTCCACCAACTTCATGTCAGTATCCAACACACCGGACATTTCTTTCAGGGCATTCATGTCTACTTTTACTCCTTCGCGTTCCATTCCCGCCAATACAGGCACCAACTTCACTTCCACTCCTCTGAAAAGCTTTTCTGCCTGGTTTTGAATCAAGATGGGATTCAGCTTTTCTTTTAATTGAAAGGTTACATCAGCATCCTCTGCGGCATACTCTACCAATTTTTCTATGTCAACATCCCGCATTGTGAGCTGTTTCGGGCCTTTCTTGCCGATCAATGATTCTATAGAAACCGGCTCATAGTTCAAATACGAATTGGCCAAAATATCCATGTTGTGCCGTTTTTCAGGCTCGATCAGGTAATGCGCCAACATGGTATCATACATCGGCCCACAGATTTCGACTCCGTAATTTTGCAGTACGAGCAGGTCGTATTTAAGATTCTGGGCAATCTTCTCAATTTTATCGTTTTCCAACACTGATCTGAAATCTTCCACTACCTTTTGAGCCTCTTCGCGGTCAGCAGGAACGGTGACGTAAAATGCCTCTCCTTTTTGATATGAAAACGACATTCCCACCAATTCTGCATCAATGGCATCCAATGAATTTGTTTCAGTATCAAAACAAAAAGCATCCTGCAAACTCAAATAATGCGCCAGTGACTGCCGCAATTCCGCAGTATCAACCAAATGATAGCGGTGCAAGGTATTAAACACAGTGCGGCGCTGTGAAGAAAAATCTGTCGTAAAAAACGGCAACTCTGCATCGGTCGAGCCGGACGATTTGCTTTGTCCATTACTTTCTGTTGGAGAAGTACTTTCTCCAAATAGATTAAGTTGTCCTTTTTTATCCGCCGAAGGTTGAGTCGTTGCCGTCCTTGTGGGTTTTACCTCATCGGCATCTTCACCCAACAAGCGTTTACGCAACGTACGAAACTCCAATTCATCCAGCAAAGCGGAAAGCATATCCCGATTGGGATCGCACATGAGAAGATCCTCTTCGTGAAATTCAATCGGTACGTTAATATCAATGGTCGCTAAATGCTTTGATAAAATCGCTTTATCTGCTCCTTCAATGACTTTCTCCTTGAGTTTTCCGGCCAATTTATCGGAATTCGCCAACAAATTTTCAATCGAACCAAATTCTTCAATTAACTTCTGAGCGGTCTTCTCTCCGACGCCCGGTATTCCCGGAATATTATCAACGGCATCTCCCTGCAAACCCAGCATATCCACTACCTGACTGATATCTTTGATCCCCCAACGGGCGCATACTTCGGCCGGCCCCATGATTTCCACGCCTTTCCCCATAATGGCGGGTTTGTATAAATACACATGCTCTTCCACCAACTGCCCATAGTCTTTGTCGGGGGTCATCATGAATACCTCAAAGCCCGAACGAGCTGCTTTCTTGGCGAGGGTTCCCACCACATCATCTGCTTCGTATCCATCCACTTCCAATACAGGAATACACAAAGCTTTCAGTAATTGCTTGACGTACGGAACAGCGATGGTAATGTCTTCGGGCTGCTGTTGACGCTGCGCCTTGTAGGCTTCAAACTGCACATGGCGAAACGTAGGCTTTGGTGTATCAAAAGCCACGCCCAAGTGTGTTGGTTTTTCATTTTTCAAAACCTCCAACAATGTATTTACAAAACCGAATACCGCACTCGTATTCAATCCTTTAGAAGTAATTCTGGGTGTTTTAAGAAAGGCAAAATGGGCACGGTAGATCAACGCAAAAGCGTCTAAAAGAAATAGTTTTTTTTCGGGCTTCATGGGTCATTCAATGAGTGAATAATGCAAAGAAAGGAAAGTTTGACGGGATTTTTAATTTTTCCGATGAGTTGTTAAACTACCTATGATGTTTGTGCGTTATTTTTATACATTATTTGTACATCATCATTCTCGCTTTGTAAAAGTAACATGGAAAATCCAATTCAAAATGATCGCCGGACTGTACGGCTACCGATTTTGCTGAGTATTACGCTAGCCGCCGGAGTATTTCTGGGCGCTACGTTTTTTGGAGGAAGTAAGGGCATTACTGACGTAGCCCGAGGCTACACTAAGTTCAAAGAAGTCCTCCAATTGATTGATAATAACTATGTTGACACCGTCAACACCGACGAGCTGGTGGATTATTCCATCACCAAAATGCTCGAAAAACTGGACCCACACACGTATTATTTTAATCCAAAAGATGCCGTTACGGCGCGTTCTCAGCTGGAAAGCGGATTTGACGGTATCGGTATTGAATTTAACCTTTACAAAGATACGGTTTATGTGGTCACGCCGTTGGTAGGCGGGCCTTCCGAAGCCGCCGGCATTCAAAGTGGTGACAAAATCCTGAAGGTAAATAACGAAGCCTTTACGGGCACGAAGGTTGATAACGCTTTTATCTTTTCCAAACTTCGCGGACCACGAGGCAGTGAAGTAAAAATTGAGATATTACGAAGAGGGGTTCCCAAAGCCTTGGCATTTCAGCTAAAAAGAGATCGTATTCCAACCTATTCGGTCGATGCATCTTATATGATCGATAAAGAAATAGGATACGTCAAAGTGACTCGTTTTTCTGAGTCAACCTACGATGAATTCAAAAATTCGGTAAGCAGTCTTAAAACGCAGGGAATGAAAAAGCTGCTGCTTGATTTGAGGGGCAATCCCGGTGGCTACATGGACCGCGCCACCAATATGGTCGATGAATTAATTTCCGGTGATAAGATGATCGTGTATACCGATGGCAAAGATGATCGCTATGATCGCCAGACCCGCACCAAAAACGCCGGCATGTTTGAGAACGGAAGTGTCGTGGTGCTCATCGACGAAGGCAGCGCTTCGGCTTCCGAAATTGTGGCAGGAGCATTGCAGGATCACGACCGCGCCCTGATTGTAGGAAGACGCTCATTCGGAAAAGGATTGGTACAAATGCCGGTCAATCTCTCCGATGGCTCAGAATTACGTTTGACCATCTCCCGTTACTTCACACCAAGCGGCCGTAGTATTCAAAAACCCTACACACACGGCGATTTGGAAACGTATGAAAAAGACATCAAGAACCGTTATTCACACGGCGAGTTTTTTATCGCAGACAGTATCAAAAATAACCCCAAACTCCAGTTTCATACCGATGCCGGACGAATCGTTTACGGCGGTGGCGGCATTACGCCTGATGTATTTGTACCGCGCGACACAAGCATGATGACTCCTTATTTGTATGAATTATTTGGCAAAAACATTGTTCGCGATTATGCCGTACGGTATGTAAGCGAAAATAAAAAACAATTGGAGAAACTCACATTTGCTGAATATCTTAAAACATTCAACGCAAGTGACGCCGATTTAGACGTCATTGTAAGCAACGCTTCGGCCGACGATATTAAGTTCAACGAAAAAGAATACAAACGTTCCAAGCCATATATTCGCACCTATTTGAAAGCCATGATTGGGCGTTATGCCTATCAAAAACGCGATAAAGGAGGTTTAAACAATGAGTTTTATCAGATCATGTCAGATTTGGACGAAGGCTATAAAAAAGCCGTAACGCTTTTTGACGAAGCTGAAAAATTGGCACGCACGAGTGTAAGCTTGAAAGACGCTAAAAAGTAAGTTTGCGAATCCTCAGGTTATTGTAGATTTTTGTCGGACTTTCTTCGACAGCGTCTACAATATACAATAACCTATTTTTTTTGTCCATGCTTGCCAAATCAGTTAACTACTCCCGTACTACAATTACGGAATTAATGATTCCTTCTTACGCCAATTTTGGGGGTAAAATCCACGGAGGGATTTTGTTATCGCTCATGGACAAAGTAGCCTACGTATGCGCTTCTAAGCATGCAGGCACTTATGTCGTAACCGTTTCAGTGGAGGGTGTCAATTTTCTGCAACCCATTGAAGTAGGTCAATTGGTTTCCTTGCACGCATCCATCAATTACGTGGGCCGCAGTTCTATGGTCGTTGGCATAAGAGTGATCGCGGAGGATGTTCGTACCGGCGTTCAAAAACATACCAATACGTCGTATTTTACGATGGTGGCTAAAGACGACCAAGGCAAGCCCACCGAAGTACCCCAACTTACGCTCGAAACCAAAGAAGATACGCGCCGGTTTCTGGAAGCCATTAAACGCAAAGAAATGAAAGTTACTTACGCGGGTGAATTTGACAACGAAAAAACGCGCCTGAAAATAGAAGAGAATTTGCATCTGCTTAAAAATGAGAGATGCATCATTAGCGATGAAGCTAAAAGCTCATAAATCGACCACAAATGGTGTGTCGGGTTGCTCACAACCCGACTACAAAGGTTGCGCCTCTCCGAGGCTTTTTTGAATTTTTATACGTGTTTATCTTTTCTACTACAAATGTTGGGCTTCTCCGAAGCCGTGTGTGTTTCGGGTTGCTCACAACCCGACTCTTACTATAAATGTTGGGCTTCTCCGAAGCCGTGTGTGTTTCGGGTTGCTCACAACCCGACTCTTACTATAAATGTTGGGCTTCTCCGAAGCTGGGTTTGGCTGAAAATTAGGGCGGGGTCGGGTTGTGAGCAACCCGATTATTCAATAAGTAATTTAATGGATGAAAATAGGAAAACCCGTCGTTATCAGCGACGGGTTTTCCATATCCTTAAAACGAGTTTGTCGTTTATTTTGCGTAGGCTACTGAGCGCATTTCGCGGATAACTGTTACTTTGATTTGGCCCGGGTACTGCATTTCTTTTTCGATTTTTTGCGAAATATCAAATGAAAGCTTGCCGGCAGTGTCGTCATTTACGGTATCAGAGTTAACAATGACACGTAATTCACGCCCTGCCTGAATCGCGTAACATTTATCGACACCGGGAAAGTTGGTTGCCAATGCTTCCAAATCCTTTAAACGCTGAATATACGATTCCATCATCTCGCGACGAGCGCCCGGACGCGAGCCCGAGATCGCATCACACACTTGAATAATTGGAGACATCATGCTGGTCATCTCAATTTCATCGTGGTGAGCACCGATCGCATTACATACTTCCGGATTTTCTTTGTATTTCTTGGCCAATTCCATTCCCAAGATAGCATGAGGAAGTTCTGATTCTTCCGGCCATACTTTTCCAATATCGTGTAAGAGTCCGGCGCGTTTGGCGAGCTTGGCATTCAAGCCCAATTCTGACGCCATTGTAGCACAAAGACGCGCCACCTCACGCGAGTGTTGAAGCAAATTCTGTCCATAGGAAGAACGGAAACGCATCCGTCCGATCATCTTTACCAATTCAGGGTGCAAACCATGAACACCCAAATCAATAACGGTACGCTCGCCGATTTCGACGATCTCGTCGTCAATATTTTTCTTCGTTTTGGAAACAACTTCTTCGATACGGGCCGGGTGAATACGACCGTCCTGAACCAAGCGGTGCAATGACAATCGTGCAATCTCGCGGCGAACCGGGTCAAAGCCCGAAATAACGATGGCTTCCGGCGTATCATCGACAATGATCTCACAACCCGTAGCGGCTTCGAGCGCCCGAATGTTACGACCTTCACGTCCAATAATCTTTCCTTTTACGTCATCGCTTTCAATGTTGAAGACTGAAACAGTATTTTCAATCGCATGTTCGGAAGCGGTTCGTTGAATGGTTTCAATAACAATTTTCTTGGCTTCTTTGGTAGCGGTCAGTTTGGCCTCATCAATGGTATTTTTGATGTAAGCAGAGGCCTGTGTTTGGGCGTCGGCCTGCAAGGCTTCCACGAGTTGTTGCTTGGCTTGTTCGGCAGTCAGGTTGGCAATGCGCTCCAATTGTTCTACCTGAGAGCGATGCATTTTTTCGGCTTCATCGCGACGTTTGGTAGCCACCTCTGTTTGCTGTTCGAGGTTCTTTTTCAGCGTTTCCAACTCAGTCTCGCGACGTTTGTTTTGTTCTGTTATCTGATTAAGCTGCTGCTCACGCTGCTTTATCTTCTGCTCGTTTTGAAGAATGATTTGTTTCTTTTTATTCGAGTCGTCCTCAAATTCCGACTTTAATCTCAAATACTTCTCTTTCGCTTCCAGAATGCGGTCTTTCTTGATATTTTCGGCGGTAATTTCTGCATTCTTAACAATTTCAGCGGCTCGTTGCTGTGCGTCTTCTTCCGTTTTTTTAGTTGTCTTTTTAATGACGAAGTAGACAATTACTGCACCCACGACCGCCGAAACGGCAGCATCGAGTAAAAACAATAATATATCATTCATTTTAGTCTGTGTTTATAGGTTCAACATACATCCCCTAAACGCAGCTTTGTACTAAACTGATACTTTTTGAACGAGTTTGAAGAGACCAAAGGTTTAATTTTGGCCCGATGGATTGAAGTGTTTTTGTAGATAGTCTAAGTGTTTAAATACCGTTGACTGTATGACTTCTAAATCGTTATCTCCTTTTAGGCGAGCTACCATTGAGTCGAGGCTAACCATTGCCAAGACTTTTTGAATATCTGATTCGCCTTGTTCTTTCATTCGAAGTTCCACTTGTGCATCAACTTTCTTGGCTGCTTCTCTCATAAAAGACTCGTCTTCGTCCGAATTAGCCCAGACCTCGTAAGATTTATCGGCAATCTTTACCCTTACGATTCGCCTTTTTTGTTTGGTCTCCATTGATCTCAGGTCACAACGTTTGCAACAAAGTTATGGTTTCTTCTATGTATCGAATGTATTCGTCCAATTTGGTGTTCAGTTCCGTAATCGCGTCTACGTTTTTCGGGTTTTTTACAATTATAGACAATTGTTTGAAATTATTTAACTTTTCTTTCAAAGAAACTTCTTTTTCACGCAATTGTTTATTTTCCGTTTTTAATATTTTTATCTCCTGACGTTCATATTTTATCTCATCACTTTGCTTTTCAAAACGCTTTTGAAGCACTTCAAAGCGTGATTTCAGCTCACTGTGCGCCGCCTGTTCGTGAGCAAAAGCTGCTTGCAAAGCGCTGATACTTCTTTCTACAAACAGAAATTGAAAATTCAGCTCGTCCAGAAGCCGATCATCTTCAAAGGTTGCAAGTTTCATGCCGAGTTGTTTTACTTCGACATCGGGCATCAGAGCAATAACTCTCTTCTAACGCCCGATGTGCTTATCCGGTATTTTATCATTTACGAATTACTGCATTCAACTCTTTCTCAAAACCCATCATTAATTTCTGCATGGTTTTGTCAATGACTTTGTCAGTCAAAGTTTGGGTTTCGTCCTGAAGGATAAAGCTTACCGAATACGATTTTTTGTCGGTTCCGATATTCTCTCCTTCGTATACATCAAATACGTTGATGTTGGTCAATAATTCCTTTTCGTATTTATGAGCGGTTTGACGAATTTGCTCAAACGTTACAGCTTTATCAAGTACTAATGACAGGTCACGACGCACTTCGGGGAATTTAGAAACTTCCTTAAAGCGCACTTTATCATTGTATTGTTTGAGCAAGTAAGCCCAATCAAAATCTGCGTAAAAAACAGGTTGTTTAATGTCTGCAATTTTGGTCAGCTTTCCTTTTACCTGCCCAAAACTAACTATCGGCTTTTTTTTGACGGTATACGTCAGGCCATAATCAAAGATCGTTTTATCTTGAATTTCCTGTTTTTCTATCTGCTGTACACGGAACGCATTTAACACCAAATGAACCATTCCTGCCAAATCGTGAAAGGTTAGTTTTTGGTCTTTCGCGATCCAACTTTCGGCGTTTTGATGCCCGGCCATGAGCAATACCAAGTGCGAAAGTTCTTTGTATTTTGATTCTACTTTGTGATAGGTTTTTCCAAACTCGCAGATTTTCAGGTCACGCTGCCGGCGGTTGAGGTTATAGGCCAAAGATTCCAATCCTGAGAAAAGCATCGTTTGGCGCATCACCGAAAGGTCTTCGCTCAACGGATTGAGCATCACTACATCTTCGCCCGGCAAGCTTGTCCGAACAGCATCATTGTATGCGGGTTTAGTCAATGAATTTGCCATTGTTTCATTGAATCCATTCGCCGCCAAGAGGTTAGCGATACGCAGCTTTTGTTTGTCAGGGTCTACAATGGGAAAGCCTGACAGGAAATCCGTGGCTAAATTCTCAGAAAGTTCAATATTGTCAAATCCGTAGATACGCAGAATTTCTTCGATCACATCCGCCTCGCGCGTTACATCTACCCGATACGGCGCTACCGAAGCCAAAAATCCTTCGGATGTTTCGTTTTGAATTTCAATATCAAGGCTTGTCAAAATTTGTTTGATCAACGCTCGATCCAACACTTTACCAATGAGTCGGTCTACATTTTTGTATTTGACATTCACCTGATGATTAGGAATCGGATCAGGATAAATATCTACGATGTCCGAAATTACCTGACCACCTGCTACTTCCTGCATCAACAACGCAGCACGTTTAAGCGCATAAACAGGCATGTTGGGATCAGTACCACGCTCAAAACGGAAAGAAGCATCGGTTTTCAGGCCGTGAAAAGTACCTGTTTTACGAATCCATGCGGGAGAAAAATACGCCGCTTCCAGAAAAATGCTTGTCGTTTGCTCCGATACGCCTGACTTAGTTCCGCCAAATACGCCCCCGATACACATGGGTTCTTCGGCATTGCAGATCATCAGATCACGGTCAGACAATTTGCGTTCAACACCATCAAGGGTTACGAAAGGAGTGCCGGCAGGCAATGTTTTTACAATTACTTTATTACCAATGATCTTCGCGGCATCAAACGCGTGCAACGGCTGGCCGAGTTCGTGGCAAATGTAATTGGTGATATCTACCACATTATTGATCGGACGAACGCCTACGGCCTGTAGTTTTTCTTTCAACCAATCCGGAGACTCGCTTACCGTCAAACCCGAAATCGTCAATCCTGCATAACGCGGACAGGCTTCGGAATTTTCAACACTGACTTCAATGGGTGATGTTTTATTTGCAATAGTGAAGTTTTCAACCAAAGGCATGTTGAGTTCACGTCCCAATACAGCTTTCAGGTCACGCGCTACGCCAAGGTGCGAAGCGGCATCGGCGCGGTTGGGTGTTAGGCCGATTTCAATGACGTAATCGGGCAGCAAACCAAAGTAGGCCGCCGCAGGTGTGCCATTGGGCAGATCGGTATCCAAAACCATGATGCCCGCGTGCGATGCTCCCAAGCCGATTTCATCTTCGGCACAGATCATGCCTTCGGAGGGTTGGCCATATACTTTGCGCTTGGCAATGGTAAATGGCTCACCGCCGGTAGGATGAATGGTGGCACCAACGGTAGCTACTACTACTTTTTGGCCCGCAGCTACATTAGCCGCTCCGCACACGATGGTGGCAGGCACATCAGCGCCGGTATCCACAGTAGTGAGATGCAATGTTTTCTCTTTGATCGTAAAAGGTTCGCACGTAAGTACTTCTCCGATCACAATGCCTTCCAGTCCACCCTCAACGCGTTCGACGGGTTCAATGCCTTCCACTTCAAGGCCGGTACCGGTCAACAATTTGCCGGTTTCTTCGGCAGACTCCTGAATATCAATAAGTTCTTTAAGCCAGTTATAGGAAATTTTCATTGGAAATTTTTTAATCGTTCGTGGCCATCTGTCAACGTATTTTAACAACGCTTAACGGATAACAGATAACTTTTGCCCAAAGGCAGCGCAAAATTAGGGGATTTTAGGGAAAATGGGGAAAAGGACTGAAATTACTGCTCCTCTGTAGGTGGTAAGTTCTCTAAATCCAAAAGATCTTTGGGGCGGCCTACGGCTGTTTTATTTTTGATTAAATCGTGGTAAGAGATAAAATTAATGGCTATATCTTGGTTTAAAACTATCTCTTTATTCTGATAAGCCTCTGCAAACGTAATTCCCAATGTCTGAGTCAACAGTTCTATTTTATAGGGTTCATCTCCAATAGAAACGAACCTTTCTTCTCCATAAAAATCATTTAAGTCAAAATCATAAGGGCCAAATCCAAAACTGAACATAACATTGAGTAATTTTTCGGCATTTTCGCGAGTTCCACTAATGAAAATATCCAAATCGCCTGTATAACGAGGATATCCATATTTAGCAACTGCATACCCTCCTACCACAACGTACTCAACGTTTTCTTCGTTTAACAATCGGATAAATGTCAGGAAATGGTCGTGCATCTTGTCGAAGAAGTTCAGGTTTGATCATAAAAATACGCTCTATCAATACTTTCATTGCCGCTAAACGCTCTTGCGAAGATTTATCTTTCCAAGAGTTTTGCGCATCCTGTGTTACCTCATCCCAAGAGCGATATTTTCTTATTGTAGGTTTCATTCTTCAAATTTACTCTTTCTTCTCAAAAATCTTCTCTCCAGCCTCAACCCGTACCGGCAACGTATTTTCTTTAGGGGGAATCGGGCAGGCAAAGGTGTGATTGTAGGCGCAGTAAGGATTGTAGGCTAAATTGAAGTCGAGCGTGAGTTTGCTGTCTTTTATATCGTCGGTTTTAAAATCCAGATAACGCCCGCCGCCGTAGGTTTCCTGCGGAGCGGTAGCATCGCGGAATAGGATAGAAAGGCCTTTCTCATGTTTGTAGATAAGCAAGCGGTACACATTCAGTTCGGCAGCTTTGCTTTCATGCGGTAATGTAAACTCTGCAAACCCATACTTTTCGTAGGTTGTGGTACTGCCATCGGTCATGGGTACGGCTACCTGCTTATCTTGGGCGCTGCTGTGATAGGGAACCACCGTTGCCACTACTTTGTAATCAGCATTAGGCGTAAAATAGTTGAGTCCCTTAAAATTGGCCTTGTCCTGAATAGGAGATGAATCGGAATTGCGATAAAAATTATCTTTTTCTTTGCGCTCTTTCTCCAATTGCGCTATATAATCGGCAACTGATACAGTGGTTTCTTCCCCAAAAAAGGTATATCCAATCACACCCAAAATAACGACCGCAATCAACCCAAGTAAGAATTTGTTTTTTAGCATGATCTTTAGAATTAGAGCTTAAAAGGAAGGGGTTAGAAGTTAAGCATGAACCTAACACCTAACCCCCGGCTTTCAACTGATATTTATAGTATCGCTTTTTCCAGCGTTGCTTTGACACTTGTGTTCATCATCTCAACCAAATAGGCGGTTATTGATTCGGCAAAGCCTGCCAATTTTGTCAGGTCAATGTCCCAGAGTTTCGTGTTACTCAATACCGTTTGAACAAATGCAGGAACGGTTTCGACCGTAACGCCCTGCCATTGCTCGTAAAAGTAGGCTGCCTGCTCATCATTGATAACATAAAACTCTTCTCCGCGTTGGCCGTAATAGTGCTCGTTCTGTTGTTTGACGGCACGCATAAACAATAAATACGCCGCAAACCCAATCGTGAACAACTGAGGCGCTTTACCGAATTGTTGATAATAACGCCGAATCGTCGTTACATTCCGCGCATTCATTTTCGACGATTGTTGCAGCGTAATACCAATGAGTTTTTGTTGAATGAACGGATTACGATAGCGGTTGAGAATATCTCCCGCAAAGACTTTCAGTTCATCCATTTGCTCTTCAAACGGCAACGTCGGTACGATCTCATCATAGATGATCGTTTCGTAGTACTTCGACATTGCAGGATCGTTCATGCATTGAAACGTGATGTCAAATCCGCTCAAATAACCCAACGGTGCTGCTGCACTGTGGCTGCCGTTGAGAATGCGTAACTTGCGCTCACGGTAATAGGAAATATCTTCATCAACAATAACGTTTTCGCTGATCTGCTCAAATCCAAGCACTTTTTTTACACGTTCGTCGCCCTCAATAGCCCATAAGAGATAAGGCTCGGCCACCGTCAAAAGTGAATCTTCGTATCCGATTTTTTCCTCCAAAGCAGCTTGTGTAGCAGCGTCCGGCTTACCGGGTACAATTCTGTCGACCAATGAATTACAGAACTTAACGTGGTATTTAAGCCATTTATTGAACAGTTTTCCCAATTCGTTATACACCGAAAGTTTCTCGACGCACTCGCGAAGTTTAAGGCCGTTATCGGTAATTAACTCCGTAGGAACCACCACCAATCCTTTGTCTTTTTTCCCTCCGTAGGTACGAAAACGCTCATACAAAAAAGCCGTCAGCTTGGCCGGGAAAGACTGCGGCGGGCTTTGAAAAATACTTTCTTCCACGTATTGAATGCCTACTTCCGTGGTATTTGAAAGAATGATTTCCAAATGCGGATTGCGAGCCACCTGCAGAATGCTCTGCCAACTGTCCTGTGCCGAGATCACTCGGCTGATAGCGGTAACAGGGGTGGCTTCGTCGATGGTGTTTCCATTGCTGTCAACGCCGCGGACACAAACGGTATAAAGGCCATCCTGCTCGGCAAAATCTTCTGCCGAACCTGCCGTAGATTTTACCACTACAATCCGACCGTTGAAGATATTTTGTTTGTTAGCTTTGTCGATCAGGTAATCACAAAGCCCTCTTAATAGCACTCCCGTTCCGAATTGTAATACTTTTACGGGCAAATCAAAGGTATATTGGGTTTCGCTATCAACGACTTGTTTAGAGAGTTTCGGCATGGTTACTGGTAGATTTATCAGTTTGGCAGGTCTAAAATGTTTGTATTGGCAAACCTAATAAATTTTGCGCAAAACTTATCTTTGTGTCGACCAAAGCAGACAAAACTCTAACAGATTTTATTGATTCATTGGATTTTGCCCTGTCTTCGCAGGCATAAATTTCATAGAATCGAACAATTAAAATCATTTGTATGACCAATTACATCCTTTACGATGATGCCGCAATACGTCCGCATCTTTTGCCGTTTACGTTTACTCGTCCCGTTTCTGAAATTCGTTGCGGCATTCTGACATTGACCGAAAAATGGGCGCATTTCCTTAAAACCAAGCCCTCGTTTTTGACAGAACCTTACCTCCAATATAAATTCCCGTTTGTTGCCACCAACGACAATATCTTTCTCAATGGAGCCATTTGCGCGACCGCTGCCATCGTTGAAGCGGTGCATCAACTGGCGC
Organism: Runella sp.; assembly: GCF_965279615.1. Taxonomy (NCBI): domain Bacteria; kingdom Pseudomonadati; phylum Bacteroidota; class Cytophagia; order Cytophagales; family Spirosomataceae; genus Runella; species Runella sp. The sequence continues at coordinate 5,086,676 of NZ_OZ257252.1, read as the reverse complement.
AGGGAGAAGCATTGGTAGCGGTTGACCAAGTGATTGCCTATCGCTCGCCGTTTGAGGTCGTTAAACCGCAGGAAGAATTAAAAGTGATTTCCTTTACCGAACCTATCACCATTATTCAGCGCGTATGGGATATTTACGGCGAAAATGGCGCACAAATCAAGACGGATTTTGCAGTACTTACTCAAAACCGGGTCAGTCAACCTATCAATGATCCTTTTACGCGCGTTTACGCACCGGAAAATGTCTTTTTAGAGGAAGGAGCAAATGTTCGTGCGTCGATTTTAAATGCGGAAAACGGGCCGATCTATATTGGCAAAAACGCCACCGTCAACGAAGGCAGTGTTGTCATAGGCCCGTTTGCGTTAGGCGAAGAATCTACCGTCAACTGGGGAGCAAAAATGCGCATGAATACCAGCATCGGCCCCTATTGCAAAATAGGCGGAGAAGTGAGTAATTCGGTACTTTTTGCCTTTAGCAACAAAGGGCACGATGGATTTTTGGGAAACTCTGTTTTGGGCGAATGGTGTAATTTGGGGGCAAACTGCAATAATTCCAACCTCAAAAATGATTATACCAACGTAAAACTTTACAGTTACGCCACCGAGGCTTTAGAAGACACGAATCGTTTGTTTTGTGGGCTTTTCATGGGCGATTTCACCAAGGCCGGCATCAGCACGCTGTTCAATACCGGCACTGTGGTGGGTGTAAATGCCAACGTATTTGGGGCAGGTTTTCAACCAAAACACATTCCTTCGTTTTCGTGGGGCGGCGCGGCAGAAGGATTTACCGAATACCGCATCGAAAAAGCCTTGAAAGTAGCATTTGAGACCGTAAGCCGTCGCGGGGAAGTGTTTGGAGAGCAGGAGCGGGAACTATTAAAACATGTGTTTGAAATAAGCCGTTCCGGGCACCAATAACTGAACGAAGGAAGAATTGTTAACTTTGAAGATCCAAAAGTCAACGCAATGAAGAATACCCAAAAAGCAAATTTATCATTCTGTAAGAATCTATTGCTCCGGTGTGCTCACCAAACCAACGGTGATCAGGAAAGGTACCGTTTTCTTCATTCATGGCTTTTATGCGGACTGCTTATTGTCGGTTTCGTCAGCAAAATTTACGCTCAAGCAGATACGTTGACCGTGCGCGGAAAGGTGGAAAACCTTACCGTTCGACTTTATCGGCAAGCCCCCGAAATCAGCGTAGCACGGCTCAATATTTTACAGTCTGCCAATGAAATTGTGCGAGGGGCGCAACTCCGCCCCGACGGAAGTTTTGAGTTAAAAATGCCGTTGGTTTATCCTTTGGAAGAATGCTACCTGACCTATGCCAATGTGGTGGTGCCCTTTTTGGGCGAAAAGGGGAACGTAGAAGTCACCCTCAACGGCGATTCATTGACCACAAGCGATGTTCCGCTTCATTTCCAAGGTATTCACGCCGCTACCAACAATCGACATGCTCAATTTTACGCGGCCTTCAATAAGTGGCTCAAAGCCAATCCTGAAAAACCCATAAAAACAAACAATGCACTCAGTTTTTGGGAAAAAATTTCGTTGGAACGCGACCGTAAGATCGCCTTTTATCGCTCCTTTACAACGTCCAAAGATGCCTTGCTCGACCAATGGGTAATTTCTTCTTTGAATGACGCTGCCAAAGCCAAACTATACAATTTCTTATTTCAACAGACCCAAACACTCCCTATGGCTTTAACGGCCGCGGCTGAATTGGACACGAATCGTTTTCTGACGTTTGCCAAGGCTGACAGTTATCAACAATTCAACAATTACGCATTCGTCAATACCCCCGGCCTATCGGAATCATCCTTACCCGTCAATAAAATTGCTTCATTGATCCTTCAATATGTCTCTAACATTTCAAGTGCCGACAGCTTAAAATTAGCGAGTTATGTAAAGGGAGAAACCGCTAAAATGAGGGATTTAAAATGGCTGAGCAATCTCTTCAATCAAAAAGAAGACACGCTCAAACTTATTTCAGTGTACGAATTGTACGCACGCAAATATGGAGCGGCATATACGGCCAAAGAACTGGATTATTTGAAGGCTGCCTTTTATTCAACCAACGTTAACAGCTTTACGTTGAAAAATTTGACGCTGTGGTACGATCACCTACGCCCTTCGCTCAAAAACCCCTATTATGTGCGCTCCTTGGATGAACTCCACCGCATTCAAAACCTTGATTCGGCAGCCATTCGGGAAGCAAACCGTAAAATCATACCCAATGACGACAAGCAATCTTACTATGATGAGTTAGTCCCTAACCTTTGGGCCTATCAGGATACATACAAAGACGGAGAAGAGCTTTGGGGTGATATTCGAAAAAAAACAAAGGGGAAAATTATTTACGTCATCTTCTGGACAAACGATGAATTAGGACGGCGTGCCTTGGCAGAGAGCCGCGAACTGCGCGCCTATTTGCCGGAAGATAAAGTAGCTTTTGTGTATTTGTGCGAGCATAAAGACAACGAAGAAGTATGGCTCGAAACCATTATCAAAACCAAAGCACGCGGCTTACACGTTAAATTGGAAGAATTGCAAACCGATTATTTAGCAAGTATATGGGAGATCAATCGAGTACCATTTTGCGTTTTGGTGGATGCCAACGGCAAATACATTAAGCGTGATGCCCCTCTTCCCGCCGACCGCGAAGGCTGGAATAAGATTTGGGATAAAGTGGTTCGCTGAAATTATTTCGTAAAACGGCTGTTCAACATCGGATATATGATCACTGCCAGTAATATCACCAAAGCACCGGTATAAAACCCCGCCGTCATGCGTTCATCAAGTATAAAATACGCCAAGATCATGCCATAAACAGGCTCCATATTAATGGTCAGATTGAGCGTGAAAGGGGATATTTTTTTCAATAAATGGGTCGCCGCCGAATACGCATATACCGTACATACAAAGGCCAAAATAACCAACCAAAACCAATCGGTTGATTCCGGAATGACCTCTTTGGCCGTAAGTCCATTGGTCAACGCCACCCCTGCCAAGCCCACCGACATAGCTAACGTAGCGCCGTTCATTTCGTAAAACGTGATCAAAAGAGCATTGTGGCGGCGCGCAAAACGACTGTTGGCAATAGTAAAAAGTGCCGCCAAAAATGCCGAGATCAGCGCCAATCCCAAGCCTAAAGCTTGGTCTACCTGAAATCGAAAAATGAGGTAAAGCCCTAAAATTACCAGCAAGCTCAGAAAAATCTCCAATGTACGTACCCGTCGCCGCGCAAAAAGCGGCTCCAATAAAGAGGTAAAAAGCGACGTAGTAGACATCCCCGCCAAACACACCGATGCGCTCGAAACATGGGCCGAAGCAAAAAACGTCAGCCAGTGCAATCCCATGATCGCTCCCACTCCAAGCATGGCCCAACGGTCTTTGGAAGAAATACGTTTCCACTCTTTCCAAATAGACAGCACCAACGCCAAACCGACAGCGGCCAACAGCGTCCGAAAAAAAGTAAGGCTGATGCGCGACAATTCGGGATTGATAAGCTTTCCCAATATGGCCGTGAAGCCCCAAATAACTACTAAAAAGTGTAAATGAAGATAATCGACAAAGGTGGGTTTGGGCTGTGGAGCGTTCATAGGGGCGTTTATTACCGAAAAACAAAAATAGAAATTTTGCACTTACTTTTAGCTTGGTTAGCTAAAGAAGGATTCAGACAAAAAAACACATTTAATATGCCTTTTAAATCATAAGTTTCTGCAATTAAATTTTGCCGATTTTCATTGTTAAAATGGCGAAGCAATTCCGTGAAACAATCTTCAATTATCTACATTAGCGTGTTTTCACGGTCAAATAGTTAGTTTTTACGGGTTTTTGACAGATTTTTTCTCTTTTACATTTTGAAACCACTTTTTTCTGCTTTAGTTTTATCAGCTCGGTACTACGTTATGGGAAACTATAGATACGTTAAATTTATAGAACCCAAAGCCATAAAACATGTCTTTAAGCATTTCTCAAAAACTGTTGATACTTGCCGCCCGGCAGCCCGACATCAAGTCTGAAGTTATTCAATTGTTAGCCACGCTTACCCCACAGGAGATCATCGTCTTGATTCACTTAGCTGACGACCTCACCGCCGTTGAGATCGCCAAAGCCATGCGTATCACTCCCAAAAGTGTATCCAACTACAAAGACCGAATCACCTGCAAGCTATACCTTGACGGTTGCCGTGCGCTGCGACGCTTCGCTATTCAACAGCACGAATTTTTACACTTGCTCAAAAAACAGGTAATGTAATGCTTCCATTTCGAGGGAATTATACCTCATTCTTTGAGGTAGTTTTGCTCTATTTTTTTATGTATTCAGCTTTTAAGTTTGCACAGTTGATGTGCATCCAATCCGAATGATGCCGGATCACCGCGATTGCCGAAATGCGTTAAGGGTAGGCTGAAATTTTCAATCTTTTTATGAAATGAAAAAATTAGAGAATGGGCAAATGGAAGGAGTAGTTGCCGGAAGTGATTCTTGCGAAGCTACAGTAAATGGATTATTTTGGTTTGGAGCTACTTTACTTCCTGTGCCGGGATGGAATATTATAGGAGGAGTTTCAATGGCAATTGCTGCCGGGGCTTGGGCATTTGGAGGGTGTGGTAAACGTTAATAAAATTAAAAGATTTATACTATGAAAAAGCTAAATGCAGTAACCCTTGAGAATATATCTGCCGGTGGATGTGCTGCCTCAATAGGTGCCTCTATCGGCGTAACAGCAGGGGCAACTATTGCTTACCGGAGGTCTAGGGTTTGTACCGGCCGCCGGCGCTGCTACATTATGGGCTGCAGCAGACTGTTATGGTGGTGGCTGGCGGTAAGTCACCTAATTTAATAGGTTGCTCAAATAAAAAATTGTATTTGAGCAACCTATTAAATTATCATTTTTATGAATCAAAAATTAATCACTTTATCTAGATGAAAAATAAAATGAAATTATATGCACCACTTTTTTTTGTATTTTTATTAGGAATGGTATTTGAGCAAGCAAAAGTTAAAGGATCGGCATGGTATTTTTTACTTTTAATAGTCTCTATCGCATGGCTATTAATAGGTAGAAAATTATATAGTAAAGAAGAATAAAATATGAAACTCTGATATTCTATTTAATTCTGTCGTTAAGCCGGCACTAGGCAGATATGAAAGCAGTATAAATTTCATGTATCAAAACAAAATTGCTCAAAACCAATGTAATGAAAAAATTAGGGCTTTATTTAATAATAGCCATAGGGTTATTCATACTATCTACAATAGCCGGTATTGTAGGGTGGTTGTATGAATCAATACTATTAGGAACAGTTTATTTTTTGTAAACCTATATTTGACTAAACAACAATTCAAAAGTGCTAGAATTGAATATTTGGCAAAAAATATTATCCTTTTACCATTCCCTTTGATGATTATAGGTATGGCTGTTTTTTATGGCCAAGAATTAAACCACATTTACCCTTTGCCATTTTTAATAATTTTAAGTTTTGCATCATCTGAAGTTTTAGTAAAACTAAAAAAATTATGACTTTTTTTAATACTATTATTTTCCGGCTTAATACTTTATCCAAACTATTTAGCTTTTATCAATTCATCAAATCCATACGTCAACAAAGGGCTTCCCAATCAAGAATTCGTTGATATGAAAGGAGAGTCGATAAAATTAGGCAAAGGGAAAGTCAAAATTATTGAAATATGGCATACCGGCTGTAGTTCCTGTTTTAAAAAACACCCTGCTTCTGACTAATTTAGAGAAAAATACCAAACCAATCCTAGTGTATCTTTCTATGCTTTAAACGTAGCCTTACCTAATGAAAATTTTAACAAAAGGATTAAAGTAGCAGAATCTAAAGTCAATTTTAAATTCAAAAATATATTCACAAATCGTGCCTTTGCTGCAAATCTCGGAATAAGCAATTATCCTACGATATTAATTATAGACAAGAATAACAGAGTTAAATATCAAGGCTTTTTTCATCCGGAGCCTTATATTTTAGTTTACAATCCCAAAAGTGTATTAAATAGTCTTCTTGCAATACAAAAATATATCCATTCTCCATTCTGCTACTCCTTGCCATTAAGCGCGAACGAAAACTTGATTTATGTCAAGTGCTGTGAGGCCCTCACCATCGTTGAGATCGCCAAAGTGATGCGTATCACACCCAAAGTGTACCCAACTACAAAGACTTCATCACCACCTACAAGCTACGTCTTGACGGTTGCCTTACGTTATGGCACTTTGTTATCTAACAGCAGGCATTTTTAAACCTGCTCAAACTTGTTCAAAAAAAGTAGTGAAATGGCTCCATTTTGAGGGAATTATACCTCATTCTTTGAGGTAGTTTTGCTCTATTTTGAAAGAATTTGAACCCCTATGTTTGCATCGTTGAAGCGCAGCAACAAAAGGCGGTTTCTGAAAAGCCTATAAGAGAGTAAGAAAAAATAAGCCCCAATCCAGTTTGGCGACGAGAGTTGGGGCTCGAGTGCAGTTTCATGTTTAACCATAAAACCAAGGCAAATTTATGAAAAAGACTTACATAAAGTCATTTTTAACAGTAATTATAACATTTTTTATCTCAATGAGTTGTGACCGGCAATTGGAATCTGCGCCTCAACTTACAGCAGATAAACTCTTAAAAGATAAAGATTTTTTAAGTTTTCTTTCTTCTACCGAAGAAGTCCGCTATAAAGTTATATATCGGCAAAGAGATTTGAGGACTTTTGAGCGAGTGGACAGCTCTCTTAAAAAGATACAAACTTGGGGAAAAGATCCAAAGCTCACTCTTAAAAATAAAGCTTTAATAGTAAATGAGTTAGGTTTTGAGAGTTGGTCAGCATATGAAAAGTTAGAAAATGATATACAAAAAAAACGAGCACTAATTATCAGCAAATATCCTGAGTTACTTTCTTTACCTTCTGAAGAACGAATGGATCTGCTTTTAAAGACAATTGAAAGATGGGATAACTCATCACAAATTCGTAGGAATGTAAGCGATCTTTGTCCAAATTGCTTTTTTAATAATTGTGACTATTGTAGCGATGGGCAATTTAAAGAGCCAAATCCTGGTGAAAATGCTGCAACCGGATATAATCAAGCAAAACTTGAAGAATGTAAACAAATTAAACTTGGAATAAAGAATGCTTCATTAAATATCGCTTGGGTAGTTTATTTAGAATCACTTATTGGGTGTGGTGCTGTTGGTGTCGAGGCGGGCAGTTGGGCAGCTGGTTTAACTGGACCGTTAGCTGGGCACGCTTTTGTTGTTGTAGGTGGGCTTGCAGGAAGTGGTTGTGCGCTTGGAGCCACTCTTATCTACTTTCAAACCAAAAACCTTATTGAATTAACATATCGGGATGGGGTTATGGATTGTGAGGACAAATATGGCAGATAAATAATAAATGTATAACTATCAACTTTATATCTTAATGGTATAAAGTTGATAAAATTAAATAAAGGTATGAACTCTAAAATTTCAGCTAAAATCATTTCCTTATCAGGTCTAGTTATTTTCATTTACAATGTCACTTTTTCTCCATTTTCAATTAATTTTTTAGGTATTTTGGGAGGAGTATTATTGGCTATTGGGTTGTTGTTCAGATATAGCATACTTTATAAAGAGAGCAGAAATTTCAATAATAAAAAGAAGTCATTTTTTATTTATTTTCTTTTATATGGATTAGTATTGTTTTTAATATTTTTATTTTCATGAAGCATTTATTGGATAATTTAAAAATAAAGTTTGCAATATTTATTATGGCATTCTATTATTCTATTAATTTAGCTGGACAAGGTGTTTTTGTAAAAAAAGCCGATGGCATATTAATGGTAGAAAGTAAGTATGTGGACGTAGAAGGTTCACCTTATATGGAAGATCAGTTTACCGCCGGAGAAGTCAAATTAAGGCAGAATGAAAAATGGCAACAATACTCAAAAGCGAGGTATGATACCTTTAAAGATGAATTCGAGTATGAGCAATCATCCAATGCAAAACTATTACGATTTGATGCTTCTCACATAACAGAATTTAAATTAAACGGCAACATTTTTCGGTGTAATTTCCCTGCAATCGGCGAATGGAATAATCGTCATTTTTATCAGGTTTTGTATGATGGCAATATAAAACTCCTCAAAAAAATCTATACTAAGATCATAACGCCAACCGATTTTGGCTCAGTAACAAAAGCATCAAGCTTTGTTCGTGAAGAGAAATTATACGTAATTAAAAATGAGAAAATCCAATACATTAAACGAAAAAAGTCGGATATTTTAGCGATTTTAAACGACAAAGAATCTGCAATTAAAGATTTTGTCAAATCAAATCAGCTGGATTATTCTATCGAAGGTGATGTAATAAAAATTATGGAGTTTTATGATCGTGAAATTTCATTAAAACAATAGTGAGATACTCGTTTTGACAATAGCATTCACAGTAGGTTCTACGCCCCGGCTCAATAATAAAATGGTTCAAATCATAGGCTTCTATTATTTGAACCATTGGCCTTTTCCACAAAAAAATAAATCCTTCTTTCTCGCTCCTCACTACTGACTTCTCGTTACCTTTGCCTAAGTCTTGGGTGCCTCATGCCTGCTTCGTGGCGGGCTTTGACGGCTTAAAAGGGAATTTCGTGCAAAACGGAAACTGTCCCCGCAACTGTGAGTTTCATTTAACGTCGCTCTTAATAACTGCTTAAACCACTGGTTTTCAAACCGAAAATCGGGAAGGTGCAAGGGCGATGAAATAAGTCAGGAGACCTGCCCAATGCTGTTTTCAGTCGCCGTGCACGGAGGATGCGCAGCCAAACCGATTATTTTACAAACTGATATGAAACAAACACTCAATCCTCGTCTTTTGACGCTATTGTGCTTTATTTTAGCCGTAGCGCTGATTCGCATTTTAAACGTTGCACAACTCTCGCCCGTATCCAACTTCACTCCCCTTGGCGCGATGGGGCTTTTCAGCGGCGCTTATTTTACTACGCGTTGGAAAGCTTTTGCGTTTCCGCTTCTCACGCTCCTTATCAGTGATCTGATCATCAATGCCGTTATCTATAAGGGTCAATACGGCATTATTTATAACGGTTGGTATTGGGTATACGGCATTTTCGCGCTGATCGTTTTTTACGGAAAAATGCTGCTAAAGAAAATCAATGTGAAAAACATTGTTCTTGCCGCCATCGTTGCCACATTATCTCATTGGATGTTGTCAGATAGCAGCGTGTGGCTCAGCGGCGGCACCGACCTGCGCACCGGATTGCCACTTACGCGTGATTGGGCCGGCTTTGTCCAATGCTTAACCCAAGGATTTCCGTTCATGCGTAATTTCCTGGCAGGAACGTTGGCTTACAGCGCCCTGCTGTTTGGCGGATTTGAATTACTCAAAGTTCGTTTTCCAAAACTTGCTTTTGCCGAATAATGCAGCAGGCCTTAATGAATTGGTCGGGAGGAAAAGATTCGGCGTTGGCGCTTTATCATAGTTTGCAAAATAAAAGCTATGACGTTCGTTACCTCCTGACTTCCCTTAATGATTCCTTTCGACGGGTTTCGATGCACGGCGTACGAGAGGAATTACTTGACCAACAGGCCCAACACCTTGGCATTGAGTTGCTCAAACTGCGTCTTCCCGAAACTACTTCTATGGAAGAATACCGGAGCCGCATGGCCGAAATACTTCAACCATTGGCTAAGGCAGGCATTGAGAAATCCATCTTCGGTGATATTTTTCTGGAAGATTTGCGGATTTACCGCGAAAACCAACTGAATCAACTAGGAATGCAAGGCATTTTTCCACTCTGGAAACGCCCTTCGCTTGAACTATTGGAAGAGTTTTGGGAGTTAGGTTTCAAAACTATCGTGGTCAGCGTAAATGGAAATCTATTGGATAAATCTTTTTGCGGTCGAATCCTGGATCGTGATTTTGTCAGAGACTTACCCCAAACAATCGACCCTTGCGGCGAAAACGGCGAATTTCACACCTTCGTTTTTGAGGCGCCTTATTTTGCGCAACCCATTGATTTTCAAAAAGGAGAGACGGTAGAGAAAACCTATCATTTCCAAAATGCAGCGGGAGAAGCGCTGACTTCTACTTATTTTTTCACAGATTTGCTGCCTATTTAAAGCCATTGAATATGTTGACACCTACGTTATCAAAAGACGCGGTACGCGAAATTTACGAATCACCGTTATTGGAATTGATCTACCAAGCCGCTACGGTTCATCGCCAACACCACGACCCTCAGGAAGTGCAGGTGTGTACGTTACTTTCTGTTAAAACAGGTGGTTGTCCCGAAGATTGTGCCTACTGCCCACAGGCCGCACGTTACCATACGGGAGTGCAAACCCACAAATTAATGCCTGTGGAAGAAGTATTGGCCGCCGCCAAACGTGCCAAAGAAGCCGGAAGTACGCGTTTTTGCATGGGTGCTGCTTGGCGCGAAGTACGCGATAACCGCGACTTTGACAATGTATTGGAAATGGTCAAAGGCGTTAACCGATTAGACATGGAAGTTTGTTGCACCCTGGGAATGCTGACCGAAACACAGGCCGAGAAACTCAAAGATGCAGGGCTTTACGCCTACAATCATAACTTGGACACCAGCGAAGAATTTTACGGCGATATTATTTCTACCCGTACCTACGATGACCGACTTCAAACCATCCATCATGTTCAGAAAGCGGGGATTTCAGCTTGCGCGGGTGGCATTATAGGCATGGGAGAAACGCATGATGACCGCATTGCAATGCTGTATACCTTGGCGTCGCTCCCTCAACCACCTGAGTCAGTGCCGGTGAACGCGCTCGTAGCGGTAGAAGGCACACCGTTGGAGCATCAAAAGCGCGTATCTGTTTGGGACATGATCCGGATGATCGCCACGGCTCGTATTCTCATGCCCAAAGCAATGGTTCGACTCTCGGCAGGCCGCGTCAATATGACAATGGAAGAGCAGGCGCTTTGTTTTATGGCGGGGGCTAACTCTATTTTTGCAGGCGATAAATTACTGACGACTCCCAATTCGAGCGTTGATGCCGACCAAGATATGTTCCATCTCTTAAATATCAGACCCCGCCCTGCCTTTAAAGAACAAAAATTGGAAACTGTTTGATCTTCCTGTGCTCATTTGTTCTTGAAAATCCACTATTTTTGACTTTTATTTCGTTATCTCCCTAAAAGAGACGCTGAATCATTACAAAATGCCCCCGCTAAAACCCGCCAAAGGAAAATTGCTGATTGCCGAGCCATTTTTGGGAGACCCCAATTTTGAGCGGAGCGTCGTATTTTTGTGTGAGCATAACGAAAACGGGACCTTTGGTTTGGTTTTTAATCAAACAACCAACCTGCACCTCAACGATGTCCTCAAAGAACCCGTTGTGAACAATATGCCTCTCTATTTGGGTGGACCGGTAGAACAGAATACTTTACATTTTCTTCACCGATTACCTTTTCTGGAAGACGCTGTTCCCGTAGGTGAAAATTTGTATTGGAGTGGTGATTTTGAACAAATTACGAGCCTACTCAATGTTGGCAAAATAACCGAGCGGGATTTGCGTTTTTTCATTGGTTATTCGGGTTGGTCGGCAGGGCAGCTTGATGATGAACTCAGTAAAAACGCCTGGATCGTATCCAATACTGATGCCGGATTTATATTCGATACGCCGGTCGATCAATTTTGGAGGGCGGTTTTACGGAAAATGGGTGGAGAATATCGCGTTAAGTCACATTACCCTACTGATCCGAGATTAAATTAGACGATATATGTGGTACGGACGACCCGTCCGTCCATCCACAGCTAAAGCAGAAGTAAAACACCTAAAATCGTAAAGGTCATTTACCCTATTCCCCTTTAACTCCACAGGAACTGAAAATAACAATTACCCAAAATAAACAGTGTGGTTGACACAGAAACAACCAAGTGACTTTGAAAGCCACTGCAAACCAACTTTTAGAATTGTATCATGAATTTGAAACTTAGATTACTTCTTCTTTTAGTGATTGTCTCGTTGGGAGCACAAGCACAAACAGTTTACATGAAACCCCATTTAGGACTGCGCTTAGGACTGAATGTTGCCCGCAGCACCTATTCCCCCAACTTTATTTATAACCTAAAAGCGCAATCCCACCCCAATTTAGGCGTGTTTTATCGTATGCGAACAAAAAAATGGGCTTTCCAACCGGAAGTGCAACTCTCTGTACGCGGCGGAACTTTCAAAAGTGAAACGGCAGTAATACGCAACAATTTCAACTATGCGAGTTTTGTACCGGTAGTGGGATACATCATCACCGAAGGCCTTACGTTTGAAGTTGCCCCGGAATTCAGTTACGCCCTCAGCACCCTTAAAAGTGTCGTTCCTCTACGTAAAAATGAATTTAGTTTAGGCTCAGGCTTACGCTTCGATTTTATGGATATGGGGGAAGATTTCAGCCTGAATGTTCGGTACATTCATGGTTTTACCAATTTATCAACTTCTAAGACGGAGACCCTTTCCAACAAGACACTGCAAGTATCCGTTATTTACAATTTGTACAAGAAAAAATAAAAATTTGGATTTATAAATCCCGATTGTAATTTTGCAACATGATTTTAAACGTAAAAAATAGCGCGTGGTGGTGGCGTTCTTCTTTGAGAAAGATGAACACGTAATGCTATGCTTATTTTTTATTCTAAAAAGCTCGCTGTTCATCATACAGCGAGCTTTTTTTATTTTCAACATTCGAACCTGATTCCTAATTCAACCGAAAAATAAGGTAATGACAACGACCGAAACCACTTTCAAGATCACCACCCAAAGCCGCAAATTACTGGGAGATATGCTTACTCCCGTTGGAGTTTATCTTAAACTTCGCGACAAATTCCCTTACACCGTTATGCTCGAAAGTGCCGAATACCACGGCATGGAACACGGTTTCAGTGTCATCGCCTGCGACCCCGTTGCTTCATTTGTATTGGACGAAGATGTTGTTAAACAGTGCTTCCCTGATGGCTCTGAAGATTCGTTTCGTTTGCCTTATCGGAAGCATGCGATGCAAACGCTGCGGGATTTTATTCAACGTTTTGATGCCCCAAAAAACGAGCACCCATTTATCAACGGAGGACTATTCGGGCACATCACCTACGATTCGGTAGAGTATTTTGAAGACATTGAAATTCAGGAAAAAACGCCCGACAATGCCATCCCGCAAATGGTATACCGCATTTATCGTTTTGTGATCGCGTTCAATCATTTCAAAGACGAAGTGTACCTTTTTGAACATGATTATGGCGTTACGAGGCAAGACTCCAATCATAGCAAAAGCATGGGCATGGACCTTGATTCGTTGGAAATGATCATCAAGGCACCCAAAATGGCAACGTTCCGTTTTCGTGCCGGTGACACTGAAGAAAGCAATGTGACCGATGAACAAATGGCGGGTACGATTCAGCAATGCATTAATCACTGTCTGCGCGGCGATGTATTTCAAATTGTACCTTCACGGCGTTTCAGCAAAAAATTTGAAGGCGATGAATTCAATGTGTACCGTGCTTTGCGCTCCGTCAATCCTTCACCCTATCTTTTTTACTTTGACTTCGGCAATTATAAGGTTTTTGGATCATCGCCCGAAAAACAGATTTTTATCAAAAACGGCCACGCCGAAATTCACCCCATTGCGGGCACGTTCCGCCGCACCGGAGACGATGAAAAAGACGCAGAATTGGCACGCCAATTAGCCGCTGACCCCAAAGAAACGGCCGAACACGTAATGTTGGTAGATTTAGCCCGCAATGACCTGAGTCGGAGTTGTGATGTAGTAAAAGTGGAAACGTATAAAGAAGCGCAGTTTTTCTCACACGTGATCCATTTGGTTTCAAAAGTTACGGGCAAGATGAGTGCCGGCGTGAATCCATTGCAATTGGTAGCCGACACATTTCCGGCCGGAACGCTTTCCGGTGCTCCGAAACATAACGCTATGACCCTCATTAATCGGCTCGAAACTACCAATAGAAGTATTTACGGAGGAGCTTTGGGTCATATCAGTTTCAGCGGCGATTTTAATCACTGTATTACGATCAGGACGTTCTTAAGTAAAAACAATACGTTGTTTTATCAGGCAGGAATGGGCGTAGTAGCCAAGTCAAACATTGCTTCGGAAATGCAGGAGGTTCATAATAAGCTCGCTGCCCTTCGCAAAGCCATTGAAATGGCCAATGAATTGTAAATAAAGTAAATGGCCGGCAACAAAAATTCCTCTTTAGCCCAAAGATGCTTTTTTGCAAAGTTTGTCTATCTTTGTTTCGTTTATTGCGTATATATTCTATAATTAAATAAGAAAGTATTATGCATAATCGTTTTCACGGTATGAGGAGACTTTTTACACTGCTGGCCATTTTCTATTCCACATTCACATTTGGACAGGGATTTATTGACCTTTCCTCCAATACGGACATCACACCTTGGGCACCCGACGGTGCCTTGTTACAGACTTTTAATAATGTTGGCAACCCTCAGGTTACTGTTACAGCTACAGTTGAAGGCAACGTCAATCGTTTTAATAACAATACTCCCCGTAATGATGCTCGCGGACTGTGGCTAAACATTGCATTGGGAATTCGTACAGATGCCGTTCGTATTACATTTACGTTCAGCGAGCCTGTCACTAATTTATCTTTCGGCATTCTTGGAATAGACCGCGAACAAAGTTTCAGTAACTATCAGGATCGCGTTCTGATCGGCGGTTATGATGATAACGGAAATGGCGTCACACCAACTATTACCTACAACCTCGGTTTTGCCTACTTATCAAACGGAACTGAGCCTTTTTTGAAATTCTTATCCGGCTTTAATTCAGATCCGTTGGACAGTACACGCTCCAATGTCTCATTTCCCAACGCCGGCATCAAAAAAGTAACGCTTACTTTCGGTAGCGGCGATTTAGTTCGGAGTGGAGCCACCACTTCTCAAAGTATTTTTTTAACAAATCTATCGTGGGCGAGTATTGTACCTGTTGAGCTTCTTTATTTCCGAGGCAAAGCGGAAAATGACCGCGTACGTCTGAATTGGGCTACCGCTACCGAATCCAACAGCGATTATTTTCAGGTAGAACGCAGTACTGATCTTAAAGAATTTACGCCGTTGGGCCGCCTAACTTCGGCGGGAGATTCAAAAGAGCGAAAAGAATATAGTTTTTTAGACGAAGCTCCTCTGCCGGGTGTCAATTATTATCGCTTAAAACAAGTTGATAAAGACCGCGCGGCTGAATATTCAAAAATAATTGCCGTCAGTCCTCAAACTGCAGCCTCACGATTTGTCATTTATCCAAACCCTTCCGATGGACAAACGATAAAACTACAATTTGATAATCTTGAATTGGATGGCCTTCGTTTATATACTTTGCTTGGACAGGAAGTTCCCTTTGAAATTCAGGCAAACAACGGCAATAGTTTGACGATCAAACCTCAACGCGAGTTGCAGACAGGCCTTTATTTTGTTACCTATACCAATCCTACCGGCCGGGCACGAGTGACCCAAAAATTATGGGTCAGTAAATAACTCCTTTGTATATAATTACATAAATTCCTGCTGAATTTCGTCTTTGATCGTCCTGAGCGCCAAAGCCGTAGGATTACGATTTTCTTTGATGATTTTCTCAAAAATCTTTTTTGATAACTCTAACGGTGCCGCATCAGAAGCAATCTCGGAAGCTGCTTGATTGATAAGCGTAATCACTTCCTGTTGAGCCGCCCGTACCTGTTCCCATGCTTCGTGACTCATGTAGACCTGTTGCGAAAGATTGTGGTTGAATTCTTCCCGTACTTCGCACATTAAAATTTGCTGAAATTCAATGGCTTGTGTAGCCGAGCCGTTCAAACGGATAATAAGATTATTAGGGCTGATTCGTTCCAGAAAAAGACACATCCGCTCATAGGCCTGAAGACGAATCGGCAGGGTTATTTCTACTTTTTTACTTCGATTTTCAAGTTGTTTATCTACAAATTGTTTTTTCAGAAAAGTAGCCACAGTCAAATACATAGCATACAATACCAATGCTGAAGGAAGCAAAATTTTCAATAGGTCGGTGACAATTTCCATTCGTTTATTGTTGGTTTACTATTCAAGAGTCTCCGCAAAGAACGCAAACTGTCGTCAAAATAGTACGTACTTTCGCGGATTAACGTTTAAAAGTACCATGATACCTGCCAATCCTATCAGAATTTCGGCCATTGCCCATCAAGAGATCGTAGATACGTTACGCATTAATAAGATCCCCGATACGTATGGATTAAGGGTGGGAATGAAAGGCGGTGGCTGCGGTGCCCAGTTTTTATTGGGCTTTGACCTGCCCACCGAAAACGATCAGGTATATATAATCGAAGCCATAAAGGTCATTATTGATAAACGTCACTTAATGTACGTCATTGGTACAGAAGTAGACTACGAAGAGACCGAAGGAGGAGCGGGGTTTACGTTGGTAAAATAGCCCTTTATATTGGTGAAATACTTGATTTATTTGGCAACTCACAAAAACACTTATGCAGGCAACACTAACTTTTGGCACGATTTTAGGTCTGTATTTATAAAACGACACAATCACTCTTTGGACTTTCGTGCAGAAAATTAGCAGACATATTCTGGTCATTCTGGCTTCAGCTTCGTTATTACTGGCGTTATTGTCATTCTTTTTCTTTGAAAGAGGAGCTTTGGGAGCAGCAGAAGAAACCTATTTTTCGGCCGTCAAAGAGCGTATCCGTCAGGAGCTTTCGGTATCGCAGGGAGAATTGGAACGAATCACGGGCTTGGTATCACAAAACACAAACACCCAATTTTCCGATCTTCGTCAATCTACAAAATATCCTTATTATGTATACCAAAATGGTCGCCTGATCTTCTGGTCAGATTATCGATTCATCCCTGACTACGAGTCGATTCGTAAAATATCTGAAACCCAGATGGTTACCTTTGACCAAAGTAAGTATTTGGTCAGCCGCCGGCAATACACTCGCCCCAATGGCCGAATTGATATTGTTTCTGTCATTAATTTGTATCGGTATTATAAGAATGAAAACAACTACCTGCAATCGGGCTACAATACTAATCTTTTTACAGTAGATCCTGAACAGATCTCAACCAATGTCGGCCCTGCTTACCAAAACGTACTGGACAATCAGAATCGCTTTTTGTTTTCTATCGTCCCGCCCAAATTTGAATCGTACCGCAATCAAACCACGCCCGTCAACACCATTACCTGGGGTGTATTGGCGGCAGTTTTGTTCGGAATTTATATTTTTAAATGGGTTATTACTTTAAGCAGGCAGAAGCGGTATGAGCAGGCTTTTTTGCTGTTAACGGTCTATTTATTCTTACTTCGAGCGGGAATGCTGTATTTTGGCATTCCGTTCTTATTTTCCGAAACCGATCTGTTCAACCCTAAATTCTACGCCTCTTCGCCTATTGCACCCTCCCTTGGCGATTTGCTGCTCAATTGTGTTGTCTGCTTTATTTTATCACTTTATGTAGCTGATTTTTACTTTCGTTCCAAGACCTATCTTTTCTTAGTCAATACCTCCAAAAAAGTTCGGCCTGTTTTATCATTTGTCTTTATTGCACTAAGCTTTGGAGTGTTTTATGTCAGTCTGTTGGAATTGACCAATATTTATGAAAAATCACAGTTCACGCTTGATATTACACTGAGTATTTCTTTTTCAATCCTTAAAATAGCGTGTTTAATCATCTTCATTCTCATCTCAAGTATTTACTTTCTTTGTACGCATTTATTGGTGGGGTTGTTTATTCGGCTTAATCCTCAAAAACTGTTTGGTGTGCTGACTTTTGCGGTTAGCGCAATTATAATAACGGCAGTGCTTTTTGTGTTAAAAACAGAATTAAAATGGATTTTCGGAATTCACGCCATTTACTTTCTGTTGCTGTATTTTTCACGGTTTCCACGTATTCTTTATACTTTCCGCTATCGCACCACCATTTACTACTTCATGGGAGCCTTCTTTTGGGCCGTTGTGACTACGTATGTGGTATACAATGAAGAAGAGCAAAAAGACATTACCAACAAAAAAGAATTTGGCGAAAAAATCATTGCCGAGAATGATGACTTAGGAGAATATTTGTTGGATCGTGCCAAAGAATCCATAAGCAAAGACGCTGAAATCCAGAATTCTTTTATCAGCGATACCATCCTGTCAAGAGAGCGAATCCAACAAATGGTGAAGAGTATTCACTTAGACAAATATTTTGATAAATACGACATTGAAGTCGTGTCTTTTCAGGCAGATGGACAGCCTTTAGATACATCTATTTCAAAAGAAACATTTGACAATTATACCAAATTCTATCGGCAGCAAAAATACCAAACCAAGTATGCTTCGCTTTATTTTATCAACGATCTGGTCAATGATTTCAGAAAACAATATTTGAGTTTGATTGATATTTACAAAGATTCGGTCTTGGTTGGCCGCGTCGTGCTTAATCTTAACCCTCGCGAAGATCAACCCCGAAATGTGTATCCGGAGTTGTTAATGGACAAAAAATTTGTACAGGCCCCTGAAACACGTCAATATAGCTATGCTGTTTATGACACTCACAAAAACCTCATTTATAGCTCCGGAAGCTATAATTATGACCGAAAAATGCCGCAAACAGAACTGGATAATCCTGTTTTGTTTGAGCGCGGAATCCAACTTTATGACTACAAACATGTAGGAAATCGCGACAAAAATAAGCGGTATATGATCGTATCTTCCAAATCATATCCTCTTAAAAGTCTTATTTCAAATTTTTCGTTTTTGTATCTGATTTTGGTTTTATACGTCATTTGTATCATTGCTGTTTATGCGTTGAAATACGGTTTAAGACGCTTAAAGATCAGTTATACAACCAAAATTCAAATTCTGCTCAACGTTGCATTTTTTACACCGCTGTTGCTGATTGTGTTAATAACATTGCAGGTAATTACGGCCAATTACAACAGTAATCAGGAAAACAGCTACCTGACAAGCACCAAAAACATCGGTAACAACTTTGCTCCGTACCTGGCAGAATATATGAGCGGAAGAAGGAGTCAGGAAGCAATGGTGCAGGAATTGGAAAAAATTGCCCGCGATGCCAACGTTGATATTAATTTCTTCAACGAAGAAGGAAACCTTTCCATTACGACGGAGCCGCTCATTTATGAAAGCAAACTTCTGTCAAAATGGTTGAATCCTGAAGCGTATATCCATTTACTTCAAGACCGTGAAAATGAGGTTTTGCTGGATGAATCACTTGGTAAAAAACAATACCGAACCGCGTATGTGACGGTCAGGGCAAGTAATACCGGTAAGCCTTTAGGGATTTTAAGCATCCCGTATTTTGATTCAAAACCGGAGCTTGATCGGCAGATCATTGAAGTGATCTCAACAATACTGAGCGTTTTTGCCATCATGTTCCTCTTGTTTTTGGCCATTTCCTATTGGGCTTCCAATTTGTTAACGATTCCTTTACGACTCCTGACGCAGAAGATACGGAGAATTAATCTCCACCAACTGAACGAACCGGTCAATTGGAAATCGGACGATGAGATCGGGGTGCTGGTAGGTTCTTATAACCAGATGTTGAAAAAGTTGGATGATAGTAAACAGGAACTTGCTAAAAACGAAAAACAATCGGCATGGCGTGAAATGGCGAAACAGGTAGCGCACGAGATCAAGAACCCATTGACACCGATGAAACTCACGATCCAGCAACTTCAGCGAACCATGCTGCGCGATCTGCCGCCTAATTTGCCCCAAAACGAACGCATAAAGCGTACGTTTGAATCGTTGATCGACCAAATTGATAACATCAGCGACATTGCCACATCGTTCTCGGATTTTGCCAAAATGCCGCTTCCTAAAAACGAGCTTTTTGAGATTTCCTCGGTACTCAATAAAGCCGCTGACTTATATGCCGACGATACTAAAATCACCCTTCGCAGGGATATTCAAACCCGTAGAGTGAACGTAATCGGTGACCGACAGCTCATTGGCCGTATCATTACGAATCTGATCATTAACGGAATTCAATCAGTCCCGTCGGGCCGCCGTCCGGAAATTCTCCTTCGTTTGCGTACCGATGAAGGCAATGTTTATATTGAAGTTCAGGACAACGGAAACGGTATCCCCGAAGCCATTCGTCCAAAAGTTTTCTTACCCAATTTCAGTACCAAACAGGATGGCTCAGGTTTAGGGCTCGCCATTGCCAAGCGCGGCGTAGAACATGCGGGCGGTACCATCTGGTTTGAAACGGAAGAAGGAACAGGAACAACCTTTTTCTTATCTCTTCCCCTTACCCACGGCAACCGCCCGGTTGAAGTAAGTTTACCCTGAAAATCTACCTGATACTCAAACTGAGTACCGGAATATCGGAATGATTGGCCGTATCTTCCGTCATACTGCCCATGAAGAAGTGGGCCAGGCCTCGGCGTTGGTGCGTTGCCATCACGATCAGGTCTGCTTTATTCCGGTGAGCAAAGTCCAGAATAGCATCTTCTTCATTGAATACTTCGGTATCCGAAACAAATAACGTTGCATTTTTCAGCCCTGACTCTTTCACTAAAAACGCCTTTTGGGCTTCCATCGCTTCGGTGTTCTTAAAATGGCCCGGATCATTAATATAGAGCAGAGATACTTCCCCTACGAAAACGCTTTGCAATGAAGCAAATGCGGTAAACGCAGCAATTTGATCTTCTTTTAACGTAGTTGGAAACACAATCTTATCGAACGAAGCAGGCAGGTTAGGAACCGCTAAAACAGGGCATTTCACGCGCCGGATTACTTTTTCTGTGTTAGAACCCACAAGAAACTCTTCTATGCCCGACACCCCACGCGTTCCCATTACCACTAAATCAATCGCATGGTCTTTCACGAAATCTTCGATCACACTTACCATCGGGCCGCCAATGACTGCCGTCCGAATCTTTATTCCGGCGAATTTTCCATTTTCGGCAATTTCGATCAGTGTCTTTTTTAAGCTTTCAGTTACCATATCCAAATACTCATCTTCGATGGCTTTGTCGTACAAATAATACTCTGCCATCGGTGTTGCCATTACCATCTTTTCATTGGCATGAAGCAACATAATTTCGGCATTCGTTTTCAAAGCCAAATCCGCTGCCACTTCCAGCGCGTTGTGCGCAAAGCCGGAAAAATCCGTTGGAACTAATATTTTTTTCATTACAGTACATCGGTTAAGTAAAAAATGATAGTTAAATGTACTGCCCCGGCAAAATCTAAATGATGATAAATATCAAAGTAAGTCACTGATATACATCAATTAATCTGACTAAATGAGAAAATAAGTCGCTTCCCTAATGCGTATCAATGGATATGTGCTTAATTTTGGAAGCCAATACTCATTTAACAATACCACCGATGAATCTTTTCAAAATAAGTTGGGCCAATCTTAAAGATAAAAAGCTGAACAGTTTCCTAAGTGCGCTCCTGATGACGCTTGGAATAGGGATCATTTCGATGTTGTTGTTATTGAATAAGCAATTGGACGAACAATTTCGGCGTAATATCAAAGGCATCGACATGGTGGTGGGTGCTAAAGGAAGTCCACTGCAATTGATTTTATCAAGTATCTACCAGATTGATTCTCCAACGGGCAACGTTTCGCTTGACGAAGCGCAACGGGTTATGAAAAATCCATTGGTCAAAACGGCCATTCCGCTGGCGATGGGAGACAATTATATGTCTTACCGAATTGTAGGAACCAATCCCAAATATCCTAATCATTTTGAAGCCAAAGTCAAAGAAGGCAGGCTCTTTGCCACTACAATGGAAGCAACCGTCGGCGCAAAAGCAGCCAGTGTAACGGGCTTGAAAATCGGCGACGTTTTTGCCGGTGCACACGGTTTTGACAATATGGACGATGTACACGGTAACAAAAAATACAAAGTGGTCGGCATTTTTGAAACCAACAATTCTGTCATAGACCAACTCATTTTGACCGATATTTCGAGTGTATGGTCCATTCATGAACACGCCGAAGCACCGGGCCAAAGAGCAAACGTAACCGATCTACTCACAGGCGGCGACTCCACCCAAACCGATGACCCAAGTCAGGAAATTACGAGTTTGTTGGTAAAATTCCGCAATCCAATGGGAATGGTGGCTTTGCCTCGTTTTATCAATGAAAATACCAAAATGCAGGCGGCTTCGGTGGCTTTTGAGATCAATCGCTTGTTTTCATTGTTGGGAATAGGCATTGACACGTTACGCGCTATTGCGCTCATTATCATACTTATAGCAGGGGTAAGTGTTTTTATTTCCCTTTACAATTCGTTGAAAGAACGTAAATATGAAATGGCGTTAATGCTTTCTATGGGCGCAACACGTACCAAGTTGTTTGTAATGCTGTTGTTGGAAGGAATTATGTTGGCATTGGTTGGCTATGGCGCAGGGGTGTTGATGAGCCGAGTGGGTTTATGGCTGTTTAGCCGCGCTGCTGAGACTGATTATCATTATTCTTTTGCTGATTTCAGCCTTCTTCCCGAAGAGATATGGTTGTTGGTCGGAGCTATTTTGATCGGTATTTTAGCGGCGGCTATTCCTTCATTGGGCATTTACCGTATCAACTTATCACGGACTTTGGCTGAAGAATAATTGCATAGAACGCTGATTGTTAAGACATCAAGATAGATTATGTTTTACATAACAAATCATAAAATCATAACAATCAGCGTTCCATCTATTTGCCTAAATCCTGATGCAGGCTTTTCACTTCCTGACCGAAAAAAACAGCAGATTGGCGGTCAAAAGCTTCGGTAGAATCGGTCGTATAGAAGGTTCTTTGACCATTTTTACTGCATTTAGCCTCAATTTCGGGATGACGATGAAGGTAATCCGCAAAACTGTGGGCAACAATTTCAGCTTGATTGATAATTCGAATATGTGCAGGCAAAAATTGCCGTATCTTGTTAATTAACAATGGATAATGCGTACAACCCAGCAACACGGCATCAATGTCGGGCGATTGAGCCAGTAAATGCTCAACGTGTTTTTTGACAAAATAATCTGCGCCTTCGTTGTCAAATTCGCCATTTTCGATCAACGGCACCCACATCGGACACGCTTCCTGCACCACGTTCATGTTGGGGAAAAACTTTTCTATTTCCACTAAATATGACTCTGACAAGACCGTACCTGCCGTGGCAAAAATGCCAATGTGTTGCGTATGGGTGAATGTTCCAACCACTTCCGTCGTAGGACGAATGACGCCTAAAACGCGCCGTTCCGGAGCGATATGCGGCAGATCAAGCTGCTGAATATTCCGTAATGCTTTGGCAGAAGCTGTATTACACGCCAATACTACCAAATGACATCCTTTCGAGAAAAGATGTTTGACGCACTCAAGGGTATAATTATACACCGTGTCGAAGGAGCGTGTTCCATAAGGCGCGCGCGCATTATCTCCCAGATATAAATAATCATATTGTGGCAATTGTTTCACCAACTCTTTTAAAATCGTGAGGCCTCCGTAGCCCGAATCAAATACGCCGATCGATCCCTGCATTAATGTACGTTTAAGATCTTACCAAGATACCGTTTTTAAATACTCTGCTACCACTAATCCGCAGTAGGTTCCGATGGCATTTCCGAGCGCCCCCACCAAAATCCCGGGCAAGTACAAGTCCGGGCGATTGAGGCTTTTTGACAATGCCAAAGCGGAAGCCGAACCGCCAATATTTGCCTGTGAAGCAATGGATAATATATCCCAATCCTGCTTTATTAATGCCCCGATTCCAAAGATAACAGCAGCATGCACAACAATTAATGTACCTACAAAAACAACCATACTTATTGCCAAAGGTCCATCCTTGAGCAACGCCTCAATATCACAGAAAGCACCGATAACCGCCAAAAACAGATAAATACAAAACATGGCTAAAACCTTCATTCCACGCAAACGCTGCACCACCGGAAGTTGCGCCAGCACCAAAGCCAAAGTAGTTAAAATAAGGATCTGAGGAACCTGTGGCAACAACGTTCCCAAGTACTTTGAAACATATAATCCCAAGGCTCCCAGTCCTACCAAAACTGCCAAATCCTGTGGATTGAAGGTTTCAACATCGCTTACCTGAGCAGATGCTTCTTTTTCAAACTGATGTGCCTCTTCTGCCGTATGATTATAAACGATGCGGCGCGGAAAGTAGCGGTTAAGCAGCTGAGGCAACAACAACGTAGCCACCATCCATAAAGCCGTCAGAATATTATCTACCGCTACTGCCGCTGCATAAATATTTCCTTCCTTATTGACTTCATAATGAAGGGCCAATGCGTTGAAATTAGTACTCCCGCCAATGTATGTCCCCGTAAACATTCCGCCCAAAGCATAATAAAATTCGCCAAATCCTTTAGGTCCTTCAATCGCCCACATTCCTGCCAAAACTCCCGCCATTGTTCCCGCCGTTCCCAGAAAAAAACTAAAAACCATAGGCGCGCCCGCCTTTTGAAGCCCTTTAAGATTGACCGTCAGCAATAGATAAAAGATAGAAATGGGCGCGAGATAGGTAAAAATCCCGTCGTATATCGGAGGTGAATTGGTAGAAGCAGGAATCAAACCTATATTGGACGTGATTGCCGTTAAAATGATCACAATGAGTGCCGTACCCATGTGGCGCAGATACGGCAGTTTCGCCAATTTTTCCGAAATGACAATATTGACCATCAATACCGCCAAAATAGCGAGTGAATCCTGAAAAAAGGGCATGTAGATTAAGGATTGGGTAAACAGCAAATGCAATTTACCCAATCTTTATTTCATTTGCACTATCGTAACCCCTGCCCCTCCGCGATCCGGATGCTCATCCTGCATTTTTCCTACCTGTTTATACGATTTAAGATGGTTACGGACCAATTGGCGAAGAATACCATCCCCTTTTCCATGTACAATGCGTAATTCGTCGTAGCCAAGCATCAACGCATTGTTGAGAAAATCATCCAATTCCACCATCGCTTCCTCTCCACGCTTGCCTCTAATGTCCAGATTGAAGCTAAAATTCATCATTTTTTCATTGATGTCAATCCCTCCCACGCCGGTTCTCGGGCCTGCTCCCTTCTCTCCCGTCGCTTCTTTAAAGGCTTTTTTGGAGACTTTTTCCAATCGGTTCAATTTCACGTTGGACTTTAAATCTCCGATTCGAATTTCAATGTCTTTGCCCTTCATCGCCAACACTTCACCCACCGTAGCCTGTCCTTTGATACGCACAAAGCTTCCCACCGAGATTTCGCCGCCTTCGGGAATGAATTCTTCGCGCTCAGGCTCCGCGACGGGTTCAATTTTCAGTTCCTGTTTTTCAAACTGCTCCAGTTCCTGTCGTATTAGTTTTGTTGTATCACGCTCTGCTTTGTTTTCTTTTATCTCGCGAATCGTAGTTTCGATACGTTGATTGGCGGTGGCCAACAATTGTTTGGCTTTTTGTTTGGCATCGTTGATGATTTTCTTTTGGTCATTGTCCAAGCGTGTTTGCAAGGCGGTTGTTTCAACTAACTGTTGAGCCAGTTTTCGTTCCTTAATTCCGATTTCAATGTTCTTTTCCGAAAACACTTTCTTCTCAATATCCAACTCCTTCAACAGCTTTTCGAAATTGACCTGTTGCGTCCCCAATTTACCTTTGGCTCGCTCAATGACTGCTTTGGGAAGGCCTATTTTCGTCGCGATCTCAAACGCAAAACTGCTTCCCGGTTTACCTATCTCTAATTCATATATCGGCTCAAGATGCTCTCCATCGTAGCGCATCGCACCATTGACTAATCCCTGCGTTTTGTCAGCGTAGGTTTTCAAATTCGTGTAGTGCGTGTTGATCACACCATATGCACCCGATTTAGTCAGATCTTCCAAGATGGCTTCTGCAACGGCACCGCCCAAACTTGGCTCCGTTCCCGTTCCGAATTCATCTATCAAAAACAAGGTACGCTTATGAGCAAATTGTAGGAAATGGCGCATATTCGTCAGGTGGCTGCTGTACGTACTCAAATCATTGTCCAGGCTTTGTTCATCACCAATATCAATGAATAAATTCTGAAACAAACCTACCGTCGAGTCTTCACGCATCGCCACCAGCAAACCGCATTGAAGCATGTACTGTGTCAAACCGATTGTTTTCAAAGCAACCGATTTACCTCCTGCATTGGGCCCCGAAATGACCAGAATCCGCTGATTTTGGCGAAGTTCAATCGTTAGCGGAACCACCTTCCGTCCTTGTTTCTGAAATGAAAGGTATAATAATGGATGCCGAGCCATGCGCCAGTCAATCACCGGTTGATTCACAAAGGCAGGATTGACGGCTCCCAACATTGACGCAAATTTCGCTTTGGCCCGAATAAAATCCACCATCCCCAAAAACTGACAGGCTTTCTGCAGGTCTGCTAAATGCGGGCGAATCTGATTTGCCAATTGAATCAAAATACGGTTAATTTCCCGGCGCTCGGCATATTCTAACTCTTTGATTTCATTATTGGCATCCAATACATCGGCAGGTTCAATAAATAATGTTTGCCCCGTGGAAGATTCATCGTGCACAAAGCCTTTCAATTTTCGCTTATGCTCGGCCGAAATAGGAATTACCATTCTCCCATTGCGTACTGTCAATGATACATCGTCGCCCACCCAGCCACTGCTTTTGGCGTGTTTTAGCATTGAGTCCAATTTTTTACGCACACCGGCCGCTTCTGAGATCAATCGACGACGGATATCGGCCAATTCGGGTGAAGCATTGTCACGGATTTGTCCACGGTCATCAATAATGCGGTCAATAGCATCGCTGACCGATTTTTCTACTTTTACATTGCCTGCCAATTCTGTTAAAAAAGGGAAGCGCCCTTCTTCCTGATCGGCTAAAAATTTCAATACTTGGCGAATAGTGCGGAGAGAAAGTTTTAAATCAAAGAATTCATCCAAAGATAACAGCATTCCTTCAACCCGCATTTTGTCGAGTGCAGGTGTAGCATCCAAGTAATTTTGAGAAGGAAACTCCCCTGTCGACTCTTCCAGGATGGCTTTCATCTCAGCCGTTTGACGGGTGAGTTTATCAATGACGGCGAAATTGTCCGAAAAGCGAATCTTCTGTACAAACGCCCGCCCCAGTGGGCTAAGACATAACTCACTCAATTGCTCGCGAATGCGATCAAATCCTAATTTTTGTTCTAAATCTTGCGGGTATAACATTGTCATTCAACATAAGGCATTGAACATTTATCAAAATGTATAGCCAATGCTAAATGACAAATGCTCAATGAAAAGTTCCCACAAAGGTAGTGAGTATATAAGGAAGTATTGTTAAACCCGCACTTACTCCTTAGTTTTGCAGCCAAAACTCACTCATAGCTCCCATCATGTCGATGGACTATAAACTAATTTCATGTTTCATATCATCCCTGCCATAGACCTTATTGAAGGCAAATGCGTACGCTTGACCCAAGGCGATTACGAAAAAAAACAAATATATAATGAGCATCCGCTCGAGGTAGCCATGCAATTTGAAGATGCGGGACTGACTCGTTTGCATCTTGTGGATCTGGATGGTGCCAAAGCCAAAAAAGTAATTAACTGGAAAGTATTGGAAACATTAGCCACTAAAACAAGTCTTCATATTGATTTTGGCGGAGGAGTTCAGTCAGAAGATGATCTGCGCGTGGCTTTTGAATCGGGCGCTAAGCAAGTGACAGGCGGAAGTATTGCCGTAAAGAATCCTGATTTATTTGAAAAATGGCTTACCAACTATGGTGGCGATAAAATAATATTGGGAGCCGATGCCCGCAATGAACGCGTTGCCGTTAGTGGCTGGGAAGAAGGGACTGATCTATGGGTGTATGACTTTGTACAAAAATGGGTTGAAAAAGGTGCTCGCTATACCATCAGTACGGACGTTGCCAAAGACGGTTTACTGCAAGGCCCTTCCTTTGATCTTTACCGAAACTTACAGGATCAATGTCCCGACATAAAAATTATTGCCAGCGGAGGCGTCAGCAACTTAGGAGATATTGAAATATTAGCCGACATGCAGCTTTTTGGCGTGATTGTTGGGAAAGCTATTTATGAAGGAAAAGTAACTTTAGAGGAACTCCAACGGTGGTCGATTAAGTAATTTTGCACACAGAAAATACTCATTCAACAAAATTATATATTGAAAAACGATCTACTCGTGCAATTTTTTCTTGAATAAGTGTAATACAGACAATAATTTCGAGTTCAAGTGAATACTCGGAATTAAATTTGGTGTTTCTCTTACACTTTAAAAAATATTTGGCAAACTCTTGCACAATAAATTATTATTGTTTTATCTTTGAAACATAAATAAGACGCAAAATAATTTTCTTCATCTAAAACAACGAGGGGCTACAATATCGAAACAAAGGTTTACGTTAACTAATTGTACATACAAAAATGGAAAAGTACCAAGTTAGCGACAGTGATCTGGTTTCATTGTATACTCATGGCAACGAAAAAGCCTTTGAAAAACTCGTTCAGCGTCACAAGTCCAAGATTTACACCACTATTTATTTGATTGTTAAGGATCAGTACGTAGCTGAGGATTTGATGCAGGATAGCTTTGTAAAAGCTGTCGAAACCCTCAAATCCGGTAAGTATAACGATGAGGGCAAGTTTTTGCCATGGATACTGAGAATTGCACATAATTTGGCTATTGACCATTTTCGGCGCGACAAACGCTACCCCGAGATAGTGTTTGAAGACGGGAGCAACGTGTTTAATACGTTAGACTTTTCGGAGGATTCGATTGAATCACTCCAGATTCGTCAGGAAACGCATGAACACTTACGCGAACTGATTCAACGATTACCTGATCCTCAACGGGAAGTGCTCATTATGCGGCACTACGAAGACATGAGTTTTCAGGAAATTGCAGATGCCACAGGAGTGAGTATCAACACGGCTTTGGGAAGAATGCGTTACGCGCTGATCAATTTGCGAAAGCAACTCAGCAAACGCGTTCCTATATATGATACAAACGTTTACCCCAGATGATGTAATTCGGTATGTTTATGAAGAAACTACCGACGAAGAAAACACGCTCATTGAAGATGCCTTAATTGGTGACCAAGAGCTGTTGGAATTTTATCTTGATACACTTGAGATAAAAAGTCTAATGAACAAACTTGAACGTACGCCGTCAAACCGCGTTGTTTCAAACATTCTGGAGTATTCGCAAAACTATACAGGCAGTCAATCAATGGCATAATTGCCAACGGTTGACTGCTTTTTGTTTGCGAACTACTCTTTACTTTCCTTATTTTAAGGAAGGATGATGTCTTTTGAGTTCGTCGTCTATTACCCCAAAGCATTTGTCTCGTAAAGACACAACATCCTGAGGGGTTAAGCCGATTGTCGGTATTGCTTCGTGGACTATCGCTCGCATTGAATAACGATGCATGCGAATAGGTTTTTTGTCGGGTAAGATCTTATAATTGATCGGCAAGCTGATTGGTACAATTGGTACTTGCTGCTGAATAGCCATCTTAAATGCGCCATCCATAAAAGGTCGATGCATTTGGGGTGGCTGTTTTGTTCTGATCCCTCCTTCCGGAAAAACAACAATGCTTCTACCCTGAGCCAATGTTTTGATTGCTCTGTTAAGCGATGATACGCGACTTTGAGTACTGTCACGATTGACCTGAATGTGCAAATGCCTGAACATATACCCAAAAAGCGGAATATTTTTGACGTCATCTTTGCCAACAAAAGCAAAATAATGTTCTACGATCACACCCATTACTGCAATATCCAGAAAAGAGAAATGATTGGCACAAAAGACATATGCTTGTTTTGGATCAAGTTGCCCACGGTATTCTATTTCCAATCGGATACCTGCCATTGGGAAAAACAGTTTTCCCCAAAGGCGATTAAGCCAATGTGCATAGGGCTTCCATTGTTCTCTTTGAAGGCAAATATACATCCCGGGAAATAACAGCAGAAAAATAAGCACCAACCAAAAAACGCACCAAACGGTATAAAGAAGTTTCATTGCACAAAATCAAAAAATATAAAAGTAATTGCCGAATATTGAACAATGAAATCTATTTGACAAACTCTCCTGCAAATAAGTTAATCTCTTTACGCTCATGAAGAAAGTTGTATTCCATCAATATGGTAAACCTGCGGATATTTTAAACGCAGAAAGTGTAGAAATACCTACTCCAGGCCCCGACGAAGTACTCATAAAAGTCCTGGCCAGTCCGATCAATCCTTCGGATATTATGTTCGTGCAAAACCTGTACGGGATTCGCCCGCAATTGCCGTCAGGAGCCGGCTTTGAAGGTGTAGGTATAGTCGAATCTGTGGGCAGTAATGCTAAAGTTGCAGTCGGTACACGCGTAAGCTTTACGGCCATCGGTACTTGGAGCGAATACGTGATCACTAATCATCGCACCTTGATTCCTGTTCCGGATACCATAAATGATGATACTGCCTCCCAATTATTTGTCAATCCTTTCACAGCTGTTGCGATGGTGGAAGAGTCAGGAGTGAAAACCGGGGAATGGCTATTGGTTACGGCCTGCGCTTCGGCGTTAGGAAAGATGGTGATTAAAATCTGCAAAATGCGGGATATTAAAACCATCGGAACTGTACGCCGAAATGACCATAACGAAGAACTAAAGGCACTCGGCGTGGATGAAATTATCAATACGGAACAGGAAAACCTACCCAAACGTGTTCAACAAATCACTAATTATGAAGGTGTTAGAGCAGTATTGGAATGTGTTGGAGGCCAAACGGCGAGCGAAGCCGTAAAGTGCATGGGCAGAGGCGCTATTATGCTCATATATGGAGTATTGGGACTCCAAGACCCCACCATAAATCTTGGCCTGATGATTTTTCGCGAACTAACCTTAAAGGGATTTTGGCTGACGGATTGGATGCGCCGGGTCGATAGCGGCACTCGTCAAAAAGTAGCACAGGAAGTAATTACGTTACTTTCTACCGGACAGGTTAAAATGCCGATTGAGGCTGTATATAGCCTTGATGAGATCAAAACCGCCGTTACTCATGCCGACTCGCCCGGCCGTTGGGGGAAAGTTCTGGTAAAACCATAGCCATTTATTGCCCTTGTCAAAGGTTGATCAATGACTACCCTTTGATAAGGGCTTATTCTATTTTAATACAACAACACTCCGATTGTAAGCAGCAAAACACCCTAATCCGTTTTTGATGTTAGAAGGAATTAACGACGGCTCGGCAAACGGATTGTCATCGTCGAAACTTCGCACAGCGCGGTGATAATCGTAGTAGGTTTTTTCGCAGGAAAGCAGGAATAATTCCACACGTCGGGTTGAATAAATAATATTTCTATTGTAGGAAAAATAGCCCGGAAGTATCCCATTATTAGACACAAATTGAATTCCGTCGTTCCGCTCATCTGATAAAAGATCACCGAAACGATTATTTTCTCTAAAACTTAATTGCACTATATTAGGACGTTCTTCGAATCTATCGGTTGATGCCGGAATTCTTTCTACCTGATAGGCGTATCCTCCAACGCGATAATAATTGGGCTCTCCGGTGATATCTTTCCAAACAATACGGTAGAGATAATCTTTAGGGGGAATAAAGTTGGGACTGCTCGAAAAAATACTGCGTGAATCAACGGAATCCTGTTTGATTTCCTGAATAGTTACCGCTTTAGGAACCGTACATGATGATTCAACTGTCTCACCGTTTCTGATTACCTTTAAGTCATAGGTTTGTCCCACTATAATAGGCATTTCAGTAGCTTTAATACTATAAGAGCCGCTTTTATAATCGAAAGGAATGGTAATACTTTTACCTTGATTTGAAAGAGTTACAACAGCATCATTAAATGATACAGCAGGACCCGAACCGCCCATATAGTAATTAACTGTTCCTCCAACTAATTGACTACTATAATAAACACTGATCAAAATAACGGTATCCTGAGGCGATAAATAGCCATGCACTACCAGTTTGTTATCGCTGCGGGGCAAACGATCAGGATCTACGTCATTTACCAACGTTTCACAAGAAAAAAGACTGATTGAGATAATTATGAATAGGATTATAGATAAATTTTTCATGGCTCCTAAAATTTAAAATTATAGCTTAGTGTAGGCACGATCGGAAAAATGGAGATTCTTTGCAGGGCTGTCTCATTTTTTACAAATTTTCCGGCAGCATCATACACGGGACGGGTAGTGAGGTTATAAAAAAATGGATTTCGACGATTATAAAGATTATAAACACTCAATTCCCACGTCCGTTCATGGTAACGTTTTTTCTTATGAAACTGTAAGCTAAGATCAAAACGGTGATAAGGCTCCGCTCGAAAGCTATTTTTTGGTCCATAATCGCTTACGCTTCGCCCATTTCCAAAGACTTGATAGACTATTTCCGGTTGGCTTTGAGAGTTTATCGGTCCTTGTGGGTATTGCACTTGGGGACTAAGATTATGAGTGTAAGCCACATAGTTACTTTGAGGCAGCGTAAGGGCATTTCCGGTACCATATACCCATGTACCTGAAAGAGTTATGCGAGGACTAAATTCATAAATACCCACTACCGATAAGTCGTGACGACGGTCATAACGAGGATAGAATTTTTTTCCAAAGTTAAGTTCATCAAATTGCCATTGGGTCCATGAGAGTGTATAACCAATCCAACCCGAGAGTTTGCCCGTTTTTTTCTGAAGAAGTACTTCTGTCCCATAAGACCAACCGCGTCCACTGGTGATGTTGTCATCCCAACGGGCTTTGTTTGCATTTGAGGGGTCATTAATCAATAAAAAACTGGAACCTTCTTTATAATTGACGATATGATTCATGGTTTTATAATACCCTTCTATTGTCAGGGCAAGGCCATGTTTTTCAAAATCTTTGGCAAGACCTGCGGCCACCTGACTTGACTGCTGCGGCGCTATTTTGGCAGTACTTGGTACCCACAAATCCGTCGGCAATCCAATTCCTGTATTGGAAAGCAAGTGAATATACTGGTTCATTCGAGCATAAGATGCCTTAAATGAAAGGTCGGGGCGCAGCATTAGGGCTGCCGAGATGCGTGGTTCCGGGCGGACATAACTCTGATTTTCGGCTTTAAAATGACTCAATCGCAGCCCGGCATTCATTCTGAGCCGACGAGTAGGTTTCCAGGTATCTTCTGCATAAATACCTGATTCTATATTGTTGATGGCCTCAATTTCTGTTTTAAATTGGTCAATATCAGTATCTTTAACTACAACTGCACTGGGGGTAAATCGGTGTAAAGTACTTGAGATACCAAACCTTAAAGCATGCTTGGGACTGGGAAAATAGTCAATGTCATATTTCAAGCCCCAATCTCTTACCCCTGATGTATAACGAAGTTCATATTGGCTTTGGCTATTATTGGTCGTTGTTCCTTCTTTGGCATAAATCTGAAACTTATAGTTGCTGAAAATCAAAGAAGCATTGGCGAACAGTTTTTCATTGAAAAGGTGATTCCAACGCAATGTACCGGTAGCATTACCCCAATTCAGTCCACCTTCACTGGTCGATAAAGTACTTTTGTCGCGAAAGAAAAAACGATCTTGGCCGAAATAACCGCTGGCATACAATTTATTTTTTTGCCCAAAATCATAATTAAATTTGGCATTAAGGTCATAGAAATAATAACCTCCCATAGTATTGCCATCGTTTTGAGCAGCAATAATAGGTCGAGCGAGCAGATCTAAATAAGTACGCCGGCCGGAGATCAAAAAGGACGATTTGGCTACTTCTTTGCCGGCTTTCTTAATAGGCCCTTCCAGGGTTAAGCGACTGGCAATGAGCCCACCACCGCCCTCACCATGCAGTTTTTCTTTATTACCCTCTTTCATATTCAATTCTACTACCGAAGAAAGCCGTCCACCAAATCGTGCAGGAAAGCCACCTTTGGTCAGTTCCACGCTCTTGAGAGCATCTCCATTGAAAACTGAGAAAAACCCAAATAAGTGACTGACGTTGTAAACAGGTGCATCATCCAGAATAATTAAGTTTTGGTCAGGACCGCCACCCCGCACATAAATGCCTGTTTGTCCTTCCGAACCTTTTTGCACACCGGGCATCAATTGCAGTACGCGTAATACGTCTTTTTCGCCTAAAAAAGCGGGAATTTTTTTTATCTGTTGCACCGGAATATCGATCTTGCTCATTTGCGGCGTTTGGCTCACTTTGTCAGCTTCTCGTTTTCCCGAAACAATTACTTCATTCAACTGTCTCCCTATAGCCGCCAGTTCTATATTGAGTTCAAGATTATTACGAAGTTTTATTTTACGGATTTCTGCTCCATAACCTACAAAGGAAAAGGCCAAAGTTACCGAATCTGCCGCAGGAAGGGTGATGGAATAAAAACCGTAGGTATTGGAAGTAGTGCCCGTAGTGGTGCCCGGCAAATATATGTTTACGCCAATCAATTGTTCTTGGCTGCCGCTTTCGCGAATATAACCACTAACCGTAAAACGCTGTTGGGCATACGCCGAAAAGGCAAACAGGCTGAAAAATAAAAATAAACGCATGACATGGCGGTTTAGGTAATGAATTGTAAGTTTGGCTGTTTGATTAATGTAACGAATCGGTTTTATTACATAGTCTGCCAAATACTCAATAAGGTTGGAATTTACTTAGGAAAATATTTATGTCAACTATTCTTATCGTTAATGCTCAGATCGTGAATGAAGGGCAATTAACTACACAGGACGTTTTTATAAAGAACGGTTTTATTGAACAAATCGGTACAGATCTGCAGCATTTAACAGCTTCAAAAATCATTGATGCCGCAGGCAAGTATTTGCTGCCCGGCGTGATAGACGACCAGGTACACTTCCGCGAACCGGGGTTGACGCACAAAGCCACCATTTATTCGGAAGCCAAAGCGGCCGTTGCGGGCGGTGTGACCTCCTTTATGGAGATGCCCAACACGGTACCGAATGCGCTGACCCAAAGCCTGTTGGAAGACAAATACCAAATTGCGGCAAAAACGTCATTGGCCAATTATTCCTTTTTCATGGGAGCTTCCAATGATAATTATGATGAAGTAATGCGAACGCCTTATGCCGATGTTTGCGGAATCAAGATTTTCATGGGTTCTTCCACGGGTAATATGCTCGTAGATGCACCCGAAGTGTTGGAAAAGTTATTCGCCAACGCGCCCTGCCTGATCGCTACGCACTGCGAAGATGAAGCCACGGTACGTCAGCGTACAGAAATGTTTAAAGAACAATACGGCGACAATGTTCCGTACAATATCCACGCCCTTATCCGCAACGAAGAGGCCTGTTATAAATCATCGTCTATGGCAGCCGAACTGGCAAAAAAACACGGTACACGGCTACATATTTTACATATTTCGACGGGAGAAGAAACCGACTTATTTGAAGTTGGCAACTATGGAAACAGTGCCGTAAGTGAAAACGATAAACGGCAAAAACGCATTACGGCCGAAGCCTGCGTCCACCATTTGTGGTTTGATGCCGAAGACTATCGTCGCCTCGGAACACAGATTAAATGCAATCCTGCCATCAAAGCACCTCACCACAAAGAAAAGATATTTCAGGCGCTGCTCGACAATCGCATCGACGTTATAGCAACTGACCACGCGCCGCATACTTGGGAAGAAAAATCGAAAGGCTATTGGGCAGCACCTTCCGGCTTGCCTTTGGTACAGCATTCGCTTAATATAATGTTAGAATTTGTGCAACAGGGCAAAATTTCGATAGAGCGTGTCGTTGAGAAAATGAGTCACGCCGTAGCGGATGTGTTCCAAATAGACCGTCGCGGATACATTCGTGAAGGGTATTGGGCCGACTTGGTCTTGGTTGATCTGAATCAAAAAACGACCGTTACAAAAGAAAACATCTTATTCAAATGCGGTTGGTCGCCGTTGGAAGGAACGTCGTTTCAGTCGGCCGTTACGCATACAATTGTTTCGGGAAATTTGACTTATGCCAATGGCATTTTTGATGAATCTACCCAAGGAAAACGCCTGCGTTTTACCCGATAATTCTACGATGATTGAAAACTGATTTTCAGCGATTTCGTTTCACCCGATTTTTTATCCGGTTCATCGGGCTAAACACCGGGTTTATCATTTTTTTTTGGGAACGTGCAACCTTTTCACGCACCTTTGCATCATATAAACAGTCAACGGTTATGTGATAAAAGGAGCTTTTAAGAGACAAAAGAAATCAATCACCACTCATCCTTGAAATTTGCCGATTAACACTTTTTAATCAAAAACAAGGTACTTTGTATTGCATAATACCAGACGAAACATATATCTTTGTATCATACTTACAGCCACAGAAAATAAATAATCGTTAAAAGTCCATTTTAAAACTCATACAGTCATGAAAGCTATCACCCTCGCCGCCGCCCTTTGTTTGTTGAGTACCGCCGCTTTTTCGATTGGGCGTCCGCATAATATTTTTGCGACACACAAAGCCATCACTGAGCGTACGGTTGTTACTCAACCGAAAAAGAGTTTGTTACCGCAAGGTTCTATTCTTAAGAACGTTACGCAACAAGCACAGGACGGTGTGGAGGAAACTCGCCAAGCTGTTTCTACCGTTGGGCGTATTGTAGGCTTCATTATCAAAATTACGCAGTAGTACTTCTATCGTCAACAGGTTTTGACCTTTTGACAAAAGCGCTCCACAAAAACATTCAGCAGAAAAAATTTTATTGTAGTTAGGGTTTAGGAAAAAGCGACAAACGCTGCTCGTCTGAGTGGCGTTTGTTTTTATTTACCCTTGGGAAGAGCAATAAAAAACACTTCGGAACCCTGTCGACGAGGAATAGAATTGTAGGCTTCATCCATACGCCGCAGTTCAAAATAGTTATCGAACAGGCCTTTGTACTCTTCTACAGAACCGCCAAAAGGCGGCCCGCCTTCAAACGGGCGATTAAATAAAAGTCCTGCCAATTTTCCATTTGAGACCAATAATTCATTCATCTTTTGAACATATAAAGAGCGCAGGGAAGGATCAAGGGCGCAGAAAAACGTTTGCTCTAAAATTAAATCATATTGACCTGAATGATTGAAGAAATCTCCGCACATGGCCTTTAGACCTCGTGAAGCATATTTTTCCTGAAGGGTAGCGGTAACTTCAGACGAAATATCAACCACCGTTACGTCCGAGAACCCCTGCACAAGAAGGTAAGCTGCTTCATGGCTATTTCCACCTCCGGGAATAAGAATGCGGGCTTGTTTATTGGTTAACTGATCAATGTATTCTTTCAAAGGAGTAGATACATAACCAATGTCCCAGCCCGTTTGACTCGCACGATAGCGCTCATCCCAATAATCTTTATCTAATAAATCGCTCATTTTTATTTTTTCAGATACATTCTTTCGGTTTTGAGAAACCGAAAGCACATTCTTACACATTAAATATCGACGGACAAATGGAGATTCAGAACATTCTGTTCGTCAAATTCCACGATGTTTGTTCGGCGACCATGAATAAAGGTGTAACCCGTTTCGAGGTTGACTCGTTCGCTCAGACTCCACAACAAACTTCCGCCTACCCAAAGTTGATGAAACCGAAACGGTTTCTGTCCTCGTATCAGTGGTGGATCATGAACAAGGATCTCGGTAACCGCGTTTGCACTTACAAAAGGCGTAAGTTGATAACGTACATTGGCTCGCCCACGCACTCGACCAACGGGTTGAAAGTCATTTGCTTTAAAAAAACGTAATTCCTGCAGGAAGCGTTGCCGAAACGTGAGTTTTTCGTTTACCTCTTGGTTGAACTCCACTCCACCCGCATACCGAATTTCTTTTCCGATGGGAACGTTAAAATCCGCCGGTTTTCCCAACAACTGATTGGAAACCATGTAGCTCAATTGCGCAATATGCACCCATACGGTATTTTGAGTATTCCGATGCGTAATCAACATTTGCCCACCGATCATTAGAGGGTTATTGAGCGGATTGTAGCGGTTTTCATTAAAATTATTTTGTCGCCGCAAAAAAAACGTTCCCACAAAATTCCAGTTAGGATTTGGTTCTTTGGCAATCTGTACCCGCGACCAAAGCGTCAGGTGCGGATAATGTTCCTGTTGTGCCTGCGAACATAAAGGCCATAGCACTGCTGAAAGCAGCAGCAAGAAGAAGAAGCGTTGCAAGGGTAGAGGTGTTAAGGTATAGCTATAGGTTTAGAAAGTTCTCAAAAATACGTTGCCCTACATTTCCGCTGATCTCGGAGTGAAATTGTGCTGCAAAAAAGTTGTCTTTTTGAAGCATTGCCGAATATTCAACAATATAATCAGTTTTGGCGGCCGTTTGGTCGCAAAGCGGTGCATAATATCCGTGATTATAGTACACGTAATCATGCTCATTCACCCCCGCACAAAGCGGATTATCAAGGGCATAAATGTCATTCCAGCCCGTTTGAGGTACTTTAAAGCCATTGGTTCGGGGAAAACGTAACACATCCACGTCAAAGATCCCCATGCAGGTGGTATCATTCTCTTGCGAATAACGGCACATGAGCTGCATTCCCACGCAGGTTCCCAATAAAGGCTGTTTGAGCGATGGTATCAATTTATCCAGTCCACGTTCGCGCAGATACGCCATCGCCGTACTTGCTTCGCCAACGCCGGGAAATATTACTTTGTCAGCTGAGCGAATGGTGTCCGGGTCATCGGTCCATTCGTAATGGGCTCCGATTCGGTCTAAGGCATACATGACCGATTGCACATTGCCCGCGTTGTATTTGATGATTACGGTTTTCATAACCTCACCCCCTGCCCCCTCTCCTTAGGTAAGGAGAGGGGAATTAAGAGGAACTTATTTATTATTTTTATTAATCTTTATTGAAGACCCAGCATTTTGATGGCGGTTATGGCGGCTTCGTCGCCTTTGTTGCCGTGAATGCCACCGGCGCGGTCGAGGGCCTGTTGTAAGGTATTAGGCGTTAAGACGCCGAAAATAACAGGCTTATTGTACTTTAAGGCCACATCGGTAAGGCCATGAGCTACTGCATGATTGATGTAATCGTTGTGCTTGGTTTCTCCCTGAATAACACAGCCGATTGCGATAACAGCGTCGACATCGGGCTTTTGGGCGTATACCTGTGAGCCAAAACTTAACTCAAAACTTCCCGGAACATTGACCCTCAGAACATTTTCGGGTTTGGCTCCGTATTCAAGCAGGGTTTTGTTGGCTCCTTCGTAAAGAGCGCCGGTTACTTCGGCGTTCCATTCAGCCACAACGATTACAAATTTTTTTGCGCTAATATCGGGTAAATTTTCTGTGGAAAATACACTTAGATTTTTGTGAGCAGATGACATTAGTACCGGTCGTTTACAGTTAATCGTCAACAGCATGAAACTATGACAGGAACAAAATTAGGGTATTGATGCGAAGTTTCTATTTTTTCGTACATTCGTTCCTTTCAAATCTCATAAAATCATGCGTTTTTTAACATTTATTTTATTCAGTTTAGTTTCTCTTACCGCTGCAGCGCAAGCCGATTTTCAAAAGAAGCTTCAGCGGCAGCTCATCATGGCCGAAGATGGCGCTACTATTACTATCGAAGCAGGTACTTATACGATCAGTGGCAGCCTATCGCTGGAAGGTAAAAAGAACATCGTCATTCGCGGGGCGGGAATGGACAAAACCATTTTGAGTTTTAAAGGACAAACCGACGGTGCGGAAGGACTGCGGGTAAGTAATGCTGAACATATCGTACTTGAAAACCTGACCGTACAGGACGCTAAAGGGGATGCCATCAAAACCATGAATGTCAATGGAATAACGTTCAAAAACCTTAAAGCTGAATGGACAGGCGAGCCTAAATCTACCAACGGTGCCTACGGATTATATCCTGTCATGTGTCAAAATGTGCTGATCGAAGGTTGTATAGCCATCGGCGCTTCCGACGCAGGCATTTACGTAGGGCAATCCAAAAATATCATTGTGCGTAACTCTAAAGCGTACCATAACGTAGCCGGTATCGAAATTGAGAATTCGCTCATCGCCGACGTATATGACAATGAATCGACCGAAAATACGGGTGGAATTTTGGTCTTTGATTTACCTGACTTGGTCCAGAAAAAGGGCGGGAATGTGCGGGTTTACAATAACAATATTCACCACAACAATTTTCCCAATTTTGCTCCGAAAGGAAACATCGTTGCCGGAGTTCAGCAGGGAACGGGCGTAATGATCCTGGCGACGAACCAAGTCGAAATTTTTAACAATAAGATCATCGGCAACAACAGCATCGGTACAAGCATCATCAGTTTCCTGATGACCGAGCGGCCGATCAAAGACAAAGAATATTATCCTTATCCCACCGGTATTTACATCCACGACAACGTGTACGAACGCGACCGCGTGCGTTATCAGGGACAGGGGCGCATGGGGCAGTTGTTCAAATACAAACTGCGTTTCGGTAAAAAGGTGCCGCACATCATTTACGACGGCATCGTAGACAGTAAAACGTTGGAAAACGGTCAGGTAAAACCGGAAAGTCGGATTT
This sequence comes from Runella sp., assembly GCF_965279615.1. Classification (NCBI taxonomy): domain Bacteria; kingdom Pseudomonadati; phylum Bacteroidota; class Cytophagia; order Cytophagales; family Spirosomataceae; genus Runella; species Runella sp. Next base: position 5,046,205 of record NZ_OZ257252.1, on the reverse strand, counting down.
GTGTTCGTAACAATCAAAACGGATCGTTTGTGAATTTGGATGCAGCCAACAATTTCAAAAATGTATCACGGGACGCTTCCGCGTTCGACTGCACTCATTCGGCGTTGAAACAGGCGGTGGTAAGCATGAAATAAAATAACTTATTTCTTAACATGCGATGCCGCATAATGCGCTTTCAGCAGGTCTTCACCCCAGTCATCGGTCAAATCCCGAACTACTGAATGGACATGGTTAGCGCCGTTTTGGGTATTATCGTACTCGATCAAAAACGTTGGCCCGTGGACGCGGAAATAATGTCCATGTCCCGCGCCGCGAAGCGGCTCCCGATCACCCATCCAGGCAAAATATATTTTGTTTATATCCGCTTGGCGAAGGCGGGCAAGTTCCTGATTTTTAAGCGTTACATGGTACTTATTCAAATAAACATTAAGCAATTCCTGAAAAATTTTCTGTTGTGCGGCGGTCATATCGCCCCATGCCAGTCCTTCCTGTTTTTCAAAACCGGCTTTTTTCGTATTGGTTGTCAGCATGTCATTGGGTGCTTTTTCGGAAAGCATTACTTTTTTCAATTGTTGTTCGTCAAACGAACCTAATAATTGAAAAGCGATGTCGGCCTCTTCTTTCAATACCTGCTTGCCTTCCTGAATATATCCGGGCAACACGATACCGGGATTGCTCCCAAAAAAGCTTGGCAAAAATTCCACTTTATTGTCCACAATGGTAAAATGCAACGACAAATGATGCCCTTCTACGCTCCAAGCCCAAGGTTGTTTGGCGTCGGGTGTTCCGAAGATCGCAAAAGCATAATTTTCGGGGTCGCGGTACGTATCATTTTCGGGACGTTTTTCTACTTGACGCAATACATATTCCAACCCAATGATCGATTCCGCTTTCTCAATACCTTTCTCGCTGAGGGATAATTTAACGAGCGTCATGGCCGCTTTTCGTTGCGCATCATTCATTTGTTTAAGCGGAAGCCCCTTGCGCTGACGCGGGGTATAATTCCAATCATAACGCCATTCCGAATCGAAAGGCAAATTGGCCACGCCTTTTTGTTCGACCGAAAGCGTTGCCAAAAACTCTTCTGAAGCTTTTTTTAAATCATTGCCGATACTTTTTTGGGCAAAACCTGACTGCAGCCACAGAAGCAGAAAAAATAAAGTTGAGGCCGTTTTTGAGCCGTTAGAAATTATTCGCGGAGAGAGGAAATATGTTTGCATGTTTGGGGCGAGCTTTAAGGAATAACAATCTGAAAATGATGTTATTGTTAAAATCTACTGCATAAAAAAACCAAAGACAGTCGTCCTCGGCTTTTTTTATAATCTGACACCAATATGAACTCTTTATATCACGGATTTCCCTTTTCAGCGGGCACCCATTCATGTATCTTTTTATCGTAGATCAACGTCGAATCCGGCCATTCTACGTAATGCTTCATGGTCACGTATCTGTCGATATTTCCGTCTTTTACCATTGCCTTAAACAAAAACCCGCCGCGCTCAAGAATCACGCTGTCACTTTTAAAATGCGGCGTACACCATAATTCTTCGTATTCCAAAGGCATTAGGTTGTTTCCCAATTTAAACTTCCCACCCACTCCTCTTCGGTACAAACCACCGCCCCCTACGGGACGGATGATGAAAAAATAATGGGTAGAATCAGCGGTAACGGTATACCCGGCAAATTTGTATTGGGGTAAACGGCTCACGTATTCTTTACGAAATCTCGGCTCAAAACGCGTCGCATTGGTCGCTTCTTTGGCGTATTGGCTCGTATAAGTGATGATATTGACCAGCAGTGTATCTTTCTCATTTTCAGAAAAATAAGTACTGATATCATTTGGGTCGTTTTCTTTACAACTCCAAATACCTACACTTGCTCCAAAGGCAATAAAAAAAAGAAAGAACGCGGTTGAAAATTGTGTTTTCATAAGTTTCGGGAAGCCATTTAAAATATAGCTCCCCGAAAATATTACTATTTACTATAATCCGTTGTACCCGGATTGAAATTTGACCATTTTGAAGTCCAGTCTTCTGAACCAAATGCACCGATAAAGGTAGCTGCGGCAAACCCTGTAGGAACTACACCGCCTGTGGCAAGTGTTCCGCCGTTGGCCAACGTAAAGGTTGGCGTAACTGCCTGGAAAACCGACTGATTTAAGCCCAGACCGGCATAAGTGGCAAGGATTTTATTACCCGGCTGAGCCGCAAACCATTCAGAAGGTTTGGCAGTTCCGACAGTGATCGCAACAGCAGGAGTGGCAGTGTTTACATCACGAACCGAGAAGCCGTTTGGCGCTACTGTTGTACCTTCTCCAAAACCACCTGTTCCCCAACCGGCTACACCGGCTAAAATAACGCGGTTTAAGACCAGTTCACCGGCACTTGCGTTGGTCTGGGTGTTAGTTCCGTCGATGAAAATACCGTTAGGATAACCGGTTACAAGTGTATTGTATACTTTGATTTTGTTATTACGACGCAGGTGCATTCCATTTTGGAATTGAGGGCTGATAGAAGTCGCATTGGTTTCTTTTGGACCGATTAAAGTCGCGTTAGAAATAGTAGGAGATGTGTAAGGAGTGGCAGCAGTTCCCTGACCGTCGTTATCCACTTCAAAGCCGTTCGAACCTGATTGATCGGCAAGAGTTGCACCACGCATACCTACGATAAATTGAAGGTTACCACGGAAACCGAAATCCATGTCGAAATCATCATCCAAACCACGGTAAGCGATCAGGTATTTTCCGTTTACCGTTCCGCCAAACCACTCAAAAGAGTCGTCCAAACCGTAAGAAGCCTGCAAATATTCCATAGTAGTTCCACTTCCTACTGAACCCATTGTGAATGAGTTTACTTCTTGGTTCGGGTTGATAGGTACCCCGGCGTATTCTACCCGTACGTATCTCAATGTACCTGAATTATCGGCATCGTTAGAGCCACCGTGCCAGCCTTTGTAGCTACCTTCCAATTGGATTCCTTTGTCACCCGTTGATTGGTTGTTTACGGCTCTTCCGCAAATAACCAAACCACCCCAGTCACCTGACTCACGCTGACCCGCAGGGCGCTCAGACGTAAATACGATAGGCGCATCTGCTGTACCGATAGCGGTGATTTTGCTACCGCGCTGTACGATCAATGTAGCTTTAGAAGCACGATCACCGATAATAGTCGTTCCGGCTTCAATGGTCAGGTTGCCGGTAGCGGCAGTTGCCGAGAAAGTTTCAACAGTATCAGCACCCAAACGTACAAAACCTATCAACTTGTAAATTTTGTTTTTTGTCCAGGAAATATTTCCCGTAAGAACGCCCGAAACATTTACTACCTCTTTAGCCGGAACAGACGTAACAGTTACTACTTGAGTAGCTACAGTTGACGATTGATTTTTTTGATCCGTGGCCTGAAAGGTAAATACTACCGCTGATCCAACGGGCAGATTTTCTACTGTGTAATCTTTGGTATAGCTATCTGTAGTTTCGCTGCCTGTATAGGTTTTGCTGTCAAACGTCTGACCGTTTTTCAAAACAGTCAATGTTTTCATTCCTTCGGGAGCGTTGATGGTAGCGGTAATTTTTGCGACCGAGCCAACGATGCCGGAAGCAGCGGTGCCGGCTGTGATCGTTGGGGCAGGTCCGATTTCTTCTTCTTTTTTACAGGCATTGAAAATCAATGCCATTGACAGAACTCCTAAAGTCAGGGCTGTCCGGGTTAGACGACGAAAGTTCATCGGTGTTTGTGTTTGGTGAAATTAATTGGAGAATAAAAAATTATAACAATCGATAAGAGAATCCTAAGCTAATTAACTGACCTGTGCGGTATTTCTGAACAAAGAAATCTTTGCCTGATTCAAATTTGTTGTCTTTGTTTGAGTCCTGCATGATTCGCCAAGGCTGGTTCAAAATATCCTGAATTCCACCTTTAAGCGTCCAACGTTGGCCAAGCCCTTTAGAGAACGTCAAATCAACCACGTTGCGGGGCATTTCGTACAAATCCGGGTAGGCTTCGAAACCAACCGCGATAATACGGCGGCCAATGACGTTATAGAGCAAATTGATCTGGAGGTCTTTTTTGGTATCGTTATAATTGATACCCACATTTATGATATAAGGCGACTGGCCCTGCAAGGGACGATTGTCCGACTGCCCTACTCCTTTCGAGCCCAAACTGACACGGCTTTGAATCAGCGCGGTATTGAATAACAAACTTGTTTTTTCGAGGATACGTGAGCCGGGCATCAACGACCCAAGGCCTTTTTTGACTTCAATCTCAACCCCTGCACTGTATGCACTTTGAGCGTTGTTAGTAATGAAGGTTTTAGACCCCAAGCCGGTAGAACCTAAATCTACTGTTGATTCGATAGGAGTGTTGAAATATTTATAAAATGCGGCAACACTGATAACCTCCGAAGGCGTTGGATAATGTTCCCAGCGCAAGTCCATGTTTTGAACGGTTGCTATTTTCAGGTTTGGATTTCCTTCGTATACCACGTTGAAATCAAAATCAAAGAAGGAGAAAGGAGCCAATTCGCGGAATTCAGGACGGTTTACCGTTACACCGTAAGCTGCGCGTAACAATGTCTTTTCCGTAAAGTTGTAGGTCAGGTTGGCGGAAGGAAGTACGCTTGTGATTTTGTTGTCCACTTTGGCAGCAGCGCCTCCCAAGTACGCGCTGTTCATTTGCTGGCGGTTGTTCTCGATCCGTACACCGACAATAGCATTGAATTTCTTGGTAAACGGCAGATTGACCAATCCATATCCTGCGATCAACGTATTCTTAGACGTGTAGGAGTCATTGGGGTTCGTTTGTTCATCGATCCGAATACCTCCGTCGTTGCGAATGTTTTGGAATAACAGATTGATGTCACCGCCCGCCAACGCCGGATTAAAGTTCCCGCCGCGTACATAGCCTAAGTTACGCGCTTTGAATGTCCGATCTTTCAATTCATAAAATCCACCAAATTTCAATTCGATTTCTTTGCCGCCGGCCGACAATTTCTGCGTTAAGTTGGCAGCACCTGTATAACCGTTCTCTTTCATTTCAGAACTGAAACGACCTAAGAAATACGCTTGTGCCTGCCCTACAGGAATATAGATCTCGGTTTTGCCCGTGGTAGGGTCAACTACATCGGAACGATAACGTTTGTAATCAGGTTGGTCGCGGTACGAATTGTTGTAACCGATCACCCAATCTACGGTTGTTTTGTCATCGTTAAATTCGTGCTTACCGGTCAATTGTCCTGAATAAATACCGCGATACACTTGGTCGAAAGAGTGGTTATTTGGGCGGTAGTTTTGGGCGATGTCCTGGCCCGAGCGGAATACATAGCGACCGTTACTGATCTGATTGTAAAGGTTCTTGAATTCAATGGAGTGGTTGCTGTTGAAGCGCGCCGCCCAGTTGTGCAAAATCCCTACACGGTTGTTGCGCGAGTATGCTTTGTCATCGTATTCAAACAACGTTTCAATCTGGTTGTTTGCGCCGATGTTATAGTCATTGCGCTTTGTATCGGTATATTGACGCGTTTCGCTATAGTTCACTGCGGTAATGTTACCGATCTGTACATTACCTAATTTCATTTTAAAATTTCCGGTCAATGACAAACGCTGATCCGGCGAAGCGGTTGAACTTACCGGCGTCCATTCATTGCGTAGTGAACGGCCCGCCAATTCGATCAAAGCAGGATTGTTGCCAACGGCCCGCAGGTCTTTTGGAAAACTTTTAGGAAGATCCAAATACCCGTTGTTAAAGCCGGTCCAGTAGTTTTCGCCCTGTTTTGAGGCCTTAAATTCATTGAAACTTGTTCCCTGACGCACCCCCAGGCTATAATCCAATACGATGCTGTTTTGGTCAGGAATGTTTTTCGTAAATATCTTAACAATCCCACCGGCAAACTCGCCCGGCAAATCAGCTGAAGGCGTTTTGTAGATCAATAAACGATCAATTTGCCCACTCGGAATCACATCAAAAGAAAATGCTTTTACGTCCGTTTCCATCGAAGGAGTAAAAGCATTGTGAAGCATTACGTTGTTGTAACGGGCATTCAAACCGCGAATCGTGATAAAACGGTCGCCGACAATGGTAATTCCCGGTACGCGTTTCACTACCTGCGCAGCGTCACGGTCAAGGGTACGGGCAATTTGTTGCGATGAAATCCCGCTTACAATATTTTGGGACGCTTTGATCTCACTGATCACCGACACTTCTGTGTTGGTTTGACGCGTAGCCACTATTCGTACTTCCTGCAGTGTAGCGGCTTCTTCCAAGAGCGACGTATTTACCTCCGTAACTTTGTCAGCCTCAACGCCTACATTTGGAATCGTTTCCGTTTTATAAGAGACATAGGTAATTTCCAAAGTATATTTACCTACAGGAACCTTGGCCAGAGAGAAAAAACCGTTAATATCAGTAGCGGCTCCCAATTGAGTCCCGGCCACTTTAACGGTAGCTCCAATAAGGGTTTCTTTATTTTTAGCGTCCGTGATCGTACCGCGAATGGTACCGGATTGGGCAAAAGTTGTAATTGAAGATAAAATAATCGCAGCAAACAGTAGTAATCTGCTCATAGATCTGTAATGTTTAAATTTAACTTTCATATCGGTGTTTTGTCGGGCACAAAAGTAGAAGTACAATGTTACGCCAGTGTTAAGCCAATATTATCAGTAGATTATTATTAAACATTACGAATCAACTTACTGAAAATCAAACAATTAAATCATTTTTTGCAAATCTTAAAATAACGGTATAAAATTCTGAGTAAAGCGTCATTGACAAAATACAAAATAGGTTTTGTACAATTTTATAAGAATAGATAACCCTTTTTTTTTATTATTTTTGTCCGCATTTACCAATACCGAATGAAAAATTTATTGATCGGCGCCTCCATTTTGGGGTGTACTCTTGCCTGCCTACTGGGCGTGACAAGCTTTAAAAGTGATACTCCACGGGGCACGTTTGTGTTTGCGGAGAATAAATGGGTAGACAGTGTTTTTAATTCGCTCACGCTCGAACAGAAAATCGGCCAGTTCTTTATGCTTGCCACGCATTCCGACCGCAGCGAGTCGTACTATCGTCATTTTGATGTATTGATTAAAAACCAACAGGTCGGGGGGCTTATTTTCTTTAAAGGAGGGCCGACGCGTCAGGCCGCTCTCATTAATCGGTATCAGGCGTTATCAAAAGTTCCGCTGATGATCGGTATTGACGGTGAATGGGGCTTGGGAATGCGGCTCGACAGTGTTGATGATTTTCCTAAGCAAATGACGTTGGGAGCCATTCAGGACAACAACTATATTTATAAAATGGGCTTGGAGATAGCGCGTCAATGTCAGCGAGTTGGCATAAATGTCAATTTTGCTCCCGTTGCCGATATCAACAGCAACCCTCGCAATCCCATCATTGGGCTACGTTCTTTTGGCGAAAACCGCGACAATGTGACCAACAAAGCGGCGGCTTACATGAAAGGGTTACAGCATCAACACATTATTGCTACCGCTAAGCACTTCCCCGGGCACGGTGATACCGATTCAGACTCTCATTATACATTGCCGGTGCTCTCGCATTCCACTGATCGATTGGACGAAACCGATCTGTACCCTTTTCGAAAACTCATTGCCGACAGCCTGACGGGCATTATTACGGGCCATTTGTACGTACCTGTTCTTGACAATACTCCCCTTTTGGCTTCTTCTCTTTCTGAAAAAGTGGTGACCGATCTGCTTAAAAACAAAATGGGGTTTCAGGGCTTGGTTTTTACCGATGCCATGAATATGCAGGGAGTAATGAAGGGGCGAACTGCCGTTGACGCCAACATCAAAGCCTTGGTGGCAGGAAATGATATTTTACTGTACCCCGAGCAAGTGGCCGAATCCATCAAACGAATCAAGATGGAGGTCGACAAAGGACGTATTTCCAAAGATATTATTGATGAAAAAGCACGAAAGATACTCCGCGCCAAATACTGGATGGGTCTGAACAAATCCCATCCTATTATAATGGAACATCTGAACGGCGATATTCAAAAAGCGGAAGTTCGGGCGCTTTCACGCGAGTTGTGCGAGCAGGCCGTCACACTCGTTCGTAATGAGAATCAACTTTTGCCCATCAGCGCCGAGGATACCTGTTCGTTTGCCTCCATTGCCATTGGCGGCGGCGGGGTCAGTCTCTTTCAGCAGACATTGAGTCGTTATGCTGCCTTTAAGCATATTTCGTATTCAGACAAGCCAACCACCAACGAAGAGGTGGAAGGTTTGCTCTCGCAAGTCGGCAACGCGAATGTGGTAGTGGTAAGCCTGCACGAAACACGCCGAAATTTCAATAAACCTTTTGTCATCACCCCTGCTACGGTCGATCTGATTACGAGACTACAGCAAAAAGCCAAGGTCATTGTCAGTTTGTTCGCCACCCCTTACGCGCTCAAACAACTTCCCGTTACGTCGGCGGTGATTTGTGCGTATGAAAACCTTCCTGATCTGGAAGTAACGGCCGCTCAACAGATCTTTGGCGGACTTCCTTTCAAAGGAAAACTTCCGGTTTCGATTGAAGGCCAATATGAGATAGGTACCGGCTATGAAACCAATACGCTTCATCGTATCGCTTTGGGACTGCCCGAACAAGTGGGTATGAGCACGCTGCTGCTCAATCGGATGGATACTCTGATTCAGAGTTCAATCACTAATCGTGTCTTTCCCGGATGTCAGGTTGTAGTGGCAAGACATGGACGGGTGGTGTACCAAAAAAATTACGGAACGCTCAGTTATGACAATCTCGGCGAGCGAGTACAGAATGAATCGCTCTACGATGTAGCCTCGGTAACGAAGGTAGCGGCCACCCTTCAGGCGGTGATGTACCTACAGGAACAGAATGTGCTTGACCTAAAACAAAAAGCGGCACACTATTTGCCTGAGTTAGTGGGGACAAACAAATCTCAGATCACCTTGGAGGACTTGTTGCTGCACCGTTCGGGAATGGTGGCCTTCTATCCAAAGCTCTGGGAACGTACCAAAACAGGCGGCGGCGGACTGATGACCGAGTATTACAGTTCTATAAAAGACAGTCTTTACTCGATGCAGATCGCCCCTAAGTTGTTTGGCAAACCGGCGCTAAAAGACTCGGTGTGGAAATGGATCATTCAATCGCCGCTGACCAATAAACGCGATCCGGGTGGTCATTATTCGTATGTTTACAGTGATCTTGGAATATTGATGTTGCAAAAGATCGTTGAACGCGTCAGCAATCAACCGTTGGATGAGTTTTTACAGCAAAACTTTTACGAACCGCTCGGCATGATGCAAACGGGATTTAAATCGTTAGAACGCTTTCCGGAGACGCAGATCGCGCCCACCGAAAGTGATTTCTCGTACCGTAATCAACTGTTACGCGGCACGGTGCACGATCAGATGGCAGCGGTTTACGGAGGCGTAGCCGGCCATGCGGGGCTTTTTACCAATGCCTTTGATCTGGCTATATTGATGCAGATGAATTTACAGAAAGGATTGTACGGCGACCGGCGTTATTTTCAGGATGCAACCGTTCCGTTGTTTACCAAATTATACGATACAGCAAACCACCGTGGCCTCGGCTGGGACAAAGCACCAAGCAACCATGAGAGCAGCTATGTGACCCCTTCGGCTTCTGCCGCATCGTTTGGACATTCGGGTTTTACGGGCACAATGGTATGGGTTGACCCAAAATACGATCTCGTTTTTGTGTTCCTTTCCAACCGTGTTCACCCCAGTGCCGAAAACAACGAAATCAATCGCCAAAAGATACGGCGACGGGTGCATGAGTACGTATATCAGGCGATTGTGAGTGACGGGAAATAAATCAAATGGACCGAAAAGTAAACTGTTTTCAATAAAGCACTAATTTTGAGCGTTTTTTAGTAAAAAAACCTATTTCTATTTAAGTTATGTTAAAACAACTACTTACTATTAGCTACGCAACTTTACTGTTTTGTGGGTTGGCATTTACCGGCGTAGCGCAGACCATCAGTGCAGTAGCCGTTACAAATACAGCAGGGACTCCTGCTTCTGATTATTGTACCGGCCAATCTGCCCGAGTATTGTTTACAAGATCAGGATTTGCAGGAACGCCTACATTTTCAGTTCAAATTTCAAATGCAAGCGGCACGTTTTCTGCTTCTTTAAGTGCTGATATCATAGGCTCAGGCACTACCAGTCCTATTTCAGTCACTCTTCCCGGGGTTGCCGGTTCAGGATACAAAGTACGTGTAATATCAGGAGCAGTGGTTTCTGCCGCCAGTACACAAACCTTACAGATAAGTGCTCCGCCATCAGGGCCACCCTCGACAAGTACAGTTGTTAATTTGTGTCAAAACCAATCTCCGTCTACGCTTTCTGCCACAGCAAGTCCGGGAAATACAGTTGTATGGTACCAAAGCGACAATGCAACAAAAATTTCTTCCGGTGCGCCGAGCCCTAACACGAATGTCGGTAGTTTTACCAGTTATACTTACTATGTAACGCAGGCCAATGCTGCAGGCTGTGAATATTCCCCCCGTACACAAATCACGGTAAATGTAAATGTAACGTCCGCTCCTACAGTTTCGCAAAGTACTTTTAACTATTGCCAGGGAGATGGCGCATCAACATTAAGTGCCAATGGAAGTAATTTGCTGTGGTATGGTTCTTCTTCCGGAGGAAGCGGCAGCGGTAGCGCACCCACTCCAAGCACCGGTGGTGCCGGAACTCAGTTGTACTATGTAAGTCAAACAGTCAATGGATGTGAAAGTAACAGTCGGGCACAAATCACCGTAAATGTCAATCAACGGGCGAGTTCCGCTCCTTCTACAGACGCCAACCCAAGCTTTTGCCAAGGACAATTTGCCTCTCCCTTAAGTGCTACGGCTACATCGGGCAATACTGTTCGTTGGTATGCAAGCAACAATTCTACTTTACTTGGAAGCGCTCCTACCCCTAATACCAACGTAGGCAGCACATCGATAAGCGAATATTACGTTACGCAGGCAACCGGTGCCGGGTGCGAATTTTCACCACGAACGAAGGTTACTGTTACGGTAAATTACACCGCGCCTCCCCAAATTTCGGGCGGTCTCCCAATTCTTGCCTGTCAAAACGTACCGGCGGCTCCTTTGTCAGATAATGTCAGCGCCACTTCGGGCAATTCATTACTATGGTACGGTACTTTGTCATCAGGTGGTTCAGGTTCGGGCACTGCAACTGTCCCAAATACTTCCGGTGTAGGACAAGCTACTTATTATGTTACCCAAAAAAACGCAGGAACGGGTTGTGAAAGCACTCCGCGAACCGGTGTCATTGTGCAGACAAACGCAATCCCCAATGCGCCATCGGTTACTTCACCTGTCAACATATGCCTTAATGCAGGTGCAAGTCCCCTTTCGGCCTCCGCTTCCGGTGGGGCAAGCCTGCTTTGGTATGGGACAAATGCATCGGGAGGTTCATCAAGCCCGTCGGCACCTACTCCTTCTACTAACAGCCCCGGTACTACCGTTTATTATGTAAGTCAGAAAAGCAGTAATTGCGAAAGCTCCAGAGCTCCGATTTCGGTTATTATTAACACAATACCGGGAGAGCCAACAGTGCCTTCAAACACAGTTCTTTACTGTAAAGATGCAACGGCCACGCCACTCGCAGCTACTGCCACCGGCGGTAACTCACTTCGTTGGTACAACGGGAATACATTTATTGGAACAACTGCCCCAACGCCTTCTACAGGCGTTGGCGGAACTACGACAACGACCTATAATGTGTCGCAGGTTTCAGGTTCGCCGGCCAATTGTGAAAGCCCTAAGGTTCAAATCACTACGACCGTTTATGTATCTCCGTCTCCGGGTACCTCTTCAGTAGCTTATTGTCAAAATGCCGGGGCAGTGGCGTTGACCGCAAATACCACTTCAGGCGCTTCTGTCAATTGGTATACGGTTCCGTCGGGAGGTTCAGGCAGCGGAGCAGCGCCAACACCTTCTACATCAACGGTTGGTTCTGTCAGCTATTACGTTTCACAGACATTGTTTGCCGGCGGAGGTTTTTCAGGTTGCGAAAGCCCACGGGCAACCCTTACCGTTACTACCAATCCATTGCCTACAGCGCCGGCGGTGATCAACCCCAATCCTTATTGCCAAACATACGGAGCGGGGCCGTTAAACGCATCAGGTTCCTCTCTCAAGTGGTATACAGTTGCCATCGGTGGAACAAGTTCTACCAACACTCCGACCCCAAGTACTGAAAATGCCGGTACAACCAATTACTACGTAAGCCAGACCAATAATTTTAATTGCGAAGGGCCACGGGCGCAAATTACGGTAACCATCAATCCTACCCCCGGAAAACCGGGGGTGAATCCGATCACGTATTGTCAAAATTACTCGGCAGTCGCTTTAAACGCCTCTGCTGATGGAGGTAATACTCTGAAATGGTACGGAACCAGTGCCTCGGGAGGAACATCCAATACCGCATCTCCTACGCCATCTACTTCCAATCCCGGCCAAACGAGTTTTTACGTTTCGCAAACAAACAGTTTTGCGTGCGAAAGTCCACGGGGGCAATTGGTCGTAACGGTCAATCCAACGCCCGGTAATCCCGGCGCAACGACACCGATCTTTTATTGCAATACTTCCAACTCACAACCATTATCTGCCAGTGGTGAGAATTTGAAATGGTACAGTGAACCCAACGGTGGTGTGGCTTCCGGGCTTGCGCCAACTCCCTCCACCGGAAACGTAGGCACTACAAGTTTTTACGTAACTCAAAGCAACCAATTCAATTGCGAAAGCCCACGTACGGAAGTAAAAGTAACCATCAAACCATTGCCTCCTTCACCGAATGTGCCTAAGCAGGAATATTTGCTGTGCCAATTTGATCAGTCTGTTACGTTGGATGCGCAATTGGCCGGTACCGGTCAAAGTTTGGTGTGGACATTACCCAACAACAACGAAACAGGTACTGCACCGACCATCACTACCGAAGCCGGCTTTGTTGGAACATTTACGGTATTGCAGGTTTTGGATGGTTGCCGAGGGCCCCGCACTGAAGTCAAAGTCAATGTACGCACTACGCCACTTCCTACGGTAAGTACGGTTCCGGTAGTAAGTTGCCAAAATTCTACACCGCAACCATTGCAGGCAGCGGGAGAAAAATTAAAATGGTATAATACCAATAAAACGGGCGGTACTCCGCAGGATACCCCCAACATTCCCCCTACCCAAACCCCGGGCACCTATCAGTTCTATGTAACTCAGACCGGTACCAATACCTGCGAAAGTCCACGGGCGGAGATCACGGTCGTTATCCAACCCCTTCCCAGTGCAACACTTACGGGTGGAGGCACTATTACGCAAGGCCAACCCACTAATTTAACGATCGCATTCACCGGTCAGGGGCCTTGGACGTATACACTTTCCAATGGATTAACCCTTACCACAAGCCAAAATCCGGTGACTATTCAAACGTATCCGCTGGAAACGACCGTTTATAACGTCACAAAAATCACCAATAATTGCGGCGAAGGAACCCCCGCCGGTAGTGCTTCGATACAGGTAAAAATAGCAACGATCGATGTGGGCAACCCAAGTGCCACCACAATCTGCGCCAGTCAAGCCTTTACAATTCCGTATTTCTCATCTGACTTTTTCCCTTCGAGCACTCAATTCAGAGTACAGATCTCTAAAACGCAGGATGATGCCGGTTTTCAAACAGTTCCAACGGAAGGAACCGGCAGCCCGATCAAAGCTACACTGCCAAATGCCACTCCGGGAGGTACCTATTATGTAAGAGTAGTGGGGCTGGCTTCGGTAGCAGGTAATAGTTTTACAATAAAAGGTAAATTAAGTCCGGTACAGATCAATGTTCGGGAATTACCGACGGCCACCATTTCAGGCCCGGTGAGAGTATATGAAAATGAGAATGCCAAGTTGGCCATTGCCTTTACAGGAGAAACGCCTTGGAAAATCACCTACCGAGACAGTCTTTCAACCAAAGATACGACGTTCTCTACTTCTGCCACTCCGTATGAGTTTACCGTAAAACCCGGCAAAACAAACACGTACAGTGTGGTCTCTATCAGCAATGGATGTGGCAACGGCCCGGCTACCTCCAAGTTTGTCCTTATTGTAGATCCTGTATTGGGGGTTGAACCTGCGCTCAGCAGCGAATGGATAAAAGTTTATCCGGTGCCGGTGCAGGCACGTTGCACCATTGAGATCGACGGTACAGGCGGGAAAACGGTTTCTATAACCATAACGGATGGCTTGGGGCGCACGGTAGTACGTCAACAGACCTCATCCAACAAAGATGAGATGGATCTGAGCGGGCTCGCACCGGGAATGTATTTCCTGAATGCAGAACGCGAAGGTCAAATTGCTCGACGAAAAATATTAAAAGTACAGTAGAAATCGTACATTCACGTTTTAAATTAGAAATACACAAAACGTTGAAGTTTCCTTTAATATGAAAATACGTATTGCTTTTCAAACCGGCTGCCTTCTATTGGCAGCCGGTTTGATTTTTTCGCTTAATGCCCAAAATACCGGCATGACCCAACTCACCACCGACGGAAACGGACCTTTTCAATTGTCGGGAGAGTGGAAAATTGTTGGTTCGACAACCATGCACCCGGAAAAATCTTCTTTCCTGAAAACCACCCCTACTACCGACAAAAGTGCCGGCATTATCCTGGGAAAAACGGGCGCTAAAGGAGTAGCTACCCTTGGTTTGGGAGATATTGTTCTGAAAATGGATTTTATGCTTGCTCCCGGCAGCAACGCCAATTTGATACTTCCCGGAGGTTATGCCATAAAACTTAATGACAGTTGGAAAAGCACTCGATCGGACGCGAATGCAGTTGGAAGTATCGGCACATTGGCTCCCCTCAAAAATGCCGCTAAAGCTCCGGGGCTTTGGCAAAGCTTAACGGTGCAATTTAAGAGAGCGGGGCAAAATACAGCCGCACAAATTGAACGGTTGACGCTGAATGGCGTGACTGTTCAGGAGAATGCGTTTCTCAGTACGCCTCCAACGACTGACATAGCGTTGTCTTTGAATGTTGTTACGGGAGCTGCGGCTTTCAGAAACATTTTTTACCAATTACTTAACGACACTCATCCGGTAACATTGAGCAATCTTTCCTATACGTTGTACAAAGCCGGCAATGACAAACCCAAGGCACTTGTGGCCGAAAACCTGATCAAAAAAGATACGACGTCGATCCTTACCCGCGAGTGGGGAATGGGAAACAACAGTTATTATTTGATCTATGACGGGCAAATGAACGTAGCGCAGGAAGCCGATTATACTTTCCAACTGGCCTACATGTCCAACGCCGCGCTTGAGATTGACGGTAATACGGTATTGCCTTATCAATGGAATGACTTTCTGCAAAACTACGTGCCTGTCACGGTACATTTAACCAAGGGCACGCACTCGTTTCGTCTGCATCATCATAAGTTTACGTGGCGTCGTAACGGTCTGGGAATGTTTGTCGTTACGCAGGGAGTACGTCAATACCCTCTGCACGTAACCTCTTCACTACCTGAACCTACCCCTATTCCAACCATTGAAGTAACGGCCAACGGGAAAGCCGAATTGGTGCGGTCGTTTATTCAGCGGGATGGTGAAAAAGGAAAGCGCACGCATTGCCTTTCGGTCGGTACACCTGAAGATATCAATTATACGTTAGACCTTAATCGCGGTTCGTTGCTGCAATTTTGGAAGGGTGGATTTGCCAACGTAACCGATATGTGGTACGAGCGCGGCGAGCCTCAACTGCTGGTTCCGATGGGTGCAGCCATTACCACAACGGGTCAAACCGATATCGCCGTTTTGAAAGACCTTAATGCCGCATGGCCTGATTCTACCGCTGATCTGACATTCAAAGGCTACCGCCTCAACGCCGCAGGGATTCCGACCGTTACCTATCGTACGGCCAATGTTGACATTACGGATGAGATAATTCCTGAAAATGGCGGACTTTCGCGTACCATCAACGGAAATCTGCCTAATACGTATGTACGTTTGGTGAGCGGAAAGAACATCACTATGTTGGAAAAAGGCCTTTATGAAATAGATGGACAACGTTATTATGTGCGTGTTGATCCAAACAGTAAGCCCGTTGTCCGTACTGTTAACGGTAAGCAGGAATTGCTCTTAGCGCTCAACGGTCAATTACATTATTCCTTGATTTGGTAAGTTTTGGGCAATGAATAAACCATTTTGCACGAAATTTGCGTTGTAAACTCATAACAATCATTAAAAACACAAATATCTAAACCGATGCAACGCTTCATCTCTGCTTTTGCGGTAGCCCTGATTATGCTGACAGGCATTGCTGCTACTACTCCTAAAGTCACAAAAGCTCCTGCCGCTGCCGGCATTCAGTTTGTTGAGCTGACATGGGCCAATGCCCTTGCAAAAGCCAAAAAAGAGAATAAACTGATCTTTTTTGATGCTTATACCAGTTGGTGCGGTCCCTGCAAAATGCTCCAGAAAAACGTATTTACCCGCAGCGATGTAGGAGAGTATTTCAACGCTAATTTTATCAATGTCAAAAAAGACATGGAAGAAGGCGAAGGCCCTAAATTAGCAACCGTATACCCTATTGAAGGTTATCCTTCGCTGTTTTTCATTAATGGCAACGGGAAAGTTGTTACGATGCATTTAGGTGCAATGGATGGCCCTGAGCTTATCAAGTTGGCCAAGATGGTGGCGAGTAAAAAATAATTTCGCGCAAAGAATCAGTGCGTTCGCCCCTTTGGCTTTAACCAAAGGGGTTTTATTTTACTTTTAAAACCGAAAGCCTTATAGGTCTCGTTATCGGTGACAATCACCTATAAGGTTTGGCGATCAAAACTCAAAACAATCAAATTGAACCTCCAACATTTACTCCTTCTACCTTCTCAGGAATTGTGCACATGGGCGTTGGAAAAAGACCAACAAGACCCATTGCGCCGGTTTAGAGACCGATTTTATCTTCCTCAGCGTAGTGGAGAACCCTTGATCTACCTCTGCGGTAACTCATTGGGCCTCCAGCCGAAGGCCGCGCGAAAAGCCATTGACCAAGAACTTACCACATGGCAAACCCACGGCGTGGAAGGATGGTTTGAAGGTGAAGAATCATGGCTTAGTTATCACCGTTATTGTCAACAATCATTGGCAAAAATAGTGGGGGCACTTCCCGAAGAAGTGTGTCCGATGAATCACTTGACGGTCAACCTGCATTTGATGTGGGCTTCTTTCTACCAACCTACGGCGCAACGTTATAAAGTGTTGACTGTTTCGGGAGATTTTCCGTCCGATCAATATGCCATCGAAACACACCTGAAATTCAGAGGCTACGACCCTGCCGACGCATTGATCGAAGTAGCCCCCAGAGAAGGTGAATTCACCGTTCGCAGTGAAGATTTGCTGCAAGCCATTGAGCAACACGCCCACGAACTGGCATTGGTCTGTACGAGTGGTTTGCATTATTATACGGGACAAGTGTATGATATGAAGTCCATCACGACGTTAGCCCAAAAGCACGGCATTTTGGTTGGATTTGACTTAGCCCACGCCGCAGGAAATATCCCAATGCAATTGCATGATTGGGGAGTGGATTTTGCGGTATGGTGTTCGTACAAATACCTCAATTCAGGCCCGGGAGGAGTATCAGGTGTATTTGTGCACGAAAAACATCATAACGCTTCTTTGCCGCGACTTGCGGGGTGGTGGGGTTATGAAGAAGCGCGTCGTTTTGAAATGACCAAAGGATTTGTGCCCATGCAGGGAGCGGCAGGTTGGCAATTAAGCACGCCAAACATTATGGCGTTGGCCGTCCATCGGGCTTCGCTTGCCATTTTTGAAGAAGCGGGCATCGAAAATTTACGCCGCAAAAGCGAAGAGCTAACAGGATTTTTAGAAATTGTTATCCAACGAATCAATCACCGGGCAGGAATAGAAAAAATCAAATTAATGACGCCAATCTCTCCTTCTCAACGCGGTTGCCAGCTTTCGTTATTGGTTGATCGTGAAGGCAAAGCATTATTCGATGCATTAACGGCAAAGGGAATCATCGGCGATTGGCGTGAACCCAATTGCATCCGCCTTACTCCTGTTCCATTGTATAATACGTTTGAAGAAATATGGAAAGTCGGTCAAGCACTTGAAAATTATTGGCAATTCTCCTCTTAATTGCTTGAGTATGCATTTTAAGCAGTAGGTCGTTCTCTGAATATGTGTCGGGTTGCGAGCAACCCTCTGCACGGTAGTGTGTGTCGGGTTACTCACAACCCGACACATAGAGCAGTATTTTTTGTAAAACCCGGCTACTCAAATACACATAAAAAATGTGCAATTATTCTCGCTCCTAACTTATTACTTGATATCCGCCAACTTATCCAAGTCAATGTCGTCCATAACTGCCTTGATTTTGTCCATATCAACGCTGTTACCTTCTACTTGTACAATGTAGCGATTGGCTACAATGACCGATATCTCACCGTGCTTGGATTGCGTATCGTATTTTTCAAAGGCTTTGTGGCCTTTGTATTCGGTTGTTTTTTCGTAGCCCGTTTCTGTTTCTTTGTCAATGGATGCCATTGACCATGCAGCCATGCCCATAAGCGCTACACCCATTCCTGCCACATCAGAAATATTGACGTCAATATCCTGTCCGTTATCGTCTCTGTACGTGGCTTTGGCTACTGAAACCCCAAATCCCATTACCGCGTTTTTCTCACTTGATGCTTCGCGACGTTTCAATCCATCGGCATCGGCGGGCAACAATTCTTTTAATAATTTGGGATCAACGGTTTCTTTCGGGCCTTCTTTTGACATTTTCTCCGCTTCTTCGCCCAATTTTTGTAAGGCTTCCAGGCCGGTCTTAGGTTCTTCTTTAGCCTCTTCTTCTTCTTTGCTTGCACAGTTCCATGTTACTACGGCCAACGACAGAAAAAGGGCAAGGAGTTTAAGCGTTTTCATATTAAGGGATGTAGTTTAGAATTTTGAATAAAAAAGGGGGAACACATTCATGTTCCCCCGAAATTACATTTTTTATAAACCCTGATGCCGGCTCAGCAGATTAAATTTACTAAGCGGTTATGATTTCGCCGGTTGTGAATCGCTGCGATTTTCTTCTTCTGCGGTTGGGTCGGTAAAAATCTCCTGTTTGGTTCCTTTTACCCGAAAAGCATGGATCAAAAACATTACACCCATTAAAACCGCCGGAATACTTAGTATCTGACCCATATTGTAGGTCAATTCGTTTTCGAAAGCAACTTGATTTTCTTTAAAAAACTCAAATACAAAGCGTAATCCAAAGACCCAAATCAGGAAGATTCCCAACAGCAAACCTTGCGGTGTTTGGGTTTTGCGTTTGTTCCAGATCCAAAACAACAAACCGCACAAAATAAAACATGCGATGGCTTCGTACAACTGCGCCGGGTGACGCGGATACTGGGTAAATTCGAAGTTGCGGGTAAATACAAACGCCCACGGAACATCCGTCACTTTTCCTACGATCTCGGAGTTCATCAAGTTGCCGAGACGAATAAAACATCCTCCCAACGCCACACCGATCACGATACGGTCAACAACCCATAAAAAATTCATTTTCTTGTTACGGGCGTAAATGTACAATCCGAGCAGGATACCGATTGTGGCTCCGTGGCTCGCCAATCCCGCAAAAGGAGGTGTGATGACCTGTAATGGATTTTTGAGCAATACTTCCGGTTCATAAAATAAAAAGTGCCCCAAACGTGCACCTATGACTGTTGCAATGACCATGGTAAGAAGAAGCGAATCCAACAACGATTCTTTGAGTCCTTCCTTGCGAAAAATATGCGTCATGATACGTTGGCCTATCAGAAAACCTGAGGCAAACAACAATCCATACCAACGAACTGAAAAACTACCGATACTGAAAATTTCAGGATTTACATCCCAGATAATATAGCCAAACATAAGTGACCGATTTTGAATGAAGGTGTTAATGAAACTAAAACCTTCACAAAAATCAAGAAAGATTATTAGAAGTACATAATTGTTGGGGGCGAAAAGTTAAAAGTTAATTACAATACATTGATAATCAACGCCTAATCAACTTTTAACTATTTCTGTATTTGCAGGTTAGCCCTAGAATTCCCACTTACCTTTGCGGTAAAAGTCTATTACCTGACGCTGAAGTGCGTATTCATAACGTGACCGAATGGCGTTGGCCTGTGCCCGTGATAAGTTTGTTTTGGCAAGAGTGTATTCAAATATGTTGATCATTCCCGCATTCAAACGACTTTCGGCGGCGGCGAAGTTGGCCTGTAACGATTCGACCTGGCTTTGAGCGGCAGCGTAGCGATCTGTTGATGCATCCAATTGTTGCACCGCTAATTCGATCGATTGACGTAAGAGTTGTTTCACCATATCTACTTGGTTTCTGGCCACTGCTTCCTGTGCCTTAGCAACATCTACGCGTGGTCGAACCTGCCAGCGTCCCATGATGGGGATATTTAAGCCTAAGCTTAACGAACCGTTCCGGGTAGCGTCTAATTGTTTGAAATAGCTGCGTTCTGAGTTAGTAGAAGCGTAAAATGCGGCAAAGTTGCCCGAAAGATTCAAGGAAGGAAGGCTATTTGCTCTTACAGCCCGAATTTGACTTGCAAAACTGGTCAGTCGTAATTCGCTGCTTTTCACTTCCGGAAACATTTTCACGGCGTCGTCATAAATACCTTCTGCCGAAGGTGCATCACTTAATGCCGTGGCTGCATCGGCAATAGGCTCAAGTATTACATCTTTTTCGGGTTGAATATTCATCAATTGAAACAGTGTCAGTTTTGCCAATTGCTCATTATTCCGCGCCGTTACTTCGTCAAACTTATCGTTGGCCAATTGGGCTTTTATTTCATACAACGTATTTTGGCCGACTGTTCCTGCCGATACCTGCTTCTCTACGCGCTCTACCTGTTGTTGCGACGAAGCCACTTGCGCCCGTGCCGCCTCGTACAATGCTTTATTGGCCAACACTTGTACATATGCCTGAAGTACCCGAATGATCTGTTGATTAAGAATCGCTTCTTGGTTTTTCAGGGCGGCATCACGCAGGGCAATTCCCTGTTGTATTTGGTGCTGAATCTGGAACCCCTGAAACAATGGCACTTGAAATCCTAAGCCAATGCCGTTGGTATTGTATAACTGGTCGATATAGGAGTTGGTAAAGCGGTCGATACTGCGGCCGAAGTTCAGATTTTGGCCGGCACTGAACGCAACCTGCGGCAATTGCTGCGAACGTGTTTGCTGCAACTGCGCACCTGTGGTTTGTGCCTGCAATTGACTTTCACGGTAGGTAAGGTTGTTTTTGGTCAATAATTCAACGCACTCGCGCAATGTCAATGTCTTTTGTGCGCTTGCATTAAAAGCAAAAAAGAAAGCACCAATGGCTATTAATCGTATTTTAGATAACTGTAACATGAAAAATTCCTTTTAAAATGACTGACTATTCTGAAACCCAACCATCTTTCAGGCGAATAACCCGGTGTCCATATTCTGCATTTAATTCGGAGTGAGTCACCTGAACAATGGAAACTTTATCTTTCTCATTGAGTTCTTTAAACAATTCCATAATTTCTTTGGCCTGTTCGGAATGTAAATTACCCGTTGGTTCGTCGGCAAAAATGATTTTCGGCTCATGAACAATGGCCCGGGCAATGCCTACCAATTGTTGCTGCCCGCCCGATAACTGGCTGGGAAAAAGGTCTTTTTTAGCTACCATATTGAAACGATCCAACAATTCAGCCACGCGGCTTTTCCGTTCCGACGACGACGTTCCTTTATACAATAAAGGCGTTTCGATGTTTTCATACACCGTCAATTCATCGATCAAATGGTAAGCCTGAAATACAAACCCGATGCGGTGACGGTGCAATTCCGTGCGTTTTTTCTCGCTGAGTTTATCTACTTTCTCGTCCAAGAATAAATATTCACCTTCTGAAGGCTCTTCCAACAACCCCAAAATGTGGAGTAAAGTGGATTTTCCCGAGCCGGAAGGTCCCATAATGGACACAAATTCACCTTCTTTTATTCCCAAATTAATATTTCGCAGTACGTACGTTTTTCCAAAACCCGCAGGATAATATTTTGAAATGCCTTTTAACTGAATCATGAACCTTGTTGCTAAGTGATTTTAAGGATACTGTATTGTATTTTGCACGAGTTATGCCAACTTAATATTTTATTGAAAATCAGCAAGTTAATTTATATTGGCCGATTAAAATCGTCCGAAAACGGACAATATTTGTACGCCTTCGGACGAAGCTTAAAAAAGACGCCGGCGCGATTTTTTAAGCAGTTAATTTACTCATTTATGGGATTTTTTCATTCACACTTATTGCCGCACCATGCTGTTTCATTCCATTATTCCGACCTCAGCTCACACCCCGATCACAACTTTTTCGATCTTCCGTTTTCCGTTGCCTCAACAATGGTGGGCATTTACCCAAATGGGATTGAAATCGTTGTTGAATCCTTTGCCCAAAGGTATACTATTTGGTAAAATGTTGGGCTGTGGACGCCAAGGTTTTAGCCTGTTACCCGACTTTTCGCACTACGCACTCATCGCTCAATGGAAAAACCAAGAGCAAGCAGAACGTTTTTTTGCTTCTGAAAAAACCAAAAGCTATCTGGAGCATACTACTGAATCTTACACCATTCAGATGACTGCGCTTCAATCGCACGGCTTGTGGGACAGACAAAATCCTTTTACCGCGACCGAAACTCCATTGCATTACAGCGGCCCAATTGTGGTACTGACCCGGGCGAGTATCAGAATAAACAAACTCCTTTCTTTTTGGCGCCATGTTCCCCAAACCCAACGTGCTATGCAGGAAGCAGTCGGCCTCCAAATGGCCGTGGGAGTAGGTGAAGTTCCGATTGTCCAACAAGCTACCATAAGTATATGGGAAAATGTGGAAGCCATCAAAAAATTTGCTTATCAAAGTGGTTTTCATAAAGAAGTGGTCAAGAAAACCCGCCAACAAAACTGGTATCAAGAAGAGCTGTTTGCCCGGTTTATTCCCATTGCCACCGCAGGAAGCTATTTCGGAAAAGACCCGGTTGCCATTAATTCTGACATTCATTTGGAAAGCAAATCTCTGCTTAACCACTAAATCAGTTGCCAACCGTTAACTAAATTCATGTTGTATCCTGTTTATAGCCCCTCTACATTTACCTACCTGTTAAAATCAGACAGGATTATTCACACTTTAAAAACATGTACAACCATGAAAAACACTTCTTTTTTCCGCTTGTTGTTGGTGGTATTGGTGATAGCCGGATGTCAGAAAAAAGACGATGCTGAGCCTTTGGACAAATTGTCTAAAATACCGCAGAATTTTCTGAATGATATTAAAAGCCGAGGCATGCTTATCCATGAAGGAAGCGAGCCGCCCGTTATTGAAGGTATATTTTTACTGAGCCCCGACCGTTTGCTCAGTCCTTATGGCTCAGATGATATCTATGAAAAAGGTGAAGTAATTACAGATCATAAGTTTCAATTTACCAATCAGCAAAGCAACCGTTTGACCTGTGAAGACAAAGAAGTGGGTACCGGTATTTTTAACAGTTTTGATGCTTACGTGGAAGGTTCCGGGAATCTGTTTACCCTGTTTGCCGAAATAAATCATAAAACCGAGAGCGTAGAGTATACCACTTTGGAGGTTATATCGGGCGAAATTACGGCTACCGGCATCAAAAATTTTCAAAAAGCAAACGTAGTCATTTCTAAAGGCGCCGATCCTGATGGAGATGTGTTGGACGTAGGCGAAGGACGCATTTGGGAAGATGGGGACGGCATCGCCGGCAAAGTCAGTGCATTTCGTATAGCTGCTCCTGAAACAGCAAGTCAACAGGCCGGTTTGCGCCGGATAACTGCTCAAAATGCTAAATAGTCGATTCCTGTTTATTGCAGCAAAACTCAAAAAGCCCGATTTACGGGCTTTTTTTGATGTTATTATTCAGAAATTCGCAAACCTTATTTCACAAAAAGCCACCAATTACCGGTTGAAATGATCGTTTCCTGCCTAAACCGTGAAACCATTTGAAGGTTCTTGACAAATTTGTCGCGGTTATTGGTTAGTGTTTCCCTGATCTCATTGTTGTGAAGAATATTGTCTGCAATGGAGATCAGTAAATTTTCACTGATACATGGAATGATAAAACGGATACCCCTGAAGTTGTCCTCAAGTGTTTTACAGAGCACAACTTCAAATCCCGTAATGGGACATATAGCGTGGTGTGGTACCATTATTTATGTTTATTAAGTTAGGGTAAAGCACTCAAATATAGCACTTTGGTTTAATTTTCACAATAAAATTTCAGAATTTATGAAACCTGCGGTTCATATCGGTTCGCTAAGGCTTTTAAAAGAAATAGAATAAGAGTGATCATACAATCTGAGAACAGGTCATTTCACGCATGAAACGCGCCATTTAAAGATTTTGCAAAGTCGCCCCAAAGATCACCGTATATTGACCAACTATTTTGATTGGCCCGTTAATTGACCTCGGAAATCAGTTTTTCAGAAAAGTTGACTGATCGTACCTTATTTTTGGGGGTCCGGAACATTTCCGGTTGCGGCTTTTCACTCTCCGGGCATCAAATCACTCTCTTTTATTCATGAATGAAGTAATCATTGATTTCAGCAAGGTTCATCAGATACACGTTTTTGGAATTACCATTTTGGAACCTTCAACCGTTCTATCCAGTCTGGCAATGACGGCGATCTGTATATATGCTTTTTGCCGCCTTAACAAACTGGGGTACGCTCACAGGATGTACAAACAGATACGATATTTCTTCCTTTTTATGGGCATTGCCACTGCGGTCGGCGGTGTGCTGGGGCATGGTTTTTTATACCTGACGGGCCAGGTTGGCAAAATTCCGGGCTGGTTTGCCAGTATGATCGCAGTAGCACTTTTTGAAAGAGCCGCAATCCGGCATATCAAACCACTTTTGCATCGACGAATTGGGTTACTGCTGGGCTGGCTTAACTATGCAGAACTTACTGTTTTCTTCGTCCTGACTTTTTTAACCCTTAACTTTATAGTGGTGGAGATACACGCCTTCTACGGTCTTTTTTTGATGCTTTTTCTAATAGAAATCTACGTTTATAAAAAGAGGAAAGACCCGGGTAGTGTAAACATTTTTATAGCCACTTTCTGGGGAGCAGTGGCGGCGGGCCTTCACGCACTTAAATTCAGTATCGGCCCATGGTTCAATTATAATGACATCAGTCACATTGCTATGTCTACTTCTATTTGGTACTACTACCAAGGCGCTACACACATGACCTATTATGGGGAGGAGATGATTGTTCCCGAGGAAATAATCAAGGACAAGGAATAATTACAGTTGAGGTTTCAATAGTAATCTACTAAATTAATTTCTCCACCTACTGCTATCACGTTGCATACGCTGTCACATAGCATTTATTTGACTTCTCAATGCATTTACTGCTTTTTCCCAAACAAAAACTGTGGTTGCTTTTTTGTTTGCCGCATTCGTAATACCCTTATTATGGAAATTATCCGCCTCGATAATGAAGGGTTCAATTTGTTTTGCCCACTTCTCAAATTGGAAAATTATTTTATTGTTTACGACGAAATTATTTCGAAAATCACTTCCAATGCTATTGTATTCCTGACCAAAACTTACCCATGCCGCCGTTAGCTTGTCGCAAGCAGCCGACCGCTGTTTTTGGCCACTCCAATACGTAAAAGGTTCGCAGTTATTTGATGTTTCTCCCCATTTATCTGCTATACCGGTATATAGATTAGCCCCTGTAATCATTTGCTCGAAAGTGCCGTCCATGTCCCATGGGATGAAGTGCATTTTCCTATTTTTTTTGTCTTCAAACCAATAGAAATTCTTACTTGCACAAGAATTTACCATCTCATCGTCACAATACCAATGAAAAGGGCCATCATCGTGTCTGATCGCTCTATCTACCACAATGTATGACATTATTTCATTGACATTCATGTATTTTCTTACCACATCTTTGCCGGTTGATGCATTAGAAGCAGCAATCGCCTGACCAAATTCTTTGATCAAATTAATATCCTGCTCTTCTTCGTTGGTTTTCAGAGCATCTATAAAAGCTTTATCCGATTGAAGTTCACCGTTGGCTTTTACCGGCCAGACTTCTTTGTAAATATTCCCTTTTCCTTCTTTATAAAAATACTCGGCAAAGCGATTGTCAATTTCTTCAGTAAGACCGTATAAACCCGAATATGTATTATTGATGAGTAACCTTGCATGAACCGAGCGAGGAGAACGAACGCCCATTTCGGCAAAAATCCAATAGGCCAAGCGTTCACGGAGCTGCGATTTATCATAGTTTTGCGAATGGAATTGAAGTTTGTTTAAGTCGAAAAAACGTTCTTTGCGACCATTCCAATTGATTTTTACCTGCATGCTGAGCTTTTCACACGTTTTTTGTCCTGCAGGATGCCCCCAATCAGGGTTCGACAAACAGCCTGCAAAAGCCCCAAGCGAACCTTTGTAGCGCACCCCAACCGGGCTGATGGTATCGCCTTCAAATATCAAAGCGCCTTCTACATATTTTTCTGCGGCGGGATCGGCATTTATTTCTGCCAAGTCTTCGCTTTTAATGATCAACTCATAAGTTCTTATTTTTTCCTGATCGTAGACATAATCAGAATTCTTTTGCAGATACTTTTCGTTGCCTTTGGGTTTGATATTGGGTAGACTTCGATCCGGAATAGTAGAAATTGGAGTCGGCCTGTCTTCTTTTGAGCAGGAAACGATTATCAGTAAGCCCAAAGTGACGAGTTTCAATAATTTATTAAACTTATTTGATCGACTGATATCCATTGATTTGTGTGATTTTATTTAAAAAAACAGTGAGGACCGAAGAGGAATAAATCGTCAATTTACTGTTTTATAAATAAACAAAGATAATTTATTGCCAAAATCATTTTACCAATAAAATAGCTCATCCAATAAGCTCATTATTCAGGCGAAATACTTCATCGGTTAACTACTTCAAATAGCATCGCATATATTGGAATTTGGAGTTAATACTGTACAACTTAAAGTATAGAAGTACATGTTCAAAATTAGTTTAAATTATTGGCGGATTGTTTGACCCCATCCGGGGTCACATGTTTGTAGAAATCGGGCTATTATCTACAAACATATGACCCCGGATGGGGTCAAACAAAATAATGCTATTTTACAAAATCCGGTTTTAAGCAGCGACATATAAAAAAAGCCCTGAAACAGGGCTTTTTTGAATCAACAAGAGAAATTGCTATTAATGCGCTTTCAATTTCTCCTTAAATACCTTTTTAAATTTATCCACTTTAGGCGCTACCACAAACGCGCAGTAGCCTTGGTTGGGGTTATTGGCAAAAAAGTTTTGGTGATATTCTTCGGCGCGGTAAAACTTCTCGGCTTTGGTAACTTCCGTTACGATCGGCTTGCTGAAAGCACCCGAAGCGTTCAGTTCTTTAATGGTTTTTTCGGCCAATGCTTTTTGCTCGGCATCGTGATAGAAAATCACGGAGCGGTATTGCGGACCTACGTCATTGCCCTGACGGTCTTTGGTAGTTGGGTCGTGAACCCGGAAGAATACTTCCAATAATTCGAGATACGTGACTTTTTTTGGATCATATTTGATCTCAACGCATTCGGCATGGCCGGTCGCTTTTCCGCAGACTTGTTCATACGTTGGATTTTCTACGAATCCGCCCTCATAACCCGATACTACGGACTCTACTCCTTCCATTTCCTGATATACTGCTTCGGTACACCAAAAACAGCCGGTACCAAACGTGGCCGTAGCCAGCCCCGTGAGGGTTTTTGCTTTTTCTTCCATTTGTTCAATCTTTTTTGCTGACTGTCCACACGAGGTAAGTGATGACAAAGTCAACGTGCCGAAAATGAGTTTTTTGATGATTGTCTTCATACTGTTTGTAACAAAAAATGTTGCTATAAAATTCTCTTTGCGGGCTTCAATCGTCCTAAAACCGTTTCCAAACGATTCTATTGATATATACGGGAAAAGCCATTCTTTTGACGAACTTTGCACCGAAAAGTTTTGTAATCCAAATTTTCAACTATTACTTTACACCAAATGTCGGGTATCCGACATCTTCCTCAAAATGACTCGAACTGAACTTGCAACATTGGGTGAATTTGGACTGATCGAACGTATAAATCAGCAATTTACGCCTGTTCTTCCCCAAACAATAAAAGGCATTGGCGACGATGCCGCCGTCATTGATACCGCCACAGAAGAGTACTTACTCGTTTCGACCGATATGCTTGTGGAAGGCGTACATTTTGACCTTAGTTACGTACCACTCAAACATTTAGGTTATAAAGCCATCGCAGTCAATGTCTCTGATATTGCGGCGATGAACGGCATTCCCCGTCAGCTGACGGTGAGCATTGGTTTGAGTAATCGTTTTTCCGTTGAAGCCATCGACGAACTTTATGCAGGTATTCAGGCAGCTTGCGAAGCTTACAAAGTAGACTTAGTTGGCGGCGACACCACTTCTTCGCGTTCAGGTCTATTGATCTCAGTAACAGCCGTGGGGGTTGTTGACAAACAAAAAATCTCGTACCGCAACGGCGCCAAACCCAATGACATCATCTGCATCACGGGCGATCTGGGCGCGGCTTACATGGGCCTGCAACTATTGGAAAGAGAAAAACGGGAGTTTTTAGAAAACCCGGATATGCAACCCCAATTGGAAGACAAATCGTATTTGGTAGGTCGTCAACTAAAACCCGAAGCGCGCACCGACATTATTTATGAGCTGTTGGAGGCGGGCGTAGTACCTACATCCATGATCGACATTTCGGACGGGCTGGCTTCTGAGATTTTGCATTTATGCAACCAATCAGGCACAGGAGCGCAGGTTTTCGAAGAAAATGTACCCATTGCAGACGATACGTTCCTGAGTGCCGAAGAGTTTAAGATCAGCCCGTTGACCATTGCCCTTAACGGCGGCGAAGATTACGAATTGTTGTTTACGATTCAACAGACCGATTACGAGAAGATCAAAAATTCTCCACACATCAGCTTTGTCGGTTTTATGACCAACGACCCTTCCAATGTGGAACTTGTAACAAAAGGGGGCAGTCGTTTTCCGATCAAAGCCCAAGGTTGGCAGCATTTGGGGAATGCACAATCCTAAAATTCATTATCCAACCTCTTCCTGTTTTTATTCATTCATATACCAAAACAATTAACTATGGAAATTCTTGTACGTGCCCACTCCGGTCTTCGATACGTAGTTCTTGCGCTGTTGGTCGCCGCGATCTATATCGCCTTTACCAAGCGCAACCAACCCAACGCCCCTTATTCCAAAGTATACTTATTCGCCATGATTTCCACGCATACCCAATTGTTGATCGGGCTTATTCTTTATGCCTTGGCTTGGGGCGTAAAAGTGCGTTTTGATATGATGAGCGATAGGTTCTACCGTTTTTACACCGTTGAACACGTTGTCGGAATGATCATTGCCATTGCACTCATTACCATTGGTCATGCACAGGCTAAGAAACTCAATCACGGCAAAGTGTTCACCTTTTATTTGGTGGCACTATTGCTCATTTTGATCTCTATCCCGTGGCCTTTTCGTAGCCTTGGAGCAAATTGGTTCTAAGGATTTGGCTTTCTGTAAGGGCTGCTTTTCAGCAGCCCTTTTTTCATTTTGGGGTATTCTTTAAATAATACTATGTTTTTTGCGAACTGAATTTCTAAATTCCGTATATTAGCCACACTTTCAGGTCATTAACGCTACCTACCCATGAAACACTGCTACGCGATAGTTGGATTGGTATGTTTGTCTGCATTGTCGGGGTTTGGTCAAAGTAAACTATTCCGCGGCAATTGGTACGTCGGAACAGACATCGGAATCTTCAGTAATTCAACCCGCATGATAGCGGGCGAGCTCACCAAATATAACCCCGGCGGGTCAGGCGTCATGCCAATGTACGGAATAAAAATAGGCAGGGTGGTAAACCCCTTTATGTCTGTCGAAACGGGTATTTATTCTCTACCGCTCAACCTCGTTTATCTTTATCAAACCAACCGTGCCATCGGCACCAATCCCCTGCATTTCATGTCGTTTCCGCTGCGGGCCAATTGGCGTGTACGGGTATTTTATGACAAACTCGAAGCCCATTTAGGAGGCGGATTACAATACGTTTGGGCAAACGGCGAGATTACTCAAAAAACATTTAACGGTGTTATTACAACGCGTGGTCATACATGGACCGATTCCCTCAGTTATTCAGGCACCGTAGGCGTGCTTCGACAACATTCCATCAATGCAGAGTTGGCGGCCAGTTTTAACTGGGCTGTCTCGCGGCGATTTACCGTGAGTCTTTATGCGCGTCAGGTAATGGGCTTAACGAGTATTGCCAACGTAAAGGTGTCCATTCGAAACAATCAGGAGCCGATAGAAAAGGCAGAATTTGTGACTCGTGGTGCAGGTTTTAACGCAGGTATCGGACTACGATACAATATCTCCCCCAAGTGGCGCATCAAATAGCAGTATTTTAATCCATGCCAACCGACCCCCATCTTTTATTAGAACAACTGACTGCTTTCCCTCACCGAGGAACCGCAAGCAAGTCCAACGCAAAAGCTGCTGATATTATCTCAAAAGAGCTGAAAGAAGCAGGTTTTGCCGTCGATTTTCAGACCTTTCGCACTCCACCGACCTATCTTCCCATTGTGTATTGGCTCATTGGGGGGCTTATTTTCGGCCTTATGACTATTCAATGGCTTGGGTGGGCTTCGGTTATTTTGGTCGCTTTTTTTGCTATTAACGGGCTGCTTTATTTTGATTGGCGCCCTTCCGTCTTTCTTTTTCTGCCGCCTTTGGTTCAAGCCAAAAATATCATTGGGCGTCATGCCCGGCCAAATGCAAAACGTAAACTCATTCTGATGGCACATTACGACTCGGCTCCGGTGTCGTCATTGTACAGTCGTCAGTCCAAAGATGGGTTTCGTAATTCCATTCGCGCTTCTATGGTTTTGATGGCGTTGGCGGTACCTATTGTAGGTTTGAGTTACCATTTACCCCAAAATATTTACCTGCTGGTGATTCGAATATTGCTTTCTGTCTATTTTATCGGGCAGGCAGTTTTGGGAACGGCCGGTTTTTGGCAGAAAGGCTACACCAACGGCGCGAGCGACAATGCTACGGGCGTAGTAGCAGCCCTGAAAACGGCAGAGTACCTTAAAACCCGCCTTAAAAATACAGAAATAGAAATCGTACTGACCAACGCCGAAGAAGTGGGAATGGTGGGCGCTTATCATTATTGGAAGTCAGTTAAACATCAATTGAAAGGAAAGAACGACGCTTTCTATCTCATCAATTTTGACACATTGGGCAGTGGTCAATTGAAGGTCATTACCCAAACGGGCAGCATGACGTTGATCGAATATGATAATGCAATAACAAAAACGGCGCTTAACATCATTCAAAATGACCGTCACTTCAGCGAGGTCAATACGGGAAGTTGGCACACGGCCGATTTTGACAGCGCTTGGTTTGTACGCGACGGCATTCCCTGCGTCACGCTCTCGGCATTGGATGAAAACGGGCTTATGCCCCACATTCACCGTCCCGAAGATACCCTTGACCACGTAGACACGCAACCAATGCTCTTAGCCATTGATCTGGCGGAAGCCATTGCCGTATCAATGGACAAAAAAGGTTAGGGATTTTCGAGCAGTTTTTCCACTTGTTTTCGCGCACCGGCAAAACGTTCTTCCCACGTTCCTTCAATCAAGACGTACGGAAGCCGGCGTTTTTGCAATTCATCTTTAAAAACAGCGAACATTTCAGCGCGTCGATGGCCCATGTCCCGCAAAGAATCAGCCACCCAAGGTGTATCAATGTTTAAGAGCAAATACAGATCGTAGGACACTTCCCGTTCCAATTTTTTCAACGCGTCAGTCACATAGCCAAAGTAGTGTCGGCTGTAGATTTGAGTTGTGATCAGATCCGTATCGCAGAAAAGTACTTTATTGGCGGTTTGCAATCGTTGTTTGACCAACGCTGTCTGTAATCTCCCGATCTCAATAATGGTTTCTACCCCAAAATCATTGGATGTCAGCACATCGCGAGCGGTTTCGTGTGCGAAGGTTGTTTGAAAATGGTCGGCAAGTTGTTGCGTCAGCGTAGTTTTCCCCGTGCTTTCGGGGCCATATACGCAGATTTTCTTCGTGAAATAGGGCTTTATCACCTCAGGAATAAAGTCCCAATGCAAATAAGGATTCGCTCGAATAGCCGTGGCCGAAATTGGAACCTGAACGCGGTTCAAGTCAAAAAACAGTACGGGGCAATTCAGATGCTGAGACAAAGGCACGCCATATTCCTCCGAACAAAAAACGCCTTCTATGTCAGGAAACGTCTGATGGATAAACGTCGCCCACAATTTGGTGGCTTCAATCAGCGGCAATTCTTCATCCGGAAAATCATCCAAGGCCTGAAAAAGCTGAATTCGTGGATCGTGATCAAAAAGTTGGTGCAGCCATTGAAACCGAATGTCGGAAGGAATGGGGTCAGTAGGCGTATAACTCATCGAAACGATCACTTTCTCACATTGCGACAATGCAAAGTCAATCAACGCCTTATGTCCTTTGTGAAAAGGCATGAATTTTCCGAAGATCAGCCCTTTTTTCATTTTCCAAGGTAGCTGCGGTACTCTTTGGTCCAATGATAAGCACCAAAGGCCGCAATGAAGCAAAACAGAAAATACAATAACGAGTACAGTTTCACTTCTTTCAAATAATACATATACGTAGCGATGGCATCTACCACCAACCACACATACCACGCTTCGATCTTTTTACGGATCAGCATAAACGTAGCCACAATGCTCATAACGGTGGTGAACGAATCCATATAGGGAAAGGCACTGGGTTTGCTGAACAGCACCGGAAAAAATTCGTGTAAATTTTGGGCAAAACTCCCCATCGCAAACGTAAAAACAAGCCCACCCGCGCCAAGCGTCAGCCATTGTTGCAGGGTCAGTTTACTGATCTTGAGTTCGTTTTTCAGGTTTGCTTCAATGGCTTTCGGGTATTTCCATTGCCACCAACCGATAAGGTTGGTGATGAAGAAGAAAACCTGTAAAAACATATCAGGATAAAGCTGTATCTGATAAAAAAGCACAAAAGCCAAGACCACGTTCAACAGCCCAACGATCCAACTCCACACATTTTCGCGCGCCGATAGCCAAACCGCCACGGCTCCCGTGACGGTAGCCCAAAACTCCAAGTGGCTCATTTTGTAGCCCCATGCTTCAAAAAGAATGGAGTTGATGTCGAAAAAATTCATAATCAAGCGGTTCTTGGTTTTGCGAAAGAGATTTCTGAAAAAAGAAAAAGATTTTTTTAGTGCATATAGTGCAATTTTGGCTCGAAAAAATCTATTTTGCACCGCACAACCTATAATGAATCATCTCCAATCCCAATATTATGGCAAAATCAGCAAAAACTAAAACAGAAGTCGTAGCCGAAACGCCCGTTCCGAAGAAAACCCGTAAAAAAGCCGAACCGGTGGAAGAAACTGTTGCCACAGAAGCTCCATTACAGGCTGTTGAAAACTATTCGCGCTTTTCAGAATTTGATATTTATTTATTTAAATCGGGCAAGCACTTTAAGTTATACGAAAAGCTGGGTTCTCACGTCGCGGAGCATAAAGGGGTTGTAGGTACTTATTTTGCTGTTTGGGCACCCAATGCACACTATGTATCCGTCATTGGGAATTTCAATGGTTGGGAACGCGGCAGTCACCCACTTAGCTCACGTTGGGATGGCTCAGGTATTTGGGAAGGGTTTGTGCCAAACATCGGTCGTGGTGAAGTTTATAAATACTTCATCAAATCCAACAATCACGGCATGGAATTGGAAAAAGCCGATCCATTTGCGCTTTGGTGTGAACTGGCACCCAAAACTGCCTCAATCGTGTGGGATACCTGGTATGAATGGCAGGACGAGGATTGGATGAAAAATCGCCGCAAGAGCAATTCATTAGCCTCTCCGATCTCGGTCTATGAAGTGCATTTGGCCTCATGGATGCGTGATCCGGCCGACCCCGAACGTTTTTTAAGTTACCGCGAAATTGCCGACAGCCTTGTACCGTATCTCAAAGAGATGGGTTTTACGCACGTGGAGTTCATGCCTATTATGGAGGCACCTTATCCGCCTTCATGGGGCTATCAGATCACGGGCTATTTCTCCTGCGCCTCGCGCATGGGGAATCCGCAGGATCTGATGTACCTCATTGAACAGCTTCATAACGAAGGTATCGGTGTGTACATGGATTGGGTTCCTTCCCATTTTCCCGGCGATGCCTACGGTTTATTCAACTTTGACGGTACACATTTATACGAACACGCCGACCCACGCAAAGGCTATCACCCCGACTGGAAAAGCTATATTTTCAATTATGGCCGCAATGAAGTTCGTTCGTTTTTGATCTCAAATGCGCTGTTTTGGTTAGATCGCTACCATGCCGATGGCCTTCGCGTAGATGCGGTAGCTTCGATGCTTTATCTGGATTATTCCCGTAAACACGGAGAATGGATTCCTAACGAATTGGGCGGACGTGAAAACCTTGAGGCCATTTCGTTGATGCGTGAAATGAACGAGGCCGTATACAAAGATTTCCCTGATGTTCAGACAATTGCCGAAGAATCGACTGCCTTTCCGGGCGTATCGCGTCCTACGTATTTAGGCGGACTTGGCTTCGGCATGAAGTGGATGATGGGCTGGATGAACGATACCTTGAAGTATTTCGAAAAAGATCCGATGTACCGTCGTTGGCATCAGGACCAGATCACATTTAGCTTGGTCTATGCCTTTACCGAAAACTTCATGTTGCCGCTTTCTCACGATGAAGTGGTGTACGGAAAAGGCTCCCTTGTAGGAAAAATGCCGGGCGATGAATGGCAACGTTTTGCGAATTTACGGTTGTTGTTTACGTACATGTACACTCATCCCGGTACTAAACTCGTTTTTATGGGTGGAGAATTCGCCCAGATCGGCGAATGGAATTTTAAACAATCGTTGGATTGGCACCTGCTCGACCGCGCTCCTCATCAGGGAATGAAAGAGTGTATGAAAGCACTCAATGCCACTTTACGCAATCAACCTGCCCTGTACGATTATAATTTTTCACCCGAAGGGTTTGAATGGATCGATTCACAGGACCGCGAAAATTGCATTGTTGCGTATATTCGTAAGGGCCTCAATCCCGATGACTCCATCGCAGTGGTTCTGAATTTTACACCTGTGCCGCAATATGGATATCGCATCGGTGTGCCGTCTGCCGGAAGATGGGAAGAAATCTTTAACAGTGATGCTTCTTCTTTTTATGGAAGCGGCGTAGGCAATACACAGGTTATAGAATCTCAACCCGAAAGATGGCAGAATCAGGCACAATCTGTGGTATTGACCTTGCCGCCATTGGCAGGGATCATCTTAAAGAAAAGTGCTAAGTAAAGCCGTTTTTATAGTTTCGTTCTGTTTTTTTTACAATATTCTCTTTTATATCTTATTGATTAAAAGAAACTTGTGTTAAGATTACTTAAATAGTTATTGGTTTCATCTTATTTCGTGAAATTTTTGTGGCTTTTTCGGCGTTAAGAAAAGGTAGATTAATACCTCAACATTAACATACAATGCCATGAAAGAACGTATTTTAACTATTTTAGACGACTTTGGCGTAGAACGCCACGCAGTCAGCGACAATGTTCATTTTGTAAAAGATCTGGGCTTCGACAGCTTAGACACCGTTGATCTGATGATGAAACTTGAACAGGAATTTGGCCTGCGAATTCCCGACGAAGATTATCACAAATTGACTACACTGAACAAGCTGATGCAATATTTGGAAGAAGAACAGAGCGTCGCTTATGCAGCATAAAGTCACTTCTCACAAACCCCTAAAAAGAGGATATAACTAACACAGTTGTATCCTCTTTTGTTATGTATTTTATAACTTTGAATGTCATATCTGTTTCCAAAATTCTACATGAACCGGTAACCCCGCTCAAACGATGAAAACCTTTATTCAACTCTTCTTTTGCATTGGCTTAAGCACGCTCGGCTATTGCACTGTATCCGATGACAAATCAACTTCCGGCAAGCAACCAACAGCCGACGCAGACAATGGCGGCATTACACTCCCTCAGGGATTTGGTGCGGTAACCGTTACGGAAGAATCCGGCAAAGCCCGGCACATTGTGGTCAATTCCAACGGCGATATTTTCATCAAACTCAGTGCGCTCAAAGACGGTAAAGGAATCTTGCTGCTCCGCGACAAAAACAACGATGGCAAAGTAGACGAAACGCAGGCGTTTGGTGACTATATCGGCACCGGTATTGCGATCTCAAACGGTTATTTATATGCTTCTTCCAATCAGGATGTGTATCGTTATAAACTCGTTAACGGAATTCCCGATGAAACCTCCAAACAAACCATTGTAAAGGGTTTGCCCGACAAAGGCCAACACGAATCTAAGTCCATTGCGTTGGATGATAAAGGAAATTTGTACGTCACCGTGGGTGCGCCTTCCAATGTTTGTCAGGAAAAAGATCGTCAGAAAGGCTCACCGGGCATGGACCCTTGTCCACTGCTGGAGCAACACGGCGGCGTTTGGCAATTTAAAGCCGACAAACTTAATCAAACCCAAGCCGATGGAACGCGCTATGCAACAGGCATTCGGAATATTGTAGGTTTGGATTGGAACAAACAAACGGGAGAGCTCTACGCCATGCAGCACGGCCGAGATATGTTTGCGGCCTATTTCCCTGAATTATACCCTCTTCCCAACGGCGACAACCTTCCTTCCGAAGAATTTTTATTGGTCAAAAAAGGGTCCGATTTTGGTTGGCCTTATTGCTATTATGACCACCTGCAAGCCAAAAAACTGATGAATCCTGAGTATGGCGGCGACGCAAAAACCATAGGCCGCTGTGAAGGAAAAGACCTGCCGTTGATGGGCTTTCCGGGCCACTGGGCACCCAATGGTTTATTGATCTACAATGGTAATCAGTTTCCGGAACGTTACAAAAACGGCGCTTTCATTGCTTTTCATGGTTCGTGGAATCGCGGTGCTAAAAACCAAGCGGGTTACTTAGTAGCGTTTGTGCCTTTGGGCAAAGACGGCAAGCCTTCGGGCAATTATGAAATATTTGCCAACGGTTTTGCAGGTACCGACACACCTTCACCGGGCGGTGCTAAATCACGCCCGATGGGTTTGGCCCAAGGCCCCGACGGTTCGCTTTATATTACCGATTCTCAAAAGGGAAAAGTATGGCGCGTAATGTATAAAAAATAGGCTGCTGCTTTCTAAGCAACTTATTAACCCACCAGTTCAATCTCTTATAATTTTCTGATGAAGTCTCTTTTTCTATTCACCTTTCTGATTTCTTTTACCGCATTTTCCCAAACCAAAAAAGCAGCACCGAAAGCATCTGCCGCTCCCGGTGCTGCGCAGTTGGCAAGGGGTAAACAGATTTATGAAAACAACTGTATGGTGTGCCATCAGGAAACCGGCGACGGCGTACCGGGGCTTAATCCTCCGTTGATCAAAACACCGTGGGTACTTGGCGAAAAACCGAAGCTTATCAACGTGATTTTGAAAGGGTTGCAGGAGCCGATAGAAATCAACGGCGAGCGTTACAATAACATCATGCCCGCCAACGATTTCCTCTCCGATCAGGAAATTTCTGACGTATTGACTTTTGTTCGTACCAATTTTGGAAATAACGCTTCCGCCATTTCGGCCGCAGAAGTAAAAGCGGTACGCGATAGGAAATAACGCCATGTACCCTCTTTTTTCTGATGAATACTACATGCAACTGGCGCTTTACGAAGCCCAAGCCGCTGCCGACTCAGGAGAAATTCCGGTGGGAGCGGTCATTGTGTGTCAACATCGTATTATTGCTAAAACCCGTAACCAAACCGAGCAATTGGGTGACGTAACAGCCCACGCCGAAATCCTTGCCATTACTGCCGCCGCCGATTATTTGGGCAGTAAATACCTCAAAGATTGTACGTTGTACGTGACGTTGGAACCCTGTGTAATGTGCGGGGGAGCCTTGTATTGGTCGCAGATCGGGCGTATTGTTTACGGTGCTTCGGACGAAAAGAGAGGCTACTCTTTATTATCCCAAAACATCCTCCATCCTAAAACGACCGTTAAAAAAGGTATATTGGAACCGGAAATTTCCCAACTTTTAAAGATTTTTTTTCTACGGCTGCGAACATAAAACGCGGGGACGGTGTTTTGCTGTCGAGTAACCAGTTAAAACTTAAATAATAACTCTCATGTCTTTTACATTAGATCCCCTGCCCTACGCTTCTGATGCGCTGGAGCCCCATTTCGACAAAACCACCATGGAAATCCACCATGACCGTCACCATAATACCTACGTGACGAACCTCAACAACGCCATTGCAGGCACTCCCAACGAAGGCAAAAGCCTGGAAGAATTGGTAGCAAGCGCAGGCGCTATTTCTCCGGCCGTTCGCAACAACGGTGGCGGACATTGGAATCACACATTCTTCTGGAACATTCTTTCGCCAAACGGTGGCGGTGAGCCGGTAGGTGAATTGGCCGCAGCCATTGATGCTAAGTTTGGTTCATTCACTGCCTTCAAAGACGAATTTAAGAAAGCAGCATTAGGTCGTTTTGGCTCAGGCTGGGCATGGCTTATCAAAACTGACGATGGCGTTGCCATTACTTCTACTCCCAATCAGGACAATCCATTGATGGACATTGCCGACGTAAAAGGCACACCGATCATTGGCCTTGACGTATGGGAACATGCCTATTACCTCAAATATCAAAACAAACGCCCTGACTACGTCGATGCATTCTGGAATGTGGTAGATTGGGAAAAAGCAGACGCTACTTTCAAAGGCTAGATCTATAGACTTTTTTTGAGGCTTGGGCTGCTGATAACCGGTAGCCCAAGCCTTATTTTTTATTCATCAAATCGGATCGAGATCTCAACTATCTTGGGATTAAGCTTCTGCATAGCGGGGTTGGACGACAGAAATGGACCTTCACCCATTACTTTTTCGGCAAACGGAGCCAGTTTTTCATCTTCTGAATTGTAGTCAAATCGAAGCGACATATTCGCTATACCGTTTTTATCTTCCAGTTTTCCTCCCTGCCAGTCGGTAGCAAAACCGCCATA
The DNA here is from genome assembly GCF_965279615.1 of Runella sp. Classification (NCBI taxonomy): domain Bacteria; kingdom Pseudomonadati; phylum Bacteroidota; class Cytophagia; order Cytophagales; family Spirosomataceae; genus Runella; species Runella sp. Next base: position 5,006,987 of record NZ_OZ257252.1, on the reverse strand, counting down.
GTCCCAGCCAAAACCGCCGATCTTAAAAGGTTTTCCATTTATTTTTTCCAGTTCTATAAGCGTCATTCCTATCTTGATTCCTCCTTCTACCAGCCATTGATTGGGTTTTCCTTCGGCGGGGCGTATCAGAACGTTATCAGGTTTGGCATAGTTGATTGTATCTTTCCACAAAATTTGGGCTTCTTCGGGCGTGCCTTTAAAAAGCGTCGTTCCCTTTTCATAAAATCCTTCTCCGATATAAACCGAATCACGGATCACATTTTCTGCGCCCAGTAGTTCTTTTAAAGAAGCCTCGCTGCTGTTTGCTTTTACGCTGCCTGCCTTAAGGCCGGGAATACAGTAAAAATTGTTGGGAGAACTTTCAATTTGTGAGGTGTCGGCCGCAGTTGCTGTGCTATCGGCAGAAGCAGCGGTTTGGTCGGAAGTGCCTTTGCAGGCGGCAATTGCAAGAATCAGGAAAAGTAAAAAGAGATTATTTTTCATTAAGGTTTAGGTTAAGAATTACAGCACCGGATTAAAATCAAAGTCACGGTTTTAAAATAACGTACAAATGCCTGAAACGACAAATCATTTCTTTTTTGTAACCTACTTATTTTACGTAAAATATGCTCTTACGACGCAAAAAAACAAGTGTAAATCCTCAAATTCACTCATTTCCAACGCATAATCAATAGCCCATTGCAACAACCCGCGCCGGGGGTGCGTATTCCGTTAGATAAACTAATTGGGGTTTGTTGTTGTTAAAACTTAACTTTGCAACATCAAATTTAAACATTAGGTCACTTTGACTCCTTTCATGGCAGCAATCAATTGTTCTTTTTGTGGCAGACGGAAAAATGAGGTCCAGCTACTGCTCTCGGGTATTGACGCCCACATCTGTAATTTTTGCATTGAGCAAGGCTACGGCGTAGTTCAAGAAGAATTGTATCCTAAAAAGAAAAAGGAAAAACCTTCCACTCCCAAGTTCAATCTCATCAAACCCCTCGAAATGAAGCGCTTTCTTGACCAATACGTGATCGGTCAGGACGAAGCTAAAAAGACGCTTTCGGTGGCGGTTTACAATCACTATAAACGTCTCATGCAGCCTAAATCAAACGATGAGGTCTACATTGAGAAAACCAATATCATCATGGTTGGTGAAACGGGGACGGGTAAAACTTACCTCGCACGCACCATTGCCAAAATGCTGCAAGTGCCTTTTTGCATTGCCGATGCTACCGTGGTGACCGAAGCCGGCTATGTCGGAGAAGACGTGGAAACAATCCTGACGCGACTGCTTCAGGCGGCAGATTACAACGCTGAAGCTGCCGAGCGCGGTATCGTGTTTATTGATGAAATTGATAAAATTGCGCGCAAGAGCGACAACCCATCCATCACGCGTGACGTGAGCGGGGAAGGTGTACAGCAGGCACTTTTGAAGTTGTTGGAAGGATCTGTCGTAAACGTTCCCCCGCAAGGCGGACGTAAACACCCCGACCAAAAACTTATTCCGATCAATACCGAAAACATCCTTTTTATTTGCGGTGGAGCTTTTGACGGCATTGACCGTCACATTGCCAAACGCATTAACTCACGCCCTATCGGCTTTACAAACGACCGTCGTTTGGGTGAGATATTTGATAAAGGCAACTTGTTGCGTTACGTTGCCGCGCAGGATCTGAAATCGTTTGGATTAATTCCCGAGCTAATCGGTCGTTTGCCGGCGTTGACCTATCTTAATCCATTAGACGGTGATGCATTGCGCCAAATTCTGACCGAACCTAAAAATGCTCTTGCCAAACAATACCAAAAATTGTTTACTATGGAAGGCATTAAGTTGACTTTTGACGATGATGTGCTTGAATACATTGTAGAACAGGCATTATCTTATAAATTGGGCGCACGCGGTTTGCGCTCCATTTGCGAAGCCATCATGACCGATGCAATGTTTGATCTGCCTTCTCTAAAGGACGTAACGGAGTTTACGCTCACGTTGGATTATGCCCGCGAGAAATTTGAACGTTCGTCATTATTTGTGCTGAAATCAGTCGCATAAAATATTCTTTTAGTATCTTTGGCAATAGCCTGCAGTATAAGACTGTCAGGCTATTGCCTTTTTTACGGGCTGCATAACCATTTCAACTAACATGAAAACACTCGTTCTGATCCACGGCCACGGCGTAGACGCCTCCATTTGGGAAGATGTAAAGCCTCATCTTGATGCATACCAAGTGCTCACTCCCGATATATCAACTGATACAAAATACAAAAGCATTGAAGACTATGCCGATGGTCTGTATGAGTGGCTGGAAGATGTAGGCGTTAAAAAATGTGTACTGATCGGTCATTCGATGGGCGGGTATCTTACCTTGGCATTTGCCGAAAAATACCCGGAACTTCTCCAAGGATTCGGCCTTTTCCATTCTACGGCTTATGCCGACGACGAAGCAAAAGCGGAACAGCGCAAAAAAACGTTGAAATTCATGGAAACCAACGGTGCAGCAGCCTTCATTAAGCAATCGGGGCCAACCATGTACAGCGAGGATTTTGCCAAAGAAAACCCTGCTATCATCAAAAGCCACATTGAGAAGTATTCTCAATTACCTACCGAAGCTGTCATTGCAGGCTTTAAAGCAATCATGAATCGCCCTGACCGCACCGCAGTCCTCCGAGCTGCCAATGTTCCTGTTTTGTTTATTTTTGGAAAAGAAGACAAGTTGATCTCGTTTGAGAAAAACATTGGCTTATCTGAAGTCCCTTCCAACTCTCATACCTTAATTTTAAAAGAAGCCGGCCACATGGGCATGGTCGAAGACCCTAAAGCTGCTGCTAATGCTATCAAAGAATTCATGGAAACGTTGTAAAAATTAGCCAAAAATCATTTTTTTTGATTTACTCTGCATTACAAAAAATCGGCGAAACAACTTTTAGGCCCGCTTGGGCTCAACCGCAACCATTTGTCATTGTAAAAGAATCTACGGAACTTTGGTAGCTGTTTGAGGCTTATTAGCCAATAACCATTCCCACAATTAACCCACGCGTAAGCGATGATTTCGAACGAAACTCTATTTTTTGGAGCATTTACGGTATTTGTTATTTTCGTGATGCTCATTGACCTTGGCATATTTACCAAGCAAAAAAGCCACATCGTTAGTTTTAAGGAAGCCGGTATTTGGAGTGCTATCTGGGTCGCATTGTCCATTGGATTTTATTTTTTTATTAAGAATTTCGGCTATCTCGTTCACGATGTGTCTGACATGGCGCATCTGGAATCGGTAGTAGAAAAATACGCCAAACACGTAACCCTTATTCCGGGCAATTTTGCGGCCAGTTTGCAGACCTTTCAAAACAACATGGCGCTTGAATACATTACCGGTTATTTGGTTGAATATTCGCTTTCTGCCGATAATATTTTCGTGTTCATTCTTATTTTCAATTCCTTTGGTGTTCATGAAAAATTCTACAAAAAAGTATTGATCTGGGGAATTTCAGGTGCGGTGGTACTTCGCTTTATTTTCATTTTTGTCGGTGCGGCTTTGCTGCAAAAATTTGAATGGATCATTTACATTTTTGGGGCATTTTTAGTCTATACAGGCGGTAAAATTCTTTTTGAAAAAGAAGGCGATGATGAAATTGATACCGACGGACACATTGCCGTACGATTTGCTTCAAAGTACCTGAATGTGTTTAATCGTAATGTAGTTGACCATTTTTTCATTTTTCACAAACGTTACAAAAAATGGTATATCACGCCTATTTTTGTGGTAGTGATCGTAATTTCGGTCACGGATCTGATCTTTGCCGTTGATTCCATTCCTGCCATTTTTTCCATTACCAAAGACCCCTACATTGTCTTTTTCTCCAACGTTTTTGCCATTATGGGGTTACGTTCCATGTTCTTCTTTTTGTCGAGCATTATGGACAAATTCCATTATCTCAAGCCCGGTTTGGGAATTTTGCTTTCGTTCATCGGGCTCAAAATGCTGTTGCATCATTACCTGGAAGCCTGGGGCTTTAAGACCGTCTATTCACTGTATGTTATTGTGGGAATTTTGGGTGTTGCCATCGCAGCTTCTTTATTATTTCCCAAAAAAGCAGAACCTGTTATTACGCCAAGCTGATGATCTATCACATTGTCGCGCCCGACTATTGGGCACAATTTGAGTACGCTCCGGCGTACAAAAGTGAGACGCTGGATGTTGAAACGTTTATTCATTGCAGCACACAATCGCAAATAGCGGGCGTTTTGGAGCGATATTATGGCGGAGTTACCGATTTATTGTTGATCCATATTGATGAATCCAAGCTTACCTCACCGCTCATTTACGAGCCTTCACCTCATAGTACCGAAACCTTTCCACACGTGTACGGGCCTATTAATTCTGAGGCAATTGTGGAAATAAGTTGGATAAAAAAAGGCGGAAAAATAATGTAGTCATTGTAAATAGAGAGCCGCAAAATTTTGCGGCTCTACAATATGATCACAAAGGTTGTTCCTTTTCCTACTTCCGACGTAACACTAAGCTGACCACCGTGCTGTTGCATAATTTGGCGCGAAAGACTTAATCCAATCCCGGAACCTGTTTTTTTGGTGGTATAAAAAGGGATAAAGATCCGCTCCAACGCTTCGGGTTCAATGCCAAGACCATTATCTGCTATTTCGATATAAACACGCTGATTCATATCGGAGTAAGCTCGAATTGTTAACGTTGCATTCGGATGGCCCTGCAAGGCCTCAATGGCATTCTTGATAAGGTTGATAAGTACCTGCTCGATCTGGTCCGCATCTGCTGTAATGACAAGTGTTTCAGGGACAATGGTCAACGTTGTTTTAACAAAAGCCTCCTGCAAACTTTTCTGAAATAATTGAAGTACTCCGCTGAGCAATTCGCGCGCCGGGATCTCTACAAACGTAGGTTTGGGCAACGTGGTAAAATCGCGGTAGGCATTCACAAATTGGATGATACCCGCGCTGCGTTTTTCCAACGTCTGGAGTGCCTCCTTCAAATCCTGAACACCTTCATTGTCAGGCGCAACGGGCGCAATGTCCAGTTGTACGATCTCTTTCATGGTTCCTACCAACGATAATATCGGCGTGAGCGAGTTCATGATCTCGTGTCGCAATACGCGCGTAAGGTTCTGCCAAGCTTCGATCTCTTTCTGTTGAAGTTCAGATTGAATATTTTGAAGCACCAAAATGCGTAATACCTTACCGCGCAGTTGAATCTGCGTTGCCTGCACCGACAATGATTCGTCATCGGAAGTTTGGTACAATTGGCGCACTCCCGTACGAAGCGTAGCGATCAACGTAAAGAGCTGAGGGTGAGGCTCTCGTAAATCATCCAGTTGGCGCAATCGATAAATACCTAACATTTTGAGCGCTGCGCTGTTGACGAGTTCTACCCGTCCATCGCTGCCAAAACTGATCAATCCCGTGCTGATGTGTTGCACAATGGTATTGAGATACTGAAGATTCGCTTCTTTTTCTGCCCGGGCTATGCGAAACGCCTCCAAGACTTCATTAAATTGCTGATTGATCTCGCGAAAACTCTCGCCCATTTTATCATCAGAGCGAAACTTTACGGCAAAATCCGAATAGCGAACAGACTCGAAGAATCGCGCCAATTTTCGGTTAGTGCTCGTGGCATAATAATACAACTGAAACACCGAAATGGCGCTCACAAAAGCCGTCAACGCCGATAAGACCCACTGTTCATCGGGGACAAAGTAGAGCAATGCGCATAGACTTAGGGTCAGTAAAAAAACACGCCACAAAATGCCGATTGAGAAGTGTTTCATAACCCGTATTTTTCCATTCTACGGTACAATGCCTGCCGCGAAAGCCCCAATTCTTTGGCTACTTCAGTGATATTGCCGTTGTATTTTTTCATTGCTTTTACGATCAATTGTTTTTCCATTTCTTCCAATTGATACGTTTCGGTAAACTGCGAGGTTTCCGTAAAGGCATTTTGGAAGAAATCTTCGGGCTGTAACGTGTTTTGATGGGTCAAAATAACGGCACGTTCTACCGCACTGCGCAATTCCCGTACATTGCCCGGCCAGTGATACCGCTGCAACTGTTTGACCAACGCCGCACTGAGCGTAGTCACAACGCGCTTGTACTGATGGCGGTATTGTTTCAGGAAAAGCTCTGCCAACGGCACAATATCTTCGGGGCGCTCCCGCAAAGGCGGAATGCGTAACTCAATCGTATTGATACGATACAGTAAATCCTGACGGAAAGTACGGTCGGCCACCATTTGACCAATGGGCTGATTGGTGGCACAAATGATGCGTACATCAACCTGTTTTGGTTTATTGGAACCTACCCGTGTAACGGTTCTGTTTTGCAGCACCGTCAGGAGTTTGGCCTGCATGGGCAGCGACAAATTGCCGATTTCATCCAAAAACAACGTACCTCCGTGTGCTTCCTCAAATCGTCCTGCCCGATCTTCTTTGGCATCGGTAAAAGCTCCTTTGACGTGACCAAACAGTTCACTTTCAAACAAACTTTCGGGGATTGCTCCCAAATCTACAATGACAAAAGGTTTATCAATACGATTGGATTTTTGGTGAATAAGTTGAGCCAGATCGCTTTTTCCCGTTCCATTTTCTCCCAAAACCAACACCGTTGCGTCCGTCACCGCTACTCGTTCTGCGGTGGCGTACAATTGTTGCATGATGGCACTGGAAGCCACAAAATTGGCTTGCGGCAGGATGCGGCCGGGCACGGGTTTACTGGCCTGAGCAGCTACACTGACACCTGCATTGGCTTTATTGGCTTCTCTTTTGTGCACTGCCGCCTGCATGGTTGCCAGCAATTTGTCGTTTTCCCACGGTTTCAGCACAAAGTCCATCGCACCTGCTTTCATGGCACGTACGGCCATTTCGACGTCGCCAAAGGCGGTAAAAAGCACTACAACCGCCAGTGGATCAATGTCTAAGACACGATCAAGCCAATCGAAGCCTTCTTTTCCGCTGATGACATCGCGGGTAAAGTTCATATCCAACAGGATGGCATCGTAGCTGCCGTTGGTAACCAAAAAGGGAATACGTTGAGGATTTTTTTCAATATCCACTTGACTGAAATGTCGTTTTAGAAGCAACTTAGCGGCACTCAAAACGTCGACATCATCGTCAACAATTAATACTTTGGCTGTGAGCATTTGAAATATTTGTAAATGAGGGAATTAGTAATTTTGGCAAAATACAACTCTTTTGACGGTCTATCTAAATTTACCCAATAAGAGTGCCAAAATACAAAATACCTCATTATCAACCAGTAAGATAAAGCCCTCTTTTTATTCTTGTCCAAAGCCGTACAACCCATGTCCGTTTTCGGACAATTTTAAAATTGATTCACAATACCAATCCATTCATAACCAATAACTTACGTTTCCGGCACGGGTATTGGCAGAATACTGAACAGACACATACAGCCATAAAAAAATTGAAGCAGTAAGGGGTCTGACAAATGTCAATTCCTTACTGCTACCCCAAACCAGTAATTCATCAATTAGTATAAAAAACAATGGAAGTTAAGAATCCAATTATCGGTCAAACCAATAACGCTCATGGTACAATGGACCGCGTACGTAAAAAGAAATTTTGGAATGCCCAACGCTTAGCCATTTTCGCAGGAGGCGGGGCTTTGATCGCTTTTATCGTCTATCAGTTATTTTTCTCCGATAAACGCTCCAAACTGAATGTAGAGGCTGAAAAACTCACAGTATCTGCTGTTTCGACAGGCTCTTTCGACGAATTTATCGTAGTAACCGGCGTTGTGCAACCGCTTAAGATCATACGTTTGGATGCCATCGTTGGGGGATATGTGCGGGAAAAGATCGTAGAAGGCGGCAGCATGGTCAAGCAAGGTCAAGTGCTCTTGAAATTGGAAAACCAAAACCTTAAGCTCAACTTCCTTCAATCAGAAACGGAAGCCAGCCGATTGGTGAACGACCTGCAAAATACGCGTCAGCAATTGAAAGTTGCCCGCTTTAATGTGCAAAGAACCCTCAACGATCTGGAATTTAAGATTGACCAAGCCAAGGATCTGTACGAAAGGAATCAAAAATTATACAAAGATAAAGTTGTTCCCGAATCTGATTTCCTGAAGTCAAAACGTGATTATGAAGTTTTGGTAAAACAAAAAGCAATCGAAACCGAGTCGCAAAACTATCAGGAAGAAAACGCCAAAATGCAGATTACCCAACTTGAAGGAACGCTTGTACGCACGCAACGCAACGTAGATCTGTGGCGTCAGACGCTTGATAACCTGGTCGTTAAAGCGCCGGTTGGCGGCTTGCTTTCATCCATTGATGTAGAGGTAGGATCTAACATCAGCCAAGGCCAAAACATCGGGCAGATAGACGACCTTAACGGTTTCAAAATGCGTGTAGCGATTGACGAACACTACGTATCACGGATATTTGTAGGCCTGGGCGGTAGCTTTGAATTCAACGGAAAAGACAATCCATTGACTATTACCCGCATTTATCCGGAAGTAAAAAACGGTCGTTTTGAAGTAGACATGAGCTTTCCTAAAGGCACTCCCGATGGAATCAAACGCGGACAGTCAACTCCAATTCGCTTAGAATTAGGGAAAGCCGAGAAAGCAGTGCTCTTGCCGGTCGGTGGATTTTTCTCCGATACGGGCGGCAACTGGGTATATGTGCTGGATAACAGCGGTAAAAGAGCCATCAAACGTAACATAACGTTGGGTCGTAAAAACCCTGAATATTACGAAGTATTGGAAGGTCTGCAAACGGGTGAAAAGGTAATTACCAGCAGCTACGCAAACTTCGGAGACAAAGAAGTGCTTGAGTTAAAATAATAAAATGCAATAGACGCAACATACTTTACCCTGCTTGTGTCTATTGCATTATACCTACAGCAAATTACATACAGTCCATCTTTAGAATCCATAATTTTGACTTAACAATGATAAAAACTGCTAACCTCCAAAAGATCTTCACTACTGAAGAAGTTGAAACAACAGCCTTGAACGGAATTGATTTGGAAGTAAAAGACGGCGAGTTTGTTGCCATCATGGGGCCTTCCGGATGCGGCAAATCTACGTTGCTGAATATCCTGGGACTCTTGGACAACCCCAGCGAAGGCAGCTACGATTTTCACGGTACCGAGGTGGCTAAATTATCGGAACGTCAACGGGCGCAATTACGCAAAGGAAACATCGGATTTGTGTTTCAGAGCTTTAACCTCATCGACGAACTCACCGTTTATGAAAACGTTGAACTTCCTTTGCTTTACCTCAAAGTCCCTGCCGATCAACGCAAAGAAATGGTAGAGACTGTATTGACCCGCATGAACATCATGCACCGTCGCAATCACTTCCCTCAACAACTTTCGGGTGGACAGCAGCAGCGTACCGCTATTGCCCGCGCCGTAGTTGCAAAACCAAAACTGATCCTTGCGGATGAGCCTACAGGTAACTTGGACTCCGCCAACGGAGAAGAAGTAATGAAGCTCCTCTCTCAACTCAACGACGAAGGTACCAGCATTATCATGGTAACTCACTCCCCTTACGACGCAGGATTTGCTCACCGAATTATCAACCTTTTTGATGGTAAGGTAGTGACTGAGAAAATGCGCGTATAAGTATATTCAACATTAAACCGGTAAGCGTAAAGGCATAGGGCAACGTTCCTCTGCCTTTTTCGCTATGCCCAAAAATTCGTACAGCCATGTTAAGCAATTACCTCACTATCGCTTTCCGCAATCTGTGGAAAAACAAAGTTTACAGCTTCATCAACATCATGGGTCTGGCCTTGGGAATGGCTTGTAGCCTGATAATCATGCTCTGGGTTCAGGATGAAGCCGCCATGGATGCTTTTCATGAAAACGGCCCGCGTCTTTACCGCGTAATGGAAAATCAATTTTATTCCGGCAAAATTGAAACGTACGCTTCTACGCCGGGAATTTTGGCCGATAATATCGTCAAAGACATTCCTGAGATCGAAAAAGCCAGTCAAATGCTGTGGGAAGAGGAACCGCTTTTTACCGTTGGCAATACTTTTGATAAGGAAAAGGGACGATATGCTCAGGGAGATTTTCTGAACATGTTCAGTTTCAAATTGGAAAAAGGCGATGCTCGCACTGCCTTAAAACGGCCTGAAGGATTGGTTATCTCCAAAAAGTTGGCTCAAAAGTATTTCCCCAACCAAAATCCACTGGGCAAGTCTATCCGAATAGACGGTAAGGATGATATGATGGTAACGGGAGTTTTGCAGGACATTCCTCAAAATTCGTCGTTGAAGTTTGACTTTTTGATGAGTTACGACCGTTGGCTCAAAAACAGCCCCTGGGCCAAAGAATGGGGCAATAACGGGCCGCGTTGCTACGTAATGCTTTCCAAAAATGCTTCGTTGGCAAAGGTAAATGCCAAGATCAAAGGCTACATTAAGACCAAAAATAAAGACAGTAATGTCGAACTGTTTTTGCAATCATATCCGGAATCGTACCTGTATTCCAACTGGGATTCGGGCAAACAAAACGGCGGCAGAATTGATTACGTTCGTATCTTCTCCATCATCGCCATTGTGATCCTGATCATTGCCTGCATCAATTTTATGAATCTGGCCACGGCCCGTTCCGTAAAACGCGCCAAAGAAGTAGGTGTTCGGAAAGTGATCGGGGCGGTCAAAGGCATTTTGATCGGGCAATTTATGGGAGAAGCTATTCTGATCGCCTTCTGTTCACTGCTGTTTTCCATTTTGTTGGTATTTTTACTCTTGCCAACATTTAACCTGTTAACCGAGAAAGAGCTTACGCTCAACTTTTCCGACCCAACTTTCCTATTGGTTTTGCTTGGTTTGACGTTGGCAACGGGTTTGGTGGCCGGTAGCTATCCGGCTTTGTTCATGTCGTCGCTTAATCCGGTAGTGGTACTCAAAGGAGCGTTGAAATTCAAGCCAAGCGCTACGTATTTTCGGAAAGGGCTGGTGGTATTTCAGTTTGCGTTATCAATTACGCTGATCGTGGGAATGATCATCGTTCACCAACAGATCAACTATATCCAAACCAAAAATGCGGGTTTTGACCGTGAGAACCTGCTCTATATGCCGCTTGAAGGCGATCTGCAAAAAACGTTCGCTTCGTTTAAACAAGAGTTGCAACACCAACCCGGCATCAAATCGGTTACAAATTCACAATCCAGTCCGTTGGAAGTGGGTTCTTCTACCCAAGGAGTTCGTTGGCCGGGAAAAGATACGACCCAGCTAATGTTATTTGCCAACAATGCCATCACCTACGATTACATCAAAACGATGGGCATCAAACTCCTCGACGGACGTGATTTCAGCGAACAATACGGAACCGACACCACCAATTACATCATCAACGAGGCCAGCGCCAAGAAGATGGGTTACAAAGATCCCGTTGGCAAAGAAATGACCATGTGGGGACGAAAGGGCACCATTGTGGGTTTGATGAAAGACTTCCATTATAACACGCTCCACTCGGCCATTGAACCGTTGATCCTGCGTTTGCAGCCCAAAACGAACAACTGGGGCGTCGTCATTATTCGTGCCGAAGGCGGCAAAACTCCTCAAGCCATCGCCAATACCGAAAAAATATTTAAGAAATTCAATCCTAATTTTCCATTCAAATACCTGTTTGCCGATCAGGAATACGCCAATCAGTATAAAAGCGAAAATGTGGTCAACAAGCTGTCTAACTTCTTTGCGTTTTTGGCCATCTTTATCTCGTGTCTTGGATTATTTGGATTGGCAGCATTTACCGCTGAACAACGTACCAAAGAAATCGGCGTCCGAAAAGTGTTGGGAGCAAGTGTGACCAATTTGGTAGGAATGCTGTCGTTGGATTTCATTAAATTGGTACTTATCGCTACGCTTATTGCGTTTCCGGTGGCGTGGTATTTCCTTAAAAATTGGCTTGACAAATACGCATATCGCATTGAGATTGAGTGGTGGTATTTTGCCATTGCGGCCGTTGCGGCTGTAGCCATCGCTTTGATGACAGTGAGCTATCAGGCTATTAGAGCATCGTTGATGAATCCGATAAGATCATTAAAAACAGAATAGCATTTAACCATAGAACACTGATTTTTAAGACCTTTATAAAAATCAGCGTTCTATCATTCATTATAAATTTAACAGACCATCCCAACAATGAAAACAATCGCACTTCTCAGTCTCAGTCTTGCCGGCACATTGGCAATGGCGCAACATCGCTCTATCAGCAGCAGCACCAACGACAACGGCAAAAAGATGTCAATCAGCATCCACGGCACCATTGACGGGCGCGCTATTGATTTTGACCGTACGTACGATGTAGCACATATGAGCAAAACAGAACGTAATGAGCTTCGTACCCATATTCTTGATTCATTGGGGCTCGAAGCGCCAAAACCACCCATTCCACCAACTCCTCCAACACCACCAACTCCTCCAATACCACCAACTCCTCCAATACCGCCCGTTCCACCGGTACCACCCACTGAATTGACCCTCGAATCGTCTTCTGACAGGCCGACAATTTCTTCTAAAAGCGGTCACAATCAAACCGAAATAATCGGTGGCGATCAACCTTTTGTCAAAGAAGTAAAATACAGTCCGGAATCGGGGCAGATGTTTGTACGCTATCGTTATATGAAAAACGGCGAAGAAATTCTGTATGAACGTACCCTCAATGCAGCCAACAAGTCAGCGCAGGAAAGGCAAAAAATTGTAGATGGAATTGAAAAAGAGTTGGAACTGCCTACAAAAAAGAAATAGCTCATTTTAAATAGTCAGGCAAAATTTTCAGATTTTACGGTCGGGTTGTGAGCAACCCTTGGCACAGAGAAAATTTCCCCGTGTGGAGGGTTGCTCACAACCCGACCGGCGTCCCCTCCGACCGTTAACAAAAGCTAATCCGGTTTGTGCTCAGGCACTTCACTCAGAAAACAAAAACGGTCCCGAAGCATTTCGGGACCGTTTTTGTTTTTACTGACTAAGAATACTTCCCTTCACTATTGAAGAATCCACATTGTTTGATTATAGTCATCATTGCCGCTGTATTGGGACTTGATGGCATTATTCACGTTTTCCGTGTTATAATCGAGTTCCTTTTGAGGATAAATCCAACGGATAGGGAATTTATCGGAAGGCACGTTCAGGTTCGATTTAGGGTTGATCGGAAAAACGGGAAAACCTGTACGGCGGTTCTCAAAAAAGGCATCATACGGAGCGTGCAACATGAATGTACTTAGGTAGCGTTGATTGATGATCTGCTCCAATTGTACGGCCACACTTTGCGTTGTTTTCAATTTTACTTTATCAGAAGCGATGTACGTTTCGATATAACTGTCCGTCAATTTCCGGTTATGGTGGAAAAGCACATTGTCGGGCGTATTGCCGGCTGTGAACTTCATGCTTGCTCTGATACCGTCTGAGTAGTAGGTACTTGCAGCACCCGTAATCCAACCGCGAACGGATGCTTCAGCCAACATAAATCTCGACATTGCATAGCTAAGTACATAAACAGGCTCGGCATTAGCCAATTCCAAATAACGGCTGTTTACATTCGAATAATCTTTTCCCGCATAAATAACGGTCAGATCCGCATACACCATAGAAGGATCGTATCCGGCATACGCATCCCAACTGTCTACCGCAGCTCCCTTGGCTGTTCTGATGGGTGAAGGGTCGGCATAGTAGAACAAACGATAATCGTCCAATGCTTTCAGTTTATCGACTACAACATTGCTCACCATAGTATAGATACGGGTTGTATTTCCCAATTTATAGAATGGATAACGCTGTCCGGCAAGGTCTGAATAGACTACTTGGAAGTTGTCACTATTGCTGTCGAAGATCGGTTTGCCGGTCACAATGGCGCTGAACCGCTCCTTTACTTTCAGGTCGGTATCTGCGGTTTTACGGTACAAATGAAGAAGAACCTGAAGTTCAAACGTATTTACAAATTTTCTCCATTTTGTAATGTCTCCACCGTAGATAGGATCACCGTCGAACTTGATACCGGCAGCAAAAAGTTTGTCGGCTTCTTCGAGGTCGTTCAGTACACCCACCATTACCTCTTTTTGAGGTGAGTAAGCCGGATTAAGTGTTCCTTTTTCGCCCAACAATGCTTGAGTATAGGGGATGTCACCCAACTGCATTGATAGCCAGAAGAACTTATACGCCTTGACGAATTTACCCAATGCGGTATACGAATTCTTATACGCGCCTTCCGGAGACAGGGCGACCATCTTTTCTATATTGTTCAGTACCGTAAGCCCGTCGAAGCTTGTTCTTCCGAGGTAATTGTACTGCGCGTTTTCGGGAAATTCCATCCGGATAATGGACTTATCGTTCATCATCGGTGAAATGCTTCCGAGAGCATTTTTCGAAATATCGAGAATCAGCGTAGTGGCCAGCATGGAAGCCGACGCTTTGGTCGCTGCATTCGGATTGGTATTGATCTCCTCAAAATTTGAGCAACTGCCCAACGTGAGACCGGTCAATACAAGAAGTAAATATTTTTTCCAACTTGAGTTCATAAATAATACTTTTAGATATGATGGTAGTATATCGATCAAACCTGTGTGCTTAGAACGTCAACGTAATGTTACCGCCCATGTAGCGAACCGACGGAGAGGTAAGCTGCGTATCATCAGCCTTATCAGGGTCAGCAAAGCGGAAAGCTTTGGTCCACATCCAAACGTTTTGACCGGTCACTGAAATGGAACCTGAACGAGCTCCGATAAGCTTCGCAATGGATGCCGGTAGGTTATACCCCAATGAAACTTCTCTCAATTTGAGGAAAGTAGCATTGGTAACTCCCCGGGTTCCATCGCCGTAGGAACGTGAATAATCCTGATAAGATACTTTGGCCTCATTAGGTGCGTATTTCCGGGTATCGGCGGTGATGTTACCATAACTGTCGAATGTTACCGTTCCTGACGTAACAATTACTCCTTTCCCAACGAAAGACTTGTTTTTGTTTACGACCTCATCATATCTCCATTGATTATCCGAATCCGGGTGCGAACCGGTATCCCACATTTTATAAGATGAGTAGTTGTTCAGGTAGCCACCCACACGTCCGTCGAAATTGACCATCAGATTAAATTGCTTATACTTGATCGTATTGGCAAAGCCCCAAAGGAATGTTGGGTCGCTATAACCCCGCAGGTAGCTGTAATCGCTGAGCAGCGGCAAGCCGTTTGCACGGTGGATCAGGTTGCCGTCGGGGTCGGTCAGCCAGATACGGTCAGTGTAGGTATCTACACGGCCGCCGGGGGTTGTCCACGTATTTTTTGCGGAGTTTGCAGCGATATCCTTATAGTATCGGTGGTTAAATGAGTAGTTTGCAATCGCATCCCACTGCCAGTCATTCTTTTTGAGAATCGTAGCATCCAGGCTAACTTCAAGTCCGCGTCGTACAAGCGTTTCGTCCCAGTTGATCAGTGTATTGACAAATCCTGAGGCAGAAGAAATGTTGGCGTTGGTTTGGCGGTTGTAGTTGTACTTATTAAAGTAAGCAATGTCCAGTTTCAATCGTTTTTTCAGGAAGTAAGCCGCCGTTCCGATCTCCCAGGTTCTGTTGGTTTCAGGAAGGATGTTTTCGGCGTTACGAATTGTAGTAGGATAAGCGGCCGAGTTGAATGAATTAAAGGCGCCGATGGTAGTGCTGTACGTCTGATTGGTGGCATAGATACCTAAATCCGACTTAGAGAGCGTCCAAGATCCGCGCAACTTCCAGAAATCAAGCCAGGAAGGCAGACTCGTAAACAATTCACTGACCACGAAGCTTCCTCCCAACGATGGATAGAAGTAAGAGCGCGAGTTTTTGGGCATGGTTGAGCTCCAGTCATTTCTGCCCGTGGCATCCAAAAACAGCATATTTTTGTAAGAAAGCGTCAATTTTCCGTAGACACTGTTCACCTGCTTTGCACTGGCTCCTACTGTCACATTGGGTCTTTCAACGGAATTGTTGAGCGAGTAATAACCGGGAATCAAAATTCCGCTCCGCGTAGAGCTGTACAGGTTGTTGTTGCTCAAGGCATAGATCGCCCCTCCGGCCAATGCGTCGATTCCCAGATCACCGATGGTTTTGTTGTAGGTGATCAAAGCGTCGCCGTTAAAACTCCAACCGGTACTTTTGTTGATAGAATACAAACCGGGGGTATCCCAACCACGATTTGAGAGAATGTTTGGCGGGTTACGTTTGGTTTCGTCGTTGCTGTACATGTCAAAGCCGGGACGAACGATCAGGTTTGCTCCTTCAAAAAGTTTATACGTAGCCGTAAGGTTGGCGTTATATTTGTTTTCATAAACACCCCACAGTTTTTCGTTCGCAATAAGGTATGGGTTATCGTACCAAGCCTTGTAATGCCAGTTTTGCTGCACATCAGGGATCAACCAGTAATTATCTTTGTAATCGGACAATCGGTACTCGGGACCCATCCAAACCAAGATATTATAGATATATCCCTGATCGCTGTAGCCGGCACCGGTTATTTGCGGCGCACTGCGCTTATTATAACCCATTTGGCTGGATAGTTTGAAGCGCTCACCTACTTTCATTTCACCGCTGAGTGTGAAATTGAGTGCATTGGATTTCAGGTTCGGATACTGTCCTTTGTTGTAAATATGGGTCACAGAAGCCCGGAAACTACCATTTTCACCGGTTTGAGCAACGCTGATACTGTTGTTGGATATCACTCCCGGAACCAGAAAATCTCTGAAGTTATCCTTTCCTCTTGAGGTAAGCTCCTGCATTTCCATTTGTTTCGTAATGGGATTCCACTGATTGGCCATGATACCCGCGTCCAACTTTTGGCCCCACACATAATCGGTTGGGTCGTATACACCACCCATACCGACACTATAACCATGCTGCACTTCCGGAAGCATCAGGAAACCTGCATTGGCCATGTTGTTGGTATTAACGGTCACCGTCAGCCCCTTGCTGCTGCTTCCTTTTTTGGTAGTAACGATAACAGCTCCGCTACCTCCGCGTGAACCGTACAAAGCCGAAGCGGTGGGTCCTTTCAGTACGTCGATACTTTCGATGTCATCTTGTGCTATGTTGTTGAGCGAAATGTTATTATAAGGAACCCCGTCAATAACCAATAACGGAGTTTCACCGCGCAACGTCAGGGTTGGCATCTGGTTAAATTCGGTACTGTTGCGTACCCACAAGCCCGCTACTTTGCCGGTAAGTGATGTACCCACACTTACCCCCTTAACGGTTTGCACGGAAGGCCCTGCCACCTTTTGGACGGCATATCCCAACGATCTTTCCTCACGCTTAACGCCAAGCGCCGTAACGATTACTTCATTCAATATTTTAGTATCCGTCGCCAATTTAATGGATATAGACTTTTTGGATCCAACTTCTATATCTTGAGAAATATAACCGATCGAGGAAATGGAAAGGACTGATTTTTCACTCTGTACCTGCAGGCGGAATTTTCCTTCCGCATCGGTGAGTGTTCCATTGGTAGTACCTTTTTCAATCACGTTGACGCCGGGGAGAGAGGCCCCGCTTTCGTCTGTTACAGTACCGGTAACCTCCCGGGCAGTAACCTGAAGATGCCCTTTGTGAATTGGCGGAGTTGAGGCATAAGCTCCCAAAATTCCGGAGCCGGTTAACATAGCGAGGGAAAGCATTGAACCGGTCAACAGCACGAACCGACTCCTGCTTTTCACCAAAGTGCAGGGAAATAGTTGTTTTCGCATTTGTTTTGTGTTAGAATTAGAGAGAGAAATAGGTAAAGGCAAACCCACCGTGGTCTGTAACGATGGTAACGTAGTGCGAGCAAATAGTGCGGGAATAGTGCCGAGTGCCGCAATCAGCGACAGGACGACTGAATTGAGCGTTGAGTTTCAGTTAAACGTGTTGAGGAAAAGGGGGGTTAGAAAATGGACAAGTTTTATTAATAAAAATCGTCATCGCAAGTTATGGCTTCCCTGTTATCGAATTTTGTCGATACTGCAACCGTACTACTGCTATAGCCGTCAGATGTACTACTTGGATAAATACTATTTTTATACCTTTTTAAGATCGCCCAAAATTAGCGGCATTTGATCGGCGTCCAAAAAACACACAGGTAAGTTCCTAAATTTAACGATGAAAAAAAAATTTAAAACGCAAAAAAATAATGATTAAATAACATAGGCTATCTCAATGTTTAGCAGGAATTAACATACACTAAAAATACCCTATTTTATCATTAAATACTTTTTTGGTTTATATCCAGTCAATTGTTATGAATGATATAAAAATAGTTATATAACCGCCGGGCAACGTTGAAGCAGTTTCGAAAAAATGTCCGGTACAATAACCCTTGATTGAAAAAGGGAAAAGGCAATATTAATTTTTTGTAATATCCTACATCGGCACAAATTCGGTCGATTGATACACTGAGGCTGATCATAAAATACCTGAAAGGCAAAATGGTGCAATAACAGGTCATTTATCTACGGCATTTTCGGAATTTGTCTGCAAGGTTCGTACTAAGTTCGAAAGCGTTTCTTCCCGTTTTGCGGGTTTAAGTTCGCATTCATAGACAGTAATAACTTCCCAACCGGCGGCCAGAAGTTTAGTCCTGTTTTCAATATCACGTCGGCGATTGCCACTTATCTTTTCTTCCCACCATTCCGTACGGGTTTGGGGTATAGTAGCGTAGCGGCATCCTTCATGTCCGTGAAAGAAACAACCGTGGACAAAAATCGCGGTTTTGTATTTAGGCAGAACGACATCGGGTTTACCGGGCAATTTTTTATCGTGCAGGCGGTAACGGAAACCGTGCGAAAACAGAAACTTTCGCACCATCAGTTCGGGTTTGGTATTCTTGTTCCGCACCTGTGACATATTGTAGCTGCGCTGTTCGGGGGTGTGTCTATCGGCCATTTTACCAATGGGTTTGCGTTGTCATAATCGTTTTCTTATCGCTATACATTTAGTCCGGTAATAGTTAGCATTAGCCATTAAAATATCATTCCGGCACTTCAAAATGCTTTTATCTCTGTTCAGTTCCGGACATAAAGTGTACGATTTCGGACAATCTATAGCTTCTAAAATAGGTTAATTTACTCAAAAAGGCACTTTTAGGGTGCCGGCAAAGTATTTGTTCTACAAAAGTTAATTATATCTCTTTTTATGAAACGGACGTACTTAGGCGAATTTGAAGAACTTGTACTCTTAACCGTTGCCGTACTTGGCCAAGGTGCTTACGGAGTTGCGATCACCGACGAATTGGATCGTCAGACGGGACGGGCAGTGAGTATCAGTGCCGTACACGCTGCTTTGCATCGCATGGAAGAAAAAGGAATGCTTTCTTCTCACATGGGCGATGCCACCGCCGAACGCGGCGGACGCCGCAAGCGGCTTTTCAGCGTAACAGCCCTCGGCAGCCGAACACTACAGGAAGTCAGAGAACAGCGCAACCGTTTGTGGGATTCTATTTCGCCCCAAGCGTTACCCGCTTTTGGTCTATAAGTGCAAACCGGCAAAAGTGAGCTATGAAACCGATTCAACCGCCCCGCTGGGCCGACAAGTTGCTGAAATTTTTCTGCGCTCCTCACCTATTAGAGGAAGTACAGGGAGATCTGTATGAGCGATTCGAGCGACAGTCGTTGCTTTTTGGAGTAAAAATAGCCCGCCGCCAATACGCATGGAATGTCCTGAGCTTTATTCGTCCTTTTGCCCTCAAACGTAAAAAAGCGGTTCGCCGCACCGTTTCGTATCCAACAACCTTTTTATACAGCCCCACTATGCTACTTAACTATTTAAAAATCGCCTTTCGCAATCTTGTTCGCCACAAGATGTTCAGTTCGCTCAACATTCTCGGCCTGACGGTCGGGACGGTGTGTTGTTTGTATATTTTGGTGTATGTAAAAGACCAATTTGGCTACGACATTCATCACAAAAACGCCGAAAATATCTATCGGCTTCAAACCAATATTGAGTTCAAGAGTGGTGACCAGCCGATCTTTAACAGCGGCACCAGTTCACCCATCATTGCGCCAACCATGAAAAAGGATTTCCCCGAAGTCATGGAGTATACCAGAGTGCTTAGTTTTTTTACGACAAAAAATAACGTTTTGGGAGTAGAAGGAAAAACCGAAACCTTCACTGAAGACAAAGGCTATTTGGTGGATTCTACTTTTTTCAACGTGTTCAATTACCGTTTCGTAGAGGGTTCACCGGAACACTCCCTGGATGCGCCTTATACGGTGGTACTTTCGGCAACAGTTGCCAAAAAGCTGTTTGGCAATGAAAAGGCCATTAATAAACGTATCAAAGTAGGTAATAACGTAAACACCACAACCTACACCGTTACAGGGGTTTATGATGAAAACTTCGGTAAGTCGCACCTTCGCCCCGGCTTTTTGGTGAATTTGAACAGCGGAGGCTTCGGAGAATTTGCCCGCAACAACACCGAATGGGGCGGCAATAATTTTATTTATGCCTATGTAAAGCTCAAACCAAATGCGAATCCTGAAAGTTTGAACGCAAAAATGCCCGCATTGTTGAAGCGCTACGGCGAAAAAAGATTGGCAGAATTGGGGATGAACAAAAAGGTCTCCCTTCAAAAGATCACCGATATTCATTTGCATTCAAAAGGCATTGCCAACCAAGCCGATAAGGTTTCTGACATCTCATTTTTGTATATTTTACTGACCATTGCGGCCTTTATTCAGCTAATTGCCTGTATCAATTTTGTAAATCTTACTACGGCTCGCTCGGTGCGTCGCGCCAAAGAAGTCGGGGTCAGAAAAGCAGTTGGAGCGTTTCGGTCGGTGCTGATCGGGCAGTTTTTGGGCGAGTCAATGCTTATTGCCTTTATTTCGATCTTTTTGGCTTTGCCTATTGTCAAAATTCTTTTGCCTTTCCTCAATTCACTTACCGACAGCACCTTAGAACTCAACATTACCCAAAATCTTGATATTTTATTGATTACGGTGCTCGTGGCTTTATCGACCGGTTTGCTGGCCGGCATTTATCCCGCCCTCTATTTATCAAGTTTCAAGCCGGTAAGTGTCCTGAAAGGCACGTTCAAATTCAATCCTGCGTCCGTTTTTCTTCGCAAAGGCTTGGTCGTTTTTCAGTTTTCGATTGCCATTGTGCTTATCATCGGTGTTTTGGTCATTTCAAAGCAGTTGGATTACATGCAAAACAAAGATCTGGGTTTTGACCAAAAACAAAAGATCGTTGTATCTCTGTCTAATGAAAACGCCAAAAGCCAATTTACGGCGTTGAAAAATGAATTACTGGCCCAAAATCAGATCAAAAGCGTAGGCGGAGCGCGGTATTATCCTTCTGCCCAATTTTTTGAAGATATGCTGGTTTTTAAGTCAGGCGGCAGCATGGACAAAGGCATGTTGATCAAGAATAATTTTGCAGACGAAGGTTTTTTCAAAACACTCGGAATCAAACTCATTGCCGGAAGGAATTTCACACCGGCCGATACCAACCGACAAGTGATTTTGAGCGAAAAAAGCGTAAAAGATTTAAAATTAGCGGTCGAAACAGCAGTGGGAACCCAAGTTTTTACCGGTACCGGAAATGACATCAGGACGTATACAATTATTGGAATTCATAAAGACTACATCAATAATTCGCTGAAAGATGAAATTGTGCCTGTAATGACTCATTATATGTCTCAACCGGATTACATGATTCTCGAAGCGCAAACCAATGATTATGCAGGCTTGTTTGCCAATGCCGAAAAAATCTGGAAAAAGCTCATTCCCGAAACTCCTTTCCAGTATTCATTTTTGGATGAGGATATTCAGAAACAATACGTAGAAGAAAAAACACTTCGCAAGATCATCAACTCTTTCACGTTCATCGCCATTTTGATCAGTTGTTTGGGACTTTTTGGGTTGGCCATGTTCACCGCCCAACAACGTACCAAAGAGATCGGTGTCCGCAAAGTACTGGGAGCAAGCGTGGTGAGTATCACTGCTTTACTCACCAAAGAGTTTCTGAAACCCGTTTTGATCGCCCTTATCATTGCTTCACCGTTGTCCTATTATGCCATGAGCAAATGGTTGGAAGGCTTTGTATATCGCACGGATGTCGGTTGGGAAAATTTCATTTTTGCGGGAATAGCCATTTTTGCAATATCCTTATTTACGGTAAGTTACCAAACCATAAAAGCCGCTTTATTAAATCCGGTAACGACATTGAAAACGGAATAAATGCAACCACATAGGCACATAGGACACATAGGTCTGAGCTTCGTTCAGCATTTTTTCTATGTGCTCTATGTACCTATGTGGTTGCAAAATTGACTTATGAAAAAGCTACACCCGCCCCGCTGGGCCGACAAGTTGCTGGAATTTTTCTGCGCTCCTCACTTATTGGAAGAAGTGCAGGGAGATCTGTATGAGCGATTCAAGCGACAAGCGGTGCTTTTTGGGGTAAAAATAGCGCGACGACAATATGTGTGGAATGTCCTGAGTTTTATTCGCCCCTTTGCCCTTAAACGTAAACCAAGTCCGTACCCAACCACCTTTTTATACAGCCCCACTATGCTACGTAATTATTTCAAAATCGCCCTGCGCAACCTTGCCAAAAACAAGGTGTACTCTTTCATCAACATCGGTGGCTTGGCCGTAGGAATGGCCGTAGCAATGCTTATTGGTCTGTGGATCTACGATGAATTGTCGTACGACAAATACCACCAAAACTACGACCGCCTTGCGCAGGTGATGCAGCATCAAACCTTCAACGGACACAAAGGTACCGAACGCTCTATTCCCATGCCGTTGGTGGCCGAACTCCGCACCAAATACGGCAGCGATTTCAAGCATTTGGCCATGGCTACTTGGCAGGGAGACCGTATTTTGACGTATGGAGAGACAAAAATCACGCGCCCGGGCAATTACATGGATGCAGCTATTCCTAAGATGTTGTCGCTGAAAATGCTGAAAGGAACTCACGAAGGCTTGAACGAACTCAATTCTATTTTGCTTTCCGAATCTACCGCTAAAGCACTTTTCGGAAATGTAGACCCGATGGGCAAACTCATGAAAATTGACAACAGAGAGAATGTTAAAGTAACGGGTGTTTACGAAGATCTGCCATTCAATACGGAGTTTCGTGAGCTGAATTTTATTGCGCCCTGGAAGTTGTACGTTTCTACTCAAAAATGGGTACAACGAGCGCTCGATGAAAATCAATGGGATAACAATTCATTTCAGCTGTATGCTCAGATCGCTGATAATGCCAACATGGATAAAGTGAGCGCCAAAATCAAAAATGCCAAATTGGACAAAGTCAGCGCCGAAGAGAAGAAGTTTAAAGCTGAAATTTTTCTCCAACCGATGAGCGATTGGCATTTACGGTCTAATTGGGAAGAGGGCATTAAAACGGGTGGTTTTATTCAATACATTTGGCTGTTTGCCATTGTCGGCGCATTTGTGTTGTTATTGGCCTGTATCAATTTCATGAATTTAAGTACGGCTCGCAGTGAAAAACGCGCCAAAGAAGTCGGTATTCGTAAAGCCGTAGGTTCGATCCGTGCTCAGTTGATCAATCAATTTTTCAGTGAATCCTTTTTAGTGGTGACGTTTGCGTTTATAGGAGCGGTGGCGCTTATTTTGGCTTTATTGCCGTGGTTCAACGAAGTCAGCGACAAGAAAATGGTTTTTCCTTGGACAGAACCTGTTTTCTGGCTCATCAGTCTTGGGTTTATTTTTATCACCGGTCTATTGGCAGGGAGTTATCCTGCCCTCTATCTTTCTTCTTTTCAACCCATTAGAGTTTTAAAAGGCACATTCAAAGCAGGGCGTTTTGCGGCGGTTCCGCGCAAAGTGTTGGTCGTAATTCAGTTTACCGTTTCCGTTACGTTGATTACAGGCACCATCATTGTTTATCGGCAAATCCAACACTCTAAAAATCGACCTATGGGTTATACTAACGACGGGTTGATCATGATGCAGATGATGTCACCGGAGTTTTATGGTAAATACGACGTATTGAGAACAGAACTTAAGAATAAAGGGGCGATTGTCGAAATGGCCGAGTCTTCCAGTCCGTTAACGGGCGTTTGGTCTAATAATGGCGGTTTTAGCTGGAAAGGAAAAGACCCAAGCCTGCAAGCAGACTTCGCTACTATCTGGGTCACGCATGATTTTGGAAAAACGGTCGGTTGGCAATTCAAGCAAGGGCGGGATTTTTCAAGGGAATTTTCGACCGATACAGCAGCCATCGTCATCAACGAAGCGGCGGTTAAATTTATGGGTATCAGTGATCCTGTCGGCAAGGTGGTACAATGGGGAAGCGGTAAAGATGCCGAACATTTTACCATTGTGGGCGTTATCAAAGACATGCTCATGGAATCGCCTTACGAGCCTGTAAAACAGACGATTTACCTCATGGATTACGAAAATGTCAATTGGATGACACTCAAATTGAATCCCAACAAAAGCGCCACCGAATCCATGGCTACCATTGAGGCAACCTACAAAAAAATCATCCCATCGGCTCCCTTTACGTACAAATTTGTCAATGAAGAATTTGGTAAAAAGTTTGTTTCGGAAGAACGCATCGGTAAACTGGCAGGCGGATTTGCCATTCTGGCTATTCTCATTTCCTGTTTGGGATTGTTTGGTCTAGCTTCCTTTACGGCCGAACAACGCACCAAAGAAATCGGCGTTCGTAAGGTTTTGGGTGCTTCGGTATTCAACTTGTGGGGATTACTTTCCAAAGACTTTGTCGTTTTGGTCATCATTTCCTGCTTCATTGCCACGCCCATTGCCTACTATTATTTGAACGACTGGTTGCAGGATTATAAATACCATACCGAGATCTCGTGGTGTATTTTTGCAATGGCCGGCGTGGGTGCTCTGATGATCACGCTGTTGACCGTCAGCTACCAATCCATCAAAGCGGCATTGATGAACCCGGTGAAGAGCTTGAAAACGGAATAAGTAACCACATAGGCACATAGGACACATAGCCGTTGAGCTTCGCTCAATGCTATAATTCATTTTTCTCTATGTGTCCTATGTGCCTATGCGGTTGCAAAATTGACTATGAAAAAACCTCCTCAATTTGCCGAGCGCTTACTGGAATTCTTTTGCGCGCCTCATTTATTGGAAGAGATTCAGGGCGATCTGCACGAACGTTTTGAGCGACATGTATTACTCTTTGGGGAGAAAATCGCCCGGCGGCAATACGTGTGGAATGTCCTGAGTTTTATTCGTCCTTTTGCCCTCAAACGTAAAAAATCTGAGTTCCCAACCCCTAATTCATTCAGCCCTGATATGATACGCAACTATTTTAAGATCGCCTTCCGAAATCTTGTTAAAAACAAGGTTTATTCATTTATTAATATTGCCGGTTTATCGGCCGGTATGGCCGTGGCGATACTCATCGGTCTTTGGATATGGGACGAAGTATCGTTTAACAAATACCATCAAAATTACGACCGCATCGTACGGGTTATGCAACACGTAACCAACAACGGCGAAGTGCAAACGTGGCCCAATACGCCACTTCCTTTGGCCGAAGAACTCCGCAAAAGCTACGGCAGCGACTTTAAATACGTGACTGTGGAACAAGATGGATACAGTATTCTGTCATATGGTGAGAAGAAATTCAGTAAGAAAGGGTCCTATTTTGAACCTCAAATCACCGAAATGCTGACACTGAAAATGCTGAAAGGCACGAGAAACGGCCTCAAAAACCCCAACTCTATTCTACTTTCTGCATCTGTAGCCAAGACCTTTTTCGGAGATGCCGATCCGCTGGATAAAATCATGAAAATGGATAACCAAACGGATGTAAAAGTAACGGGAGTGTATGAAGATCTGCCTGCTAATTCTGAATTTCATGACATAACATTTATAGCTCCGTGGCAATTATATTACAATAACAATGAATGGGTACGGACAATGGAAAACCCATGGCGACCCAATGCGTTTCATATTTATGCTCAACTCATTCCAAACGCTGACGTAGCCACCGTTTCTCACAAAATCAAAGACGCTAAGCTGAATAAAGTCAGTAAAGAATTGGCCAAGAAAAAACCGGAGGTTTTTCTGCATCCGATGAGCAAATGGCATTTGTATTCTGACTTTAAGAATGGTGTAAATGTGGGCGGCAAAATCCAATATGTGTGGCTGTTTGGCATTAGTGGGGTATTTGTGTTGCTGTTGGCCTGCATTAATTTCATGAATTTGAGTACGGCTCGGAGTGAAAAACGTGCCAAAGAAGTGGGAATCCGCAAAGCCGTAGGCTCGGTTCGCGCCCAAATCGTTTACCAGTTCTTTTTTGAATCCCTTTTAATGGTGTTCTTTTCCTTTGTTTTCGCTTTGCTTTTAGCGCAACTCATTCTGCCTTTTTTCAACAGCGTAGCCGACAAAAGCATGTCTATTCCGTGGGGCAACCCTTTGTTTTGGCTGACAGGTTTAGGCTTCAGTTTACTTTGCGGATTGGTGGCGGGAAGCTATCCGGCGTTTTATTTATCTTCATTTCAGCCCATAAAAATCCTGAAAGGTACCTTCAAAGTAGGGAAATGGGCATCGATACCGCGTAAGGTGTTGGTCACCATCCAATTTACTGTTTCGGTAACGCTGATCATCGGTACCATCATTGTATTTCGTCAAATTAAGTTTGCGCAAAATCGTCCTATGGGTTATGACAGTAACGGCTTAGTTGTGCTTCCAATGTATACAGCCGAAATTCATACCCATTTTGACGCCGTAAAAAGAGAATTGACCAAATCAGGAACAATTTCAGAAATGGCCGAAGCGGGAAGCCCTCCAACGGAGAATTATTCAAGCACCAGCACAATAGAATGGAAAGACAAAGACCCGAATTTATCCGTCGATTTTCAGACAATTTCTATTTCATTTGACTATGGAAAAACTATCGGTTGGTCGTTTAAAGAAGGACGTGATTTCTCCAAGGAATTTTCCACAGATTCTTCGGGGTTGATTTTGAATGAAGCGGCGGTAAAATTCATGGGCTTAAAGAACCCGGTAGGCGAAATCATTAAGTGGTATGGAACTTCCAACAAAGTAATCGGCGTGGTGAAAGACCTAATTATACAATCTCCTTATCAACAGGTAAAGCCTTCTATTTATCATTTGGCTACGGAGCCGGGAGGAGTTATGATCGTAAAAATCAATCCTTTGGCAAGTGCGAGAAAAGCATTGAGCGAGGCAGAAACGATTTTCAAAAAGTTTAATCCTGCCCAACCATTTGAGTATCAATTTGTGGATGAGGAATATGCCAAAAAATTCGACAACGAAGAGCGTATCGGCAAACTGGCAACTTTCTTTGCCATTCTTGCTATCTTTATCAGTTGTTTAGGAATTTTCGGCTTGGCCTCTTTCATCGCCGAACAACGCACCAAAGAAATCGGCATTCGCAAAGTACTGGGTGCTTCGGTGACCAATCTATGGCAAATGCTTTCTAAAGACTTTGTCATTTTGGTCCTGATCTCGTGCGTCATTGCAGCACCTATTGCCTATTATTTCTTACAGGAATGGTTACAGAAATATACCTATCGCACCGAAATTTCGTGGTGGATCTTTGCGGTGGCAGGCATTGGGGCATTGATCATTACACTCTTGACCGTCAGCTTTCAGGCCATTAAAGCGGCTTTGATGAATCCGGTCAAGAGTTTGAAAACAGACTGAAAAAGAGTGTTGGGTAGAAAGTGTAAAGGATAAAGTAAAATGAGTACTTTACACATTAACCTCTACACTTTCTACTCTATTGAAATTTCCTGTCCACGGCAGGACAACGGTTGTCCGTAAACGGACATATTATACACGATAAAATTCACAAAAAATGCCTTCAATCGCCCCTGAAGGCATTTTTTGTGTCTTGGCAAACTATTTGTACGATAAAATAGAAACTAATACCCAAGAGTTATGCGTCGCACTTATTTAGGCGAGTTTGAAGAAGTGGTTTTGATGATGGTAGCCATTTTGGACGGAGAGGCGTACGGTGTCACCGTGAGCCAGGCGTTGGAAGAACATACGGGACGTATTGTCACTTTTGGCACCGTGCACAATACGCTTATTCGTTTGGAAGAAAAAGGGTTTGTCAGTTCTCAACTCGGCGGTGCCACGAATGAACGGGGTGGACGACGCAAGCGAATATTTCAGGTAACAGCTTTAGGGAATCGCGCTTTGCAGGAGATACAACAACTGCGTCAGGAACTTTGGCAGTTAATGCCACCAACCAAACTTCGACTGAGCAGCTTATGAGTTCGCCCAAGCCAAACCAATCTCACGGCTTGCCGCCACGTTGGTTACACAAGCTACTCGTTTGGTTTCATCCCGAAAATACTCTGGAAGAGGTTGAAGGTGACTTGGACGAACTCTATGCCTATTGGTATAAACGGGCAGGAAAACGCGAGGCAAGTGTACGCTATTTACTCAATGTGCTATCGGTTTTACCTCCTTTTGTGCGAAGACGTAAACGAAAAAATGAACACAAACACCCTTCCATTCTACAGCCTACTATGATACGCAATTATGTCACTATCGCCTTCCGCAATCTGATGCGGCACAAATTGAACAGTTCACTGAATCTGGCCGGTCTGGCTATCGGGTTTGCCGCCGGTTTGCTGATCATTCTGCATGTCAGAGAAGAACTTCAGTATGACAAAGGATTTACTAAATCCAACCGAATTTTCCGGCTTAACTCCGAAAACTTTGGGGAAACCACCCGGCGTTGGGCGGCTACGTCGCCCGTTCTGGCGTTGGAAATGCAACGGCAGCTACCGGGCATCAAACAGGTAGCACGTTTTCAGCGCCATCCGTCGGGGCAGATATTGAGTTATACAGAATCCGTTACGGGCGATGTCAAGCGGTTTGAAGAGAAAAAAGGATTCTTTGCCGATTCAACGGTAGTTGATGTATTTGACATTGCATTCGTCAAAGGCAACCCGAAAACAGCATTAGTTCAGCCGAATACCATTGTGCTGACAGAAGCGACCGCAAAACGCTATTTCGGCGATCAGGAGCCGATGGGGAAATTGATACAGGACGATCAAACGAAACGTCAACTAACCGTCAGCGGCGTGATTAAGGCATTTCCTTTTCCTACCCACCTCAATTTCGATTACCTGATTTCCATGACAACGTTGTATCAACTCATGGATAAACAGATGCTCGAGCGCCGCAGCTGGTCGGGGTTTTATAACTATGTTGTATTGGATAGTCCGGAAAGGCGGACGGTCATCGAAGCTGCCCTCCCCGAATTTACCGTTCGCTACTACGATCCGACCGGAGATCACCGAAAAGAAATTTTGGCAGGCAACAAACTTCATCTTCAGCCCATTCCCGACATCCATTTACACTCGCGACTGGAGAAAGAAATGGGTCCGAACAGTGACATCATGTATGTATACATTTTCTCAGCAGCAGCCCTGTTTATTTTGCTGGTTGCCGCCGTCAATTTCATCAATATGGCCACCGCGCAGGCATTCAACCGCATGAAAGAAGTAGGTATTCGCAAGGCGTTAGGAGCACGTAAAGCCGAATTGATCAATCAATTTCTGGGCGAATCGTTCCTGCTCACGTTGGCCGCTTCGGCATTGGCATTGCTGCTGTTTTGGTTTTCCATACCATTTTATAACACACTGGCCGCCAAAAACTTACAGTTCAGCGAATTATTCACTCCTACGAACGTAGTGACCATGTTGCTGCTGACAGGCATCATCAGTTTTCTGGCCGGTGTTTACCCTGCTTGGTTTATCGCCAATTTCGATCCTGTGCAGTCACTGAAAGGGAAGAAAATCACGGTTTCATCCGTTACGTTTGTGCGTAAAAGCCTGATCGTGTTTCAATTTGCAGTATCTGTCTTTATGATTTTCAGTACACTGATCGTTTACAGACAAATGCAGTTTTTTCAGGCTAAAAACCTGGGTTTCAATCAGGAACATTTGGTCGCGGTGAAGCTGTACAATCAGGAGATGGGCGAAAAAGCAAGAACACTCCAAAGCGAATGGCAGAAAAATTCAGCCATCAGCGATATCGCCCTGATCTCGACCCTGCCCGGCGACCGATTCAGCATAGAAGATGTGATTCCGCTGCAAGCTCCGGACAATGCAATGTCCATACGCCATTTGTGGGGCGACGAAAACCTGTTAAAAACCCTTCAGGCCCAAATCAAAGAAGGTCGCAACTTTGTAAAGCAAGCTTACAATGCCCGTCCGGTTTTTATTGTGAACGAAGCCGCCGTTAAAGCACTGAAACTGGCTGATCCGGTCGGGAAGCAACTGGTCGTTCGCGGCGATACCGGTCAGGTAGTAGGAGTTGTAAAAGACTTTAATTTTGCTTCTCTTCACTCCGGCATCGACCCGTTGATCGTCGTTCAGAATCCGCGCGAAACCAATCAGTTTTTGTTAAAAATAAAGGGAGGCAAGATTGCGCAAACCCTCGAATCGATGAAAGCAACGCTCGCGCAGATTTCTCCGTCGAGTTTATTTATTTACACGTTTATTGACGAAAAATTAGCCCTTCTTTACGAATCAGAGCAACGGATGAGCAACGTTCTGAAAGTGTTTGCCATACTTGGCATTCTGATTTCATGTCTGGGTTTATTTGGTTTATCGACCTACGCCATTCAGCTTCGTACCAAAGAGATCGGCATTCGTAAAGTGGTGGGGGCCAATATTGCCGGCATTGTATTTCTACTCTCTAAAGATTTTCTGGGATTGGTTCTTCTGGCGATTGTGTTGGCGTCTCCCTTGGCAGGTTGGGTGATGAATCGCTGGTTACAGAATTTTGCTTATCATGTTTCGTTGGAGTGGTGGATTTTTGTCTTGGCAGGGGTTTTAGCCATTGGAATCTCTCTGCTTACTGTGAGTTATAAGACAATAAAAGCCGCTTTGATGAATCCCGTAAAAACATTACGAAGTGAATAATTCATGAGAGATAATGTATGCTTACCGCCTTATTGGGCAAAGAAATGCCTTATTTGGCTTCATCCCGAAGATACCCTCGAAGAGGTCGAAGGTGACTTGGACGAGCTATATGTGTATTGGTACCGTCGCGCAGGCAAGCGGCAGGCTACGTTTCGGTATTTGCTCAATGTACTTTCGGTATTGCCACCTTTTGTACGCCGTCGCCAACGAAAAAATGATTATACACAACCATCCCTTATTCAGCCATCTATGTTTCGCAACTATCTAACCATCACCCTCCGCACCTTGGCACACAACAAGGTGTATTCAGCCATTAATGTCATTGGACTGAGTATCGGCTTAGCTGCCGCCATGCTGATCATGCTTTATACCAAAGATGAGGTCAGCTATGATCAGTTTCATGCCAATAACCCTCACATTTATCGAATAACGAGCAAATCCATTACGCCTGAAGGTGTGGAAAGTGTTCATGGTAATACAGGGCATTTCCAAGGCCCTAAGTTCAGCGCCGGCGTTCCGGAAATACGTTCCTATGTCCGTTATAAAGGCGACCGCAGCGACATTAAGAAGGGAACAGAAGTCAAAAGCTATGAATCTTTTGCCGCTGACAGCAGTTTCTTTTCCATTTTCTCGTTCTCTCTGGTAAGCGGCGATCCCAACACGGCGCTGAAAGCGCCTAAATCAGTGGTGATCTCCGAAAAAATGGCTAAAAAATATTTCGGAAAAACGAATGCTTTAGGAAAAACCATCCTCGTAAAAGATACGTATGGAGATGAACTTAAATTTGAATCTTATACAGTTACCGGTGTTTCCAAAAATTGCCCTCAAAACTCTTCCATCAAATTTGATCTGCTGTTTCCTAACATCGTGAGTGAGAAAGAAATGGCGACCAACGAAAACTGGTTCAATTTTTTCCAGAACACCTTTGTAGTGCTTCAACCCAATGCCAATCTCACAAAAGTTGAGGCAACAATGAACCGTATTTATCAAAAAGATGCTAAAGAAGCACTCGAAGAAGAGACGAAAAGGTTTGGCCCACAAGGCAAGGTTGAATATAGGTTGCAACCATTTACAGACATGCACTTGAGCAAAGATTTGCCGGCCCAAAACGGTTTGCAAGACAGCAGCAATCCCATGTTTTCGTACATTCTGAGCGGAATTGCCCTCTTCATTTTGCTCATTGCCTGCATCAATTTCGTGAATCTGACCGTAGCGCGCTCACTCAAACGTGCTAAAGAGATCGGCGTTCGTAAAGTAGTGGGCGGTGGAAGGTGGCAGTTGATAATGCAGTTTTTGGGCGAGTCATTCATTTTGTGTTTTGCCGCTTTTGCTTTTTCATTGGCTTTGGTTCAACTGGTATTACCTACGTTTAATGAACTTTCTAACAAAGCGTTGTCATTTTCCTACCTGCTTGATGCAAAGCTGGTGTTGGGATATATAGGAATATTCATCGTTACGGGTTTGCTGGCCGGGTTTTATCCGGCGTTGGTATTATCCAATTACAGTCCTGTACAGACCCTCTACAGTCGCTTTAATCTTTCGGGTAAAAATTACCTGCAAAAAGGCTTGGTCATTATTCAATTTTCGCTGGCCTCATTTTTGATCATTGCGACCCTGACAATCTACTCCCAGTTCAATTACCTGACAAACAAAGACTTGGGATACAACGACAAAAACGTGATCACCATTGGCAAATCACAGATGAATCGCAAGGAGGCAAAACTGTTAAAAGAAGAATTGTTGAAAAGCCCTAATATCGTTGACGTCGCTCCCAAAAACGGAGGGGGTTGGTACACTGTCGGCAAAGTAAACGGCGAAACACAGCAGAGCTTTGCTTACGAAACGGTGGATGCTTCCTATTTCCCACTGTTACAAATTCCCATTGTCAAAGGACGCAATTTCTCGGCTGATTTCCCTTCGGATTCCACCAAAGCCGTATTGGTCAACGAAACATTTGTTAAAAAAGTGGGTTGGAAAAATCCGCTGGGACAAGTGGTAGATTTCTGGTACAACGAGGGAGAAAAATATACGGTTATCGGCGTGGTAAAAGATTATCATTTCGAGTCATTGAACGCCGAAATCAAACCGCAGGTGTTCACCATGAAACCCGGCAACAACTACGGCAAGGCATTCATCAAAATCAAACCCGGGACAGAGACGGCAAGTTTAGCCCACATCGGTAAAGTCTACAAAAAACTGTTTCCCATCAACCCGTATGAATACAAATTCATGGATGAAGAAAACATCAAACGGTATGAGTCAGAAGCCAAATGGAAGCAAATCATGTTGTTTGGCGCGATTTTGACCATTTTCATTTCCTGCATTGGATTGTTTGGTTTGGCAACTCTTTCGGCCGAGCGACGCACCAAAGAAATCGGGATTCGGAAAGTACTGGGCGCTTCAGTGGCGAGCATTACAACCTTGCTTTCTTCCGATTTTCTGAAACTCGTAAGTTTCTCCTTTATTTTCGCCTTTCCTGCCGCTTACTATGCCATCAAAGAATGGCTGCAAAATTATCCTTATCGCATTGACATCAGCGTGTGGACATTTGTGATAGCGGCCGTTGTGTCTATTTTAATTGCCTTTTTTACCGTGAGTTTCCAATCCATCAAAGCAGCTCTCGGTAATCCTGTAAAATCATTGAAATCGGAGTAAAATTGGAATGAAATTGGAGAAAGGAGCACGAATTTCATGTTCCGTTTTCCTTTCTCCATTTCTTTCCTGTTTCCGATTCTTCTGTTTCCGAAAGAACTTTGAACTTTTCCAACTTTCCGCTTCTCCGGTGCGTCTTTTGAGAAAATGATACTGCCTCATGAAAATCATTTACATCTTCCTTGCGCTTTGTTTTTGTTTTGTTGGGTGTAAAGACAAGACCAATCCAACGGATATGCTTGAAAAAGCACCCATGATCAGTCAAATTAAGGTCAATGGAAAACTTCAAACCGAGTTTGTTTACAACGGCGAAAATAAGCCGGTTGAAATCAGAAAGTATTTTGATGACGGCATAAATATTTGGTAATCAAGACGCTACACTTACACCGGAGATCAAGTTGTACGTCAGGAATTTTGGTCTTCTCATCCGCTCTATTTAAGCTCATGGCCTGCGCCGGGCAAGCCTCTTACGCTACAGTCAGTGACCGGTTATGAATATGTTCCCAATCAGTCTTCTCCGATCAAAGAATTACATTATGCCGCAGATGGTAAACAGTTGGTATCTTACACAATACATACTTATAAATTGGCGGGCGGAAAAATCAAAAGTCAGACGTTTGCACCTGATGGCAGGGAAACGTTGACCTATACCTACGAATACGATACCCGAGGAAATTTGACAAAGTGGGCAAGTTCGTATTGGCAATACGATACACACTCCAATCCCCTTCAGATTCTCCAAATCCCTTATATTGACCCAAGTTGGGGAAGTCCTAACAATGCGACCGAAAATTTCGGCAAAGATGCCAATGGAAATAAGACCAATGTATGGCGCTACGAATACACCTATGACTCAAAATTTGACTTCCCCCTTAGCATGAAAACCTTCGTTGACAATAAGTTAACAAGCCAATCAGAGTTTATCTATCGGTAATTGCCGAACTGATTTTCGTCTGTGTTCATCTCCGAACAATGCCTGTCCATTTTCGGACATTCGTTTACCGGAAAAATTTCACAAACCTCTAAAAATCAGTTCCTTTTATTGCATGGCATGAAGTATGCGGTTAATTTAAATACATCTTTTTAACCTATACTTTCATGCTACGCAACTACCTCAAAATCGCCCTGCGCAATCTCTGGAAAAATCGACTTTTTACGACGATCAATATCGTAGGTATGTCAGTAGGTATGGCTTGCGTGGTAGTGATGGTGCTTTTTGCTCAAAAGTGCCTCACCTTCGACGCTTTTCACGAAAAAGGCGACCGAATTTACTACGTTCAAACCGAATCCAACGGTCGTAAACATAGCCACACCGTCTACCCGATCTTAGACCAACTTCTGAAAGATTATCCCGAAATCGAAACCGGCACGCACATTCAGAATTGGTACAGGCCGTGGATTCATTATGGAACCAAAGATGTACAGGAAAGCACCGTTTTTGTAGATTCCACTTTTTTCCAAGTATTCAGTTTTCCCCTCAAATACGGCAACGCCGCTACCGCCCTTAAAGGGCGAAACTCCTTGGTAGTAAGTGAAAAAATAGCTCAAAATTTGTTCGGCACCATTGATCCCGTTGGCAAGGTCGTCACGCTTGATGATACGGTTCAATTTAAAATCTCGGGCGTATTGGCCGAGATTCCCGCCAACTCATCGCAGCAATTTGACGTAGTGATGCCGGCTGAATTACTTATGTCAAACCGCAACTTTAAAGAAAGCGCCGATTGGTACAATACCTTTGCTTCCGTCTTTGTATTGCTAAAAAAAGGAGCCAATAAAGACGCCCTGGAAGCTAAACTTCCTCAATTGGTCAAAACTCATTTCGCTGCCGAATCTCAGAAGCAGATCATACGCCTGAGTGCCTTCACAAATTTCATTCACGACCAAAATCCTACCTTCAAAGGCCTCATTTACGGAGCTATTGCCATTGCCGTTTTTCTATTGCTCATTATCAGCATCAATCTTGTGAATCTCAACATGGCTTCGGCATTGCCTCGCATCAAGGAAGTGGCCGTAAAACAGGTAGTTGGGGCAACGAAGCGCATTATTCTGAATCAATTTTGGACCGAGTCAGGCCTTGTGATGGTAACTTCATCGCTCTTAGCGGTATTTTTTGCGGTGTATTATCTGATTCCTTCCTTCAATCAGTTGCGCGATGGACGCATGCAGTTGGATATTACGTTTGCCAATGATTATCCTACGATGGCAATCGTTTTCAGTATTTCGTTGTTCGTAGCGCTCATTGCAGGAACGTATCCGGCGTATTACCTCATGCGACTGAAAACCACCGATGCTGTAAAGGGAAAAGTCTCAACAGACCCGCGCCGTGGTCGTTTGCGCCAAAACAGCCTGATTGTATTGCAGTTTGCGTTGGCGATTGTGCTGATCGTAGGCACCATTGGGTTGAGACAACAGATCGATTTCATGAAAACCGCCGATGTTGGGTACGACAAAAACAATGTATTGGTTTTTAAAACCGATCTGGCCTATCGAAACGAAAAAGCGGCCATTTCGGAAGGGAGGGTCATTTTGAATGAACTTCGACAAAACCCGAACGTGGTGTCGTTTGCCGTTTCAGAACTCACTCCGATACAGTATTGGCAAAATTTCAATAACT
This sequence comes from Runella sp., assembly GCF_965279615.1. Classification (NCBI taxonomy): domain Bacteria; kingdom Pseudomonadati; phylum Bacteroidota; class Cytophagia; order Cytophagales; family Spirosomataceae; genus Runella; species Runella sp. Next base: position 4,970,868 of record NZ_OZ257252.1, on the reverse strand, counting down.
ATTTTCCCGAAGGCAACGAAGCAAAAAAGATAATTCTGCGTCATGTAAGCGCTACTGAAAATTACTTTGAGGCGTACAAAATCCCATTCCTCGAAGGACGCGGCTTCTCCGATAATTCTCCCGATTCGGTCAATCATTCCGTGGTCATCAACGAAGCCGCCATGAAAGCCTTCGGTTGGACTACCGGCGTAGGAAAACGTTTACGTCAAAATAACGATGACCAAATCTATACGGTCATTGGCGTGACTAAAAATTTCCATTATCAAAGCCTCAAAGACGATGTAGAGCCGCTTTTGCACTGGTACGCCGGCAAGCAGCAACTCAGCAGTTTTTTAACGGTTCGTCTGACAGATGAGTCAAAAGGCAAAGCGCTGATAAGCAACATGGAAAAACGGTTTAAAAAGATTCCTTCCCGCAGAGCATTGGGTCATTTTTACCTCAGCGATGAAGTTGCCAAATCGTATCAAGCCATCGACAACATCTGGCGCATGACCGGTTTTGTCACGATCCTCGCTATTTTGATCGCCTGCGCGGGTATTTTCGGCCTGATCTCGCTTGTGGCTAAACAACGCACCAAAGAAATCGGGGTCAGGAAAGTATTGGGGGCGAGCGTAAGCAGCATTGCGGCCCTGCTTTCCGGAGATTTTTTAAAGCTCGTCGGACTCGCTTTGCTCATTGGTTTGCCGATTTCTTATTGGCTGGGCCAAAAGCTGCTGCAAACATTTGCGTACCGCGTCGAGGTCAAATGGTGGTATTTGGGATTAGCGTCTGCCTTTGCCTTGGGCATTGCGTTGTTTTCGGTCAGTTTCCAAGCCATCAGAGCCGCATTAAGCAATCCGGTAGAATCGTTGAAAACGGAATAACAACCCCTATCCCCAGCCCTTTCCCCAGTAAGGGAAAGGGGGTTTCTATCCCCCTCCCTCACAGGGGAGGGGTTAGGGGTTAGGGGTGGGGTTGCCCCTCCGTCCATCACCGTACGCAATCTGTCCGTTTTTGGACATTCAGATTTTATAGTTTTTCCAAAAAGAGGCGATTTCTCACTGAAATCGCCTCTTTTATTTTCCGGCAAGGTATTTTATATACAGAAATAGATATAATAAAAATAACCTTCGAAACAACCACTAAACCCATGCGACGAAGTGATCTGGGCGAATTTGAAGAGGTAGTGCTGCTGACTGTAGCTGTGCTGGCTCCTACAGCTTATTCAGTATCGGTAGCTGAAGAATTGGAAAAAGAAACCAACCAAACTGTGAGTACCGGGGCGGTTCATGCCGCGCTGCAACGTTTGGAGCAAAAAGGCTATGTTACTTCCCATTTGGGGGAAGCTACCGCCGAGCGGGGAGGCCGCCGCAAACGCCTTTTTGCGGTTACGGCACTGGGTGGACGGGTGTTGAATGAAGTACGTCAGGTACGGAATGGGCTTTGGGATCGTATTGTTCCCCAAACCATCTTGAAGTGGAGTTAAAACGGCCATTTTATGAATCATAATGAATCTAAAAAATCAACCCCACCCACCACATGGCTTGACAAGTTCATAACGTGCCTCATCGCTCCACACCTGCGCGAGGAGGTATTGGGCGATTTGCATGAGCGCTTCGCTTTGCGGGCCCGGCGTTTGGGTGAAAGCAAAGCCCGGCAACATTATTGGCGAGATGTACTGACGTATCTGCGCCCTTCCAACATAAAACGTAAACCAACAGTCCAAGAATTTCCAAACACCTATTCATACAGCCCTCTTATGATACGCAATTATTTTAAAATCGCCTTTAGAAATCTTCAACGCAACAAAGCTTATGCCTTCATCAACGTGTTGGGTTTGGCATTGAGCATGACGTGTGGCATCCTCATTTTTACGTTGGTCAACTATCACCTGAATTTTGACAATTTTCACAAAAACTCAGACAGGATATACCGCATCGTCACTGAAATGCACCGTGAAAACGTTTCTTATGACCGAAGTGTACCGGCTCCTCTGGGAAAAGTGTTTAGAGATGAACACTCTTTTGGTGAAAAAACGGCCCGAATAGCTACTTTTACCAACCGCCTCATTACCCTAAAAAAAGGAAACGAACTCATAAAGTTAAAGGAAACGGAAGGGATTGCTTTTACGGAGCCAAGTTTCTTTGATATTTTCAATTACCCTTTGCTTCAGGGAAACAAAAACACCGTATTAGCTGAGCCAAATACGGCTATTTTGACCGAAAAATTGGCAAAAAAGTATTTTGGAGACGAAAATCCGATCGGTAAGGAATTTTGGTTGGGAAATAGAATTGTGTTTACCGTAACCGGAATCCTCAAAGATTTACCTCCCAATACGGATAGAAAAACCGAGATCTATGTTTCGTATCCTACCCTAAAATCATACAATTCGTGGTTGGCAAGTGATGATTCATGGGGAGGGATTGACGATGCGATGCAATGTTTTACACTGCTTCGCCCTAACGTTTCGGCAACACAGGCAGAAAATGCGATGGCTCCTTATCCAAAAAAATACCGTCCCAACAGCAAAAACGTCCACCATTACAAATTACAACCTTTAGCTGACATCCATTTCAGCGCACTTTATGATGGCTCAATGGATAAACAAAATCTCTGGATATTATCCATCATCGGCTTTTTTTTAATCATAACCGCTTGCGTAAATTTCATCAATTTAGCCACCGCCCAAGCACTTAAAAGGTCAAAAGAAGTGGGCGTACGGAAAGTACTGGGAGGATTTAAAGGACAGCTTTTCGGGCAATTTATTACAGAAACCGCCATTATTTCGGCGGTTAGCATTGTGATGGCGATTTTGCTTTCATTTTTGATCTTGCCTTATGCAAATAATTTTTTTGGCTCTCAAATGTCGCTCAATTTATTCTCTGACAGCCAATCAGCACTGTTCATTATAGCATTGGGAGTCATAGTCACCTTTTTTGCGGGTTCTTATCCCGGGCTTATTCTGGCGGGTTTTCAACCAGTTATTGCCTTAAAAGGAAAACTGTCTCATCAAACCATCGGCGGTTTCAACACACGACGCGCATTGATCGTTACCCAATTTGCCATTTCGCAGGTATTGATTATCGGTATGGTGGTCATTATCAAACAGATGCAATATGCCAAGCAATCAGACTTAGGGTTTGACAAAGATGCCATTGTCATGGTTCAGGTAGGGGCTGACTCAACGGACGTAAAAATGAAGTCGTTGAAACATGATCTTTCAACCATTGCCGGTGTAGAAAAAATATCACTTTGCCGGGCAGCGCCTTCTTCCAATAATGTTTGGACCAATAGTATACAATTTGATAATCAGACCGAACAGGTAAATTTCGGAACAAATATGAAAGCGACCGACGAAGCCTATCTTTCTACTTTTGACTTGGAATTGGTTGCCGGCAGAAACCTTTTTCCATCCGATTCAGTAAAGGAATTTTTGGTCAATGAGACTTTTACACGAAAACTCAACTTCAGTTCTCCCGAAAAAGCCATTGGGAAAACAATTGCGGCCAATGGAGGCTCAATGACCGGTCCTATTGTTGGTATTGTCAAAGATTTTCACGATCTGTCTTTTCACGAAGAAATCAATGCGGTAGCACTCACAACTAACAAAGGCGATTATTCAAACTATGCCATTAAATTAAATATGGCAAACGCTAAAACAACGTTAGCCGCTATCGAAAAAGCATGGACAGCCAAATTCCCCGACCAAATTTTTGAGTATGAATTTTTAGATGAAAGCATTGCTCAGTTTTATGAAACAGAGGAACGATTTTTGAGCTTAATGACCCTGTTTTCGTTCATCGCTATTTTTATCGGTTGCTTGGGACTTTACGGTTTGGTGAGTTTTATGGCCGCTCAAAAAACCAAAGAGATCGGTATTCGGAAAGTATTGGGAAGCAGCCTGTCGCAAATACTGTGGATATTCGGAAAAGAATTTGCCCGTCTGATCCTGGTCGCTTTCTTCATTGCAGCACCTATCGCTTGGTGGGCCATGAACAATTGGTTACAGGACTTTGAGTTTCGCATTGAAATGAACGTTTGGATTTTCCTTTCGGCCATTTTGACCACCTTACTCATAGCCGCATTAACGGTAGCGTATCAGGCCATGCAAGCCGCTTTAATGAATCCGGTGAAGAGTTTGAAAACAGAGTAAAAGGGAGTTAAAAGGTTAAAGTGTAGAGTAACTTTTCACTTTAACCTCTACACTCTAATCACAACACCATGAAACCCCAAATCAAACCTCCTCAATGGCTCGACAAACTGCTCAATCGACTCATCGCTCCGCATCTGAGGGAAGAGATAGTGGGCGATTTGCACGAGCGCTTCGCTTTGCGGGCTAAGCGGTTAGGCATAAACAAAGCCCGACAACGCTATTGGCGTGATGTACTGACCTATCTGCGCCTTTCTAACATCAAACGCAAACCTTCTGAATTTCCAACAACCTACATATACAGCCCAATTATGCTACGCAATTATTTCAAAATCGCTTTTCGTAACCTCTTGAAACACAAAGGTTACTCTTTCATCAATATTTTTGGTTTAGCGACCGGGATGGCCGTCGCGATGCTCATTGGTTTGTGGGTATGGGACGAATTGTCGTTCAATAAAAACCACAAAAATTACGACCGTATCGCTCAGGTATGGCAATTTGTGAATTTTGACGGCACCATTTCTTCGTACAATTCCGTGCCTATCCCAATGGCGGAAGAGCTTCGCGCTCATTACCCCGATTTTCAGGCTACCAGCGTTTCTACGTATACCCGCGACGTGATTTTGGCGGCGGGTGACAAGAAATTGACCAAAAGCGGCAATTACGTACAGCCGGACTTCATCGACATGATGTCGTTTAACATACTGGCGGGCAGCCGTGACGGATTGAAAGATGTCCACTCTATTTTGCTTTCAGAGTCGTTGGCTAAAGCCTTTTTCGGCTCCGAAAATCCCCTGAATAAAATCATTAGAATGGGAAACAAAACCGATGTGAAAGTTACGGGTGTGTATGAAGACATGCCTTACAACAGTGCTTTCAGAGAGGTACTTTTTCTGGCACCTTGGGATTTGTTCGTTGCCAATGATGGTTACGCCAAACGAGCATCAGATCAGTGGGATGAAAACTCGTTTCAACTATTTGCTCAATTGAAAGAAGGTCCAAGTGTGGAATCAGCCTCTGCTAAGATCAAAGATATTCGGATGAAAAGGGCAGATCCACCTAAATACAAACCTGCGTTTTTCCTGCATCCCATGAATCAATGGCATTTGTACACCGATTTTAAAGACGGCAAAAATGCAGGCGGAATCGTTTATTTCGTTTGGCTTTTCGGCATCATCGGCGTGTTTGTATTGCTGTTGGCGTGCATCAATTTCATGAATTTGAGTACAGCTCGCTCCGAAAAACGCGCCAAAGAAGTCGGCATTCGTAAAGCCGTTGGTTCGATTCGCGGGCAGTTGGTGTTTCAATTTTTGAGCGAATCGCTGGTCATTACTCTCATCGCTTTTGTATTTGCCTTGATTTTTACCCAACTCGCCCTTCCGCTTTTCAATGAAATCGCGGATAAAAGAGTAGCTATCTTATGGTCAAATCCCTTATTTTGGCTATTTGGGCTCGGTTTTAGTGCCCTTACGGGACTGATTGCCGGCAGCTATCCTGCGCTTTATTTATCTTCTTTTCAACCCATTAAAGTGCTGAAAGGCACCTTTAAAGTGTCTCGCTTAGCTTCAGTTCCCCGGAAGGCGTTAGTAGTTTTCCAATTTACAGTTTCCATCACCTTGATGATTGGCATCATTACCGTTTTTCGCCAAATCCAACACGCCAAGAATCGCCCTGCCGGCTATGAGCAAAGTCGCTTGATTGAAGTAAATATGAATACGCCCGAACTCTACGGGCATTATGAAGCCATGCGCACTGATTTGCTCAATACCGGCGCGGTGGTTGGATTTTCCCAGTCGGGTGGGTCAATCACGAGCCAGTACGGTGGTACAACCAATGTGTCCTGGAAAGGTAAATCTCCTGACTCACAGCCACTACTCATGGCCAGCCAAGTAACGCATGATTATGGCAAAACAGTAGGTTGGAAAGTGATACGGGGGCGCGATTTTTCCAAAGATTTCTCCACGGATTCGTCCGCCTTAATCATCAACGAAGCGGCCTTACAACTCATGGGGCTTAAAGAACCCATCGGCGAAATAGTTAGTCATAATGGAAAAGCCTATAAAGTGATCGGCGTGGTTAAAAACATGATTCGGCAATCTCCCTTTGAACCGGTCAGCCCTTCCTTTTTTACCGTCAACTACAATGCCGTTAATGTCATTAGCCTCAAACTTGCTCCTGCATTGGCTACCCATGAGGCGCTTGACAAAGTAGCCGGCGTATTCAAAAAATATAATCCCGACGCTCCGTTTGAGTATCAATTTGTTGATCAAGTATACGGACGTAAATTCAGCGACGAGGAACGTATCGGTAAATTGTCGGCCTTCTTTGCCATTTTGGCCATTTTTATTTCGTGTTTAGGCTTATTTGGATTGGCCTCTTTTGTGGCCGAGCAACGCACCAAAGAAATCGGTATCCGAAAAGTATTGGGGGCAACGGTTGCCGGGCTTTGGCAAATGCTCTCCAAAGATTTTGTGCTTTTGGTCTTGATTTCCTGCTTTATCGCGGCTCCAATTGCCTATTATTTCCTGAATAATTGGTTGCAACATTACGATTACCGCACCGAACTATCGTGGTGGATTTTTGCCGCCGCAGGCTTGAGCTCTATCGTTATCGCTTTGCTGACCGTCAGTTACCAAGCCATCAAAGCGGCTTTGCTGAATCCGGTGAAGAGCTTGAAAACAGAATAAAAGAACGTAGGGGCGGGGCTTGCCTCCGCCCTCAACTTGCCTCTGTCTTCACCTTTCAACTTAAAAGCCATGAAACCCCATACTGAACCGCCCCGCCTGCTCGACAAGCTCATCAACCGGCTTATCGCTCCGCACCTGCGCGAAGAAGTGCTGGGCGATTTGCATGAACGTTATGCTTTGAGGGTCCGGAGGTTGGGAGTTAACAAAGCCCGACAACGCTATTGGCGAGATGCGCTGACTTATCTGCGCCTTTCCAACATAAAACGTAAACCTGCGGAATATCCAACAATTCATTCATACAGCCCAACTATGCTACGCAACTATTTTAAGATCGGTTTTAGAAACCTTATCAAGTATAAGGCGTTTTCGTTGATCAATATATTCGGACTGGCAGTGGCAATGTCGGTTTGTATGCTGATGATACTTATGTACGCCGATCAGCTTTCTTATGATCAGTTTCATAAGAACAAAGAAAGGGTATATCGTATCAATTCCAGCCCGATGAGCAACAGCAATTTAAGAGCCACGATTCCTTTCCCGGTTGCGGACAAATTGAAGGCCTATCCTTTCATTGAGGAGATTGCACTTCTGAGACGCGGTTTTGGAGGCGATGCCGTTCATAACCTTAATTATTCAGAAATGAGAGGTTTTTTTACCACTTCATCTTTTTTCAAAGTCTTCAGTTATGACCTTGAAGCAGGTAATGCAGCTACTGCCCTTGAAAAACCCAATAGCTTAGTGATTACCCATAAAATGGCGAAGAAATTATTCGGCAAACAGGACCCCATTGGCAAAACAATTCAATTTTCACAAAGAGGTCTGGATACTTGGAGTGAAGAAAGCCATTCACCGGTCGATTGGGGCTTATTTACCGTTACCGGGGTTTTTGCTGACCACGAGTACAAGTCACATCTTAGTTTTGATGCCATCGTATCTGCCTCTACGTTGGAGCACTTGTATAAAGAAAAGAAAATTGAAGACCTTGTCGACGATTGGACCACCGACCATCAGGCATATACGTATATACTTTTAAGTAAAACTGCCGACGAAAATAAGCTTAACGATGCCCTTGCTCAGGTTTCCAAAAATTTTAAACTGAGTAAATATCCCGCTATACAAAAATCAAAATTGGTCTTTCAGTCATTGACCAAAATCAACCCCGGCCCTGTTGTGAACAATAGCCCGACAAACTCGTTGCCACTGTTTGTTTATTACATACTTGGGGGCTTGGTGTTGGTCATTATGTTTGCTGCCTGCTTAAACTATACGAGTCTATCCATTGCCCGCTCAATTACTCGCTCAGGAGAGATCGGTTTGCGGAAGGTCATTGGTGCACAAAGCAAAGACTTAGTACTCCAATTTTTGAGCGAGACTTCCATCACCGTTTTATTTTCATTGGTACTGGCCAATTTCTTTTTACTGTTTCTCAAAACTGCTTTTTTAAATCTTTGGATCAATAAATACCTGAATTTTGATTTGAAATACAACCTCTATGTTTATTTGGCTTTCGTTGGTTTCAGTTTGATCATCAGTTTTATCTCCGGGATTTTCCCCGCCCTCCGATTGTCAAAAGCCAGCCCGATGGCTGCCATGAAAAAATGGAGTTTGGGTTCTGCCAAAAAATGGAGTTTTCGCAGTGTATTGACCGTAAGCCAGTTTACAATATCACTGATCTTTATCATTACTTCCATTGTGATCTATGACCAGTTTAAACATTACAGGCAGTTTGATTACGGCTTTAATCCCAAAAATATTATCAACATCAATTTACAAAGCAATGATTTTCAATTAGTTAAAAACAGATTGAAAGATGTAAAGGGAGTAAAAGAGCTGTCGGGATGCGCCTATCTGCCTGCTACCGGCCGCAATGACAACCTCGAACTGAAAATACCCGGAAAAGAAAAAACATTCAATGCCATTAGCCTCACCACTGACGACAATTTTATTAAAACCTTAGATATTAAACTATTATATGGCAAAAACATAAAATCCACCACAACGGGCAAATCTGATTTAATATTGGTCAATGAAGAAGCTACTCGAAATTTCGGTTTCAAAAACCCAAGCGAAATTCTTGGGCAAACCTATGAATTGAATGGACAATCGGTACAGGTTGCCGGGGTTTTTAAAGACATTACCTTTTACCTGCTTTTTGCCGGCAGACCTACAGGACCCATTGTTTTACACACAAATCCGGAAGAACTGAAATATATTACTGTAAAAATTGAAGGAGGAGCTACCAATGCCGTACTCAAAGAGCTGACTGATAGCTGGAAAACAATTGACCCCATCCACCCCATACAGTACGAATTTTATGAAGATACCTTATCCAACACCAATCAGGGGATTTATGATTTGGCATCTGTGGTCAGCCTCCTCGCATTTTTAGCCATTACGATCGCTTGTTTAGGATTATTAGGAATGGCGATTTATACTACCGAACGTCGAACCAAAGAAATTGGCGTAAGAAAAGTGCTTGGCGCGAGCGAATGGAGTTTAAATTATCAACTGGCGAAGGAGTTTTTAATTATGATCGCAATAGCAGTTTTGATCGCTGCTCCTTCGGCCTATTTTGCAAATAACCTTTGGTTGAATTTCATGGTAGTCAGAGCGGATTTGACCATCGGAACACTGGTACTTGGGTCGCTTATTTTATTGATTCTGGGTTTGCTCACCATTGTGCCGCAAACCTACAAAATTGCCAAACGAAATCCGGTAGAGAGTTTGAAAACAGAATAAAAACGAGTGTAATGTGGAAACGTGGAAAGTGTAAAGACCATTTCACTTTACACTTTCAACCCAAAAGCCATGAAATTCCAAAACAAACCGCCTCGCCTGCTCGACAAGCTGCTTACTCGGGCCAATTGACAAGCAACATTGCCCTTTGCCTGCTTTAACATTTTTTAACGGGACGTTCTTTTCATTCCTCTGTACCTTGTACCTAAAATCCGTTACAGCTTCCGGAAATGCTCAAGAACTACCTGAAAATCGCTCTGCGAAATCTCCGCGCCAAGCGGGTGTATACCACACTGAATATCATTGGTTTATCGGTCGGTATGGCAAGTGGATTGCTTATCTTTCTGTTCATCAATTACCACTTGAGTACCGACCGACACCATCGTAAATTTGACCGTATTTACCGCGCGGTCGTAGACCTTCATCTGGAAGACGGTTCTGTTGAATACTATCCGGAAGCCCCCTTGCCTATGGCAAAAGCCTTTCGAAGCGACTACTCACAAGTAGAACAGGCCGCTTACTTAAAAATGAACCGTGAACTTACGGTCAGCGTTCGGCTTCCCGATCAATCTTCTGCAACGCGTTTTTTGGAGCTTAATACAACCGCCCTTGTTGAAAGAGAACTGTTTGATATTCTGGACTATCAATGGTTGCAGGGCAATTCAAAAACAGCACTTCAGGAGCCTAATACCGTAGCAATTACGCAATCATTGGCAAAAAAATACTTCGGCAGTTTGGACCCTATGGGTCGAACGATCAATTTAAATAATTTGACCGAAGCTAAAATAACAGGCGTTCTGGCCGACCCTCCCAAAACCACCAATATGGACATTCAACTGTTCATCTCCATTGCTACCTTACCTCGACTTATGCCCGATTTCAACGTCAATGATTGGGGATGGTTGAATTCTACCGACCGAGTTTATTTTACTCTCAAAAATCCGCTTTCTGCCCCTCAACTGGAAGCCGCATTGCCGGCACTTTCCAAAAAGCATTTTGGTGAAAATGCCTCTGTTTTTCAGTTTCATGTGCAACGATTAGCCGATGTTCATTTTGATGTCAGACGAGTTGGCGGAAGTCCGACTGTCAGACCTTCACTGCTTTGGTCTTTGGGGGTTATTGGTCTGTTTTTGATTCTGATCGCCTGTATCAATTTCATCAATATGGCAACAGCGCAAGCGCTTAGTCGAGGCAAAGAAATAGGGATTCGCAAGACACTTGGCAGCACCAAACGTCAGGTCATGTTTCAATTTTTGCTCGAAACAGCCCTTATCGTGTTGGCGGCAGCCGTTTTAGCCTTCCTTTTTACGTTGATTTGCATTCCCGTTTTTAATCAATGGCTGCCCAACGATTCGCCCTTTCAATTCAATACACAGGCTATCGTTTTTTTGTTGTTGCTTATCGGGACAGTTACTTTATTGGCAGGCGGTTATCCCGCGTTTGTATTGTCAGGCTTTAGTCCGTGGGCTGCGTTGAAAGGTCAATTGAATAAATCAGGGAAGAATTTGCCGTTGCGAAAACTGCTGATTGTATTTCAGTTTGGCATTTGTCAGGCGCTTTTGGTAGGAACCTTAGTAGTCACCCATCAAGTCCGATATTTACATGAGTCGGACTTGGGTTTTACAAAAGACAATGTTGTAGTTATTAATTTACCCGACCCCTCAAAAACCGCTTTTGAAGCCTTTCGGAATGACTTGCGCCAATCGCCTTCCATAAAATCGGTAAGTGCTGCTTACCGCCCGCCGGCAGCAACGGTCATGAATGGCGGCTCATTCAAATTCGGAGGAAAATCCAGTTGGGAGACGTTTCCGATTCGGGAACGATTAGCCGATTCGGACTATTTGGAAACCTATGGTTTGCACTTGGCAGCGGGGCGAAATATCTCGCCCGGCGACACTATCCGGGAGTATTTGGTCAATGAAGCATTACTCAAAAAACTGAACATTCAGGATCCGCAACAAATTTTGGGTCGTAAAATGGAAACCTACCTCTCGCCCATTGCTTTGCCCATTGTCGGGGTAGTTAAAGATTTTCATCTGCGCTCGTTTCATGAAGAAATCCAACCCTGTTTTATTGCAACCCAATCAGATAGATATAAAAAAGTGGGCGTTAAAATCGCGGGTCAAGGTTCAAAACAAACATTACAGTTTATTCAGCAATCATGGCAAAAACGCTACCCGAATGAGGTTTTTATGTACGAATACTTAAATGACCAATTGGCCAAATTCTACGAAACAGAAACATTGGTATTTCAATTATCCGTTGTTTTTGCCGGAATTGCCATTCTGATCAGTTGTCTTGGTTTGTACGGATTAGTACTGTTTACCATGACGCAGCGCACCAAAGAAATCGGCATTCGCAAAGTGCTGGGCGCTTCGTTGGCGAGTATCATCGCCTTGCTTTCCACTGATTTCCTCCAATTGGTAGCGTTAGCCATTTTCATTGCTTCGCCTTTGGCTTGGTACGCCATGAATCAATGGTTGCAGGATTTTGCGTACCATATTGACGTTGAGTGGTGGATGATTGCCTTGGCGGCAACATTGGCAACAACCATCGCGCTGACAACCGTTAGTTTCCAGAGTGTTAAGGCAGCGCTGATGAATCCGGTGAAATCGTTGAAGGTTGAATAACGTAGGGTAGGGGCGGGGCTTGCCTCCGCCCGATAACCGCGAATCATTTAATCGCAAATGTAAGACGCAAACGACAATTTGTAGAGGCAGGGTTTACCTCCACCCGATAATCGCAAAATATTATACGAAAAAAAGGGCAAAACGCACAAAAAAGGGCAGACGCAAGGCCTGCCCCTACAGGATTTTATTTCGTCCGGCTATAGATTTCTCTAAAATTCTTCACACTTTCAGCGATTTCGGGACCGTTGTTTTCCCAGTGGTATTCGTATTCGACTGAGATAGGGCCTTTAAAATTTTGGCGTTTCATTTCGGCAATGACCTCTGCTACTTTGCAATCGCCGGTGCCCCAAACAACGTCGTGATAGCGGCCTTCAGGTGTGTCTTTTTTTACATCTTTAAAGTGCATTCCCAATACGTGTCCGTTCAGTTTTTTAAGACATTCCACCGGGTCAAGACCGGAACGCACCCAGTGCCCAATGTCGGAGCAGGAACCTACATATTTACTACCGCCAATCGCCGCCAAAACGGTATCCGGATGCCAGTAACGCGAAGGCTTGGGGTGATTGTGCAGTGCCACATTGATCTTGTATTGGTCGGCCAATTTCCGCACCAACGGCATTTGCGCCGGCGAAGGCTCGGTGTTGATGTTCAAAACGCCCATGTCTTTGGCAAACTCAAACAAAGTTGCCCATTCAGCATCCGTTTTAGGGTTGACCACACCGTACGCCACAATCGTTAAGCCTTTGTCTTTTACTAATTTCTTCACTGCCGTACGTGTAGCGGCGTCCATGGTGAAATCCATTTTTCCTTCAATTCCGCCGCCGATGGTTTGGCCGGGGAAGGATTCTACGTATTTGAGGCCGCAGCTGTCAATTTTGCGGATAGCATCAGCAAAAGTAAACAACCGAAATGAATAAGATTGAGAGCCGAGTTTCCAGCCCGCTTTGTCTTCAGGTGTTTTCTGTGCCTGCCCTGAAAAAGCCCCCAATGAAAGCAGGAATCCGCACAGGAGGTATTTGGTGATATGTTTCATAGAATCAATGATTTGTTTTTTGATAAAAGGGCTTGGTTGCCTGCCTTTACCTATACGTCGATTTTTTAACCGCAATAGACGCTATGGAATCGCAAGGGACGCAAGGAAATTTTGACTATTCTCTCTGTCCTAAAGCGTACAAAGTTGTCCGATTATGGACAATCAATACAACTCTTTCTTTTTTATAAAAACTTAATAATCAATTATTTAACAATACTGCTTTTCAATGGCAAACTATTTGCTCAGCAAAAATAGAAATAATGCAAACCGATGAAACGGACGTATCTGGGAGAATTTGAAGAAATCGTTTTACTGACCGTTGCCGTACTGGATGGACAGGCTTACGGCGTAGTGCTCATGCACGAAATCATTGAACAGACGGGCCGCAGCGTGCGTCTGAATCAAGTGCATTCGGCATTGCAACGTCTGGAAGAAAAAGGAATGGTTCGGTCGGAAATGGGCGAACCTACCAACGAACGCGGCGGCCGTCGCAAACGCCTGTTTTCGGTCACGGCTTATGGGCACCGCACGTTGCAGGAAATTCAGGAAGTACGGGTTAGTTTTTGGAGTCGTCTTAACCCATTGAAGTTAACGATGCCTATCTAAAATCCATTGGCATAGACGTCAGGAAACATGAAATTCCAAAACACAAAACCGCCGCGCTTCGCTGACTACCTCCTTCAATGGTTCTGCGCGCCCCACTTGCTGGAGGAAGTGCAGGGCGATTTGCGTGAGGAGTTTGACTACCAAGTGAAACGCATTGGCTTACGACAAGCCCGTTGGCGTTACTGGCGGGACGTAATGGGGTTTATAAAACCAAGATACATGAAAAGGCAACCTACGCACTACGGCACCTATCCGACAACCTATTCATATAGTCCTGATATGTTACAAAACTATTTCAAAATCGCGGTTCGGAACCTATTGAAAAACCGTACCTTCTCGCTCATCAACATCACCGGACTGGCCGTCGGGCTGGTTTGCTGTCTGGCCATCGGGCTGTACGTGTGGGACGAATACCAATACGACCGCGCCGTACCGCAATTGGAGCAAACATATCGCATAACGGAAAGGCAAAAACAGGCCACCGGTCTTTATGACATTGCCGTAACACCCGGCCCGCTGGCGCCCGCACTCAAAAATGATTTTCCCGAAATCACCGAAACGGTTCGAGTCGGGGCGTGGTCGGGATTGCTTCAATACCAACAAACGGCGGTTGAACCCGAAGCCATGCGAGTAGTTGATGCTTCTTTTTTATCCTTTTTTGGGTTTAAACTTTTGAAAGGGGATCCTCAAACCGTTTTATCATCGCCCGACGAAATTGTGATCAGTGAAGCCGTGGCCGAGCGTTTTTTTGGAAAAGACTGGCGAACTCAATCCGTTCTGGGAAAAACCATTCAGTATAATCGGGAACGACCGGTGCGTTTGACAGGCATTGTTGAAAACGCGCCGGCGCGTTCGCACCTTCAGTTTGATGTGTTGTTGCCCTTTAAATATTTTGAATTAAATGATAAATGGAGTTACAATTGGAGCAGTAATAATTATCATACCTATCTCAAAATCAGGCGGGATGCCAACGTGGCCGCTTTCAGTCAGAAGTTGGCAGGACAGTTAAAAAAATACGACAAAGGCAACGAAACGCCGCTCCTGCTGCAACCCCTGCGTGACATTCATTTGTATTCCGACTTCGATTTCGGCACGGATTGGGGCAAACACGGAAACATCCGCTACGTCCGGATTTTTATCATCGTGGGGCTGATCGTACTGCTCATTGCCCTATTTAATTTCATCAATTTATCCACCGCACGGGCTATGCAACGGGCCCGGGAGGTAGGGGTTCGCAAAAGTGTGGGCGCGTTACGCTCAAGCCTGATCGCGCAGTTTTGGGGCGAATCGTTGTTAATGACCGGTTTGGCCTTGGGAGTTGGGTTACTCCTGCTCAACCTGCTGATGCCTTTTTTCAATGAGTTGTCCGGAAAAGTAATGGTCGTGCCTTTTCAACAACCGCTTTTTTGGGCTTCCATGGTCGGTGTACTACTGTTTATCAGCTTTTTAACCGGACTTTATCCTGCTTTCTATCTTTCCTCTTTCCGTCCGGTCAGCGTGTTGAAAGGTGTTTTCGATAAAAAATCAGGCGCGGGTTTTCGGAAAATATTGGTAGTGACCCAGTTTGTGATGTCAATCGTTTTGATCATTGGCACAGTGGGGTTATACCAACAGTTACAATTCATGCAAAACAAAAAATTGGGGTTTGATAAAGAGCAGTTGCTTTATGTACGCCTCAAAGGCGATGTGTGCGAAAAAGCCATGATACTGAAAGAGTTACTGACAAAGCAAGTCAGTATTGCATCGGTATCGGCTACCACGAGTACGTTGGTAGATATGCAAAACACTTCGCAAATAGAATGGGCCGGGAAGACTCCCAAAGACGAGTTTCTGATCACTCAAATGAACGTTGACGCCGATTTTCTGAAAACAACCGGTATGACCTTAGCCGCCGGGCGCAACTTCTCTGCCGCCATTGCAAGCGACACAAGTAACAAGTACGGCACTTATCTTCTCAACGAAACCGCCGCCCGCCGCATGGGTTGGACGCCTCAACAGGCGCTTGGCAAAAAAGTGAATTTTTGGGGTTTGGACGGAGAGATCGTAGGTATATTGCGCGACTTCCATTTCCGTCCGATGAGCGTTAAGATCGAACCGTTCATTGTTCGTTTTCGTCCTAAAGAGAGGTATTTCAACCTGCTGGTCAAAACCCGTCCCCGCCAAACACAGCAAGCGTTAGCCGATATTGCCCGAATTTATAAAAAATTTGAGCCGAATCATCCTTTCAGTTATGGGTTTGTCAATCAGGACTTAGAGCGGCAATACGTCGTTGAGCAACGCACCGGACAACTGCTTTTAAGCTTTTCTATCCTTGCTATCTTGATTGCCTGCTTGGGTTTATTTGGGTTAGCCACTTTTACCGCCGAGCAACGCATCAAAGAAATCGGCATCCGAAAAGTGATGGGGGCTTCCATTGCAAATATCACCGGTTTATTATCCAAAGATTTTGTAAAACTGGTATTGATCGCCAACGGCATCGCGTTTCCCTTAGCTCACTACGGACTGAATCACTGGTTGCAGGATTTTGAGTACCGAATCGGTATCGAATGGTGGATTTTTGTGGTTACGGCCATCTTGGCCGTCAGTATTACTTTATTGACGGTCAGCTTTCAAGCCATTAAAGCGGCGTTGATGAATCCCGTGAAGAGTTTGAAAACAGAGTAAGAAAAACGTAGGGGCGGGCCTCGCGTCCGCCCGCCACTTGCGTCCGTCCACTACCAAGCCTTATCATGAAACCCCGAATTGAACCACCTCGCTCTGCCGACCGTCTCCTTGAATGGTTTTGCGCACCGCATTTGCTGGAAGACATTCAGGGAGATCTGCACGAGGAGTTTGCATACCAAGTCAAGCACATCGGCGAGCGTCGCGCTCGGTGGCTTTATTGGTGGGAAATACTGGGATTTGTACAACCAAGATATATCAAAAGGAAATCGGCACCATATCCTAAAATCTATTTAATCAGCCCGAATATGATACGCAGTTATTTCAAAATCGCCTGGCGTAATTTGGTTGCCGGAAAAAGTTTCTCTTTCATCAATATTGTCGGGTTGGCCATTGGAATGGCGGGTACGTGCCTGATCGTGTTGTGGTTACAGAATGAAATCAGTTTTGACACCTTTCATGCCAACAAAGACCGTATCTATCAGGTATATGGCTTATCAGGCAACGTAGATGGCGAAGCTTTTGCGATTTCGGTCACGTCGCAACCGCTTGGCCCGGCCCTGAAAAAAGACTATCCGGAAGTGGAAGCCGTTGCCCGTGTGAAGGGAATCAGCAGCTTTTTGGTGACCGCCAACGACAAGAGCATTACCGGCATTGAAGGAAATATTGTTGATCCTTCTTTCCTCCAACTATTCAGTTTTCCTTTGTTAAAAGGGGTTGAAAACAAACAATTAGGCAATCTTCATTCTATTGTAATCACTGAAAAGCTCGCAAAAAAACTGTTTGGAGAAGAAGAGGCGTTGAACAAAACCATTCAAATTGATGTAGCGGACAATTTCATTGTGACCGGCATTTTAAAAGACCTGCCCCCCAACACCGATTTTTCCTTTGAGTATTTATTGCCTTGGGATTATCTGAAAAAACGCGGTGAAGGCTACAACAATGAAAGCTGGCTCAGCAACAATACGCCTACCTATGTGCTGTTGAAACCCAATACGAATGCCGCAGCCTTTGAGGCAAAAATCAAAGACATGACGCGCCGCTACGCCGGGCGGGATGACGTATGGACGCATTTCATTTTTCCACTCAGTCAATGGCATTTATATTCCGAATTCGAAAATGGAAAATCGGTGGGAGGACGCATCGAAACGGTTCGGACGTTTGGATTGATCGCGGCCTTTATTTTGCTGATCGCCTGCATCAATTTCATGAACCTAAGCACAGCCAGAAGTGAAAAACGCGCCAAAGAAGTGGGTATTCGGAAAGCGGCGGGCGCGGGCAAAGGATTGCTGATCGGGCAATTTATGATGGAAGCATTTCTGACGGCCGGCATTGCGGGAATCGTTGCGTTGCTCATCGTGCAGTTTGCCTTGCCTTCTTTCAATACGCTCATCAATACCCAACTCGTCGTTCCGTACTCCAACGTGTCTTATTGGCTTTGGGCACTGGCGTTTCTGGTCTTTACGAGTTTATTGGCAGGAAGTTATCCGGCGTTTTATCTGTCGTCTTTTAATCCCATCGGTATTTTCAAAAAGCAATTCAAAAAAAGTCAGGCCGCCGTGTCTCCTCGTAAAGTACTGGTAGTGATACAGTTTACCTTTGCCATTTTACTCATTATCTCTACGGTTGTAGTCAGGAATCAGATACAATATGCGCAGGACCGAGAAATGGGTTATTCCAAAAACAATTTGATTCACGTCGATTTTGTGGGTGATATTGATAAAAATTACTCGCTTATCAAGCAGGAATTGATCAATTCGGGAAGTGTGACCTCGGTGACCAAAACCATGGGCGGAATAACGCAAAACGGATGGCACACGTGGGGACTGAGATGGCCCGGTGAAGCACCGAAAGATACCAATACGACCCTCACGTTATTCAGTTCGGATGCCAATTTTGTAAAAACAGCCGACCTCAAATTAATCGAAGGACGAGATATTGATATTACTAACTACCCGACCGACAGTTTCTCGGTACTTCTCAATGAAACAGCCGTCAAGCTGATGAATTTTAAAAATCCGGTGGGACAACTGATTTTCAGCAAGGATGCTAAAACCAAATGGCAAGTCGTTGGTGTGGTGAAAGATTACGTTTCCGGCTCGCCTTACGAAGACATTCCACCCATCGTGATTCAAGGCCCGGGCGCTTGGTTTAATACCATGCACATAAAATTAAATTCAGCCCATTCCACAGCCGACAATCTTGCCAAAGCCGAGCAGGTTTTCAAGAAATACAACGCCGCTTATCCATTTGATTATCAATTCGTTGATCAAGAATACGCCAATCAGTTTGAAAACGAACAACGTACCAAAACTTTATCAGGGCTATTTGCGACCTTGGCTATCTTTATTTCATGTCTGGGCTTATTTGGCTTGGCTTCGTTTGTGGCTGAGCAACGCACCAAAGAAATCGGTATTCGCAAAGTATTGGGCGCTTCCGTTCCTAATCTTTGGGGGCTATTGTCCAAAGACTTTGTGGTGTTGGTACTCATTTCACTGTTCATTGCCTCGCCCGTTGCGTATTACTTTATGAATGGCTGGCTGCAACAATACAGTTATCGAACCGAAATTTCTTGGTGGATTTTTGCAGCGGCGGGCGTGGGTGCGTTGTCTATAACCTTGTTGACCGTTAGTTTCCAAGCCATTAAAGCGGCGTTGATGAATCCGGTGAAGAGTTTGAAAACGGAATAAGGAAGAGTGTAAGGTGTATTTTTTGGCAATACTTAAATTGACTCTTTATAATTCAAAGATGAAAAGTAGCTTAATCCTATTTTTGTTTTGTTTTTACTCAACGTTTAGTATTGCTCAAACAAAACCTTTAGCAAGTGACAATTTATTTCATACAAAAGCAGATAGTATAACTGACAAATTTGTGAAGGAATTCTTTTTCAATTCTCATTCTGTAGGTCTTTCCATCGGCATTTATTTCGATGGGCAATTTTGCACTTACAATTATGGTGAAACAAATAAGATTACTCATAATTTACCAACTGCAAATACTTTATACAATTTGGCATCAATTACCAAAACAATAACAGGTGTATTACTTGCCCAAGCACAAATTGAAGGTAAACTTAACATTGATGATGATATTCGTAAACACCTAAAAGGCAGTTTTCCAAATCTTGAATACGATGGTCACCCTATAAAAATTTATCAACTTTTAAACCATACATCAGGTCTGCCGTTTTTCCTTCCAAATAAGCCGAATGCTTTTAATGACACCACTATATCACCTAACTTAATTTCAGCTCAGTTACTTAAAAATTACTCAAGGCAGAATTTTTACGAGGATTTACGAAAAGTAAAACTTGATACAATACCGGGCTTAAAAGAACAATATTCAAATGCAGCAGGGCAACTGGCCGGATACATTTTAGAAAATATTTATAGCAAAACTTATGAAAGTTTAGTGAAAATGTATTTAAAAAAACTGGCAAAAATGAATGATACCAAAATCACTATAACCCCATCTGACAAAACCCGTTTTGCATCAGGTTATGATAAGTTTGGAAATGAAACCTCACCCGGTCCAGACCAATTTCAAGCGGCAGGTTCTTTAAAATCTACAGTAAATGATATGTTAAAATATATAAAATGGCAATTGAATGAAAAAAATAAAGTAGTTCAATTAACACATAAACCCACGACCTCAATTAGTAAAGGTGGATTTTCAGTAGGACTTAATTGGAGTATGTATAAAACAACAAAAGATATTAGAGTTATTTGGCAAAATGGTAATGTACCGGGTGCGAGTAGTTGGTGCATATTGTACCCCGAACTAAAAATGGGAATCATTTTATTCACAAATCAAACTGACCAAACCTCATCTCATCGCTTAGCTGTTTTGGGTGAAAGTATTATGATTTCTCTGAATTCGAATGCACCGGAATTTTAAAATGAAGTCAAAAAATTACAGCTAATATGGTATCGCCAATAGTTGGCATTAGGCTTTTTTCATCAGCTTTTGTAAATCCATTGGGATTTTGTTACGGGCTGACGAATTCCAAAATCCCAAACATCAGCAATACATATACGTAAGGTGTAAAGGAAGAAACAGGGCAGCTTCGGCGGTCTCGTTTTCTCCTTCCCCTTTCAACCTAAAAACTATGAGACCCCGAATCGTCGGACCGCCCCGCTTAGCTGACAAATTCCTTCAATGGTTCTGTGCGCCGCATTTGCTGGAAGACATTCAAGGTGACTTGCATGAGGAGTTTGACTACCAAGTCAAACGCATTGGAGAGCGTCGCGCCAAATGGCATTATTGGTGGGAAATAGTGGGATTTATGAAACCAAGATACATCAAACGTCAAAAAATTCTATATCCAAAAACTTATTCATACAGCCCGACTATGCTACGCAACTATTTTAAAATCGCCTGGCGAAATTTGTTGAAAGACCGCCAATTTACCCTTCTTAATTTGATGGGCCTTTCTACTGGTTTGGCCTGTACTTTATTGATCTACCTGTGGGTCAATGATGAATTGCAGGTTGATAAAGACAACGAAAAAGACGCGCAGCTTTTTCAGGTGATGGCCAATCACAAACACGAAGACGGCATTCGCACCATCAACCACACTCCCGGCCTTTTGGCAAAAGCGTTGGCCGCCGAAATCCCGGAGATTGAACATGCGGTTTCGGTCGTTCCTGCTTCTTGGTTTTCCAATAAAGGAGTCATTTCTTTTGGCGAAAACCATCTGAAAGCGGGCGGGCAATTTATCGGACAGGATTATTTCAATGTTTTTACCTGTCCGTTTATTCAGGGAGATGCCAAAGGATTGCTTTCAGATAAAAGCACCGTTGCCGTATCGGAAGACTTGGCTACGAAATTGTTCGGTTCAACCAACGGCGTCGTCGGAAAAGCAATAAAATGGGACAATGGTGAGTTTAGCGGCAACTACACAGTCGGTGGTATTTTTAAAGACAATCCGGCTATTTCCACCAATAAATTTGACGTTTTGTTCAACTTTGATCTGTTTGTTGAAAAGCGTCCGTCCATGAAATCCTGGGGAAACAGCGACCCCAGTACGTTCGTAATTTTAAGAAAAGGTACTAACCTTGACCAATTCAACCAAAAAATCAAACATTACATTTCTTCAAAAGAAAAGGGTCTGACGCATGAATTGTTGGCCATTCGCTATTCGGACAAATACCTGCACGGACAATTTGAGAACGGCGTACAGGCCGGCGGCAGAATTGCGTATGTGAAGCTGTTTTCGATTATAGCGCTGTTTATCCTGGTCATTGCCTGCATCAATTTCATGAACTTATCGACAGCCAAAGCCTCGGGAAGAATCAAAGAAGTGGGCATCAAAAAAGTAGTCGGTGCGCTCCGCAGTTCACTTATTTTTCAGTACTTGGGCGAATCCGTTTTATTGGCATTTTTGTCTTTAGGCTTGGCCGTTCCCCTGCTTTTTTTGCTGCTTCCTGAATTTAACAGCATTACAGGAAAACAAATCAGCCTGCAATTTGAACCTTGGCTTATCCTCTCCATCGTTGGCATCACCTTTATTACCGGCTTGCTTTCAGGAAGTTACCCCGCCCTGTATCTTTCGGGTTTTAATCCTATTGCGGTACTGAAAGGAAAACTCAAAACGTCCATTGGCGAAATTTGGGTGCGAAAAGGGTTAGTGGTGTTTCAATTCACTGTTTCGGTCGTATTTATCGTATTGGTTTTAGTGGTTTATCGGCAAATCGAATACATCCAAACCAAAAATTTGGGCTATAACCGCGACAATATCATCCATTTTGAAATTCCGTTGGAAATGGATTCCGTCAAATTACGAACTGCCGAGGCATTTTTGAATGACGTTAAAGCTATTTCGGGGGTCGTCAGTGCTTCCAGTTATTACCACAACCTAACGGGTGCACACGGAGCTATTTCCGGTTTTGAATGGCCCGGCAAACCTCCCGGTAAAGACATTGAATTCTCAAATTTGGAAGTCGGCTACAATTTCATTGAAACAACGGGAATAAAACTCAAAGAAGGGCGCAATTTTTCCCAAAATCAGAATGCTCAAAATGAAATCATTTTCAACGAAGAGGCTATCAAAAGCATGGGTTTGAAAGACCCGATTGGTAAAACCATCAAATTTTGGGGAAGGGAGCGACAAATTATCGGTGTAGTGAAGAATTTCAATTTTGAATCGCTTTACGAAACGGTCAAACCTTGCTTTTTTCAGGTATATCCCATTATGCCCAACGTAATGGTGAAAATTCAGGGCGGAACGGAGCGACAAACTATCGCTCAGGTGCAGGCGTTGTTTCAAAAATACCACAAAGGGCTGGTATTTGACTATCAGTTTTTGGACGAAAATTACAAAGCCCTTTACGAAGCCGAACACCGGGTTGGTGTTTTATCACGCTATTTTGCCGGACTTGCCATTCTTATTTCCTGCCTCGGCCTGTTTGGTTTGGCGGCGTTTACGGCACAACGACGTCAGAAAGAAATCGGTATCCGAAAAGTTGTGGGCGCTACGGTAGGAAATGTGGCCATCATGCTGTCCATGGATTTTCTGAAACTGGTATTGATCGCTGTTTTCATTGCTTTTCCCTTGGCTTGGTGGGCCGCCGATGAATGGCTTCAGGCGTTTTCGTATCACATTACCGTTGGGTTGGATGTGTACCTAATTACGGGCGCATCCATTATTGCAATCACCTTATTTACCATTGGTTATCAAGCGGTTAAAGCTGCCTTGATGAATCCGGTGAAGACGCTGAAAGCAGAATAAAAAAGTGTAAGCGGGGCCGCCCGTGCGGTGTAAAGGGCGAAAGTGTAACGGCCCGTTTTCCTTTACACTTTTACCCTTCCACTTTACACTTAAGAAGCATGAAATCCCAAATCAAACCGCCTCGCTTAGCTGACCGTCTTCTGGAATGGTTCTGCGCACCTCATTTACTGGAGGATGTGCAGGGCGATTTGCATGAAGAGTTTAACTACCAAGTCAAGCGCATTGGTGAGCGCCGCGCCCGTTGGCTTTATTGGTGGGAAGTGCTGGGGTTTGTCAAGCCGGCTTATATCAGAAGATTACAAAGTGAATTTCCACAAACGTATTTATACAGTCCAAACATGATCCGCAACTATTTTAAAATCGCTTTACGTAACCTATTGAAACACAAAGGCTACTCTTTTATCAACATCTTTGGATTGGCAACCGGGATGGCCGTCGCCATGCTCATCGGTTTGTGGATCTACGATGAATTAGCTTACAACAAAAGCTACCCAAATTACGAACGCATCGCTCAGGTAATGCAACATCAGACGTTTGACGGTGAGATCAATACCCAAACGGCCAATCCGTACCTGATGGGCCCTGAGATATTGGATAAGTACGGCAGTGATTTCAAGCATGTGGTCCAATCCTCATGGATGGGAGATCATCTACTGACTTTTGAAGAGAAGAAACTGACCAAAACCGGTAATTTCTTCGAACCGGC
Source organism: Runella sp. (assembly GCF_965279615.1). Lineage (NCBI taxonomy): Bacteria > Pseudomonadati > Bacteroidota > Cytophagia > Cytophagales > Spirosomataceae > Runella > Runella sp. Next base: position 4,946,950 of record NZ_OZ257252.1, on the reverse strand, counting down.
CATTACCGAAATGTTGAGCCTGAAAATGCTTCAGGGAACGCGGTCGGGTTTGAAAGACATGAATTCCATTTTGCTTTCCGAGTCGGTAGCGAAAGCGTATTTCGGCGACGCCGATCCCGTGGGGAAACTCATGAAAGTGGATAACAAACTGAACGTAAAAGTGACGGGCGTGTACGCGGATTTGCCTTACAATTCCGATTTCAGGGATTTATCGTTCATTCTTCCGTGGGAGTTGTACCTTGACAGCAATCCGTGGATCAGGGAAAAAACCAATCCGTGGCGCAGCAATTTTACTCAGACCTATGCACAATTGGCCGACAATGCCGACATGGCACAGGTATCCGCCAAAATCAAAAATGTAAAGTTCAACAAAATCCGCCCCGAAGAAAGACCTTTTAAGCCCGTAGTTTTTCTGCATCCGATGAGCCAATGGCATTTGTACTCCGAATTTAAAAACGGGATAAATACAGGAGGGCGCATTGAATTTGTATGGTTGTTCGGGATTGTTGGGGCATTTGTACTGTTGTTAGCCTGCATTAATTTCATGAATTTGAGTACGGCCAGAAGTGAAAAACGCGCCAAAGAAGTCGGTATTCGCAAAGCGGTAGGCTCAGTGCGCGGACAGTTAATCAACCAATTTTTCAGCGAATCGCTTTTAGTAGTGGTGGTGGCTTTTGTGTTGTCTTTGCTTTTGGTACAACTTATATTACCTGCTTTCAATGAAGTTGCCGACAAGCAAATGTCCATTTTGTGGACAAACCCGCTGTTTTGGCTCTTAGGAATCGGTTTTACGTTATTGACCGGTTTGATTGCAGGCAGCTATCCGGCCTTGTATCTATCTTCCTTTCAACCCATAAAAGTGCTGAAAGGCACTTTCAGAGTGGGGCGTTTTGCAGCGGTGCCTCGTAAAATTTTGGTAGTGGTACAATTTACGGTTTCTGTTACGCTGATTATTGGCACGATTGTAGTATTTCGTCAAATCCAATACGCTAAAAGCCGACCTATCGGCTACAGCCGCGACGGATTACTAACGGTGCCAATCAATACGCCCGATCTGGTGGGCCATTACGATGTGCTTAGAAATGATTTATTGAAAACGGGCGCCGTCACTGAGATGTCGGAATCATCCAGCCCGATCACTTCCATTTGGGCAATTAATAACGGCTACGATTGGCGCGGCAAAGACCCTTCCATTCAGGGCAATTTTGCGGCCGTATCGGTCACGCACGACTTTGGAAAAACCATTGGTTGGGAGTTTAAAGAAGGCCGCGATTTTTCGAGAGAATTTGCATTGGATTCTTCGGGAATTATTTTGAACGAAACGGCCATCAAATTTATGGGGCTTAAAAAGCCGATTGGTGAAATCGTAAAAATCAACGAAAAATCGTTTCACGTCATTGGCGTAGTGAAAGATTTGGTGATGCAGTCTCCGTACAGCCCTGTTTTTCGTACTTCCTTTGTGTTGGATTACAATGATGTCGGTGTCATTAATATCAAAATCAATCCTGCCATCAGTTCGCGCGAGGCATTGGCGAGGCTTGAGGTTGTTTTCAAGAAGCATAACCCTTCAGCCCCTTTTGACTACAAATTTGCGGACGAAGAATACGCTAAAAAATTCAGCGACGAAGAACGCATCGGCAAACTGGCTACCTTCTTCGCCGTTTTGGCCATTTTCATTTCCTGTTTAGGTCTGTTCGGATTGGCCTCTTTCGTGGCCGAGCAACGCACCAAAGAGATCGGCATTCGCAAAGTATTGGGCGCTTCGGTAAGCAATTTGTGGGGTTTGCTTTCCAAAGACTTTGTATTGTTGGTCATCATTTCGTGCCTGATCTCCTCTCCGATTGCTTACTATTTCATGGATAACTGGGTTCAAAAATATGAATACCATACCGACATCAGTTGGTGGGTCTTTGTGCTATCGGCTGTGGGTGCTTTAGCCATTACGCTATTAACCGTTAGTTTTCAAGCCATTAAGGCCGCGTTGATGAATCCGGTGAGAAGTTTGAAAACAGAATAAGTGAGAGGTAAAAGGGTAAAGTAAAATAACCCTTCCACTTTTACCTCTACACTTTCAACCTAAAAATCATGAAACCCGGAATCGTAAGACCGCCTCACTTAGCTGACAAATTCCTTCAATGGTTCTGCGCACCTCATTTACTTGAAGATATACAAGGTGATTTGCACGAGGAGTTTGCTTACCAAGTCAAGCACATCGGAGTGCGCCGCGCCCGTTGGCTGTATTGGTGGGAAGTACTGGGATTTATGAAACCGAGCTATGTTAAAAGAAAGCCATCAATCTATCCAACAACCTACTTATACAGCCCGACCATGTTACAAAACTACTTCAAAATCGCTTTTCGTAATCTGTTGAAACACAGAGGTTACTCGTTCATCAATATCTTCGGATTAGCTACCGGCATGGCCGTGGCGATGCTCATCGGTTTATGGATATATGATGAATTATCCTTCAATACCTACCACAAAAACTATGATCGTATCGCACAGGTAAGGTCGCGTACTTTTGGGGAGCACGGCATTGGTATCAATAGCTCATTGCAGTATCCTTTGGGAACTGAGCTTAAAACCAATTACCAAAATAATTTTAAACACATTGTCATGGCTTCGTGGGAGGTTGATAATGTGCTTTCGGCAGGAGAAAAGAAACTATCACGAAAGGGGCTGTTCATGGAGCCTAACGCGCCCGAAATGCTTACCCTGAAAATGCTCTATGGCTCTCGGGAGGGGTTGCGTGATCCGCACTCTATCCTGATTTCGGCCTCAACTTCCAAAGCACTTTTTGGAGATGCCGACCCCATCAATCAATTTATGAAAATCAATAACAAGATTGATGTCAAGGTGACGGGCGTATACGAGGATATGCCGCTGAATACTCAATTCAACCCTATTAAATTCCTCTCTCCTTTCGACTTATGGGTTTCTGAAAATCCGTGGATCAAAGAACGCGCTATGACAGACTGGGATAATCATTTTTTGAAAATCTACGTTGAAATTAAGCCGGGTACTGACTTTGAAAAGATCTCTGCCAACATCAAAGAGGCCGAACTGAAAAATCTTGCCAATTTTAAAGAGCAGCAAAAATTAAAACCGGAGGTATTTCTGCATCCGATGAGCGATTGGCATTTGCATAATTATAAGCGCGGGCTGTTAGATCCGGAGCCTATGAAAATGGTTCGGCTCATCGGTATCATCGGCGCATTTGTACTGCTGCTGGCGTGCATCAATTTTATGAATTTAAGTACAGCCCGCTCCGAAAAACGCGCCAAAGAAGTAGGTGTTCGTAAGTCTGTTGGTTCGATGCGTGGACAATTGATCGGGCAATTTTTCAGCGAGTCTTATTTAGTGGTCATTTTTGCTTTCCTCTTATCCCTGCTTCTGGTCGCGCTGAGTTTGCCGTGGTTCAATGATTTGTCAGCCAAACAAATGACAATGCCTTATCAGCATCTTTCTTTTTGGCTTATCAGTTTGGGCTTTATTTTCATAACCGGTTTATTGGCAGGAAGTTATCCGGCGCTGTATTTATCTTCTTTTCAGCCGGTAAAAGTATTGAAAGGTACACTTCGAGTGGGGCGTTTTGCTTCCACTCCGCGCAAAGTATTGGTAGTAACTCAGTTTACGGTTTCCGCAACGCTGATCATTTGCACCATTATCGTTTATCGGCAAATTCAGTTTGCTCAAAATAGGCCCGTGGGTTACAGTCGAGATGGATTACTCATGATGGAAATGAAATCCGGTGATTTTTATGGAAAATATGACTTGCTCAGATCTGAATTGAAAAATACGGGAGTGGTTAATGAAATGTCTCAATCCATGGGGAAAGTGACCGAAGTATGGTCAGGAAATGATGGTTTTGAGTGGAAAGGCAAGCACCCATCCGCCGATGAAAGTTTTGGAACGCTGGTCGTGACGCCCGAATACGGGAAAACCGTAGGCTGGCAATTTGTACAGGGAAGAGACTTTTCACGAGCATTTACCTCCGATTCGGCCGGAATGGTCATCAACGAAGCCGCCGTTAAGTACATGGGGCTAAAGCATCCTGTTGGAGAACATGTCAGTTGGAAATTTCAGGACCTTGAAACAAAGCATTTTACTATTTTAGGAGTGGTGAAAGATATGGTTATGGAATCTCCTTATGAGCCCATCAATCCAACCATTTTTATGATAAAAGGCCACGGCGGAGTCAATTGGATAAACATTAAGATCAATCCTAATGTCAGTGTAAGTGAAGCATTGCCAAAAATTGAAGCTGTTTTCAAAAAACTGATTCCATCGGCTCCCTTTGACTATAAATTTGCTGATCAGGAATACGCCTTGAAATTCGCCACCGAAGTACGTTTCGGTAAACTGGCCGCCTTTTTTGCCATACTTGCTATCTTTATTTCATGCCTTGGGCTTTTCGGGTTGGCGTCGTTCGTGGCTGAGCAGCGCACCAAAGAGATCGGAATTCGTAAAGTATTGGGCGCTTCCGTCACTAACCTTTGGAGCCTACTGTCCAAAGATTTTGTGGTCTTGGTGATCATTTCCTGTCTTATCTCGGCTCCCATTGCCTATTACTTTATGAGTGACTGGATACAAAAATACACGTACCGAACGGAAATTTCGTGGTGGATCTTTGTGGGTACGGCCATCTTGGCCGTTAGCATTACCTTACTGACGGTGAGTTTCCAATCCATTAAAGCCGCATTGATGAATCCGGTAAAGAGTTTGAAAACGGAATAAAAGAATGAGTGTAAAGGTGAAAGTAGAAAGTGTAAAGTACCTTTTTACTTCTCACCTTCCACTTTCAACCTGAAAACTATGAAACCGCCCCGCTTAGCTGACAAACTCCTTGAATGGTTCTGCGCACCTCACTTATTGGAAGACATTCAAGGAGATTTGCACGAAGAATTTGACTGCCAAGTCAAGCGAATCGGTGTGCGACGCGCTCGTTGGCTGTATTGGTGGGAAGTCCTGGGATTTATAAAACCGAGATATATCAAACGTAAACCAACGGAATTTCCAACCACCTACTTATACAGCCCGACCATGCTACGCAACTACTTCAAAATTGCATTTCGTAACCTGCTGAAACACAAAGGTCACTCGTTCATCAATATCTTCGGATTGGCTACGGGAATGGCGGTGGCTATCCTGATTGGGCTTTGGGTTTGGGACGAGTTGAGTTTCAATAAATATCACCAAAACTATGAGCGAATAGCCCAAGTGATGATAAAAGAAACAGACGAAGGAAAAGTTGGATATTCGACCTCTGTGCAATATCCGCTGGCAACTGAATTAAAAACAAACTATCAAACTAATTTTAAACACATCGTAACGGCCTCAAATGCAGCGGAATATATATTGACGGCCGGTGAGAATAAATTTACAAGAAAAGGGCAGTTTATGGAAACAGAAGGCCCTGAAATGCTTTCACTAAAAATGGTTTACGGCAATTGGTCCGGCCTTAAAGACCCTCATTCCATTTTAATTTCGGTCTCTACGGCACAAGCACTGTTTGGTGCTGCTGACCCGCTTAATCAGTTGATGAAGATCAACAATAAGTTAGAGGTAAAAGTAACGGGCGTTTATGAAGACTTACCGCTTAACTCAGATTTCAACGACATCAAATTTCTCGCCCCGTTTGATTTATGGGTTTCGGACAATGATTGGGTAAAAAAAGCTATTCAAGATTGGCATAATCATTTCTTAAAAGTTTATACAGAGATTTTACCAACTACTGACTTTGAGAAAGTTTCCAAAACAATCAAAGAGGCCGAACTGAAAAATATCGGCGAACTGAAAGACAAAGTTGCCGAAAACCCGCAGGTATTTTTGCACCCAATGCGGAATTGGCATTTATATCCTTTTAAGAACGGGGCCGTAAATGCTGAACCTACCCAAATGATTTGGCTTATCGGCATTATCGGTGCCTTTGTGCTGCTGCTGGCTTGTATCAATTTTGTGAATTTGAGCACTGCCCGTTCTGAAAAACGCGCCAAAGAAGTAGGCATTCGCAAAGCGATAGGTTCCGTTCGGGGGCAACTGATCAACCAATTTTTCAGTGAATCCTTTTTGGTGGTCTTTATCTCCTTTTTTCTCGCCCTTTTTCTGGTAGCAATTTCGATCAATGGGTTCAACGATTTATCCGCTAAAGCGATAATCGCACCTTGGGGAAATGCCTATTTTTGGTTGCTTTGTCTTCTTTTTATTCTCATAACCGGGCTCTTGGCGGGAAGTTACCCTTCTTTTTATTTGTCTTCTTTCCAGCCTATCAAAGTTCTGAAAGGCATCAACTCAGTCGATCGCTTTGCCTTTAAACCGCGAAAAGTCTTGGTCGTTTTTCAATTTACCATTTCGGTTACCCTCATCATTAGCACCATTGTGGTATATCGTCAGATTCAATTTGCCAAAAATCGTCCCGTGGGCTACACACGCGAGGGCTTGTTGATGCTCGCCATGAAATCAGATGCTTTTGCAGGCAAATACGAAATACTCAGAACCGAACTGAAAAATATGGGTGCGGTAAGTGAAGTATCCGAATCAATGGGGCGAATGACACAAGTGTTTTCAAGTAATGACGGTTGGGAATGGAAAGGGAAAAAGCCTGAGCAGGATAAAAGTTTAGGCACATTGACCGTTACTCACGAACACGGGAAAACCGTAGGCTGGCAGTTTATAAAGGGAAGAGATTTTTCAAGGGAGTACTCCACTGATTCCTCGGGCATCGTCATCAACGAAGCAGCGATGAAATACATGGGATTACAAAACCCGCTTGGCGAAACGATCAGTTGGAAATTCAGAGAAAATACCGCCTATTTTCAAGTGATAGGCGTCATAAAAGATATGGTGATGGAATCGCCTTACGAGCCCATCAAGCCGACTGTTTTTTATATAAAACCCATCAATGGAAAACCCAATTGGGTGAATATCAAGATCAATCCATCTATCAGTATCAGTCAGGCACTACCAAAAATTGAGACTGTTTTTAAGAAAATTGTTCCCTCCGTTCCTTTTGATTACAAATTTGTAGATGAAGAATACAATACGAAGTTTAAAGCCGAAGAGCGCATCGGTAAACTGGCAACCTTCTTCGCTATTCTGGCCATTTTCATTTCCTGTCTGGGCTTATTCGGGTTGGCTTCTTTCGTAGCCGAGCAACGCACCAAGGAAATCGGAATCCGTAAAGTGTTGGGCGCAACGGTAGCCAATCTGTGGCAATTATTATCCAAAGATTTCGTGGTGTTGGTGATTATTTCCTGCCTGCTCGCCGCACCGATTTCTTATTATTTCATGAACGAGTGGTTACAAAAATATACCTACCGAACGGAAATCTCGTGGTGGATTTTTGCTGTATCAGCCGCAGGGGCGCTGACCATTACGTTGCTGACGGTGAGTTTTCAAGCGATTAAAGCCGCCTTAATGAATCCGGTAAAGAGTTTGAAAACAGAATAAGAAGAAGTGTAGAGGTCAAAGGCGAAAGTGTAAAGTACCAATTTTACTCTCGCCTTTAACCTCTTCTACACTTTCAACCTAAAAACCATGAGACCGCCCCGCTTAGCTGACAAATTCCTGAAATTCTTCTGCGCTCCTCACCTGTTGGAAGAGATTCAGGGAGACCTGCACGAGGAGTTTGACTACCAAGTCAAGCGCATCGGCGTGCGCCGCGCCCGTTGGCTGTATTGGTGGGAAGTACTGGGATTTATGAAACCGAGGTACCTTAAAAGAAAACCAACGTCCTATCCAACAACCTACTTATACAGCCCGACCATGTTACAAAACTATTTCAAAATCGCTTTTCGTAACCTATTGAAACACAAAGGTTATTCATTCATTAACATCTTCGGACTGGCTACCGGGATGGCCGTCGCTATACTTATTGGTTTATGGGTTTGGGATGAATTATCCTTCAACACCTACCATAAAAATTACCCTCGAATTGCACAGATAGTGCAAAATCAGGAAATGAACGGAGAGATAAAAACGAATACCTCCGTGCCTTATCCTTTTATTAATGAGTTGAAAACCAATTATGGCGAAAGTTTTAAACACATTGTTACCTCAACGCATACAAGCGAGTATATTTTGACGGCCGGCGAAACGAAACTTTCCGGCAAAGGGCAGTTTATGGGAACCAAAGCCCCCGAGCTTTTCACCTTTGAAATGAAGAAAGGCGATTGGGAAGGATTGACTGATCCGCAATCCATTTTGCTTTCGGCTTCCCTTGCCAAGGCTTTGTTTGGCGATACTGATCCCATGAATAAGCCGCTCAAAATCAGTACTGACCTAAATGTAAAAGTAACGGGTGTGTACGAAGATTTCCCGCAAAACTCTGCGCTTTATGGCCTACAATTTGTGGCTTCCTGGGATTATTTTTTGGCTACGAATCGGTTTATGAAAGAAAAGAAGTGGGATAATCATGCCCTTTGGATGTATGTTGAAATCAAGCCTGAAACGAATTTTGCAAAAGCAACTGCCGTCATTAAAGACTCCGAAATCAACGTAATTAAAGGGCTGGATGACATGCAGGAGGAGGAGGCTACCCATCCGCAAATGTGGCTGCATCCAATGAGCGACTGGCATTTATATTCCACATTCAAAAATGGGTTACTCGATAATGGCCCCGTACAATACGTTTGGCTTACAGGAATGATCGGCTTTTTTGTGTTGCTGTTGGCCTGTATCAATTTTATGAATTTGAGTACCGCCCGTTCCGAAAAGCGAGCCAAAGAAGTCGGTATTCGCAAAGCTGTTGGCTCCTTGCGTGCGCAGTTGATAGGACAGTTTTTTGGCGAATCGTTTCTGGTCGTTATCATCGCCTTTGTCATTGCCTTAACCATGGTTTTGTTATCCTTGACAGGCTTTAATCAACTGGCCGATAAGCAAATGGCGCTGCCATTGACCAATGTATATTTCTGGCTATTCAGTTTGGGCTTCATTTTTCTGACCGGGCTGGTGGCGGGCAGCTACCCGGCATTTTATTTGACTTCTTTTCAACCTGTTAACGTCTTAAAAGGCGCCGGTCTCCAATGGGGACGCATGGCATCGTTACCTCGTAAAGTATTGGTAGTCTTACAGTTCACGGTCTCCGTCACGTTGGTTATTTGTACCGTTATCATCTATCAACAAGTGCAATTTGCCAAAAACCGTCCCATCGGTTACTCACGTGACCGACTGTTGATGGTTCAAATGAAATCCGGTGATTTTTACGGAAAATCAGAAGTCCTGCGCAGTGAATTGAAAAACACGGGCGTTGTGGTGGAAATGGCCGAATCCCAAAGCCCGATCACCGGCGTATGGAGCGCCAACACCGGTTTTAGCCGAAAAGGCCAATCTTTAGATAATGAAAATTTTGCTACACTTTCCATCACTCCCGAATATGCCCAAACGGTAGGATGGGAATTTTTAGCGGGTCGAAATTTCTCCAAAGCCCTTGCTTCCGATTCGGCGGGTTTTATCATCAATGAAACCGCCGCGCGGTTGATGGGTTTTCCGAAAAATACGCCGATGGTTGCCCTCGGGGAAATCGTTCATTGGAAAAGCCAATTTATGACCAATGATGTAGAAAAACCGTTCAAAATTGTAGGCGTTGTGAAAGACATGGTCATGGAATCACCGTTTGAACAAGTGAAGCCTACGGTCTTTCTTATGGCCGGCAACCCTAATTGGTTGAACATCAAAATTAATCCGGAAGTCAGTGCAGCAACGGCGCTTCCCAAAATCGAAGCAGTCTTTAAAAAACTCATTCCGACCGCGCCATTTGATTATACATTTGCCGATGACGAATACAATGCCAAGTTCAGATCGGAAGAACGGGTCGAAAAACTGTCGAGCCTATTTGCGGTGTTGGCCATTTTCATTTCCTGTCTGGGTTTATTCGGATTGGCTTCGTTCGTAGCTGAACAGCGCACTAAGGAAATCGGAATCCGTAAAGTGTTGGGAGCAACGGTGACCAATCTGTGGCAATTGTTATCCAAAGATTTTTTGATATTGATCATTATTTCCTGCCTGTTTGCCGCGCCGATTTCTTATTATTTCATGAACGAGTGGCTACAAAAATATACGTACCGAACCGAGATTTCGTGGTGGATTTTTGCTGCATCCACAGCAGGAGCTTTGATAATAACATTGATGACGGTAAGTTTTCAAGCTATTAAAGCAGCATTGATGAATCCCGTGAAGAGCTTGAAGACGGAATAGGAAAAAGGGAAAGAAAGAATAGGCATTCATGCAACTATTTTGTTGAGTTTATCATCTTGCCGTAAACTTAACGCCATGAAAACATTTTTTCCTTACTTATTTTTATTTGCCGGTTCTGCTGCCCAAGCCCAGGAATCCAAACCAATTCCAACCATTGACGATGCCCTAAAAAAATACGATTTTATACAGGGCCAAGTGGTTGATAACAAGGACACTATCATCTATTATTTGAAGAATTATCAAAAGAAACCAACCAAGCTGGTGGTATATATTCAGGGGACCGATCCAAACCCTATTTTTTCTTATTCACAAAACAAGGGGGAATATTCTGTTTCCAGATGGTTTGGAGACGATTATAAACTCTTAGACTCCAATTACACCTACGCCATCATCCCAAAACCGGGTATAGCAGGTATATTTGATAAAAGTAAACTTTCAGTACCAAAGGAATATCAGGAGAAAAATTACCTCGAATACCGAGTAAAACAAATTGACCTTTCCATCAACGATATAATCAAAAGGCATTTAGCAAAGCCCGAGAAAATAATCGTTTATGGGCACTCGGAGGGAGCCACCATTGCGGCACCATTAGCGTTAAAAAATAAAAGTATAACTCATCTGGGATTTTGGTCAGGAAACGTATTGAATAATTTTTACGAATTTTCGCTCTTTAACAGAATCGAATCATTGGCCGGAAAACAATCGGATTCTCTTGCGCATCAACATATTATGGGAATTATTGATTGGTATAGCTCGGTGATAAAAAACCCAAATTTGACAGATATTGACCAAATGGGGTACACAAATAAGCGTTGGTCTTCCTTTGAAAAAGCGCCCATAGAATATTTGTTGAAGTTGGATATTCCGATTTATGCCTATTTCGCTACAGAAGATGAAAGCACTCCTATTGAAACCGCCTATTTGCTTCCCATACAATTTATGCAAAACAGGAAAAACAATCTGACCTTTAACGTTTGTATAGGCTGTAACCATTCGTATGAGAAAGAGATAAACGGCAAAAAAATAAAACTCTGGCCTAACGTATTTGAAGAATTCCTTCATTGGACCGACCATAAGAAATAGCGAAGTCTCAGCGAATCTGCCTATCACAAGTTATTTTTCTATTTTAACAAGGCAATCTATGCGGGTTGCCTTGTCCGTTTTTACGCTGAAAGGTGTCCAAAAGCGGACACTCCTATTTTCCATTTTTCATAAAAAAGTGCTGTAAATACCGGATTCAATGGGTTTACTTTCGTTGGCACGGCATTTTATCGACATTATCGTATCAAATATAAACAAGACATGAAACGAACCTTTTTGGGAGAGTTTGAAGAGATAGTTTTACTGACCGTTGCCATTCTTGGGGAAGAAGCCTATGGCGTTACCGTAACCCAGGAACTCGAACAAAAAACGGGTCGGGCGGTTGGGTTCAGCAGCATACATACCACGCTGCAACGGCTGGAAGAAAAAGGCTTTTTGTCCTCGAAAATGGGCGGAGCCACGGCCGAGCGAGGTGGACGCCGTAAACGCTTTTTTGAAGTCACCGCGTTGGGGCGAAGAGCGTTGATGGAAGTAAAACAAGTGCGCGAAGAGTTGTGGGGAGCATTGCCTCCTAATATGTTGCAATTGATGGGAGGATAATATGGGCACGAATAAGCCTAAATCCCCTTTACCGCCGCGCTGGGCTTCAAAACTTCTGAGTTGGTGGGCTGACCCCAACACGGCAGAAGAAATACACGGCGACCTGCTGGAACTGTACTACTATTGGATACAAACGGTGGGGAAACAAAAGGCCAATTGGCGGTATGCACTGAGTGCTCTCAAACTGTTAAGACCCTTTGCGAAACCAAAAGAATCGACACATTACCCAACTGACAACTTATACAGCCTTATGATAAATAGTTATTTTAAAATCGCCTGGAGGAATTTATTAAAATATAAGCTCTTTTCCCTGATCAATATCGTGGGGTTAAGCCTTGCCATTCCTTCCGCTTTGATGGCCTTAATTCAAATTGTCAATTATTACGAATACGACAATTTTCACCAAGATGGCGAACGGATAGTGCGCGTAATAACCGACGAAAATCGGAAAGAAGGTGAAATAATAAACTGGGCTTCAAGTCCGGTGCTATTGGCCAAGCATGTCAAAGAAAATCTTGCGGGTATCGAAAACGCAGCAACGGTAGTGCGAGATCCTAAGTGGGTTTTGAGCAATGGGATAAAAACAAAAAACATAAAGGCCATTTATACGGATGCTTCTTTTTTCCAACTCTTTTCTTTTCCATTGGAAAAAGGAACGTATCCCGTTGAACCCAAAACCATTGTTCTCACCCACGAAACTGCCCAATGGTTTTTTAGAGATGCCAATCCCATCGGCAATTTTTTAGAGCATCCAAAGTATGGCGGTTTTAAGATCGTCGGGGTTTTAAAACCATTTAATCAGCAAAAAACGCAGTTCCGTACCGATGTCATCTTACCAATCGTCGATTATTTAACCCTCAATGACAAAAAAACGGATTGGTCAACGCTAACTGCACATACCTTTTTAAAATTAACAAAAGGCAGAACGGCCATCGACCTTGACAAACAGCTTTCAAAAACTTCCACCGAAATCAATAAATTAATCGGAACGACGGCCGGCAAAACCCTGCATTTCAAAGCCCAAAATCTGGCCGACATTTCACCGTCGAAGGAAATATTAGAAAATGACCCCTACATCCAAGACCTCAGAAGCATCTACATAAATTTAGGGTTTCAGCTCATTCTCATTTTACTGGCCTCCTTAAACTACATCAATCTTACCCTTGCCCGCTCCATGAACCGAGGCCGCGAAGTAGGGGTGCGGAAGGTAGTGGGTGCTACAAAACCTCAGCTTATTCTTCAATTTTTGACCGAATCCGTATTGGTTTCTTACATAGCGTTGGGTATCGGTTTGTTGTTATTATGGTTTATTAAAAATCAGGTGCATGTTTCTTGGCTCACGTGGGAAATTGATCATTTGGGTTACCTGATTCTGTTGTTTTTCGTTTTCAACCTGATTCTGGGTTTAGTAGCGGGTGCTTCGCCAAGTCTTATTCTGTCTTCCTATCAGCCTGTAAAAGTGTTGAAAGGTACTGTTTCGCCGGCAAGTTTCGGAAAAATAGGTTTTCGTAAATCGTTGATCATCGTTCAGTTTACGATTGCATTGGTGTATATATTTTTCATGGGTCATGCGTATCATCAAATAGATTATATGGCCAACGACAATGAAAACTTCCGACGTGAAGGCATCCTAAACATTAATTTGGCTGGGAATCAGAATCAACGATTTGCTACTGATATAAACGCGATCAAAGAGGTGCAAAAGGTAGGATATACTTCCCTCAATTTTGGCATTGCTCCCACGTATTCAGGCATTAAAAACACAAAGAATGAGCCCTCAAAGCCGGCATTTTACTACGCTGCCGATCATAATTTCATTGAAAATATGGGTCTGAAAATAGTGGCAGGCACAAATCTGATCGAAAGTAATTCGGGGGAAACTTCACCCATGATCGTGGTCAATCAAAAAGCTGTAGAAAATCTAAATCTTGGCTCGGAAAAAGAAGCTATTGGAAAACTTATTCTGGTAAATGATACGCTTTCAGCGACAATCATAGGAGTTGTTGCCAATTTCTGCCATTATGATTATGAACATAAAATAGAGCCTGTCATCTTTCAATATCGGCCCGCTTTATTTAAAGTGATGTGTGTAAAAACCAGTCCGGTAGAGGATCGAATTGCACTCGAATCTACCCTGAACGATCTGTGGAAAAAACACAATCCTTACCTCGAAATGAACGCCTCATGGTTGGATACCGATATGTACGAACGCTACTATCCTTATGAAGACATGAAGTTTGCGGGCATGGAAAGCATTGTGATTTTTGTGATCGCCATCTTAGGACTCATCGGCATCCTTACCTACAGTTTGGAAAAACGAACGAAAGAAATCGGCATCCGAAAAGTAATGGGCGCCACTGTTGGGGAAGTCATCAAACTGATGTCGGCTGACTTTATCAAATTACTCGCCATTGCCACTGTCATCGCCATTCCTCTTGGCATAGCCATCGCAATGTTCATGAACAGTTATCTCGTATTTAATAATGGAATAGGCTATTTAGCCATGTCCTTTCTGCTGTTCCTTGTTGTAGGTATTGCCTTAGGAGCAGTGGGGTATTTTTCATGGAAAGCCGCCCAAACCAACCCCGCAAGAACATTGAAGGCAGAGTAAGAAAGCGTGTAACGTATAAAGACAGAAAGTGTAAGGAGAATCTTAGTTTATACCGCAAAACTATGGATCGGAATCAACCACCGCGCTGGGCCACCACACTTTTAGGTTGGTGGGCCGACCCAAATACGTTGGAAGAAGTACAGGGCGATTTGCTCGAACTGTATACGTATTGGGTGCAAACCGTGGGCGTTAGAAAAGCCGATTGGCGCTATGCGCTGAGTGCACTTAAATTATTGCGGCCTTTGGCAAAAAGAGAAACACATTATCCCAAAACCTACATATACAGCCCAACCATGATACGCAATTACTTCAAAATCGCTTTTAGAAATCTTGCACGAAACAAGGTTTATTCTTTTATCAATATTGCAGGCTTATGTATTGGCCTGGCCTGCGCCATGCTGATTATGCTGTATGTAAAAGATGAAGTAAGTTTTGACAGATTTCATAAAAATGCAAACAACATTTACCGCATAGCAAGAGGGCAAAAAGGATTAAAAGGCTACTTTGAAATTGGCAGTACCGGTTTTTTACAAGGGCCGAGGTTTATGCAAAATGTCCCCGGAATAAAATCTTTTGTTCGTGTGCAGGGCGGTTCTGAAGACATAAAAAATGGAACTGCAGTGCAGGAACAGAATGGCGTTTTGCATGTTGACTCCAATTTCTTTTCGGTATTGACATTCCCCTTATTAGCCGGAGACCCTAAAACCTGTTTAACGGAACCACATTCAATTGTATTAAGCGAAGATGCTGCAAAGAAATATTTTGCTACCACTGATGCTGTCGGCAAGGTAATGATGATAAAAGAAGATACGGCCTTTGTTCCTTACAAAGTAACGGCTGTTGCAAAACGTTGCCCGCAAAACTCTTCTATACAATTTACGGCCCTGATGCCTTTAATAGTATCCGATGCTGATGCAAAGGATACCCATAATTGGTTTAACCTTTTCCTGAACACATTTGTAGTGTTGGATGAAAAAGCAAACATGCAAACAGTGGAAAATCAAATGCAGCGTTTTTATGTAGCAGATGCGAAAGCTACTTTCTATGAAATGCTGAAAAATGATGGCGGCGACCCGAGTCAAATTCCCATGGGCACCTATCTTTTGCAACCGTATCTTGACATACATCTGAGCACACAACTACCGGCAGGCAATGGTCTCACCAACGCAAGCAACCCGATGTACTCGTATTTGCTTTCGGGTATTGCCTTGTTTGTGTTACTGATTGCCTGCATCAATTTTGTGAACCTCACTGTTGCCAGGTCTGTTAAGCGTGCAAAAGAAATCGGCATTCGCAAAGTGGTGGGCAGTGATAGAAAACAATTGATAGTCCGGTTTCTCGGCGAATCGTTTTTTCTTTGCACTGTTGCTTTTGTATTAGCTATCGTTTTGGTGCAATTTTTATTGCCGTTGTTTAATGGGCTTTCCAATAAAGTATTAACGATTGCTTATTTGTTCGATGCAAAATTAATTGCAGGTTATATTGCTTTGTATATTATCACAGGCTTGCTGGCAGGCTTTTATCCTGCATTGGTTTTATCGGGTTATAATCCTGTGCAAACTTTGTATAGCCGTTTTCAGATTGCAGGCAAAAATTACCTGCAAAAATCGTTGGTGGTATTGCAGTTTACGCTGGCCTCATCCTTAATCATAGCCACCGGAATAATTTATGCACAGTTTAATTTATTAACTAAAACAGATTTGGGGTACGATGACAGTAATCTTGTTATCGTAAATAAAAACAACCTGGACAATACTGATGCTTTTGTTTTCAAAAATGAATTGCTCAAAAACCCAAATATTATTGGCGTAAGTATAAAGAATGCCGGCAACCGGGGCACCGGTACAAAAAATTTCACTGACGGTACCGTATTCTTTGCTGATGAAACGATTGATGAAAATTATTTGCCGTTACTAAAAATACCATTGGTAGCGGGAAGGAATTTTTCAAAAGCATTTCCTGCTGATTCTGCACAATCAATTATTGTGAACGAAAGTTTTGTAAAAGCGGCAAAATGGAAAAATCCTATCGGCGAAACTGTACAGATGTTAGGAAACAGTAATGAAACCTATAGTGTAATTGGTGTGGTAAAGGATTATCACTTTGCACCATTGACTCAAAAAATAACACCGCAAGCATTCTCATTGAGAGGTAACTATGGAACCTACTATATCAAGATAAAACCCAACACGGCAGCTACAAGTTTAAAATGGATACAGAGAACATATCAGCAGTTTTACCCGATGGACCCTTATGCTTATGTGTTCAAAAACGAAGAAAATAGGAAACAATATGCTGATGTTGAAAAATGGAAACAGATTATTTTATTCAGCGCAATACTTACCATATTTATTTCATGCATTGGTTTGTTTGGATTATCGCTTTTATCTGTAGAAAAACGAACGAAAGAAATTGGCATACGCAAAGTGCTTGGTGCATCGGTGCAACAAATTGTTACAACACTTTCAAGCGATTTTATAAAGCTCGTTGTATTTGCTTTAATCATTGCATCACCGCTTGCATACATGGTTGCAAACAAATGGTTGCAAAATTATCCTTATCGCATTGAAATAAGTTGGTGGCTTTTTGCATCAGCAGAATTCTTAGTAGTAATAATTGCATTATTTACTGTCAGCTTTCACTCCATCAAAACAGCCGTTTCCAACCCGGTCAAGAGTTTACGAAATGAGTAAAAACAACGTTGCAAAGCGGTCCGCCGCGGCGCAAATCAGCAAGGGGCAAATTGAAACAATTGCCCATTTGCTTGCTTGCAAATCTGCCTTTTAAAAAATTGATTATGAACCAAAAACCACCGCGCTGGGCCACCACACTTTTAGGTTGGTGGGCCGACCCAAATACGTTGGAAGAAGTACAGGGCGATTTGCTCGAACTGTATACGTATTGGGTGCAAACCGTGGGCGTTAGAAAAGCCGATTGGCGCTATGCGCTGAGTGCGCTTAAATTATTGCGGCCTTTGGCAAAAAGAGAAACATATTATCCCAAAACCTATATATACAGCCCAAACATGATACGCAACTATTTCAAGATCGCCTTTCGTAATCTATTGAAACACAAAGGTTACTCCTTCATCAACATTTTTGGTCTGGCAACCGGTATGGCCGTAGCAATGCTCATTGGTTTATGGGTTTGGGATGAATTGAGTTTTAATAAATACCATCAGAACTACGACGATATAGCTCAAATACGATATTCCTACTTAGACCAAAGTACCAATACAATCAGAAATAGTGATGCCGTACCTTTTCCAATGGGGGCAGCTCTTAAAAGTAATTATAATCAAAATTTCAAGCATATTTTAATGGCTTGGTGGCTGGGCGATTATACACTTTCATCCGGCGAAAATAAAATAATATCAAAAGGCGAGTTTATTGAACCTGAAGCCATTGATATGCTTTCATTAAAAATGCTGAGTGGCTCCAACAATTCTCTTTACGACCCCCACTCTATCATTCTTTCTAAAACAAAGGCCGAGGCTATTTTTGGTAAAGAAAACCCCATTAATAAAGCTTTAAAAATCGATAATAAAATTAATGTTAAAGTAACCGGGGTTTATGAAGATTTGCCACAAAACAGCAAGTTTGGCGAGGTGAAGTTTTTTGCATCTTGGGATTTATGGGTTTCGACTAACGATTGGATGAAGAGTACTATAGATGATTGGGGAAATAGTTCTTATAATGTTTACGTACAAAAACAACCGAATATTTCGTATTCAGCTGCAAACGCAGCTATTAAAGACGTTTTCTACAAGGTTGGAACTGGAGTAGATAAGCGCTTTAAGAAAGAAGCCATTTTATATCCAATGAGCCAATGGCACTTATATTCTGAATTTAAAGAGGGAAGGCCCGCCGGTGGCCTCATCACTTTTGTATGGTTATTTGGCATTGTTGGTCTTTTTGTATTGCTTTTGGCTTGCATTAATTTTATGAATTTAAGCACGGCACGATCTGAAAAACGTGGCAAAGAAGTGGGTATTCGTAAAGCAATTGGTTCTGCAAAAGGAGCTTTGATTTTTCAATTTTTAAGCGAATCCTTTCTGGTTGTTTTATTGGCATTTTTTCTGGCAATTTTACTCGTAGGTTTATCAATTTCTTGGTTTAATGAATTAGCAGATAAAGAATTGTCATTACCTTTTTCTAACCCACTGTTTTGGCTACTCAATTTGACATTTATTACATTTACCGGCTTTTTGGCAGGGCTTTACCCCGCCTTTTATTTATCGTCCTTTCAACCTATTAAAGTACTGAAAGGTACAATTCGATTGGGACGTTTTGCGGCAATTCCTCGCAAGGTTTTAGTTATTGTTCAATTTGCAGTCTCGGTGGTTTTGATTATCGGAACCATTATTGTCTATCAACAAATCCAATATGCGAGCAATCGGCCAATTGGCTATAATAGAGATGGTTTGATTACTTTACCGATGAACGACCCCAACTACAAAGGAAAGCTCGATGTAATCAAAAGTGAGTTATTAAATACCGGTATGGTGGCAGAAATGGCCATGTCATCCAGTACCTTGACTAAAATCAACAACAATTCCAGTGATTTTAGTTGGAAAGGAAAAGACCCTGATACGGAGGCAAGTTTTGCCTGCATGAATGTTACGCATGATTTTGGAAAAATGGTGGGTTGGCAATTTATAGCCGGTCGAGATTTTTCAAAGATTTTCTCAACCGATTCTTCGGGAATTATTATCAATGAAACGGCGGCAAAATATTTGAATTTGAAAAACCCTATCGGTGAATTTATTAAATCAAGAGGTGGTACCTATTCTTTGCAAATTGTTGGCATAATCAAGGATATGATTATGGATTCTCCTTATGAGCCGGCGAAAAGAGGCATATTCTTTTTGGATAAAAACTACACGGCAGCCAGTCAAATAGTTATCAAAATTAAACCAACAGTCAGTGCTACGGAGGCTTTGCCAAAAATAGAAGCAGTTTTCAAAAAAATAGTACCTTCTGCATCATTCGATTACAAATTTGTAGATAAACTATACGCAAAAAAATTCAGTCAGGAACAGCGTATTGGCAAATTGGCTACTTTCTTCGCCATTCTTGCCATTTTCATTTCCTGTTTGGGTCTTTTCGGATTGGCCTCTTTCGTAGCTGAACAACGTACCAAAGAAATCGGCGTACGTAAAGTATTAGGCGCTTCAGTAGCTAATCTGTGGCAATTATTATCAAAAGATTTTGTGGTTTTGGTCATTATCTCCTGTGTCATCGCGGCTCCGATTGCTTACTGTTTCATGAACGAATGGTTGCAAAAATATACCTATCGCACCGAGATTTCGTGGTGGATTTTTGCCGTCTCGGGCGCGGGGGCTTTAATGATAACTTTATTGACGGTGAGTTTTCAGGCCATTAAAGCGGCCTTGATGAATCCGGTAAAGAGTTTAAAAACGGAATAACCCCCGGTCTCTAAAGGGGAAAAAGGGAAAAATTATCTTTTTAAAAATTAAAATCCCCCTTTAGGGGTTAGGGGTCTTATGATACGCAATTACTTAAAAATCGCCTTTCGAAATCTTGCCAAAAACAAGATTAATTCGTTCATCACTATTAGTAGGCTTGCCATTGTAATCTTTTTGGTTTTAACTATTACCACATGTACTCACGAAAATAAACATTGGAAGATAAATACGGCTTGGGAAAGCCTAATTGCACAGGAACGAACTCAGCCCGGCTCGATTACTCAGGTCGACAATTCGGTGATTGCTTATATGAAGAA
Organism: Runella sp.; assembly: GCF_965279615.1. NCBI lineage: Bacteria > Pseudomonadati > Bacteroidota > Cytophagia > Cytophagales > Spirosomataceae > Runella > Runella sp. The sequence continues at coordinate 4,926,759 of NZ_OZ257252.1, read as the reverse complement.
GCATAATGTACCCGGGTTGTCGATTGCTATCGCAAAAGACGATAAGTTAATTTATACGAAGGCGTATGGATTTGCTGATGTGATGACACAGGAAAAGGTGACTGCGAAAAGCCTCTTCAGATTAGCCAGTGTGTCAAAACCTATTACGGCAATAGCCATTATGAAATTAATCCAGGATGGCAAATTGTCCCTGAATTCAAAAATATTTGGAGATAGCGGTATTTTAGGAAACGATTACGGTCCCTTGCCTGATGACTCGAACATAAAAAAAATAACCATTGATCACCTGTTACATCATACCAGCGGCTGGTCAAGAAATACAGAAAATCCCACTGAAGATGACCCTACGTTTATACAGCCGTCGTTGAATTCATCACAACTTATAGCATGGGTATTTAGCCATCAGACGTTAAAAACACCACCGGGAACCGCCTTTGCGTATACTAACTTTAATTTTTTCCTTTTGGGGCGAGTGATTGAGAAAGTAACGGGTCAACGTTACGCGGATTATGTTAATTCAACCATATTACACCCCATTGGCATTACAGACATGCAAATTGGAGTCAATTCAAAAGCTGAAAAAAAACCTAATGAAGTAGTCTATTATGAAGAAGGTAATGAACCCTACACTATTAATCTGTCAAGAATGGATGCAGGTGCCGGCTGGATTGCTTCTGCAACGGATTTAGTAAAACTGATTGTCGTTGTTGATGGACTGAAACAGAAAAAGGATATACTGAATAGTTCAACCCTTCAGACAATGCTCACCCCTTCAACAGCCAACAAAGAATACGCCTGTGGCTGGAGATTGGCAACTTCCGGCAATCTTCGTAATTGGTACCATTTCGGAGAGCTAATGGGAACTGCTACCCTGCTGGCCCATACGCATTTAGGTTACTCCTGGGCGATACTCACGAATACCGGTTATCAAAATGAACAAACCCATTCCGATTTAGACCAACTACTTTGGCGCGCAATTAATGATCCGGCAACGCGATGGCCTGACAAAGATTTATTTTAAAAAAGTGCTGCTCGAAGGAATAGCTATACATTTTTAGGTAGAGAATTTGAAAACAAAGTAAGGTGAAAAGGATAAACAGTGTCGCCACGCTCCGACCGTTGCGAACCCCGTTTCTCCCTTACATCTCTAACTGATAATTATGAACCCTCAAATTAAACCGCCGCGCTGGGCCACTAAGCTTCTAAGTTGGTGGGCCAACCCCAACACACGGGAAGAAGTACAGGGCGACTTGCTCGAACTGTATGTTTACTGGGTGCAGACGATAGGGAAACGAAAAGCAGATTGGCGCTATGCACTCAGTGCGCTCAAATTATTGCGGCCTTTGGCCAAACGAAAAAACGATTATCCAACAACTTACTTATTCAGCCCAAACATGATACGCAACTATTTCAAGATCGCCTTTCGTAATCTATTGAAACACAAAGGTTACTCCTTCATCAACATTTTCGGTCTGGCGACCGGTATGGCCGTGGCGATGCTCATTGGTTTATGGGTGTGGGATGAATTGAATTTTAATAAATACCACAAAAATTATGAACGGATAGGACAAATTCGCTCTATTTATACGGAGCCAACGACCGGTGTAAGCGAAGGCAGTCCATTTATGCAAATTCCGATGGGAACTGCATTGAAAGAGAATTATAATCATCTGTTTAAGAAGGTTTTAATTTCTTGGGGCGTAGGTGAATATACGTTGAAACTTGACGAGAAAAACCTGAATAGAAGAGGCCATTTTGTGGAGCCCGGTATATTGGAAATGCTTTCGTTAAAAATGCTCAAAGGAAGTTATGAAAGCTTAAAAGACCCGTATTCTATTGTCCTGTCAAAATCATCGGCGGAAGCTCTGTTTGGCAGCGCCGACCCAATCAACCAACCCCTTAAAATTGACAATAAGATTGATGTAAAAGTAACCGGTGTCTATGAAGATATCCCTAAGAATTCACGTTTTGGCGAAGTGCAATTCTTTTCTCCCTGGGATTTATGGGTATCGTCCAATGAATGGGTAAAAGCAAATGTAAACTCCTGGAATAACACTTCGTTTGGTATCTATGTGGAGCTTCAACCTACTGTCAGTTTAGAAACTGCACAGGCCGGTCTTAACGATTTTTATGCAAAAAATACGCCCAAAGACTTCTTTAAATTGATAGAAAGCGGTAAGCCTCAACTATTTGTACATCCGATGGACCAATGGCATTTGTATTCGGATTTTACCGATGGCAGACCTACCGGCGGACGTATCACCTTTGTCTGGTTGTTTGGTATTATCGGTGCTTTTGTACTCTTATTGGCTTCTATCAACTTCATGAATTTAAGTACGGCTCGGTCTGAAAAACGAGCGAAAGAGGTAGGTATCCGTAAAGCGGTCGGCTCCCTGCGCACGCAGTTGATTGGGCAGTTTTTCAGTGAATCCTTTTTAGTAGTGATACTGGCATTTTTTATTTCCTGCCTATTCATAGTCATCTCCTTAAGTTGGTTCAACGGGTTAGCCGATAAAGCCATTGCCTTCCCATTCACTGATTTGTATTTCTGGGCAAGCAGTTTGGCTTTTATCTCACTAACCGCTATTCTGACAGGCATTTACCCCGCTTTGTATTTGTCTTCTTTTCAACCTCTTAAAGTATTAAAGGGCACATTTAAAGCAGGTCGCTTTGCCGCTGTTCCGCGCAAAGCATTGGTGGTAGTTCAATTTACGGTTTCCGTCATGATGATTATCGGAACCATGGTGGTTTATCAGCAAATTCAGTACGCTAAAAATCGCCCGGTTGGTTATAACAAAGAGGGACTGATAACGCTCAACTTAAATGACCCTAATTATGAAGGCAAGTTTGATTTACTAAAAAGCGAATTGATGAATTCAGGAGCAGTCGCAAACGTTGCGCTTTCCAATAGCCCATTGACCGCTATATCGAATAGTGGCGGAGGGTATACATGGAAAGGAAAAGCCCCCGAAACACCTTCGGGTTTTAATAAAGTCAAGGTTACAGCTGATTTTGGAAAGACAATTGACTGGAAAATAATAGCAGGACGGGATTTTTTAAATGACTACAAAACCGATTCGGCGGGAATAATCTTGAATGAAGCGGCTGCAAAATACATCGGTTTGGACAATCCCATAGGTGAATACATTAAAACAGAAGATGGACGATTTACCTGGCAGATTGTGGGCGTTACGAAAGACATGGTGATTCAGTCACCGTATGAGCCAATCAGTGGTACGTTTTACTTTTTAGATTTCAATAAAGCTTCAAATCAAATGACCATAAGAATCAAATCTACCGTTGGATTTGCCAATGCCTTACCCAAAATAGAGGCGGTATTCAAAAAACTGGTTCCTTCGGCTTCATTTGATTACAAATTTGTGGACGAAGAATATGCTAACAAGTTCAGTCAGGAACAACGGATTGGTACATTGGCCACCGTCTTTGCCATTCTCGCCATTTTTATTTCATGCCTCGGTTTATTTGGATTGGCATCGTTCGTGGCCGAGCAGCGTACCAAAGAAATCGGCGTTCGTAAAGTACTGGGCGCTTCAGTCACTAATTTGTGGCAATTGCTCTCTAAAGATTTTGTGGTGTTGGTTATCATTTCATGCTTTATCGCCGCTCCTATCGCTTACTATTTCATGAGTGAATGGTTGCAGAAATATACCTATCGAACCGAGATTTCATGGTGGGTTTTTGCAGCGGCAGGCGTCGGAGCGTTGTCTATTACTTTATTGACGGTGAGTTTTCAAGCCATCAAAGCGGCACTGATGAACCCGGTGAAGAGTTTACGAAGCGAATAAGGCCCCGCCACGTAGAGACGCCATATCGACGGACCGAAACCATAGAGACGCAAAATTTTGCGTCTCTACATAAATCAGAAATCTATGACTGATAGGCAACCACCCCGAAGCGTTGGGCCGCGCTGGGCTAGCGCTTTACTAAATTGGTTGGGCGACCCCAACACTTCAGAAGAAGTGGAAGGTGATTTATTGGAATTATACTCGCATTGGGTGCAAACCGTCGGCCGAAGAAAGGCTGATTGGAAATACATTTTCAACGTCATCAAACTGTTACGTCCTTTTGCCAAAGACAAACGAGCCATTTATCCCAAAACCTACATATACAGCCCCAATATGATACGCAATTATTTTAAGATCGCTTTTCGTAATCTGTTGAAACACAAAGGTTACTCGTTTATCAACATCTTCGGTTTGGCTACGGGAATGGCTGTGGCGATGTTGATCGGTTTGTGGATGTACGATGAACTGTCGTATAACAAATACCACAAAAACTATGACCACATCGCGCAAGTGATGGAAAACCAGAACATCAGCGATGGAATTGCCACCTTTGAATCCTTGCCGATGCCGCTCGCCGATGAACTTCGCACTGCTTACGGAAGCGATTTCAAAAATGTAGCGGCAACGATGACATTTGAGCAGATCATTGGACAGGACGATAAGCTATTTACCAAAATCGGTTGTTTTTCAGACCCGCAATTACCCGAACTTCTATCCTTGGAAATGGTAAAAGGAACTCAAACGGCGTTGAAAAACCCTAATGCCATTCTGCTGAGTGAATCAATGGCGCAAGCTATTTTTGGCGACACTAACCCCATTAACAAGCCGATAAAGCTTAATAATTCTTTTTTACAACAGGTAGCAGGCGTCTACAAAGACATTCCAAAGAACAGCCGTTTTAATAATCTGAATTTCATTGCTCCGATCAATTTACTTTTCCCGGAGGGGGTACCCGCCGACAGTTGGTTCAGCAGTTCGTTTCAAATTTACGTTCAACTGCATTCAAACGCTAACCTGAGTTCCATCAACAACAGGATAAAAAATACTGTCTATGCGCATACAAAAGATGCATCAAAACCTGCTCTTTTCTTATTTCCGATGGAGCAATGGTATCTGTACGGCACCTTTAAAAACGGCATGAGCATTGGTGGACGCATTGAATTTGTATGGATGTTTGGTATCATCGGCATTTTCGTACTGCTGTTGGCGTGTATTAATTTTATGAATTTGAGCACGGCCAGAAGTGAAAAACGAGCCAAAGAAGTCGGCATTCGTAAAGCCATTGGTTCGGTTCGCGGTCAACTGATTGCGCAGTTTTTTAGTGAGTCATTTCTGATCGTGGCATTTGCTTTTGTATTGTCGATCAGTTTGGTTCTGCTTATTCTTCCTGCTTTTAACGAGGTGGCGGATAAAGAAATGGCTTTTCTGTGGGCCAATCCTTTCTTTTGGCTTTTGGGCATCGGCTTTACCTTGCTTACGGGCATCGTGGCGGGAAGTTACCCGGCCTTTTATCTATCTTCGTTTCAACCGGTCAAAGTACTCAAAGGCACCTTCAAAGTAGGGCGTTTTGCGTCGGTGCCGCGTAAAGTGTTATTAGTCTTACAATTTACCGTTTCTGTTACATTGATCATCGGTACGATTGTCGTTTTTAGACAGATTCAATTTGCCAAAAATCGCCCCGTTGGATATAGTCGAGACGGTTTACTCATGATTCCTCTCACTACTCCGGAAATCCACACGCATTTTCGAGCCTTCCGGGATGATTTACTACGAACCAATATGGTGACTGAAGTAGCGGAGACGTCAAGCCCCATGACGGGCATTTGGTCATCAGCCAATAATTTGGACTGGAAAGGAAAAGATCCGAACATACAGGCGCTTTTTGGGACCATTTCGGTCAATCCGGAATATGGCAAAGTTGTGGATTGGAAAATAAAAGAAGGTCGAAATTTCTCTTCCAATTTTTCAACGGACTCCTCCGCGTTCATTTTTAACGAAGCTGCCATCAAACAAATGGGGCTTAAAAATCCCGTGGGAGAAATCGTCAAATGGCACGGCAAAAACTGGAAAGTCATCGGAGTAATCAAAGACATGGTCATGAAATCACCCTTCGAACCCATTCTCCCAACCGTTTTCATGATAGATGACCGAGAACGGCCTTTCAACGTTGTTGACATTAAAATAAAACCGCAAGCCTCAAGCAGCGAAGCATTAGCTAAAATCGAAACTATCTTTAAAAAATACGCTCCCACCACGCCTTTCGACTACAAATTTGCCGATCAGGAATATGAAAACAAGTTTCGTTCCGAAGAACGTATCGGCCAACTGGCCGGCTTCTTTTCGGCCCTCGCTATTTTCATTTCTTGCCTTGGGCTTTTCGGGTTGGCATCGTTTGTGGCCGAACAGCGTACCAAAGAGATTGGCGTACGGAAAGTGTTGGGCGCATCGGTCTTGAATCTATGGGGGCTGCTTTCCGGAGACTTTGTGGTGTTGGTCATTATTTCCTGCGGTATCGCGGCGCCCATCGCCTACTATTTTATGGAGAAATGGATCCAAAAATATGAGTATCGTACAGACATTTCGTGGTGGATCTTTGTGGGTACGGCCATCTTGGCCGTTAGCATTACCTTGATCACGGTCAGTTTTCAATCCATCAAAGCTGCCTTGATGAATCCGGTGAAAAGCTTACGATCTGAATAATGTCACTATAGAGACGCCGAAGCGTCGGACTACGCGTCAGCGGACTGCGCGTCAGCGGACCGAAAATGGTGTGTCTCTACTTTCAAATGATAAACCATGAAACGGAATCAACCGCCGCGCTGGGCAGACCAATTATTGGAATGGTGGGCAGACCCCAACACTTTGGAAGAAGTGCAGGGTGATTTACAGGAATTGTACACTTATTGGGTACAAACTGTCGGTGAGCGAAAAGCAGATTGGCGTTATGCGCTCAATGCACTTAAATTATTGAGGCCTTTGGCAAAACGAAAAAACAATTATCCAACAACCTATATCTACAGCCCGACCATGCTACGCAACTATTTTAAAATCGCTTTTCGTAACCTGTTGAAACACAAAGGCTACTCATTTATCAACATTTTTGGATTGGCTACAGGAATGGCCGTCGCCATTTTGATTGGCTTATGGATTTGGGATGAATTATCAGTCAATAAAAACTACCAAAACTATGACCGCATCGCTAAAGTGATGCAAAATCAGACCTTCAACGGGGAAATTCAAACGGCGCCTAATGTGCCTATGCAGTTGGCGCCTGAACTGCAAACTGTTTATGGCAACAATTTTAAACATGTAGTAATTTCCGGCTTTCCGGGACAACACCTGTTATCGTTTGGCGAAAAAAAAATCAAGCAAAGCGGCAATTACATGGGGCCGGAAGTTACCGAAATGCTTTCGCTGAAAATGCTGAAAGGAACACGCGCCGGACTGAATGATCCCAACTCCATTTTGCTTTCCGAATCCGTCAGCAAGGACATTTTTGGCGATGCCGACCCAATGGATAAAATCATAAAAATTGATAATAAACAGGATGTGAAGGTAACGGGTGTTTATAAAGACCTGCCTTATAACTCCTCATTCAATAATTTATCCTTCATTGCTCCGTGGGATTTGATGGCGAAAGATCTCCCAAAATGGCTTTCCTGGGGCAACAACTGGTTTCAAATGTTTGCCCAAATAGCGGATAATACTACTGCGGAAAAGGTTTCGTCAAAAATAAAGAAAGCAAAACAAAACAATATCAGTCAGGAGGAGGCCAAATACAAACCTGAAATTTTCCTGCTTCCTATGGCTCAATGGCATTTGTACTCAGAATTTAAAAACGGTGTAAATACAGGCGGACGCATCGAATTTGTGTGGCTTTTCGGCATCATTGGCGCCTTCGTGCTGCTGTTGGCGTGCATTAATTTTATGAATTTGAGCACCGCAAGAAGTGAGAAACGAGCCAAAGAAGTCGGTATTCGTAAGGCTGTAGGTTCCGTAAAAGGACAGTTGGTCATGCAGTTTTTTGGCGAATCGCTGTTGGTAGTGATTTTTGCTTTTATCCTGTCTTTGCTTTTGGTACAACTCAGCCTTCCGTTCTTTAATAATGTGGTAGACAAAAAAATAACCATTCTGTGGCTCAATCCTTTCTTTTGGCTCACGAGCATTGGTTTCATCCTCTTTACAGGTCTGGTTGCGGGTAGTTATCCTGCCCTTTATCTGTCTTCTTTCAAGCCCATCAAAGTATTGAAAGGGACATTTAAACTGGGGCGTTTTGCTTCCGCTCCGCGCAAAGTGTTGGTGGTTTTGCAATTTACCGTTTCGGTTAGTTTGATCATAGGAACAGTGGTTGTTTTCCGCCAAATACAATTTGCCAAAGATCGCCCCATCGGCTACAATCGCAACCGACTCCTCACCTCTTCCATTAAAACGGATGAAATAATTAAGCATTATTCCACCTTTCGCGACGACTTACTAACTACCGGAGCGGTAGAAGAAATGACGGCTACCGATAGTCCGATTACCGATACGTATGTCACCAACGGTGGTTTTACCTGGAAAGGAAAAGACCCTAATATGGCGGAAGAGTTTGTTACACTGCGTATTACGCACGAATTTGGAAAGACCATAAACTGGCAGTTAAAAGAAGGCCGCGATTTTTCGAAACAATTTTCCACCGATACCGCCGGCTTTATCCTGAACGAAGCGGCCGTAAAATACATGGGTTTAAAAAATCCGATCAACGAGATCATCAAATGGGGCGATTCCGAGCAATACAAGGTAATCGGGGTGGTTAAAAATTTGGTAACCCAATCGCCTTATGATCCCGCCAAACAAACCATTTTTTTTCTCAATTACAAGAGGATAAATCAGGTAACGATCAAATTGAAACCGCAGATAAGCGCAAGCGACGCAGTGGCGAAAATTGAAGCAGTATTCAAAAAATACGACCCCGAAAATCCTTTCGAATACCGTTTTGCCGATCAGGAATTTGATAAAAAATTCAGCAACGAAGAACGTATCGGCAAACTGGCGACTTTCTTTGCTACGCTGGCCATTCTCATTTCCTGCCTTGGATTGTTTGGATTGGCGTCGTTTGTGGCTGAGCAACGTACCAAAGAAATCGGCGTGCGGAAAGTGCTGGGCGCTACGGTGCTTAATCTTTGGGGATTGCTTTCGAAAGATTTTGTCGGCTTAGTCATTATTTCTTTTTTGATTTCCAGTCCGATTGCCTATTATTTTCTCAGCAATTGGCTCGAAAAATACGAGTATCGTACCCAAATCTCTTGGTGGATTTTTGCTGCATCGGGAACAGGTGCTTTGCTGATCACTTTAATGACTGTCAGTTTTCAATCTATCAAAGCGGCGCTTATGAATCCCGTGAAGAGTTTGCGAAGCGAATAAAAAGCAAATTTGTGGGGTAGCCACTACGTGGCATAATAAGGGGCTTGCTTTGGAATATCAATTTCTACAAATAGGTAGCCGCTACGCGGCATAATAGGGGGTTTGCTGTGGAATATTAATTTCTACAAATAGGTAGCCGCTACGCGGCATAATAAAGACCTTGCTGTGTAATATCAATTTCTACAAATAGGTAGCCACTACGTGGCATAATAAAGACCTTGCTGTGAAATATCAATTTCTACAAATAGGTAGCCACTACGCGACAAGAATTGATTTTCTATGCCGCGTAGCGGCTACCTATTTGTAGACACAAAAATCGTTTTTTCCTGCATTGCCACATCGTGGCTACCCGATAGGTTACGCCTGTTCATCAACGGACAGTTCTGTACGATTTCGGACATCTACTATTCCTTTATTCTTCGTTTTCAGCCTGTTTTAATGATGGCATAGTTATTTGTTTAGCAAATAATAATGAAATAGAAAATCTCTGAAATTAAGCATGGGCCGATCTTATTTAGGCGAATTTGAAGAACTGGTTTTACTCTCCGTTGCTGTGTTGGAAGACACAGCGTATGGCGTGACGATTGCCGCCGAACTCAAACAACGCACCAACAACCGTCTTATCAATCTGAGCGGGGTACATATCGCTTTGTACCGCCTGGAAGAAAAAGGATTTGTATGCTCGGAACTGGGAGGAGCTACGGCCGAACGCGGCGGGCGCAGAAAGCGTTTATTCAGCATCACGGCTTTAGGGAAAAGAACCTTGGCCGAAATGCGTCAAATTCGGAATGAACTCTGGGATGCTATTCCTAACCCTTCCCTTTCCTGAGCCATGGCAAAGCATCACATTCCCCCGCATTGGGCCGACCGGCTGTTAGCTTTGTTTTGTCCACCTGCTTTATTGGAAGAACTGCTGGGCGACCTCCACGAGCAATTTGTACTTCAATCCGAAGAGTTGGGTGAGCGAAAAGCCCGGTTGTTTTATCTGTTTGAAGTACTGCGCTTTTGCCGCCCTTATTATCTGAAACGACGATTCTCATCACAGCCCGATACTCATTATTCAACCTCTTACACATACAGCCCCTCTATGATACGCAACTATTTTAAAATCGCCCGGAGAAATCTACTTAAAAACAAAATGTATGGTTTTATCAACGTTGGTGGACTGGCAGTAGGAATGTCAGTTGCTATGTTGATTGGGCTATGGGTTTGGGATGAAGTCAGTTACGACCATTCATTTAATAACTATGACAAAATTGCCATGGTGCGCAATCGTTTTACAAGGCCGGTATCACAAGAAACCGGAAGTAGCAGTAGTTTAGCTCAACCGGTTTCAAAAATCCTGAAAACCAACTATGCTCACCTGTTTAAACACGTGTCGCTATTACCTTGGGAAGGCGGCTACTCTGTAAAAGCCGGTGAAAAAATAATCACGAAAACGGGGCAATTTCTTGAAAATGGAGCCATTGATATGTTTTCATTAAAAATGCTCGTCGGCAATACAGAAAGTTTGACCGATATTCAGTCTATCATTGTTTCTGAATCTACTGCCAAAGCGCTTTTTGGCAATCAGAATGCGATTAATCAGGTTATTAAGCTCAACAATAAAATAGATGGCAAAATTACAGGGGTTTATGCTGATTTTCCCAAAAACTCTACCCTTGGAGACATTGGGTTTATTGGAAATTTTGAAAACCTCAGAGCTAATAATGAAGGATACAGAGTTAATGCAGACAACTGGGGTAATTCTTCACTACGACTTTTGGTTCAATTGGCTGATAATGTAAGCTTAGAACAAGCCAACGCTACAATACGTGATTTGTATTTAAAGGATTCACCTGATGAAATAAAAGCTGATGCTAAAAAATATAAAAGCACTATATGGCTTTACCCGATGAGTCAATGGTATCTCTATTCCGAATTTAAAAACGGATTTCCAACTAATGGACGTATTCAGTTTGTTTGGCTTTTTGGTATTGTTGGCATTTTTGTTTTACTGCTGGCCTGTATCAATTTCATGAATTTATCCACTGCCAGAAGCGAAAAAAGAGCCAAAGAAGTAGGTATTCGCAAGGCAATCGGTTCTCAAAAAATGCAACTGATCAACCAATTTATGAGCGAATCATTTTTGGTGGTTTTTCTGGCGTTTGTACTTTCTCTACTATTTGTTTTTATTTCGCTTGCACCTTTCAACGAATTAGCTGATAAAACGATTGAGCTGCCTTTGAGAAATGTATACTTTTGGTTGGCAAGCGTCTCTTTCTTGTTAATAACAGCTTTGTTATCAGGCCTTTATCCATCTTTTTATCTTTCATCGTTTCAGCCGATAAAAGTATTGAAAGGTACCATCAGATTGGGAAAATATGCTGCTGTTCCACGAAAAGTGTTAGTAGTAGTTCAGTTTACGGTTTCCGTAATTTTGATTATTGGCACCGTGATCGTATTTCAGCAAATTAAACATGCACAAAATCGTCCTGTAGGCTACAATCGTTCCAGTTTGCTACGTATCTCAATGGATGACCCTAATTTCTCTAATAAAAAGGAAGTACTCCGAACCGAATTGCTTGCCAGCGGTGCTGTAAGTGATGTTGCCTTTTCCGACATGCCTGTTACGGCTATTTGGGGTAATTGGGGTGGGTTTCGTTGGAAAGGTAAAAATCCCGAATCAGAGTCTTCGTTTTCGGTAAGCTGGATAAATGAAGATTTCGGTAAAACCATCGGTTGGAAAGTAATACAGGGACGCGATTATTCAAAAGAGTATGCTACAGATTCGACGGCTGTAATTATCAACGAATCGGCGGCAAAATACTTAGGATTAAAAAATCCGGTTGGAGAATTTATTACGCATGAAGAATCGGGCCAAAATCGACAAATTATAGGTGTAGTAAGTGATTTGGTAGCTGATTCGCCTTATGAGCCTGTAAAAATCGGGTTTTACTGGTTAGAGAAAAACCTGAATAATCTGAGTCAATTACAATTAAAAATCAGCCCAAATCTATCGGCCGGTGAAGCTTTGGCAAAAATTGAGGCGGTTCAGAAAAAACTGATCCCGTCGGCTCCTTTTCAATACAATTTTGTGGACGATGAATACGGTAAAAAATTTAGCTCCGAGCAGCGTATAGGCAAACTGGCCGCCATTTTCGCCGTACTCGCCATTTTTATTTCCTGTTTAGGGCTTTTTGGCATGGCGAGTTTTGTCGCCGAACAACGTACCAAGGAAATTGGTATCCGCAAGGTGCTTGGTGCAAGTGTTGTAAACCTTTGGCAAATGTTGTCGAAAGACTTTGTGTTATTGATACTGCTTTCATGCCTTATTGCTTCGCCGATAGCCTATTATTATTTAAACAATTGGCTCACAAATTATAAGTATCACATTGAGATTTCGTGGTGGATTTTTGCAATTTCTGCTTTGGGAGCGTTGGGAATTACGCTATTAACGGTGAGTTTCCAAGCCATCAAAGCCGCTTTGATGAATCCCGTAAAAAGTTTGAAATCAGAATAAAGGAGCCATGCCACACCAACCACCCGCTTGGCTTGACGCCTTGGTCCAATGGTTTCTCCCCCCGGAGCTTCGCGAAGAGCTGTTGGGAGACCTCCATGAACAATTTGCTCTTCAATCCGAAGAGTTGGGAGAGCGAAAAGCCCGGTTGTTTTATCTGTTTGAAGTACTGCGCTTTTGCCGCCCTTATTATCTGAAACGACGAATCAGCTCACAATCCGATACTCATTATTCAACCTCTTATTCATACAGCCCCTCTATGATACGCAACTATTTTAAAATCGCTTTTCGTAACCTGCTGAAACACAAAGGCTACTCTTTCATTAACATCTTTGGTCTGGCTACGGGAATGGCCGTGGCGATGATGATCGGGTTGTGGGTTTGGGATGAATTATCCTATGACAAATACCACAAAAATTACGACCGCATTGCTAAAGTGATGCAGAACGGAACGTTTAACGGAGAGTTTGGAGCAGGAGGGCATATGCCGCTTCCGTTGGGAAATGAACTGCGTACTGTTTACGGCACTGATTTTACGCATGTGATCTTGTCTTCCTGGACTCGTGAACATATTTTGGCCTACGGCGACAAGAAATTTACCAAAATGGGCAATTATCTCAGCCCCGAAGCGCCCAATATGTTTTCATTGAATATGCTGAAAGGTACTCGAGCCGGTTTAAAAGACCCTAATTCTATTTTATTGTCTGAATCCGTAGCGTTGGCGCTTTTCGGAGATACTGACCCCATTGGCAAAATCATGAAGATCGACAATAGGCTGAACGTAAAAGTGACGGGCATTTATGAAGATTTGCCTTACAATACCGATTTTAGAGACATGACCTTCATTGCACCGTGGGATTTGTATGTTTCGTCAGAATCTTGGGTAAAGCGCGCGCAAGACAACGCCGAATGGAACAATAACTCTTGGCAAATGCTGGCTCAGATTGCGCCCAATAGTGATTTTAAGACAATCAATGAAAAAATCAAAGGCGTAAAAATAAAGCACGTTCCGGAAGTAGCCGTTTTTAAAAATGAGATCTTTCTCCACCCAATGAGTCAATGGCACTTGTACACGGGCTGGGATAAAACGGGTAAACCGGACGGGCGCATTCAGTATGTCTGGTTGTTTGCCATCATTGGCGTATTCGTGCTGCTGTTGGCGTGCATTAATTTTATGAACCTCTCCACCGCACGCTCGGAGAAACGCGCCAAAGAAGTAGGAATTCGCAAAGCAGTTGGCTCCGTTCGCGCCCAACTCATTAGCCAATTTTTCAGTGAGTCGCTGTTGGTGGTAACGTTTGCCTTTGTGTTATCCTTACTTTTGGTTCTTCTTATGCTTCCCCTTTTCAACGAAGTGGCTGACAAGAAACTGTCACTGCTTTGGACAAATCCTGTTTTCTGGCTCGCGGGAATTGGCTTTAGCCTGATTACGGGTTTGATCGCGGGCAGCTACCCGGCATTTTATCTATCGTCTTTCCAACCCGTAAAAGTATTGAAAGGCACCTTCCGTGTGGGACGTTTTGCGTCGGTTCCCCGAAAAGTATTGGTTGTGGTTCAGTTTACCGTTTCCGTAACGCTTATCATCGGAACTACCATTGTTTTCCGTCAAATCCAGTACGCCAAAAATCGCCCAATTGGTTATGATCGTAACGGACTGATTACAGTTACTATGAATACCCCCGAACTATACAGAAATTACAATACACTCAGAGATGCTCTTTTAGCAAGCGACGGAGCCATAGAAATGTCTACTTCTTCTGCGCCGGCTACTAATCTAAACTCCCAAAACGGCGGCTTTGACTGGGAGGGGAAAGACCCCAATTTTAAAGACAGCTTCGGGACCATTGCCGTCACGCATGATTTTGGCAAAACCGTCGGTTGGCAATTTGTGCAGGGAAGAGATTTCTCCCGTAAATTCTCCACTGACTCGTCGGGAATGGTTCTCAATGAAACGGCCGTTCGTTATATGGGATTGAAAAATCCGGTAGGCAAAATCATGAAATGGAACGGAAAGCCTTTTCAAATTGTGGGCGTTGTAAAGGATATGGTCATGGGTTCTCCTTTTGAACCCGTCTACCAAACCGTTTTCATGATGGACTACAATTGGGCGGGTGTTATCAATATCAAATTAAATCCTGCATTGAGCGCCGGCGAATCGCTGAAAAAAATAGAAGCGGTATTTCAAAAATTCAATCCGGGAAGTCCTTTCGACTATAAATTCTCCGATCAGGAATACGAACGCAAGTTTCTGGCCGAAGAGCGGATTGGTCAGCTCGCGAGCATTTTTGCGGCATTGGCTATCTTCATTTCGTGTTTAGGCTTATTTGGTTTAGCCTCTTTTGTGGCTGAGCAGCGCACCAAAGAGATCGGTATTCGCAAAGTGCTTGGTGCTACCGTTCCTAATCTTTGGGGATTATTGTCCAAAGATTTTGTACTGCTGGTTATTATTTCCTGCCTTATTTCTGCGCCGATTGCGTGGTATTTTCTCAGCGATTGGCTAAAAAAATACGAATACCGCACCGAGATTTCATGGTGGATTTTTGTATTGGCCGGCGCAGGCGCTTTGATTATCACTTTATTAACCGTAAGTTTTCAGGCCATTAAAGCGGCCTTGATGAATCCGGTGAAATCATTGAAATCGGAGTAACTGTAGGGGCAGGCCTCGCGTCTGCCCGTTTGCCTCCGCTCAAATCAACATTTTCGACGTAACCGGGCAGACGCAAGGCCTGCCCTTGCACATCAACAAAAAAACAAAATGATGCTACGCAATTATTTCAAAATCGCCTTTCGTAATTTATTGAAACACAAGGTTTATTCGCTCATTAACATCAGCAGTTTGGCGGCCGGAATGACCGTAACTATGTTGATCGGACTTTGGATCTATGATGAATTGTCTTTTGACAAGTACCATAAGAACTACGACCAAATTGCGCAGGTGGGTTTTACCAATAACATGAACGGCGAAGTAAATACGTGGCCTTATCTTCCTGTCGCGTTGGCCCAGGAACTTCGTACCAATTACGCCGGTGATTTCAAATATGCCGTCATGTCGTCTTTTAATCGGGCTCATGTGTTGGCGTATGGTGATACCAAATTCATAAAATCGGGTTTTTTTATTGAGCCGGAGGCAACGGAAATGTTCACGTTGAAAATGCTCAAAGGCAATCGCGAAGGTTTGAAAGAACCTGCTTCAATTCTGCTTTCTGAATCGGTTGCCAAGGCTTACTTCGGAAGCGAAGACCCTATCAACAAAATCATGAAGTTAGACAATGAGCATGATGTAAAAATCACGGGCGTTTATGAAGATCTCCCTGCCAATTCCACCTTTGCCGAAGTAAGTTTTCTGGTGCCTTGGGCGCTGCAACCTTGGTTAAAAGACGAGCAGAATAATTGGAACGGAAATTCTTCCCAAGTTTTTGTGCAATTGGCCAATAATGCCACTATTACTTCCGCTTCCGCACGCATAAAACCTATTTTATTGAATAAGATCAGCAAGGCTGAAACGCAATCCAATCCCGAATTGCTGTTGGTTCCAATGAAAAAATGGCACTTACACCAAACCTTTAAAAATGGCGTGATCGCAGGCGGAAATGCCGAAAATGTGTGGCTTTTCGGCATTATCGGCGTGTTTGTGTTGCTGCTGGCCTGTATCAATTTTATGAATTTGAGTACGGCTCGCTCCGAAAAACGCGCCAAAGAAGTGGGAATTCGCAAAGCCGTTGGTTCGCTGCGTAGGCAGTTGATTGCTCAGTTTTTTGGAGAATCGTTGTTTGTAGTAGTGTTTGCTTTTGCGTTCTCGCTTTTGTTGATTCAGCTCATTTTGCCTTTTTTCAATGAAATTGCCAATAAAGAAGTTTCTGTTTTATGGACAAATCCGCTGTTTTGGTTCATTGGAATTGGTTTTTGTCTGCTTACAGCATTCGTTGCAGGGAGCTATCCTGCGCTTTATTTATCTTCATTCCAACCGGTAAAAGTTTTAAAAGGTACTATGCGGGCAGGGCGTTTTGCAACCATTCCCCGCAAGGCGTTAGTAGTTGTGCAGTTTACAGTTTCCATCACATTGATCATCGGCACCATCGTCGTTTTCCATCAGGTGCAATTTGCCCAAGATCGCCAAATCGGTTACAACCGCGAAGGATTGCTCATGGTCGAAATGATCAGTCAGGATATTCACCAACATTTTGATGTGGTTAAAGATGAACTGATAAAATCCGGTGCAGTAACCGAAATGGCCGAGTCAGAAATGCCCGCCACTAAGGTGTTGTGGACAGGTCAAAATTTTGATTGGAAAGGCAAAGACCCGAATCTATCTGTGAATTTTCCTGTTCCCGGCGTGTCGTATGGCTACGGAAAAACGGTTGGTTGGCAGTTTATGGAAGGTCGGGATTTTTCCAAATTATTTCCTTCGGATTCGTCTGCGCTCATCTTGAACGAGACTGCCGCCAAATTTATGAATCTAAAAAACCCTATCGGCCAAATCATTCGTTGGGATAAAAAAGAGTTCACCGTCATTGGAGTCATCAAAGACATGATCATGGAGTCTCCTTATGTTTCGGCACGGCCTTCCGTCTTTTTTATCAATCCAAATTATGCAAGCGTTGCCAATCTCAAATTAAATCCGGCGGTGAATCCTAAAGAAGCACTGAGCAAAATCGAAACGGTCTTTAAGAAATACAATCCGACCGAACCGTTCAACTATAAATTTGTGGATGAAGAGTTTGACAAAAAGTTTGCTACCGAAGTACGTATCGGTACGTTGGCTACTTTCTTTGCCGTTTTGGCTATTCTCATTTCCTGCCTTGGTTTATTTGGGCTCGCCACTTTTACAGCCGAGCAGCGCACCAAAGAAATTGGCATTCGCAAAGTGTTGGGCGCCTCGGTCTTGAATTTATGGCAAATGCTTTCCAAAGATTTTGTGTTATTAGTCATTATTTCCTGCCTGATAGCCATACCGATGGCCAACTATTTCCTGAACAATTGGCTTCAAAAATATGAATACCACACCGAAATTTCTTGGTGGATTTTTGCCGTGTCAGGTATTGGAGCTTTATCAATTACTTTATTGACAGTAAGTTATCAAACCATAAAAGCAGCATTGATGAATCCCGTGAAGTCGTTGAAATCGGAGTAAAATCGAAAAAAGGAATAACGGAACACGGAGAACGTCGGGGTAGCGAATCTCTATAAAAAAACGGAGAACGGAACACGGAGAAAGGAATTCCTTCTTCGTGTTCCGTTCTCCATTCTCCCTGTTCCCTCAAAAAATACCCCTCCAAATGCAACATTCTTCAAAATAACCTGTCTTTCTTCAGGTACTGAAAAATACTTCTCAATCAAGATTTTCGGCCTTTTAACATTATTTAAGAAGGCCTCCATGAAAATTTAAAATAGCTTTGCACATTATAACAAAGCTCATACAGCCATCACATACAGCCTATGAAAAACAGTATTTTACTGCGTTTATCTTTTGCATTATTCTTGTTTGCCTCGTACAATTCTTTGGGCCAACTAATTCCTAAAACACTTCCTGCCCAACGCACTTCTTTGCCCGTTGTCATTGATGGAAAATTATCAGATTTGGCTTGGAAAGACGCCGCCAAAGCCGACGATTATACAGAATTTCGTCCCGTCATCGGGCGCAAAGAAGAGCAGGGAAATCATACCGAAACCTTTTTAATGTACGATAATGAAGGTATTTACTTCGGAGGAACCTGCTTTGAAAGAAGCCTTGACAGTATTTCGAAAGAATTGAAAGGTCGCGATGGTTTTGGCATGAATGATTATATCGGAATCATTTTTGACACCTATAATGACAAACTAAACGGATTTGAGTATTTCGTCACGCCTCTCGGTGAACAATGGGACGCAAAAATGACGTCCAACACAGACAATGACAACGGAGGGGAAGATTTCAGTTGGAATGCGGTTTGGAAAAGTGCCGTGGTGGTACACGACAAAGGCTGGTCGTTTGAGATTTTTCTTCCTTACTCGGCCATTCGTTTCAGCAAAGATAAAGTACAAAATTGGGGTCTGAATATTACGCGCCGTCGCCGTAAAACCGAGCAACAATACACTTGGAATGCCATAAATCCCAATGTCAACGGTTTTCTGACCCAAGAAGGGTCCTGGACAGGCATCACCAACATAAAACCTCCGCTCAGGCTACAGTTTTCGCCGTATTTTTCGGTATATGCCAACCACTTTCCAATTAACGAAGCCGGGCAAAAAAACTGGACGAATCAAGTATCCGGCGGCCTTGATTTAAAACTGGGTCTTAATCAGGCTTTTACCTTAGATGCTACCTTGATTCCTGATTTTGGGCAGGTACAGAGCGATAACCGGGTCTTGAACCTTACGCCGTTTGAAGTAAAATTCAATGAGAACAGGTCTTTTTTTACCGAGGGTACAGAGCTTTTCAACAAAGGCAATCTGTTTTACTCCCGACGCATCGGCGGTACGCCCATTCACTTAGGCAATGCCGCCAATGCCCTGAGTGCCAATGAAGAAATTGTCAATAACCCGACTGAATCAAAACTGATCAATGCGTCTAAAATCTCAGGTCGTACCAAAAACGGGCTCGGAATCGGTATTCTGAATGCTATTACGCGGCCGCAATATGCCACCATCGAAAACATCGAAACAGGTCAAACCCGCCGTTTTGAAACGGACCCGATGACCAATTACAATATTTTAGTGCTGGATCAAACCTTTAAGTACAATTCCAGCGTCAGCTTTGTCAACACAAGCGTCATCAGAGGAAACAGTAACTACAATGCGAATGTAAGTGCAGGTCTGTTTAGCTTTTTTGATAAGAAAAATACCTACAATTTGGCAGGTAGTGCCGCTATTAGCCATTTGAACTTTAAAAGTGCAGCGAGTCCAAACGTTGTAGGATATAGACACACGTTGAGCTTTGGAAAAACGAGCGGACGATTTACGTTCAGTTTGGGACAGGAATTGACCGATACCAAATTTAACAGCAACGACTTGGGGTATTTCACCAACAACAATTTCATCAATCACAGTTTGTACGTCGGCTATCGCTACACCGAGCCGAAAGGTTGGTACAATCGGCTGTTCTTCAATTTGAATTCCAGCGTCAGTTCATTGTTTTCACCCATTGGAAACATTGCCGACAAATATCAAAACTCTCGGATTCAGGTTAATATCAATGCCCAAACCAAAAAATTGATTTGGTTTGGCGTCATGCTGAATTACCGTCCCGAAGAGCATGATTTTTACGAACCGCGTAGGATTGGATACATGTACAAAAGAGGAAAAAGCGCAACTGTTGGCGGTTGGATCGAAAGCAATGCCGCTAAAAAGTACTCGTTTACGGTGGAAGCGTATGAACGGATGTTCATTGATTTTTACAATGTCAACGGACTTGATCTGTACATAGGTCAAACCTATCGTTTCAACAGTAAAATATCCATCAACCATCGCATTGGCTTTGAACCCCGCCCTCGTGGCATCGGTTATACCACCACATTGCCCGACAACAGTATCATTTTGGCGCTCCGTAAGGTAAATACGATTGATAACGTGCTCAATTTAAAATACAGTTTTACCAACAAAATGGGGCTGACTTTCAGAGCAAGGCATTACGCAAGTACCGTCAATAACAAAGAATTCTTTGCGTTAATGACCAATGGTGCCTTAAGCCCTCACGCTAAACTGACTGACAATCTGAACCGAAACGTCAATTATTTCAATATCGATATGGTCTATACGTGGCAGTTTGCGCCGGGAAGTTTCCTCAATGCCGTATGGAAAAACGCTACGTTTCACAGTTCAAACATCGTAGACAACAGCTACTTTGATAATTTGCAAAACACGCTTCAATCTGATCAAAACAATAACCTTTCCCTCAAAGTCATCTACTTTTTGGATTACCTGCAATTAAAGAAGAAACGGCGGTAGGAGATTGTTTTAGATAAATTGCCAATAATGCTTTTCAATACTATTGAATTTATTCGGAGAGGACAGGAACATTAAATGCTTCCTGTCCTTTATTTTTTTCGGCACTGTTGCTGTAAGTCAACGATAAATTATTCATTGCCAATGAGACAGTAAGTAATTATGTGATTATAAAGCCTTTGAAGTTCAATAATCAAAGCGAAGCATCAGCAAATTCAACAACATGGAAACTCACAATGGCTGCGATTTTTATGACCAACAAGGTATATTTGAAAACTACGTTAAGTACCGGACATGGAAAGTCATTCCAAATGAATCTATTGAAAAGCCTATTATTTTATCTTTACTGAATACTGATGTAAAAGGCGCTGTATTGGACTTGGGTTGTGGCTACGGTGATTTGGCAAAAGAACTATTGGCCAGAGGAGCAACCAATTATACAGGTGTAGATTCTTCCCGTAAAATGATCACATTTGGCCAAGCCGTGGTAAAGGATGAGCGAGCTGTGCTTATTCAGGCCGATATCAACCAATGGGATTATCCAATCGCTGCTTATGATCTCGTCATTTCCTGTTCTGTATTTCATTATATTGACGATTTAGACGCTTTATTGACTAAGGTCAGCCAAAGCTTAAAGCCGGGCGGAGAATTGATTCTATCAGTTGAGCATCCATTGGTTACCTTCTTTAAGGAGTCAGAATCAATAGTAAGCTATAGTGAATACAGCTATAAGCGTCTATGGGATTCAAACGACTACTTCAATGAAGGTTCCAGAGTGCATGCCTGGATGCAAGGAAATGTAGTCAAATTTCACCGCCCCATTGAAACGTATTGGAGAGTTATTACAGAAGCGGGATTCAGGATCGAATGTTTAAAAGAAGGGCGTCCCGAAGAGGGGTCATTATCAACATTGAAAGGGTTAAAAAGCGGTCTAATCATCCAAGGACCTCAGTTTTTGATCATAAGGGCTGTTAAAGTTTAGAATAATCGTTACTTCATTTTACGCACCTTTCGGATAAACACTGCACATCTATCCGCAAATTTCTCAGGATCACTAAACCACGGATCATGACACGCGGCAGGGATGGTGTAGAGTTCTGCATTAGGAAAAATGGTTGCATATAGGTGCGCCCGGTCAATTCGACAATCCGGGTCATTTCCATTAAACAGCAAAACCGGTTGCATTATTTTTCGTAAACTGTCAAGCACAGGAGCCGACTGAAGACTATGTCTTGTTTCTCCACTCGGAGGCCCTGAATATATTTCTATTTCCTTTTGTATAGGTAGGATGACCTGCGTTAAACCTGTCTCTTTTTTGATACCTGAAGCAAGACGATATTCCGGCATGGTATACTTATAGGTTTTAACGGCATGTGGGACAGTATATCTTCCAATTGTAATGGAATCCAGACCTTTTCCTTCCCAAGAAACAGTTCCGCTTAAAATCAAGCCTTTTACCTTTTCCGGGTATGTATAGGTATAAAGCATAGCCAGAAATGTACCCCAGGAAGAACCCGCCAAAAACACTTTTTTATCTTTGGCAAACCTATTGATTACCCGATCCAAATCTTTCACATGCTCTTTCCAATGATAACCGGTGGCTTGCTGACTCTTTCCACAGCCTCTCTGATCATAATAAATAACTTGTGCAGCTTTGCTAAGGCCGTCAAATTCAGGTCGTAAGTACTGATGAGTAGCGGCAGGACCTCCATGTAATGCAATAACGACCTCTTTTTTATCTCCTATTTTCCAATAAGCCAAGGCAGGTTCTCCCTCAATAAAACCATCTTGCCCGTAGCAATTGACACCTATAATGAATAAGAAGATGAACGTTGTTTTACGGCTCATAGAAAGGATTTGTAGGTCTAGGATTTGCTTTATAATAACGCTAAAAGTTTAAATATGAGGTATTTAAAAGCAAATTATTGAGCAAATCGTTTTTGAGTATTCATGCAAGCATCAGGCGCTGAATTTTATTGTCTCATGATGCAACATTTTTTGTTTCCCGTTGTCATTGGCTTGAAAAATAACTGCAATCATGAAAACGATCTACGCCCATACACCTTACAGTCATTGGTTATTGATCATTGGCTTATTATTTACACTAACTGCCCACGGCGAAGAGTACGGAGCGATAGAGAAAAAGAAATCCGTCATTAAAATCTATGACGTATCAGGCAAGGATAATCTTCTGATCGACAATCAGTTTGGGCAGGTAAAGATCAATCTCTGGGACAAAAGCGAGATTCGCATTGACGTTAAGATCACGGCCAATGCCAACGATGACGACCGCGCCCAACAATACCTGAACGGTGTCGAAATTGAAGACAAAAAAGAAGGAGATCAAATCAGTATTCGCACCATTATCAACAAAAATGGAAATCCTGATTGGAACCGGAAAAATAATAACGGCGAAAAGAATTTCGTGCACATTGACTACACGGTGTCAATGCCTAAAAATACTCCATTGATCGTTAAAAATCGTTTTGGCGCTACCAACATTCCCTTCTTTATGGCACCGCTGATCGTACAATCAATGCACGGAAGTTTTAGCGCCACGGATCTTTCCGGCAGTAAAAACGACATTGATGTAGCGTATGGCAAAGCCGAAATTCAAAATCTATTGAACGGAAATCTTGACATTGCGTATTCAGGCGGACGGATCGGTACACTTAAAGGCTCAAGCAAAATCAAATTCAGTTATTCGGGCGGTTTTAAAATTGACGCCCTCAATGAATCGGCGGAGAATGTAGACATTCAGGCCAGCTATTCATCGTTGACGATTCCGACAGAAAACAATAACTGCAATTTTGACGTAACCGTAAGTTACGGCGGATTTAACTACCCAAGCGACCGCAATGTATCGTTTACGCAAAACGACGATGAACGTAAAGACAACAGCCACCGCTACACCCCTCGAATGACCAAACAATACATCGGCAAAATCGGAAAAGGCAATGGCACTAATGTAAAAATCGTGTCAAAATACGGGCAGGTAAGCTTGCGGTAGCTTTACGTTTGTTGCCCACCCATTGCCCGATAAAGATGTACGCTACAACTGGAAAAACGACCTTTCCGTCGATTAAGTTTGAGGTTTGCCCTAATTCAAGTAATCTTGTAATTTAACTTACTGCGATGGAATTAGGGAAATCAAAAAGCGGTTTAACCATTTTCGTGCACGTAATGGTGTGGTTGCTTCTTGGGTTTATCGTGCTGTTTTATCCTCCCCTTACCTGGAACAGGGTCCCTCCCGCTTCCTTCTGGATAAAGCAAGTGCTCAATTTTATCATGATGGTTGGAATATTTTATTTCACCGTATATTACATGGCACCTACTTTTTTGGTGAATGAAAAAAAAACACTATTCATTACTTGGCTTATTGGGGCCATCGTTTTGTATTTGGTATTGGCCAGAATCATTGAAGTTAAGCTTCATGTATTTGAAGAGATGGCCGCATTAAAGGGTATGAAAAATACCAAAAGCAATTACACCCTGGATGTGCATCTGTTTATGGTCATTGTCATGGTCATGGTGATCAGTGCGGGCTTTGCCGTTACGCAACGCTGGCAGGCGGACGCCAAGAAACACGAAATGATTGAAAAACAACACATTACTTCGGAGCTTGCGCTTTTAAAAGCTCAGATCAATCCGCATTTCTTTTTCAATACCCTCAATAATATTTATGCTTTAACGTATTCTGATATTCCTTTATCCAGAGAGGCGATCCTGAAACTTTCTCGGATGATGCGCTATGTATTGTATGATACCCTTCAGGATAAGGCATTGTTAAGTCAGGAGATTTCTTTCATGAATGACTATATTGAATTAATGAAATTGCGTCTTCATGCTTATACTACTTTAGAAGTTCAGGAGCCTAAGCCTGACCATGAATATTCAGTTGCGCCAATGCTGTTGCTTCCATTCATTGAAAATGCCTTTAAACATGGAACAAGTTCGCTGAAAAAAACAGGGATCTCCATTGAGATCAATGCGCGCAAAGGCATCCTTGAGCTTAAGGTGGTGAACCAAATACATCATAACAAGGATGCTGTTACGCATGCCAACGGCGGAATCGGATTGGCTAATACGAAACGCAGACTTAATTTACTTTATCCCGACCGGCACCGGCTTGTCATACATGAAGATCTCGACACAAAAACGTATAAGGTTGACCTAAAAATAGAACTATAATCCACAACTTACGGTAAATCGTACTTTTCGGGTTGATTAACATCATGAATTTAAATTGTATTACCGTAGATGATGAACCGCTTGCGTTGGGCCTGATCAGCGCCTTTGTGCAGCAAACTCCTTTTTTAAACTTAACGGGCCAATACGCAAACGGAGTGGAAGCCCTACAGGCAATTCACACTCAGGCAATTCATCTTATCTTTTTGGATATTCAGATGCCGGAATTGAACGGGATGGAGCTTGCCAGAATTATCAGCCGGACAAATTCATTGGTACAGGCCAAAATTATATTCACTACCGCTTATAATCAGTTTGCCGTAGAAGGCTATAAGGTGGATGCGCTGGATTATTTAATGAAGCCTTTCGGCTACGAAGAGTTTTTACGAGCGGCAACAAAGGGGAAAAATTATTTTGAGTCGAATGAAGCCCAATTGCAGGAAACCTGCATGTTTGTAAAATCCGAATACAAACTGATCCGCATTGATTTTGACGCCATTTTATACATCGAATCCTTTAAGGATTATGTCAAAATCCATCTGGCTTTTCCTGCCGATCCTGTGATCACACTGAGTAGATTAAAGACCATTGAAGATAAACTTCCTTCCTCAAAATTTCTGCGGATACACCGCTCGTTTATTGTAGCCATTCATAAAATTGATTCCATCAGCAGAAATACCGTACAAATCGGGAAAGTGACGCTTTCCGTTGGAGAGTTGTATAGAGATGCGTTTAAAGAATTGATGGGAATGTAAAATAACTCAGCAAAGCAGCGACAGCTTGATTTATGGACTGTTGGGCAGAAAAAAAGAGTTTCTGTCGATAAATTACTACTCTCCGGCAGACTGCGTTTGTCGTTATTGAAATCACAATATAGCTTTAAAGTTACTTATTAATTTAAGTAGATAGATAATTATCTTACACCGTTTCGGCTATGCCGGAGCGGTGTTTATCATTTAGTATTTTAATCAATATAATGGTACGACACCGTCACAAATCAATTTTCTGAAGCCAAACTCATAAACAAGCCCGGCATTATCGAAATTTTTTCTCCAAAAAACAGTGACATGGTGTTGGTATTGAAGAAGAAATAACGCCTTGTCCGGAAAATCAACGGCTTTCAGAAGATTGTCAAAATTTCATTCATCGGTAAATTTTTTGAGTCTGTCTATTAGAATACACGATTGGTAGATTGTTGTAAATGTACGTTAAACGTTGGTGGTCGGAAACGTTCTAACCATCGTAAACCAACAAATAACACACTATTTAAACAACAGCAATCATGAAAAAGTCAATCTTAGCCATCGCCGCTTTCGTTCTTTTGAGCATCGCCAATGTTAATGCCCAACGTGGCCAATATCCAAGCCAGCGTCCTACTCAGGCACCACAATACGATAACCCTCGGATAGATAATGCTTACGAAGAACTAAGCATCAACAAATTGGACAATATTGTCAAACTGTCTCGTAAGCAGGAAAACGAGTTGAAAAGAATTGAAAATAAATACGACCGTTTACTGAAAGGAAGACGTCTCGGCAGCAGAGATATCCAACGTTTTGAAAACGAAAAACAACAGGAAATCTGGTCGGTTTTGACTCCCGTGCAACGCCAACGTTTGGCTGTCCACCAACAATCTCAAAAATTTGACCGTAACCATCGCAGAGGTTAATCGTAACTATCTGAAGCTTATATAAAACCTATAAGGTCTGTTTGCTATCATTACTCAGACCTTAGAATTTTCAGATAAGTAAGCCATGAAATTGAATAGTTAGTTGAATAACAAGTGAATGCAAAAAGCCGCCCCTTTCGGAGCGGCTTTTTGTGTATTGCTAACCTAAGAATGTTACTTAGCCGGTTTCTTGAAAATAGACTCATCTACCTTGCCGTTAACGGTTACTTTGTTGGTAATAAAACTCATCGTCCCCATTTGGCTGCTCATATCCATGGTATTGGCTATTTTAATGCCTTCTACATCCTTGTAATCAGAAAAAGCAATTTCACCTTCCTGACCCTGCATATTAGTTTTCAATTTGGTCAACATGTACGTATTCGCATCAATAAATTCGTCCATCGTTTGTCCGTCTTTAGTAGTTATTTTGAGGTGAAATGCATCTGCTTTCTCCACCTTTTCTTTACCTACCAACTCTACTTTATTTCCCTTCTCTTTATAGTTGAATAAGGGTCCAAAAGGATCCAATTGGCCTACCTGTTGCTTCACCATTTCGGCAGGCATATCTTCAGGGTCACCGGTTCCCCCCATCATCGCGGGGCGTATCATCCATCCTGTACTGCCATCAACAACCTGCACCATTGAATTGCCCATAATAGACGATTCAGTACGCAGAGCTTTTCCCACCATGATCGTTGTTTTGTTGGGAATCTCCATGTTTTGTACTGAAAGTGTGCGCTCAATTACGAGCGTATTTACCCCTTTCAATTTATCCGCGCCGCCCATTGCCGCAATATGTTTATCCACTATTTCATCTACCGTTTGGGCATATGAACTGATCGAGACAAATGCGGCCAATGTCGCAACCAAAAGTTTGTTTGTTTTCATTTTTTTGAAAGTAAGAAGTTAGTTGTTATTTATTAAAGGTTAACCGTAAGAGGCAATTATCTGTCAAAAAAGATTGCCAATGAGATTTGTCTGAGACGAAAGCTACGAAACAAATTCACCATTGACAATCATCGTTTTATTATTTTATCTGTTGCGTGGCTGGCCACCCGCAGGAGCACCGCCCGGAGCAGCACCGCCGGTTTGACCACCTTCCGATTTCACGTCGTCGTTATTGACCGAACGTGCTTTCTTCTTCGGCGCATCCATCGTCATCTTGCCTATCTTATAAGTGAAGGTCAAACGTACTCCACGGTTGTAGAGATATATATCATTGACCTGATTGAATTGAGAAGATTTCAATTCGGTGTGAATGTTGTAACGACGACTCAGGAAGTTCTCTCCCGCCAAGCCCAAGCTTCCTTTTTTATTCTTGAAATCTTTCTTGATACCGACAGTGTAAAATCCGAAACCTCCCTGCATCCCCTGCAACTGTACTTGTGAGCCCTGCAAAAATCCAAACGCCTGCGCTCCCCAACCATTTTTGAATTGTGCCTGTGAGAACAATCCCCCGCTGATGTTAAAGCCATCGTTGGTCAGGTTTTGAGAAACACCATTCTCGCCCACTGCTTGTCCACTCAACGTGGTATAGAAAGCAGTAGAGAACAGACCCACGTTGATTTTTGAAGTAACCGCGATGTTGGCAAAAACGTTGGCACCATACGCATGTTGACGGCCAATGTTTTCGTATGTCGTAATAATCGCTCCCGCCAGTGTGTCCGAAGGACGTCTTACCTGAGAGATGGCATTGTTAGTGACGCGACCGAAGAACGTAGCATTTACGAACACTTTCTTGATGGTTTTACTCAGCCCTAATTCGAAATTATTAGTCAATTCCGGACGTAACGTAGGATTTCCGATGGTAATGTTTTGTGGGTTGGCCGCATTATAATTCGGGTTCAGCTGCTGCAATCCGGGGCGCTGAATCCGTCGGTTATAGCCTAATTTCAACGTTGTTCCTTTGATCGTTTTTGATGCGTTTACGCTTGGCACCAATACGCCGTAATCGCCGATTCCAATGGGGCCACCTTCTCGGGTTTTGGCGTCAATGAATGTATGTTCGTAGCGCAAACCACCTTTTAACGTGTAGCGTTTTTTGGTAGTATAGGTATAAGAAGTGTAACCGGCGGCAATATTCTGGTGGTAGATCAACTCGCCTGAAGGTTGGTTAATCTCTTTGGTAAATTCACCCGTTGAGCCTGCCAATAGGTAACGATAATCGCTGTTGACTTGACGCAGGATTCCTTTTGCCCCAAATTCGATCATTTGGTTTTTCTTGATCGGAGTTTGATAATCCGTCTGCAACGTAAACTCCTGATTCAGGTTAGAGTTGAGATTCCGCTGACGACTTGCCAAAGCACCGTCTCCATTCAATATATTGGCGTCGAAATCATTCGTTAAATTATTGCGGCTGTAAAGCGTTGAAATACTCCATTCCTGCTGTGGTTTTTTGTAAGTATGCAGGTAATCGACGTTCATATCAATCGTTCCCGAAAGATTTTTAGCGTCCACATCGCGACGGGAAGTGGCTCCCGTAATTCCGTTAGTAAACAACTTCGTCACCAGATCCTGTTGGCTGCTAAAGTTGCGCACGCCGTAACGTATTCCCGCCGTCAAACTTTGATTTTTGGCCAAATCATAATCAAAACCTAAATTATATTGTCCAAACAGCCCTTTGCTGCTACCGTCGCCGGTTTGACGCGTCAGTGTGGTGATTCCGTTGGCAATACTGGTTTGTTCGAGGCTGGTTTTGGTAATGGTATTGTAGTTGGCGCGGCCAAATCCACCCAAGGTAAATCCTGCTTTTCCTTTACGGTAACTGCCGTTGAGCGATAGTGACGAACCTCGATTTCCGACACCTCCATCTACGTTGAGGTTCATTCCCTGAAGACTGTTTTTCTTGGTAATGATGTTGATGATACCACCCGAACCTTCCGCGTCGTATTTAGCTGATGGACTGGTAATTACTTCAACCGTTTTGATCTGGTCGGCAGGAATTTGTTTCAAGGCATCCGATACGCTGCTCGCAATGATCGTACTGGGCTTATTGTTGATCAAAACCCGAATATTCTGACTACCTCTGAGCGAGACATTTCCGTCCAAATCTACCGTCAGCAAAGGCACTTTGCGTAGTACATCGGTGGCATCTCCACCTTTGGCAGCAATATCTTTATCGGCATTGTACACCAAACGGTCTACTTTTTCTTCGATGAGAGCCGCTTGACCTGTCACAACTACCTCATTGAGTGTCTGGACATTGGCACCGAGTTTGATAACGCCCAGATCAAGTTCCTGCCCTTTGGCCAAGGTGATATTTTCAATGGTTTTATTCTTAAACCCAAGGAACGAAATAAGCAGTCGATACTCTCCTTCCAATACTTTGGTTAAGACGAATTTTCCTTTTTCGTCGGCAACAGTTCCGTCTACCGCTTTGCCGGTTGCCTTGTTGTAAAGCGCGATATTGGCAAATTCAACAGCTTTCGTAACCGATGAATCAACCACAAATCCTGTGATCTTAGAACTTCCTTTAGGAGTTTGATCAGTAGCAGTGCCCGGAATTGCTTTTGTAGCCGGTGCTCCGCCCATTGGAAATTGAGCGTGAAGTGACGTTGATAAAGTAAATGCGAAAAATGTAATGGCAAGAAGTAAAGTTGTCCGTTTCATGGCCTTTGTTTATTTAACGGTACAAAAGTGGCTCAGAAACAAACCGAGAAGAAGTAAAAAAGGATAAAGACCGGTTTCGGAAGGATAGACAGCCGTAATTGGCTGATGAAAAGTTTTGGCAAAGTGTAAAGTAAAGAGCAGAAGCGAACTCTCAATAATTGGACAAATCCAATAAAAAAGCGGCAAAACTGCTCTATTTTGCCGCTTTTTGTAAGATATGACTATAAGAGATAGCTGTAACTTGGTATTAATTCGCCTCTTTCAACAATCCCCGACGACGCAGTAACGGCTTTATATCAGGCTCAGCACCTCGAAAATTCAGGTACAATTTCATGGGCTCATCGGTTCCACCTTTTTCCAATACATTCTTACGAAACGATTGGGCTGATTTTTGGTCAAAAAGACCTTTTTGTTTAAATACTTCAAACGCATCGGCATCCAACACCGCCGACCAGATATAGCTGTAATAACCGGCAGAATAACCGCCCGCGAAAATATGCTGAAAGTAAGTGGTACGGTAGCGCGGTGGAATCTGCGAGATCAAACCAATCCTGTCCATTGATTCTTTCTCAAACGACAACACATCCGTCGGCGTTTGGCCGGGTTTTAAGGTATGGTAACTCATGTCTAACAACGAAGCCGCCAAATATTCAGTCGTGGTAAACCCTTGGTTAAAAAGGCTGCTTTTTTTCATTTTTTCAATAAGCGCCTCGGGAATGACGGCTCCTGTTTGGTAATGTTTTGCGTACAATTTCATCATTTCAGGCTCCGTAGACCAGTTTTCCATGATCTGCGAAGGCAGTTCCACAAAGTCACGCGGTACCGATGTACCGGCCAAACTTCCGTAGTTCACATTAGAAAGCAATCCGTGCAAGGCATGCCCAAATTCGTGAAAGAAGGTATGAACTTCATCTACACTAAGCAACGCAGGTGCATTACCGGCAGGACGTGAAAAATTACAGACAATAGACACTATCGGCAATATGCGTTTGCCATTTTCCATTTCCTGCTCACGGTAGCTCGTCATCCAAGCCCCGCCGCGTTTGCTGGCGCGCGGGTGAAAATCCATGTATATCACCCCTACAGATTGGCCGTTGGCTTCTTTTACTTCATATGCCATCGCCTCTTCATGGTATACCGGAATATCAGTGCGGGCTTCAAATTTCAGTCCATAGAGTTTTTGGCAAAGGGTAAAGATTCCTTTACGAACGTTGTCCAATGAAAAATAAGGGCGCAATTCTTCTTCGTCGAGGTCGTATTTTTGTTTGCGAAGTTTTTCGGCGTAGTATCTCCAATCCCAACTTTCCAACTTTTCATTTTTGCCTTCTTTATCCATTAATGTCTGCAACTCGGCAGCTTCCTGTTTCGTAACGGGTACGGTAGCGGTCCAAAGTTGATTCAATAAGGCACTCACTTTCGCAGGTGTTTTTGCCATGCTTTCTTCCAGTACGTAGGCCGCGTGGTTTTCATAACCTAACAACGTTGCTTTTTCAGCCCGCAACGCCACTATTTTGGTCATGATGGTTTTGTTGTCGAAGGCATCGTTATGATTTCCCCGCTCAAGATACGCTTTAAAAATTTTCTCGCGTAAAGAACGGTTATCGGCGTATTGCAGAAAAGGCATGATGCTGGGATTCTGCAACGTAAATACCCATTTTCCTTCCATTTTGCGTTTTTTGGCATCATCTGCTGCCGAGGCTACCAACGAAGAAGGCAACCCGCTCAAGTCTTCCCGGTTTTCAACAACTAATGTATAGTTGTTGTTTTCAGCCAGTAAATTTTGACCAAATTTCAACGTCAACAAAGACAATTCTTCGTTTATTTTGCGCATTCGCTCCTGTTTATCTGCACCTAAAGCTGCTCCGCTGCGGACAAAGCCTTTGTACGTTTTTTCGAGCAATGTCAGTTGTTCACCCGTTAGCTTTAAACCGGTGCGTTGGTCATAAATGGTTTTGACACGCTTAAACAATTCAGCATTAAGTTGAATATCGTCACGGTGTTTAGACAATTTGGGCGAAAGTGTCTGTGCAATTTTTTGGATGGCATCGCTCGTATTAGCGCTGTTGAAATTGAAAAATACCGTTCCAACGCGGTCTAACAAATCACCGCTGTTTTCCAGCGCCAAGATCGTATTGGCAAACGTCGGCGCTTCTTTTTGAGCGGTAATAGCCGCAATCTCAGCAGCCTGTTGCTTCATTCCTTCGATAAAAGCCGGTTCAAAATGCTCATTTTTAATCTGAGCAAAAGGCGGCACACCAAAAGGAGTAGTATAGTTACTGAAAAAGGGATTTTGAGAAATTGTATCCATCGGCACAAAGGCGGTTAAATAAATTGCTGATACCAGCATAAGTACAGTCTGTTTCATAGCAATAGGTCAATGAAGTTAGAACAATGATTCAAAGGTAGTTGCAGGCAGGCAAAATACAATGAAAGGCCTTTTACTTTGGTGATAGAGGAAGCCCGGAACACATAAATCACCTGTCCGCAAATGAACCCAAACGTGTCCGTTTACGGACATATTTATTGCCCTAATAAAACATAACCCCCTATTTACCAAATACTTATTGTTCCGGTATATCATTTGGAGAAATTACCGGCATAACCTCTATTTCCCTTAGCGCCATGATCCGGAATTACCTTAAAATTGCGCTCCGCAACCTTTTCAAACAAAAGGTTTACAGCTCTTTTAATCTTGTTGGTTTGGCTTTGGGGCTTTCCTGCGGCCTGCTGCTCACGCTGCATATCAAGGAAGAATTAAGCTACGAAAAAGACTTTCCCAAACATGACCGCATTTTCCGAATGGTCACGACAGAGTGGTCAAAATCACAACCCCCGTTGGCGGGAGAACTGAAAAACTACTTTCCCGAGATCAAGAGTGCAGGACGTTTTTCAGGCCGGGGCTCTCAGATCACCAATTATGGCCCTGATAAACAGGCCGAAACCACCGGATTTTTTGCGGACTCTTCGGTGGTAGAGATTTTTGACCTGAAACCCATTCACGGTAACGCTTTTAAAGCGCTGAAAGAACCCTCTTCGGTGGTGATCACGAAAAGCATGGCGGAGAAGTTTTTTGGAAAACAGGACCCCATCGGCAAAAAATTGACCTTTGACAACAAAGAAGAATTATGGGTTCGGGCCGTCGTTGATGATCTGCCTATTAACAGCCACCTTAAATTTGATTACTTGGCTTCGATGCCCACTTTTTATAAAAACGTTCCTGAAAACTGGACGAGCAATCGCGGTTGGATGTTTGGATGGACGTATATTTTGCTCAAAGACCCGAATGATGCTCCGAAAATCGAAAAACGATTGAAGGATTTTTACGTCAAATTTTATCAACCCAACAACGCAGATGAGAAAAAACAGGTTGCTGAATTTGCCGCCACCGCTCGCCTTCAGCCTTTGACCGATATCCACCTCAAATCAAATCTGATCCAGGAGATGGGGCCGAACAGCAGTATTTTGTACGTGTATATCTTTATCGCCGTCGAAATTCTGATCCTGATCATTGCCTGTGTCAACTTCATCAATCTTTTCACCACGCAGGCCCTCAGACGGGCTAAAGAAGTAGGAATGAGGAAAGCACTGGGGGCTAAAAAAGCACAAGTCATTACCCAGTTTTTGGGGGAAGCCTTTATTCTAACAACTATTGCAGGCGTGTTAGCCATTGGCCTGTATCGCTTGGTAATTCCTTTTTATAATGAAATGGCGGGCAAAGAGCTTTCGGGCTGGGAGATACTTCAACCTGCCAATTTGTCGATCATGGTGACTATGATCCTGTTCGTCGGATTATTGTCGGGCGTGTTTCCGGCGTTGTTCATTGCCAAATTCGACCCTATCGCGTCGCTTAAGTCTGACAAGCTTCCTAAATCGTCCGCTACTCTACTGCGGAAAAGCCTGATCGTGCTTCAGTTCGTTGTGTCAGGCTTTCTGATCAGTTCAACGATTCTCATTTATCAACAAATGAAGTTGTTCAAAAACAAAGAGTTAGGATTTGATAAAGAGCAGGTGGTGGCAATAAAACTGTACGGAGGTTTCAAAGAAAAAGTATTGAAGAATGCGGCGGTTTTCAAAAATGAACTCACCCGCAATCCCAACGTAATAGCCGTAGGGCAATCGTCTAATTTGATCGGTGACGACCTCAGTGTAGAATCCGTCACACCGCTGAATCCTCCTGCTAACAAAGAATTTCCTTCTTTTAAAGTAAGTCGTATTGATGAAGATTACTTAACGGTGTTGAACATTCCCTTAAAAGAAGGCCGAAATTTTTCACGTCAATTCAACGACTCGGCTTCGTTCATTATCAACGAAAAAGCGGCAAAAGCACTGGAACTGAAAAATCCCGTCGGCTCCGTTATCGTCAATAACACGATGGGATTGCAGGGAAAAGTAGTGGGCGTGGTCAAAGATTACAACTTTGCTTCGCTGCACAGTCAGGTGGAACCACTGGTATTGGAATACAAACCCGCCTGGTCGGGAAATATGTTGGTCAAAATTGCGGCCGGCAATGTTCCGCAAACCATTGATTTCTTAAAAACAACCGTAGAAAAAGTAGCGCCCAACACCATTTTCAGCTATACTTTTTTGGATGAAAGAATGGCCTCGCTTTACAAAAAAGAAGACACCATGAGCCAAATTTTGAATGCGTTTTCGGGCTTAGCCATCATTATTTCGTGTTTGGGATTGTTTGGTGTTGTGGCGCACGAGTCGAAATTGCGCACCAAAGAGATCGGTATTCGCAAAGTATTGGGAGCTTCGGTGCCTAATTTGGTCGTTTTGCTTTCGAGCAGCTTTCTTAAACTTGTCATTATCGGTATTGTCATCGCCACACCGATTGCTTGGTACGCCATGAATCAATGGTTGCAGGATTTTGAATACCGAATTGAACTGCGCTGGTGGGTATTTGCCATTGCGGGGTTATTTACCATCGGCGTGGCGTTGCTGACGGTCAGTTTTCAGAGTATTAAAGCAGCATTGATGGACCCGGTAAAATCATTGAAAACAGAGTAATCTGTAGGGGCGGGGTTTACCTCCGCCCTATCCGCGTCCCCAATCACTCTTACTTGGAAGAGAGCAGACGCAATCAGGGCGGAGGCAAGCCCCCGCCCCTATGTGTATCAACAAATCTAAAAACCATGCTACAGAACTATTTCAAAATAGCCCTTCGTAACCTTGTCAACAACAAGGTTTTTTCCTTTATCAACATCGCCGGTTTGGCGGTGGGAATGGCGGTTTGTCTGTTGATCGTGCTCTTTATCAAAGACGAATTACGTTTTGACACTTCTTTTAAGAAAGCACCGCAAATCTATCAGGTTAACATTGACGGCAATTTTGGCGGTTCAGAATTGTTGGGCGGCTACACACCGCCGCCTGCGGGCAAAACCTTACTGGCCGAATTCCCTGAGATAGAAACATATACACGTACTTTTCAAATCATGGATCTGGTGGTAAGTCATGAGCAAAATGGCAAAAAAGACCATTTTTTTGATGAAAAGAATATCATGGCCGTTGATTCCAATTTTTTGGAAATCTTTGATTTTGCGCTCCAAAAAGGCAATGCTTCTACCTGTCTGCAAAACACGGATGATGTTGTTATCACTGAAACAATGGCAAAAAAATACTTCGGCGACAGCGACCCTATCAATCAGGTGCTTTTATTCGGCGAACGCCCTCGGAAGGTTACGGCAGTGCTGAAAGATATTCCGACCCAGTCTTCGATGCAATTCGATTTTTTGGTGCCTATTCGCAGTGTTAAGGTGGTCAGTTATTTTGATTGGAGTTGGGTATGGCTGAACGTGAGTACATTTGTAGTGCTTAATGATAAAATCGCACAAAATCCCGAGCGTGTTCGCCAATTGGAGGCCAAATTTCCCGCCATGGTTCGCAAACACGCCCAATATGCGTTCAATCGCATTGGGCAGCCTTACGACGAATTCGTGAAAAAAGGCGGTAAATGGGAATTCTTTCTGCAACCTTTCCAAGACGTTCATCTTCGTTCGGGCAAACTGAGTGTATTTTATGACAATACCGGCGACATCAAGCAAGTCTATATGTTTGGAATCGTAGCGGTCTTTATCATTCTGTTGGCCTGTGTCAATTTTATGAATCTCTCCACGGCGCGTTCGCTTAAACGGGCCAAAGAAGTTGGCGTTCGCAAAACGCTCGGTTCCTTTCAGAGCAGTCTCATTAAGCAATTTTTGTCTGAATCACTGTTGTATAGCTTTTTGGCTACAGTTTTGGCGATGGTCATTATCTCCGTGTCGCTGCCTTGGTTCAACCAAATATCCGGCAAAGCCATTGCTTTCAATAGTCTTTTTGAAGGTGGTTTTGGGTTATTTATTGTGTTGCTTATGCTTGGCACGGGCATACTCGCGGGAAGTTACCCCGCTTTTTATTTGACTTCTTTTAAACCCATTGAAGTATTAAAAACCAATAACATCAAAACGGGTATCAGTCATTTGGTGGTTCGCAATGGCTTGGTCGTCTTTCAGTTTGCCGTTTCTACGGCGCTCATTATCTGTACGATCGTTGTTTTTCAGCAACTGCGTTTTACGCAAAACAAAGACTTGGGCTTAACAAAGGAAAACGTCATTATCATCCCCAACGCACAACGACTGGATCAGAGTCAGGAAGCGTTCAGGCAGGAAATTGCCCGCCATCCCGACATTATTAATACATCCATCAGTACCAATGTGCCATTGAGCGGCGGCTTTGGCGATTTTTATCTTCCCCAACAACATACGGGCGACAAACAGGTTGCGAAAGACCTGACGCTTTACTCATTCATGACCGACGAAGAGTTTATCAAAACCCTTGCCATTAAACTCACGAAAGGCCGCGACTTTTCGAAAGAATTCAACGATTCCACTTCGGTTATTTTGAATGAAGCCGCCGTGAAGAAGATCGGTTGGAAAGATCCCGTAGGCAAATACATAGATTATCCCGGCGGAAATATGCAGCGCTTTAAAGTCATTGGTGTTGTGAAAGATTTTGATATCACTACGGTTCACAACGTCATGTCGCCGTTCGCGTTGTTTCATCATTCTTCTAAAACGTATCAAGAACCTAATTCATACATATTGGCCCGAGTGCGTGGTGAGAATGTGGATAAAGTGTTGACAACCATCGAAAATCAATGGAAAAGCTACGCGCCCGGCACGCCGTTCACGTATACTTTTCTGGATGAATCTTTTGCCAAAGCCTACCAACGCGAACAGCGCACGGGTATTGTCTTCGGCGTTTTTACGGGATTGGCCATTCTGATCGCCTGTTTAGGGCTGTTTGGACTGATCGCGTACATGGCCGAAACCAAGACCAAAGAAATAGGCATTCGTAAAGTGATGGGAGCTTCGGTGCAGCAAATCATTTTGCTGCTGTCGCAGGGATTCCTTAAGTTGGTACTGATCTCTTTTCTGATCGCGGTTCCCGCCGCATGGTGGGCCATGAGCCAATGGTTGGAAGGATTTGCCTACCCTATCGCCATCAGTTGGTGGATGTACAGCGTGGCAGGTTTAGCCGCGCTATTAATTGCAGTCTTGACGGTAAGTTATCAGGCCATTCGCGCGGCATTGATGAATCCGGTAATATCGTTAAAAAGTGAATAAGCAACCCTCAATATGATACGTAACTACCTCAAAACCACTTTGCGTAACCTGTGGAAACACAAGTCGTTTACGCTTATCAACATTTTTGGCCTCGCTGCCGGTCTAACGGCCTGTTTGCTCATTGGGCTTTATATTCAGCATGAGCTGAGTTTTGACCAATTTCACCAAAACGGCTCTCGGATTGCGCGGGCAGTAATGCATTACAGCATAGAAGGCACTTCCAACAAAACCGTCATGACAGGTACCAAAGTCGGCCCGGCCATACGGCGCGATTTTCCTGAGGTGGAAGGTTTTGTTCGGGTTTCCGACCCGGCGCTTTCACAACGGACGGTGGTGGTGAAAAAAGGCGATCTGTTGTTTAATGAGTCCCGTTTTATCTGGGCTGACTCTGCTTTCTTCGACGTATTTTCATTCAAATTATTGAAAGGAAGTTCAAAAACGGTGCTTAATGCACCCAATCAAGTCGTTTTGACTACTTCAACCGCAAAAAAATACTTTGGAACCGAAGACCCTGTGGGCAAAATCATCCGTTTGGAAGATAAAGTCGATTATTTGGTGACGGGCATCGCTGAAGATTCTCCTTCCAATTCACAATTGCAATTTGACTTTGTGGCTTCGTTCATCTCTCTTTCGGCGGCCAAGAACGAAACGTGGTGGAATGCCAATTACATCACTTACTTTTTGCTTCGCCCTTCGACGTCTATTCCGGCATTTGAGGCAAAGATTCCTGCGTACATGCGCAAGCAGTCGGCCGAGACCGAAATGACAGGGAATAATTTTGTGACCTACCTCATGGAACCACTCACCAGAGTTCACCTTTATTCCGATGCCGAGGGTGGCATGAGCGCCGCCGGTGACATTACTTACGTGTATATTTTTCTGGTCATTGCGATCCTTATTTTGATCATTGCTGCCACCAATTACATGAACCTGACCACCGCCCGCGCCACCGAGCGCGCCAAGGAAGTAGGTATGCGGAAAGTATTGGGAGCGCTGAGAAAGCAGTTGTTCTGGCAGTTTTTGAGTGAGTCGTTGGTGCTGACATTGGGCGCGTTGTTGTTGAGTTTATTGGCGGCGGCGGCTTTTATTCCTTTATTCAATCAACTCTCTGAGCGTCAACTTTCATTACAGGTTCTCTTTCAACCCGTTGGAATTCTGGCATTGGTGTCTGTGTGGTTGCTCGTCAGTTTTGTGGCGGGCAGTTATCCCGCGTTGGCGCTGACTTACTTTCAGCCTATTAAGGTCTTGAAAGGCGCTTTTAAAAATACGGCTTCGGGATTGTTATTGCGTAAATCGCTGATCGTCCTGCAGTTTATTATTTCCGTGTTCCTGATCGTGAGTACGTTGGTGGTGAATAATCAAATGAATTATATCCAGAACAAGAAGTTGGGATACGACAAAGAGCACATTGTTGCCTTGCCGATGGATGGGCGTATTACCAAAAACCTGAAGACGCTTAAAAACGAATTTCGCCAAAATCCTAACATTAAAAATCTTGCCTTGGCGTACGAAACACCCACCTTCATTCAATGGGGCGACGGCGTTGAAACCGTTGGTACTTCTAATCCGGTTCAGAAAATGATCACGGCGTTTCCGGGCGATGAAGATCTGGCCAAAACCCTAGACATTAAGATCATTGCGGGCAGCGACCTCACCGAGGCCGACATAAAATTGCTTAACGACGAAGATGATGCCAAAAGTGATTATCGGTTTTTGGTGAATGAAACGTTGGCCAAACAATTGGGTTGGAAGCCGCAGGAAGCCGTTGCCAAAAAGATAAAATTGGGCGGTCGTGTGGGAGAGATCAAGGGGGTTTTTCGCGATTTTCACTTTGCTTCCATGAAACAGCCCATCGGCTCGTTGGGCATTTTTCCGGTCACTTGGGGAAATGTATTGTTGGTCAAAATGACGGGCAATAATATTCCGCAAACGCTTTCTTTCATGGAAAACAAATGGAAAACACTTGCCCCGCACCGCCCGTTCAGCTATACTTTCCTCGACGAAGAATACAATCAAATGTACTCCAACGAAAACCGCATCAGCCGCGTATTCACGGTCTTTGCGAGTTTAGCTATTCTGTTGGCTTGTTTGGGTTTATTCGGTTTGGTGGCCTATACAACCGCTCAGCGCACCAAAGAGATCGGTATTCGTAAAGTGCTGGGTGCTTCTGTGTTAGGTATCACAGCGTTGTTATCAAAAGATTTCTTAAAGCTTGTGTTGGTTGCCATCGTGATAGCGTCGCCCATTGCCTGGTATGCCATGAATGAATGGCTCAAAGATTTTGTGTACCGCATGGAGATTCAGTGGTGGGTATTTGTACTGGCCGGAGTTGTTGCCGTCAGCATTGCTTTACTGACCGTAAGCGCCCAATCCATCAAGGCCGCGCTGATGAATCCGGTAAAATCATTGAAATCTGAGTAGAATTGGGAAAAAGGAATAAGGGGAGAACGGAAAACGGGCTTTCCTCTTTCCTTGTTGCACGGGCGACCCCGTCCGTTCTCCGTTTTTCCCTGTTCCAAAAAAGAAAACTATGATCCGAAACTATTTCAACATCGCTTTGCGGCAAATACGTAAAAATGCCCTCTTTTCTTTCGTCAATTTTGCAGGATTGGCGTTGGGGCTGACGTTTTGCTTCCTGACGTTCATTTGGTATCGTTTTGAACATTCTTACGACCGGCACTACCCTACGGTTGAACGGCTTTATCGGCTGAATTATGAGCTCAATTTTACGGGCAGTGCGTTTACCATCACGCGTTCTCCTGCGCCTTTTGCACCGATGTTACCCGCTCATTTTCCCGAAATTGAGCAAACCACTCGGTTTTATCCCCGAAGTATCAGCGTGCGAATACCCGGCAAAGACCGTGAGTTTGAACTAGAAAATGCTTTTTTTGCCGACTCCACAACTATGCAGGTCTTTGGCTTTGAAACCCTGCAAGGCGACCCTGACCGGGCGCTGCATACGCCATTTTCGGTTGTATTGACCGACAAAACGGCCCTGCGATTATTTGGTAAGGAAGATTGCATGGGAAAACAATTGATGTTGGCCAATCGCGGGCCTTTTACCGTGGGCGGAGTGGTGCGCGCCATGCCCGAAAATTCCCATTTTACCTTTGATTTTCTGGCCCCTTTCCGCAATATCGCCGATGTGGAACCTGATTTTGCCCGTGCAGGAATACTGCAAGTCATTGAAAACAACAAATTGGCGTCTTATGCTACTACCTATGTGTTGCTGAAAAAAGGCGCTAAAGCCGCTTCTGTCAATGCCCGATTCAAGGATTTTGTGCTAAAAAACGGCATGAAGGAAATGCGGGGCAAACAAAAATTTGCGCTCTTTCCTGTCCGCGACATTCACTTAAAATCAACCGTTCAGGGGGAGGTTGTCCCTACGGCTAATCCTGAATTTTTGCAACTGTTTGCGCTCATTGGGCTGCTTATTCTCGCCATTGCCATTGTCAATTTTGTAAACCTTAGCACCGCCGCCCAATTAAGCCGCGCCAAAGAAGTGGGCGTACGAAAAGTATTGGGCTCGCAATCGTGGCAAATCATTCGGCAATTGTTGACCGAAACTTTTTTATTGGGATTACCGGCTTTCTTGCTGGCGTTGCTGCTTACAAAACAGTTTCTGGGCCAAATGGAAACCTTTTTTGGGCGCAAACCTAATTTCTCTTTTGGCCAAAATGCGGAAATGCTCTTGTTATTTTTCGGAGTATTTGCGATGGCCTGCTTATTGGCAGGAATTTATCCGGCGGTATTTGCTTCGCGTTTCAAAGCCACAGATATTTTTCGAGGAACGGCTACGGGCAAAGGAAAAGGCGGCAATTGGCTGACCAAAAGCCTTATTACGCTGCAATTCACGGTGGCGGTGGCGCTTTTGGCGGGAGCGGGCATTGTATTGCGGCAAATCGATTACCTGAAAAATCGCCCTCTTGGCTTCAACCGCGATATGACGCTTTCCGTCCCGTTGTTCAGTCAAAATATGAACAATTTGTTTTCGCCGGGCGACCAACAATTACGCAATCGGACGAATGCTTTTGAAGAACGACTGTTGCAAAACCCTTCCGTCAAAGCCGTAACACTCGCCTCTAATCTACCGGGAACGGGCAATGCACGTCATCCCGTGGCTACCGATAAGATCAGGATTGAAGATGGTGTAGTTCTTCCTGCTATTTCGGTAGATTACGACTTTGTCAAAACCTTTGATTTGAAAATAGTGGCCGGCCGCGATTTTGACAAAACGTACGGAACCGATCATTTGGAAGGATTTATCATCAATAACGAAGCCGTAAAAGCGCTGCATTTTGGATCGCCACAGGCTGCCATTGGACAAAATATTGAACGTGGCGGCAAGAAAGGCCGAGTGGTGGGAGTCGTCAATGATTTTCATACCGAAAACCTCCGTACCGGTCTTTCGCCTTTGTTGATGGAAGTGAGTCCGGGTACATTTTCTCAATTCGGGATTAAAATCGCCACCGCCAACACACCCGCTACGTTGGCTTTTATCGAAAAAACGTGGAAAGAATTTTTTCCGGAAAAGGTATTTGAACACAGTTTTCTGGACGAGTCCATCGCTGATAGTTACAGCGAAGAAAGTCGCTTTGCATCGCTCATCGGCTTGTTTGCCGGCGTGGCGATCTTCCTGTCGTGTTTCGGTTTATTTGGCATGATCGCGTTTGTGGTGCGGCAACGTACCAAAGAGATCGGTATCCGCAAAGTATTGGGTGCAAGTGTGGGAAGTGTCGTGGCTCTTTTGTCTGCCGATTTTCTCAAACTTATCCTCGTCGCTATCCTGATTGCCAGCCCAATCGCTTATTATTTTTTGGACAAATGGTTGGCCGATTTTACGTATCGTATTACTATTCAGTGGTGGGTTTTTGCTTTGGCGGGACTGCTCGCGGTGGCTGTTGCCTTGTTTACCATCAGTTTTCACAGTATTAAAGCCGCACTGGTGAATCCGGTGAAATCATTGAAGACGGAATGAAATGTTAGAGAACGGAAAACGTATTTCTTTCTCCGTATCGCACTACGGCGGCGGACCGCGGGCGATTCCGTCCTTTTTCCATGTTCCGTGTTTCCTTTTCCCTTTTTCCCAATAAATCTATGTTACGCAGTTATTTCAAAATCGCCTTTAGAAGCCTGTTAAACAACAAGGTTTTTTCATTGATAAACATTCTGGGACTGGCGCTGGGCATTTC
Organism: Runella sp.; assembly: GCF_965279615.1. NCBI lineage: Bacteria > Pseudomonadati > Bacteroidota > Cytophagia > Cytophagales > Spirosomataceae > Runella > Runella sp. The sequence goes on along the minus strand of NZ_OZ257252.1, from coordinate 4,883,869 downwards.
CTGTTTTATTCTATTGTCGTTGTTTATTCTCGACGAACTGAGTTATGATAGTTTTCATAAAAATGCCGACCGGATTTACCGGGTCTATGTGCATTCGGACATTAACGGCAAAGAAACCAACAACTCCAAATCGGCCGCTGCTCTGGGGGCTACCCTGTTAAAGGATTTTCCTGAAGTGCATGCTTATACACGTATTGGTTATTTTGGCACCTTTCATTTTCGGTACAAAGACAAGACCTTCCGCGAACGCAGTATCTATACCGCCGATTCCACCTATTTCTCCGTTTTTTCTTTTCCTTTTCTGTACGGCAATTCGCAGACAGCACTGAATCAACCAAACAGCATTGTATTGACCGAAAAGACATCCAATCGGTATTTTGGCAACGAAAACCCCGTTGGTAAATCGTTTCTTGTCGACGGTCGTCGGTCTTTTCTGATCACGGGTGTGATGAAAGATTTCCCGCCCAAATCCCACTTTCGCTGCGATGCTCTTTTGTCAATGTCTACCTATCCAGAAGCCAACAGCAACTATTGGCTCGACCTTCATTATACCACATATATTGTCTTAAAAGAAGGAGCACAGGCCTCCGTTTTGGCGCTGAAAATGCAAAAAACAGTGAAGGACTACGTTGGGCCGCAGGTGGAAAAGGCTCTTGGGGTCTCGCTGGAGCAGTTTTTGACCAAAGGCAACGCGTATGATTTTCGCCTGCAACCTTTAACCTCCATTTACCTCTACTCTAAAACCAAGTACGGCATCGACAGCAATACGGAATGGGGCAACCTCAAGACCGGCGATGTAACCTACGTGTATATTTTTGGGGCTGTGGCTTTGTTTATTTTATTGATCGCTTGTATCAATTTCATGAATTTAAGCACCGCCCGCAGTGAAAAGCGCGCCAAAGAAGTAGGAATCAAAAAGGCACTCGGTTCCAAAAAGTCCACCCTGATCGGTCAGTTTATCACAGAATCCGTACTGATGACGGCGATCGCGGTTCTTTTTTCTCTTGTCCTTCTGCGGTTGGTGCTGCCGGAGTTCAACGCGCTCGCCAACCGACAACTCACGCTGGAGCTCACAAAGAACAGTTACACGATTCCTGCCCTCCTATTCTTTACGCTGGCGGTGGGTTTTCTGGCAGGCAGCTACCCTGCGTTTGTCCTGTCGTCGTTCAGGCCGATCGAAATTTTAAAATCGGGGGTCAAAAAGCGCAAATTATGGCTGCGAAATGTGCTCGTTATCACTCAATTCGCCATTTCGATCTCGCTCATCATCGGCATGATTGTCATCCGCAGTCAGCTAAGTTATATCCAACACAAAGATCTGGGTTTTTCGAAAGACCATTTGCTTTCCATTGACAATGCCGTTGTGCTCGGCGATAAGATCAAAGTGTTTAAAGAGGAATTGTTGAAAAACCCTAAGATCACGGCCGTCACCAATGCCTCTCTCATGTTTTCGCCGGGCATTCCGGGGAGCGGTTATTTGTTTAACAAACGCTCAGGAACGGACCCCATTTTGTTTCAATTTCTGGACGTTGACTATGATTTTATCAAAACCTTTGACCTCCAATTAACCCAAGGGCGATTCTTCTCGAATGCATTTTCGACCGACAGTACGGCCGTCATTATGAATGAAGCGGCTCTCAAAGAATGCCGCACCACCGACGTACTCAACAAAACCATTACCAAAATCAGCGATGGCGGTGAATCCAAAACGTACACGGTGGTGGGTGTGGTAAAAGATTTCAATTATGAATCGCTGCACAAAGAAATTCGCCCGTTGATTTTTCATTTGAGCGCCGTCCGGCAGGCTTCGAGCATTTTAAACATTCGTATTCATCCCGACAATGCCTCTGCCACGCTTAGATACATCGAAGACACTTGGCACGCGTTTACCCAAGAGGAAAAATGCCGCTATAATTTTCTGGACCAAAATCTGGCCCGACTCTATGAAACAGAACGAAAAGTCAGTGTCATTGCCACCGTCTTTTCGTTTTTGGCCATTTTCATTGCCTGTCTGGGTTTGTTTGGCCTTGCGGTTTTGGTGGCCGAGCAGCGCACCAAGGAGATCGGTATCCGAAAGATATTGGGCGCTTCTTTGGCAGAAATTGTCTTTACCATTTCGAAGCAATTTGTGCTGTGGGTGGGCATTGCCAACCTCATTGCCTGGCCGGTCATGTATTATATCATGCACAACTGGCTGAACAATTTCGCCTATAAGATCGAAATGAGCTGGTGGATGTTTACGGCGGCAGGCGTCTTGGCGTTAGTCATTGCCCTTGCCACCATCAGTACCCAAAGTATCAAAGCCGCACTGGTGAATCCGGTGAAATCATTAAAAACGGAGTAACGTAGGGGCAGGCCTCGCGTCTGCCCGGTTACATTGTCCCAATACGTCGAATTGGGCGGAGGCAAGCCCCGCCCCTACCATTTAAAAACCATGCTACGCAACTATCTCAAAATCGCCTTTCGTAACCTTTTGAAACACAAAGGCTTTACGTTTATTAACATTGCCGGTCTGAGCTTGGGGCTCACAAGTTTTTTGGTCATCGCACTCTACGTGACCGATGAACTTGGCTATGATCGTTTCCACAAAAATGCCGACCGCATTTATCGGGTTTCGCGTTATTTTAAATCTTCTGATGGTCAAATTAGTCTGCGGTTGGGCACGATAGCACCTGCTTTTTTCCCGCATCTTAAAAATGATTTTACCGAAGCCGAGCAAATAACGCGTTTGCTGGAATACGATGGAACCATGCGTTTGCCCGATAATTTAGAGAAAAAATATACGGAAGAAAAACTGTTTTTTGCCGAGGAAAATGTCTTCAAAGTATTTGATTTCAAGCTATTGGAAGGAAATTCTGACAAAGCTCTTTCAGATCCGTTTACGATTGTTTTGACGAAACCCTTGGCTGAAAAATATTTTGGAACGGCAAGCCCCGTAGGCAAACTTGTTAAATTCAACAATCAATACGATTTTAGAGTAACGGGGGTTTTCGAACCGCTTCCTTCACAATCTCACTTTCACCCCAACGCGCTGCTTTCGGCCGTTTCGCTCAACGATGAACGCCTGTACGGGGCAGAAAATATGCGTCAGGATTGGGGCGGAAACAATTTTGCCACGTATTTTTTACTTCCGCCAAACTATGACCCGGCCAAACTCGAAAAAACTTTCCCTGCCTTTTTGGACGAACATTTGCCCCAATCAAGCAGCGGCTTAAAAGGCTCTAAAACTTCGGAGTTGCACTTGACAAAAGTGCCTGATATTCACCTTTATTCACATTTGGATTACGAAATTGAACCCGGCGGCGACATCAAATACGTTTACATTTTCTCGGCCATTGCGTTGTTCATTTTGCTCATTGCCTGTATCAATTACATGAATTTGGCAACGGCTCGTTCGGCAAGTCGCGCCAAAGAAGTCGGAATGCGCAAAGCTGTGGGGGCATTACGCCAACAGCTGATCGGTCAGTTTTTGAGTGAATCTATTTTGGTGACGTTTTTCGCCTTGGTTTTGGCATTACTTGCTACCGCTTCATTGCTTCCTTCGCTCAATGATTTTACCAACAAAAGTCTTTCTTTCACGAAATTATTCAGCGGGCAATTTTTATTGACTGCTACGTTAGCGGTTTTACTTACGGGCCTTGCGGCAGGAAGTTACCCCGCCTTTTTCCTAACCGCTTACCAACCCATTCAAGTGCTGAAAGGAAGTATTGTCAATGCGCTCAAAAATGGAAAATTACGGCAGGTATTGGTTATCACGCAGTTCGCCATTGCCTGTACATTGATCATTTGTACGAGTATTGTCTACAATCAGCTTGATTTTATGATGAACCAAAAAACGGGTTACAAAAAAGAGCAGATTCTGGTGATGTCAGGCATTAGAAGTTCGGAAGCTGATTTTGAAACCTTGAAACAAAAACTCAAGCAACACTCGGGCATTACCAACGCAGCACATTCCTCACGCGTTCCTACCATCCGTTTACTGGATTCGATGGGTGCTTCGGTTACCAAAGGCGATTCGACCACTCCCGTCAAGACCGAGATCAAAGGACTTTCAACGGATTACGATTTCATCAGTACCTACGAAATCAAAATGGCCGCAGGTCGGGATTTTTCGCGGAATTTTGGGGCTGATACCACCAATTTTATTTTGAACGAAGCGGCCGTAAAAGCCATTGGTTGGCAAAGCAATGAAGCGGCCATTGGTCAACGTTTCAAATACGGCAATCGTGATGGGCAGGTCGTGGGAGTTACCAAAGATTTCCATTTCGAGTCGTTGCACCAGAAAATTGCACCGATGGTCATGTTCATGCAACGTGGCTGGCGCAGCCGGTTGTCGATCAGTGCCAAAACGGGCGATTTGCCGTCGGTCATTGCGCACGTTGAAAAGGTTTGGAAGCAGTTTTTCCCCAACAATCCGTTTGAATACACCTTTTTGGATGAACGTTTTAACGACCAATACCAAGCCGAGCAAAAGCAACGCACCTTGTTTTTGATTTTTGCGGCTATTTCCATTTTCATTTCCTGTTTGGGTTTGTTTGCCTTGGCTACTTATACCGCCGAGCAACGCGCCAAAGAGATCGGCATCCGAAAAGTATTGGGCGCAAGCGTGGGCAGCGTGGTTACGCTTTTATCCAAAGATTTCATCAAACTGGTAGTGATCGCCATTGTTATTGCCTCTCCCGTTGCATGGTACGCCATGAGTCTATGGCTCAGCGACTTTGCCTATCGCATTGGTATTCCGTGGTGGATATTTGTGGCTACGGCCCTCTTAGCTGTCGGAATTGCCTTCCTGACGGTGAGTTTTCAGAGTATCAAAGCGGCATTAATGAACCCCGTAAAATCGTTAAAATCAGAATAGTGCAACCACATAGGCACATAGGGCACATAGAAAAGAAATGAACGAAGTTCAAACTATGTACCCTATGTGCCTATTTGGTTGCAAAAATTAAAAAGCCATGCTGAGAAATTATTTCACCATTACCTTCCGTGCGCTAAAGCGCAGTTGGAATTACACTATTATTAATGTTGCCGGGTTGACCTTTGCGCTGGCTTGTTGCCTGATGCTGTTTTTGGCCATTCGGTATGAATTGAGCTACGACCGTCACCACGCCAAGGCCGATCATATTTACCGCCTCACCTCTTATTCCAAAGATTCAGAAGATGATGGTCGCAATACGGGTGTTCCCTTGCCCGGTTTAGCCGCTCTGCGTACAGATTTTCCCGAGATCAAAAATCAAGTGACCATGGCTTATGAGTTGTATGGCGCTTTGATTAGAGTGAATGACAAAAAAGCCAATAAGTTTCAGGAAGAAGGCGGGGTTGTTGCGTTTGTGGAACCGGAATACTTCCGATTATTTGATTATCAATGGAAAGAAGGAAAACCCCAAACCGCTGTCAACAATCCAAACACCGCAGTGCTCTCGGAACGTGCAGCTCATAAATATTTCGGCAACGTTGACCCGGTAGGCAAATCCATTCGGGTCGAAAACAAGATGGATTTCGTTGTAACGGGCGTGGTGGAAAACCCTCCGGCGACGAGTAGTTTGCCTTTTGAAGTTTTGTTGTCGTTTGCTTCACTGAAACAATACGGAGCCAACGGAGGGTGGGACGATTGGGGCTCTACCTACAGCGGCGCTCAGATCTACATGGCATTGCCGGAAAACCTGACCGCAACGCAGGTAGACAAACGCCTGATACCTTTTGTACAAAAACACATGGAAGCGGAACAAGCCAAAAAGTTTGTATTTGAATTACAACCACTGACCAATATCCATACCGATACCCGCACGGGCAACTCCGCCGGGCGCACCGTCAGCAAGCAAATGATCTGGGCAATGGCGCTCATTGGGCTGTTTATTTTGATCACAGCCTGCGTTAATTTTATCAATTTGGCCACGGCGCAAGCCATACGGCGTGCCAAAGAGGTGGGTGTGCGAAAAGTAATGGGCAGCTCAAGAATGCAATTGGTGCGGCAATTTTTGGGTGAAACAGGTTTATTAACAACGTTAGCTGTCAGCTTAGCTTTTTTATTGGCCTATTTGTCAATGCCTTATGTAGCCGGATTGTTGGATATTAAAGCGGACGCATTGGTATTATCTGACCCTACAGTCATTGGTTTTGTACTTATCTTGGCTTTAGTAACTACCGTTTTGGCAGGGTTTTATCCGGCAATGGTTTTGTCGGGCTACCAACCTATTCTGGCGTTAAAAGGTAAAATGAAAATGACCGGCGGAAAGCAACTGACGCTCCGCCGGGGCTTGATCGTGTTTCAGTTTGCCATTTCGCAAATGCTCATTATCGGCACCATTATCGCGTACAATCAAATGACGTACGTACGAACGGCCGATCTGGGGTATAACAAAGAGGCAGTGTTGACGGTCAATATACCCGAGCAAAAACCCGGACAACTGGAAACGTTGAGAAACAAAATAGCCGCCTTACCCAATGTAAAGTCGTTGAGTTATGGCATTTCAATACCTTCTTCCGACGGCAATTGGTGGTCGGGAGTTCGGGTTGACAACGCCGATAAAGACGAAGATTTTGGAATCGTAATGCGTTTTGCCGATACCTCTTACATTAACACCTACGGCCTGAAACTGATCGCGGGACGCATGTATATGCCGGGTGACACGATGCGCGAGCTTATCGTCAACGAGTCATTGATAAAAAAATTAGGACTTCGGAACCCGAACCAAATTATTGGTAAGTATTTGGCCATTGGCGGCGGCGGAAATACCAAACGACCGGTCGTTGGTGTGGTCAAAGATTTTAATACGTTCTCGCTGCATGAGGAAACAAACCCTTGTGTATTGACTACGCGCCGCAGTGCTTACCATTCACTGGGCATTAAATTGGCAACCCAACAAGGAGGTACCCAATCCATCAGTCGACTCATCAGCGAAGTTGAAAAAAACTGGAATGCCACTTTTCCTGATTTTGCCTTCAAATACGAATTTCTGGACCAAAGACTGGACAACTTCTACAAAAACGAAGAGCGCATGTATTCCCTGTTTCGGTTGTTGGCGGGCATTGCCATTTTTATTGGTTGCTTGGGTTTGTATGGTGTCGTAACATTTATGGCGGAATCAAAAACAAAAGAGGTAGGAATTCGCAAGGTATTGGGTGCTTCCGTTGGTCAGATCGTAGGTTTGTTTTCTTTTGAATTCGTTCGACTTGTGTTGGTTGCTTTGGTGATCGCTTCACCCGTTGCCTGGTATGTAATGACGAATTGGTTGAAAGATTTCCCTTATAAAGTTGACATCGAATGGTGGGTTTTTGTGGTTACGGCGCTGTTGGTCGTGTCTGTTACTATCCTGACGGTCAGCTTTCAAAGTATCAAAGCTGCACTGATGAATCCTGTAAAATCCCTAAAATCAGAATAACCGCAGCGGGCCTGCCCCTACGTATTATCAAGAAACCTAAAATCCATGCTACGAAACTATTTTAAAATCGCATTAAGAAGCCTTTGGCGGCATAAATTGTACAGCAGTATCAATATCCTTGGATTGGCCGTTGGCTTGGCGGCCTGTTTGTTGATGTCTTTGTACGTGCGCCATGAGCTGACGTATGATGGGTTTCACAAACATGCCGACCGAATTGTTAGAATCACCTCTTTCCTGAAAACGCCTGAAGACCCTATTGTAGTGGCCGGCACTCCGGCTCTTTTAGCCTCTTTTCTCAATCGCGATTATCCCGAAGTAGAAAAAGCAGTGCGTTTTCATTCTATTGCCGCTACTATTCAGCAGAAAAACAAGCTGTTTAATGAGGATGATGTGTTTTATGCAGACCAAGCCATATTTGAGGTATTTTCGTATCCATTGGTGGTAGGCAACATGAATCGAGCATTGACTCAACCCAACACCGCAGTGATTACGGAGGCGCTGGCAAAAAAATACTTTGGACATAACAACGTCGTAGGTCAAACGCTTAAAATCAACAAAGTGCTTTATCAGATCACGGGCGTCTTGGCTCCTTTGCCTTCTAATACCGACCTGAAAATCAACGCTTTGTTATCACATGACTTTTCAAAAGTCAAAACGTGGATAATGGATGACATCTCGACATTTACGTATGTCTTACTACGGAGGGAAACGAATTTAAAAGCATTTGAGAAAAATTTAAACGTCCTTAGTCAGCGCTATATACAGCCTGAATTGAAACAAATGGGCGATGAAGGGTATTCATTGGAGTTCCAAACAGAATCGCTGAACGATGTCCATTATAGTCAGGGAAAACTGGATGACACACCCAAAGGCGACAAACAATACAGCTATCTTTTCTCTTTTTTGGCCGCGTTTGTACTGGTGATCGCATTGCTTAATTACATCAGTCTGCTCACGGCTCGCGCCACCGAACGTGCCAAAGAAGTGGGCATCAGAAAAGCGAACGGTGCATTCAGAGCACAATTGATTCGGCAATTTTTGTTTGAATCATTGCTCATAAGCACGCTTTCCGTAGTTTTCAGTGTGTTGCTTTTACAGATCGCCATTCCTATTTTGAATGATTTATTGGCAATAAAACTTCAAACTACTTTGTTGGAAATCAGCATATGGATCGTGCTGGGGCTAGGCATTACTACGCTTCTGGGCGGCCTCTACCCCGCCTTTATTGTCTCCGCTTTCCGCCCGGCCGAAGCACTTCGAGGGTCAGTTATCGGAACCGGCAAAGCCGTTTGGCTGCGTCAAAGTATTACAGTATTTCAATTTGTATTGGCTGTTGGGATGATCGTAGGCGTACTGGTGATTTATCGACAAATGGATTTTTTGCAAACTCATTCCCCGGGCTTTGACAAAAATCATGTGCTGACCGTGCAATTACCTGCTGATTCTCTGGCCAAAACCAAAGGGTACGCATTGGCCGCCACACTACGTCAATATCCCCAAATTCAAGACATTACCGTCAGTTCAGGTCTTGAGCCTGCTTCCATAGGGCCCGCAATCTTTACCTCCACCGGTAAAAGAAGGGAGATCATGGTTTATTATTCTTTCATAGATGAACATTATGTGCCGTTGCTTGGCATGAAAATAATCGCAGGTCGCAACTTAATGCTTTCCAATACTTCCGACAAAAAAGGTGGCTTTCTGATCAATGAAGCATTTGTCAAAATGAGTGGCTGGAAGCAACCTCTCGGCCAATCAATGGAAGGATTTGGCAAAAAGGGCAAAGTTATAGGAGTAGTCAAAAACTTTCATTATCGCTCGTTGCACAATTTGGTAAAGCCGCTGGTCATGGCTTATAATAGTACCCCACCCAATAATCTGATGCTGAAAACCAAAGCTGAACATTTGGCAATGGTGAAGAAAGTATGGCAACAACATTTTCCTTACGACCCTTTTGAGTATTCTTTTTTAGATACAACCATTGAAGAACAGTATGAAAAAGACCGCCTGATGATGGTTTTGTTCAATGCTTTTGCCTTTCTAACGATTTTGGTGTCAAGTTTGGGGCTTTTCAGTTTGGTCACCTTTACGACCGAAATTCGCACGAAGGAAATTGGCATTCGTAAAGTTTTAGGCGCTTCGGTGGCGGGCATTACGGCATTGCTGTCAAAAGACTTTTTGAAATTGGTGATGATAGCGATTGTTATTGCTTCACCATTAGCCTATTACGCCATGAATCTGTGGCTGCAGAACTTTGCCTATCATATTGAAATCAATTGGTGGATGTTTGTGGTTGCGGCCATCCTGGCCGTTTTCATTGCCATTGCCACCATTAGTTTTCAAAGCATCAAAGCCGCGTTGATGAATCCCGTGAAATCATTAAAATCTGAATAACCGTAGGGTCAGGCCCGCTGCGGCCGGGAGCGCCCGCGCGATACCGTTTGCCTCTGCCCAATTCATGTTTGCCCCGATTTTGCGAATTTGGGCAGACGCGAGGCCTGCCCCTACATTTACATTCTTCCTAAACTTTAGAAATCATGTTGCGCAATTACTTTAAAATCGCCATCCGAAACCTGTTGAAAAACAAGGTGTTCAGTTTTATTAACATTGCAGGCCTTGCCACGGGAATGGCCGTAAGCATGCTGATCCTGCTGTATGTTTCGCACGAAATGAGTTTTGACCGCTTCCATCCTAACAGCGACCACATTTTTCATACATTGGTCCGAATGAATTTTGGAGGTAATCAGATACAATTCAATCGACTGTCCAAAAACTTTGGGCCTGCCGTGAAACAAGCCAATCCGGAAGTGGAAGAATTTGCGCGGGTCGGACTTTTGTTTCGGGACGATATGGTTATCAAATCGGACGAGAATCACCATTTCTTTGAGAAAAACTTCTATTTCTCCGAACCCTCTCTTTTCAAAATATTTGGATTTGATTTTCTGGAAGGCAATCCGCAATCGGCACTTACCGAGCCTAATTCTGTAGTCATTACGGAAGAAATTGCCCAAAAATATTTTGGAAACGAAAATGCTGTCGGCAAGACGCTGACGTATAACAAAACCGACCTTTTGAATGTAACGGGCGTTGTCAAAAAATTCCCTACCAATTCTTCGATCCATTACGATTTCATCGCCTCGCTTTCCACGTTCGATGCCATGATGAAACGTAGTAACCCTAACCAAGTTGAATCCGACGATGTGGTAGGAACGGGAAATTACGAAACCTATTTTTTGCTTAATAAACCGGAATCGGTTGCTAAGGTCGAAAAGGTAATTCCCAAGCTCCTCACCGACAAGAAAGGAATGTTGGAAAACCATTCTCAGTTCATGTTGGCGCCATTGGTTAACATGCATTTAGGAGATAATTGGGGTGATTTGTCCAATACCAAGTACGTCATGCTCTTTCTGTGCATTGCGGGTATTGTGCTTTTGCTGGCGCTTATCAATTACATGAGTCTTACCACGGCCCGTTCCACTATTCGCGCCAAAGAAGTGGGTGTTCGCAAAGTACTCGGCGCGAATCGCAACAATCTGGCGTCTCAATTTTATGGCGAATCCATTATCGTTAGTCTGATTTCATTCGTATTGGCACTGGTACTGTTTCAAGTTTTAAAGCAATCATTTTATGGTTTGCTTGATTTAAACATTGATGATTCATTTGTCACAAGTCCCTTGTTTTTATCTATTTTGTTGGGGTTAGTGATGGTTACTGCCTTGATCGCCGGCTCTTATCCGGCGTTGCTGTTGTCGAAATTTTCACCATTGTTGATTCTGAAAGGGAAATTTTCGTCGGCTAATCAGGGTGCTGCTTTGCGGCGTAGTTTTATCGTCTTTCAATTTGCCGTTTCTGTTGTGTTGATTGTGTTTAGTGTAGTGGTTCAAAGGCAGTTGAACTACTTACAAACCAAGAAAATCGGTATGAATAAGCAACAGGTGTTGGTTATTCCATTATCCAAAGAAGCGCAGAAACATTACGCCGCTTTCCGCAATGATTTGACGCAATCGGCCGGTATTCAGAAGATCGGGGCCTCTTCCATGAGTTTATTCAACGGCGGATGGAACATGTTTTTTACCAAAACTCCGACCACGAACGAGGATGTGAGCATCAACAACATGACGGTAGACGAGAATTTTCTGGAACTGTTGGAATTGGAATGGAAAACCAAACCTGCCGAGATGAATGAATTGGCCATCGGCAGCCGCATCCTCATCAATGAAACGGCCGTTGGAAAGCTCAAAATTGCGGACAAACCCATTGGAAAAAAGCTGGAACTATCGAACGAAAAAGCCGAAATCGTGGGTATTTTGAAAGATTTCAATTTTACTTCTTTGCAATCCAAGATCGAGGCAATGATGTTTAAGGTTGTCAAAGATACCACGAGTCTGAAATCGCTCTATTTGCGATTGGATCCCAAAACTGATTTTCAACAAAAAATAGCATCCATTGACCGGCTTTATAAAAAATACGAACCGGAAGTGCCCTTCGATTATTACTTTCTGGACGAAGCTTTCAATAAACAATACCGCGCCGAACAACGCATGGGACACCTGTTTGCGGGCTTTACGGGCATTGCCATTTTCATTGCCTGCATGGGTCTTTTTGGGCTGATCACGTTTACTGCCGAACAAAAAACGAAAGAGATCGGCGTACGTAAAGTGCTTGGTGCGAGTGTGGTGAACATTGTCTCGTTGCTTTCCAAAGATTTTCTTCGCTTGGTACTGATCGCCAATGGTATTGCTTTTCCCATTGCCTATTACATCATTCACCAATGGTTACAGGGGTTTGCTTACCAAACCGACGTAAGTGCCGATATTTTCATTTTGGCGGGCGTGTTGGCCGTCGTCATCGCTCTGTCCACAGTGACGTTTCAGGCAGTCAAGGCTGCGTTAGTCAATCCGGTGACGAGTTTGAAAAGCGAATAAAAAAAGAATCTATATTCCTACTTGCTTGAAAAGAAGCTATAGATATGAATAGTTTTTTCTGAAAAAGTCCCGTAGGGACTACCTGTTTGTAGAATAAAAAATGCATAAAGCTGTCCGGCATGCTGTAGGTATGCCACATTTGGGGTGTACCTACGGCACACTTTATGGAATGGAATCTGATATTGGTGCTACAAACAGGCAGTCCCTATGGGACACTCTTCGTTACGTTATTATACTGCTCCTTATTAACGCTTCGCCTTTTCTCAATGTCCATAAACGAACTGAAAATGTCCATAAACGGACATTTTTTTATGTATTATATTTTATCAATTACTGACAATCAGCATTTTATGTTTTTGGTACGGATTTGGAAATAACAGTAACAGAAATATATAAGAGGTTATTAACAGCCATTCAATACCTCCAACTCGTTATACAACAGTTACTGTTTCATACAGCCATGAACGAATTTTGTTATTTGAACAACCCATGCACGCCTTTGTGTAAGCCCTAAACAAATCCCCGGAAGGAGAGAATGAAGTCGTGTTCTCTCCTTCTTTTTTTCTTGCTCAAACCTCCGAAACCATGCTTCAAAACTACCTCAAAATCGCGTTTCGTAATTTGGTTCGGAACAAGGTGTACAGCTTCATCAACATTGCAGGTCTGGCCATGGGGATCGCGGCTTTTTTGTTGATCCTTGAATATGTCAGCCACGAGAAGAGTTTCAATCAGTTTCATGCCGGTCTGCCAAACATGTATCGGCTGCTGAATGAAGATCCCAAAGGCATCACGTGGGGAGAAGTGGAGCCGGGTTGGGCATCGCGCGCCAAACAACGTTTTCCGGACATTAAAGCCTATTGCCGTTTTGCCGACGGCATCGCTCAAGGCATTGTTAAAAAAGAAGGAGCGAAAGATGAATCGTTCCGCGAACGAAACATTGCCTACGTCGAAGGAAATTTCTTCTCATTTTTCAGCTTTCCGCTCAAAGCCGGTCAAGCTAAATCATTAGCTAAACCCAATACGATTTTTGTTTCGGAAACCACCGCCAAAAAATATTTCGGTACGCAAAACCCGATGGGCAAAGTAATGATTCTTTCGAATCAGTTCGGCACGACTCCCTTTACAGTAGAAGGCGTCTACACCGATATGCCCGACAATTCCGACATCCGATACGACATGGTGTTTTCATTGGAAACCTTAACCATTGCAGGCAATTTGGAAGGCAACGATTGGGCAAACACCGAAAACATTGATTCTCAATACACTAATTTGTTCTTTCAGCTCAACAAAGGAGTAAATCCCACCGCTTTTGAAGCCAAGCTGACCGCAATGCGTAATGAATTGGGCAAGGAAAAAGATGGCGTTCGCTTTCGGTTGCAGGCGTTCAAAAATGTGCATTTGGCGGCATCCCTCAATGATACGCTCCTTACCTTGGGGAATCTCAAATACGTGTATATGCTTGGAGGAATTGCGTTTTTGATCTTGGTCATCGGTTGGTTCAATTACATCAATCTTTCAACCGCCAACTCCCTCAAACGTGCCAACGAAGTAGGTGTACGCAAAGTGATCGGCGCTACCCAAGGGCATTTGATAAAGCAGTTTTTGGGAGAATCCATGTTGGTAAACAGCTTAGGATTTGCTTTAGCTTTTGTATTGGTTGCCCTGCTTCAACCATTTTTCAATGAATTGCTTGATAAACCGCTCTCACTTAAAACCTTGGGTTACAGCACTGTCTGGATATGGGGTTTGGCGATAGTAGTGGTTGGTTCATTGGCATCCGGAGCTTATACAGCTTTTGCCTTATCCAATTTCAATCCCATCAAAACGCTGAAAGGTAAATTGACCAGAACCTCCAAAGGCGCTTTTCTTCGGAAGTCTCTGGTAGTAGCTCAGTTTTCTATTTCCATTACGTTGGTATTGGCTACGATGGTTATTTACAACCAATTGAATTACATGCAAAGCCAAAATTTGGGAATGAATACGCAGCAACTCCTGGTGGTTCGCGGACCTGAAATCGGCAAAGACAGCACGTATAAACTGCGTAAAAACGCCTTTTGGAACGAGCTTACGCAGCAAAGTTTTGTAAAGGATTACTGCACGTCGGGAAGCATTCCGAGCGGTTGGTACAACTTTTCCACGGCCGGATTTACGCAGCCCAACTCCAAATCGGGTGATGAATTCAAAACCTACTCGTTTGCCATTATCGGCGAACGTTTTCTAAAAACCTACGAAATAGGGCTCAAAGCCGGTCGAAATTTCACCGCTGAAGAGTGCAATGTAGAATGGAATCAGAACAGCAAAGTATTGCTGAACGAGCGCGCCATTCAGCAGTTGGGTTTTACCTCGCCCGAACAGGCAATCCGCACCAAGATCAAATGGGACGAGCGCTACCTTGAGATCATCGGCGTGGTGAAAGATTATCATCATACGGGTTTACAGAAAGCCATTGATCCGATCATTTTTTATCCACAAAATAACAACGCCTACTTTACCATTCGCCTGACAGCCGACCGGATGCCCGAAAAAATCGCGGCATTGGATAAACTCTATAAAAATTACTTTACAGGAAATCCTTTCGACTACTTCTTTGTGGACGAGAATTTCAACAAACTCTACGTTTCGGAGCAACAGTACAGCAACATTTTCACGACGGCTTCGCTGTGGGCTATTTTCATTGCCTGTTTGGGGTTGTTTGGTCTGGCTACGTTTACCGTAGAATCGCGCACCAAAGAGATCGGTATTCGGAAAGTGTTGGGCGCTTCGGTTACAAGCATTACGGCTTTGCTTTCCAAAGATTTTCTATTGCTGGTACTCGTTGCCATTTTTATTGCCTCACCCATTGCGTATTATTTCATGGATAAATGGTTACAGGATTTTGCCTATCGTATTTCCATTTCGTGGTGGGTTTTTGCCGCTGCGGGCGGACTGGCAGTATTGGTTGCCTTTTTTACCGTTGGTTTTCAGTCTATTAAGGCAGCATTGATGAATCCGGTAAAATCCTTAAAAACAGACTAATGTTGTAACCAAACGATTGAAACACCTGTCACATAGAACAAATAAATCAATAAAAACTATGTGACCTGTGGGTTGCAAAAACGTAAAAAGCCATGCTCCGTAACTATTTCAAAATCGCTTATAGAAATCTTGTCAAAAACAAGGTCTATTCGTTTATCAACATCTTCGGTTTAGCCATCGGAATCGCTACCTGTTTGGTCATCAGCCTTTTTGTCAAAGATGAATTAAGCTATGACCGATTCAACGAAAAAGCCGACCGAATTGTCCGAATCGTTTTTAAAGCCAATATCAACGGAGGAAAAATCAACGAATCTTTTGTCATGCCGCCCACGGCACAGGCATTAAAAAACGATTACGCCGAAGTGGAACAGGCTACGCGACTGCGCAATTTTGGTGTGCCAAGGGTATTTGTCGGCGAAAAGTATTTCAATGATGGTAAGCTAGCCTTAGTCGATGCTAATTTTTTTGATGTATTCACCATTCCGTTTTTGAAAGGCAATCCAAAAACGGCGTTGACGCAGCCTAACTGTATGGTGCTGTCGAAAGCAACCGCAGAAAAATATTTCGGCAATGAAGACCCGATTGGTAAACTGATCTATTCCAAGAAAGGCGACGAGAATCCTCCTTTCAAAGTCACAGGAGTATTTGATAAAATTCCCGCCAATTCTCATTTCCATTTTGATATGCTGGGGTCGTTGGCTTCCGATACAGAAGCAAAATCTACCTCATGGATGACGTCCAATTACTTTACGTATTTAGTATTGGCCGAAGGATATGATTATAAGAAATTAGAAGCCAAAATGCCCCAAATGGTCGAAAAACACATGGGGGCACAGATACTGCAAGCCATGGGCGTAAGTTTGGCGCAGTTTCGGGCCAAAGGAAACGAACTGGGTTTTGAGTTGCAAAAATTGACCGATATTCATTTTCATTCGGAAGGCACCAATGAATTGGAAGCCGGCGGTGATCTCAAATACGTCTACATTTTTGGGGCAATAGCAGTGTTCATGCTGCTCATCGCCTGTATTAATTTCATGAATCTGAGCACCGCAAGTGCTTCAAAAAGAGCCAGAGAAGTGGGTGTTCGCAAAGTATTAGGTTCGGAAAAACTTGAATTGGTACGCCAATTTTTACTGGAATCTACCCTTCTGACTTCGTTCGCTTTACTTTTGGCGATTATTCTGGTTCAGGCAGCTTTACCCGTTTTCAATGAGCTATCGGGCAAAGAGTTGAGTGTTGGTTTTACCTCCAATCCACTCATTTTGCTTGTTCTTTTGGTGTTTGGCTTAGGAGTCGGCGTATTGGCGGGAAGCTATCCGGCCTTTTTCCTTTCCTCCTTTAAGCCAATGGCGGTATTGAAAGGACGCTTTGCCGGCAATAATAAAAGCGCCGGATTGCGCAGTGGCCTCGTAGTGTTTCAATTCTGCATTTCCATTTGTCTTATTGTCGGAACAACCATTGTTTATCAGCAACTTTCCTATATCCAAACCAAGAATTTAGGCTACGATAAAGACCAATTGCTGGTCTTGGGCAACTCATGGGCGTTGGGCAAAAATGAAACTATTTTTCGGGATGAACTCTTAAAAGACAGTCGGGTAGCCGATGTAACCACTTCGCCCTACAAACCCGCCGGCCCCACCAATTCAAACAATTCGTTGGCATATCCTGAAAATAACGAAGACCAAATGATGCGCACGCTGCAATATGGCGTTGACGATCATTACATTCCAACGATGGGCATGAAAATGGTGGCAGGTAGAAATTTCGCCAAAGAATTCGGAGCCGATTCTTCGGGAATGATCATCAATGAAGCGGCTGCCAAAGCCTTTGGTTGGGGCAAAAACGCCGTGGGGCACAATGTAACGCGCCTTGTCACCAATGATGGCAAAAAGAAGGTCTACCAAGTGATCGGCGTGGTCAATGATTTCCATTTCAAATCGCTTCATGAATCCATTGCTCCGCTTTTGATGGTGCATGAAAACAATTGGGGCCTTATTGTAAAAGTAAAAACCAAAGATATTGCAGGGCTTTTGGCGTCTATGAAAAGCCGTTGGGCGAAATTCAACGTAGAAGAGCCTTTTTCGTATGCTTTTATGGATGAGCTTTTTACCAAAACCTACATCGCAGAACAAAAGACGAGTAAGATTCTGTCCATTTTTGCCGGATTGACCATTTTCATTGCCTGTTTGGGGCTGTTCGGTTTGGCCACGTTTACGGCCGAACAACGCACCAAAGAGATCGGCGTGCGCAAAGTGTTGGGTGCCAATATCGGGCAGATCATTGGCTTGTTATCCAAAGATTTTCTGAAACTGATCCTGATCGCCTGCGTTGTGGCATTTCCGCTGGGCTATTGGGGCATGACAAAATGGTTGGAAGATTTTGCATATCGAATAGAAATCAACTGGTGGGTATTTGTATTGGCCGGCGTTAGTGCCATTGCCATTGCTTTGCTGACGGTAAGTTTTCAATCCATTAAAGCAGCATTGATGAATCCCGTCAAAAGTTTGAAAACAGAATAAAGTAAACGGAGTACGGAAAAACAGTAGAACGGAACAATGGAAAACGAAACTTAAAGTCGTTTTCCATTCTCCGTTTTTTCCCTATTCCAACTAAACAACCCTTACAGCTATGCTTAAAAATTATCTCAAAATCGCCCTGAGGAATCTCCTCAAACGTAAAGGATTTACGTTGTTGAACATTTTTGGTTTAGCTATCGGCATGACATGCTGCCTGCTGATCTTACAGTACGTCAATTTTGAGCGCGGGTACGACAAATTTCACAAAGACGGCGACCGAGTGGCGCGTCTGCGCATTGATTCTTACAAAGAAGGAAAATTACTGTGGAAATCTGCCACGGTTTATCCTGCCTTTGGACCTACCATGAAAAAAGACTTTCCCGAGATCGAGTCATTTTGTCGTTTACACGATGCCGATGTTTTACTCACCAACGAATCGCGAAATCTCAAATTCAACGAAAAGAAAGGCTATTTTGCTGATCCCGGCATTTTGGATGTTTTTACCATTCCATTGGTCAAAGGAAATCCTAAAACAGCCTTAAACGCTCCCGAAAAAATGATGCTTTCGGAAAGCTACGCCCGTAAATATTTCGGTGACGAAAATCCCCTTGGTAAATCACTGAAAGTACGCGGCATTGGCCATGAACGCTCCGTAGAAATAACGGGCGTTTTTAAAGATTACCCCAAAAACTCTCATTTAATTATTGATTATCTGCTGTCCTACAGCACTTTGGCCAAGATTGCAAAAGAGCAGGGGGATACCGAGAACTCCACTGAAACCGCTTGGGGATGGTATGATTTCTATACTTATTTCAAACTGCGCCAGGGCGCAACTTTAGAGCAGGTACAGGCTAAAATGCCGGCTTTCTGTCAGCGGTATATTGATTCAAAACGCGATGCCAAAAGCAATCGTCGCACAGAGGCGCATCTGATGCCGATGCAGGACATTCATTTGTATTCCAATTTCAATCAGGAAGCGGAAGTAAACGGCAACGGACAAGCGGTGTCGTGGCTGTTTCTGATCGCTTTTTTCATTTTAGCCATCGCTTGGACAAACTATATCAACCTTGCAACGGCGCGCTCCCTCGAACGTGCTAAAGAAGTGGGCGTTCGGAAAGTAATGGGCGCATTGCGTCCGCAGTTGGTGGGTCAATTTATGATGGAAAGCCTGTTGCTCAATTTTTCCGCTTTGCTTCTGGCTTTACTGACCGCCAAAATAGCGATGCCGTTTTTCAGTAATTTTTTGGAACAGCCGCTTGCGTTCACCTTTGCTGAAAATCTTAGTTTTTGGACGCTCATGATCGGAGTGTTTTTGTTAGGAACCACGCTGTCCGGCATGTATCCGGCGGTTGTAATGTCGGGCGTGAAACCTATCATTGTCTTGAAAGGTATTTTGCCGAAAATTACGGGTGGACTTTCCATGCGCCGAACGCTGATCGTGTCGCAATTTGCCGCTTCGATTGCCCTCATTGTCGGTACCATTGTGGTATATCAGCAGATCGGTTTTATGCGTAATCAAAAATTGGGCGTTGACATTGAGCAAACCTTGGTCTTGGAAGGGGCAAGCTCCGTACGCGATTCTCTGTTTCAAAGTTCATTCAAACCTTTCAAAAACAGCTTGATGCGACTGAGTGATGTACAAAACGTCACTGTTTCTTCCAGCGTACCGGGCGAAGAGATTTACTGGACCAACGGTGCCCGGTGGATGCGAGCGCCCGGTGAAACAAATACGACGATGTACATCATGTCGATGGATTACGATTTTGTGCCCACTTTCAAAACACAATTAGTGGCCGGGCGTACGTTTTCCGAAAAATTCGGCGAAGACCAAAACGGCAAAAATGTATTACTCAATGAGTCAGGGCTTAAAGCATTGGGGATAGCCAATGCGGAGAAAGCATTGAACGAAAATATTATTCTGGGTGGTGATACAATGAAAATCGTTGGCGTGATGGCTGACTTTCACCACGAGAGCCTGAAAAAAGCCGTTAACCCCATGACCATTCGATTGGAAAGAGGCAATAGCCGCTTTAATTCCATAAAGCTCAAAACGAAAGATATGAGCAAAAGTCTGGCCGAAATTCAACAGGTTTGGGCGCAGTATTTCCCCAACGATCCCTTCAATTATTTCTTTTTGGATCAATATTTTGACCGTCAGTACAAATCAGATGTAGTGTTCGGGAAAGTGTTTGGCTTTTTTGCAATGCTCGCCATTTTGGTTGCCTGTTTGGGGCTTTTGGGCCTTTCGTCTTACAATGTTTTGCAGCGTACAAAGGAGATCGGTGTCCGTAAAGTACTGGGAGCCAACGTTTCCAGCATTGTGGTACTGCTCTCTAAAGATTTTCTGAAACTCGTGGTCATCTCGTCGCTCATTGCCTTCCCTATTGCGTGGTTTGTGATGGATTATTGGTTGCAGGATTTTGCGAGCCGCATTGAGATCAAGTGGTGGGTGTTTGTGTTGGCGGGTGTTTCGGCGCTCATTATTGCTTTGCTCACGGTGAGTTTCCAATCCATCAAAGCGGCCTTAATGAATCCGGTAAAATCATTGAAAACGGAATAAAATTTGAAAATGGTGGTAAGGAAGCACGGAGAACATATGTGTCGCATCGCACGAGCGGACCGTGGGAGCTCCCGTCCGCAACTACTTTCTCCATTGTCCCACTATCTCCTGTTCCAATAAAATATAAAAACTATGATACGTAATTATCTCAAGATCGCCCTCCGAACGTTGGTTCGCAATAAACTCTACACGGCGCTCAATGTAGCAGGACTTACCTTTGGCATTTCCTGCTTTTTGCTGATCGGACTGTACCTATTTGACGAACTGACGTTTGACCGACAACACAGTAAAACCGAGCGTATCTACCGCGTCATTGAGCATAAAAAATCAAGCGAAGAAGACCTGACCATTGCAGCAGGAAGCTATAAATTGGCCGAAGAATCCAAAAAAGCAATCGCTGAAATTGAAAATACCGCTCGCATTACGCGCTCAGGACGGGATAATATTTCTATTCCGAAAAGTAAAAACAGATTTCAGGAAACCATTGCCATTGCCGACAATGGCTTGATGGAAATATTTGATTTTGAGACCATTGACGGCGACGCTAAAACGGCCCTTAAAGAACCGAATTCCATTGTTATTGTGGAGGCGTTGGCCCAAAAGCTCTTTACGGATTCAAAAGTTGTCGGAAAAACGGTCAAATTCGATTTTTTTGAAACGCCTTTAAAAGTTACGGCCGTTCTGAAAGATCACCCTCGCAATTCGAGCTTTGATTTTAACCTGATGATCTCCGAAGGCACCTTTCGTAACACCGACGGTTTTAAGCAAATGGCGATAAATGATTGGTCGTCCCATTCGTTTTCGGTGTATGCTTTGTTAAAGGCCAATACCGACGCAGCAAGTGTTTCCAAAAAGATCACCAAGTTCATTTACGCCAATTACAAACCCGAAACAGGCACCACACTTGCTTATACCCTTCAATCATTGAAGGATATTCACCTGTATTCTCAAAATATCGTAGACGGTGCCCGAAATTCAAATGTCGCGGCTACCGGACAGGGAAATTTGCTGTATATAAAAATATTTGCCGTTGTCGCCATTTTTGTACTGCTGATCGCCTGCATCAACTACATGAATTTGACCACAGCCCGCGCTTCCAATCGTTCCAAAGAGATTGGTGTTCGGAAAGCCAACGGAGCCTTTCGCAGTCAATTGATCAATCAGTTTCTGACCGAATCATTGCTTGTAACGATGATTTCGTTTGTTTTGGCGATAGTTGTTGTTAATATTTGCCTGCCTGCGCTCAACGAATTTACCAACAAACAACTCTCGCTCGGCTTTCAAACCGATTATAGAATTTGGCTTTATACCATCGGCATACTTACGATAGCAGGGCTACTGTCAGGCTCTTACCCTGCATTCATGTTATCAAGTTTCAGTCCGCTTTTGTTGCTGAAAAGTCTCAAACTTCAAAACAAAGGCGATCTGTCGTTGCGGAAAGGATTGGTTATTTTTCAGTTTACCATTTCAATCGTAATGATGGTAGCAACGCTTGTGCTTTTCCTGCAAGTGCGCTTCGTGAGTAACAAAAACCTCGGCTTTACTAAAGAACTGTTGGTTGTGGTAGACATCAACAGCGGAAAAGTACGCAAAGGGGCAGAAACCATTAAAGCCGAATTCAACAAAATAGCGGGCGTCAAAACTACGGCGGTCTCGTCGCGCGTGCCGGGCGAGTGGAAAGACATACCTACCGTTAAGATCAAAACCGAAGGTAATACCGAAGAACCGAAGGTGGCTTACCTGTTAGGCGCAGACGAGAACTTTGCCAAAACCTTTGAGATCACACTTTTGAAAGGCAAAAACTTTAGCAGTCTCAATGATTCTTCGTCCATTATCATCAATGAAACGGCGGCTAAACTATTGAACATCACCGAGCTGTCGGACCAGTGGGTGGAAATCCCTACGATGGCTTTTGGCGGCAGTTATTTTCCGGTCAATGAGTCCAAACAACCCTTCAAAGCCCGTATCATCGGTATTTGCAAAGATTTTCATTTCCAGTCATTGCGCGAAAAAATTGCGCCGATGGTGCTGGCGTATCAGCGGAATCCTGTCCACAACATCGACTACTTCACCGCCCGTATTGAAGGAAAAGACATACCGGCCACATTGGAAAAAATGAAAGCCGCTATGCTGCAAACTGATGCGAATGAGCCTTTTGAATACCATTTTCTGGACGAACAACTTGCGTTGTTCTATATTGAAGACCAACGACGCGAAGCCCTTTTGATCTGGGTTGCCTTGGCCACGATCTTCATTGCCTGTCTGGGGCTTTTTGGCTTGGCTACCTACGCCGCCGAGCAACGAATCAAAGAAGTAGGCGTTCGGAAAGTACTGGGGGCAAGTGTGGGCAATCTTACGACATTGCTCTCCAAAGATTTCCTCAAATTGGTGTTGATCGCCAATGGAATTGCGTTTCCAATCGCGTGGTGGGCAACGGATGCGTGGTTGCAGGAATTTGCCTACCACATCGAAGTTAAATGGTGGGTTTTTGCGTTGGCAGGCTTGTCAGCAATTATCATTGCTTTACTCACGGTAAGCTACCAAGCCATCAAAGCAGCCTTAATGAACCCGGTCCAAAGTTTGAAATCGGAGTGATAACCCGTTAACAGCGTTCAGCCATGAAATTTGAGAAATCAAACCCTATTCTTTATTCGGAAGACATTGAGCAAAGCTTGAAATATTACACCGAAATCCTCGGCTTTGAGGAAAGTTGGACGTGGGGTAGCCCTCCCGGTTTTGGTGGGGTCGTGAAAGATGATGTTGAAATCTTCTTTTGTCTGAAAGATCAGGGAAATCCGGGCACTTGGCTGGCGCTTATTGTGGATAATGTGGACGAATATTACGAGCAGATCAAAGGAAAAGGTGCCAAAATACTCGCTCCGCCGCTCAATCAGGAATGGAATATGCGTGAGATGTACATTGAAGATCCCGACGGCCACATACTGCGCATCGGCCACCAAATAGATTGTGGTTAATTAAAAACAAGCCGAAAATCATGAAGAAAATCCCAATGGTTGGCCTTGTGTTTTTGCTGATCAATTATGCAAATGCTCAATCTTTTAAGCCCGCTTTACAGAACGTAAACAAATGGACTTTATCAGGCAGAACGATTGAGACGATCAATGAAAACGGCAAAGATGGCATAAAATTCAATGAAGATAACGGTCCCGGACTTTGGCTCTTGAAAAGCTATATTTTTTCTGAAGGCACGATTGAATTTGATGTAAAAGGAAGAAATGTACTGCAAAAAAGTTTTGTAGGCCTCGCTTTTCATGTCCAAAATGACAGCACTTACGATGTGGTTTATTTCAGGCCATTCAATTTTGCAAATCCTGATACCGCACGGCGCGTAAGAGCGGTTCAGTACATGTCGTTACCGAATTTCCGTTGGTCGAAATTGAGAGCGGAGCATCCGCAAAAATATGAGAATAAGGTCGATCCGGTACCTGATCCTGACGATTGGTTTCATGTAAAAGTGACCGTTAAAGGTAAAAAAGTTGCTGTTTTCGTCAATAATTCACCAAAATCCAGCCTTGAAGCAGAGAAATTGACCGATACAAAAAGTGGACAGATCGGGCTTTGGGTGGATTATGGCTCTGATGGAAGTTTTGCCGATTTAACAATTACCCGACAGTAATGATTCTCCATAAAATCATTAAATACACTGTAAACTATGCTACGCAACTACTTGAAGATCGCTTGGCGAAACCTGCTGAAAAATAAAACCTATACGTTTACCAACGTGTTGAGCCTGACCATTGGTCTGGCAGCCTGCGGTTTAATTGCCCTGTACATTTTTGAAGAATGGCAGGTAGACCGTTTTCACGAAAAAGGCGACCGTATCTACCGCGTGCTTACCAATACGATTTCAAACGGCAAAGAAGAATTGGCGGCCGGCACGGTTGGGCGTCCGTTGGCGCAAACCATCCTGCGGGAAGTACCCGAAGCCGAACAGGTGGTTGCCGTTCGTTGGGCCAATCTGCCCGTTAAAGCCAATAACCAATATTTCTTTGACAAGGAGTTGTTTGCAGGAGAGCATTTTTTGGAAACCTTTACTTTTCCTTTAAAAGAAGGAGACTCACACACTGCTCTTCAACAGCCTTATACATTAGTACTTACGGCTGATATTGCCCGTAAATACTTTGGCAACGAATCGGCATTGGGTAAAACACTTCTCCTCAACGACACCATTCCGTTTAAGGTTACGGGTGTTTTGGCCGAATCGCAACAGCTTTCGCACATTGATTTTCAGGTATTGATCTCGCTGCCCACCTTTTATGCAATGGGCGGAACCGCCGACGCGTGGTTTACGTGGGATGAGTTTTGCTATGTATTGCTGGATAAAAATGCCAATCCGGAAGCGGCTGAAAAGAAAATCTCGGCGTTGTCGATGAAATACAACAGCAAAGAGTATAAAAACAATGGTTTTGAAGTAACTCACAGCTTGGAAGCCGTTCCGTCGATCTATCTTCATTCGGAAGCAAGCGGTATCAACAAAGCTACCGGTAGCGCCAAACAATTGTCTATGTTGGGAGCTATCGGCATTTTCTTATTGCTGCTTGCCTGTATCAACTTCATTAATTTATCAACGGCCCATCAGAGTCAGCGCGCCAAAGAAGTAGGCGTTCGGAAGGCCATCGGCGCGGGGTACAGCGCATTGATCGGTCAGTTTATCGGAGAATCTTTATTATTGGCACTCTTGGCAGGCGTATTGTCTGCGTTGCTGATGGTCGTCGCGTTGCCTTACCTGAATGAATTAACCCAAAAGGCCATTCCCATTGCCCGATTAGTGCACCCTCTTACCATCGCAATCGGTAGTTGTTTTTTAGTAGCAACGGGTCTGTTGGCAGGTTGGTACCCTTCATTGGTGATTACACGTTTTCGACCGATAGATACATTACGGGGCGTTTTAACGGCTGCCAACAAAGGCACTTGGTTGCGCCAAGGATTGGTAGTATTTCAATTTACGATCTCATTGATTCTGATTGTCAGCACATTGGTAGTGGTTCGGCAAGTGCGATTTATGCAGGCACAAAAACTTGGATTTACCAAAGAGCGTGTCCTTGTGGTAGATCTCCGCCAAACACCTCGACGCCAAGTGGTTGAAAATTTTGAATCCATAAAACAACAACTCGCAGCGTTGCCTAACATTGAATCGGCGACGGGAGTAGCCGCTTTGCCGGGACGTAACGGTTGGAACGGGCAAATGGTCTGGGTAGATGGACGTCCACAGGACCAAGCCATTTCGTTGGAAGTCATTCCGGTAGATCATGATTATGTCAAAACGCTGGGAATGAACATCCGGCACGGTCGTGATTATTCAAAAAAATTCACTACGGATGCCGAGCACGGCGTTCTGCTCAACGAAGCAGCTTGCAAAGCCCTCGGCTGGAAACCCGACGAAGCCGTTGGCAAAAAACTAACAACGCCCGGACTGGACGATGGTCAGGTGGTAGGCGTCATCGCTGATTTTCACCAACATGGTTTACAGAAAAAAATAAAGCCTCTTTTGACCTTCATGGCTCCTTACGCCTATGGGTATTTGGCATTGCGCATGGGGTCAGGCGATGTAACCACATCGGTAGCCGAAGTGGAAAAGTTCTGGAAAAATCGTTTTGCAGGTTACACTTTCAATTATTTCTTTCTGGATGAAGATTTCAACCGTCAATATCAATCTGAACAACGTACCTCGACCATTTTCAGCGTCTTTGCGGTATTGGCGATCCTTATTGCCTGTTTGGGCTTATTTGGATTAGCCGCTTTTACAGCTGCCAAACGCACCAAAGAGATCGGCATTCGTAAAGTATTGGGAGCGAGCGTCACAAGCATTGTCAGTATGCTATCGAGCGAGTTTTTAAAGCTTGTGTTCATTGCGCTTGTCATTGCTTCGCCCATTGCGTGGTATTTTATGAATCAGTGGTTGGAAGACTTTGCTTATCGCATCGAAATTTCGTGGTGGATATTCGGCATAGCCGGTTTATTGGCGATATTGATCGCCTTCGGCACGGTGGGTTTTCAGGCCATCAAAGCCGCGTTGATGAACCCGGTGAAATCATTGAAAACAGAGTAAAATCATTCCATACAGCATTAAAAAAAAAATAATATGATACGCAGCTATCTGAAAATCGCCTGGCGTAACCTCTGGAAAAACAAGCTTTTTTCCTTCATCAATATTGTGGGTTTGGGCTTGGCAATTCCGTTTGCCTTGCTTTCGTTTATGCAATTGCAAAGCACCTTTGAGTCCGACAATTTTCACCCAAATTCGGACAGGATCTACCGTATCATTACCGATGAAAACTCGCTTGACGGCAATAAGATCAAGTACGCCTCTTCTCCTTTTCTGCTTGCCGATAAACTGAAAAACGATTATCCCGTTGTCGAAAAAGCAACAAAAGTGGTGCGTGAGTATGGCTGGGAGCTTTCCAATCGGATCAAGAATTTAAGAGTAAATTCCATTTATGTGGAACCCACTTTTTTCGAAATTTTCGGTTTCGGACTGGAGAAAGGTTCGTTGCCGGTCGAGCCAAACAGCTTGGTTCTGACCCATGAAATGGCCGAGAAGTTTTTTAATGACCTCAACCCTATCGGAAAAACCCTGTCGCATCCAACCTACGGAGTATTCAAGATCACGGGAGTGTTGAAGCCGTTTAAAAAACAGACACAGTTCAGGAGCGATGTGATGATCTCGATGGCGACCTATCAAAATCTCAACAAAGATGTTATCAAATCACAATCGTGGGCAAGCTACAAAAGCCATGCGTTTGTCAGACTAAGGGCCGATGCTGACCCAAAATCATTGGATGCGGCGCTTCGGCAAATTGCCAAAGAAACCAATTCAAACTTGGTTTTTGCCAAGAAAAAGAACGAATTCCATAAGCAGGCGCTTGCCGATATTTCTCCAAGTGCTGAAGACCTCCGTGAAAATCCGTACGTGGAAAAGTGGAGCGATATTTATGTCAATTTTGCCCTTCCGCTCATGATCCTTCTCTTGGCAGGATTCAATTACACCAACCTTACGTTGGCTCGTTCGTTGGGCCGTGCGCGTGAGGTTGGCGTTCGAAAAGTAATGGGCGGCCTTCGTGGTCAGTTGATCCTTCAATTCATTTGCGAAGCCATCATTATTGCCTTGTTTGCTTTGTTGATCGGTACGTTGATCCTTTACCTGATGAAGCAGTTCATCCATGTGCAATGGGTAACGTGGGAAGTGGAAAACCAATGGCTGATCTGGCTCACATTCATTGTTTTTGCCTTGTTTTTGGGCATTTTGGCCGGTATACTGCCGGCGTGGATCTTGTCAGGTTTTCAACCTGCGCAGGTGTTGAAAGGCACCCTTTCGCCGGCGTCGTTTGGTAAAGTAAGTTTCCGCAGGAGCCTCATTGTCGTGCAGTTCATTGCCTCCATGTCCTTTGTTTTTTGGATCGGGCATTTCTACAGTCAGTTTGAGTACATGGCTACCGAAAACGACAACTTTAACCGAAAAGGCATTTTCAATATTACGCTGGCCGATAACAACTATCAGTTATTGTTCGATGAGATCTCAAAAAATAAGAATGTTGAAAAAATCGGCCTAACGTCCATTCCATTTGGTGGAATAACGGCTCAAAATGCCATAAAAGCCAACAAAAAAGAAGAGAATACGGCTACTTACTATTATGCAACAGATCGGAATTTCATCGAAAACATGAAACTGACCTTTGTGGCCGGACAAAACCTTCCTGCCTCAAAATCAGATTCAGCAACCAACTTTGTGGTTCTCAACGAAAAAGCCGTAGAAAGGCTGCGTTTGGGATCGCCGAATGAAGCCATCGGAAAAACCATCATTCTCAACAACAACGCTGAGCTTCAGGTAATGGGCGTTGTGCAGAATTTCTGCCATTTCAACTATCAGTTTGACATTCAGCCGTTGGTCTTTCAGTACAATCCTTCACAGTT
The DNA here is from genome assembly GCF_965279615.1 of Runella sp. Lineage (NCBI taxonomy): Bacteria > Pseudomonadati > Bacteroidota > Cytophagia > Cytophagales > Spirosomataceae > Runella > Runella sp. Next base: position 4,855,542 of record NZ_OZ257252.1, on the reverse strand, counting down.
TCACGTTCTTACCATCAAAATCAACGAAAACACTGCGCAAGAGCCGTTTTTAGCCGACATGAAAGCGATCTGGAAAAAGCAGTATCCTTTTGAACAAATGGTGTTTTCCTGGTACGAAAAAGAAATGTATGACCGCTACTATCCCGCCGAAGACATGAAAATGATGGGAATGGCTTCGATGGTCATTTTTGTCATTGCCATCATGGGTTTGCTCGGAATGGTGACGTACAGTACCGAAAAACGGATAAAAGAAATCGGAATTAGAAAGGTAATGGGCGCTTCGGTGTGGGAGGTGGTCAGGATTTTGTCGTGGAGTTTTATGAAGTTATTGCTCATTGCAGGATTGGTTGCCTTACCGATAGGCTTTTTTTCGGGAATATTTATCCTGAATGTTTTCACTTTTCATACATCTATCGACTTCGGTTTAATGGCCCTGTTCTTTTGCCTGATTTTTCTGATCGCCATTTTTACCGTTGGTTTTCAGTCTATTAGAGCCGCAGCGGCAAATCCGGTGACGAGTTTGAAAACAGAATGAAAGTTCGAAAAAGGAGGCTGGGGAGAATGGAAAACGTATTTTTCCCGTGTTCCGCAACTCCGTTATCCCTGTTCCAACTAAACAACCCTTACAGCTATGCTACGTAATTATTTAAAAATCGCCTGGCGAAACTTGGTTAAAAACAAAACTTTTTCGCTCATCAACATTTTGGGTCTGGCGTTGGGCATGGCGTGCAGCCTGCTCATTATGCTCTGGGTCTATGATGAGCTGAGTATTGATGCTTTTCATGCCAACAAAGAACGGGTGTATTCTATTTACGAACGTCAATACCATGATGGCAAGATCAACACGCATTTTTCGACGCCCGGATTGCTGGCCGACGAAATCAAGCGCAAAATCCCCGAAGTGGAATACGCCTGCGGAGCTGATTGGGGAAACCGCAATACCTTTCAGGCAGGCGATAAAATCAATAAAATGGAAGGCACATGGGCGGGAGCTGATTTCTTCAAAATGTTCAGTTATCCGATTTTGCAGGGAACGGCGGCAACGGCTCTGAAAACGCCCAACGATATTGCCATTTCGAGAAATATGGCAGAGCAATTTTATGGAAGCCCCGAAAAAGCGCTCGGACAAGCGATTCGATTTGACAACAAAAATGATTTTAAAATAGCGGCCGTTTTTGAAAATGTACCGGCCAACTCTTCCGCCAAATTTGATTGGGTATTGAACTGGGCTGAGTACGTAAAACAAAATGAATGGGTGAAAGATTGGGGAAACAACTCACCGGATACGTACATCCAACTTCGCGTCGACGCGGATGCTGCGAAAGTAGCCGCCAAACTGGAACGCTTTTTAGACCTCTACAACAAATACCAAAACAAAGCCTTTTATATCCGATTAGGTATCATGAACTATTCAGATACCTATCTGCGAGGCAATTTTAAGGAGGGCAAACCCGACGGCGGGCGCATTGAATACGTGAAGCTTTTCAGTATTGTAGCGGTCATTATCCTGTTGATCGCCTGCATCAATTTTATGAATCTGACCACCGCCCGCTCAGCAAAACGCGCCAAAGAAGTAGGTATTCGCAAAGTAGTGGGTGCCATGAAATCCGCATTGATCGGTCAATTTTCGGGAGAAGCGCTGTTGCTTACCTTTTTCTCCATTTTAGCCGCGATTTTGCTCGTTACGCTATTGTTGCCTTCGTTTAATAGCCTGACCAATAAAACCATGATTTTACCGCTGAATCAGCCTGTTTTTTGGTTGGCATTGGTCGGTTTATTATTGGTGACTGGCTTGGTAGCCGGCAGTTACCCCGCGCTTTTCTTATCTTCCCTTCAGCCCATTCGAGTGTTAAAAGGCGCGTTGAAATTCAGTTCCGGTGCCACGTATTTTCGTCAGGGGTTAGTAGTTTTTCAATTTGCCCTTTCCATTATGCTCATTGTCAGCATGATCGTCATTTATCGGCAAGTGGATTTTGTCCAAAGTAAGAATCTCGGGTATGACCGCGAAAACCTCATTTACGTTCCTCTGGAAGGTGATCTGTTGAAAAATTACAGCACGTTCAAAGAGGAAATGCTAAAAACCGGCCACATCAAAGAGATCAGTAAAATGACCCAAGCCCCCACCCGCATCGGCAATACTACGGGAGGAGTAGATTGGCCCGGTAAAGACCCCAACGTTAACATTCAATTTGCATTTACGCAGGTAGGCTACGATTTTATAAAAACCCTACAATTGAAACTTCGGGAAGGGCGCGATTTCTCTAAGGCCTTTGCTACGGATTCGGTAGGATACATTATTAACGAAGCGGCACTGAAACGAATTGGGTACAAAAACCCCATCGACCAACCACTTACCATGTGGGGCAAAAAAGGGAAGATCATCGGAGTGCTGAAAGATTTTCATTTCCAATCGCTCCATTCAGCCATCATTCCTATGATTGCGCGCCTTGATGAAAATATTGATTACGGCAGCATTTTAATACGCACACACGCCGGAAAGACCAAAGAGTCCTTGGCGAGTTTGGAAAAGATCAGCAAAGAACTCAATCCTAAATTTCCGTTTACCTACCAATTTTCGGACGATGATTACGCTAAATTGTACAAAAGCGAACAGGTGGTTACGCAATTGGCCAACTACTTTGCTATCCTCGCCATTTTCATTTCGTGCTTAGGGCTGTTCGGTCTGGCCACGTTTACGGCGGAGCAGCGCACCAAAGAGATCGGCGTCAGAAAAGTACTGGGCGCTTCGGTGGCAGGTATTACGACTCTGCTGTCGATGGACTTTATTAAGCCGGTATTGATCGCTACGCTTATTGCGTTTCCGGTGGCGTGGTACTTCCTCAAAAACTGGCTTGAAAAATACGCCTATCAGATTGATCTGGAGTGGTGGTATTTTGCCTCAGCAGCGGTAGCGGCTATTGCCATTGCCTTATTGACCGTAAGTTACCAAGCCATTCGAGCGGCATTGATGAACCCCGTAAAATCATTAAAAGCAGAATAAACAATAATACCATGATACGTAATTTTTTAAAAGTAGCGTTTAGAAACCTCTTCCGTAACAAAGCGTTTACGTTTATCAACATTGCCGGACTGGCCGTTGGCATGGCGAGTGCGATGTTAATTTTGTTATGGGTACAAAATGAGTTGAGTTATGACCAATTCCATGCCAAGAAAGACCGTATCTATGAAGCATGGAATCGAGCCGAGTACAGCGGTAAATTACAAAGCTGGAATACCACCCCTAAGGTGCTGGCAAGGACGCTGGAAAAAGATTTTCCGGAAGTAGAGCGCGCCGTGCGCGTCAACTGGCCAAGCAGTTATCTGTTCAGCATCGGCGATAAACGCCTGACCATTAAAGGAAACGTGGTGGACCCCGGCTTTTTGCAGGTATTCAGTTTTCCACTCATCAACGGCAATCCCAAAACGGCACTGAAAGATGTCGGATCGATTGTATTGACCGAAAAACTGGCTAAAAAGCTATTTGGCGATCAAGATCCAATGGGCAAAACCATCAAATTGGACAACAAAGATAACTTTACCGTTTCGGGGATTGTTAAAGACCTTCCTAACAATACGCGTTTCAATTTTGAATATTTGCTATCGTGGCACTACCTGAAAAAAATAGGCCAAGACGATGAGTATTGGGGTAATAATTCTACCCGCACCTATGTATTACTCAAACCCAATGCTCAACTTTCTTCGATCGCACCTAAGCTCAAAACACTCCGCGCCCGCTACGATAAAGATGACGCCAAAGGGCAAATGTTCATTTATCCTATGAATCGTTGGCGCTTATATTCGAGTTTTGTAGAAGGCGTAGAAGAAGGCGGACGTATCACGTTTGTCAAGCTTTTTGGGATCATTGCCGTCTTTATTCTGCTCATTGCCTGCATCAATTTCATGAATTTAAGTACCGCACGCAGTGAAAAACGCGCCAAAGAAGTAGGCGTTCGGAAAGTGGTAGGGGCTCATAAATCCTCTTTGATCAGTCAGTTTATCGGCGAGTCAATTCTGATTTCATTGATGGCGGGTATTGTTGCGTTTTTCATTGTTTTGCTTAGTCTTTCAGGATTCAATGAACTTACAGATAAAAAACTTTTTATCGACTACGCAAATCCTTTCCTCTGGTTGGCGATCATTGGTTTTATTTTGTTTACGGGCATTTTAGCGGGAAGTTATCCGGCCTTTTTCCTTTCCTCTTTTCAACCCGTAAAAGTATTAAAGGGAACCTTCACCAAAGTAAATGCCTTGGTTACGCCGCGTAAAGTACTGGTTGTGTTGCAGTTTACATTTGCCATTACGCTCATCATCTGCACCATTATTGTCAAACAGCAAATCGACCATGCCCAAAACAAGGAAGCAGGTTATAACAAGAATAACCTGATCTATCATCCTCTCACGGGCGATATTGAGAAAAACTATACCCTTATCAAAAACGAGTTACTGGAATCCGGCGTTGCCACTTCAATCACCAAAACAAGCGCTCCGCTGACGCAAGGCTGGAGCAATACGTGGGGCATTGGGTGGAAAGGCAAAGACCCGAACGACAAAACGATCATCGACCGTTTTTGCGCCGATGAAGGACTTGGCACCACCGCCGGATTGCAATTTGTGGAGGGTCGCGATTTTAACCTGAAAGAATACCCAACCGATTCATTGGCCGTGATCCTGAACCAATCGGCGGTTAAAGCCATGAATTTCAAACAGCCTATCGGTCAACTGATCAACGACAATGGCAAAGAGTGGCACGTGGTAGGTGTCATTAAAGATTTTATTTTACAATCGCCTTACCATCCTACCGTACCAATGGTGATCGAGGGTAGCAAAGGGTGGTTTAACGTAATGCATATCAAGCTTAACAGCGACCGCCAAACCGCTCAGAATTTAAAAAAGGCTGAAAGTATTTTCAAAAAATACAACGCTGAGTACCCATTCGAATACCAATTTGTGGACGCTGAATACGCCGCAAAATTTGAGGATGAAGAACGAACCGGTAAACTGGCCGCACTTTTTGCCGGCCTGACCATCTTTATTTCATGTTTGGGATTATTTGGTTTGGCAACCTACATCGCCGAAAACCGCACCAAAGAAATCGGTGTGCGTAAGGTATTGGGCGCATCGGTGCTAAGTTTGACAGCCTTGTTGTCCAAAGAATTCCTGAAACTGATCTTGGTTTCTTTCGTCATTGCGGCGCTGATTGCCTGGTACGCCATGAGCAGTTGGCTGGAGCAATATCCTTACCGCGTCAGCATTCAGTGGTGGGTCTTTGCGCTATCGGGTTTGATCGCGCTGCTCATTACGTTGCTGACGGTCAGTTACCAAGCCATTCGGGCGGCACTGATGAATCCCGTAAAATCATTAAAAGCAGAGTAACCGTAGGGGCAGGCTTTACGTCTGCCCACCTTTCTGTATAAGGTCGAGACATCGGGCAGACGCAAACGGTACGCCGCAGCGGGCCTGCCCCTACAATCTTTAATAACCCAAAAGCTATGCTGCTAAATTATCTTAAAATCGCCAGGAGGAATCTCCTCAAAAATAAAATGTACAGTTTCATCAATATTGGTGGGCTGGCGGTAGGCATGACGGTAGCCATGCTCATTGGACTTTGGATGCACGATGAGCTGTCGTTCGATAAATACCACCAAAACTACGAACGCATTGCCCAAGTGATGCAACATGCTGAATTCAACGGAAAAGTGGAAACACAAACCTCCAACCCGGCGTTGATGGGCCCTGAAATCAGAGAGAAATTTGGCAGCAATTTCAAATATGTATTACAGGCTTCCTGGCAAGGCTCTTATGTGTTATCGTTGGGCGATAATCACGTTAGCAAACAGGGCATTTATTTTGAGTCCGATGCGCCGGCCATGCTGAGTCTCAAAATGCTGCGTGGTACGTATGCCGGTTTAAAAGACCCTTATTCGATCATGCTTTCAGCGTCAGTGGCAAAGTCACTTTTTGGGGATACAGACCCTTTAGATAAAACACTGAAAGTCAACCGCTCGTATGATGTTAAAGTGACAGGTGTTTACGAAGACTTGCCCTATAACACTTCATTCCGCGACGTAAAGGTAATCATGCCGTGGTCGCTTTGGTTGATCGATAATCCTTGGGCAAAAACAATGGAAAATCCTTGGGGAAGCAATTTCAGCCAAACATTTGCCCAAGTGGCTGATAACGTAAGTATGGCAGCCGCTTCGGCCAGAATCAAAAATGTAAAACTCAATAATGTTGGCAAAGAAGAAGCCAAATACAAATGGGAAGTTTTCCTGCATCCCATGAGCAAATGGCAGCTATATAATGAATTTAAAAACGGCGTAAACATCGGCGGACAGATCAAATACGTTTGGATGTTTGGCATTATCGGTGCCTTTGTGTTGATTTTAGCCTGTATCAATTTTATGAATTTGGCCACGGCGCGCAGTGAAAAGCGCGCCAAAGAAGTAGGCATCAGAAAAGCGGTTGGATCAGTTCGGTCGCAGTTGATCAATCAGTTTTTTGCCGAATCTTATTTAGTGGTGTTTTTTGCTTTCCTCTTATCTCTTCTTTTGGCGGTTTTACTATTACCGTTGTTTAATGAAGTGGCCGATAAAAAAATCGAAATTCTTTGGACAAGCCCGCTTTTCTGGATCATTAGTTTATCATTTATTGGTATCACCGGTCTTTTGGCGGGCAGCTACCCGGCGTTTTATTTATCTTCATTCCAGCCACTTAAAGTGCTTAAGGGTACATTTAGAGTAGGCAAATGGGCGGCCCTTCCCCGTCAGGTATTGGTCATGGTGCAATTTACGGTCTCGGTGATATTAATCATTGGTACTGTCATTGTGTTTCAACAGATCCAACACGCCAAAAACCGGCCCATCGGCTACAATCGCAACGGTTTGGTAAATATGGGAATGGAAAAAGAGATACGAGAGCATTATGAAGCAGTCAGAGCCGAATTGAAATCGGCAGGCGCCATCGAAGAAATGACCTCCTCCAACAGTCCGCTTACCGGGGTTTGGAATACCAACGGCGGTTTTGATTGGGAAGGTAAAGACCCCAACTTAGCCGTTGACTTCCCCAACAGCAACGTGACACCGGAATGGGGGAAAACCGTTGGTTGGAAGGTAAAACAGGGACGCGATTTCTCCCGTGATTTCGCCAGCGACTCCGCAGCGTTCATTGTGAATGAGTCCATGACCAAATTTTTAGGATTTGACAATCCCGTAGGAAAAATATTAAAATGGAACGGCAAACCATTTACTATTATCGGAGTCGTAAGCGATATCATGCAGGAATCGCCCTTTTATCCGGTACGTCCCTCCCTTTATCACTTGGGCAGGGAAGGCAATCGATATAATTTAACGCTCAAATTAAATCCGGCAAAAAGTCCGAGTCAATCAATTGCCAAAGTGGAGCAGACTTGGAAAAAGTATGTCGCTAACGTTCCGTTTACCTACGAATTTGTTGACCAACAATACGGCAATAAATTCAAGGGCGAAGAACGCATTGGCAAGTTATCATTCTATTTTGCTGTTTTGGCCATTTTTATCTCTTGCTTGGGACTTTTCGGTATGGCAAGCTTCGTGGCCGAACAACGTACCAAAGAGATCGGTATCCGCAAAGTATTGGGAGCGAGCGTTGGCAATCTTTGGCAAATGCTTTCCAAAGATTTTGTTTGGTTGGTGTTGCTCTCCTGCCTCATTGCTACCCCAATCGCTTACTATTATCTCAACGATTGGCTCAAAGGCTATGACTATCGCGTCGAAATTTCCTGGTGGGTGTTTATCGCATCGGCCGTCGGAGCTGTTGCCATTACCTTGTTGACCGTAAGTTTCCAAGCTATTCGTGCCGCGTTGATAAATCCCGTAAAATCTTTAAAAGCCGAATAACCGTAGGGGTAGGCTTTACGTCTACCCCGATTTGCGCGGAAGAGGGTAGACGCAAGGCCTGCCCCGATTTGCGCGAAAAAGGGCAGACGCAAGGCCTGCCCTGATTTGCGCGGAAGAGGGCAGACGCAAGGCCTGCCCCTACAATATTAAATTTTCACCCAAAGCCATGATAGAAAACTATTTTAAAATCGCCGTAAGAAGTCTTTTGAAAGACAAAGGTTATGCCGCCCTCAACATTTTGGGCTTAACGATTGGGCTTACTTTCAGCCTGTTTCTCGTATTTTACATTACTGATGAACTAAGCTACGACCGTTACCACGAAAAAGCAGAGCGTATTTACCGCATCGGTGCTACCATTAAGGAACCTGAGCGCGCGGATAAAGTAGCGGTTACCCAATTTCCGTTAGGGCCTACGCTTAAAAAAGAATTCCCGGAAGTGGAACATGCGGTACGTTTTGTGAGAAACGGCAATAAAACCTTATTCAAAAAAGGCGATGAGCAATTTTTTGAAGAAAAGGTATTCTATGCTGACAGCACTGTTTTTGACGTTTTTACCTACAAATTCATCGCGGGTGATGCAAAAAGAGCTTTGATCGCGCCCAACTCATTAGTTTTGACCAGATCGGCAGCGGAAAAATATTTCCAAACAACGGAGAATGTTGTGGGGAAATCATTGCAGGGGAAAAAGGACACCTACAATATTACGGCCATTATTGAAGATGTACCGCAAAATTCGCATCTGCGATTTAACGCTTTGATTTCGGCAGCGAGCCTTGGTAAAGATTTTGGAAACAACTGGGGCAACTTTGGTTTTTACACCTACGCGCTGTTAAACAAAAATGCTAATCCTAAGGCATTTGAAAAGAAATTGATACCGATGTACCAAAAATACATGGCTTCTATTTTCTCTCCTTATAATGTCAAAATAAACTACGTTGTACAACCCATTATTGATATTCACCTACGCTCTGAGCTTAATAATGAGCCCGAAGAATTGGGCAGTATGTCGTATATATACACCTTTTCGGCGGTGGCGTTGTTCATGATCCTGATTGCCTGTATCAATTACATGAATCTCACCACGGCACGTTCGGCGCGGCGGGCCAAAGAGATCGGTATTCGCAAAGTATCGGGGTCATTGCAGCGTCATTTGATCGCGCAGTTTTTGACCGAATCTACCGTTATTACGCTTGTTTCACTTGTTTTAAGTTTACTGCTGATTGCGCTGCTGTTGCCCGTTTTCAACGATATTTCGGGCAAAACCTTTACGTTCTTAACCATTTTTCAACCCATTACCCTCGTTAGCATCCTAACGATTGTGGTTGTGGTGGGTTTGGTCGGCGGAAGCTATCCGGCATTTTATTTGGCCAAATTCAACCCTCTCGTGGTGTTGAAAGGCAACTTGGCCAAAGCCTCCAGCAATGCGCCTTTGCGTCAAACATTGGTGGTATTGCAATTTACCATTTCGATGGTGATGCTCATCAGTACGTGGGTGGTGTACGATCAACTCAACTTCATGAAAAACAAAGACTTGGGCTACAGCAAAGACCAGGTATTGGTGATAAATATGCCCCCTATTGAGCGTGATGGGCACAACGAGATCAAACTCATGAAATCGGAATTTCTGAAAAATCCAAAAGTGATTGCCGCAAGCTCGTCTTGGTATACGCCCAACAGCAACAGTCAGAATTTGAGCTTGATGGAAATTGAAGGAAAATCGGGCTTTGTCAACTTAGGGGTTGAATTCTACGGCATTGACCAGAATTACTTGGAAACATTGGGCATTAAAATAACCAAAGGGCGCAATTTTACCGAACTCGACCACGCCGATTCGTCGCGAAGAATGCTCGTCAACGAGGCGCTTATCAAAAAAATGGGTTGGAGCGACGCGTTGGGCAAGAAAATCCGCTTTGCGGGCGATACCGCCAACTTGGCGGAAGTCGTGGGTGTATTCAAAGATTTTCACCAAAAATCGCTTTATAATCCCATCGAACCGTTGATCTTGGTGTACCGTGAAAACAACGGCTCGGTACAGGCAAAAATCAGCGCCGATGATATTCCCGGCACGTTGGCGTATTTGGAGAAAGTATACAAAAAGGTATTCCCCCAACATTCGTTTCAGTACAATTTCTTAGACCAAAATTTTCAATCGCAATTCGAAGCTGATCAAAAACGCGGCACTATTTTCACCGCTTTCTCCTCACTGACGGTGCTGATCGCCTGTCTTGGGTTGTTGGGTTTGGTGGCCTTCACAACCGAACAACGGCGGAAAGAGATCAGCGTTCGGAAAGTGATGGGTGCCGAAACGGGTCATATCGTTACGCTGATTTCCAAGGGCTTTATCTATTTAGTGGGCGTTTCCTGTCTGATCGCATTTCCGATCGCGTGGTATTTTATGAACCAATGGCTCGAACCGTTTCCGTATAAAACCGCCCTCAGTCCTGCTACTTTTCTGCTTTCAGCGGGTTTGGTATTGTTTATTACGTTGCTGACAGTGAGTTTTCATACCATCAAAGCCGCCCTGATGAACCCCGTAAAGGCATTGAAAGCGGATTAATATACGTAGGGGCAGGCCTTGCGTCTGCCCGGTTACGCCGAAAATTTGATTTGGAGAACGTGAGTGGGCGGAGGCAAGCCCCGCCCCTACATTCTTCTTAAAACCTAAACATAAAAACCATGCTGAAAAACTACTTCAAAATCGCTTTACGGAACCTGTTCAAAAACAAGGTCTTTTCGTTTATCAACATTTTTGGGTTGGCCGTGGGTCTGGCTACCTGTCTGCTGATCATGTTGTATGTTTTTGACGAACTCAGTTACGATAAGCATCATAAAGACAAAGAACAACTTTACAGGGTTGCGACAGAGTCAAATGGTGACAAATGGGCCGGTTCGCCGGCGCCATTTGCGCAGGGGCTTAAAAAAGATTTTGCGGAAATAGAGCAGGTAGCTCGTTTTATAAAATTCCCCAACATTGATAAAATGCTGTTGAAAAATGCGAAAAACAACAGTCAGTTTTATGAAACGAACGGCTATTACGTCGATGCTGATTTTTTCAAGTTGTTTACCTACGATTTCAAATATGGCAATCAAGACGCTTTGAATCAGCCAAATACGCTTGTCATTTCTGAGTCAATTGCCCATAAATTATTCGGAAATGACAATCCGATCGACAAAGTCATCAATGTTGAAATACCTTATGGGAAATTGGATTATACCGTAAAAGGTGTTTTCAAAAATACCCAACACAAATCGCATATCAACGCTCATTTTTTCCTTTCCATGGAAAACGGCGACATTGGGCAGTGGGTAAAACAGCAAACCAATTGGAACAACAACAGTATTTTTCATACTTATTTGAAGTTAAAAGCCGAAACAAATGTGGCTGCATTTGAGGCTAAATTAACTCCTTTTCTTCAACGCAACGGCGGTGCCGACCTAAAGGCAGCGGGTGTATCAAAAAGTCTTTTTTTACAACCCGTGCAGGATATTTATTTAAAATCGAACATTGGGTATGAGATCTCGGCCAACGGCAGCATGACGTATCTGTACATTTTTGGGGCTATTGCCGCCTTTGTATTACTCATCGCCTGCATCAATTTCATGAATTTGAGCACCGCCCGCAGCGAAAAGCGCGCCAAAGAAGTAGGTGTCAGAAAAGCGATGGGTGCCAAAAAAGCGGCGTTGATTTGGCAATTTTTGGGTGAATCACTTATCATGTGCTTGATCGCCCTTTTGGTTTCTATAGTGATTTTGGTTTCGGTTTTACCGGTTTTCAATGCCTTTACTCAGAAGAACATTGTTCTTTTTCAGAACTCTTCACTCATATTTTGGATCGCAGGTATTACCATTTTTACCGGCTTGCTGTCAGGCCTGTATCCTGCTGTTTACTTATCTTCGTTCAAGCCTATTTCGGTCTTAAAAGGAACAATGGCAACGGGTATGTCCGCCCTTTTTATTCGGAAGGGGCTGGTTGTTTTTCAGTTCGTTGTTTCAATTTCTTTAATCATCGTAGCGGTAGTGATTTGGCAGCAACTGAATTTGATCAGAAATACCGATCTTGGTTTTAACAAAAGCCAACAACTTATTTTACCTTTTCAAAGCCGCACTTCTGCCACTAATTACACGGCGTTAAAAAATGAAGTTTTAACGCAATCCAACGTAGTTTCCGCAACGTCCGGGTCGAGTTATCCGGGAATAGGGTTATTGGAAGACTTTTTGTTTTATGCCGAAGGAAAAACCCTCAACGACAAAGTAGACGTAGGTTTTGTCCGCGCCAATGACGATTACATTGAAACTCTTGGTTATAAAATTATGTACGGAAGAGGGCTTTCTAAAAACATGGCTGCCGATTCCAACACCATTATTTTGAACGAAGTGGCCATTAAACAATTGGGCTATGACCCCAAAACCGCTGTAGGGAAAAAGGTCTATTATGAGGCTAATAATCAGCAATTGAGTAAAGAAATTGTCGGTGTTATGAAAAATTTCAATTACCAAAGTCTGCACAATACCATTGCCCCGTATGGCATTATCCGACTCAGCAGCACCGAACAACCCTCCTATTTTATTACCACGATTCGAGAAGGCAACGCCAAAAATACGATTGCTGCCATTGAAAAAATATGGAAGAAAATCAATCCCGAAACACCTTTTGAATTCACTTTTCTGGACCGGGAATTTCAAAAAAGCTACGAAAAAGAAGAGCGCACCGCCGGCATCATTGCCTATTTTACGATCATCGCGATTTTCATTGCCTGTTTAGGACTGTTTGGATTAGCTACTTTCACCGCCGAACAACGCACCAAAGAGATCGGAATTCGTAAAGTTCTGGGGGCTTCTGTGTTGAGCATCACTACTTTATTGTCAAAGGATTTTCTAAAATTGGTTTTGATTTCCTGTCTTGCCGCATTCCCCATCGGGTATTTAGCCATGAGCAAATGGCTACAGGATTTTGCTTATCGCGTAGATATTACATGGAGCATATTTGCCATAGCCGGCTTCACAACCGCTTTAATTGCCTTGCTTACGGTTGGCTACCAAGCCATTAAAGCGGCTTTGATGAACCCCGTGAAAAGTTTGAGAGCTGAGTAGTGTAACCTTTTGAGCGCAGGATTCATCTTAGAGAAGATGACATTGTAATTTCATCGTTTTTGTTGCTTTCTTCCACTGCAAACATCAAAACTATGCTGCAAAATTACGTTAAATTGGGTTTACGAAATCTCCTGAAAAACAGGTTATCGTCCAGTATCAATATTAGTGGGCTTGGTTTAGCGGTAGGTTGCTGTTTAGTGGTGTTTGTTTTTTTGGACAGGTCTATTAATCTCGATAGTTTTCATTCGAAACTGGACCGAATTTATGTGGTGGAAACCATTGCGGAGAAAAACGGCAATCAACAATACAAAACTGATTCGCCGACTCCTATGGGTCAACAGTTGAAAACTGATTTTCCGCAAATAAAAAACGCAGCCCGCATCAATTTTATCAACACTACCATCAAAGTAGGTGATAAAGTTTTTCGGGAAGAAGTCAGTTTTGTGGATGATGTTTTCTACGATTTATTTGATTTTCCCATCAAATGGGGCAACAAAAAAGCCTTTACTGACCAAAACGGAATTGTTTTGACGGAAGAGCTTTCCAATAAACTTTTTGGAAAGGAAAACCCTCTCGGAAAAAGCGTGAATATTCGTTTTAAAAGCAACGGCATTGATATTGTTGAAAATTTCAGCGTGAAAGGCGTTTTTGAAAAACAACCGCACGCGGCTTCTTTCTACTTTTCTGCCCTTATTCCTTTTCAAAAAATGGCTTCGTTGGGCATCAATACCACCGACGATTGGAAGCAACATACAGACATTACGTTTCTGGAAACCGATAGTGAGACTTCCATATTACCAAGCGTTGCTCAAAGCAAAAAGTATTTAGACCTATACAATGCTGCCAATAAGGATGATAAGATCATGGCTTTTCATTATCAGCCGTTGAACACCATGAATTTTCATTCTTATAAATTGGCCTATTCGCGGTTTGAACACATTCACATTATCGGCGTAGTGATGCTTTTGTCCATCGCAATCGCCATATTGTTGATGGTTTGTTTCAATTACATGAATATCGCAGTGGCTTCCGCTTCCAATCGGCTGAAAGAAATTGGCGTTAGAAAAGCAATGGGAAGTGAAAGGCGGCAGATCATCTTTCAGTTTTTATTGGAAAACCTGATCCTTTGTACCGTTGGCGTAGTTATTGGGTTGTTTCTGGCTAAGTTCTTCTTTTTGCCTTGGTTTTCCCAAATGGGCAACAAAGACCTGACCGAAAGCCTGTTTTCCAATATTCGTCTTTGGGTGGCGTTGATAGGCTTGGTTTTTATCACGGTTTTAGGGGGTGCCGCTTATCCTTCTTTCTATATTTCTGCCCTCAAGCCCATTAGTATTGTGAAAGGAAATTTGGTATTGGGCAGCAAAAATCGCTTTAGAAAAAGCCTTTTAGGATTTCAGTTCTTTCTTACATTTTTGGGAATTTCTATGGCGTTGGCCTTCATTCGGGAAGCGGGTATTTCAAAAGCAAAACCGTGGGGATATGACCCGGCAAATAACGTAGTCGTGGCCTTGGAGGAACCGGCAAAGTTTGAGGTTTTAAAAGCCAACCTTAAAAACAACAGTACCGTTACGGGAATTACCGGCTCGGTAGAACCTATCGGCGATTGGTCAAAACAACTTATGGTTAAAATTGAAGGAAAGGAAAAGACGGTTCAAAGCCTGAAAGTGTTACCAAGCTTTACGAGTCAATTGGGGATTGAAATAATCAAAGGAAGGCCTTTAAGCGAGCAAATTGAAACCGACAAAAGCACCTCATTGTTGGTAAATCAGGCATTTTTAAAACAAATGAATTGGACTTCGGGGCTTGGCAAAACCATTGAATATGAAAATCGTCACTATTTAATTGTCGGTGAAGTCAATGACTTTCGATTTGAAAACTTTGAAAGTAAAGTAGAACCGCTTTTGATCATGGGCTGTTCGCCCGAGGAAGTACGGTTTGCCTACGCCAAAACAAGTCCGGGTTTATTTAAGAATGCTCATTCATCCATAGAAGCCACTTGGAAGAAAACCTTCCCAACCCTTCCTTTCGACTATTATTATCAAGACACCGTTTTTGACAATTACTTTGTGGGCTTTACCCAAATATCACAGATACTATCGGCGGCCTCGTTGATCATGGTGCTTGTTTCTATTTCGGGCATTTTTGGTTTGGCATTGTTGATCTTGGGCAAGAAAATGAAAGAACTAAGCGTGAGAAAAGTGTTGGGTGCCGGCATAGGAAACATCAGTTTCCAGATCATAAAAGAGTTTTTATTTGCCATTGGTTTTGCTTTTTTGTTGGGTTTCCCCTTATCATACTTGCTTACAAAGGCTATTTTCAATCAAGTTTCTCCCGAGTCCGTCGTCTCTTTTTTACCGTTGCTCATTGCTTCTACGGGATTGGCACTGATGACCGTTTTCAGTATTTTGTGGCATTTATACAAAGCCTTTACCGCCAATCCGACCACATATTTGAAAAATGATTAAGTAACCCCACGGCAGCGGTCGGCCGCCTAAATCCTCCCGTTGCGGCATACCGTCTTGGAGGACTTATAGGTCCATCGATAAAATTCAATTCCTGAAAACAGCACTGTGCAACTCTGACAGCAAAAAGTTCATCTTACAGAAAACCCCAAAACCATGATAGCAAATTACTTTAAAATCGCTTGGCGGAACCTGTTGAAAAACAAGGTATTCTCATTCATTAATGTGGCCGGTTTGGCCATTGGTCTGTGTTGCTTTATATTAATAGCGCTCTACGTGACCGACGAGCTCAGCTACGACCGTTTTCACGAAAAAGCCGACCGCATTTACCGTATCCACTCCGATATTCGGTTTGGCGGCACGGATTTAAAAATGGCCACAAGCGCTGATCCCGCCGGAGCTACACTCAAAAAAGATTATCCTCAAGTAGAACAATACGCCCGCATTTACGCTTCTGATGGTTCCAAACACATCAAAAAAGGCAAAGAATACATTGTAGAGGACCGTGTAGCGTATGCCGATTCAACATTGTTTGATGTTTTTACGCTGCCGGCCATTGCGGGAAATACCAAAACGGCTTTGGACAATCCTAATACCGTAGTCATTAGTGAAAGCGCTGCTCGCAAGTATTTTGGTACAACCGACGCCGTTGGTAAATCGTTGGAAGTGGGAGTAAGCAATAAAACCATTTATAACGTTACAGCCGTCATCAAAGACATTCCGGCCAATTCTCACTTCCATTTTGATTTCATTTTTTCGATGGATAATGTTAAGTACCAATTCGGAAGCTATCTCAGCCACAATTTCTATACGTATCTTTTGCTTCGAGAAGGCAGTGATTATAAAGCATTTGAGAAGAAATTTGATGAGTATATTGTCCGTTATATTCTCCCGCAAGCCAAACAATTCATTCAGATCAATTCCATGGATGATTTTAAAAAAGCAGGCAATAAAATCGAATATTCGCTCATGCCACTGACTGATATTCACCTGAAATCAGACCGTTATCCTGAGTTGGACGTCAACGGTAATATTCAATATGTTTACATCTTTTCGGCGGTGGCTTTGTTTTTATTACTGATTGCCTGTATCAATTTCATGAATTTGAGTACGGCTCGCTCGTCCAATCGTGCCAAAGAAGTGGGCATTCGAAAAGTATTGGGTACTGAAAGACAAACGCTGATCGGCCAGTTTATTGCAGAATCAACGCTGACGAGCTATTTAGCTTTTGGCTTTGCCCTTTTACTGACGTTTATTCTGCTTCCGTATTTCAATGATATTTCGGCGAAGACCTTTTCGGTTTCATCCCTCTTTCAACCTCAGCTTTTAGCTTTTTTGCTGATTTTACCCTTTGTCGTAGGCATTTTGGCCGGCTACTATCCGGCTTTTTTTCTTTCATCTTTTCGCCCCATTGAAGTCTTAAAAGGGAAATTAAACGCGGGCTTCAAACGCAGTAATCTGCGTAATCTGCTCGTTACTTTTCAGTTTGTTACTTCCTTGGTGTTGGTGATCGGTACCATCATTGTGTATCAGCAACTCAATTATATTCAAACCAAAAAATTGGGTTTTGACAAAGACCAAGTGCTTATCATCAACGGTACCGGCGCTTTGACGACCAATAAAGACGCATTTAAGAACGAAATAGCCCAAATGGCAGGCGTAAAAAGTGCTGCTTACGCCGGCTTTTTGCCCCTGGCAGGCTCTGCTCGCAGTGATAATACCTTCTCAAAAGAAGCAGTGATGGACATGAAAAACGGCTTTAACATGCAGGTTTGGAACATTGACTATGATTATATTCCGACCTTGGGCATGGAAATAATCAAAGGGAGAAATTTGTCAAAATCCTTCGGTTCTGACTCTTCAGCGGTAATTATCAATGAAACCACCGCCAAGGTTTTGGGTTATGACGACCCCATTGGCAAAAAAGTCTATGCTTCCCAAGGTCCGGGGAGTCCAAATATCGTTTATGAAGTCGTGGGTGTCGTAAAAAATTTCCACTACGAATCACTGCGGCAAACCGTTGGACCTTTGTGTATGCGTTTGGGCAACAATAGCTGGACTACTGCCTTCAAGATCAACACAAAAGATGTTCCGGCATTGGTCAGTAAAATCGAAGCCAAATGGAAAACTATGGCACCTGAAATGCCTTTCAGTTATAAATTCTTAGACCAATCCTTTGACCAAATGTATCGCGCCGAGCAACGCGTTGGAAAAGTGGCGCTCACGTTTGCCATTCTCACTATTTTGATTGCCTGTTTAGGCCTTTTCGGATTGGTGACCTACATGGCGGAGCAACGCACCAAAGAAATCGGAATTCGAAAAGTGCTGGGGGCGAGCGTGCCCAATATTGTAAGCTTGTTGTCGAGTGAGTTTCTTATTCTTGTGGTAATCTCAGTGGTCATCGCTTCCCCTATTGCGTATTATGCCATGAGTCAGTGGCTTACGGAATTTGCGTATCGCATTGAAATTTCCTGGTGGATGTTTCTCATAGCCGGTATATTGGCCGTAGCCGTTTCATTATTGACCGTTAGTTATCAAGCCATTCGAGCGGCTTTAATGAATCCGGTCAATTCGTTGAAAGCGGAGTAACCGTAGGGGCGGGGCTTGCCTCTGCCCGGTTGTGTCGAAATTGTTAATTTGGGAGACGTAACCGATACGTACAATTGGGCGGAGGCAAGCCCCGCCCCTACCTTTAATAACCTAAACTTATGCTGCAAAACTACTTCAAGATCGCCCTTCGCAATTTGTTGAAAAACAAAACGAACACGTTCATTAACGTTACGGGTCTTTCCATCGGTATGACCTGTTGTATTCTAATTGTATTGTACGTAGCCGACGAACTCAATTTTGATCGGTTTTGGCCACAGGGGGAGCGTATATACCGTATGGCATTGGAGCGCAAATACCCCGACCGGAGTACAAAATACGCCATTATTCCACCGTCTTATGCGCAGTCGGTTAGCAAGGAAATTCCTGAAATTGAGCAAACGGTACGGGTTTTTAATTTTAACGGTCAAGGAGCCACGCTCATTCGTCATAACGACAAAACACTTGAAGAAAAAGGGTTCATTTTTGCCGATTCTACCTTCTTTCAAGTGTTTCAAATTCCATTGGTCGAAGGTACGCCAACCAAGGTGTTATCACGCCCCAATACAGTCGTGCTGACCCAACGCACCGCACGACGTTTATTTGGCGCGGCCAACCCCATTGGTAAAACGCTGGAACTTGTACAGGGGCAAAAACTGGAAATCTCAGGAATTTGTGCCGACGTACCTGCCAATGGCCATTTTGCGTTTGACTTTTTGGCCTCTACCGTTAGTTTGCGACAAGTGGAACAGCTTAATCACATCAGTTTTGCGGCCTATACATATTTGTTACTGAAACCCCACACGCAGGCCGCCACTGTAGAGGCGAAATTGCCGAAGGTGGTTGAAAAGTATGCCGCCGGCGAAGTGGAACGTAATTTTGGGGTTTCGTACAAAGACTACATAAAAGCGGGAAATGGCTATTTTTATTTTCTACAACCCATTCGCGATATACACTTAGACTCAAATCTCGAAGCGGAATTTCAGCCCAACGGCAACCGCACGCTGGTTTATTTATTTTCGGTCATTGCGTTGTTTATTCTGTTGATCGCCTGCATCAATTTCATGAATCTGGCCACGGCCCGTTCTTCTGAGCGCGCCCGTGAAGTAGGAGTACGCAAAGCGATGGGTTCCACCAAAGGGCAATTGGCAGCGCAGTTTTTGACCGAATCCGTTATGCTGAGTGTGTTCAGTTTTTTGGTTTCCGTGGGCTTGGTGGCGTTGTTTCTTCCTTATTTCAATAACTTGGCTAATAAGCAATTAACCCTTCGTTATTTTCTTGATTGGTCTTTGCTGCCTGTGTTACCGGCGTTGGCGATTTTCGTGGGATTACTGGCAGGAAGTTATCCCGCCGGGGTGCTTTCGGCATTTGAACCTATTAAGGTTTTAAAAGGCAAGTTTCTATCCACCCGTCAAGGCTATTTGTTGCGAAACGGGTTGGTGGTTTTTCAATTTTCCATTTCTATCATTTTGATCATCGGTACCATTATCGTTTACCGTCAGTTGCAATATTTGCAGGACAAAGAGTTAGGCTTTGCCAAAGAGTCGGTTATTAACCTAAAAGGTGCCGGTTTTTTGGGTAACAAAACCGAGACGTTCAAGCGTGAAATTGAACAATTATCGGGCGTAGAAAGTGTAGGAGGAGCCAATGCCACCTTGGGAGACAGGCAGGCATATTTCGGAATAACGTTCCGCAAAGACGGTGATAACGAAAGCGTTACGGGGCGCGGCACGTTGGTAGATGATCGTTATCTCCAAACCATGCGCATGACCATGCTGGCGGGAAGGCCTTTTGAACGTACTTTCAACGATTCTACATCGGTCATTCTCAACGAAGAAGCTGTCACCAAATTAGGCCTTACCGATCCCATAGGCAAGAAAATCATCAGCCCTGATAATTTTGCACAACAGGATGGTCCACCCGTTTTTTATACGGTTGTAGGAGTGGTCAAAAACTTCCATTTCAGTTCGTTGCATGAGCGCATTGTTCCTTTGTTCGTGCTGAATGATCGTTTAGTTGGGCGTTTTAACAATGACATTATTGTTCGGTTCAAGACAACGAACTCCAAGCCGTTGGTGAGCCAAATGGAAACTATTTGGAAACGCTACCAACCCGATCAGCCTTTCCATTATTCCTTTTTGGACACTGATCTGGAGGCTTTATACAAAACCGAGCAGGTATCCCAACGCATTTTCGGCGTGTTCTCGTTGTTAGCCATTTTCATCGCCTGCATGGGTTTATTGGGTTTGGCTATTTACGTTATTCAGCAACGTACCAAAGAGATCGGCGTCCGAAAAGTGTTGGGTGCATCGGTGATAAGCATTACGGCACTTCTTTCGCAGGATTTTATCAAGTTGGTTCTCATTGCAATGCTGATCGCTTCGCCTATTGCGTGGTATGCCGTAGATCGTTGGTTACAGAACTTTGCTTACCGTATCGACATTGAATGGTGGGTGTTTGTGGTAGCAGGTGTACTGTCGATGGGAATTGCCGTTTTGACGGTAAGTTTTCAAAGTATTAAAGCTGCATTGATGAATCCGGTGAAGTCATTGAAATCGGAATAGGTGTATACCCCACCCCAGCCCTCCCCTGTAGGGAGGGAACTCTGTGTATCTCCCTCCCTACAGGGGAGGGCTGGGGTGGGGTTAACTTTAAACCTCCCCCAAATCGTGGGATTTTTCGGGTTTCATGGACTCTAATTCCTTAGCTGTGAGGGTTTATCATTAACTTGCCTAAATACGGTCAGTTTATTGATAAACCCTTTTACAGTTTATGAAAAGAATTGAATTTTTACAGCAAATAGCCTTAGGGACAAGCATTGTTGCTACGCCTCACCTGATGATTGCCCAACAGGAAAAACCGGCAGCCTACGCGGCTGATTTGGTAAGAGATTTTGTCGGAGCAGGTCACAAAGACTTGGCTAAAATTCAAACCATGCTCAAAGAGCACCCAAATTTACTGTTTGCAGCTTGGGATTGGGGTGGCGGTGATTTTGAAACGGCTCTTGAAGCCGCAGGACACGTAGGGAATAAAGAAATTGCCAATTATTTATTGAATCAGGGAGCACGACCTAATCTCTTTGTGCTGACTATGCTCGGCAAAACCGCTTTGGTAAAACCACAATTGGAAGCAATGCCTCACTTGCTTACCTCAAAAGGGCCTCACGGCTTCTCACTCCTTCATCATGCCCAACGCGGCGGCGAAGATGCCAAAGAACTGCTCAATTATATCCAATCAAAAGGGCTGAAAGAGACTAAGTTTAATCTTTGGTAAGTATTCACTATGTATCGACTTTTTCTTTTGCTGCTTCCGGTTTTTGGTAGAAGCGCCTTTTCTCAATCCAATGATTTTGACCAACTTCCTTCAATAAATTGGCAATTCAAAGCGGGGCCTATTGTAGCATCACCTGTTATAGATGCCGATTTAGTATACTTTGGCAGCCTTGACCGAAGCCTCTACGCTCTTGACAAAGCCACCGGCACCGTAAAATGGAAATATCCAACCACAGGCGTTATTCGCTCTACCGTTTGTCTTGAAAATGACAACCTGTTTTTATACAGCGGCAATGGTGGTTTGTATTGTTTGAACAAAAAGACCGGCAAACAAATCTGGAAATTTCAAACCGCTACGGGCTATTTGGGCGACCGCCGCAATGACTTTGCCGATTATTATCACTCTTCGCCCATTGTGCAAAACGGGATCGTTTATTTCGGCTCCGGGGACGGGTATGTGTATGCTCTTAAAAGCAGCAACGGCGAACTGCTCTGGAATTATAAAACGGAGGATGTTGTACACACCAAACCTTTTTTACATAATAACAAGCTGTTCGTTGGCTCTTTTGACGGCTATTTGTATGCTTTAAATCCACAAACGGGTGCATTGCATTGGAAATTTAAATCGACAGGGCAACGCTATTTTCCCAAAGGCGAGGTCATGGGGGATCCCGTAGCAGCCAAAGGATTGGTGATGGTCGGAACGCGCGATTTTAATTTTTATGCCATTGACGAAAACAGCGGTTATTGCCATTGGATGAAAACCTTTCCACGCGGTTGGGCGCTGCCCATTATGCCCAATGATTCGGTCATTTACCTCGGCACATCCGATGACCGACAGCTCTTTGCCGTTGATATTGTGTCAGGCAAGGTTCATTGGAAAGCAGACGCCCATTTCAATATTTTTGGCGGTACAGTGTTGAGCAAAACAATGGGTTATTTCGGCACCTTGAAAGGCCAATTGTTTGGCGTTGACCTAAAAACAGGAGTCGCCAAATGGACATTCACCAACGAAGCATCTCGTACGAATCAAGTCAAGTATTTCAAAGAAAACGGCAGTTATCGCGACGATATAGGTCAAACTCTACCATTTCCGGAAGATCAATTAACTATGTACCAACAACTCGGCGCCATCTTTTCCACGCCTGCCTTATCGGAAAACCTGTTGGTGGTTACGTGTTATGACGGAACCGTTTATGCCCTGAAGAAATAAGAAGTTTTCCTTTCGGTCGGAGTCTGCGGCCATCCATCATTTACATTCATTTCGCTGTTCCTAATTTCCGGAAGTTGTATTATTTTCGTTGAGAGTGAAGGGAAAGTGGAATTTAAGCAGACAGCATGAAAACGTTACTATTTCTTACCATTGCATTATGCGCAATGCAGTTGCGGGCGCAACACGGTTTGCAGGGAGAATACTATAATGGTCGCAATTTTGACGAAAAAGTATTGACCCGCACCGATCCTCAGGTCAATTTTTCCTGGCGCGGCAAAAGCCCGGGACCGAATGTCAAAGAAAACTATTTTTCGGTACGTTGGACCGGAAAGTTAGTTCCTCCTCTTACGGGTGTATATCAGTTTGCCGCAAAGGTAGACGACGGCGTCCGAATATGGGTAGGCGGAAAATTGATCGTTGACGCATGGGGCTTGCACGACACCGGCAATTTTAGGGGTAACGTCAAACTCGAAAAAGGGAAAATTTACGATCTGAAGATCGACTATTTTAACGCAATGTTGGAAGGTGAAGTGCAGGTGTATTGGAAATTGCCCAATGCTTTAGAGTTACAACCTATCAATACCAACTATTTATACAAAGCCGAAGCGCTCGTTCCAAAACCGATTGCGCCTAAAACATCTCCCCCCGCCATTGCTTCCAAACCTGCTCCAAAAGTAGCCTCACCGCCGAAAACCGTTGTAAAATCGCCGACACCGAAGCCGGTTTCATCCAATAAAAAACCAACAACTCCAAAAACGCCTCCTGTAATTTCTACTCCCGTTGAAGAAAAACCGCCCGTAGTGGAGGAAGTACATTATCCTTCTGAAAAGGGAAAAGCCACGATTCTCGAAAATGTTACGTTTGAACAAAGCAGTTATCTTTTACTTCCCTCTTCTTACCGAGAGCTGGATAGGTTAGCCGAGTATTTACAGAAAAACCCTACCATTGCCATTGAAATTGCAGGCCATACCGACAATGTAGGCGACCCGCGCCTCAATTTAGCGCTTTCGGAAAATCGGGCCAAAGTTGTGCGAAACTATCTTGTTCGAAAAGGAATTTCGGAAGAACGAATCATCTCCCGAGGCTACGGTGGTACGCGTCCGCTTACGGCCAATACCAACGAAACCGAGCGCGCCAAAAACCGGCGAGTGGAATTGGTCATTCATTAGCGCTTTTAGAGCTGTCCATCAGCGAACAGGTTCGTCCAAAAACGGACAAATAAAACGCTATATTCTTCGATAAAGCCCTAAGAATCAAGACATAAATTTTGTGGCATGAGGTTTGATCCCAATAAAGTAATACAAACTAAATTATCTGTTTCAGAACGCCGAACGCCGGTTATCATAATTCTACCATAAAAATCATGATAACCGGCGCTTCATTGGGGTATGTGGCGGGAAGGACTTTCTTGCTCAACTTCTCCTAACATGTTTCCATTGGCCTCGAAACCTTCGGGCCATGCATTGCGCTATTGTTTGTTATTGTTGGCCTAACCGTCGGCCTGCAAACATATCGTTCGGCCATTTCGAATCTCGTCAAAGCGCTTGGTTCTGAGTAAAGGGTTGCCTAAAAGCGAAAATTTCAAATTCAGGCCTTTTTTATGTTGTCCATCAACGAACAAAGGATGTCCATATTCGGACAAATATCTCTTTTTATTTACCCATAAAATACTGGCTATCAGTAGAGTTTATTATTTGGTACGAGGTTTGAGCTATGATTGGTCAGCCATTATTTTCATTTTTATTTATTTAAACGTATGGCACATATTGCGATTCCAATTCCTTCTCAACTCGGGAAACAAGACATTGAAGTTGAAGTTTCTATTAATGGCCAACGACAGGCGTTACATTACCGCGTTGAGTTGTTTTATTGGAATGAATGCGGCATGCCGAGCGTCAACCGCGCCGAATGCCTTCGCCACATTCTTTCACACTATGACAAAGATTGGACGCTTTATTACATGGGTTCGCCCACGGAGCAGTTCATTCAGATTACGTTTGTTCGAAAAAAAGAGACATTGCTTTTATCTCCTTTTTTATATTCCCTATTAAACCTTTAATCACATGGCACATATTGCAATTCCAATTCCGACCCAGTTGGGGAAGCAAGACATCGAAATCGAAGTCACCATCAATGGCCAAAAGCAGGCGCTGCACTACCGCGTAGAGCTTTTCTACTGGGAAGATTGCGGCATTCCTACCGTTGACCGCGCGGATTGCCTTCGTCACATTCTCTCAAAATACGATCAGGACTGGTCGCTTTACTACATCGGTGCGCCCACGGATGAGTTTGTGCCCATTACGTTCGTAAAAAGAGAAGATCTGATCAAACAACGTCAAATTTTGACCGGCGCGAATTAATTTATGAATGTGTAGGGGCAGGCTTTACGTCTGCCCGGAATATGAATATAAAATTGGAAGGCTCTGTGTTTCGTCGATATCGGGCAGACGCAAGGCCTGCCCCTACAATTTTTTTGTTTTTATATAACAACCATGATACGCAATTATCTCAAAATCGCTTTCCGCAACCTGTGGAAAAACAAAACCTACCTCTTCATCAACTTAATAGGTCTTTCGGTAGCATTTGGCATCAGCACGTTACTGTTTCTGACAGCCTATGATTTGTTGACCTTTGACCAATTTCATGAAGAAAAAGGCGCGGTTTACCGCGTTTACCACAAAGTAAATGAGCCACAGGGCGAACAATACGGCAACTCAATGCCGCTACCGATGCGCAATGCCCTGAAAGCGGAATTTCCCGAAGTAAAACTGGCGGTACGGGTCATGGACGGCGGAGCGCAGCTCTTAAAAAATGACAAGTTGATCAATCAGGGTATTGTCTTTACCGACCCAGAATATTTACAGGTCTTTGGCTATAAATTGTTGAAAGGTGACCCAAAAACAGCCCTTAAAGATTTGAGTAACATCGTTTTGCGGGAAGATGTGGCCAAAAACATTTTCGGTGAGCAGGATCCGATGGGAAAAACCCTTACCATTAATCACGGCGACAAAAAGCAATCGTTTATGGTAACGGGGATTTTGGAAAAAGGGCCCGAAAATACAAGCATTGATAACGATATGCTCGTACGCATCGAAAATGTGAATGAGTACGACCAAAATAAAGACCGTTGGGATGCTGACCAGCACTCGCTATACATCAAGCTGGATGAAAAAACGACAGTGGCAGCCTTTGAAAAACGCCTTAAATCCTTTAGCGCCAAATATTACAAAGGCAACATTGAGCAATTGAAAAAAGAAGGTGCCAAAGTAGATGATCGGGGCGAGATAATCAGCACGCGTATTATGGGCTTGGCCGATAGTCATTTCGACACAAAAGTGGGTGGACGGAGTCAGGCAATCAACAAAGTTTATCCTTATACGCTGCTCATTGTGGGTATTGTGATCTTGCTGATCGCGGCCATCAATTTCATTAATTTATCCATTGCCAAGTCGTTTACCCGCGCCAAAGAAGTGGGAATGCGCAAAGCACTCGGCGCTTTTAAATCTCAAATTGTGGGTCAATTTTGGGGTGAAGCCTTTTTGATCTGCGTTGCCGCTTTTGGCGCAGGCATTCTATTGGCTTATCTGCTTATTCCGCAATACAACGCCATTTTCCGTACAACATTGTCGCTCGCGATGCTCAAAGCACCGCTGCTGGTAGGCATTATTTTTCTTTGTTTTGCCGTCATTACGCTTATTGCCGGCGGTTATCCCGCTTGGGCCGTAACGAAATTCAATACCGTAGAAGTGCTGAAAGGAAAAGTCAAAGTAAGCGGCAGTTCAGGCGGCATTCGTAATATGTTGATAATCTTCCAATTTACGATGTCGGTATTGCTCATTGCCTGTACGATGATCGTTTGGACACAAATCAAATACCTGCGTTCCAAACCTTTAGGGTTTAACACCACCCAAGTATACAGTATTCCGATTGGCAATGAAGTAGCGGGCAAGCGACTTTTGAAGCATTTCCGCAACCGTTTGGCGAACCAACCGCGCATCCTGAGCATGACCGGCTCTGATGTGAATCTGGGCCGTGGTCAGGACGGTTCTTTCTCCAAGTCTGTATTGGGTTTTGAGCAAAACGGCAAAAGCATCAAAACCAACATGCGCACCGCCGACTACGAGTACGTAAAAACGCTTGACCTGAAGATGTTGGACGGGCGGGATTTCTCAGAAGCGTATGCAACCGATACCGTCAGCGCGGTGGTGATCAACGAAACGATGGCGAAGCAATTGGGCGTAAAAGACCCCATTGGCGTAACGCTCAATACTGACAACAAACACAAAGTGATCGGCGTCGTGAAAGATTTCCATTTCGAGTCATTACATCGTCAGATCGAAGCGGTTACATTTTTCATGAATGGATTTTCCATCAATTATATCTTCGTCAAAATCGCTCCCGACCATACCGATGAAACCATTGCATTGCTGAAGAAAACCTACAACGAAATAGCGCCCAAATCCGAATTTTTGGGCTCGTTTTTGGACGAAAATACTAACAAACAATACCAAAAAGAAGAGCGTCTTTCGCAGATATTTTTCAGCGCGGCCACATTGGCAATCATTCTGTCGTGTTTGGGATTATTCGCCATTGCGATCATGGTTATTTCGCAGCGTACCAAAGAGATCGGCGTTCGCAAAGTGCTTGGTGCTTCGGTCGTAAGTATTATGGCATTGCTGTCGTTTGATTTTCTTAAAATGGTGGGCGTTGCCATTCTTATTGCTTCTCCGGCAGCGTGGTGGCTCATGGATCAATGGTTGGCCGATTTTGCGTATCGCACTCCTATTCAGTGGTGGGTATTTGCCATTACGGCCTTTTTAGCCATCGCCATCGCCTTCCTGACGGTTAGTTTTCAGGCCATACGCGCAGCCCTGACCAATCCAACCACTTCTTTACGTTCCGAGTAACGAAATTTAAAAAGAAAAATATCGAAACCTTCCAGTCCCATAAAGACTTGGAAGGTTTTTTTATTGTAGGTAATTCTTCTAAAGTAGTTTCGAAAAAGTACTTACATTTTCGAAACCTTTCATGCCTGGCAAAGATCAATGCGAAAACTCTATTACAGGCACGATTTTTTATATCATAAACTAAAAAAGTGCCGAGCGCCTTCATTTACATGCTCCGGTTCCAACTTTTTCTTTTCTATTTACGTCCTGTAAAAAACAAAAGTCTAAAACCATGAAACCGATTCTCTTTTTAAACATACTCCTATTGGTGGGATTACTTTCCTGCAATTCGGGAATTACCCCAAAAGACTCCATAACCACCAAAGCCAAACTGGCAAATGCGTTAGCCGTTGATGGTTGTGATTGGCATATATCGGTAGAAGTAGACAAGCAAACGACTACTTTTTTACCGAGCGATTCGTCTAAGGAGAAAGTAAATTCGCTCATTCAGATGGCGGTTGCCCAATATGGCGTCTATTCCGTTGATGTAGAAATGAAATATAAATTGACGGGCAAAAAACAAACCGTCAAATGCGGTTGGGGCAAAACCGGCGAATACGACGAAATTGATGTTCTGGAAATAAACGTGGTAAAATAATGAAAGGATTAATCGCTGTAGTAATACTTGCCGTTTTGACAGGATGCAGCAAAGAAGTGACTGATGAATGCGTCGAAAAAGCGAACAACGGCATGGTATGCGATGCACTTTATGACCCTGTCTGCGGATGCAACGGCAAGACCTACGGAAATGCCTGTGAGGCCGCCCGGGTAGGAATCGGCAATTTTACCAAAGGGGAATGCAAGAAGTAAATAACCCTTGTCCACTCCCGTACTTGAAAGTGTCCACAAATGGACACTTTTTTTTATAAATACCAAATAACGTTCTGATTTTCAAATACCTTCGCTTTTGGCATATATTTAGAGTAAATAATAGGCAATAACCTAAACGTACTACGTTATGCTAAAATTTGCCGTTCGAAATCTGCTCAAAACCCGCCTTTTCGGGATCTTAAACATTACAGGCCTGGCCGTAGGAATGGCCGCCGCCGTTTTGATCCTGATGTGGGTTCAGAATGAATTAAGTTTTGATTCCTATCACACCAAAGCTTCGCGAACGTATCAGATCATTACGCATAATCAAGTCAACAAAGAAGAAACGTGGCATTGGGCAAGTACCCCACTTCCATTGGCCGCGCAGGCCAAGCGCCTTCCCGAAGTAGAGAAGGTGACGCGCGTTATAAAATCGTATTATAACGGCCTCCCCGTTCGGATCGGCGATAAATTATCCAACGAAAAAAACGTAGCCTGTGTAGACGAAAATTGGTTCGAGGTCTTCGATTATACGTTTACGGATGGCAACCCGACAGATTTTGTTAAAAATATACGCAGCGTTGCCCTCACAGAATCGAAGGCATTGCAACTGTTCGGACAAACCAAAGTTGCCGGAAAAATCATTCGAATCGACACCCTTGATTACGTGGTTCGAGCCGTTATTAAAGACAATCCAACCAACTCCAGCTTTCGTTACGACTTCCTGCTTCCGTTGGCAGTGCATTTGTCCAACCCTGATAAATATAAGAACGACAATAATTGGAATAATTTCAATTACGAAACCTTTCTGCTTCTGCGCCCGGATGCCAATCTCAAAAAAATCAACGGAAAGCTGACAAACCTGACGCAGGTCGCTAAAAAAGACACCGGAACAGGCAAAGTCGATACAAGCATTACGCTTGAAGTAGAACCGATCCGTGAAATGCATTTCGATACCGTAGACCGTCATAATACCGCCGAACAGGGAGACAAAAAAACAGTTTATATTTTCTTTGGATTAGCATTGGTTATTCTATTAACGGCTTGTATCAACTACGTCAATCTTACTACCGCCCGAGCGAGTATTCGCGCCAAGGAGGTGAGTGTCAAAAAGTTGATCGGCGCGGCGCCTTCGCAGCTTTTTGCTCAATTCATGATTGAATCTTCGCTGATGTGCCTTGCGGCATTGGTTTTTTCCCTTTTGCTGGTCTACGGTTTTCTGCCCGTTTTCAATGAGTTAACGGGCCAAACGTTCCAATTGGATTTCAGCAATAGTGCACTATGGAGCGTTTTGTTGGGGACAACCTTGCTTGCTATTGTACTTACGGGGGTATATCCTGCCGTTTTGTTATCCTCTTTTCAGCCCATCAGAGCATTGCGTGGTTTCAACGTGTTGGGAACCAACAACAGCACTTTCCGCAAAAGTCTGGTAGTGGTTCAATTCACAGTTTCTATCGTATTTCTGGTTGCTACCCTAGTGGTTTATCAACAGATCAGATTTATCAGAAATACCAAATTGGGCTATGACCGGGCGCATTTATTTGAATTTACGATTCCTTGGGACGTAAAACCGAAAGTGGATGCAACGACTTTCAAAAGTCGACTCCTCAATGAATCAAGCGTTGAAGACGTTACTATTTCGAGCCAGAATATTGTAGAGATCAAGAGTTCTCATAGCGGCAGTTTGGATTGGGACGGTCGCCCGGCTGACTTTCAACCCACGGTTGCGCAGATATCGGTGGAGCCAAATTACCAAAAAATGTTCAATCTGAAAATGGCCGACGGACGTTGGTTTGCCGAAAACAGCACCGCCGATCAGGAAAATGTGGTCCTTAATGAAGCCGCCGTTAAGAAGTTTAAATTAAGAACGCCTGTCGTTGGACAACGCTTTCATTTTCAGGGCCACAAAGGAATCGTGATGGGTGTGGTAAAAGATTTTCATTACAAAAGTCTTCGCGAAAAAATTGAACCGTTGGTACTTTTCAATAATCCGGGCTGGCGCAGCGGTATTTATATCAAGGCCGTTGCCGGCAAAGAGTCGGAAGCCATTCGCGCCGCTGAAAAAGTTTGGGCAGAATTGATTCCAAGCCGCCCGTTGGAATACCGTTTCTTAGATGAAACCTTCGACCGTCTGTATCGCACAGAACAACGTACAGCTACGCTCTTCAATGCCTTCGCGGTTATCGCCGTATTGATCTCTTGTTTGGGATTATTCGGGCTTGCTACATTTACCGCCGAAATGCGTACCAAAGAGATCGGTATTCGCAAAGTATTGGGTGCTACAGTGCTCAGTATTACCACTTTATTAAGCAAAGACTTTTTAAAATTGGTAGTGGTCGGCATCGTGATCGCTTCGCCGATTGCATATTACGCCATGGAAAAATGGTTGCAGGATTTTGCTTACCGTATCCAAATCGGTTGGTGGGTATTTGCCTTGGCAGGTATATTGTCCATTTTAATTGCCCTTATTACGGTGAGTTATCAAGCCATTCGAACCGCCCTGCTGAACCCATCGGAATCATTAAAATCAGAGTAAAATTGGAAACCGGAAGAATATAAACGGAATACGGAAAAACAATGGACCGGAGCAAAGGAAAACGAAACTAAATCCGTTTTCCTGTCTCCGTTTTTCCCTGTTCCAATCTAATTAAAAACGATCATGCTTCAAAACTTCATCAAACTCACGCTGCGTCAGCTTTGGCGGAATCGGCTTTTTACGGGACTCAATGTGTTAGGACTTTCGATTGGTTTAGGGGCCTGCTGGATCATTTTTCAGCTTGTCAGCTACGAATTCAGTTTTGACGCCCAACACCCTAAAGGGGAACGCATCTACAAAATTGTCTCTCTTTTTAACTTCGATGGCAAAGAATCAGGAAATGCCGGTGCACCCAAACCGTTGGCCGAAGGAATACGCAAACAGATCAGCGGCGTAGAAAGCGTGGTGGGAGTTCACAGAAAATGGATAACAAGCCTGCAAATACCGCAATCAACGGGCAAGCCTTTGGTGTTTCCGGACGTGGAAAATGTAATGGCTACGACCAATGCCTATTTCAAAATGGTTCCGTATCAGTGGCTGGCGGGTTCCGCAAACAGCCCTCTCAGTCATCCCAACCAAGTGGTTTTGACAAATTCGCGCGCTCAAAAATACTTTCCCAACCTCAAACCTGAACAGATCATTGGTAAAACCATGCTCTATTGGGATACACTGAGCGTAGAAGTGACGGGTATCGTTGCCAATTTGGATCGCCCAAGTTCATTTTCAGGCGAAGAATTTCTGTCACTTCCTACCATTCAGACCGGCCAAAGAGCCAAAGATTTTGTGGAAGCGTGGGGAAGCACCAACTCTGACGACCAAATTTATATGCTGGTCGATGAAAAAACCAACGTAACACAGTTGGCAAAAAACATTAATGATCTCTCCAATAAAAAAGCGGAAGCGGATTTCAAAAAATGGGGGAATTTCAAGCGTAGGCACGAACTGATTCCGTTGACCGAAGTGCATTTCAGAACGCAATACCGCGACAATAACCGTACCGTCGATAAAAATACGCTGTATGCGTTGATGGGATTAGCGCTGTTTTTGTTGGCATTAGCCATTATCAATTACATCAACCTGACAACGGCCCAAGTTCCCCAACGTGCCCGCGAGATTGGCATTCGCAAAACCTTGGGTAGTCCTCGGGGGCGTTTGGTGGGGCAGTTTTTGGGGGAGACTTTTTTAGTAACCCTTTTTGCCTGCGGGCTGGCTTATGTCTGGACCTTAGCTTTCCGCAGTGGCTTGGGCGATCTGCTTCCTTCGGATTTGAAATTATATCAAAATGTGGGTCAAACCATCGGCTTTATGCTGTTGTTGATTTTGGTGGTTTGTGTATTATCAGGCTGGTATCCGAGTCTATTGGTTACACGCTTTCAGCCTACGCAGGTTTTGCGCGGACAAATTGCATTTTCGGTTGGCAAAAACAAATTTACACTTCGCAAAAGCCTGATCGTCTTTCAGTTTGTTATTGCACAGGCGTTTATTATCGGTGCCATTATTCTGAATCAACAGATCCGTTACGCTCTCGAAAAAGACCTGGGTTTTAACAGAGAAGCCGTCCTGACCTTTCAGGCTCCATGGAAATTACTGAGTAAACCGGAGTATAAAGACAAGCATTTGACTTTGAAAGAAGAACTGAAGCGCATTCCTGAAATTGGCGCCGTCAGCTTGGGAAATCCACCTTTCAATCAATCCTTTTCCAGCAATACCCATAAATACAAAGACAAAAAAGGCGAAATTGAACGGCTTGTTTATCGCAAAAATATAGATACTGATTTAATTGAATTGTACGGAATGAAACTATTGGCCGGCCGTAATCTACAGCCAAGCGATACCGTGCGGGAATACTTAGTCAATGAAACTGCCGTACGGGAATTTGGTTTTAAAAATCCGCAGGAAGCTATTGGCAAATACATTGCTGAAAACGGCTCCAATCGAGCTATTCCGATTGTAGGAGTTGTTTCTGATTTTCATACGGCCACTTTTACTGAAAAGATACAACCTTTGGCCTTGATGACCTCCAAAGACGATACGGGACAGTTTAACATCAAAATGGCTTCAAAAAGCCCCGCAGATTGGCAAAAAGGAATCAAAAAAATGGAAGCTTTATGGAAAAAGACGTTTCCGGAAGCGCCTTTTGAATACAAATTTTACGACGATATGCTCAAGCAGTATTACGAATCTGAGCGTAATATGGCCAAAATCGTCAATCTGGCTACTGCGGTAGCGATATTGATAAGCTGCTTGGGATTGTTTGGATTGGCAACGCTTACTGCCTATCAGCGTACCAAAGAGATTGGCGTGCGCAAAGTGTTGGGAGCAAGCATTGCCGGCATTGTAGGCTTGATCTCCAAAGACTTTTTAATATTGGTTTTGGCCGCATTGGTGATTGCCGGTCCCATTGCTTGGTGGTTGATGAATGAATGGCTGTCTGACTTTGTGTATCGGATCAATATCTCTTGGTGGGTGTTTGCGCTTACGGCGCTTTTGAGTGTCTTGATCGCCTTCCTGACCGTCAGTTATCAATCCATCAAAGCAGCATTGATGAATCCTACAGAATCGTTGAAAACGGAATAAAAATTGGAGAACGAAGCAACGCAGAAAGTACGTGTTCCATTTTTCCTGTTCCAATAAAATCTTAACCTTATGCTGAGAAACTATTTTAAAATCGCGCTGCGGAACCTTTGGCACAACCGCATTTTTAGCTTTATTAACATTACAGGACTGGCTACCGGCTTGGCCGTCACCTTGTTGATTGCATTGTACGTAGCACATGAATACAGTTTTGACCGTTTTCATGAACACGCTGACCGCATTGTAAAAGTAGAACTCAAGCATCAGGAAGGTGATCAAATCTATACTATCCCATGGATGTCATATCGATTTGCCGAAGCTGTTCAGAAGGCTTCGCCTGAAGTGGAGAATTATGCTCGTATCAATATAAGTAACGATGCTACCAAGCAGATCATGTCGGATGTGCAGCATAAGAATTACGAATCGGGCTTTGGTTTTGCCGACAATCGTTTCTTTCAGGTGTTTTCGTTTCCGTTAATCAAAGGTGATCGTCGCACGGTACTTTCGCGCCCTGAAACAGTTGTATTGACCGAAAGCATGGCTAAAAAATATTTTGGCAATAGTGATCCCATTGGCAAGACCATTACCTACGACAAAAAACATCTTTTTGAAGTAGTAGGCATAGTGGCCGACCCGCCATTGAACTCCACCATTCGGTTCAATTTTTTAGCCAATTTCCAAACCCAACGAGCTCTGGACCGCGCCCTGTACCGTAATCATATGGATGAAAAGCAAGTCAATGAACTACTGGAATCGGTAGGAGCAGGCGGTGGCGTTGATACTTATTTTTTATTAAAAAATGCAGATGCTGCCGCTAATGTAGCACGCAAAATTCCATCGGTTTTGAGTGAAAAGGCAAAAAACAAATATGAGAAATTTTATCTGTACGCTTTGCCCAATTATCACTTTGATACTTCTTATAAAACCGTTCAAAAGACGGTCAATACATTTGGGATCATTGCGGTATTGATCTTGAGTTTAGCACTTATCAATTATGTAAGCCTTACTACTGCCCGCGCAACCATCCGCGCCAAAGAAGTTTCGGTTAGAAAAGTGGTAGGAGCAGCGCGCAAATCGCTCATTGTTCAGTTTTATCTGGAATCGACGCTATACGTTACCTTGGCTTTTGGGCTTGCTTTGGTCTTTTTCAGTTTATTAAAGCCCTTTTTTTACGATACGTTACAACTCAAGATCGACTCATCGTTTGTCTCCACTCCTTATTTCTGGTTGCCTGCCATTGGTTTTTATGTTGTTAGTATTTTATTGTCAGGCAGTTACCCCGCGCTTCTTCTTTCCAACTTCACGCCCATTGCCATTTTAAAAGGTAAATTGGGCATCGGCAAGGGCTCCGCAACGGTAAGACGATCCATGACGGTTTTTCAATTTACCATTTCGATTGCGCTTATTATCGGTTCTATTCTGATCAAAAAACAGTTAGATCTGTTTCTCAGACAAAACGTAGGGTTGGAAAGAGAACGGGTTGTCGGAATTCGTTTAGACCCTGAAACGGGGATCGACAAACACTATTCATCGCTCAGAAATAACCTCAGTCAAATCAGCGGCGTAGAGGCCGTAACAGCCTCTACTTTACCTATTTACGGCGGCTATATGAATGGTTGGAATCTCAAGACGCTCCATTCCGATAAAGTTGTGAGCGCCAATAGTTTTCCCGTCGATGAAGAATTCATTAAAACCATGCGTGTACAATGGGCTATTGCGCCCGCTCAAAAGGCTGATTTAAGTAGTGGGGGAAACATTATCATCAATGAAGCCGCCGCAAAAGAATTGGGAATAAATGCCAAAAACTATCAACAGCGTATTGATATCGGCAGCGGAACACCTAAAAATCTGGTGGGCGTGGTCAAAGATTTTCCGTTCACATCTCTCCACCGGCAGATTCGTCCAATGGCTTTCTTTATCGGCAAAAACGATTTATTTCACAACTACATTTATGTTAAATTGGAAAAAACGGCCAACGCTCAGGAAAAATTGGCGGTTATAAAGCACGTTTATGATAGCTATAAAGCAGATAGGCCTTTCGATTATTATTTTCTGGACGAAGCCTATCAAAAGCTTTACGAGTATGAAATCAGCACGGGTAAGATCATTTTCGCCTTTACGGGTTTTGCCATTTTGATCGCCTGTCTGGGCTTGTTTGGCTTGGCTACTTTTACCGCCGAGCAACGCACCAAAGAGATCGGCATTCGCAAAGTATTGGGCGCAAGCATCGTTAGCATTGTCAGGCTGCTTTCCGGCGAATTTCTGAAACTTGTCTTTATTGGAATTGTCATCGCCTCACCTATCGCCTATTATTTTATGGATAATTGGTTGCAGGGCTTCGCGCATCGGGTCGATATCACTTGGTGGTATTTT
Organism: Runella sp.; assembly: GCF_965279615.1. Classification (NCBI taxonomy): domain Bacteria; kingdom Pseudomonadati; phylum Bacteroidota; class Cytophagia; order Cytophagales; family Spirosomataceae; genus Runella; species Runella sp. The sequence goes on along the minus strand of NZ_OZ257252.1, from coordinate 4,819,805 downwards.
GCAATCGCCGCTTTGGCAGGAATAACCATTGCATTTTTGACGGTTAGTGCCCAATCCATCAAAGCAGCATTGATGAATCCCACAGAATCGTTGAAAACGGAGTAAAAAAACAACCCGTAGGGGCAGGCTTTACGTCTGCCCTTTTTATTACTCTATTTTGCGTAGAAGAGGGGCTGGCGCGAGGCCTGCCCCTACGGTCTCACATTCAAACAATTAAGCTTTTTTAACAAACCCCGCAACCATTTTGTACGTAGCTTGCAAGGCCATTTTAACGTACAGAACCATGCTTCAAAACTACTTCAAGATCGGTTGGCGCAACCTGCGTAAAAACAAAATATATACGCTCATCAACATTTTGGGTTTGGCCGTCGGCCTGACGTTTACGTTGTTGATCGGCAGTTATGTGTGGGAAGAGTGGCAGGTCAATGCTGATCTACGCAATATTGATAATCAATACATTATCCAAAGCAAGTGGAAACAGCCCAACATGGGCATGGATATCACCACCTTAGCGCCGATTGCCAAAACGCTGAAAGAGCAATACCCCAATTTGATAGCCAACTATTACCGCTTTGACGGTATCAAAACGGTCGTTTCCAAAGGAGATAAACATTTCAGAGAAGACATTCAGTTGGGTGATTCAACCTTGCTGACCATGTACGGACTGCCGCTACTGGCGGGAAATCCTAAAACGGCGTTGACCGGTCCTAATTCGATGGTCATTCCTGTTCAGTTAGCCCAAAAGTACTTTGGCCGAACCGATGTGCTGGGTGAGAGTCTGACCTTTGACTCGTTTTCCGGCAGTCGTAAAGAGTTCATGATTACGGGTGTACTGGACAAACTTCCTCAAAATTCGGTCATTGATCTAATCGAAGACGGCACGCCCATTTTGCTTTCTATGAGTAGCATGGCGTTTTTTGGTCGCGGTCAATTTGAGACTTGGAACAACGTATATATTGTCAACTATCTGGAATTAAAAGAAGGTGTAACTAAAGAAGATTTAAAGGGCCCCATTGCCAAAACGTTGGCTACGAATGCGCCCGAAATTATCCGAGACAATGTAACCATTTATCTAACACCACTCAGAGAATTCTACCGCCAATCCAACAATGGATTGATTCAAAAAACCATCTTGACGCTGAGTGTTGTTGCAGTTTTTATTTTGTTGATGGCGATTGTCAACTTTGTTAATATTTCGATTGGAAGTTCTACTTCGCGCCTCAAAGAAATCGGCGTGCGTAAGGTGTTGGGTAGTAAAAAAGCCCAAATTATCGGTCAGTTTTTGGCCGAATCTCTGCTCATTACTTTTTTCAGCCTCATTGTTTCGTTGATTTTTTACCAAGTTTTGCGGTCGTTTTTTGGAGAGATTTTGGGCAAAGAAATCAAGTCATTGTTTGCCTTTGGGCCGTCCTTTGCGTTGATTTTGGTGTTATTGGCATTTGTAATTGGCATTTTGGCGGGCGCTTATCCCGCGTTTGCCTTATCTGCTTTTCCTTCGATAGATTCAATGAAGGGGAAGTTGAAATCTGTAAAAGAAAATGTACTTTTTAGGCGATTGTTGATCGTGTCTCAGTTTGCCATTGCGCTGTTTGTGTTTGGCGGAGCAGTCGTTATTTCACAGCAGGTTAATTATTTTTTCAATAAAGACTTGGGCTACAACAAAGAATCCATGCTTTGGATACCGCTTCCGCGTGATTGGAGCGAAGCGGGAATCCAAAAGATGGAAACACTTCGCAACGAAATGGCGCGTTTACCCAAAGTGGCGGCCGGAAGTTTTGCGTTCGAAATTCCCAATGGAAGAACGGGCTTCAGCACCGGTCTTTTCAAAGCAGGCGGCGATTCCACCAGCGCCATCGCCATGAATGTTCTGCAAACCGACGAAAGATATGCCGAGACCTACCAAATTCCGATGGCAACGGGAGAATTCTTTTACGCAAAAAAAGGCACTTTTAATCCGGAACAAATCGTCGTTAATGAAGCTACTGCGAAAGCGCTCGGATTCAAAAATGCCGAAGCGGCTCTTGGTCAAAAAGTCAGACTGCAAGGAATTCCGCAAGTGTTTACCATTCATGGCATTACCAAAGATTTTCATTTTACGTCCATGCACCAAACCATACAGCCGCTGGCTTTTGTGCACCTCAGAAACACCAATGTCTATCGCTATTTAACCCTCCGACTTCAACCTACAAACTTGTCAGAATCTTTGACGATTCTTGAGAAAAGTTGGAATCGTCTGGCACCGGGAACTCCGTTTGAGTTTACGTTCTTGGAAGATACCTTACAGAAATTGTATCAGTCGGAAGTGCGGCTCAAAAAAGCGTCTCAGTTGGCTACCGTTTTGGCCATTGTTATTGTATTGTTGGGCGTTGTTGGCATGGTTTCACTGAGCGTTGGGCGTCGTACTAAAGAATTGGGCATTCGCAAGGTTTTGGGCGCTTCGGGTGTAAGTTTGGTGATGCTGTTTCTGAAAGAATTTTTGGCAGTAAGCGCCGTAGCTGCGCTTATTTCTTTTCCGTTAGTATTAATGGCCATGAATCAGTGGCTTCAAAACTATGCCTATCGTATCGAAATGAGTTGGCTTTCTTTTGTGGGCGTCGGAATCACTTTTGGAGTATTAATTATCCTTCTGGTTGGTTTTCAGACATTTAAAGCCACTCTAATGAACCCGACGCAGTCTCTGCGCTCCGAATAACAAACTTTTACATTTCGTTTACATTCTTTTACAGGCGTTTTTCTTTTTGTTCGGTTGTGTCTGATACTTTTGCTTCCATCGAAAGTAACAGGAAAACAACCGACAAAAATGAAAACAATTAAAGTACCGGCAGGAAGCCTACACACCGGAACAGCACAACTGTTTTCCCTGCTGTTATTATTCCTTTTCAGCACTTCCGGCAACGGACAATACAAAACTTCTCACCGGATTTCTGAGTCCGGAAACTCCTCTGTGGATTTACTGAAAATCACAAAGCGCGGTACAGGGCCGTTTAATTACGTTCATTGTGGATTGCAGGACAAAGCCGAAAATAGTTGGTTCGGCACTTACGGTAGAACCGACAATCCTTTTGAAGGGGATGGCGTATATCGTTACGATGGAAAAATCATCACTCATTCAACTACAAAAGAGGGACTTTGCAGTAACAGCATCCGAGGAATTACCAAAGACAAAACCGGAGAAATAAAGTATAAATCAAAATGAAAAAAGCATTTTTATCAATTACTCTTTGGCTAAGCATAGGTCATTTAATGGCGCAAACAACCTATTCAAAAGAAATCGAAGAACAAATAAAACAGGTTGAAAACAATTTAGCAGCTCGTGTAATAATTAACGGCAAAGCCGACAATATTTTGGAACGCATGGCTTATTTTAAGGTAAAAGGCTTAAGTATTGCGGTTATAGATAATTACAAAGTAGTTTGGGCAAAAGGCTACGGCTGGGCTGATGAAAAAGAAAAACGTCCTGTCACTACTGAAACTTTGTTTGAGCCCGGTTCCATTAGTAAATCGTTAAACGCAGTAGGTGTTTTAAAATTAGCTCAGGTTAAAAAACTGGATTTAAATACCGACATTAATACGTATCTAAAATCGTGGAAATTTCCTTATGACACGCTTTCAAAAGGCAAAAAAATTACATTAACGCATTTGCTGAGTCATTCCGCAGGAATTTCATTTAACGGTTCTTTGGGCTATACCCGAAAATCAAAAATCCCGACATTAGCGGAAATATTGGATGGTAAAGCACCCTCTAATTCACCGGGTGTACGTTCTGAATTTGAACCGGGCTTACAACATCAGTATTCTAATGGAGGCATAGTAATGACACAATTAATGATTACTGATATTACTAAACAGCCCTACGCTCAATTTATGTACGATAATGTGCTGAAGCCTTTAGGCATGACACAAAGTTTTTTTAACCAACCACCACCCAACAACAAATTAAAATGGATAGCCACGGGCTATACTGCCGATGGCATCGAATTAGCTACTAAATTTAATATTATACCTGAACAATCTGCCGGAGGTTTATGGACCACACCCACCGAGCTATGCAAGTATATTATTGAAACCCAGATGGCATACCAAGGAAAATCGTCAAAAGTATTATCACCCGAAATGACGAAGTTGCGCCTAACGCCAACCGTTGATGAAGTATCGGCTTTGGGTGTTTTTATTGATAAAAGGGGTGAAACAAAATACTTTACACATGATGCCCGAAATTATGGTTTTTGTGGCGTGTATTATGGTAGTATGGAGGGAGGCAAGGGTGTTGCAATATTTTTAAATTCAGACAATGTCAGCTTGTTACCGGAAATAGTAAACAGCGTGGCCACTGTTTATAAGTGGAAAGAATTTTACAATCCTGTTTTCAGAAAGGAAATTACCCTGTCAGAATCTATTTTGGAGAAATACAAGGGTGTTTATCTTTTTGATAACAAACTCGCTTCCGTATTTAAAAAAAAAGATGGTTATTATTATTGGACGGATGGTCTAAGCAGCAAAATGCATTTTTCAAGCGAGAAAGAATTTTTTAATCAAGAATTTCGTGCTGAAAAAACTTTTGTAAGTGATGCAGCAGGAAATATAACCGGTTTTATTCGTAAAGTAGATGGTAAAGAATATCCTTTTGCCATAAAAATCACAAATGCAGATACTTTAAAAGCGCCGGCTAATCAAATCAACAATTTGGCTTGGCATTTATTGGAAAATAAACAATACGAGGAGGCAATTAACTATTTAAAGCGGGGAATACTACTTGAACCAAATGACAAGTCGGCAGTGATCAATTTGGCACACTGTTATTTATTTAAAAATGAGTATGATAAAGCCATTAAATTATATACAGAGCACCTTAATAAAGATATGCTGAAACAGGATTTTGTGTTCTTTAAAAAGAATGGCTTCGACGCATCTTTAATGGATAAAGTATTTGCCGAATTAAAAATGGAAATACCGGATGGTTATTAGCAAGAAAATTCAACTCTGATAAATGACGATGTTTTACACTCCCAATTTAATTTATTCTTTGCTATTCGTTTTTATGTTTTTTACTTCCTGCAATGGGCAAAACAAACCTCAAACGCAGGAAATCGCAGGTACTCCAAAAACAATCACAAACGGACATCCAAAACTGATAAAGACCCAAGGCTCAACGCAATTTGATAATATTCGTTGTGGATTACAGGACAAAGCAGGAAATATGTGGTTCGGCACTACGAGAGAAGGTGTGTACCGCTATGATGGCAAATCATTTACCCAATTTACCAAGAAAGATGGGCTGAACAGCAATACTGTTTGGTCTATCTTAGAAGATAAAGCCGGCAATATTTGGCTCGGTACAGATGCTGGAATCTGTCGTTACGATCCCAAACAGGCAGTTGGAAAAACGATAATTAACGTTCCAATCATTACAAACTTTATGACCACCGTTAGCAATAACAATTATAACGATTACGGTTCCAAAAAAAATGCGGTATGGAGTATATTCCAAGATAAAACCGGAAAGATTTGGTTTGGTACGGGTGAGGGAGTGTATTGTTACAATGGAAAAACATTTACCCATTTTTTACAAAATGACGGAGTAATTAATAGAGAACATCTTCACCTTAAAATGGTAGATTGTATCTTAGACGATACCAATGGAAATATATGGTTTGCTTCCGGAATGCCGCCCGGAATGGAAGGCGTTTGCCGTTTCGATGGAAAAACGATAAGTCGTTTTAAACCGAATGGTGATGGTTGGATTCGGACAATTATAGAAGATAAGAAAGGGAATCTATGGTTTGGAGGAAGGCAAAATGGCAATTTCTGTTACGATGGAAAAACCTTTACCAATTTTACAGAGAAAGTCGGCATTGGGAATCCTATGTTATCAGATAAATCAGGAAATATTTGGTTCAACGGTGGAGAGAAAGATAATGGATTTAATGGTGACGGAGGTGTGTGGTGCTACGATGGTAAATCTTTTAAAAATTTTACTGTAAAAGATGGCTTGGGTGATTATTCCGTTTGGTGTATGATAGAAGACCGAGATGGAAACATTTGGGTCGGCACCAGAAATACCGGTTTATACCGATACGACCCCAAACAGCCTGTTGGAAAAGCTTTTACCGATTTTTCGGAGAATGCAAACAAGAAATAAACAACTAAAAAAATCACAACAATGAAAAGATCAATGATGCATCTGTTCGCCGCACTAAGTGTAGTGCTGGCATTTAGTACCACCAATACCTTTTCCAAAGGTGGGGAAAATTACTTTTATGGCAACCCGTTGGTTCTGAACGGCAAACCGTTGGATTATCAAACTTTTTGGAAAGGAAGTAAAGGCGTATTGGCACTGGTCAAAGGAAATCCAAGTTCGGCAGAATCGCCGCGAGTTCCTTTCAAAATTTATCTTAAACACGATGGCGAGGTAGTCAACAAGGGTTTATCTTCTGATTCAAGAGAATTGTACGAAGTAGAAATAGCTCACATTCTGGCATTAGCCCGTTTTGGCGACCAACTCATCATCGAACCCACTCGCGAAAGCGATGTGAAGGCCAAACGGGTCATTAATTTGACAAAAGTTGACTTAATGTACATGATTCTCAGCCCATTGTTGGCAAAACAAAAAAGCGGCGACGGTTGCTAAATCCTATTTTTTTCATTTTGTAAGAAATGAACAGCCATGAAATTTAATGTTAACAAATGAAAAAGCATTTCTTGCCAACCCATCTATATCCGCTGTTGCTGTTATTTGTTTCCATCACTTCCTGCAATCCACAAAGCAAACCTAAAAGCGAAGGCGTAACTGAACCGACAACCGTTCCAAAAGGAGTGACAGGCAGTACTATTTTCGAAGCGAATACAACCGCCGCAATTGACGGTAACATACGCAGTATTTTTCAGGATAAAAACGGAATTTATTGGTTTGGTACGAATGCCGCAGGTGTGTATCGTTATGACCCCAAACAACCCGTTGGAAAAAATTTGACTCAATTTACTGAGAAAGATGGGTTAGCCGATAATCAGATTCAATCCATTCAGGAAGATAAAGCGGGTAACATTTGGTTTGGCACCGGCAGATTCGGAGTCAGTCGCTATGACAGTAAAACCTTTACCACATTTACCAAGCAAGAAAGTTTGATAGTAAACAACGATTGGAAATTAGAGTCGGATGATTTATGGTTTTATGCAGGAGGGGGAGTTTATCGCTACAACGCCCATTCGCTTGCCTATTTACCATTTCCTAAACCGGATTTTGATGCCAAATATTCACCAAACCCACCTGAGCTTCTCAGCCGCTATGCCGTTTATTGTACGTTGAAAGACACAAAAGGCAATCTTTGGTTTGGCACACAGGCAAATGGCGTGTGCCGATATGATGGTAAAACCTTTACTTGGTTTACGGAAAAAGGCTTGGCCGGCCCCGCAGTTCTCGGGCTGTTTGAAGATAAAAATGGTAACATCTGGTTTGGCAACAATGGGTCAGGATTATTCCGATATGATGGAAAATCTCTAACCAATTTTACGGAAGAAAAAGGACTGAGCAACAGAGAATTCAGAGCATCGAATAAACCCGGTCCGGGCACCTTAGCCCGTATTTATTCAATCAACGAAGACAACAAGGGGAATCTTTGGATAGGAACTGTTGACGCAGGGGTTTGGCGATACGATGGTAACAGCTTAACGAATTATACCACAAAAGAGGGACTTACAAGTAATGCTGTAAATACCATTTATAAAGACAGAAAAGGGGAGCTTTGGTTTGGAACAGACGCAGCAGGTATGTGCAAATTCAATGGAGTCTCCTTCACTAAGTTTGTTGTCAGATAACATTCCAAATTGGTCGCGGCTTTTATTACTGTGTTAGCGGTCATTGTAGGACGTCACTTAGACATCGAACATACATTAGAAATGAAACAAATTAAACTGACGACTTTAACATTCAAAAAATATGAAAAAAGTTATTTATGCGCTGATCTTATCGCTGGTTGTGGTAAGCGGACCGGTATTTGCTAATCGCGAAATCAAAAATGAAACTTCTAAAAAATCAACCTCAAAGCCGTCGGGCGGCGTTCCGTCGGGCGGCGTTCCGTCGGGCGGCGTTCCGTCGGGCGGCGTTCCGCTCTCTGCTGCTGAAAGGAACGCCGCATTGAAAAAATGGGAGGCTACTCCTGATGGTATAATGTTCAAAAAATGGGAAGCGTCTCCTGCAGGCAAAAAAGTGTATGCCGGTGAAGCTAAAATAAGGAAGCATCTAAGTGATTTTACCAATATGGAGGCTGTTGTCACCTCTCTTTCTCTTCCGCCGGGCTCAAAATTAGGTTTCGGAGTGATGGTCAGGATTAATGATGACGATTATATTGTAAAATTTGAGCCGGAAACGTCTCAACTTGAGCAATTGCACAGCCTGAAAGTTAACGACAACATAATTATAAAAAGCCATAGCGTATCGCACGCGCCCAAGTATGCCTATCCAATAGTATCGGGCGAATATGTAGAGCGAGATGGTAAGGTAATTTTTAAACGTGTACCTCGCAAAGGCGGCTGCTGAATAAATAAATGATGAAATACGCACACGTATATGCTTTGTTCCTGATGGTTGTTTTTTGCAGTTTTTGTAACGCACAAAATAAAACTGAACTATCAACAGGCACTACCAAGCCGGAAACCAGAGATGTAATAATCTCTAATGCTCCCGGCAATATCGTTCGCAAAATCATACAAGATAGAAAGGGCAATATTTGGATGGCTTCATGGGAGGGTATTATTCGATACGATGGTAAATCTTTTACCAATATAACAAATAAAGTGACTTCGGCCCGCTTCTTTTCTGTCTTAGAAGATAGAAAAGGAAATTTTTGGTTCGGTACTATAGGTTCAGGGGTGTATTACTACGATGGAAATTCGTTTCAAAATTTCACAACTGAGAAGGGACTTCTTAATAATGAAGTTACAAGTATTTATGAAGATAAAAAAGGCAACATCTGGTTCGGTGTTTCCGGAGGAGCAAGCCGTTACGATGGGAAATCCTTTCGAAATTATATCATAGATGGGAATGCCATAAATGAAGATTGGATAGGGAAAACTTTTCCCAATAGACAACCTAATGGCGTTAATACTATCATTGAAGACAAAACCGGAAAATTATGGATTGGCACAAGGGGAGATGCCTTCACATTTGATGGAAAAACATTTACCATTTTCAGAAATAATGAAGGCAAGGCTTTTAAGAATGTTTGGTCAATATTCGAAGATAAAAAAGGCAATATATGGCTTGGAGCAGATGACGGTCTGTGGCGTTATGAAGGCAGTACATTTACTAAGTTATCGGAGAAAGGTGCTTTATCAATACTTGAAGATAAAAAAGGAAACATCTGGACTAGTTCTGTTGTGGGTAGAAGTTGTGAACTTTTACGTTATGATGGAAAGTCCTTGTCTAATAAAACCCCCACTGTAACTATCGTGTCAGATGGAGAATATAACCTTTATTTTGGAATTTTAGAAGATTTTGATGGAAGTATTTGGGTTGGCACCGGAAGCGGAGTGTACCGTTATGATGGAAAGGCCTTCACATACTTTAAAAGTAAAGAGGGGCAGAAATAATGTGTGCTGCTGAGTTTAAAATCATTTGTCAATTAGTATTAATCAATATAATCTCTGTTGTGCGTCATACTAAAAGATACCCTTACAATGAAAGTGAAATTAGCTAATCAAACCATTTTTATCCTTTGTTGGACATTTTTGATAGCTGTAACAATTGCTTGCAATAGTCAAAATCAATCGACTAAGGAAAATAAGACAGTTCATTCTAAAATTGACAGCACACGGTTGAAATACACCAAAGGAGTTCGTTCAATTTTAGAGGATAGCAAAGGAAATAGTTGGTTTGGCAGTCATAACGAAGGTGTGTGTTTGCTTCATAATGGGGAGCTCCACTATTTCACAACAGAAAACGGATTAAGTAACAACCAGGTGAGGAGCATTTATGAAGATAAAAATGGCATAATCTGGTTTGAATGTGGGATTGGATTAAGTAGATACGATGGTAAAGAAATGACTGTTTACAATGAAAGAAATTATGATTCAAAAAACAAGTGGAAGTTACCTGACAGTGCCCTTTGGTTTAAAGGTGATGAAACTGCCGGTTACAATAAACTTGAAGGTGGTCCGGGTGTGTATCAATATGACGGAAAAAACCTCTATTACCGCAGCTTCCCAATAAAATCAAAAGTAGGGCAGGAAAATGCCTATTCAATTTCAACACCTTTTGTAAAAAGTAAAAATGGATCTGTTTGGTTTGGTACTTATAATGCATTGATTGGGTATGATGGTAAGCAATTTAAAGTGTTCAATGATGACTCATTAGGATTAAATGGCACAACCGAATCTTTGCATATTCGATCCATAATGGAAGACAGCAAAGGTAATCTATGGATAGGAAATAATTCCGGAGGCAGTCCAATTGGGGGTATCGGTGTATTGAAATATGATGGAAAAGAATTCATCCGGTTTACAAAACAACATCAATTAAGAAAAGAAGACACTAAAGGTAATTCCCTGGACAGAGTTTTTTCAATAGGTGAGGACAGTTTGGGTAATATTTGGTTTGGAACCGTAGAATCAGGTGTGTGGCGGTATGACGGTCATACTATTAAAAACTTTACCAAAAAAGATGGTCTTGATGGTGATTTTGTTTGGATTATTTACAAAAGCAAAACAGGTGAATTGTGGTTTGGCGGAGGTCCCAATGGTGTGTATCGTTTCACCGGCAACTCTTTTGAACGAAAATATTAACTAAAAACCACAGACTTTAAAAGTAAAGAGGAGCAGAAATAATGTGTTTTGCTGATTTTAAAATCATTTGGCAATTATTCAGTGCCGTTTAACTAAGAATATTTTTTGGGGAACAGCGCCGGAATTCTATTTAGCATCGTTGTGTCACTCACTTGTACTTGCAGATGTTCTATTCTGCTTTTCTCACCGCATGCTTAAGTAACCAACATTGAATTATTATTAATCAATATTATTTCTGTAGTATGAACAACAAGCTATCAATCACTTACTTGATTTTAATTATTGCTCCTTACCAAATATGATAAAACAGCACATCCTTACTCTACTTGTTACCTTGTTTTTTACTCAGGCAGGAATTACCCAATCCACCGGCACCTTTACCGACTCACGCGATGGGCAAACGTATAAAACGTTCAGCTTTAAAAATGCTTTGACTGACACCACGGTTACCTGGATGGCCCAAAACCTGAACTATAAAGTGCAGGGGAGCTACGCTTATGATGACAAAGAGAGCAATCGAAAAGAGCTCGGCTTGCTTTACACCTGGGAAGCAGCGAAAAAAGCCTGCCCCAGCGGTTGGCATTTAGCAACGGATAGCGAATGGTCTATGCTGGTGACTAAATTTGGCGGAACCGACAAAGCCGGCGAAGCCCTGAAAAGCGTCAGTGGCTGGGCGGAAGACGGCAACGGCACTAACAGCAGCGGGTTTAACGGGCTTCCGGCAGGTATTCGCAGAAATAATGGTTATGACGTCCTGAGTGTTATGGGTTTCTGGTGGACATCCACACCCTCGGGTGAGGAGGGTAAAGTCTGGGGATGGAACTTCAGTTATGGTGGCCCCGGGGAAAAACCACTTAAAACAAAAGCGTTCCGTTTCGATAGCTCTGTTTCTCAAGCAAAATCTGTTCGTTGCGTCCGGGATTGATTTATTTAGTGAATGCAGCGAATCATATCCGGAGTATAACGTAAAAACGTTCGAGGATTTTAAAAGTGCAGCCGGTCAGAAATAATGTGTGTTGCCATACCTGCTACTTTCCGCTACTAACTAATTACTAAGGTTTTACTTTAAATTAAAAAAAATGAAAAAATTAGTTGTATTTGTTCCGGCTACCCTCCTGGTATTATTTCTACTAAATTCTTTTGTGCTAAAAGAAAAGGAAGCAAAAAAGAAACCAATAAAAGAGGGCAAATCAGGGGAGATTGCCAACATCATTTTTAAATCTATTGATGGCGGACAAACCTGGCAGGACATTAGCAAAGGGCTGCCTGAAAAATTGCAGAGAGAAGGTGTGTCGAGAGATGGTTTCTTTGCAAATGACCATGGGTTCTATTTACGTGCCGGAAATGGAGTTTATCACAATGAACCAAATTCCACAACTTCTTTTTGGACAAAGGAGATCGTTCCCGGGAATCAACGTAACATTGCCCCCGGCAAGAATGGGATATTCGCCTATGATTTCAGGGGCCAATTTTTACAAAAAATAAACGGAACGAGTGATTGGTCGCCCATGTACACGACTTTTCAGGAGCAAGCCATACGCATAGACACAACGACAGATTGGATGACCAGGAATTATAATGAGAAAATAGTACACAACGTTTTTGAAACAGCCGGAGGCACAGTTTTCATTGGTTCCAACAACGTTCTTTTCAGATCCACTAACAGTGGAAAAACCTGGAAACCGGCCCAAGTTGGAGACGCCAGAATGAAATTGATAGAGTCAAACGGTGTACTTCTGTCTACCAGCAAAGAGGGAATAGTAAGATCGACCGATGATGGTCAAACTTGGAATCGCGTGCTCAGTGAAGGAGGGCTTGGCGTCGCTGTGGAACGTATTGATGGAGGATTTGCTGCTATAGTAAACAACATAATAACCCAAACAAACACCCTACATATTTCAATGGATAGTGGAAAAACCTGGAATACCATAGGTGAAGACCTTCAGCCTTCCCGGAGTAGTTTATTAATGAAAAAAGTAGGCTTACTTAAATCCTCATCGGAGATATTATCCATCAAACAAATGGGTAACTATCTACTATGTGGCCGCTCAGATGGTATATTCCGGTCATCTGATAGGGGCAAAACATGGCAACAATTAGTACTTCCTGCTACAGAGAATTTTGGCTTCAATGTATCTGTTTCGGGCAACGTGATCTATGTAATACCAAATAAAGGATGTTGAAAAACTCTTACGCCTCGGTTCGTGAAGACACGAACCAAGGCGAAGTTTTTATTCACAATCCAACTTCCTCAAGCTGAAAAATAGCAAAGTAGATTTGCTGCATCAATTCAGATAGGCTATGAAAAATAAAAGAAATATCTATGAACCGGAGGTTCCGGAAACGCCGCCAAAAAATCCGGTGCTGAAATACATTTTAACAGCAGTTCTGCTTATAACGACTGCAGGTATCCAAGGCAACTCGAAGATAACAGAAAACGCAACCGCGGTTGGAAATATCAATGAGCCGGATATGGTAACGGTACAGGGAGGCAGGTTTGCTATGGGTGGCAATGAAAATGATAATGAAAAGCCAATACATAATGTTACGTTAAGCAGTTTTAAAATAGCTAAGTATGAAACTACGCTGGCACAATGGCAAAACGTTATGGGCAGCAATCCTTCCGGTCGTAAAGACTGTATGGATTGCCCGGTAACAGCGGTAGGCTGGGATGATATACAGACATTTATAAAAAAGCTGAATACCCTATCCGGTAAGAACTATCGCCTGCCTACAGAAGCAGAATGGGAGTATGCTGCAAGAGGCGGTACAAAGAGCAGGAAATTTGAATATGCGGGTAGTAATGATGTCAATGCGGTAGCCTGGACTTATGCCAACAGCGGATCAAATACTCATCCTGTTGGACAAAAAGAGGCCAATGAATTGGGATTATATGATATGTCGGGCAATGTATTTGAATGGTGCAACGATTGGTATGATGAAAACTATTATGATAAAAGTCCGAGAAATGATCCGAAGGGTCCTGCAACAGGGCCGCATCGTGTTTTCCGCGGTGGTAACCGGAACAGCACACCCGATAGAAGCCGCGTAGCCTATCGCAACCCCTTCCAGTTAGGCTACGGCGGAATGGGGTTCCGGCTTGCTTCTTCCCTTTAGTATACCGAATACCTTTGAGCTAAAATAAAAAAAGAGTTTTGCTTAAATAGGCCGGGAGGTCTCAGGCACAGTCTCTTATGCGGCATTAATCAATACAATTTCTTCACTATGAACAACAAGCTATCAACCGCTTACTTAATTTTAATTAATGCTTCTTTCTTCCTCGGTTGTGGTGGGTCTGCAAAAGAGGAAAATAAAAATAATGCATCGGCAAGCTCCATATCCTTACATGTTGGAAATGATAAATACATGATGATAGATACGAAGGAAAGTGTTTTAACATGGGAAGGTTCTATGGTATTAGCTTCTGAGGAGGAACATGTAGGGTACGTCTATATCTCAAAAGGTGAATTGTTGATCGAAAAAGATCAACTTTTGGGTGGTACAGCTGAAATCGACATGAATACAATTGAATATGGAGACAAGGAGAATAAAAACACCCCAATTAAACACTTAAAATCGCCTGATTATTTTGATGTTGAAAAGTTCCCCATTTCTACATTTTCCATTACTGAGGTTGAGTATGCTGTTGGTGGAAATATAAAAGTTACAGGAAACCTAACCATTAAAGGTATTACAAACCCGGTTACTTTTCCGGCCAAAATTGAAGTTAAAGACGGGATTGTCAAGGCCAATGGCAAGCTGGTCATTGATCGAACACAATGGGGTATCCGTTATAACTCAGGAAAGTATTACGATAATTTAGCGGATCAAGCTGTTTCGGACGACATTGAAATCCATATGAAAATCGTAGCAAAAAAATAAGCATCTGAATCCATAAAAGACTCTAACTATATCAGAATCATGATATTATATTCCGTTACAAGAGTTTTTAGGTTTTTGAAATACATACCTAATTATAGGTTGTTGTTAGTGTTTATCTTTTTCACATCCTGCAACGGACAACCCCAACAAGCACCATCAAATGAAGCTGCCGTTGAACAACTATCATTTACAAGTAAAAATACAAAGCTGACCAAAACCCAAGGCTCAGACGAATATCAGCAGGTAGGTTGTAGTTTACGAGACAGGGCTGGGAATCTTTGGTTTGGAACTTCCAAAGAAGGTGTTTATCGATATGATGGAAAAGAATTTACACAATTCACCAAAAAGGATGGTTTATGTGACAATCTTATTTTTCTAATTTTTGAGGACAAAGCCGGAGACATTTGGTTCGGCTCAAAATCAAAAATAAACCGGTACGATGGAAAAAAATTTACAACACTATCAATTCCCGGCTCTATAGGCAGCCATTTTCTGACTACTGCTTCTATTACTAATTCTGCATCCGGGAAAAATGAACTATGGAGTATGATGCAGGATAGAAATGGAACGGTTTGGTTAGGTACGACTGACGGCATTTATTGTTATGATGGAAAATCCTTTACCCGTTTTTTAGATGATAAAAGTATCCTAAATCCAAACAATGTTCATCTCAAATGGACGCAATGCATTTTTGAAGATAAATCGGGAGCTATTTGGTTTGGCTCTTGGGTGCTTGCCAATGAGGGTATTTGCCGTTATGATCCCAAACGGGCAGGTGGCAAATCAATAACCCAATACAAACCTTATGGAGAAGGGTGGATTCGCTCCATATTGGAGGATAAAAATGGAGATTTATTGATCGTAACCAGACACAACGGAGTATGTCGTTTTGACGGAGAGAAGTTTATCAATTTTACAAAAAATGGAGGGATTGAGAACAGTTCCGTTACATCAGCTTTTAAAGATAAAGCGGGAAATCTTTGGTTCGGAACAGAGTTAGGCAGTGGTGAACTCAATGAGGATGGTGGACTATGGATTTACGATCCCGGACGGGCAGATGAAAAAGCATTTACTCGGTTTACAAGAAAAGATGGTTTGTGCCACAACGGAGTATTTTGCATTGTGGAAGATATTGCCGGTAACATTTGGGTAGGTACCAGAAATACCGGCTTATGCCGTTACGCTCCCGGACGGGCAGTTGGAAAAACCTTTACCTCATTTTCAGACTAAATTACAGCTTTTTACGAACATTTTTTTACAACAAAAACAGAGAAAAATGACAAAATATAAGTTTCGCCATCCAATTTACATGCTGCTTTTAGCGGGGTTAGTAATAAATTCCTGCAATGGGCAGCCGAAGGAGACGGCTAATACGTCCAAACCAAGCCCAAAAGTAATCCGAAACTTTAAGGCGGTTGGTTTTGCTCCCGATTTTGACACTACCTTAGTCAGTCAATACTTCCGAAGTATTTTTCAGGATTCGAAAGGGAATTTATGGTTTGGTTCCTTAGGCGAAGGCGTAGTGAGGTATGATGAAAAAACGTTGACCTACTTTTCCAATTCGGATGGTTTTATCAACAACTCTGTTTTTGCCATTAATGAAGATAAAGAGGGTAATCTGTGGTTTGGGACTGACCAAGGGGTGTATAAATATGACCCCAGACGGGCAGTCGGAAAAACCTTTCGGAATTATAATCAAAAAGATGGCCTGAACCATCCGGATATAAGTCGCAAAAGCATCCTTGTTGACAAATCGGGTACTGTTTGGGTAGGTACCCATGGCGGCGTTTACCGATATGACCCGGCTGCCGATAGTAATGGCGATCAACCTTTTTCATTATTTCAAGAACTTCCTCCAATCAATGTTGCCGGCATCATGGAAGACAAAACCGGAAATATTTGGTTTGCTTCTTCGAATAAAGGGGTCTTTCGCTATGATGGAAAAACGATTGTAAATTTCAATGAAAAGGAAGGATTGGGAGAGAACTATGCGGGAGGCATAGCACAGGATAAAGCCGGAAATATGTGGTTCACCATGAAAAACGGCATTTGTAAGTATGACGGTAAAACGTTCACTGAATACACCGCCAAAGATGGATTAGGCGGAACTGAATTTTGGGGAATCATTATAGAACAGTCGGGTATCATTTGGATTACCGCCCGAGGCAACACCACGAGATTTGACCCTTCCATTCCCTTACCAAATCCAAAAGCATTTACCGTGTTTTCAGTAGCAGACGGAATTAATTGTTGTGTTCAAAGTATGTTTCAAGACAGGTCAGGAAATATGTGGTGGGGTACGGGGCAAGGGCTCTATCGCTTTGATGGAAAACGCTTTTATCAAGTTAGAAAGAATGGACCTTGGTAGTATGAACAACAGGAGACAGATTTAAAAATGAAAAAACTATTGATTTTTACATTGCTTATCCCTTTGTCTGCCTATTCGCAGGGAAAAGCGGATTTATCTGCCAAAGAAAGCACCATTTTTTGGAAAGGAACTCATATTGTTGGAAACAATGGCCACGAAGGCACATTGCATTTTACATCAGGAAATTTGACCCAATCTGCCAATGGCACAATAACCGGCGGCAGTTTCATCATTGACATGAATTCCATCAAAAACACGGATGAAGACGATGAGAGAGGACGAAAAAATATAGAAGAACACCTTAAATCGAATGATTTTTTTGATGTCAAAAAGTTCCCTACTGCCACTTTTACCATTGTTAAAATTGCCCCTACTACGCTACCCAATAAATATGCGGTAACAGGCGATTTATTGATGAAAGGCATAAGCAACCGTATTGTTTTTACGGCGCTTATCAACCAAAATAAAGAGGCAATTTCTGTAAAAGCCGATCATACATTGATACGTACCCTGTGGGGAATTACCTATAAATCGCAGGGTGCTTTTGATTTTGGTAACCTTAAAAATGATCTGATTTCCAATGCTGTCCCGATTAAGATGGAATTGTTGTTCAAAAAGAAATAATATGGAGGACAGATTTAACACCTCCATTAAATACCAAATTAAAAGTCTTCCCTACAAGGCCGGGGTGCCGGTGCGGAGGATTTAGGTGAGGTTACTTAAAACGATTTAGAATATAAACCCACAGAAATAACTCAGTAGCAAAGTCCAACCATTGAGTTATTTCTGCTAAATTTGATACAGAACTATGGAAATCATGGCAGGTAAATTGACAATCGTGGCTTCATTTTTAGTGATCAGCATGCTGTTTGGGCAGTTTGCCTGGATCACTCCTTCCACTGATACGATCACTCCGCAGCGCTTTGAAGAAAAAGCGAACCTTGCGCTCCGTCGCACAGGACATCGTTTGTTGCTCGTCAGCGGAGATTCCACTTCCCGTATTCCTGCGGTTAAGAAAATGGATGACGGCACCTACGTTCTTCAATTAAGTAAATCATTCGATTACAGTCAGTTACCTTCTTTGTTACAGGAATCGTTGGACCTTCACGGCATCAAAAACAATTACGATGTAGCGGTAATGGACTGCAAAACAAACCAATTGCAATTGGGATACAATTTTCTGGATTATTCTAAAAGCAAGGAAGTTGCCTGTACGGGGCGTGATCAGGTCATGGGTTGTTACAATATAAAAGTTACGTTTTCTGCACCTGAAAATAGCCCCAAATCCAACCCGGTTTGGTGGACATTGGGGTTGGGTCTTGCCTTAATCGGCGTTTCGTATGTGGTACTTTCGCGTAGAAAAGCGGCTCCTGCTCCGCTTATCGAAACATCTGAGGAACACCCAGTTGAAAAATCTACACGACTTCAATTTGGTGAATCAAGCATGGATTTAGATAACCAACTATTGTACACTGCCAATACACAACATAATCTCACCTTTCGCGAAGCCAAATTGCTGCATTTATTCATCAAGCACCAAAACCAAGTCTTAGAACGTGATTTTATTCTTAAATCCGTTTGGGAAGATGAAGGGGTCACCGTTGGCCGCAGCATTGATGTTTTTGTTTCGCGTCTACGCAAGTTGCTTCAGGAAGATTCTTCCTTAAAAATTGCCGCCGTTCATGGCGTTGGCTATCGACTGGAAGTCAGTCATTCTAACGACGCCTAACTCACTTCTTTTATTTTACAGTATACTTACCCACCATTGTTTCAATGGCGTTTAGGACAACTCATTGCTGATTTTTACTTCAAAACTCATTCACGACCTAATGACATTATGAAAACCTCCATTCTATTCGTTGCCTTTTTACTATTTATCACAACCGCTTTTTCCCAGGCAAATTATTCTCCGGAGACGCTGGAGAAAATAAAAGAAGTTGAGAATACTATTACCGGGAATGTCATTCTCAATGATGAACGGCCAAGTACTATCATCGAACGCATGGCAAAATACAAGGTAAAAGGTATCAGCATAGCGGTCATTCACGATTACAAAATTGCATGGGCCAAAGGATATGGCTGGGCCGATGAAGCAGAAAAAAGACCGGTGACCACCGAAACCTTATTTGAACCGGGCTCCATCAGTAAAACATTGAACGCGGTTGGTATTTTAAAATTAGCACAGGATAAAAAAGTGGATCTCTATGCAGACGTCAATACCTATTTAACCTCTTGGAAATTTCCGTACGATTCGCTTTCAAAAGGCAAAAAAATCACTTTGGCTCAACTACTTAGCCACAATGCAGGTTTATCGGTTCATGGGTTCCCGGGCCACAATATCAAGGCGCAACTTCCCATGGTATTAGAGGTATTGGAAGGCAAATCACCCGCCGTTACCCCTGCTGTACGCAGTGTGTTTGAACCCGACTTAAAATATCAGTACTCAGGGGGAGGCACGACTATTTCGCAAGTGCTGCTTACGGATGTGACCAAACAATCGTACGATACCTGGATGTACGAGAACGTTTTAAAGCCAATAGGCATGGTAAACAGTACTTACGCACAGCCACTTACCAAACAAAAGCAGCGTTTAGCCGCCTCCGGCTACTACCGCGACGGTTTACCGGTCTTAAATAAATTCCATGCGTATCCGGAGCAGGCTGCGGCAGGTTTGTGGATGACACCAAGTGACCTTTGCAATTATGTTATTGATATGCAATTGGCTCATAAGGGCAAACCCTCTAAAGTATTGAACCCCGAAATGGTAAAACTGCATTTAACGCCTTATCACAATGGTCCTACGGGCATGGGTACTTTTATTGACGATCTAAGCGGAGCCAAGTATTTTCAACATTCAGCAGGCAATGATGGCTTTTGCGGATTCTTTTATGCAAGTCTGGATGAGGGCTACGGCTTGGTCGTTTTTTTAAACAGCGAAGATGGGCAGCTTTTATCTGAAATAATCAACAGTGTTGCCAAAGCATACAACTGGAAGAATTTTTACCGCGAACCGCAAAGAAAAAACAGCCCCGCAATAACTATTTCAAACGATGTATTAAAAACCTACGAAGGCATTTACGTGTATGAAAATTCATGGGCTGCCGTAGCAAAAAAAGAGAATGACTACTATTTCCATGCTGATAACCTAGATGTAAAAATGCATTTTACCACACCTACCCGTTTTTTTAATACAGAATTCTCGGCAGTCAAAGAATTTATAAAAGATACCAAGGGAAATAGTATGGGTTATACCCGTACTGTAAATGGCAAAGAATATCCCAAGGCTATAAAAGTCACAAATCTTGATACACTCAAATTGGAAAGCAATGTGTTTGGAGACATTGGCTGGTATTTGTTTGAAAATAAAAGATACACGGAGGCTATTTCTTACTTCAAGCGAGGCCTGCAACTATATCCGAAGGATTATACTATGCTGATGAATATGGCGCATGTCTATTTATTCAACAAGGAGTATAAAAACGCCATCGCTATTTACAAAGCACATCTAAAAGATACCATTGCTCCCGGTAATAGTTGGGAAAATCAGATGCAGAACGACCTGATCTACTTTAAAGAACATCATTTTGATACACAACCCTTTGACAAAGTTTTTGCGGAGTTAAAAATCAAAAAGCCAATGGGATATTAATCCTGAACATTGAATCTTGTCCATTATTTCACTTTATGCTGCGTAATTACTTCAAAATCGCGTTGCGCCATCTTTGGCAAAATCGGCTGTATTCGGGCATTAATATCCTAGGTCCGGCATTTGGCCTTACCTGTGTTTTGTTGGCTATTTTATATATTCGGAGTGAGCATAATTTCGATACATTTCACCAAAAAAGCCCTCATTTACACCGAGTTACCACTACCTTGATTGCCGACAAAGGACAAGACCCTCAAACGTCAGGAGGGACGGGCCAAGTGCAGGGCCCTGCTTTCAAAGCGGCAATACCCGAAATGGAAGAGTATGTACGAGTAATGGGAGGAGCCATTTTTGGTGACATTCGCACTGACCAAAAAGCCTTCAAACTCCAACTGCTTTTTGTGGATGACAACTTCTTTAATGTCTTCAGTTTTAAGTTGATTCACGGCAACCCCAAAACTGTACTGAAAGATGTGGGTTCGGTGGTCATTACAGAAGAAACTGCACTCAGGTTTTTCAATTCTACCAATGTTGTCGGCAAAATCTTACACATGGAAGCCGATCCGTCTGCCAATCGTTTGGGCAAGCCACTGGTGATTTCGGGCGTTGTCGAAAATCCTCCTAAAAACTCCTCCATTCAGTTTGATGTGCTACATCCTTTTAGCTTTATGCAGTTGAGTTTTGAGGATACAAATTGGTTAAATACGTACCTCGGCACTTTTGTGGTCTTGAACTCTAAAGCAGATACGTCATTGGTGATTAAAAAATTCAACCAAGTCCATGCCCGCAATGCGCAGGAACAAATCAAAGACAATGGCTACGATCCTGAAACGAGGTATGGCTTGCAGCCTATCACAGACATTCATTTGAATCCGCTGCATACGGGCGGCGAAGGCGGGGCCATTCATTACAGCAACCCTCTTTATTCGTCTATTTTTCTGGGCATTGCGCTATTTATTTTGTTGATGGCAAGTATCAATTTCGTCAACATCAGCATTGCAAGTTCGCTCAAACGCGCCAAAGAAGTGGGAATTCGCAAAGTAACCGGCAGTCGTCAAAGCCAAATTATCATCCAATTTTTGGGCGAATCAGCCATTTTATGCGTAGCCGCCTTTGTTTTAGCTTTTTTGCTTCTTTTGATTGTGTTGCCAATGTTCAATGAATTGGCTAATAAGCAAATTGCCATTGGAGAAATCTTTGAGTGGAAACTTGTTTTGTCTTTTATCATCGTATTATTGACCAACATTTTACTAGCCGGCTTATACCCTGCCTATATCCTTTCCCACTTCAAAGCCGCAGAAGTTTTATACAGTAAACAAAAGCTTTCCGGAGGCGGTTTTTTGGGGCAAAGCTTAGTTGTTATTCAATTCGCACTCGCGGCCATTTTGCTCATTGCTTCCATCGTTTTTTACAAACAAATGAACTACATCCGCACTAAAGATTTGGGCTACAACCCGTATCAAGTCATTCGTTCGTACATCAGCGGCAACCGCGAGACCAAACCCATTGCCGAATTCATTAGAGACGAAGTAGCCAAAGAACCCTCCATTGTGCAGGTTTCATTTGGCGAGGAACGGGGCGGCAATTACAAAACCAAAGTGAATCAACGCATTGTGAAAAGCGCTTACCAAAATATTGACCAAAATTATTTGTCTGTTTTGGGCATTCATCTAAAAGAAGGAGGAAATCTCTCCGGCAGTCAGGAAGTTATTGTCAATGACGCCTTTGTGAAAGCGGCCGCTTTAGTAAACCCCATTGGGACGTTGGTCAAAACGGAAGACTTTTTTATAAAGTCGCCGGCCCGAATCGTGGGTGTTGTCAAGGATTTTCATTTCGGTTCACTTCGCAATCGAATCTCTCCTTTGGTTATGACCTTAAACGGTGTGTATCACGGTGGCATTTGGCTTAAAATTGACAAAAACCGGCAGCAGGAAGGTATCAAAGCCTTTGAACGAATCTATCGAAAAGCCCTTCCAAATGCCGTGTATACCTATAATTTTCTGGATGAACTTAATAACCGAGATTATATTCAAGAACAACGCTGGCAGAAAATTGTAGGCTTTGCCACCCTTCTTTCCATTTTGCTGTGCGGAATGGGTTTGTTTGGGTTAACGCATCTGGCAATCCAACAACGCACTAAAGAGATCGGCATTCGAAAAGTACTGGGCGCTTCAGTCACGAATATTGTCGCATTGTTATCTCGGAATTTCTTAAAGTTGTGTTTTATTTCCGTGATCATTGCTTCACCGATTGCCTACTATTTCATGGACAAATGGTTGCAGGATTTCGCCTATCGCATCCAAATCTCGTGGCATATTTTTGGTTATACTGCACTGATCATCCTTTTCATTTCCTTCCTGACGGTCAGCTATCAAGCAATTCAAGCCGCCCTGATAAATCCTGCTGACAGTATCAAAATCGAGTAATTTTTGAATTTATGATGCTAAGGTTTAATGCTTGAAACAAATTTTAGAATATCTGAAATAGTAGTGTCGGGTTGTGAACAACCCTCCGCACGTTTTTTTTGTGTAGAGGGTTGCTCACAACCCGATTAAGTGTCCGAACATTAGAACAACACCTTTCCTGTAAAACCCAAAAACTTTTACTTGACCTTAAAAAATAAGGCCGCTTCTTTCGAAGCGGCCTCGGTATGATAAGCTTGCGCTGAAAATTAAGCAGCAGGCGTAGAGTTCATTACTTCTGTCTGTTTACGGATAGAGGCCATATGAACCAATTCGAACAATTCTTCTACGAAATCAGGGTACAAATTCAATTGTTTACCCAAATCACCGCGATTCTTACGCAATTGTCTCCAACGATCCATTTGCAGAACGGCTACGTTGTTATCACGCTTGTATTCGCCCAGCTGCTCAACCAACGACATACGGTGGCTAAGAATTTCGAGCAATTCACGATCAAGGTTATCAAGTTTACTGCGGAGTTGCTCAAGTTCGTTCCGATAATCTGTACCGTATTCAGCTTTACGAACGTGCAGTTCATGCAACATTTCGCCCAAAGCGGCAGGAGTCAACTGCTGAGAAGCATCCGACCACGCTTTGTCCGGATCACGGTGCGACTCAATGATTAGACCATCGTAATTCAAATCCAATGCACGTTGTGCGATCTCAAACAGATATGCACGTTTTCCGGCCATGTGACTAGGGTCGCCGATGATCGGTAAATCCGGGAACGTCGTTTTCAATTCGATGGCAATATTCCACATCGGAGAGTTGCGGTATTTTGTTTCCTGCGCGTTCGAGAAACCACGGTGAATGGCACCCAATTTCTTAATGCCTGCGCGGTTGATACGCTCAAATGCTCCGATCCATAGTGCCAAATCAGGGTTGACCGGGTTTTTGATCAACACCGGTACATCCACACCTTTCAATGCATCTGCTAAGTCCTGAACGTTGAAAGGGTTAACGGTGGTACGAGCACCGATCCACAAAATATCAATTCCGTATTTAAGCGCAAGCTCAATGTGCTGAGGAGTTGCTACTTCAACGGCAATGGGTAAACCTGTTTCTTTTTTTACGGCAGCAAGCCAAGGCAAAGCCGCTTCGCCCATCCCTTCAAAACTCCCCGGACGGGTACGTGGCTTCCATACGCCTGCACGAATTACATTTGCATATCCTTCAGCTTTGATCTGGGTTACGGTCTCCCAAACCTGCTCTTCAGTTTCGGCACTGCATGGGCCTGCAATGACGAGTGGTTTCCCGCCCGTATCAACCCACGAACTCATCGGTAAAATTTCTAAGGTGGCACTCATAATTGAGAAAAATTAAAGAAATTAATTAAGTACAACAATCTGATATTAACAAAATCTGATATTAACAATTTGATAGCTAAGTACAACTTTTGTAATTTTGCATTTGTTTTATTGTTATAACAACAAATACACGTTAAAATTATGTCTATAAGTGTTGCTTCGCCCCAAGCGGGTGTTTCATTTGATGACACTACGGTTGCCTTCTCATCTAAGTCAAATTTTCAGTTAAAGAAAACTTACTGGTTATTTGCATTAATGAACCAACCTTGGCTTGTAAAATTAGGAACTTTTTTTATAAAACTCGCGCTTTTGTTGCGACTTCCTATCAAAAACCTCATAAAAGCCACTCTCTTTGGCCAATTTTGTGGAGGTGAAGATATTAAAGAATGCAATAAAGCCATACAAAATTTGGCTAATTCTAAAATCGGCACAATTTTAGATTATTCAGTGGAGGGAGAAGACAATGAAGAGAGTTTTGAGAAAACTGCCAGCGAAATTCTGCTAACTATTGAAAAAGCAAGCCAAACAGAGGACGTTCCGTTCTCTGTTTTCAAGGTAACGGGTATCGGTTCCACGCCGCTTATGGAAAAAATGCAGTCAGGAGAGCCGTTAAGTGCCGGCGAACAGGCAGCTTTTGAGCGTATAAAAGAACGGGTAAACCAATTGTGCCAAAAAGCGCATGACTTAAATGTAAAGATTTTTGTAGACGCCGAAGAAAGCTGGATTCAAGACGTTATTGATCAATTAGCATATCAGGCAATGCAGAAATACAACACCAAAAAGCCGATTGTGTACAATACTTTTCAAATGTACCGTCGTGATATGCTCGCAAATTTCAAAAAAGCGACTCACGAAGCAAAAACGGATGGTTATTTTCTGGGAGCTAAATTGGTAAGAGGAGCCTATTTCGAAAAAGAACGCCAACGCGCTTACGAAAGTGAATACCAAGATCCGATTCACGCTACCAAAGAAGATACCGATTGCGATTATAACAAATCCATTCTGTTTGCACTTGAAAATCGCGACGTGATCTCTATCTGTTTGGGAACTCACAATGAGGAGAGCTGCAATTACTGCATCGAATTAATGAACAAACTGAACGTTCCGAACAATGATCCTCACGTATGGTTTGCGCAACTTCTCGGAATGAGCGATAATATTTCATACAATTTGGCCAATGCGGGTTATAATGTGGCCAAATACGTACCTTACGGCCCTGTGGAGACCGTAATGCCGTATTTGTTTCGCCGTGCCGAAGAAAATAAATCTATTGCGGGACAAAGCAGTCGCGAGTTTTTGCTGATAAAACGAGAAGTGGAACGTCGCCACACTATGAAAGTTGTTCATTAATTCCCATTCCATGACTCAATCCCCCAAAGGTCCTCTTAAATATTTTTTGTTTGCCCTGCTGCTTATCGGAATAGATCAAGCCTCTAAATTGCTCGTACATCATTATATGTCTCCGGGGTTTGCCGGGCAAATTCGGCTGATTGGCGATTGGTTCAAGCTTTATTACGTTACCAATCCGGGCATGGCATTCGGAATGCAGATCGACCATGAATACGGTAAATTATTTTTAACGGTATTTCGGCTTGGTGCCATGGTCTTCATTGCCGGCTATATGCTGCGCCTTGCCAAAAAAGGAGCCTCAAGCGGATTGCTTTGGGCAATGGCCATGATTCTGGCAGGAGCCATCGGTAATTTAATTGACAGTATTTTTTACGGAATCTTCATTGATAACGCCCCTTACGGCTCCCCTACTCCGTGGTTTCACGGGCAAGTCATTGACATGGTATTCATTGATTTTTGGGAAGGTTTTGTTCCCGATTGGGTGCCTCTTTGGGGTGGTCAGTATTACACGACTCCCATCTTCAACTTTGCCGATGCCTGCATTTTCATCGGTGTTTGTATCATTTTGATGTTTCAGGGCACTTTTTTTCCCCGTTTTGAAGAAGAAGAGGAAACGGAGAAAGCACCGGACAATGATATTGTTACCGAAAATGATCGTTTTGCTGCCACCGAAGAAAATGAAAATTCAGTTTCAGAAACACCGGTAAGCGAAACGGAAGAAGTTGCTCCTTCAACATTTGACGAAAAAACACCGGAGCCTACTTTTGAAGCTCCCCCGGAAAAAGATGACTCTGCCAAATAATCGGCTAACATTACCATAAAAAAAGAGAATACCCTGCGGCATTCTCTTTTTTATGTGTTGCGTTTTCTGAACTTACTTCGCCGCAGCATACAATTCGGCTACTTTATCCCAATTCACAACATTCCAGAATGCATCTAAGTAATCAGGACGTTTGTTTTGGTATTTGAGGTAGTAAGCATGTTCCCATACATCCACTCCCAAAATAGGTGTGCCCTGTACTTCGGCAACCGGCATCAATGGATTGTCCTGGTTTGGTGTAGAGCTTACCACCAATTTATGATCTTTCACGATCAACCACGCCCAGCCTGAACCGAAACGGGTAGTTGCGGCTTCTTTGAATTTCTTTTTAAATTCATCCAACGAACCGAAATCTTTGGTGATGGCATCTGCCAATGCACCTTTAGGTGCGCCGCCTTTACCCGGACCCATGATGCTCCAAAAGAAGGTATGATTCCAATGCCCACCGCCATTGTTGCGTACTGCAGGAGCGGTTTCTTTCGTAATGGTTTTTACCAATGCTTCCGGCGACAGTTTTTCTTCCGGCTTTCCTGCTACTGCTTTATTCAAATTATCTACATACGCCTTGTGATGGCGACCGTAGTGGATCTCCATCGTGGCTTTATCAATACTTGGCTCAAGTGCATCAGATGCATACGGAAGAGGTGCCTGTACAAATTGCGCCATAACCTGCAACGAACCTGCTGCCAGAGCTATCGCCAATGCATTTCGGAAAAATTTAGTTGTCATTTTGCTTAAAAAGGTTGATTAATGAATGATGTGCAATATTACGTAGAATACAACGCAAGAGAAGCGATGAAAGTTATTTTATACGTAAAAATAAAAAACCTTCTGTGGGATTCAGAAGGTTTCTTAAAGTATTTGTTGTAGAGGTTTAGAAATAATCGTTACAAAAGTAGCAGATAAATTTATTAAATGAATTATTTCAAGAAAAAATTTAAAAATATCATTCGTACATTATTTCTTTTTTCGCGTTAAATCTGTTCAAAATAACGTTTCCGCTCCCAATCCGTTACCGAAGCATTGTATGCGGTCTGTTCCGTTTTATAAAAGTGTGTGTAATGTTCCACTACGTCGGTTCCGAAGGTCCGTTTTGCAAACTCGCTGTTTGAAAACACAGCAATGGATTCCGCTAAAGTATAAGGAACGCGCGGTAAATGTGCCGCCGCATAAATATCACCTTCAAAAATGGCAGGCGGTTCAATTTGCTTTTCAATTCCTTCCAAGCCCGAAGCCAATAGTCCCGCAAACGCCAAATAAGGATTGCAATCCGCACCGGGAATACGGCATTCGATCCGCAGACTTTTACCGTGACCCACTACCCGAAAACCGGCAGTACGGTTATCATAACTCCACGCCAAACGTGTAGGAGCCCAAGAGCCATCGACATAGCGCTTATACGAATTGATGGTTGGCGCATAAAAAACCATGACATCGGGCGCATGAGCGATACAACCTCCCAAAAACCAACGAAAAGTATCGGAGCATTTTACGGGGCCAAATGTATTCTCGCCATCAAAGGCATTTTCGCCGTCTTTCCATAAACTGATGTGAATATGACAGCTTGAACCCGCGCGGTCGGCGGCAAACTTAGCCATAAAGGTAATGCTCCAGCCCATAGCATCTGCCACTTCTTTGAGGCATTGTTTATAGACAACGTGACGGTCGGCCATGTCCAGTATTTCGGCGTAGCGCACATTCAGCTCATGTTGCCCTAAGCCCCACTCTCCTTTTGAGTTTTCGACCGGCACACCCGATTGTTTCAGATAACGCCGTGCTGCTGCGTTGAAAGGCTCGGTACGGGTTCCCTGAAGAATATGATAATCTTCAATGTACCAACCTACCGGTCGAAGTTGAGAAAAATTGGTCTCATGTGCTTCGCGGAAGCTGTTTTCAAACAAATAATATTCCAATTCGGAAGCTGCCAATACCTCAAATTGGTGTTGTGACGCCTTTTCAAGTTGTTTTCTCAAGACCGAGCGCGGAGCAATGTCAATGTATTGGTGCGTTTTTTCGCTTTTAACATCGCAAATGATCATGGCTGTACGATCAAGCCAAGCCGCAACCCGCAACGTAGAAAGATCGGGCACTAAATGAAAATCACCATAACCTAATTCCCAATTGGCAAACGAAAATCCCGGTACCGGGTCCATCGCCATGTCGGTGGTAAGAAGATAATTACAGCCGTGGGTGCCGTGTTTATAGATATCATCTACAAAAAAATCTGCATCAAAACGTTTTCCAACCAACCGTCCATAATGGTCGGTAAAGGCAACAATAATGGTTTCAATGGTTTGTTGTTCTACAGCTTCCTTTAGCTGTTCAATGGTAAGAAGTCCTTGGGGTTTAGACATGGTGCCGTTGTTTTTGGCTTAAAAATAGCAAAAAAGGCAACTAACCCTTGCGATAATTCGGCATAGAAGTAAAAAGTATTTGTGTACTAATTATTTAGGATTCTTTTTTAACTGAAACTGAATACATTTGGGAGCATAGGATGCCTGAAAAGTTACCGGAACCCGTACACTGCTTACGCAACCCACATTCAGCAACGATTTGCCTTCGGCATAATAGGTGCCTAAATGCGGAGGTTTAAAAGAAATTGAATTGGCTTTTACTACCTTTCCATTCGTAGATGCATCATACCAATCTACGGTATTATCCGCTCCGACAGAGGCCATAATGGTGGGCAATGTATCGCCTCGACATACTACGGTATTTTGCGTCGTTACATTGACGGTGATCGGCACACAATTACACTCAAAGCGATTAAGTGTGATCGTTTCATCCTTAAAACAGTTGGAGTCACTAAAAATCCGTATTGTATATTTTTGTGAACTTGAAGGGTTTACGATATTTTTAACCAAAATGCTGTCTGTAGGTAAGGCAAGGGCATCATCAAACGTTCGTTGTCCTATATATTTTTCACCTATAGAATAATCATATTTTGTGCCGTATCTATTCGCTTTCAGCTTAATGGACGCATCATTTTGAGGATTATTTTGGAAACAGCTCGGCGTCTTTGATTCAAGCACAAACTCAGGAAGTGGATTTACAAAAGCGTAGGAAGGTACGCGGGTTCCTGATTTGCATCCCGTTATTAAATCTCTTGCTTCAGCATATACAATTCCGGCCTGTGTGGGCTTAAAGAAAAGCGAATTTTGTTTGAGTAGGTTGCCTCCAACGGGCGCATCGTACCAGTCAACTATTGTGCCAAGATTCACAAAGC
Source organism: Runella sp. (assembly GCF_965279615.1). NCBI lineage: Bacteria > Pseudomonadati > Bacteroidota > Cytophagia > Cytophagales > Spirosomataceae > Runella > Runella sp. The sequence goes on along the minus strand of NZ_OZ257252.1, from coordinate 4,789,968 downwards.
TATGAATAGTGCGCAACGTATCCCCCGTACAAACGCTTTGACTTTCCGGAACAACTGTGGGTGGATGAGGGCATTCGCAGATCGTTGGTTCGAACTTCAACACGGTATCCTTAAAGCAACCGGTAGCGCCAAATACACGAACAGTATAAAAGTCAGTGGTCAATGGATTCACTAAATTTTCCAGAATAATTCCATTAGCGGCTATATCGGTAGCGGTATCGTACGTTTTATTACCCAAATACTGTACCCCTTTGGTATAGTCGTATCTGCTTCCGTTTTGGACATCCAATAACGTAATTTTAGCATCCGCTACAACACTCGCCCCGATACACGTACCGCCGGTCACAACGCCACGGAAAGAAGGAAGCGTATTGATAAATGCGTAGGAAGGTACTCGTGATACGCCTTTGCAATTCGTTGCAATGTTACGCGCTTCGGCATACACCGCTCCGGCTTGCGTTGGCTTGAAGAAAAGAGAACCTTGTTTGAGTAAATTGCCCTGCTCATCATACCAATCTATGGTTACGCCGGGCTCTACAAACCCATGAATGGTGCGCAATGTATCTCCTTCGCACACGCTCTGGCTTTCCGGAACCACAAACGGCGGTATAGGGCAAATACATTCCCGATGCAGTAAGGTTACACTGCGATCAGAAACACAACCCGTTGATTCAAAGAGACGTACCGTATATTCTTGACTGACGGCCGGGTTAGACAATGTATCTGCCAAAATGCCATTTGGCGGAATGACTGTAGCCGTTGCAAAGGTTTGATTTCCGGTATAATTAGTTCCAACTGAAAAATCATATCGTCTCCCCGCAGGTACGTTGTTGATTTGCAATTTTCCGTCCTGCCGGGCAGTCAGTCCATCACATGACGTTGGTAAACCAGTAATAGTGAAGGAGTCACAGGGACGAAGTGTAATATCATCCAACAAGAGGTCATTGCCGCAACCGCCGGGCGCATCATTAATGATTTTCAACACCACCTCGGTTTGGCCGGCACCGGTCGTAAACAAAAATGCATATTGTTTCCATATAAATGCATTTGTTTCCGCTATATCTCCGGTGGTGTAGGTTTGTAATAAAGTGCCATCCAAGGATTCGATCTGAAGGGTTATGTTAGGGTCTATCCCATTACCACTGCAACCGGTCGTTTTCAAGATGTTAGCCATCCAAGCGGCCACTTCATACGTTGTATTCCCGCAAAGACCGCTTATGGTTTGGCGATAAAATTCTCCGGAACCGTAGGATGCATTAAAGACAGCCATACGACCATTAACATCATTGGGCGTGTGATCCTCCGAAACGATAAACCAAGAGCCGTAGAAGCAGTTATGAGTAGAATCGGCAACGGTATATTGACCATCCTCGGGGCAGTCGGCCGATATCGGATTATACGTAGTAGTTGCGCCGGGAGCCGCGGCAGCCAATGTTGTAAATCCTGTCCCTGTTCCAAAAGTAATATTCACCACCGGACTGCCAAGCGTACCGGTACATGTTTGCGCCAATGCCTTTTCTACGACATAGAAGAGCAATATTGTTGCTGAAAAAAAACATTTAAAAAAGATATGTTTGGCAAACATCTAAGGTACTTTGGCTTAAACTTAAAGCTCAAAGGACAAAAATCATGCCATTTAGACCCGATCGGGTCATTCCCAGATTATGTTCTCTTTGACTTCATACCAAGGCTCCATCATTCGATCATACTCCTTCTCAATGACATTCCGCTTTGTTTTCATGGTGGGTGTCAACATATTATTGTCGACAGTCCAGGCATTCTTCATTACGACGATTTTCTGAACCCGCTCGTACGATTTTAGTTTTGGATTTACATCCGACAAAGTGGCAACGAGACTTTGTGTAACAGCCTCCCGCTCAACGGCACGAGCCATTTCCGACAACACAACCAGCGCAATAGGTTGCGGCAGGCTTTGTCCTACCACACATATCTGTTCAATCAGCTTATTATCGGCAAATCCAAATTCTATCTGAGAGGGCGCCACGTATTCGCCCTTTGCCGTTTTATACATTTCTTTGACCCGCCCTGTTATCTTTAGATACCCCTCATTATCCACTTCGCCTACATCGCCGGTGTGTAGCCATCCATCCTCGTCAATAGTTTCGGCGGTCATTTTAGGATCTTTGTAGTAGCCTACCATGTTCCAATCGGAGCGTGTCAATATTTCACCGGTATCGGGCAGTATTTTTACCTCAACGCCCGGATACAATTTCCCTACCGTTCCGTCTTTGGGCTTATCGCCGGGCGTCATGCACACGGCACCCAAATTTTCAGTCATTCCGTAAGCTTCCTGAATTTTGACGCCCAAACGGCGAAACCACAAAATGAGCGAAGCAGGCATCGGAGCCGCTCCGGTCAAAATCAATTTAGCCTCATTAAGCCCAAGACCCTGACGGATTTTTTTCTTAACAATGCCGCTGATAATGGGGATTTTAAGCAATAAGTCCAATTTTTTCTGCGGCATTTTGGCCAATACTCCCAATTGAAATTTAGTCCAGATACGGGGCACTGCTAAAAAATGTGTAGGTCTTGCTTTCGCCAGATTCTTGGTAAATGTGTCGAGTGATTCGGCAAAATAGATTGTACCCCCCGTCCCGATACTCGTCGCTTCCACAATATTGCGCTCGGCAATGTGCGACAAAGGCAAGTAGGAAAAAAAGCGCGTTTCGGGCAGACCATAAAGAAGCAGGTCTTTGGTTGCCGCAACCGCCGAAGCCATTGCTTTATAGGTGAGCATCACTCCTTTGGGATTGCCCGTTGTGCCGGAAGTATAAATAATGGAAAACAGGTCTTCCAAATTTGGGCGGGGAGATTGTTTTAACGGTTGGTTGTGGGTAATGATATCATCCCATTGTACATGTTCAGGATCAGGATTATACCTTGGAAAAGAAATGCAATTAACGCTTGCGGGAATTCTTTTTTTCATTCCCTGCCAATCGTCCAACTTTCCGACAAACAGCACCGAACAACCACTGTGATTCAGCACCTGATTTAATTGGTCGCCTGTGAGTGTAGGATAAAACGGTACCGAAACATGCCCTGCCACCAAGATAGCCAAATCAGCAATGATCCACTCCGCACAGTTCTTGGAAACAAGCCCTATGTTGCTCTTTGGTGCTAAACCCAGCGAAATCAGATACGTCGCCAATCGCCTTACCTGATCACCCGTTTCTTCCCACGTAAAATCTTTAAATTTATCCCCAAAAGGCTGACGCAAAAAGATCTTTTCAGGCTGGTTTTTTTCCCAATGGTAAAAATAATCCACAAAGGTTTTAAGTACCTCAGGATTAGGAACTGCCGTCGTTTTCATTATTCAATAAGGTTTAGGGTTTTCAAACAAAAATATAACTTTATTGGTAATAAATTGTTTTCAACCTATAAAAATGAAAAACCATAACGAAAAATAGACCGAATCAACAAGTCCGGCAACTTGGGCGGGGCGATACAGAAGAATTTATATACTCAGAGAGGGAACATTTCCAATTATAACTTCTGTCCGGAAGCCCACAAAACAGCATTTTGAAATAAAGTCGTAAAGGCCTCATTCTTAAACAGATCAGGATGATGCCCCATGAAAATATAGACATTTTTGGCCTTCATTTGTTCATTTGACCATATCACCGGATGGTCGCCCATTTTGATTTTTGAGTCAGGAACATAGGTAGATTCATCCACGGAAGCCAATACATGCACATTGGGGCGCGGGCTTTTGTCGTAAGTGTACCACTCTTCTTTACTGAATTCAAACGAAGAAGGCATCCCTTTAAAACAGGGATGCTGCCCGGCTTCGACCCGAACCGTTGCTTTAGCAAAATCAGGAATATAGTTTTTGTAGCGAATGCCGCCCAAAAATGTCGAAAACCAAGGCCACATGGCATATCCATCAAATTCGCCCAGTAACGACGCGTGATGAAACCCGATCCATCCTTTGCCTTTTCCTTCTTTAATGTATTTTTCAAAAGCAGCTTTGGCGGTATCACTCCAACGATACGGCGGATAATCCAATTGAATGAACAATTGATATTGGTTCAAAAAGGCATCGTTGACAGGTGCCGCATTTTCGATGTAATCAACCGTAAAATGATGTTCCGATGCTTTTTGTTGCAGCCAAATTTTTGCCGCCGCCACAAAAGGAGCATGAATACTGTTGGGTTCGGCCAAAACCACCGCTTTGAACGCCTGTTTTTGCTTCTGTGCATCCACAGGAAAAATGGCAGTAAACAGTGGAAAAATGAAAAGGAGAACGCAGGAAAGGTGCTTATCCATCGTTTATACAGTTAACTTTGTGCGTTTAAAAGGGATAACAATGATTCAGTTACTGGCAAAGGTAGGGATAAACGGCTTCTTCTTCGCGTTGATCGGAATGATCGTATTGGCGTATTTTTTTCCTTCTTTCGGAACCGAACAAAGCATCCTCCATTTGCCTGATATTGCCGAATACGGCGTATCTGTTATCTTCTTTTTTTACGGATTAAAACTCAATCCCGAGAAACTGAAAAGCGGCCTGAGCAATTGGAAATTGCACATAGTCATTCAATTAACAACGTTTATATTATTTCCGCTTATTGTTCTGGGGATCGGGGCAATTTTCAGTGTCGACACCACTTCACTGACTTGGGTAGGCATTTTTTATTTAGCTACGCTACCTTCTACCGTTTCTTCTTCGGTGGTTATGGTGGCAATTGCGGGTGGCAATCTACCCGCCGCTATTTTCAACGCCAGCATTTCGAGCATCATCGGCATTTTCATTACACCTCTGTGGATGAGCCAGTTGCTGAAACAACAGGATGCCGCTTTTGAGATCACTCCCATTATTCTTCGCCTGTGCCTGGAAGTGTTATTGCCCGTTATTCTAGGTTTTTTGCTTCATAAAAAATGGGGAAAATGGACGGAGCGTTACACCGGCACATTACGAATGTTTGATCAATTGATCATTCTGATGATCGTTTACACTTCTTTTTGCGAATCATTTGCCAATAATATGTTCAGCAATCAATCCGCAAGCGAAATCGTTGAACTGGGGTTATTGATGCTGTTGTTCTTTCTGGTAGTTTTTGGGATCATGCTATTGGTCAGTCGTTGGCTCAAGTTCAATCGTCCGGACAAGATCACGGTTTTGTTTTGCGGCTCTAAAAAATCATTGGTTCAGGGAGCCGTGATGGGCAAAGTGTTATTTCCCAATCCCGTCATGATGGGCGTGGTTTTGCTTCCTTTGATGATGTATCATGCCCTGCAATTGATGGTGGGAAGCATGATCGCACAGCAAATGGGCAAAAAAGAAGCTTCATAAGCAATTAAGTTTTAACTTGCCATTGCGATGCACAAGCGGTATTTTTGAACAATTTTGTGTCGCAAATCCTTACATTTCATCTTCCAAGCCCTTTTTACCCTTGAAAAAAAATGCTACTCTCGCCATTGCGGCGGCTTTGACCGTTTTTCAGGCAATGGCCCAAAAACCCAAAGAGACGTGGGATGTTTCCAAACCGCACGGTCCTTCCAAAGAAGTAAAATTCACGACCAATGAAGGTACATGGATGAACCTCGACGTGAGTCCCGACGGGAAGGAGATTGTCTTCGACATGCTCGGTGACCTTTATACGCTGCCCATCAGCGGCGGAGAAGCCAAATTGCTTGCGGGAGGATTGCCGTTGGAAATCCAACCCCGCTACAGTCCCGACGGCAAACGAATTTCCTTCACCAGCGACCGTGGCGGCGGCGACAATATCTGGACCATGAAACGCGATGGCTCAGACCTAAAACAAATCTCCAACGAAGAGTTTCGACTTCTTAATAACGCCGTTTGGACGCCGGATGGCCAATACCTCATTGCGCGTAAGCACTTTACGGCTTCTCGCTCCTTAGGGGCCGGTGAAATGTGGATGTATCACGCAAGTGGCGGTACAGCGGGATTGCAATTGACCAAGCGCCGAAACGATCAGCAAGACGCCGGCGAGCCTTGTGTTTCTCCGGATGGCCGCTACGTGTATTTCAGCGAAGACATGAGCCAAGGCCCTAATTTTCAGTATAACAAAGATCCAAACGGGCAGATTTACGTCATTCGTCGTTTGGATCGCCAAACGGGCACTTTAAAAAATATCGTCACCGGTCCCGGCGGCGCGGTCAGACCGCAGATCTCGCCCGACGGAAAGCAACTGGCGTTTGTACGACGCGTGCGCACGAAGTCAGTATTGTACATTCACGACTTGAAAACGGGCGAAGAATTTCCTGTTTTTGATCAATTGAATAAAGACCAACAGGAAGCGTGGGCCATTATGGGTTTATATCCCAATTACGACTGGACTCCCGACAGCAAAGATGTTGTGATCTGGGCAAAAGGTAAATTGTTCCGCGTAAATGTCGCCACGGCTAAAGCCACCGAAATTCCGTTTACGGTCAATGCCAGCATTACGGTACAGGAAGCGGTTCGTTCTCCACAGACGGTATTTACCCCTACTTTTGACTCTAAAATGATCCGTCAGGCACGTACTTCACCCGACGGAAAAACGTTGATTTTTCATGCCGCAGGGTATCTCTACAAGAAAACCCTGCCCAAAGGAACGCCCGAACGCCTTACCAAAGCTACTGATGTATTTGAATACGAACCCACGTTTAGCCCGGATGGAAAGTATTTGCTATATACCACTTGGAGTGATTCATTGACGGGAAGTATTCGAAAATTGACGTTGGCCAATAATACCATTGAAACGCTGACGACGGAAAAGGGATTTTACCAAACACCTGCCTTTTCGCCCGACGGCTCCAAGATTATTTACCGCAAAGGAACAGGCAATGGCTATATGGGTTACGCCTTTGGCAAAGAGCCGGGTTTATACTTAATGTCGGCGACGGGAGGCGAGGGCACGTTTCTCCGTGACAGCGGTGAGGAGCCTCTGTTCAGCGCCGCCGGTGACCGTATTTTCTTTTTGGAAGATGGCCAGAGCAAATCGTTTAAAAGTGTAACGCTCAACAACACCGACGAACAAACGCACTTTACTTCACAATACGCCACCAAGTTTGTGCCCAGTCCTGATAATAAATGGATCGCTTTTCAGGAATTATTCCATCTGTACATTGCTGCTTTTCCTACCACCGGCAAAGCCGTAGACTTATCAGGCAATACCAAGGCATTTCCCGTCTACAAAGTCACACGTGACGCCGGCGATTACCTGCATTGGTCTAACGACAGTCAAAAATTGCATTGGACGATCGGCCCTGAGTATTTTACCCGTTCTATCAAGGAAAGCTTTTTGTTTGTGGAAGATGCGCCCGAAAAATTACCGGCCATTGATTCAACCGGTATCCCGATTGGCTTAACCCTCTCAACCGATGTTCCCAAAGGTGTGGTGGCGTTTAAAGGCGGCACGATTTTAACCATGAAAGAAAACGCCCAAGGACAGTTGGAAGTGATCAAAAACGGCACGTTGGTTGTTAAAGATAATAAAATCGTGGCCGTTGGCGCGGCAGGTCAGGTGAAAATTCCGGCAGAAGCAAAAGTGATTGATGCCTCGGGCAAAACGCTGATGCCGGGTATTATTGATGCACACGCCCACATCGGAACGGGCAATGAAAAGTCGGCGCAACAGCAGTGGTCGTATTTTGCCAATTTGGCCTACGGAGTCACGACCGTTCATGACCCTTCTTCCAATACCGAAATGGTTTTCAGTCAATCTGAAATGGTCAAAACAGGGCGAATGATCGGGCCGCGTGTTTATTCTACGGGAACCATTTTGTACGGTGCCGACGGTGATTTTAAAGCCGTGATCAATAGTTTAGATGACGCACGTTCGCATTTACGCCGCATGAAGGCGGTAGGTGCATTTTCGGTCAAGAGTTACAATCAACCGCGCCGCAATCAACGTCAGCAAATCATTCAGGCCGCTCGTGAATTAGGCATGTTGGTCGTTCCCGAAGGCGGTTCGTTCTTCAATCACAACATGACCATGATCATGGACGGGCACACTACGATTGAGCATAACATTCCGGTTGATCCCGTTTACAAAGATGTGGTGTCTTTGTGGAGCAACAGCAAAACGGGCTATACACCTACACTCATCGTGAGTTTTGGAAGTGTTTCGGGAGAATATTATTGGTACCAAAAAACCAACGTTTGGGAGCAATCACGTTTATTGACATTTGTTCCGCGCTCCATTGTTGACAGCCGCTCGCGCCGCCGTGAGATGCTGCCCGATGATGATTTCGGACACATCGGCAATTCTCAAACAGCCCGCAAATTGGCCGACGCAGGCGTAAGTGTACATTTAGGTGCTCATGGTCAATTGCAGGGCTTGGGTGCGCATTGGGAACTTTGGATGTTGGGACAAGGCGGTATTTCTAATTTACAGGCTCTCAAACAGGCCACCATCGGACCGGCTAAAAGCTTGGGTTTAGACAAAGAGATCGGCTCATTGGAAGTAGGAAAATTAGCTGACTTGCTGGTGCTTGACAAAAATCCGTTGGAAAATCTTCGCAACAGCGAAAGCATAAAATACGTAATGGTAAACGGGCGGTTGTACGATGCCGAAACCATGACTGAAACGGGAAATTATAACTGTACCCGGAAAAAGTTTTTCTGGGAAAACAATCGGTATAACGCTGCTTTTGAGTGGCATGCCGAAACTCGCAGTTTTGGTGCTGTGCGTTGTATTTGCCAAGGACGTCAATAAGTTATGGCATAAATTGGACTAATCCCCTTTGCGTTTTATCCTAAAGGGGATTAGTCATTCGTATAAAATCGTGAGAGTCACAATAGTATACCAAAGCATTAAGTTGCTTTTTGACATACCCAAACTGCATTATTCACACCGTATGCAAAAACTTTTATCTATTCTTACAGCAGCTCTTTGCGTGAGTTTGTCGGTGCGAAGCCAAGTCGCCGACACCAGCACCGTTGCCATGAATGTGCCCGGTTCGCCTTTGGCACTTTATAAATCTGCAACCATTTATTCCCCCCATTTGTACAATGGGCAACGCTATCATATTTACGACAGTCGCTCGAAAGACCATCAGTTTTTTCAGAGCGAGGATTGGCAAACCGGCTCTGTTTACTACGATGGGCAACTGTACCAAAATCTTCCTTTGCTTTACGATATTTTTAAAGGTTTCGTGGTAGTAAGGCACCCCGAGCGCTCCGGATTGGTGCAATTGCAAAGCGAAAGAGTACGCGACTTCTCAATCGTTGGCAACCGTTTTATCAAGATTGAAAAGGACGAGTCAAAAGGCATTGATATACCCACAAGCTTCTATCAGATTCTGTACGACGGAAAAACGCAGGTGCTTGCCCGGCGAGTGAAAGAACGGCAGGAACAAATTGAGAACAATAAGGTCAACGTCTATTTTCATGAAAAGAATTTCTTTTACATCAAAAAAGACGGGGTATATCATATTATCCGTTCCAAAAAAGCAGCACTTTCTCTGTTTGAAGACCAAAAAGCGGCACTTAGAAAAGCGCTTCGCGAAAATAAGATCAAATACAGAAAAGCCCGCGAACTTGCGCTTATCCAAATGGCCACCCAGTACGACAAGCTACGTCCATGAAACAAACTCTACTCCTCACCTCCCTTTTCTTATCTGTAGCTTTTTCGGCTTTGTTTGCCCAAACAACGAGCGAAAAACGCATGACTGCGCAATTTACTGACGCACGGTTCAGCCAATTTGTCAAAGAAGCGGAAGCACAGACCGGACATTATTTTTACTACGACGCGTCGCAGTTGGACAGTTTGAAAATCACGTTGCAGGCCCAAAATCAGACATTGGTATCGGTATTGCTGCAAGTGTTTAAAGACACCGAATTCAAATTTTCGATAGACGACCAACAACGGGTTTTTGTCACTTCCGGTCAACCACTCATTACGCAATTACCCGATGATCTGTTTAACCTCAGTACGCCTACTAAAGACGCCGATCAAACCCAGTACGTAGCACCCACGACGGAAGAACAGGATAAACTACTGTCAACCGCCGAAAGCAAACTCCATAACATCGGTGCTCAACGTCAACGGATCACGGAAGGGAAATCGACGGTTTCGGGTTACGTCAGAAATGCCGTAACCGGCGAACCGGTAATTGGGGCAGCGGTCTATATTGAATCCCCTTCCATCGGGGTTTCTACCGATGCACTTGGTTTCTTTGCGTTGACCATTCCGCGCGGAAAACATACGTTGAAGATCAAAAGCATCGGTATGCGCGATACTTATCGGCGCATTGTGCTGTACGGAGATGGAAAACTGGATATCGAAATGCAGGAAAGCGTAACGGCGCTGAAGGAAGTAGCCATTACTGCCGGCCGAGATGTAAACATTGCCGGGACGCAAATGGGTCAGGTGAAGCTCAATATCAAAACCATGAAGCAAGTGCCTACGGCGTTTGGGGAAACTGACTTGCTGCGTACCGTACTTACGTTACCGGGCGTAAAAGCAGTCAGCGAAAGCAGCGTAGGGCTTAACGTTCGCGGAGGTTCGACCGACCAAAACCTTATACTTTTCAACGACGCCGTGGTCTATAATCCTTCGCACTTATTTGGATTCTTTTCGGCCTTCAACCCCGACGTTATCAAAGAAGTGGAATTGTACAAAAGCACGATTCCTTCCAAATACGGCGGACGCCTTTCGTCGGTATTGGAGATCAACAGCCGCGATGGAAACAAGAAGAAATTTGTCGGCTCCGGTGGAATAGGCTTGCTGACCGGGCGCTTTGCCATTGAAGGCCCGATCATCAAAGAGAAAAGCTCTTTTATCTTAGCCGGTCGTTCGACCTATTCCAATTGGGTACTCAAAAAATTGGACAGCCCTTCGTACAGTAAAAGCAGGGCCATGTTTTATGACCTAAACCTTCATGTTAACCACGAAGTCAACGAGAAGAACAGCATTTCGCTGATGGCTTATTTCAGTAGTGATCAATTCCGCTTTTTCGGCGATACAACCTATTCTTACCAAAATAGGCTAGCGTCATTGAAATGGAAACATACGTTCAATCCCAAGTTTTACAGCGTTTTCACCACGGCGTACAGTCGCTATCAATATGACATTGGCAGTGAGCGCGTGCCTACTACAGCCTTTGATCTAAAATTTGATATCAGCCAATCGACCGCCAAAGCTGATTTTACCTACTTTTTACACCGTCAACACACGCTGGATTTTGGGGTAAATGCCGTTTATTACAAATTGTATCCCGGCTCATTGAAACCGTCTCATCCTGAGTCATTGTTGATTCCTGACATTATGGAATCTGAGCAAGCGGTGGAAAGTGCCGTGTATTTGGAAGATCGCTTTGATGTAAGTCCCCGATTATCTTTGAGTGGCGGCATTCGTTTTTCCATGTTCAATTACCTTGGCCCAAAAACCGTTTATAGCTATACTGAAGGCCTTCCCATTGAAAAAATCTATACGTCGGGCAGTCAGAAATATACTTCCGGGCAAAACATTAAAAACTATCAGGGCCCTGAATACCGGGCTTCCGCACGCTATCTTGTCAATCCTACCACTTCCGTTAAGCTCAGTTATAACACTACGCGGCAATACATTCATTTGCTGACGAACACAATGGTGATGTCGCCGACCGACATTTGGAAATTGAGCGATTCGTACATCAAGCCGCAATTGGGAAGCCAGTTGGCCTTGGGTGTATATCGTAATTTACGGGGCAATAAACTCGAACTTTCGGTAGAAGCGTATTACAAAAACATTCAGAACTTTTTGGATTACAAGGGTGGTGACTCTCTTATCTTGAACCATCGCGTCGAAACAGCCGTCATTTCCACCACCGGAAAAGCGTACGGTGTGGAATTGATGGTGAAAAAATTGACCGGCAAACTCAACGGTTGGGTGAGTTATACCTATGCTCGCTCGCTGTTGCGCGCCAACGACCGTACCTCTTCCGATGCCCCCAACAACGGTAATTATTACCCAAGCAATTACGACAAGCCGCACGATTTTACGATGGTGAGCAACTATAAGTTCTCGCACCGTTTCAGTCTTTCATTGAACTTTACGTACAGCAGCGGCCGACCTTATACGCCGCCTATCGGGAAGTATATGTTGGAAGGCGTACAGCGCATTTACTATGCCGACCGCAATCAATTCAGAATTCCGGACTATTACCGCATGGATTTCTCCATGAACGTAGAAGGAAATCACAAGATCAAGAAATTGGCACACAGTTCCTGGACGTTTGCCATCTTTAACTTATTGGGCCGCAAAAATCCGTCTTCCGTTTATTTCAGAACCCAAAACGGTATCGTGAATGGGTATATGCTCTCTATTTTCGGCAGACCGATTCCTACCGTTACGTATAATTTCAGATTTTAGCCCACATCGTTATTTGTCACAAACTATATGAAAACCTTTTCATTACTTATCGCAGTCATTGTCAGTGCCATGGTGCTGAATAGCTGCGTTTTACCGTTTACTCCCCCGGAAGTTTCTTCAGCGAGCCGTTTTTTGGTGGTTGATGGCTTTTTGAACACGGGCAGTAAAGACAGCAGTCGTATCACACTGACGTATTCGCAGGTGGTCAGCAATAAAAATACATTTGCGGCCGAACTGAAAGCTCAGGTAATTGTGGAAGGCGATAAAGGAAGCACATTTACCTTTACGGAAATTGGCAAAGGACTTTATCGGCTGGCACCACGAGCCTTCAATGAAGCCGAGAATTACAGAATAAGAATCAAGACCGCCGCCAAAAAAGAATACCTATCTGACTTCGTAGCTGTAAAAAACACCCCGCCAATTGACAGTATTACGTACAAAGTAGCCGACGATAAAGGCTCTGTCCAGATCAAGGTAAATACCCACGATCCACTCAATAAGACGCGGTTTTATCGGTGGAAATTTGAGGAAACGTGGGAATACCACATGCCGCTCATATCGCTGTTTGAAATTAAGAACAATAACATCATTGATCGGCTGGAGAACATCAACACTTGTTGGAAAACCGAAACGCCTTCAACCATTTTGTTGGGTTCGACCATCAAGCTAAGTCAAGATCTGATTCGAGACGCCCCCGTCACTACAATTCCTGTGGCAAGCAATAAGCTTCTTATTAAGTACAGTATTCTCGTTAAGCAATTTGGCCTGACCCAGGAAGGGTTTGAATACTGGGGAGCTTTGGCAAAAACCACGGAGACAACAGGTAGCTTATTTGACTCTCAGCCTTCTCAAATCACGGGCAATATCAAATGCACGACAGATTCTCAGGAGCTTGTGTTTGGTTTTTTCAGCGCCGGAGTTCCGCAGGAGAAACGCGTATTCATTCCGCCGGGGCTGGGTCAATACACTTTTTGTCAACCTATTGATACCGTTAGCCGAGCTGATGCCATCAAATTTCAATACTTCCTTCTTACACAGTATTTTCCCGAGGGTTCAAGCGTTGCTCAATACATAATCGGTGACCCCGGTTGCGCAGATTGTCGTACAAAAGGTGGAACCATCACACGCCCAAGCTTTTGGTAATAACTCTTTCCTTTATGAAAACCAGTTTTATACCCATAAAAATCCCTGCGTTGCTCAAAAAACTGATAGCGGCGGCCATTTCTCTGATTCCGGTCGTTGGTACAGGACAAACGCATCCCCTTTCGCAGCAGCTTGTTCAACACAGCCAACGGGCAGTGCAGGAGAAAGTATTTGTACACCTTGATCGGCCGCTTTATTTGGTAGGCGAAACGATTTGGTTCAAGACCTTTTGTCTTGACGCTTCGTCGAATCAACCGCTAAATATAAGTAAAGTAGCTTATCTGGAAGTGCTGGACAAAGAGCACAATCCGGTGTTACAAACTAAAATTGCGTTGGAAGACGGCAAAGGTTTTGGCTCGGTTTTTATTCCTCCTTTTATCCAAAGCGGTCATTACTCCGTGCGGAGTTACACCAATTGGATGAAAAATTTCAGTGCGGATTTTTATTTTGAAACCACTATCAGCATTGTCAACCCGTTTAATAAACCCACGCTTACGCCCGCGTCAAAATCTACGCTTGCGTATGATCTGCAACTGTTTCCCGAAGGCGGAAATTTGGTCAAAGGCATTGAGAGCAAAGTGGCATTTAGGGCAATAGGTGACGATGGCAAAGGAATTAAGTTTAAAGGAACCATCATCAATCAACAAAACGATACGGTGGCTCATTTTGAACCGTTAAAGTTTGGCATCGGTACTTTCAATTTTACGCCCAGAGAAGGCGAAACGTATCGGGTATTGCTCAATGACACTAAAAAACAATGGTCTGCCTACAACTTACCCGACATCAAAGATCAGGGATATGTGATGCAGGTAAAAGAATCGGCATTGGCGTTAGAAGTAACCGTTTCGGCGCGTTTTCCTCAAAGCGGCACTTCGGACGTGTACCTATTGGCACATACCAAATCTGTTCCGAAGATGACTGAGAAAAAGACGTTGAGTAATGGAAAAAACACTTTCCTGATCAATAAAAGTGCCTTAGGCGATGGCATAACGTCGATCACCCTTTTTGACCAAAATCAAAAACCCGTTTGTGAACGCCTTTATTTTAAACGCCCGGCCCAATCGCTTACAATTGCTGCCCAATCCGATAAAAGACAATACAATACTCGGGAAAAAATCACACTGGATATAGCCTCTGCAGCAAAATCGGTGACCTCGGCTGATTTGTCCGTTTCGGTGTATTTAACCGACTCACTTCCCGCCGAAGACCCCATTTTGATCGATACGTATCTGGCCTTGACCTCTGATCTGAAAGGCAACATTGAATCACCGGGGTATTATTTTATCAATTCCGGGCAGGACGTAGATCAGGCGCTTGATAATCTGATGCTTACCCACGGATGGCGTCGATTTAACTGGGAAGAAATTGGCAAAAAAACCGTTTACAGCTATATTCCCGAACATGGTGGACATTTTATCAGCGGCAAGGTTATAGATACTAAAACAGGGTTGCCTGCACGCTACATTCCTACCTATTTAGCCGCGCCAAGTAAACGTGCTCAGTTGTTCGTATCCCGCAGTGATTCTTCGGGAAGGATCTCCTACGAAATGAAGCATTTTTTCGGCTCGCGAGAAATCATTGTCCAAACCAATACGCAAATCGACAGTACGTACCGCATCGAAATCAATAGCCCTTTTTCGGAGAAAGTATCTTCATACTCCCTCCCTCCTTTTACCTTTAATGCCGGTTGGAAAAACAATTTGTTGACACGCAGTATTAACATGCAGGCTCAAAATGCATTTATTCCCAAATCGGCGCTACAGGTAAACACAGGTGAAACCGATACGTTGGCGTTTTATGGTGTACCCGACGAAAAGTATTTCTTAGACGCCTATACACGTTTCCCGACAGTTGAGGAAGTAATGCGCGAATACGTACCGGGTGTAGGCGTTAGAAAACGACATGGGCATTTTCACTTTTTGGTTTTTGACAAACTCCAACCGGGCGTAGTTTTTGACGAAGACCCACTCATTATGCTTGACGGTATTCCGGTATTTGATACCGACAAAATCATGGCTTTTGACCCATTGAAGATCAGAAAACTGGAAGTAATCGACGGTCTTTACTATTTAGGGCCAATGGCTTTTACGGGCGTTGTGAGCTATACAACCTACAAAGGCGATCTGGCGGGCTTCCCGCTTGACCCGCACGCACTGGTACTTTCTTACGAAGGTGTTCAGGGGAAAAAAGAGTTTTATTCACCGCTGTATGAGACTTCTGACCAACTTAAAAGCCGCACACCTGATTTCAGAAATCTGCTTTATTGGTCGCCGCAGGTTATTACGGATGAACAGGGCAAAAAATCAGTTAGTTTTTATTCTTCTGACCAAGCCGGAACGTATAAGGTTGTGCTTCAGGGAATGAATAAAACGGGCTTGGCAGGAAGTAAAACGTTTACGTTTGAAGTTAAAAAATCTTCTTTGTAATCTATTTCAAGGGTTGAACCGGTGATTACAAATTCCATAAAAAAGAGTCGGGCAAGCGCTCGACTCTTTTAGTATTTATCAAATTGTTGTGTTTATACTATTTGAGGCTTAATTCACGCGTTTTTCCTTTATCCACGGCCTTCATCACACGGAAGAAATTACCGCTCCATATCTTCTCAATATCTTTCTTGGAATATCCCCGACGCACCAATTCAATCGTCATGTTTTCGTATTGGCTTACGTCAAAGCAATCCGCTAAAGCGCCGCCGCCGTCAAAATCAGCGCCCATGCCTACGTGGTCGATGCCGATCAGTTTAACAATGTGGTCGATGTGATCGATGGCGTCTTTTACCGTTGCCAATTGAATAGGGTATTTTTTATTCAGTTCCATAAATTCAGCGCGTGCTTTTTGCTGCTCCGCTTCCGGCAACGTCATCATTCCACGACGGTCTTTGATGTTGTATTTTTCGTAAAGACCTTTCATTGCCGCTTCGCGCTCAGGGCTTGGCGGAATGGTTTTGATATAATCGCTCAATAAATTCAATTGAATTACACCCCCGTTTTTAGCCAATGCTTTGAGCATATCGTCGGTGAGGTTGCGTGGGTGATTGCAAATGGCGCGTGCACCCGAATGCGTTGCTACGATGGGTACTTTAGACAGACGAATGGCATCATAAAAGGTAGAATCCGACACGTGCGACACGTCGATGATCATGCCCAAACGGTTCATTTCTTTTACTACCTGCTCGCCCAATGGGCTTAGGCCTTGGTATTCGGCACCTTTTGGATCGGTTGATGAATCGCAGATATCGTTGTTGCTTGAGTGGCAAAGCGTCATGTAGCGTGTGCCTAAGTCATAAAATTTCTGCAACATGCTCAGATCATGCCCCATAGCATAGCCATTTTCTACGCCAAGAAAAATAACCCGTTTGCCGGTTTTACCAATGCGGTAGGCGTCATCAGGCGTGGTAGCAAGCTCGGCCAATGAACTTGTGTTTTTAAGGGTTGTGTTAATGGCATCAAAAATGCCCAAAGCACGTTTTTTGGCCGCTTCGTGCGCTTCCGGATTTCGCGGGCCCTGTCCCAAATAAACCGCAAAGAAAATAGCATCCAATCCGCCGCGCTTCATACGGGGATAATCTACTTTACTGTTGCTGGTACGGGCGTCGTTGTCTTTGGTAATGTCAAACCCACCTCGCGAAAGCAGCATGGGCGTATCGGCGTGCGTATCAACGGTAAAGGCTTTCTCGTGAATCTTCTTGGCTTTTTTCAGCAAAGCTGCGTCGTCCTGCGCGGCGACTGTCAGAGACGTCAGCGCAACACACGAAATGAGTGTAGATTGGATAAAACTTTTCATCATGATGATTTTTAATATGTAACGATTTAGTGTAAGTAAGCCATAAGAAACAGTTTGCATTATTGAAGGCTGTTTGACCCCGGATGGGGTCAGACGTTTGTAGATGTCAGATTGGTTCCTACAAATATCTGACCCCATCGGGGTCAAACAGCCTATAAGCATCACTCCGGTTTAAAACCGGAATTAAAGGAGTTTTTTCTCCATTATTTTGCGATCCAGAGTTTCATTTTCATATCATTGACACCACCCTGCTGTTTAAGGGCAGCACTAAAGTTAGTATAATTCAGCGATTCTTCAGAACCCGGATAAGGCAAACGCGTTGGAATAACCCCGGCATTTACGTTGATCACCGATGGTTTCAATTCAGGAATACCGGTACGACGGAATTCCGTCCACGCTTCCACTCCCTGACCATACAACGCGATCCATTTTTGCTCCATGATCTGCTTATAACCGTCTGCACCCGTTTTCAATGCATTGGCAGCCAGATAATCAGCACTTACCGTCAATTTGTATTGGGTGTGCGAAGCGGTAATTCCGGCAACATAATTGGCGGTTACATCACCCGCCGCCGTAATTCCTTTATACGCCATTTCCGATTTGATGAAAAGCAATTCGGCATAACTCAAAATAACCCCGGGAGCCGTAGGACCCACAAAATAAGCACCAACTTTAGAAGTTTTTGACAAGCCCAATGCGTTGGCATCAGCATTGGACAGACCGTTAGGAACACCTTTATAATCTCCGCCGTCGGCAGGTTTGTCAGCGTATACCGCCAAACGTGCATCTTTCATCGCGGCCAGTTTGTTCACCAACGTAGCACTTACGCGGTGGTCATCGCGCGTTTTACGGTTTTGATTGATCGGGTTATTGTTGTTGGTAGCATCTAAATAGTTCAATTGAATATTTTCAGAAACAGAACCAATGACGGGGTATTTGGCAGGGTCACCCAATATGCGGTTGATCTCTGTTTTCACGTCGATGCCTGCGTCTGTTTTGCTCAACATCCGGTTCAGAAGGCGTAAGCTCAGTGAATTGGCAAACTTCTTCCATTTCGTTACGTCATTTGCAAAAAGAATGTCCCCCGAAATGGCCTTTGTTTTATCCACAGCGTCAATCATGTCGTTGGCCGTTTTCAACTCCTTAATGATACCCGCATACACTTCTTTCTGAGTATCGTATTTAGGTTGCAGAATACCTTCCAATCCCTGAATGGATTGCGTATAAGGAATATCGCCGTAAACATCGGTCAACAACGAAAATACCCAAGAGCGCATGATCAACGCTACTGCCTGATAATTGGGGTTTTTAGTATCTACGCCCAATTTGTAAATACGCTGATAATCAGCCAATGCTTCGATGTGAAATGTTTGCCAAGCACCACTGTACACATCGCTGGAAACCGAGTACTGGTCAATATCGGTATATTGGATACGTGCCCAATACTGTGAAATAAGGTCGCCGATGTCCATTCCCAACGAGCCACCCCAGTATGCATCTACCGCGCTTTGAATGCCATGCGGTAAAAAAAGGTCAGCCGTGGCAACTGAAGGAGCATTTGGGTTAGTATTGATCGTGTCAAATTTATCGGTACAGGCCGAGGCGCCCAGCATCAACGCTGCCGTTAGTGCTTTATATCGGAAAGAGTGAAATATGCTTTTCATAATTATTGTTCATTTTGAAGTTTGTTGGAAGCGAATTTTTCAGACTTGGAAAGTTTATAAACTTTCCAAGTCTTGTTCGTTCGTTACAGATTGAAACTGATATTGAAACCTACGGTGCGAGTCGTTGGAATTTGTCCGTTCTCAATTCCCTGCAAGTTTCCGTCGTTATAGTAGCTGGTTTCAGGATCAATGTGCGGTACATTGCTGTGCAGAAGGAATAAGTTTCTGCCCACCACCGAAAGTGAAATATCACGGAACGGCAGTTCTTTGAATACCTGACCGCTAATCATATAGGTCAGTTTTACTTCTCTTAATTTCACAAAACTTCCGTCAAAGATGGTTTCTTCGTTGTTGGTCAACGCATAGTATTTCTTATGCCATTCTTCGGAAGAGATACGTGTAGTATTTGGTACATACACCGGCTCCGTTGATGTACCGGTATTTACAACACCCTGTCCGACAATTCCTTCTTCTCTACCCACCAATGTTTCTGCCAATACTCCTGTATAGCGACCGATATTGACGGTCTGTGAGAAAATATCACCCCCGTATTTCATATCGATCAACGTGCTCAATGATACATTTTTGTAAGTGAATGTATTCTGGAATCCACCGATCCACTTAGGCGTAAAGTTGCCCAAAATACGGCGCGTTGGGTTCAGCGTAGGATAACCGCTCTTGTCATAAATGATGTTACCGCTTGGGTCACGCGCAAAACCTTGACCAAAGAAGGTTCCATAAGGCTCACCGACGCGTGCCTCGATGGTCATACCGCGTACTGTACCTAATGTATAAGTGGTTAAGCCTTCGGCTAATTCAATGACTTTGTTTTGGTTACGCGCCCAGTTCACGGCCACATCCCACTGGAAAGCACCTGCTTTTACGGGAGTTGCGCTCAATTGAACCTCAATCCCCTTGTTTTGCAGTCTACCCGCATTCAATAGTTTTGAATTGAAACCCGTAGATTGCGAGATGTTTACGTCCAAAATCTGGTTAAAGGATTCTTTATCATAGTAGGTCACATCCAATCCAACGCGATTGCGCCACAATTTGATTTCAGCCCCGATCTCATAAGAATTGGTCAACTCAGGCTTCAGATTTGCGTTTAACATGGCGTTGTTTTCCGACAATGAAGGCGTGCTGCCCCAAGGGTTTTCGTATTTATACGCCTGAATCAAACGGTAAGCATCGGTATCGTTACCCACTCGGGCGATACCTGCCCGTAATTTGGCAAATGATAACACGGTAGATTTGAGATTGAACATATCTGTCAGCACCGCGCTCAAAGCCGCAGAAGGGTAGAAGTACGAACGGTTGTCGGAAGGCAAAGCGCTCGACCAGTCGTTACGTGCCGTCAAATCCAAAAACAAATAATTTCTGAAACCGATATTAGCTGCTCCGTACACACTGTTTACGACCTTTTCGGTAAAGGAGTTTTCAGCCACTTTAGCTTGGCGAGAGTTTCCTAAGTTCCATACGCGGGGAATTGCCAATTCAGTGGCACCCATGTAATTACGCTGATAATAATTACTGCGGTGGTTGCCACCAAGGTTTGCAGATATATCAAAAGCACCGAATTTGTGCGTAGCGTTTAATAGGAAATCGGAGTTTGACTCACGAATAAAGATCTGCTCTTCATTGTAGCTGTCGTATTGTTTTGCGCCGTTCAGGTTATCGATCCGCGCTGCATTTTTTGTTTTACGACGATCAATGTAAACATCCGTTCCGGAGCGTGCCGTCAATGTCAACCAATCAGTAAACTTGTACGCAGCAGACAGGTTACCGTACACGCGATCACGCTTATTGTATTTGGTGCTCAGGTTCAACACATAATATGGGTTGGTCCAGTAGTTGTAGTTCCAGTTGTTCTGGTAAATACTGTTAGGCGCTTGGTAGGTTTGTAATTTTTCCATGTCCACCTGACGGCCAAACCAGATAAAATAAAGTCCCCAGTTGGTGCGGTTATCGCTTCCGTCCACTACGTAATTACCGGTTGCGCGGATGCTCAGTTTTTTGGTCAAATTCCAACCCGCATTAAGCGATACCGTACGACGTTTGTAATCAGTATTTGGCAAAATCCCTGTTTGATTTAAATCGGTATAGGAAAGACGGAAATCGCCTTTATCATTTCCTCCCGTGATCGCCACGTTGTTGGTGAGTGTGCGACCTGTTTGGAAGAATTGATTTACGTTGTCAGGATGTGGAATGAATGGCGTAGGCGTCCGCGTACCATCGGCAGCAATGGGAGAGTCAAATTGAGGGATCAAACGTCCGTCCATTTTGGGCCCCCAGCTTTCATCTACACCATCGTTTACCCCTTTTCCTGTACCATCCACAAACGAAAACTGACCTTTGTTTCCCTGTCCGTAGCCATTTTGCCACTCAGGTTGACGGAAAGGACTATCAAATGCCGTATTCGAATTGACCGAAACGCCGATTCCTTTAGAACCTTTTCCGCTTTTGGTGGTGATCAGAATAACGCCATTCGCACCGCGCGAACCGTACAAAGCCGCTGCACTTGGTCCTTTCAAAACGCTTACGTTCTCAATGTCATCAGGGTTGATGGAAGCAGCGCCGTTTCCATAATCTACGCCCGTTCCTGAGCCGTAGTTACCATTGTCGATAGGAATACCGTCAACGACGAATAAGGGCTGGTTGTTGCTTCCGATAGAACTCGCTCCGCGAATCAGAATACGGGATGAAGCACCCGGCGCACCGTTTGAGCCCGTCACCTGCACCCCGGCGATTTTACCGGAAAGGGCATTCACAAAGTTGGTGGTACGTGCCTGTGTCATTTGTTTGCCGCTTACTTCCTGTACGGAATACCCGAGGGCTTTTTTCTCGCGGGTAATACCTAAGGCGGTCACAATAACTTCGCTCAGAATGGAAGCATCTTCTTCCAGTGAAACGTCAAAAGAAGTTTGATTTCCGGTGGCGATTTCCTGCGGCTTATAGCCGATAAAAGAAATCACCAATACAGCATTTGGGGGACTGGAGATGGAGAAATCTCCCGTAGAATTTGCGCTGGTTCCTCGGTCAGAACCTTTAATGACGACACTCGCGCCGGGTAAGCTTGTACCGTCTTTAGAAAGGATTCGCCCTTTCAGCATTCGATCTTGGCCATAGCTCGCCAGACACAGGAGCAGGGAGGCCACAAAGCAGGTTGCAGTAAATAAAATTCTCATAGTCGATGAAGTATTAAGTTATTGGGCAATAATTGTATTTTTCCAATTTGAATAATACATTCCTGTTCAGAACATATTATAGATTATTCTTAATAGTTGCGGCCATTTTGAATAAAAAACCTGATTTGAAAGAACGGAAGCTCCTTTTGCTTGGCAGCTAAGTCAATACAAGTTTATGACGATTAAAAATTTATTCCAAATTTTATTCTAAATAAATTTAAATATTCAAAATTATTACCGTGTAAATTATAAAATAGTACAATCAATTATACATCAGTCTCACATTTACTTATATATTATTTTGAATAAGCAATCATAAATTATCTTAACCAACAAAAAATATAATTATTTAAATAATCCGGTTATTTATTTTAGTAAATAATCCCGAAAACACACCCCTAATAAGTAAGTAGTTTTGAGTAAAAAAAGGCGTCGGCCACTAACGTGCCGACGCCTTTTTTGAATAAGAATACTGTTTTTACTGCTAATCGCGGCTTGAAAGTTTTGCCAACAGACGTAAAACTTCTACGTAAAGCCACACGATGGTAACGATCATCCCAAACGCAGAATACCATTCCATGTATTTGGGAGCACCATGAGCAGCACCTTCTTCAATCATATCAAGGTCAAGTACCAAATTGAAAGCGGCCAACCCTACCACAAATAGAGAGAAGCCAATGCCAAACCAGCCGTTGTCGTAAATAAGAGGCATGTCGATGCCAAACATCCGCAATACCATTGCCAACACATAAAAAATGGCAACACCCGCCGTAGCCGCCAAAATGGTACGCTTAAAAGTAGGGGTAGCGCGAATAACACCCGCTTTGTATAAACCAACCATCCCGGCCAATATCGCAAACGTAAGCAACACTGCCGAAAGGCCGATGCCCGGATACATGCTTTCAAATACCAGCGTAATGGCACCCACAAAAACCCCTTCGACCACTGCATAAATCGGGGCAAGCGTCGGGGCAAGGTGTTGTTTGAATGCCAAAATCAAGGCAATAACAAAGCCCGCAATAGAGCCTCCAATGGCTAACGGCATGATAAGCGCAGGACTCGAAGCAAATAAAAACCAGCTTCCCAATGCCGAGGCGAACACCAGTGCGCCCATGATAATAATTTTATTGACCGTTCCCTGTACGGTCATTGTGCCCTGCCCAATACCTTCCTGGGCGGCTTTAATGAAAGACTTTTCCGATAAGGTTGGATTTGCCATTTGTCAAAGTAATGTTTAGTGTTCAGTTAATTATTGAGGACAATTTATACGAATTCTTTTTATCAGGCAAATTTTAATCAATGGCATGATAAGATGTTCATTTTATGAATGAATAACAGTATAACAAAATCATTATGAAAGATATTGCATAACTCACTCAATAGATAATCAGGCAAATTGCCTTACTAAATAGAACTTCATAACTTCCTTTAAACCCTACCATTTTGTCATGGAGAAATTATCTTATAATCGAAGAGATTTTGTTAAACATGCTGCGCTTGGAAGTTTGGCACTCAACATGATTACCCCTCATCAGTCAGTAGCTAAATCGGTAGTGCAGGGGAAACGCGTGGGCATTATCGGATTGGATACGTCGCACAGTACAGCTTTTGTAAAGGCGCTCAACGCACCTGATGCAAACGCTGATTTTCCGGGTTATAAAGTCGTAGCTGCGTATCCGCAAGGCAGCAAAGACATTGAAAGCAGCACCAAGCGCGTTCCCGCCTATACCGAAGAAGTAAAAAAGCAAAACGTAGAAATTGTCGATTCTATCGCCGATTTACTCAAAAAAGTGGACGTAGTATTGCTCGAAACCAACGATGGCCGACTCCATCTCGAACAGGCCATTCAGGTGCTGAAAGCAGGCAAGCGCGTTTTTATTGATAAGCCGATCAGTGCTTCGCTTTCGGATACCATTGCCATTTTTGAAGCTTCTAAGCAATACAACATTCCGCTGTTTTCGGCCTCGTCGCTGCGTTATATCAAAGGGATAGAAAAAGTGGACAAAACCATAGTGGTCGGAGCAGATACATTCAGCCCGGCGGTTCTCGAAAAAACACATCCTGATCTGTTTTGGTACGGCATCCACGGTGTTGAAACGCTCTATACGATCATGGGAACGGGCTGCAAACAAGTCGTTCGGGTAAATACCGAAAACACCGACATTGTAGTAGGCACTTGGGCGGATGGACGCGTGGGTACTTTTCGCGGCACACGCACGGGTAAGCACGACTACGGCGGCACCGTTTACACCAAAAACGGCAATATTGTGTTAGGACCTTACGGCGGTTATGAGCCTTTGTTGAAAGAAATTATTAATTATTTCGAAACAGGCACAGTACCCGTTACGCCAGAAGAAACGATTGAACTATTTGCTTTCATGGAAGCCGCCGACGAGAGCAAACGCCAAGGCGGAGCCGCCGTGACGATTGAAAGCGTATTGAAGAAAGCGAGAAAGGGCTAATTTGTCATGCCGGAGGCATCTAAAAATGTGCGTTAGCTTTTTACGCAAATAATAGAGCCGGCAACTGTAAAAACAGATGCCGCCGGCATGACAAAATAACGATGGCTGACCAATAACTATTCTTATTCTAAAACACTACTTCTATGCCTTCCAACCACTTTTCAAGACGTGAATTTTTGAAGCAAAATTCATTGACAGGATTAGGAGCCGTTTTGACACCGTCGCTTCTTGGTAAAACAGTTGAGCAGAATTCCATTCAGTCGCATAGTTCAGTCTCTTTTTCCATCGCTGAACCGCCTGCTTTATTGGGCGGCAAACCCGTTCGGAGTCAGGGATGGCCGACGTGGCCTTTGTGGAAACCCGAAACCGACGAGAAACAATTGCTAGAGATCATTCGAAGCGGTGTGTGGTCGAGGGCAGGTGTGGTGACTGAATTTGAGGCAAAATGGGCCGAAACCGTGGGAGCAAAACGTTCGCTGGCCGTAGTGAACGGCACGAATGCCATTATGACCGCCTTAACGCAGTTGGATATTGGCGGCGGAGATGAGGTGTTGGTGCCGCCCTATACTTTTATCGGAACGGTTGCGCCCGTTATAGCCACAGGTGCCATGCCTATTTTTGTGGACGTTGACCCCGAAACCTTTCAGATAGATCCTGCCAAGATCGAGGCTAAAATTACGTTCCGCACCAAAGCCATTATTCCAGTTCATATTTTGGGTTTACCCGCCAACATGCCCCAAATCCTGGCCATTGCCAAAAAACATAAATTGGTGGTTATTGAAGATGCCTGTCAGGCGCATTTGGCCGAAATCAATCATCAAAAAGTAGGCACGTTTGGCGATGCGGGCTGTTTCAGTTTTCAGAATTCCAAGAACTTAGCCATTGGCGAAGCCGGAGCAATCGTAAGCAATAACGATGCTTTCATGGATCGTTGTTTTTCGTATCACAACTACGGCAATCCTTATGGGATGGTTTCAGGGGTGATCGGTGCCGGAACGTTGATTCAGGGCAACAAATTGCGACTGACTGAGTATCAGGCGGCTATTGGTTTGGCTCAATTGAAACGGCTTGATGCACAAACTTCTCTTCGCAATGAAAATGCTGCTTACTTGAAAGCAAAGATTCAAACAATTCCGGGCATTATTCCGTACAAATTATACGAGAACGTAACACGGGCGGCATTTCACCTTTTCCCATTCCGCTACCAAAAAGAAGCATTTAAGGGATTATCGCGTGATATTTTTCTAAAAGCGCTGTCGGCCGAAGGAATTCCCTGTCTGAAAGGATACGCCACGCTCAATAATATGCCTTATTTGAACGATGCGCTTCAATCGAAAAATTTCCAAAAGATGTACCCAAAGTCAATGCTTGATTTCAAGAGTTATGTTGAACGAAATCAGTGCCCGCAAAACGACCGCCTTTGCAACGAAGAAGCCGTTTGGCTCACACAAAATATGCTGTTGGGCACCCGCACCGACATGGAAGACATTGCAAACGCCATTGAAAAAATCTACACTCACGCCGATAAATTGCTGAGTCTGAAATGAAAAAATCGTTGTGGTTTATTTGGTTACTAACTCTCTCTTCTGCTTGGGCAAAAGGCTGGAAAGCGGGCGTTGCCAAGGTGATTATCACGCCTAAAGAATCCATTTGGCAGGCAGGTTATGCTTCCCGAACGCATGCCTCCGAGGGAAAATTGCATGATCTGTGGGCCAAAGCGTTGGCATTGGAAGATGAAAACGGAAAACAATCCGTGCTTGTTACGACCGATCTATTGGGTTTTCCCAAAGCTATGTCCGACCGTATTCGTGCGCAACTCCATCGCCAATTTGGTTTGACCAAAGCGCAGATCATTTTAAATAGTTCGCACACGCATTCCGGGCCGGTGCTTGATGATGCGCTACATGATATTTATCCATTGGATGCCAACGAACAAGTTAAGATCACCCGTTATTCCCGCAAATTGGAGGCGCAAGTGATCACATTAGTTGCACAGGCATTAACAGATTTGGAACCTGTTGAGCTATTTGCCCAAAATGGCGTAACGCGGTTTCAGGTGAATCGACGAAATAACAAAGAAGCCTCCTTGCGTGAACAAACCGAATTGAAAGGGCCAAACGATTATGCTGTGCCTGTTATTAAAGTAGTTAATGCAAAAGGAGCGCTCAAAGCGATTGCGTTTGGGTACGCTTGCCACCCAACCGTGTTGGATATTTACCAATTATCGGGCGATTATCCGGGCTTCGCTCAAATAGAAATTGAAAAGGCGCATCCGGGCACGACAGCGCTGTTTTTTCAGGGAGCTGCGGGCGATCAAAATCCTTTACCGCGCCGAACCACCCCCTTGGCGCGCCAATACGGACGTGAATTGGCAGTGGCCGTTGAACGCGTTCTTGAAGAACCGATGCGCCCATTGACCGCGCAACTGCGCACCGCTTACTCCGAAATTGAATTGCCGCTTTCGGCCCCGCCTTCAGAAGCTGAATTGATAAAAATTCAAAGTGAAACTACGCCTTATCTCAAACGATGGGCATCGCGGATGTTGGCCGAAAAGAAACAGGGAAAAACATTTATTTCGTCGTATACGTACCCGGTGCAGATGTGGAAATTAGGAGATCAACCGATAGTAAGTTTTGGTGGAGAACTTGTGATTGAATACACCATTGAATGTAAAAAAAGATTTGGACCCGACATTTTTGTGTTAGGCTATTCCAACGACGTCATGGGATATATTCCATCGGCAACGATCTTGAAAGAAGGTGGCTACGAAGGTGCTTCTTCGCAAATGGTCTATGGTCTTCCGAGCATTTGGGATGCTTCGGTACCTGAACTGATTTATGCAGAAATAGACAAACTCGCACAACAGATCGGAATGGCTAAAAATAAATAAGTCATTGCCGATTACAAATCGGCAGCAGTATGCGTTCGGATTGCAAATCCGAACGAGCAATTAGAGCAATTATTTGCAATCGCGCGGCG
Source organism: Runella sp. (assembly GCF_965279615.1). NCBI lineage: Bacteria > Pseudomonadati > Bacteroidota > Cytophagia > Cytophagales > Spirosomataceae > Runella > Runella sp. The sequence continues at coordinate 4,762,429 of NZ_OZ257252.1, read as the reverse complement.
AACCGTCCCGAACTAAACTGCTTGAGGATTTGCAATCCGAAACAACATAAGTTCAAAAAAACAAAAATATGAATTCACTTACTGCCAAGGCTTATTTTTCCGGTTTTGAATTAGCACATGATACTTATAATGCCATTACGGCAGCAAGTAACGGCAAAATCTATTACGTCCTTAGTTCACAATCGTACGAAATCGGTGGGCAAATCTACGTCTATGACCCTGCCACCGACCAAACCGAATGGATAGCCGATCTGACCGATATTTGCGGCGAAAGAGACGCCAATGCCATTCCTCAAGGAAAAAGCCACGTCCGTTTTTATGAAAGTGACGGCAAGCTGTATTTCGCTACGCATGTGGGTGTATATGAAATGATCAATGGCATGGAATGTTTGCCTCAAAACAGAAAAAACGGCAGAAATCTTTACCCCGGCGGACATTTTTTGTCGTACGATTTAACAACGGGCAAATTTGAAGATTTGGCTATTGCCCCCGATGGCGAAGGTATTTTGACCATGACGATTGACCATGAAAGAGGGCAGCTGTACGGTATAACGTGGCCATTGGGGCATTTTATCAGTTACGATCTCAGTATTAAAACGCTTAAAAATCACGGGTTGATTTCGGCCAAAGGCGAAGCCGGAATTCCGGGCGAAGATTATCGGGTGCTGTGCCGTTCGATGTTTGTTGAGCCGCATGTAGGAGCCGTTTATTTCTCTACTTCAGAAGGCGATATTTTTACGTATCATCCCGATAAAGAGTCTATTCAAAAAGTAGAAGGGATAGATTTACGCCTTGATTATTTTGGCAAATACGACCCAATACGTCCGGGAAGTATGGGGTATAACTGGCGCAAAATTTTTTGGTATTCACCCGGACAGGCGGCGTATGGGGTTCACGGTAATTCAGGGTATTTGTTTCGGTTTGACACAAAAGCGCCTAAAATTGAAATTGTAGAACGGATCACGTCGGAGCCTTCGCGAAAAAGCGGAATGTTTGATCAGTTCAGTTACGGCTACTTAGGCTTTCAACCGGGCGCTGATGGCGAAACGATTTATTACCTTACGGGCGGACCTATTTACATCGACGGCAAACGCGTAAAAGGAGCCGATCAAATCGCTAAGGGCGGATCCAAAGGACTTGAAAATCTACATTTGATAACGTTTCATATTCCAACCGAAACGTACAAAGACCACGGCCCCATTTTTTATGCGGATGGCACTCGCCCAACATACGTCAATTCCATTGCCATCGGAGCCGATGGAGCCGTTTATACACTTGCCCGATTTGACCATAATGGCCGTCAAATTCAGGATTTAGTCACAATCGCACTTTCCTGACAATTAAAAAGAGCAATCAATAGCCCATTTCCTGTTTTGGAATTTATATTTACCAAACTTGTCTAAACCAAAAGCTGATCTATTCAATGAACTCTACTGAAACCTTCTCAAACGGCGATTCCCGGCGCAACTTTCTCAAAAAGACCCTGATTGGAACGGCGGCATTGACCGTTGGCGGTATTTTGCCGGGATTTAGTGCGAAAAGCTACGGACGTATTCTTGGTGCCAACGAAAAAGTACGCCTTGGCATGATGGGAGTAAACAGCCGAGGGCTGGCGTTGGCGAGCAATTTTGCCTTACAACCTAATTGCGAAGTTGTTTCTGTTTCGGATGTAGATTCGCGGGCGGCGGAAAAGTGTATCAAAGCCGTTGAAAAGATTCAAAATTCCAAGCCCAAAGACGTTCCCGATTTCAGAAAAGCGTTGGAAGACAAAGATGTAGACGCGCTCGTAATTGCCGCTCCTGACCATTGGCATGCTCCGGCAGCTATTTTGGCCTCAAAAGCGGGCAAACATGTGTATTTGGAAAAGCCTTGCAGTCATAATCCTAATGAGGGTGAACTACTGGTAGCAGTGGCGGCCAAATACAAAAATGTAATTCAAATGGGCAATCAACGTCGTTCGTGGCCGAATGTAAAACAAGCCTTGAAAGATATTCAGGATGGCGCTATCGGTCGGCCGTATTTTGCCAAAGGTTGGTATACTAATAACCGGGCGTCGATTGGCATTGGCAAAGAGCAGGCCGTTCCGTCGTGGCTTAATTATGATCTATGGCAGGGACCGGCTCCGCGTCGTGCATACAAAGACAACATTCTGCATTATAATTGGCACTGGTTTTGGCATTGGGGAACGGGCGAAGCCCTCAACAACGGCACTCATATGCTCGACCTTATGCGTTGGGGTTTGGGCGTAGAATTTCCCACAAAAGTTTCATCATCGGGTGGCCGTTATCGCTACCAAGACGATTGGGAAGCTCCCGATACTCAAGTGATTAACATCGAATTTGGCAACAATATTTTCATGACCTGGGAAGGCCGAAGCTGTAACAGCCGCAGTGTAGAAGGAAGCAGCGTAGGCGTTTCTTTTTACGGCGAAAAAGGCACACTGGAATACGGAGGCGGCAATGCGTACAAAATTTACGATTTAGAAAATAAGATCGTTAAGGATGTAAAAAATGATCTGGTCATTGACCCTCGCAATAAAATGGACCCTTCACAGGCACTTGACGCTTTTCACTTTCAAAACTTCGTATCGGCAATAAAAGAGGGTGAAACATTGGCCTCGGGAATTGTAGGCGGACATCAAAGTACGCTACTTTGCCAGCTCGGGAACATTGCGTTACGAACGGGCGAGGTACTTGAAATCGACCCTTCCAATGGGCATATTCTGCACAACAAAGCTGCTAAAAAACTTTGGAAGCGCGAATATGCAAAGGGTTGGGAACCAACAGTATAAATAATTAGACAGGATTTCAGGATTGACAGGATTTAAAATCTTGTCAATCCTGAAATCCTGTCATTAAATAACTTCAATTCAATGAAAGCCACCGCTATTGATGTAAGCAGCCTCACCAAGCGAGAAACCACTATTTCGATCTTTCTGATCGGCGTGATGTTTTTCATTTTTGGTTTTATTTCATGGGTCAATTCCATTCTGATCCCTTATTTTAAAATTGCCTGCGAACTGACCAGCTTTCAGGCGTATTTAGTGGCTTTTGCCTTTTATATTGCCTATTTTATCATGTCCGTACCTGCATCGTATTTACTCAAAACACAGGGTTTCAAGAAAGGTATGATGATCGGTTTTTGGTTCATGGCAACGGGCGCGTTTATTTTTATACCCGCCGCGATGACACGCACCTACGGTATTTTCCTGATGGGACTATTCACGATTGGCATTGGTTTATCCATTCTCCAAACCGCCGCTAATCCCTATATTACCATCTTAGGGCCAAAAGAACGCGGTGCGCAACGCATTAGCATCATGGGCATTTGCAACAAAGCCGCCGGAATCCTTTCTCCGCTCGTTTTTGCCGCTGTGATTTTACGACCAACCGATACGGATTTGTTTGCCCAACTCAGCACCATGAATGAATTTCAACGCAGTGCAGCTCTGGATGAATTGGTGCGGCGCGTGATTCCGCCCTACACGGTGTTGGGAACATTTTTGCTGGTGCTGGGCTATTTGGTGTATCGCTCTCCTTTGCCCGAAATCAATACCGAACACGAAAGCCCCGAAGTAGCTACGGCCAACGCGGGCAAAACGAGCATTTTTCAATTTCCACACCTGATTTTGGGAGCAGTTGCCATTTTTCTGCACGTTGGTACGCAAGTGATTGCGATTGACACCATCATCAGTTACGCCAATTCAATGGGCATTGATTTGCTGAAAGCCAAAACCTTTCCGTCGTATACCTTAGCCTGCACCATTTGCGGATATATTATTGGCATTGCTACGATTCCTAAATTCGTCAGTCAAGTCAATGCGCTGCGTTTTTGTACGGTGTTGGGAACAGTTTTTACATTACTCATTATTTTTGCCAAAGGTTCCGTACATTTCCTCGGACAAACTGCCGACCTTTCCATTTGGTTTATAGTGTTGTTAGGTTTAGCCAACTCATTGGTTTGGGCGGGAATTTGGCCTTTAGCATTGGATGGATTGGGACGTTATACTAAATTAGGCGCTTCTATTCTCATTATGGGCTTGTGCGGCAACGCGCTCATGCCGCTTGTGTACGGCTATTTCGCTGATTTATACGACGTTCGCACCGCTTATTGGGTCTTATTCCCCTGTTATTTGTATTTGGTGTATTACGCAGCTTACGGTCATAAAGTTAAACGTTGGGGATTGTAATCCTTTATAACTTCCCAATGCTCTTTCGGATTTGAAATCCCGAACAGCAATATATCGGATAAAATGAAAATTAAACTCACCAACGGCATCATTCTCACGCCCTTCCGCGCCATCAAAAACGGAACAGTAATCATTGAGAATGGTCAAATTTTAGGCGTCCACGAAGGAAACGTAGAAGTGTCCGATGCTACTGAAATAGATGCTCAAGGTCAATACATAGCGCCGGGCTTCATTGATATTCACGTACACGGTGGCGGCGGCTTTGATTTTATGGACGGAACGGTGGAAGCCTTTTTGAAAATTGCTGAACTCCACGCCCAATACGGAACTACGTCGTTGGTCCCCACCACGCTTACTGCTGAAAAAGAAGACTTACTCCAAACCTTAGATGTGTATGAAAAAGCAACCCGTAGCAATACCAACGGGGCGGCTTTTCTTGGAATGCACTTAGAAGGACCTTATTTTGCGTTGAGTCAGCGAGGCGCACAAGATCCGCGTTACATTCGAAACCCTGATCCGGTCGAATACGAAGAGATTCTCAATCACTCCTCCTCTATCGTACGATGGAGCGCGGCTCCCGAATTGGAAGGTGCGATTGCGTTTGGACAACGTTTGCGCCAAAAAGGCATTTTAGCGGCTATTGCTCATACGGATGCTTTTTATGACGATGTATTGGAGGCCTACGAAAACGGGTATTCACTTGTAACCCATTTGTATTCAGCCATGTCGGGTGTAACGCGCAAAAATGCGTTTCGGTACGCCGGTGTGATTGAAAGTGCTTTTTTGTTAGATTTAGACGTTGAAATCATTGGAGATGGCATTCATTTACCCGCACCGTTACTCAAATTGATCTATAAAATCAAAGGTGCCGACCGCACCGCTCTCATCACCGATGCTATGCGCGGTGCCGGAATGCCCGAAGGCGAAAGCACATTGGGTTCGTTGAAAAACGGCCTGAAAGTCATCATCGAAGACGGTGTAGCCAAAATGCCCGACCGCACCTCATTTGCCGGCAGTGTTGCTACCTTTGACCGATTGGTACGAAACATGGTCAATATGGCCAATGTATCATTATTGGAAGCCGTTCGCATGGCAAGCACCACGCCCGCCCGCATCATGGGTGTAGAAAACCGAAAAGGCTCGCTCGCCAAAGGCAAAGATGCTGATATGGTTATTTTTGATGAAGATATAAACGTCCGCCTGACGATGGTTGGGGGGAAAGTAGTGTTTAAGGTATGAAACACGTCTTTGTTTTGTCATGCTGAAAGCATCTAAAAAACTTTCAAAACTCACAATGTTAAAATAAGATTGATAATTCTATAAAAGCCAAAACCAATTCGCAGCTTTTAGATGCCTCCGGCATGACAAATTTGTCTAAATCCGAAATATAATACTTGAAATGACTCCTATACACGAAGCAACAATAGACAACCTACACGTCAAAGTATTCAAAACACGCCAGGAATTAGGCCAAAATGCGGCAATAATGGCTGCTGCTAAAATCAGAGAATTACTCAAAAAACAAGAAGTTGTTAATATCATTTTTGCCGCTGCTCCTTCACAAAATGAGTTTCTGGATGCCCTGGCTTTACAACTCAACATAGAATGGCAGCGTGTCAATGCCTTTCACATGGATGAGTACATCGGCTTATCCGACGATGCCCCGCAGCGATTCGGCAATTTTTTGAAAGACCGTTTCTTTGATAAAGTTTCGCTTCGTAACGTATTTTACATTAATGGCAACGTCAACGATCCTGAGGCAGAATGTCTGCGCTACGAAGCTTTGCTTAATGAATTCCCCACTGACATTGTTTGTATGGGCATTGGCGAAAACTGTCACATTGCCTTTAACGACCCGCACGTAGCGTTTTTTAATGACCCCGTTTTGGTAAAAAAAGTAGGTTTAGACCTAACCAGTCGTTGGCAACAAGTCCACGACGGTTGTTTTGCGACGCTTGAACAAGTCCCGGAATATGCTCTCACGCTCACAATTCCCACCTTGGTGAAAGCACCTGTGGTTTTTTGCATGGTGCCCGCAGCGCACAAGGCCGAAGCCATTTATCATACATTGATCGATGCCATTTCTGAAATATATCCGTCTACGATTTTACGTAAACATCCCAATGCGACGTTATTTATTGACCAAAACAGCGCCCGGAAATGGAAAGAGGAAATGACCGTTGCAAGTAAATAATACCGCAAGCAGACTTATCAAAATAAAAATCACCCACAATTACGTAGTTTATGAAAACCCGCGTTTTAGGCTGTTTAGTAGCCATTAGTAGTTTAGCACTTCCCGGTATGAGCCAGAAGAAAGCAGTTAACCTGATCGTATTGGAACCCGGCCACTTTCATGCGGCATTGGTTCAAAATACTCCTTATGACAATGTAAATCCCGTTGTTCACGTGTATGCATCTAAAGGACCCGATGTAGAATCATACCTTGATAAAATCAAAAAGTACAATTCTCGCCCGGAAGACCCAACTCAATGGGAGGAAAAAGTATATACAGGCCCTGACTTTTTCCAAAAAATGATCTCAGAAAAAGCGGGAAATCTGGTAGTATTGGCGGGAAATAACCAAAAGAAAACCGACTACATTAAGAAATCAGTAGATGCCGGACTAAACGTGTTGGCCGATAAGCCTATGGCCATTGATGCCGCAGGGTTTTCGTTACTGAAAGATGCTTTTGCACAGGCGAAAAAAAATAACGTATTGCTTTATGACATCATGACCGAGCGGTACGAAATCTCAAATGCGCTTCAACGTGAATTGGCAATGTTGCCTGAGTTGTTTGGTACCTTACAAAAAGGAACACCGCAAGATCCTGCCGTAACCAAAGAAAGCGTTCACCATTTTTTCAAATATGTTTCAGGTGAACCGTTGATCAGACCAAGTTGGTTTTTTGATGTGAATCAACAGGGTGAAGGCATCGTAGACGTAACCACTCACTTGGTGGATTTAATTCAATGGAGCTGTTTCCCCAATCAGGTTATTGATTATCAAAAAGATATAAAATTTTTATCAGCTACGCACAACGCCACAACGCTAACGCCCGAGCAATTCAAATTGGTGACAAAAAGCGATACCTATCCTGATTATCTTAAAAAGGATATGAAAGGCAAAAACCTGGAAGTGTACGCCAACGGGCAGATTGACTACACCCTAAAAGGCGTTCACGCAAGGGCATCGGTGATCTGGAATTTTCAGGCACCGCAGGGAACGGGCGACACGCATTATTCCATCATGAAAGGCAGCAAAGCGAATTTGATCATTCGCCAAGGCAAGGATCAAAACTTTAAGCCTGTGTTGTACATTGAGCCTCTTAATGCGACACCTGCCTACGAAAAAGCAGTAGCAGAGGCCTTTAAAAAAGCACAAACCGCGTATCCGGGCATCGAGTTAAAGAAAAACGACAAAGGATGGGAAGTGATTGTGCCGAAGAAATACGATACGGGTCACGAGTCGCACTTTGCGCAGGTAGCCAAGAAATACATGGAATTTTTGAAAGAAGGCAAACTTCCTGCGTGGGAAGTTCCCAACATGATCTCTAAATATTATACAACGACAGAAGCGTTAAAACTGGCAAAATCGAAGAAGTAAGAGCGAAGCATCAGACTTGGAAAGTTTCAAAAACTTTCCAAGCCTTTTTTATTTACACCAACTCCCCATACAAATCAAACTCTTCTGCGTTAGTGATTTTCACATTAGCAAAATCGCCCAAACGCACAAACTGGCTGGCTGGCAGCAAAACTTCATTATCTACTTCGGGTGAATCAAATTGGGTTCTGCCAATAAAATACCCACCTTCTTTCCGATCAAAAAGCACTTTATAAGTATTGCCGATTTTGGCTTGGTTCAGCGACCATGAAATATCCTGTTGTACCGCCATAATGTCGTCGGCGCGTTGTTGTTTCACTTCCGCCGGAATATCATCGGGCATGGAATGTGAATGCGTCTGCTCTTCGTGCGAGTAGGTAAATACGCCTAAACGATCAAAACGCGTGCGCTCCACAAACTCAAGCGTTTCTTCAAATATCTCTTCCGTCTCGCCCGGGTGACCCGCAATAAGCGTAGTACGTAAAGCGATGTCCGGTACTTTATCGCGAATGGTTTTGATCAAATCTTCGGTTTTTTCACGCGTAATTCCGCGACGCATCAATTTCAACAACTCCGTACTTCCACTCTGCAATGGCATATCCAAGTACTTGCAAATATTGGAACGCTCGCGCATTACGTCCAACACATCCATCGGAAAACCCGACGGATAAGCGTATTGCAAACGAATCCATTCAATGCCTTCCACGTCAGAAAGATGATTCAACAATTCAGACAAATTGCGTTTCTTATAAATATCAAGGCCATAATACGTCAAATCCTGTGCAATCAAAATCAACTCTTTGGTGCCTCTTCTGGCCAATGATTTTGCTTCAATGACCAGATCGTCAATAGTACGCGAAACATGCCCGCCGCGCATAAGGGGAATGGCGCAAAAACTGCAAGGGCGGTCGCAGCCTTCGGCAATTTTGAGATAAGCGTAGTGGGTAGGAGTGGTTAATAAGCGCTCGCCTACCAATTCCTGTTTGTAATCGGCTTTGAGTGTTTTGAGCAAACGCGGCAATTCATTGGTTCCAAACCAAGCATCTACCGTTGGAATTTCAACGGCCAATTCATCTTTATAGCGATGTGACAGACAACCCGTTACGTAAACTTTATCTACCAATCCCGCTTCTTTGGCATCCGCATAGCGCAAAATGGTATCAATGGATTCCTGCTTGGCATTGTCAATAAATCCGCACGTATTTACGATCACAATACTGGCGTCGTCTTTTTTAGATTCGTGCGAAACCTTGTAGCCGTTTCCTTTGAGTTGCGTGTAAATATTCTCACTATCCACCAGGTTTTTACTGCAACCCAGCGTCACGATATTGACTTTATTCTTCTTTGTTCCTTTGGTCTTCATTTCTCCTAAGTATTGGGTATTGAGTAATGGGAATTGAGTGAAATAATGATACTCAATACTTTATATTCATTACTTACTACTGTTTTTTGAGCCACAAAGTTCGACAACTCAACCGGAAGCACCAAAATTGATTTATGAACTCAAAAGGAACCGGCAATTTATGGGGCTATAAAACACGCCTAATTTTCCAAAATCGCACAGCTATAAGGAGCGAGGATAAGTTGAGTTGGCGATGAAAAATTCGTCTCCTGACGCGTACTGAGAAGTAGTTTTTTAGGTAAATCAACAGTATTAAAATTGACTGTCTCACCTGAAAGGTTATGAATGACCCACACAGATTGCCCATTCGATTTTCGAATAAAGGCCACAATACGCTTATTATCATTGTCCAAAGGCACAATATCGCCGTGAATATCAGCCAAAGCAGGGTGCGATTTTCGGAGAGCAATAAGTTGTTTGTAATGATTAAATAAGGAGGTTGGATCATTGACTTGACCCGCCAAAGGGGTAACGTTTTTGCTTTTGCTGTACTTTGGTTTCATCCAACGGGCACGCCGGCGATCTTTCTGACGATAATCCCACAAAAACGGCTCTCTAACAAACTCATCGGGCTTAATTCCCAACATTCCTATTTCTTCACCGTAATACATATAAGGCTGTCCCGGCAAAGTCAAAAGCAAGTTGGCCGCTACTTTCAGGCGGTTCAAACTGCTGTCCAACACACTGCCAATACGCGTTTGGTCATGATTGGTAAGCATTATCGCATCAATAAACCGAGGATTGGTTTGATAAAAAATGGCGCGATTCTTGGCTAATGTAGCTGCTAATTGAATCGTATCTTGCTCCTCCACCGTCACTTTTTGAATCGCCAAACTCAAATCGAAATTAAAGTTAGCGGTAAGGCCCTGAAAATAAGGGGCTATTTTTTCGGCAGAGCTCCAAACCTCGCCCACCAGATACACATTTGGATTGGCTTTTTGCATTTCGGTGCGAAACTCGACCCAAAAATCATAATTCTTGTATTCTTCCCATTCAGGATAAATATGGCGTGCGGCATCAAGACGAAAACCGTCGACGCCCATTTGGAGCCAATAACGTCCTATTTCGTAAATAGCTTGACGTACAGGAGGATAATCACAGTTAAGATCGGGCATTCCTTTCCAGAAAAGTCCGTAGTATTTCTCGCTGTTATGAAGCCAATGATGCCACGGATTACGGTCCCAGGTATCCGGCGTAATTTCTCGCGTGGCAATCCCTAACGTTTCTATTTCTTTGGGGCTTTTCCAGTTATAAAATTGGCGATAAGGATTATCCTGCCCCTTTACAGATTCTTGAAACCAAACATGATTTGCACTCGTATGGTTAATGACCAAATCCATAATCACCGCAATACCTCTGGCATGCGCTTCGGAGATAAGGCGTTTGAAATCATCTAATGTACCGTACTCAGGATCAATGGCATAATAATCAACAACATCGTATTTATGATAACTTGGAGAGGGAAAAATCGGGGTTAGCCAAATGGCCTCTACGCCCAAACTCTGCAAATAATTCAATTTAGATGTGATGCCGTTAAGATCGCCAATATTATCGCCGTTGGAATCACAAAAAGAGCGAACGAAGATTTCGTAACAAATGCGTGGGAAAGTAAACAAGATTTGAAAAGAATTACAATGAATGTGGATTTGAGATTTTCAACCCTTTGATTGCCCTAAAATCTCGCTCATTATCAGTCAGTACTATTAATTTATGAATTAAAGCAGTTGCTGCAATAATAGCATCAGGGGTCTTTAATTTGTATTTACGTCTCAATTGAATGGTTCTCAACACAATATCTTCTGAGAGTGGGAAAACTATTGAATCTTCCACAAAAATCTCTATTTGCTTATAGAGGTTCGTTTCTTCAGTGACCCAACTCAATAATTCTATTTTGGTAATGATTGAAATGTTGCTTTCCAAATCAAAAACCGAGTCCATAAATTCAAATCCTTTTTCGGATAAAAGTCCATCTAAATATTTACTCGCAATAGAACTGTCAATCAAATATCTATTTACCATTCTTCACGTATTTCTTTAATATGTGCTTCCAACCGTTGTGCTTCTTTTCCGGAAATACTTTTTTTCAAACTGTGGATACGGTTCTTTTTAATAGGTATCAATTGCTCGGTATCAGCCGGTAAAATAATAATTTGTACTCGCTTTGCATCAAAATCCAAAGGAAGTTGATAGCTAACTATTCTATCTTTCACCACTACAAAATCACTTATAGCATTCATAATATTAGTGTTTTTACCAAATATACCGGACATGTCCCTTTTTTAATCACCTCTTCGCCAGAATCTTCTGCATATACTTACCCAAAATATCAAATTCTAAATTGATGACATCACCCGCCTGGAGCTGATGAAAGTTGGTATGTTCATAAGTGTATGGGATAATCGTTACGCGGAACCCATCATCCTGCGAATTGAAGACCGTTAAACTCACTCCATTGACACAAACAGAACCTTTTTCAACGGTAATGTTGCCTATAGACGAATCATATTGAAAATCAAACAACCAACTCCCGCCCACTTCTTCGACATAAGTACAAACGCCCGTTTGGTCTACATGGCCTTGAACGATGTGCCCGTCAAAACGTCCGTTGGCAGGCATACAGCGTTCAACGTTCACTTTTGTTCCTACTTTCCAATAGCCTAGATTGGTTTTTTTGAGGGTTTCGTCTACCGCCGTTACTGTATATGTATCTTGCTCCAAACTTGTTACAGTCAAACAAACGCCATTATGGCTCACACTTTGGTCTATTTTGAGCTCAGTAGCCAAATGGGAACGAAGCCTGAACGTAAGATTGGTCCCTTCAAATATGATCTCTACCACTTCGGCAGTGGTTTCTACAATTCCTGTAAACATCTTTTATGGATTTTGAATGTTGGATGTCAGCCAAAATGCTAACGTCCAACATCTGCTATCTTTCTTATTTCAATATACCTAATAAATAACGACCATAACCACTTTTCAGAAGCGGCCGGGCAATTTCACGGAGGCGTTCGGCGTCGATAAAGCCCATTCGATACGCTACCTCTTCAATACAACCAATTTTGAGGCCCTGACGTTCTTCTATTACTTCCACAAACTGCCCCGCCTGCATCAGGGAAGCGAAAGTTCCCGTATCCAACCAAGCCGTTCCGCGATTCAATACCCCCACTTTCAGTTTACCCATTTCAAGATAAACGCGGTTTATGTCTGTGATTTCTAACTCACCGCGCGGGCTGGGTTTGATATTTTTAGCAATCTCAACAACGTCATTATCGTAGAAATAAAGTCCCGGTACGGCATAGTTTGACTTAGGGTTTTCGGGTTTTTCCTCAATGGAAACAACATTAAAGTCCTGATCGAACTCAACTACTCCGTAGCGTTCCGGATCGTGTACCTGATAGGCATATACTACTCCGCCATCAGGGTCATTATTGGCCTGAAGGAGTTTGCTGAGGCCGCTTCCGTAAAATATATTGTCACCTAAAACCAGCGCTACTTTTTCATTTCCTATAAAGTCGGCTCCGATGATAAATGCCTGCGCCAATCCATCGGGACTGGGCTGCTCGGCATAACTGAATTCACATCCTATACGACTTCCATCACCAAGCAATTTTTGAAAATGCGGCAAATCATGCGGCGTTGAAATAATAAGAATTTCACGAATTCCTGCCAACATTAAAATAGACAATGGATAATAGATCATCGGCTTGTCGTAAACAGGCATGAGCTGTTTGCTTACGGCCAACGTAAGTGGATGCAAACGAGTACCGGAACCGCCGGCAAGAATAATTCCTTTCATGATGAATTGATTCAGATTATGTTGAGTGAGCGAAATACTGTTTCACGTACACATTTGATGCCATAAAAATAGAGAATCTCCGTTGGAAAGCCATATCACAGCACAAAAGCCCGTCAAATTGACGGGCTTTTGTTAAAAATCAGTCGCAGAATATCGCTTACGGCTGGCTGTTTTCATTGGCCAACGCAATCATCGTTGAAAGTTCTTCTACCAATATATCGGTGTTACCGCCGAATCCTACACTTTTGAAACGGATATTACCCGATTTGTCGACCACAAATTTTGTAGGAATGCCCGATACTTTAAAGGATGTCACGACCTCGTCTTTATCATCCAACAAGACATTGAACGTGTATTTTTTCTTCTCAATAAAGTCAGCGGCATTTTTACGTTTGTCTTCTTCGGTTTGCCACGTATCTACGAATACAAAAGCCACATTGGGATCATTTTTATACTTGTCAACGGCTTTTTGCATACCGGGGAAGGAAGAGATACAAGGCCCGCACCACGTTGCCCAAAAATCAATGACGACCGTTTTACCTTTTAGATCTGCCAACGAAACGGGCTTGCCTTCCAAATTGACCAAGCTAAATGCAGGTGCCGGTTTCAGGATCATTTTTTCGCGAATCTCTGCTTTGGCATTTTCAGAGGCAATGCGCTTCAAATCGGCCAAATAGGTATCAAATCCGTCAGCACTACCTTTCTTTTGGGTATAGGTTTGTTTAAGGGCTTCAATAATAGCGTCGGTGGATTTTCCCTTTTTGATACTCTTCTCAGCAATTTCTTTGATGGCCGGTGGATTTACTTTCTCCAACGCTTCTACATAGCGTTCGTTGATCTCGGCATTTTTATAGTTACCATACGTTACGGCGGCATCTTCCAAATAGCGCGCCGCTTCCGCATTTTTTCCTGCTTTCAGTAAGATATAGCCATAGGTATCGGCAAACATTGAATACTGACTTTCACGGCTTTTGCGAAGTTGAGCGTCTGTTTTTGCGGTAGGATCACTTGCCATACGCGGTTGAGTGATCTGTGCTTTAGCCCATTCCGTTGCCTGCTTTGACAAATCGGTTGCCTGTTCCAATTTTTCACCTTTTTTCGCCCAATCCCACGCAAGACTATTATAGGTCTGCATCGTTTCGGCTTTTACTTCCGGACGCGCTTCGGCAATTACTTTTTTGAAATCATCCCAACGATTGGAGTCAGCCAACATTCTTACATACGTACTGTAAATGTATTTCATGTATTGCCAGTCCATCGGTTTTGGCTCTGCCGGCATGGTTTTCCACAATTGTTCGTACTCTTTTTTCTTTTCGGCAATCGGAGCTTTCTTCCGTAGGAAACTACTGTAAGACGCCATGCGATCTTCTTTTTTGCCGAATTTTTCTTCTTTACGTTTAACAACCGCCTCGGCTTTTTCCTTTTGCTGCGTACGCTGATAAGCCTGTTGCAAGGTTCCCATTTCCTCTTCGGTCAAATCGCTATTTTTGGACAATGCTTCGGCTTCCGCTAGCAGTTGTTTTTTATCTTCTTCTTTACGTGAACTGAACGTAAACATGTATTCCTGAAAGAATTTACGTTTGTTGGCAGGATAAAGCGTAAATTCTTTTTCCATCAATGCCTTAGCCGTTTCTACTTCACGATCTTCCAAGCCCATGTCGTAGTAATAATTGGCATACGCATAGCCCAAACCGGCATAACTTCCCGAAAGTGGCTTTCCGTCAGAGCCGTAGAGAAGAAACGCATAGGTTAGACCATTGTTGAAATCTTTCTTTTCTTCGTATTGAGGCACTATGCAAAAAGCAACCGCATCAGTAGGAGCTGTAATTTTTGTTTCAAAGGTTTCACCTTTCTTAGCCAAAGAATAGGATTGAGCAATAGGTTCACCTTTGGTACGTAACCAGTAAATGGTAGCATCAACAGAAGGAGATTCCGCTAATTTCGTGTTTTTGGGATTATACGTTACCTCAATGGCTTGCCCTACAAAGGGCTTTTCCGTCGTTAATTTCATTGTATTGCCCGTGTATTGTGCGCGTACAACGCCACACCAACAGAGCAAAAGAGTGAGATAAAAGGGAGCTTTTTTCATGATACGATGAAGAGATTGTGGATGACTCAAACGATTCGTTTTATCAAAATTGGGGAAAAGAATCTTAATTACCAACCTATTACGAGCATAAAAAAGCCCGACACCAAAGTGTCAGGCTTTTACTGTGGAAACCTTTACAAACTAAATTAATTCTTTTTTAGTCATTTACTGAGATAGAACCCGAACTGGCACGCATCGTTACCAATGTACCACCGCCGTTAAGTCTGCCATTCACGCGGTCTTTTTCCAGAGTACCGTCAAAGTTTTTCAATGTTCCAACGTTTACACGATTAGCGCGCAAATCCAAGTCAAGACCTTTATTCATTGGCATTTGTACGTGAATACCACCCGCCGAAGTTGACAGATCAAGGAATTTACCCAACGCTACGATCTCGGCGTCAATTCCTCCCGCGCTTGTAGATGCTTTCAACGAAGCTGCTACGCCGGTCAGGCGAATGGAACCACCTGAAGTTGAGGCCAGCAATTCTCCTTTGATGTCACCGCCTTTGATGCTGCCGCCGCTGGTCGTTGCCCGCACATTGCCGTTCAAACCATCCAAATGAATGCTTCCGCCCGACGTAACCAATTTAATATCTCCCTTGCAGCTTTCGGCTTTGATACTGCCCCCGCTGGTAGCAAGATCAAGTTGATCCTGACAGTTGATCAGTTGAATGCTGCCGCCGGAAGTACGTCCTTTGATCATTCCGCTCAGATCGTCCAAATGTAAACTGCCGCCGCTGGTTGAGAAGTTTTGGGTTCCGGAGAGTTTAGCCAATTTGATGCTTCCGCCGCTGGTGGCCAGGTCCGTCGTTGTTTTTTCAGGAACCGTAATTTTGAACGAAATGCTCAATGATTGTTTCCAATCCCATTTATCGTTCTCATTTTTACGTTTGGATTTGCAAACGAGGGTTTCGCCTTCCATTGCTACGGTCAATTCGTATTCTTTAAGACGATCTTCAATTTCTTCTTTACTCAATTCTGAGCGGCCGTTCCAATTATTGGCCCGGATGTATACTTCTACTTTAGCATCTCCGCCCTGACCGGCTACATTTATGCTGCCACCGGAAGTGCGAACATTAAGGTTTTTAACAGAAGATGCGTTGAATGTTTTGGTCATATACGGTTTTTCATCGCTGTTTTGTGCAAAGACAACCGAGACAACAAAAAGAAAAGAAAGAAGTAGGCTGTATGATTTCATGATCTGTAAATGTTTAGGGCGGAGGATGGTTTTCCGCGTTGTTTTTACAAGAGATGAAAATCGAAAAAGAAACGTTGCACGGCAAAAAAAATATTTCTTAAAAAAATGAATGAGTCAAATAATAAATGCCGATTCCTGCCAAATAGCCCACAAATGCGTAGCCTGAAATACGTTTAAGGTACCAAATAAAATCTATTTTCAGAATACTCATTGACGCTACTCCCGCCGCCGAACCAATGATGAGGATACTTCCACCCGTACCGGCACAATAGGCCAATAAATTCCAAAAATCATGATTGGCAGGGAACTCCGTCATAGAGTACATACCCATCGCAGCAGCCACCAACGGAACATTATCAACAATAGCCGACAGCAATCCGATAAGCGTATTTATGGAATAGCTATTTCCACCCAAATGTTGATTCAATCCTTCGGCAACCTGACGTAGATGTCCGGACGTATTCAAAGCTCCTACTGCCAACAAAATTCCCAAAAAGAATAAGATACTGGGCGTATCTATGCGGTGCAGCATCGCCGCGACCGAAAAACCCTTCTTTGTTTCAACTGTCTTTTTTCGGTGCATGAACTCCGTAAAAAACCACAACAGTCCTACCGAAAACAGCATCCCCATGTAAGGCGGATAATGCGTAACCGCCTTAAAAACAGGAACGAACAACAGACCCAACGCTCCCAACGCAAACATTGTATTCTGCTCTAAGGCAGTTGTTTGATAGTGCACTTTTTTGTCAGACGTTATTGGATGCAAGGTTTCATTTTTCCCGCGAAAAAAGTACGTAGCCAACAGCAACGGCGCCAACAAACTCATTACCGACGGCAGAAACAAGGTTTGCATAATGGCCAAAGGGGTAACTTGTCCACCAATCCAAAGCATGATGGTGGTTACATCACCAATGGGCGACCACGCACCTCCTGCGTTAGCGCCTATGATCACAAAGCCACCCATTAGCCACGCATTTTCATTTTTCTTAACGATTCTTCTGATCAATGCGCACATGATGATCGCCGTCGTCATATTGTCCAAGAGTGCCGACAGAAAGAAAGCCACCCAGGAAATAACCCACAGAAGCTTGACACGATGCGTTGTAGATATACGACTTGTAACGGGGTGAAATCCATCATGAGCATCAACCAACTCCACAATGGTCATGGCTCCGAGTAGAAAGAATAAAATACCTGAAATTTCGCCGAGTTGATCAAAAAGGTCTTTATTAAGCGTTTGATGTACATCAAGTTGCCGGAAATTGGCTTCAAATGCCGGCATTTGTTCAAATCCCCACAACAGGACCAGCCAACAAAATACGCCTGTCAAAAGGGCCGAGGCAGCCTTGTCAATTTTAAGAGGATGTTCAAAGGCAATCAGAGTGTATCCTAAAACGAAACCGGCTAACAGGAGTGCAGACATATTATTTTTCAATTAACTGACCTCAAACTTCGGCAATTCATCGCAAAATACGTCTTTTCGGCATCAATTCTTTCGGCTAAAAGGCGTTTTTCAGTATATTTAGCCTGTAAATCAATTTTTTAGCCCATGCGAAAAATATCCTTCATCATCAACTTGCTTTTTGTTACCGCCTTTTGTTTCGTAAAAAGTGCGCACGTAGCAAAAGCCCAAGCACCCGCTCCTCAAAATTACCACGCCAACGACCGATTCGAACAGTTAGGAACCGGTCTGCCTACTCCCAACACCACTCGGGCTGCTTCGGGAGCGCCGGGTAAGGATTATTGGCAACAACGCGCCGATTACGACATTAAGGTAGAGTTGGATGAGCCCAATAACAAAATCATCGGGACAGAAACCATTACGTATTTCAATCAATCGCCTGATGCTTTGCCGTACGTTTGGATTCAGTTAGACCAGAATCTTTTTGCCAAAAACTCCCACGGTCCGATCACTCGTTCGGGTGAACTCGGCAATCAGACCAGCATGGCAAGTTTAGCCACTATTACCGACATGAATTATTCCAATGCAGATTATGGTTACAACGTCACATCGGTTCGGGATGCAAAAACGGGAAAACCGTTGAAATATACTATCAATCAAACCATGATGCGAATTGATTTGCCCCAAGCCCTGCAAACCAAACAGTCGTATTCATTTTCGATGGATTGGAATTATCGGATCGTTGAGGTTTCAAAAGGTGGTCGCCGTACCGGTTTTGAGGCATTTAAAGATGGAAACAATGTTTATGAAATTGCACAGTTTTATCCTCGTTTGTGTGTTTACGACGATGTGACAGGTTGGCAACACAAACAATACTATGGTCAAGGAGAATTTGCGCTGACGTTTGGCAACTTTAAATTAGCCATTACCGTCCCCGACGACCACGTTTTGGGTGCTACGGGCGAGCTTCTAAATGCAAATCAAGTGTTGACTGCCGGTCAACTAAAGAATTTAGAAAAGGCTAAAACATCCGATAAAGTAGTGGTAATTGCTTCGCAGGAAGAACGTGAGAAAGCAGAAAAAGGAAAACCTTCGGGCAAGAAAACGTGGATTTTCAAAGCAGATAATGTGCGCGACGTGGCCTTTGCCACTTCCCGTAAATACATTTGGGACGGAAAAATGCAGGAAGTAGCGGGCAAAAAAGTGCTTTGCATGTCATTTTATCCTAAAGAAGGAAATCCATTGTGGGGCAAATATTCGACCGAAGTTATTGCGCATACCATCAAAACCTACTCTAAATTTTCGGTAGATTATCCCTATCCCGTCGCTATTTCCTGTCACGGACCCGTGGGTGGAATGGAATATCCAATGATTGCCTTCAATGGCGGTCGCCCGGAAGCAGACGGCACATACTCGGAAGCCACCAAATACGGTATGATCGGGGTAATTATTCACGAAGTGGGTCATAATTTTTTCCCGATGATTGTCAACAACGATGAGCGTCAGTGGATGTGGATGGACGAAGGCTTAAATACTTTTATGCAATATCTCACTGAAAAAGAATGGGATAGAGACTACCCAACGCGTCGTGGCGAACCTCAGGCCATTGTCGATTACATGAAGCAGGACCCTAAAAATTTGGTACCTATCATGACCATGTCTGACAACCTCATCAATGCAGGTGCCAGTGCATATGCTAAACCTGCCACAGCGCTAAATATTTTGCGCGAAACCGTCATGGGTCGTGAGCTGTTTGATTACGCTTTCAAAGAATACAGTCGTCGTTGGGCATTTAAATCTCCCACTCCCGCTGATTTTTTCCGTACGATGGAAGATGCATCAGGCGTAGATCTTGATTGGTTCTGGAAAGGATGGTTTTATGGAACAGAACCTGTGAATCAGGACTTGGTGGAAGTGGAATGGTTTGCTATGGATACCCAAAATCCCGAAATCAATAAAGCTGCCGCCAAAAAAGAAGCCGATGCCAAACGCAACACCGTAGCCCGTCAGCGCGACAAAGATTACATCAAAGAATCGGTGGTTGACAAAAATCCGGACATGAAGGATTTTTATAATACCTATGATCCTTACAAAGTAACCGAAGCCGACAAAAAGAAATACGATACCTATTTGGCAAGTTTGACTCCTGACGAGCGTAAACTGGTCGAATCAGGCATGAATTTCTACACATTAAAAGTAAAAAACAAAGGCGGTTTGCCCATGCCCGTAATCGTGAAAATGCAATACGAAGACGGTACTGATTCTTTGGTGCGTTTCCCCGCGGAGATCTGGCGCTTGAACGATCAACAAATCTCCAAAGTCATTACTTCAAAGAAAAAAGTGGTGCAATGGACATTAGACCCATATCGTGAAATTGCCGACATTGACGAAGAAGACAATAGTTTTCCACGTCAGCCAAGCGAGCCTACAAAGTTTCAGTTGTTTAAGAGCCAGGGAGGAGGTCGCCGAGGCGGCGGAGGTACCAATCCAATGCAGGAAGCACAGCAAAGTCAGCAACCCAAAGCAGGTCAACAGGGCGGGGCCAAAAATTAATACATGCAGGGGCGGATTGATTTCCGCCCTTTTTTTATGCTACAAGATAGACTTTAAGCAATGACCGGTCTGTTTTACTGATTTGTCATATCAATGCTTGGTGGCATATAACATAAAGGGAAGTACTACCGCCAATGGTTTAAAATACATGCCCAATAACGGGTATGTAATTACGTCTAAAAATAAGGAATGAGCAATTTTAGGTAAATATTAAGAGAACTAAACTATATCAATTAAAAGAATATGCGTTTTTGTATATTTGTCATGTGTACAAAAATCCATTGTAATAATGTCGGAGAATAAGGTTCAAATTTTAATTATTGAAGATGAAGCCATCTTAGCGATGTATGTCAGTGACCTTTTGGAAACTCAGGGATATGAAGTGGCAGGCGTGGCTGATAACGGTCCCGAGGCATTATCACTCTATCGACAAAATCGTATTGACTTGATTTTATGTGATATTAACTTAAAAGGAGACTGGGACGGCATTGAAACCATTCGATATATTTTGGATTTCAAACCGGTTCCGGTTATCTATCTTACTTCGCAAACCGATAAAGAAACGATTGAACGAGCTAAAGAAACGTTCCCCGCTGCTTACCTTGCGAAACCCGTCCGACCGGATAATTTGCAGATTTCGGTTGACCTCGCCATTCATAATTATGTCATGAATCGTTTACCGTCGGCGGCCGGAAAGGAAACCAAATCCGGTACAGCGGAGAAGGAAGCATCAAGCCGTGAATCTATTCTCCGCAGCGGGGATCAGGTGTTTATCAAACATAATTATCAGTTTGTCGGAATTTCGCTCAATGACATTCTGTTGCTGGAGGCCGACAATACCTATACGACCATCCAAACCAAAGGTCATAAATACACGCTTCGACTTTCTATGAGCAGTTTACTCGAACGCCTTGATTATTCGTCATTGGTACGGGTACATCGTTCGTATGCGGTTAATGTAAACCAATTGAAAGGGTTCAACGAACGTGAAATTTTTATTGATACTATGACCATTCCTTTCGGACAACAATACAAAGAAGATTTTATGCGTCACTTTCAAGCCCGTTGACATCGCAAGTTCCCGGCACAAAATACAAGCCTAATTTTATGAAATCCTCTTTATTGTTGGCTCTTTGTTTCTGTTTGTTTACCCACAAACTTATGGGCCAGTCTGACACACTGCTTCCTTTTCCTGTATTTCAACATCAAATTGAAACCTTATCGGATTCTGCTCGCTTTGAACGGCTTTACGACTACAGTGTCAATGCTTTAAATCAAAGTAAGTATTCCGAAGCAGCCCCGGCTACCAATGAAATGCTGCAAATCGCCCAACATGCCAATAACCGCATTCAGACAGGCAGAACGTATATGGCAATGGGAAATATGGAACGCAATCAGAATAACCCGACAAAGGCCATATCACATTATTTAAAAGCACAATCCATTTTCAGTTCGGTCGGTGAATATCGGAGGCAGCTCAGAGCGCTGCAACGAATAGAAGGCGTGTACATCAGTCTCCGTGAGTTAGAAAAAGCACAATACTACTGCGAACAGGCACTGACCATTGCCCGGCAACAAAAGCTTGAATTGGAAATTGCCAATATTTATAATGACCTGGCTGCTATTGAAGATATTCGTAAGAAATATAACCAAGCACTTCACTATAACGAGTTAGCCCTTCGCATCTACCAATCGCTCAAGGAAGAAGATTCTTACACTGTCTCGTTATTTAATCGGGCAATCATTCTGAAAAATTCGGGACAATACCGTCAATCGGCAGACATTTATCAGCAATGTTTAAAAGCGGCAAAAGAAACACAGGATGTAGAATTAGAAGGTATGATTTATGTCAACCTGCCGAATACGCTTTTGCTGTTAAATCAGCTCAATGAAGCCGAGGAGTATATCCGAATGGCCTTAACATGGGCTGATTCTCAGTCAAAAACGCCACCCTATTATCAAAATATCTACGAGACCCTGACGGCCATTTACGAAAAACGCGGGCAATTTCAGCAGGCATTTCAGTATCAAAAGCTGAGTATGGTGTATCGGGACAGTGTTATGAATGCTGAAAAAAGCCGCCAATTGATCGAAACAGAAACTCGCTTTCAAACCCGTGAGAAACAGCTGCATATTGAACGCCTTGACGAAGATAATCTCCGCCAAAAACAGCAATTGGCCTGGCTGACGGGTGGTGCTATACTGCTGACCTTTCTGCTCGGCATCATGCTTTTACAATACCGTACTATCCGACAGGTTAACGGCAAACTGGCTGAAACCAACCAAACTCTTTCCGATGCTAATGAACGGATCAATAAACAATCCGGTCAATTGAAACAACTCATGCGCGAACTGCACCACCGGGTCAAAAACAACCTGGCCATTGTGTCGAGCCTGTTGTACTTACAATCCAACCGACTGGAAGACGAAAACGCCGTACGGGCTGTACGGGAAGGGCAGCAGCGGGTGGAAGCCATGTCGTTGATTCATCAGCAATTGTACCAAACGGATAACGTCACTCGGGTGAATATGCAGACCTATATCGACGAGTTGGTACGGGGATTGATGCAATCGTTTAACCACCAAGACAATTTCGACCTCCGGTTAACTATTGCTCCAATTGATTTGGATGTAGAACTGGCCGTTCCGTTGGGCTTGATTTTGAACGAATTGACCACCAATGCCTTCAAACATGCCTATAAAGGGATTGATGCGCCAAGCCTGAGCATCAGCCTATGGAAGGAAGATCAGCTATACCTCGAAATCAAAGACAATGGCCCGGGCATGGATGTGAGTCAGTGGCAAAAGCCAAGTCGTTCGTTTGGGAAGCGACTGATTACCTCCCTGACCAAACAGGCCGGTGGACGACTGGAAATAAGTGGCGAGAATGGTACTCGTTTTCTGTTGATTCTGCCGGTTCCTGAAAAGAAAGCAATACTTACTCCCGAAACAGAACCGGCAATAGCCTGATCTACTGAGCATTGCGCATTAGCTGAGAGCTCGCTTGCATCTACAAAAAGGTTGCCTCCAATTCAGAGACCGCCCATTTGTAGATACTTATCTTATCATTTGAGTTTGACGACCCAATAGTTCATTATCCCTTTTGGCCGCTCACTTTTGTCACTGATTCCTCCGGGCTGGGATTGAGAAGAGCCGGCGGCAATGATTCCGCCATCGGCGGTTATCAGCATATCGCCTAACTTATCTGTAGCCGTTCCGCCCAGGGTTTTATCCTGCCCCAGATAACGTCCATCCGCTTCCAGTTTTGCAATCCAGTAATCTAAAACTCCTTTAGGTATGTCAATTTTTTCACCACCCGGTGCAGAAGGCGTTTCGCCACCCAGCCAGATACCCCCATCGGCTGTTACGGCCAGTGACTTAAAGGTATCGTCGCCCGGGCTCCCAACCGTCTTATCCCACTGCTTATTGCCATTGGCATCAATCTTGACAACCCAGTAATCGTTTTGACCGGCAGCACCGCGCAGACCTTCTGTCTTGTCAGCCCCGGCGGGCGAGGACGAGCTACCGCCCAGGACAAACCCGCCATCGGGCGTTGCGGCCGCCTTGGCTAATTGATCGTCCTGCGTTCCTCCGAACGTCTTATCCCACTGCCTGTTGCCATTGGCGTCAATCTTGACGACCCAGTAGTCATAGCCTCCTTTACCGGCAGCCGTTTTGTTGCCTGCCAAACCCTCAGATGATGAGTAGCCTGCCAGCAGATAGCCTCCATCTGCTGCTTTTACGACCGATGCCAAATAATCATTTCCTCCGTTGCCCAGGGTTATATCCCATTGCTTCTTGCCGTTGCCATCCACCTTTACAATCCAGTAGTCGTAGCTCCCGTTACAACTGTTCATTGATTTGTCGCTGCTGATTGGCTGGGGTTGTAAGGAAGCTATTCCACCCAGCGGGTTTCCGATTACCGGCGTAACTTTATTTGCCAACGAGGCCGAGATACCCCCTACCAGAAAGCCCCCGTCGTTTGTGGCCACCATTGAGGTCAGGTGGTCTTCATTGGTTCCCCCGAGTACTTTATCCCATATCACGTTTCCATAGCGGTTCACTTTGACAATCCAGTAATCATACCCCCCTTTGGAACCCTGGCTTTTAGACATATCCTCAGCCGGCGAATTAGACGATCCGCCCAGCACCATAGTCATGTCTGACAGCGGCACGATGGACGCTAACCGGTCTTCTCCTGAACCGCCTATAGCTCGGTTATAATGTTTAAAAGTACCATCGGCGGTTACTTTAACCACCCAGTAATCATTCCCTCCATAGGCCTCAAACCTATCGTTAGTGCTGGCAGAAGTCGGCGAATTAGAGGAACCACCAAAAATATACCCTCTCGAAGTCGTAGGGTCGTTTAGGGCGACAGTCAATATATCAATGCCATATCCACCCAGTGTTAAATCCCATGCTTTAGGAGGGGCCGGTATTCGCGCACTTGAATGCTTAACGGCGGTCGTTGGGGAGTCAACAGCGTCAATTTCAGTCGGCTTGCAATTCCACATCAAGACAGTTGCAGCCACAATACCATACGTAATTTGCTTTTTCATTGTATTATTATCGTTTAAAAAAGAGAAAATTCGGTCGCTTTAACGAGTTTGGAACTCGGAGGGGTGATCATGAATTATACACCTCCCTGCGAATCCGATACAAGATTACTGCGGATGGAAAGTCAAAACCGGGAATTGTAGGTGAATGCTGACTCTGCGTAGGTAAACCTTCCTTTTTTTGTAGGTAAAAACTGAAAGACATTTTTATTACCCGCTTTTTACCCATGATTAATCAGCTGTATTTCAACTGCCTATACATTTAAAAGTACAATACAGTATTCTCCTACAAAATTGACAGGTTTCACAGCTTCGCAGCAGGCATTCACACCCTATTTCCGGCACATCCCTGTTTGGCAAACTACTTTTGAATCATCAATCAGCCGAGGACAATGTACTTCAAGGAGAAGCACGGGTAGCCAAAGCACTCACAAATCATGTTAGCACAATTTGAAAAATTCGCCATCTCAAAAAATCAGCAAAAAGCCGTACAAGGTGGAGCCAGTGTTACGGGCGTAGCATTAAACGTTGCTAAAACAGGAGCCAACCTTCTGAATTCAACCCTGGAATTGCAACCAAACAGTTCGCCGGCAGCATTACCGGAAGTTCAGAATACGATGAATGCTTTTAACCTTGCCACTCAAACTCAGGCAGCAATTTTAAAACAAACGGGTAACGTGCTGAGTAGCATCGTTAACAATATCAGATAATACAGACAAAATCGCTTGCCGAAGTGCTTGGGTGAATTCATCCGGGCACTTTATTTTTTTAGCCGTTGCCCATCTATTTCTAACGCTTTACAAACACGATGAGCAAGTACCGGCACTTGCTGATTTCCCTACAAAATTGGCAGGTTTCACAGCTTCACAGCAGGCATTCACACCCTATTTCCGGCACGCTCTTGTTTGACAAACTACCTTTGAATCATCAATCAGCCGAGGACAATGTACTTCAAGGAGAAGCACGGGTAGCCAAAGCACTCACAAATCATGTTAGCACAATTTGAAAAATTCGCCATCTCAAAAAATCAGCAAAAAGCCGTACAAGGTGGCGCTTCTGATTCAGATTTCTATGATCTACTAAACCAAGTAAAACAGGCTGAAGCCGAAAAACAGGCTGAAGCCAGAAGAAATTCATCCCAATACCGGTTGAACGCTGCACTCATAAGTGGTTCGATGCAAATAGCGGCAACAATGGCCAGTATGGCCGGCGCAATGCCCAAACGCTAAACGATTTCAATTTTCGGCCGCAGTTTAACTCATTAAGCTCCGGCCTTTTTATAATTTACTTCAAGGACTATGTTAACAAAATTTAAAAAATTCGAGCTTTCAGCCAAGCAACAACAGTCAATTGTTGGAGGCAGGGGATCCGAAACAGTACTATCCATTCGGAAATCAGACTTGTCGTCTTACCTTCCTGACAGGCCCCTTTTACCCAAGGAAAAGCCCATTTGTGGCACTCCGTTTCCAATGGCAGATATCACTCTCGACGGAAATCCTTCAACAATTACTCGTCTTCCTAACCTTAGGGAGAAATTCAACTAATCTGCCAAACCGGCTCTAATCCTTGCCCACTATGAGCTTTCCTGTCTATCGTCAACTTGATCAAATGGATTGCGGGCCAACCTGTCTGCGCATGATTGCCAAACATTATGGTCGCTCGTTATCACTGCAAACGCTCCGAGAAAAGTCTCAAATCAATCGAGACGGCGTGTCGATGTTGGGTATTGCCGAAGCCGCCGAAAATATTGGTTTTCGCACCATGGCTACGCAACTGCCGTTTGAGGTACTGGCGCAGGAAGTACCCCTTCCCTGCATCGTACATTGGCAGCAAAACCATTTTGTAATTGTTTACGAAATCACCGGGGCAGGGAAATCAAATCAACCCACATGGCTTTGGGGAGAGCGACGCAAAACTGTTAGGATAGCCGACCCCGCCAAGGGATTGGTTGATTATTCAGTCGAGGAGTTTTGCCAAAACTGGGCCACTAATTCACCCAATGGCACCTCAAATGGTATTGTGCTACTGCTCGAACCTACCCCTACTTTTTACCGGCAGGAAGACGAAAAAAAGGGGGCATTGGGTTTACGACAATTGGGAAGTTATTTGATTCAATACCGTCGGCTCATTGCGCAAGTGCTGCTCGGGCTTTTAGTAAGCAGCGGCATTCAGCTGATTTATCCTATGCTGACTCAATCGTTGGTAGATATAGGGGTCAATACCGGAAATTTACCTTTTGTATATACGCTATTGGCAGCCATGGCTTTTTTACTTGTCAGTCGGCAAATTATTGAAGCCATTCGGGGCCGAATCATGCTACATATCAGTACCCGATTGAACCTATCCATTCTTTCGGATTTTCTGAACAAACTAATGCGGTTGCCCAACTCGTTTTTTGAAACAAAACGGCTTGGTGATATTCTTCAACGCATTGGCGATCACCAACGCATCGAAAGCCTGCTAACGGGTCAAGCCCTGACGATTCTTTTTTCGTTCATTGATTTGTTGCTGCTCAGTTGTGTATTGGCCTACTACCATCTTACCATCTTTACCATTTTTATGGTTGGAAATAGCTTCTACGTGGGTTGGGTTTTTCTGTTTATGCGCCAACGTCGGAAAATAGATTTTAAATCGTTTGAATTAGCTTCTAAAGACCATAACAAAATTGTCCAAATGGTTTCGGGCGTTCAGGATATTAAACTGGCAGGTGCCGAACGCTTTTTTCGTTGGGATTGGGAACGATTACAAGCTCGGATATTTCACCTGCAAGTTCGTACGTTATCGCTGGGGCAGTTTCAGCAAACCGGTACTTTTACGATTCTCCAGGGAATCAGTTTGGTTATCTTATTTATGAGTGCAAAAGCAGTTATCGACGGAGAACTTACCTTCGGAACAATGCTGGCCATTCAGTCTATTACGGGTCAGTTGAGCGGCCCCATTGGGCAGTTGGTAGGTTTTGCCCATAGCTGGCAAGATGCCAAGATTAGCCTGGAACGACTCAATGAAATTCATACCCTTGAGGATGAAGACCCCGTTGAACGGCCCAAAATGAACTACCTTCCCGAACAGCGCACCCTGAAATTACAACATCTTTCATTCTCCTACCCCGGCATGGCCGACCGTAAAGTGTTAAACGGTATTAACTTAACCATCCCTGCCAACAAAACCACCGCCATTGTAGGCATGAGCGGCAGCGGAAAAACCACCCTTTTAAAGCTCCTCTTAAAATTTCACGAACCCACCGAAGGCACAATCCAAGTAGGCGAATCGCGGCTTCGCGATATGAGTCATGAGATGTGGCGCAGCAACTGCGGAGTAGTGATGCAGGAAGGCTTTATTTTTTCGGATACCATCGCTGCCAATATCGCTTTGGGGGAAGAACATTTCGACCAAAGTCGTTTACGAAATGCCATGCGAGCAGCCAACATCATTGACTTCGTCGATGCACTGCCTTTGGGATACAATACCAAAATCGGAGCAGAAGGAAACGGCCTCAGTCAAGGCCAAAAGCAACGCTTGCTGATTGCCCGAGCTATTTACAAAAACCCACAATTTTTGTTTTTCGACGAAGCTACCAATGCCTTAGATGCCAACAACGAAGCGTCTGTCATGCATGCACTAAATGATTTTTTTAAAGGCCGAACCGTCGTGGTGGTGGCTCACCGACTGAGTACCGTCAAAAATGCGGATCAAATTGTGGTGCTCGATGCGGGCCGAATCCTGGAAGTAGGCTCTCACAGTCAATTGATTGCCCAACACGGGGCTTATTGGGAGTTAGTTAAAAATCAATTGGAATTAGATTCTTAACCTTAAACCTATGTCAAACCATTCATCTTATTCGTCGGTTCGTTCTGAAGAAGTAGAAGAACTTATCACCTGTATCCCACATTCGCTGGTTCGGTGGGGTACCACGATCATCTTTTTGTTGGTCAGCGCTTTCTTTACAGGTACGTGGGTCATTCGTTATCCAGACGTTGTTTCAGCCCCCTTTCGCCTAACGTCGGTCAATGCCCCCAAAAGTATAGTTGCCCGCAGTGAAGGTCGGTTGGTTCGTTTGTTTGTAAAAAATGGGCAAACGGTAGAGGCAAATCAAGTCATGGGCTACCTGGAAAGTACGGCCCACCACGATGAAGTTTTGCGATTGTCTAACGAACTGAATCGAGCGTGGAAAGTGGTAAATGCAGGCAGACTGGAAACATTGGCCCGGCATCGGCTGACTGACTATCGTCATTTGGGTGAATTACAGCCCCAATTTCAGGTATTTGAGGAGTCACTGACGGGATTACAAGCCTACTTGGCAGGACATTTTTACAGCCAAAAAAAGGAACTTCTTTTAAAAGAAATGGAAGACTTAAAGGCCATGACCGACAACCTACGGCAGCAGCAGCAGCTTCAGCAAAAAGACAGCCGGCTGGCACAGGAAGAATATGCCGTTCAAAAAAAACTAGCCGAAGAACGTCTCATCGCTCCTTTGGAATTAAAACGGGAAGAAAGCAAGTTGCTGGCCCGAACCCTCCCCTATCGTCAAACGGAGACGGTAATCCTACAAAACGAAACCGCTCAACGGAACAAACAAGGTGATTTGCTGACACTGGACCAACAGGTGCGCGAATACCGAGCCAATTTTTTACAGCGATTAAATACGCTTCGCAGTGCCGTAGAAGAGTGGAAAAGCCGCTACATACTGACGACATCCATCGCCGGGCGGGTCTCTTTCCCGACTTTATTGGAAGAAAACCAGTTTATCACTGCCCGAACTGAATTGTTTTCAATTGTACCAACAGGCTCAGATTATATTGGCCTGCTGACCGTTCCGCAGCAGAATTTGGGAAAAGTAAAAGCGGGGCAATCGGTATTGATTAAATTTGCAGGATATCCTTTTGAGCAATTTGGGTACGTCAAGGGAATCATCACCGAAATTTCCGAAGTTCCACTTCAAGACGGTGTTTTTCCGGCCAAAGTAACGCTACCCAATGGTCTGACAACTACCTATCATCAAAAACTACGTTATCGTACGGGGATGGTGGCAAACGCCGAAATTGTCACGGAAGACCTCCGGCTATTACAACGGTTTATATACCAATTAAGAAAAGTCGGCGAAGTCCGGTAGCAGAAACTTGCCAATGTACGCCGTCGTACCTAAAAAAATTAGCGGAAATTTTTTCGAAGTTGACAGAAAATAACCGTACTTCCCATACTATTGACCTGTCCCGCCTACATCCACCAAGTAAGGCACTCATAAAAAAAAAGAGACAGGTTTTGCCGGAATCACTTATCAACATCGCAGGTGTATTGATGTAACCTTTAGTTTATTTCGGTACACTTTATTATTTTCGTCCTTATACTTATTATAATAGCAGCAACCAACATTCGTATTTCATCATTTGAAAATGCCCTCCAAGATCGCTTACCGTTTTTATCCGTCGCTGCTCAATACCTATTCACGGTTTTTGCAGGGCAAACTCAGTGAGCAGGATTTGCTGGACCGCATTAATCGAGTAAAGATTCCTTCTACAGAAGCCCAGCTGCGGGGTGTATCTTTCGAAGATGCCGTCTTGAAAGGAATCGGGGAAGACCAATTTGATTTACAAATCCTTCAAACTGTTCGGCAGCGACTTCCCAAGCCGATTATTAAAACACAGGTGTATTGTCAATACCAAATCGACGACGTATTGATCTATGGCTATGCGGATGTCTTGGGAAAAGATGAAGTGGTTGACCTAAAAACGACTGCTCATTACGAACCGGGGCGTTATAAACACGATCACCAGAATTTTTACCTTCCTGCTTTTTACAAAAAAGGCATTCGTCAACTGCGCTATCTGATAACGGATTTTAAGGAAGTGTATGAAGAAGTTTACGATAGAAAAACGCATTTTGAAGCACAGCTAAAAGAACTCTATCAGTTCAAACTATTTCTTCAAGAACACCAAAGTTTGATTACGGACGCCAAGATTTTCTCCGGAAAACGACCGAGCGGCATTCAGCAAACTATTTTGTGGGCCGGCGAATAATTTACTTATTCAGCCTTAACTTGTATCTTTCGCCCCAAAAGGCCGCATTCCTTTTTACTGATCTTCCTTCAAGATGAAAACTTTTTTGACGTTCGGCATTGTAATGGCGTACGCGGCGGCCATTTTTGCACAAAATAAACCTTCTAAAGATTCGACCACCCGAGCAGTTCCTATGAAACTCTGGCAAAAAGAAACAACTTCGATTTCCGAAAAAATTGAAAAATTCACCGTCGGTCGCGACCGTGAAATGGATTTATATTTAGCTCCTTATGATGTTTTGGGCAACATTGCCCACGCCAAAATGCTCGAAAGTGTTGGCTTATTGAAAAAAGATGAACTACAGGCGCTGGAAACTGAATTGAAGAATATTTACCAAGACATTCTTCAGGGAAAATTCGAAATCGAAGACGGCGTGGAAGATGTTCACTCGCAGGTAGAATTGATGCTGACCCGTAAACTCGGCGATGTCGGTAAGAAAATTCATAGCGGACGCTCGCGCAATGACCAAGTGTTGGTTGACATGAAATTGTTTACACGAAGCCGTTTGGAAGAAGTTGCCTTGGCGTCAAGAAAACTGTTCGACTTGCTCATTAAACGTTCCAATCAACACAAAAATGACCTGTTACCCGGTTATACGCACTTGCAAATCGCCATGCCTTCCTCTTTTGGTTTATGGTTTGGGGCGTACGGAGAAGCATTGGTAGACGATATGAGTATGATTCAAACGGCTTATAAACTTTCCAATAAAAATCCGTTGGGTTCGGGAGCGGGCTATGGTTCTTCGTTTCCGCTGAATCGTACAATGACGACCGAGTTATTAGGTTTTGAAACGCTGCATTACAACGTTGTGTACGCCCAAATGTCACGCGGGAAAACCGAACAAACAGCGCTGACGGCGATTGCCGCCCTTTCATCAACTATTTCACGAATGGCGATGGATGTATGTTTGTACAACAGTCAAAATTTTGCCTTCGTGACATTACCGGACGACCTGACCACGGGAAGCAGTATCATGCCGCACAAGAAAAACCCCGACGTTGCCGAGCTTCTTCGAGCTAAAACAAATCGTTTAAAAGCATTGCCCACCGAAATCACGATGGTAATGAGCAACTTACCGTCGGGCTATCACCGCGATATGCAGCTATTGAAAGAACTCTTAATGCCGGCTTTTGATGAAATATTGGACTGCTTGGATATTGCCCATTTTATGTTGGAACATCTTCAGGTAAAACCCGATCTGTTGGCCGATAAGAAATACGATTTGCTGTTTAGTGTAGAACGCGTCAATGAATTGGTGGTGCAGGGAGTCCCTTTCCGGGATGCGTATCGTCAGGTAGGCAAAGAAATCAACGAGGGTACGTATAAAGCTTCGCGTACACTTAACCATACACACGAAGGCAGTATTGGAAATTTGTGTAATGACCAAATCACGGAACTAATGAATGCTGAAATGAAGCAATTTGGCTTTGATAAAGTGCATACAGCGACTACAAAACTATTGAAGTAATTCAGATTTTAGACTTGGAAATCCTTACAAACTTTCCAAGTCTAATAATTTAAACAACAGTTCAATCCCGATGCCGCTTGTCAGCATACGTTCTTTGCGGTTGTTGGATAGTTTTTGCGACCAATCTACGAAACCTCCATCGGCGATTTCAACTTCTTTTTGAGCAATGGTTACGAAGACCTTGAATTGAATAATCTGATAATAAGGCTGTTCTACTTCTTCTTTCACAAACATCACATCTTTTATTTCTTCCATAACAGTATCACGCAAAGACGCAAAGGAAGTGTTTTCTTTTTGAGTTGATTTTAGAACGACTTTGACGGCTTCAACCGCCGGGAAGCTTTTTAAAAAATCAGTAATAAATCGAATGTGTTCTACTAAATGTTGCTTTTCAAAAAGTAAACTTCCTGTATCTTTTCCCGCCGTTACCATGCAAAATATCTTAAAATGAGCCGTAAAAGGCAGTTTTACATAAGGTGTTCGTAAATGCCGGTGCACGGTACAAAGTCGAATAGTGTTTTGGTCAAAAAAGGTTTGTTTTCGGCGAGTTACAGCTTCTAACGCGAGTAAGTTCGTAGCATCGGCTACTACCTCTGTACTTCTTAAAGCAGATAAAATTTTATCCTGATTGACCGTTGCTACTGCCGCGCACGACCCTAACGGGCTTACGGGAGAAAGCTCAAGCGGGGAAAATCCAACCGATTGCGCTTTTTGCAGAAGGCCAAGTTGAAACGCTGAAAAAGACACAAAATCAACGTCGGCCGGTTTGACAAATCGATTGGAAGTATAATTTCTAAACAAATCGCCGGGAGATAGTTGTTCGGTTTTTCGGCGCATTACTTCCATCAACAACGAAGTAAGATCGGAAGAAGGCATTGCCGTAAGTAATGGAAGCAAATCAGCGGTATTTGCCTCTTTATGAATACGTTCAATGATTTTTTTACTCATAATTTAATTAGTCTTCTTCCGACGCAATTGATTTTAACAAATCCCAGACGATATCACTTTCAAATCCGCGACTCAAAGCAAAACGCACGAGTTTTTGTTTGACGGCTGTCGGCTCGCCCCGTAAACTTCTTGCTTTTTTTTCCAGCAAATCCCGCAAAACTGCCTCATAATCATCGCCATCTATTTCTGTTAATCCTTTTTGAATCAGATCATTAGGTACGCCTTTTAGCTTCATTTCCTGACGTATTTTAAGACGTCCCCATTTCTTTACCCGAAACTTCCCTCCCGCAAATGCCCGGGCAAATCGCTCTTCATTGAGGTAGTTTTGGGCTTTCAGTTCTTCCAACACCCACACGATTTCTTCTTCCGAAAGCTCCCAGTCGTTCAAACGTTGTCGGGTTTCTTTCACAGTTCGCTCCTGATAAGCACAAAATGAGGCGGCTTTCAGCAAGGCATATTTTTGACGGTCAGTCATTAATGGATTTTTTTAACAAAAATAAGCATATAACATTTACAACATACCCCGTATATTGCAGAAGTTTTGCTGCAAAAAGTACGTTCCGACCTTTAACCCCTAAGATGAAATGCTCCCCACCAACTTCCGCTGGCGGATAGTGCTGTTGCTTTTTTTGGTAACTACCATAAACTACATCGACCGCAACGTACTCTCTTTTGCGATGCTCGACGATACGTTTAGGAAAGAAATGCTCGGGGTCCCTCTTACGTATACACTGACTCAGGCAGACCTCAATGATTTTAAGATCCAATACGGCTGGGTAGATACTGCTTTTAAAATTGCCTATGCACTTGGCTTTATCATGATCGGTTGGCTCATTGATCGGATAGGTACCAAACGCGGGTTTTCGGTGGCAATCGGCCTCTGGAGTATGGCAAGTATTGCCAATGCCTTTGTGGGTTCTTTTCAGGGGTTGTCTATCACCCGTTTTGTATTGGGCATAGGAGAAGCCGGCAATTTCCCCTCCAGTATAAAGTCCATTGCCGAGTGGTTTCCGAAGAAAGAACGGGCCTTTGCTACGGGTATTTTTAATGCAGGTACCAATGTCGGTATCATAATTACCGCAGCCGTTATTCCCTGGATGACGCTTCAATATGGTTGGCGTATTTCCTTCATCACTACGGGGGTTTTAGGGCTGGGCGTTTTGGTATTTTGGTGGATGACCTACCAACGTCCCGAAAAACACGCCAAAGTTTCTTCTACCGAATTGGCTTATATTCAACAGGATAATCAACAGGAAGAAATTGCGGGACGCCTAACGTGGTGGCGGCTTTTGCGTTATCGCCAAACCTGGGCTTTGATCGTGGGCAAATTTATGGCAGATCCGATTTGGTGGTTTTATCTGACATGGCTGCCCGATTTTTTTAACTCCAGCGAATCGCTCGACCAAACACTTGATCTTCAAAATATTGGTTTGCCATTCATGGTTATTTATATTATTTCTGACGGTGGCAGTGTGTTCTTTGGATGGCTTTCGTCTCAATTCATGAAAATGGGCTGGGATCTCAATCGCGCCCGCAAAACGACCATGCTGATTTGCGCGCTGTGTGTTGTACCGATTTTTTTTGCAGCCCAAACTCAAAATATTTACATCGCTGTAGTCCTCATTGCCATTGCCGCAGCGGGGCACTTGGGTTGGTCGGCCAATGTCTATACCTTTGCCTCTGATCTGTTTCCTAAAAGTGCGGTTGCGATGGTAACGGGCATTGGTGGGTTTTCCGGGGCAGTAGGCGGAGCTGTTTTGGCGGCCATTGCCGGTCCTGTCAGGGTTCAGTTCGGTTATTTACCCCTATTTCTGATTGCGGGGTCTACGTATTTGGTAGCTCTTTTCATCATAAACGTGCTTGTTCCCAAAATGAAACCCGTTGATATGTAAAAAATAAACTTTTGTCTTTTTAACACAAATTCTTTCTGAAAACGTTATAGCTTTGCATTAAAATCTAAGTCCCTTTTTTTCATTACAAAACATTCCTCCTTGGCATGAAACGAGTCACCAAAATGTTATTAGTAGCAGCCATTTTTTGCGCCGGTTCCGTCGTTGCAAACGCGCAAGTTAAAATTCCTGCAGATGTTGAAGCATTACTGAATAAAAACACCTGTTTTGCTTGTCACCGAGCCGACCAAAAATTAGTTGGGCCGGGATATAAGGAAGTAATGGCGAAGAAAAAATATAAGCCTGAACAAATTGTAGAACTTATCTATAAGCCGGAACCAAGCCACTGGCCGGGTTATCCTCCAATGACAGCTCTGCCTAGCGTGCCTAAAGACGAAGCATTGAAAATTGCTCAATGGATCGTAACATTAGCTCCGAAAAAGAAATAATACCCTTTTTTATTTTCCTGTTTGTATAGCCGACGCAAAACGTCGGCTTTTTTGTAGCTTTAACCGCATTTATGATTTTATGCCGTAACACTTAAAGTAAATACATCCAAAACAGGCAGCTCCTTTTTTCTCTATCAGTATGATTCCATCTGTCCTTAAACGAATTACGCTTGCTATCCTGTTGGCCATTACGGGAGTTTGTGTTTATGCGCAGAAAAATGAAAAGCCGGATACAACAAGTGTGCAGGCACCCTTTGATGAGTCGAGCATAGTACAGCGTTCACCTTCCGAGAAACGCCTTGATAGCTTTCGTAATGACCGCGATTACAGCTACCATACTGATGCGCCGCCCCCTGAAAATCCACTGGCTAAATTTTGGTATTGGCTCATGCGCAAAATATCAGCCTTTTTAGAGAGTTCTGCCTATGAAAATTTCTGGCAATATATCATCTTAGCGACTATTGGTGGCTTTGCTATTTGGTTGCTTTACAAATCAGAATTTTTAGGCGGGCTTTTTGGTCGCAGAGCGCAGGAAGACCCGCTTGCTTATAATCGTATCACTGAAAATATCCACGAGTTGAATTTTAATAAACTGATCGAGGAAGCCATCGAAAATCGCAATTACCGCTTGGCCATACGCTTGTATTATTTAAGTGCGCTTAAGCAATTGACCGATAAGCAATTGATTCATTGGCAACCCACCAAAACCAACCGTATTTATGTAGATGAATTGGGCAACCCTCGTTTAAAAGCTGATTTTGAGCGCCTAACCTCCCAATTTGAATACGTGTGGTATGGCGAATTTTCGGTCTCAGAATCAGAATTTGGACTACTGAAAGAGGAATTTTCTAATTTCTCCGGAAAAATCTAATCATTGGCGATACAACGATTGATCATCTTTTGAAAAATTTACGAAGCAAATATTTCTGGTTTCTAACGCTGACTGTCATCGGCTATGGGCTGTTTGAATACTATCGCCCTAAGCCGATTGACTGGACTTCCTCCTATTCAAATAAGGATAAAATACCCTTTGGTACGAAGGCACTCTATGATTTACTGCCCGATGTATTTACCGATCAGGCCGTAGAATCCTTACGACTGCCCATTTACAATCACCTCACAGAAAGCAAGTTACCTGCCCAAAGCAATTATATTTTTGTCTGTCAAAATTTTGATGTAGACAAAAATGATCGTGTCCAACTGCTGAATTATGTCAAAAAAGGCAACAACGCCTTTATCTCCGCTTACGATTTCTCGGATACGTTGCTCAAAATACTAAACGTGCGTGCTACGCTCAAAGCGCCCACGTTGCGTGATACTGCACTGGTAATGAATTTTGTAAATCCGAGATTTAAAAAATCGAAAGGGTATGTTTTTTCGCAGGACGACGGTCGCAATTATTTCTTAGTCAAAAAATCGAAAAATGTCACTGTTTTAGCGCAAAATGCTCGCAATGAGCCTATTTTTCTGAAAGTTGGCTACGGAAAAGGGTATTTCTTTCTGCATAATTTACCTTTGAGTTTGACCAATTATTATGCGCTGGATTCCGTCACGTCTGATTTTGCATTTAAGAGCCTTTCGTATTTGCCCGTTAAGCCTACGTATTGGGATGAATACCTGAAACAAGGCCGTTTTGGCGATAATGAGCAATCCATCTTCCGATTTATCATGACACAGCCGCCTTTACGGTGGGCGTATTATATGATTCTGTTTGGACTGTTTGTGTTTGCCATTTTTGCCGGAAAACGCACACAACGCATTATTCCGATAATGGAGTTGCCCAAAAACACCTCGCTTGAATTTGTGAAAACCATTGGAAAAATGTATTTTCAGCAAAGCGACCATGCCAACATCGCCCAAAAGAAAATCCAGCATTTACTGCTTTATATTCGCGAACGTTTTGGCTTGCGCACCACCGAGATCAACGAAGAATTTAAAGAGACATTGACCATGAAAACAGGCATACCACGCTTAGAGATCGATGTGCTGTTTGGCGAAATAGCCCATGCAGAGCGCAGCGGCATCCTTACCGAATACGCTTTATTGAGCCTGAACCGAAGAATTGAAGATTTTTACCAAAATACAAAATGAGGTTGAATGCTATTGTTCAGCCACTTCTAACATTTAACGCCCGGAATCTATAATCCATCTGCAATCCATGAATTTTGAATCACGCATTGACCTGCAAGACCTTAGCGAAGCTATTTCGGCCATAAAATCAGAAATCGGTAAAATCATTGTTGGCCAACACCACACCATAGAACTTCTCCTAACCGCTATTCTGGCCGACGGCCACGTATTGGTAGAAGGCGTGCCGGGAGTTGCTAAAACACTGACGGCTAAATTATTGGCCAAAACCATCAACACCGAATTCAGCCGCATTCAGTTCACACCGGACCTTATGCCCTCAGACGTTTTGGGAACGTCGATATTTAATCCTAAACTCGCCAATTTTGAGTTTATGAAAGGACCGATCTTTTCCAACATTATTTTAGTCGATGAGATCAACCGAGCACCGGCCAAAACCCAATCGGCGTTGTTTGAAGTAATGGAAGAGCGTCAGGCCACCATCGACGGCAGTACGTATCCGATGAGTTCGCCGTTTATCGTGATCGCTACCCAAAACCCCGTTGAACACGAAGGCACCTATCGCTTGCCGGAAGCGCAGTTGGACCGTTTTCTGTTTAAAATAGTGGTTGGCTACCCCACTGCCGAGCAGGAAGTGGAAGTATTACGCGGCCATCATCTACGTAAAAACATGGCGGAAGCTATCAGCGAAATAACGGCTATTTTACAACCTCAGCAGTTGGCCGAATTGCGAGCAAAAACGCATCAGGTACACGTAGAAGATAAATTATTGGAATACATCGCCCAAATTATCTTGCAAACGCGTAATAACAAATCCTTGTTTTTAGGTGCATCGCCACGGGCGTCGGTTGCTTTGTTGAATAGTTCGAAAGCCCTTGCGGCCATCAGGGGTCGGGATTTTGTGACACCGGAAGACATTCAGGCCCTTGCACCTGCGGTGCTTCGCCACCGAATCATTCTGATGCCCGAACGCGAAATGGAAGGCGCTACTCCCGACGATGTAGTAGCTCAATTGCTGCAAAAAGTGGAAGTACCCCGTTAAGTACTTGAGCATAAATTTTAGAGTATTTGAAACAATAGGCCATTCTCCGAGCAGACGGGTCGGGTTGTGAGCAACCCGACCCGTCCATAATATTACCTTGAAAAAACCCGAAAACTTTTGCTCGGCTACTTAATCATTGTTATTGCAATAAAAAGCCCGCCGGTGAAAAATACTTCATCGGCGGGCTTTTGAGTATAACAGACTAAAGCACTTTAGAGACCATTTGTTCGGTCTTTGCCAGATCAGCCTTGATTTTTTCGATGTTTGCTTTTGATTCTTTCTGCACTTCAAGCATTTGCTCAGGCGTCAGGTCAGGAGCGGGCTTATGATGATGTTCATGCTCCTCACCTTCGTGGTGATGATGCTCGTGGGGCAATCCGGGTACTTCCACCACACTTTCTTCCCAAGACTCAAACGAACTCGCGACAGCATCCAATGCCGCTACGGTCGAATCTAAACTTGCAATGGCCGCCGCGTCGGTCAAGGTTTTTTTCTTATCACTCAGCACGATCTTTAACGAATCTATTCCTTCAATCTGTTCATGAATAGATTCTTCGATAGCCATTGCTTCTAAATGGACCTTGCCGGCTTCTTCCATTTTGGGGTCTTTTTTGTCACCGCAAGCAGAAAATAAAAAGGCACTGAGAAGCACGCCGCAAAGGGTAAGCAGCGAATAAGCGTGTTTTGTCATGGTAAAAGTAGCTTTGGTTAGTCGATCATTGAAACTTGATAGCCCTGCTTCCGAAGTGTAGCCAAAATAGCTTCATCGGACGTTTTTCCTAAATAATAACGCACCGAAACCACTTCGTCATTCAGTTTGATTTGCGAAGGTACTACACCTTCTACAGATTGAAGCGTATTATTTAACTTTTCTACCGATGTTAATGGGGTTTTCAGCTCAAATTGAGCAACCCTTGTAGAGCGAATACGTTCCATCTGCGCCTGAGCCAAACGACCTTCTTCTGCCTGAAAATACCGATGAGGAATTAGATTCAACACAACCGTAAGGCCCACCGCTACCCAAAACACTTTTTTCTCAAACAAAGCCGCTTCGTGTGAATGGCGCAAATATAGATCATAGAAAGACCACGCCAACGCCCCTAACTGCAATGCGATCAGGGGAATACGGTATTCGGCAAGCCACGCGATGGAAGCGCCGTTAAACAAAACAACCAATAAGGGTAACCAGCAACACAACAGGTGCACAAGCCCTGTTAATCCTACATTTAATGTTATCGAAATAATTCTTGTCATGCCTATTTGCAACTATATTGCAAAAGTACGAACAAAAAACCACCATTAAAAAGTTTAGGTTAATTGCTTTTTTTATAAAAATATTTTTCACCGTCAACGATCAGATTTTATGCAAAAGATTGCCATGCTTGGTTCGGGCTTTATCGGACGTTTTTATGCAGAATCCATCCACGGCCAGCGCGGCCGTGACCGCGTCGTGGCCATTTATGCCCGCCGCGAAGAAAGTGCACAAAAATTTGCGACTGATTATGGGTGCACATTTTGGTCAACGGATATGGAAGAGGTAATTGCGCACCCTGACGTGACAATGATTTGTGTAGCTCTGCCCAATAACCTGCACGAAACCGCCATAATGCTTTGCGTAAAACACAAAAAGGCAGTTGTAAGCACCAAACCTTTGGGAAGAAATGGTGCCGAAGCCCTGCGCATGATGCAGGCCGTCGAAGATGCGGGAATATTTGGCGGTTATCTGGAAGATCTATGTTACACTCCAAAGTTCCTGAAATCAAAGCAAATGGTAGAAAATGGAGCTTTGGGACGTATTCTGTGGGCAAAGTCAAGAGAAACGCATCCCGGTCCGCACAGCAACTGGTTCTGGGACAAAGAAATGGCGGGCGGTGGCTGTATCCTTGATCTGGGCTGCCATTGCATCGAAATTGCCCGAAATTTTATTGGAAAGGACATCAAACCCGTAGAAGTGATGTGCTGGGCAGCCACTCAGGTAAAACCCATTGAAGCCGAAGACCACGCCATTGCGCTTGTCAAATACGAAAATGGAGCCATCGGTCAATTTGAAGTAAGTTGGACATTTCGCGGCGGCATGGACCTGCGCGACGAGGTAATGGGAACCGAAGGAACCATATGGATGAATAACTTTCTGCGGACCGGTTTTGAAGTATTTACAACAGGAAAAGGCGGCGATTACGTGGCTGAAAAAGCAGAAAGCAATACGGGGTGGCTTTTTCCGGTAGGTGATGAAGTTAACGAACTGGGCTACAATCACATGTTTACCGACATGTTTCGGTCGGTAGAAGAAGGCACAGAGCCTGCCGAAACATTTTATGATGGCTATGTTGTCAATGCTATTATCGACGCGGCTTATAAATCAGCCAAAACCAAACTTTGGGAACCCGTCGATTTACCCGTTTGGCGCGGTCAGGAAGGCCTTACGCCGGTCACAACGCTAATTGATTACGACGCTGATTATTATTTGATCAAAGAAGAAGTAACACACGACGGTCGTCACAAAGTGATATTGAAGGATAAAAAGACCAACGAAATCATTGAGCGCGATTTGTAACCTGTAGGGGCAGGCCTTGCGTCTGCCCTTGCTAACGCTGAATTACTTGCAAATTATACGCGATACCGGGCAGACGCAAGGCCTGCCCCTACGCGTAGACCCAAAAAAAACGGGGAGCTCTTGCCAGAGTTCCCCGTACCGTTCCTGGGTAAAGAAAAAATCAAATTTTCTTCACTTTAGTAGCGTTCAAGCCTTTTTTACCATCAACGATTTCGTACTCTACGCGGTCTTTTTCGCGGATAACGACCCCGCCCAAGCCCGTTACGTGTACAAAAATTTCTTTTTGAGATTCATCGTCCACAATAAAACCATACCCTCTGGCTTCATTGAAAAACTTTACTGTTCCTGTTTGCATTTTACTACAATAATTAAAAAAATGAAAGAAATAATTAAACAAACAGCCGTTAATTACCTCACTTTCACCAACATAACAAAGACAGTGGCAGAACTAATCGTTGAGCAAAAGGCTTGAACGCTCAAAATTAGGCACACGCCAAGACTTACTTTGTCTTGCTATGAGAATGAAGTTTTATGCCGAGCTAAAACAAAAATATAAAATAATTGTTAGAAGTCAAGTCGTAGGCTCTGTTATTCAGATGCTTGACTTTAAAGAATAGATTTACTACCTTCGTTTTCAAACCTTAAAAAACGCGATGAACCGTTTCCGCTATTTTGTTGAAAACCACGTGTTTGGCGTTTGTACTCGCCTTGGAGAAATATTTAATATCTCGGCAAGCAGTATCCGACTCTACTTTATATACGCCAGTTTTTTGACCTTCGGTTCTCCCATCATTGTATACCTGGTGATGGCCTTCTGGATGGAGATGGGAAAACATCTTCGTCGGCATAATAATCCCACTATTTGGGAATTATAATGCCGAGCCGGCTGATTTCCGTTAAGGTTCGATCTTGCTTTTCAAAAATGCTTTTACCACTTCCAAACCGCGATGAAAATGTCGGTTGTTAGGGATAATTATATCTGCGTCTGCCTTTGAGGGCTTTATGAATTGCTCGTATGTTGGAAATACGTGGTTTTCCCAACGATACAACACATCGGTAAGATCGTAGCCACGCTCTACCTGATCGCGGATAATGCGGCGTTTAAGTTTGATATGCTCTTTGGCGTCAATAAATATCTTCAGATCCAACAACTCCGCAATTTCTTTGAAGTAAAATACAAAAATTCCTTCTACCACAATGATCGGCGTTGGCCTGAACGTAAGCATCTGCGGAATAATGGCAGGATTGTTAAAGGTATATTCCAACTGCTCAACCGTCTTGCCCTCCCGAAGATCAATAATGTGCTCGGCGTATTTACGGTGATTGATGGCGTAGGGCAGATCAAAGTTATGAACCCCGTTTTCATCGACCGGCACTTCGTGCCGAGCGCGGTAATAATGGTCTTGCGAAATCAGACAGATCTCGTCTTCGCCAAAAGCGCCCATCAGGCTGTTAAGAAAATAGGTCTTTCCCGATGCACTCCCGCCCGTGATTCCAACGATAAAAGGTTTTTTCATGCGGTAAAGTTACGTGGCCATGTTTAAATACCGAACTTCCGGCACCGAATTTGTAAAAGAACCCGCAACAAATTGTTAGTTTTGCGGTTAAATTACATTTTCTCCTGCTATGTTTTTGAAAATTCTTCGGGTTGGCCTTTTTCGATGTTGCTGATACTGCGTTTCAGAAAATCAATTTCATAAACCAGTATTCAGTATTATCTTATCATGACACAACCACTCAAAATCTATAATTCGCTTGCCCGCCAAAAAGAACTTTTCCAACCGCTCAGCCCGCCGCACGTAGGCTTGTATGTTTGCGGCCCTACGGTCTATAATTACGTACACTTGGGCAATGTCCGTACCTTCCTGACGTTCGACATTCTTTTTCGGTACCTGACGCACATTGGCTATAAAGTCCGTTATGTGCGCAATATTACCGACGTGGGTCACCTTGTCGGCGACGGTGATGAAGGAGAAGACAAGATCGGACGGATGGCGAAACTGGAAAAGTTGGAACCCATGGAGATCGTTCAGCGCTATACCAACGATTTTCATCAGGTATTGGATCAACTTAATTTTCGTACGCCCAGCATAGAACCTACCGCAACGGGCCATTTGATCGAGCAAATCGAAGCTGTCAAAGACCTGATCGACAAAGGACTGGCGTATGAATCCAACGGCTCGGTTTATTTTGATATCAATCAATACAATGCCAACGGGAATAATTACGGGAAGCTTTCGGGGCGGGTATTGGAAGACCTTTTTACCGAAACCCGTGAATTGGAAGGTACTTCCGAAAAACGTAATCCACTTGATTTCGCCATTTGGAAAAAAGCCGCTCCCGAACACATCATGCAATGGGAATCTCCTTGGGGAAGAGGCTTTCCGGGATGGCATTTGGAATGTACCTGCATGAGTACCAAATACTTAGGCAAACAATTTGACATTCACGGCGGAGGCATGGACTTGAAATTTCCGCACCATGAATGCGAGATCGCGCAGGGAACAGGCTTGAACGGAACGGAACCGGTACGTTATTGGATGCACTCCAATATGCTGACGGTCAATGGGCAAAAAATGTCGAAATCGTTGGGTAATTCATTTTTACCGGCAGAGTTATTTTCCGGCAATCACCCGTTGCTCGATCAGGCG
Source organism: Runella sp. (assembly GCF_965279615.1). Lineage (NCBI taxonomy): Bacteria > Pseudomonadati > Bacteroidota > Cytophagia > Cytophagales > Spirosomataceae > Runella > Runella sp. Next base: position 4,718,502 of record NZ_OZ257252.1, on the reverse strand, counting down.
TACAGTCCCATGACTTCGCGGTTTTTCATGCTGCAAAGCCAATACCGAAGCACGCTTGATTTTTCCAATGATGCCCTCAAAGGTTCTCAAAAGGCTTACAAACGTATCATCAACGGGCTTAAGGCCATCAAATCATTGACTTACATTCCCGCTGAGGTAGAAAGTTCGTCCAATGGTTCAGGCTTAAAGGTATCAACGCCCGGCGTCCAAATAGATGAAAAGAAAGTGGCTGATATCAAAAAAACGGTTCAGGGATTTTATGATGCCATGAACGATGATCTCAACACAGCCGTAGCCATTGCGCAGTTATTTAATTTGTTGAAATACGTCAACATGATCTATCTCAACCAATTAGACCCTGCGGCTTTGGGTGAGGAAGGATTTGCACTATTGAAAGAAAAATACGTAACTTTTACGGAAGAAGTGTTGGGGTTGAAAGAAGAAAAACTTGAAAACAATTCAGTGCTGAGCGGTATGCTCGACCTGTATCGTGAATACAAATCTGCCCAACAATACGACAAGGTAGATCAGGTTCGTTCTTATTTCAAGGCTCAAAACTTAGTCATCCGAGACATGAAACATCGGATCGACTGGGCGTATGAAGAATAATTTTTAAAGCAGTCCAATAGTTATTGTCCAACGTTATCAATGTCTTTTATGCAGAATCGTCGTTCGTACGTTAGTTATATTTTATTGGCTGTCTTTGTATTGGCAGGGGCTTTATACCTTCTGAGGCCCTTGCTTATTTCCAACCGTAATGAGTCAGTTTCGACGGAGAACGGGTCTGCGGCTTCGTCAACGGCTCCTGCTGCTACTGAAGGGGGTGTTGTTAAGGAAGGTGAAGTGGTATTTTTGAAAGGCGGTAAAAAATTCCGTAAAATCGACGTAGAAATTGCCGAAAATGAGACCGAACGCCAAAAGGGATTGATGTTTAGGCCTTATCTTTCAGACTCAGTGGGAATGTTATTCGTTTTTGAACAGGCCGTTCCGCAAAGCTTTTGGATGAAAAACACCATGATCTCGTTGGACATCATTTATGTTGACCAAAACAAAAAGATCGTTTCCATTCAAAAAAGGGCGAAACCCTATTCCGAAGAAAGCCTTCCTTCTTTTGGCGATGCACAATACGTAGTGGAAGTAAACGGCGGATATTGTGATAAATACGGTATTCAGGTCGGTGATGCGATTACGTTTTAGAGACGCTCTATTTTGGAACAATAGTTGTAAAGATTTAAAAACGAAATTCGTCATTTTGAAAAACACAATGGCGTAATTTATTGGCAGTCAGCGGGAGATTTTATTTATTCACCTATCATTTCAACTACGAACTGACTTACATGAAGTGCCGGATTTTGTGCGGGCTATTGATGCTATGGAGTGCGGGGGCGTGGGCAAGTCACATCATCGGCGGGGATATTGCGCTTACCAAACAAAGCCCAACTTCTACCAATTATCTTCTCACTTTAACGCTGATCTACGACGGCGTACTCGGCAGTGTTGACGACAAAGCTTTTATTTCTTCGTTTAAGAAAAGCGCCAACACGCGCATCGAAGATTTTACGCTTACCCGTTCTGCACTTCAGGAAATCCCATATTCCAATGCCCGTTGCGTACCCAATCCGCGCGAATCCAAGATAACGCTTGCTCGCTACACTGCAATGGTGACTTTCTCGGCCACTAATTACAATGACCCGGCAGGAACCTATTTTGCGTGGGAAGAATGTTGTCGTAATGGAGGCATTGTTAATATCCAAACACCCAATAAAGTCGGTTTAGCCTTTTATGCCGAAATTCCGGTGAGTGGCATTCCGGCCGGTTTGCCTCAATTTAAAACGCCGGAAGTTAAATACGTCTGCGTTGGAAAAAACTTTGAAGCAGATTTTGGGGCAACCGGCACCGCGGGAAATGAATTACGCTACAGCATTGTAACACCGCTCATTGGCTCTGCCGATCAAGGAGGTACTTTTCCTGATAAATCCAAAGCAGGACCTTATGCCCGCGCCATTTGGGCCAACGGTTTCGACAGTACCAGGGCTATTTCCGGGCTACATCCGCTCAGCATTGACGCTAAAACGGGCAAAATTCATGTCAATGCATCTCAAATAGGCCTGTTTGCGTTTGCTGTTCGCTGCGAAGAATGGAAACAGGGTGTAAAAGTGGGCGAAGTACGCCGAGAATTTGTCTTTAACGTCGTGGATTGTATCTCTTCGACCCCAGCGCCCGTTTTTATTGAAATATTAACCGCTTCGCCCTCTGTTGTTTATCAATCTTCGGCCGGCCATGTTTCATCCGTAGAGATGTGCAAAGGCGATTCCGTGGTTCTGAAAGCCAACGACGAAAATCCTCAATGGGCTTACCAATGGTTAAAGGATGACCAACCCATTGCCGATGCAAATTCGCTTTCTTTAGGCATTTATCAATCAGGCAATTATACCATTGTAAAGCGATTTGCCGAAAGCTGCGGAACAGAAGAGTCAACGTCAAACTCTTCTCGCATAACGGTAAAAAGTGCTCCCGAGGTCCGTATCTCGTCAAGCCGTCCGTTGCCTTTATGCTCCAACGACAGCACTAATCTGAGCATTGGGCTGCCCGCAAACGCAAGTATTAAGTGGCTACAGAACGGCATTGAAACCGGAAACTCGAGTCAAATTTTTCCTAACGTAAAACAGCCCGGAACCTATAGTGTATCTGTGACGGACGGAAACACTAAATGCGTTGCAAAAGACAGCGTCGTGATTAAGCTTATTTCGGCACCGACCGCTTCACTAACTATTTCCGGAACGCCTGTTTTCTGCGCCAATGACTCCGTAAAACTCATTACGCCTCGCAATAATGGCTACGATTATGCTTGGTATCAGGAAGAAACTCCGCTGTTTAATGCTTTTGAAAATGAATTTATTCCCACACAATCAGGGCGTTATTCCGTGGCCGTGTACGATACTGCCACTAAATGCACTACGCATTCTGTTTCCATTAACGTTATTGTCAAGCCTTCGCCCAAAGTAGTTCTTGATTCTATCCCTTCATTATGCACGTCAAGTTTACAGGCAGTTACCTTGTCAGGTACTCCCGCCGGAGGAACATTCAGCGGACAGGGTGTGGTAGGAAACCGGTTTGTGAGTCAGGATCTGGCGTCCGGCACGTATCCCATTACTTATACTTACACCAATGAACAGGGTTGCTCGGCAAGAGATATCAAAAACGCTTCCATTGCTCCGCCTCCCCGGATCGAGGTTTCTAAAAAATTAACCGTTCTACGGGGAGACAGTGTGCAAATCAAAACCCTTTTGCCGCTCAACTCAACGGTTGTATGGTTTCCAACTCTTGGCCTTAACAATCCGCAATCGCTAAATCCCGTCGTTAGTCCCGACCGTACCACCACTTATAAAGTTACAGTTACTACTGAGCAAGGTTGCGTAGCGGAAGCGGAAGTAGTTGTTACTGTCATTGACCTCATTATACCTAACGGATTCACTCCAAATAACGACGGCAGCAATGATTCATGGGAAATTGCCGGTATCCGCGACTTCCCCAATTGTACCGTAGAGATCTTTAATCGTTGGGGCAATTTAGTATTTAGCAACAAAGGTTACGAAACACCGTGGGATGGGCGATGGAACGGCGACCTCGTGCCGGTCGGCACGTATTATTATCACATCTATTTGCGGGAAGTAGAGTATAAATTGACGGGAAGTTTGAACGTGATTCGGTGATTTTGTTGTAAAATCGCACCGACAAATCCTTCTACTACTTATGCAAACTTTACTTCGGCCTTTATTTTTGGCTCTTTTCATAGTGCAAACAGGTTTTGCACAGGTTTCTCCCAAAGATTACACTCAATGGGTCAACCCGTTGATGGGTACAGATTCCAGACACGAGCTTTCGGCCGGTAACACGTACCCCGCCATTGCCACTCCCTGGGGAATGAATTTTTGGTGTCCGCAAACGGGCAAGAACGGCGACGGTTGGATGTATATGTATACCTCAAATAAAATTCGCGGCTTCAAACAAACCCACCAACCAAGCCCGTGGATCAATGATTATGGTATGTTTTCGATCATGCCTGTCACGGGAAAATTAAAATTTACGGAAGAAGCCCGCCAAAGTTGGTTCTCGCACAAAGCAGAAGTTGTTAAACCTCATTATTACAGCGTTTATCTGGCCGACCACGATACGCAGGTTGAAATCGCTCCTACCGAGCGCGCCGCGCAATTCCGTCTTACTTTCCCCAAAACCGACAGTGCCTTTGTGGTTATTGATGCGTTTGCCAAAGGTTCTTACATTAAGATCATTCCGGAACAACAGAAAATCATCGGCTACAGCACTCAAAACAGCGGTGGCGTTCCGCTCAATTTCAGAAATTATTTTGAATTACGTTTTGATAAACCGTTTACTTACAATGCCACTTGGTCAGACCAAAAATTGTCCAAAGGAAATCTTGAGCAAAAAGACCAACATGTTGGTGCCGTGATCGGTTTCAAAACCAAGCAGGGAGAAGTGGTTCACATCAAAGTGGCTTCCTCGTTTATCAGTGCCGAGCAGGCAACCCTGAATCTGACGCGGGAATTGAGCAATGACGATTTCGCCACTACCATGCAGAAAGGCCAAAAGGCGTGGAATCAGGAATTGGGGCGGTTGACCGTAGACGGCGGTACCGACACGCAAATTCGCACGTTTTATTCGTGTTTGTACCGAGCGTTGTTGTTTCCGCGTAAGTTTTATGAATTTGACGCACAAAACAAAGTGGTGCATTACAGTCCTTACAATGGTCAGGTTTTGCCGGGATATATGTTTACCGACAACGGTTTTTGGGATACATTCCGGTCGGCCATTCCGTTTTTTACGCTGATGTACCCAACCCTTGACAGCCAAATCATGGAAGGATTGGTAAACGCGTACAAAGAAAGCGGTTTTTTGCCCGAATGGGCCAGTCCCGGCCACCGCGACTGTATGATCGGCTCCAATTCCGCCTCGTTGATCGCCGATGCCTACATCAAAGGAATTCGCGGGTATGACATTAATACGCTTTACGAAGCCGTTCTGAAAAACACCGAAAATGCCGGAACGTTGAGTTCTGTGGGGCGTTTTGGCCACGAGTATTATAATGAACTCGGCTATGTGCCATACGATGTTAAAATCAACGAAAATGCGGCCCGGACGTTGGAATATGCGTACGCTGATTTTTGTATTTGGCAATTGGCAAAAATCCTCAAACGTCCCGAAAGTGAAATAGCACTTTTTGCCAAGCGCAATCAAAACTACCGTAATTTGTTCGACCCCCAGACCAAACTCATGCGCGGACGCAACAAAGCCGGCGATTTTCAGAAACCTTTCAGTCCTTACAAGTGGGGAGATGCGTTTACGGAAGGTAACAGTTGGCACTATACGTGGTCAGTTTTTCACGATATCAACGGCCTTTCCAAACTCATGGGCGGCAACGCCGCTTTCGCCCAAAAACTCGACAGCGTGTTTATCCTGCCACCCGTTTTTGACGAATCGTATTACGGTTTTGTGATTCACGAGATCCGCGAGATGCAAATCATGAACATGGGCCAATACGCTCACGGCAATCAGCCGATTCAGCACATGCCGTATTTGTACAACTACGCCGGGCAGCCGTGGAAATCACAGTATTGGATCCGTCAGATCATGGACAAACTTTACCAACCCACGCCCGACGGCTATTGTGGCGACGAAGACAACGGCCAAACATCAGCTTGGTACGTATTCAGCGCGCTCGGTTTTTATCCCGTTTGCCCCGGCACCACGCAATACGTGATCGGCAGTCCGTTGTTCAAGCACATGACCATGACTTTTGAAAACGGCAAAAAACTCACCATCAACGCTCCCGAAAACGGCACAAAACAAGTGTACGTAGACCAAGTGACATTCAACGGTAAGCCACACACGCTGAATTATTTAGAACACCATGCGCTCCAACAGGGCGGCACACTGGATTTCAAAATGTCGGCGCAACCCAATCAAACCCGAGGTGCGCAGCCAAGCAGTTTTCCGTATTCGTTTTCGGGGAAGTAGAGAAATCTAAAACGATAAATTTACTACTAATTTTAAAGCCGTTGATTCATCATTAACGGCTTTAATTTTGATAACTTTATGCTTGTAATGCTCTTTTAGCTTATGCAGAGATAATATACAAAACGCCATAAAATAATTAGACTGCCTTTTTCTCCTACCCTCATGAACATCTTTAGCGAATTATCGGTAGTTTTAAAGGATTTTTGCTCATCCTTAAGCATTATCATCAGTGCAAGTATAATGTAGTTGAAACTTTACGGTTTGGTGAATTTTTGCGTCGCTTATCCGTAGGAAGTAGGCACCGGAATAATTATACGGTCTTTATCAGCTTGGGTCCGGTTGAGGTTATCCATTTTATCTCTCAGCTTATTCCATAAGGTCAAGAAATCAGGAGATTTTTTGACCATGGCCGCAAACTTGAGCGCGGCTCCGCCTGCGGCTAATTTGACAATGGATACCCCCAAACGTCCCGTACCATAAAGTTTGTACTCGTTTTTGGGATTGGTCAGATAATCGTACTGTACCGTACTTTTGGCCGCTTCTTTGGCAAAATCTTTGGCTTTTTGCCAACTCATTTGCTGCGTAAATGTGCTCAGTTCATCATATGCCCCTTGTGGGTCGGAGGCTACTTTCAGTCCCATACCCACCAATTCGGGCAGGTCTCTGGCCTCCTCAATCCCCTGATCCAAGGCCCCCGAAATCACCCGCGTTTTATCCTGCACAATGAAATTCTTCTCTTCAGCCGGCAGGTCTTCCTGTGGTTTCCAAACGGCTTCGGGCACCTTGGCCTTGTCCACAAGGCTGTTATAAGTCTTGGAGAGGTTTTTCAGGATGTCCATCAGGTTCATGTTCTGATAGGTGATTTCTCCCGCCGAACCGTAGGTTTTGGTGATGCCTTCCACAATCAGCGTACTTTCGGTGATGCTACCCCCGTTGCGGTCACGGGCCTTTAGCAGCGCTGCCTGTAGGGCTTTCTCTGCTGCCTCAGGGCAGTCAGCGCACTTGCCAAAGGTCTGCCAAGTGCCTTCTACCGTCACGCGGCCATTAGTGGTTTTGATGCGGAAGGTATTGCCGTCAATCTTCACCACCGTTATCTGCTCGCAGGCTTCAAAGCGTTTATCTACCGTAGGGGTGGTATTGGGTTGGATTAAATCAGGCAGGACGGTATTGGTGGTCTTGACGGGAAAATCATACGAATCTTCGTATTGACGGTAGCCGCACACGCCGTTTTCTTCGTAGCGAAACAGCAGATAGGCCTTTTGGCGTCCTGTGGCAGGCGGCATCGGGTTTTGAAATTTGGTGACGTTGTCCAATTGGGATACATAGCCGTACATATTGGTGCCGGGACCATCCAATTGGGCGTAGAAACGCCGCCCGTCGGCCAGTTCAAAGCCATGCAGTGTGCCTTGGGGGTATTTTACCTCTTTAAAAAACAAAGGCGTGGCTCCCTGCGGAAGCTCGAAGGCTTTGAACAAAGAAGTTTTTATCCCAGAGTGGCACAAAAAAAGCCCCGACTATGCGGGGCTATCTCTCTCGAAAATGCGAAGTGTACCGGCTCGGTCCAGGACATAAAGCCGGTTTTGGTGATATTCGATTTTATGAATTCCTTTAAAAACGCCCTCCTCGCCTAATTCTCGACTTGTCCAGGTGATTTGGCGGGTTTGACGATTGAAAATGCCTGCATAAGAGGGGTCTTGGGCAAAACTCCACTCATAAAAAACAATTTCATCTCCTTGCCAAGTACTATATTCTATATGTTTAGCTGTTAGCTGTTTTTCTTTGAGTGTCTCTGTAATATCGTACAAAATATATTCATTGGTTGGATTGGATAAATTAATTTCCCAGTAATAATTTAGTCTTAGACCAAAAAGCTTACCTATTTGACCGTCTAATTGCGAATGATTAGCCCCAAATTGGAGGGGGGAATTGGGGAAATACTCTTCAAAATTAGCAGGGGCAGCGAGGTCATATAGAGTTTTGCCATTTCCAACAGACAATCCCAACAGCCTACCCGAACTGAGAGCTACCCACAAAATATCTTCATAAACCCCAATAATTCGTTCTATCTCCGCTTTGTAGTTTGTACCAAAACGGTCTGCCCAATCGTAAAGACTTTCGGGCAATTCGTATTGCCAGAGGGGGCTAAAATCGGTGAGGGAGTAGGAAACTAAAACTTTTTTTTCCTTAATAAACAGAGATGTACCCCAGAAGGGCTGTCCCCATTTTTTAATATGTGTAGGTGAAAAAATATTAGATTTTATATCAAACAATTGAATCACATTTGTTTCATAATTTTCCAATAGAAATACATTTTCATAATTTAGCAGGTAACCATAGTTGTACAGGTTTAATACCTCATCACCTTCTCTGTAAATCTTTGTATATTCAAAATTGGTAGTGATTAAGTAATAATCCCGACAGTCCACAACTTGATAATCGAGCAGTGTAGGCAGGGTAAATATTTCGTCAAAATCATCATTCAGGAAACTATTTATTTCCCTGCCCTGAATGAAGAGCCCTGATGGTTCATTCTTAAAAAAAGATATTTGGTTAAACTCTCTGATTTTTTTCATTTTGCTTCTACAAATGTTAAAAGTTCCTCAAACCCTTCCTGAGTATCTAATTTCGCGATTAGTTTTTGTGGTGTTGTCATTTCATCACCAAATAACGTTTTGCATTTATCCAGGCCTATTCCGCCGTTGTCAGTGCTTTTATACAAGTTGAAGGCATTTTTTATCAAAAACGCCTTCATCCCCTCTTTTGCCTGTTCGGTGGTGAGCTTTTGGGCGTTGAAGATGTACTTCATTTGACGTAATCCAATCACTGAACTGAGGTAGTTTTTGAACTGGTCTAACGAAATTTTCGTAACATCCTGATAACTTTTAAACTCTACCAACAGCAAATTATTAGGGTTAGCAGCATCAGCATTAAGTAACAAATCAAATTTGCATTTTTCACAGGGTAGCCCTTCTGCTTCAAATTCCATATCAAACTTGCTGACATCCGTTTTTTTATACCCTAATGCCTCAGTGACTTTCATGCCATGCCAGAAACCGTCCTGCACCGCAGGGTTTGCGTTGGTTATAGCATCCTTTATACTTTTATCAAAACCATCAAAGCCTTGAAATTCATCAATATGCTTATTGAGCAGTAATAGGTGAAATACCAAAGAACTTTTTTGGCTGAAAAGCAACAAAAAAAGTCCCGCTAGCCGGCGGGACTGTCTCTCTCAAAAATATGCAGGGTACCGGCTCGGTCTAGGACGTAGAGCCTGTTAGCTTGATATTCGATTTTATTGATTCCTTTAAAAACTCCTTCCTCGCCCAATTCTCGACTTGTCCATGTGATTTGGCGGATTTGACGATTGAAAATGCCTGCATAAGATGCTCCTTTTCCAAAATCTGTTTCCCCGAAAAATATTTCATCGCCTTGCCAAGACCACTCTAAAACGGGCATATTGGCTTTGATTCTATGTTGTTCACAAGTAGCTGAAATATCATATAGGGCAAAGGTTTCATTGGGTTTATTGAGGTCTAACTCAAAATAATAACAACTCGTTAGTCCAAATAAGATACCTTTTTGGCTGTCTAATTGCCAATGCCGACCATACCATAAGTACTTGGTTTCTTCTCTGAAAACATAACCTTCAGGGTATTGATTGGGCTGTGAAATATTATACAACAGAACGCCAGTACCGGCATTAATGCCCAATAATCTACCCGAATTCAGCGATACCCAAAGTATCTCTTCATAAATGCCTATAATTCGTTCTATTTCTCCTTTATGTGCGTAGCCTCCCCCATCTGTCCAATTATAAAGACTTTCGGGCAATTCGTATTGCCACAGGGGGCTAAAATCGGTGAGGGAGTAGGAAACTAAAACTTTTTTTTCCTTAATAAACAGAGATGTACCCCAGAAGGGCTGTCCCCATTTTTTAATATATGTAGGTGAAAAAATATTAGATTTTATATCAAACAATTGAATCACATTTGTTTCATAATTTTCCAATAGAAATACATTTTCATGATTTAGCAGGTAACCATAGTTGTACAGTTTTAATACCTCATCACCTTCTCTGTAAATCTTTGTATATTCAAAATTGGTAGTGATTAAGTAATAATCCCGACAGTCCACAACTTGATAATCGAGCAGTGTAGGCAGGGTAAATATTTCGTCAAAATCATCATTCAGGAAACTATTTATTTCCCTGCCCTGAATGAAGAGCCCTGATGGTTCATTCTTAAAAAAAGATATTTGGTTAAACTCTCTGATTTTTTTCATTTTGCTTCTACAAATGTTAAAAGTTCCTCAAACCCTTCCTGAGTATCTAATTTCGCGATTAGTTTTTGTGGTGTTGTCATTTCATCACCAAATAACGTTTTGCATTTATCCAGGCCTATTCCACCGTTGTCAGTGCTTTTATACAAGTTGAAGGCATTTTTTATCAAAAACGCCTTCATTCCCTCTTTTGCCTGTTCGGTGGTAAGCTTTTGGGCGTTGAAGATGTATCGAAGCTCCGAAAGTGAGTTAATGTTACTCAAATAAGCTAGAAATTGATTTAGCGTAAGTTTTACTGTACCTACACTTTTGTACTCATAAAACTTGGGTATTTCACCATCTTTCATTTGCACATCAAAGCAAGAGGATGCTCCACTTCCACCTCTGCAAGGTAATGATTCTCCCAGTTCATCTTCAAAGGTCATATCTACTTTTTTAACCTTAGAGGGGTCAACGTTGGCATTCATATGATTCATCATGTGATAAAATCCATCTTGGCTGAATGGTTGCCCGGTGAATGCGGGTATTTCAAAACCCTCTATGTTGTTTCCGCCAAATTTCTTGGTGTAGGCAAACATCGAATTCAAGTATAAGTCGGGCGTATCGGGTAGATTTTTATAGCCCTGATTTCCACATGTCGAACATTTTCCTGCATATTCTTTGACAATTTGAGCATATTTGGCTTTTCCGGCCTCAACACTTCCTCCAAGTTTGGTCAAGAAGTCAACATCTTTGAAATGTTTACTCATGGTTTCCAAAATTTCGGGGGCGGTTCGTTTGGCTATGTCTATTCCTTCATCTTTCAACGCCTTCCAGACCTGTGGGTCAATCTCACCACTGTCAAACTTCTTGAGTAAGTCTTCTGATTTTTGGAAATCCAGTGTAAAAGCATCAATATCCGCCTTTGACCAATTGAGGTCTTCCAACTTTTTGATGACTTTTCCTAATAGCTCCAATAGGTCGGGCACTTTATTGATCATACTCAGCACAATGCCACCCGTGACCATATTGAACGCAACAGTACCGGCTACTTTGCCCGTGGCATGCCCTTGGTAGCTGCCGCCTTTGTCAAACTCAGTAGCATCGTATCCCACCAAGCCTTGTGCCATTGTTTTGGCAATGGTGGCTGCTTTGGTCCAATCCAATTCTTTTTTGAAGGAAACTAAGGCCTCCCACGTTGCTTCGGGATCAGCCATTACGGTCAGCCCCAAACCGATGAGTTGGGCTTTGTCAGTGGCTTCTGAGGCGGCTCCGTCAAGCGTACCTGCGATAATGCCTTTGGCGTCTCGGACATAAAACTCCTTCCCCGGCAGCCAGACCTCTTCGGGAACTTTGGCTTTATCCAACAGGCTGTTATAAGTGGTGGCCAAATTTTTCAGGATGTCCATCAGCTTCATATTCTGATAGGTGATTTCTCCCGCCGAACCGTAGGTTTTGGTGATGCCTTCCACAATCAGCGTACTTTCGGTGATGCTGCCCCCGTTGCGGTCACGGGCTTTTTGCAGGGCCGCCTGTAGGGCTTTCTCTGCTGCCTCAGGGCAGTAAGCGCACTCGCCAAAGGTCTGCCAGGTGCCTTCTACCGTCACGCGGCCATTGGTGGTTTTAATGCGGAAGCTATTGCCCTCAATCTTCACCACCCTTACCTGCTCGCAGGCATCAAAACGTTTATCTACCGTAGGGGTGGTATTGGGTTGGATTAAATCAGGCAGGACGGTATTGGTGGTCTTGACGGGAAAATCATAGGAATCTTCGTATTGACGGTAGCCGCACACGCCGTTTTCTTCGTAGCGAAACCCTTTGAACTTCTAATACGCTCAGCGTTAGATGCTTGAAGTGGGCCGTGTTGTTCAATAAAGACACATAGCCAATCCCTGCTAGTGTTTATTCATATACTATTTTTTTTGTTATAAATGTATTTTCTAAATCAACTTTTTTGTTAAAAAATTGAAACTCCTTATGCTGAAATAAACGGAAAGATTCAAAGCGAGTAGGAGGAATTTTATCTGACGAAAATACGGCTATTGGGGCTGTAACTAAAAGCATATTATTGTTTATATCAAACTCGCCTACTGTTATTTGAGAAATAACACCGCCTGTCTTGGTATCATATAAATAGTACTCTCGATTATAGATGGGAGTTTTTCTACTGACTGCATCTTGAAAGTTAACCGTTAATACACCGTTTGCTGGTATTTTTAGAATTATTCTCCCAAAATAACCGTCTGTTTTCTTTATTTCACCATCATGCACATTATAGAAAATGATGCAAGTGCCTTGATAATCATAAGGAATCAATATTTTTTCGCCTCGGAAGTCATAAACCAAGCAAAACCATATCAGAGTAAACACAAGTAGGCTACTCACACTGACTAACAAGTATTTAATTACTGTTTTCATTTTTGTGGTGCCTGAAGATAGGATACCCCTTCGCCAAAGAGGGCTAAGGTGCCTTATAAACAATCGTACGTTGTTTCAAACTTTGATCTCCATCAATTTCTCGCTGGCTATTTTTTCTACGCATTAATTCCTCTACACTAAAACCTTGGGCATAAGTCAGAAACCCTTCTTCGCGAATTGGTTCTCCTCTTTTATTTAAAGAATCTAACGAAACAAAATGGCCTGCTGATTTTAATTCGAATTTTCCGTTAGAATATTTAAGTAAATCTCCTTCTACATTAGCTAATTTATCAAGAATTTTACCATTAGAAGGATCATATAGATAATAGTCCCTATTCTGTAAAGGTGTGTTTCTATATAGGTAATCCTTAAAATTCACCGCTAAAACTCCGCTAGGAGGTATTTTCAAGATAATTCTACCAAAATACCCATCAGTCACTTTTTCCTCACCGTCATCTACATTGTAAAAAATAAGAAACGTACCGTTATAATTCGAAGGTACCAGGATTTTTTCCCCTCTAAAATCATATACTAAGCAGAACCAAATCAGAATCAGAGTGAGCGCAAAACCTGCGCCGATTAACAAAAATTTAAGGATCATTTTCATTTTCTTGGGTTTCGATTTTGAAAGAAGCTGTTCCAGACCGTTAATGCAACCGGTTGCCCAAGCTTATCAACAGCGCTTCGTATTCGACCGGAAGCATCTACCTTAAAATAAGTAACATTGTTAATTAAAGGCAAATGATTTTCTGGGTAACTGGCAATAATCTCCATTTCTTTCGGAATTGAGTAAGTATCTAAAAACCAGCTTTGTTTACTTTGTTGATCAACTATGAAAATTTCACCGGCAGGATACGGGTCGCCTACTAAAGATGTTGTGACTTTAATCGTTTGTATAGATGCTAAATATGCTACTTGAATAGTTAAATCATAATTTAATACAGGAGCTAATCCTAATGCTAATGGGTCTGAAGCTGTATAACTTAAATTACAATATGATAAATTATTGGTAAAAGAAAGTCGTTTACTTATTACTTCCGGATCTGCAGCTTTTCTTATAAAAGCTAACAATTCCGTAAAATCGCAATAGGGTCTACTTACTTCTATTTTTTTTCTCTCAAAATGAATCAAGTTTCTAATAATTACTCGAGCTGAATTCGTCTTCCAGTCTCCATCTTCAACATATGCTTCTTCAAGGACATCATTAGGAACATTTGAAAATCCTCTACCATCTCCTCGATAGGCATAAAAACCATCACGAGTTTCAGGAATAAAATGCCGAGTATAAACAATAAATTGGCCTTTAAATATCAGAAGTGATTCTAAAACTTTTGAATACCCTCCCCGAACATTCTGATTGAAGGCATCGACAGAGATACTGCCGCTGAAGGCCTTGGACAGTTCCTGCCCGGCCGCCTGACAATCGGCCGCCCGCAGGGCCGTAAGTAAGGCATTTTGATCTGCTTTACTGAAGTCGGGTTGGTAAGATCCCAGGGTAGGGTCGGCGGTAATTGCCTGCTGCAAAGCGGCATAAAATGCCTGTGCCCGTTCAGCGGAGCCCTGCCACTGCGGTTTGCTGTCGCAGAGGAGTTTTGCCAGGTAATCGGTCATGGCCAAAGGCAAGGAGGCCGGCAAACAACTGCTGTTGTAGGCCGATACCCTGCCGCCACCGCCTATCTGCCCCGAATTACTGATGATATAATTGACATCTCCCCGGCAAACTCTGCCGGCATCCACCCAACAGTCATAGAAATACGAATAACTGAGTGTTTCTCCCTTATAAACAAGCGGCTCCGCCAGCGCATACGCAGGGTTAGCGGGGGAAAGTTCACAAATGATGGAGTTTTGCGTACGTTCTTCTCTGCTGTACCAAATCACCTTGCCCGGACAGGTCTGTCCGTTTATCCCTACCACATTGGTCAGGTGCGTCAGCGATCGTACGGTTTTGTCAGTACGTGTACCGTACGTCTCACAGAGGTCCTGTTGAATCTCAATCTTTACGTTCTGAGAAGCGCAAACACTCTGAGCGGCATTATAGCAGGTGGCCGTATAGTATGATGTTATGTCGGGAGAGACTTTGTTTCCTTGCCCCAACGAAGGGTCCCAGGTTACTTTTCCGGGGCAATTCTGAGCTGTCAGCACAAACTCGGTGCCCGCGGGATAAGGAGCGGAAAGAGCGCTGTTGATTGGCTTGGCAAAGGCCGTGAAGTTGCTGCACGCCGGGTCGAGCGGCTCTCCGCTCGAATTCCGCAAAATTTTGACCGTTACGGAAGTGGGGACTTTCTCCCCATCTATGATACATTCCGCTACATAGGTCAAATCTTCTTTGAGCGAAAGGTTTTCGGTAAAAGAAAATCCGGTTTTTCCATTACTCCACTGAACCGTACCCGCCTCACAGCCGGAAGCCTCAAAAGTGATGGAAGTGGATTTTCGCGCATACACAAGGGCGGGCGTCGCTTTGGCCACGAAGGCCTTACAGGGCAAATAAGCGGGGGGCGGGGCGAAGAAAATGAATGCCTGACAGCCTGTGGACAGGCAGGTGGCGGTGTAGACCCCGGCTTGGGCCGATGTGGGAACGAAGGTGTTTGCTTTCAAATTCTGCCTCTCCCACAACACCTCTCCGGTACAACCAACGGCCGACAACGCAGCGTTGTCGATGATATCAATCGTAAAATCTTCGCAGGGCACGACCGCGACGGTCACCTCGGCCGTACATGCCGTACCGGCCGCCGTGCAGGTGGCGATATACGTAGTCGTTTGGGCCGGCAGGGCCGATACTACGGCCCCGGTGCCGGCGTTTTGATCCCAACGGACCTCTCCGGCACAGCCCGAGGCAACCAGGGTGGCACTGCGGTTGCCGTCGTTGCCGATCAGAGAGGGAGAAGCATTGGCCGCAAACGTACAATTGGCGTCGGCAACGACGGAAACCGTGACAAAAGAAGAAGAGGTTTGGTTGGCGGTCGTTTGACAGGTGGCCCGATAGGTCGTCGTTTGGGTCGGACGGACGGTGTTTCCATTTTGGAAAAATAAAGGCGGAACATGCTGCCAGGTGATGGTGTATTTGGTAATAGAAAAAGCGAACCGTGTGGCTCGCTTAAATACATTTGATTAAAAGACAATACTACGCTTTCAACTCATTGTTATATCCATCCACCTCATCTTGCCATTCCTGATCCCAAATAAAGTCTAAATTAAACTTAAAATCTGGATATAAGTAATCACGCAAAATTAAGCTTGATATTAATTGGGGTATTTTTTATAATAAGCTCTGTAAAGTTGATGGTATATGTCGAGCCATACTCCTTAAAAATACAAAGAATGACTTTTTTTAACTTTGACCAGCTTTTATAATGTGTTTTATTGAGCCATCTGTATTTGCAGAAGCGCCACAAAATTTCAATTGGATTCAAGTGTGGGCTGTAAGTAGGTAAATAAAAAATAGACAAACCTAAATTTTCCCAGTTATCCAACTCATCTTTAACTACTTTCGCATGATGAATAGGGCCATTATCAAGTACAATGACGTAAGGTTTAGTGTGTGATTTTTGAGCAAAATCATCCAGGGAATTCTTAATAAAGGCACCATCCAGATTGGCTTCACTGTGATAAACCGTTAGCTGACCGGACAAACTCATCAGGCCAAATACATTTAAGCGATTTTTCTGTCTGCGGGCAAATCGACGTTGAGTTATTCCTTTTTTTTGCCAGGCGTAAGGTACATAGGGTTGCATCGTAAAGCCGGACTCATCGGCAAAGTAAAGCTCTATATAATCTAATAACCAAAGTGTTAGCAATAATTTCCAGCGTTCATGTTTGTCTGCATATACTATTTTATTTTGGCCTTGATGCGTACAGCGACGGATGCGTCGCCATGAGTAATGATTTTTTTTAAAAAGCGTTTGACCGTATCTGAACTCATAGAGGTATTCAATTCTTTTACTAATTCGGCCTGAATCGCTTTCACATTTTGCGAATGGGTCTCAACTGCCTTGTCTAATTGCTGAATATGACTGGCGTTAGTGACGCTCAAAATCGGGTTACGACCTTGACCTATTTTGCGATTTAGACCAACAATGCCTGCTGTTTCCCAAGCATTTATCCAATTTCCGACGGTATTATGATTGACATCCAGATGGGTAGCAATTTGTTTAATCGTTACACCTGCCTGATTCAATAAAAGAGCACGACATTTTTCTCTAAACTCCACTTTCGGATGATATTTTGCCCCTTCCCGCAAGGTAATTTGTTCAGATTCTATCAGGTCAATATGCTTTTCTTTTCGGCTCATGTCGCCAATATAATAAATCTAAACTAATTTTGCTTGATTACTTAAAGTAAATGCTAATTTATTCCATCGATTATGCCCCCCTTCGGTGGTAATAGCATGAAGTTCAAAAATAAAATTGGAGAAATTCGGTCCTTTGATAAGTTTGACACTTTTTTTGTCATTATTTTTTAAAAAATAATAAAAATACGTACCTAAATATTTCTCTTGAATCTCAATATTTAAAATTGCTTTTTCCCAGTCTTCCACTTCTATTGAATTGTAAATTGTTTGACCAATTTCTAAATAAATCTCATTAACTGTCATACAATAATTGTTTTTAGTTAAAAAATTCTCTTTCAAAAGTATCATCATTTACTTTGTAAGTAATCTCAAATTTTTTCGGTCTTTTACTCGTCCCTTCGTAGATGACTTTAATGTCCACTTCCACTTTTTTGCCGGCTTGTAGGGCAGTTTTCCAAGTATTTTCCATGCTTTTCCATGCTCCTTGGTTGAGCGTTTGCAACATCGGAACATAGTTGATCTACTCTCCTGCACCGTTGAATATTGATGCAACTAAATGCCCCCCTGATCAGTA
The DNA here is from genome assembly GCF_965279615.1 of Runella sp. NCBI lineage: Bacteria > Pseudomonadati > Bacteroidota > Cytophagia > Cytophagales > Spirosomataceae > Runella > Runella sp. The sequence continues at coordinate 4,700,929 of NZ_OZ257252.1, read as the reverse complement.
GTTACATCACCGTCTTTGGAGGTTACGCCCTTGCGTTGCTGATAATTATTCCGCTCGGCTGTTTGTAAATCCAATTCACCTTTGGCACCTGTTACCCTGCCCTGTGCATCTGTTTCATAAGTGTTTTTACCGATTTTGTACTTGCTGTTGGTTTTCAAATAAAAAAAGCGAGCCAAACGGTTCGCTTTTTTTATTTATGAGTCTAAACTTCTTTTTCGCTTACTTTTTTGATATATTCAAGTGTGAATTTTTCAAAAAATAACACCTCATTTTTTATTAGGTGGACTAATTCTAAAACATTAGAAAATATTTTAGCTTTCATGGGATATTCATTATCTTTTAGTAGATACCTGCATATGGCTGAACCAGAAGAATTTTGATTTATCGAATTTTCAAATTTTTCTTCTTCAAGATATATATTATAATATGGTTGAAAAATATTCCCATTGAATTTAAAAAAAAATGAAACGAACAGGTTATTTATCTTTTGTCTAAGATAGATTCCTCCATGTTGATTACTAATACTATATTTTGGAAACACTTCTTTTAGCTTTTTTTTAACGTCGCCAATGGCTATCTTTTCCTTTACAAGGTTGCTATAATCTCTATTTTTATATTCTGCATCCATGTCAAGATACGGACGTACAAAGTCGAATGTCTCAAGGCATTCTATGAATATTTCTTTGTAGGTTTCTATTGTCATTATAGTTCTGGTTTATACACAATTGTGATATTTTTTTGAGATGCAAGAAATTCAAACCTTGCTTTGTTAGCAAAAGTAAGGTTCACGTCTGGAACTTCCAAAATTAAGTCGCCATCAAAAATTCCAACACCTGCTCTGTCAGCAATAGTCCCCGGTTGGCCATATTTTTCAACTAACTCGTCCAAGTATTTGGAGAAAGTACTCTCTTGTATTTCTGAAAAAGTAGTAGCCTTTCTACTTACAATTTTACCTCTTACACCATTTTGGGGTTTTGAATATGAATCTAACCTAAATCGCATGGGTTGTCCTACTTTGGGATGGCCAATTGGATATTTTTTTGTTGGATGGTTAAACCACAACTCATCAAAATCGTACCAAATATTTAATCTTGCCTTAGTATTAAAATCATTACCTCTTTTCCAAAAGGCTTTGAGTTCAGGCCAAGTAAGCTTCCGGCCTTTTGTGGCAGATGCCGCAGCTACATCTATGCCTGAGTTTTCTATAACTGCTGGGTCAATAAGTACGCCATCGGTGTTTCCTTCTTTAAGGGCTTTGTTAATCTCTTTTCCGGTAATTTCTTCTACTGCATTACCGGTTGCATCAAGCGTTTCGTCAGTTACCTCATCTAACTTATTAACCACATCACCTTCTAAGTCCGCAATCTTAGCAGCATTCGTACCAATACTTTTTACTGCACCCATTACAAACATGGCCAATTGCACCCCATCTTTACCCGCCTCGTGTTTCATGATGTTGCCGCCACCTGTATATTTAGCAATTTTATCAGCAGCAGCCCCCAACAGCATTTTCTTTACTTTGGCGGGGGTCATGCTTTTGATACCGTTCCAGGTAGCTTTGGCTTTGGTGGGGTCGGTGGCTATTTGGAGGCCAAAGCCAACCAACTCGGGGATGTCTTTCAGCTCGGAGATAGCTCCGTCGCCAATGCCGCTCAGGGTGGGGCCATGGAAAGCAGATTGCGGATAATCGGCGTTGTTGCTGTCCCAAAACTTCTCGGGTACTTTGGCCGCGTTGCAGAGCGTGAGGGTAGCGTCTTTTACCGTTACGAGGGCTTTGATGATGTCCAATTCTTCATAAAATAATTCATCGTCCACACTCTGGCCGCGTACCCCGTTGTTTTGTATTACCGTTTGGGCGGCGGCATTGCTTCGGGTTTCCACCTCGGCAACCGTGCCTGTATAATTACCCCCTTGTGGAATGGCCAATGCTCCTGTTTTGAAGTTGTGAGTGATGCTCCACTTCCCATCGGCTTGTTTGCAGGCATAAATGGCAAAGTCGGTCGTAAAATCTCGGTTTTGTACTTTGGTTTTGGCTTGGTCGGGGGTGAGGTTGGCTTGTGGGCTTGTGCCTGCGGCATTGACAAGGGTCACGTTATCTGTGCCGCAATCCGCCACAAAAACGGTGGCTTTGGTTAGATTTTTGGTCTGCAGCCAACGCTGCAAATGGGCCGTATAGACCTCTAAACTGCACTCCAAAAGCCCCTGATCCGTTTGTAGGCTGTTAGCCGGAGGGCTTTCAATAGGCGGTATGACGCCATTGTTTTTTTGGGGGGCAACAAAATCGTAAGTCCCTACGTATTTGCGCCATCCGCATTGACCGGCCTCGGTGTATCGTATCAGATAAAAGGCTTTGGCATTGCCTGCAACGGTCAGGTTGGGGGTTATGTACTCATTTTGATAGGTTCCATTGACCATTAACTGAAACCTGTATTCCGATTGTGCCCCGCTGAAAATACGGGCGATATAGGTTCGTCCATCGGCCAATTCAAAACCCTGTAAAATACCGTTTGGATAAACGGAACTTTGGAAGAACCGGGGTTTGGCTCCGTCAGGCAGCACAAAAGCTTTTCCCGAAGCCATAATGTAATAAATGCGGTCATTAATGATTTTTTCGAGCAGCCCCGAATAGGTGCCGAGGATGAGCTGTTTAAAATTGTCCACGCTGACGTTTCCGGAGAATGCCTTGGCCAGTTCAACGGCGGCAGCTTGGCAGTCGTTGGCCCTCAGTACCTCCAACAATACGGATGGGTCTACCTTTTCAAAATCAGGTGCATAGGAGCTCAGAATTGCATTGCCCAACACCGCTTTTTTCAGATTCGTATAAAAGTCAAGGGCTTTTTGATCGGAGCCCTGCCAAAGAGCTTTGCTGTCGCAAATGAGTTTGGTTAAGTAGCCGGCCATGGCTTCGGGCAGGGAGGCCGGCAGGCAGGCACTTGCTTCCACATTGGCACTAGAATTGACGACCTCTTTTCTGGCACCGGAATAATTATAACTGTACCTGAATTGCACCGATCCCCGGTGGGTTTTCCCGTCGGTACAGACGCATTCATGGTAATAAACCCTGTTTTGACCCCGGTACCCAATCGGAGGGCATTCCGATTGGCGGCCCGAAAGCGAGCAAATCAGTTGAGTGTACCCGGCATCGTCGTACCAATTGACTTTTCCGGGACAGGTGTACCATTGCCCGTCTTTATAGCCTACGTCTTTGTTCAGCGTAAGGGATTCCCCCACATTTTCATCGGTATGATTTTCAAAGACCGAACAATCGATAATGTCAATTCGCACCGAGGCGGAATTGCAAATTGTTGTGCCGTCGTAGCAATTGGCACTATAAAAAGTCGATTGATCGGGTTGTACCGTGGGGCCGGCAAGGTCGATCCATTCTATCCTGCCCGGGCAACTGACGGGCGTTAATTGAAAAGATGTTCCGGCAGGATAAGGAGGGCCCTGCGTTGCGTTTAAAGGTACGGCGGTGAGCGTAAAGTTCCTGCATTTAACCTCTCCCGGCGCAGACAGAATTACTTTCAGGGTTACCTCAGCGGTGGCGATTTTGTCGGAACCAAGAAAGCAATCAACGCTGTAGGTAATATCCGCCCGAATGTTGGTTTGGGTAAAGCTTGATTGGGTTTGTCCGTTGCTCCATCGAACCGTCCCCGCTTCACATCCCGTAGCAGAGAAAACGGCATTTTCTCCCTTATAAATAGGGTTAGGAGTTGCCTTGGCCACGAAGGCTTTACAGGGCAAAGCAGCGGGGGGCGGGGCAAAGAAAACGAATGCCTGACAGCCCGTGGACAGGCAGGTGGCGGTGTAGACCGCGGCTTCGGCCGACGCGGGAACGAAGGTGTTTGCTTTCAGGTTCTGCCCCTCCCAGAACACCTCTCCGGTGCAACCCGCCGCCGACAGCACAGCGTTGTCGATGATATCAATCGTAAAGTCTTCGCAGGGCACGACCGCTACGGTCACCTCGGCGGTACATGCCGTGCCGGCAGTCGTGCAGGTAGCGGTATATGTAGTGGTTTGGGCCGGCAGGACCGAGACTTCGGCCCCGGTGCCGGCGTTTTGATCCCAACGGACCTCTCCGGCACAGCCCGAGGCAACCAAGGTGGCACTGCGGTTGCCGTCGTTGCCGACCAGGGAAGGCGAAGCATTGGCTGCAAACGTACAATTGGCGTCGGCAACGACGGAAACCGTGACAAAAGAAGAAGAGGTTTTGTTGGCGGTTGTCTGACAGGTGGCCCGATAGGTCGTCGTTTGGTTCGGACGAACCGTGTTTCCATTCAGTATAAACAAGGGTGGCACCTGCTGCCAAGTGACGGTGCCGTCGCAGCCGGCGGCGGTCAGTACCGCACTTTGGCCGGCGGCTATCTGTGCCGGGGATGCGGTAAGACTGAAAGGCGAAGCAACGGGAGCGTTGATGGTAAAGGAGTGTTTACACCCGGTAGCGGCACATTCCACCGAATACGTAGCGGTCCGGTCCCAACGCGTGATGTAATACCTGTCACCGTTGTATTGTTGCAGGGGCAGAATTTTCCCCTCCCCGTCTTTCCAGATCACGTTTCCCTGACAGCCCGTAATGGCAGGCTGAATCCATTTTTCGGCCGTACTCAGTGGAAAATCAGGTTGGGGCACCGTCAGGAGGAAATCCTGACAGGCCGCATCGGTAACATTGACCGTGACACTTTTGGGGCAATGATTATCGCTGCAAACGGCCGTATAGGTCGTGGTGTTCTCCGGACTTACCCGGAAGTTGGGACCGGTTCCCAAATTGTTATCCCACATGACCGTTCCGCTGCATCCAACACTCAGCAGGAGCGTTGTGCCCCCCTTTGGCAGGGAGAATTGGGTAGCTCCCACCCTGAAATCGCTGCAGTCGGGTCGTTTTTTAATTTCAATGATTTGGGTTTGACCGATTTGGCAAACGGGACTGCATTGATTTGAAAAACAGGAAATGGCGTACGTACCCGCCTGCGCCGACAGGTTTTTGGGCGTTGCGAGTGCTATATCCCCTTCCGGTGACAGTTTTTCCGCTTTGAGAGTATAGCCATCGGCCCACGTTGCGGCTCCGCAACCACCGGTATAGATCGTAGTCCTTTCATCGCCGATCACTTCATACATATTGGCCCAAATTTTAAACGGGCTTTCCGGTCTTATCTGCAGTTGAACGGTCTGAGCAGGGCAAACGGCATTTCCATAGGTACAGTCAGCGGTATAGGTAGTGGTGGCGGTGGGTCGGACAGTCACCTGCGGGCCTTTTCCTGCGGTTCCCCAGTCAACGGTCCCTTTGCAATTCAGGGCTGTAAGCGTGGCAGCTTCTCCGGCATTGAGGAGGGTAACGGAAGCGGTCACCGAAAAATCCGCGCAGGAAACGGGAGCCACCATAACGGTCACCTCTTTTATACAACTGATCTGTCCCGCTTTACAGATTGCACGATAGGCAGTGGTTTTTTCCGGTCTCACATACAGTCGGTTGCCAATGCCCGCATCGCTGCCGTCGGAACTCCAGGTAACGGTTCCAAAACAGGAATTAGCCGTCAACAGTACATTGTCCTTCCGGTTGATTAACGTGCGGTCAGCAAGTACGGCAAAGTCGGTACATTCCTGTTTTTTTACAGAATATGTAACAGAAGCACAGGGTATTGTGCCGTTCTTCATATAACAGGTAGCGGTATACTCCTGAACGGCACTCAACTCTACAGTGATGCTGCTGCCGGTCATTCCATTGCTCCACCGAATACTGCCCGGTCCGTTCAAATCATAACAGGCAAGGTTGGAATGGATCGTTGTCATTACTCCATCTTCCGATGGGATTGCCTCGGGTGGTTTTGTATGAAAAAGCGCCCAAAAACACACGTCAAGATTTTTCCATTCCGAGGTACAAGCCTGTGCAGATGTTTTACACTCAGCAATGATTCCATGATTCATTATTCCCTGTACGATAGGCTCTCCCTCCTTATCTTTTCCATTTCCGTCTATTTTCAGCTCATTACCTACCAGATTTTTTAATGCATTTTGATCGGTTCGATAATACCATGTTATCTGTCCGGTTTCGTTACCGGGGGCATTTAAACAGCCGCTCGTATTGAAAATAGCTCCTCCATTTGCATTTACTTTAGGGGTTTCTATGGAAAACCCGTCACAGGGTTGGAGTTCATTCAACGTACCCAACGCTAAATCACTTACCTGTTGGTCTTTGCCATACGCGGTAACATCATAGGCATAAATTCGGCTTAAATCCAGCCCCGTTAAAGTAGCCGAATTGGTGGTGGGATACAGGGTACGTTCTTCTCCATCGGCAGTTTTGTAGGTGAGTTTAAAACGTTGATGCAGGCTGTTTTTGGCCCATGTGATTCTGACGCTGCCATCGGCCTGCACGGTGTAGGCCAAATTCTCGGGCGCAGGCAGGGTATTGGAAGGCGTGACAAACAGGGCCGGACCGTAAGTATCCATAAGTGCGCCGTTGGCATCATAGCCAAAGATTTTCAGGGTATACTTACGTCCGGGTTTGAGGCTTTTAAGGGCCAATTCAGGACTTGTGACCGTTTGGGTGAGTTCCCCCTCGCCTTCGGCGGCATACAGCACGGTGTAGCGGGCAAAGGACTTACTGCCCCTCCAGGCGATTTTTGCCGATTGAGTATCAATGTTGCCAATGCTCACGTCGGTAATGCGCCCCGTGGACGTCACAGTCGGTGGTTCTATCGGCGAAGCGGTCAGTTGGCTGAGGCGTTCAAAAAGGGCTTGGTACTTGGCCTCTAACTCGTCGATGACGGGCACCGCTTGCCCCTTGTTGATGGTGGTTTGGTTGGCCGTCAATTCGTCCGTCAACGTTTTCAGGTCTGCTAACATACCGATGGCCAAGGTATTGTCTGATTCTAATCCACCCAACGACGTTTTCAGTACTTCACTTCCCTGCAAAATGGCGACGGTGTACTGAACGACCTGCTGCACCTGTTCAGGTGTCACGGTTTGACCGGCCCGGTTTGCCTCACGGATCGCTTTGGCCACCAAGTCATACTGTTGCAGGGCCTGCTGCAACGTACTGACAAAGGCCGTGGGGTTGCTTTTCCGGACCACCGCCTGAATCAGCGACTGCCGCTGCTCCATGAGCTCCTTGGCCGATACGTTGTTTTTGGACTGTACATAGCCCTCCGCATCGATGGCGTACACACAGCCCCCGTTGGTGCCTTCTTCACCCTTCTTGGCCCGTACGCCTTTGAATTCCATGGGCATCATGGCATTGCCCAAAAATGGCAGCCGTACCAATCCTTCGCCCGAAAACCCCGGGCTTTCCCCGACCTTGGTGACAATGAGGGCAAAATCATAGATGCCCAGCACATCGCCCACACTCAGCGCAGTCAATTCTTCGCCCGTGGGCAGGGGAATGACGGGGTGCGTGGGCTGACAGTCGGCAAACGAACCGGCTCGGAGGGCACAATCGGGAATCTTCAACTTCGTTACAACAGACCCATTGATGGCAGTGGCAGAGGAGCCAACTGAAGTGGATGTGCCGGCGTTCGGAGTCACCGGCGATGTATTGCCGGCCGGTACGGGATAGTTGACGTACAGTTCCTGCAGGGTCGTTACCGGCACTGCCTGTTGCTCCACCGTCTGTACGTTGATCAGTTCGGGTTGCAATAGCTCCTTGGGCCACTCGGGGGCGGGTTCGGGCACCTCTTGGGAGATGTTCCATGCCTGCTCCTGACCCGGCGCACTTGGTACCAAGCCCCCGCAGTCACTGCGCAAACGAAATAAATAGGTGGTTTTGTTTTGCAAACCCGTTGCCATATACGTCGTGCCATACACCTTCTCAGACGTCCATTCCGTGGCCGTTTCGGCTTTGTATTCCACTACGTAGGCCTGTGCCTGCGATGGGGTTTGCCAGTTCAACCGCACCCGGTCAGCCGTAACGCTTTGAATGGTAAATGAAGCCGGCGGCACACATTCCTGCCCATAGCGAAACCAACTCACCTGGCTGTAGCCCTGATTGGTAAAATTCGTCAGCTGATTAGTAAGGTCGATGGCCTGTACCTGCACGGCATAACGCTGCCCCGGCTCCAACGGCTGAATCCATCCCGTTATGTCCCCCGGTAATGACGTACCGGGATCGGTCTTGTCCAGCACGGGCATAGCGCAGGTGAGCATAATTTGCTCGTTGGGTTCCTCCCCGTCAGGCACGCGGCACACCTTCAGGCGGTAGACCACCTGCGACTGCGGGGTGGCAAAGTGGCGCGGCGTCCACTGAAACAACACTTTCTGTAGAGCACTCACGGGCACCGAAGTGCTGCTTACGGGCAGATTCAGCAGGGGCGGCTGGGGGGAGGAAAGCACCAAAAAGGTTTGGGCGGTATTGGAAACGACCTGTCCGGTGGAGGCTTCGAAGGCCTGCACGGAGAAGGTATAGAAACCTTCCGGCAGCGAGGTATTGTAGGCTTCCTGCGGGTCGAGGCCTTCGGTTTCCAGCAGAGAAGGGGAAAAGTAGTGAGCGGCCAGATCGGTGCCGTTGAGGCGAGTGGACAGGCCCGGGGTGAGGGAAATGAAGGCAGGGGGTACGTAGCCGGGGCGGGTGGCGATGCGCATGCCGGGTCCTTCGAGTTGCCAGCGCAGGTAGATCGATACGGAGGGTTTGGTGAGGTCTTTGAGCAACAGCTGCACGAAAAGGCGTTGATCGGAGGTGAACCACTCAGAAAGACGTTGGGTAGTAGGTGCTCCGAAATACACCGTCGTTTGCACCGGATAATTATCCGTCGTTTGGGCAAAGCAATTCAAGTTGACCAAACCTAACACCACCATTAAAGAAACATACAAGCGCATACAGTAACAATAAAATGCTAATTTGTATGACTTTTATCTGTTTATTTTGTCACAAAAAATAAATTAAAAGCTATAAATAATTACAATTCTTATGATTTTTTGTTTTGAAGGATGTATTCTAAAAGATGCTTAACTTTTCACATTATTGATGGGAATTCTCTTCCAGTCTTGTACTTAAAAATCAAATGATGTAACTTGGTTTTCGGGGAAATAATACGATAACCGGCACAAAACACCAAAATCTCAAATCAGATCATCTCTATTTCCAACCTTTGCCACATATTAAGAGTCTTTGTAAAAAAAACATATCAAAGGCCATGAAAAAAGTAATTGTTGTTTTATCCCTGTTTCTCATCATAGGGGCATGTACAAAGGAGGATGTGCCTGCCGAAACACCTTCCTGTATCAAGGAAAAGATTGAGCAAATAAAAAAAGAGTCGGTTTGGAATCCTCCCGGAAGCGTGTGGCAATACACCTATAATAATCAAACAGTGTATTACATTCCTGCCAGATGCTGCGATATCCCAAGTGTGCTATACGATGCTCAATGTAATGTGATTTGCAGTCCGGACGGCGGCCTTACCGGAAAAGGCGACGGAAAATGTCCCGATTTTTTTGAAAAGAGAAAAAATGAAAAATTGATCTGGCAGGATGACAGAAAATAGACTTGCCCACTATTTTCAAGCTGTTAGCAAACACTGCTAACGGCTTGAAAATCTGCACTATCAGTTCATCTTTTTACTGTACTTTCTCAAACAACTCCTGCCCATTCAGCTTGATACCTTTGACTTTTGTATCGCCTTCGTACTGAAATTCAAGCCAAAACTGCCCATCGCGGGTAAAAAACTTTTTAGTGTTTTCAGGGATTATTTCAAGGGTTTCATCTTCCCATTGCGGTTTAGCGTACAGTTTGCCATTGGCCTGCGTTAACTCAAAAACATAATTCTGCATTTTGTATTTACCCAATATACTGCTTACCTGCTCAGAAGTAAGACTGAACTTCTTTATCTGCTTCGATTTGCCAAAATTCCATCCATAGATTTTGGAAATACCTCTTACCAATTCGTTGGCAATGGCTGATCCATTGTCTGAATTGGTCATAATTACGATGCCATTGCCGTGGTAAGCCTGCGCCATAAACACACACCGAAAACCTTCGTTGGCCCCTCCATGATTAAATATCAACGAATCACCGCTGTTTTGCAAGCCGGGCCCTAATCCCCAACGGTCTAAATGCTTGGTCAGCATTTGCTCAGTCATGGATTTGGAAATCACTTTATTGGATTTGTCCTGCAATGACTCCTGTACTTCGATAATATAACGCGCCAGATCTGAAGGTGTAGTCCACAAACCTGCGGCGGCCATTTCAGGATACGTATGCCACTCTCCTTTTACTGCCTTTCCGTTAGCGCGATATCCCGTAGAAGAAAAGGCACTGAATTGAGTTGATAGTGGCTGTTCATAACTACTATGCTGCATTCCGAGTTTTGACAAAACTGTCTCTTGCATAATTACAGGAAAAGGCTTTCCCACTTGATCGGCAAGTGCTTTTTGCATGACCGTATAACCTCCGCCTGAATACCGCCAAATTTTGCCGGGAAGCGTATCGGGAAGAATGGCTCCTGAATTTGCCGGTTTTTCACCATTCAATACCTGAACCACCGTCGGCACAGCTTCTCCTTTTGCATAGCCGCGAAATCCATGTACCGTCAAACCGGCAGTATGGGTCACCAATCTTCTCAGTGTTACTTTTTCAACAGTTGTGAATTTGTTATCCGGTACTTGCCAATCTTTTAGGTAGCCGTTGATATTATTATCCAATGTAAGCTTTCCTTTCTCAACCCAATGCAGCGCCGCCAAAGCCGCCACGGGCTTACTGATAGATGCCGCCTGAAACATTGTATTTTCATCAACGGGTTTTGCCCCTTCTTGGCTCGCCACACCGTATCCTTTCGCCCACTCGATTTTTCCGTCTTTTATAACGGCAATGCTCAGGCCGGGTACTTTGTAGTATTTCATACGTTCGATGATCGAAGCGGGAGGCAACGCCTCTCCTTCTACAATGATCGCCGGTAAAAGTCCGGTTTCAACCTCTTGAATTTTCTCTTTTAAACCGATTTGGGCATTGGCAAAGCTACCCATGAGCAGAGTTATAAAACCGGCAATAATAAAGGGTGACTTTCGAAGAATAAACGGCTGACTATTTTGCATGGCTGTAAAAAGTTAAGTTTCTCAAAATTATACAGATAGACGCGATAATAACAGAATGGCACCGAATATTCATGGCATTAAAAGCCATTTTTTATAAAGTGTCAAGAGTTGAAGCATTAATAGTCATAAATATTGCTTTTTTTGTAATTTACACTTCCTAAATTTTTACATTATGCTTTGCTTCGTTGGTATCGGCGGGTTAGAAATTCTGTTTATTCTTTTTGTTTTAGGAGTCACCGTTGTGCCTCAAATTTTGGTTATCCTATACATAATGCGTAGTACCTTGGAAACAAATCTAAAATTAATCTGGGTATTGGTCACGATCTTTGTACCATTCGGATGGTTGGTTTATCTGCTTGCAGGCCGCCCAAAGGAATAATCCTCAGACATATTGATACGCCCACCAAATCAGCACCAATTGCAGCGGCAGACGCACAATAAGAAGAATTTTGGGAATTCGATGGAATTTGCCCGAAGTGAGCATGTAAACGTTGGAGGGAAAAACAGCGATCAGTAAAAAGATGACTCCCCAAGCTGATTGAGAACGCGTCGCCGAAAATAATAAGCCAATGGCAAAAGCTGCTTCCAATACGCCCGAAATCAAAATACTTGCCATCGGCATGGGAACCCACGGCGGCATTGTACTCAAATAAATACGGGGTTTAAGTAAATGAACCATTCCCGTCCCGAAATACAAGGCCGCCATGAGATACAGGCTGAGTTTATGCATTCTTTTCGCGGTTGGCCAATTGTCCACACGCCGCATCAATGTCTTTTCCACGACTGCGACGTACGTTGACAATGACACCTTTGCTTTCTAAAAATCGGGCAAATTGCTCCAATTTATCTACGCCGGTATTTTTAAAATCAGCTTCTGCAATGGGGTTATATTCGATGATATTGACCTTAGCAGGCACTTTCTTGGTAAACTCCCATAACTCTTTAGCGTCCTGAAGAGTATCGTTGAAGTTATGAAAAACAATGTACTCAAACGTAATTCTATTCTTGGTCTTGCGGTAAAAGTATTGCAACGCTTCTGCCAGATTCTCCAACGAATTGGATTCATTGATGGGCATGATCTGATTGCGTTTTAAGTCGTTGGCCGCGTGAAGCGAGAGCGCAAGGTTGAATTTTACTTCATCGTCCCCCAGCTTTTTGATCATTTTGGCAATGCCTGCCGTCGAAACCGTAATTCGTTTCGGCGACATTCCCAAACCATCGGGTGAAGTGATTTTTTCGACCGATTCAAGCACGTTTGCATAATTAAGCAACGGTTCACCCATGCCCATGTATACAATGTTCGTAAGAGCTACATTAAAATTCTCTTTCGCCTGACGATCAATGGCTACCACTTGGTCATACATTTCGGCCGCGTCCAGATTGCGTTTGCGGTCCATGTAACCTGTCGCGCAAAATTTGCAGGTAAGTGAGCAACCCACTTGACTTGATACACAGGCCGTCATGCGGTCATCGGCAGGAATCAAAACGCCTTCAATGAGGTGCCCGTCATAAAGCTTGAAGGCTGATTTGACGGTACCATCGTTGCTTTTTTGCGATTTGGCGTTGGTTATGGCCTTGATGTCGAAATGCTCGGACAATAGTTCCCGCGTTTTGAGCGAGAGATTACTCATTTCATCAAAAGAAGTGGCTGATTTTTTCCAAAGCCACTCGGCAATTTGCTTAGCACGGAAGCCCTGTTCACCGTGTTGCGTCAACCAATCTTTGATCTGGGCTACGGTGAGTTTACGAATATCTTGTTTTGGAATGGAGATCGTTTCTGTCATTATGATAGGAAACCCGGCAAATTTCAAGTCCGCCGGGCTTTATTTTTCAAACACAAAATTACTGATTTACAGGTATATTACCCAATCTTCAACACAATCTTACCAAACTGCGTTCCGTTGTCCATGTGCCGCAAAGCAATTTCTGCTTCATCCAACGTAAAGGTTTCATCCAGAATCGGCTGAATTTGTTTCTCTTCCACAAAACGGATCATTTCGGCAAACTCCGCTTCAGTGCCCATGGTAGAGCCTAAGATATTCAGTTGTTTGAAGAAGACTTTCGCCGGGATTATATCGGTAATATTCCCCGTGGTTCCGCCAAAAAAACAGATGCGTCCGCCGGCGGTCGCGACATCAATGAGTTTAGCAAAACCCGGCCCGCCGGCACTGTCAATGATCACATCAAAATAGCCGCTGCGGTCGCCGCCCGTGGCAGCAATGAGGTTTTTAGCCCAATTTGGATCTTTGTAGTTCACCCCGCCTTTGGCTCCCAACGCAATGGCTTTTTCGATTTTTTCGTCCGAACCGGATGTTACCCATACTTCACTGCCACCGGCTACGGCAAACTGCAATGCAAACAAGGCCGCGCCACCGCCAATCCCTGTGATCAATACGCGCTCACCCGGTTTCATCCCTGCCCGCGACATGAGTGCGCGCCAAGCAGTCAGTCCTACAAGCGGTACTGCCGCCGCTGCCTCAAAGCTCAAATGTGCAGGTTTGGCGTACAGGTATTCTGCGGCCACTTTCACGTATTCGGCAAAAGTGCCATTTTCGGGCATTCCCAATATTCTAAAAGACTTACCGTAAAAACGGGCATCGGCTCCCCAGTTATGCGACGGATTGATAATCACTTCTTTATTGAGCCATTCTTCCGAAACTCCCTCTCCGATTTCTGAGACAATACCCGCTCCGTCAGAGCCAATGATGACAGGTAATTTCATGCCCGGATAAAGTCCTTGTTGTACAAATACATCACGATGATTGAGCGCAGCCACTTTGATTTTAACCACGACTTCGCCGGCACCTGCCTGCGGTTTTTCTACTTCCTGAATGGATACGGGTTGATTTATTTCCTGAATGATTGCGGCCTTCATAAATGATTTTTGATTGAATGAAAAAAATGCCTGTTATACCGGTTAAAAGTACAAACACGAATCTGCACAACTTGGTTGAAGCAGACGGCATTTTGTTGGTAAAATACGTACAAAAAAGAACGACACAGCGTTATGAAAAAGACAGCAACCGGTAACGATATGAAAAAAATACATTTACTTTTCACACTGTTGATTCCTTTCATTCAAAGTTGTGCCACGGGAGAAAAAGCGTTAAAAAAAGGAAAATATGAACAGGCACTGAGCCTTTCAATAAATCGCCTGAAACGCCACCCTGCCCATGAAAACGCGAAAAATGTATTCTTAGCGGCCTACAAAGGAGCGGAGCAATCCAACAAAGAAAACATTGAACGCTATTTAACGGAAAACCGGCCCTTCAAATGGGAAAGTGTTTTGTACGAATACCAACAACTTCAAAAAAAAGAGCGTGCACTGAAAAACTGTAGAGCCTGTCTTCAATTGCTTGATTTACAACCAATATCCTATGACGACGTTATCGAACAGGTCACAAACCTCGCGGCAACAGAGCGCTATGAAGCAGGTTTGACAGCATTACAGTACAAAGAAAATCGACCGGCGGCCCAAGATGCCGTAACCCATTTTCTGAAAGTAAAACAGCTTTCCCAAAAGTATACAGATGCCGACAGTAAATTGCTTTTAGCCAAAGAATACGCGACGTTGCGCATTGTCATAGAACCTGTTATTGAGGAAGAAACTATGTCAAAACATGAATACGACTATTTGCAGAAACAATTGGAAGAAGAGTTTTTTGAAAATCGCACTCCGCATGAATTAATTCTTTTCCAAAACCCGGCGGCAGCTCAGGAAGACAGCCTGCCGGCGCATCATGTTCTTCGACTTTATTTTACCGGCCAATCCGGGTTGAGAGAGTTAATTGGCAGCACTGATGCTACTTTAGAAAGTAACATAAAATACAAAGTTGGGACTAAGAAAATCAACGATACCACGATTGTAGATGTGATGGAACCGGTGAAAGGAACGCTCACTACTCATTACCGCAAGCGATCTAAAAGCAATGAGTTGAAATATGAAATCATCAATTTGGAAAATGATTGCGTAATTCACCAAGATTGGTTCCGAGGCAATGAGGAATGGAAAGAAGAGTGGCAAACATTTAGCGGTGACAATCGTGCGTTGAACGGCACAGTGCTTACATCATCACAGACTTTATTTCCGGCTTCCGATTGGGATCTTTTTAAAAAGCTGAGTCGCTCAGCCGCAGGGCGAATTTATTATCGAATCCAAAATTTTTACAGAAAGCCCCTGACGGATTATTCTTGTTTACCAAAAACTTCGCGGTGAAGAATAGTGATCGCTACTGCCAAGGGTAAGCCCTAAAGTGATTTCGTGCGAGCCCTGCGTGCGTGATTGGAGGGAAGAAAGTACGTACTCGTATGTATAACTGACTGTAAACTTCTGCGCTACGCGCGTACCTACCCATCCCAAAAATGCATCGCGTTGACGATAGGCCATGCCAAACCAAAGTTGATTCAGGTAACTGAATTTTAAATTCAGGTCCCACGACATGGGCGCGTTTGTCG
The DNA here is from genome assembly GCF_965279615.1 of Runella sp. Lineage (NCBI taxonomy): Bacteria > Pseudomonadati > Bacteroidota > Cytophagia > Cytophagales > Spirosomataceae > Runella > Runella sp. Next base: position 4,685,455 of record NZ_OZ257252.1, on the reverse strand, counting down.
CTTTTTTTAACAATACCGAAGGCGTAAAATCCCACTCGTCGGTGATGGGTAACCGATAACCCGCCGTCAGAAAGAAATGAGGGACAAGTTGGCCCTGCCAATCGTAGCTTGAAGAACGAAACTTCAGTTTGGTTCCCAATAATTGCTGTACCGAAAATCCTGCAAAAAACTCCGATGAATAAATCCATAGACCTGCGTGCAGATCGGGGCGAAAGGTATTTACTTTCCCGGCCGATACCACCGGATCTTGTGGATTGGCTAAACGAATGCGGTCAAAATCCAGTGTATGTTGAGTAACTCCCGCCGCGATGCCCGCACTTAGCTGCCAATAATCATTCAAGGGATAATGATAGGCTCCCGATGCGCTCAACGAAAAACGCGTCCAAGGGCCCGTTTGGTCACGAATGAGCGATATTCCCGCACCACCATGCGCATCAGGCAAGACAGGCTCTCGCCGGCGTCCGTAGCTAAAACGAGGAGAGGCCGGTGCTACTTCAAAGTCAGGGTTTCCGATGGGTAAATGGGCCGTCAGGTATAAAGTACGCGGTGCATCATCAAGCCCCACCCATTGTTGGCGGTAACTCATTTTCGCATCGGCGTAGCTTTCTATGCCGGCAATGGCCGGATTGATCAGAAAATTGTTTTGGAGGTATTGAGAATAATGCGGCAATTGTTGTGCCTCAACCAAGCAAATTGGTAAGCAACTGATAACCAAACTCCATAAGAGCCTTGAGGTATCTATTTTTTTTGATAGAGAAATGGTATGTGAGATTTTTTTCAAAAGCAATAATTGAAAAATAACAAGCAATAGTAAGCAAAAATCACGCCTAAATAAAACTCCTTTTGGGGACTACTTAGCACACGGAATTAAATCGACGGCTATTTTGGCCGACAGAATCGCCAGCGGAATACCACCGCCCGGATGTACACTACCTCCTACAAAGTAAAGGTTTTTAAACTCCCGGGAAAAATTAGCATGACGCAAAAAAGCCGCAAAACGATTATTGGAACTATTACCATAAAGCGCCCCCTGCGAACTTGATGTTTTTGATTCAATGCTGCGAGGGTCCAGAATTTCTTCGCATTCGATCAGATCGGCAATGTTTACCCCCAAGATATGCGTCAACTTTTTAAGTACATTTTGACGCGTTTGTTCAATGAGTGCCTCCCACTCCTGTCCTTCATTGTTAGGGGCGTTGACTAAGATAAACCAATTTTCTGCTCCTTCAGGCGCATCATCGGGTTTGTGTTGGAAGTAATGTTGAGGTAAACGGTTGGGTCTGAATAAAGGTTTTTTTGTTGAAACAAATGCTCAAATTCAGCACGGTAATCATTGGAGAAAAAGATATTATGCAACCCTAATTCAGGAAAAGATTTCTTCACTCCCCAATAAAAGATCAGCGCGGAACTCGACTTTGGTTGGCGTAAAATTCGCTCAGGTTGTTTGGCATCGGGCAGTAATTTTCGAAAAGTATTGACCACGTCCATGTTTGAAACAACAATATCATAGGAATCAGGAGCCTGAGTGTTTTTTTCAAATACAATCTTTGAAACCCGTTTTCTCTGCGTTTCCAGTTTCCTGACCTTTGTATCAAAATAAAACCTGACGCCCAATTCCTCCGCCAGTTTGACCAAGCTATCTGTAATATCCACCATCCCTTTCTTGGGAAAGAAAGCACCGATGTTGTATTCCAAATGCGGAATAATATTCATCGTAGCGGGCGTTTGGTAGGGGTCTGAACCGTTGTAGGTGGCATAACGGTTGAAAAGCTGCACGATCTTCGGATGTTGAAAGCGGCGTTCATTGGCACGATTCATGGTTGTAAACGCATCCAATCGGTGCATATTGGCATAGCCTTTGAAAGCATCACGATTGAAATAGGTGCTGATCTTGTGCAGTGAACGATGCAGGAACAGTTTCTCGGTGACGTTGTACTTGACGGCACTATCTTTTAAATGTTCTAAAACATGCGCAGCAGGTTCGCCCAATTTTGCCTCTACTTCATTGGCAAAAGCTTCAAGGTTGGCGTGAGCGGTCAAACGAACGCCGTCATCCCAAAAATAGCGACAGGCTTCGTTCAAACGAATATATTCGAAATAATGCTGTGGATTTTTACCCGAAATCTGAAACAATTCATCGACCAAATGCGGCAAAGTGAACAGTGACGGACCCGCGTCGAAACGGTAACCTTTCAGCTCAAAACTTGACAGTTTACCGCCCGGATAGCTATTGGCTTCAAAAACATGAACATCATACCCTTTATTGGCCAAACGGATACTCGAGGCAATTCCCGCAATGCCGGCACCGATCACTGCTGCTGTTTTCTTCATAGCTTATCTACATTGGGTTTTAAGAAACCCTTCAGGCGGTTTTGAGAAACCGCCTGCACATTTTTCGACACCCATTTCTTAAAACTACCCGCACCGCTATTCACTCATGGTTTGTCGTTCTTTACGACTCACCACATTTATCTCATCCCCAACCTTCAACACCCCCGTTTGAGCCGTCAACAAATTTTGCCCAAAGAATATCTTGTTGTTGCGTTTACGGTATGTTGACAGCGTTTTAACGGGTTCTTTTCCGGCAAATTCTCCTTTCTCAGGATCAACGGTAGTAAGGATGCAACGCGCACAGGGTTTTACGCCATAAAACACGATATCTCCGATACTGAACTCATACCATTGATCTTCATCGTAAGGCAACCCGCCTTCAAAAACCAAATTGGGTCGAAACCGTCTCATAGAAACCGGTTCGGGCAGCCGAGTGTTTAGATCATCAAGCGAAGATTGCCCGATGACCAGGAAAGGATAGCCATCCGCGAAACTCACATTGGCTTCAAAAGGCGCGTACTTAGGGTCAGCGGGACGCGGTGAGGTATCGGGCTGATAGACCAGTCGCGCCGAAAAACCCAGTGCTTCTGTTAACCAGCGGTTAGAGGCATCATTCACAATAACCGCTTCAATTTGATCATCCCAAACAGTAACTGTTATGAGATCAAACGTTTCGGGCTGAAAAGGAACAAGCAATGTGCTCAAATCACGCGTACGATGGCGTAACTGCAGACCGTTTTCCATAATTTTCACCTCAATAAGTGCCATGTTGGGATACTGACGTTGCGTAACAAAACGATTGTTATCGTCAATAATAAGCCAACGACGGTCGTGGCGCAGGCCGCGCTCTTCCACTTCAGCGTTTGATAAGCTGATTGGCCCCAACGACTTGACCGGATAAATGAAGATTTCGGAAAGGATTAAAGCAGACGTCATTTTGTTCGTAGATTTGCACAAAACTCGTTATTCAATGCCAAAATACAAACACCTTTTTTTTGATCTTGACCACACACTTTGGGATTTTGAACGCAATTCAGCAGAATCGTTGACCGACATTTACCATAATTTTGAACTTATCAATCACGGCGTCATGTCGTTGGGCGACTTTGTAAAAGTATTTCTTGAAATCAATACACAACTCTGGAATGACTTTGACCAAGGCCGCATTGCCCACACCTACATTCGCGAACACCGTTTTCGGTTGGTTTTTGAGGCCTTGAAAGTAGAAAACATTGCTTTCGGAAGCTCATTGGGCGAAGAATACCTGAAACTACTTCCTCAAAAAGCTCACTTGCTCGACGGAGCCGTCGCTTTGTTAGATTACTGCGCTGAGCAAAATTATCAGTTGCATATTGTTACCAATGGCTTTGATTCTATTCAGGCCTCAAAAATGCAAAGTTCGGGCATTCATCATTATTTTCAACACGTTGTTACCAACGAAAAAGCGGGTGCCAAGAAGCCCGATGCGCAGATTTTTGCGTATGCGTTGCAGGCAGCAAATGCTAGACCCAATGAAAGTCTAATGATTGGCGACAATTGGGAAGCCGATATTATGGGTGCATTACGATTCGGAATTGATGCTGCTTTTTATAATCCCAAACAGCTGAAATTCGACCGTCAGCCCACTTACGACGTGCAGCACTTGGATGATCTAAAACTAATTTTGTGAAACGACCGTGGCAGGCGTACAAAAATCACCTACGCATTTTTTGCCGCTGCCAATGAGTACATTTTTCTCCGCTTCCGATAATTTTCTCACTTTGGGGCCAATATTTTGAAAATCAATCGAGATGGTGCGTTTGAGATCTTCCGGACGGAAATTATTTCGATTAGCGGCTTCAGATACCAAGTTATAAAATGCGCCCATGTACGTCTTAAAGCTTCGAATAGGGTAAGCAGCCAGTCCGAAATTTTGGGCATCGGCTTTGATCTGTTCGGCACTTTCCAAGCGTAAACCCAAGGTTTCGGCATTGAAAACGGGCGCTTCCGGGGTCAGGTTGGCTTGTGGAGTACTCAGAAAGCGATTTTGGTCAAAAAGTCCGATGGGGTAATTCATCAATAATCCACCATCTACCAATACATCAGCCGGTATAGTGCGCGGCGGACGTTGGTAAAAACGGCCTGTGCTGTCCATAAAAACGGCGCAATAATACAACGGAATCGACATCGAAGCCCGCACGGCATCAGCAATGGCTAAATCCGGAAACTTCTCATACGAAAGCACCATCGACTTCTGTTGGGTTAAATTAGTAACCGTCACGTATAAGTCTTTATAGCAACTGTCCTGCTGCGTAAGCGCGTGCAATTGGCCAAAAGTCAAGTTGTTAGAATCCGCTTTTCGTTCAATTTTATCAGCGATCCATTTCCGAAAAGTTTCTCCTTTGTACCAACCAAAACGCTCGATCAGTCGTTGCGTACCGCCTACAAAAATGTATTGACCATCATTGAACGATTGAATTTTCATTTCCGCGACCAATTCGGTCATCTCTGCGGCGGAATAGCCCACGGCCAGCAATGACGCCTGAATGGCTCCGGCAGAAGTTCCGCCCAATCGACGAATGTCTTTCAACAATCCGCGCTGTTCGAGCTCCTGAATGGCTCCGCAATAAGCGATCCCGCGAATGCCACCGCCTTCCAAGACCAAATTATGGTATTTTTGTTGCGAGAAAGACGAAAAAGCCAAGAGAAGAAATCCGCAAATAAGCCCGGATTTGGCAGGATTAGCGAACACTTTTTGCAGCATAAAAACGTTTTTTGTTTAGAACGGTTTATTCTTGGAAAAATTGAATGCGAATGATGCAGATTATACTTTTTAAAATGAATGTACGTACCTGTCTGCGCCCTTCTGCGTTGTTGCCCCTTTTTCTCATCGGTCTGCTAATTGCGTTTAATACAGCTGCCCAGACTTTTTCTTTTCGATGGGACAATTCCGCCAAAGTTATTTCAAACAATGCACCCTTGGCTAACCCGTGGGCCGGCGGACAAAACAGTGCTCAATTCTCCAAAATGCACCTCAACGATGACGGCATTGAGGATTTGGTCATCTTCGACCGGGGCAATCAGCAGGTCGCTACTTTTTTGGCGGTTCGTCAAACCAATGGTGTAACCTGGCAATACGCGCCTCAATATGAAGCAAAATTTCCTACCAATCTGCTTTATTGGATGCTGTTGGTCGATTATGACCGTGATGGCCGCAAAGACCTGTTTACGAGCACCGTAGCGGGCATTCGGGTTTTTCGGAACGTTTCCGCCTCCGATGGTTTTTCGTGGACGCTTGTTGCCGACCCTCTTTTAACCCAAGGCTTTTCAGGAAATATTAACCTGTACGTTCCCTCCACGGATCTTCCCGCCATTACCGACGTTGACGATGACGGTGATATTGACATTCTCACGTTCGATTTTACGGGTGCTTCGGTAGAATTACACCAAAATTTCAGTAAAGAGCAAAACAGTACTCAGCCTTTTGTTTTTCGCAAAATGACCACCAATTGGGGACGTTTTGCGGCGACCTCTTCCTGCGATATATATGACCTCAATCTGACACCCGCCGATGCACAAGTGCAAACGCCCGAAGAAGTGCGTACCAATTCGGCAACGCTTGGCGATATATTGAGTCCTTCGTCAAACGCCAAACTTGAACATGCCGGCAATACGATGTGGATCGGAGATGTAGACGGTGACGGTCGCAAGGATTTTTTACACGGCCATATTGCCTGCGATAACGTGACTAAACTCAAAAACGCAGGCGGTAACGGCATGGCCGCGCTTTTTGGAAGTGTAGAAACCAATTTTCCCGCCCAAACCCCGATCAATTTTCCTATTTTCCCTTCCGCCTACGTCGAGGATTTGGACGGAGATGGCGTACGGGATCTGGTAGCCTCCCCCAGCAGTACAGACATTGCGAGCAATGCGCTGATCAATTTACGGCAATCCAATTGGTTTTATCGCAACGAAGGCACCGATTCCAAACCTAACTTTGTGTACCGCCAACCTGATTTTTTACAGGATGGAATGATCGATCTGGGAGAGAATGCCACTCCTTCCCTCGCCGATATTGACGGCGACGGCGATTTAGATCTGGTGGTTGGTTACGGCGGCACTCGTACGCAAAGCGGCTACCGAGCAAGCCTTCAGTTTTACCGAAATACCGGAACGGCTTCTCAAGCACAGTTTGAGTTGGTGAGCAGCGATTTTCTCAATCTGAGTAATCAACTTTTCAATAAAGAAAGTCTGTTATTGTCAAATACAAAACCTTTTTTTGCTGACCTCAACGGCGATGGTACTCTTGATCTGGGTTTTTGGGCCAATACGTTTAAAGGAATGGACATTCGATATGTTCCTAACAAAGCCCCTCGTAATGCCTCAATGCAACCGGATACAACTCGCCTGACCAAACTTCCTAATCCTGTCAATTTCTCAAACGGAGAAAATTTACTTTACTACGATATTGACCAAGACGGAAAATTGGATGTATTGGTGAGCAAAAACTCCGGCAACGTCGAATTTCATCGAAACACGGGAAGCACACTTTCGCCAATATATGAACTCAAAACAGATGTATTTGGCGGTTTGGACGTAGATTTCAATAAACGTTCGCAGGGAATGAACATTGCTGACCTCAACGGCGACCGCAAACCCGAATTAATTATGGGGGATCTGCTCGGACGGCTGCGCGTGTATCAAAATTTCAACACGCTCGATGCGACCTTGAAAAGCGATACCAATTTGATCTTCAATGTATTTTCAGGGAAAACGGAGTTCTTAAGAATCGGAGCGGGTCTTTTTCCTGCCGTGGGAGATCTGGACGGTGATCAATTGCCTGAATTACTTATCGGCAGCAATACGGGAGGCATTAAGTTCCTAAAAAATACATCTCCCAAAGTCAACCCTCCTGTTGAAACCTTGGACTTTGTGGTGTATCCCAATCCTGCTTCGGGCTTTTTATACGCTCAGGTTCCTGTTATGGGCGTATTAGAATTATTTTCCATTACCGGTCAAATCCTGAAAAGCCAAACCGTTACTCAAATTTCATCAGAAATACCTTTTGATGTAAGCAAGTTACCTACCGGCATTTATCTCGTGCGCTTCATCGCTTCCGACGGCACCAAAGCGACGCGAAAGGTAGTAATAACCCACTAAAACGGTGAGCGCATACACCCAATATCTCCAACTTTCGGCCAAGGTCCAACATTCTACACACCATTGGTGCATTTCGTTGGGATAACGCCCTAAATCAGGCTCTAAGGTATTCAAACGCATCAACGGTAGAGCTGTAATTAAGATGTACCAACCTGTCCATTTTGGCTGTTGGTTAAGCTTTAACAATAAATAAGTTAGGATAAAAGGCATTCCGTTAAACAGAATTCGAGTTGTATCCCCACCGCCAAAAACGCTGAGAAAAAGCCACAAGTAGAAATGAGGAATGAGAAGTGAGAAATGAGAAGCAGGCTTGTTGGAAAGCTTTAGAGAAGGAATTAACGCCAACCAAAATGTTCCGAAAGCCATTAGCCAACTCACCGGTAATCGTAACAACAAATTGGGTTGCTCAACATAGCGCTTCATTCCACGTAAAATGCTGACAAAAGAGTTATTCCGCCAATCAAGCGAGGCGGATGGGAAGAAAAATGCTGTCAAATAATAAATGATCAGGGAGAGAAAAAAAAGCTGAAAATATCCCTTTGCTCTGTTGACAGTATACCGCGCGTAATCATCTGCTTTTGCATTAATAAGATTTAATGCTGTCCAAGTTACCGTTACTCCTACCACTGCAATGAAAGATTCTTTTTGCAACGTGCCTAAAACAGCGATTAAAACAAACAGGCAATCAAGCAAAGCCTTTGAAATTCTCTTTTCTTCAAAAAGCAAAAGCGCTGAAAAGGACGTTAACAAAAAATACCCGCCCACATCAGCCGTTACGGGATCGGGCAAATACATACGCACCAAGCCTTTCCAATGAAATACTACCCAGAAAAGCGCAATTGCGATCCAAAAAGAACGAATGTTGAGTTTGAGCCAAATCCAAACCAGCAAACCGACGGTCATGACAATGAAGAAGCCATTGAGCCAAATAAAATTCGATCTAAGGTCATTGAATGGCAAATGCGCCGCCAACCACGGCATCAGAATACGCGTATTGAACGGAAAGGTTATTTCATAATTTACCGTAAACCTTTTGAAATAAGTATAAATCTTTGCGTATTGATGTGCATCGAAGCGCGGGTCGAGAAATTGGTAAGTATAGGATGGTTGGAGAAAAGCATAAACTATATAAGCAATTAATGTCGAACCCATTAAAATGCTGCAAGTCCATGCTTTTTTCATTCGAAAAATTTTATTGAATTATTCAACCGGGAGTAAAAAGCTATTGTCACTCTGCCTTTTTTCCAAAATGGAGACTCCATTGAATGTTAATTTGTCCACTTCGTAAAAAGAGCAGCAATCTTCGTTTTTCGGGTTTACTTTACAAATCAGCGTGCCGATTATTTTACTATCAACACTAACTTCAAAAGAAGCGTCTTTCGAGGAAGCTGAACTGATCCACCCTATCTCAACTGCATAAAATGCCGGTTCCTGAGTAGTGGTTGTCATTTTAGAAAGCTTAGTTTCTTTTGCCATCCCATTCTCTGAATACTTTAATACTGCATCGGTAAATGATCCGGTAATATTTTTGTTGTTTTTATCAACAATTTTAAAGGCAAAACTCGGGGGCGGGCTGCTGCAAATTATTCCCTTGCATTTATTACAGGAAGAATGAAACCAAGACAGAAAAACGAGAAATAGGACTATTTTTTTCATAACGCCGGAGAGTTTCTGATAAAGACGGTTATATTGCCCCTACGGTTGGCATTGTCAACAAACAACTTTTTAATCCTTCTTCCAACGTTTTCCAAGGCAATGGGTTTGCTGAAATGCACTCTACACGACTATCGCGACGGTAAGCTAAATATTCGATCGAAAACTCTCCCCGAACAGCATTGATTAAAACCCAGTCTACGCCTGTTCTGAAAGCTCCTTTTACGCGCTCCACATTTTGCAATGAAGCAATCCATGCTTTCAGTTTAGGCAATTCAAAAACCTCGTCAGGAGAAAAAACCCATCCGCAACTGTATCGCCCCAACCCATGAATTTCACGCATAAGCGGATTTCCGATCTCGGGAATCGGCAACTCTTCATCATGATGGTGGTGATGGTGCTCGTGTTCGTGCGCATGAGGATGCAGGGATTTCCGATTCGGAAACGGTTCGATGTTAAGCCAATTGGGGTCAATATCACCCTGCTCAACGGCCCCGATCAGGATTTTAGGAGGAAAAAGGTCTTTGGCCCATTCCAGAAAATTCTGTGTCAACTCCTCGCCTGCCAGATCTGTTTTGTTGGCAATGAGCACATCTGCCAAAGTGATTTGATCAATAAACGTTTCATGTTCACGATACTCTTCTTTATTCCACTGGCGCGGGTCTACCAAACAAACCGTGGCCCTAATGTCAAGCACGTCTTTCAAAAACTTGCCGCGCAGCATATCTAAAATAGCCTCAGGATGACCGATACCCGTCGGCTCAATCAAAATACGGTGTGGTTTTACCTGACGTAACACCAAGGTCAGTGTCATTTGCATGGGTAAATTGGCCGTGCAGCAAATACAACCGCCCGCTACTTCTTTGACCACTAAACCGTTTTCATCGGCTCCCGCAAAAGGGGTATGGTCAATAGAAACTGCGCCAAATTCGTTGATAATAACGGCCCAACGCTCATCGGCAGGTTTTCGTTTGAGAATATTTTGCAGCGTTGTGGTTTTTCCAACGCCCAAAAAGCCGGTAATTAAATTGACGGGAATTTTATTGAGTGCCATTTCTTAGGTACGTTTTCTGATTTTCTATTGGTCATTTACACGTAAGTTGATTCAAAACCGCCCGGTGCCGCGATCAACTCCTGTAATTATAAACCAATCTTTCTTATTACAGATTCACTTCTCCTCCAAATTGGGTGAAAGTAAGCGCAAATTTGTTGATTATGTTTGTGTTTTTACTTTTTACAACAATTCTGCATTACCTTCGTTTTTCAGCAAATTTATTTTATCGGAGTTTTAATGCCTTATTTTTTACCTTGACAGCTATACTAAATCAGGCATTAGCAATCAAACATCGTAAATTTCCCAATAATGTTTCGTCAACTTAGTTTTCTGTTTTTGGTAAGTCTTGCCGCCTTCGTGCAAGCCCAAAACCCCACCACCAAATACGACGCGCACGTATTGTTCAATCCGCTTTTCAATTATCAGCCTGCCAACGAATCCCGCACAGGCAGCGGAGCACCGGGGCCTCGGTATTGGCAAAATCGCGCTGACTATAAAATTGCGGTCACGCTCGACGAAGCCGCCAATACCATTGCCGGAGAAGTAGAAATAACGTATACAAATAACAGCCCGGAAGCATTGCCTTTTGTGTGGTTGCAGCTTGATCAAAATGCCTTTAATGATAACTCTCGCAGCGGCAAAACCACGCCGCTCAATGGAGGACGTTACGGAAACATGGGTTTTGAAGGCGGTTATACCATCAGTACGGTCACGATTCAGCAGGGAAAAGGGAAATTCACGCCTGCTGATTTTATTATTGAAGATACACGGATGCAGATTCGTTTGGCTGATGCAGTCAAAGGTTCGGGCGACGTGCTGAAAATAAAAGTCAATTATTCATTCAAAATACCAACCTACGCCTCCGACCGCATGGGGAAACTGGAAACCAAAAACGGCGTTATTTATGAAATCGCCCAATGGTATCCACGTATGTGCGTTTTTGATGACATTGAAGGGTGGAATGTACTTCCTTACATTGGAGCCGGCGAGTTTTATCTTAATTACGGAGATTATGAATACAGCGTAACTGTGCCTTGGGACCATATTGTAGGAGGTTCGGGCGAGTTGCTCAATGCTTCGGAGGTGATGACTTCCGAACAGATAAAACGCATGGAAGAAGCCCGTAAAAGTGATAAAACGGTCATGATTCGCAGCGCCAAAGACATAAAAGACAAAGATTCCCGACCTAAACAAACGGGAATGCTGACGTGGAAATTTCGCTGCCAAAATGCCCGTGATGTGGCTTGGGCTACTTCCCGTGCCTTTGTCTGGGATGCGGCCAAAATGAACTTACCAAGTGGCAAACCCGCCATCGCCCAATCTATGTATACCGCCGAAAATGACGGTAATGATGGTTGGGGACGTTCTACGGAGTACGTTAAAGGATGTCTGGAATTTTATTCCAAATACCTCATGGAATTTCCGTATCCGGTGGCAACCAATGTTGCCGGAATTGTGGGTGGAATGGAATATCCCGGCATTGTGTTCTGCGCGCACAGCGACAAAAAAGAAGCACTTTGGGGCGTAACTGACCACGAATTCGGCCATACCTGGTTTCCGATGATTGTGGGAAACAACGAGCGTAAATTTGCGTGGATGGACGAAGGATTCAATACCTTTATCAACATGCTTTCGACGGAAGCTTTCAACGACGGCGAATACAATCGCGACCGTTTGGACGATATGCAGAACCTCGCTCCTACCCTTTTCCGCGATGGTGCCGATCCCATTCTGACCGTTCCTGACGTCATTAAAGCCAACAATTTGGGTTGGGATGCGTATTACAAACCCGCAATCGGTCTTAAACTTCTTCGGGAAGTGGTCTTGGGTCGCGACCGGTTTGATTATGCTTTCAAACAATACGTAAAACGCTGGGCTTTCAAGCATCCAACACCTTATGATTTCTTCCGCACCATTGAAGATGCTGCCGGTGAGGACTTGGGTTGGTACTGGAAAGGCTGGTTTTACGAAAACTACAAATTGGATCAGGGTGTAAAAGAAGTACAATACGTAGAGCAAACTCCGTCAAAAGGTTCAGTAATTACCATTGAAAACCTTGAGCAATGGGCCATGCCAACGGTGGTGGAACTGGAAGAAGCAGGCGGCAAAAAGACCCGCATTACAATGCCCGTAGAGATCTGGCAACGCGGCAGCACGTGGACCTTCAAAGCAGCTACCAAAAATCCATTAAAATCCGTCACCATTGACCCGGATTCGCAACTCCCTGACATCAATCCCCGCAATAATACATGGCATCCGGTAAGATACATGTCACCTGACGAGAATTAGACATCGTTAGACTTATACAAAGCCGAGACATTATGTAGTGTTTCGGCTTTTTGCAATGGGGCATTCAATAAAAATCCCTAATTTTGAAAAAAGAAAAACATTCATGACTACTTACATTACTGAGCGTATAGCGATTGACCCTGATATATGTAATGGACGGCCAATCATCCGTGGAATGCGCATTACTGTCCAGACAGTCTTAGAGTTTTTATTTGCAGGAACTACTCGCGAGGAAATTCTTTATCAATATCCTATGCTTGAACCGGAAGACATTGATGCGTGCCAGCAATTTGCAATCAAACTAATGGAAAAACATTATGTTATTCACGAAATCAAAAATGTTGCCTGATGCCCAAATATTTGATTGATGTAAATCTTCCTTATTTCTTTTCTTTGTGGAACACCCAAGATTATATTCACCAAAATGATATTTTAAACACCGCCCCGGATACACAAATTTGGAAGTACGCAAAAGATAAGGGAATGACCATTATATCTAAAGATGCAGATTTTTCGAACCGTATCCTTCTGGCCCAACCTCCTCCTCGGGTCATTCATGTCAAAATAGGGAATACTTCATTAAAGGAATTCCACTCTATTATTTCTGCCATTTGGCCTACCGTACTCGATATGAATGAGAAATATAAGCTTGTCACTATACTTAAAGATAAAATAGAAGCAATTGAGTAAAACCCTCCGGCTCATTACTCCTCATACCAAGCCGAGACATTAGATATTGTCTCGGCTTTTTTATGTCTTCCAACCTCTCAACAATAACTCTCGGCTGCAACGCGATGTAACGGACAAGCGTATATTCCGAGAGAAAAGATGTTGAATAAACCAATTCTCAATCAATACTTCTTTATTACACCCAATATGATAAATAAAAAAAACTTCGCAGTAGTTGGCATTGTGTTCTCTTTTATTTTGCTTTTCCAATCCTGTAAAGATCCCGAAATAACAGCCGCTAAAGCTGCGGTTGTTACTGCATTAAATTGTTCGAGTGCTACTTTTTCGGCAGCCGCCACCGGCGGAACGTCTTATACCGCAACTGCAAGTGTACCTTATACCGGAGGAAATGGCGTAACATACGTTGCAGGAAGTGCGGTAGCTTCATCGGGCGTGACAGGTCTGACTGCAACATTATCGGCCGGCACCTTGACCAACGGAACCGGGACAGCGAGTTTTGTAATTACAGGAACTCCCGCCTCCGCCGGAACCGCCAATTTCTCCATTGATCTGGGTGGGCAGTCGTGTATGTTAGCTTTACCTGTAGTCGCATCAAAAGCAAGTGTAGCTACACTTACCGGTACGGTTGCACCCGCAACGGGAACAAACGGAGTGGCTTACATGGGTACTGCAACCATTTCTTACACAGGAGGTAACGGAGGAACATATGATGTTTCGACAGCATCTTCGACCGGCGTCGAAGGCTTAACGGCCACCTTAGCGGCCGGTACTTTAGCCAATGGATCAGGAAGTTTTATTTATACAATTTCGGGTACACCAACGTCTGTGGGCTCGGCTGTTTTTAATTTAAGTTTGGGGGGACAAACCTGTACGGTTTCGGTAGTGATCAGTGCTTCGAGTACGGCAACAGCCGCTAAAGATACTGTCGTGATTGTCTACGCAGGTACAAGTGCGACTGTGAGTAATGCATTTCAGAACGATGGTGTTAGTGTGGCTGTAAGCGGAGCCGATGTCACCGTTACATCAACCAATACCACCAAAGAAATCGTCTATCTTTTATCCGGAACGGCAAGCAAAGGCAGCTTTAAGATCTATAGCGAATATAAATTCAACATCACCATGAAAGGCGTTAGCCTGACAAACAGCGTTGGGCCGGCAATCAATATTCAATCAAGCAAAAAGGCAACTGTCAATGTAGTAGGCATTAACACATTGGTAGATGGAGCAACTTATGCCACAAGCAAAGAAGACCAAAAAGGCACGATTTTCAGTGAAGGCCAACTGAGTTTCGCAGGTTCAGGAACGTTGAACATAACGGGTAATAACAAACACGCCATTGCTTCAGATGATTATATTTTTGTGAGTGAAGCTGCCATCGTCATAAAATCAGCAGTGAGTGATGGTATTCACGCCAATGATTATTTTGCGATGGACAATGGAAATCTAACCATTACAGCAACGGGCAACGGTATTGAAGCCGAAGAAGGCTATGTAGCAATCAATGGCGGAACCATTGCAATTAACAGTGTGAATGACGGAATTACCGCTTCGTATGAGGGAACAGATGCAACCATTACTCCTTACGTACAAATCAAAGGTGGAAAAATAACCGTAACCACAACGGGTGACAAAGGTAATGCCATCAAGAGTGAAGGTTATACATCCATCAGCACAGGCGATGTTATAACCCTAACGGTCTCAGGCAAAGGCTCAAAAGGTATAAAAACAGGCGGAGATTTTACCTTAACTGCGGGTACGGTAAAAATAACCACATCGGGAGCGGCTTACTATGATACAGCCGATTCGGATATTGCAGCACCTTCAGGTATCAATTGTGATAAAAATTTGGCCATCAAAGGCGGCAACCTGACCATAAGCAGTACCGGAACCGGCGCAAAAGGCATCACAGCAGACGGTACGGCGACCGTCAGCGGAGGTACTACGAACATTTCGGCCACCGGAACGAAATTTACGTATAACTCTTCAACCACCAGCGAGGCCAAAGGCTTTAAAAGCGACGGTGCTTTCACAATAACGAACGGTGAGCTGAACATCGCCGCCACCGATGATGGTATAAAATCAGAAACATCTATTACCATCAATAATGGAAGTATTGTTAACATCACCAAATCGACGGAAGGAATAGAGTCTAAAACAATAACTTTTGAAGGGGGAATTACAAACATAACTTCTTCCAATGATGGGGTTAATGCTTCTATGGGAACCGTTACGGGTGGGACAGAAACGAACGATGGAAGTAATGTATTTATCAACGGAGGCATATTGATCGTAACCGGAAGTGATGGTATAGACAGCAACGGAAACCTTACGATCACCGGCGGAACAACCATCATAGGCGGTCCCTCAAGCCAACCGGAAGAAGGAGTTGATGTAAATGGCAATTTCCTTGTGAATGGTGGATTCCTGATTTCGGGAGGCTCCAACGCCAGAATGACCAAAGCCATGACTGCCTCTTCCACGCAGGTTGGTATGTACATCACGTCGAGTGCTCAGGTTGCAACTTCTTCTGTACTGCACATAGAAGATGCTTCCGGAAAAGATTTGGTAACTTTTAAGCCTAAAAATGCCAATTATTATTTCCATTTCTCAAGCTCAAATTTAACCAAAGGAGCTCAATACAAACTATATTTCGGTGGAAGTTATACCGGTGGAAGTTTTGTAGGGGGCTCTTCCGGATGGGGATTATACAATGGTGGAACCTATTCCAATTCGGGCGCAACATTGAAATCAACTACCACGACTTCAAGTTCTGCTACGGTAAATACAATAACTTTCTAACCAATTGTTTGAGCTAATAGGTAAGAGTTTTTTTCCTCTGACATCTTACCTCTTTTTTTACCCCTCATACCAAACCGAGGCACTGCGCAGTGTCTCGGCTATTTTTTTACGCAATTCTTTCGGTTCAAGCACTTCAACATCCGCTCCAAATTCAAGGATTTTGGCGATGAGTTCGCGGTTGGTGTAGACCTGAATGGAAATCGTTCGTTCTCCTAAAGGTTGCTGACTACAATGCAGTTTTTTGGTCATCACATACGGAAGGCGGCCTTCACTGAATCGCAGGCGAACGGTTTCCAACGTACCTTCAAGTGTAGTTCCAATCATATGAGTGAACCGCTCCCGCCAATCGAAATACTTGTCATAGCCAAAAGTTTCATGTGTTTCATGGAAATGACCAATGCGATCAAGCGGTAAATTTTGGATGTTATTTTTCCCGTTTTCCCATCCAATCAAAAACCAACGATTGTTGTATTCTTTGAGCAACAGGGGAAAAATATGCCGTTGATACTTCGGTTTTCCAAAAGGTTCGTAATTAACGCGCACAAATCGCCGGTTCTGAATCGCTTGGTAAAGTTGAGGCAAATGCTCTTTCCCATTTAATTCCACTTCTTCAAACGCAATAGCCGCATTTTTCTCTGCGTCAGTGAGCGACAGGCGTTGTTCCAAACGCAGCAAAATATCCTCCAACCCCAAAAATTCTTTCGTCTTAGAAACTTGCCGGAGCAATGCCACTGCTTCGTTGAGCGAGCCATAATAGCTGTCGTCCAATTTTTCCAAAAACGAAAATGGCACCACATAACGGTAACTTTTGGCGCGTTTGGGAATTTCGGCACCCATATCCCGCAAATCCTGAATGTCATCGCGCAGCGTTCGGTCCGAAATGTGTTGTTCTACTTTTTCCGCTATAGCCTCAATCAGCGTTTGAGCGGTATACGCCTGCATAGTGCGCAGCTTTTGGTGAATGGCAAACAGCCGCTCTAAGCGTTTTTTGTCCATGAATTTTTTTTAGAAATTACCAATGACGGAACTAACTCTGCCTTCAAAGATACCACTTTTGCAGCGGCTTCTAACCAAAGCCCCTCAGAATATGGCTAACGCATCTCTTCTTTCATTCTTGGGCTTTTCGGCAACTACGGAGCAAGCAAACGCTTTGACGACTATCGAACGTTTCTTGGCAGGCAACGACCGGTTTTTGATTGTAAGAGGAGCGGCCGGTACGGGCAAAACCGGCATTATGAGTGCCGTCACACGGTATCTGACTGCAAACTCTATCATTCCTGTGCCGCTTGGCCCCACTGGGCGAGCGGCCAAAAACATCGGGCGCAAAACGGGTACTCCTGCGAAAACCATGCACAGTTGTTTTTATACCCCCAAAACCGACGTGGAAGAAGCCGTTGTCCGCTTGGAACGCCGCGCCAACGATTGCCCCACGCCGCAGGTGTTCATTGCCGACGAAAGCTCCATGGTCAGCGACCGATTGGACACCGGCGGCGATTTTGTGGCTTCTCGCTCGTTATTGGCCGATTTTATAGATTTTGTCCAACAGGGCCACCCTCAAAACAAAATCATTTTTGTGGGCGATGCCTGTCAACTGCCGCCCGTAGGCTATGAATCAAGAGAAGCTTCACCGGCACTCATGGCAGAGCATCTGCGCCAACACTACGGCCTACGCGGCGATACCATCGAACTCACGCAAGTGATGCGTCAAGGCGAAGGCTCGGCTATTTTGGCTGTGGCTGACGTCCTCCGTCAAAACATGGTCACAAGACGTTTGGCAGTTCCTCATTCGATGGGACAGGCGTATTACAAACCCGCTCATGCCATCCAGCTATATCTGGAACGCTTTGCGCAAGGCCAACACGACCGCGTGGCGATTTTGTCGCAGACTAACTCGTACCGCAACGATTGCAACGCTCAAGTCAGAACGGCATTGGGTTTGACGGGGAGTTTGGCCGTAAACGACACCGTGACGCTTACGCAAACGCATATAGGGCAAAAGTACATAGCCAATGGTGAAGTGGGCGTTGTCAAAGCCCTCGATTCACGGATGCATCGCGTGGCAGAGTTGGAATTTGCAGAAGCCGAAATCGCCTTCAAAGACGAGCAGAATACCGAGTTCAGCATTGTGTCTTTGGTGCTGTTGGATGCGCTCAAGGGTGCTTTAGACCGTGAGCAACGCAAAGCCCTTTTTGCCGCCGAAATGCGCAATAATCAAGCATTCAGGAAGAGCCAAGACCTTCGAGACAGCCTGTATTTGAGCGCCTTACAACTCAACTACGGCCACGCGCTCACGGTACACAAAGCCCAGGGCAGTGAGTGGGATACCGTGATCATGAACACGTGGATGAAAGAAATGGATTTACGTTTCCTGTACACGGGCATTACACGGGCGCGCTCCGAGCTCTTCACCAACGGAGCGCACCGCTACGTGGCCTAACGAATGGGAGAAAAATGTATATTTGAAGAAAAATAACTAAAAATATGACGCTCACCGAACTTGAAACACTATTACGGCAGAAAAAGGTTTTTGACCGTTTTGGCCTCTCGCAATTGGGTGTATTCGGCTCTTTTGCCCGCAATGAGCCTTACAATGACATTGATTTTTTGCTTGAACAAGACCAAGACTTAAATTATACTACTCGTCAACGCCTTAAACGCAGTTTGCAAAGTATCTTGAAAATTAAAATTGACCTTGTCCCCGAAAAATTTGCCGACCCTATTATCCTTTATCGCGCCCGAAAAGATTTGAAATATGTTAAAAAGTAAAAAGTCAGATTTGCTGCCGCTACTCGTTATGCTTGAATCTATCGGCAAAATTGAATTATACTCTCGCAATTTCAGCGATGCCGAAACCTTTTTTATGGCCGACGACCAAATAAGATTCAACGCCAGCCTACTGCTAATGTCTAATATTGGTGAATATTGCAGCCGAATCTCTGATGAATTGAAAACTAAATATGCTACTGTTGCTTGGCGACAAATAAAAGGTTTAAGAAATCGAATTGCGCACGACTATACGGGTATTGACTACGAAATGGTGTTTGATATTATCCAAAATGACTTACCAAAACTGAAAGAAAGCTTTGAAAATATCTTAAAACAAGAGTTAGTAACAGGTTTTTTCGACATAGCAGAATGCGAGATTGCGCGTCAAAGTATTTTTTACAAACACGTTGATTTCGATAAGTTCTTGGATTAAGTACTAATTATAAAGAGGCACTCATTTTAAAAGTCCAAATTCAACGAATTATCAAAGATTTAAGCCAAGAAAACCCATGACTACCCACCTCAAAGGATTTGGATTAGAAAACTTTCGCGTATTTAAAGTTTGGCAGTTCTAAAAATTATTAAGTTATTTGAAACAGGGCATCTACCAGATATTGATTTTCGCAAGGCGCTTCGCTTTGTTGTTCTACTTCGGTAGAACTGAACGTTATCTCGTTCATTGATTCCTCTAACTTTCCGTCAAATGGGTAGTTATTGATTCTTATTTGATGTAAAAACGTCAGATTGGGGTCAAATTTACATTTAGATTGGGGTGGGGTGTTATTCCATACATGATGAATAGTGTAGATGTCCTAATTTTTTTCAAATGATTCTTACCACCGAACAGAAAGATATAATACAGGCGAGTTTTGCTAAAATGCAGACCAAAGAAGACTTAATAGACCTTCTCAATCATGCTAAATCTATTCTATATCCTTCAAAATCTGACAAAGAGCCTAAACCCATTAGGCTAAAATCCATTTCTTTTTATGCGGATTATAGGTTATCTTCAAATAAACGATACCGGCATTTTACAATTAAAAAGAAAAACGGTAAAGAACGGCAAATAGCCGCCCCTGCTTCTGGGTTAAAGCTTATCCAAAGGTGTTTAAATTTGATTTTTGGAGCTATTTACGAACCTAAAAGCTATGTTACAGGATTTGTAAATGAAAAAAGTATAGTTGACAATGCTAATATTCATGTAGGCAAAAGATACGTTTTCAATATTGATTTACAAGATTTTTTCCCCTCTATCACTGTTTATAGAATTAAAGCTGTTTTAGGGATTGAACCCTTTAATTTAATAAACGATAGAGACTTCCTTGCCTTCACCATCTCCAACTTATGCTGCATTGAAAACCCTCAAAATAAAGCCGTTTTGCCCCAAGGAGCACCGACATCCCCTATTTTATCAAATATTGCTAGTCAAAAATTAGATAGACGCTTAAATGGATTAGCTAAGAAAGTTGGTTGTAAATATTCTCGATATGCTGATGACATTACGTTTTCGGCAGACATGGATATCTTTAATCTGGAATTCAAAACAGAAATGCGTAAAATTATTGAAGAGTAAGGATTCAGGATAAACGAAGCAAAGGTCAGATTCCAATCTACGGCTTATCGCCAAGAAGTAACAGGGCTTACGGTTAATGAAAAAGTAAACGTTTCCAAACGGTATGTACGCTCAATTAGGGCAATGCTCAATAATTGGGAAAAGTTAGGGTACGCTAAAGCAGAAGAACGATTTTTGTTACATTATGGGATAGACAAGGGGTATTCTAAAAAAAATCAACCTAGTTTTAAGAATGTACTTTGGGGTAAACTACAATTTTTAAGAATGGTAAAGGGTAGCGAGGACGCTACACTCTTAAAATATCAACTTAAATTTAATGCCCTTGCAGAATTACCTGAAGAAAATGCTCTTGCAAAATTAGAAAAGTTATTGTCAATTTGGGAAACAGAAGGAATAGATAAAGCATCTCAAAATGGCAAAGACTGACCCTAAACGACTTAAATTTCTAATGGATGTGGATGAGGCAATACAAGCAGTTGAAAAAGAACACCCTTCCAATAATACGGTCACGAAAATCAAAGACCGTTTTTATAGCCTCGCTAATCAAGAATTTACTCGTTCTACCTTGAGGGAAATTCATGAATTAGCAATAGAAGATATTTTAGAAAAGCAGGCACAAAATTTTTATGGGAATTTTCCTCCTGATATTCAAAAAGAACTTGTGCATACATTCATTGAAATGGAACACCAACGTCGTAGGGATAACTTTTTGGAGTTTTGTCTATTTCTTTTCAAACAAATTGAGTGTTATGTGAACTACAATATAAGTAGCGGTACTCTTTTTCAAAGGATTATAGATAAAAGAACAGAGAAGGCTTTTGTTTGGCAAAGGCTTTACTTTGACAATAATTTAAAAGAATATCAAAATCGAACTAAGAAGTTTGAAAAATATGGACAAGCCTTACAAAATGAAGTTTTAAATTTTTACAATATAGATTATGACAAAAAATATCCTCTCAACTATCGTATTAATGCTACTGATATTCGCAACTTAGATATAATGGCCAAATGTAGGGTTATAATATACTGCCTTTACTTCAATGAAAAAGTAGAGGACTTTGAGTTTGAATCTGCAAAAAATACAGTAAATGAAATATATCAACTTCGCAATGCGGCTCATGGGGGAAAGTTCAGTGAGATAAAACAAAAATTACTCAATAATCAATCTTTAGAAAAAAAAGAACAAATTTTATACGACGCTTGGCAAAACAGATATGTTAATTATTTGAAATATATGGGTTTCTTAGCGGACTTCATGCAAAAAGTTTCAAATTCTTCTAACCTGAACTTAGTTTAGTTCTTTATTGGTAGTTATTCAAAACAATGATTGGGATAAAGTAAATAATAATGTCTCCCTACCTCTCCTATACCAACCGCCAAGGCTCTACAGCTTACATCAGGGCAGTGCCTACTGCCAAAGGTGGTGCGCGCTACTACATTACCAAAGACCCCGAAGCGGCGGATTTGTTGGAGGAAATGCCAAGCGGGTTTGAGTTTTATGAATATCCGTCGGATGACCGAATTGTATTTCGTAAAAGAGTGCCGTGCAAAATTAGGGCCTCTGAGCAGCAAGTGGTCGAAGAGGCCATGCACAACCTATCGGATGTCAAGGACTTTATCGTAGCTGCCGACGCAAACACTATTACCATTTACATTTCTCAGTTTAGTTCCATATCGGGCGAACACGAAAACCCCACTGCCGAAGAAACCCGATTGAGTTGGGGAGGCGAACACGTAGATAGATTTAAACAATACGATGAGTATGTAAGATTTATACTTGTCAATGAAGCTAAACGTACTTTCCGCCTCGAACGAATTGTATTCTTAGTTTTTTTCAACCATGACTATGCCGAGTTAGAAACCTCCGATGATTTGGAGTCGTTGGCCGAAATGGTTTGTCAGCAAATCGGCTATCCTACCTATTTTGATTTGGCTCCCAAAGGCTACGAAGAGTAATGCAAACCACCAAAAACCCATATTAGACGCAAAGCAAAAGTGCATTTTCTCCTATCTTTGATAAAATTCTTCTTTTAGTATGAATGCTTACTCCCAACATATCGTAGCTGACCACCGTGTTATGCTTGGCAAGCCCGTTATCAAAGGGACTCGGATAACCGTAGAGCTTATCTTACGAAAACTGGCGCAAGGAGCTACTCCCCAAGACCTTATCCAAATGTATCCTCACATCACTTCGGAAGATATCAGTGCGGTTTTCTTATATGCGGCAGAAGTATTGGCCAATGAAGAAATGATTGATTCCGCCGCGTGATTTTGGCCGATGAAAACAGCGAGTCTATAACCTTTCGATTCAATCTTTCCCAAAAACTCAAAGCGCCCTTAGGCCGGTCTGTAAGTACTCAGGAGAAATTTAAAATCTAAAAAAATGCTTACTCCCGAAGAAATCCGCTACAAAATTAATTACGAAATCATCGTAGATGCCTACGACGAGTACGAAATGAGCTCTGGATGGTACTGCACTTTTGATGAAACACTCGTTTTTCCATTTTTTGCTACTGCTCAACTCAAAAAGAAAGACGGAGGTGTAGAATCGAAACGGGTAAAAATCGTCGGTTTGCACAGTGATGCAGAAGGTTTTACCGAAAAAGATTTCCAACTCGAAATGGAGCGAGGAAATTATCTTGTTCAGATCGAATACTCCAAACTCAGCGATATAGAAGCCGACGACGAAACCCTTGAAATGTTCCAGATTTGGGACTTCTGGGTCAATGAATACTAATTCTCACCCTTCAACTCCTCATACACATTCTCCAAATCCATAATATACCAGTAGTCTAGGTTGTCGAACCGGAAAAGAGCTTCTATTCTCTGCCGGAAATACGACAAATAGCCGTTTGCCTGAATGAGTTTCATTGCTTTCTTAAACATCGTTGTTGAAGCATTATAGTTGGCATCGGCTGCTCCACCAAATTCGTTAGCGTGCTCAGTGGTAAGTTCTACCCGATAAAGTAGCAAATCAATAACATCGTAAGGGAAAGCAGCTACTTTCTCAAATTCTGCTACTAACGTCTTGATTTCGGCGTTGCTTGGGTCTTTAGGATTTCCCGATGGCGTCCAAAATTGACGATAGACTTTCTTTTTATAGGTATCCAACATCGCTTGCCGCTCTGATTCGCTCATCAAATCTTGGTTATAGTAATCCTTCACTTGCGGCAGTTTTTGATATAATTTCAAGATTTCTGCGCGAAGTGCCTCCTCATTCATTTCGGCAAGGTACTTTTTAAGTTCGGAGGTTTTGTTCTTTTGCGTCATGAGTAGTTCGGATGATGGGTAAAAATAAGCTTATTTGTTATTTGTTTTAAAACAAGCGGATAGAAAAATCTCACAATCATGCTCACAGTCGAAGACATCCGCTACAGGACGATTCGCCGTTGCGATTGACTACGAAATCATTGTAGATACCTATGACGAGTACGAAATGAGCTCGGGATGGCAGATTATCTTGTTCCGCTTGAATACTCCAAACTCAACAACATAGAAGTTGACGAAGAAACGCCGGAAATGTTCCAAATTTGGGATTATTGGGTAAATGAATAATAGACTCCAGTGCTACAAAAATAATTTTTCTTCCTGCTTTCCGGCACGCTCCCGGCATTGTATTTGTGACTTTGATTCAGTAGTAACGTACATATTTTAGAATATTGACGTTACTTTTGTGCGTGTATTTCATAGATCATGTTTAAAGTACCACTTTAACTCGAGTGGCTGATTGGTTTTGAGTTGTGGATAAAGTAATAATGCCCTTGAAAAATCTTCTATTTCTTCTTTTGGTCAGTTTTTCCCTGTTCGCCCAACCCAAGCGCGAATTTAGGGGTGTGTGGATTGCCAACGTTGGAAACGTTGATTGGCCGTCGACCAAAGGCCTTTCTGCCGCACAACAGCAGCAGGAATTGGTAGATTTATTGGACATGATCAAAATGCGCGGCCTGAACGCCGTGTTTTTTCAGATACGCAATGCCTGTGATGCCGTTTATGAAAGTAAGTTGGAGCCTTGGTCAGAGTGGCTTACGGGGCAGCAGGGGCAGTCGCCCGGGTATGACCCGCTGGCATTTATGATTCGGGAATGCCGTAAGCGCAATCTTGAGATCCACGCGTGGATGAATCCCTACCGCGCCGTGACAGACATTCGAACCGCTTCGCTTGCGCCAAATCACGTAGCAAAAGTACGGCCTGATGTATTGTTGTCATATGGCCCGCTTCGTCTTCTTGATCCCGGTCGTCCGGAAGTTCGTTCGTTCGTAACGCGCGTAGTAATGGATGTTATACGTCGTTATGATGTGGATGGGATTCACTTTGACGATTATTTTTATCCCTATCCTCAGGCCGGTCTCACGCTCAATGATAACGCGACTTTTGCGGACTACAATCGCGGCTTTACCAACCGTGCCGACTGGCGTCGCGACAATGTTAATTTACTCATTGAAGCCGTTTCTGACAGTCTTAGACGCGTAAAACCTTGGATAAAATTTGGAGTTTCGCCTTTTGGTATCTGGAAAAACCGCAGCAGTTCGCCGGAAGGATCCAATTCTCGTGGTTTTGAGGCTTATTCAGGCAATTTTGCCGATGCCCGCAAATGGATAGAAGAGGGCTGGGTCGATTATATTGCGCCACAAGTGTATTGGAGTATGGGCAATGGTTCAGCCAATTATACGCATTTAGTACCTTGGTGGAGCGAGCATGTCGCCGAGCAGCATCTTTACATCGGCCATGGGGTATACAAGGTCAACAGCGATGCCAATTGGCGCAGACCTCAGGAAGTGTCCAATCAAATACGCTACAATCGAACTTTTCCAAACGTTCAGGGCAGTATTCTTTTCAGCGCCAAAATACTTCGCAATAATCCCAATAGATTTTGTGATGTACTGTGCGAGGAAGTGTACCAATCACCTGCACTTGTTCCGGCCATGCCTTGGAAAACGACAACGCCGCCTCCCGTTCCTACACAACTCGAAGCGCAACTTAACGACAATAACACGATCACCTTGAAGTGGGATTATCCTTCTACGGCTACTTCTGAGCGCGACAAAGCGCGTTATTTTGTAGTCTACAGAAGTATCAACAAAGCGTCTATTGACCTCAGAACCGGGCTTTCCATTCAGGCAACTGTAGTAAAAGATGAAGGTAAAAACACATTTACTTTCACTGATATGCACGTTACTCCCGGAACAAAATACAATTATACGATCAGTGCTTTTAACCGTCTCCACAATGAAAGTCAGCCAACCGACGTGGTCAGCATCTCTACCACTCAAAGAGCGGTTGAAATAGTGGAAGAAGTCCGTAAACCGATTTTGCCGCTGGCTTCGCAATTACAGGCGCCTATTACGCAACATGAAGAGCCAACGGAGGCTGTTGCGGCGGCAGCAGAAGAACAGGAGGAAGAAGCTCAACCCGAAACGCAGGAAGCTGATTCAGAGGAACTTTTGGAAGTTTTCCCGAACCCATTTAATCAACAGATAGACATTAGATACCGTCTTACGGAAGCTACCGAGGTATCATTGTATGTATATGATTCACACGGTACACGTGTGGGCGCTTTGGTCGTTAATAAACCTCAGCAAGTAGGTACTTATTCCGTGAAATTCAACGGCCAATTCCTGAGCGAAGGCGCTTATTATGCGCGTTTAATGGCCGGGCCTGTTCAAAAAACGGTAAAGATGATTCTGAAACGTTAGGAATCGTTAACAAAAATAAGGCACCAAACACCGCCATTCGTCGTTGATAAGCCAAAACAACTTATAATACAACCATGAAACGATTCGTATTTAGCGCCTTGTTGCTTGCCGCAAGTGCCGCTGCTTTTGCTCAAACAACTACAGCCGTGGAAAAAGATCCCATCAAAAAAATCGAAGTAACGGGTACTGCCGAACTTGAAGTAGTTCCCGACGAACTTTATTTTACAATTTCATTGAAGGAATATTTCAAAGATGAAAAAAATCAAAAAGATAAAGTTGCCCTTGAAACCCTCGAAAAGCAACTCATTGAAGCGGTAAAAAGCGCAGGTTTACCCAAAGAAAATCTCAGCGTCAGCGGTGTAACAGGATATAGAGAATGGACGGGAAAGAAAAAACCACAACATTTTCTCGCAGGAAAGCAGTTTCAATTGAAACTTTCCAACGCCAATAACATCAACGACCTGATGTCGAAAGTAGACGATCGAGGCGTAGAATACGTAAATATGAGCCGCGTAGAGCATTCCAAAAAAGAAGAATTTCGTCGTCAGGTTAAAGTTAACGCGCTCAAAGCAGCCAAAGAAAAAGCGGGTTATTTGTTGGAATCCATTGGTGAGAAATTAGGCGAAGTGCTTGAAATTCACGAAGTGGAAGAGGGCAATGTCTATCCGATGTACAAACAGGCGCAATACAATGTACGCATGATGGCTGCCGATGCCGCACCCGAAAGCGAAGGACTTGAATATCAGAAAATCAAGTACAGCTACCGTATGAACGCGACATTCAGAATCAAATAACAACTACTTTATTCACGCAAAGACGCTAAGAAGCAGAGAAAAAGACTTTGCTTCTTAGCGTCTTTGCGTGAATTCTTTATTTTTTTCTTCTTACATCCAAACCGTAGCCTTTCAAAATACTACGCGCCAATGCTGATTTATGTACTTCATCGGCTCCATCGTAGATACGCGCGGCTCGCTCATGAGCGTACCAGTACGAAAGTAAAATATCGCTGGTCATGCCTAACCCTCCATGGGTTTGAATAGAGCGGTCAATAACGCGCAACATCATATTGGCCGTAAAAAACTTGATCATTGAAATCTCATCTCGCACCGATGCCGCGCCAAATTGATCAATGTTATGTGCTGTGCGCAATACCAACAATCGAGCCGCATCAATTTCTGCCCGACTTTCGGCAATAAAGCCCTGAATGAATTGCGTATCGCCCAATACTTTTCCTTCTTCCAATTCTCGACTCACGGCATAACGGCACATCAGATCAAAGCTGCGTTCGGCAATGCCGATAAACCGCATGCAATGGTGAATCCTTCCGGGACCGAGGCGTTCCTGCGCCAATAAAAAGCCCGCACCTTCTGCACCTATCAGGTTGGCCTGCGGCACACGCACGTTTTCATATAACATTTCGGCATGACTCGCCCAACTGTCGCCGGCATGGCCCATGATGGGAATATTGCGCACTAGTTTTACGCCGGATGTTTCCATCGGAACTAAGATTTGGCTTGCGCGTTTGTGCGGAGCGGCGTCAGGATTTGTCACCGCCATTACAACCGCAAAAGCTGCTCCATCAGCTGAACTGGTAAACCATTTATGTCCATTGATGACATAATCATCTCCATCTTTTACCGCCGTTGTTCCCATACGTGTTGGGTTAGAGCCGGCAAATTCGGGTTCGGTCATACTGAAACAGCTCCGGATTTCGCCATTCATGAGCGGTTTTAAATAACGCTCTTTTAAATGATTCGGCGCGTATTTATGCATCAGTTCGGTATTTCCAATATCAGGTGCCTGTGTATTAAATACGAAATGCCCAAAAGGAGAGCTTGCCAATACTTCACTGATCTGTCCGAATTCACAAAGTGTCAGGTTCAGTCCACCGTCTTCTTCGGGCAAGTGCAACCCCCACAAGCCTGCTTCCCTGACGAGTTTTCGTTTCTGCTGTAGAACAGTCTCTACATGTGAAAAGTTATGGGCGAGGTATTCAGGGGTTTCGAGCGGATAAAGCTCTTTTTCAATAAATGCTTTGATTTTTGGTAATAACTCCCGAGTGCGGTCGGTGGCAAAGATTGGTTCCATTGAATTGGCGAGGGTTTATTATGCACGCAGATTATTTTTTCAAATATAAATAATAAAGCTTTACCGCAGGCGTGATATTTACCGGCAGAATCACCCTATTTTAGAAAACCATTGGAATTTATTCGGCAACAAAACCAACAATTTGCCCTAATTTTAGCGCCGAATAATTATTGCCGATTATGATTCTTTCTCTTCAAAATGCTTTTGTACGACGCTACGATACGGTTGTACTTTCAGAATTAAACGTAGAAATTAAAGCGGGCGAACAGTGGGCAATCGTGGGGGAAAACGGTAGTGGAAAATCTACATTATTGGAAGTCTTGGCGGGGAAATGGCCGATTTGGCGCGGCAAAATCGCTCATGCATACGGTGATGTATTGCTTTCAAAAGTTGCGGAGTTAGTTCCTTCCGATTATTCATTCAATCGAATTGTGAAATCAGCGGCGCAATATTATCAGCAACGTTTTCATAGTTTTGAAGCCGAAATTGCCCCAACGGTTAGGGAAGTGCTGACCAATCAACTCAAGCCCGTTGGCACAGTAGATGAGCATTCGGTGCAATTGCCCGAATCCGATATTTCAGAAGAGACTCTGCTAAAAACTGCCCGATTACTTTCCATTGACCATTTGTTGGAGCGTCCTTTTGTGACCCTTTCGAATGGTGAAACCCGACGCATGTTGTTGGCTCGGTCGTTACTCAAAAAACCCAAGATTCTTTTGTTGGACAATCCGTTTTCCGGTTTGGATGTTCACTCGCGTGATGTTTTACGCGAAGCATTAAAGGAACTAAAGCAGGAAGGGATTCCTGTCATTTTTGTGACCACTTCGGTAGAAATACCTGAAAGTGTTACAACTATTCTGGAATTAAAAGAAGGGAAGATTATACGTCAAACTTCGGATGGTCCGTTGCAAGATTATAAATACAAAGGAGCGGTGACCACAGACCCTAAATCCCCATTAGAAATAAAGGGAAATAGACCCTTTCAGAGTGACAAAGCAACAGCTTCCCAACATTTTGAATTTGCCGTTAATCTGCGAAATATCAACGTTACGTATGGCAGTAAAAAAGTATTGGTCAATGTAAATTGGACGATCAGGAAAGGGGAGAAATGGGCGTTGGTTGGGCCAAACGGCAGCGGCAAATCCACTTTATTGAGCCTTCTTACTGCCGACAATCCGCAACGCTTTGCCAATGACTATGACCTCTTCGATCTCAAGCGCGGCGGAGCCTCAATGTGGGATGTAAAGAGCAAAATAGGCCACGTTTCCCCCGAGTTACATTTATATTTTCCACAGGAAACCACCGTTTTCAAAACCATCGCTTCCGGTTTTTTTGACGCCACGGGCGTTTATTTTCGAAAATTGACCGAAGAGCAAATCGAACGTACGTACGTTGTGGCTGAATGGCTGAATGTGACCACATTATTAGAAAAACCGTTTAAAAACATTTCCAAAGGACAACAACGCTTGGTGCTTTTGGCTCGAGCATTGGTTAAAAATCCGCCGCTTCTGATTTTGGATGAGCCTTGTCAGGGACTGGATTTTGCTGCCGTTGAGCATTTTAAAGCGGTTGTTGATACCATCTGTGATACTCCCGAACACACACTTATTTACGTGTCTCATTATCCTCACGAAATTCCAAGTTGTGTCACACAAACATTGAGATTACAGGATGGCGAAGTAACTTATTGACCACTTTCTATCAAATGGTTTGTACGGAATACCCGAGAAGGTTGCCCTCTACGCGCATTTACCAAAAAGAGCTGATACGTTCCTTTTTGAAGAAAACATGTTGGAAGCTCGCCCGTAAAACCGGGCTTAAAATACTGTTGTTTGGTCAATAACTGAATCGGGCCGGTTTTAATGGCCGTTGCCGAAATGAAGTATTTGTGTTGGTCATTTTTTAACATCCACAACCAAGCCTCCCCATTATTCAGGTTAAAAGTAAGCGTATCTGTTTTTACTACTCCTACCCGAATGCATCTGCCGGATTCGCCCGAAATTGTTCCCCATTCAATCGTAGTCGGAATGACAGGGGCTAACGAGTCTGTCTGAAGAGAAGAGACAGTCACCAAAGGCAATTCGGGTTGGCATAATCTATTTTTGATACTTGTTGATTGATAAATTTCAGGTAAACCGCTTTGTGATTTCCAGTTCAGGTACAGTAAATTATTATGCTCCATGTTGTAACTATCGGCCCAAAATTTCTGATAATCCATATAGCGATAGCCCCAATCACGGTAATACGATAATGCTCCAACCCCTATACTGATCGCTAATGAACCGATAAAAACCCGGTGAACGACAATTCTATTATTTTGTAAATAAATCACTAAAATGAGATACCCAATTGCAACCATCAAGGCAGAATAGTGCCGATAGCGACCAAGCAACGCAGAATCAACGCCAACAGGTTCAGTGCGAAGAAGGGCAACGGCAGCAGCCGTTAATAAAACAAACAACGCAAACGCCGTTAGCTTGAATATTGTTGAATTCCAATAGGGAGCCTGTTTAATGGCCTTAATGTTTACAATTGCCAAGACAAAAAGCAGCAAAGCACCTAAAATCGCTGCCAGCCCTTTAAAACTACCTGAAATAAAATCGCCGTAACCGCCGATAAACAGGCAAACACCCATCAACCACTTTAAAGGATTGGTTTGCAGGCCATAGGTGTTATCCGGTGTACCAAGGGATTTTGTCCACCAATAGCCTCCTAAAAATAACGCCCCTAACAACGCCCAAACGACGATTCTACCCATCGAAACACGCTGTAAGATCAGAATACCCAACCCAAGTAAGATACTTAAAAGGCCGTTTCCGTTAGAAAAAGTGGCTCCTGCCGCACAGATGAACGCCAACGTGAAACTCCAATTACTTAGCTTCTTTTTGGTATTTATCAATAAATGAATGGATTCAAAGGACAGCCAAATAACAACCATATTTGACCAAACGGCCATCGGCCAAAGCGCCGTTTCCGTAAATTGAACCTGAAAAAGAATGAAGGGAACGGGCAAAAAATAAAGCGGGGTACTATTGGCCTCCCTGGCACTCACATACAGCAACCACGCTATCCGAACCCAGCACAAATTGCCAAACAGAATCATCATTCTAAGATCAACACAACCATTGAAAATGACTTGCAAATAGGCAACTATTTTGGCCGGCAAAATAACATGCTCACGAAAAGGGGTAAAGAAAAGGCGCAATGCCTGCTCGTCAAAAGGGAAAGCCCGGTTGATGAACGCAAAGATTGTAGGGAGATCGTCCTCGTTGGCAAATGGAATACTGAAGCGGTATAAATACAAAAAGAATACAACGATGGGTATTCCGGCAACAATGGAGAAGAGAATTCTTTTGGGCATAGGCTTTAGTATAAAACCCGGTGGATCTGCGTTTTATTTACTGCAAATCCACCGGGTTTTGAAAAAGGTCAGCCCTTCATATTGGGGCCGGTTTTGCATGAGGCAAATATACAAAACCAACCAATGTTACGACATAATTTTACCCATTCTTCGGTTTTGCCTTTTTGGCGTCTATCACCGTTTGAAAAGTACTCACCCCGGCTGCGCCGAAGAATCCAAGTGCTTTGCGTCCGTTTGGATTTATATTATTGATATTGGTAAAAATATTGGACGGTGCCGTAGCAAAAAGTCCGCCGTTGGTCGATTCAATGCGTACTTGATTCAGGAAATAATAACCTGCTAACGATACACTTTGCAATTCTACTTTGACGGTATCTTTTTCAAGCGCAAACTCCAATTGAGGTACTACCGACTGCCGAATCGGTAAAATAAAGATCAGACCATCACTGTTAGCGCCGGGACTGAATGCCGCATCATAGGCCGTCGAAATATCACTTGCTTTGTTATAATACTTACCGTTTCTGTAAGATTTTATCCAATAACAATCTCCTTCGCCGGTAAAATCCCGCGCAAAAAATTCGGGTTTGTATCCCTCTTTTGGTGAGCCGTCGGAGGGCGCAACGGGAAGTTTATCAAAAAAATACGTCATGGAATCGATCTTGGGCACCCGGTTGAGTTTGCTTACTGCCGTGTATTCTTCTGTACCAAACTTTACATTTAAGGTGTAAGTCCCTCCTACTCTGCCGAGTGTATCTTTGGCAGAAGTAGGCTTCCATACATAATAGCCGTTGTTCTTTACATCTTTAAACGTAAATACCTTGCCTTTATCATCGGTCACGATTACGGATGCATTCAAGACGGGTTTAGCAGGAGTATTATCAAAATAGGGAGCAGATTCCGTCAAA
The DNA here is from genome assembly GCF_965279615.1 of Runella sp. NCBI lineage: Bacteria > Pseudomonadati > Bacteroidota > Cytophagia > Cytophagales > Spirosomataceae > Runella > Runella sp. The sequence continues at coordinate 4,653,114 of NZ_OZ257252.1, read as the reverse complement.
CGAATGGTGTGCTCAGTGGCTTGGTTAGTGACCCAACCATCTACAACCAATTGCGAGTTGCCTGATTTAATGTCTAAATCAACGACGTCTTCACAACTTGTCAGAACAACAAGGGAAAGCGAAAAGAGGAATAATTGAGTGAATATCTTTTTCATGGCAATGGTTCTATTGTCCAATGTTAACTGTGTGATGATCAAAATTTAAAATTATAGGTCACGGCGGGAATTACGCTTCCGATGATCGAATAGCGGACGGCCTCTGTTTTGAGGTTGTCGTCTTCATTTTGACGCACATACGTTGAGAAAGGATTGCGGCGATTGTAGGCATTATACACACTGAAAACCCACTCGCCCTGACCTTTGCCAAACAATTTCTTCTTTGATTTAAGCGTAGCACCCAAATCCAGTCGGTGATAGGAAGGAATGCGAGCGGCATTACGCGAATCATTCACGTTTTGCGGCAATGCCCATCCGCCCCACTCAAAGCGATTGGTCGGAAACGAAGCCGGCGTTCCGGTATTGAATGCAAAATTGGTTGAAAAACTCCAACGTTCGTTGAGTTGGTATAAACCTACCACCGACAGATTGTGTGTTTTGTCAAAACGAGCCGGGAACCAACCATTATTATTGATTCCTTCCACTTTACGTTCGGTACGAGCTAAAGTATAACTCATCCAACCCGTCAGTTTGCCACGATTCTTCTTTACGTAAAACTCTGTGCCATAGGCGCGTCCATTGCCAAACAGCAGATCACCTTCGAGGTATTTGTTCAGTAACAGATCTGAGTTTCGAACGTAATCAATTTGATTTTGCAGTTTTTTGTAATAGACTTCTACCGAAGCTTCGTACATATTGTCCTGAAAATTCTGAAACCACCCTAATGCTACCTGATCGGCAATTTGAGGTTTAATGATCTTTGAACTCAACGTCCATACGTCAAGCGGAGAACTTGCTGCAGTATTGGACAATAAGTGCAGATACTGCGCCGTACGGTTGTAACTGGCTTTGATCGAAGTGGTTGTAGAAAGTTCTATTTTTGTCGAAAAACGCGGCTCCCAGTTCCCATATTCATTGATAACGCCGGTTTCGAATTTCTTTTCCGAAATGGGAATCTTGCGTTCTCCTTTGACGATTTCCTGAAATTCAAAACTTGTCCCCGGGCCTAAATTTCGAAAATACGAGTAACGAATACCATACTGAAATGCCAACCAATTGTTGACCTTTTGGTCATTTCCTATGTACAATGCCGACTCGTCTGCATAACGCGCATCAATGCTGATATTGCGCGACTCGCCACTTGAAATCGCTAATGCAGTACCCGGTTTGGAATTATAATGAAGATACTGTCCACCGAAAGTAATTGTGTTATTGGGCGTAAGATAATACGTAAAATCAGGCTTAATGCTCCATGACTGAATGTTTGAGTTCCACTTGAACTTATCACCCGTTTTGCTCGTATTATTGCGATCCGATTCCAAGCCATACGCATAATTTGAATAAAAAGTCGTTGCATTCAGAAAGAGTTTGTTATTAAAGATGTGATTCCAACGCGCCGTGGCGGTTTGGTTGCCCCAATCAAATCCAAAATCAGCCCCAAACACATCCCGTCCAAAATAGCCGGATGCATAGACGGTATTTTTATCGTCGATGCGATAATTTGCTTTTGCTGTTAGATCATAAAAATAGAAACGCGAACCTTTCAGGTCACCGCTTAAAAAAGGCTTTGCCAATACATCAATGTACGATCTGCGTCCTGCGACAATAAATGAGCCTTTTCCTTTTGCAAAAGGTTGTTCATAACTCAATCGCGAAAAGATGGTACCGATTCCGCCGTTGATTTCAGTCTTTTTGGAATTTCCTTCTTTCAATCTAACGTCCAAAATGGAAGAAATACGTCCACCATACTGCGCAGGAATACCACCTTTGACCAACTTTACATCTTTAATGGCGTCGGGGTTAAATACCGAGAAAAAGCCGAATAAATGCGAAGAGTTAAACACAGGCGCTTCGTCCAGCAAGACCAGATTTTGGTCAATATTTCCACCGCGCACGTTAAACCCACTTGCCCCCTCTCCTACGCTCGTAACGCCCGGCAAAAGCTGGATGCTGCGTACTAAATCTACCTCTCCCAATAAAGCCGGCATTTGTCGGATGGTTTTCATTTCCACCTTATTGACCGACATTTCAATATTCTTTACATTCTCATCTTCTTTTGTGGTCTTAATAACGACTTCCTGAAGTTTAAGACTCTCGTCTTTAAGCTCAATGTTAAGTTTTAAGTCGGCCGTTAGTTCTATTTTTTTCTCAATTTTTTCGTAGCCGATGTAATTGAATACCAACGTATAAGTACCCGTCGGAAGATTTAGGGCATAATAACCATAATCATTGGTTACGGTTCCGTTGCCGATTTCGCGCACGTAGACTGATACGCCGATCAGGCTTTCGCCGTCGGAAGCATCTTTAATATACCCGCTGACGGTCTTTTTCTCCTGACTGTATGCCCACGTAATGGTAAAAAGAAATAGAAGAAAGAATAAGCATTGTTTCATAGCTGATGGTAGGTTGACTGATTGTTTTCAAAATGACATTTCATGGGTGCATTCCCCCTATATAAAAATAAAACTTAATCTTGTGTTTGTACTTTTCCTATATAGAAACATAGCAAACCTACTGATTTGTTTAAAAAAATAAGATAAAATTGGGATGAACTGCCTTAAAAACGGCGTAAAAGGGAAAAATGGCGGTATTAAAAAAAGCAAAAGCACCGTTTGAGGCAGTGCTTTTGCAAAATTTCATAAAAGAAGTATTAATCCACGACCACTTCATCCATTGCAATGGTTGTTGGTCGGCCTGCCGATGGGTGTCCTTCCGGAGCGGGGCCGGCATTTTTGGCACGAACGCGTATGTAACGGGCACGAGCCGTTTTGAAATCTGCCACTACCGGCAAAATTTGCCAAGGACCTTCCAATTGATACGAAACGGGCTGGGCAAGTGCATCTTTAAAACTTTCGCCATCGCGAGATAGGCCGATTTCTACCGAAGTTGGCGGAAAGACATTGTTCATGATCACTTTTAAGAAATTGGCTGATACCTTAGTTACGGGCTTTACTTCACCCAGATCAATCGTGATCTCAAAATCTTTCCCCGACATCCGCACCCATTCTGCGCTGTTTCCGGGGCTTTGCGCCACTTGTCCATCGGTTAATTTCTTTTTCTCTGTATCCACTCCTTCGGCAGGTGCATTGGCGTAGGTATAGGGTTTTCCTTTGGCGCGGTGAATGAAAAATTTCTCTTCAAACTTTGCTCCTGCGGTCGTAATTGCCTTTATCGTCGTGATTTTATCCAGCGTAATAGGCATTACGTATTCTGTTGAACTCGTTGAAGGTTCTTTACCGTCTGTCGTATAATAAATCTTACTGTCTGAATCCAACTTTTCCAGACGCACCTGCAATTGCCCCTGATTGTTGAACTGCGTCACGGCTCGAACATCCAGAATCCGCTTTGAAAAATTGACTTTTAGGTAACCCAAGCGTTTCAGATGTTCTTTCAAGCGTGTCGCAAAATCTTCAAAATTCTTGCCGCCTGACGGCACCCAAGCTACTTCTGCAATGGCAGTAGCGCGTGGAAATGTCATGTATTCTACCTGCGCGGGGTTGGGCATGTATTCGGTCCAAACATTCCCCTGAACTCCTAAAATATACTTTTGTTCTTCTGCCGAAAATTCAGCTCCGGGATCATATTCATACACTTTTTCAATGGGCAAATATCCACCGATAGCCAACGGTTCTTTGGCAGGATTGGCCTGATAATAGTCCAGATAATAAAAGGTCGTTGGTGTCATGATGACGTTGTGCTTTTGTTTGGCAGCTTCAACTCCGCCTTTTGTTCCACGCCAACTCATTACGGTCGCATTGGGGGCCAGGCCTCCTTCCAAAATCTCATCCCAACCGATGATGGATTTACCCTTAGAATTGACAAACTTTTCGATGCGTTTGATGAAATAGCTCTGCAACTCATGCTCGTCTTTCAAGTTCAGTTTTTTGATCAGATCTTGGCAAAAAGCGCTCTGTTTCCACGCATCTTTAGGACATTCGTCGCCTCCAATGTGAACGTATTTGCTCGGGAATAAGGTAAAAACTTCCGTCAATACATCCTGTAAGAACGTAAAGGTTTTCTCGTTAGGACAAAATACATCTTTCATTACGCCCCATTTGGTGGCCACTTCGTAATTTTTGGAGGGCTCACAACCCAACTCAGGATACGCCGCCAATGCCGCTGTTGCATGACCGGGCATTTCAATTTCGGGAATAATGGTTACGTATTTAGCCTGTGCATATTTCACTACATCTTTAATCTCGGCTTGTGTATAAAAACCGCCGCTTTCCTTACCATCAAACTTCTGCGGATAATTTTCCGAATACTGTCCCACCAAAGATTCTTTGCGTTTTGAACCAATTTGAGTCAGTTTTGGGTACTTCTTTATCTCAATACGCCACCCTTGGTCATCGGTCAAATGCCAATGCAATACATTCATCTTATGCACTGCTAACAAATCAATGTATTTTTTGATAAACGAAACCGGCATAAAATAACGCCCCACATCAAGCATCAAACCACGATGCACAAAACGCGGCTTATCCTGAATCTGACACATAGGCATTGACCACGAAACATTATCAACGGGCACGGGACTAAATACGGCGGCCGGCAATAGCTGTAAAATGGTCTGTAATCCATAAAAAGCACCTTGGGCTGTGGCGGCCTCAAGCGTTACTTTATCGGCACTTACAAGGAGTTTATAGCCTTCCGGTCCTAACCCCAGTGCTTTATTCTGCCGAATGTAAATAACGTTTTTGGCGGTTGGAGCAGCGGTTGCGGCGATGGGTAATGTCAGTTTTGAAGATGTTTTAATGGTGGTTGCCAAACTTTGCGCGATGGGCTTCAATAAAACATCTTTGGCCGTAACAATGATTTTGGTTTGCGCATTTACTTCAAATTTTCCTTCACCGCCGTTGAACTGTGCCGGAAATGGAATCAGATTAAAGGTATTTTCCTGAGCTTGAAGAAGTGTAACGTGTAAGAGAAAAAGTGTAAAGAAGAGAATCGGTTTTTTCATGCTTATAGTAAATCGTTGGTAAAACAAAGGAACTAAAAAACGGTCGGAATTGGAAAAAAGTATTCTATCGTCAGAAGCAAAAAAAACGCCCCAACTAAAGTCAGGGCGTTTTTTACTATATAATTGAAAGGGAAACCTATTAATTCGCCAATTCGCGTTTGCCACGGCGTGAACCGCTGCGCTCGCGTGACTCTGTCACTGTTTCGAGTTCTTCTTTCGAACCAATGATAAGTTTCTGGTAACGACGGGCACCTGTACCGGCAGGAATCAAGTGACCTACGATCACGTTTTCTTTCAAGCCTTCCAATGTATCGCGTTTTCCACGTACGGCAGCTTCGCTCAATACTTTAGTCGTTTCCTGGAACGACGCCGCAGAGATAAAGCTTTCAGTACCTAAAGATGCCTGCGTAATACCCATTAAGGTTGGTTGTGCAACCGCAGGCTTGGCATCGCGAGCAGTAACCAAACGTTGGTCACGGCGTTTGAGCGTTGAGTTCTCGTCACGCAAACGGCGCGCTGAAATCAACATACCCGGCTTGAGGGATTCAGAATCACCGGCATCTTCCACTACTTTCATATCAAGTACACGGTCGTTTTCTTCGCGGAATGTCCACTTATCAACGGCCTGCATTTCAAGGAAGTTAGTATCGCCCGGATCCATGATCTCAACTTTTTGCATCATTTGGCGTACGATACACTCAATGTGCTTATCGTTGATTTTTACCCCTTGCAGGCGGTAAACCTCCTGGATCTCGTTTACAAGGTACTCCTGTACGGCGGTTGGCCCTTTGATCGAAAGAATATCACTTGGTGTGATAGCTCCGTCAGAAAGTGGCTCGCCTGCTTTTACGTAGTCACCGTCCTGTACCAGAATGTGTTTCGACAACGGCACAAGGTATTTTTTACGGGTACCGTCTTTCGATTCAATGTTGATCTCACGGTTACCACGTTTGATGATACCGTAAATAACTACACCGTCGATTTCAGATACTACCGCAGGGTTAGATGGGTTACGAGCTTCGAACAATTCCGTTACACGTGGCAAACCTCCCGTAATATCGCGGGTTTTACCCAACGTACGCGGAATTTTTGCCAACGCCTGACCTGTTCTTACCACAGCGCCATCTTTGATTACAAGACGGGCACCAACCGGTAAGTTATAGATCTTCTCTTCGATATCGGTCAAAAGCGGACTCTTACCTTTCACCAAGATACCCGGGTTTTTGGTACGGTCACGACTTTCGATAATTACCATCTCCTGGAAGCCTGATTGTTCGTCGATCTCCTCACGGAAGGTAATACCTTCTTCGATGGCTTCGTATTCGATCACCCCGTTAAATTCTGACAAGATAACGGCGTTATACGGATCCCAGTTACAAAGTTCTTGGCCTTTGGTCACTTTTTGTCCTTCTTTTACCAACAATGTAGCCCCGTAAGGTACGTTGTTTGCAATAAGCACTTGTCCGTTGGTTTCGCTTACGATACGAATTTCTCCCGAACGACCCATCACGATCGTCACCGGATTTCCTTCGTTATCGGTCGACTCAACCGTACGCATATCTTCAAACTCTACTTTACCGTCAAATTTGGTTTTGATCGAGGCTTCCTGTGCAATGTTCTGCGCCACCCCACCCACGTGGAATGTACGAAGCGTCAACTGCGTACCAGGCTCACCGATTGACTGTGAGGCAATTACCCCAACAGCTTCACCGTTTTCAGCCATACGTCCCGAAGCCAAGTTACGTCCATAACATTTCGAGCAAACACCATTACGGGTTTCGCACGTTAATACTGAACGAATTTCAACCGTTTCAATGCTTGTTTCGTCAATTCTTGCGGCAATTTCTTCCGTAATTTCCGAACCTGATGCAATGATCAATTCTGCCGTAAGCGGATCAAGAACGTCGTGTACCGTTACACGACCCAAGATACGCTCTGATAACGGCTCTACGATATCCTCGTTGTCTTTCAAAGCAGAGATTTCAATACCACGTAAGGTACCGCAATCCTCTTCGTTAACAACTACGTCTTGAGCTACGTCATGCAAACGACGCGTCAGGTAACCTGCATCGGCCGTTTTCAAGGCAGTATCCGCCAAACCTTTACGAGCACCGTGGGTAGAAATGAAGTACTCCAATACGTCAAGACCTTCTTTGAAGTTTGACAGGATTGGGTTTTCAATGATCTCTCCTACGCCACCCGCTAAGTTTTTCTGTGGCTTAGCCATCAGACCACGCATACCACCCAACTGACGTACCTGCTCCCGAGAACCACGCGCTCCCGAGTGCATCATCATATATACAGAGTTGAACCCTTGTTGGTCATTCTCCAATTGCGTTAAGAGCGTATTGGCCAACTTGGTGTTGGTACGCGTCCAAACGTCAATGATCTGGTTGTAACGTTCGTTTTCAGTGATGAGACCCATCATGAAGTTGTCCATTACACCTTGTACTTCGATTTTAGCGCCGTCAATAAGCTGCCATTTTTCGTCAGGGATCTTGATATCACCCAAACCGATTGACAAACCGCCTTTGAACGCCGTCTGAAAACCTAAGTGTTTGATCTCATCCAAGAACTGAGCACAACGCGCGTTACCCGCAATTTTGAATACATGACCAATGATCTGCTGCAATTTTTTCTTTGTCAACAACTCATTGATATATCCTACTGATTCAGGTACAAATTGGTTGAAAAGGATTCGGCCGGCTACAGTGTCGATCAATTTCTTTTCCAACGAACCATCTTCGTTACGGACAGTTACACGGCATTTGATGTGCGCATGTTTTGACAACTTACCTTCGTTGATGGCAATGATCACCTCGTCCGCTCCGTAAAATACATTTCCTTCGCCAATGATTGGAATCTCAGGAGTTGACTTACGGCCTTTGGTTACGTAATACAAGCCCAACACCATGTCTTGTGAAGGTACTGTGATCGGCGCTCCGTTGGCAGGGTTCAGGATGTTGTGAGAAGAAAGCATCAACATAGATGCCTCTAATACAGCCTCTTGACCCAATGGTACGTGTACCGCCATCTGGTCACCGTCAAAGTCAGCGTTGAACGCTGTACATACAAGTGGGTGCAACTGAATCGCTTTTCCTTCGATCAATTTAGGTTGGAAAGCCTGAATACCCAAACGGTGAAGTGTTGGAGCACGGTTGAGCAACACAGGGTGTCCTTTCAACACGTTTTCCAAGATATCCCAAACCACAGGATCTTTACGATCAACGATTTTCTTCGCTGATTTTACCGTTTTCACGATACCGCGTTCGATCAACTTACGGATAATGAACGGTTTGAATAACTCAGCCGCCATGTCTTTAGGAAGACCGCACTCGTGCAATTTAAGCTCAGGGCCTACCACGATAACTGAACGTCCTGAATAGTCAACACGTTTACCCAATAAGTTTTGACGGAAACGACCTTGTTTACCTTTCAACATATCTGAAAGGGATTTCAAAGCGCGGTTACCTTCCGAACGCACGGCGTTTACTTTACGGCTGTTGTCAAACAATGAGTCAACTGCCTCTTGCAACATCCGTTTTTCGTTACGCAAAATCACCTCAGGTGCTTTGATTTCGATCAAACGTTTCAAACGGTTGTTCCGGATGATCACGCGACGATACAAGTCATTTAAGTCAGAAGTCGCAAAACGACCGCCATCCAACGGCACCAATGGGCGCAACTCCGGTGGAATCACAGGCACCATCCGAATCACCATCCACTCGGGGCGGTTTTCGATACGGGTATTGGCATCGCGAAGGGCTTCCACTACTTTCAGACGTTTCAGCGCTTCCGCTTTACGCTGTTGTGAGGTATCATTGGCTGCATTGTGGCGCAGCTCGTAAGACAATTCGTCCAATTGTGTGCGTGACAATAACATTTCCAATCCGTCTGCACCCATCTTAGCGATGAATTTGTTAGGATCAGTGTCAGGCAACATTTGGTTTTCGCGCGGCAGTTTGTCCACGATATCCAAGTATTCATCTTCGGTCAGAAAGTCCATTTTATTGACTCCGTCTTCCGCTTTGATACCCGCTTGAACAACTACATAACGCTCGTAATAAATGATTTGGTCCAATTTCTTGGTAGAAAGACCCAAGAGATAACCGATTTTGTTTGGTAAGCTACGGAAATACCAGATATGAGCTACGGGCACCACCAACTCAATGTGTCCCATCCGTTCGCGGCGTACTTTTTTCTCCGTTACTTCAACACCGCAACGGTCGCAAATAATACCCTTATAACGAATGCGCTTATATTTACCACAGTGACATTCCCAGTCTTTTACCGGTCCGAAGATGCGCTCGCAGAAAAGTCCGCCCATTTCAGGTTTGTACGTCCGATAATTGATCGTTTCGGGCTGGGTTACCTCGCCGTATGAGCTCTCCAAAATAGACTCCGGCGAAGCTAAACTGATGGTAATCCTTGAAAAGTCACTATTGATTTTCTTGTTTTTCTTGAATGACATTTCGGATATTGTTTTTGTGAAAATGATTTTTGAAAGCTTCTGACAGTAGTTCTTTTAACTTCCCGAAGATTTAAAACCCTCGGGAAGTTACCTCTGAAAGAATGAAAATTAATCCATTGTGATTTCGAGAGCGAGACCGCGTAACTCGTGAATCAATACGTTGAATGATTCAGGGATATTTGGTTTCGGAAGGTTTTCACCTTTCACGATCGCTTCGTACGCTTTAGCACGGCCGATTACGTCATCCGATTTCACTGTCAAAATTTCCTGCAAAATATGCGACGCACCAAACGCTTCGAGTGCCCACACTTCCATTTCCCCAAAACGCTGACCCCCAAATTGGGCTTTACCACCCAATGGTTGCTGCGTAATGAGCGAGTATGGCCCAATCGAACGGGCGTGCATTTTATCATCTACTAAGTGACCCAATTTCAGCATGTACATGATACCTACTGTTACGTTTTGGTCAAACATATCACCTGACTGACCATCGTAAAGCGGTGTACGTCCGAATTCAGGAATTCCTGCTTCGTTCAATTCAGAAACAACTTGGTCTTCCGTAGCTCCGTCGAAAATTGGTGTCGCGTATTTACGTCCCAATCTTCTGCCGGCCCACGCCAAAATGGTTTCGTAAATCTGACCGATGTTCATCCGTGAAGGTACCCCAAGTGGGTTCAACACGATGTCCATCGGTGTTCCATCGGCCAGGAACGGCATGTCTTCATCGCGAACGATTTTAGCAACAACCCCTTTGTTTCCGTGACGACCGGCCATTTTATCACCGACTTTCAGCTTGCGCTTTTTGGCGATATATACTTTGGCCAATTTCACGATACCCGCAGGAAGTTCATCACCGACTTCTAACGTAAAACGATCACGTTTGAAACGCCCGGCGATTTCGTTACGACGTTTTTGATAGTTTTTCACCATCTCAAACAACATCTTGTTGGTGGTGGCATCATCGGTCCAACCTTCGATAATTAAATCGCCCAACAGGTTTACTTCTTCCGCAACAACATAACCGGCTTCATCACGGTATGGATTTTTGTCAGGGAATACATTATTGATGATATTTACCCGGCTGAATTTCACCCCTTTGCTGATGATATCTTCGCCAAATTTATGTTTTACACCCGCACTTGACTTGCCATCAAGAAGCTCAACCATTTTGTCAATGATCACTTCACGAAGTTTGATCAAATCGCGGCTATAAGCTTTCATTAATACCTTCAACTCGTCTTTCTGCTTCACACGCTCATCACGGCCCGGGCGAGAGAAAAGCTTGGTATCAACTACAACACCTTTCATCGACGGAGGTGCTTTACGCGAGGCATCTTTCACGTCACCGGCTTTGTCACCAAAAATGGCACGTAACAGTTTTTCTTCCGGAGTTGGATCTGATTCTCCTTTTGGAGTGATCTTACCGATCAAAATATCTCCTTCTTTTACTTCTGTTCCGATACGAACGATACCGTTTTCATCAAGATTCTTAACCGCTTCCTCACTTACGTTCGGAATTTCAGCCGTTAATTCTTCTTCTCCGCGTTTGGTATCACGTACTTCCAGATCAAACTCTTCAATGTGGATCGAGGTAAAGATATCGTCACGAACGACTCTTTCCGAAATCACGATCGCATCCTCAAAGTTGTATCCCTGCCAAGGCATGAAGGCTACAAGCAGGTTACGTCCTAAAGCCAACTCACCGGCTTCGGTCGCGTATCCTTCGCTCAAGATATCACCTTTTGCCACTTTTTGGCCCTTAAGTACCATTGGCCGAAGGTTAATACAGGTATCTTGGTTGGTACGACGGAATTTAACCAAATTATAGGTAACAACGTCACTGTCAAAACTCACAAGACGTTGCTCATGTGTACGCTCGTAGCGAACCACGATTTTGGTTGCATCCACGAACTCGATCACACCATCTCCAACAGCAACAACTAACGCACGCGAGTCACGGGCAACACGTCCTTCCAAACCGGTACCCACAATCGGAGCCTGAGGACGAAGAAGAGGCACTGCCTGACGTTGCATGTTTGAACCCATCAGGGCACGGTTAGCATCATCATGCTCAAGGAACGGAATCATCGAAGCCGCCACCGATACGATCTGGTTGGCTGCAATATCCATTAACGACGCCTGTGAAGGATCCACCATTGGGAAGTCACCTTCAAAACGCGTTTTGATTTTATCAATAAGGAAGTTTCCTTTATCATCGACAAACGCATTGGCCTGTGCGATATAGCGTGAATCTTCTTCTTCTGCCGTCAGATAAACCAGTTCATTGGTCAATTTACCGTTATCGATCACGCGGTAAGGCGTTTCGATAAAGCCCATGCTGTTGGTTTTTGCATAGACGCAAAGCGAAGAAATCAATCCAATGTTCGGACCTTCCGGCGTTTCAATCGTACACAGACGACCGTAGTGCGTATAGTGAACGTCACGAACCTCAAAACCGGCACGTTCGCGGCTCAAACCACCCGGCCCGAGTGCAGACATACGACGTTTGTGCGTAATCTCTGCCAGAGGGTTCGTTTGGTCCATGAACTGCGACAACTGGTTTGTACCAAAGAATGAGTTAATGACCGACGATAACGTACGGGCATTGATCAAATCAATTGGCTTAAAGTCCTCGTTATCACGAACGTTCATACGTTCTTTGATCGTACGAGACATCCGCGCCAAACCTACGCCAAATTGTGCCCATAATTGCTCTCCCACGGTACGAACACGACGGTTCGACAAGTGATCGATATCATCGACTACGGCTTTGGCATTGATAAGGCCGATCAGGTATTTCACAATGGAAACAATGTCTTGAGTGGTTAACACCTTGGTAGACATTGAAATATCCAATTGCAATTTTTTATTTACTCGGTAGCGTCCTACATCTCCTAAATCATAACGTTTATCTGAGAAGAAAAGGCTTTGAATTACTTCACGGGCCGTTTGTTCGTCAGGAGCTTCTGCGTTACGCAATTGGCGATAAATCTGCTCAACCGCTTCTTTTTCTGAGTTAGAACTATCTTTTTGCAGCGTATTATAGATAATATTGTAATCCGCCATGTTCATGTCCTCGCGGTGCAGAATGATAGACTTCTGTCCTGAGTCAAGAATTACATCCAAATCATCGGCTGATACAATAGAATCGCGCTCCAGCAACACTTCGTTTCGGCTGATAGACACCACTTCACCGGTATCTTCATCCACGAAATCTTCCGTCCATGTACGCAAAACCCTCGCCGCCAAACGACGACCTACCGCTTTTTTCAAGCTGGCAGAAGTTGCGGGAATTTCTTCCGAAAGTTCAAAGAGATCAAGGATTTCTTTGTCTGAACCAAATCCGATCGCGCGCAAAAGAGTAGTTACGGGAAATTTCTTCTTCCGGTCAATGTACGCATACATTACGTTATTGACGTCGGTTGAGAATTCGATCCACGACCCTTTGAATGGGATAATACGTGCAGAATATAATTTTGTTCCGTTGGTGTGCTTGCTCATGGAGAAGAACACGCCCGGCGAACGGTGCAATTGTGATACAATTACACGCTCGGCACCATTAATTACAAAAGAACCTTTTTCGGTCATGTACGGGATCGCTCCCAAGAACACCTCTTGTTCAATGGTCTCAAAGTCCTCATTGTCAGCATCATTACATTTTAAGCGTAATTTTGCTTTCAACGGAACCGAATAAGTCAACCCGCGAGAGATACACTCATCAACCGAATATTTCGGAGGATCAAGCGCATAATCGACGAATTCAAGTACGAAGTTTTCGCGGGAATCTGAAATTGGAAAGTTTTCCTGAAATACTTTGTACAGTCCTTCTTTGTTACGCTCTTCAGACGCCGTGTCTAAATTGACGAATTCACGATAAGAACGAACTTGTACATCCAGGAAGTCCGGATAGTCAATAACCGGCTTGATCCGGGCGAAATTTTTACGTGGAGGTTGTTTGGTTACCAAGGCTTTATAAGTTTTTTTGGTGGAAAAGTCCAACGCCGGTCTAATTAGATACAACGCAGGAAATCAATGATTAGTTTACAAAAAACTTAACTTGCCTCGTAGTTTTTACTGAGTTTTCATCCCTCTGCATCGCTCCTACGAGTGGCGAAGTGTTTCAGATGAACCTCTACTCTCATCCCCAACCGAGAGCTTTAATGGAGTCCCCTTTGGGGTAAGGGGCTTTAAACAGGAAAAGACCTGACGCAAGGTCAGGCCTATTCCAAAGGAATTTGAGTGTAAAGAATAGAAATTATTTAACTTCTACTTCAGCACCTGCTTCTTCCAATTGTTTTTTCAAAGCTTCAGCTTCGTCTTTAGATACGCCTTCTTTCAAAGGTTTTGGAGCACCGTCAACGAGTTCTTTCGCTTCTTTCAAGCCAAGGCCTGTCAAATCTTTTACAAGTTTCACAACTTGAAGTTTAGCGGCGCCGGCTGCTTTCAAGATTACGTCAAAAGAAGTTTTTTCTTCTACTACCGGAGCTGCATCACCACCACCTGCTGCTGCTACCATTACAGGTGCTGCCGCTGCGGGTTCGATACCATACTCATCTTTCAAGATTGCTGCAAGTTCGTTTACTTCTTTTACAGTAAGATTAACAAGTTGCTCAGCGAATGCTTTCAAATCTGCCATTTTATTGAAAGTTAAAATTGTTTCTGTTTATATTTTGATTGATTGAATATTTATTACCCGCAGTCAGTTTTATAAAAATACTTGCCACGAGTAATGACTTGGTCAAAAGGGACTGATGATTATCCTTCGCGTTCTGACAAAGTTTTGAGGATACCGGCCAATTTGCCTCCGCTGCTTTGCAATGCCGATACGACATTTTTGGCAGGTGATTGCAACAGACCAATAATTTCCCCGATTAATTCCTGTTTTGATTTCAGGGTCAAGAGCGTGTCAAGTTGATCGGCACCGATAAAGAGGCTGTATTCAACTGAAGCACCTTTAAGCTTCAATTTGTCATTACCTGATTCTTTACGGAATTCTTTGATCAATTTTGCAGCAGCTTTACCTGACTCCGGATGAAACATAATTCCCGAAAATCCTTTTAAAACTGAGTCGTTAAAAGGGGTATAATCGGTATCCAATGTTTCAAGAGCTTTTGCAATCAGCGTGTTTTTAAAAACGCGATACTCTACACCTTGTGTAAAACATTTACGGCGTAGGTTATTCGTTTCACCAACTGTCATGCCGGTGGCATCAACAATATAGAAATAAGGTATCGCCTTGAACTTCTCGCTGAGTTCGTCTATGATAACGGCTTTTTCTTCGCGTGTCATAATTATATTCCTGCAATCGTGCTTTTATCAATCACTACACCCGGGCTCATTGTGCTCGACAGGTGTACGCTTTTTACATAAGTACCTTTAGCCGAAGATGGTTTGAGCTTCATCAGTGTAGCTATCAACTCCTGGGCGTTTTGGGCAATTTTATCAGAACCAAAAGATACACGGCCGATACTGGTATGAATAATACCGAATTTATCAACCTTGAAGTCGATTTTACCCGCCTTTACCTCTTTTACAGCTTTGCCTACTTCAAGCGTTACAGTACCTGATTTAGGGTTTGGCATCAGACCGCGAGGTCCTAAGATTTTACCTAATTTACCGATCTTAGCCATTACAGTCGGCATAGTGATGATCACATCCACGTCTGTCCAGCCTTGTTCGATTTTTTTTACGTATTCATCCAAACCTACATAATCAGCACCCGCCTCTTTGGCTTCGGCTTCTTTATCAGGCGAGCAAAGTACCAAAACACGTACTTCACGACCTGTACCGTGTGGTAAAGCCACCACACCGCGAACCATTTGGTCTGCCTTGCGGGGGTCAACACCCAAGCGAACATCAATATCTACTGAAGCATCAAACTTAGTATATGAGATGTCTTTTAGAATTTCTGCTGCTTTTTCAAACGAATACTGCAATTTGGCGTCGTATTTCGCTAAAGCATCTTTTCTTTTTTTAGTCAATTTTGCCATTGTTCAAAATGTCTTTACGTCCGCTTCGTGATTAGTTATCCCAAGGGGCTTTTCCTGCTACCGTAATACCCATACTACGCGCCGTCCCTGCAATCATTTTCATTGCAGACTCAATTGTGAAGCAGTTCAAATCCGGCATTTTGGTTTCGGCGATAACTTTCACCTGATCCCAACTTACGGATCCTACTTTTTTACGGTTTGGCTCAGCCGAACCGAGTTTCACTTTTGCAGCCTCCAACAACATAATAGGTGCCGGTGGAGTTTTGATGACAAATTCAAATGATTTGTCTTTGTAGTACGTGATTACTACGGGCAATACCATTCCCATTTTGTCCTGCGTACGACCATTAAATTGCTTGCAGAACTCCATGATGTTCAGACCTTTCGAACCTAATGCCGGTCCAATTGGGGGAGAAGGATTGGCCTGGCCACCTTTCACTTGCAGTTTGACGTAACCTGCTACTTCTTTCGCCATCGTTATTTAACGTTTAAGTTGGCGTTACCGGTTCAAGCGTACGGCTGACAGACGAAAGTGGAAGCTTTTCGTCTCGTACTCCCGGCAACATTCTGATAAATCAGCTTTCTTTTTCTACTTGTGCGTAACTCAGCTCCACGGGCGTACTACGCCCGAATATTTTTACAACGACATTTAGCTTCTTCTTGTCGTCAAAAATTTCTTCTACTGTACCGATAAATCCGCTGAAAGGCCCATCAATGATCTTAACGCTTTCGCCTTTCATGAAACTTACTTTCGGTGTTTCAACTTCTTCTACCGCATCTTCTACTTTACCTAAAATCCGATTGATCTCAGATTGACGCAAAGGCACAGGAATTTTAGAATTTCCGCTAACATTCCCTAAGAAGCCCAATACCCCCGGCATAGTGGTAATTAAGTGATACGTCTCACCTCTTGCCAGATCCGCAGAAATAATGATGTATCCCGGGAAAAAGTTTTTTTCGCGTATCCGTTTTTTACCGTTACGCATTTCAACGATTTTTTCGGTGGGAATCAAGATTTCCGGAATAGACTCTTGAAGACCTTGTCTGGTGATTTCGTTTTCGAGATAGGTCTTGATCTTTTTCTCCTGACCAGACACTGCCCGGATAACATACCAATTCAGATTGCTCATACCTGCTCAATGTTTGGGTGACAGGGAAAAATACCCTTAAAATGACTGATAAAGAAAAGAGAGGGCATTCTCGAAAATGAAGTCCATAAGACCTACCACTGCAGCAAAAATCAGCGACCCCAACAGTACTAAAGTAGTGCTGGATTGCAAATCAGAAATTTTGGGCCATGTGACATTGTGTCTTACCTCGTCCCAGGAGGCGGTTACAAATTCTATAAATGAGTTCATTTTGCGCAAAAAATAGCACGGGCACCAGGACTCGAACCCAGACCGACGGTTTTGGAGACCGTAGTTCTACCTTTAAACTATGCCCGTGTAAAGGTGACTTTTGAAATCGGACTGCAAAAGTAGAGATTTATTTTTTTAACTGCAAGATTTTAAGAATATTTTCAACCTTTAGTTAATAAATTCTTCACTAAAATCAAACTCAAAATGGTTAAAACAGCACCCAGCATAAAAGGAGCACCCGCAAATTGAACAGGAGCGGAAGGAGATGTGAAATAAGCGAAAAGTCCGGTCATCATAACAGGGCCAAAAATCGCCGTTAAACTCATCAGGCTGGTCAGAGCGCCCCGAAGCTCTCCCTGTTCGTTGGGAGGTACTTCATTTGACATGATAGCCTGTAAAGCAGGGGTAGCTAATCCTCCCAACGATGATATAATGGTAATGACAAACATCATCCAGCCTTTATTGGCGAAGGCATACATCAAAAAACTTACAGCATATAGCGAAAGACCCCAATAAATAGACTTCGTATTTCCTAATTTTGGAATAATCGTCCGTGTCAATCCACCTTGTACAATTGCGGCCATTAAACCCACAAATGCTAATGAATAACCAACCCATTTTTCGTCCCAACCAAATTTCTCCATTGTAAAATAGGTCCAGGTACTTTGAGTCGAATAGCCGGCAATATAGATCAAAACCAAAGGAATAATTAACCCAAAAATCACAGGATATTTCTGTAGATGTCGCAATGAACCTATAGGGTTGGCGCGTTTCCAATCAAAGGGTCGTCGATTTTCGGTCGCGAGCGATTCAGGCAGCACAAAATAACCATAAATGCAATTGAGCAAACTTAACCCTGCCGCTACGAAAAAAGGTACGCGCGCACCGTACTGGCCCAGTAATCCTCCGATCATTGGCCCAAGAATAAATCCCAGCCCAAAGGCGGCACCGATCAGCCCAAAATTTTGAGCACGCTTGTCAGGAGGACTTACATCTGCAATGTACGCTCCGGCAGTTGAAAAACTTGCCCCAAAGATACCGGCAATTATCCTCGCCAAAAACAACCATCCTATGGTCGAAGAAAAAGCACAAAAAATATAATCTATTCCAAACCCAAATAAAGACCCCAATAATATAGGCCGCCGGCCATATTGATCACTCAAACCGCCCAGAATCGGCGAAAAGATAAACTGCATGACCGAGTAAATAAACATCAGCCAACCGCCATACAACGCTGCTTTGGAAAGCCCTTGGCCGGTTAGGTCTTGGATAAGTCTGGGCACAACAGGCACAATAATTCCAATACCGGTAATGTCAATCAATAAAGTTATGAAGATGAAAATGAGTGCAGAGTTGCGTTTTTCGGCCATGGGCACAATTTATAAGGGAGCACAAAAGTATGAAAAAATTAAGTTAAAGGTACATGAGCCAATACACTTGTGCCCTTTGTTGTAGATTCTATCTGCCATGTACCTCCTAATGAAGCAATTCTATCCTGTATATTATACAAACCTTTTCCTCGGCGGCTTTCGCCATTTATCCCTTTGCCATCATCAAAAACTTCCAGATGAACAAATCCATTAAGGCTTTCCAATGAGATATAAACTTCCGAAGCATTGGCATGTTTTAATACATTACTGATAAGCTCCAGAAAAATATTGTACAGCTCAAATTCGATTTTTTTATTCGGTCTCTCTGCTAAATTAAGATTCAACTCAAACTTGGTTTTATTACTTCGATTCAATTTTTCTATTAATTTTTCAATACTTACCTGAAGTCCTTCCTGCTCCAAGTCTTCCGGCAATAAATTATGGCTCAAAAAACGGACACGTTGATGTGCATCGTTCGTCATCTCAACAAGACTGTCATAGACTTGTTTTTCCTGTTCGGTTAGGCCTCCGGTATTAAGTGAAGTCAATGTCCAACGCATTGCGGAGAGCGTTCCACCCAGTGAATCGTGCAGGTCGGCTGCTACACGTTTACGTTCAAGGGTTTGCCCACGTACCAAAGCCTCCGATATCTCTTTATTCTGTGATTGTAAGGCATTAATCAGTTTTCTTTGCGTTCCTTCACGTTCCTCCCTCGTTCGGCGATAATCGTGTGCCAATGCCCACGTAAAAAAGATCATTTCAAGCATACTGCCTATATGCATTGAATTGATAACAAATAGGTTGGGATAGACGTAACTGAGTGTCCAGAGCAGTTGGATAAATATCCCTACGAAGTAGGCGATCGTCCCAAATAAATAATAAATGGCAGAGACGTTTCCGCGTCGATAACTCACAATACAGGAAATGGACACCAAGCAGAAAAACACAAACATTAAGGTGCTGGCGTACACATTCGCACTGATACTGTCGGGAAAGATAAAGATCCAAAAACTTAATAGGATAGGTAAAGCACCATCGGTTAATAACAGCCAATAGAGAACGGGAGCAGTTTGTTTCAGGCGCAAAGCATGTATATAAAACAATGCACCCAACACATCGCTCAAAACAACAGCCAACACAATGCCATGCATTTTCAGCCATTCATTTTCCGGCCATGCAATCGCATCAATTATTCCATATCCGCCAATAATCGCAATGCAGAGATATCCCAGCAAAAACAGAATGTAAAACAGGAAATTTCGCTCTTTGGTCACCAGCAGAAAAACCAACTGCACAACAATCATACACAGGACAAAACCTATATGAGCCGTCCAAAACCATAATTCATCGAAGTAGGTATTATAAAAATGATGGGTTTCAGAAAGTTTAAGCTGTATTTCTTTTGCATCGGTTGCCTTTATTTGCACATAGACCGTATACGTCTCATAGGGGATAATATCTATTGGGATAGCGCACTGGTGCACATTTAATTCACGTTGGTACCCCGGTATGGCTTCTTTAACCGTTTTTTTAAAGATACTTCCTGATTTTTCGTTTATTAAAAACAGATTGAGATGATTGATCATTGGGTTATCGTTTTGTAAAACCCAATTAATGGACTGATTCGTCTGTTTTCTTATCCGAAAACGAATCCAATAATGTGCATCTGTAAAACCGAAATCCGGTAAATGATGCTGTGTACTTTTGAAGGCAAGTGAAGAATCTCCCAGTAAAGTATCAATAGTTACCTTGCGTCCAAGGTCTTCTAAGTATTCAATACTGTTTTTCCCCCATAAATCTAACTCTATGGATTTTTCAGTAAGATCAATAACCGGTTGAGCAGATGCACAAAAATTCAGCAAGCTTAACAACCCTAATAAAAGTGTGGAAAACAGTAGTCTTGGCATTTTCAGTCCAAAGGAGGTTGCCAAATTAATGAGTTAATTCTAAATAAAAAAGGACGCTCGGTGGAGCGTCCTTTTTTATTTATCAGGAAAGGCACTAATTAGTCAACAATTTCTGTCACTTTACCGGCACCTACTGTACGTCCACCTTCGCGGATAGCGAAACGAAGACCTTTTTCCATTGCAATTTGGTTGATAAGAACTACATCAATAGTCAAGTTATCACCGGGCATTACCATCTCAACACCGGCAGGTAAAGTAATGATACCTGTTACGTCAGTGGTACGGAAATAGAATTGTGGGCGGTAGTTGTTAAAGAATGGAGTGTGACGTCCACCTTCTTCTTTTGACAGGATATAAACCTCCGCTTTAAATTTAGCGTGTGGTTTTACTGAACCGGGTTTACAAATAACCATACCGCGACGGATATCGGCTTTTTCAATACCACGGAGGAGTAAACCTACGTTGTCACCTGCTTCACCACGGTCAAGGATTTTGCGGAACATCTCAACCCCTGTTACGGTAGATTTGAGGTTTTCAGCACCCATACCAAGGATTTCAACAGGATCACCTGTATTGATTACACCACGCTCGATACGACCGGTAGCAACTGTACCACGACCTGTAATCGTGAATACGTCTTCAACCGGCATCAGGAATGGCTTATCCATATCACGAGCAGGAGTTGGAATCCAGCTATCAACTGCATCCATCAATTCTTCAATGGTTTTTACCCATTTTGGATCGCCGTTCAAGCCACCAAGAGCTGAACCTTGAATCACAGGGATATTGTCACCATCGAATTCATAGAAAGACAACAACTCGCGAATTTCCATTTCTACAAGTTCCAATAACTCAGGATCGTCTACCATGTCCACTTTGTTCATGAAAACAACCAATTGAGGTACACCCACCTGACGAGCAAGAAGGATGTGCTCACGAGTTTGTGGCATTGGTCCGTCAGTAGCAGCTACCACGATGATAGCGCCGTCCATCTGAGCAGCACCCGTTACCATGTTTTTCACATAGTCAGCGTGACCCGGACAGTCAACGTGAGCATAGTGACGATTTACTGTTTGATATTCTACGTGAGCAGTGTTGATCGTGATACCGCGTTCTTTTTCTTCGGGAGCATTATCAATTGATGAGAAATCACGCTTTTCTGCCAAGCCTTTTTCTGCGAGTACTTTAGTGATAGCAGCAGTCAAAGTAGTTTTACCGTGGTCAACGTGACCGATAGTACCTACGTTTACGTGGGGTTTACTACGGTCGAATTGTGCTTTTGCCATTGTTGTATTAACTAAAAGTTGATTTTGTATTTATTTGGATTTACAGAGAAAACTTGCGTGTCCAGAGCCGTTACGGGTATTAAAAGTTAACTACTACACCGTTTCGAATCTTTAAACTTAATAACGTAATTGCTCGAGCTGTTACGGGGACTTGAACCCCGGACCTCTTCCTTACCAAGGAAGTGCTCTACCACTGAGCTATAACAGCTTTCAATAAAAAAGTTAACCGTTATTCGTTAAAAGTTATTAGTTAAGTATTAGTCTCTAAATAACGATTAACAAGTAACAATTAACTTGAAAAATGAGCGGGAGACGGGGCTCGAACCCGCCACCTGAAGCTTGGAAGGCTACCGCTCTACCAAATGAGCTACTCCCGCGTTTTTTAGTTAGTAGTTGCCGGATAATAGTTAACGTAAAGAAAACTGACTATCGAAAACTGTTTACTAAAAGTGGGGGCGGATGGATTCGAACCACCGAAGGTATGAACCAGCAGATTTACAGTCTGCCCCATTTGGCCACTCTGGTACACCCCCTTGTTACTCTCAAAAAACACCCAAAAGCTGTTTGATTTTCTTTTGGAGTCGCAAATGTATAAGGTTTTACTGTAAATTCAAACCTTTGATTAAAAAATTATTTTGTGATTAAATTCCTAAAACAAAAAAAAGAGGTTAAAAGCCGGGCCGGAAAAGGCCATAAACTTTTAACCTCCTAAGTATTAATATTATAGGCGAATCCCAAAACTGATCATCCGTACAGCAGGCCCTTTAGCAGTTTGATATAATTCTCCCAAGTCATATTGCATAAATAAATCCGGAAAGTGACGAATACCTAACTCTGCTCCGATTCCGTAACGAAAATCATTTAAATGGAAATTGGAATGACTACGGTCTGAATGCCCCTTGCGAGCCTCCTGCACTTTTGTATAACTGTCTAACCGATAGCCACCGTACATACCTACACTAAGGTAAGAAATGGGGCCGTGATGAATGGCTAACGTAGGCATCAGAGAAAGATTCAAATAGGCCGACGTAAGTTTCGATTTATACACGTCACCGGAAGTGGAAGCGGCCGGGAACGAAATGGCACGACTGTCTTTTTGCACCGTATTATTTCCGTCAAACATCATGTTATACCATGAAACATCAATCCCTAAGTCCAATCCTAAAGAGGCATCTCTACCTCGGCTTATGGCGGCTCCTCTCACCCACGAAAGACTGACAAATCGCGAACCCCAAGGCAGTAAATCATAATCAGATTCCTGATATGTCAACGGAGTATTTTTGGCATATGTATTAAGACCGACCAATACGTCAAATCCATTGCGAGGGCTTTTATAACGTCTTGTCACGTTGCGCGTAACGGTTCCGTCGTCATTATTATTTGAACGTTTTATCTCTCTCTCCTTTGATTCGGATGAATTTTGAGAAGGTTCATTGATCGTAATTTTTACTTCTCCATCTTTACGGCTGATAACCAATACGGTATCTTTTAAATATTTACGCCCGTTTTGCTCGTTGATGTAGATATACGTCTCTTTACTGCTGGAATCCAAAGCGGCCCCCATATCGCGAACAATTTTATTAAGGTCATATTGACGAAGACTTTGAATCCCCTCTTTATCCTTGGCTTGGATAATTAAACGGGTGTTGTTACCGAACTGTACAATCAGAGAATCTCCTTTTTGGGTGTATTTTTCGGCTTGCGCGACAAAAGCTATAATAGCTAAAACGAAGGTTACAATTGACTTTTTCATGGCTGTGCTGCTGTTAAAATTGATACTTTGGTTATGCATTGCTGATTTTAATTATTACGTTCTTTTTCTTTTCCGGTAGCTTTAGCCAACATTTTGTTTGGATTGAATCCCACTTCATCCCAATCTACACGTTCGCCGTTTTTAGCATTTTTTAATTGTTTCCATACTTTGGCCATTCTGGTAGATTTACGGGGTTTATTGAGAAGATTGTCGTCAAACTCATCCGAATCTTCTTTGTTTTCTTCCGATCTTACAGTGGGTTCTGCGCCTACTTCTTTTACATTGGCGGCCACTAAGGTTTCTTTTATTTCAGGCAATTGAAGCACTACCGTCTTAGTGGAAGCTTTGCTTTCTGCCTGTGCCTGCGTTGTAGCCTGAGCAATCGTTTGGGTATTTTGTTCGATAGAAACAGGCAGCTTCTCTTGTTTCATCGGAGTTTCCGGCTTTTGCTCTTCTGCCAATTTTGCTACCATTGGTTGCGGAGTTGTAGAGCCTGATTTTAATGTAGTCGCTGCACTTTTTGTGTTTTTAGGCGGTGTTACTTTTCCTATTGCTTCAGGTGTTTGTTCATCTACATTGGCTGCTACTTGCTCTACTATTGGAGCTTTTATTTCTTCTTTAACTTCAACTTCCTTTTTTGGAGTTATAGATTGCTCAATCGCTTTTTTCTTTTCGGGATGTTGCGCTAAGTTGGTTTCACTCGCCGTATTATTTGAACGCCACATGAGCCAACCGGCTACCAGAAGTAAGCAAACTCCTGCCGCGGCCAACCACGGCCCTTGCTGCCACCAACCACCGATTCGACGTTTTTTGTTTTGCTGCATCCGCAGTTGCAGTTTTTCCCACGATTCATCACGAGGTTTGATTTCGGCCTCCTTCAACTTTTGAGCAAATAATTTGTCAATAGGGTGCTTTTTCATCTTTTATTTTCTTTTAAATTTTCCACCGCTTCGGCAGTACGATTTAAATTTTCCATTTCTTTTACCATGTCCTGCAATAAAGCCCGTGCCCGGTGCAATTGCGACTTGGAAGTACTTTCCGTGATTCCCAGTTGTTCGGCAATTTCAGCGTGTGAATAGCCTTCAATGGCATATAAGTTAAACACGGTACGATAGCCTGTCGGTAATTTTGCAATGACTGCCAATAAATCATCGACTCCGAGGGAAGCATCTGCCCATTCGTAATTGGGAAGATGTTGCGCTTCCGGGGTATCTAAGTCTATCTCTATATGACGTTTGGTACGCAAGTACATCAAGGCTTCATTGGTCATTAACCGACGCATCCAACCTTCAAAACTTCCTTCTCCCTTAAATTGGTCGATGCGATCGAAAATCTTCATAAAACCCTCAATCAAAACATCTTCCGCTTCCATTTTATCGTTTATATACCGCACACACACTGCCAGCAATCGCCCGGAGTACTTTTCGTACAAATGGCGCTGTGCCTTGGCATCCCCTTTTTGAAGGGCTTTGACCAATTGGGCTTCGCTAGTGAACAGTTGTAAAATTTTGACCATCATCGGGCTGTTTCAAAAGGTAGATGCAAAGACTTGGTATAAAGGTTGCATTAGTTACAAAAAAATTTTTTCAAGTTCCAACCGTTATAAAACAACCAACGTCATAGCCTTAGTTTCCAACTAAAAATCCAACAGCTATGACACCTATTGTGAGAACAGCATTAATCATGAAAACCACTTCCTTTTTTCAATGCGTACTGGTCATTGCCGCTACTTTAGTATTGCTTTGGGCGGCATTAGGCTGTAGTTCAGACAGCCCTACTCCTGCGGGTGAGGATGTCCGGATTCCGGAAAGTTTTGCGGGCCGAACGGACGATTTTGCCTTTGATTTTTTCAAAAAACTGAATGATGAGGAAAAACCTGAAAAGAACGTATTTGTGTCACCCTTGAGCTTACACATGGCATTGGGTATGTTGCTCAACGGGGCGAACGGACAAACTGCCGACGAGATTCAAAAAACACTGAAATTGAACGGAATCTCGTTGGCAGACGCCAACGCAACCTATCTCAAACTTATAGAAGGTTTGCCCAAAGCAGATTCTAAGGTCACGTTGGGATTAGCCAATTCAGTATGGAATCGGAATACTTTTCAGCCCGAAACTGATTTTGTTACGATCCTGAAAAATTCTTTTAAGGCGGAAGCTTCGCAATTCAGCGGTTCTGATGCTACCCCGCTTAATTCGTGGGCGAGTGATAAAACCAACGGCAAAATCAAAAAAGTGTTGGACACGATTGACCCGCAAATGGTCTTGTTTCTGATGAACGCACTTTATTTTAAAGGTGACTGGACAACAAGCTTTGACGAGAAAAAAACATCTGACTATCCTTTTCAATTGGTTAACGGTCAAACCAAAGATGTCAAAATGATGCAGATGAAAAGCAAAATTTCATTTGCCAATCGTGACGGCTATTTTGCGTATGAACTTCCTTACGGAAACGGTCGCTATGCCATGACGGTATTGGTGCCAACGGGCACACAGGGCGTCAAGGATTTAGTGACAAAACTTACCGCTTCCGAATGGGATCAATTGCAACAAGGCCTGAAAGAGGTTGATAATCTGTCGATTGGTTTACCTCGTTTTACGCTTGAATACGAAGTGTATTTGAACAAAGTGTTGGCAACAATGGGTATGCCGTCAGCGTTTCTTCCAAATGTAGCAGACCTAACCAAAATCAGTAAAGCAGGTAATCTTAACGTCGGTTTTGTGAAGCAGAATACATACGTGGCGGTCGATGAAAAAGGGACGGAAGCAGCCGCCGTAACTACGATTGGCATTGAGCTGACTTCACTTCCGCAAACGTATTATGCTGATCGGCCGTTTGTGTTTGTCATCAGCGAAAAAAGCTCTGATACCGTTTTGTTTATGGGAAAAATGGTCAATCCATAAATCTAATTACAACTTTCATAGAAAAGGCGTTACTTGTCGAGTAACGCCTTTTCTATTTTTAATACTTAGCGCGGAACAAATAAAACGGCATCTGCTACCACAACACCATCCGCATTTTGATTGGTAATTTCAACAAAATTACCGTTTCCTTTGGTGAGTTGATACGTTCCCAATTTTATCCAATCATTCACTTGATTTTGTGATCGTATTACTACTGCTTCCTGGGGTTCATCGGCATTTTTTACTCTGACGGTCGTTTTACTCGCTTTAGCTTGGTCAGCAGCCTCCCCGGGATTCCCGCCGCCACCCGTTGGACTTGGATTATAGACGTAAATATCATACATCCCCGATTTAGCAATATCCGGAGTAAAACGTACGCTGTTTTGGCCTTTCCCCTTAGAGTTTTCCATTAATTGCGTAGCCGCATATTTACCGCCGGTTTTGACAGTTTGCCAATTACCCATCGTTGTTACCTTCGTGGGAGTAACGTCATTATCCAACAAAATTTCTGACTGACTGCCATCCATTAAGGGATTTGTCAATAGTATATTTTGGAGGCCGGCTATGTCTATTTCCTGTACAGATTTCTTGTTATCAATTGCCATCGTTGCTGCAACGGCTGATGCCTGCGCCAACGCCATAAAAACAGGCTCCATGCGAATAGATCCGTAAGCAATATGTGTAGCTGAAAGACAAACAGGCACAAACAGGTTTTGACAATCTGCTTGTTTAGGAATCAACGAACGGTAACTGATAGGGTAGGGGGGAAAGCCTCCTACCTGCACATCTCCTTCGTTCCGTACTTCCATTTTACCCGTTTTTGGGTTTTTGACTATAATCCGTTGACAATTATGCGAATCCATCGTATAAGCGGCTAATCCAATTCCGTCTTTTACCACTTCCCTTCCTTCGCAATTATGCTGCGTCATAACGTATTCTCCAACCAAACGGCGCGCTTCCCGTACGTAAATTTGATGACTAAAGTGATTGTTATCAAGGTATTCATCTTTTGGATAGCCCCATTCCAGCATTTGTTGACGAAGGTGCTCAGGCATACGCGGGTCATGGCCGACGAAATACAAAAAGCCTTTGGTGTATTCTTCATGCTCTTTGATAATTTTTTTGCGGGTATCGTAATCGGCTTCGGCGTAAGCATGGTTCATGCCGATCATGTCAGTCGAAAAACCTCCTTTATTATTGATGTCGGTTTTTGAATTTGGCATGTCTGCAATGTGCAACACCCCCCAATTAATATGTTTAGGGTTTTCAACAGCCACCTGCCGCAACAACAATTCGTATTTGCTTGAATCATAGCGCGCCGGACGCGTAATCGGAATCCGGTTGGCGGGGTCTTTGGTCAGACACAACCTGAAATTATACGTTTGGAGCAGTTTATCGCCCGAACCGGTAGGAGCCAATGTCCCTGTTGATATACCCCACAATAGCCCGCTTGAGGGATCGCCGGGAATTTTGTAAGGATCTATGCCTTCAGGAAATTGGTGCTTATCCAACATCTGAACACCATTCCATGTTTCGTTGTATTGGCTGTTAGCTTCTCGGCCTACAGTATAGTTTACACCTGCTTTTGCCATCAGATCACCTTCGTAGGTACAGTCAATAAACATTTTAGCTTTTACCGTTCTTTTTCCCTGCCCTTTTCCATTAGAGGACTCAACGGTTATTTCCTGAATCTTTCCTTCTTTTTTGGACGCTGATACTATACGATACTCAAACCAGACCGGAAAATCGCCTTTCCTGACATATTCTTTGAACAGATTTTCGGCTACGTGCGGCTCAAATGTCCATTGCTCAAATTTACCGTAGTGCTTCCCAATTTGACGATAAAAGTCCCTTGCAATACCCGTAATGGCGTATTTATTGCCAATATCCGTTTGCCCTAATCCTCCTGAACTCAATCCTCCCAAGTGTTTTCCCGGCTCGATCAGCACGACTGACTTGCCCGCTTTTTTTGCCGTATAAGCGGCAATTACGCCGGCAGAAGTACCTCCGTACACACAAATATCGTAGGTTTGAGCAAGTATAGGTGCGGCAATTAAGCTATAGGAAAATACCAAAAGAAGAATACCTTTTTTCATATGATGTTGGATTTGTAAGAAAAAGATACAGACCTTTGAAAATTACTTTGACGAAATCAGCGGTCAAATCATTCTATATAGAGGTAATATTACCTTTGTCCCATTCGTTAGAATCTTAATCAACTTCGGTTACACCATAAAAATAGTATATGAAAAAGTTCTCAACCGTTTTAGCTATCCTTTCTTTGGCAGTATCTTCTGTATATGCCCAGAGCGTGGAGTGGGGCTTGAAAGCCGGCGTACAAACAACTCAATTTAGAGGAGAAGATTTTGAAGGAGTTTTGAATACATCAAGTTCAAGAATACCCGAAAAAGTGTCTACGAAAGGCGGCTCAACGTTCGGTTACACCATCGGAGGTTATGTACGCAGTACCGAAAATGTATTCCTGCAAGGAGAGCTACTGATTTCTGTGAAAGGCGCACAGTTGAAGCAACTTAGCACATCCAATAAAACCACTGTTCAATACGGGCAATTGGACATTCCTTTTTCTATTGGCTATAGACACAATCATTTTGAAATTTCCGGCGGGCCACTTTTGTCCGTTCAACTGTTTGCCAATGACAAGTTAAAGCAGTTCTTATCCAACTATTCAAATACGCCGCTTACGTTTTCTCCGTATAAATCATACGCTTTTGGATATCATGCGTCAATCGGTGCCAATTTCGATAAAATCGGCATTAATCTTCGCTATTTGGCCAGTATTCAGCCTGTTAGCGATATGTATATTGCGTATACTTCTGCCGGTAGTGATCCGCAATTGCGCGACAGTCATTTTCAACAAAGCTTTGGGGCTTTACAGTTGGCGGTTTCTTATCGATTAAGCAGATAAGTGGCCAATTGTTCTACGGTCAACCACCTCGCCACTATTTTTT
Source organism: Runella sp. (assembly GCF_965279615.1). NCBI lineage: Bacteria > Pseudomonadati > Bacteroidota > Cytophagia > Cytophagales > Spirosomataceae > Runella > Runella sp. The sequence continues at coordinate 4,623,991 of NZ_OZ257252.1, read as the reverse complement.
TGTCGCGGTCAAGCAGGTAAATGGTTGGATAGTTGAACACTCCTAATTTATAGAATTCGATCTTACGGGAAGCATCACGTACGTTAACGAAATTCTGTGTTTTAAATTCCTCCACAAAGTTTTTCAACGTGTTTGCCTCTGCATCCAAACTTATGGCGTATACCTGCATTTTGTCGGCATATTTGTTAGCTAAAGCTGTCAGTTTGGGCGTAGTTTGCCGGCAATGTGAACACCCCGGATCGTAAAAGAACAAAACGGTATAATCGCTCTTTACCGACTCGAGTGCCTTTTCTTTGCCTGCTAAATCTGTAAGCAGTAAATTAGGAAAAGCAGTGCCAACCGCTAACTTGGCTTTTATCTCGCCGACTTCTTTTATTTTTTGGAGGGTGCTTGCATCCCATAGATTCGATTCTGCCTCTATATAGTTCTGAACGATATGTTTGTATAGTTTATCCATTGAAGCAGACGGCGTCAATTCAAATTCCTGCGCAAATCTGCCCACTATGTATTTTCGCAGTTCAACAGTTCCTTTGGTTTGTTGCACCACTTTATCTACCATTTTTAATTGTTCTTCCTGCGACCACAAAGGAAGTGCTTTCAAAAAACGTTCAAAACGAACCGGAACGGTTGGCGTATAAACCATGCGCTCATCTGACAAAAAAGAATTATCAAAAAAATGCTCGCGGGTATAGCTTTGCAAATACGCCGAATCTTTGGCTGACAAGTATTTGAGAGGTAACACAGGCAACTTTGGCTCTTGGTAGCTTTTCAGGAAATGAACGGCGAATAAGTTGGGGTATTTTTGATACAAGGAATCGACGTGCTTTTTGACGTCTTCATTTAATTCCTGAAAACGTGATTTCCAGCGCGGATCGTTGTCGTCTTTGATTCCCATTTGTTGACGATAATTCAACGCCTGTTGATAACGCTTTCGGACTTCACGTTGATAATTAAAGAACAAAGTGTTTTCGGAAGAGTTTTGAAATCGAATTGTGGCAATGGGATCTTTCATATCTGCCTCAAACGAAAACCGTTGAGAATCTGCCACGACGATATCCAACCCACGTCCAAAACCTAAAATACGGCACATACCCGGAGGAATTCCCTGTTTTTCTTCCCATACAACTTTTCCGTCAGCGCCTATGATCGCGGTATCTACGGGCATCAACTCCCCGCCGAAATACTGCGCAAGTATCAACGCCGCCGGCTTTAGATTAGCAATTCTTGCTTCAATCCGAAGACCTTTTTGCGCCTGTAAAGCACTAAAACTGACCGCACTTAAAAGAATAGAAGCTATTAGTTTGAACGTATTTGACATAATTTTTCCCTTTTGCGTAGGCAAGGCAAATCCTATGCCATAAAAAAAACCATCCCGATAATTAATCGGAATGGTTCGGATGTTTCGTAAGGGCAGAGTTCACCTCTGCCCCTCTGCCCTTAAAAGTTAATTCTTAGCTCCGCCCTGTTGACCGGCTTTCGGTTGTTGGTTTTGCTGTGCTTCACGCATTGGATTTGGTCCACGCTGGAAGCCTCCCGGTCCTCCTTTGAACAACTGGAACTTGGTCGGTTGAGCAGGCTGACGTGGAAAACTGTTGCTTTCCTCATCAATATCCGCGATCTCGCGATACGGATCTAATGTCCACTGAACAACCTTTTTCTTACTCGTGATTACTTTTGAAATGTTTTGGTCGTTCAATCTCCAGATTTCGGCCGGAAATCTTGCCACAGAATCGGTTCCATCTTCAAATTGCATCTTCACGATCACAGGCATCGGCAAACCGCCTTTGTTTTTTACTTTCAATGTGTAGAAATTCATGCCTGATTCGACCAACTTGCGCTCATCAGGATTCAAACTTGCTAAATAGGTATCGTATTTCTTTTTGTCGGCTTCCGTTACTTTGTAAGGATCATACGTATTATAGAAATCCTTCATGTCGGGATTTTTATCCACGACCGATTCTTTGATATAATCTTTGTCGCGCTGACGGGCTACGGTGTTGCGTTTGGCATCGGCTTCTTTTTTGGCAGCAGCTTTATTGATTTCAGGATTTTGAGTATCCATGGCAAACCATTCCACTTCCACTAAGTCTTGGTCAACCGCCTCAACACCATAGAACCAACCTTTCCAGAACCAATCCAAATCTACGCCCGAAGCATCCTCCAAAGTACGGAACAAATCGGCCGGGGTTGGATTTTTGAAAGCCCAACGGCGCGCATATTCTTTGAAAGCATAATCAAATAACTCGCGGCCCATTACTGTTTCACGCAAGATGTTGAGTGCCGTAGCCGGTTTTGCATAGGCATTGGGACCATAAAGCATGATGTTGTCGGAGCTGCTCATGATAGGAACCAGGTTTTTAGGGTCCATTTTCATGTAATCTACAATAAACTGAGGTTCTCCCCGTCGGGTTGGAAAATCTTTATCCCATTCTTTTTCAGCAAGATATTGCACAAATGTATTCAGACCCTCATCCATCCATCCCCACTGACGCTCGTCAGAATTGATGATCATTGGGAAGAAGTTATGTCCTACTTCGTGAATGATCACACCGATCATGCCATATTTGGTACCTTCCGAGTAAGTACCGTCTGCTTCCGGACGGCCGCCGTTAAACGAGATCATCGGGTATTCCATTCCACCGCCACTGGCATGACACGAATAAGCCACCGGATAAGGGTAATCTACCGAAAACTTTGAATAAGAACGTATAGTATGAGCTACTACCATCGTAGAATACTGCCCCCAAAGCGGATTTCCTTCTTTCGAATAAAGCGACATACACATCACTTTTTTGCCCGCCTGTTCTATCTGCATTGCATCCCAAATAAACTTACGGCTCGTAGCAAAGGCAAAGTCGCGAACATTTTCAGCTTTATAGATCCACGTTTTCTTGCCCGTTGGTTTGCTTTTTTCGGCTTTTTCAGCTTCTTCCTGGCTAACGATCAATACAGGACGCGTGGCTGTTTTGGCTTTTTCCATGCGCTTTTGCTGCTCAGAAGTAAGTACTTGCGCGGCATTCTGTAACTCACCCGTTGCACCTACAATGTGATCATTGGGCACCGTCAAGGCTACTTTATAGTTACCAAAAGTCAACGTAAATTCTCCCTGACCTAAGAATTGTTTGTGCTGCCAACCATTTACGTCGTCATAAACACACATTCTTGGAAACCAGTGAGCAATAAAATAATTTGTATTTCCATCTTTGGGAAAATACTCATAGCCGGCGCGGCCGTAGTATTCATTAATAAAGTAGTTCCAATCCACCGAAAAAGCATATGATTGGCCTGTTTTGATACCCACCGGCAACTCTATACGCATCATAGTACCGTTGATGGTGTATTTGAGCGGTTGACTCGTTTTGGGGTCTTTCACGGCTGTGATTTTATAGCTAAAATCCCCCGCAACACTGCCTCTCACCGAACTGGGCGTATTTAAACCGGTCACCGCATTGGCTGACATTTGGTTTTGGATGCTGTTATTTTGTGAAGTGGCATTGATCGAGTTTTTCTCAAATAAATTTTGATCCAACTGCAACCACACATACTTCAATTCATCGGGCGAGTAGTTAAAATAGGTAATGGTCTCGGTTCCGGTGATTTTGCGTTTATCGTCGTCCAATTCTGCTTTGATGTCATAATCAGCACGTTGTTGCCAAAAATCTTTCCCGGGAGCGCCTGATGCGGTGCGTGTTGTGTTGGGAGTTGGGAGCATTGAGCCCATTTGCTCAAAGCGTGAGTTAGCATTGTAATTGCCCGCAGGAGGTTGAGCGAGCAATCCACCGGCTAAAAGCATTAGCCAGTAAAAGATAAATTGTTTTCTCATTGGTATTAGCTTGTTTGTTGTAAAATTAAATGAAAATAGCAAAAACAGTCTTTATAGGTAGACACTCAGCCCTTTTTCAGCGACATTATTCCACCGATAGGCCCACAAAAGTTCGAAAAAGTTCGTTATTTAAGATCAATGAAAGCGCCATTCCCGCCACTATTCCTGAAATTAAGTGATTCCACGTTAAGCGCTTTACCTTTATGATCTCTACAAAAAAAGAAGCGATTGCCAAGGCAATGGCCACGATGACAAGTTGTCCTAATTCCAGCCCCAGATTAAACGCAAACAGCGGCATAACAATGCTTTCCTGATCGCCCAACAAACTTCGAAGGTAATTGGAAAAACCCATGCCGTGAATTAAGCCAAAACAGGCCGCCAATACATACCTCAGTTTGGGGGATTTTGCTTCTCCTGCGTTTTTTTCTGAGAAGTTGGCAAGGGCTGTGATAAATATGGTAATGGGAATCAGGAATTCAATGAATGCCGAACTATAGCTGATGATCTTGAGCGTAGACAAAGCTAACGTGACGGAATGCCCTAATGTAAAGGCCGTTACCAAAACCAGTACTTTTTTCCATTCGCGGAAAGCATAAACGGCGCAAAGTGCTATCACAAATAAAATATGGTCGTAGCCGTTGGGGTCAGTAATATGATCAAATCCGAGTTGAAGGTAGGCTTGAAATTCAGACATTGGTATGGAAAGGGGTTGATGAGAAGGTTGGTTGTTTAAAAGTGTAACAGGTTGTGGGTGTATTAATCTGCTAAAACATATATCGCATCCAGATTTCGCCCCTGCTCATCATAATCAAGACCATAGCCCACTACAAATCGATTTTCTATTTCAAACCCTACGTATTTTACCGTCAGCGGTGTTTTGAGAGCTGTAGGTTTGAAAAGCATGGAAGCTACCTGAATAGAATTGGGTTTTTGAACAGACAATTGAAAAAGCAGTTTATTCATGGTCAATCCTGTGTCTACGATATCTTCCACAATAATGACATTACGGCCATGAATCGGCTCTTTTAAGCCCAAGATTTCAGTCAATTGGCCCGTAGATTCTGTCTTTGAATAAGATGAAACACGTACAAATGTAATTTCACAGGGGATGGGAACGTTTTTTATCAGTTCGGCTGCAAATAGGAATGCCCCGTTTAGCACGACCACAAAAAGAGGGTTCTTGTCTCGGTAATCTTCACTAATTTTGCGACCGACCTCGGCGATACGTTCTTCAAGCGTTTGTTTGTCGATAAATGGAACGAATAGTTTGTCTCTGACAGCGAGCATATTTCTAAAAATATTAAAAAATTCTTAAAAAAAACTTAAAGCCTATAAACTGTTCACCGGAATTGGACGTTAATAGAGCACAGCAAAGATAATAGACCATGAAAAACAACAGCTTAAAATATTGGATATTCGGTTTTACAGGCCTTTTGATCGCTTTGGTAACGCCTGCAAAAGCCCAATTGTACGCTTCGGCTGATTTTGACAGCAAATACGAAATGCTGATGTCAAACCCCGGCGTACAGATCGAAGCGACGGAAGCCATTAACAAATTGTACAATTTTAAATTTGCCGAAGCCGACGCTGAGTTTCGTTGGTTACGCTATCGTTACCCAAGCCACCCAATGCCTTATTTTTTGATGGGCTTGGCCGAATGGTGGAAAATCGTACCTAACACCGATGATACTCGTTATGATGATCGCTGCATTGCCTTAATGGATACGTGCATCCTATTGGCCGAGAAATTGTACGATACCCGAGAAAATAAAATTGAACCTTCTTTCTTTTTAGCCGCAGCCTACGCGTTCAAAGGACGTATTCATTCCGAGCGAAAACATTGGTCTCGGGCGACTTTTGCGGGAAAAAATGCCCTTAAATATTTAGAGCGCTGCAAAGGGCAGAGCGAGATCAGTCCCGAATTGCTCTTTGGAGATGGATTATTTAACTATTTTGCCGAATGGATTCCTGATAATTACCCGCTTTTAAAACCCGTTTTATGGCTTTTTCCAAAAGGAAATAAACAAATTGGAATTCAGCAATTGGAAAAAGTGGGAAATAACGCTTTTTACACCCGTACCGAAGCCCGTTATTTTCTGTTGCAGATCTACGGCTATGAAAATCAATACGCTAAATCGTACGATTTAGCTAAGTATTCTTGGGAAACTTATCCCGACAATCCGTATTTCGAGCGGTATTATTTGCGTTCGGCTTTTGTTCGGGGCAATTCCGAAGAAGCGGAAAAAATAGCCAACAGTATTTTATCAAAAATTGATGCAGGCAAAACCGGCTATGAAGCCGTCAGTGGTCGAAATGCCGCGTATGTTTTAGCCTATTATTATAATAACCACTACCATGACTTGCCGAAAGCCAAGCTATATTATCAAAGAACACTTGATTATGCTATACAGGCCAAGGCGTTTACTTCAGGTTATTATTTGGCATCGTTGGTTGGATTGGGGCGAATTGCTGAAAAAGAGAAAGATTACGAAGCGGCGCGGGAATATTACAAAACTGCCGTAGACCGAGGCGAGAAAAAATCCGCTCAGGTAAAAGAAGCCAAAGAGGCTCTGACAAATCTGAATAAAGTGCGCCGCGACGAGCGCAGAAAACGACGGGATTAATTTTTTGATAATAAAAGTAAAGCGCGAAGGGATTGAGGATTCTCTTCGCGCTTTACTTTTTGGCGCTATGAATAGTTATAGTATGATTACTCCGCTTTGGACGTAATTATTAAATTGGGGCGAATCGGGCGAAAGTTCAGTGACCAGAAAATCAATATCGTTCAATTCACACACCCGCAGTCGCTGTGTACTTCCCAGTTTTTCACTAATGGTCACAATCGCGGTTCGTTTAGAAGCCTTGATCATTGCCTTTTTTACCTGAACGGCTTCCAAATCCGAATCCGTGATCCCTTCATCGACATCAATGGAGTTGGTTCCCAAGATACATAGATCAGCGCTAATGTCATTCATGCGGCTTATTACTTCTCCGCCCACGCTTATTTGTGAGTTTTTCACCAATTTTCCACCTAAAAAGATTACTTCTACGTTGGAATGATCGCACAATTGCAGCGCGGTCGTCAGACTGATCGTAAAGAAAGTGGCTTTCAGATCTTGCGGTAATGCTCTCACCAATTCTCTAACGGTAGTCCCGCCCCCAATCATCACATACATACCATCTTCAATCAGGGTAGCGGCTTTTTTAGCGATGATTGTTTTTTCCGACAATGCATACGTGCTGCTCGGCGTATAATCGTAATGATACGATTTTGACAATGCTCCTCCGTGTACTTTTATCAATTCGCCGGCATCGGCCAATTCGTTCAGATCCCGACGAATCGTATCTTCCGATACATTCAGCATCGCCCCTAAATCAGCAGACAAAGCCCGATTGTGCAGGTTCACTTGTTTCATTATGAATGCCTGACGTTCTCGCTTCAGCATATGCGCTTGGACTTGGTGCATGGTTAGTTCTAAATCAATTTTTTATAAAGCAGCAAAAAGACGCAGCTATCTCAACGACTTCGTTTTGTACAAAGCAAAATCATGCCAAAATCTATGTTTTTTTTATAAATTATTTCAAAAGAACGAAAAAAAACATAATTATCTGTCGAAGTTTGCAGTTTTTTCGCATATTTATTGCGGTTTTCTGCCGATTTTAACAACCAATCTTTTTTTAACCACTATGAGCCACAACTATTACGTTCAAAACAACACAGAACACAGCCGTTCTGTACTGCGGCGAACGGTTGGAACAGCACTGGCGATCTTATTTTCGCTGAGTGTTTGGGCCCAATCGTACACCGTAAAAGGAAAAGTAACCGACACCAACGGTCAACCCATCCCGGGAGCCACCGTTCAGGTAGCCGGAACAATAACAGGAACCGCCGCCAATATCGACGGCGAATTTTCCTTATCCTTAACAGGAAACGCAAAATTGAATTTCAGCGCCATTGGCTACAGTTCTGTGAGCCGCGACGTCACTTCCAGCCAATCTGTCGTGAATGTATCCCTTCGCGAAGATCAACTGAATCTGGACGAAGTGGTTGTAACGGGTTCAACGTTGCGCGCCGAGCGTCGCCAATTGGGAAATGCCATTACGACCATTAAGGCTGATAACCTTGAGAAAACAGGAACACCAAACTTGGTGAGCGCACTTCAGGGCAAAGTTCCGGGGGCACAGATCACGCAAAACTCAGGCGATCCTGCGGGTGGAATCACCGTACGTTTGCGCGGTGTAAAATCCATTCAGGGAAGCTCAGACCCATTGTATGTTATTGATGGAGTGATCGTTAACAACGAAACTTCTTCGGTATCACAATTGGCACTTACTTTAGGCAACCAAGCACCAAGTGCTTCATTGGGCACCAACCGTCTGGCCGACATTAACCCCAACGATATTGAAAGCCTGAACGTGATCAATGGTGCGGCAGCAGCAGCACAATACGGTTCACGCGCGGCAAATGGGGTAGTAATCATCACGACTAAACGCGGTAAATCCGGCGCGCCAAAGATCAACTTTACGACCAGTTTCTCTTCCAGTGAGCTTCGCAAAGGCGTTTTTATTTCTACGCTCGGTAAGCAGTTTGGTTTTAAAGATCTGCGTTTACATACCATTGGGGTAATCACACCGGCCCAAGTAGCTGCCAATCCGGGAACCACGACCGTTGGTATCGTTCGCGACGGTGCAACTTCTCAGTTAGCTTCTAATTTGGTGGACGTAACTCGTTATAATTACTTTGACAACATTTTCCGTACCGGGTTCGGAAACGATAATACGCTTTCTATTTCGGGCGGAACCGACCGTACGCAGTATTTTGTGTCGGCTTCTTACATGAAAAATGAAGGAATTGTGAAAGGTGTTGATTTTCGTCGCGCCAGCCTTCGCGCACGTATCGATCAACGACTCAACAACTGGGCTAAACTGTCGGCAGGTTTGAATTACTCCAACAGTTTTTCAAATGAAAAACCCAACGGAAACGTGTTTTACAGCCCTGTAAACTCCGTAACCATCACCAACAACATCTACGATATTACTCAACGTGATGCTGCCGGTAATTTGTTGGCCGTAGAACCGACCCGCGTCAACCCATTGACTACGGTAGAAGCAATGCAATTTACACAAGCCGTGAACCGTACCATTGCCGATGCACAGCTTAATCTTACGCCGATCAAAGGATTGGGCATTGACTGGATCGTTGGGGTGGACACCTATTCACAATTGGGAAAAAACTACATTCCACCGTATCCTTACCAAGCCGTGGCAGGGTTACCCGCCGAACGTTATCCTGACGGTTTTGCCGCCAATGCCACCAACAACGTGACGCAATTTAACAGTGACATCAACGCATCTTACGAAGTAGAACTCAGCAAAGACTTTAAACTTAATGCCGCCGCAGGTTTCAACTATCAGTTTTACCAAGCTGACTTTACCCGTTCGAGCGGTTTAAATACAGCTCCGTTCATTGAAACTGTAAGTGGTGCCGCCAGTACAACGGTAACCGCAGGCTATGGTCTTGACCGTTATAATTTGAGCGGATTTTTTGCACAGGCAACCATTGGTTACAAAAACCTGGCCTTCCTTACGGGAGCCATTCGCCGCGACCGTTCTTCCAAATTCTCACCTGCTGAAACCAACCAAACGTATCCTAAAATCAGCGGTAGTTTTGTGGTGTCAGACTTGGAGTTTTGGAAAAGCAGCAGCTTGGCAGGATTCTGGGATGGTTTCAAACTACGCGCCTCTTACGGACAGGCCGGTAACCTGACCGGTATTGGAAGTTACAGCCGTTTTTGGCAATTCTCTCCTGTTCCGTTCTTAGGTAAAAACACCATCATCCCGGGAAGTACTTTGGCCAACCCTCGCGTACGTCCGGAACGTATGGAAGAGATCGAAGTGGGAGCGGATCTTTCTTTCCTCAAAAGCCGGCTGAATGTTGGTGTTTCGGTGTATAATCAACAGATCAAAGACCTTGTTGTGAACCGCGAATTGGCACCTTCTACGGGTGGAACAGGAATCGTTAACAACGTAGGAACGATGGAAAACAAAGGCTTTGAGATCAGCGTGAACGCTCTGGCAGTGAAGAAAAAAGACTTCTCTGCTGACTTTACCGTGCTCTACAACCAAAACCGTAACAAAGTATTGGACATTGACCAGGGAAACCCAGGCGTAGGAACGCTCACAATTGCAAACTCAGCGGGTGCGCCGGTATTCCTGATCGAAGGACAACCTGCCAGTGTATTTTATGGCTGGCCTTACGCGCGTAACACTGACGGTTCGTTATTGCTGACAAAACAAAATCTTCCGCAACGCGCCTTAGGAACACAAGATGCTACTGATATCACTAAATATACAGTTGGCCCACTTGTCGACGGGCAACCCACCGGAGCCTTTGTTCGTACAGTTATTGGAAATCCAAATCCAAAATGGACCGGTTCATTTAGCGGAAATTTAACATATAAAAAATTAGGGCTTCGTTTCTTATTGGATGCTGTTCAGGGCTTTCAGGTATTCAATGCTGACAAACGTACCCGTAACAACGTAGGTATCGGCGACATCGCAGAAGCTGAAATGCTCGGAACAATGCCTCGCGGATACGTATTTTCGTTGGCTAACATCGAAGAATATCGGGTAGATGAAGGTGGATTTACCAAATTGCGTGAGTTAGCTCTTACCTATCAATTGCCTAAAGTCAAAGGAATCACCAATTGGAGTGTTTCATTGGTTGGCCGTAACCTTGTTTCATGGGATAAATACAACGGTTTTGACCCTGAAACCAATGCAGGAAACAACAGCGATATTTTGCGCGGCGTTGACTTTGGAAACGTGCCCATTCCGCGTACGTACCAAGTACAGTTGAACTTATCGTTTTAATTCAAAACTGAGAGATTTCGATGAAAAAGACAATAATATATTCCATTTTAGCAGGAGTGATGCTCACCGCCACATCCTGTAACCAAGAATACCTCAACCCAAGTGCGGCCAGTGAAACGCAGGCAACGACCGACATTAACGGTTTGATCACGCTTTGCAACGGTTTGCAGTATCGGTACACCACCACACGTGCAGGTATTATTTACAATGCCATTACGGCCAGTGGCCTTACTACCCGCGAGTTAACAGTATTAAATGCGGGTAACGGTGACGAAGAACAACTTCGCATTGGTGGATCAAACGTGGCTTCCAACAATGGTATATTGCGCAATTTGTGGGCTCAAAACCAATTGGTGAAAGCCAACGCCGACTTGATTTTAAAGAGCGTTGGCACCGTAGCGGGCGACGCAGGTACAAAAAGCGGTATTACGGTTTACGCTTCCCTTTTCAGAGCATTGGCTTTGGGAACACAGGCCCAGTTTTGGCAGCAATTACCGGTAGAAACAGGTACAAATGCTAAATTTGTTTCGCGCGAAGAGGCCTTGAAAGAGGCCATAAAAACCCTTGAAACGGCGGCTACTACCCTCGCCGCTACGCCTGTTTCTGCTACATTTACGTCACGTATCGCTCCGGGCATTGATCTGGCTAATACCATTCAGGCTTTGATCGCGCGTTTCAGCATTATGGTAGGCGACAATGCCAAAGCTTTGGCGGCTGCCAACAAAGTGGATCTGACCAAAAAATCGTCGTTCAACTTTGACGATGCCACGCAAAATCCGATGTTTTTTAACACCTTCGGTAACCGCAACGTGACCGAGCCGTTGAATGCTACGCTGGGTTTACCGGAAGCATTGCGTCCGGTAGCCACCGATAAACGCCTGGCTTTTTATTTATCCAACCCTTCAGGCGTAGCCGCAGGAGGAATAAACTTGGGTCGTGCCAGTTTCTTCACGGCAAATACTGCGGGAATCCCTGTATATCTACCGGGTGAAATGATGTTGATCAAAGCCGAGGCAAGTGCGCGTTTGAATGATTTACCGGCGGCAACTGCCGCTTTAAATTCGGTATTGACCAAAACAACCGATGCATGGGGAATTGGTGCCGCTTTACCGGCGTACTCAGGAGCTAATACTGCCGATGCTATTTTAACCGAGATTTATCGTCAACGCAGCATTGAATTGTATTTGTCAGGATTGAGATTGGAGGATAGCCGCCGTTTTAATCGTTTGGCACCGGTAACGGGTAATGCTGCTTCGCAGATAGAACGTAATCGCACTTTTTATCCTTATCCATTGATCGAAAAGGATAACAACCGCGCCAATACCCCGGATGATCCTGCGATTTAGGGTTTCACAAAACTGTTAATCGTTTTTGTTGACAGTTATTAGATTTAATTGATACCCAAGAATTAATTGATTTCTTACAAAAACGCCCTGACTCATCATCAGGGCGTTTTTGTATCCATCGGTTAACGCATGCATAACAATTAACCGTTAACTCAATTACTGCAACAATAAATAGGCTTTAATAAATTCGTCCAGATCGCCGTCCATTACGCCCTGTACATCGGAGGTTTCAACGCCGGTTCGCACATCTTTGACGAGTTTATACGGATGCATTACATAGTTACGTATCTGCGATCCCCACTCAATTTTTTTCTTGGATGCCTCCACTTCCGCGCGAGCGGCGTTGCGTTTTTCTACTTCGATCTGATACAATTTCGATTTCAGCAATCGCAGTGCCAGATCACGGTTTAAATGTTGACTGCGCTCCTGTTGACATTCTATTACCAGTCCCGAAGGCTTGTGACGTACCCGAACGGCCGTTTCGACCTTGTTTACATTTTGTCCGCCCGCACCACCTGAACGGTACGTATCCCATTCAATATCAGCAGGATTTACCTCGATTTCAATGGTATCGTCGATCAAAGGATAAGCATATACCGAAGCAAACGAGGTATGACGGCGGGCATTGGAGTCAAACGGAGAAATCCGCACCAAACGATGCACACCATTTTCGGATTGCAAATATCCATACGCCTGCGGGCCGTCAATCTGAATCGAAACCGACTTGATCCCTGCACCGTCGCCTTCCTGATAATCAATCTGCGTAACCTTGTACTTATGCTTTTCGGCCCAACGAACGTACATTCGATAAAGCATTTCGGCCCAATCCTGACTTTCGGTGCCTCCTGCACCCGAGTTGATCTCCAATACGGCGTTTAGTTGGTCTTCTTCGTTGGAGAGCATTTTTTTCAGCTCCACTTCTTCCAACACTTTCAGCGTAGCTTGGTATTCGGTTTCTACCTCGGCTTCCGTGGCTTCTTCCAATTCCAAAAATTCCTGAAGGGTTTCCAGATCGCCCAAGCGGCTTTCCACGCCATCGTAGCTTTCGGTCCAGCCTTTTAAGCCGCGAACCTCCTTCATGGTTTGCTCTGCTCTGGCGTTGTCAGTCCAAAACTCCGGCTGATTTTGCACCTGCTCTAATTCGGTCAATCGTTCTTTCTTGGTATCGTAGTCAAAGATACCCCCTCAAAGCCGAAACGCGGGCTTTCAAGTCTTTCAACTGTTCTGTTGTCATAGTTTCAATGATAAATTTACAAACTGTACGCTGGAATGAACATAACTGATTCACTCATTTTTGGGTGGCAAAGGTACAAAAAAAAGCGGTCGGTCGGTTTCAGCCGACTGACCGCTTCATTCAATGTAATTATTACTTCTTAACAATTACGCCATCAGCCACAAATGTAAGTTCGTGTTTTGGTTCTGTAATTTTCTCAATCTCTTCTTTACTTTTACCGGCATCTTCGGCGTAGTGCTGTAATTCGGCCACCGGTGTGGTTTTTACTTTTGCTTCTCCTTCAAATACAACGGTTTTACCGGCAATATCTTTAGGAACAAAAAAACCGTAATCTTTAAAACTCACGCGCATGGTCTGGCCATCGGTTGTTTTTATTTTCATCCAACATCCTTTGGCTTGGCAAACTGACTCTACGGTACCCGTTACTTTCGCAGACATTTTTTCTTTTGAACCCATTTTTTGGGCCAGTGTCGTTGAAGCTACAGCACCTTTATCAGTGATTTTTTTACCGAAATAGCCGTCCTGCGCATAAGCACCTGTTATAAAAAGAGCAAAAAGAGCGGTGATAATAAGGTTTTTCATGGTTTTTATCTTTTTTGCAAAATTAATCAATTTTGTTATTTGATAGATTTTTCCTTTGTAAATAAAAACGCAGCCTTACATTAATTCCATCCACCACCCAATGCCCGATAAATATTAACGGTAGCATTCATCTGTTTCATTTTGGTTTCGATCAGGTCAAACCGCGACTCAAGCGCATCACGTTGGGTCAACAATACTTCCATATAATCGGCCCTTGCCGATCTGAAAAGGTTATTAGAGATCGTAATGGATTGATTAAGTGCTTCTACCTCACTTGCTTTCAAAGCAAAGCTTTTTCCGAGATTATCAATGTTTGACACCTGATTAGACACCTCAATATATGCGTTCAAAACCGTTTTTTCGTAATTATAAATGGCCTGAATCTGTTTGGCATTAGCATTATAGTACGTGGCGGTTATCGCATTCTTATTGATCAAAGGCCCCGCCAAATCTCCTACTAACGTCGAAAACAACGATTGAGGAAGTTTTGCCAAATAAATAGGATTAAATGCCTGAAGACCCACATTTGCCGAAAGACCTAACGATGGGTAGAAATTCGCTTTAGCCACCTGTACATCTATTTTGCTTGCTTCCAACTGCAACTCCGCCTGCTTAATATCAGGCCGGTTTTCCAACAACTGAGACGGAATACCTGCATGGGCAATAGTTGGTGTCAACGTTTCAAAATTGCCACTGTCTCTGGGGATCGGTTGTGGGTACCTACCTAACAGAAAGTTGATTTTGTTTTCAGTCTCTATAATTCTTTGCTGAATACCATATTGCAGGCTTTGGGTGTTGAGCACTTGAGCCTGAAACCTCCGTACGGCCAACTCGGTAACCCTCGTGGATTCTTTCTCCAGTCTTACTATTTTGAGTGCATTGTTTTGAATTTCAATGTTTTGTTGTACGATATTCAATTGACTGTCAAGCGCTCTTAGTTCATAGTACGAGAGGGCAATCTCCGCTACCAGATTGGTCAGCATGAAATTTCTTCCTTCAATAGTGGCTAAATAGCGGGTTGCGGCTGCTTTTCTGGCATTGCGCAGTTTGTGCCAAATATCGACTTCCCACCGTGCATAAAGCCCACCGCCAAAATTGGGCAATGGCTCCGGTGTTTCTCTGTCCGGTTTTATTTCAATGTTGGCTTCGCTGGCACCTATTTGTGTGTACCTGGCCGCCTTTTCAACGCCGGCCGTACCGCCATACCCCACAAAAGGCAAGTATTCCCCCCTCCGGGCCATTACCTCATTCCGGGCAATCTCTATTTCCTGTAAGGTAATGTTCAACTCCTGATTGTTTTTAAACGCAGTATCAATCAGCGAAATCAGGTAGGGATCGGTAAAATAATTCTTCCACGCAACATTGGCGGTATTGACAGAATCAGGGCCCGGCGAATTATAATAGCTCGTAGCCGTTATTTTATGCTCTGTTTTCTGAATCAGAGTTGGCACAGTACAGGCAGTATATGTCAGGGCAACGAAGGCTACCCCAACATAATTTATTATCTTTTTATTTCGCATTGTTTTTGGATTCATCTACGTGGGGAAAATGATCTATCGCATGGACAAATTCTTCGGTCAATGAGCCATCGTCCTCGTCTCTGATCAGCTTTTTGCCGTCGGCCAGTTTACCAAATATGTAATACAGTCCGGGGATGATAATGACCCCGAAAATGGTTCCGAACAACATACCGCCAAGGGCAGAAGCACCAATGGTACGGTTACCGATCGCTCCTGCACCCTTGGCAATGATCAGTGGTATCAACCCTGCCACAAACGCGAAGGATGTCATTAAGATGGGACGGAAACGAACTCTGGCACCTTCAATGGCTGCGTTCAGGATCGTTTCTCCTTCATGCCGCTTCTGAACGGCAAATTCAACGATCAATACGGCATTTTTCCCCAACAGACCTACAAGCATGATGAGACCTATTTGGGCATAAATGTTGTTTTCCAACCCCATCAGCTTGAGCAACAGGAAAGAACCAAATACTCCCACCGGAAGTGAGAATACCACAGCAAAAGGAATAATGAAACTCTCGTACTGAGCCGCTAACACGAAGTACACAAAGGCCAATACAATAAAGAACACGTAAAGGGCTTCATTTCCCCGGTTTGCTTCGTCATAGGAAAGACCTTCGAATGCAATATCGTATCCTTTGGGCAATGTCTTAGCGGCAACTTCCCGTATGGCCTGTATGGCATCTGCGGTCGTATAACCCTTTGCCGGAAGGCCTTGAATAGCCGCCGAATTGTATAAGTTGAAACGGGTGATTTCATTAGGGCCCTGACCTTTTTTAAGGCTCATGAACGACGAATAAGGCACCATTTCTCCCTCTTCATTTTTGACAAAAAGCTTTAAAAGATCCGTTGGAAGCCTTCTGAAAGCAGGATCGGACTGTACGTACACTTTGAAAAACTGGTTAAACTTAATGAACCCCTGCTCATAGGTACTCCCGATCATGATATTGAGGTTATCCATCGCTTTCCCGATCGACACGCCTTTTTGCATGGCCAGTTTATTGTCGATCTCCAGTTCGTACTGAGGATAATTCGCGGCAAAAAAGGTAAATAAACCCGTGAGTTCTTTTCGTTTTCCCAGATTATCCATGAATTCTTTGTTGATCTTATCAAATTCACTGTAGTCTGTATCGGTTGTTTTATCCAATAAACGCATGGAAAAACCACCGGAAGTACCAAAGCCCGGGATGGCCGGGGGTTCAAAGAATTCAACCGTAGCCCCAAGTCCCTTCGATGCCACTTCCAGTTCTTCCATGATCTCCTTCACGTTGTGTTCGCGTTCCGACCACGGTTTGAGGTTGATCAGACAGGTACCGGCATTAGAGCCACGTCCTTCTGTCATGATCTCATAACCGGCCAAAGAAGACACCGATTCTATTCCCTCAACCTCTTCACAAATTTTCTGAAGACGGCGAGAAACTTCGTTGGTTTTTTCCAGCGTAGAGCCGGGAGGCGTCTGAATGATCGCATAAATGGTACTCTGGTCTTCGTTGGGAATAAATCCTGCCGGCAGGATTTTATTCTCATAGGCTATTCCTGCACAAAAAGCCGCTAATATGACGAACGTAAGGACTCTTCTGCTCACAATCAATTTTAACAGACTCACATATTTTCCGGTCATTTTGTCAAATCCTCGGTTGAAACTGTCGAGCGCGCGGGTTAGCAGATTCTTCTTCTTTTCATGTCCATGATGATTTTTCAACAACATGGCACATAATACAGGGGTAAGCGTCAGGGCGATCAAGGCCGAGATCACGATAGAACTGGCCATCGTAATGGAGAATTGTCGGTAAAAAGTACCAACCGGACCGGACATGAATGAAATAGGTAAGAACACCGACACCATTACGGCCGTGATGGCGATGATCGCTCCGCTGATCTCCCCAAGTACTTTTTTGACCGCAGCGTAGGGTGTCAAATTCGGCTCTTCTTCCATTTTGGCGTGCACGGCTTCCACCACCACAATGGCATCATCCACTACAATACCAATGGCCAATACCAACGCAAAAAGCGTAATCAAGTTGATAGAAAGCCCGAAAGCCTGAATGACAAAGAACGCCCCGATCAAGGATACCGGAACCGCCAGAATAGGAATCAGGGTAGAACGCCAATCGCCTAAGAAAATGAAAACAACCAACGCCACCAGAATAAACGCATCTCGCAGTGTATCAATCACTTGCTCAATAGACGCATCCAAAAATTGAGACACATCATAGCTGATTTTGTAATCTACACCCGGAGGAAATGAGGTTTTCATTACCTCCAATTTTGCTTTTACCTGCTCAATAACGTCACTGGCGTTACTGCCATAGTTTTGCCGCATCACAATCGCCGCCGATGCTTTTCCATCTAAGTTGGAGTAGATATCAAAGAATTCACTCCCCAATTCAACGTGAGCAATGTCCTTCAGGTGGATGCTTTCACCCTCTGAGTTAGCCCTAATAATAATATCTTCGTACTCTTTCGGATCGCTGTATCTTCCTTTATAGGTAAGCACATATTCCAACGATTGTGCGGCAATCCCGGAGCTTTGCCCGATCCGGCCGGGTCGGCCAATGATACTTTGTTCCCCAACGGCCTTCATTACTTCTTCGGTGGAGATGTTATAGGCTCTCATGCGGTCCGGGTTTAACCAGATACGCATCGCGTATCTCCGACTACCTAATATTTGAGCCCTGGCTACCCCTTTGGTCCGTTGTAATTCAGGAATCATCTTAACGGTAGCGTAGTTGAACAGGAATTTCTCGTCAATACTCTTTTCCTTAGAATAAAGGTTGACGTACATCAACATACTGGGCTGAATTGGCGTGATAATTACCCCTTCTCGTTGTACTAACTCGGGTAGGAGAGGCATTACCTGATCCACCCTTGTTTTTACCCGAATAACGGCATCATTCGGGTCCGTACCGGGTTCAAAAATAATCCGGAGGGTAGCTTCACCGGCACTGGTTGCATCGGTAGCGATGTACCGCATATCCTGAACCCCATTGATGGCCTGTTCCAACGTAATCAGCGTGGATTTAACCAATACATCGGCACTGGCACCGGGATAAGCGATAAATATGTTTACAGTTGTGGGGGCAATATCCGGGAATTGAGAAATAGGCAATTTCTCAATAGCCAGTATACCGATAAAGACGATCATGACCGATATTACGATAGCGAATACAGGTCTGCGTATGAATTGATTGAACATGTCTTAGTGCTGTTTGGAATGCCTGCTTATTCGGCATATAGGCTTAGATTAGAGATAACAGAAGCGGGCTGTACGAACTTATAGTGGATTTTTTCGTTTTCGCGTACCTGCCGTAAGCCTTCCAGCAAGATTTTATCATCCTCTTTCAGACCGTCTTTAACAACAAAAATGTGCGGCAACTCCGCAGCAATGGTTACCTCTCTTGATCGAATCACGTTGTTTTTGTCTACCACGTAGACGTACTTCTTTTCCAAAACTTCAAAAGTGGCTTTTTGAGGAATGATCAGGGCATTTTTAAGTGATTGAACCACTTGGATATTACCTGTTTCCCCGTGTCTCAGCAGTTTTTTAGGGTTAGGGAATGTTGCTCTAAAGGCAATGTTACCCGTCTCATTATTGAAGTCAGCTTCGATAGTTTCAACGACACCCGGATACTCAAACACCTTATTATTTGCCATACGTAACCCAACTTTCAGCATGCCTTCTTTTTCCGAGCGGGTTTTATAATCCAGGTATTCCGCTTCCGGCACGTTGAAGTAAACCCACATTTTACTGTTATCCGACAGGGTAGTCAACAGATCACCTTCACCGACAAGACTTCCAAGTCGGACCTGAAAATGATCCATGATACCATCGAAAGGCGCTCTGATATCGGTAAAACCTAAGTGAACTTGGGCAAGTGACAATTCAGCTTTTGCTTTGTCCCATTTGGCTTTTGCCAAAGCCAATTCATTTTTGGATACAATATTGCTGTCTGCCAACGCTTTTGTGTTGCGGTATTCTATTTCGGCAAAGTTGGCTTCGGCCTGTGCTTTTTGCTGTTCTGCCTCATAAAGCATAGGCATGATTTGAAACATCGCCTGTCCTTTTCTTACGAACTGCCCCTCGTCCACAAAGATTTTCTGTAAATAACCTTTCTCCAAAGCTCTCAATTCAATGTGGCTGATGGCATGGATCTGGCTTACGTATTCTTTGGTGATCGTCGTGTCCTTTCTCAGAGGGCTGGTAACCGCAAATTGGACTTCTTCTTCTTTTTCTTCTTTCTTAGATTCACAGCCTGTTTGGCAGAACGCCGCACACAAGCTAATGAGTATGAGAATTTTCTTCATTGGTTTTGTTAGTTAATACTATATGGTTTTTATGGTAGTTATTCCTTTGAAAATATATACCTGTTGCTACAGGTTTTTTCCCTTATTCCGGCAATTTTATGGTAATTAGTATACTGATTTATTGCAAAATGGAAGGCTGAAAAGAATCTATTTTTATGCTTAATTATGCCTATCAAATCCGTATTACCTCAAACATCAGGTAAAGGGATTTATAAGACGGAGAATAAGATAAAAACTTAAAGAAGAAAAAATGTATTTGGGTGTATTGAAAGAGGAATTCAGGTAGTTGGGTGTAAAAAGGAGTAGTTATATTATTACTGAATGATAAATACTTTTTGAAAGAAATTACTTCCTTTTCTTCAATATCAGTTGTATGATTTTGTTCCTTTTCTTCTTTCGTAATAGATAAGGCCGACTTACTATCTAAATGTTGGCTTTTTTCAGCAATAAAACCGTTATTGGTTTTTATTAGAGAACTACTGTTATATCTATAAAATATCCAGCCATTATGTTGAAGATATTCTCTTAACTGTAGAATACATAACGGAAACAGAGATTTAACTGACTTTATCATGGTGTAAATAATTTTAGGAATTGGTGTGTAAAATTATTTTGCACGATTTTTATAATGTATTGACTATTACCTTATTAATCTATAATATTATAAGCTGACTTGCTCAAAAACTCCCTAATGAATTAGCAAATAAGATTCATTTTTGGGAGCAAGTACTTATCTATATAAGATATGAATTGTCGGTTAACATTATAATCGTGTTTGCAAATAGCGCCATGAGTGGTTAGAACATGATTAAAGCAAAATTAAAATAGAATTAAATTGTCTAAATGAATAGCCAATCATAGAAACCAATGAAGATTTAGTATAAATATTTGCATATTTTGATTTATGCCGGAGGTCTTTTATAAAAACTGAGCGTTGAAAAAATAGAAGAAACGAATATTTTTTCAGCCTATAATCATCAGGAAATCAACCTTAAAAGACATGCAAATCTTTTCTGCTTAGCATAAAGCAGAAGTCAATAGATTTGTCTCCAATGTATGACAAAAAACAGCAATCAGTGAGACTGTTTTTTTAATTGGGTAAAGAAGTAAATTGATTTCTCCGAGCTATGGAAGCATCGGATTTTGGGGGAAGTAATAAAAACGCTTTATAGAAAACACTGTCTTATAAGCACCGATTTGTTAATCATGTTAAGATCAATACAGAAACTCAAACCCGTCATTTTTTGGAATAGTATATGATTTGAGAAAAGCCCTTACTACTTCATCATTTTGCAGATCTTTAAGGTCTTTTTTAAGATGTTTAACCGTTTTTTTGTATTCGCTGACCTGTTGATTAAAAGCAAATTCCAGGCCAAATGGATTTGAAATCATGTATGCCGCCTGACCGCTTATCGCCTGGGCCTGAAACTGCAAATCTTCGTATTCCATTTCCAGCTCTTTGGTTTGTTCGCGCAATATTTTGTTATAATACTTAAGATGGGTCTCGGCCAACGACTCAATATGCGATTGATCTATGCGCTCAAACTCCAGTTGCAAACGCAATAACGCCATCAGATCATTTTTTTCGTATGCCTGTGTTACGCGTTGCATGATTTCCGTTTTGCGCGCCTTTTCAGCTTCATCGGTTTCTCTGTCCGGGTGAAAAGCTTTCACTAAATCAAGGTAAATAGTCCGCACGGCTTTTGTGCCGGTGCGAATTTCCAATTCCTTTTTCGCTTCGCGGTCCAACTGTTTTTGAGTTTTTGGACGTTGCGTGCGTTGTTGTTTCCATTGATTTTGCTGAGTTTCAAAATCTTCCTGTTGCTCCGCCATTTTTTGGTGCAATCGTTCCTGTATTTTTTCAGGATCATTCAAATCAAAATCGTCTCCCAAATCTACCCCAAGCACCGAAAACAGACTTTTCAAACGTTCGGCTTCTTCCTGTTTAGCCTCTTCAAGGATGTCGTCATAACTTCCTCCCTGACTGTATTTGTCATAAATGGGCTTTAGCTCTTCCATTCTACCCACCTCGATCAACTCAAGAGCAATGTCCTGAATCAGATAGGCCAGCTTCTTCTTTTCATTTTTTTTGTAAAATGACGACTCATAGGCCCGATCAAAACGTTGAACCAATTGCGCGCGTTGTTCAAAATACTGCTCGCGTAGAGGCACCAACTCCGTTGCAGCGCGTTGTTGAAGCTTGGTCATTGTTTCCCGATACTCAACAATGCTCTTTTCGAGAGTATCTATCTTTTGAACCAAGCGATTAAACTCTTTCTGCGACTTGGTTTGTTCGGCTTTGGCCTTCGTTATTTGAACAATTTTAGCGCACATTGTCTTCCTCTACTTTCTTTTTGCGAAAAATCAGTGCTATCAACAAAATCACAATGATGACCAACAACAGCGTAAATCGAAATTCATCAAAAATGAAGCTTGAAGGCGTAAGCAGCGAAATATCGGCCAGTTTTTGTTGAAAGATTTCCTTTCCCCACACCTTGATTGCTTCAGCCTGATTGACCAACAGTGAAGCGCGCAATGTTTCCTTGTAACGGACAAGTGCACTTGGTGAAAAATAAAAAAACATAAAAGTCAGATAGCCACAAAGCAACGCGCCCGTCAGCCAAACAACGTATCCGATCGAAATACCTTCCCACGCGTGCAGGTATCCTTTGCCAATATTTTTACGGTAATACCAACAGGCTGTTGAGATAATGATCGCAAAAAAACCAACGTCTAGCGCACGGCTCGTTCCGGAGAATTTTTCTAAATTTTGAACAACCAAAAAGAACAAAAAACACACAAATCCCGCCAACAAACCAAAGGCAAGTGGTATCTTAAGAAGCGGCTTATTAAAAAAGTTAATCACATTTGCCATGACTTATCCACAAAGTTATCCACACTTTTCTACTTTATTTCGATTTAACACATATAATGCCCTCCCTTTCAGTCGATTTTCGAGAAAAGGAGAGTTTTTTGATTTAGAACGGGTATTAGCGAACACCCATTCCAAGTCGGGATCAAAGATGGTGAGATTGGCCGAATTACCCTCTGCAATTGTATGAGTCGGCAGACGTAAAATAGTGCGCGGCCGGTACGTAAACTTATCCACCAGTTGCTCTATACTCAACGTTGTATTATAAGTATTGAGCACCGCAAAAGCGGTTTCCAAACCAATAATTCCAAATTCGGCCAAGTCAAATTCCAGGTTCTTTGCTTCTTCATCCTGAGGGTTATGATCAGAAACCACCGCGTCAATGGTGCCGTCGGCCAAACCTTCCCATAAAGCGTCAATATCTTCCTGCTTTCGAAAGGGCGGATTTACCTTATAGTTGGTGTCAAAATCGGCTAATACTGAATCTTCAAAAGCGATTTGGTGCGCGGCTATATCGCAGGAAACCGGCAACTGTTGCGCTTTGGCCTGACGGATCAGGGCCACGGCATTCGCGGTCGAAATCGTTGAAAAATGGAGTAGGGGAGTATCGCTTTTGATTCCTACGTATTCCAGTAATTTCAAATCGCGCATGATCATCAATTCTTCGGCAATCGCCGGGATGCCGCGCATTCCCAGCAAGGTACTGAATTCGCCTTCGTTCATTTGTCCAAACACCGTCAGATCAAAATCTTCGGGGCGATTCATCAACACCCGATTCACCTGTTGCAGGTATTGAAGCGATTTCAGGAAAATGTGGGTATTTTGAATGGCGTGAACACCATCCGAAAACGCCGCTGCTCCGGCATACGTCAGGTCGATCATTTCGGTAAAGTCTTTCCCTTCACATCCTTTCGTGACCGCACCGATCGGGTGAACCGTTACAAATTGTTCGGATGCTTTTTGCTTTACATACACCAACGTGTTTTTAGAATCCAACGCCGGTTGGGTATTGGGTAAAACGGCTATTTCGGTAAAACCACCCACTACCGCCGCTTCACAGGCGGTGGTCAGGTCTTCTTTGTGTTCGTGGCCGGGATCATGAGAAGAAACCCGCATATCAACCCAACCGGAAGATATGTGCCAATTGTTGCCCGTTAACAATTCTGCATTCGGGGCATCAAGTTGGTCACCAATTTGGGTAATCTGTCCATTTTCGACCAAAATATCTTTCGTTTGCCCATTATACGGCGAGCGACTATCAATAATCTTAACAGAACGAATCAGTAGCATATATTTTATTAACTTTACTCCGGTCCCAATTTTGGGTAATGGCCGGCTAAAAAAAAAGCCCCTTTCGGAGCTTCCGGTTATTCACCAATTAATGCTTTGTATTCATCTACAGAGAGTAACCCGTCCGTTGAACCGGTCACTTTGATACGAACCATCCAGCCTTTTCCGTAAGGATCTTCGTTGACCAGCTCGGGTGAAGCTTCCAGTTCATCATTAAATTCAAGGATTTCACCTGAAATGGGGATAAAAAGATCAGAAACTGTTTTCACAGCTTCTACAGACCCAAAGATCTCGCCTTCTTCAATGGTTTGACCAACGGTAGTGATATCTACGTAAACAATATCACCCAATTCTTTTTGGGCAAAATCGGTCACTCCTACTACTGCGGTATCATCGTCTTCAAAACGAATCCATTCGTGATCTTTGGTGTATTTAAGCTCTGCCGGGAATATCATGGTTTGTTGAGGCTTTTGTTTGGGCGTGCAAGATAATACGAAAACATAAATTATGCGAAATAGGTCGGTTACTTTCCGCGATTTTCCGGAGTAATACATTCTTAATCAACGCCTATTTAATTTCCGGTCTTTGTTTGGTCAGGAGAATAGCCTGCGGACTACCTTTGTCGGTATGAGTAAATAAAACTTATCATGAAATTCCTGCGTATTCTATTGTTTCTTAACCTGCCTGTTTTTCTTTTTGCCCAAACTCCGTTGCGGCGCTCGGATAGTTTTTTTGGATTGCATTTTGATTTTCACGCCGTTTTGGAAGATACGCTTATTGGTAAAACCCTTACCGACAGCATGATAGATTCATTATTACGAAAAGTAAAACCCGATTTTATCCAAGTTGACAGTAAAGGGCATTCGGGTTTTACAAGTTATCCAACCAAGGTAGGTTATTCACCTAAAGGCATTAAAAAAGACATTCTTCGTCTGTTCAGAGAGGTAACCAAACGCCACGGAGTCGCCCTTTATTTACACTATTCTGGTGTTTGGGACAACGAAGCGGTTAAACATCATCCCAATTGGTCAAGAATAACTGCCGAAGGCAAGCGCGATGATCGAAAAACATCTTTGTGGAGCGTTTATGCTGACAGTCTGCTCATTCCTCAACTGAAAGAAATGAGCGATTATGGCGTCGATGGCGTTTGGGTAGATGGCGATTGTTGGGCCGTAGAACCCGATTATTGCACCGCTGCAATGGATGAATTTCGAAATTCAACGGGTATAACGGAAATTCCAAAAAAGAAGTCTGACGCAAACTATGCGCAATGGCTTGAATTTCACCGCACAGCGTTTCGTCGATATGTTCGAAAATACACCGACGCGCTGCACCAATACAACCCTCGTTTTCAGGTAGCCAGCAATTGGGCTTTCTCCGCCATGATGCCCGAGTCCGTTGATATAAACGTAGATTTCCTTTCGGGTGACACCGAACCGCTCAACGGCGCCAATCAATCGGCGTTTCAGGCGCGATGTTTGGCTCCCCAAGGGAAACCTTGGGATCTGATGTCCTGGAGCTTTGGATATGGTTGGGAAGATCAGGTATTTTCCGCCAAAAGTGCCGTTCAACTCTCACAGGAAGCAGCACAGGTAATTGCGATGGGAGGAGGATATCAAGCCTATTGGGCACAAAACCGTGACGGAAGTTTAAAGACCTACGCTTATAATACAATGGCCGATTTGGCCAAATTTTGCCGGGAACGCCAACGATTTTGTCAAAATACAAAACCTGTGCCGCAGGTAGCACTGCTTTATTCAAATACGGGGTACAAAAGCGAGATAACAACGGTGTACAATGCGGGGGACGGTAAAAACAATCCAATGATCGGTATACTGAACGCTTTGTTGTACAGCCAATTGCCCACTGAGATTTTACAGGAACACCATCTCATAGGCCATACCAAAAACTATCCGATGATCGTAATTCCCGAATGGAAAAAAATCAATGAAACGCTTAGAAACGAATTGCTGGAATACGTTCAGCAGGGTGGAAACTTAGTTGTGATCGGCGCTGAAACAGTAAAGATTTTTGAAAATGAACTGGGCGTCAAGCTAAATCCCACGACGCATACCATTCCTTTTTGGGGGTTTGATAACTTCATTACCGGCACGAAAGCCACGTATCGTCCTTTTAAACTATTGCCCGGTACACAATCCTTTGGTCAATGGTTTAGCGAAGAAGACAAACGATTTGCGCAAGGGCCTGTTGCCACTGTTGCTTCCTTTGGGAAAGGCAAAATCGCCGGTGTGTACTTCAATTTTGGAGAACAACATTATAAACGTGAAACCTACGTAGGGCGTGATTTTTTGGGAAACTTGGCAAAAAAACTTTTTGATCCTAACGTAAAAGTGGTGGGATCGAAACTTGTAAATGTGGCTTTAAATCAAAAAAATGGAACAACTTACGTAAATCTGATCAACATGGCCGGCAATCATGCCAATAAAGCAATCCACTCCAACGATGAAATTCCTCCGCTTTACAATCTTCAGGTAAGTGTAAAAACACCCCGGCGCCCGCATCAGATAGTACTTCAACCCGAAAATAAACCCTTGTCGTTTGCGTATAAAAACGGTGAGGCAGTCTTTATAATAAGTAAATTAGCTATTCATTCGATTGCCGAAATCAAATTATGATTCTGTTACAAGCCTCTGATTGGGCCGCGTTTATTGGTCGTTTTCACCCGGTATTGGTTCACTTACCCATTGGTTTTCTGATTTTGGCAGGATTACTCGAAATCGGTCGATTGACAAATAAAATTGAAGTCAAAGAATCCACGGTCACTTTTGTGCTTTTTTGGGCGGCCATCGGTGCCACGTTATCCTGTATTGCCGGATACTTACTCTCCTTGGGCGGCGGCTACGAAGCGGCCTTGTTGGAAAAACATAAATGGCAGGGAATATGGGTAGCTGTGGCGGCCTGCGTAGCATGGGGCGCAAAATCCGACTTCATGAATCAGAAAGTTCCTTTCAGCAGTTTACTCTACCTGCCGGCATTAGCCATTGGGGGTATTTATATGATGTTGGCCGGGCACAACGGCGGCTCTCTGACGCACGGAGAAGGTTATTTGACCCAAGAAACACCCGAACCATTTCGGAATTGGTTGGGCATGGAGCCAAAACAGGAAAAAGGCGCGGATGAGATCAAGCCCATTGCTGATGTCAACAACGCGATGGTATTTCAGGATGTTGTCAATCCTATTCTGAAAGCGCGCTGCGTCCAATGTCACAATGCCAACAAATCAAAAGGTGACCTGCGCATGGATCAGGTTGAATTGTTGAAAAAAGGCGGCGAGAACGGTCCGATATTCATTGCAGGAAAAGGCAGCGAAAGCGATCTGATCAAACGTTGTTTACTGCCGCTCGAAGATGAAAATCACATGCCTCCGAAAGGCAAAACACAACTTTCGGAAGGACAGGTGGCCATCCTTTCCTGGTGGATCGACCAAGGCGCTCCTTTTGACAAAAAAGTGGCTGAACTCAAAGCTACGGATGCCATAAAGCCCGCACTTGCCGCCCTTAGCACAGGAGCATCTACCTCTGCCGGAGTAACCTCAAGCGGCCCTGCGGCGGAATCTCCGGCATTATCATTGAAAGTACCCGTGCCTGACCCTAAAGCGGTGGATGCCCTGAAAAAAGCCGGATTATTGGTAATGCCGATTGCCAATGAAAGCAATTTACTGGAAGTAAATGCCGTCAATATCGGCGCGTTAACCGATGCTCAGGTGGCTTTATTGGAACCACTGAAAGAACAGATCATTTGGTTAAAATTAGGGGATACGAAAATATCGGACCAAGCCGCCAGCACCATTGCCAACTTAAAAAATCTCCAAAAATTACACTTGGAAAATACCGCCGTAACCGACGCCACGATCCGCCAAATCAAGGCTTTGCCGTATTTGGAATACCTCAATTTGGTCAATACGCTGGTAACAGACGCAGGAATCAAAGAACTTGCTGCGTCTAAAAGTTTGCTGAGTCTGCACGTTTGGCACTCAAAAGTAACCGAGGCAGGCGTGGCTGCGTTGAAACAGGCAAAACCCGGTTTGGAAGTAACCATTGGTATCAACGAACAGCAAATCGCGGATTTTATCAAAGCCGGCGAAACCGCCCCCAAACCCGAAGAAGCCAAGAAAAAATAATCAATTTTCCAAAAGGCACTAAGAATTACCTTCATCACGATATAGTTCTATAATTTTTTTAACCGGCTCTAAACGTTAAATTCTTTTAGGGTAGCTGTATTGAGCAAAGATTTACTTTTTCTTACATTTTTAAAAAGTATGTTTTTTGCCCCCGAAAAAATCATTGGAAATGCCTTAATACAAGCTCCTGAGTGATAAAATCGGGATATTTTATGCGGCATAAATTTTCTCATTTCAGGGTTTGCATCCTTTACGGCTCCTTGTAATTTCCTCCAAAAAAGCCTTAATTTGGCTTATAGTTTCGTTTTCTTTCTTTACCCCATCGTTTTGTTAATGATTTCTCAGGAAACCTTCAAGGTCGTCGTTTTAGGCGGAGGTGAAAGTGGTGTCGGCGCGGCATTGCTTGCTCAAGCCAAAGGGTTTGATGTTTTTCTATCTGATAAAGGTGCTTTATCCGAAGACTACCGCGACATTCTTACCGCAAATAATATTCCTTTTGAAGAGGGCCAACATTCAGAATCCCGCATTTTGGCCGCAGATGAAGTCATCAAAAGCCCGGGCATTCCTGACAAAGTTCCGTTGATCAAAAAACTCTATGAGCAGGGAACCTCCGTTATTTCCGAGATCGAATTTGCCGCCCGTTATACTAAAGCTAAAAAAATTGCGATCACGGGAAGCAATGGAAAAACGACTACCACGTTACTGATATACCATTTGTTAAAATCTGCCGGAATCAATGTTGGTTTGGCAGGTAATATCGGCGAAAGCTTTGCCAAACAGGTGATCAACGATACATTTGACTGGTTTGTGCTGGAGTTAAGCAGTTTTCAGTTGGACAATATGTATCAATTCAAAGCGGACGTAGGTGTTTTGCTCAACATTACCCCCGACCACCTCGACCGCTACGAATACACTTTTCAGAAGTACGTTGATTCGAAGTTCAGGTTGCTCCAAAATATGCAACCAACCGACGATTTTATTTATTTTTCAGAAAACGAAGCGATTGCCGCCGAATTAAACAAGAAACAATTCAACGTCAATCATTTACCCATTTCTTTCGTAAAAAAGGAGAGCAATGGCGGTTTTTTTAAGGATGGATTATTGCATCTGATACGCCATCCCCGTACATTTGACATAAGAGCGGATGAATTACCGATCAAAGGTCCTCATAATGCCATCAATGCCATGGCGGCAACGTTGGCAGCAATGGCAGTTGGATTAACGGATGAACAAATTCGAAACGGTCTGTTGACCTTCCAAAATGCGGCTCATCGGCTTGAGCCCGTCGCAAAAATCAACGATATTCAGTTCATCAATGATTCCAAAGCTACCAATGTAGACTCGGTTTATTATGCGCTCAACAGTTTTGATACCCCTATTATTTGGATTGCCGGCGGACTGGATAAAGGCAACGATTATACCCAAATCGAAGACTTAGTACGTCGGAAAGTAAAAGCCCTTATCTGTCTGGGCAAAGACAACAGCAAACTTCTCTCGTTTTTTACCCCTATCGTTCCTGTTATCATCGAGACTCAGGACGTAAATAAGGCTGTCAGTCACGCTGTTTCGTTAGGTATTCCTGACGAGATTGTGTTGTTGTCGCCGGCTTGCGCCAGTTTCGATCTGTTCAAAAATTACGAAGACCGCGGAAATCAATTCAAAGCGGCTGTTCTGAATTTTGTACCCTAACTCTTTTAAAAAACGATGAATCACGAGATGAATGCGCCCGAGTCCCAATCTGCCGGACAAGCCCCCATTGCCCGCTGGCAAAATGCCAAAGAATGGCTTCGCCAAAACCTGAAAGGCGATATTGTTATTTGGATCATTGTTGCCCTTTTATCCCTTGCCAGTATGTTGATCGTGTACAGCGCAACGGGTACGTTGGCTTATCAACGCGGCGGCGGTTATCCTGAAACCTTCCTGTTTAAACATGCTTTTTTTACCGGGATAGGTTTACTGGTCATGTGGGGCGTCCACCAAATCAACTACACGTACTTTTCGCGTCTGTCGCGTGCTGCGCTTCTGATTTCCATTCCCTTACTGATTTTAGTTAAAGTAACCGGCGTTACCATCAATGGGGCAACTCGTTGGTTGGCTATTCCCGGTACAGGGTTAACCTTTCAACCTGCCGACTTTGCCCGTTTGGCACTGATCGCCAATCTTGCAGCAATGCTTGCCAAACGTCAACGGGTACAATATGATTGGCAGATCTTTGGGAAAATGATCCTGTGGGTTGGTATCATCTGTTTTTTCATTGCTCTTACCAGTACCTCTACCGCCGTTTTGTTGGGCTTCTCCTGTTTTTTGATGCTCTATATTGGTCGCGTACCCGGTAAATACCTGGCGGTTATGGTGATTTCGATAGGCTTGGCGGGAGCGACCGGTCTCATAGCGGGGCAACGTCTTGATACCGCTATAGGGCGTGTAGATCGTTTCCT
The DNA here is from genome assembly GCF_965279615.1 of Runella sp. Taxonomy (NCBI): domain Bacteria; kingdom Pseudomonadati; phylum Bacteroidota; class Cytophagia; order Cytophagales; family Spirosomataceae; genus Runella; species Runella sp. Next base: position 4,593,567 of record NZ_OZ257252.1, on the reverse strand, counting down.
TAAGCGGGATGAATACCAGGCCAAACAAGGTTTTATTGCAATTGCGAACGGTGGCACACTTGGACAGGGACTTGGCAACAGCCACCAAAGAAATTACCTTACGCAAGCTTATTCTGATTTTATCTATGCGATTATCATTGAAGAATATGGCCTTATCGGAGGCATTATTATCATGATCTTATACGCCGTTTTATTGGTCAGAGGCGTCCAAAACATCAACGAAACCAATCGGGCGTTTGGCGGACTTCTGTCCGCGGGGCTTACATTAAGTATTGGATTACAGGCATTTACCAACATGGCCGTAGCCGTTGGGATTTTCCCCGTGACGGGGCAGCCGTTGCCACTTTTAAGTATGGGTGGAACATCGGTATTATTTACCTGTATTTCGCTCGGAATAGTCCTGAGCGTTAGCAGAGGCGATATTGAAGAAACAAATTTATAGGGTCGAAAACAGCAAAAAATTTCGTTGTTTTTAATCCTTTCGGTCATAAAAAACGTATGATAAAAAAAGTAATCATCAGTGGCGGCGGCACAGGGGGACATATCTACCCGGCTATTGCTATTGCCAACGCGCTCAAAGCAATTAATCCTGACATTCAGATTTTGTTTGTGGGAGCTTTGGGGAAAATGGAAATGGAAAAAGTGCCCAAAGCAGGTTATGAAATCATTGGTCTTCCAATTGCCGGAATTAAACGGGAAGTTTCGGTTGACAATCTTTCATTTCCGGTCAAACTCACGCGAAGTCTGCTCAAAGCACGCAGCATTATCAAGAGTTTTAAACCGGATGTTGCTATAGGAGTAGGAGGCTTTGCCAGTGGCCCCTTGTTGATGATCGCGTCGGTGCTGGGGATTCCTACGCTGATCCAAGAGCAAAATTCTTATGCAGGCATTACCAATAAATTGCTTGCAAGGCGCGCTAAAGCCATTTGCGTAGCCTATCCTAATATGGAGTCGTTTTTTCCTAAAAATAAGCTTAAAATGACGGGCAATCCTGTTAGAAGCGATATTTTGGAGGTAAAGGACAAACGCGAACAGGCTTATAGCCATTTTGGTCTGCAACCCAATCATAAAACGTTGCTTGTAATAGGCGGGAGCCTTGGCGCAAAAACCATCAATGAGAGCATTGAAGCGGGGTTGAAATTATTGATCAATTCCGGTTATCAGGTACTTTGGCAAACCGGCAAACCTTACGTCGAACGGGCAACAAACGCCATCAATGCCTTAAAAACACCTTATGCCAAAGCTTTTGATTTTATTTATGAAATGGATTTGGCCTATGCTTTAGCCGATGTGGTGGTTTCCAGAGCCGGCGCTTTATCTGTTTCGGAATTATGTTTGGTAGCCAAACCCGCCATTTTAGTTCCCTTTCCGTATGCATCGGAAGATCATCAAACAAAAAATGCAATGAGTTTAGTGGATCAAAATGCCGCCCTTTTGATCAAGGACAAGGACGCACAGGAAGAATTGGTACAAACAGCACTCCGCCTGTTACAGGACGTTGAAAAACAGCAGGTTTTGAGTAAAAACATAAAAAAACTGGGAAAACCTGATGCCGCAAGAGAAATTGCGGAAACAGTATTGAGTTTGGCATAAATGAAAAAAGGGGAATAATTCCAAAAGAATCACAAACGTAGAATGCAAATCTCTGACTATAAATACATTTACTTTTTGGGTATCGGCGGCATTGGAATGAGTGCTTTGGCGCGTTGGTTTGGCGTGAACGGGTTTGAAGTAGCCGGTTACGACCGCACGCAAACGCATTTAACCGATACACTCCTTGCGGAAGGTATCGCTGTACATTTTGACGATTCGGTGGATTTGATCCCTCGTGTTTTTTTACAAAATCCCGAGAAAACATTGGTTGTTTTTACACCGGCCATTCCAAAAGACCATTCAGAATATAATTATCTGAAAAACAATAACTTTACCATTCAAAAACGCTCTCAGGTATTAGGCCTGATCGCGGGCGGAATGTTTACTGTTGGGGTGGCAGGAACGCATGGAAAAACCACCACGTCTTCCATGACGGCTCATTTGTTGCGGCATTCGGGAGTGAATTGTGCGGCGTTTTTGGGAGGGATTACGCAAAATTATGGCACCAATATGCTCCTCAATGCACCTACTGAGCACCTTAGTGAAGTACCTTGCGTGGTAGAAGCCGATGAATTTGACCGATCTTTTCTAACCCTGTTTCCCGACATTGCCATCGTTACCTCTACCGACGCCGATCATTTGGATATTTACGGAAATCATGATTCTGTTCTGGCGTCTTTTTCCGCTTATGTTAGCCAAATTAAGCCCACAGGTCGGCTTTTTATGAAAAAAGGATTGACCTTGGCGGATAAAACGCAGGCGAAAGTAGAAGAATACAGTTTGCACGAAGGAGCGTATCATGCCCAAAATATCCGAATCGAAAATGCCTGTTTTGTTTTTGATATTGTCCATCCGGAAGGTATAATTGCTGACATTAAACTTCAAGTGCCCGGTTTCCATAATGTTGAAAATGCCGTTGCGGCATCTGCGGTTGGATTAGCCTTGGGCCTTTCAGGCGACCAAATACGAGCCGCCATTGAAACATTCGGAGGTGTTAAAAGACGTTTTGAATATTACCTGAAAACGGATCATCATGTATTGATCGACGACTATGCGCACCATCCGGCAGAAGTGCAGGCGTTTTTATCATCATTGAAAGCGCTTTACCCGGACCGGCACATTACGGCCATTTTTCAGCCTCATTTATACAGTCGTACGCGCGATTTTGCGCCGGAATTTGCGCAAAGTTTATCTCTATCCGACAGTGTGATTCTTTTGGATATTTATCCGGCCAGAGAATTACCCATTGAGGGCGTAAGTTCTGACTTAATTTTTGACAAAATAACCTGTGACAAAACGCAATGTTTGAAGTCAGATTTAATAAACGTTATCAAAAACCGACCAACAGACGTAATTGCTACTATCGGCGCCGGCGACATTGATACCTACATTGAATCCATTAAAGTGATTTTAGAAAAAATACCGGAATAGGGTTACGTTTTATACAAAAAGGGTATCTTATTCTATCCCATAAACACTACTTTATGAAACGCTGGGTTTGGGCCGTTCTTGGAGTAATTATCGTGGCAGCAATCGTCTTTTTTGTTGAGTTTCAACAAAAAAGTAAGCGCTGCAAAGGAATTATTGTAAAATTGGATGAAAATGCGGAGTATCCCTTTTTTAATGAGCAGGATATTAAAGACCTGATCACCCTCAAAGGTGTTGATGTAATTGAGGGAATGTCGTTCTCTGAAATTAACCTGAAGGGTCTCGAAAAAAGAGTCATGAAAAACCGCTTGATAAATAATTGTCAGGTATTTCGAGATTTATCCGGAAATTTGGTCGTATCTATAGAACAGCAACGACCCGTAGGACGCCTCATTTCAACTGCTGCCCCTGATAAGATTCTTAGTGCTTCTCAAGGCGGATATTTAACGGAAACCGGCGAAATTGTGCCTTTATCAGGTCGTTTTGCGGCAAGAACGGTACTTGTCTCCGGCGACTTTTTCAGTAAAAAACAGAACTTAACATCATCTAACGGAAAGCAACTGATCGATTTTTTAAAAGCGCTGCAAAAAAACCCTTTTTGGAAAGCTCAGGTAGCGGAAGTTATTGTAGCCAATGACAGTGAACTGACGCTGGTCCCGCAAGTGGGGCAACATCAGATCGACTTTGGTTTGCCAATCGACTTTGAGGTAAAATTTGAAAAGTTGAAAATATTTTACAAAAATATATTGCCTCTGAAAGGATGGGGCCACTATAAGCGCGTTAGTGTTAAGTTTCGAAATCAAATTGTGTGTGAGTAAAACTCTAACTCTGTATGTCAGAAAACGTTATTTTTTTAGGAATTGACATCGGCAGTACCAAGGTAGCTGCGATTTTGGCTAAGCCAAAGATCCACAACAACCATACCACACTTGAAGTGGTAGGGTTAGGTTCGGCACGTAACGAAGGGGTATATAGGGGAATCATTAATAACCCTGTTAAAACCAAGGAGGCTATCAGACAAGCGCTGGAGATTGCAGCAATAAAGGCAGAAAGACCTGACTTGCTGAATTATCCCTTAACGGCTACTGTAAACGTGAGCGGAACCCATTTGGAAACACTATCTGAAACGGGCTCTGTTACCTGCAAGTCTGCTTCGGTCAAAGGAGAAGACGTTGGTGTATTGTTTGAGGATATGCAACAGACGTACGACTCTGATTCCAACCAGATCATTCACCTTTTGCCCCTTAAATTTGCCGTAGGGGAACAACACGAGATCGATGATCCGGTAGGCCATATCGGTTTAAAACTCAGTGGTGATTTCAAGATCGTTACGGCCAAAAAAACGGCGCTTTATCAGATCAAGGAATCACTCCAAAAAGCCAATATTCAGGTTGACAGTGAAGATGGTTTTGCGGCCTCGCCCCTTGCGTCCGGTTTAGCGGTTTTGACGGAAGACCATAAAAACTTAGGAGTGGTATTGGTGGATATTGGCGGTGGCACTACTGATATTGCTATTTATCACGAAGGATTATTACGCCACACGGTTGTGCTTCCTTTTGGGGGAAATCATATCACAAACGATATTCGGGAAGGTTGTCATTTAACGCAGGAAAGCGCCGAAGAAGCCAAAACTACCCTGAGCGAGACCAACCCTAATGCGTGTAGTTTAAATACACTGCTGGTGGTTCCTACCGCTGACGGTATTCCTCCGATTGAGATTGTTGCCCGCAACATTGTACTTATTGCCCGAGCCCGCCTTCGTGAAATTGCAGCTTTGGTATTTGCCGAAGTAAAAAAAGCCGGCTACGAACACAAGCTGCGGGCAGGAATCGTTTTGACCGGGGGTACGGCAAAAATAAACGGCATTGATTCTATCTTTAGAGAGGTTTCGGGGATGTATGTACAAATAGGCAAGCCACAAAATTTGGAGCGTATCAATGGCCCTTTACATGATTCATTAATCAATGATCCGGCCTTTGCAACTGCCTTAGGATTAGCTTGGTCAAGCATTAAACCTTTAGACAAACGCGTTATTAAGAAAAGTAAGCAGGAGAAAGAACAGGAGAAGAAAAAAACCGGTAGCCTGTGGGGTAGTTTTGGGATTAAAGACCTAAAAATCAAGGATGTAGGTACTTTTATGTGGAAAGGTCTTATGCAAGATGATATGGAGGGGAAAGATTCTTACTGACACTAAAAATTTAATTTCGACCTCACCAATTGTTTCTCATTAAAAAATTATGGTTTTTGCAAGAAAAAACGTTTTTGACCACGGCTACGAGTACGTCATGGAAAATTCAAAACATTCGGAAGAAGCCCCAATTATTAAGGTAATTGGGGTAGGTGGAGGAGGCAGCAATGCCGTCAACCACATGCATGTGAAAGGAATTAAGGATGTGGGGTTTGTGGTATGCAATACCGATAAGCAGGCTCTGATGCGCAGCACCATTGAAAATAAAATTCAATTGGGTGCCGATTTGCTAAAGGGGCTTGGAGCAGGAACTGATTCTGCTACAGGACGTAAAGCGGCAGAAGAAAGCATTGAATATATCCGACAATTAATGCAACCGCCTACCCAAATGGTGTTTATCACCGCAGGGATGGGGGGTGGTACAGGTACCGGCGCCGCGCCGGTCATTGCGCAGGTAGCCAAAGAAATGGGTATGCTTACCGTAGCGGTAGTTACGGCCCCGTATAGCCACGAAGGACGCAGCAAGAAGAACCAAGCGCTGGAAGGTATCAATGCGTTGAAAGAGCATTGTGATACCGTACTGGTCATCCTCAATGATGAGTTGGCAAAATTATATGGAAAATTACCGATTTTACGTGCCTACGAACACGCTGACAATATTTTGTCGAATGCCGTAAAAAGTATTGCGGAGATCATTACCGTCCATGGGAGTGTAAACTCTGATTTTATGGACGTAAAAAAGGTTCTTGAAAATGCAGGTACTTCCGTGATGAGTTCGGCTTCCGCTTCCGGTGAACATCGGGCAGAGTTGGCCATTGAAGCCGCACTGAATTCACCTTTGCTTAACAACCGTGATATTCGTGGGGCACAGAAAATTTTGATCACGCTTGCCTCAAGCACGGATGAAGAGTACATGGCCACGCTTGATGAGCAAATGGCCATTACAAATTACATTGAAAGCCTTATCGGTGATGAGGCCGATATGTGTAAAGTAGGGGTTATTTTTGATGATACGCTCAAAGAACAACTGCTTGTAACCGTTATTGCCGCCGGTTTTGAGGACTCTCATCTCCCTTTCAATTATGATTCTACGGGTTATAAATCCCTAAAAAAAGAAGGTCCTGTGGTGGTAGATTCACCAAAACCACCGGTTCCGGGAATTGTTATTGATAACAACCAAAATGGCAAATTAGAGGATATTACTCATACAACCAACCTGAATCCGCCACTGCCGCCCAAACAGGAAATAAAGGTTGAAGTTAAGCCAAGTATTCCTCCCGCTGTTGAATTACCGGAAGTTCAGGAACCTAAAGATAAAACGCCTGAATATCCACCGGTAAATCATGTTTCCGGTAAATCACCTTTTATTGATAATCCGGAACCTCAGGAAGATCCGGCAATTTTGCGGCAACTTGTTCAGGATATTTCCAAAGGGAGATATTCGGCGAGTGAATTGGAACGGCCTGCCTATTTGCGTCAAAATGTCGTTTTGCATCAAAAACCTACATTGCCGGAAGAAGCTTTTATCCCAATTAAATTGGATAAGCATAAGCGTTAAATTTGTATGCTTCAACACATAAAAAATGATTTACAACAACTAGGCAGCCCCGAAAAGGCTGCCTTTCTTTCGCGTTTTTTTAAAACGGGGAAAGGCCAATACGGTGAAGGTGATGAATTTCTGGGAATTACGATGCCGGAAATCCGAGAAGTTGTTAAAAAATACTCAATGCTTTCGATCGAAGAATGGACCGAGCTTCTGCAAAGTCCTTACCATGAATTTCGCATGGCGGCATTGATCGGGTTAATGAAGCGATTTCAGAAATCAAAAAAAGATGAACTAACGCAACAGATCATTTTTGAAACGTATTTGTTAAACCTCAATAATATCAATAATTGGGACTTGGTAGATGTGACCTGTCGTGATATTATAGGTGCTTATTTGCTCCATAAAGAACGAAGCGTTTTGTATGAATTGGCGCAACGACCTCATCTTTGGGCACAACGTGTTGCCATCGTTTCGACTTGGTATTTCATTTCCCGCAATCAATTTTCGGATACTCTTCAGATTTCGGAATTGCTGCTTTCTCATAAACATGACCTCATTCATAAAGCCGTAGGTTGGATGCTTCGAGAAGTTGGAAAACGGGATGAATTGGTATTGGAAGAGTTTTTAGATACCCATGTAAAACAAATGCCGCGTACTGCTTTACGCTACGCTATTGAGCGTTTTCCTGAATCCAAACGCAAGTATTATTTAACACTTTGATGCATAGATAAATTTCTTAGTATCTTTGAGGCCGCTTCAGCGGCAGTGTGTATGTTAATTGATTTTATATTGCTGTAAATGAAGCATTTAATTCACTTAACGTTGGACTGTAAATTTTAAACTGTTAACTGCTGACTTTTTATGTCTTGGTTTACCAGAAAAGAGAGAGGCATTCAGACGCCTACGGAAATGAAACGCGAGGCCCCCGATGGGCTTTGGTACCAGTGTCCAAGTTGTAAGCATGTAATGCATACACGAGAGCATAAACTCAACGCTTATACCTGCGTAAAATGCAACTATCACGAAAAAATCGGGTCGGAAGCTTATTTTAGTGTCTTATTTGATGATGGCGAATTTACCGAGCTTGATGCAAATATGATTTCAGGAGATCCGCTTGGGTTTGAAGACACAAAAAAATACCCTGACCGTATCCGCGATACTGTAAAAAAGACCGGACTGAAAGATGCCGTTCGTACAGCATACGGTAAAATGGACGATATTGACATCGTGGTAAGTTGTATGGATTTTAACTTTATCGGAGGCTCAATGGGATCTGTGGTAGGGGAGAAGATAGCCAGAGGAATTGATCATGCAATCCAAAATAAGAAGCCTTTCCTAATGATTTCCCGTTCGGGAGGAGCACGTATGATGGAGGCGGGTTATTCTTTGATGCAAATGGCTAAAACATCGGCCAAGCTGGCTTTATTGTCAGAAGCTAAACTTCCTTACATATCGCTCTTAACCGATCCTACAACCGGAGGCGTTACCGCTTCTTATGCCATGTTAGGTGATTTTAACATTGCTGAACCGGGCGCACTTATCGGTTTTGCCGGTCCGCGGGTTATTCGTGAAACCATCGGCAAAGATCTTCCCAAAGGATTTCAAAGTGCTGAATTTGTCTTAGAGCACGGTTTTTTAGATTTCATTGTGGATCGAAAAGACTTAAAAGATAAATTGGCCAGTCTATTGCGCATGTTGCAATAATTCGTCTATACGCTAAAGGCCGCACTAACAGAATAGGTAGTTGCGGCCTTTTTTGCTTTATATGCACTTTTTAATCCGTTGTTATGCGTCTTGTATCCCATCCTGTTTTATGCAATTACTACGTGACGTATCGCTGCAACGCCACCTGTAGCTTTTGTGATATTTGGGAAAGACCATCGCCTTATGTAACGTTAGAAAATGCAAAAGCAAACTTTGCTGCGCTTAAACGCCTTGGTGTAAAAGTGGTAGATTTTACGGGCGGAGAGCCACTTCTGCACCGTCAATTGGATGAACTACTAAGAGAAGCAAAGAAAGCCGGTTTATTGACCACTGTCACTTCCAATGGCCTGCTTTATCCAAAACAAGCACAGAAATTGAAAGGCTTGATTGATATGCTGCATTTCTCGCTCGACTCTCCCAATCGTGAAGAGCACGACACTTCACGCGGTGTAAAGTGTTTTGATAAAGTAATGGAGTCCATTCAACTGGCTAAATCGCTGAATGAAAGACCGGATATTTTATTTACCGTTTTTGAAAATAATATACACCAAATTGAACAGTTATGGCAAGAAATATGCCTTCCCAATGATCTGGTTTTGATTTTAAATCCGGTTTTTGAATACAATAATGTGGGATCTCAATTATCTGCTTCAGCACTGCAGGAATTGAGAAGCTGGGGAAAAAAGCGCAATATCTATTTAAATGACGCATTTGTACAACTTCGAATTGATGGAGGAAACCACGTTGAAGCCCCTGTTTGTTTAGCCGGCAGCACAACCATTGTAATTTCTCCTGAAAACAAAATTGTTCTTCCGTGTTATCATTTGGGTTTAAAAGAATTTCCTATTGAAAATAACCTGTTTGAGCTTTATCGATCTGATGAAGTTCAAAAATTAATAGCCCTTGAAGGGCGTTTACCTGCCTGTGAAGGTTGTGCCATCAACTGCTATATGCAACCTTCTTTTGCCGTTGAGATCAATAAATATTGGTGGAAAGCGCTTCCAAGTACATTAAAATACAACTTCATTAAAGGCACTTGGAAACAGTTGTTTTGAAACTTATCATATAGTTGCCTAATTTTGTAAATTCTTATTGGTATTCAGGTATTTATATATAAACCTGTTGAATACCTATTCTCCTATTTTTATTCATTCAAGATGATTCAATTTTTTATTGAAGATGTGGCCTTTAAAGTGCCGCAATCACGCAAAACGAAGACTTGGCTTCAAAGTATCATTAAAGCTGAAGGTTTTGCGTTGAACCAACTCAACTACATTTTTTGTTCAGACGAATACCTTCTTAATGTAAATCGCCAATATTTGGAGCATGATTTCTATACAGATATTATCACTTTTGATAATAGCGAAGACGAGAACCTGATAGAAGGGGACATCTTTATTAGTATTGACAGGGTCAAAGAAAACGCTCAGGAACTCCAAAAACCATTTGAGGAAGAACTGCATCGAGTCTTAGCACACGGCATTTTGCATTTAGTTGGGTATGATGATATAGAAGATGCTCAGGAACAGGAAATGAGAAATAAAGAAGACTTTTACTTACATATTCGTAACTAGCTATATATCAATAAAATAACAAGTGCTTCACGTGGAACGTTTTGGTGATTTTCACAAAAACACGTGAAACAAACAAAATCACAACATTTTAAATTAGAAGTACATGTTTCCAAAATACGATGTGATTGTAGTAGGTGCAGGCCATGCAGGTTGCGAGGCAGCAGCGGCAGCAGCTAACATGGGCTCTAAAGTTTTGCTCGTCACAATGAACATGCACACGATTGCCCAAATGTCGTGCAACCCCGCAATGGGTGGTGTGGCCAAGGGACAAATCGTTAGAGAGATAGATGCATTGGGTGGACAGTCCGGAATCATAAGCGATAAAACGATGATTCAATTTCGAATGCTTAATCGTTCCAAAGGGCCGGCCATGTGGTCACCCAGATGCCAAAGTGATCGAATGCGTTTTGCCGAAGAATGGCGATTAACCCTCGAACAAACACCAAATGTGGATTTTTGGCAAGACACGGCTCGGGGACTTATTGTTAAAAATGGACAAGTGTTTGGAATAAAAACAAGCTTGGGAATTGAAATTGAAGGCAAAACGGTTGTTCTTACAAACGGCACTTTTTTAAACGGATTAATCCATATTGGAGAAAAAAACTTTGGCGGGGGTAGAGTGGGAGAGAGGGCTGCAACAGGGATTACTGAACAATTAGTCGAATTAGGTTTTGATTCAGGAAGAATGAAAACAGGAACTCCACCAAGGGTTGACGGGCGTTCGTTGGATTATAACCGTATGGAAGAACAACCCGGTGATGAAAATCCTGCCAAATTTTCATACACTCAAACACCGGCTTTAGAGCACCAAAGAAGCTGTTGGATCACGTATACGAATGAAGATGTACATGCTGTTCTACGTACAGGTTTTGACAAATCCCCCATGTTTTCCGGAAGAATTAAAGGGCTTGGTCCGCGCTATTGTCCCTCCGTTGAAGACAAGATAAATCGTTTTGCGGACAAGGATAGACATCAAATTTTCGTTGAGCCCGAAGGTTGGAATACCGTTGAAATTTACGTTAACGGATTCTCAACATCCCTTCCTGAAGATGTTCAGTATAAGGCCTTGCGGCTGATACCGGGATTTGAAAATGCCAAGATGTTCAGACCCGGCTATGCCATTGAATACGATTATTTTCCACCTACTCAACTAAAGCTCACACTCGAAACGCACCTAGTTAAAAACCTGTTTTTTGCGGGACAAATCAACGGAACGACGGGCTACGAAGAAGCCGCCTGCCAAGGTTTAATGGCAGGAATCAATGCCCATCAGAATGCACATGAGTTAGATTCTTTTGTCCTGAAACGTTCGGAGGCATATATAGGGGTACTGATAGATGATCTTGTAAATAAGGGCACAGAAGAGCCTTATCGAATGTTTACTTCGCGGGCTGAGTACCGTACACTGCTGCGGCAAGATAACGCTGATATTCGCCTTACAGAGAAAGGACATAACATAGGATTGGCGGAAGAATCTCGCCTGTTGAGAGTACGTGAGAAGGTGGCAAATACCGACTTGATCTTAAAAGAACTCAAAACCACCAAAGCACAGCCGGAAGATATAAACACTCAACTTATAGAACTTGGGACTGCAACCATTCGTGAAAAACAACCTTTGTATCAACTGCTAAAGCGTCCCGACATTGAGATTGAAGACATCAAAAAGCTTAAGGGCTCCTTTGCAGAATTCTTAAATAAGTTTGATGATGAAACATTGGAACAGGCGATGATAACGATCAAGTATGAAAGCTATATCGAAAAAGAACGCCTCATGGTTGATAAAATGAACCGATTGGAAGACCTTGAAATTATCCCCAATTTTGACTACGACCGGGTATCAGCATTGTCGTTTGAAGGGCGTCAAAAACTTAAATCCATTCGACCGGGTACGCTGGGACAGGCATCCCGAATAAGTGGGGTCAGCCCATCGGATGTTTCTGTATTGATGGTTTATTTAGGAAGATAAACCGTTAAAAGATGTTAATAAAAGGCGGCTATCAAGGCCGCCTTTTATTTTTGCACTCCTATGAAAAGGATGCAACTAATCTTAAGCCTGGGTCTATTACCACTTGGCACATTTGCCGTAAGCAGTTATATTTTCTTCCCTACACTTTGGTTTGATCAACGGGTAGAAACATTACGGTCTATTATGACATTCCTGATAAATGTATGAACAGATCTAAAGAAGAAATTAAAGCTGAAATTAATGATAAGACCAGCTATTTATATAAGCATTGTTTGTATGCAGATTCCACTATAGAACATCAAATAGTCTTTTATAAGAACCGATTGATTCATCTGATATTCTCTTTTTTTACGTCTGAAAATAATTTAGGCTTTTGTTTGACAGGATTTAATCGCCAAATTTTTATTTATAAAGCAGACTTCTGTACCAATAATTTGCTGTATGACGAAGAGCGCGGCCCACTAAGCAACTACCTTTACAACAGAGACAAAATAATGGTTCATGAATTAGTACACAGTTCTATGGCAGCGAAATTAGGGTATACCAACTACCGTAAATTACCCAAATGGCTAACTGAAGGATATGCAGAACACATAGCTCATCAATCAGGAGATTTGTGTAATTATAGAGAAACGGAGTATCCTTACCAACCTTTTTATATCCAAATGGAAAATGAACTGACCAAGCATGATGGAAAAATTGAGGAGTTGGTAAATACATTTTTAAAGTAATAAACCGTAAGTAAAAGCTGTTAATTTGCAAAGGTTTCAAGTCCTGATTAGTATAAGGCATTGTCCCTTTATTCAAAAATAACTATCTGCAAAAGCACGATGATAATGACACATCAAAAAATCAACTATTCACAACGAGCCTTGATGAGAAATTGCTTATTCTATTTTATTCTTTATATCATAGCAGCAGCCTGTGCACAGCCAATTTCTCCAACAGGCGGAAAGAAAGATATTATTCCCCCTAAGCTCTTGACAAGTACACCTATCAATAAACAAACAAATTATAAAGGTCGTACCGTTGATCTGGAATTTGATGAATACATCGTTGCCGAAAATTTACAGCAGAAACTCCTTATTACACCCGATGCAGGGGAGTATGATTTCAAGGCAAGGCCAACGGGATTACGAATTACATTTAAAAAATCACTTGATACAGCTACCACCTATTCACTTTCCTTTGGGGATGCTATCAAAGATTTCAGTGAAAAAAATCCCGTCAAGAATCTTCGGGTTGTATTCAGCACAGGCCTTGGCATAGACTCTGCTTCTATATCGGGACAGGTAAAAGACTTACTTTCCAATAAGCCACTGTTGGATGTTTTGGTAGGAATGTACCCAAATACAGATACCCTGAATATTGAGAAAATGAAGCCGAGTTACTTTACACGTTCTGATAGTTCGGGTAGATTCAGCATCGAAAATATCAGACCAAACATCTACCGATTGTTTGCTTTCGATGACAAAAATCGCTCGCTTACCTATAATTCGAAGGCTGAAAGAATTGCTTATTTAAGGGATAGTATCAACATTTTTGATTCTACGCAAATCTCAGGCGTTTCATTGAAGCTGTTTATGGCCAATAATACCCCTCCAAAAGTGCGAAATACGCAGCCCAGGGCCAATTATTACTCTGTAATTTACGACAAAGGATTTCTCGAATACAAAGTAAAATTTGATAACCCTGAAGACTCCATTCCGCATTTTCAGGCAGGTACAAATGAACTGAAATTTTACAATACCAAGAACCGAAAGGATACACTTGTAGCCAAGATAGTGATAAAAGATTCTGTAGGATTGACGTTTGAACACACCCAAAAAATCAAATTCAGGGAAGAAAGGGGAGGGGGGAAGAAAGCAGATTCTAATCGAGAACCATTTGAAATGAAAACTAATTTCCCGGAAAATGGTGAAATAGAACCCCGAAACTTTGAGCTGAAATTGACATTTACGAAGCCAATTGCAGAGGCAAGACTAAACCAAATACAGATTGTCAGCGATAGTACAAAGGCTGAAATTATTAAAATTTCCGATTTTAAATGGAAGAATAATAAAACAATACTATCACTTTCCAGACCTATAACAGCCCGACGACAGCTTAAAATAGTTCTTCCCAAGGCTACATTCTTCAGCGTAGAAAATGATACAATACCCGCCAGAACTTACAAGCTTCCCATAATGGATGAGGAAAACTACGGCACGCTTGAAGGAGAAGTGAAAGGAACTAAAAATAAATTTATCATTCAATTGCTTGATGAAAAATTTGAAGTTGTTAAGTCAATAAGTAATAAAACACCTTATACTTTTTCCTATCTCAAACCGGCTACCTATACATTACGGGTAATCATTGATGAAAATGGCAATGGGAAATGGGATTCAGGGGATGTAAAGACCAAAAGGTTGGCTGAGCCGATATTTTTCCACACAGAAGTAGTGAAAGTCAAGAAGAATTTTGTGATGAGTGGCATAGATATTGATTTATCCACAAAATAATCCACATTAAACACAAACTGTGGATAAGCTATTACATGATTTATTGTGTTTTTAATAAATGTATCAAAAGAGGGTTAGTAAGTTTTGTGTTGTGAAACAGTAATTCCACAAAAAGAATCCTTATGAAGAAAACATGTGCATAAGTATGTGGATAACCCAAATATATGTTTACCGAACGTGGATAAGTATTGGGAAAACCTGTCGATAACATTCTAATAATGTGGAGAACTATTTATCAACAACAGACTTGTGGGAATCTACCCCGATTTCCCACAACATTTCAAGCCATTTTGCACAGGTGGATATGTGGAAAAATAGTCATCAACAACGTGTATAAAATTATCCACAATCCACGTGAAAATGTTAACAGTTGCAGATTTGCCTGAAAATCACTAATTTCAGTTGTGGATAAAAATAAAAATCCGTGGATAAACCTATTACTTATACACATCCTCGTTTAAAGGATACGTGGAAAACTTGTCGATAACATTCTTATCCACTTATCCACGGAGGTAATGAATTATAATAGTTTTAAAATTAAATATATTATTATTAAAATGGGTGCAGGAAAAGTGTGTATAACTCCTTATCGTTTGTGGATACTATTCGTGGGAGTCATTTTACTTTCAGTATGTACAGATAGTCACGCCCAGAGTGATGCTGACTTAGCAGATGCGTACTTTCAAAAAGGAGAATGCGATAAGGTTGTGACACTTTATCAGAAAGTATTGCGAAAGGATTTCAATAAAATCTATTTGCGGAGATACGTCGGGTGTATGATCAAACTGAAAAGCTTTGATGAAGCTGAAAAGTTTTTTAAACGTCAGCAAAAATCAGAAGAAAACGTCGGGTATCTATACACGTTGTATTGGGGCAGAATGCTTGAACAAATGGGTCAGGCCGCTCCTGCTGCTCAAAAATACCAGGAGAGCATTGCACAGGTACCCACAAAAGATTTGAATGCATATAAAGAACTTGCCGAAGAATTCCGGGAAATAGATAATACAGAAGCGGCTATCAGCACATTGTTGAAGGCGCGCGATGTTGGAAAAAATGAAAATCTATTTAAAATGGAATTGGCGGCACTGTACGCTCAAACAGGTAAAACAGAGCAAATGATCGAGGAGCTGTTGAGTCTTGGAGTAGCCATTCAAAGCAAAGAAGTGATTCAAAATTATTTTCAGGATTTTTTACGGGAAGAAAAAGACCAAGCCAAATTTGAGAAAATTTTGTACGAAAAAATCCAACGTCAACCCAATGAACCTTTCTATGCAGAAATGCTGATTTGGTTTTTAACGCAAAAAAAACAATTCAGTAAAGCCTTTATCCAAGAACGTGCGTTAGACCGACGTTTTAAATACAACGGCACTAAAGTATTTGATCTGGGAAATTTGGCACTTCAAAACAAAGATTATGCAGCGGCCATTCAGGCATTTGAATATGTAGTGAAAGATTATCCACAAGGACAATTGTATCCTTATTCGCGGCGCATGATGATCGTGGCGCGGGAAGAACAGGTAAAAAACACATTTCCTGTGGAAATCCCTTCTGTAAAGCGATTGATTGAAGACTATAAAAAGCTATTGGGAGAACTTGGTCAAAACAATCGAACACTTGAAGCTATGCGGAGTATGGCCAGTCTGTACGCGTTTTATTTGAATGAAAAAGACAGTGCAACTGTCATTTTACAGAATGCCGTGAAAATCGGACGGGCTGAAAGCGATTTTGTGGATAAGTGCAAGCTGGACTTAGGTGATATTTATCTTTTAAAAAATGAACCTTGGGAATCGACATTGCTTTATTCACAAGTTGAAAAATCGCAAAAAGAAACTCCCCTTGGCTACGAAGCCAAATTGCGCAATGCTCGTCAGTTTTATTATACCGGTGATTTCGAGTTGTCAAAAGCGCTTTTGGATATCCTTAAAATGGCTACCACACGGGAAATTGCCAACGACGCCGGAGCATTGAGTTTATTGATACAGGATAATACGGGTTTAGATACGTCAGAAGACGCGATGAAGGAATATGCGGCCATCGACCTGCTTCTTTATCAAAATCAAACAGAGCTGGCGCTAGACCGCTTAGATAAGATGTTTGCAAGCCACAAAGATCACCCGCTGGCCGATGAGATTCTCTGGTTGAAAGCACGGACCTATGCCAAAATGGGAGAAAATCAAAAAGCAGTGGATAACTTACAGATAATTGTGGATAAGTTCTCGACCGATATATTAGGGGATGATGCCCTTTTTATGATGGCTGAAATATATCAAAACCGTTTCAAGGACAAGGATAAATCAATGGAGTTGTATCAGAAATTACTTGAAAAATACCCCGCGAGTATCTACGCCGCAGATGCGAGAAAGCGTTTCAGACAACTGCGTGGAGATACACTTTAAAAGACAACAGCTATAAAAATGAACAAAGTGACATTAAAAGAATTGTTTCTGGCAGTCTGTATTATTTCAAGTTTAAGTGCTTGCTATACTTCGAAGATCTATGTTGTACGCCATGCCGAAAGGCAGGACGACAGTGCAGATACGCCGTTATCTGAAGTAGGTCATCAACGGGCAAAGGCATTATCCGACAGTCTGTATACTAAAGGAATTGATTCTATTTTTGTCACTAAGTACCAACGAACCAAACATACTGCACAGCCCTTAGCGGAGCGTTTGGGAAAGAAATCGGAAATTTATGATGTAAAGCAAACCGGCAGTATTGTAGAACGTCTAAGCAAAATAAAGGGAAAGAATGTGCTAGTCGTCGGTCACAGCGACACCGTTTTAGAAATAGTGAAGGGATTAGGAACAAAACCTTCTATTGCTAAAATTGAACATAATGATTATGATAATTTATTTCTTGTAACGGTGAATAAAGGCTTATTCGGCAAGAAAGTAACATTGAAAGAAAACACTTACGGTCAAAAAACACTTCCATGATTTTTGACCGTAAGTGTTTGATAGTGAGATTATTATCTTAATTTAAGCGTAACCAACGTAGCAATAGCGAGAATAATGCCTACGATCCAAAAACGGGCAACAATTTTAGCTTCGTGATAGCCTTTTTTCTGGAAATGATGATGTAAAGGAGACATTAGCAAAATCCTTCGACCTTCTCCAAACTTCCTTTTTGTGTATTTAAAATAGCTTACCTGCAAAATGACGGAGACGAGTTCGGCAAAGAAAATTCCGCACATTACGGGAATTAGCCATTCTTTACGAATAGAGAGCGATATGACCGCAATAACGCCTCCCAACATCAAACTTCCGGTATCACCCATGAAAACCTGTGCCGGGTAAGAATTATACCACAGGAACCCAATACATGCTCCTACAAAAGCCGCAATAAAAATAACCAACTCGCCTGAGTTAGGAATATACATGATATTGAGATACTGTGAAAATTTAGCGTTACCTGAAATGTAAGCCAATACGCCAAGGGTTAAAGCAATAATGATGGAAGTACCTGCTGCCAGTCCGTCAATTCCATCGGTAATGTTAGCGCCATTGGATACGGCTGTAATGATAAAAACTGCAATTATTGTGTAGACTATCCATGTATAACTATCCGGTAATAACCCAAATAAGAGAGACGAATAGTCAAATTCATTATTTTTTATGAAAGGCAATGTTGTGACGGTTGGGTTGATGACGTCGGTATAGCGCTGTACTTCCCCAATAGCTGAGCTGATAAGTGGCTTATCATATTGCCTTATTTTAACGTGTTGATTGAAGGAAAGCGTAATACCAACGATCAACCCCAATCCTATCTGACCCACTACTTTAAACTTCCCCTGCAAACCCTCTTTATTGTTTTTGAATTTCTTGATGTAATCATCAATGAAACCAATCAGTCCCGTCCAAACGGCCGTAATTAAGAGTAATACAATGTAGACGTTAGAAAGCTTGGCGAATAAAAGCACCGGTATAAGCAACGATGCCAGAATAATAAATCCACCCATGGTAGGTGTACCCTTTTTTTCCATCTGTCCCTGTAATCCCAAATCGCGGATCGTTTCACCGATTTGTTGATTACGAAGAAAATTAATAATACGACCCCCAAAAATAGCCGCAATTAACAGCGAGGTAACGGTAGCCCCAAGGGCTCTGAAAGAAATATATTGAAAGACGCCTGCACCCGGAAAATTGAATTCTTTGTCTAAATACGAAAACAGATAGTAAAGCATGATAGAATATGTTTAGGCCCAAAGCCAAAAATGCCTATACTCGGCACAGTGGCGGCAAGTATAGGCATTTTTGCTAAAATTCTGAAAAAAGAATCAGGAATTAATCTTTAAGATTAAACGCCCACTTTACTTCTTCATAGTTACCCATATTGACAGGTAATTTTTTTACTAATGAATTAGGAATCAGTACATAGCGATATTTCTGTTCTTCTGCAGGAGTAAATTTGCCTTTTAAACCAATGGTTACTATCCGCAGCATTGAAGATTTTGGTACTGTATAGTCATATCTTATTTCTGCAGAAGATGTATTCATTGTAAATGGCAAGGGACGTACATTTTCTCCAATTTTAGAATAAACATATAATTGCCCCTGTTCCAATAAGGAATTTGTCAAACGGATTTGATTCATTTCGCAGGCTCTTGCCGGCAGCCCGAATACGCTCGTTGCCACCCATTGGTCTGCAGGCGCCCATTCGGAAGTAATAATATTGAGATTATTAAAATTGGCTAGCGGAGCAACCGGTTGTGTTTCTTTAAGACCTGTACAATTAAGTATCCATCCTAAAAATATAACGACGGTTAAACTTAAAACTCCAAAGTGATAAATACGCTTCATAAAAGGAGACTTGGGCTATAAGAGTAGATTAGTAGTTTATATCAAAAGCTATGCCAATTTTTATTGTGTTGATTTTGAAAAAAAATTGAAAAAAAATATTAGAAACGATACCTAACCTGTACTTTTATTTCTGAGCGATGAGAGGCGTTTATTTCATCGACATACGAACTTAACGTTTCGTGATCAGGCATGTCAGTACGGGCAAATCGAAGCCAAATATCGATATGAGGTTGAGGCGCATATCGAAGCAGCAGAAAATTTCGAAATCCGCGATCATAATAAGCCGGCATAGAAACAGCGTACAGTACGTCTCTTTCAACTGCATATTGCCGGGAATCATAACTGTCTGTATTAAAGAGTGAAAGTCGTATAAGAGCAGAAAACTTACCGAGATCAGCGTTTATTTCCTGTAAGATCATCCAGCCTTTATCCGCTTCATAATTTGTGTAAGCAAATGTGCTGCCTTGGGCACGCGTTCGGAAAGACCAAATCTTATTGTGAATATATTCCGCGTTTAAAATAAGATTATGGCGGTGGGTGTTGGTGACAAATTTTTGCTTTGAGAGTTTAGAAGCAATGTTATGTTCTTTCTGTTCATACCGATAAATGGCGTAAAAACCCCATTTTTTTGTAGGAGTCCATGTGGTTTGCCCCAAAAAATCAAAGCCATACGTAGGTTTTTTATCCACCAAATACCGATACCACGGAAACCTATAAGCATCAATATAAGCGCCTGCTTTGAGCTTTTTGTGAATGGTATATTTGCCCCCAATGTATAGCCCGGTCTCATTATTGTTGCGGCTGCTTTCACTAAAAGCATTGGCATAAAAACTGTGAAAATTCTTATCATAATGACGAAACAACAGCGTAGCATCCCAACGTTTATTGATACTTGCCAGTACCCCGCCAACAGCCCCTACGCCGCCACTTTGGCAACGGGCAATTTCTCCAAACAGGTTATAATTATGCCAAAGAAAGTTTGCGTGTAAGCCTGCCAATAGGTTTTGTGTCCCTCTGAATTCGTATTCATTTCGTAGTGCTTCGGCACGCTGAAGCGGTTGACTAAAATGAGTATAAAGAAAAGTACCACCAATTTGTCCGCGATTGGATTGGTACAATAAATGTGCGCCGGTATTTTGTTCAACAACATTGGCACGATTACTGAGCTCGTTTGGTATACGATGTAAACCATCTGTTTGCAACGTGCTGATCACTTCTTCGCCCGTAACATCATTGGTTATTGTTACGCTGCCACTTCGGCGAACTCTTGAATAAAAAGACGTAAGTTGAAGTCGTTTTGCCAAAGCATACGTAAACGATATACCGCGAAAAAAACCGGATTCTGTCACGGAAGAATAAGGCCGTGCGCCGGTTGTGGGCCGACGAATGGTGTAGACGGTTTCCATTCCCTTCCCCAAAGAGAAACCGGCAGAGAAAATCACCCCTTGTCCTATTTGTAATTGATAATCTCCCAGAACCAGATTTTTGATACGACCTCGGTTTTGAATTTGGGCATGAAATGAAATAAAATCAGGGCCGTAACGGTGTTGTGACGGTTGCCATTTTATGGCTTCCCCTTCATCTTTTTCAAGCGTAAAACCAATACTGAAATTACGGGTTCGACTGTAACGATAGCGCGCATACCACTGCGCCGGATTTCCTTCAAAACGTTGCATTACGCCATCTCTTGATACGGGTGCGTTGTCGGTAAAGCCTCTTTTTTGTTCCATTAACTGTTCTGTTCTTATTAAAAAATAATGGTCGGTTGGGTTGGTTATCCCTTTTAACACATTCTTATTTTCAACTGAAACAATTATAAAAGGCAGTATTTTATAAATCGTTTGCAGATCAAAGCCGGGAATAGCTTGGAGCTCATAGATTGATAATAATTTCCCCAATAGGTCACGATAAGAAAAAAAGCTGTTCAACTGTCGTTCGTTGAGAAGGTAAGTAGCTGCCAGATCATCCCTGCTACAGGTATTAAGGTCAAGCGGAGTGGTATATAATTGAATTAAATTTTCGTACACTTCATTGTAGTTCAAATCATCGGATTGAATAGGAAGCAGGTTTTGCACGACTGAATTAGGGTCAATTTCAGGTCGACGAAATTCCTGTGCATATAGGTAAACCGATGAATACGTTAAAAAAAACAAACCACAGAGATTTATTCTTAAATAGTTTATAATCAGGCTTTTGAAAGTAAATAAACTCATAATGTGCCAAATGAACGATTATAGGCTTTTCGCGTATTCCTCAAGAATAAAGGGCCTCAGCTTTTTTCTTATTCATTATTTGGAAGTCATTTTTGTCTATAAGTCACGTTGATACTTTTTTAATTATAAATTAATGCGTGAAATTTGAGGTGTTTTCTTGAAAATGTACAATTTTTTTTCTTTCTTCGCTTCTCAATACCCACCTTAATTAATAACCCACAATGCCAAACGTTTATCAAGACGCTGTTGTAACGAAGTATAATATCTTCAACAGCTTGTTCCTGAGTCTACCGTTTCATGACATTTTTCGAACAGGAACGCTTTTGCCACTACTCATACAATCCAGCGAAGAGGGTTTTGAAGCAGGTAAAAGCCCACAACAAATTATTGAGTCTTTTTTTGAAGAGTATGCAGAGCATGCTACTGAGCAGGGAAGACGGGATTTGCTTTTTTACTTCATTAAATTCATTGAACGTCAGGTAGTTTTATTTGACTCAGTAGAAGATGCAGGATTTAATGTTACCCATGATTTAAATGGTCCCGGCTCTATTACGCAATTATTGAATCGCGTAGACAGTGACGACCTTCGCGAGAAATTGCTCAAAAAATTGGATGATTTTTGCGTAAGAATCGTCTTAACCGCCCACCCTACCCAGTTTTATCCCGGTAAAGTGTTGGGAATTATTACCGATCTGGAAGAAGCCATTAAGGACAATGACTTTGTAACGGTCAATAATTTGCTGCTTCAATTAGGGAAAACAGGGTTTATTAACAAAAATAAACCTACTCCTTTTGACGAAGCACTCACCTTAGGATGGTTTCTGGAGAATGTATTTTACGAGGCAATTCCGGCCATACTAAAAAAATTATTGAAAGGTCTTACGATACCTATCAATGAATGGCCACATACTGAACTGTTTCGCTTGGGTTTTTGGCCCGGTGGCGACCGTGACGGCAACCCGTTTGTAACTTCTGACGTAACCCTTCAGGTTGCCGACCGCTTACGCCAGATTTTGCTTAAATGTTATTGGCGCGATATTAAATACCTCAAACGCCGTCTGACGTTCGATGGGGTGGAAGATTTTATTTCTACTGCCGAGCGCAAGGTCAACAACGCTATTTACTATCCTGATCTGGAGCATTATGCTACCCCTGATGAATTGCTCCATGACTTACAACAGGCGCGTGAAGTATTGGTGAAATATCATGACAGCTTTTTTGTGGATTCTTTGGATGATACAATCTTGAAAATCAAGCTTTTTGGTTTCTTCTTTGCCAGTTTAGACATTCGTCAGGTTAGCCCCAAACATTCATTGGCATGGCAAGATGTATTGACCAAAATAGAGAAACAGGTACCCGTTTTTACGTACGCTGATTATCAAAATTGGGAAGAAAAACGCAAAATAGACTTCCTGCTTTCATTACAGGTAGAACTGAGTGAGTCCGATTTTCATGACCCGATCTCTCAGGATATCTACGGCTCAATGTTGGCCATTCGTGAAATCCAACGCCGTAATGGAGAAGCCGGCGCGCATCGGTATGTAATCAGTAACTGCGCCAGTGCGCTGAACGTAGTGGAAGTGTTGGCATTGATGAAAAACGTCTGGAAAACCACGGATATAGGCGTTGACATTGTGCCGTTGTTTGAAACCGTTGATGATTTGGCGGGTGCTGCCGAAGTAATGAAACAATTGTACGAAAATGCTTATTATCGGGCACATTTAGAAAGGCGAGGAAACCAACAAACCATTATGGTGGGCTTTTCGGACGGTACGAAAGACGGTGGTTACCTGCGGGCCAACTGGTCTATTTTTACGGCGAAAGAACAATTGACCAAAATCTCGCGTGAATACGATGTTAAAGTAACCTTCTTTGACGGTCGTGGAGGCCCTCCGGGTCGTGGTGGTGGTAATAATCATGCGTTCTATGCATCCTTGGGGAAAGACATTGAAGACAAGGAAATTCAATTGACCGTTCAGGGACAAACCATCAGCTCCAATTACGGAACGGTTCCAACCGCGATGTATAATCTGGAGCGGTTGTTTACCGCCGGGCTTGAAAATAACCTTTTTGTGGCTAAAAACACCAAAGACCAACTCACAGAAGCCGACAAAGCGCTGATGGAAGAATTGGCCAATGTAGCCTATGAAGCGTATTTAGGACTGAAAAACCATAAAACGTTTGTGCCGTATTTGGAGAAAATTACGCCGCTTCGTTTTTACGGTCAAACCAAAATCGGTAGTCGTCCTGATAAGCGCGGTAGTGGTGGCGGACTTAAATTTGAGGATTTACGAGCTATTCCTTTTGTGGGTTCATGGGCGCAAATGAAGCAAAATGTTCCCGGCTTTTATGGCTTTGGTTCGGCACTTGAAACATTAAAGAAAAACGGCAAAATGGACGCCTTGAAGAAATTGTACAAACGTTCGTTGTTTGTCCGTACGCTCGTTGAAAACTCCATGCAGTCGCTGATGAAAGCATACTATCCTGCTACTAAATACCTCAAAGAGAATCCCGAGTTCAGTACACTTTGGAATATGATGTTTGAAGAATACGAGCGCAGTATCAAACTGATGTTAGAGTTTTCGGGAGAAACCGAATTATTGAATCAAAATCCTGTGACCAAAGAGTCCATCATTGTGCGTGAACGAATCGTATTGCCGCTGATGACTATTCAACAATATGCATTACAAAAGCTTCAATCAGCCGATTTACCTGCGGCCGATGTAGATGTGTACAGCAAATTGGTCATGCGGGCGATGTTTGGTATTATCAACGCGGCTCGAAATTCGGCCTAGTTCAGAAAGTTATTAGACTTGGAAAGTTTTTTAAACTTTCCAAGTCTTTCTCAACAGCCTATTCTACTTTCATAACTTCCGTACGCTGACCGCTACCATTCTCATTAAACGGCTCTATGGAAAAATAGTATGTTGTGCTTTTATCCAGTGCTTTGAGATAATATTCATTTTTGCCGTAAACCATGATACTGCTGTATAATTTATCAGGCGCAATGCCAAAATGAATGTTGTAGCCTTGTGCTTCACTCTCAGGATACCATTTGAGCCAAGCATTCCGTTTATCATCTTCCTGACGTAGTATAATAAAGCCTTTTACCGACTTTGGCATAACTCCTTTTCCTTTTCCAAAAACCCGAAGGCCGCTGATAGCGAATTTTCCCGTGGCCATGTGAATATTTTCCAACTTGATATAACGTGTTTCTACAGCAGTAGGTAATTCTATGTAATCGTGCGGAACATCGGTGCGGTTTTGGCTTTTATCAACCAACAAATGCCACTTTTTGCCGTCCGGTGAGTGCCAGAGTTTGTATTGATGATAAATGTTGGTGAATTTCCCCAAGTACATGGAATCCACATCTTGGTCTGCATAATTGATCTGAATAGCATTGACCGTTGAAACGGCTCCCAAATCACTCTGAATCCATTCACCTTTATTGGCGGTAGCAGCACTCCAATAAGTCTTAATGTCTTCGTCAACGGCGTAATTGGGCGTAAAACCGCTCAATGAAGATGACACCTGCACCGGTTTGTTGTAATTGAGCAACATCCAACCCGTAAAGCGGCTTTTTAAGTGGTCAGCTTTTCCATTAGGCAAGGTATGCGGATAATCGCCGAAGGTGGTATTGGAGTACATAATTCCGTCATTATCAAAGCCCGTTGGAAACAATACCAAGCGTCGTTCAAAGTTGTTTTTTACGGTCACGATGCCCGTCGTAATGTGCCACCAACTCCCAAAATTATCTTTGAAGCTTCCGCCGTGCCCTGAACCTCGAATAAAACCTCCCGGTTTGTAGCAAAAAGGATTATGCTTTTGGTACGTAAATGGACCAAGCGGTTTGTCAGATACATAGACACCATCGGCATAACCGTTAAATTCGGTGCCCGGCGCACCGTACTGAAAGTAATATTTGCCGTTATGTTTATCCACCCAAGCACCTTCTATGAAGGGTTTTAGGAAAATATTGTCATTGTAATCGCCAAAACGTTCCCAACCGTGTTGGTCATCATGGAGGCGAACCAACTCTTTGCGTTCACCGATCGGTTGAAGCGTTTTTGGGTTGATTTCCCATCCGTAAAGCGGATAGGTATTGCTGGAACCGTAATAAAGATAAAGGCGCTTGTCATCATCATACAAAAAACCGGGGTCCCAAGCAGCTCCTTCAAAGGCCGGAACGGCTATTTTCCAATCATCAATGATGGGATTGGTGCTTTTCCAAATGGCAAATTCTTTGGTATGGGTTGAGCCAATCACGTAAAGCGTGTCTCCCATCACCCAAGCGGCGGGGGCACAGAGTTCGTCGTACACTTTATTATGCGGCAACAGGAATTTCCGACTCACAAAATTCCATTTTGACAGATCATCACTCCACCAATATCCCCATTGATTAGTGGAAAACAAAAAGTATTTCCCCTTAAAATTCACGATCAGCGGATCAGCAGTGGCGCGGTGCCGACCGGCTTCGGAAAAATTGGGAATAGGTGTAAAACCATAATCCAAATTCATGGGATTGCAGTACGTTTTTAGTTGAGCAATAGCATTTATTACTCCCAAAACAAAACATAATGCAATGGCTACCAGCTTTTTCATGAGATAAATCGTCTATTTCTGATGAAAACTTTCACTTACAAACTTCAGTACTTCGGGCAAAGCACTGCGCCAGTAACTCCAAGTGTGCCCGCCGTCGCGTACTCGAAACTCGTGCGGAATTTTCTTATCAATCAATAACGCATGCAGGGCCATATTTCCTTTAATAAGAAAATCATCATCACCGCAATCAATGTAGTAACGCACCTTTTTCAGTTCGTCAACACTGCCGGTTTCTACGATTTTTAAGATGGAGTTTTTGTAATACGATTCATTCAAGCGAGCATTTCCTTTGAGGTCTTTGCCGTAGCGTTGGGCGTGGGAAGAATTCCATTGCTCGTCGGGCATGGCCAAAATCTCTTCGTCGGTGCGTACGCCGGCACTTAGCGGTGCGGCCGCAACAAACAATTCAGGATGCTTCGTAGCCATAATAAGCGTACCATAGCCGCCCATCGAAAGCCCCGCCACCGCTCGGTAACGCTTTTGAGCGCGAATGCGGTAATTGGATTCAATGAAAGGAATAAATTCCTTGATAAAAAAGTCTTCATATTTGACCTTTCCATCAAAGCTATTGACATAACCACTCACGCCCGCATCGGGCATAACAATGATCATGGGAGCTGATTCGCCGTTTTGGATGGCTTTGTCTGCAATGGCGTTTGCTTCGCCAAACTGAACCCACCCCGTTTCGTCGTCGCCAAAACCGTGAAGAAGGTACAAAACCGGATATGCCCGATTGGTTTTATCGTAGTCGGCAGGAAGGTAAATGTTGTATTTTACTTCTTTGCCGAGCGTAGTACTTTTCAGGCTTTGGCTTTCTTTTAAAATACCCTGTTGGGCAAAAGAAACAAGTGAAATAAAACAGAGAACAGTAAAAATGAACGGTTTCATGTGCATAGGTTTTATCTGAGCCGCAACAACTATTGTTGCGCCAACAGATAAAGCACTGCCATTCGTACAGCTACTCCGTTTTCGACCTGATTTAAGATAATGCTCTGGCGTGAATCAGCCGCGTCTGACGTAAGTTCCACTCCCCTATTGATCGGTCCGGGATGCATCAGCAGGATTTCGTGGTCGAGTTCGTCCAGCATTTTTTTATTGATGCCGAAGTACAACGAATACTCGCGCAGACTTGGAAAGTACTTTACCTGTAAGCGTTCCAATTGAATACGCAGCACGTTGGCCACATCACACCATTGAAGGGTTTCTTTAACATTGTGACTTACCTGTACGCCAAGCGAAGATATGTATTTGGGAATAAGCGTAGTAGGTCCGCAAACCCGAACTTCAGCTCCTAATTTTTTGAGACAAAAAATATTGGATAAAGCAACCCGTGAGTGCAAGATGTCGCCAATGATAGCTATCTTCTTGCCCGCCAGATCGCCTATTTTTTCCCGAATCGAAAACGCATCCAACAGCGCCTGAGTGGGATGTTCATGGGTACCGTCACCGGCATTTACAACATTGGCAGGAATGCGTTGGGCCAAATAATGAGGTGCTCCCGGGCTGCTGTGCCGCATCACGATCATATCGACCTTCATGGCCAAAATGTTGTTGACGGTATCGAGCAACGTCTCCCCTTTCTTGACTGAACTTCCCGAAGCGGAAAAATTAACGACGTCGGCAGAAAGCCTTTTTTCGGCCAATTCAAAAGACAAACGCGTTCGGGTAGAATTTTCAAAAAAAACGTTGGCGATGGTCACATCTCTCAGCGAAGGTACTTTTTTGATAGGACGATTGATGACATCTTTAAACTGAGTAGCGGTATCTAAAATACTGTAAATGTCTGATTCGGTGAGGTTTTTGATGCCCAAAAGGTGCCGTACAGAAAGTTGTGACATAGTCAGAAGCACAAAGAAAGTTTTGCAAAGGTACAAAACCCTTCAAGTTTGCGAAATATTGAACCATAAAAACCTTGAAAAGCGCGATTACAAAATCTCATTTAGGTTTTCCTTGATGGTACCGTAAATGATGTCGGTAGGTAAATCATTGGCATCGGTTCCAAATGGATCTTCAATTTCTTCGGCAATGACTTCGATACTCGCAAAAACATAGAAAATAATGGCAACAATAGGACTTGCCCAGTACTTAAACTCAATAACGAAGCCGATGGGCATGGTAAAGACGTACAGAAAAATCACTTTTTTCAGGAAAAGACTGTAAGCATAAGGAATGGGCGTCCGTTTGATTCGTTCGCAACCGCCGAGATTATCGCTGAAAGAGCGCAGTTCTTCATTGAGAATGATCAATTGGTCGCCGGAAATGATTTTTGTGTAATATAATTCCGTGATTTCCTGATAAATAGCGCCCATTATTTGATTCGGAACGTGCTTCTTTTGGCTATAGAAATCGGTATCGTATTTTCCTGTTTGTATAAGGCTTTTAGGATGCACACCTGCGCGTAAGTGCTCCTTTGCAGCGTGGATATAATTGGTTACCAATGCTTTGAAAACAGCTCTTTTTTCATGGTCTTTAGGTAGAAAAGCACTCAGTTTCAGCGCCAAATTCCGAGAATTATTCACAAAACTTCCCCATAAACGCCGTCCTTCCCACCAACGTTCATAAGCCGTATTGGTGCGGAAGACAAGAAGCATGGAGAGTACAAAACCCACCAGTGAATGAACAACCGTTGTGTTTTTAAAGGAGGCATGCAATACGTCGTTCTCAATATACGCAATCACAGAGGTATAAGCGGCCACTCCCATTATTCCCGGAAACAAAAAACGAAACGTATCACTGCGGTGAAACGCAAAAATCAGTTTCCACCAATCTTTAGGATTATAGCTAATCATTGGTTAGTGTGGTTGTTTTTCAAAAGATATGCTCGACAAAGCCTTGTATAAAAGTGCTTGGAAAGTACTCAGGCCTCTCCCACCGGTCCGCCAAAACTCATAAAAGGAAAATCAGGCTCATCAGAATGGCGGATGTCGCCATAGTTTTCTTCGTACTTACGAATGTTGTCTTTTAGCGCTGCCAACAGTCTTTTGGCATGTTCGGGCGTCAGAATGACACGCGCTTTCACTTTGGCTTTTGGAACGCCGGGCATCATGCGAATAAAATCCAGAATAAATTCACTGTTTGAATGGGCAATCATGACCAAATTGGAATAGACACCTTCGGCCATTTCTTCAGAGATTTCTACGTTGATCTGTTGTTCAGGTTCGCTTTTATTGTCTAGCATACGAGTTGTTGGTTATCGTTGGCAAAAATAATTAAAAAAGCACCCTCTTAACGAAAGTGCTTTTGGTTTATTAATAAACATTGTGAAATAGTCAGATTCCTTTAAAAGGACAAAACAACTTAAAACTCGGCCGACTTTGGCGTACGAGGGAACGGAATTACGTCACGAATATTGGTCATGCCCGTTACGAACAAGATCAGGCGTTCAAAGCCAAGCCCAAAGCCGGAGTGCGGCGCAGTACCGAATTTGCGGGTTTCCAAAAACCACCACATAGATTCAGGTTCAATGCCTACTTCGTGCATACGCGTCACTAATTTATCGTAATTTTCTTCCCGTTGTGAACCGCCGATGATTTCGCCGATTCCCGGAAACAATACGTCCATGGCGCGCACCGTTGGGCCCGGTTCAGCAGCATTCGGCTCGTTTTGTTTCATGTAAAACGACTTGATTGCGCGTGGATAATTGGTCAGAATAACCGGTTTTTTGAAATGTTTTTCCACCAAAAAACGCTCGTGTTCCGATTGCAGATCTACGCCCCATGCTACCTCGTACTGAAATTTCTTCTCTTTATGAGGTTTGGATTTCAATAATATGTCAATGGCTTCGGTATACGTAACGCGCTCAAAAGCATTATCTGCCACAAAGCGGAGTTTCTCCAACAATGGCAGAGAACGCTCATTTTGCGGTTTCGATTTTTCTTCTTCTTCAAGGCGCTTTTGCAGGAAATTCAAGTCATCGGCGCAGTTTTCGAGTGCATAACGGATAACATATTTGACAAAATCCTCGGCCAAATTCATGTTGTCTTCCAACTCAAAGAACGCCATTTCGGGCTCGATCATCCAAAATTCCGCTAAGTGGCGCGTGGTGTTGGAGTTTTCAGCGCGGAACGTTGGCCCAAACGTATAAATTTTTGACAAAGCCATTGCACCCAATTCTCCTTCCAACTGTCCTGAAACGGTAAGGTTGGTTTCACGCCCGAAGAAGTCTTCTTTGAAATCGATGTTGCCTTCTTCGTTACGCGGTAATTTTTCTAAGTCTAATGTCGTGACACGAAACATTTCTCCGGCACCTTCGGCGTCGGAAGCGGTAATAATAGGCGTGTGCAGGTAGTAAAAACCGTTGTCGTTGTAATATTTATGCACGGCAAAAGCAAGTGCGTGGCGAATGCGTAGAATGGCACTGAATGTATTGGTACGCGGACGTAAGTGCGCAATTTCACGCAAAAATTCCAACGAGTGCTTTTTGGGTTGTAATGGATATACCTCGGGGTCAGCCGTTCCGTAAACAAATACATCCGTAAGTTTTACTTCAACCGCTTGCCCTGAACCCATGGATTCTATCAGATTTCCCGTTACTTTCAGACACGAACCTGTGGTGATCAACTTGAGCGTTTCTTCATTGATCTGTCCCGGTTCGGCTACGGCTTGAATATTATGAATGGTAGAACCGTCGTTGAGCGCAATAAAAATAGCGTTTTTGCTTTCGCGCTTGGTTCGTACCCAGCCTTTTACAACGATTTCGCTGCCTACTCTGGCTTCTGAAAGAATCTGTTTAATTTGTATCGGACCCACGTTTGTAATGTTAAGTAATTGATTTCGTCATACCATAAAAGTCGGCATAACGACGACAAAACGAATGAAAGGCTGCAAAATTAGGGTTTTAATGCGGTTAAGCAAAGAGAGCAAGGTTTTGGGTTTTCGGAAATCTTCCTTTACATTTGAATAACCCTAACGTTTAATGAAAAATGGCAATTCGCGTACTGATTACGGATGATCATCAAATTGTATTGGATAGCCTTTCGCTGCTGATTTCGATCATTCCAAACATGGAAGTAGTGGGAACGCTCAACGATAGCCGTAGAGTTTTAGACTTTCTGGATACGCACGAAGTAGACATTTTAGTGACCGATTTGAGCATGCCTTATCTCACCGGTGTTGCGCTTACGTTACAGGTACGAGAGAAATTCCCCGATCTAAAAATATTGATGCTTACTGTATCGGAAGATGCCGATAATATTCGTCAGGCTTTTCAGGCGGGTATTTCGGGTTATGTGATGAAAAAAGCCAATCGGGCAGAACTGGAAAGAGCTTTGACGACGGTGGCAAAGGGTGAAAAATACTTTAGCGAAGCCGTGATGAAAGAGCTTTTAAGCCCGGCTGCAATAGCTTCTGCGCCGGCAGATGAAGTGCCCGGTGAGCCTATTGCGGTAACGGCGCGGGAATTGGAGATCATTCGACTTATAGCTCAGGAACTTTCAACGTCAGAAATTGCAGAACGTCTTTTTATCAGTGTCGGAACAGTCGAAACGCATCGCCATAATATTCTTCGAAAACTGGGCGTAAAAAACTCCATTGGAATTATAAAATACGCCGTGAAGCATAAGTTGGTATAATGAACTATTCAAATCCCAATTTTAGTTTCTTTCCGAACCCTTTCTCAACAATACGGAGTAATGTTTTAAGTTGAATATCTGTTTTGCCGTTTTCTATGCGGGAAATATAGCCCTTTTTTGCACCGATACGCTCGGCTAATTGCTGTTGAGTAAGATTGGCTTCTTTGCGGGCTTCTTTCAACATTTCCGTAATGACAAATAATTCAGCCCTCTCTTCCAGAGCGTCGCGTTCTGCTGTTCCTTTGGCCCCAAAGGAACTATCGATCAAAGTTTCAATATTTGTCAGCATAGTTATTGTTTTTTCTTTTGTTCAAAGTACTCTTTCATAAGCTTTTCAGCCAATGTGATTTCTTGCGACGGGGTCTTTTGAGTTTTTTTCTGAAACCCGTTGAAAAGTATCACCAAATTGCCTTTATCAAAACAGAGAAAGTACGGTAAATATTATTGCCAATCATAATGCGCATTTCATAAAGCCCTTTCGTCCCTTCAATATGTTTAAGAAATTTCTCAGGAATACGCTGAACTGCTTGTATTAACCTAAATAAATACACAAATTTTTCTTGTACGTCTTTTGGTAATGTATTATAGAAATCAGGGAAATGATGCTTAAAAGCAACTATTTCTCGAATTTTAGATTCCCTATATCAAAGTTAAAAGTTATATAATTATATAACAAAATACCGGCGTACAATTTTAAACAACAGGCACTTCAATCATTACTTTGGTGCCAATTGTTGGTTTACTTTCTATTTGCCACTTCCCATTTAGTTCCTCTACACGCGCGCTGATATTTCGATGGCCTACTCCGGTGGTTTTTTCGGTGTCAGGCATTCCAACACCATCGTCGCTGACGGTCAGGTTGATCAATTCATCGTTCTGCGAAATGCTTATCCACACCTGTTGCGCTTGGGCGTGTTTGAGTACGTTGTTGACCAATTCCAACGCTATGCTGTAGAGCTGGTATTCTGTTTTTGGATTTAGACGCTGCGTCATTCCATCCGTTACCAAATGAAAATAAGTTTTGTTGTTGACGTTAAGTTTTTCGGTTAATGTCTGTAATGCCACTACCAAACCGTGGGTTTCAAGTTCCGGTGGAAGAAGATTGTGAGAAATAAGTCGTATGTCGGCATATACATCTTCAAGGGTTTGCAGAATACCGGCGTGGATTTTTTGATCAGCGTCCGGATATTTTGAGGTGTCAAGTGCTTCCAATCGCCATCGCAAAGCCGCAATTTTGGTATTAAGATTATCGTGCAATTCGGACGCAACGCGTTTTCTTTCAATGGTTTGTCCTTTTAATAATGCCTCCTCGATTTCTTTATTTTTTGCTTTTAACTGGTCATTTTTTGCGGTTAATCTACGGTTTGACCAGAAAATAAACCCGGTCAGCAAAACCCCCAAGATCGAAAGACCAATTAAGAAATTACGCGTTTGAAGCAGTTTTTCGTTTTCTAAATCTGTAATTCTCAAGTGTTGTTTCTCCGCTTCGTATTTGGTTTGAAGCTCAGCGTACGCTTTCTGAACCGAAAATCGGCCCAAACTATCTTCGTGCGCTTTATGAAGTTCATAGTATTTCAGCGCATTTTCATAGTCGCCGGCGTGCTTGTAGGTCTGATAGATATAGTTTTCGGCGCGCGATTGCATTTCTTTCCAACCCGACCGTTGGGCGTAATCAAGGCTTGCTTTGCGATATTCGATGGCTTTGTCGTATGCTTTTCGCTGTTCATAAATGTCGGCCAAGTCAGCGTATGTGGCAAAAATGACGACTCGATTATTGAACTTCTGTGCCATCGCTAACGCTTTGTTGCGGTATTCATTTGCTTTTTTTTCGTCGCCGAGTTTCATGTACACATTGGCCAAGCCGTGTGGATTATCGGCTTTCAACGTAGGACTCGTAGTGTATGGAATGTTTTTCTCTACTTCTTTATAGTAAAACAGCGCTTTGTTGTAATTCCTGATGCCAAACGATTCGTAATAATTGTAGTCGCCCAGAAAATCGTAGATCCAACAGAGGTTATTCCTGTTTTTGGTGGCTTTGGCGTAGGGCAATGCTTCGTTTAGAAGTTCTAAACATTTGTTAGTCAGTTCGTTATTGTTTAAAACAAAAGCGGCCAATACGTAAGCATATGCCAGTTCGAAAGGGTCGCCGCCGGCTTTTTTGAGCAATTGAATGGCGTTTGTGTAATGGTTAAGTGCTTCGGTATAATTCCCTTTTACGTCGTTTTGTTTTCCTAAGGCACGTTCATACAACCCGAAGCCTTTTGGCCAATTAGTTCGTTGCGTAAAACGTTTTAAGGAATCTAAAAAAAATTGCTTACGATCATCGCCCGGATTAAAGGAGCGCTCAGTGAGCAAACTCAAACTTAAAATAATGTTGGTATCTCGTTGGATAGAAGGGGATTTTGTGGATAAGTCGTTAATTTTGTGGATAAGGCTGTCTAACAGAGGGTTTTGAGCTTTCAGAAAGCCCAATGAAGTACAATAAAAAAGAATGACAGATAGAATTTGTTTCATGCCGGAATGGGGATTTCGACGCTTACTTTGGTACCTATTTCAGGTGTGCTGTCGAGCGTCAGGTGTCCTGCCAAAACATCCACTCGGCTTTGTAAATTTCTCATGCCAATTCCATCTGATTGAATTTCGGTAGGCATTCCCACACCGTTATCGCTGACGGTGAGTGTAAGTTGTGTGGCGGTTTGGCTTAAACTTATCCACACTTCCGATGCTTGAGCGTGTTTGAGCACATTGTTTACGAGTTCTAACGCAATGTTGTATAGTTGATGCTCAACTTGCGATGGCGGTCTTTTTTGTGCCGCATTCGCCACCAAATGAAAAACGGTTTTGGTATTGACGTTTAGCTTTTCAACCAATTTTTGCAATGCTGACACCAAGCCGTGGGTTTCCAATTCGGCAGGAAGCATGTTGTGCGAAATCAGGCGAACGTCGGCATAGACGTCATTGGCCATGTCAATCAATCGACTGTGGATCTTTTGGTTAAAGGCGTTAAAGTCTTCGGCCTGCATGGCTTCCAAATGCCAACGTACGGCGGCGAGTTTGGTATTGAGATTATCGTGCAGTTCAGAAGCTACGCGTTTTCGTTCAATATTTTGCCCTTTGAAAAGCGCCTCTTCAATTTCGCGATTCTTATTCTTTAATTGCTCATTCTTCGATTTTAACTTACGATTGGACCATAATACAAAAATAAGTCCCAGCACGCCTAATACAGAAAGGCCAATGAGAATATTACGGGTTTGGGCAAGTTGTTCATTTTCAAGCGTTTTGATATGAATTTTATCGCCTTCCTGTTTTTTTTCAAATTCGTAGGTCATGGACGAAACGGTGATTTTTTGCAGCGCTTCGTTGTTGAGAATACTGTCTGATTCCGCTTTATATTGTTTAAAATGCACTATCGCTTTTTGGGGTTGGCCCAATTTGTCGTAAGCAATGGATAATTGTCGATTGTATTCGGCGGCTTCTGCCATGAGCGGCGGGTCATTTTGCAGCGCCCAACTCAATCCTTCTTTCGCTTTCTCTACAACTTTCCCGTAGTTTTTTTGAATCAGGTAAATCTTGCCGAAATTGATCTGAGAAAGGTGCTGCATGGTTTCGCCGCCGTTGGTTTTATTGAATAGATCGGCGGCCATTTGGCTGTATTTCAGAGCTTTGTCATATTCTTTCAATTCGATATAAACGCTTCCCAGGCGAGCATACGATCTTGGCAGTTTGCCATAACCCTTGATCTTTTCCAAGATTTCTACAGCTTTTTTATCGGCAACCAACGCTTCGGCATAGCGATGCTTTTGTTCCAAAATTTCTCCCTGATAACTGGCAATATGCGCTTCAGCGCGCGGATCGTGCAGTTTGGTCGCAATCGCGGAAGCTTCATTGAAAGCTTTTAGTGCATCGTCGTACTTATTGACTGAAAGAAAAAATACGCCCAAATTTCCTACCGACGAGCGCCGTATGCGCAGATCGCGGTATTGTTCCTGCAATCGTTTGGCCTGTAACATGCGGTCGACAGCTTCCGCATTTCTGGCTTGGTTCATGAGTTGGAGGGCTTCACGCTCATAGATATAACTTTGAAGTTCGGGATTATGTATCTCTGTAACAATCTGTTGGGCTTTGGCGAGGAGACTTGAAATGGCTTTTTGTTTTTGAAAATTAGGTTCATACATGTGCGCTCTCCGGATGAGCGAGAAGGCTTCTATGTACTTATCATTCAATTTTTTAGCCAGTTTATCAACAACATCCAAATGAGCATAGGCTGCTTCCACATTACTCATGTTATCGCGTTCCATACGAACCAGCTGCAATCTTGCCTCAGCTTCTCCTCTTCCAAAATTGATCTTTTGACTTAATGTTACAGCTTGTGTAAGATATTGTAAGGCTACCGAGTCCTTGCCTTCGATCCATAAATTCTTGCCTAAATCTACCAAAATACGAACACGATGCGTATCGGCCGGCATTTTTGGCAAAATACGCAGCAATGAATCAGTGTTTTGAGCACTGAGTCGAAGCGTTAGCAATAGTAAAAAAATAACTTCCTTTTTCATTTTTTGTCAATGACAGCTTATAAAAGTACTTCAATGGAGATTTTTGTCCCCTGATTCACCGCGCTTTCTATTTTCATTTCGCCTTTCAGGGTCTCTACCCTGCTTTTCAAATTACGCATTCCCATGCCTTCGTTTTGCATTTCGGTGGGCATTCCTACGCCGTTGTCGCTGACGGTGAGCATAAGTTGTGCTTCGGTTTGACTCAAACTTATCCACACTTCGGTGGCTTGGGCGTGTTTGAGTACATTGTTGACCAATTCCAACGCAATGCTGTACAACTCATGTTCTACCTGCGACGAAGGCCGCGTTTGGTTAGCATTGGCTATTAAGTGAAATTCAGTTTTAGTATTAACGTTGAGTTTTTCGACCAATTTTTGCAGTGCCGATACCAAGCCGTGGGTTTCCAATTCGGCAGGAAGCATGTTGTGCGAAATCAGGCGAACGTCGGCGTATACATCATTGGCCATTTCCAAAAGTCGATGATGAATCTTTTGATTAAAAGGCGTGAAGTCTTCGGCTTGCATGGCTTCCAAATGCCAGCGCACGGCGGCGAGTTTGGTATTGAGATTGTCGTGTAGTTCGGAAGCTACACGTTTTCGTTCAATTTTTTGTCCTTTGAAAAGCGCCTCCTCAATTTCGCGATTTTTGTTCTTTAACTGTTCATTTTTCGATTTTAACCTACGATTGGACCATATCACAATGGCAAGACCCAACAAACCCAAAAGCGCAAGCCCAAAGAGAATATTACGGGTTTGAGTAAGTTTTTCATTTTCAAGGGTTTGAATGCGTAGTTTGTCCACTTGCTGATTTTTTTCAAACTCGTAGGTCATGGACGAGACGGTGATTTTTTGCAGCGCTTCATTGTTGAGAATACTGTCAGACTCCGCTTTGTATTGCTGTAAATGGTACAGCGATTTTTCAGGTTGATTCAGCGCTTCATAGGCTTCGGCGAGTTGACGGTGGTACTCGGCCATTTCTTTGCGCAGCGGCGGCTCCGAGCCTGACGCCCATTCCATTCCTTTTTGAGCGTACGAAACCACTCGATTGTATTGCTTATCGGCCAAATAGATCTTACCGAAATTGATCTGCGCCACGTGGTCCAAAGCTTCATTTGAATCCACCTGACTTCTGTATAAACTATCGGCAAGGTGTGTGTAATGAAGTGCTTTTTTGTAGTCTTTCAGCAATAGATACGTGCCGCCAATTCTTCCGTAAGCGCGTGGTAACCACTGCGTAGCGTTTGAGATTTGGTAAATTTTGGCAGCTTCCTGAAAAGACGCCAACGCTTCGTTGTACTTCCCCTGTTTTTCAAAAATATCGGCTCTTCGACTAAATACGTAAGCACGCAGACGTTCGTCGTTTAATTTTTGGGCAATGACTTCCGCTTCTTTAAAACAAGCCAAAGCATTGTCATAACGACCCATTTCGCCGTAAAAGCTACCTAAGTTAGGAATGGTCGAGCGCAAGGCCATAAGGTCGTTGGTTTCTTCCTGAAGCCTTCGGGCTTTGAGCATCAGGTCAATGGCTTCGGCGTATTTGCCGCCGCTGATGAGCAAAACGGCCATTTCGGCGTACACGGAGCCTTGCCATACTTTGTCGTTGGTCTCTATAAATAATTGCAGGGCTTTTTCAAATAGTGGCTTAACTTCTGCCTGTTTTTCAAAAAAACTTTCATACAATTGAGCGCGCCGAAAATACACCTGCCCTTCTAACGATTTATCAGCAATGGATTTCGCAATTTTTAAGGTTGCGTCCAAATGAGCGTAGGCGGTTTTTAAGTCGGTAAGGTATTCATTTTCGATACGTACCAATTGCAGCCGCGCTTTTGCTTCGCCTCTTGGGTAATGGAGCTTTTGCGCCAACCCCACTGATTGGTCGCAATACATGCGCGCCAGAGAATCATTCCCCTGTAGCCAAAATGCTCTTCCCAATTCGTATAAAACACTAACTTTATTGGTATCAGCAGACGCCTTCTCCAAGACTCGCAGCAAAGAGTCTTTTTTTTGAGCATACGCTGAAAAAGAAAGACACCAAAAACAAAAAAGCCACTTCTTCATTGACCTGTATTAGTTGTAGAATAGGGGGAAATAAGTACAAAACACAATCATTTCCAAGCCGATAGCCCAAATTTATAGGTTTTCCTATACCCAAAATATAGGTGTCCCCGGATTTTTCAGCGATGGATTAAGCGGGAATTTTGTGTCGTACAAACAACATCTAAACGCACAAATAACATGGAAGCAACAATCAATTTCGCACCGACAACTCAATGGAGCTACAAACAAGCCGGAGACCCGCAAAACACTTTTCTTACACGAAAAGACAAAAAACGATTAAACGAGATCGCCATTGAAAAAATTAAGGTTCCCGCCATTATTTTTCTGGTTATTTCCTTCCAAATGTACTTTTCAGTGAATAATTTAATAAATAAAGACTTATCAAAAATCAATGAATTAGTACTTGCGGGCATCTTATTAGTGTTGGTTCTGGTTTCGATTTACGCAATTGAACATTTTGTGAAGATGTTTATTGCCATCGCGCATACGCTCCAAGACAAAATAGCCGGAAGAAAAAGCGCCGGAATTGTAGAGATCACTTCGACGGAGATCATCAACGGAAAACCATTGGTCAAATTTGTGTGGCAATCCGGTTCCAACCAAAAAGAAGTAACGATCAAAGACGTATTGGTATTGGCGGAGTTGGAAGTCGGCGATAAAGCCTATCTTGAAATGTTGCCTTCCATGAAAGAAGTACTTACGTTTCATAAAATCGTTGATTAGTACATTTGTTAAACTACCGCATTTGTGTGATATTTGATAACAACTTGAATTTCAACGAAAACCTTTTCATAAGCCAATGTTTTCCGGAAAAAAAATCAGCCTTTTTCAGCACTGCCAACCAACTGTCTTTGCATTGGGAATCGGTCATGGTTTTTCAGATGCTGCTGCGGGTTTTTTGATGGGAAGTTTGGCGCATAAAGCTGACTTTACGCAAACGGCCGGCGTTGTAATGCTCTACAACGTATTAGCATTTGGCGGCCAACTTCCTGCGGGAATATGGTTGGACAGAATGGGAAAGTATCGAGCAGTTTCGTTGATTTCATTAGCTACAATGATACTGGCGCTTTTCTTTTCCGGCTCAAATGTCTGGCTTTTTACGGTATTGGCAGGAATAAGCTCAGCTTTTTTTCACGTGGCCGGTGGCGGAACAACCTTGATGAGTTTTCCACAAAGGTCCGTTTTTGTGGGGATATTTTCAGCATTCGGCGTTTTTGGGTTGGCCTTGGGTGGATGGGCTGCGGCTATGCAATGGCATTGGATTACCTATTTATTGATAACAGGTTTGAGTAGTGTGCTTCTGTTTTTGATTTGGGCAAAATTTCCGCTTAATCAACAAGTTTCTACTCCACAAAAAGAACAACCGCTGCTTGATACGCACGATTATGTAATGATCTTGCTTTTGGTAGCGATTGCGATGCGGTCGGCTGTTTGGAATTTTATTCAATTAATATACACACAGCAATACGAGTGGCTGTTTTACATCGCCTTGGCGGCCATGATCGGCAAACTCGCAGGAGGTTGGTTGGCTGATCGATTCGGAGCCCGATTATACACCTTGGCAGCGTTGGCCATTTCCATTCCTGCATTGTCGTGGGGGTATAAGAAATTGTTTTGGTTAATGCTTGGAACGGGGCTGCTGCAATCCGTTACACCCGTGAGTGTGACGGCTCTGCAAAAAGTCTTTCCAAAAATGCCCGCTACGGTAAGCGGCGCGGCTTTCGGATTGGCCATTGCGTTAGGGGGAGTCATTCCTTTGTCGGCAGAATTTTATTTTCTACCTCAACTTATTTTAGTGGGTCTGTGCGTATGGGGATTGTATTTCTACGCTTTCAAACTTCATAAAACCCTCTATAACTCATGAAAAAGGCTTTTTTTTCGGTTGCACAACTTTTGGCAGTATCGGCTTGGGCGGATGAAGTTGGGGTTGGTAAAGGCTCTCCCCCTAATTATTATGTATCGGAATTGCTGTTAGTGATTGGAGTATTGGCGGTGGCCGGTTTATTCTACATTCGTTATCGCCGCGCTCATAACAAGTCGTAAATTTTTGACTGGAATGCTTTTTTAATGTATTGATATATAAACCGTTACTTACAATTCTACGAAATGAAAATGAAAAAGCTCCTTCTCTCCGCCTTTTTAACGATTGTTTCATTCGTGGCTTTTGCCGATGTGGTAATAGATCCACCAAAAAAATCGCCTGATTTTACAAGCCAACCTGCCTTTAAATTATTGTTGCCGGCAGGTATTGTTGCATTGGGAATTTTGGTTTACGTTCGTCAACGTCGTGTTAAAAATAATTCTTAAACTTGTTGAAAATTAACTCTTTATCCTGAGCCTCTAAATGAAAAAGCTTCTTTTATTGCTTCCTCTGATGGCTGTTTCAGGGGTAGCGTTTGCCGACCTTGTAGAAACACCGACCGGTTCGCCGGTTTCTGATGTATTATTGTTGGTTGGCGTAGTGGCCATTGCTACGTTGTTATTTGTACGTTACCGTCGTGCGCGCCATAAGCATTAATTAAGATGTGGATCAATTTGATTAAGACGTGGTTGGTAGAAATACCCATCCTGTGGCTCTTTTTGCGTCAGTATGACCGTACCATCAATATTATTGGGTTAGGTATTCTGATCAATGCTTCTACCTGGACATTTCTCACGTACTATTATTACCAATTCGGTGGCAATATCTACCTGCTCGAAATTCTTGTGGCATTTATAGAGTGTCTATGGATAAGAAGTTTATGGAAAACCACTTGGACCAAAAGTTTCATTATTGGTTTTTTAGCCAATGCACTCAGCTTCAGCCTTGGTTGGTGGGGATTGATTTAAAGTAAGTACAGGAAAATATATATGATTGAAATACAGGTTTTTCTGCACTAAAATAGAGGTATTCCCGGATTTACAGACGTTAGGTTTTGGCGGAACTTTGTAGCATTCAAACATTCAAAACGCTACAAAAATGGAAACTCAAATTGCTCCCCAACCTTTTACCGGCCATGCCGTAAATGCTCAAATTTTACCCCTCACTTCGGAAGACAAAGCCAAGCTTGAAAAGCAAAAGAAGATTGTAAACTATATCATTTTAGGAGTAATAACCTTCTCAGTTGGGTTTGCCGTCTATCAGATTTTTTTCAGGGATTTATCAATACTCTTTGCGTTGATCATTACGATGCCTTCCATTATAGTGCTTGGGGGTATTTTTCGTTTTTTCATCATGAAAAAAATCAATGAAGCGCTCCGTCATCAGCTCAAACACATAGGCGGCGCACGGATCGTTAGTAAAGGTTCTACATCCAATACCTATTGGGTTATGTTGGATTGGTCATTCAAAGATCTGCAACGTGTTTACGTAACAGCGGGGATGTATTATTCGGTACAGAAAAATGATTTGGTGCAAATAGAAGTATTGCCTACCTCGAAAACCGCACTTTCGCTGAAGAAGCAATTTTAGGCTTAAACAAGTTGTAAATCTATAACTAAATACTTACTCTAAATTCGTTTGTATTATTTTGTTTGACCCCGTACGGGGTCAGACGTTTGTAGATAATAGCTTGTCTTCTACAAATAGGTGACCCCGGATGGGGTCAAACAAACACAAGTAATCTAAAGTGTTTTTGGAAAAATACGTGTTTATAAATGGTTAACTGTATCATATAAAATGATAATAGTCAGCCATTTATAGTATGATTCTGATTAGTTTGGAAATTTCATCAATGTAAACCTGTAGTTCAAAAATATAGGTTTACCTGTAGACCGAATGTAGGTGATTCCGGATTTACGGGCGTTGGGTTTTAGCGGAACTTTGTATCAATAAATCACAACGATAAAACATCTCACTCTCATGGAACCCAATGCTTTGCACATAGAGCAACATCCTAAAGCCCCACTTCATTCTGCTACCACCAAAGATGAAGGCTTTTTTACAGTACTGTTGGAAATTACTAAAAAACACCCGCTACTTTTTACGTTCTTCTTTTTGATTCCCTTCATCGTTCTGCTCATCTCATTGGGCTTGAAGTGGTACTATATTTTTCATGATACTGTGCATTATCTAACTGATTATCAAATATCAAACGGCAGTTGGAATGATCCCAAAAACTATTTCAGCCCGGGTATCGACAAGTACATTCGTGAGTTGGATATTGCCGGTTTGGTTGGTGGGATCGTTGGGATTTTCATCGGTTTGTTTTTAACCGTAACCACCGAAAAAATGAACCGCCAGAAAGAGCGCCTTAACCAGCAGGAAATGGATCACATCAAAACCCAAACGGGGCTGTTGGTACAGGCGACCAAATCACTGAACGGCATCATGATGGAAGTGAGCGGAAAGGTGAACGAGAAAGTACAGCTTATGGAAGGCACCAAAGATGTATTGGAAGGAATTGATAAAGTAATAGAACTGTCTAAAGTACAGGGTAATAGCTTGTTGGTTTTATCAAATACGGCAAAAATTGAGGCAATTTCTCCTTTCCGGATGGATCTGGTGGCCAAACACGCCGATCTGAAACCCCACGAACTTCGCCATGCTACACAATTTGACTACGGCCGCCGGGCTGAATCGTTGCTGCGTGATTGTACCGATGTAGAAAACAAACTCAAAGAAACGGCGATCTATCTCCAAAAAATAGGCAACGGCGCACGGGTTGAGTTTGTAACCCTCAATGACCAAAATGAAGGTTCAAGCCATGCTTTTCTGAAATACCTGGGAAAAATATTCAACGAACACGTTTCCGTAGAAACATACCGTAGCGGCAGCAATGCGGC
This sequence comes from Runella sp., assembly GCF_965279615.1. Taxonomy (NCBI): domain Bacteria; kingdom Pseudomonadati; phylum Bacteroidota; class Cytophagia; order Cytophagales; family Spirosomataceae; genus Runella; species Runella sp. The sequence goes on along the minus strand of NZ_OZ257252.1, from coordinate 4,550,509 downwards.
GTTGGCGGTCAATGAATCGGTACCACATCATAACCGCTTTATGATTACCACCAACGGACAGGAAGAAACCGATGCGCAGTCTACGTTGATTCGTCAACTTTATAATCAGCATTCACAGGCCATGCGCGAAATGCAGGATTTGGGCGTGCGTGTTACCAAAGTCAACAAGACATTGCCGATCCAATTGTTTATCAGCACGCCGCGCGAAATTGCGCCGGGAATTCAAAAAACGCTGTGTGTGTGTATTTTAGGCAGTGGCTCCAACTCCAGCGGCCGTCCTTCAAAATTGACCGCTTTCCTGACCGACGATCCGCACATTGTATCTTCTATGGTCGAATTGTTCTACGACTACGAATCAGACGCAACGCTCAATACGCGTGAGTTCATGCAAAAACTCTAACCTGTCATTGAAGAATCGTGGGAAATCAACCGATTGAATTTCCCACGATTCATAACAGAACAACCCATTTCTCACGACACAATAGTTACGCTCATGTCAACTGTTACCTTATTAAAGAAACTCTGGCCGTTTGTCCAAAAGTACCGTCAAAGTTTAGCGGGTGCTTTCATTCTCACCGGTTTGGGTGCGTTGTTGGCACAAGTAACTCCGTTAGTCATGGAGTACACCGTCAATACTGTTCAGGAAATAATAGATAAAAAAAATCAGACGCCGGAACAGATCACTTGGATTGTGGGAGGGTTGGTGTTGGTGCTTTTTGCCAAAGAGATCGTCAATTTGTTGGTTCAATTGGGCCAGAAATTTCTTAGCGACCGCTTGCGGTTTCGCTTAGCCGCTGATCTGCATAATTATACCATTAAGCGCATGGTATCTTATCATTTGTCTTTTTTTGCGCTGTCCCAAAACCAAATCGGAAAACTCGAAAAGCGCATCGACAAAGGCATTGAAAGTCTGACCAAAACCGTCAAGAATTTGTTTGTGGATATTGTGCCGATGTTTGCCAATGCATTGTTGGCGTTGGCTTTGATGTACAAAAAAAATATTTGGGTAGGCGTTTGTGCCACGCTCATTATGCCGCTTTACGCGCTCATCAGTCGTGAACAATCTAAACGGCAAAAAAGCATTCGTCGTACTATTCAGCAGTTTCGTGAAGAAAAAGCCAATACACTTTTTAGCTTGATCGAGTCTATTTTTGTGGTAAAGTCTTTTGTAAGAGAAGAGTATGAAACCAATCGTCAATGGGCGCTAACGCAGCAACTCTCCGACAGCGAAGTAAAACACCACCGTACCAATTATCTTTTCGACGGACTTAAAAGCATTGCCGAGCAGTTGGGTGTGGTCATGGTTTTTGTGGTTACGATCTATTTTGTGTTGAACAACCAAATGACCATCGGCGCTATTTTACTACACCTCATGCTTTTCAACAATGTCTCCGCACCCGTACGACATCTTCACCGGATCTATGATGAATACAGTGAAGCCCTCACGTATGCAGAAGGGTTTTTTGACATGATCGAAAATAATACCTACATCGAAAACATTCAACGTAAAACGTTAATCCGTACAAATGCTATTCATAAATCGTTTGTCGGAACATTTGAAATGAAAGCAGTAGATTTTGTTTACCCTAATGGGAAACAGGCAATTAAGGGAGTAAACTTACAATTGGAAGCCGGTAAAACCACAGCGTTGGTGGGATTGTCGGGGGCGGGAAAAAGCTCTGCGATGAACTTATTGGCTGGGTTTTATTCTCCCACTCACGGACAAATTCAATTGGATGGAAAACCATTGGACGAATATGACCCGCATTGGATTCGTCAGAATGTAGGCTTGGTGATGCAGAAAAACCATATTTTTTCGGGAACGGTCGAAGAAAATATTCGCTATGGAAAGCTGGAAGCCTCTCAGGAAGAGATAATTGCGGCAGCCAAACAGGCCAGTCTTCACGAGCAAATTTTGCAAATGCCTAACGGCTACCAAACCGAAGCAAAAGCGCTGTCGGGCGGGCAGCAGCAGCGAATCGCTATTGCACGATTATTTCTCAAAAATCCGCCCATACTTTTCTTAGATGAACCAACCGCCAGTTTGGACGCCATCACTGCCGAGCAGATCAAAGACAGTATCGATGCCATCAAGAAAGACCGCACCGTGTTGATCATCTCGCACAACATCAGTCAGATCATGGATGCCGACCAAATATATGTGATGCAGGAAGGCGAAATTATCGGCAAAGGCACCCACGAAACGCTGTATGCCTCAGGCGGACTTTACCGCGATATTATTGATTCCAATGCCCGTACCCTCAATATCGGGCGACTTGCCGCCACTGTTTTAGGCTGATTATAGGAAAACCTGTAGCTCAAATTACAGGTTTTTCCGTCGTTAAATGTAGGTGTTTCCGGATTTATCGGCGCCCGCGTTGTTCCGAACTTTGTATCATTCAATCACGAAAAAACAAAGGAAATGGAAACAACAATTGCATCACAATGGTCGAACGAAGACCAATACCCCGCCCGAATCATACCGCTTACGCCGTCAGATATGAATTTTCCGGAAGGGCGTAAAAAAGAAGTCAGATGGATCGTTGGAGTAATGGCAATAAGTGCATTAGCATACGGTCTGTATGATGTCTTTTTTAATCATGAAGAGTGGGAAGAAGCAACATTTGTTATGGGCATGTGCTTACCCATCTTCGGGCTTATGTATTGGATGCTGATGGATCGCATCAATGCCTGTAAGCGCGACGGAATCAAACATGTAGGAATGGCCGTAGTCGTCGGCAAATCTGACTACAAACAAAATTACAGACTGGAACTGGATTGGGAATTTCGCAAAAAACTCTCTTCCGTCCTTGTCACTTCAGAAACGTATGACGCTGTGCAAGTGGGAGATAGCATTTACATTGAAGTTGCTCCCCGAATAGAATGGGCTGTTTGCGTACGTAAAAAGCCCGTTGAAAACCTCACGGTTCATCTATAGGTTTTCCTATACTTCCAAATACAGGTTTCCCTTATCTAAAATGTATGTGTTTCCGGATTTACCCGCGCCGCTTTTTGCAAGAACTTTGTATCATCGAAAAGCAAGAAACAAACAAACCTTTTGCTCTCAAAAAAACTAAGAAACAAACAATCAAAACTTTAAAACAGTAACGACAATGAACTCTCCGGCTAAAAACTTCGTAATTCGCCACCTTGTAGGTGCTAAAGCTAACCAAGTAGAAGAATTTGACTTCAACGGACACAAAGAAATCACACTGGGTCGCTCTTCAGAAAGTGACGTCCAATTTGATCCCGAAATTGATACCGTAGTAAGTCGCGAGCACGGTAAAATCGTGAAAGATGCATCAAGTCCAATGACCTTCTCATTGGTAGACAACAACAGCCGCAACGGTATATTTATCAACAAAACCCGGGTACGCGGTTCGGCTCCTTTATTTCCCGGCGACGAAATTCAACTTGGAAACAACGGCCCTGCATTTGTATTTGACATTGATCCTCGTCCGGCCGAAATGATGCCTCAAACCCGTCTGGTAGAGATCGTAAAACCAACGAGTGAATTTGTACCGGTAGAAGTTTCTGCGGCACCGCAAAAAAACGGCATCGGCAAACAAACATTCGAACGCGTAATCAACTACGAACGTAAAAAATCACAACGCACACTTTGGTCAGGTTTGGCCGCTGCATTGGTCATCTTCGGTACATTAGGATTTGTGGCCTGGAAACAAAGCGAGCAGAAAAGTGAAGAAGACAAGGCGGAAATAACAACCAAGATCGCCAATGTTTCGAACGCTTTGAACACGGCATTGGTAGAGCAGCAAAAAGCCGCTAAAGTGGAAATGACAAAAATAACCCAAGCCATTGAAGCAGGAAAACCCATTCCGGTTTCGACCATTGTAGAGGCCAACAAAGACAAAGTAGTAAAGATCTATATTTCTTGGGAATTGTATGAATTGGGTGACAATGAGGAAATTATCCACGAATATACTCAGGATAAACAGGGGAATTTCCGTCCGCTGTATGTACAGACCCAAGAAGGAATTGAGCCATACCTGACAACCAAAAAACGTTCGGTCTTAGGCCTTCCGATCAGTGGACAGGGAACGGGAACAGGCTTTGTAGCTACGGCAGACGGACAAATATTGACCAATCGCCACGTAGGTGCTGCCTGGATGACAAGCTACACCGGCTTCCAAAATGTAGCAGGCTATATCGTAAAAGGTTTTGACAAAAAAGGCAAAATGGTACTGAGCGAAACACCTGAAGTATCTCCTGATTATGTAAGAGGTTGGGTACCTTCTGAGGCAACGATGGTAAACATGCAACGTGCCACTGTTCAGGGTCGCAATAAATACCTGAAAGTAGTGTTTGCCAACTCATCACAAACCTACGAAGCTCGCCTCATTACACCTTCACAAAAACACGATGTATCGTTGATAAAAGTAGATGTTACGGGTCTGGCTCCGGTCAACATGCTCGACAACTACAGCGAAGTAAAAGCGGGCGAAGAGATCATCGTAATGGGATATCCCGGCGGTGCACCTCAACCACGCATTGTTCGCAAATCAAATGATCCTTTCAAACCACGCACCGAAGTATTTGAAGTGGCCTCTCCTGTAACGTCTCCCGGTCATATTCAGCAACTTATTCAAAGTTCAACGGAGTTTACCAGTGAGCGCACAACATTCGGTGACAGCTACCAAGTAGACTTGAACGCAACAGGTGGCGGAAACAGCGGTGGCCCGATGTTCGATGCAAAAGGAAACGTTATCGGAATCTATTACGCCGGTGGAGGAAATGCAAACCAAGGAATTATCTCTTACGCAGTACCCATCAAATACGGAATGGAACTGATCAAAAAATAATTAAGTACGAAAATAAAAGAAGACTTGGAATGCTTCAAAAACATTCCAAGTCTTTATCACCGGAAACACAAATCCGGTAAACCAACAAACAAATGCAACTGGGACAACATATTCGGGGGTACGTCTTGACCCAATGGTTAGGTTCGGGAGGAATGGGCGAAGTGTATCAGGCTCAGCATCAATCATCTCGCCGTCCGGCTGCCGTTAAAGTACTTTACCGCGCTGATCAGGCAGCCAGATTTAGAAACGAAGCCTACATTCAAGCCTCCATTCAACATCCACACATTGCCGCTCTTTACGAGTATACCGTTGAGAATGGAATCCCCTGCATCATAATGGAGTACGTAGAAGGAATAACCCTCGAAAAACTCATCAAAAGACAGGGACGTTTACCGGAATCATTTGTTTGGAAGATCATGGAACAAATTACGTTGGCGATGGTTCATTTACACGAGAAAGACATCATTCACCGTGATCTGAAGCCGGGAAATGTTAAAGTAAACCGTGAGAGTTTTGCGAAATTGTTGGATTTTGGAATTGCAAAATCGGTTTACACGCCCAAATTTACGCAAGAAGGATACATTGTCGGAACGTCGCATTACATGGCTCCTGAGCAGTTTCAAAGCAAAGTCGGAATTCAGTCAGACTGCTGGTCATTGGGAGTGTTGTTCTACGAAATGCTGACGGGGTATTTACCGTTCGACGGACGCAGCGAAACTGAGGTTCGGGTTAAAATCGAAAAAGGACAATACACCGCCCCTGATTTGCTTGTTCCTCAGATCTCAAAACGCAGCAAGCGACTCATCAACAAACTGTTAAAGAACAATATGTCTCACCGTATGACCGCTGCTGAGCTGTTGCACGAATTACAAAATCCCGACAAAGTAGGGGTGTTCTCGATTTCGGAATGGGTGGAAAACCTGACCGACCTTGTGGAGAAAATGCCCATAAAACGTTGGTTAAAACAAATTAATGATTAAGGCATCTCCAACTCCTGCGCACAATGTTTTGGAAAAAATGGTTATCGAACAAATCAAATGACACATCGTTGTCAGACACACTTACCGACCTGCGGGCGGTAGTGGTTTCGGATGTGGGCTGTGTACGGACAAACAACGAAGACGCCGCTCGATTCATTCGGCCTTCCGATCTGGTTATTCGTGCTACAAAAGGTTTTCTGGCAATTATCGCCGACGGAATGGGCGGGCACGCTGCCGGCGAGATCGCTTCTCAAATGGCAGTCGAAACCATTGCCAAAACGTATTATCAGCGCGAAGAATCGCCGGAAGAAAGCCTTTTTCTGGCATTTACAAAGGCAAATCGTTCTATCTGGCAAACCGCAAGTCGTAATACGCGTCAGCGCGGAATGGGTACTACCTGTAGTGCGGTAGTGATTTGTGATACAAAACTTTATTTTGCTCATGTAGGCGACAGCCGATTATACCTGCTCAAAAATGGCCAACTTTTACAATTATCAACAGATCATACCTACGTTCAAATGCTTGTTCAACAAGGAGTTGTTACACCTGCCGAAGCCGAAAAACATCCCGAACGCAATGTACTCACCCGCGCCATGGGCACTCACAATAAAGTCGAGATCGACGTGGAAGCAGTCAGTTATGCGCTGGAAAATGATGATCGATTATTGCTTTGCACCGACGGCCTTTATGATTATCTTAGTAGCGATGAAATTGCCCAATTGATGCTTATTCCAACCTTAAACGAAGCAGCGCAACGATTGGTGGAAGCGGCAAAACAGCGAGGAGGTCATGATAATATTACAGTATTGCTCGTGGAGCGTGTATCTACTGAAACGTTTCAATCACCCCGTCCAACGCAGGAGGTTATTTAGTGAGTGCACATAGAAATAAGTTATTTTCCCTTAATAATGACTAAAATGATTGGCCGTACCCTGCATAACTATCATATCGAAGAGCTTCTCGGAGAAGGAGGCATGGGGACGGTATATCGCGCTACCGATACGTTCCTCCGCCGTCCCGTAGCGGTCAAAATGCTGCACGCACACCTGTTGCGCGATGTAACATTTATGGAACGATTTCGTAATGAAGCGGTGCTTTCGGCGCAACTGAATCACCCCAATGTGGCCACACTTTATAACTTCCATCATATCAATTCCGATAATTTTATGGTGATGGAACTGGTAGACGGGCTGACGTTGGAACAACTTATTGTAAAACAGGGAAAATTGCCATTTGAAACGGCAGTAAGAATTGTAATTCAGGCACTTGACGGTCTTCAACACGCTCATTATAAAGGAATTTTACATCGCGACATTAAGCCTGCAAACCTGATGCTGACCCGCGAAGGAACGGTCAAGTTGATGGACTTTGGAATAGCCAGAATGGTTGGAAGTCAACGCCTTACGCGTGCTGATCGGGTCGTAGGGACGCTTGAATACATGGCGCCGGAATTATTAAATGGTGTTGAGCCTTCGATACAGTCAGACCTGTATGCCGTGGGAGTGCTGATGTATGAATTATTAACAGGGAAACTACCCTTTGAACCCGCTACGGATACAACGCTCATCAACCAAATTCTGAATAAAAAACCAATTTCGGTACGAAACCGCGTTGCGGAATTGCCAAAACAAATAGAAGAAATACTCGACGTATTATTGCAGAAAAAACCTGAAAAACGCTTCTCAAAGGCATTGGAGTTGCGACAGGCATTGGCCGCAATTGTTGCGCCGGGACTTGTCAACCCTCAAATATTCAATACCAATCCAAAACCTATTCCTCCCACTCGCTTAGCGGATGTAAAACCGGATAAACCGCAAATCGGGCCAACTCGCTTGGCAAATGCTGAAAGCCACTCTGAAAAGCAAACCATAACCCGCCAACTCAAGGCAAATTTAATGAGTTTGGAAGGAATGATACTAGTGGGGGCTATCGTCATTGCCATCGGCATTTTGGGTTTTTGGCTCATTGGATTAAATACTCCGGATGATAAAACCACTGAACAAGTTTCCGGACTTACAACAAAAGATACTGTTCAGGTTATACCGCAATCTATTGTGGAAACCAAAGAGGACAGCCTTCCGGAAATTGATCAAACGCAAACTGTGGCCGTTTTGCCTCCTAAAAGTGAATCTTTTACGCCGGTCGAACCCCCTTCACAACCGGTTGAAAAAAAGCCGGTTAATCCGGCAAAAAAGAAACCGGTCGTTGAAGTAACACCGGAAGAAAAAAATCCTGTTACGCCGGTCAAAGAAGAACCAAAACCTGTTGAAAAGGAAAAAGAAGAAAAGTCCAAAGAGCCCGAACCCAAAGCGCCTGCCCGAACAGCAACAATTGAATTGAAAAACGAGCAATTCGCGGTAGAATTTGCCCAAACAATTTCTTCGGATGCTTCTGAAGGACAAATCGTTTGGTTGAGAACGGTGTCGCCCGTTCAGGTAGATGGTGTGGGCATTATTTCTACGGGAGCGCGAGTACGGGCAAGAGTAACGTCGGCCCGCCCGGCGACCAATTCGCAAAAAGCACTTTTAGCCATCCAATTTGAAGCGGTAGAAGCCGTAAATAATCAATGGATAACGATCAAATACCCTGAATACAGCGATAAATCAAGCGACCAAGTAGTATTTCAACAAGGGCGCCGTGTCAATAATCTGCGCACAACCCGTACAAGACTTACTGTCCAACTTTAACTTTTTTACAAAACTATGTTACGAGCAGCATCTCTACTTTTAGTGTTTTTAACCGCCTTGTCGTCACTTCAAGCCCAAGATATTCAGTCTAATACCGAAGGCATAAACATAAATCTCTACGGTAGTTTTGTTCGGTGGTCATCTTCGCATTTTGACCAATTGGACGAGTCAGACCCCAATGGGATAGGCGGAGGAATTCGTTTGGGATATGGTTTTAATCAGCGGTTTGAAGCGTTTGCTCAATATGAAGCACAGACATTAAATTTAAAATCTGATTGGAAGGTAAATCGCATGTCTACGATTGTAGCAGGTGTTCGGGCAAATTTTGGCGGTACCCTGCAAAAAATACGCCCTTTTGCAGAGGTTGGTTATGCTTTAACCAATCTGACAATCGACCCGGTTTCTTTGAATGGGCGACTGTATGAATTTAAATTGAAAGGTCCCGGCGTATGGATCGGAGTAGGAGCCAACTATTTCATCACGCCTCAATTGGCAATAAATGGTCGTGTAGGCGGCACATTTGGGAAATTCAACAGTTTTTTGGCCAATGGTCAAGGGTTTGTAGATCGTCCTGATGTGCGTACGTTTCGGGCATCAATAGGCATCAGTTATTTTTTTAATTAATAAATGTGTGACTTTTTTTTGATGGTTACGTATATATGGAGAGATGTTTGAAATCCTTTTGGAATATTTTAACTTTTCTGTACACATATTACCCTACCCCAAAATTATTTTGTCAGTCGATTTTGTACCGTTGGTAAGGCGAATTCAGCCCACTGACGGTACATTTTTCCTGAAAAGTGCAGCCCATCTTTGGCCACAAGAGATACATCATTGCGCGCAGTTCGTGAAAGAGGCGTTATATCAATAAACAAAATCCCCAATTTTTTGCATTCTTCCTGCGCTACGGCGTTAAATGCGTCTATTTCACCGGCGATCTTCGCCTGATCGCTTCCTTTTGCAAAAGGTGTCACTCCCCAATCCGGCGTTGAAAGCATAAAAACACGTTCAATATTTCCGCCCGCAAACCCAATGGCCTGCTGAAGAAGCTCTCGCAGTTCGGTTCGATATCTTTCGATGGATTGCCCACGGTATTGATTATTAACCCCGATCAGCACAGAAACCAAGTTGTAAGGCCCTTTGGGATTCCGACTTTTGATACCTTCCATCAGATCGGCAGTGGTCCATCCTGTTTGGGCAATAATTTCAGGATTTGCGATAGTAATGTTGCTTTTTCGCAATAGCTCCGTCAAAATCACACTCCACCGTTCTTCGGGAGCAACGCTCTCGCCAATGGTATAGGAGTCACCGAGCGAGAGGTAGCGATATTGTCCGGGCACTTCGTCAGGGTCGGGCGTCAGTACGTCATTCATAGGAGATTCGGCAGCACAAGCTGTCATCAAAATTAGAATACTTATCATCCATTTCATCGCTCGGTATCGTTTTTATTGTATTTTTGATTTTGAACCACGGCTATTTTTTATGAATTTTTTGTCTGCCGACGACCTTATTTATGGCTATATGAATGGAATATTTCCAATGGCCGACGCCGATGGTACGCTTTATTGGTATTCCCCAGACCCACGCGCCATCATTCCGCTTGAAACCTATAAACCTTCCAAATCCCTGCGCCCTATTCTTAATAAACAACAATTCGAAATACGCATCAATGCTGATTTTAAGGCAGTAATGCAAGGTTGTGCGTTGCCCCGGGAAGACGAAGATTCCACTTGGATCTCCGACGAGATCATTAACGCTTATACCGAATTGCACCGTATGGGGCTTGCCCACAGTGTTGAAACCTACGTAAACAACGAATTGGTCGGCGGTTTATACGGTGTTGCTATCGGCGCGGTTTTCTTTGGCGAATCCATGTTTCATACCGTTAGCAACGCTTCTAAAGTAGCCTTTCATTATTTAATTGAAATTCTTAAACAGCAAAACTACGACCTTCTGGACACTCAGTTCATCAATGACAATGTACGTAGATTTGGGGCCATTGAGATTCCTAAGTCAGAATATATCAAGTTATTGAAAAAAGGACTTCTCAAAAAGGCCCATTTTGCCGAAACCGATATCAGGCATCTTTATACCGATCCCTTCAGAAAAGGTAAATAAAGAATAATGCCCAACTGGTAGTTCAGGAGCATTTTATGTATTTTGAGGTTGGAAAATCGTGCTTTCAACCGTAAAATTTGAATTTACCCCGTTTTCTCGTAAACTTTACTTAAAATAACCTCCAACAGAACCTTATTGAATGTATGGCAGCGATTTCTCTGAATGTCAATGGGAAAAATTTTTCCCTTGATATTGACCCCAAAATGCCGCTCCTCTGGGCAATCCGCGATTTTGTAGGACTTAAAGGCACCAAATTTGGCTGTGGAATTGCGCAGTGCGGTGCCTGTACGGTTCATTTAGAAGGCAAACCAACCCGTTCGTGTGTACTACCCGTACAGGCAGTGGTTGGTAAAAAAATTACCACCATTGAAGGTCTCGGCACCGAGGCAAACCTGCATCCCGTACAACAGGCTTGGATCGAAGAACAGGTGCCGCAGTGTGGCTATTGTCAATCTGGCCAAATTATGGCGGCGAGTGCGTTGTTGAAAGAAAAAGCAAATCCTACCGATGCTGATATTGATGCCGCGATGCGCGGACATATTTGTCGTTGTGGTACCTATGACCGTATTCGTAAAGCAATCAAAAGAGCGTCAAAAGATACTCCCAAAGCCGAAACGACAGGCGGAAGATAACCTGCAATCAGTCATTGGATGTTTTTCCAATGAACAATCGAATGCACTAAAAACGACAAAAAAATGAGCAATCGCAGAGATTTTATTAAAACACTTGGCTTATCATCGGCAGGTTTGATGATGGGCCTTTCGGCGGCAGCCAAGCCAACGGTTATCAATATAAATGGTGTGGGACCATCCATACTGGCTCTTGAAATTAATCCATTCATTGTGATAGAACCCAATGGAAAGATCATTTTGATCAATCCACGTCCCGACATGGGACAAGGCTCGACGCAGGCTGTTCCTTCACTGTTGGCAGAAGAGCTGGAAGTACGGTTAGATCAGGTAACGATTTGGCAATCAGACGGAAAAGGAAAATATGGTGATCAAACTTCCGGAGGAAGCAGCAGCGTGCGCGCTTTGTGGAAGCCTATTCGCCAAGCGGGTGCAGCAGCGCGGGAAATGCTGATTAAAGCCGCTGCGCAACGTTGGAGTGTACCCGAAAGCGAGTGTTATGCCAAAGAAGCAAAAGTCTTTCACAAACCAAGCGGAAAATCGCTCACGTATGGGGAAGTAGCCGATGAAGCGTCGAAATTTGAAGTTCCTAAAAACCCTGCACTTAAAGATTCCAAAGACTTTAAGATCGTAGGAAAATACGCTCCAAGACTGGACGTTCCCGCTCGCGTAACGGGCAAAGCCGTTTTCGGCATTGACGTTGATGTGCCGGGGATGGTCTATGCCGTAATGATCCACAACCCTCATTTACACGGAAAAGTAGTTTCCATTGATGATTCAGAAGCGCTTAAGATCAAGGGTGTACAAAAAGTATTGAAATGCGAGCGCCCCATGCCTCACCGTACTTCCGAAGCCGTAGCCATCGTTGCAGATAATTATTGGGCGGCATTGTCGGCAAAGAAAGCGGTAAAAGTGCAGTGGGATAACGGAACATTGCCGCAAACGTTAACGACAGAAGCCTATTATAAAAAATGTGCCGAGGCAGCAACAAAAGAAGGATTGAAAGGTGAAGAAACGGGTGATTTTGCAGCAGCTTTTGCAGGAGCAGCCAAAAAAATAGAAGCGCTTTATGAAACGCCGTTCTTGGCTCACGCTCCTATGGAACCTGAAAATGCCATTGCACACGTCAAAGAAGATGGTACAGCAGAAGTATGGGCGCCTATTCAGGGGCCCGACTGGGCTTTGCGCGATCTGGCGGGTTACCTTAAAATAAAACCCGAACAAATAAAAATAAACGTGGCGCTCTTGGGCGGTGCTTTTGGCCGTAAAGCCTACCATGACTTTTTGTTGGAAGCCTGTTTTCTTTCGAAAGAAATGAAAAAACCGGTCAAATTGGTTTGGACGCGCGAAGATGACATTACCCAAGGACCGTATCGTCCCGGTATGATGGCCGGAATGCAGGGGGGATTGGATGCCAAAGGCAACATCGTAGCTTACCATCATCACCCCATTGGTGAATCCATCCAAATGCAGGTTTTCAAAGCGCCGACCGACAAAGCCGATGATTGGATCTGCGGCGAATTAAGTCAAAAAGAACAAAAATATTCGATTCCCGCTTTCAAGGTTTCATTTACGCACGTTGATACGGAGATTCCCATCGTGTGGTGGCGTTCGGTGTATGCCTCCAATTTTGGATTTAGTCAGGAAGGATTTTTAGATGAACTTTTTCACGCGGCCGGTAAAGATCCATTGAAAGCGCGTTTGGAAATAATGGCTGACGCACGATTCAAAAAAGTGCTTGAAACGTTGGCAGAAAAAGCCAAATGGGGCGAAAAACTTCCCGTAGGTCACGGAAAAGGCATTGCCGTTTTCAAATCGTTTGGCAGCATCAGCGCGTGTTGTGTAACGGTTTCCAAACAGGGAACGGGTGTAAAAGTGGAAAAAGTAGTTTCTGTAATCGACTGCGGACATTACGTAAATCCGGATAACGTAAAAGCGCAAACCGAAGGCAACATTGTGATGGGTATCACAGCGGCGGTAAAAAAAGGCATTACATTTACAGGTGGACAGGCAGAGCAAACCAACTTTCACCAATATCAGGTAATGCGTATCAATGAAATGCCGGCAGTGGAAATCCACATTGTAGAAAGTGGTGCCGAACCGGGCGGAGTGGGAGAGCCGGGATTGCCGCCGATTGCACCGGCGCTGACCAATGCCGTATTTGCCGCTACGGGCAAACGGATCAGACGCCTGCCGTTTGACTTAAATACTTTAGTGTAGTAAATAACACACTTTCCAAGTCTGGGCGACCCCGTCTCAAAGACTTGGAAAGTGTAAAGCATTCAAAAGCGGCTTTCGGGTCGCTTTTTTTATTTGAATATAATTATAATAACTTCTGAGAACATTAGGCAACCGGAGCATCCTTTTATACAATAGGTTCATTATAAGACATAAAAATGTGACAAAAAAAGGATTGTGGCGTCACAAAAAAGTCATCTATTCTCTCTTTAATGCACTTAGTTAAATTCAATAAAACAGCATTATTATTAATACTGCTTTACGCCTTCGTCTCGAATGCCCAAACGACGGATAATTATCCGGTGCAAACGACGGTGTACTTCGGAGCACCCACCTCGCAACGCCTGTCTGAGTGGTTCACCTCCGACCAACGCCTTTTTGTGCAGCTGTTGCTCAAAGACCTCACCAAACCCTCCGTATCGGTCTACCTGCGCTGGCAACTCGATGGCCCCGGCATCCGCATCGCCACCCGCCCCGGCTACATGCCGCCCGCCTTCATTTCCCTCACCCCGGGCCTGCCCTCCCGCCTCAACGGCACCGACCTGGCCGCTCACTACTTTTCACCTTCCCTGCTGGAAACCGAAGGCCTTGATCCCGGACAGGCTTACAACGCCTCGCTGCCCGAAGGATTCTATACCTTTTCGGTGCAGGCCTTCGAAGCCTCCACCGGACAGGTTGTCTCCAATACCGCCCAAACTTTTTTGGTGCTCTCCTCGCTCCAACCGCCCCTGTTGAATCTGCCTGCCAACGGTACCTCGGTACCCGTCAACGCTCTACAGAAAGTCCTGTTTCAGTGGACACCGCGCCACTTTGCCACGCCGGAGTCACAGGTGGTTTACCGCCTGAAGGTGTGCCGCGTGCCCGATCAGGAGGAACCCAACGAGCAAATGATGCTTTCCTGTACCGAACCCGTATTGGACAAAACCGATCCCGGCACCTCATTGACGGGCAATATGACCCAATGGATTCAGCCATTGGAAGCGGGACAACGCTACGCCGTTCAGGTGCAGGCCATCGACCTTACTAATCAGCTGACGAATTTTGCCAATCAGGGTTACAGTCAGGTCCAGTGGTTTCGCTACGGCCGGGAGTGTTTGCCGCCTTCGTCCTTCACGCTGCAAAGCGTGGCTTCCGACCGGGTGCGATTGCGTTGGGAGGCCCCGCCGCAGGCCTTGGCTTACGTGGTGGAGTACAAAGCCGAAACGGCCACAGAATGGATTTCGGAGAAAGTTTACGGCACAACGTATATGGCAACGGGGTTGCAAAATAAGACCACGTATCTATTTCGTATTCGCAGTGACTGCGGGAGTTTGCTGCCGAGTGCTCCCGGTGAGGAGCAGGCATGGAATATCTCGGAGCAAGTGCCCGAGCCGGCGCCCGAATGGCCCCTCGAACTCCTGCAACCCGAACTGATCAATGTGCAGACGGTGGATAATGAAGCCGTCCCACTGACGACCTTGCAGGAACTGTATGTCAACTATCCCGTGCAGGCTCCGAACGCCGTAACACCCACTTCGGGTGGCTCTTCCGCGAATTCCACCAATGGGTTGTTGGCAACGAAGTTAAAAATCCCCGATTGTGCCCTTCGGGCAGGTTCTTTTGTGGACTGTCAGCCCACGCACCCCGTCATTCCCCTGCCCACAGGCGAAGAACTGACTTCGCTGAGTGTAGGCGATGTGTTGGGCATCTATGATTTTGCCCTCATCGTCACCAAAACAGGGGAAGGCCCGGGGTTTTCGGGCGAAGGATTGGTACGTCTGCCGTTTTTGGGCAATGCCATGATGCCCATGGAATTCAAAGGCGTAAAAGCCAAGAAGGGTGAAGAAGGCACCAATGGTGGGTGCGTGTACGCCATCGACGCAGGAGGCTATGTGCAGTCCAGAAACAACGTATCGGTTAAGGAGTTGATGGAGCAGCGGCAGTCGCTGATTCAGTCGGTGGTCCGGAAAAGCCACCCCACGGCCTTTGTCGGTACGTTGCAGCAGGCGCTTCAACGGTATGATCCGGTAGCGGGTGAGATGAGTGAAGCAAAAGCAGCAGGTCAGCCCGCGACACCTGAACAGGTGCAGCAGCTAATTCAGTCCACAGCAGCGATCTTACAGGGAAGCGAGGTGTTGAAGACGCAATTGGAGAAGTTAAGAGTAATCAATTCGCTGGCTGTTAATGTATTAGCAGATCTGGAAACACTGACGGATGAATTGACAGAGAATCAAATCACCATCGGCAATGGGACTGAGGTGCCGGTCATCGACGGGTTGGAGGTCAAGTACCAAGCCCTTTTTGAACGCCTCAAACAACTCACCGCCTCTCCTTTGGAGCTTCCCACCGAGACACCCACGGCACGCATTGCCAACGTAAGCGTCAGCAGTGTGGAGGCTCAATCGGCGAAAATCGTCTGGGCAGCAGGCAAAACGTTTGCCAAATACACCGTCTTGTATGCCGCCGAGGGCGATGGGGAGCTCACCCAAACGGTGACGAATCCGCAGTTAGCCCTGAAAAACCTTAAACCTGGACGTAATTACACCTACAAAATTGTGGGCTACAGTGAAAAGGGTGAAGTAGTGGATACCTATGGCACGGGCATTTTTGCCACCCCTGCCAACATTTTGCCGCCGCCCGAGAATGTAGCTTACATCGTACAGGCCGATGGCAGCGTCAAAATCAACTGGAAGAAAAACAGCCTTCACCAAAGCTTTAAACTGATCTATAAAGACGTTTCAGGAGAAGAACGAACCCTCTATCCCACTACTAATTCGGCACTTCTGTCGGGACTGGCACCTGATCAAACGTATGCCTATTCCATCACCGCTTTTGGAACGACAGGCAATGAAAATTTGGTCAGCCAAGCGGCTGACGGCGATTTTAACTACGGGACGGTCTGCGATGCCCGCATTACAGCCTCCGCTGTGCGCATCCTCGAAGGAGAGTCGGTGACACTTTCCGTTAACAGTTGTGTGGATAAAAACGGGCAACCTGGCAGTGTGGTCTGGAAAGCAAACGGCGTGCCGATCGGTTCGTTTACCGGTCAAACCTTTACTCCTTCGTCCACTACGACTTATACGGCTATCTGTCAACTCAGTGACAGTAATGCAAAGGCCGTGAGTTGCAGCGATTCCAAAGAAATTATGGTGGATCGAAAATGTACCGGCGTAGTGGCAACTGTCGCCCCCAACCTCATTGATCGGGGGCAAGCCGTGATTCTGAGAGCCACAGGGTGCAGCAACAAGGTAGAATGGCGAGATAACTACCCCAATGGAGCCGTTGCAGGGACGGGTTCAACGGTAATCCTTTATCCTGACGCCCCTCAAACATATTCCTTATCCTGCGTGGATAGAACCGGGAACGCTTGTATACTTCGGGCAGGAGATGTAACGCTCAAATGCGGTTTACAACTGGCCGTTACTACGACAAACGTATATTCCAACGAAGGATGGGGTATTAAGACAAATAGAGGCGTTGCTAAGGTCATTGCCACGGGCTGTAACGGCAAAGTGGTATGGGAGCGTGAAGGAGGAAAGGGTGGGATCAAAGGGATTCAAACGGAAGAAACAGGAGATAATACGATTCAGTTCTCCAACATTACAGCCGGCTTTACCGTCACGGCTACCTGTTTGGCCACTAATTGTACCGCTTCCGCTTTTATTAACCGAGCACCTACCAACGGAAAATGTGAATCTGGAGGAAACAGCGACGGTGAATCCACCATTAAAATAATAAAGGAAACGGATCAGACACTAACCCTGCAAATTGCCGACAATAATGACCGTTATTTTAAATGGGAAGATGATCCTTCGTCCGGAAATACCCGAATCCTTTCAATACCTAAAAGCCCAACGGCTTTTTCCGTTACCTCAGATGACCATTGTAAAAAGTCCATTATTTACTACCCCAAAGCCTCGGGCATTCTGAGTATTCCCTGCGCCAATTTTACGTTAAATGCCCCGGCAACCGTTGTCATTCCCTACAATCAGACCTCCAAATCGTTGACGATTTCCATGACCGGTTGTACCAATCCCGACCCCGGCGTTATTTTGTGGACGTGGGCAGATGCAACGGGCCAAACGATTACTTCCGGCACGGGTACATCGGCAGTTATCACGGTCAAAGATGCGGATAAGGACAAAACCTTTACATTTACCGCTACCTGTGCATTGCCGGGAAGGGCGGTGGATGACACCAAAACAGCAAAGGTTAAAATCACCAAAGAAGCCGCTCCCGCTCCGGTCGCTGAGGTTAATAAACAGCCCTGCGATGCCGTGTTTTACACCAAATACAGCCAATATTATGACACATTTTTGGAAAGTGAGCCGGTGGAAATCTATGTGTGGGGAAGAGGCAATAACGTCACGGCGCTTATATCGGACGATAAAAATCGTATCGTACAGGGAGGAGCTATCATTACCTACCCCGATGCCAATACGGCGAAGATCGTCATCAATCATGGCTTTGGGCTTACTGCGACCGGAAGCCCTACCTTCAAAGGTTCTTTTTACGTAGAAATTACCAATTGGGTACAGGGCAAAGGCTCCTGTACCGGCAGGATATTGATTACGGTGGACAATAACCGCTCAACGAATCCCTATTATACTGAATACACTCCTGCTCCCAAAACCAATAAAACCACCAGCGATTGCTCTATTTATGCCAATGCAAAAGAGGCCGAACTTCCTATTTACCGGGGCAGCAGAGACAGATCCATTTATAAAATTAAATACGAAAGCTCGCAAACGGATTTCGGGATCATTTCCATTTATCCGCCGGAGCAAACGACATTTGGAGTCAAATACCCTCCTCCTTTCCGGATTGGTTTGGTTGATAAAGCCTGTATGGCCAACAATGGTGCCATAGAATGGTACCGCGACGCCGGAAGAACCGACCGAATGGCCGTTGGAAACTACGGGAATTTGCCCTGCGCCATTGAAGATAAACCCAATTATGAGAACCCTGTCACCTATTATGGCCGGTGCGCGTACGGAAACGGGAAGTACTGCGAAACGGCCCTGCGGGTTACGCCTGCTCTCAACTCGAACGGCCGGGTAGGCACAACCAACGAAGAAGCTGCCACGCAGGCCAATTGTGTATATTCCACCAAAGCAGCGGTTGCGTTGCTGCTGTCCGATATTCTGTGCAATAAACTGAGTGCCTACCCCGGCAGCAGTACTGAAAAACTGGAAGGCCTCAAAAGCACCTTTGAAGACAATGATATTTACCTGGCGGAGATAACGCCGCAAATGATTGCCGATCTGGATGCCGGCAATTGTGCCCCGGTAGTTGCTGCACTCGTAAATGATATTGCTGATTTTCAAGACGTTGATTTTCTCAATGGCTTACTGTCGGGAGCAGATGAAATGACCGGCAACGTCCTCGCGGGTGTGGATGAGTTACGGACCGGGGAGCTGTTTACATGGCTGAAAACCCATTCCGAAAACGGGGGTAAAAACAACGTTGAATTTAAGAAAAGCGCTTTTCGAATCAGCGGAAGTGCCGTTGCATCCGGCTTTGAATACAACGGCCAAACCTTTTCCGTCTACGCCGAGATTGGCGACGATGGTACGGTGGATCTGACCCAAACATCCACGGGTCTTTACCAAGGATACGGGGTTCAGATCAAACACGGCGGCCCCTGCCATACCCAATTTTACCTGACGGTTCGCTATGCCGGCAGCACCCAAAACGCCATTACCCTTTGGGTGGATTCATTCGAAGCCTTTGAGGCGTTGTTGGGTCGATTGGGCTTACAACTTACGGCCGGCGGCAAAACGGTCTTTGTCAATTCGTACCTGTCCCAACTGACCGCAGCCGGCAATGACTGCAACCGGTTGGACGTCATTTACGAAAATATCCCGCCGTTTGTGCTTCAGGCCTTGGCTAAAGAAATGGTTTTTGCCCATTTAAAACAGATCGCCCGGTGCGCCATTGGAAATGTGGGAGCGATCTGCAATACCGATGAAGCAAAGGCGGTATTAAACATGCTCAAAGGCATCAGCGACAAACAGTACCTCTACGACAGTTTCAAAGCCAATCCGGAGGTCGTGGTAAACCTGTACGACAAAATGCAGGGAGAGGCCTCCGATCAATACGTATCGGCATTGGCTGAATTGGCCAATGAGTATTGGACAGCGGCCGAAAAAAATACGAACCGATTTGTGGTATTGGGCGATGTGCCTGCTGATATCGCCTATACTCCGGTGGCCGGTGCCAAGTACATATTGGGTACTCACTACCAAGACGGCACGGTGTATTTTGAGAATTGCTACGGCCGCTACAACTGGTCGGTATTCCGATTGGGAACTTACCAAAACCTAGGGCCCATTCAAACCTTTAGCGCGGGACTTTTTGATCCGATAAAAGTACAGTACGACGGCAACGAATTTGCCTTGACGTACCCGGCGATCGTGGCATGGCACTTGGCGTGGAAACAAAACAAAGAGACGCTCTTGCCGTCATTGCTTAACAACCTTAATTTTTTGGGGCTGAGTTCATCAGCAAAGCTACTGTTAACAAGAGGTGTAGGAAAGTACATAAAAGTTTTGGCGGCGATTGAGATAAGCAAAACCATATTAGATGCCGCCATCAATGACCCAAAAGTTAAAACTAAATTAGAAGCTCAACATCCCGATTTTATGCGGGTATGGCCTTATGTGAGTTTAGGTTTGGATATTTCGACAATCTCGGTAGAGCACATGCTTAGCTTTATGAAGTCTCGTAAGGCCGTGGCAGAATTACTGAGAAGAGAAGGAAAAGAAGAAGCTGCCGGAAAATTAGAAGAACTGGAGGCCTTCGTTGACTATTCTGATGAACTGAATGATGCATTACGAATCACTCGCAGTAAATTTACCAAGTGTGGTTGTGGGGATGAATTGACGGATGGACTAGTAGATCGCATTAAGAATAATCTATCCAATGATGAAATTGTTGTTCTTGATAGAGATTTAACAAATAATATCGAATTAAGAAGTATCTTGAATCTAGAA
The DNA here is from genome assembly GCF_965279615.1 of Runella sp. NCBI lineage: Bacteria > Pseudomonadati > Bacteroidota > Cytophagia > Cytophagales > Spirosomataceae > Runella > Runella sp. The sequence goes on along the minus strand of NZ_OZ257252.1, from coordinate 4,530,063 downwards.
CCTGAGTTAGTAGAAGTTTGGAAAGGATCAAAGGATATTCTTGTTGAAATTATTCGTATAAAAAGAATAAGCAAAGAGGCTCGGATCAAGGAACTTGGGTTAGACCCTATTAAAAATAAAGTCGATATTTATGAAGGAGAAATTGGCCAATTTGTTGAAGGAAAATTTGGGTATTTTAAGAGATATACAACCTCTGCCGAAGGGGATTTTGTTTCACTAAGCGGTCAATTCAAAGGAAGAGTTTTTGATGCATTTGGGCTTCCATCAAATGTTACAAATTATCCAAATTATGACATTTCTAAATTTTTTCCTTCGATTGATAAACATTTTTTTAATAAGCCTAACGTTGACTATTTGCTACTTGATATGAGGTATATGAATTCTCAACAAAAAGAGTCTGTAAACAAGTATATTTCTGATAACTTCCATAATCAATTAAATAAATTATTTAAACTTGAATAAGATGAGTGTACTACTGAAAAATAATTTATCATGGACGCCTAAGCAATCTATTTCCTCTGCATTTTTTGAAGATGTTTCAAATATTATTAACAACAGAGAGGAATATCAATTAATGAATAAAGAAATAGAAGAAAATCTATTTCTTTATTCATTTACTTTAGACTACCGAGATAGGCATCTTTTTGATTTGCTATTACTCCTTGAAGTAGTAATTGTTTTAATTTATCATTTTGATGAAATATATTTAAACAGAACCAAAGAAGAGGCAATTGTTATCTACAAAGATTCTATTTTAGAATTAAAAAATATGTTATTTCTGTCTGTCTGTAATTATACTTAAAAGTAAAAAACCAAATAGAGTTAAGAGTAGTTTGAGCATCTTGCATGGAAACAAAACAAAGAGACGCTCTTGCCGTCCTTGCTCAACAACCTTAACTTTTTGGGCTAAGTTCATCGGCAAAGATCCTGCTGACCCCGAGTGTGGGTAAATACGTCAAATTGCTGGCTTTGGCAGACATCAGCAAATCGGTAGTGGACATTGGCCTTGCCGACGCCAACGTTCAACGCCGACTCAATGCCACAGCCGAAGGTCAGCGCTTTTTGGCCGTTTGGCCCTTTGTGAGTGCCGGGCTTGATATTGCCAGCCTAACAAGCGAGCAAGTAGTAGCATTTATCCAATCGCGTAAAACGGCTGCTGTGATTCTTCGTCAGGAAGGCAAAATCGAGGCTGCTGACAAGTTGGAGCAGATGGAAGATTTTGTAAACGGGGCGGGAAGTACTTTAGTTAACGCATTATCTCCAGCTTTAAAAAATATTCATAATAAACTTGTAGCAGGCGGAGTTCAAATTTTTGAGCAAGGAAATGTTTTAAAGTATGTTACAAAGAATGGAGATGAGTTTGCGAAAATTGAAAATGGAGTATTTAGCGTATCATTTACAAAACCTAATATTCCCAATCCATCAACTTATCTAGACGCTACGTATATTACAAATCATATCAATAAATTTAAACAAGAAGGAGCAGGATTTATTGTGGTGAAAAGTTGGACAGAAGGCGGAAATCCGATTTATACAGCATTGCCTTCACGAAAATTTGTTGGATTACGTTCTGAAATGGATGTTGTAATTGCCAAATACAAAGCACAAGGGAATGATTGGACTGTATTAAGAGATGAATTGAATTTAGGGTCAAGCACAAATTTAGCAGCAGAAGAAATTTACTATATAAAAATTGACGGTAATGATGCAAGATTCACCTTTGATGTTCCTAATGGAAATGAAGGTGGTGCAATAGCTGGAGAATGGGTTCCAGGAGGATATACAAAAAGTGGTACGGCTGAAGCGGCTTTGGTTGGTTCGGAAAATATTGTACACAATAAATCTATTAATCAACTCTTAAACAATTTCCCAGGAATGTGGGAGAAAATTAAATGATGAATTTATTTGAGGAAGCAATAAAGAAGGGTGAACTATTGAAGTTTGCCTTAGGTAAAGAAGAGTATTTTATGGCTGATAGAGATTACGGAGATCATTCTTTGATAAACTCTTGGATTTCTTATATTGTTCCGCTTACAGAAAAGGAAGAATCTGAATATATTAATGAAAAAATTGAAGAAATGTTTTTAAGATTAATTAATAGCGATTTGGATATTCAGACAAAAAACGAAAGTCTTCTATACAATTTACATGTGTACTATTATTTAGACAGTGAGAATAGATTGAAAGCAAGAAAGATGGGAAGAATCAATTCTGCCATTTTATCATCTTTACAAGAATATTTAAATTTTTTAAAAAACAAAAATGACCCTAAAGAGAAAGCGGTGTTAAACGCTATTGATTTAATAAAATCAAGAGGAGGATTAATTATAGAGTCAACTTAATTTTCCAATCTTATAAATTTTAGTGGTTTGCACCTCGGATTGGAAAAATCTTAACGTGTGTTTTTGTGTACTTTTTCATACAAAACCACTGGCTGAAAACCCATTCCGAAAACGGGGGTAAAAACAACGTTGAGTTTAAGAAAAACGCTTTTCGAATCAGCGGAAGTGCCGTTGCATCCGACTTTGAATACAACGGCCAAACCTTTTCCGTCTACGCCGAGATTGGCGACGATGGTACGGTGGATCTGACCCAAACATCCACGGGTCTTTACCAAGGGTACGGGGTTCAGATCAAACACGGCGGCCCCTGCCATACCCAATTTTACCTGACGGTTCGCTATGCCGGCAGCACCCAAAACGCCATTACCCTTTGGGTGGATTCATTCGAAGCCTTTGAGGCGTTGTTGGGTCGATTGGGCTTACAGCTTACGGCCGGCGGCAAAACGGTCTTTGTCAATTCATACCTGACCCAACTGACCGCCGCCGGCAATGACTGCAACCGGTTGGACGTCATTTACGAAAATATCCCGCCGTTTGTGCTTCAGGCATTGGCTAAAGAAATGGTCTTTGCCCATTTAAAACAGATCGCCCGGTGCGCCATTGGAAATGTGGGAGCGATCTGCAATACCGATGAAGCAAAGGCGGTATTGAACATGCTCAAAGGCATCAGCGACAAACAGTACCTCTACGACAGTTTCAAAGCCAATCCGGAGGTCGTGGTAAACCTGTACGACAAAATGCAGGGAGAAGCCTCCGATCAATACGTATCGGCATTGGCTGAATTGGCCAATGAGTATTGGACAGCGGCCGAAAAAAATACGAACCGATTTGTGGTATTGGGCGATGTGCCTGCTGATATCATCTATACGCCGGTGGCCGGTGCCAAGTACATATTGGGGACTAACTACCGAGACGGCACGGTGTATTTTGAGAACTGTTATGGGCGCTACAACTGGTCGGTGTTCCGTTTGGGAACCTATCAAAACCTAGGGCCCATTCAAACCTTTAGCGCGCGGCTTTTTGACCCGATAAAAGTACAGTACGACGGCAACGAATTTGCCTTGACGTACCCGGCGATCGTGGCATGGCACTTGGCGTGGAAACAAAACAAAGAGACGCTGTTGCCGTCATTGCTCAATAACCTTAACTTTTTGGGGTTGAGCGCCTCGGCAAAGATTCTGCTGACACCGAGTGTGGGTAAATACGTCAAATTGCTGGCTTTGGCAGACATCAGCAAATCGGTGGTGGACATTGGCCTGGCCGACGCCAACGTTCAACGCCGACTCAATGCCACAGCCGAAGGTCAGCGCTTTTTAGCCATTTGGCCCTTTGTGAGTGCCGGGCTTGATATTGCTGCCTTAACGAATGAGCAGATCCTAGGGTTTATTCAAACCCGTCAAACGGCTGCTACGATTCTTCGGCAGGAAGGTAAAAACGATGCTGCTGACAAGTTGGAGCAGATGGAAGACATCGTTGAGTATTCCGATGAATTAAACGATGCCTTACGAATCACGCGTAGCAAATTTACCCGGTGTGGTTGTGGGGATGACTTGACCGATGCGTTGGTAGATCGCATTAAGAATAAGCTGTCCAATGAGGAAATTAATGTTTTGGGCGAAGCTTTTAAAAATACAGAATTTAGAAATGCTTTTATTCAAGATAATGAGTTAGTTGATATATGGAAAGGGATTTATAAAACAAATAATCTTGATGTATTAAAAACCGTAAAAAAACTAAAATATGCAAAACAAAACTACAGAGTTACAGATGGGGTTATGTTTGAAGACGACTTAGAGAAAATTCTAGTTGACATGGCCTTAAACTATAGACGAGGAAGAAAAGTAGCTCCTAATTCTATTGACAATGGAGGTGAACTTGATTTTGAAATTAATAATTTATTAATTGAACAAACCATTGGAGAAGGAAGTAAACTCTCTCAAATAAAAAAATATATCTCTAATCCAGTAGTGTATAATCCAAATAATAATCCAATTGTTTTATTTGGCCCAAGATATACTCAAACAACTAAAGTTAAAGAGATTGAGCAACTACAGGCTGGTGGGCAGAATGTTAAAGTAATTAATAACTTTGAAGACCTTTTAACTTTATTAAGATGAGACCGACATTAGAAATATTTTCAGAAAACCTTTCATTAGACTCATTTGTCGATTTTGTTAATGAAAATAAAGGAGAGGTAATAAAAACTATCTACAATGAAGTATATGTAAGTTTTTATTTTGACAAACCTCAAAATAAAAATAAATCACTCGGGTCTATACATTGTGGAAATATAGTTGAATCAATCAAAAAAGAGGGGAAACTGTATTTTGAATTGGATATACAGCCAAAAAGTAGTTATATAATGTCTGAAATATTGTACAAGCTTAATCTAAGATTTTCTATAAAAGCCCAATGCTCAATAGGGGTATTGATGAACTTGAATAGTTACGAGTTTATTTATAATAAATTTACTTATAAAGACTCATATATTAATCTCTTTGATATTTACCATAATTACAATGAAAGTTTTATGAATTCTATTTCAAGTATATTAACTGATATGGGATTAAAATATGATATAAGTAAAAATCCGCCCAATATTATTGATTTAAAAACTTATCTATATTCCGAAGAATGTTTAATAAAAAATGATTCTATAAAAATTGCTATTTATGATGATGTTTTTACTGTACATAGCTTATCATTATTCTTAAAAAATATTTCTATTGGTAAAGATATATGCATTTGCATAAGTGGTTTATTTACATTGCATGATGACGATTTTAATAGGATATTAAAACAAAAAACTGTATTGTTTTTCTGAAAACCAGATTTACGAATCACGCGTATCAAATTTATCCGATGTAGCTGTTGGTATAACTTGGCCGATGCGTTGACGAAGAGCTAAGAATAAGCTAGCCAATGTACTTGGCGATCGTGGCATGGCACCTGGCGTGGAAACAAAACAAAGAGACGCTGTTGCCGTCATTGCTCAACAATCTTAACTTTTTGGGGCTAAGTTCATCGGCAAAGATCCTGCTGACGCCAAGTGTGGGTAAATACGTCAAATTGCTGGCTTTGGCAGACATCAGCAAATCGGTGGTGGACATTGGCCTTGCCGACGCCAACGTTCAGCGTCGACTCAATGCCACAGCCGAAGGCAAAAGCTTTTTAGCTGTTTGGCCCTTTGTGAGTGCCGGGCTTGATATTGCTACTCTAACAAGTGAGCAGATCCTAGGGTTTATCCAATCGCATAAAGCGACTGCTGCGATTCTTCGTCAGGAAGGCAAAATCGAGGCTGCTGACAAGTTGGAGCAGATGGAAGATTTCGTTAATACGTCGGGGAGGCAAACATGGAATGGATTTGCAAACATCTTTCAAGCTAATGCAGATGAAATTGCTGAAGCTACTGCGAGAATTAAAAATTATCGTACAACTAATAATCTATCAGGAAAAAATTGTGGTTATATCGAAGGAAATGTAAATGGAACAATAGTAAATAATAAAATTTGGCTGAGTGGTCCTGCGAATATACAATTAGAACCACAGATATTTACAGCGATTGAGGTTGAAGGTGGTGGTGGAAGAAGTTGGTTAAGAAATACTGATTCCGAGTATAAAATGCTTAATAAATTGGCTAGCGATTTAGGAGGCACTTCTGGAGCAGTCCTAAAAACGGCAACTGGTGAAATCAAAATAGTATCCGAATTACCTTATTGCTTATCTTGTCAAGGAATTATTCAGCAGTTTAATGAAATGTTTCCTAACATAAAACTTATATTAGTAGATGGAGCAAAATAAAGAATTAATATTTGAAATCATCTGTGATGATATTCTTTTCCCAGAAAGTGTAAAAATTTATAATAAATCATACAACACTGATTTTGAGATTTTAGAATTCATATTTGATGAAGTTACTTTTGCAAAAGTGAAGGTAACTAAGTTTAAACCTATGGATATTTTTCAGTTAGGCTATCAATATGGTGCTTATACTCAGCATAAAAGAGATAGGGGAGAAATCGATTGGTAAAGTAAATTAATTCACTGCTATCCGTCTTTGATGTTATTAGTGTACAAGGTGGGAGTGGTTCGGAATGGTTAAGAAATACTGATTCCGAGTATAGAATGCTTAATAAACTGGCAAGTAATTTAGGAGCAGTTATAGGAGGGAAATATCTAAATATAACAGGCAAATTAAAAATCATTTCAGAAAAACCCATACTGTGCCTCTTGTCAAGGCATTATTCAACAATTTAATGGGATGTTTCCTAACATAAAACTTATATTAATAGATGGAGTAATATAATGAAATGGAGTTTAAAGTAATGATAACATTTCCTGATTTGCTGGAAATAACAATAGAGAAATTCAATTCCTTTTATGGAACAGATTTCATAATAAAAAAGGTCATAGATGATGAAGTACCCTTTTGTATAATAGGAGCATCAAAGTATACTTTAGCAAATGTTTTTGATTTGGGATATTCATTAGCCGCGAAACAATACACAATGCGAGAAAAAGGGGAAATAGATTGGTAGAATCAATCTTAAATTTAATGAATAATACTGGCAGGTGGTGGATATTGGTCTGGCCGATGCCAACGTTCAGCGCCGACTCAATGCTACGGCCGAGGGGCAGCGCTTTTTGGCCGTTTGGCCGTTTGTGAGTGCAGGGCTTGATATTGCTACTCTAATGGCCGAGAACATCGTGGATTTTATCCAAACCCGTCAAACGGCTGCTACGATTCTACAGCAGGAAGGCCAACTTGAGGCTGCTGACAAGTTAGAGCAGATGGAAAGCATTATTGAATATTCAGATGAGTTAAATGATGCATTACAAATCACTCGCATTAAATTTACTCAATGTGGTTGTGGAACGGAATTGACGGATGGGTTAGTAGATCGCATTATTCTTAATGCGATTTAATGAGGAAATTGTTGTTCTTGATAAGGATTTAAAAACAGAAATTTTGCCACAAAGTAATAAATGTTTTTTGATTACGCTAATCAATTTGTATAAACTAACTATTTGATTTTGCCGAAAATTCGTATAGAAAACTTTCCAATAGATCAGGTGTTAGCCTTGTTACACAATAAGGATTATACATTTCCCCTTTATTTAAATAAATATAAGAAAAATTTTGTAAATGATTACCTTGAAGAACTAAAGTGGCTGTGTATCTATCTGTAGTGACTTTGTGAATTTTATCGTTTGATAATGAATAAGTATTATGTTTATTTAATAATGTACTAGTTGTCTTCTCAAGAGAAACTTCACCATAATCATTTATAGACATATTACTTATGTCACCGACTTTGATCTTATTATATAGACTATTTGAAGAAACTGTTTCCTGAAAAGTATCCATTCTCAGTTCGCCAACGCATACTATAGATGAGTAATCCCAGGCATGATTATGTATATTATTGCCCGTATATTCAATATTTTGAGGCCAAATATGTAACCTCATCTTTTGCCCAAACAAGCCGGATTCAATAAGGGTGATTTTGATAAATCCGTTTGAATGAAAATAAGATTTGCGGGCAACCAATGTGAGTTGCTTTTTGTCGTTAAGTAGCGAGTTAATGATTCCGTTTATTGAGCATCTCTCAACAAATTCAGATAATAATTGTTCATTATCGCTGAATACATTACTTTCGGCTAAATACTGATTAAGGGGGTTCTCAATCATTTGCTATTTAGGTTTTATAATTGAATAAAAGCGACCATTCTCAAGACCGCCATCTTTATGAAGAGATTTGTGATGTGAGAAAAAAATAGAGTCATTGCCCGCTGTACTATAAGGGTAGACCTGTATATTATTTCTATGAACTCCTATTTTTAAAAGTTGACTGATAACATATGCTTGAATGTCGAAATAAGTATTGTCATTTTTTATGGAAGTGAAATTATATATATCAGGAATTTTACTTTCAACCTGATGTTTTATGGCCTTCCAAAGGCCGCTTAGAGATAAACAATAATCATCTGCTCCAATTGAAGGGCCAAAATAAAAATGTAAATTGTCTATAGTTACATTAACACTACTTAATACTACGGGTAAATTTGCTGCTATCCGGTTTAATGCACCAAGTAGCCCAATGTGTACGATTCCATGAAATCCGGATTTATTGTCCCAAACTATTAAAGGAATACAATCACCTGACATTAACCCTACACTGACTTGGTGCTCAAGAGAAAAAATTGCGTCAGAGCCATCATAATAGAAATCAAAGTCGGCCTCAATGATTGCTTTGTTTATATAAACTTGTTTTTTTATGCAACTTTCACCCATTTCAACGACTTCGATATTAGGGCTATCTGTAGGGCGAACCCGGGCAAAGTATGTTAAATCAACTCCACATTTATTCAAAAAATTCATTCTTGTCTTATGAGCATACTCCCTGTTTTCATTAGTTCTTATCATATTTCCATCCTCTTTGGTTGAGAAATATATATCGAATGAGTCACAGTTCAGTATCTGTGGAATTTTATTAAGTGATATCCGGGTGTTTTTGTTTAACATTTTGAATTATACTTTGGTCAATAACCCTTAAAAATGAATTTTTTAAAATTAAATCTTCTAAAACTTGTCCGGAGCGGTATTCTGTTTCTGTTAAGAATGAAATCTTGTTTAATGTAGCGTCATTTTTTAAGCGTTCTTCAAAATCTTGTTTGTACGTTGAATAATAGTCATGATTGCTGTTCAAGTCAAAATTATTATTATATATTATTGCGTGCGAGTGCCGAGCTGCTACAGTTTCAAAAAAACAATTACTTGAGAAGTCTCTTCGCACTATATTAAAATCTTCCCTTAGGAAAACCTCAATATCAATAAAGCCATTTCCTTCTACAATAGTTTTTTGAGAAATAAGAATAGTAAGCAATATTTCCCTAATAGTATCTTTATCATTCTGAAAGCCTTTCTTGTCTTCATTTATTCGCTTTCGATAAAGACTGTAATTTTTTATAGTTGCCGGTTTTAATGGATTTAATATCAATAGCTTAATTGTTAATTTTTTGTCTTTTTTCTTTTTAATAAACTCCGGGTACACTTTTTCTCTAACCCATTTGCCTAAATGACCGTCGTGATACCAAAAATTTGTCTTTTTTAGAAACATTCGATGTTTTTTTAAGGAATCATCACAATCAACTAATTCAATAGATTGCATGTTTTCTGCTGAGAACAATGACCATAAGGTAAATAAAAAGAGTGATAACAATAATGCAGCTATTGCGTCACAAATTATATTTACTACTATTGCATTTCGATAGATATGACTCCCAATGCTTTCTATACGTGGTAGTATATATAAAATCCCTAATAAAACTGTAATAGATATTGCTATCAAAAAATACCAAACTTGAGTTGCTTTAAAAAAGAACCTTTTAGCTTTCAACCAGTATTCTTCTAAGGGCATAGCGTTTTATGTAAATTATAAAGATTAAAAAAAAGTTTTCTATATTGGTAAATTAGCTATATCAAAAGAGGCTTTACATTGATGAGTTAATGTTGAGCCAAATCTCCGGATAGTTCCAATTTTTATGTCTTTTAGTCAAACAGCCTACATTAGACGGAAGATAATGCTATGCGTCACCATAAATGATTTCAAAAAGAAGATGTTTTATTTCAGTCTTAAAAGTCGTGTATAAACTATAGGATACACAGTAGAGGTTTAACCGGTTAGTTACTGGGGATAACTAACCCGAATCGGCTTTCTCATTGAAGTTTAAAAATTTTATTTATCTTTGCAATACAGTATGCAAGCATACCAATAAAACACAGTTATCCAACTCCTTAATTGCTTAACTATCAATGGCACAGTATTATAGCCGTCGTAACCTTAATTTCCTTCTTTACGAAGTATTTAACGCTACCGAGTTAACGCATTTCCCTTACTATAGCGCTCACGACCGCGAGACGTTTGATATGACGATTGACGCCGTGACGCATATTGGCGATAATATTATGTTTCCTTATTACAGGGATTTGGACCGTAATCAACCTGAATTAAGGAATGGTAAAGTAACTGTACATCCCAAAGTAGGCGAATACCTCAAAGCGATGGGCGAAGCAGGACTGATCGGTACAGGCTTTTCATTTGAAGATGGTGGGCAGCAATTGCCGGAAATCGTGAATTCTGTGCTTGGATTTATCGTCATGGCCGCCAACAACGGCATGATGTATACGGGACTTACATCGGGAGCAGCAAGACTGATCGCCACTTTTGCTTCAGATGAATTAAAGCAAACGTACGTTGAAAAAATGCTGGCAGGAAAATGGCAGGGCACAATGGCACTGACCGAACCTCAGGCAGGAAGTTCTTTATCGGATATAACTACCTCAGCCACTCCGCAAGCGGATGGTTCTTATAAAATAAAGGGCCAGAAGGTCTTTATTTCGGCCGGAGATCATGATCAGTGCGAGAATATTATTCACCTGATGCTGGCTCGGATCGATGGCGCACCCAAAGGCACCAAAGGGATTTCTCTCTTTGTGGTACCGAAATATCATCTTGACGGAACCGAAAATGACGTAATTTCAACGGGCATATACCATAAGTTGGGGCAAAGAGGAGTTCCTGCCATGCACCTTACCATGGGTGATAATGACGACTGTCTTGGATGGTTGGTAGGCGAGCCTCACAGAGGGTTGAATTATATGTTTCAGATGATGAACGAAGCTCGTATCGGGGTGGGTATGACGGGAGCGGCCATTGCTTCCGCCGCTTATTGTGCTTCGTTGGAATATGCAAAAGAACGTCCGCAAAGCCGTCGTCTAAATGAGAAATCGGCATTGGATAGTCCTCAAATTCCGATCATTCAGCATCCGGATGTAAAACGCATGTTATTGCTCCAAAAAGCAATCGTGGAAGGTTCGCTTTCGCTTTTGATGGAAACGGCCCGTTGTGCAGACATTGCCCACGCAAGCGAAGACCCGGAAGAAAAAGAAAAATATCATCTACTGCTTGAACTCCTGACGCCGGTAGCCAAAACCTATCCAACGGAAATGGGATTGATCGCCGTAAGCAATGGATTGCAAGTGCTTGGCGGGTATGGTTTTACTGAAGATTTTCCGTTGGAACAACTTTACCGTGATATTCGCATTACCCCAATCTATGAAGGAACAACGGGCATTCAATCGCAGGATCTGCTTGGTCGAAAAATGACCATGAAAGGCGGCAAACCTGCACAATACCTTTTTGCAGAAGTAGCCAAAACCATTGGCGAAGCGGAGACGTATGAAAATCTGAAGCCTTACGCTCAAAAACTCAAAGCCGAACTCGGACGCTTGCAGGAAGTAACGATGGCATTGATGCCGTATGCCATGAAAGGAGATATTGAGCGCTTTTTGATGGATGCTACTTTATACATGGAAATGTTTGGCATAAGTACGGTTGCATGGCAATGGCTGAAACAGGCAATTGTGGCCCAACGCGCCATCGTCACCCAAAACCCTGATGGAGAAGAACTCGCCTTTTATGAAGGCAAAATTCATACGATGAAATTCTATTTCCATTACGAAGTTCCCAAAACGCTTGGTTTGGCGGCACGTTTAAAAGACAACGAAGTATTGACAATATCCACAGAAAAAGAGGTGGTATTGTAAAAGATATGGGGTTTTGACTCTGAAAGTTTTATCAACAATTGAAAACCGAAACAACAGTCCCGACATTTGTTGGGATTTGTTGTTTATAAGGTACTTTGGATTTATGTTTGTGAGCAAACTCACTCCTTCTAAAAATGATTATTGGCATTGGCGGACGCAGCCGATCAGGAAAAACGACGCTTGCCGAAACATTGGTTTGGCATTTTCGTTCGCAAAACAAACGGGCAATTGCCTTACACCAAGACGACTTCGTAAAGAAACTGGATACTATTCCGCTTATTCAAGATCATATAGATTGGGAAACCCCCGAATCCATTGATTTTGAGTTGCTTAAAAAGGGGGCTAATTTTCTGACGCAGGATTTTGATGTATTGGTGATCGAAGGTATTCTGGCTTTTGCCGACGCAGATTTGAATACACTTTACGATTGTTGCTTTTTCACACATATTTCAGAAGAAACCTTTCGGATTCGCAAAGCAGCCGATACGCGTTGGGGGGAAGAACCTGCTTGGTACATCAAATATATATGGGAAAGCTTCCTTAAATATGGTCAACCGCCTCAAAAGCTAAATAATCTAATGACTATTGATGGGGAAAAACCGTATCAGATGGGGGAAATAGAGGAATTTATGCGCCATTTTGACAAATGATTTTGTAAAAAAGAGCCATTTTGTCACAAAAGTTGCCTTGGTACGCTGTTTGAGAATTTAATAGCAACAAGCCAAGAAACAACATGAAAGCAAAGATTCAAATTCCGCAAGATATTCTGACCGCGATTGATTATGCAAACACAACCAATGGTGGAATGAGTGAGCCGGTTTTGGCGGTTAGTCAAGACGAAAAAGGCTATGAAATAAAAATTAAAACGGCCGGTTTAGAGCCGGACAGTTTTCAGGTAGACGTGCTGAACAATCGTTTGTGGGTATACCATTTGTTGCCCCTTTTTGCAGAACGCCCCGATGGGATGGAAAACCTTAAAACTGTGCGCACGTTGGGCAACCTGTTTCTACCTAATGATGTCAATGTAGACAAGATCGCCGCACATTATGAGCAGGCAACCCGCGAACTCAATATTAGCTTACCTTACAATCATCCAACGCGGAATTTTCGCCGTCACATTGATATAGGTCTGGAGTAAAATTAATATGTGTCAGTCGGTTATAACGAATCGGTTATACAGACTGACACTTTGCTATTTCTTCAAAATCTTAAATTCTACACGTCGGTTAATTTGCCTCCCTTCGGCGGTGTCATTGGTGGCTTTGGGCTTTGATTCTCCATAACCTTTGCTCTGAACACGGTCGGGCTCGATCCCTTTTCCAATAAAATACTCTCGCACCGAGTCAGCGCGATCTTGAGAGAGTTTTATATTCTTTGCATCTCCTCCTACGTTATCGGTATGTCCTCCGATTTCCAAGACTAATCCCGGGTTCTCATTGAAAGTCAATATCATTCGGTCGAGTTCGGGATTAGATTCCGGCCTTATTTCTGCTTTCCCTGTATCAAAAAATAAGTTATTTAGTACACCTACTTCATTGATTTCGATTGGCACTAATTTTAAGTTTGTGCCGCTGACTTCTTTATAATCCGTAACATTGGTTAAGTCAATGTTTTGAGCTTCGGCAATAAAATCTTTGGCTACGGCCCGCACGCCGTATTTTAGCCCTTTGGGAAGTACAATTTTGTATTCACCCGTTCTGGGGTCGGTTTGGGCGGTTCCTACTTCGGTGCCGTCGGCCAAGTTTTCATAAATAATGCGAGCATCAATCGGCTTTCCGGTTTTGGTATCAAGCACTTTTCCGCTTAACAACACAACGGGATCCGGGGCAGGTACAATGGAAGGTGCGCTGGGCTCGTCTGATTTGATCTTGATTTTTACAATATCGCCTTTACCAAGTGTATTCTTTTTGGAAACCATATATGCATAATCGCCGGCGGCGGCAATGGTATAATAGGCATCATAACCCTCTGTATTGATTGCCGGGCCTAAATTGACAGGCTTAGACCAGATTTTCCACGTTTTATCAATGCGTTTGGTATAATAAATATCATTGCTGCCTTGTCCTCCCGTACGGTCGCTGGAAAAATAGAGAGTAGCACCGTCGGCGGCTAAAAAGGGCGTGGTTTCGGTAAAATCATCGGTATTTACGTCTAATCCTAAACTTGTCGGTTTAGTCCATGTTCCGTTCTTTTGCTGAAAACTCACATAAATATCGTCTTTCGTGCTCCGTTTTTTCTCACTGAATGCCATGATGAGCGTTTTGCCATCGTTGGATAAAAATCCGCACATGTATTCGCCTTTGCTCATGTTTTCGAGGCTTGGAATGCTCAGTCGTTGAGGAGCTGACCAGCCGTTGGCGGTACGTTTACTAAAAGAAAAACCGCGCGTTTGGTAAACACCTTTTTCGTAGGCGCCCATGATAAGAAGCGTGTTTCCGTCGGGCGTAATACTGTAGGCACAATTGTATTCTTCTTTATTAATGGGCGGAGTCATGCGGCGGGCCAATCCCCATTGGCTGTTACTGAGTTCAGAAAACCAAATATCCTGACTTCCATCCACCCCGTGGGCGTTCTGAGGGTGACTTACCCGCGCAAAAAACAACGTTTTGCCATCAGGAGAAATAACAGGGTTGATTTCATTGTATTCAGAATTAACCGAATTGCCCAAGTTTTCCACTTTGGGTTGGCTAAAGGCTGTGAATGAATGATAAAGAGAGTGGATGAGTAAGTAACAAAAGGCCGTTAGTGTTGGATTCATCACAAATGACAAGTTAAAGAATAACATCACTGCAAAGAGCGAAATTCGTACCATTTTAACGAATTTGCAGGTAAAATTGATATTCTAATTGTTTTTACTGCAAAACTTATTCCTCTATGTCGAATATCCGTAATAACGTCTTTGAATATTCAGCGATTTTATTTCTTGGTTTTTTTGCGCGTTGGGTATGGATACACGGTTGGTTTTCAGGGGATTGGTTCGCGGCAATGGTTATTTTTCTTTCCTTTGCCAAAACAGGGTGGTTCATTTTTGAGAATTCACAACAACTCATTTTGGCTACGGCGCAAAACATCCCCTATCATCGCTTTCTTACCATTATGGTTATCAATATGAGCCAAATTGCACTCTCTTATGCCATTGATTTTTACTGCCTTTTTCGTGCCAATCCCGCAAGTTTTTCAGGAGTCGATCCCGCAATGACACATTACGAATTGATGTTTGAATTCGGTTATTTCAGCGTACTTAATTTCTCGTTTTTTGGCTATGGAGACATAACTCCTGCCACTATTCCTGCTAAAATTGTTGTGTTAACAGAAATCGTTTTGGCATTCTTAACAGTCATTTTCATTTTATCCGATTTTATCAGCCTGAAAGAATCCCTTCAAAAACGCAGGAAATGACCTGTTTTATGCGTAAATTATATGCTTGTACGATACATTCGATGCACAAAGAGCTCAAAACAGGCATGGTTTTTTACACATAAAAGATGTATTAGCCACGAAGACAGTGCAAAAGTTGAAAAATATAAAGTATGGAATCAATTCCTTCCCGTGAACCTACGGCACCCGTCGAACTTCCTCCCAAGTATTACCTGGATTACTTTTTGTTTTTGGTGAAGTTTGTTGAGAAGCTTTATGGTGATATCCTTAACAAAGACGAAAAGAAATTTATCCGCGATTTTCGCGCATTGTCAGAAGATGCCCAGTGTCTTTTTGTACGATTCAGTAACCGTCGGGGAATGTTTTTTCGAACCGGTAAACTGAAATACAGTGAGATAGAAGATATTCCCGCCGCTTTATACGAACTCGAAGATCAGGGTTTTATTAAAGAACTGAATCCTCAACACGAGCCGTACGCGTTGGAAGTGTTGAATTTATTTACAAAAGAAGAATGGCTAAAGCTCGCTCCTCCCACGGAACTTTCACTCAAACCGCTTAAAAAACCTGATCTGGTTCGGTATTTGAATCATACCTATACGTTTGAACTGTTGGTCAATCAAATACATACAATTAATGCGTCAGATGCCTTTTCGGAAACAGTCATCAAAGTTGGGTTTGAGGTAGAAATGATGATGCTTAAATTCCTGTTTTTTGGCAATCGCCATGCCGACATGACAGAATTTGTGGTGCGGGACTTAGGTAAAGTAAATTTTGAACGTTACCGCGACGATGCTTATACTGCTCGGTTTCCTACCCGCCGGGATGCGGAAGACAAATTGATGGTTTCTTTAACAGCCGAGCAATTTTATGAAATGCAGGAAGCTGCTACCCCACCCGAAGAGATTTTCGATTGGTTCATGAATTGGCAGGCGTCTATTCATGCATTGGGCGAAGTAGCACAACCGGGCTATATAAAACTGATCAATCGAATTGGGGCGTATTTGGAACGACAAAAATTGCCCGAACAGGCGCTGACAGTATATCAATTAACGGATCATATTCCGTCGCGGGAGCGTCGGGTGCGTTTGCTGCATCGAATGGGATTTTTGGAAGAAGCCATCGCTCTTTGTGAAGTCATTGCCCAAGACCCCCAAAATGCTGACGAGCGCTTTTTTGCCTTGGATTTTCAGGAAAAAATAGCCAATTCTAAAAAGAAAGTTAAGAAAAGCGTTACGCGTTTTTTACAAGATTCTAAAAGTGTGCAAATTCCGGTTGGTTTTAAATATCGAGTGGAACAAGGTGTAGTTGAACATTTTATCAACACCGGTCGCGTGGCGGTACACGCTGAGAATTATCCTTGGCGTGGGTTATTCGGACTTATTTTTTGGGATATTATTTATGACACCAATGTTCAGGCCATTCACCACCCATTGCAACGAATGCCTTCTGATTTTTATCAACCTGATTTTTATCGGAAACGCGTAACTCAAATTCGGCAACGATTATCAGAATTGGAAACTTCCGAAAAAATAGCGCAGATACTGGAAAGTACATTCATTGAAAAATTCGGCATTGCCAATGTCTTGGTGGATTGGAACGAAGTGTTGTTGGAATTGGTGAAACTGATGGTGCTCAACTTAACGCCCATGCAATTAAGAGCAATTTTGCTGGAAATGGCCACCAATCTTCGCGAAAATACCCGTGGCTTTCCTGATCTGATGGTTTGGGATGAAAACGGACTGGAATTGATCGAAGTAAAATCTCCCACTGATCATTTATCTTCTCAACAACTTCATTGGATGCACTTCATGGCTGATCTGGGCGTAAAAGCAAGCGTATTGCGAGTAGAATGGAAAAATCCGGTCGAGCCAACGGATTCTCCCGAAATTTAAATTAAAAACCCCTCTCCTTACCAAGGAGAGGGGTCGAGCGAAGCGAGGGGGTGAGGTTACACCTTCAAAAACACCTTCTTCTTATACAAGAACCAGAGCATCAGCCATTCTACAATGACGTAGCCAATGGCATAAAATACTTTTTGGTAAGGCTCGGAAAAATATTTGACAATGCCCCGAAAGAGACGGACGGATGTATGTTCAAAGTCAATAAAATGTTGCGCCATGTAAATCAGAATGGAATTCATGCCGATCACTGCCAATATCCACGCATATCGATTCCAACCCTGCACGTCGATGATCCAGTAGAAAATGGATAAAAGTATCAAGCTCCAACCGCCCACGATCATTACAAACGAACTGGTCCACAGATTTTTATTGATAGGAAATACATAATCCCACAATTTTCCAATGATCAGAAAAACAATGCCTGCAACGAACAGGAATAATACTTTTTGGGTGCGCGAAGTGGAGCGTTCGTCGGCACGAAGCAGGTTTCCCGCAAAAATGCCCAACAACCCCGTTGCAATGGCCGGAACAGTGGAGATAAGGCCTTCGGGATCATGAATGTCTTTGTGTAAATGACCGGGAATGATCAAACGATCTAAATAACTGACGGGATTGCATTCTATGGTCATATGGCCTGCACCGCATCCCGGCACAGGAACAAGCATCACAAATGCCCAATACCCAAGCAACAAACTTACAAACCAAATGTATTGCGTTCTGGTAGAAGTATAGAGGTAAATAATTTGTGCAAACATCCCTGCCAGCCCAATACGTGCCAATACACTGGGGAAACGCATTTCGGCCAAAGGCTTGATTTGAAGGCCGTTGTTGTAAATAATGCCCAGAAGTACCAACGTTAAGCCGCGTTGAATCACTTTACGAAGCATTTTGCCCCGGTCATCACCGCGCTCAAGTCGAATTCCCAACGAATAAGGAGCCGAAACACCGGATAAAAATAAAAATAAAGGAAAAATGAGATCGTATGCTCGAAAACCGTTCCAATCGGGATGAGAGAGTTGTTCGGCCATAATGATGGCACCTGTCCAACCCGTGGCTTCGGCAAGAAGGTGAAAAATTTCTTCACCGCCGGTAATCCAAAACATATCAAAACCGCGCAGGGCGTCCAAAGACAATAGCCGACGTGGTCGGGTATCGGTAGAAGATTGACTCATAGGTTAAGGGTGGGTGAGAGTATTAAATAACGGGTTTGAGAGAACGACTATTACATCTTACTAAATACTTGATGAGATGTACTACTGTGCTTATCCTTCAAATTTTGCCATAACGTGCGAGCCGTCACAATAGGGTTTATTTCCGGAATGACCACAACGACAAAATGCCGTTACCTGTGATTTTTTTGTTTCATTCCCCTGCGCATCTTTCACGGTCAAATTGCCATATACCAATAAAGGACCGTTCGACAAAATTTCTACTACAGTATCGCCTTCCACTTCTACTGCGCCTTCTATTTCATTGTTCATAAAATAAGACAACGCACCCGAAGGGCATTTCTTTACCTGCTCTACGATCATTTCGGTTGTACTGCCTTCGGGCGTTACCCATGGGCGTTTCCTTGGGTCAAAAACAGTAGGTAAACCTCTGAAACAAAGGGTGGAGTGAATACACATGTGGGGTTGCCAAATGACCGTTACTTCACCATTATCGTATTTTTTTGTAATCTGCGCGTCCATGTTTTTTGATAATAGATGTTAAAAGGAGGTTGGTTGTGCTGAAAACAAATCTAACTAAAATCCTCCTAAATCTAAAAATCAATGCTTAGGCAGGCATTCCTTCTTTCATACGTTCGGCGTTTTCCGCAATACGCAGCTGTTCAATAAAATCACCGATTTCGCCGTCCATGACCGTGGGTAAATTATAAACTGTATAACCAATACGGTGATCAGTAACACGGCTTTGGGGATAATTATATGTTCTGATCTTATCTGAACGATCACCGCTTCCTACCAAACTTTTCCGCTGAGAAGAAACCGCATCGTTTTGCTTCTTCAACTCCATTTCGTACAGTTTTGAACGCAACATGTTCATCGCACGTTCACGGTTTCCGTGCTGACTGCGTTCTACCTGACAAACCACTACGATACCTGTTGGCTTATGCGTTAACTGTACTTTTGTTTCAACTTTGTTAACGTTCTGTCCACCCGCACCTCCTGAACGTGAAGTAATGATCTCAATGTCGGCGGGGTTGATCTCTACTTCTTCGACGTCTTCCACTTCGGGCATCACGGCTACCGTAGCGGCAGAAGTATGCACACGTCCCTGCGATTCCGTTACCGGTACACGCTGTACACGGTGTACACCTGACTCGAATTTGAGTTTTCCGTATACATCTTCGCCTATTACGCCAGCAATGATTTCTTTATAGCCACCTGTACTGCCTTCTGTAAAATCCATGAGTTCCATTTTCCAACCCATGCGGTCGCAGAAACGTTGGTACATTCTGAAAAGGTCACCGGCAAAAATGGCCGCCTCATCACCACCGGTACCGCCTCTGATTTCAAGAATTACGTTGTGGCTGTCGTTGGGGTCTTTTGGAATAAGCATTTCTTTCAACGTCGCTTCCAATTCATCGGCTTGCGGCTGAAGCTCAGAAAGTTCAGCTTTGGCCATGTCACGCATTTCTTCATCACTTTCCGTCGCGATCAGATCCTTCGCTCCCTCAATATCGTTTAATACTTTTTTGTAGGCTTGGTATTTCTGAACGATCTTATCCAGGTCTTTATACTCTTTGCTCATTTTTGAGAAGCGCTTTTGATCAGCCATTGCTTCCGGTTGCACAATTCGTTGTGCAATTTCATCAAAACGCTCTTTTATGGCTTCTAACTGTTCTAACATTGGTCATTAATGGTTATCGTTATCAGTTACTAAAGAATGAGTACTAACTGATTTAAACTGCAAAGTTACGATTTAAAGTCCATAATTGGATGAATTTTGGTTCGTAGTCGGTTGAGTTTGAATGGAGTTAGCCTTCTTATTGGCAGTGTATCATCTAAAGTCTAATTTTTTAGACTTTTTTGAGTTACAATTTTTTGATATTAGTATGCAAGCATACTTTTTTTTTTTACTTTTGAAGCCCAATGCTTTCGTGCTCTTTCGGATTTTAAATCCTGCATCAGACTGCTTTCGGATTTTAAATCCGAAAGAGCATAGCGGTTGGCCGTTGCCATTTCAAATCCGAAAGAACCCGGAGGCACAAAAGAAAATTTGTATTACATAATTGCACATTCACTAATTCACAAATACATAAATGAACCGCAGCATTAAAAAAGTAGCCGTATTAGGCTCGGGCATTATGGGGTCACGCATTGCGTGCCACTTTGCTAATATTGGCGTAGAAGTATTGTTATTAGATATTGTTCCTAAAGAACTCAATGCCACCGAACAGGCCAAAGGGCTTACCTTAGAGCATCCGGCAGTACGCAACCGCATCGTGAATGATGCGTTTCAAAATACGTTAAAATCTACGCCTGCTTCTTTGTACAGTTCTAAGTTTGCGAGCCGTGTCAAACTCGGCAACTTTGACGATAACCTCGCTGAGATCAAAAATTACGATTGGGTACTGGAAGCAATTGTGGAGCGTTTGGATATTAAGCGGTCGTTGTTTGAAAAAGTGGATGCGTTGCGCAAACCGGGCACATTGATTACATCCAATACCTCAGGAATTCCGATTCACCTGATGTCGGAAGGACGGAGCGATGATTTTCAAAAGCATTTTTGTGGAACGCACTTCTTCAATCCTCCGCGTTATTTGCGTTTGTTTGAAGTAATTCCCGGGCCTAAAACAGAACCTCAAATTCTTGATTTTCTGTTACATTACGGCGATCTGTATTTGGGTAAAACGGCTGTTCTTTGCAAAGACACTCCCGGCTTTATTGCCAACCGCCTTGGTATTTACGCCCTCGTTGAAACAATGCGTGTAGCCGGCGAGATGGGCTTAACAGTCGAGGAAGTAGATAAATTGACAGGCCCTGTGGTAGGTCGCCCCAAATCAGGAACATTCCGTTTGTCAGATGTGGTAGGGTTGGATACAACGGTTAATGTAGCTAATAATTTGGTACAAATGCAGCACGATGAGTCGCGCGCGGCATTTGAAATATCGCCGATCATGGCCAGCCTCATGGAGAAAAAATGGTTGGGCGATAAAACAGGACAGGGATTTTACAAAAAGACAAAAGACGAAAAAGGCAGAACGGCTATTTTGGCACTCGACCTCAATACGTTGGAATACAAGCCTTCCGTAAAAGTCAAATTTGCTACATTAGAGAGTACTAAAGCAATCGATGATCTTAAAAAACGGTTTGGTATCTTATTGAAAGGAACCGACAAAGCAGGCGAGTTTTACCGTCGCACGTTTGCCAGCATTTTTCGCTACGCTTCCAACCGTATTCCTGAAATTTCGGATGAAACCTACCGCATTGACCAAGCCATTTGTGCCGGTTTTGGCTGGGAAGTTGGGCTTTTTGCGACTTGGGATGCCATTGGTGTAAAGAAAATGATTGAGATCATGGAAGCACTGAACGCAAAACCGGCGCAGTGGGTCTATGATATGTTAGCGGCAGGGAATGAAAGTTTCTATAAAGTTCAGAACGGACAAAAGCTGTATTACGATATTCCTTCGCAGTCTTATAAATCAATTCCGGGACAGGAAGCATTTATTATTCTTGAGAACAAATCACAAAATATCATCTGGAAAAATGCAGGTGCGTCCATCTATGACTTGGGGGATGGCATTGCGGGTGTAGAGTTTCACTCCAAAATGAACACTTTTGGGGCAGAGGTAGTAGAAGGCCTCAACCGTGCTTATGCCGTAGCCGAGAAAGATTTCCGGGGCTTGGTGGTAGGAAATGATTCTAATGAAGCATTTTCGGCGGGAGCTAACTTGGCTATGTTGTTTATGTTTGCCATTGAGCAAGACTATGATGAGATCAACCTCATGATTGCGCAATTCCAACAAACCATGATGCGGGCGCGTTATTCTTCCATTCCTGTCGTAACTGCGGCGCATTCTTTGGCGTTGGGTGGTGGCTGCGAACTTAATTTGCATGCGGATAAAGTGGTTGCGCACGCAGAAACTTATATGGGGCTTGTAGAGTTGGGCGTTGGTTTGATTCCTGCCGGTGGTGGAACCAAAGAAATGGCGCTTCGCTGTTCTGATCTGTACCAAGTCGGTGATCCTGAATTGAATATTCTACAAACAGCTTTTATGAACATTGCGCAAGCCAAAGTTTCAACTTCGGCGCAGGAAGCAATAGAAATGAATTATATTAAAGGAGACCGCGACCAAATCGTATTGAATCGTAGTCGCCTGATTGCTGAAGCCAAACAGGCCGCCGTTGATCTGGCAGAAAATGGATACACGCAACCTAAAGCCCGCAACGACATCAAGGTACAGGGAAAAACGGGTATAGCTTTATTTAAAGCAGGAATCGGAAGCATGCGCATGGCGAATTATATCACCGAGCACGACGCTAAAATCGCTGATAAATTGGCCTATGTCATTTGTGGAGGGGACTTAAGTTATCCACAAAATGTAACCGAGCAATATTTACTTGACTTGGAGCGTGAAGCATTTCTTTCACTTACGGGTGAAAAGAAAACCATGGAGCGGATGCAGGGATTGCTAACGGGAGGAAAGCCGCCGAGAAATTAATGTAAACTTTCCAAGTCCGGGTGACCCCATCTTAAAGACTTGGAAAGTTTTATAGAGCCACTATGCTTTTGCGTCGTGGCTTTTTTTATGGTTTTTGTCTAATTGAATGACTATGTTTAACTTTGAGATAAATCCTTTCTTCTTCGACAATGATAAATTATCAGCAATACATAAGCATTAATCCGAATATTCGTTTTGGAAAGCCCTGTATTAAGGGAACACGAATAACTGTTCAGGATATATTGGTCTGGTTGGCTTCAGAGATGTCTTTTGAAGAAATTTTAGAAGATTTCCCGGAACTGAAAATGGAACATATTCGGGCGGCATTGTCTTTTGCGGCTGATATCGAAAGACGTACCAGATTGATTGCGGCCTAATGAAGCTTTTATTTGATGCCAATCTTTCTTATAGAATTGTTAAAAAGTTGGAAGAAACTTACGAACAATGTCTTCACGTAACCAAAACAGGCCTTCCTGCCGAAGATAGCAACATTTGGAGTTGGGCAAGGCAAAATGACTATATCATCGTTACTAATGACGAAGATTTTTATCATTTATCCAGTCTTTATGGATTTCCACCCAAAGTAGTATTGATACGAATCGGTAATCAGAGTACAAATCAATTAGCCGATTTATTAATGCTTCATAAAGAAGATGTAGAACAGTTATGGGTTTCAAAGGAATATGGCATTTTAGAAATTTTCTAACCGATTACTATGAATTCTTTTACTTCTCGACTTCAAACCCTTGCCCAACGCCTTCCCGACCAACTTACCGAACCTGACAAAGCAACATTGGAAGCGATATATCAACAATGTCTTTCAACGATTGATGAGCCGGAGGCAATGTTTGGGTATGTATTAACAAAAGCCATGCGCAAACACGTATCGGGTGAACAGTCGAACGAGCATATTTATGTCCAAAAGTTTGAGATTCCGCAAATTCGGTTGTTTGAGTTGTTGATTCAACAATTGCCCTTGGCTGCTCTTACCCAACGCTGTGCCAATGCGCTGTTGGTAGAAGGATTGAAAAAAGCAGAAAATCCTGTGTTAATGGACATCGGTATTGGTACCGGAATGCAAATTGTCAACGTACTTCATTTATTGGCCAAACAGCCTGGTTGTCAAGTAAAGCAAGTGACTGTCATTGGCATTGAGCCTTTTGCCGATGCGCTTCAAACTGCTGAAAAGAGTTTGGCCGCTTTACAACTTCCTTTTCAGGTAATGTTTGTTCCGCTTGTTGCCTTTATTGAAAAAATGATATTGGCAGAAATTCAGGCATTGTTGCCAAGCCACTATGATACTTTGTTTATCAATGCTTCTTTTGCCTTGCATCATATTCAACAGGTGACGCAACGCGAAACAGTTTTTGGATATATCCGTGACTTGGCACCGAAGGCGTTCATATTATCTGAGCCGGTTTCTGACCATTTTGAGTCACACTATGCTACACGTTTTCAAAATGCCGTTAAGCATTACGGCTTAGTGTTTGAAGTGATTGACAGTCTTGAAATTACGGATAAAGAAAAAGCGGCATTGAAACTGTTTTTTAGTCGTGAAATAGACGATGTGCTGGGTCATACTGAGGCGGTGCGTGTAGAGAAGCAATATGCTCCTCAGCAATGGCTGGATTTGTTTAAAACCGTTGGTTTCACTTTGGAAAAACCAACAGTTTCGTTTGATATACAGGAAAAGAATGGCGTTGATTTACGAACAGATTTACCTGACCGTTATGCGGTAGTTTTTAAAGACGAAGAAATTACAAACGTGTACCGGGCAACAACCTAACTTTCACAAAGCTTTATGCTTTCACGTCGCCAATTTTTACTAACTGCTTCCGTCGCACCGTTTCTGCAAAAACGAGAGCGAATCGTTACGGTCAATGGCGTGATTCGCCCACAGGAAATGGGCAAAACGCTTATTCATGAGCATATGTTGGTAGATTTTATTGGAGCAGACAAAATCAATTTTGATCGTTGGAACCGAGAAGAGGTTGTAAAAGCAGTATTGCCTTATGTATTGGAAGTAAAAAAACAGGGAGTTAAAACGATCTTGGATTGTACACCTGCCTTTTTGGGGCGCGATGTACATCTGCTGCAATTAATATCCCAAAAAAGTGGCCTGCAAATCCTGACGAACACCGGCTATTATGGTGCCGTCGATAATAAATATTTGCCAAAATGGGCTTTTGCCGAAACTGCCGAACAATTGGCAGACCGCTGGACGGCTGAATTTGAAAAAGGAATAGACGACACTAACATACGCCCGGGCTTTATAAAGATCGGAGTAAACCCAACGCAACTTTCTGATATTCACCGCAAATTGATACGCGCAGCAGGCCTAGCTCATTTACGAACAGGCCTGACCATTTGTTCACATACAGGGCCTGCGATACCGGCTTTTGAAGAGATTGAAGAATTGCAACGCACAGGTGTACATCCGAGCGCTTTTGTTTGGGTACATGCACAAGGCGAATCCAACAGGAATCTGTATACCAAAGCAGCACAAATGGGCGCTTGGGTAAGTCTCGATGGGATAGGTTGGGGCGATTGGGAAAACTACGCCACTTGGATAGACCTTATGAAGTCCAATCATTTACTTAATAAAGTACTCATCTCGCACGATGCCGGCTGGTATAAACCCGGCGAAACAAATGGTGGAAATTTCGTAGGATTTACCGCCATTTTTGAAAAACTGTTTCCCCTTTTACGTCAAAAAGGGTTTACCCAAAAGGATTTTGCTCAATTGCTGATTCACAATCCGGCCGAAGCATTTAAGGTTCAGGTTCGAAAGCTTTAGAAAAGGCTCAATTCTTCCCTCAAAATAACCGTTTGGCCAAATTTTCTGCCATTTGTACTTATTTATTTTTATTACTTGGTATTGCATAGTACCTTTGATTCAACATAACAGCCAAAGAAACAAAAACAGCCATAAAATAGTATATTCATAAAGCCATGACAACGAAACAATTGCAACGGATTCCTTCAGAAGGTAAAATAGGTGGTGTAGCCGCAGGTTTAGCCGACTATTTTGGGATAGATACTACCTTGATGCGTATTTTGTGGATCGCATCGTTTTTCGCATTCATTCACGTACCCGTCATTGTTTTCTATATCATTCTTTGGGCCATCATGCCTAAAGGTGTTCGCCAAAACAATAACAATCCGGTAGAAATTCATCAAGTATAATCTGACAACCAAATGCAAAAGCCGAGTGTGAACTCGGCTTTTTTGTTTATTTATTGTTTAACTTATTGATCAGCCAACCTGTCATTCGTTCATTTTGCTCGGGATAGGTCCAATGACCTGTTTCGAGTGCGAGATACAATTCTTTAGGTGCTGAAATGACATTGTAAGCGGCATACATAGATGTAGGAGGGCAGGTCTCATCGTTAAAACCCCACGAATAATAACCCGGCACTTTAACCCGACGCGCAAAATTGACCACATCGTAATAACCCAGCGTTGTAATTTTTTCGGGCTTATTGTTGTAGGCAAGGCCATTTTTATCAAAATAATGCGGCCAACCTCCCGCACGTCCTTTCAAATAACCCGTTACATCTGACAATGCCGGATAAAACGCTCCCAGCCATTTAACACGACTGTCAAGTGCTGCGGTAATAATGGACAACGCACCGCCTTGGCTGCCGCCCGTTACTGCCAAATTACTGCCATCATATTGGGGAAGGCTTGTCAAAAAATCATTAGCGCGGACGCAGCCCAAATATACACGCTTGTAATAAAAACGATCACGATCATCGGAGCCGTAGTTCATGTAACCATTTAAAGCACCTGCGCCAAGGTCAAGATAGACGGAAGGGTCCATTGTAACCGGAACGCCGTGGATACCGATTTGCAGCGTAATGATGCCTTTGGCCGCATTGGCAATATCGCCTCCGTAGGCGCGAACGCCTGCACCGGGAACATGTAAAAGTGCAGGGTATTTTCCTTCTTTTTTAGGAACGCACAAAATCCCATACAAACGGGTGCCCATACGAAAGTTCTGTAAATTAAGGTGATAGACATTCACCGTTTCTGTGCAACGCTCGGGCAAAAGCGTCATTTTGGCCTCCAGAGGTATTTTGGCTAAATCGGCTTTTGCAGTTTCCCAAAAAGTATCAAAATCGCCCGGATTCTCGACGGTGGGTTGAATAGTGAGCGGGTCAAACCCGGCCGTGCCGAGGTTTCGATACTCTTTACCGTCGATCTCAGCAATAGCAATACAACGTAGAAATCCACCCGTTTTCATCGTGCCACCCTCAAGGGTAATGGTGCCGGTAGGGAGTGTAATGGTTTCTTTTTTGGTTGGTTCCATTTTTTCGGGACCGATCTCGTAGCGTACCCGGGCATTTTTGACGAGGTTCCCGTTTTGCAAAACTGAAATAGTGAATTTTACATTTTCTCCCGTTTTATAGGCCCAATTAAAATGGTCGGGAGCAACAACGACTTTGTAAAGCTTTTCAACAGGTTGGGCAAAGGCAACCGAAAAGCTTAAGAGGAAAAGAAGAAGGTTCGCAGTTTTTTTCATTGATTTGGGATTAAATTTAGCGGGCAGTACTTACTGCCGATAGAAATGGGCGCTTTCAGCGTGACAACATTGTTATACTAAAGCCTCAATACACGCTTTTCTAAGCACATTTTGTATTTTTGTCGTTCTTAATTTTAAAAACGTCCTTCAATTGCCTTCTCAATTTCCCAAAGTAGTTGTTTTGCCCGATGCGGGTGCCGAAAATCCCTTTCAGTATGAATTGGTGCGGTACTTACAAAATCACGGAATACAAGTGACGATTGGCAAAAAATATACACTGGGAAGTACCTTTAAAGCCCTGACAGTTCAACCCGCACAAGTCCTTTATTATGATTGGGTTCACAGTTTTATTTTGGGAAAAACCCTACTGTGGAGTTGGCTGAAGTCGTTTGTATTCATGGCCGAAATAGTATGGGCAAAATCCATCAAACGGGTCAGGATCGTACATACTTTGCATAATTTGCAAAACCACGCAGGGATTTGGTTGAAGCTGGAAAGAAGGGTGTATGGTTTCTTTTTACGAAGATGCAATCATATCAGAGTCTATTCTGAAACGACGAAGCAAGAGGCTGTCTTGTGGTTTGGGCTAAAGCCGGAAGTTATCTCGGTCATTCAGGATCTGCCTTATCATTTGTATTATCCCAATGAAATAACAAAACCGGCTAGTCGTGAGATACTTGGAATTGATCCTGATGACTTTGTCTTTTTATTTTTTGGAGAAATAAAACCCTACAAAGGTCTGCATCAGTTGCTTAAAGCTTATTCAGTGATGCAAACAACGAACACTTGCCTTGTTATTGCCGGAAAAAGCTACGATGCCGACTATTGGGATTCATTACAGAAGGAAGGCGAAAACAAACCGACGATCCATTGGCATCACCGATTTATTGAAGACCAAGAAGTGCAGTATTTTTTTAATGCGGCGGATGTAGCAGTATTGCCGTTTGTGCGCATTGACCATTCGGGATCGGTTGATTTGGCCATGTCGTTCGGAAAACCTATTATTACGTTACGAACCGACAGCACCGCCCAATTATTGAGTCACCAGTCTGAGTTGTTGTTTGATGATACGTTTCGTCCATTAACGGAGTGTCTCAAAAATGCTCAACGAGTTAATCTTGAGGTGATTGGCAGACAAAATTTTGAAATAGCCGATACAACAAATTACCGCGACATTGTGAAAATTTTTGAGAG
The DNA here is from genome assembly GCF_965279615.1 of Runella sp. NCBI lineage: Bacteria > Pseudomonadati > Bacteroidota > Cytophagia > Cytophagales > Spirosomataceae > Runella > Runella sp. The sequence continues at coordinate 4,501,445 of NZ_OZ257252.1, read as the reverse complement.
TTAGAAACCATGTTGCTCAAACGACAAGCCTACCAAAGAATGCTTTTGCTGATACCCTTATTGTATGTTATAAATGAAACCCTACTCTCGATTTATTACCAATCAAGCCTTATTGAACCGGTTGCGTAATGTGCGTTTACAGGTAAGAAGCATTCCTTATCGTATGGGTGACAAGGTAGAGTGCCCGATTTGTAAGACGCATTACCGTGCATTTATGCCCTTTCGTTACCGTCTCAATGCTTATTGTCCAAGTTGTAAATCGCTCGAAAGGCACCGCTATGCTTACCTTACTTTGCGCGACCGTTTAGGTTTTTATGATGCGCCTCTCAAAAAAGTACTGCATTTTGCTCCCGATACCTGCTTATCGCTGACTGTTAAAAATAATTCATTTATCGAATACCTCACGGCCGATAACATGACCTCGTTCACCAACAGCATTACGATTATGCCCGACCGTGTTATGTCTATTGATGCCATTTCATTTGAAGATGAAACGTTTGATATCATCATTGCCATCGGTGTTTTGGTCATGGTTCCGAACGATACCAAGGCGATGCGTGAAGTGTATCGAGTGCTTAAATTTGGCGGCTATGCTGTTTTTCACGATCCGATTAATTTAAAACTGGAGCATTCGTTTTCAGATACGAGTTTAACAAAAGAAGAAAAACAAGGGTTGTATCATGGGCATGACCAACGGTGGTATTATGGAGCTGATTATGCAGACAGACTGCGTGTCCAAGGTTTTGAAGTGGAAGACGATACCTATGCACAGCAAATAGACAATAAGCGCTACGGAATCTCTCCCAACGAGAAAATTTATATTGCGAGAAAGAAGGGATGAAAATATTATTCTGCACCAACGCTTTTGAAAACATCACGAACGGCCCGGTAAGATTCGCAAATATCGTATTGGAAATCAATGCGTTATTTCCCGAACACGAACTAAGAATATTGACTGAAGATGTTTCTGCTTCGCGTTTAGATGAATTAAAGAAGGTTTATAAAGTCGAGCTGAATATCCCCCATCTGCTGAAACCGCTCGGCCAAGTGTTACGCTGGTTTATCTATTACCGGCATATTCAGAAAATCGAAAAAACGTATGATTTTGACGTGCTTGTATTCATTAATTCATTTAACGGTGCGTGGGCGAGTCTGATTTCCGAAAAGCCGACGGTAGGAATGGTCAATGATGAAAAGAATATGTTGGCTACTTGGAAAAATTTTCAACTAAAACCTTTGTGGCTCAAGCGCTTTACCTTTCAGCAATTTGAAAAACTTTCGGCGCGCAGGCATAGGCTTGTGATCGCCAATTCAGTATTTTTAAAACAACGCCTTATTGATACCTATCATCTTCCCGAAAGCAAGGTCAGGCGTTTGTATAAGTGCATTCCTTTGGATGGCTTGGTGTTTAATCCGCAACGTTCGTTTGGTCCAATTATTAAAGTAGTGTTTGTGAAAGCCGATTATTTGGTAGGCAATCTGCCAATGCTTGTGAAAGCACTAAGCAATCTGCCTGAATATCAATTTAAACTGACAGTGATCGGTCCCGAACCTCCCTTTGAAAAACACCTGCATTCTCTTTTTGCCGGGATTTCCAATGTTGTGCTTGATTATGCAGGGCCACAGCCACAGGAGCGAGTATTTGAGTACATGCGCACATACGATATTTTTTGTGTTCCATCCTATACCGAAGCATTTGGGGTAGCCAATATTGAAGCGTTAGCGCACGGTATTTCGGTTATAAGCACGCGGGTAGGGGGAATTCCGGAGGTTTTGGATAACGGCAATAATGGTTGGTTGGTAGCATCCGGAAATAGTGCAGCGTTGGCCGATGCCGTAAAAGAATGCATCCAAACCCCTGAATTGCGATTACAAAAAGCTCAAAACGGCTTGAATTTCATTCAAAAGTTTTCAAAAGACGAAATGTTGCGCAATTTTGTAGAAATGCTTGAATCGGTTGTGGGTTTGCAACGCGTAAACAATTAAGAAATGCAGTGGCGTAATCTGTTTCGAAATCAGCAGCATTGGGATTGGCACCTCGTTTTGTATTTTCTCAATGTGTTTTCGGTGGTGTTTGGGTATAGTTTAAGGGGCGATGTGTTTCAGGCGGCAAAACTCTTTCGAACGGGGTTGGTGATGTTTTCTTTGGTGGGCGTTATCATAGCGCAGGGCGAAATAAAGTACATTTTCGATAAAAAAAAGAACTGGGTCTTATACCTTTTTTTATTCCTAAACCTAGTCGTTTTGCCTTTCAGCGTTGATTTTGGACGAAGTTTTGAACGTATTTTGGCGTGGATACCCTTTTTAATTTACACTAACTACTTCGTTGTCTATCTGTTTGCTCATTATTCAAAGGATGAAGCTAAGATCAAATTGCTCCAGGTATTCAGTTTGACGTATTTCTATCCGGTGGTTGTGATGCTGGTCACCGGAGTGGCTTTTCAATCAGAGAACGTCTACGGCCAATCGATTGGTGAGTATAAAGCCAACGTTATCGGTTGGGGTTGTACGATGTTTATCGTTACGAGTTTTGATCTATTCGCCAACCGTCCAATGGTTAAATGGGCGCGTTATCTTTTTTTTATTGTGGTATTTTTAGCATTATGGGCTATTGTCCTGACCGGCTCTCGAAGCAGTTTTGCGGCGTTGGCGCTTTCTACGGTTGTATTGGTACTTCGCAGTAAGCAAATTTCCATTTACCTAAAGATAGCGGCTGCTTTGTGTATCCTTGGTTTTGCGTATTATATTATTGAAAGTCCGGACTCAGTAGTGAATTTACGGGCCCAATACGCCGATATTCGAAAACAGAAAGGAGAAGTACGGTTTAAATTGGCCGAGCAGGCTTTTGGAATATTTACTACAAACCCTGAAGTGCTTTTTACGGGTTTTGGCTTCGATAACTTTCGGGCGGGACTTCAGCACTATGCCGGCATTCGAACCGAATTGGCATCGCACAATTCTTATTTGGAAACCCTATTTTCGGGAGGGGTATTCGCTTTTTTGTTTTTTGTCATTTTCGTGGCATTGAATGCTGTTATAAAATATGTACGTTTTGACAGTCGATATTTTATCTTTTTGCCAACGTTGATGGTCATTCCGTATTTTGAATCAAACCTGAATGCCGGGCAATTTCTGTTTTTTCCTTGGATGACCTTCTTATTCTATTATGTACACATTTCTTCGCTTCAGTTTCCCGTAGCAGAAATGAATATTTCCAAAAAGAAGAAATTTAAGCAAGAACAGTCGATAAGCACTGAATGATCAAGTGCTTACCGACTGTCTAAGACTATTTTTTTACTTCCTCGTCGCTGTTGAAAAGCCCTTTGATAAAATCCGTTGCTTTCTCAATGGCTTCTCCGGCTTCTTCTTTGAAGTCCTCAAATTTCACCTGCGCTTCAGCGGCCAATTCCTCTGCTTTCGCTTTGGCTTCGGTAAGCGCTTCGGTTGCTTCGATTTTCATTTCTTCAGCCTTAGCAGATGCTTGTGCTTTTAAGGCTTCTACGTCTACACTTTGTAATTTTTCGGTGATCTCACCTTTTATTTCTGCAAATTTTTCCTGTGCTTCAGCGGCCAATTCCTGCGCTTTTGCTTTAGCTTGTTCAGCGGCTGATTTTAATTGTTCTTCCATAAAGTTTATTGGTTTAAAGTATGTTAAATAAGGTAACGCGCAAAGTTAGAAGAATCAAAGATGTATTATTCGACCGGATTCATTTTTAATTTTGGGGTAAAATTCGTAGTATTATCGTTTATCTTCCTTGGAGCCTTATAGGCTAACTATTTGAAATTGAGTCAGGAATATATAATTTTGTACAAAATTTATTTCAAACCGTTATCAAACCCAAAAAATAGCATAGTAAAGTGGATATTTTCGAGAAACTACGCAACAACTGGGGACCAATTGGGGCTTCTGCTAAAGCGCTGAACAGTCATCATTATTTCTCATTTCCGAAACTGGAAGGCGAAATCGGGCCTCACATGAAGTTTCGCGGAATGAATGTGCTCAACTGGAGCCTTAACAATTATCTTGGTTTAGCCAATCATCCTGAAGTACGCAAAGCAGATGCCGAAGGAGCCGCAAAATGGGGACTTGCCTACCCGATGGGTGCCCGTATGATGTCCGGAAATTCGGACCTGCACGAACTGTTTGAGAAAGAGTTGGCGGAGTTTGTCGGAAAGCAGGATGCTTTTTTGCTGAACTATGGATATCAGGGAGTAATGTCGGTCATTGAGTGTGTGTGTGACCACAAAGATGTGATCGTGTATGATGCCGAAGCCCACGCGTGTTTGATCGATGGGATTCGATTGCACAAAGCCAAGATGGGACAATATTACAAATACAACCATAATGACATGGCGAGTTTGGAGAAAAACCTGATTCGGGCCACTAAATTGGCGGAGGAAAAAGGCGGAGGCGTATTAGTGATTACGGAAGGCGTGTTTGGAATGTCGGGCAAAGTAGGCAGTTTGGATAAAATTGTTGAGTTTAAGAAAAAATATAATTTCCGTTTATTGGTCGACGATGCACACGGTTTTGGAACCATGGGCGAAAACGGCGGGGGAGTAAGTGAGATGTTTGGCGTATCAAAAGAGGTGGATTTGTACTTCTCAACGTTCGCCAAGTCGATGGCGGCTATTGGGGGCTTTATTGCGGCCGATGATCCGGACATTATCATGTACTTAAAATACAACATGCGTTCACAAACGTATGCAAAAGCATTGCCGATGCCCTACGTGGAAGGATGTCGCAAACGCCTGGAACTTATCAAGGCGCATCCTGAATTAAGGACGCAATTGTGGTCGGTGGTAGAGGCGTTGCAAAGCGGATTGCGGAGTCGTGGCTTTAATATCGGTGATACTGAGTCCCCCGTAACACCTGTTTTCATGCAGGGGTTGGAAGGCGGTCTGCCGGAAGTGACCAACATGGTGCGTGACTTACGCGAAAATATGGGTGTTTTCTGTTCTATTATCGTGTATCCTGTCATTCCGAAAGGCCAGATCATTTTACGACTTATTCCAACGGCAGCGCATACGCTTGAAGATGTAAACTATACATTAAATGCCTTTGACAGCATGCGCGAAAAATTAGATGCCGGTATCTATCGGGCTAATTTGGCAGTGCCTGCTTAATAAACAGACCTTATTTTAATAAAAACGGGAGCCTTCGTTGAAAGCTCCCGTTTTTGTTGGTATTTGATAGGGAAGATTAGAACGAAGTTTTCTTTTATTACTAAAACTACCTGATTATGAACCTTCAACTACGTTTTCTGTCTCTCCTTTTGTTTTTATGGGCCTCCGTTGCCTCTGCCAAACCGCTCCGGTTAGGAATTGCGGGTTTTACACACGACCACGTACACCAAATTTTGAGACGGCCCGCTCAGGGTGATGTCGAAATTGTAGGAGTAGCTGAGCCTAATAAAGAATTAGCCATGCGTTATCTTAAACGCTATAAAATGCCTGAATCGCTTTGGTATCCGTCGTTGGAAGCCATGATTGCAGCTACTAAACCGGAAGCAGTGTGTGCTTTCAACAGCATTTATGAGCACAAAGAAGTGGTGGATATCTGTGCGCCAAAGGGAATTCATGTAATGGTGGAGAAACCGTTAGCTGTCAATACGGCTCATGCAAAAGCAATGATCGCATTGGCTAAAAAGCACAAGATCCAATTGCTCACCAATTTCGAAACTACTTGGTATTCAAGCCATCAGCAGGCGTACGATTTGATCCATAATCAAAATGCCCTTGGAGACATTCGCAAAGTTGTGGTTCATGACGGGCATCGGGGACCTAAAGAGATCGGTTGTTCGCAGGAGTTTTTGAGTTGGCTGACAGACCCTGTTCAAAACGGTGGCGGGGCAATCATTGATTTTGGCTGTTATGGCGCCAACCTGATGACGTGGCTCATGAAAGGAGAACGGCCATTGTCGGTAACAGCAGTAACGCAGCAGATAAAACCCGATGTGTATCCAAAAGTGGACGACGAAGCAACCTTTATTCTGACCTATCCCAAAGCACAGGCAATCATTCAGGCCTCATGGAATTGGCCTTTTGACCGAAAAGACATGGAAATTTACGGACAAAAAGGCTACGTAGTATGTGACAAAACACAACAAATGCATGTTCGATTGGGAGATGGTGTAAAACGAGATGCCCCCGAAGAAAAACGCGAAATTCCCAAACTGTCGGCACCTTATGATGAGCCTTTTTCGTATTTTGCTGCCGTTGTAAAAGGCGAGATCAAGCCTGAAAAAGACCTTTCTTCGTTGGAAATCAATCAAATTGTAGTAGAAATTTTAGAAGCTGCGGTGCAATCGGCAAAAACAGGAAAACCGGTAAAGTTGCAGTAAAAGCAAGATTTGGTATAAAAATAAAAAGTCGTTGATTTTCAGCGACTTTTTTAGTATTGAGAGCCGCCCGTTGTCCAAGTTAGAGATGAGATGGAAAGAGTTTTGAAAGAGAAAAGGGAAATTCAAATAAAAAGCCATGTGTTTATCACATGGCTTACAAAATCTCAAAGGAAAGGTAGGTAGGGTAAAGTGCCTTTTTCTTGGTACAAAGAAAGCGGGCATTTTCTTAACAAAAACCTGAAATAAACAGAATCGGCACTTTACCGAGTGAATACATTGAAAAATAAACCAATCGCCGTTTTCTCTTAAGTTTTTCCAAATCAAAGGGTTAACTAAGAGTTCTGATAAAAAAATTGCTCGAATCCATTGGAAAGTCAGGCAATATCCTATTACTATTTACTCTTCTATTTTATCTTTCTGCAAAAGTGTTTATATACTCAAAAGACAAAAAATAGCATAATTGTGTTGGGTAGTACTTAAATATGTTCCAAGTAAATATTTTGCGTCTAAGTTTGTGCCGATAAAACGTAATAAAAAATGCAGTCAGGTGCATACATCACACTGATTTAATTAACTTTACAAGGGCGTAAAAAGATTTTGCGACCCGAAACTCTACTCAACGATGAAAGAAGCACAAAATCCAAAAGAGCATCAATCTCACGAACGTGAGCTACACCCATTAACGGTCAATGAAATGCCGAGATATGGAGCAAACCCTGAACAGGCAAGCGCAAATCTGAAAAAGAAACGTAAGCGCATTCAGCGGTAAGTTTGCCACTTTTCATGAAGCTACTTCCATAATGGGGTGGCTTTTTTGATTTATAATGAGCAGGCATTTTTTGCCCGTCTGCTATCGCGATTGCTGTGATTTGGTAGAACGTCGGTCAATGGAATTCAAATGAACATTTTTGTATATTTGGCCAATAGGAGTTTTAACCGTCCTTTTCAATGTCGGCAAATAATTCGAAAGCTACCGTTTCAATCATCCGGATTATGTTATTCGTTTTCTTTCTACAATGGCCCTTTGTCGGCTTTGCCAACAGGGAAGCCAGGGCAATCAAAAAGTTGGGTAGACATTTCGAAAAAATCTACAAAATCAATTATAAATACTCGTTAATGAGGTCAGGGGCAGATATGGCGGCCAATAATATCTATAAGGAAGTGAAGTCAATTAGTAAACTGGACAAATTTATTTCCGATACTGCTGCCATAAAAATGCCATTGAAACAGTTTCTTGATAAATGGAACACGCAGGACCTTATTAAATCCTCCGTTCTGAATGGCAAACAGGAATTCATGGCTGATGCCAATTCATTTTATATGCAGGGACTTGTAAAACGCCGGGGCGAATCTAAGACCCTCTTTCCTATATTCAGACCGTGAAGAATGAAATGTGCATTTACTGAAATGTACTGTGTTAATTAAAAAGTCGTTCAGAGAACTTATATAGAGAGGCCAGTCCGGTTTTCCGGGATATTCGTTAAAGCTTGTCGGTGGAGATGCGGACGGTCTCCGGATTGGTCAGGTTTTTTAAGCTGTCAGGTAAATTTGTTAACTGCGGATTATCACTCAGATACAGATGTTTGAGTTTTGTCAGATTTCCCAAACTTTTTGGTAAAACGCGCAACGACGGATTTTCGCTGACATTCAGGTAAGTTAGATTGGATAATTCTCCCACCGAATCAGGCAAACGTTCAAAATCTGATTCAATAAACACCAGTTGCTCCAGCCCCTTTAACCGACCGATTTCTGCCGGGATTTCATCAAAATAACTCATGTTAAAAATCAAGGTTTTGAGTTGTTGCAATTCAAAAAGCTCGTCCGGAAGTTGCAAAGATGTTCGGGAGTCAATGCCCGCCCAAAGAACCAACTTCTCAATTTGCTTACAAAGTCCAATTTCTTTAGGTACCGGATTTACATTCAATTCGAGTTCTTTCAGATTTGGCATTTGAGCAACCACAGGTAGTATTTGCGAATAATCACGCCTATCGGGGCTGCTGAAATACAGGGTATCTACCTCGTTCATTCCGGCCATTTCTTCCGGTACGTGGGTGAATCGACAATTATAAAAATCAAGCAGTTTTAACTTGGAGAGGCGGTAAAATTTTGACGGTAATTGCCAACTCTCGGCGCGAATAGTTAGGGCTGTTAGATTTACCAAATCGGCAAAAGACTCCGGTAATATCACATCAGAATCGCTCAGAATCAGCAAATAGTTCAGATTTTTCAGCAGCCCTATGCTTTCCGGCAGTACCTGCGGCGAGGTAAAACCATTCAAACTCAGAGATTCCAAAGTAGTGAGTTGGCTAATGTTTGCCGGCACCTCTTGATTTGTCGTGAAAGTCAATTCCTTTACTAACGGCAGTTTTGCCAAAACCTCACATACCCCATGGAAATTCAATCGGGGGTTTCGCGCCAATTTAGCCGTCTCCAAGGAAGTCATTTCCGAGACATAATCGGGAAGAGTCTTGAGGTTTTTTCCTTCCAAATTCAAATATTTAATGCGGCTATAATCTTGTTTTGGTACCGCTTTCTTATGAACGTCTGTCCTTTTAATAATTAACTGATTCCCAAAAATACGGGACAGATACTGTGAAATTTTTTTTAAGTCAAGCTCCGCAATGGTAAATGCAATGACAAAGTCAGAAACTCCTAAGCGTTTTGCTGCTTCAGGCCGCAAATGAATCTGTAATTCATTGCCGGAAAGTTGAATCGTTTTAACCGCATTGATACATGCATTGGATTGGTCATTCCATTCCAAATAGTGGTCAGGCGTACCGGAAATATTTGATATCAAAAGGGCCAACTCTTTTTCTTGGTGGCCGAAAAAAACGGTTTCTCTGCCGTCGTGGCTCCAATATTCTACATTATCTGCCCGAAATTTCATGGATGCTGCCTATTTGTGGTAATTCTTGTAGAAACGCTTTTTGCAATCATGCAAAGGTATAAAACAGAAGTTTATGCCGTGCTCATGGGAGGTTTTTAAAACGAAAGAGTATTTGGTTGATTGGTATTGTTTCTCTAATTTTAAACTGTCTGCCTCATAGGGACACTTACAACATTTATCCACAAACATCAAATTTCTTAATAAACTTGGCCAACCACTAATCTTTCGATATTAAGCTATATTATTAGCTATTCAGAGGAGAACGAAGAAACGATTTTGGTAAGAAAGAGTGAATATTAAGCTATATTATTAGCTATTCAGAGGCGCTTTTTATATGTTTACCTAAAATGTTTCGCCTATGTTTCACCAGATTTATAACAAAAAAGGTGCAATAGACTGATTACCAGCTTATTGCACCTTTTCTTTAGTAGCGGGAACAGGACTCGAACCTGTGACCTCCGGGTTATGAGCCCGACGAGCTACCAACTGCTCTATCCCGCGATGTTGGGAGTGCAAAGGTAAGAGCTTTTATCGAAAAAACAACTATCTTTGCAAAAAAATATTTTATTGATTATTTTTCTTTATCTGAAAATTAAGGAAAAATAAAGCAATGATCGACGAATACAAATGGAGACTACAGAAGATATAGCCGTTTACAATAACCCCAATCACCGCGCCGGATTTGTAAGTATTGTGGGAAAACCCAATGTTGGAAAATCGACGTTAATGAACGTTTTGGTGGGAGAGAAGCTTTCAATCATTACCTCTAAAGCCCAAACAACGCGCCACCGCATTATGGGAATTTTGAATGGCGTGCATGAAGGGACTGATTTTCAATTGGTTTATTCAGATACGCCCGGTATCATTAAACCTCAATACAAATTGCACGAGTCGATGATGGAATTTGTCCAAGGCTCGCTTGAAGATGCGGATGTGGTGCTTTTTGTGACGGATATTTTTGAAAAGCACGATGACGAAGAAGTGCTTGAGCGTCTTGCCAAAACAGAAGGAGCGGTGATTTTGATCATTAATAAAACCGACTTGGCCACCGAAGAACAGGTAAAAGAAAAAATCGCTTTCTGGAAAGATAAGCTTTTTACGGCGGCGATTGTTCCTATTTCGGCATTAAAACAGGAGGGAATTGATGCTCTCTTTACCGCAATCATGGAATGTTTGCCCGTTCATCCGCCCTATTTTCCGAAAGATGAGCTTACCGACAAGCCCGAACGCTTTTTTGCGGCGGAAATAATTCGGGAAAAAGTGTTTCTGAATTACAAAAAAGAAATTCCGTACAGCACCGAGATCATTGTCGAAGAATTTAAAGATAAGAAGGACATTATCGTGATTCGTGCCGTGATTTTGGTGGAACGTCAGAGCCAAAAAGGGATCATTATCGGAGATAAAGGAACTATGCTCAAAAAAATAGGTACCTCTGCGCGGGCAGATTTGGAACAGTTCTTCGGTAAAAAGGTGTTCCTAGAACAATACGTTAAAGTAGAACCTGATTGGCGGAATAAAGTACAGAAATTGAAACAGTTTGGTTACGAGAGCTAAGTGTAAGGGTTAAAGTAAAAAGGTCAAAGGCCCAAATGCAGAATTATAAGGATTTGATTGTTTGGCAAAAGTCTCATTTACTGACACTTGAGATTTATAGAATTACTCGAAAATTCCCTAGAGAAGAACAATATATTCTTACTTCTCAATTAAAAAGAGCCTGTCTTTCGGTAGTTCTTAACATCGTAGAAGGTTGTGGAAAATATACAGATGCCGATACTGCTAACTTTTTTCAAACGTCATTAGGTTCGATACAGGAAACAGAATATTGTTTGCTGTTATCTAAAGAATTGGAATATATCAACATAGAAGAATACACTAAATTAGAAAAATCAACCGGTGCAATTAAAGGAATGCTAATCTCGCTTATAAAGCGGATTCGCGATAGAGGTAATTAAACTTCTACACATTACACCCTACACTTTACACTTTTAGCAATGTCAAATATAGTAGCAATAGTAGGACGCCCGAATGTGGGCAAATCAACGCTTTTTAACCGTTTGATTAAAGAACGCCAGGCCATCATGGATGACCAAAGCGGCGTAACGCGCGACCGTCATTATGGTCATGCTTTCTGGACCGAACAATTTTTTACCGTCATTGATACGGGTGGATATGTAGTTGGCTCAGAAGATGTTTTTGAAGATGCCATTCGTGAGCAAGTTGAAATCGCGATGGAAGAAGCTACCGTCATTCTGTTCATGGTAGACAGCATGACCGGGCTTACTGACTTAGATAAGGATTTTGCTAATGTGGTGCGTAAATCCACAAAGCCTGTCTTTTTGATTGCCAACAAAGCAGAAACGGTTGAACGCCAGCTTTCTACCGCAGAATTTTATGAACTTGGTTTAGGAGATCCTTATCCGGTTTCATCTCAAACCGGTCACGGAACAGGTGATCTGTTGGACGAAGTGGTAAAGCATTTTAAAACTGCCGGAATAGAAGACCCGGATGCCGGTATTCCTAAAATTTCGATTTTAGGCCGTCCAAATGTAGGTAAATCTTCCTTTTTGAATGTATTGACGGGTAAAGAGCGGAGTATCGTAACAGATATTGCAGGAACTACCCGCGACGCGATCAATACGCATTACAAAGCATTTGGCAAAGATTTTATTTTGGTAGATACCGCCGGGATTCGTCGGAAAGCAAAAGTGAAAGATGCCATTGAGTTTTATTCTACGCTACGTACTGTTAAAGCGATGGAAGAATCAGACGTGGTTATTGTCATGTTGGATGCTACACGTGGATTAGAGGCGCAAGACCTTCATATCATCGGAATGGCCCACAAAGCTAAAAAGGGCATTCTGATCATGATCAACAAATGGGATTTGGTCGAAAAAGATTCTAAAACGGTTGATAAAATCCGCAAAGAGATGCTTGAGCGTTTGGCTCCGATGGATTACATGCCCATTATTTTTGCGTCTGTCGTTGAAAAACAACGAATTTTCCAAGTAATGGAAAAGGCGATGGAAGTGTACGAAAATAAGACGAAGAAAATTACTACGTCTAAGCTGAACGAGGTAATGCAGGCTGAAATTGATAAATATCCGCCGCCTGCGCACCGAGGTAAGCACATCAAGATCAAGTACATGATTCAGTTGCCGACGCCTTCACCAACTTTTGTGATGTTCTGTAATTACCCCAAACACATCAAGGAACCGTATATGCGCTATTTGGAAAACCGGATGCGCGAGAACTTTGGTTTTGAAGGAGCGCCGATCACGATCTTCTTCAGAGAGAAATAGGGTACAACTAACAAAAAGGCCAGCGTCCATAAGCAGTTATTATCTGCGGCGGACGATGGCCTTTTTTGTGAAATGATAACTATTTTACGACTTTCAATTCTTTTACTAGGTCAGATCCGCCGAGTTTTTCGATGCACCACAGTACGTAGCGAATGTCTACGTTGATGCAGCGTTTGTATTTTTTATCGAATACAATATCGCCCGACATTGCTTCCCAGTTGCCGTCGAAGGCAAGTCCGATCAATTCTCCTTTGGCATTCAATACAGGACTTCCTGAATTTCCTCCTGTGATGTCATTGTTGGTAATAAATCCAACAGGAACTTCGCCATCAGTATCGGTGTATTGGCCGAAATCTTTGTTTTTATACAACTCCAGAAAGTTTTTGGGCAGGTCAAATTCGTAATCGTTGGGCTTGTATTTTTCGATTACTCCCGTGATGTTTGTTTTGTACTTGTAATGTACACCATCGCGCGGGTCATAATCCTGCACGTTTCCGTAGCTAACGCGCAAGGTGCTGTTGGCATCCGGGTATTGAACCAATGAAGGGTCCATTTCGCTTAAGCCTTTGATATAAATGCGCGAAAGTTTTTTGTCAATCTCTTGAAAATCAGTACTGTATTTTGCGTATTTTGAAATGTAGTTTTTACGAAAATCGCTGAAATACTTTAGCGCCCAATCATTGGCAACTGTTTCGGCCGAAGGGTTTTCCAAGAACTTATTGAAACGGTCTTTGTTGGTAACAACGCTCGTTAGATACATTTCCTGGGCAAATTTTTTGAACGACTCTTCGGGTGTTCCGGCCGAAAACTTGGTCAGGATCTCCTGAATAATGGCCGGATGCTGTTCTTTCGGAATATCATTATAAAAAGCCAACAGCGTTTGAGCTACAATTTTTTGATCAGAAGGAAGGTTAAACGATTTAAAGAATTCTTCTCCCGCTCCTTTAAGGCGCTCACTCACGGCTTTTGCGCGAGTGGCATCTTTAAACTGATCTTCTGCCATCACCAGCGGCAGGGCTAAATTGACAATATTGGCACCGATTATTCCCTGATTAAGGTAGGTAGAGTGGGTGGCGTAAGGTTCATATGACGCATATGCTTTCTGCCATTCATCAAAAATGTTTTCATAGTCGGGTTTGCCTTTGGCCCATGCTTTGAATTTAGCTTCCAAAGTTACCTTTTGGTCATATACTTTGAGGTGTTGAAGTTGCTGCGTTTGGCCGATGAAGTATTTCCAGTAGTTGGCAATGTTGGCGTATTCGGAAGAAAGCGCCAATTTGGTGGCTACGTCTTTATCCATTTCTTCTTTCCAGGCTTTCAGACGAATGTCCCGATTTTTCACAATGCCGGGATTTACTTTTTCAATGGCCAATTTGATACCCAAAGCCGTTTCGTAACGATTGGTACGACCCGGAAATCCAAAAACCATCGTAAAATCACCGGGCTTGATGCCTTTCAATGATACCGGTAAAAATTTCTTGGGCTGATACGGTACATTGTCTTTCGAGAAGTCAGCGCCTTTGTTGTCTTTATTGGCATAAATGCGGAATACCGAGAAATCGCCCGTATGTCGCGGCCATTCCCAGTTGTCAGTATCACCACCAAATTTGCCAATGCTTTGTGGTGGAGTTCCCACCAAACGAATGTCTGAAAACTTCTCAAAAACGAACAGATAATAAGCATTCCCTTTGGCAAACTCACGCACCGAAGCATTATAAGACGTTCCATCGGTTGCTTTTTTAGAGAATTCATTACCCAATTGATTTACCTTGGCGGCGCGTTCTTTTTCGCTCAATCCTTTTAGTTCGGGTAATATTTTGTCGGTCACGTCTTCCATCCGAACCAAAATATCAATGAACAACCCTTCTACGGGTCGCTCTTCGGTATTGGATTTGGCCCAAAATCCATTGTCTAAGATATTGTCGGCAGGAGTGGAAAGGGTAGCGATGGCATCGTATCCGCAGTGGTGATTGGTAAATAAAAGTCCTTTGTCAGAAACGATTTCGCCCGTACAAAATCCGCCGCCCATGCGTACAATGGCATCTTTGAGGCTGGCATTATTGATGTCATAAATATCTTTGGCCGTCAGTTTGAAGCCCTGCTTTTTCATTTGAGCTTCGTTTTTGCCAATCAAAGAAGGAAGCCACATACCTTCGTCGGTAGGGTCGTTGGCATAAGACACGCTTATCCCCAATATAAAAGATAAGAGTGTGATTTTTAATCTGTTCATAAATCAGTTTGGAATAATTGAAAAAAATGTGTGATAAAAACTAGTGAAAGAGAATGCCCAAAAAGATTCCCCCCAATACAATGAGATAAGGAGGTGTTTTGGTATAATGCAATAAAAGAAATGTACCGATAATGGTAAGAACGGCGGTGGAATCGGTGGCGGTTGGAATAAACATTCGAATAACCGCTGCGGCTGTAAGCCCGACACTGGCGGCATTCACCCCTTCGAGTGAGGCTCGAATGCCGCGGTATTTTTTGAGGCTGTTCCAAAAACGATACACAAAAAATATCAGAAACGTACCCGGCAGAAAAATTCCCGCTGTTGAAGCTAAACTCCCCCAAAGTTGGCTGATGAGCCCGCCTTCAGAACGCATCGACAAAGCACCAACATAAGAAGCAATGGAAAAAACCGGACCGGGAATTACCTGAGCTAAAGCCATACCGCTCAAAAATTCCTGACGGGTCAGGTAGTGTTTAAATTCGACAAACTCGGTATAGAGCATTGGATTTAATACTTGCCCCCCACCAAAAACAAGGCTGCCGTTGCGGTAAAAATTTTCAAAAAGTCGTATCGGCAACGAGTGAGTTATAGCACCTACTGCGGCAGCAAACACCAAAACTCCGAGCCATAAAATGAAATTGGCCCATTGAATACGGATAGGCTTTTTGTCCATTTTTTGGTGTTTCCTAAATTCCAACGAAGTCACAAATCCGCCTAGAACAATCACAATCGGCGTCATGTATGGCGAAGGATACAAATACGCAATAACGGCTGCGGTAATCAAAATGAACCAATGCGTATTTTTTTGGATGACTTTCTTCCCAATTGTATACCCTCCATAGGCCAAAAAGCCAACGGCCATTGGCTCTACAAAACGCATAAAAGAGAGCGAAATGCGGTTTTCCTGAAGATAATAAATACCCAAAGCAGCCAATGTCATGATAAGAACAGCGGGCAGCGACCAAACCAATAAAGTAACATAGGCTAAATTAGGACCGCCTAACTTAAAACCCAACGCTGTAATTGTTTGTGTGGATGTTGGTCCCGGCAATACTTGGCAAAGCGCCTGTAATTCAAGCAATTCTTCCTCTGTAAGATAGCGACGTTTGCGAACGAACCGCTCCAGAAACATAACCAAGTGCACCTGAGGACCCCCAAAACAGGTCAATGCCAAAATCAGCACATCTTTTAAAAAGATGATGTGTCGAATCCGCTTAACAGGCGGGTGAAGTAGTGATTCTGACACGCTGAAAAAGCAATTTTAGGGGTTAACAGAGAGAACTTGACGGATAATTTCAGGTTGGAAATGAGATTGCCCGTCAGGAGAAAAGCAAGTTACGCTTTTTTCAGACCCAATTCAATGAGGCGTTCATTCAGAAACTCACCCGCTGTCATGTCAACGTAAAGCTTAGGGTGAGCGGTGTCAACGCAACTTTCCAAACACGACAAATTCATGTCAGCGCGGGGATGCATGAAGAACGGAATGGAATAGCGCGAGGTGTTCATTTTTTCGCGCGGAGGATTTACAACGCGGTGAATGGTGGATTTAAGATTATGATTGGTCAAACGGTCGAGCATATCGCCTACGTTGACCACAATTTGATCAGGTAATGCCGTGATACCGATCCATTTACCATCGCGACGCAGTACTTCCAGCCCTTCGGCGCTGGCTCCCATCAGGAGTGTAATTAGATTTATATCACCATGCGCTGCTGCACGTACTGCACCGTCAGGTACAGTGGTAGGATCAAGGGGAAAATAATGCAGTGCCCGCAAAATACTGTCGCCATTGCGTACCTTGTCTTCAAAATAATCTTCGTCAAGGTTCAGATATAAGGCAATGGCACGCAATAAGGTTTTGCCCGTATTCTCAAACGTTTCGTATACTTTAAGCGTATATTCTTTAAATTCGGGTGTTTCTTCCGGAAAAATATTGTGAGGCATTTCGCCTTCAGGATTGGGTTGGCCTACGTGGTAAAACTCCTTTAGATCAGCTACTTTAAACCCTTTGGCCTTCTCTTTTCCTTTGCCAATGTATCCGCGTTGGCCTGATAATTCAGGAAATTCATATTGTTTCTTTACTTCGTCGGGCTGCGTAAAAAATTGCTTTACTGAATCGTACAGTTTCAGGCGCAGTTCTTCAGAAAGTCCGTGGTTTTTAATGCAAACGAAACCGATGTTATTAAAAGCAGTTCCTAAATTTTGGACAAATTGTATTTTGCGAGCGGGATCGCCGCTTGTAAAATCGGAGATGTCTAACGACGGTATTTCGTCCAGAAGTGCAGTTTCTGACATAATTTTGGAAAGTTGTTTGTGGATGGTTCTACGTTAGTAACAACCTTATTCGTCTGAATTAAAAACTTTAATAAGTTGATGAACAGGTAATTACTAATCGACGTATAACAAACGCGGATGAGCGTTTAATGCAAAGTTTAGAAAAACAATTGGTTTATTCAAACATCAAATACAACGTAACGGTATGCGACGTAAGTCGGCGGATGCTGCCGGTAGAGTTTACGTCGTTTGTGCGGTATAAATTCACGATTCCGTGCGAAAATCGCAACTCAGGTGAAAATTTTGTGTAAGCCAAAAATTGCTCGAACCCGAACCCATAATCAATGGTAAGATCGGCACTTTTGGCATTCAGTCGATCAGAGCCCGCCAGCTGACGTTTGCGAACGTTGGTTTCAAAGCCAAAGGTTGCGCCCGCCAACATATACATGCGTGAGTTTGCCCGTCGCTGAGATTTGTATTTGAATAAAAGCGGAATTTCGATCCAGGTAGCTTCACGCAGTTCACGGCGTTTTTTGCCGCTACCGTATTCATATTCAACCACACGGTTATACAATGATACTGAGGGCGTTGTGCGAATATCCCAATGGTCGGTAAGATAGCCGTTCATGACAAATCCAAACCGAAAGCCGACAGTAGTGGGAGAAGTGATACGATTGGTAGTATCCTGTGTTAAAAAAGAATTGTCGTGAACAAGATGAAATCGGGTAACGGGTAGGGCAAACAAAAAGCCATAATGGATAGGCTTATCGTCGTAGTACTCTTGGTGTTTTCGGAAATAGCCGGTGGTTTGCGCATCGGCGGAATTGACGAGCCCGTAGCCTAGAAATAGACCTACTACTATTTTTTTCCAATGTAAATCGAGCAAATCCCAAACGTGAGTGGTATGCATTTTGTGTCCTTAAAGCCCGCCTGTTCGTAAATTTTCAAAAAATCGTTCCCATCCGGAAACGCCTGTACTGATTCGGGAAGATAAGTATACGCTGCCGTATCTTTTGAAACCATTCTTCCTACAATCGGTAAAATGTAACGAAAGTAAAAGTTGTATAATTGTTTGAACGGGAAAGTTTTCGGTTTTGAAAATTCTAAAATCACACATGTTCCACCCGGTTTCATTACCCGACACATGTCTGTAAGGCCATGCAGCAGATTTTCAAAGTTCCGAACGCCAAACGAAGCGATCACCGCATCAAAAGAATTACTTTCCAACGGCAAGTTAGCGGAGTCGCCCATCCGCAGATCAATGACATTTTCCATGCCAATTTTTTTGATCTTCTCGCGACCTACTGCAAGCATTCCTTCCGAAATGTCGATGCCGACAATTTTTTTAGGTTTAAGCTTTAATGCTTCGATTGCAAAATCCCCTGTACCCGTGGCAATGTCTAAAATCGTTTGCGGTTTCTCTTTTTTCAGCAATTTGATAGCACGTTTACGCCAATAAATATCAATGCCTGCGCTGAGAAGATGATTCAAAAAATCGTATTTGGGTGAAACATTATCAAACATCTCCGCGATTTGTTCGCGTTTGCTTGAATCTTTGTCTTTATAAGGTACAACGGTCATGTTAATTTCAAGTCAAAATGAAAGAAGAAACGACAACTACACAGTTCTTAGCTATTGGTCGTTAAGGCGACAAAGTTACGAACCTCAAATTGGAAACGCTTTGTAAGACTCAATAGTTTTGCGTAAAATTGTTAATCTCTCTTTATTGGACATAGGAGATTCTCAAAAATACGCAACCGCAACTCAAAAACTGATGTTTGAAAGAATCGAAGAGGTTCGGAATTACCTTTTTAAATACTTGGAAGCGCGCTTGGAGCTGATAAAAACCGAAACTCAGGAGCGTATTGAAAACATTGTCATTCAATTGATTTACCTGGTGGTGCTGTTGATTTTAGCGTCATTAACGTGTATTTTCCTCTTCATCATTATTGCGGTTGGCATTAATGAATGGCTTGACAGTCGTTATGCAGGGTTTTTGATCATGTTCGGACTGCTTTTACTGATTACGTTCTTTTGGATTAAAGCAGGAAAATGGGTACAGAAATCGGTGCGCCAACTGCTGTTTTGGGTATTTAAGCATAAGTGATCTTAATGATTCGGGCAGGGTTTCCGCGCACGATGGCAAAATCAGGAATATGCTTTGTTACGACGCTTCCCGCTGCGATCATGCAACCTTTGCCAATGGTAAGATTGGGTGCGACAATCGATCCGGCACCTATGAGGGTTCCTTCACCGACCTGTACATTTCCGCAAAGCGTAGCATTAGGTGCAATATGCACATAATCATGTAAGATACATTCGTGGTCAACGGATGATGAAGTATTAATAATGACGTGTTTACCAATGCGCGCATCGGCCTGTATTACTGCACTTTGAAATACGACCGTGCCTTCTTCAATTTGTGCAGTTTCATCAATAATCGCGAAAGGATGCACTACTTTGCCAAAACGATGCTGAATGGAAGGCGCTATTTTCCGGCGAATTTGATTATTCCCAATCGCAATGATGAGGGCTCTTCCGGCTTCAAAATCAGGATCATAGTGGCCGACAACCGGAATGTCCCAGAGTTCTTTTTTGGATAGATCATCGTCAAAAATTCCCAAAACTGAAATTTGGTTTGCCCGTAAACAACTGATAATGACCTTGGCATGACCGCTTGCACCGAATAAAAGCATGGTATTAGTTGTTTCCTGTAAATTTTTCCATTGTCACCGATGTATCCGCATTGATTCCTTCGCGCCGGAATACTTTCGTAATTGTAAGCCAAAGAATTTTCAGATCCAACGCCAAAGATAAATGATCTACATACCAAACATCATAGTCAAATTTCTGTGACCAGGTAATGGTATTGCGACCGTTTATCTGTGCCCAGCCTGTAATGCCGGGTTTTACATCATGTCGTCGTTTTTGAATTTTATTATAAAGGGGTAAATATTCGGGCAATAAAGGCCGTGGGCCGACCAACGACATATCACCTTTCAATACATTGATCAACTGCGGAAGCTCATCCAATGAAGTTGTGCGAACAAAATGACCTACCGGTGTTAACCGTTCATTGTCAGGCAATAATTCTCCCTGTGGGTTGCGCCGGTCGTTCATTGTTTTGAATTTTATAATTTTGAATATCCTGCCATTTTGACCCGGCCGTAATTGAACGAAAAAAGGCTTTCCCTGATTATAAAAATACAATAAGATCGTGACAATCACCGTGATAGGCAACGTTAGGAGGAGAATGCAAAAGGCCGCTGTTTTATCAATGAGTGGTTTAAAAAATCTTTGATAGCTCATTTTGCAAAAGTACAGATTCGCGCGTGGCCACCAAACGTTGGTATAATTGTAATTTGTCGTTCCATACATCACCGGGAGCAAAGTGTTCAATTACTCGGGCACGAGCCGCAATTCCATGTTTTCGGACAGTAGATGTATTGTTAAGGTAATAAATGATTTTTTCGGTTAGGTCATTGATGGAATAAGGTTGGCAAAAAATACCGGTATGGTTTTTCAAAATGCTGTCTTTCAGTCCGGTAACTTGCGAAACGATTGCGGGTTTTTCCATCGCAGCAGCCTCTAAAACCACATTGCCAAGTCCTTCCCGATAACTTGGAAGCACCATAAAATCTATCAAAGCCAGATGCGAAGCCATATTTTTGACCTCCCCTGTTCGAATAATGGTTTTATCATCAGCTATCTTAACAAGCCATTCTTTGGGAAGAGGAACGCGCTGATCTACTTCACCCATTATCAATAATCGCACCTTGGAGAATTGTTGTTTGACTTCCTGCCATGCCTGATAAAGCTCAATGATGCCTTTGTCTTTTGTTAAACGTCCTGCAAAACCTACAATAGTCTGATCCGGTAAAATTGCATACCTGTTTTTGAGTATATTGACTTCATCTGCATCAATATCCGGGGGATTAAACTTCTTCATTGCATCAACGCCGTTGCAACTGCCATTATTCATAACCGAGATTTTTGACGGTGCTACCAGCTTTTTATTGATAACAACCTGCCTCAGCGACGGACTCACAGCGATAACATGAGTGGCTAAATGGCAGCAGATTTTTTCGGCCATAAACAAAGTCTGCTTCCTACCCGGGCCGGCAGTTTCGAGGGTAAGTCCATGCATTTCATAAATACATATTGGTACATTTTCTTTTTTTGCAGCAAGTAGTGTCAAAAAAGCTGCTTTTAA
The DNA here is from genome assembly GCF_965279615.1 of Runella sp. Taxonomy (NCBI): domain Bacteria; kingdom Pseudomonadati; phylum Bacteroidota; class Cytophagia; order Cytophagales; family Spirosomataceae; genus Runella; species Runella sp. Next base: position 4,480,198 of record NZ_OZ257252.1, on the reverse strand, counting down.
TGTATTTGCGTGAACAATATGAGGCTTTATTTTTCTGAAACAGTTTCGGAGTTGTGAGTAACTCTTGAAGTCATTTGCACTTAATCGGTTGTTACGACAAAAAGAAACAGGTGAAACAGAGACATTGTTTTGCCTTCCAAAATTGGTTAATTCTTCGCTGTCTGCCGTTAAAACATGCATTTCATATCCATTCTGCTGCCAAAACTGCGTTTGCCCTTCTAAAAACTGAAGCGACATAGGTACTGTAAAAGTCTGTATAATGCGAGTCATCTCTGCTGATAGTTAGTTAAAGTCTATCAGTTAGACGGCTTGTTTTTCAAGATGTCAGCTTATTAAGCCAATCTTTTAGTGAAAAAATCAAGGAAAAATTTAATAAAAACTAAAAATAAGCTAAGTATATACCAACTTGGCTGCCGTTTTTGTATATAATAATCGTGCATCATCCGCACCGAGCCACATCGGGAAAGCAGCGATTTTTTGAAGGAAGAAGTTACATTATACTCTAAAAGAACGTCCGGCAAATTGGCGAAGCGACTGCTTTCATGAGCACGGAGAAGAAGGTCCTGGTCTTCATTTTTTAGGACGTTTCGATATTCCCATTTCTGAAACCAAGCCGTTTTACCACACCAAGTCGGATGTGCAATCGAAATGCTTTTCAGCCAAGGTGTGGCGGTGATTTTGGTATGATGACTTGGAAAATCACTTACTCCGGAGGCATTGCCTTCACTGTCTACATAACAAATGTTCGTCCCGACCAGATCAATGGAAGGATTTGATTCCAAAAACGCTATTTGCTTAGCGAGTCGTACGGGATAAGCAAAATCATCAGCGTCCATCCGTGCAAAGTATTTTCCCTGCGCTAATTCAATGGCTTGATTTAGCCTTGCCGTAATGCCTTTATGAAGGCCATCGCTTAGTAATTGAACACGGCTGTCTTTGAAAGTTGTGGCTATTTCTCTTGTTTTATCCGTAGAGCCGTCATCTAAAATAAGCAGTTGCCAGTTTTTATACGTTTGATTAACAATAGAATTGATAGTTTTTTCCAACGTTTTTTCTCCATTGAATACGGGCAGCGCGATGGTAATATGGGGTAGATCGGCGGCAGATTCTTTTATCATAATCTCTGAAGACGTTGAAAATCAATTTGATAATGGCATTTGCATTTCCGAAATCCTTTTTTTGAGGATATGTTTCCGAATAAGTGGCCGGACAATGATAACTATATTTATGGAAGAAGTTTTTACCAAATGCTTCAAGGTAATAGCCTGTCCCATCCAAAACGAGCAATAGTTTTCCTATTCGTTTCCTGCCCACTACTCTAATCGTGTCATTTACTATTTCTACTCGAACCGTGTCACTGAATTGACTCATTTTTTGCCGCTCTTCTTTTAATACTTCATCTACAATGCCTTTGCCGTTGGGAAGAGTAAATACCTTATGAGCAATTAAGTTGCGCAACAGCAAAGTATCTTTTGCTTTATCATTGAAGCTCGCTGTATGACGCAGATATTCATGTTTTTGGAAGTATAAATGGAATCGCTTAAGCGTAAGTCGATTATTTTTTTGATGAATAACATACAATTCTTGAGCATCACCATACACCAAAGCGGTCTTTATCCATAATCGTATTTCATACTCTTTGTTACGGAGTTTGGGGTGTTTTAAACCAATCTTTTGAGCCAAATCAGGAAAATACAACACAGAATCGCTTGAATTGGCAAAAGAAGTCATCAATCCCAGCATTAGCCCGGTAAAAACGTAAAAAGCTTTCATTTTCATTTAGGTCTGTATGACACCTACGCTAAACGTTTTCGAACTCGGCGCATGATTGGCGGCTTCAATTCCTGCGGCGATAATGCGCCGAGTTTCTAAAGGATGGATAATACCGTCGGTCCAGAGGTTTGAAGCAGCGTAATAAGGAGACAGTTGACTCGTATATCGTTCGGTAATTTCGGTCAGCAGTTCATTTTCTGCCTCAGGCGTAATGGTTTGTCCTTTGGCTTTGAGTGTTGCTACCTGAATTTGTAATAACGTTTTGGCCGCCGAAGCGCCGCTCATCACGGCTAGCTGTGAGGTAGGCCACGCAAAGATCAAACGTGGATCATAGGCTTTTCCGCACATGGCGTAGTTGCCGGCACCGTATGAATTTCCGACGATAAACGTGAACTTTGGTACAATCGAATTGGCAACGGCATTGACCATTTTGGCACCGTCTTTGATAATTCCACCCTGCTCCGAACGACTGCCCACCATAAAACCCGTTACATCGTGCAGAAAAACGAGCGGTATTTTTTTCTGGTTGCAGTTCATGATAAATCGAGCGGCTTTATCGGCTGAATCAGAATAAATAACTCCACCCATCTGCATTTCATTGGCGGTGCCGCTTCCTTTTTTTGCCTTTACGATCTTACGCTGATTGGCAACAATTCCTACCGCCCAACCATCGACGCGGGCATATCCGCAAAGCAACGTTTGACCGTATAGTTTTTTGTATTCTTCAAATTCTGAATTATCCACAATGCGTTCAATGATTTCCCGCATATCATACGGTTTGTTGCGGTCGGCAGGAAGAATATCAAAAATATCGTCAGGGTTCTTGGCAGGAAGGGTAGGAGTAATTCGGTCGAAACCTGCCGTTTCAGAATGGCCAACTTTGTCAAAAATTCGTTTGATGGCATCCAAACAGGAAGGGTCATCGGGGTATTTATTATCGGTAACCCCCGATATTTCGCAGTGCGTAGAAGCGCCGCCTAAGGTTTCAGCATCGACGTCTTCACCGATTGAGGCCTTAACCAAATAGGGACCCGCCAAAAAAATGGAACCTGTTCCCTCTACGATCAGAGCTTCATCAGACATGATAGGCAAATAAGCTCCGCCGGCTACGCAACTTCCCATAATGGCGGCGACTTGCAAAATTCCCATGGAAGACATCATGGCATTGTTGCGAAAAATGCGCCCAAAGTGCTCTTTATCAGCAAATACATCAGCTTGCAGCGGAAGATAAATTCCTGCACTGTCTACCAAATAAATAATGGGCAGACGATTTTCAATGGCAATTTCCTGTGCACGCAGGTTTTTCTTGGCGGTAATTGGAAACCAGGCACCGGCCTTAACGGTAGCATCATTGGCAACCACAACACATTGCCGCCCCGAAACTTTCCCAATGCCAATAACCACGCCGCCCGAAGGACAACCGCCTTCTTCCGCATACATACCGTCTCCCACAAAAGCGCCGATTTCAACAAAATCGTATTCATTGTCTAACAGGTAAGCAATGCGTTCACGAGCGGTAAGCTTTCCTTTTGCTTTGTGTTTTTCAATATTTTTAGGTCCACCTCCAAGTTTGACTTGTTCATATCGCTTTTGGAGTTGGTCCAGCAGTTGCTGATGAAATTCGCGATTTGTCATAATTGATGAAGTTTTTGACCTTTGAAGAGGTCGATTTTTGGAATACAAATTAGAAATAACTACTTCGGTAGCTTTTCGAGCATTTCTTTCAATGTTTTATGTAATATCGGCGCCGTTTCCGGACCGGTAGAATTTACTTCTCCATAATGTGCTTTGGGAGAATCATATAAGTAAGGAGCATCTTTATCCCATTCCGATTTAGGAATAATATAACCGATTTCGTCATTGGCTAACCCTAAAACAAATTTATACTTGCCCGGCATTAAGCTGCGCAATGGAGGGGTTTCGACGGGTTTTGCCAATTTAAAGTCACCTTCTTTAGGCGTTTCGATGCCTCCATTGGCTATTTCAGGATAAAGCTCACCGGGAATGTTAATAAAACTGACTTGCCCAATAGTCCAAGCGGCTACTTCGGTGCGCATATGGCCCCAACTGCTGTAGCCCCCTTCTATAACGCCCAATGCAATTCCCAAACGGAAAAGAATATTTCCCACAGGCAGTTCAATCGTTTTTGCCAAAAGATTTATACCTCCCGCTACCGGTTCAGCCTTGTCTAACGCATTGAGTGCCAACAACGCCAGCGTAGTTCCCTGCGCATTGATCTTTTCAAAGGTGGGGTCTTCAAAATAAACATTTTTAAAAGGGTCTTTGATCTTAACGGCCGGGCGAGTGGTCATCAGACCGCCAACGCAGCCGGAAGCATATAAGACAACGCCGCCCAGTCCTTTTTTTGCCAACTTTTTCTCATCATATACCCCTTTTTCAATACCCTCACGAACATAATGTGGAAAATCGGAGGTAATCATCGTATTGCGACTCCACATGGTTTCGGGATGATTCCCCCACACGACAAAAGCGCCCAACGTTGAATCTGATTTTGTATCGGTCGCTTGGAGAATATACACACCGTCATCTTTTACGATAGGTTTACGGGTGTCCATATTAAGAGAATCCGCCCCTGACAGATCCTGCGCCACACGAAGATGTGCCTCTTTCAGATTTTTTACCGCAATGCCGATAGATTCAACAATTCTGTCTTCTACCCATTTTTCATACACCGGGTTTACGCCTCTTTTTACAACACTATCGCCCCATAAACCAAGCATATCAGGCCCTTCGTGATTATGCGTACTGCATATAATAGTATAGGTAATGCCAAATTGATCAGCGAGTTTTTTACGGACGTTCACTACATTCGTGTGCGGAAAACCAATTAAATCAATCGCAACGACGGCTAAGCGCGTATGACCGTCGTCCAATATCATTGCTCTTGCCCATAAATCGTCATGGACACCGTTGGCGGCGCGTTTTTTACTGAATCCGGCCATCCAGTAAGTGTCAAATTTTTCATTCCCGTTTTTGTCTTCAAACGTATCGCCGTCTTTTGGATTAAAGGCTGCGTCATTGTTTTTATCAGTCCACTTCTCCAATACTTCCGGGGTAATTTTCAAAGCGGCAAATCCTGCTTTATACGTGCCGGAATCTTTGGAGGCTTTAATGTCCAAATTGAGTGCATAATCAGGGTGACGGTCGCGGCCGTTGTAGAAAGCAAAAACGCCTAATAAGAAAATGACGACTAAAAGCGCTAATCCTAAGGCAGACCATTTGATTTTTCGCATAACCGATTGTTAAAATGTAAAGGGTGGAGAGCAAATTAAATGCAAAAAGTTTATTAATCAGGCAGTTTCGATAACATATTTATCAAAAGTTGTGCAGAATTGTAAGAAGCCGTTTTTTTGAAATTCTCAATACTTTCCTGCGCTTTGCTGTCGGCTTTATCACTCATACTTCTTATTACTAAACAGGGTACTTGCTGTTGCCAACAAAGTTGAGCTACGGCGGCACCTTCCATTTCAGTCGCATCGGCATTGAACTTAGCACGAAGCTCTTTGACCTTTGTTTCAGATGTCACAAACAGATCGCCCGTCACAATCGTACCTATTATTATATAAGGAGGTTTGGCCTGATTTTCCATCTTTCTAAATTCAGTTGTTTTAACGGCCGTTTGTGCAGCAGCCAATAACAACGAGTCTGCTTGAAAAAACAAAGGATTTAATGCTTGGTTGATCGGGTTTCGAGTTCTTCCGGTTAGGAGGCTGTCATTGGCGAATCGTCCGAAATCATATTGTAATGTTTGTTTACCGATCACAATATCACCGGGATTGAGATCTGGCTGCAGCCCGCCCGCAATTCCCGTAAAAATGAGACGCTTCGGGCGAAATTTTTGAAGCAGAAAGGCCGCAGTCATGGTAGCGTTGACTTTACCGATTCCCGTTTTTACAATGACAACGCGGTGTTTACCGATTTTGCCCTCATAAAACGGAATCCCGTGCACAACTTTTACTTTTGGATTTTGCAAGGATTGACGCAATAATTCGATTTCTTCATCCATTGCGCCCAACAACGCGGTAACCGGTTTAGGAGAATAAATCTGAGAAAAACCGGGCAGGCTTAAACTGAAACTTAACAGAAATACCAACTTGCAACGAAAAAAATAGGAAAAATTCATTGAGGTAAGGGCTAATAAATGCTTATTGGACACAAATTTGCACAAAAACGTATTAGGTATTCTACTATTTTTGTGATTCCCGGTTAACCCACATTAACTTACGATGAAAGATACTGCCGAAAGAAAGCGTATTCATGCGCGAGCCGATAATAAAGGTTGGAAAAAATGGGGTCCCTATTTGGCCGAACGCCAATGGGGTACCGTTCGAGAAGATTATAGCTATTGGGGCGACTCTTGGGGCTTTATTTCTCATGAACTCTCGCGTTCCTATTCATATCGTTGGGGTGAGGATGGCCTTGGAGGTATTTCCGACAACAAAGGTCATATCTGTTTGGCATTTGGTTTTTGGAACCATCAGGATCCTATTATTAAGGAACGCCTCTATGGAGTGACCGGTCCGGAAGGAAACCACGGGGAAGATGTAAAGGAGTTGTACTATTACATAGACAGTACTCCTACGCATTCTTACATGAAAATGCTCTACAAATACCCTCAGACAGCGTTTCCTTATGCCAAAATTGCCGAAGAAAACCGTAAGCGAAACCGCCTTCAGCCTGAATATGAGATCATTGATACCGGCATTTTCAATGATAACCGTTATTTCGATATCTTTATTGAATACGCAAAGGCTGATGAAAACGACATCCTCATCAAAATAACGGCTCATAATCGCTACACAAAAGAAGCCCCGCTGACGATCTTGCCAACGCTTTGGTTTCGGAATACGTGGTCGTGGGGATATGAGCAGTTTAACTATAAGCCAATACTAAACGGAATCGCCAATCGCCAGATCGAAGTGAACCATCGTTTGTTGGGTAAATACAAATTGTTTTTGGAAGGAGCTGACGAGTTGCTTTTTTGTGAAAATGAAACCAACAGCGAGCGCATTTTCGGAAAGCCCAATGCGAATCCGTACGCCAAAGATGGAATCAATAATTATATAGTAACGGGAAAAAAACAATATGTTAATCCCAATCAGATAGGCTCCAAAGCCGCAGGCCATTTTAAGAAAGTAGTGCCTGCGGGAGAAAGTGTTTCGATTCGGTTGCGTTTTTCCAATCAAACCCATCAGCCAAATGCGTTCGGCGACTTTGATGAAATATTTAAATTACGTCAACAGGAAGCGGATGAGTTTTACGACGATCTTCAACAGAATGTAACTGATCCGGAGCTTCGGAACATTCAACGGCAGGCATTTGCCGGGATGCTCTGGAACAAGCAGTTCTTTTATTATAATGTAAATGAATGGCTCAAAGGGGATCCTAAAATGCCTTTTGAGTTTAAAGGTCGCGCGTACCCCCGTAACCTTACCTGGAAGCACATGTATACGGCGAATATTCTTTCAATGCCGGATAAATGGGAATATCCTTGGTTTGCGGCTTGGGATTTGGCCTTTCATACCGTTACGCTGTCTCGTTTAGATCCTTATTTTGCCAAACGTCAATTGGCAGTTATCCTGCGTGAGTATTATATGCACCCCAATGGGCAGCTTCCTGCTTATGAATGGAATTTTTCCGATGTAAATCCGCCGGTCCATGCCTGGGCTACGTGGAAAGTATATGAAATAGACAGAGACTTAAATGGAATAGGCGATGTAGCCTTTTTAGAACGTATTTTCCACAAATTACTTCTCAATTTTACGTGGTGGGTAAATCGCAAAGATGCAGAAGGAAATAACATCTTTGCAGGAGGATTTTTAGGACTGGATAATATAGGTGTATTTGACCGAAGTGCGGAATTGCCCACGGGTGGACACCTTGAACAGGCCGACGGTACAGGTT